>CAVWUJ010000010.1:0-54751 GCA_963758225.1 uncultured Alphaproteobacteria bacterium | reverse complement strand
GATCTGTGGGGCTGCAGCGCGGCTATCTCGACGGGCGCGAACTTGCGACCGACTTCAAGCATCCGCAGACCGGCGCGCCCTACAATCCCGACTTCGCCGCGATGGCGCGCTCCGCCGGCGTCGAGGGCGTCAGCGTGGACAAGCCGGGCGATCTCAACGACGCATTGAAGATGGCGATCGCCGCGAACAGGCCGTTCCTGATCGACGCCAATATCGACGGCGACCTCAATCCCGGCGGCGCCGGCGTCTGGGAATTGCCGGGCGCTTGGCGCCGGCAAGCCGGCTTCGGCGGGCGGTATGAGCCTTGAACGGTTCATACGATTAAAGGAACGCCGACGCTCCATCCCGTGCGATGTATGGCAATTCCGGACGATAAGCCGCTGCGCGCTCTTCCGGAACGCCTAGGAGCCGAAACCGATGCCGGAGCACATTCCCGAAGAGGCCCGGAACTTCCGGCTGCTCGGCCACGATCCGTGGCGGCCTGGGGCGGCGGCAGCATCGTCGAGATGCACAAGGGCTTCGCCTATGTCGGCGCGGTCGGCGGATCGAGCTACAACGGGCCCGAAGGCTTCACCGTCCACGACGTGCAGCGATCCGCGAAAGCCGCGCAAGGTCGCCGAGGTCAAGCCGCCGCCCGGCGTGCATTGCCACAAGCTGCGCGTCGTGGACGGCGATTTCCTCTACGTGAACTCCGAGCAGCTTCCCGGCGAAAAGGGCGCAGGGCGCGCGCACCGGCCTGTTCATCTTCGACATTTCCAAGGGCGGCGAGCCGCGCCAGGTCGGCTTCTACGACATGCCCGGCACCGGCCCGCACCGCTTCGCCGTCGACAACAAGCGCAAGCTCGCGCTCGTGCCCAACGACGCGCCGGGCTGGAACCGGCGGGTGATCTGGGTGATGGACATTTCCGATCCGCTCAAGCCGGAAGTCATCAGCCAATGGGGCCTGCCGTGGATGAAGGCGATGGACGGCAACGGCGATGTTCAGCGTGCCGCATCCGCCCGACACGACGTGACCACGCTGCACGGCCCGCCGGTGATCCGCGGCAACCGCATGTATTGCGCGTGGTGGGGCGGCGGCATTTCGGTGATCGACTGCACCGATCTCACGACATGAAGCTCGTCGGCCACTTGAGCTGGGTGCCGCCGTTCCCCGGCTCCAACCACACCTGCTGGCCGCTCGGCGACCGGCCCTATCTGATCGTGACCGACGAGGCGCGCGCCAAGCAGAAATATTGGGACGCGCAATTCATGTGGGTGATCGACGCGCGCAAGGAGGACCGGCTCACGCCCATCGCGACCTTCATGCCCGAGCGCGAGAAATATTTCGACCGGCCGGGCCGCTTCGGCGCGCACAACATCCTGGAGAACCTTCCGGCCGAGGGGCCGTGGAAGGACATCGTGTTCCTGACCTATTTCAACGCCGGGCTTCGCGCGGTGAATGTCAGCGATCCGTTCCATCCGAAGGAGGTCGGCTGCTACGTCCCGGCGCTGGAAGAGGGGCGGGCGGCGGTGCAGTCCAACGACATCGGCGCCGATGAGCACGGCCGGCTCTATCTGATCGACCGCGCCGGCGCGGGCATGCATATTCTGGAATATACGGGCTAAGATTCGCCGCCGGCGCATGCATCACGATGGAGACGATCACTATGGATCTCGGACTTCCGGACGCGTCGCCATCGTCACCGGCGGCAATCGCGGCATCGGCTATGCGATTTCGGCCGCGCTTTTGGCCGAGGGCGCGATGGTCGCGGTCGCGAGCGTCGATCCGGGCCGCAACGCGCAGGCCGTCGAAAGGCTCAAGGCCGCAGCGCCGGCAATCGCGTGATCGGCGTGCCGACCGATCTCAACGATCCGGCGGCGGTCGAGCATCTGTTCAAGCGCACGCAGGACGCTTTCGGCCGCCTCGACATCCTCGTCAACAACGCGGCGATGATCGCCCAAGGCGGCTTCTTCGCGATGGACGAAGAGCGCGTGGCAGCACGCCTTCGACAACAAGCTGCACGGCACGGTGCGCTGCATCCGCCATGCCGTGCCGCCGATGCGCGAGCGCGGCTGGGGCCGCATCGTCAACCTGGCCGGCGGCGCGGCCTGGACGCCGCAGCTCGGCGCGATCACGGTCGGCCTCAACAACGCCGCCGTGCTCAATCTCACTGTGGCGCTCGCCAACGAACTGGGCAAGGACGACATCCTCGTGAACGCGGTGGTGCCGACGGCGATCCGCACCGAGCGTCACGACCAGAACATCAAGGACGCGATGGCCAAGACCGGCCAGAGCGAGGCCGAGGTGCTCAAGCCGCGCGTCGCCAAGGTGCCGCTCAAGCGCATGGGCACGGCGGAGGAGGTGGCGGACGTGGTCGTCTTCCTCGCCTCCGAGCGCGCCTCGTTCGTCACCGGCAGCACCTGGGCGGTGGACGGCGGCACGACGGCGCGACTGTAGACCGGTCCATCCTCAACAAGGATACGAGCACGGGTGCGTTGCGTTTAATTACGGCGCCCCGTTACTAAAGGATATGCCGTTTTGGTTTAGTTACGAGGGGGTGCCCTTCAGCCGGGCCTCCGCCCTCACCCCTTGATCTGGCGACCGGCGCGCACGTCTGCGATCAGCGCGCCGAAGGCGTCGAGCGCGGCCTTCGCGGTGTTCGTATAGGTCTCGGTTTTCAACTCGATCCACTTCTCGCCGTAGCCGATCGCGGTGTGCGCGAGCCGCACCCTCCCGTCGAGCCAGGGGCCGCCGCCGAAGCCGCCGATCACCGGAATCGCCACGGCCTTCGTCACCGCCTCGCCCGCGACCGGACCCGAATTGGTGAAGTCCAGCAGCGAGGCTCCCGCCGCCTCCAGCAGCTTCGCCTCCTCGACCAGCTTCGCCGTGGTCTCGGCGGTCGCCTGCGCGCCCGCCGAATTCTGCGCGCTGTAGGGCACGCCGTATTTCAGCGCGGTCTGCGGCGTCAGCCCGAATTGCGCGAACACCGGAATGCCGGCGCGCACGATCGCGCGCACCGAGTCCGGGAAGTCGGCCGCGCCGTCGAGCTTGAGCATGTCGGCGCCGCCCTCCTTCACCAGCCGGATCGCGGCGCGCAGCGCGCTGTCGGTGCCCTCCTGCAGCGGGCCGTAGGGCAGGTCGCAGCTCACCAGCGCGCGCGACGTGCCGCGGCGCACCGCCTTGCAGCACACCAGCATTTCGTCGAGCGTGACCTCGAGCGGGCTGGCGTGGCCCCAGAGATTGACGCCGACCGAATCGCCGACCGAGATGATGTCGATGCCGGCGCGATCCGCGATCCGCGCGATCGGCGTGTCCCAAGCCACGACGCCGGCGATCTTCCGGCCGTCGCGTTTCATCTGCTGAAGCGTTGGAATGGTCACGGCGGTCATGGTGCGCTTCTCATCGTGGGTCTCTCAACGAGCGTTGCTTCAAGCTTTGGCCTTCAGCATCGCCTGGAACGGCTGTGCGGGATCGGCAAGCGCTGCGGCATCGACCGGAATTTTGCGCTCGATCAGCCGGCGGATCGCCGCGAGATCGCGCTGGGCGTTGATGCCGACGGCGTAGGCGAGCATGCCGTCCCTGATCTCCATCGTGAGGCGGGACTTGCCCTGCAAGGGACGCATCACGCGCGCATCCGGCTCGGCCAAGGGCCAGCCCACGCCCTGGATATAAAGATCGTACTGCTCCGACCAGTAGGACGGCGTCGGCCGGTAGGTTTCGCTCGCGCCTGCGGCGTTGCGGCCGGCGACCGCGCCGTGCTCCTGCGCATGCCGCCAGTTCTCCAGCCGCACCAGCGCACCGTCGGGTCCGGGAAAGCGGGTGCAGTCGCCGGCGGCGAAGATCGCCGGATCGCCGGTGCGGCACTGCTCGTCGACCATGATGCCGTCGCCGGTCGGAAGTCCCGCCGCCGCGGCGAGAGAGGCCTCGGGCGTCACGCCCGCGCCGACCACCACGAGATTGGCGACGAACAGGTCGCCGCCCGCGGTCTCGATCGCGATGTCGCCGTCGAGCTGCGGCGTGGCGCCGACGATCCGCACGCCGGTGTGGACCTCGACGCCGCGGTGCCGGTGCTCGGCGAGGATCGCCGCGCTGGTGCCGGCGTCGCAGGCACGGCCCATGATCCGGTCCGCCGCCTCCAGCACCGTGACCTGAATTCCCAGTTCCACCGCCGACGCGGCGACTTCGAGGCCGATCAGGCCGCCGCCGACCACGACGATCTGCCTGCAGCCGGCGAGCGCCCCCTTAAGCGCGCGCGCGTCGGTCTCGGTGCGAAGATAATGCACCCGCGGCATCACCTGCGGCAGCAGCGCCAGTTCGCGCACCTGCGAGCCGGTGGCGAGAACCAGCGCGTCGTAGGGCAAGGTTCCGCGGTTGGTCGTCACCGTGCGCGCGGCCGGATCGATCGCCTCGGCGCGGGTGTGACCGCGCACCTCCACGCCCATCGCCGCGACGCCCGCCGGCCCCGCGATCGGCGCATCCTCGATCGCCGCCTTGCCGAGCAGCACCGCCTTCGACAGCGGGGGCTTCTCGTAGGGCTCGCAGCCTTCGTCGGCGACGAGCGTGACGGTCGCGGCAGCGGCGGTCTTTTTCGCCTCGATGGCAGCCCAGACGGCAGCGGGCCCGCTGCCGATCACCACGATGTTCCGCGCCATGAACCTGTCCCGACTGCCGGCCCGAACGCCAGCGGGCCGCACATTATCGTGCGGCCCGCGTTCGTGTCACGCGATGGCGGCGTTTACTTGCGGTCGGCCATGTAGGCGGCGCGCACCTTCTCCAGCAGGTCGCCCTGCAGGCCGCTGACCTCGGCGATGGTCTTCTGCAGCTCCTCGCCGGTGTTCGGCCCGAGCGTCAGCTTCATCTTCTCGGCGTCCGCGATGAATTCGGGATCCTTCATCGTGGCGTCGAAGGCGCGGCGCAGCAGCGCGACACGGTCGGCCGGCACGCCGGGCGGCGCCATGAAGGCGGTGCCGACCTCGCTGGCGTTGACGATGGCGGTCAGGATCTTGCGCTCCTCGTCGTTGCGCGCCAGCGACGGCGCGGTCGGAACGTCCTTCAGCTCCGGATGCGGATTGACCGAGAACTGGACGATGACCTTGACCTTCTTGTCGCGAATCCAGTCGGGGTGGCCGACCTTGAGCGCGGTCCAGGAGGTCGAGTGTCCCTCGACCTCGCCGCGCTCGACCGCGAGCTGGGCGTGGGCCGAGCCCTTGTAGCCCATCACCAGCTTGAACTTGGTGCCGAGCACGTTGTTGATCGCATTCGGATAGATCGAAACGGTGGAGCCCGCGCCGGTGCCCGACAGCGTCGATTCGATCTTCTGCGCATCGGCGATCGATTGGACCTTCGACGTGTGCCACATGAAGACCATGTTGATCAGCGAATCGATGCGGCCGATCCAGTTGAACTCCGCTGTCTTGAAGCGCACGCCGGCGGTGCCGAGCCGCTCGTCGAGCGAGACGGTCGGCGCGCCGAGCCCGATCACGCTGCCGTCCTTGGGCGCGATGTTGTACAGGTGATTGAGCGCGACGAACGAGCCCGCCCCCGGCATGTTGCGCGGGATCACGGTCGGGTTGCCCGGCAGGTGCTTGCCCAGATGCCGCGACAGCAGCCGCGAGTAGACGTCGTTGCTGCCGGCCGGCGGGTAGCCGATGATGATTTCGATCGAGGACTTGCTCTTGAAGAACGCCTCGGCCGACTGCGCCGAGGCGGACGAAGTCCAGGCCGGCGCGGCGATCAGGGCGGCGGCGACCGCAACGGTCGCCAGATTCGCGCGGCAGGCAAAGGGCCAGGCAAATGGCATCGTGTCTTCCTCCCGTTTGCGGCCGCCCGCGCAGGTTGCATGCGCGCAGGTCCGCCGATTGGATCGTCCATTTCTAACCAAATGGGGAGCATGAGTCATGCGCCGCGCGCCGGGGACGGCGGCGTGCGACGCATCGTCGCCGTTCGGCGCATCGCCGTTCGGCGAATGATCTCGCCCCTGCAAGCCGGGAAAGGCGCGCCGACCGTCAGGCGCGCAGCGCGGTCAGCATGTCTTCGATGTATTCCTCGGCGCCGGAGATCACCAGCATCAGCGACCAGGGCCGAAGCTGCGAGAGCGAGCGCGAGAGCACCGCGTCGGGAATATCGATGCCGCCGAGCACCAGCGCCGTGGTGTTCACGCGCTTGAGGCTGCAGGCTTCGCCGATCAGCGACGCCGCTTCGGCGCGCTGGCCGGCGGTGACGACCATCACGACGAGGTCCGCACCCTCGATCTCCTCCAGGAGATTCTTGGTGCGTCCCGCGATGTCGCTCAGCCAGCCGGCGAGGCTCTCGTTTCGCTCGGGCGCGCCCGAGAAGGCGGAGGCCGTGAGGAACGTCGCCTTGTTCCATTTGCCTTCGGACAGGCGGCGCAGCACCCGCTCCGACGGCTCGTCGAGCGCGATCACCTTGATCGTGCGCGCGCGCGAGTTCGGCGCGTCGATCCGGTAGCGCGATTCGGCGGCGGTGGTCGCCCGAGCGGATTCGGAGGGCATGGGCTAGACCGTCACATGCTCCTTGCCGACCTGCACGACAAGGGCCTCTCTGGCGGCCTCCTTGTAGGGCTGGTCGGGCGGCAGCACGACCGCCGCCGAACGCACGCGCTGATGTTCGTGCGAAACGCCGGGCGGCGTCTCGCCCTTTTCCATCGCCTTGAGCGCGCGCAGCAGGCGGTGGCGGGCCATGATGATGCCGTTGTCGGTGGAGACCAGGTTCTCCTTCGAGCGGTCGATGATCGGGCCCATGCTCTCCTGCAGCGAGGCGTCCTGCATCGCGATGCCCTCGACGCCGCTGTAGGTGTCGCCGCGCTTCTGCGCCGCGCGGTCCATCAGGTAGTCGTTGTCCTTGTTCTGCAGCGGCCGGTAGGTGCCGGGCACATAGGGAACGTGGATGCCCTTGCCCTCCTTGAACGCCTGCAGCTCGTGATCCTTGAACGGCCGCGTGACCTTGTAGTCGAAGCTCCAGGCCCAGCAGTTCTCGTCGTCGATCGGCACCCAGAAGTGGCCGTGCACCGGATGGTCGGCGCGCGGCGGGATCATCGTGAAGGCCGGCATCACCCATTGCGTGATGCGCCAGTAATAATTGCCGTTCTCGGCGTTGCGGCGCGCGCCGATGAAGAGGCCGCCGGGGCTCTCGACCACCTCGAACACAGGCCGCGAGTCGCCGAGATTGTACTGGTTGCCCTTGGAGCCCTTGAACAGCGGGTCCTTGTTCAGCTCGCCGCGATGCAGGAACGAGACGTGGCTGGAATCGATGCCGCCCTCCATCGCCTGCAACCAGTTGCACTCCTGGGTGCGCTTGGACATGTAGGTGCGGTCGCCCGGCACCATCGCGAACTCCCACTCCGGCAACGGCGGCTGCTGCTCCGGCGGGCCCATATAGGTCCACAGCACGCCGCCGCGCTCGACCAGCGGATAGGACTTCAGCTTGATCTTCTGGCAGAAGCCGCTCTCCTCCGGCTCCGAGGGGACGTCGATGCACTGGCCGGTGTGGTCGTACTTCCAGCCGTGATAGGGGCAGCGCAGCCCGTTCTCCTCGTTGCGGCCGAACCACAGCGAGACGCCGCGGTGGGCGCAGAACTCGTCGATCAGCGCCAGCCTGCCTTGCGAGTCGCGCAACGCCAGCAGACGCTCGGAGAGCAGCTTCACGCGGACCGGCGGGCACTCCGGTTCCGGAAGCTCCTCCGCCAGCAGCGCGGGAATCCAATGCGCCCGGAACATGCGGCCCATCGGCGTGCCGGGTCCGGTCTGGGTGAGAAGGTCGTTCTGTTCTTTTCTGAGCATGGCAGACTCCCGAGTTCCTTGGGCGGTCCCTTTGAAAGGATGTATAGCGCCCGCGAACCGTGTTGCTCAAGTCTGGACGACGCCGCGTTGACCTGATCCGGGACGCATGGTCTATGAAATCCGGACGGCTCGGCCGGCTCGCGGACGGGTCCGTTCAAGTGCATGCGCCGATTGCGCATTCGAGCAAGAAACGCCCTGCCAGGAAGAGAAGCGTCGCCGTGCCCACAAGAGTCGAACTCTGCAAGGCCGAAGAGGTTGCCGAAGGCACCGCCATTAAGGTCGAAACCGGGGATCTGATCCTCGCCGTCTACAACGTCGAGGGCCAGTATTACGTCACCGACGACACCTGCACCCACGGGCCGGGCTCGCTGTCGGAGGGCTACATCGACGGCGACGTTGTAGAATGCAACTTCCACAACGGGCAGTTCAGCATCAAGACCGGCGAGGTCGTGTCGCCGCCCTGCATGATCCCGATCAAGACCTATCCCACCGCGGTCGAGAACGGCGTGGTGGTGATCGAGGTCGACTGACCGCCGGCCGCGACGCGCCGCCCCGGGATGGCCGAGCGGACGGCGAGCAACACGGGAAAACCGGTTCCCCCGCTTCGCTCTCCTGCCCTACACTGTCTCGGCCAGTGTCTGACCCGGGGATCGCCATGCCGCATCGTGCCGCTCTGAAGGCCGCTCTCGCCGCCGTCCTGTCGCTGTCCGCATGGCCCGCGCTGGCGCATGTCGGCGGCCACGCCGGCGGATTCGCCTCCGGCGTCGCGCACCCGCTCACCGGCCTCGATCACCTGCTGGCGATGGTGGCGGTCGGACTTTGGGCCGCGCAGCTCGGACGGCCGGCGCTCTGGCTGCTGCCTGCGGTGTTTCCCGCGATCATGGCGGTCGGCGCGGTCATGGGGGCGTCGGGGGTCGCGCTGCCGTTCGTGGAAACCATCATCGTGGTGTCGCTGGTGGTGCTGGGCGCGGCCGTGGCGTTCGGGCTGAGCCTGCCGCTGGCGGCCAGCGCCGCGCTGGTCGGCCTGTTCGCGCTGTTTCACGGTCATGCGCACGGCGCCGAACTGCCGGCGTCCGGCTCGGCGCTGCTCTACGGCGCGGGCTTCGTGCTGGCGACGCTCGTGCTGCACGGCGCCGGCGTCGGACTCGGCCTGCTGGTGCGGCGGCCGGCGGTGACGCGCACCGCAGGCGGCGCCATCGCCGCCGTGGGCCTGCTGCTGCTGATCGTCTGAGCCAGCGCACTCAAGCGGCGACGGACGCAGCCGGGAACACCAGCGACTTGATCACCACCGGCACCGCGCCGGACGTGTCGAGCATCGCGCCGATGTCGATGTAGTCGAACGCCTGCAGCTCCAGCCCGTCGATCGAGACGATGGCGCTGTCGAGCTGCATCTCCTCGCGCAGGTGAATGCCGATCAGCCCGCCGACGTCGCCGTCGCCGGCCAGCACCAGCGGATGGCCCTGCGCGAGCACGGCGGCGAGCCCGTCCGCCGCGCCGCGGCAGAACGCATCGAGCCGCTGAAAGGTCGCCGAGCCGCGCCACGGCGCGAACAGCGCCACCGGCCGCTCGCCGCCGGCGAGATCGAGCCGGCGCAGCTCGTCGCGCACCGCATCCGCCACCGCGTCGCGGTCGATGGCCTCGCCGTCGAGCGGCAGCGCCGGCGCGATCACCGGCACGTTGCGCAGCGGCACGGCGTCGAGCGGCGCCACGAAGATCGTGCTGCCCGACAGCTGCACCGTGTATTGCGACGCGCCGACCACGGTGGCGCGGATTCCCTCGACAGCCGGCTCGATGCGTTCGCAGAATCGCGGCGCGCGCGCCTTGATCTCCGCGGCGAGCAGCGGGCCGAGATCGCCGAAGCCGCGCGCCTCGCCGCCGCCGATGAACTCGGACACCCCGCCGGAGAATTGCAGGCAGCCGACCGGCGCGCGCCGTCCCAGCGGCTCCAGCCGCAGCAGGCTTTCGCCGTGCGCCTGCGGCGCGGCGCCGGCCATCGCCTCGAACAGCCGCTCGGCCATGCGCGCGGCGAGCGCGCGGGCGTCGTCCGGCGCAAGCGTCCGGCCGAGCGCCACGTCGATGCCCAGCTCCGCCGCGAACCGCCGGCCGGCCTCTTCGGTGCGATAAACCCGGCCGTCGGCATCGAAGCACACCAGCCGCGCGCCGACGTCGAGCGCGGTGCGGTCGGTCACGCGGCCGGCCTCGCAGACCGCGATCTTTGACGTGCCGCCGCCGATGTCGACGTTCATCACCGCGCATTCGTCGCGGATCGAGCGCGCCACCGCGCCCGAGCCGTGCGCCGCCATGATGGTTTCGAGGCTGTCGCCGGCCGACACCGCGACCAGCCGGCCGGCCTCCTGCGCAAACAGCTCGCCGATGGCGCGTGCGTTGCGCCGGCGCACCGCGACGCCGGTGAGGATCAGCGCGCCGGTGTCGATCTCCCCGGGCTCCACCTTGGCGTCCGCATACTCCTTGCGGATGAAGGCGCCGAGCCGATCGGCGTCGATGGTCTCGCCTTCGGCGTAGGGCGTCAGCAGGATGTCGGAGCCGTAGAAGGTCTCGCGCTCGGTGACGACATAGCGGCTGTCGAGCCGCTCCAGCACGATGCGCGAGAACACCAGATGTGACGTCGACGAGCCGATGTCGACGCCGACGCTGAGCAGGCAGATCTGGTCGTCCTCCTCGAGCGAGCGGCCCGCGGACGAAAAGAAGATGCGGCCGCCTTCGGCTTCGCCGGTCATTGACGGAACAAGCTCCACCTGCCTTGATAGGCGGCAAGAACCATAACCCATCGCTGGCACCCTGCGGTCAAGGCCTGTCCCATGCGGAGAGCCGTCGTCGCAATCTTCGCCCTCGCGGTCGCGTGGCCGGGCGTCGCTTTGGGGCAGTCGTCGGCGGGGCCGTCGTCGGTGGAGGAGTTCTACCGCGGACGCAAGATCGATCTCATCATCGGCTATTCGTCGGGCGGCACCTACGATCTCTACGCGCGGCTGGTGGCGCGCCATCTCGGCCAGTACATCCCCGGCAAGCCGACCATCGTGCCGCGCAACATGCCCGGCGCCGGCAGCCGCGCCGCGGTCAACTGGGTCTACAACATCGCGCCGCGCGACGGCTCCGTGCTCGCCACCGCCGACCAGTCGCTGGCGCTGCAGCAGGCCGCGGGCGACAAGCGGCTGACCGTCGACACCACCCAGTTCCTCTACATCGGCAATCCGAACGCGGAGAACAACACCACCGCCGCCTGGCATGCCTCCGGCATCCGCACCATCGAGGACGCCCGCCGCCGCGAGGTGACGGCCGGCGCGACCGGCGGCTCGACGTCGTCGCAATATCCCAAGGCGATGAACGCGATGCTGGGCACCAAATTCCGCATCATCCTCGGCTATCCCGGCGGCAACGACATCAACCTCGCGATGGAGCGCGGCGAGGTCGAGGTGCGCGGCTCGAACTCATGGACGGCGTGGAAGGCGACGCGGCCGCAATGGCTCGCCGAAAAGAAGATCAATATTCTGGTGCAGGTCGGGCTGAAGCGGGCGCCGGACCTGCCGGACGTTCCGCTGCTCTCCGAGCTGGCGACCAACGACGCGGACCGCGAACTGCTGCGGCTGCTGTCCGCCCCCACCCGGATCGGCCGGCCGATCTTCACCACGCCGGGCACGCCGCCCGAGCGGGTCGCCGCGCTGCGCAAGGCGTTCGACGCGATGGTGAGCGACCCGGCGTTCCTGGAACAGGCGAAGAAGGAGCGCTTCGACATCGATCCGGTGTCGGGCGAGGAGTTGCAGAAGATCGTGGCCGAGATCGTCGGTCTGCCGAAGTCGCAGGGCGACCGGCTCAGAACCATCCTGGAATGAATCTCCTATGGCGAAGCAGGCAAGGCGTCTCGCGCACGGACGCAAGACGGCGGATTCGGAGCGGCGGCTGCGCGACGAGGTCGCGGCCTGCACGCTGTTGCTCAACGACCTCGGATTGCTCGGCTACAGCGGCCATGTCAGCGCGCGGCTGCCCGGGCGCGACGCCTTCCTGATCCAGTCGTTCGACCAGAGCCGGGCGAGCCTCAGGCCGGGCGACCTGCTGGTCTGCGATTTCGACGGGCGCATGCTGTCGGGGCCGAAAGGCCTACGGCCGCCGTCGGAGGTCTATCTGCATTGCGAGATTCTGCGCGCACGGACCGACGTTCATTCCATCGCGCACTTCCATCACGACCTGACCACCGCCTTCACCCTGGCGAAGGGCGCGACGCTTCTGCCGGTCAAGAACCATGCGGTGCGCTGGGCGGACGGCATTCCGGTGCATGCCGACCCGAGCCATGTCAGCGATCCGGTGCTCGGCCGCGCGCTGGCGACGACGCTCGGGCCGCACCACGCGCTCCAGATTCGCGCGCACGGCCAGGTGATCGCGGCCGAGAGCGTGCCGGGCGTGCTGATCGACAGCGTGCATTTCGTGGAGAACGCCGTGGCCTGCTATCAGGCCGCAATGCTGGGCCCGGTGCTGCCGCTGAGCGCCGCCGAGATGCAGGACTTCCTGCACGACTTCAAGCGCGACCGCCACATCGCCAAGCTGTGGACCTATTACGTCGGCATCGGCCGCGCGAAGGGCCTGCTGCCGAAGACGTGGCAGCTTTAGATCGGGCGCACGCCTTCGAAAAAGCGCACCGCCGCTTTCGCGGCGGTGCCTGTCGCAAAACCGGGCGTCTCTCAGCGCGAGCCGGCGAGGCCTGCGTCGCGCACCACCTTGCCCCAGCGCGCATTCTCGTCGGCCAGGAACTTCTGCAGGCTTTCGATCGAGTGCTCGGGCATTGGCACCATGCCGTTCTTGCCGATGAACTCCTTCACCTCGGCCTCGGCGAGAATCTCCTTCACCTCCTTGTTCAGCCGCTCGACGATCGCGCGCGGCGTCTTCGCCGGCGCCGCCAGCAACTGCCACGACGCGCCGTCCATGCCGGGCGCGCCCGCGTCCTTGAGCGGCGGCACGTCGGAATAGGCGGCGACCCGCGTGCCGGTGGTGACGCCGAGCGCGCGCACCTTGCCGGACGCGATCATCGGCCCGGCCGGGCCGAGATCGCAGAACATCGCCGGCACATGGCCCGCGACCACGTCGGTGATCGCCGGCGCGCTGCCCTTGTAGGGCACATAATGGGTCTCGATGCCGGTGATGCCCTTGAACACCTCGGCGAACAGGTGATGCGGGATGCCGGGCCCGACGATGGCGAAGGTCATCGGCTTGCCCTGCTTCTTCTGAAGCGCGACGAGGTCGGCGACCGACTTCACCGGAAGCGACGGGTTGACCACCAGCACGAAGGGCGTGGCCGCCGCCATCGCGATCGGCACGAAGTCCTTCGCGGGATCGTAGCTGAGCTGCTTGAACATGGTGGGGTTGACCACCATCGGGCCGCTCGGAACCATCAGCAGCGTGTAGCCGTCCGGCTCCGCCTTGGCCACGGCCGCCGTCCCGATCATGCCGCCGGCGCCGGGCTTGCTCTCCACCACGATCGGCCGGCCGAGACGCTTCTCCAGCCGCTGCCCGATCATGCGCGAGAGAATGTCGCCGGCACCGCCCGCCGTGAACGGCACCACGATGGTGATCGGCCGGCTCGGCCAGTCCTGCGCCATGGCGCCCGATTGGAATGTCATCGCCGCCAGTGCGATGGCGATCGCCACGCGCTTCAACGCTCTCATGTCGTCTCCTTCCCTCGTTCGATCTGTGTCTTGTTATCGCGACGCTGCGATGCCGGCGGCGCGCACCACGTCGGTCCAGCGGACCGACTCGGATTTCACGAACGTCTGTAGCGCATCGACGGACAATTGCTCCAGCGGCAGGAAGCCGTAGGCGAGAATCCGGTCGCGGACCGGCTGCGATGCGAGGACGGCGTTGATCTCCCTGTTCAGCTTCTCGATCACCGGGCGCGGCGTCTTCGCCGGCGCCACGATCATCTGCCAGGAGACGATCTTGAACTCCGGCACGCCGGCCTCCGAGATCGGCGGAATCTCGGGATAGTTCGGATGCCGCTCCGCGGTCGAGATGCCGAGCGGTCGCACCTTGCCGGTCTGCATCAGCCCGCGTGCAGGGCCGAGATCGGAAAACATCAGCGGGATGTGGCCGGCGGCGAGATCGGTGAGCGCCGGAAGGCTGCCCTTGTAGGGCACATGCGACATTTCGATCCCGGTCATGCTCTTGAACACCTCGGCGAAGAGATGATGCGGCACGCCGGGCCCGGCGGAGGCGAACGACAGCTTGCCGGGGTTGGCCTTCGCGTAGGCGATCAGCTCCTTCACCGACTTCGCCGGCACGCTCGGGTTCACCATCAGCACGAAGGGCGTGCCCGACAGCAGCGCCAGCGGCGCGAAATCGGTAAGCGGGTCGTAGGGCAGCTTTTTGTAGAGCGCCGGGTTTACGACCATCGTCGGCAGCGGCGCCATCAGCAGGGTATAGCCGTCGGGCTGGGCCTTCTGAACGTGGGTGGCGGCGATGATGCTGCCCGCGCCGGGCTTGTTCTCGATGACGAAGGTCGCGCCCCAGCGCTTCTCCAGCTCCTGCGCCACCAGCCGCGCCATCTGGTCGACGCCGCCGCCGGGCGCGAACGGCACCACGATGGTGACGGGCCGGGTCGGGTAGTCCTGCGCCGCCGCGGGCCGTGACCCGAACAGGCCGGCGGCTGCGATGACGGCCGGAACGGCCAGCGAGAGCGCAAGCCCAAGCGAACGTGCACGACGGGCGAGCGCGCGACGGGCTCCCTGCATGGCGTCCTCCCTGTCGCCGCCGCCCGGTGCGTCGCCGGGCGGTCGGCCGATCCAGGCCGCCAGTCTGCGCCCTCCGGCGCGGCCCGACAACGGCCCGACGCGCGAGCCGGGGAGACGGAAGACGCAAGCCAAACCCGCCGCCGGCCCCATTTCCTTGACACATCGCGCCCCGGCCGCCATAAGCATGCAGCGTTGCGGGCCCGTCTGGGCCCGAATGCGTTGTTGCGGCGCTAAGCGCTTGTAACCACTAAACAATCAGACTGACAAAAAGCCGGCCCGGGGCAGCCCGAGGCCGGGGTCGAACGCGAGAGTGAAAATATTCGCAGTCATCAAGACCGGCGGCAAGCAGTACCGGGTCGCCGAGGATCAGACGCTCAAGATCGAAAAGATCGAGGGCGAACCGGGCCAGATCGTGCAGATCGGCGAGGTGCTGATGCTGGGTGGCGACACCCCGTCGATCGGAGCACCGACCGTCTCCGGAGCCAGCGTGGCGGTGGAGATCGTCGAGCACGGCCGCGGCGACAAGGTCATTTCCTTCAAGAAGCGCCGCCGCAAGAATTCGCGCCGGCGTCGCGGCCACCGCCAGGAGTTCACGCTGATCCGCGTCAGCGAGATCCTGTCCGGCGGCAAGTCGCCCTCCAAGGGCCCCAAGCCGAAGGCCGCCAGAAAGCCCAAGGCCGAGACGAAGGCCGACGGAGAGGCCGCCCGAACAGCCGGCGGCCTAAACGAACCCGAAGACCCGGCGCGCGGCATACTTTGTTGCGCGCATGCGTTGCAGCAACGCCGGGCATCAATATTTGTGAGATGATTCCGGCACCGGAATCGCGGTACAAGAGCTTCGAGTTAAGGACGACGACGATGGCGCACAAAAAGGCAGGCGGCTCCTCCCGCAACGGACGCGACTCCGAGAGCAAGCGCCTCGGCGTGAAGCTGTTCGGCGGCCAGATCTGCGTGGCCGGCAACATCATCGCCCGCCAGCGCGGCACCAAGTGGCATCCGGGCGTGAACGTCGGCATCGGCCGCGACCACACCCTCTTCGCGCTGACCGACGGTCGCATTCAGTTCAACACCAAAGCCAAAGGCCGCACCTTCGTATCCGTCATTCCGGCGACGGAGGCTGCGGCCGAGTAAACGGTGGAACCAAATCGTGGGTCCGCCGGTGTCTGTCCGAACCGGCGGGGCTCATGAGGGCTCTTGAAGGGGGAGACGGATGCCGTCTCCCCCTTCTGCTTTCCGAACGGAAGCAAGCAAAGGAGCCTGCCATGACGCTGCACGAGATAAGCCAGGAGAGCTTCAGGGAACGCAGTATCCCCGTCCTCGAGACCGGGCGGCTGGTTCTGCGTGCGCCGCGACTCGGGGACGCTAAAGCGGTTGCCATGCTGGCGAACGACCGCCGCATCGCCGAGAACACGTCACGCATTCCGCATCCCTACCGCCTCGGCGACGCCGAGGACTTCATCGCGGCGGCCAACACCGGCGCGGAGACCGTGTTCTTCATCACCCTGCGCAACGGTACGATCGTCGGCGCATGCAGCCTGGCCGAGATCGAGCGCGAGCCGGTCGAGATCGGCTACTGGCTCGGCGTCAAGCACTGGGGCAAGGGCTACGCCACCGAGGCGGTGCGTGCGCTGATCGACCACGCTTTCGGCGAGCTCGATCACACCGCGCTGCAATCGGCGGCGCGCGTCACCAACCCGGCATCACGGCGCGTGCTGGAGAAGTGCGGCTTCCAGTGGACCGGCGTCGGCCTGCACCGCATCCGCGCGCTCGGCTCGTCCGCGCCGGTCGACCGCTTCCGGCTCGACCGCGGCCTGTGGGCCTCGCTCAAGAGCTGGGGCGCCATGAACGCGCGGGTGGCGTGAGGCGCTGGCGCCGGGCCGGCTCCCGATCGCGACCGACGCCGCGGCCCGCGCCGCGGCGTTCGCGCATCCGCACCGCGCCGCCGGACCCGTACCTTGACGAAATGGCTATCGAATAGCTATTTTTGGGCATGGGCCGCCACAGCGTCGTCGAAGCCAAGAACCAGCTTTCCGACCTGATCGACCGCGCGCTGCGCGGCGAGGACGTGGTGATCACGCGCCACGGCCAGCCGGTGGTGGAGTTGAAGCCCGTTCGCAAGCAGGGCCAGCGGATTACAACGAAGTCGCTCGACTGGCTGGCAGAGGAACGGGGCAAAAGACGATCCGCTTCGGACGACGCAGGCACGTTTGTCAGCCGGCTTCGCGACGAAGAGTGGGATCGTTGATCATCTATCTCGATCCGAGCGTCATCGTTTCGCTGTTCGTCAGCGATGCCCTGTCTTCCCAGGCGCACACCATTCTTCGCAGCAGCCGGCCGCAAATTCTCGTCAGCGATTTCGCCTGTGCCGAGTTCTGTTCCGCGATTGCGAGGAAGGTTCGGATGCGCGAACTCACGCTGCGGGACGCACAAGACGTCTTCGGGGTGTTTGACGAATGGATCGAACGGGATGTGACCCGGATCGGGCTGACGAGCTCCGACGTCGCCATGACAATCCGCTATCTTCGCCGCCTGAACACTTCGCTGCGAACGCCGGACGCGCTCCATGTCGCGATTGCGCAGCGCGTCGGCGCAACGCTTCTGACATTCGACAGCAAGCTCGCGTCCGCCGCCGAAGCTCTCGGAGTGCAAGTCGCAAGCACCTGAAATCGCGCGGCTGCACCCGCCTTGACATCGCCACACCACGGGAGGACGCTAGCGATGCCCATGCGGATGGTCTCTGGCCGATCCGCCACGCAGGACGGAGGTGCTCATGACTCCACCGGGCAAGTTCCGCCGCTAACCGTCACGGCGTCGTTCGGATCGTGACGCAGCGGCCACCCCACGAACGTCGCTCCGGGAGCGGCCTCCTCGGGCCGCATAGTGAGGCAAGGCCCCCACCGGCCCTCCCGGCAGCGCATTCTTCCGTATCGCGGGCGTGATTCGTGTGCCGTGTCTTTGCCTGCCATCCCCGCCACTGCCATCCACGCCACTGCCATTCCTTGCGCAAAGGACGCATCTGCACGGCGCGCGTCGATCTCGCGCTGGCGCGTGTCATTCGGTTTTGCGAATATGGTCCCGGATGGAAACCGTCCCGCCCGGGAGAATGCTCATGGCCTACGACCTCGATCAGTTCATCGCCGACTGCCGCGCCGCGCTCGGGCGCGACCCGGGCCCCGCCGGCCGCGAGCAGGTGCGCGTCAAGCTGGAGACGCTGCTCGGCAATCCGGATTTCATCGAGACTTATTGCGGCGACAACGTCCCCCGCGGCCTGAAGCTGCTTTACGAAGACCCCGACCTGAAATTCCAGGTGCTCGCGCACATCAACGACAAGGCGCGCAAGGGCCAGCCGCACGACCACGGCGCATCCTGGGCGATCTACGGCCAGGCCACAAAATACACCGAGATGACCGAATGGGAGCGCGAGGACGACGGCCGCGACCCCAAGCACGCCAGGATCAAGCCGCGGACGACATACAAGCTCACCCCCGGCAAGGCCGGCATCTATCAGGACGGCATGATCCATTCGATCGAATATCCGGACTATGCGCGCTTCGTCCGCGTCACCGGGACCAACCTCGACGCCATCGACCGCATCCGCATCGACCCCAAGACCGGCGAGGTGCACCAGATGACGCCGCAGCTCGCGACGTAAATCGAGGCAACTGCAGCTTCATCCTCCCTCTCCCATTTGCACCGCCGTCATGGCCGGGCTTGTCCCGGCCGTCTCGATCAGGAGGGCACTGTCCTTGCCACTCTAAGCGGGATGCCCTGTAGAAGCCGGGGCATGACACTGAAATCGCGGTGCGCGAAGCTAAAGAACCTCATGTCATCGCCAAGCCCCCTTCGCCTCGTCCCGCCCCTCGCGCTGAAGTCGATGCTCACCGACGGCGACGAGATCGCGCTCGTCGATCTGCGCGAGGAGCTGATCTTCTCGCGCAACCACCTGCTCTGGGCGCGCTGCATTCCGCTGAGCCGGCTGGAGCTGCGGTTCCCGACGCTGGTGCCGCGGCTCGCGACCCGAATCGTGCTCTGCGACGACGACGACGGCCTTGCCGAGCGCGCCGCCGGGATCCTCGCCCGCGCGGGCTACACCGAGGTCGCGAAGCTGGAGGGCGGCGTGGCCGGCTGGGAGCGTGCCGGTCTGGAGCTGTTCTCCGGCGTCAATGTGCCGAGCAAGGCGTTCGGCGAGCACATCGAGCATGTTTGCGAGACGCCGAGCATTTCGGCGCAGGAGCTGGACGCCCTGCTGCGCGGCGACACCGACATGATCGTGGTCGATTCCCGGCCCTTCGACGAATTCCAGCGCGTCTCGATTCCGACCGCCACCAGCGTCCCGGGCGCGGAGCTGGTGCTGCGACTGCCCGACCTCGCCCCCTCGCCCGACACGCTGGTGGTGGTGAACTGCGCCGGCCGCACCCGCAGCATCATCGGCGCGCAGTCGCTGATCAACGCCGGCATTCCGAACAAGGTGGTGGCGCTGCGCAACGGCACCATGGGATTCAAGCTCGCGGGCTTCGAGACCGAGAAGGACAAGACCAAGCGCAAGCTCGACGTCTCCGGCGACGGCCTCGCGCGCGCGCAGGCGATGGCGGCGAAGGTCGCCGAACGCTTCGACATCGCGCACATCGACCACGCCGCGCTGGAGCGGCTTCGCGCCGACACGTCGCGCACGCTCTACCTGTTCGACGTGCGCAATCCGGAGGAGTACGTCGCGGGTCACGTCGCCGGCGCCATCTCCGCGCCCGGCGGCCAGCTCGTGCAGGCGACCGACCATTATGCCGGCACGCTCGGCGCGCGCGTCGTGCTGGTGGACGAGCACGGCGTGCGCGCGATCATGACGGCGTCGTGGCTGAAGCAGATGGGCTGGCGCGAGGTGTTCGTGCTGACGGAGACGGGCCGCGAGACCGGCTGGCCCGCGCCGGCCGTTCTCGGATCGGTGCCGCCGGTGGAGCTGACCGTCGACGTGGCGGGCCTCGCCGCTCTGCTGAAGGACGACAAGGCCACCGTGATCGATCTTTCCCTCAGTCCCGCCTACCGCAAGGGTCACATTCCCGGTGCGTGGTTCGCGATCCGGTCGCGGCTGAAGGAGGCGCTGGCGAACATCCCCGTGCAGGGCGAGATCGTGCTGACCTCGGAGGACGGCGTCCTTGCGGGACTGGCGCTGGCCGAACTGGCGGCGGTGACCGAGGCGCCGGTCGCCTGTCTGCACGGTGGCAACGCCGCATGGCAGCGCGCCGGCCGGCCGATGTCCACGGAGGCGCGGATGGCGGACGAGCCGCTCGACGTCTGGCTCAAGCCCTACGAACGGCCGAACGACACCACCAGCGCCATGAGCGAATACCTGGCCTGGGAGGTCGACCTTCTGCCGCGGATTGCGCGCGACGGGACCACGGGGTTCGGCACATCCGGCTGACGCTGCATTGACATTTGTATAGGCAAACGCCTATATATTCCGATGGATGGACCGGTCACGGGCTTCGACTGGGACGACGGCAATCTCGGCAAGTGCCAGAAGCATGGCGTGTCGGTCGCCGAAATAGAAGCGCTGCTGTCGGCAGCGCGGATCGCCCCGGATTTCAAACACTCCAGTGCCGAAGACCGCTACATCGCCGTGGGCCGCAACGCGCAGGGTCGCCCGATCTTCGTGGCGTTCACGATCCGAATTCGGAACGGCGAACGTCTCTTCCGACCGGTCAGCGCGCGTTACATGCATGGGAAAGAGATCGATGGCTACGAAGCGAAAAGTCCCCCGGATGACCACTGACGAAGAGGCCGAGGCTTTTCTGGCGCAGGATTTGTCGAACCTCGACTTCTCTCAGTTCAAGCCGATGCCCTTTGAATTCCAGCCGAAGGACAAGTCCATCAACCTGCGCATCCCGGGCGATCTGCTGACCGCGGTGCAGGCCGACGCCAAGCGTCAGGGTATCCCCTATCAGCGCTACATCCGGCAGGCGCTGGAGCGCGCGGTCGCAGCGCAACCGCGCCCGGCGGCGCAGAAGCGCTAACCGCGACGCCGAATTCCACCGTCCCCGCGCTTCTCATCGGGCGCGCGACCGACTAGCTATAGAACATGAAATTTCTCGACGAAGCCAAGGTCTACATCCGCTCCGGCGACGGTGGGAACGGCTGCGTCGCGTTCCGGCGCGAGAAGTTCATCGAGTTCGGCGGCCCGAGCGGCGGCAACGGCGGCCGCGGCGGCGACGTGATCGTGGAGGCGGTCGAGGGCCTCAACACCCTGATCGACTACCGCTACCAGCAGCACTTCAAGGCCCGGCCCGGCGTCGGCGGCATGGGCAAGGACCGCCACGGCGCGCGCGGCGAGAACGCCGTGCTCAAGGTGCCGGCGGGAACGCAGATTTTCGACGACGACAAGGAGACGCTGCTCGCCGATCTCACCGAGGTCGGCCAGCGCGTCGTCCTGCTCGAGGGTGGCAACGGCGGCTTCGGCAACGCGCATTTCAAAAGCTCGACCAACCGCGCGCCGCGCCACGCCAACCCCGGCCAGCCGGGCGAGGAGCGCTGGATCTGGCTCCGTCTCAAGCTGATCGCCGACGCCGGCCTGGTCGGCCTGCCGAACGCCGGCAAGTCCACCTTCCTCGCCGCGGTGAGCGCCGCGCGCCCCAAGATCGCGGACTATCCCTTCACCACGCTCGCGCCGCAGCTCGGCGTCGTGAACTCGGACGGCCGCGAGTTCGTGCTGGCCGACATCCCCGGCCTGATCGAGGGCGCGCACGAGGGCACCGGGCTCGGCGACCGCTTTCTCGGACACATCGAGCGCTGCCGCGTGCTGCTGCATCTGATCGACGGCACCGGCGAGCATGCCGGCAAGGACTACAAGACCGTGCGCGCGGAGCTCGAAGCCTACGGCAACGGACTTGCCGAAAAGCCGGAGATCGTCGCGCTGTCGAAAATCGACGCGATGACGCCCGAGATGATCAAGGAGCAGCGGGCGCGGCTCAAGCGCGCCTGCAAGGTCACGCCGCTGCTGCTGTCGGCCGCTTCCGGCGAAGGCGTGCCGCAGGCGCTGCGCGCGCTGATGGATTACATCGACGAGGCCGGCGGCTCGACCCGCAAGCAGAAGCGCGAGGGCGAGCCGGCGTGGCAGCCTTAGAGACTGTTTGACAAGCCAGCCCACCCGCAGCGTCATGCCCCGGCCTCGTGCCGGGCATCCACGAGTTCTTTTTCGTGTCCCGCTGTTTCAAGTCGGGGAGGGCCGGGACAAGCCCTGCCATGACGATGATAGAGTTGTGCGATCAGGAGGTGCCCAATGAAAACCCGCGCAGCTGTGGCCTGGAAGGCCGGCGATCCGCTCACGGTCGAGACCATCGACCTCGAAGGGCCGAAGGCCGGCGAGGTGCTGGTCGAGATCAAGGCCACCGGGGTCTGCCACACCGATTATTTCACGCTGTCGGGCGCGGACCCGGAGGGCATCTTTCCGGCGATCCTCGGCCACGAGGGCGCGGGAATCGTGCGCGAGGTCGGCGCGGGCGTGACCTCGCTCAAGCCCGGAGACCATGTGATCCCGCTCTACACACCGGAGTGCCGGCAGTGCAAAACCTGTCTCTCGCGCCGGTCGAACCTCTGCACCGCGATCCGCGCGACGCAGGGCAAGGGCCTGATGCCGGATTCGACGTCGCGCTTCCGCTGCGACGGCGACAACGTGTTTCACTACATGGGCTGCTCGACCTTCTCCAACTTCACCGTGCTGCCGGAGATCGCGCTGGCGAAGGTTCGCGAGGACGCGCCCTTCGACAAGATCTGCTACATCGGCTGCGGCGTCACCACCGGCATCGGCGCGGTGATCTACACGGCGAAGGTCTGGCCGGGCGCCAACGTCGCGGTGTTCGGTCTCGGCGGCATCGGGCTGAACGTGATCCAGGGCGCGCGCATGGTCGGCGCCGACAGGATCGTCGGCATCGACCTCAATCCCGAGAAGGCCGAGATGGCGCGAAAGTTCGGCATGACCGACTTCGTCAACCCGGACGAGGTCGGCCGCGACAAGGTGGTTCAAGCGATCGTGGACCTGACCGGCGGCGGCGCCGACTTCTCGTTCGAATGCATCGGCAACGTCCACACCATGCGCCAGGCGCTGGAGTGCTGCCACCGCGGCTGGGGCGAGAGCATCGTCATCGGCGTGGCCGGCGCGGGCCAGGAGATTTCAACGCGACCGTTCCAGCTCGTCACCGGGCGGGTCTGGAAGGGCACGGCGTTCGGCGGCGCGCGCGGGCGCACCGACGTGCCGAAGATCGTCGACTGGTACATGGAGGGCAAGATCGACATCGACTCGCTGATCACCCACACCATGCCGCTGGAGAAGATCAACGACGCCTTCGACCTGATGCACGAGGGCAAGAGCATCCGCTCGGTGGTGGTGTATTAGCCGTCTCGGCACACAGGGGCGACGGACTCACGACTAGCCTCTGACGCTGAACGTTTCGAGAACGCCGAGCGACCGATGCAATCTGGAAACGTCGGAGGAATCGAGAATGGATCGGGTCGATTATCAGCCACTTATCATTCAAGACGTCGTAAACCTGAATAAGAGAGAGGAGCTTAATCTTCGACCTTGGTATCAGCGGCGCATCGTCTGGACACCTCAGCAACAGTCCTACCTCGTCAACACGATCCATGAGCAGAAGCCGGTGCCGTCGATATACATTCGACACTCAATAGACGTGAACTCCGGCAGGAGCGTGCGCGAAGTCGTAGACGGCCAGCAGCGCCTCGCCGCTGTGTTAGAATATGTCGCCGATAAATTCGCAGCGCGTCACCCGAAACACGCGAAGCCGGTAAAATTCACTCAACTTTCAAAGGCCGAAAAGCATACATTTCTTACAACGAGCTTGGCTGTCGGATATTTGCTTGGTGCTTCAGACGCGGACGTCATCGAAATCTTTGGCCGCATCAACTCTGTCTCGAAAAAGCTCAGCCCGCAGGAGAAGCGCAATGCGAAATTCAGCGGCGATTTTAAACAATTCTGCCTAAAGCAAGCTTCGATCCGCGTCGACTTCTGGCGCGCGCACGATCTTTTCACGTCGCTGGAGATCGCCCGCATGGTGGAAATTCAATTCGTCTCCGAGTTGGTGATGAACATGGACGATGGGCTTCAGGACTACAGCCCAACGAAGATTGACGCGTACTATCGGAAGAACGACAAGAGCTTTTCGAGGGAATCAGACTTCATCAGACGGCTAGATGCTACCTTTGGCCTTTTGGTTTCGCTCCCCGAGGGCACGATAAAGCGGACAATATTTAGTCGCCCTCCGCTATTCTTCTCCCTTTTTATCATCCTCGACAACATTAAGAACAAGATCACGGTCGGCAAGCTTCAGGACGCTATTGGCAAGATCGACCAACGCTTCTTGAATCAGGAGAAGCCACGAGCTGACACCGATTTCTATGTTGCCTGCACCTCCAATCCGCACCGAATCCGGTCAAGGCAAGTGCGGGACAAGTACATCCGGGGTTTCCTTGAGTAACCCCCGTGCCGCACTCCGTCGCCGTTAACAATCGCGAGTTCAGCGAACAAGCAGCCCGACTACGGTCACTTGCTACACACGTTCCGGCTTTTGCGAACGATTACCAAGTTCTCATGGCGGAGATGATCGCTCTCCAGGCGTTCTATTTCTTTGAGAGCGCCATCGAGACGATAGCCGCTAAGATTTGCTGTGGGGCTCCGTACGCTGACGGTACAATTCCGACGCTGCTCAATCCCCGCTATAGGACGCTTGACGATGCACTGATCGCTATGCGCACACTAAATCGTGCTCGAGCGAAGGGACTACTCAAGTGGAACCAAGCACCAGTGATCACCGACAATGTCATACACATGATTGATGGGGCTGAAAATTTTTGCACAGTTTGCAACAACCACGCAGCGAAAATAAACGAAATCCGCAGAGTGCGTAACCACGTCGCGCACAACAGCACGAGCACGCGTCACGAGTTTGGCCAGGTTCTTCAAACCCGCCTTGGCGCAGTTCCACGACGGCTGCCGCGTGCCGGAGCATTCATGCTCCGAGAAACGGTGCCCGGCACCACGATCCTGACAGAATACGTTGTATCGCTCGGTGTAGTAGTGAAAGACATAGCTAAATGCTGATCAGTCGTAGCCTTAGCGGGGCGGTACTTGTTAAAGTACAGGTGGCCCTCGTAGTTGTTGAAGAAGCTGATACTCACCAAACACCTCGAGCATGTGTTGATAGGCACCTGTGAGCGCAGCTTCTTGCTCACGACTTAATTGCGAGAACGGAGGGGCCATTTCTTGCTTCGCAGCAGACGTGCCCCATAACCAGTTTTGAAATCTTTCCAAGTGGGTTGGGCCCACGAATATGGTCACCGCGATCCCTACGGCGCAGAAGAAGTTTAGAAGCGCGGCAGCGCCTTCAACTAGAAGCCCAAGAGCTAACGGCATCTGGTCCTCCGTAGTATTGGAGAAACATAAGCTACGCGATTCGCATTGCGGCAAACTGGATGCATATACGAGTGAGCAGTTCTTCCCCATTTCTCACAGGCCTGTGGGTAGAAGCGCAAGTATCGATAACCAGTCGCGAGCGCGTGCTTCTTACTAATTCGGACTATCGCAGCCCAGCCCGCCCTGCAGGTACTTGGCAAACCCCGAGCCATGCTAGATAAGTCGCGGCCTGCAGCACTTGTCGCGTTCCGGCTTTTGAACACCATGTCCACCCCCACCACCCCCGCCCTCGCCGACTTCCGCCGCATCGTCGTCAAGGTCGGCTCGTCGCTGCTGGTGGATTCCACCGCCGGCCGGCTCAAGCAGGACTGGCTCGGCGCGCTCGCCGACGACATCGCCGGCCTCCACGGGCAGGGTCGCGACGTGATCGTGGTCTCGTCCGGATCGATTGCGCTCGGCCGCTCGGTGCTGAAGCTGCCGAAGGGTCCGCTCAGGCTCGAGGATTCGCAGGCCGCCGCCGCCGTGGGCCAGATCGCGCTGGCGCGCACCTGGTCGGAGGTGCTCGGCCGCCACGGCATCGTCGCCGGCCAGATTCTCGTCACGCTGGGCGACACCGAGGAGCGCCGGCGCTATCTCAACGCGCGCTCGACCATAGCCAAGCTGCTGGAATGGCGCAGCGTGCCGGTCATCAACGAGAACGACACCGTCGCCACCAACGAGATCCGCTACGGCGACAACGACCGCCTCGCCGCCCGCGTCGCCACGATGGCGAGCGCCGACCTGCTGGTGCTGCTCTCCGACATCGACGGGCTCTACGATGCGCCGCCCTCGCAGAACGCGAACGCCAAACACATTCCCGTGGTGCCGCGCATCACCGCCGAGATCGAGGCGATGGCCGGCGCGTCCGGATCGGAGCTGTCGCGCGGCGGCATGGTCACCAAGATCGAGGCCGGCAAGATCGCCACCACCGCCGGCACCCACATGGTGATCGCGTCCGGCCACATCGACCATCCGCTCGCCGCGATCGCCGCCGGCGGCCGCGCCACCTGGTTCCTGACGCCGGCCAATCCCGTCACCTCGCGCAAGCGCTGGATCGCCGGCTCGCTGGAGCCGCGCGGCACGCTCACCATCGACGCCGGCGCCGCCGCCGCGCTGCGGCGCGGTTCGAGTCTTCTGCCCGCCGGCGTGATACGCATCGACGGCGGGTTTCAGCGCGGCGATGCGGTCGTCATCCGCGGGCCGGACGGCGCCGAGATCGGCCGCGGCCTGGTGGCCTACGACGCCGACGACGCCGCGAAGATCGTGCGCAAGTCGTCCTCCGACATCGCCGCCATCCTCGGCATCGAGGGCCGGTCCGAGATGGTGCACCGCGACGATCTCGTGCTGGGCGGCGCCTGACCGGCCCGTGCGCCCGCCGCGCCTGCGGTCGGCTGTCGCGCGGCATCGCAGCCGGTTGTCCAAAGCCTCCGCCACGCGTCCACTGAGCAGGTTCGCACGGACACCGGACCGTTGGCGGTCCACCGTCCGTCGGAGGGCTGTCGCCTCACAACAGCGCAGCCCGCGCCGCACTCACGGCGCCTTCGATCCCCAGATCCTCGGGAGGCGCAACGCCTCCCGATTTTTTGGCCTCCGGAATCCTTTATCGGACGGCACCGGCCCGCAGCGCCGGATGGAACCCGACCGCGCGCCGCGCGTTATCCTGGCGCGACGCGATGCATCCATGATCCAGAAGGCGATCGAAAGATCGCCCGGAAGAGCCCGGCCATCCTGGAGGCCGGGTTTTCCGTTGGGGCGGACGCAGCCAAGGCCGGCCTTTCAACGTCGGCGTTCACCGCACCGGGAAATCGAAGTAGGTGTCGGGGAACGGCTCGCGGTTCAGGGTGAAGTGCCACCATTCCTTTTCGTAGGGCCGGAATCCGCGGCGCATCATCGCCTGCGCCAGCAGCGCGCGGTTGGCCTGCGCCTGCCGGCTGACGCTTTTGTCCGAAGGCCAGGCGCGCGGGCTGAAGAAGTCGAACGGCGTGCCCATGTCGAGCTCGCGGCCGTCGGCCTTGTTCACCAGCGTCAGATCCACGGTGGAGCCGCGCGAATGGCCGGAGCGCGAAGCGATGTAGCCGTCGCGAAACAGGTTGCGCTTCTCGACCTCGGGATAGTGCTGCGCCTTGCGTGCCACGTCCTTGATGTTCTGCGCCCAGCGCACGAAATGCGCGACCGCGCGCTGCGGCCGGTAGCAGTCGAACACCTTGATCGCGAGGCCCTGCGGCGCGAGATCGCGCGCCACCGCAGAGAGCGCCGCGGCGGCCTCGCGGGTGAGATAGCAGACCGGCCGCTCGTAGCCGTCGATCGGCCGGCCGATGAAGTTGTCGTTCGTGAGATAGCGCATGTCGACGACGAGGTTCGGCGCGACCTGCGACACGTCCACGAACGAGGCCGGTGGCCGCTGCTGCGCCTCGGCCGCGGCCGGGACCAGCGACAGCACGACAGCAGTGGCCAGCGTGGCGGCGGAGTGCGGTGGCGTCGAATCGGACATGGCCTTTTGTAGCAGGCGGAGGCAGGGGGAAGAACGACGAGACGGACGGACCGGCTGGCATGCACCAAGAGGCGGAGCGGAGGCGAAATGTCCGGTGGGCGCAGCGCGGCTCTCCGTCGCCCACGGCGGTCGGCACCAGGCGATTCGAGCCTTCCGTCAAAACATGCTAGAAGCCTGAGAAATCTCGGAATTGAGCATATCTCTGCCTGGCTCGTATCTCTGTCTGACCCATATCGCCGCCGGACCATGACTGCGCTGAAGACCGTCGACACCAAGGGCGACCCCGCCGACATCGCCGCGACCATGCTGGACATCGGTCGCCGGGCGCGGGCGGCGGCGCGCGTCCTGGCGCTCGCGCCGGCGGAAAAAAAGAACGATGCGCTCGCCGCGATGGCTGCCGCGATCCGCACCGCCGCGCCCGCGATCCTTGCGGCCAACGCCGAGGACATGGCGGCAGGCCGCGCGTCCGGCCTGACCGGCTCATTCCTCGACCGGCTGGAGCTGAACGACGCCCGCATCGCCGCGATGGCCGAGGGGCTGGAGGTGGTGCGCGGACTTGCCGATCCGGTCGGAAAGGTCACCGAGTCCTGGACCCGTCCCAACGGCATGACCATCGAGCGCGTGCGGGTGCCGCTCGGCGTGATCGGCGTCATCTACGAAAGCCGCCCCAACGTCACCGCCGACGCCGGCGCGCTGGCGCTCAAGGCCGGCAACGCCGTGATCCTGCGCGGCGGATCGGACAGCCACCGCTCCTCGCGCGCGATCCACGCCGCGATGGCCGAAGGCCTGCGCCAGGCCGGCCTGCCGGAGGATGCGATCGCGCTGGTCCCGACCCGCGACCGCGCCGCGGTCGGTTTCATGCTCGCAGGCCTCGAAGGAAATCTCGACGTGATCGTGCCGCGCGGCGGCAAGAGCCTGGTCGCGCGGGTGCAGGCCGAGGCGCGGGTGCCGGTGTTCGCGCATCTCGAGGGCGTCTGCCACGTCTATGTCGACAAGGCCGCCTCGCTCGACATGGCGACGTCGATCGTGAAGAACGCAAAACTGCGCCGTACCGGCGTCTGCGGATCGGCCGAGACGCTGCTGGTGGATCGTGCGGCGGTGGCGACGCATCTGAAACCGCTGATGACCATGCTGCTCGATGCCGGCTGCGAGGTGCGCGGCGACGCCGAGGTGCGCGAGGTGGACGCGCGCGTGACGCCCGCCAACGAAGAGGACTGGTCGACCGAGTATCTCGACGCGATCATCACCGCGGGCGTGGTGGACGGCGTCGGCGCCGCGATCGACCACATCGAGCGTTACGGCTCGCACCACACCGACGCGATCGTGACCGAGGACAAGGCCACGGCCGAGCGGTTTCTCAACGAGGTGGATTCCGCCATCGTGCTGCACAACGCCTCGACCCAGTTCGCCGACGGCGGGGAATTTGGCTTCGGCGCCGAGATCGGCATCGCCACCGGCAAGATGCACGCGCGCGGCCCGGTCGGCGTCGAGCAACTGACCAGCTTCAAGTATCGCATCCGCGGCACGGGACAGATCCGGCCGTGAGCGAAGGCACCCGTCTCGTCCTGCCGCCGCACGGGCCCGGCATGCGCATCGGCCTGTTCGGCGGCACCTTCGACCCGCCCCATGCCGCGCATCTGGCCGCATCCCTGCTGGCGATGAAGCGGCTGAAACTCGACCGGATGTGGTGGCTGGTGACGCCCGGCAACCCGCTGAAGGACACCCGCGGCCTGCGCCCGCTGGCGCAGCGCCTCGCGGAGGCGCGCGCGCTGTCCAACCATCCGCGCATCGACGTGACCGGTCTCGAGGCTGTCATCAACACGCGCTACACCTACGATACGCTGGCCTATCTGGTGCGCCGCTGCCCGGGCACACGATTCGTCTGGGTGATGGGCGCCGACAACCTTCGGAGCTTTCCGCGTTGGCAGAACTGGCGCGGCATCGCCCACCTGATGCCGATGGCGGTCGTGGACCGCATGGGATCGAGCCTTTACGCCATTTCGGGCCGCGCCGGGCAGGCGCTGGGCAAGTACCGGCTGCCGGAACGGTTCGCCTCCCGACTCGCCAACGCGCCGCCGCCGGCCTGGGTCTATCTGCACGGACTCAAATCCCCGCTGTCGTCGACCCAGCTTCGCGCCCAGCGCGCCCGCAAGGGCGGGAACCCGGCGCGAGCGTGACGCCCGCGAACGTGACCTCGCAGACACGCAAGACGCCGATCGCACGAAAGCGCGGGACGGCAGTTGAAAGTGGCAAGAGTCAGTGCCTATCTTAGTCGCGTCGCCCTGGGCGATTCCGGGGCTTTCAGGCAACCCACGAGGAGCCGCCCTGATCTCAACCGCATCCCCTCGGGCCCGCCCCCGCGCTGTGCCCGAAACCGCCTCCCGGCGCACCGCGTCCAAGGAGGCGAAAGCTGCCGCGAAGCCGTCCGCCGCAAAGGCACGAGCCGAAAAAGCCACGGCCGGGAAACCGCCGGCCGAAACGGACAGCCTTCGCATCGTCCTCGCGAGCCTCGACGACATGAAGGCCGAGGACACCGTCTCGATCGACATCACAGGCAAGGCGGCGTTCGCCGACCAGATGGTCGTCACCAGCGGGCGGTCGAACCGGCATGTCGGCGCGGTCGCGGACGACGTGATTGAGAAGCTGCACAAGGCGGGCTTCAAGAACCTTCGCATCGAAGGCAAGAAGAACTGCGACTGGGTGCTGATCGACGCCGGCGACGTGGTGGTGCATGTCTTCCGTCCGGAGGTCCGCGCCTTCTACGACATCGAGAAGATGTGGGCGGGGCCGACGCGCGGCCGCGAGGCCGGCTGACGGAGAAAGGCAGCGGCGATGCGGATCGCGGTCGCCGCGATCGGACGTCTGAAGGACGGTCCCGAGCGCGAGCTTGCGGAGCGTTATCGCAAGCGCGCCGAACAATCCGGAAAGCGTCTCGGCTTCCGCGACGTGGAGCTAATCGAGATTCGCGAAAGCCGCGCCCAGGAGGTCGGCAAGCGGACGCTCGAAGAGGCGATCGCGCTCACCCAGGTCATCCCCGAACGGGCGGCGGTCGTGCTGCTCGACGAGCGTGGCAACAGCCTCGAAAGCGCGACGTTTGCCGCCCGGCTCGGCCGCTGGCGCGACGACGGCCGTCCGGCCTGCGTGTTCGTGGTCGGCGGCGACGACGGCCTCTCGGACAGCCTGCGCGACCGCGCCAGTCTCACCGTGTCGTTCGGCGCCGCGACCTGGCCGCATCCGCTGGTGCGGGCCATGCTGTTCGAGCAGATCTACCGTGCGATGACGATTCTCGCCGGACACCCCTATCACCGCGCGTGACTTTGCCACATTGGCACGCTACCGGAATCGGAATGAGCGCAACGGAATCGACGGGCGATTCGCGCCGGGCTGTCACGGCCGCGCTCGTTGTCGCGCCTGCGATCGCGCCCGTGCTCGCGCTCGCCTTTTCGGTCACATGGGCCGTCACGCCACAGTCCCCGGCCTTCGCCCAGAGCCCGACGGCCAAACCGGCGCTCGACGCCCTGCGCGAGCGCGATCGCGAGCTGGCGGCGATCCGCACCGAACAGCAGCGCGCCGCCGAGACCGAGGCGAAGCTGCGGTTCGAAATCCAGTCGATCGGCGACGACCGGCGCAAGCTGACCCAGGCGCTGATCGACACCGCGGCGCGGCTGCGCGCGGTCGAGGAGCGAATCGCCGCCACCGAGGACAAGCTCAGACCGCTGAACGAAAGCGAGCGCGACATCCGCGGCTCGCTGGAGGGCCGCCGCGCCGCGATCGCCGAGGTGCTGGCGGCGCTGCAGCGGATCGGCCGCACGCCGCCGCCGGCGATCATGGTGCGCCCGGAGGATGCGCTCGCGGCGGTCCGCTCGGCGATCATGCTGGGTGCGGTGGTGCCGGGCATGCGCAAGGAGGCGCAGGCGCTGGCCGCGGACCTCGCGGAGCTCGCCCGCATCCGCAAGGACATCGACGAGGAGAAGGCGCGGCTGCAGCGCGACGCCACGGCGCTCGCCGACGAGCGGCAGCGGGTCAGCCGTCTGGGCGAGGAGCGCCAGCGGCGGCAGGCGGCGGCCGAACAGGCGCTCGAGGCCGAGCGTCAGAAGGCCGGAGCGCTGGCCCGACAGGCCGACAATCTTCAGGACTTGATCGCCAGGGCCGAGAAGGGCCTCGACCGTGCCACGCGCGCCGCCCGGATGGCCGAACGCGCGACCGCAGAAAAGCCGGCGTCCGGCCGGGTCGACCTCGCGGCCCTCAAGGATCCGGGCCGGCTCGCGCCCGCCGTGGCCTTCGCCGCGACCCGGGGCAGCCTGCCGTTGCCGGTGAACGGTGTCCGGGTGCGTGAATTCGGCAGTCCGGACACGCTGGGAGGGGCCGAACGGGGCCTGACGATCGCGACCCGGGCCGGCGCGCAGGTCACGTCTCCGTGCGACGGGTGGATAGTCTACGCCGGACCCTTCCGCAATTACGGCCAAGTCTTGATACTTAATGCCGGCGGCGGGTATCATATCGTGCTTGCCGGGATGGAGCGGATATCAGTCGATGTCGGTCAGTTCGTTCTGACCGGGGAGCCCGTCGCGGTGATGGGAGCGGGCCCCCAGGGGAACCCTCACGTGGTCTCCACTGTCGCAACAGGCGTCACCCAACCAACCCTCTATGTGGAGTTCCGCAAGGACGGAGCCCCAGTCGATCCAGGCCCCTGGTGGGCGGCAAGCGAAGGCGAAAAGGCGCGGGGATGATGCGAAAGACAGTCCTGGTTCTTCTCGGAGCGGCCTCGGGTGCAGCGCTGACGCTGCTGGCGATCCAGCCGGCGGTCATGCAGCTCGGCTCCAGCGCCCGGGCAGCGGCGGCTGACACCTACCGCCAGCTCAACCTGTTCGGCGACGTGTTCGAGCGGGTGCGCTCCGACTATGTGGAGAAGCCGGACGACGCCAAGCTGATCGAATCGGCGATCAACGGCATGCTGGCCGGTCTCGACCCGCATTCCAGCTATCTCGACCCCAAGAACTTCCGCGATATGCAGGTGCAGACCCGCGGCGAGTTCGGCGGCCTCGGCATCGAGGTCACGATGGAAGACGGTCTGATCAAGGTGGTGGCGCCGATCGACGAGACTCCCGCCGCCAAGGCCGGCATCCTCGCCAACGACATCATCACCCATCTCGACGACGAAGCCGTGCAGGGCCTGACGCTGAATCAGGCGGTCGAGAAGATGCGCGGCCCGGTGAACACCAACATCAAGCTGCGCGTGCTGCGCAAGGGCCAGGACAAGCCGACCGAAATCAACATCACCCGCGCCATCATCCGCGTCCGCGCGGTCCGCTCGCGGGTGGAGGACGATATCGGCTACATCCGCATCAGCCAGTTCAACGAGCAGACCACCGAGAACCTGAAGCGCGCGCTGACCGATCTGGGCAACCAGATCCCGGCGGAGAAGCTCAAGGGCTTCGTGATCGACCTGCGCAACAACCCGGGCGGCCTGCTCGATCAGGCGATCTCGGTGTCGGATGCGTTCCTCGACCGCGGCGAGATCGTCTCGACCCGCGGCCGCAACGCCGACGAGACCCAGCGCTTCAACGCACGCGCCGGCGACCTCACCCGCGGCAAGCCGATCATCGTTCTGATCAACGGCGGCTCGGCCTCGGCGTCCGAGATCGTCGCGGGCGCCCTGCAGGATCACAAGCGGGCCACCGTCATCGGCACCCGCTCGTTCGGCAAGGGCTCGGTCCAGACCATCATCCCGCTCGGCGCCGGCTCGGGCGCGCTGCGGCTGACCACGGCGCGCTACTACACGCCGTCCGGCCGCTCGATTCAGGCCAAGGGCATCTCGCCGGACATCGAGGTGCTGCAGGACGTGCCGGAAGAATTGAAGGCACGCACCGACACCAAGGGCGAGTCCTCGCTGCGCGGCCATCTGAAGGCCGACGGCGACGAGCAGACCGGCTCGCAGTCCTACGTCCCGCCGGACCCGAAGAACGACAAGGCGCTCAAGAGCGCGCTCGATCTGATCCGGGGCGTGCAGACCAACGCGGCCTATCCGCCGAACCCCAAAGCGCGCGTGCCGAACTGATTCGTCGCTCAGGCGATCATGCGGCGGGGCGGCCTTCGGGCCGCCCCGTCTGTTTTGGCGCCCTGCGATCCTTTCGGAATGGGAAAGCGCGAGCGGCAATGTCGCCGGTTGGGTAAACGGAGAGTTAACGATCCGCGCCCTAGCCTGCCGTGACGATTCGCAACGGCGGTACACGCCACAACCGTTCACGACGGCTCTCAGGACGCTTCCCTTGGCGGACGACGAACTCAACCAACCGCTGGGCCGGACCGCCCGCAAGACCCGGCAACGGCGCCTCCCGCTGGCCCTGCCACGGATCGCGGCGGGGCTTCTCGCCCTGTGTCTGGCGGTGTTCGCGGGCTGGGCCATGCTGGTCACCGATCCCTACGGCGGCGAGCCGATGGTCGTGATCGCGACCGCCGGGCCGGCGGGCGCCGAGGCGCCGAAGGCGAGCGGAGCGACACCCGGAAACAACGCCCACAACCGCGCCCACGACGGCCCGGCCTCGCCAGCGGCTCCGCCGCAGGCCGCCTCGCAGGTCGTGACCATCATCGACGGCAGCACCGGGCAGCGCCAGCAAGTCCCGATCGCCGCGGCACCCGACGTGCGCGCGCCGGTCGACCAGAGGCTCCTGGAAACCACGCGCCACGGAGCAATCCCCAAGATCGGTCCGGACGGCGCACGGCCGTCCGAGATCTATGCCCAGCGCCTGGCGCGCAACGTAAAGCGCGACGCGCCGCGCATCGCGATCGTCGTGACGGGGCTCGGAATCGGCGCGAGCGCGACCGAGAACGCCTTCGCGCGCCTGCCCGGCCCGGTCACCTTCGCTTTCACGCCCTATGCCTCCGATGCCGAGCGACTCGCGACGCGCGCCCGCGCCACCGGCCACGAGACACTGCTTCAGGTTCCGATGGAGCCGGTGGATTACCCGGACAACGATCCGGGGCCCCAGACCCTGCTGACCGCGCTCGGTCCGCAGCAGAATGTCGACCGGCTGCATTGGATGATGAGCCGCTTCCAGGGTTACGTCGGCATCGCCAACCAGATGGGCGCACGCTTCACCGCCTCCGAGCCGGCCATGACGCCGGTGATGCGCGAGGTTGCAAAGCGGGGGCTGATCTACTTCGACGACGGCACGACGCCGCGCTCGATCGCAGGCCAGATCGCGGGCGCCAACAACCTGCCGTTCGCCAAGGCCGACGTCGCGCTCGACGCCGTGCCGAACCCGGCCGGCATCGACCGCGCGCTGGCACGGCTGGAGCAGATCGCGCGCGAGCGCGGCTCGGCCGTCGGGATCAGCGCGCCGCTGCCGGCCGCCGTCGACCGGATCGCGCAATGGATCAAGGCGGCGGAGCAGCGCGGCTTCGCCATCGTGCCGCTCAGCGCCATCGCGGTGCGGGCCAGTTCGAGCTGACCACGCTGCGGACTTTGCAGACGGCGCTCTCCAAAACGTCACAGAACTGAAATAGGGTTTCGGCGTTTGTCGTCGAACCCCGATCGTCGTCGAACCCGAGCGATGCCGCATGACCCGTTTCGAGGATCTCCCCTATCGGCCCTGCGCCGGCCTGACCGTGATCAACCGGCAGGGCCTGGTGTTCATCGGCCGCCGCGCCAACGGGCCGGAGCACGTCGACGAAACCCATGTCTGGCAGATGCCGCAGGGCGGCATCGACCCCGGCGAGGAGCCCTATCCGGCGGCGCTGCGCGAGCTGCGCGAGGAGACCAGCATCCGCTCCGTGGAAAAGCTCGGCGAGATCGAAGACTGGGTGACCTACGACATCCCTCGCGAGATTCTGGGCCAGGCCTGGAAGGGCCGCTACCGCGGCCAGAAGCAGAAGTGGTACGCGCTGCTGTTCACCGGCGACGACAGCGAGATCGACATCGCCACGCCCGACGGCGGCCACGAACCCGAGTTCATCGACTGGCGCTGGGAGCCGATGAAGAATCTTCCGGAGCTGGTGGTGCCGTTCAAGCGCGAGAGCTACGAGCGGGTGGTGCGGGAGTTCTCGCGGTTCGCTAAATAGCTTCGCGCAGGAAGCGACCTCAAGAAAAAGCCCCGCAAACCGGCGGGGCCTGGATCGACCGGGACCGAAAGCGAACCGGCCCGCTCAGTGCATCGCGGTGCCCTGGATGTGGGTCTGGATCGCCTTGTAATGATCCAGCCGGGCGATGGCGCGGTCGAGTTCGTTGCCCTGAGCGAGCTGCTTGATCTCTTCCTCGATCTCGCGGATGTGCCGCTCCAGGACCGCGCGATCCAGATCCTCGATCGAATGCGCCACGTCGGCGAGAACGGTGAGTCCCGTCGGGTTGGCTTCCGCAAAGCCGCCGAGCACCACGACCTGACGCCGCTCGCCGCCCTGCACGATCGTGAGTATGCCGGGCCGCAGCATCGCGATCAGCGGCGCGTGGCCCGGCAGAACGCCGAAGTCGCCTTCGGAGCCGGGGACATCGACCTGCTCGACATCGCCGGAAAACAGCAGCGCCTCGGGCGAAACGAGTTCAAAATGGAAGGTGGCCATGACTGCTTTCGCTCTTTCCGACACCGTTCCGGCACAGGCCGTAGCGGCGTATCGGCATCAAGATCGTTGCTGCGCTCCCGTCCCGCCTGACGGTCAGGCGGCCTCGGCCGCCAGCCGCTTGCCCTTCTCGATCGCCTCGTCGATGTTGCCGACCATGTAGAAGGCGGCCTCCGGCAGGTGATCGTACTTGCCTTCCACCAGGCCCTTGAAGCCCTTGATGGTGTCGGCGAGGTCCACGAGCTTGCCCGGCGAACCGGTGAACACCTCGGCGACGAAGAACGGCTGCGACAGGAAGCGCTCGATCTTGCGGGCGCGCGCGACGGCCAGCTTGTCCTCCTCCGACAGCTCGTCCATGCCCAGAATGGCGATGATGTCCTGCAGCGCCTTGTAGCGTTGCAGCACCTGCTGAACCTGGCGGGCGACCGTATAGTGCTCTTCGCCGACGATGTTCGGCGACAGGATGCGCGAGGTCGAGTTGAGCGGGTCCACCGCCGGGTAAATGCCCTTGGCCGCGATGTCGCGCGACAGCACGGTGGTCGCGTCGAGGTGCGCGAACGAAGCGGCCGGCGCCGGGTCGGTCAGGTCGTCGGCCGGGACGTAAATCGCCTGCACCGACGTGACCGAGCCCTTGGTGGTGGTGGTGATGCGCTCCTGCAGCGTGCCCATGTCGGTGGCGAGCGTCGGCTGATAGCCCACCGCCGAAGGAATTCGGCCGAGCAGAGCCGACACTTCCGAGCCCGCCTGCGTGAAGCGGAAGATGTTGTCGACGAAGAACAGCACGTCCTGGCCCTGATCGCGGAAGTGCTCCGCGACGGTCAGGCCGGTGAGCGCGACGCGGGCGCGGGCGCCCGGCGGCTCGTTCATCTGGCCGTACACCAGCGCGCACTTGGAACCGGCGGAGGAGCCGTTGTTCTTCTTGGGATCCTTGTTGACGCCCGACTCGATCATCTCGTGATAGAGGTCGTTGCCCTCGCGGGTGCGCTCGCCGACGCCGGCGAACACGGAATAGCCGCCGTGCGCCTTCGCGACGTTGTTGATCAGCTCCATGATCAGCACGGTCTTGCCGACGCCCGCGCCGCCGAACAGGCCGATCTTGCCGCCCTTCGAATAGGGCGCGAGCAGGTCCACGACCTTGATGCCCGTCACCAGAATTTCCGATTCGGTCGACTGGTCGGTGTAGGACGGCGCCTCCTGGTGGATGGCGCGTGTGCCCTGGGTCGTCACCGGTCCGGCTTCGTCCACCGGCTCGCCGACGACGTTGATGATGCGTCCGAGCAGCTCGTCGCCGACCGGAACCGAAATCGGCTGGCCGGAGTCGGTGACGCTCTGGCCGCGGACCAGACCTTCGGAGGAGTCCATCGCGATGGTGCGGACGGTGTTCTCGCCGAGATGCTGCGCGACCTCGAGCACCAGGCGGTTGCCGCCGTTGGTGGTCTCGAGCGCGTTCAGGATCGCGGGCAGGTGATCCTCGAACTGCACGTCGACGACGGCGCCGATGACCTGGGTGATCTTTCCGACTGCGTTGGGCGTTGCCATTTGGTCCTCTTACGGAATTACAGCGCCTCGGCGCCGGAGATGATCTCGATCAGTTCCTTGGTGATCATCGCCTGGCGGGTGCGGTTGTAAACGATCGTCTGCTTGCGGATCATTTCGCCGGCGTTGCGGGTGGCGTTGTCCATCGCGGACATGCGCGCGCCCTGTTCGGAGGCTGCGTTCTCAAGCAGCGCGCGGAACACCTGAACGGCGATGTTGCGCGGCAGCAGCGCGGCAAGAATTTCCAGCTCTTCCGGCTCGTATTCGTAGACCACCGGAGCGGCCGCAGCCGCGCTTTCGGCGGGCGTCTCGAACACCGGCGGAATGATCTGCAGCGCCGTCGGGATCTGCGAGATCACCGAACGGAAGCGCGAATAGAACAGCGTCGCGACGTCGAACTCGCCGCGCTCGAACATCTCGTTGACGCGACGCGCGACCTGTTCGGCATGCTCGAAGGCCAGCGACTTCACGCGCAACTCGATCACATCGACGATCTGCTGCGAGTAAAGCCGGCGAAGCTGGTCGTAGCCCTTGCGGCCGACGCAGAGAATCTTGACCGTCTTGCCAGCGGCGGTCAGCGCGTTGATCCGCTCGCGCGCGAGCCGGACGATCGACGAATTGAACGCGCCGCACAGGCCGCGCTCGGCGGTGCAGACCACCAGAAGATGGGTCTGGTCCTGACCGGAGCCCGCGAGCAGCCGCGGCGCGGAGGTCATGTCGGTCACCGAGCCCGCGATGTTGCCCAGCACGCGCTCCATGCGCTCGGCATAGGGGCGCGCGGCTTCGACGGCGTTCTGCGCACGGCGCAGCTTGGACGCCGCGACCATCTGCATGGCCTTGGTGATCTTCTGCGTCGCCTTGGTGGCGGCGATGCGGACCCGCATGTCTTTCAGGGAGGCCATGTCGTCTCAGTCGCTTTCGATCAAACCCACTCTCTGGTCTCTCATCGTCATGCCCGGCTTGTCCCGGGCATCCCGCTTGGGAGGGCACAGGGCCCGCCTTGTCGGATGGCCGGGACATAAGGCGCTGCAGACGCCGTCTTCGACGGCTTACGCCCGGCCATGACAGCGATTTACGCGAACGTCTTGGCGTAGCCCTCGACCACGTCCTTCAGCTTCTTCTCGGTGTCGGACGAGAGGTCGTTGGTCTTGCGGATGTCCTCGAGGATGTCCGCATTCTTGGTGCGCAGCAGGGCGAGCAGCCCGTCCTCGAAGGCGCGGACGCGAGCGACCGGCAGCGGATCGAGATAGCCGTTGGTGCCGGCCCAGATGACGCAGACCTGCTCTTCCATCTTCAGCGGCGAGAACTGCGGCTGCTTCAGCAGCTCGGTGAGGCGCGCGCCGCGGTTCAGAAGGCGCTGGGTGGTGGCGTCGAGGTCGGAGCCGAACTGCGCGAAGGCCGCCATCTCGCGGTACTGCGCCAGCTCGCCCTTGATCTTGCCGGCGACCTTCTTCATCGCCTTGGTCTGCGCCGCGGAGCCGACGCGCGACACCGAGAGGCCGACGTTCACCGCCGGTCGGATGCCCTGATAGAACAGGTCGGTCTCCAGAAAGATCTGGCCGTCGGTGATGGAGATCACGTTGGTCGGGATGTAGGCCGACACGTCGTTGGCCTGGGTCTCGATCACCGGCAGCGCGGTGAGCGAGCCGGCGCCGGCGGCGTCGCCCATCTTGGCGGCGCGCTCGAGCAGGCGGGAGTGGAGATAGAACACGTCGCCCGGATAGGCTTCGCGGCCCGGCGGGCGGCGCAGCAGCAGCGACATCTGGCGGTAGGCGACGGCCTGCTTCGACAGATCGTCGTAGATGATCACGGCGTGCATGCCGTTGTCGCGGAAATACTCGCCCATCGTGCAGCCGGAGAACGGCGCGAGGAACTGCATCGGCGCGGGGTCGGAAGCGGTGGCCGCGATCACGATCGAATATTCGAGCGCGCCCTGCTCCTCGAGCACCTTCACGAACTGCGCGACGGTCGAACGCTTCTGGCCGACCGCGACATAGACGCAGTAGAGCTTGATCTTCTCATCGGTCTGCGCGTTCAGCGGCTTCTGGTTCAGGATCGTGTCGAGCGCGATCGCGGTCTTGCCGGTCTGGCGGTCGCCGATGATCAGCTCGCGCTGGCCGCGGCCGATCGGGATCAGCGCGTCCACCGCCTTGAGCCCGGTCGCCATCGGCTCGTGCACCGACTTGCGCGGAATGATGCCCGGCGCCTTGACGTCCACGCGCATGCGCTTGTCGGCCTGGATCGGGCCTTTGCCGTCGATCGGATTGCCCAGCGCATCCACCACGCGGCCGAGCAGGCCCTTGCCGACCGGCACGTCCACGATGGCGCGGGTGCGCTTGACGGTCTGGCCTTCCTTGATCTCGCGGTCGGAGCCGAAGATCACGATGCCGACGTTGTCGGCTTCGAGGTTCAGCGCCATGCCGCGGGTGCCGTTCTCGAACTCGACCATCTCGCCGGCCTGGACGTTGTCGAGGCCATAGACGCGCGCGATGCCGTCGCCGACGGAGAGAACCTGACCGACCTCCGAAACCTCGGCCTCCTGGCCGAAGTTCTTGATCTGGTCCTTCAGGATCGCGGAAATTTCTGCGGCGCGGATGTCCATCAGCGTGCCTCTTTCATAGCAATCTTGATCGCGTTGAGCTTGGTGCGGAGCGAGGAATCGACCATGCGGGAGCCGACCTTCACGGTCAGCCCGCCGATGATCGCCGGATCGACCTTCACGTTCAGGTCGACGGCCTTTTGTCCGGTGACGGATTTCAGCGCATCCTTGAGCGCTTCGAGATTCTTGTCCGAGAGCCGTTCGGCGACGGTGACGTCGGCCGTGACCTCGCCCTTCCAGCGGGCGACCAGCGTGCGGAACGCCTTGATCATGTCGCGAACCGCGAACAGCCGGCGGTTGGAGGCGACGACCAGCAGGAAATTGGCGGTCAGGCCCGAAATCCCGGCTCTTTCCAGCACGGCCTTCAGCGCGCGCGACTGCTCGTCGGCGCCGAACACCGGGCTGCGGACCAGACGCACGAGGTCGGGATTCTGGTCGAGAAGCGCAGAAAACCGGTCAAGATCGGCCTTGACGGCATCCACCGCCTTCTGGTCGAGCGCCAATTCGTAAAGCGCCCGCGCATATCGGCCGGCCATGCCGGATACAATCGGTTCTTCGCCTGCCACGTCGCGTTGCTCTTCAGGCCAATCCACGGGCTCGGCACCGTTCCAGCGAGCGGTGCGAACCCTCGGAATTTCAAAGGATTCTTCGATTGAGAGGGGTCGTCTGAAGGCGCCCCAAACCCCGTCAAAATCGCGCGGTTGCCTAACATATCGATCCCCGCGGTGCAACACGCAGGGACGGCCCGCCGTCCCGGCAAAGTCTTGGGTTCTTCGGTTTGGCGGCATGGCGTAGAAAAGGCGCGGAAACGCCCGGAAAAAACCTCTCTCATGCGCGCCCCTGCCCTCCCGGACGGCGGCCTTTCGGCCGGCCGCCTGCTGCAGCTTCTGGCCTTGCTTTGGCTCGCCGGAATCGCGCTGCGGATCACGATCCTCGCGGTTCCGCCGGCCATCCCCCTGATCCATCGCGACCTGCACATGAGCGAAACCCAGGTCGGGTTCCTGGTGGGCCTGCCACTGATGGTGTTCGCCCTCGCCGCCGTGCCGGGATCGTTGCTGATCGCCCGGTTCGGCGCAGTCCGGACCCTGACGGCCGGCATGGCGCTGACCGCCATCGCGTCGGCGGCTCGCGGCGCCGCCCCGGACGTGACGATGCTGTACGCCACCACGCTGGCGATGGGCTTCGGGATCGCGATCATGCAGCCGGCGGTGCCCAGCCTCGTCAAGCAATGGCTGCCGACCCGCGCAGTGCTCGCAACCGCGGTCTCGACCAACGGCATGCTGGTCGGCGTCGCCGCGGGGCCGGCGCTCACGATCCCGGTCGTGCTGCCGATGCTCGACAACAGCTGGCGGCTGGATTTCGTGTTCTGGTCGGTTCCGGTGTTTCTGACCACGCTGCTGTTCGTGGTGCTGGCCTTGCGCGCGCCGGCCGGGCGCAAGGCCGACAACGACAACGCCGCAACCATGCGGCGCTGGTGGCCGGACTGGAAGAATCCGCTGATCTGGCTGCTCGGCCTGACCTTTGGCAGCAACAACGCGCTGTACTACGGCACCAATGCCTTTCTCGCCGACTATCTGACGCATACGGGGTCCGCGCACCTGATCGGCGCCGCGCTGGGCTGGTGCAACGTCGCGCAGCTCCTGGCGTCGATCGTGCTGCTCGGCACCGCCGACCGTCTGCAGCGTCGCGCCTGGCCCTATCTCCTCTTCGGGCCGCTGGCGCTGACCGGCGTGCTCGGGATCGTCTTCGGCTCGGGCTTTGTCATCGTGCTCGCGGCCGGTCTCGTGGGCTTCTCGCTGGCCATCACCTTCGTTGTAACTCTGGCGCTGCCGCCGATGCTCTCGCCCGCCGACGACGTGCATCGCATGGCCGGCGGCATGTTTACGATCAGCTACGCCTGCGCGGTGATCGTCCCGGTGATCTGCGGCGCGCTCTGGGATCTCACCGGCGTTCCCTGGACCGTATTCCTTCCGGTCGGCCTGTGTGGCATCACGCTCACCGGGCTCGGCTTCTTCCTGAGCGTCCGCTTCCTGGCGCGCAGCACGGCCTGACGGAGATCGCGATGGATTGGTTCATCCTGTTTATCGCCGGGCTTTTCGAGATCGGCTGGGCGATCGGGCTCAAATACACGGAGGGCTTCACGCGGCTCGTGCCAACAGTGCTGACCGTGACCGCCATGATCGTCAGCGTCGTGCTGCTCGGTCTCGCGTTGCGCACGCTGCCGGTCGGCACGGCCTATGCCGTCTGGACCGGAATCGGCGCCTGCGGCACCGCGCTGCTCGGCATCTATCTGTTCGGCGATCCGGCGACCACGGCGCGGCTCGTTTCGATCGGCCTGATCGTGACCGGCATCGTCGGGCTGAAGCTGGTGAGCTGAACCGCATGCCCCCGGCCTCCGCGATCGACGAGGCGACCAAAGCCCGCCTGATGCTCGTGATGCTGAGTTTCGCCTGGGGGCTGGCCTGGCCGGCCATGCGCATTGCGCTTGAAGAGGTGACGCCCTGGACGCTGCGCAGCATCGGCTTTTCACTCGGCGCGGCGTTTCTGCTGGTCTGGGTGAAGATGCAGCGGCGCAGCTTCCTGGTGGCGCGGCCGCGCGACTGGTTACACCTCTTTGTCGCAAGCATGCTCAACGTCGTGGCCTTCGGCGTGTTCAGCACGTTCGGCCAGCTCAACGCCAGCACCTCGCGCGTCATCATCGTCTGCTATTCGATGCCGGTGTGGGCGTCCTTGCTGGCCTGGCTGGTTTTGAAGGAGCGCATCGGCCTGCGCGCGGCGATCGGCCTCGCGCTCTGCATGACCGGCCTGACGGTTCTGGTCTGGCCGGTGCTGGAGACGCGATCGCTGCTCGGGTTGGGTCTGGCGCTCGGCTGCGCGCTGAGCTGGGCGGCCGGAACCGTCTACATGAAATGGGCGCGCATCTCCGGCGACCTCATCGCGATGACGGCATGGCAGATCGTGCTCGGCGCCATCGTCATGGTCGTCATGACGCTGATGATTCAGGGGCCGCCCAGCATCGAGCCGCTCTCTGCGCGGACCTGGGCTGCGATCTGCTTCAGCGGGTTCATCGGCACCGGCGTCGCCTTCGTCATGTGGTTCAGCATCATCGGCAAGCTGCCGACCGCGACCGCCGCGCTCGGCTCGCTGGCCAATCCGGTGGTCGGCATCGTCGGATCGGTCGTCCTGCTGGGCGAGCGGCCGACCGGCACGGACATCGCCGGCTTTGCGCTGATCTTTGCCGCCGCCGCCTGCGTGCTGGTGCAGCCGGGCCATCGGACCCGTGCGTCAAAGGGCTAAGCCTGCCGACCTGATCCATCGCGAACGGCAAGGCAGCCCTGCGGCGCGCCGCCTTGCCGGCCCGAGCGAATCCCACAACGATGGGGTTCCTTCGCAGCCTCCGACCCGGTCCGATCATGGACACCCGCCCGACGCGGGCGCTCGCGCCCGTCGAACCCAGCTTCGTCGAGCTGTTCACGCCGAAGCTCGTCACCGTGCTGCGCGAGGGTTATGGCGCGCGCGACCTGCGCGCCGACGCGGTCGCCGGGCTCACCGTCGCCATCGTCGCGCTGCCGCTATCGATGGCCATCGCCATCGCATCCGGCGTTTCCCCGGAGCGCGGACTTTACACCGCGATCGTCGGTGGCTTCGTCATCTCTGCGCTCGGTGGAAGCCGTTTTCAGATCGGCGGCCCGGCCGGCGCGTTCATCGGCCTGCTGGCGGTCGTCGTCGAACGCCACGGCCTCGACGGACTGGTGCTGGCGACCATGATGGCGGGAGTCATGCTGCTCGCCATCGGTCTGCTGCGCGGCGGCGACACCATCAAGTTCATCCCGCTGCCCGTGACGGTGGGCTTCACGGCAGGCATCGCCGTCATCATCTTCTCGACCCAGATCAAGGAGTTGCTCGGTCTGGCGCTGCCGCAGGAGCCCGTCGCCTTCGTTCCCAAGCTGGTGGCCATCGGCGGCGCCATCGCGACGGTCAGCCCGGCGACGGTTGCGGTCTCGGTGCTTTCCATTTCAACGATCCTGATCGTGCGACGCCTGCGTCCGGGTTGGCCCGCATTCCTCATTGCTGTTCTGATCGCAGCTGCGCTCGTGTCCGGTCTGAATCTCGACGTCGCCACCGTCGGCTCGCGCTTCGGAGAAATTCCGTCCGGCCTTCCGTCACCCTCGCTTCCGACATTCAGCCTCGAGAAGGTTCAAGCGGTGCTGCCGGATGCAATGGCCATCGCGCTTCTCGGTGCGATCGAGTCGTTGCTTTCCGCGGTCGTCGCCGACGGGATGACCGGCCGCCGTCACCGCTCGAATTGCGAACTTGCCGCACAGGGAATTGGAAACATCGCATCCGCACTGTTCGGTGGTATCGCAGTGACCGGCACGATCGCACGCACCGCAACCAACATCCGTGCTGGCGCCCGCGGCCCGATCGCCGGCCTCTTTCACAGCATTTATCTTCTGCTATTCGTTATCGTCGCGGCACCGCTGGTGTCCTGCATCCCGCTGGCCGCCCTCGGCGCCGTGCTTGCCGTCGTCGCCTGGAATATGGCGGAGAAGGAGGAGTTCCGGGCGCTGGTGAGCGGATCGCGCGGCGATGCCCTCGTGCTGCTCGCGACATTCCTGCTCACGATCTTCGTTGATCTGATCGCGGGCATCGGCGCCGGAGTCGTCCTTGGAGCCATGCTCCTGATGCACCGAATGGCCCAAGCGGTCGAGGTTCAGGGAGGTCCGGCGATGACGCGCGACCGCGCCGACTCGGACGATCATCCTTACGATTCCGCGGATGCCTCCAATCCGGATGTGATGATCTATCGCATCAGCGGCGCATTCTTCTTCGGTGCGGTCGCGCGCGTGTCCACGATCCTGGAGCGGCTTGGAGCTATTCCGAAGGTTTTCGTTCTCGATTTCGGAGATGTTCCGCTGATCGACAGCACTGCCGCCCGCTCGCTTGTGACCTTCACCGACACGCTTCTGCGATCGGGCACCGCCGTCTACTTCGCGGCCGCGCGACCCGGCGTCCGCGAGGTTCTGATCCATGCCGGCCTGCGCGAACCGAAGGTTCGCCACATCGCGCAACCCTCCGATGTCACGTCGACGCCCGGTTAGCCGCATCCGTTCCGATCGTATGTGGCGGCTCCAAAGTCGACTTGCTACGCTTAACGCGAATCGGGGGATGTTCGTCATGAGCGCAGCTCTTCGCCAACTGTCGCGGCGCCATGTTCTCAGCGGACTTGCCGCCGCATCTTTTCTGCCGGCCCCGAAGGCCTTCGGGCAACGCGATTCATGGCCGGACCGCAACGTGCGGCTGATCGTGCCGTTTCCCGCCGGCGGATCGACCGACGTGCTGTTTCGGATTCTCGCCGAGCGCATGCGCGAGCGACTCGGTCAGTCCTTCGTTGTCGAGAATCGGCCCGGCGCATCGGGCAACACCGGCATCGAAGCCGTCGCGAAGAGCCCGCCGGACGGATTGACGATCGGCGGCGCGACGGTCGGGCAGTTCTCCATCAACCCGTTCCTGTTCGCGCGCATGCCGTTCGATCCCGAACGCGATCTGGTGGCTCCGACGCTCGCCTACGAACTGCCGAATATCGCGGTGGTCGCAGCGAAGCATGCTCCGTCCACGACCGTTGCGGATTTCGTGGCCTGGGCCAAAGCCAGGCCCGGCGGCATCAGCATCGGCAGTCCCGGGCCCGGAACGACGCCACACCTCTCCGGCGTTCTGTTCGCCGCGCGCACCGGTATCAACGCGGTGCATGTCCCGTTCCGCGGCGCCGCCCAGACCATCCCGGCCATGTTGACCGGCGACGTCACGTTCGCGATCGACAACCTCGCCTCCTACATGAGCCAGATCGAATCCGGCGCGATCCGCGCGCTGGCCGTCACGTCGGCGCAGCGCTGGCCGACGCTTCCGGGCGTGCCGACGATGGCGGAGGCCGGTATTGCGGATTTCGCGGTGACATCCTGGGCCGCCTATGCGATGCCGGCCGCGACGCCGCGGCCGATCGTCGAACGGCTGGCTGCGGCGCATCGCGATATCGCCTCGGAGCCGGCCATGCAGACACGCTTTCTCGCGGCCGGCGCGCGAATTCTGTCCAGCACGCCCGAACAGGCTGCCGATTACGCGCGCAAGGAGCGCCTGATGTGGGCCGAGGTCGTGAAGCTGGCCGGTCTCAAGCCGCAATAAGCCCGCCCCGAGTCCGGCATCCGACTCGAATTGGCCCGGTTACGGCGGGAACAATAGTTCCATCGAGGCATTTTACACTCAGTTACATACACGCACTTATCGTTCCGTCGTTTCACGTCGTCCGCGTGGCAGCGCCTTCGACGCGGCGCCTTGCAGAACCCGGTTATGCCGGGGCGGCCGGGGTTCGACCGTCAGCCCGAGGTTGTTTTTGTCCCTCTTCCTTTCTCCCATTCGCCCAGCGCTTCAACGGCGCACAGGCGCGGCCCGAGGCTGATCGTGATGTCGGCGCAGCCCGCTCCGGTCGATCTCACGACCTGCGATCGCGAGCCGATTCATATTCCCGGCAGCATCCAGTCGTTCGGCTTCCTGCTGGTGGTCTCGCAGGATCTGCAGGTGGTCGGCGCGTCCCAGAATGTCGCGGACTTTCTCGGTGCGCCGTTTGAGGACATCGCCCGGAAACCCCTGCCCTCGATCCTGAACGAAGCTGCGGCCGGGCGCATTCTCGAACGGGTCGAACTGCTTCACGGGCCGGACGCGGTCGAGCGCCTGTTCGCGCTCGATCTGAAGGGCGACGGCGCGCCCTTCGACGTCGCCGTTCACATGTCCGGCCTGAACGTCATCGTGGAATGCGAGCCGAGCGCGCGCGACGACGGGCTCAACTCCGGCGATCTCGTGCGCACGATGCTCGACCGGATTCGCGCGTCGCGCAGTTTCGAGAGCTTCATCCGCGAATCCGCGCGCGAGATGAAGCTGCTGACCGGCTTCGACCGGGTGATGATCTACCGCTTCGAGCCCGACGGCGCCGGTGAGGTGATCGCGGAGGCGGCGCGGCGCGATCTCGAATCCTATCTCGGCCTGCACTACCCGGCCTCCGACATTCCGAAGCAGGCTCGGATTCTTTACGCCCGCAACTGGCTGCGGATCATCGCGGACATCGACGCCCCGCCCTCGCCCCTGGTCTTTGCCTATCACGGACGCCGCGATCCGATCGATCTGTCCATGAGCGTGCTGCGCTCGGTGTCGCCGATCCACATTGAATATCTGCGCAACATGGGCGTCGGCGCATCGATGTCGGTGTCGATCATACGCGACGGCAAGCTCTGGGGGCTGTTCGCCTGCCATCACTATTCGCCGCACCAGCTTTCGTTTGAGCGACGCACCGCCGCCGAGCTGTTCGGACAGATGTTTTCGTGGATCCTCGAATCGCGGGAGCGGGAGGCCGATGTCGCCTACGAGGCGAAGGCCCGCGAAATTCAGGAACACATGGTTGCAACGGCCGGCGGAGAGCTCGACCCGCATGACGCCATCGCGCGACTGGTCGACGACTTCCGGCGGATCGTCGACTGCGACGGCATCGGCGTGTGGAACGACGGCGAGGCAATTCTTCGCGGCGAGACCATGAATCGCGACGCGTTCGTGGCGCTGGTGCGCTTTCTCAACCGCGTTTCGCCCGGCCGCGTTTTCGCGATCGACGATCTCGGATCGGTCCACAAGGACGCGAGAGAATACGTCGACCGGGTCGCCGGCGTTCTGGCCGTCCCGATCTCGCGAGCGCCGCGCGATTACATCATGTTCTTCCGGCAGGAGGCGGCGCGCTCGGTCGCTTGGGCCGGCGATCCGAACAAGCCGGTCGTGACCGGGCCGCTCGGAGACCGTCTGACGCCGCGCAAGAGCTTCGAGATCTGGCGCGAGGTGGTGCGAGGCCGTTCGAAGCCGTGGCGGGATTCCGATCTGCGGATCGCCGAAAGCCTGCGCGTCACGCTGCTCGAGGTGATCCTGCGGCTCACCGACATCGCGCAGAAGGAACGCAAGAACGCGCAGGAGCGCCAGGAGCTGCTGATCGCCGAGCTGAACCACCGCGTCCGCAACATTCTCAGCCTGATCCGCGGCCTGATCAATCAGAGCCGCTCGACCTCCACGTCGGTCGAAGAGTTCGCGGCCATCATCGGCGGACGGGTGCAGGCGCTGGCGCGCGCGCACGATCAGCTCACGGCCGCGAACTGGGGACCGGGCCGGTTGCAGGTTCTTCTGGAATCGGAGGCCGGAGCCTATCTGGGCGATCGCGTCGGCCGCGTGCACCTCGACGGCCCCGACGTGGCGCTCGATCCCAAGGCGTTCTCGACGCTGGCTCTGGTCATGCACGAGATGATGACCAACTCCGCCAAGTATGGCGCATTGTGCGACTCCACCGGCGCAGTCGGAATCACCTGGCGGCTCGACGAGGCCGACCGCCTCATCATCGAATGGAACGAAACCGGCGGACCGCCGGTGGCCCCGCCGAACCGCCGCGGCTTCGGAACGACCATTATCGAACGCTCGATCCCGTTCGATCTGAACGGCGAAGCCGAGATTCAATACGACCTGCTGGGCGTGAAGGCGCGCTTCGTAATCCCGCCGGTCTATCTGCACGTCGCGGGCGAAGGCACCGGCGGCGGCCGCGACGCGCTGCGCGAGCTGCCGCAGGATGTCCAGCTTTCCGGAACCGCGCTCATCGTCGAAGACAACCTGATCATCGCGGTCAACGCCGAAGGCCTGCTGCTGGAACTGGGCGCGCAGCATGTCGACACCGCCGGCTCGGTCGCGGAGGCGCTGCGCACGATCGAGCGCAGCGCGCCGGACTTCGCGCTGCTCGATCTCAACCTGGGTCCGGAAACCAGCCTGCCGGTCGGCCGCAAGCTGGCCGAACTGGGCGTGCCTTTCATTTTCGCGACCGGCTACGGCGACCGCGCCGTCATGCCACCCGAACTGGCACATGCGCCGATCATTCAGAAGCCCTACACGGCCGAAGGCGTGAAGGCCGCGCTCAACAAGCTGGGCCTGCAACCAAAGACGGCGTGATCGCCGTCAGTAGAAGCTCTGCGGATCGATGTCGACCTCAAGCTTGAGCGTGCCTTTGGGCTTCGGCGCCGCTGCCAGCCATTCGCGCATGAACGCGGAGAGGTCGTAGGCCCGCGGCGATTTGACCAGCAGACGGAACCGAAAGCGCCCGCGCACCACGGCGAGCGGCGCCTCCGCAGGTCCGAGCACCTTCACCCGCTCGTCGAGCGGCGCGATCCCCGCCAGCCGCCGCGCAAACGATTCGGTCTCGTGCTTGTCCCCGCCCGATACCAGAAGGCTCGCCAGCCGGCCGAACGGCGGATAGCCAGTCTGCTCGCGCGCTGCGATTTCCGCGTCGTAGAACGCGGCGCGATCCTGCGCGATCAGCGCGCGCATCACCGGATGTTCGGGCTGGTGGGTCTGCAGGAATCCGCGGCCCTGACCGGCCTCGCGGCCGGCGCGGCCGACGACCTGATGCAGAAGCTGAAAGGTGCGCTCGGAGGCGCGCGGATCGCCGTTGGAAAGTCCGAGATCGGCGTCGACAATGCCGACGAGATTGAGCTTCGGAAAATGGTGCCCCTTGGCCACGAGCTGGGTGCCGACCACGATGTCGAATCGGCCCTGCGCGACGTCGTCGAGCTCCTGCCGAAGCCGCTCAACCGATTCGACGAGGTCGCTCGACAGAATGAGGATGCGCGCGCCGGGAAACAGCTCGGCCGCCTCCTGCTCCAGACGCTCGACGCCCGGCCCGACCGGCACGAAGCTTTCCGTCGCCTCGCACTTCGGGCACTTCTCCGGCTGCGGCATCGAGAAGCCGCAGTGATGGCACACCAGCCTGCGGCGAAAGCGGTGATCGACCAGCCAGGCGTCGCAGTTCTGGCAGGCCAGCCGGTGCCCGCACTTGTTGCAGAGCGTGAGCGGCGCGAAGCCGCGGCGGTTGAGGAACAGCAGCGCCTGCTCGCCGCTCTCCAGCGCGTCGCGCACCGCGCCGGCAAGACGCGGCGCGATGAAGCGCCCGCGCGCCGGCCCCTCGTTGCGCAGATCGATCGCCTCCACCGACGGAAGCCGCTGGCCGCCGAACCGCTCGGGCAGCGCCAGCCGGACGTAGCGGCCGCGGCGGGCGTTCACCTCGGTCTCGACCGACGGCGTGGCCGACGCCAGCACCACCGGCACGTTTTCCTCGCGCGCCCGCACCACCGCCATGTCGCGGGCGTGATAGCGCACGCCGTCCTCCTGCTTGTAGGCCGGGTCGTGCTCCTCGTCGACGATGACGAGACCGAGCGCGCCGTACGGCAAGAAGAGCGCAGAGCGCGCGCCGACCACGACCGGAACTTCGCCGGAGGCGACGGCATTCCAGATCCGCGCGCGCCGGCGCGGCGAAATCTGCGAATGCCACTCGGCGGGCCGGACCCCGAATCGCTTTGCAAAGCGATCGAGAAACTGCGCGGTGAGTGCGATCTCCGGCATCAGGATGAGAACCTGACGCCCGCGCCGGACCGCTTCGGCGACGGCCTCGAAATAGACCTCGGTCTTGCCGGAGCCGGTGACGCCATCCACCAGCGCAACGGAAAACGCTTCGGACCGCACTGCCTCGCGCAGCGTGTCGGCGGCGGCGCGCTGCGCATCCGTGAAGTCGGGTGCCAGAAAATCCGGATCGGGCGGCCGCGCCACCGGATCGGGCGGCAGCACCAATGTCTCCAGCGCCCCCTCGTCGATCAGCCCGCTCACGACGCCGGGCGACACGCCCGCCTCGTGCGCGACCTCGCTTTTGGAGCGCACCATGCCGTCCGCCAGCAGGGCCAGAACCCGGCCGCGGGCCGCGGTCATGCGCTCCGGTTTCGGTCCCGCAAGCCGCACGCCGACGCGCTCGCGCTCCGGGCCGAGATCGCCCATGCGCAGGCACATGCGCAGCGCCATGCCGCGCGGCGCAAGCGTGTAGTCCGAAAGCCAGTCGACGAAGCGGCGCAGCGCCGGCCGGAGCGGCGCCAGCGGCAACAACTCGTCGATGTCCTTCATCCGGTTGTGAATGCGCGGATTGGGCTGCGGATTCTCGGCCCAGACCACGCCGGTCACGGAGCGCGCGCCGAGCGGCACATTGACGATGTCGCCTGGCGCCACGGCCATGCCGTCGGGCACCCGGTAGGAATAGGCCTGGTCGAGCGCGACCGGCACCAGGACATCGACGACGCGCGGCGGCATGCGAAGGGTCTGGCCGATTCCGGCCGCTTAAGGAAGGGTGAAGAAAGCAAGGCGATGATGCCGGCCATGCCGACCTTAGACGATTCCGGGATCAGCGCCTTTGCGCCGGACGTGGCCGCCGAGGTGGCCCGCTGGCTTTCCCATCTCGGGGCCGAACGGCGAATGTCCGGCAAGACCGTCGAAGCCTATGCGCGCGACGTGCGCCAGTTCCTGACCTTCCTGGCCGGCCATCTCGGCGGGCGGCCTTCGCTGAAGAGGCTCGCGGCGCTCTCGCCGCAGGACGTGCGCGCCTTCATGGCGGCGCGGCGGAGCGAGGGCGTCGGCAGCCGCTCGCTGATGCGTTCGCTGGCGGGCGCGCGATCGTTCGCGCGCTTCCTGGAGCGCAGTGGCAAGGGCAAGGTCGGCGCGCTCGCCGCGGTGCGGGCGCCGAAGGTGCCGAAGACGCTGCCGAAGCCGTTGTCGATCGCGAGTGCGCGACGCATCGGCGACGTCGACCTGCGCGCCGGCGAGGATCGCGCACCGTGGATTCTGGCGAGGGACGCCGCGGTGCTGGCGCTGCTCTACGGGTCGGGGCTTCGGATCGCCGAGGCGCTGGGCCTGACGCGCGGCGGCATGCCGGAACCCGGGCGCGGCGACGCGATCACCGTCACCGGCAAGGGCAACAAGCAGCGCATGGTGCCGGTGCTGCCGCAGGTGGTCCAACTCGTCGCCGACTATATCGCGCTCTGCCCCTACGACCTGCCCGCCGAAGGGCCGCTGTTCCTCGGCGCCAAAGGCGGCCCGTTGTCGCCGCGGATCGTGCAACTGGCGATGTCGGAGCTACGCGGTGCGCTCGGCCTTCCGGATTCGGCGACGCCGCATGCGCTCAGACACTCGTTCGCCACGCATCTGCTCGCGCGCGGCGGCGATCTGCGCGCCATCCAGGAGCTGCTCGGCCACGCCTCGCTGTCGACCACGCAGATTTATACGGCCGTGGACACCGAGCGCCTGCTCGAAGCCTACAAGGCAGCCCATCCGCGGGCCTGAGCCCGGCGCATCGGTTGCGAGCGCAACCGCAGGGCTTTCGCCTGACTCTTCAACAATGTTGGGGTCATCCACAGGCCTTGCGGACAGAATGTCGCAGGCTCATCGTGCGCCCGAATCAACAACAGGGGTCATCGATGAGTCATGGCGTCCACGCGGTCAAACACGAGGTGGAACACCAGATCCAGCACGACGAGCACGGGCACGGAGGCGGCGGGCACGGCGACAAGGGCAAGACGGCCGAGTCCACCCGCAACAAGCGCGTGGCGCTTCTCATCGCCGTGATTGCGCTGTTTCTGGCGTTCTCCGAGACCTTCGGCAAAAGCGCGCAGACCGACGCCCTTAGCCTCAACGTCGAGGCCTCGAACCTTTGGGCGTTCTTCCAGGCCAAGACGATTCGCATCACGACGCTGCGGACCGCGGCGGACACGAGGCGGGTGGACATGCAGGGCACTGCCGACGAGGTCCAGAAGGCCGTGATGGCGAAGCAGGTGGATGCCTGGCTCAAGACCGCCGCGCGCTACGAGGACGAGGCCGATCCTCCGGAGGGCCGCAAGCAGCTCATGGCCCGCGCGCTCGCCGCCGAGAAAAAGCGCGACACGTCGCTGGCGAAATATCACCACTACGAGGTTGCGTCGGCCGCGTTCCAGATCGGCATCGTGCTGGCGTCCGCGACGGTCATCACCGGCATGATCGCGCTGAGCTATCTGGCGGCGGGACTCGGCGTCGTCGGACTGGGCTTCATGGCGATCGGGCTGTTCGCACCGAACGCCGTGCATCTGTTCTGAGAGATTCGATCATGCTCGCTCCGCGTCATGCCCGGCATGACGGAACGAGAGCAGGAAAGGAACGCCGCAACCGGCTCACATGTGGATGGCGCGCTTGTCGACCGCGAGCGCGGCCTCCTTGACCGCCTCGTTGAGCGTCGGATGGGCGTGGCAGGTGCGCGCAATGTCCTCCGACGACGCACCGAACTCCATCGCCACCGCGGCCTCCGCGATCAGCGTGCCGGCCTCCGCTCCCACGATATGAACGCCGAGCACGCGATCGGTTTTCGCGTCGGCGAGGATCTTCACGAAACCGTCGGTGGTCTGGTTGGCCTTGGCGCGGCCGTTCGCCGTGAACGGAAACTTGCCGACGTTGTAGGTCGTGCCGGCCGCCTTCAACTCCTCCTCGGTCTTTCCGACCGCGGCAATCTCAGGCGACGTGTAAACCACGTTCGGGATCACGTCATAGTTCACATGACCGGCCTTGCCGGCGATGATCTCGGCCGCCGCCATGCCTTCGTCTTCGGCCTTGTGCGCCAGCATCGGTCCCGCGATCACGTCGCCGATGGCGTAGACGCCTTTCACATTGGTCGCGAAATGCGCGTCGGTCTTGACCCGGCCGCGTTCATCCAGTGCGACGCCCGCCTCCTTGAGACCGAGCCCTTCGGTGTAGGGCACGCGGCCGATGGCGACGAGCACCACGTCGGCCTCGATGGTCTCCGCGGCTCCGCCCTTGGCCGGCTCGACCGACACCTTGAGCGTCTTGCCGGACGAGTCGACGCCCGTGACCTTGGTGCCGAGCCGGAACGCCATGCCCTGCTTTTCCAGGATGCGCTGCGACTGGCGGCCGATCTCGTTGTCGAGGCCCGGCAGGATGCGGTCGAGGAATTCCACCACCGTCACCTGCGAGCCGACCCGCCGCCAGACCGAGCCGAGTTCGAGGCCGATGACGCCGGCGCCGACCACCAGCAGCTTGCCCGGCACCTTCTCCAGCGCGATCGCCTCGTCGGAGGTCACGATTCGCTTGCCGTCGGTCGCTACGCCGCGCAGCGTCGCGACGTCGGAGCCGGTGGCGATGACGATATTCTTCGTGTCGAGCGTCTGCGCCTTGCCGTCGGCGCCCTTCACTTCGACCTTGCCGGCCGACACGATGCGGCCGACGCCGCGGACCGAATCGATCTTGTTCTTCTTGAGCAGGAAGTCGACGCCCTTGACGTTGCCGTCGACCGCCTCGTCCTTGAATTTCAGAAAGGCCGCGAGGTCGAGCTTCGGCGTTCCGACGCCGATGCCCATCTTCGCGAACTTGTGGCCGGCCTCCTCGAACAGGTGCGAGGCATGCAGCAGCGCCTTCGACGGAATGCAGCCGACGTTGAGGCAGGTGCCACCGTGGGTGGCGCGCTTCTCGACGACCGCGACCTTGAGGCCGAGCTGCGCCGCGCGGATCGCGCAGACGTAGCCGCCGGGGCCGGTGCCGATGACGATGAGATCGTAGGACATGCAATCACTCCGCAATCTGCGTCGTCATGCCCGGTCTTGCGCCGGGCATCCCGATCAGGTGAGCACAGTGCCTGCCCAAGCGGGATGGCCGGGACAAGCCCGGCCATGACAGGGGAAACCGAT
>CAVWUJ010000009.1:0-629072 GCA_963758225.1 uncultured Alphaproteobacteria bacterium | reverse complement strand
CACCTGCGCGCTTACGGAAACCTTTCCGCGCTGGCGTCCACCGAGCATCAGATGGTGCTGCCGACCTACGCGCTCGCCGAACAGGGTGCCCAGTTTCACGCAGCATGCTGGCCCGGGCACCAGCCGGACGCCGGTTCGGGCGTCGATGTGGCCCGATCCGCTTCTGCTGTCGCGGGCGTTCGCCGTTCAACCGGGCGCCTATGTGTTGTGCGCGGCGGCGGCGTTCGATGCCGACGCGATCCCGGAGGCGCTATCGCGCCCTGCTGCCGTTTGCGTTCACGGGCGGGAGCGCCATCATCGACCGCGCGAGCGCAATTTCGTTGCCGGGCCGTGCGAGGGCGAGGACCTTCTGGTGGCGGAATGCGATCGACGGCCGAGTTGCGGGCCGCCAAGGTGGCTTTCGACTGCGCGGGCCATTCGGCGCGGCCCGACCAACTGGCGCTCTTGACAAGTCGGCCTTTTCGGGCGACGAGCCGAACCGGACGACATGAGGGCGAGGGCGGCATGACGGTCAGGGCGGCGACGGCTATGATGGCGACGGCTACGATAGGAGCCGCCGGAGCGCGCACCGGCGCAATGGCCGCTGAGGCCAGGCGGCGCCGAGAGATGGGCTGAGCACACGCGCTGAGACACGCGACGCTGAGACACAAAGACAGCAGTCCAGGGAGGATCGAGTCATGAACGCCCCGACACCAAACGATCTTCGCAACGCGGTCTCGCTCGAGGACCTCTATCCGAGACTGGACGCCCATCTCCGTCGGTCCGGGATGGAACAAGCGCCAGTCCTGCCGTCTGGCCCAGCCCGAAGACGAATTTCGTACCGCTCATTGGAGCTACGAGGTCTGCAAGGCCGGCTCGACGCGGCCGGGCGGCTCATCAATACCGAGCTTGCCGAGCGGCGCAACCTGATCCTGCACAACCCGATCCCGGACAACGATTATGCCAGCGTCCGCACGCTGGTCGCTGCCTATCAGATGATCATGCCGGGCGAATGGGCACGGAGCCATCGGCATACGCCGAATGCGCTGCGTCTGATCGTCGACGCGGAGCCGGGCACCTATACGGTCGTCGAGGGCCAGAAGGTCGCGATAAATCCCGGCGATGTCGTGCTGACTCCCAATTGGTGTTCGCACGGTCATGGCAACGAGGGCCGCGCCGCCGCCTATTGGATCGACTTTCTCGACGTGCCGCTGGTCCAGCTTCTTGAGCCGATGTTCTTCGAACATGGCGAGGACGAGGAGGGTGCTGCCGCTACCGGCCGCTCCGCCCCAGCTGAAACCCGATGCGCCGCTGGCGTTTCCATTGAACGAGACCCTTGCGCGGCTCGAAGTCGCCGAGCCCGACCCGGCCGGCACGTTCGGGACCCAGGTGCAACTCGGCGCGCCGGCGCTCGATACGATTGCGCTTTATATGATGCGGCTTGCGCCCGAACGGCCGACGACGCCGTTGAAGACCACGGCGAACCATCTCTATGCGGTGGTGGAAGGGCTCGGGCGAGACCACGGTGGACGGTCAGCGCTTTTCCTGGAAGCGCGGCGACGTGATCGCGGCGCCGGCCTGGCGGCCGCATTTCCATCGGGCGACAGAACCTTCGCTCTTGTTGCGGGTCACGGACGAACCGGTGATGCAGCGGCTCGGCTTCATGCGGCCGAGGAATTGCCACGGCCGGCGTGACGGGCTTCGTCGCGGACCGTGACCAGGCGGCGCCGCAACGATGTCGATATCGCTGCGGATCGGTAGGCGCGGCGTCGTCACGCCACGCCACATGGCCATCCGGACGCACCAGCACCAGCCGGCGCTCGTAGAGCGCGGCAATCTCCGGTTCGTGACGATGTCGACGATTGCCAGGGGAACGCCACGACCCGCGGCGGCCGCGCAAGTCCCTCGGCATCCACCTCGTCATCGAAGCGAAGGAGCACGAAGCCGCGCCCGAACAGGTCGAGGGTCGAGCGTCCGTCCTTCATCCAGGCGTGGGGCGCGCGATGGCCGGGCCGTGCGGTCTGGACGTAGGTGCTGACCGTGTCCGGCGGCTCGGGCGTGCCGTCCGGCACGACGACCGGCGAGCCCTCGTAGCGATAGCCGAGGTGAATGCCGTTGGCGAACCATTCGCGGGCCATCATCTCGGTATAGGCGCGGCCGAATTCCTCGCGCGCCCTGTCGCCGTTGGGACCGGGCTCGAAGATCTCTTTCGGCGGCGCCTGTGTGCGCGGCGACAGCATCCGGTTGAGGTTGCCGCTGGCCTCCCTGACGTTGCGGATCGCCACCGGCTTGCGCTCGATCTCGTAGGATTGAAGGAGTTGCGCGCCGCCCCAGCCTCGTATCTTGCTTCGAGCTTCCAGCCCAGATCCACCGCGTCCTGGATGCCCATGTTCATCCCGAAGGCGCCCGTGGGCGAGGTCAGATGCGCAGCGTCGCCGGCAATGAGGACTCGGCCCGAGCCATAGCTGTCGGCCACCAGTTCGCGCCGCACCCAGGGCATGATGGACAGAATTTCGAAGTCGAACGTGCGGCCGAAAGCACGCACGATGGCGGCACGGATCTCGTCCTCCGTATAGGCGCGCTTTTCGTTCGAGCCGACCAGAGAGAAGCGGAAGCGGTCGCGGCCGTTGATCGCGACGATGGTCGCGAACGTGCCCTGTTCCTGGATCACGATGAAGCGATAGGCCTCGCCCTTGTCGTGCAGCTCCAGCCAGTTCGGGCAGCGGAAAATCACATTGGTCGTATAGGTCAGGGCCGGATTGCCGGTCATGCCAATGCCGAGCTGCTGGCGGACCGTGCTGGCGGAGCCGTCGCAGCCCACGAGATAATCTGCTTCGATCGTCTCCTCAGTGCCGGTCTGCGCATCGCGAACGCGCGCGCGCACGCCGGCCGCGTCCTCCTCAAGGACACAAGCTCGCAATGGTAACGGATCGAGGCGCTCTTCTGGCTGCGCACGAAGCGCGCCAGGATCGGATCGAACATGTCCTGCGGGCAGCGCTCGCGCTTCTGCGGGCTTTCCGGCGGGATGGGCTCTTCATCGAGCGTCGGGAACGGTTCGCGTCCGAACTCCCAGCCGGTGATCGAGGACACCCACAGGCAGTCCTGCCTGAGATCGCGCGGGTAGGGCGAAGCCTCGACCCAATCGACGATGCCCCAGCGCCGGCAGAACTCCATCGTCCGGATGCCGACGAGGTCCATGCGCGGCTGATAGATTTCGCCGCTGCCCTTTTCGATCAGCAGGCATTCGACGCCGCGCCAGCCGAGGTCGCCAGCCAGCGCCAGCCCGACAGGACCGGCTCCGACAATCAGGACGGCGGGGCGTTTCGATACAGCCATGCGTTGAGATCCGATGGTTTGGAGAGGGTGGCGTACCAGGGTTGAGATCTCGGCGAATAGATAATTCCCGCGTCGCCTGCAAGGCGCGAATCATCAGTCGCGATTGATCCTGTCCGACGAAGGCGCGGATTTCGGGCAGGATGGCCGGCACCAGGCTTCGATCTGCTGCCGTGTCATGCCGGGGCGGATTTTCGGATGGTACAGCAGATTGAGGATGAACTGGTCGTAGACGGTGAAATGTCCGTGCTGGACCGTGTCGTTGAAGTGGACCAGGGCAGGCTGTCGTCGTCATTGATCGGCCCGAGCGCCTGGAGGATTTCCTCGTAGGCGCAGTCGCGAAACTGGAAGTCGCCGGCATCGACCACGATGACGGTCTCAGCATGCTGAATGCGATAGGCGTCATCGCGGCGAAAGCCGGACAGGCATTGCGGGTCGAGTTCGCTCAGGATGTCCTTGGCCCGGTCGGGGCCGAAAATGCGTCGGATGGTGTCGTCGATGTTGGCATCGCGCACCAGTGAGACGATCATGTTGGCGTCCTCGCGCCGTTCGACGGTGGCAATGTCGAGATGGGCGATCCGCCCGCCGATGTCGCGGACGATGCCTGCAGCCTCTTCCCGCCGGTCCGGTTCGCCGCGGCTGTCGATGAAGACGCGCACGGGAGCGTCGAAGCGGCGGACGCGGTCGGTCGCTGCGCCGGTGCGCCACTCGGCGTTCAGCGTGAGCTTGACGAAGCCGTCGAGGATTTCGGCATCGGTGAAGTCCGCGCGCTGGGCCGGCGGCGCGGCTGGCGCTGCCATGGCCGAAGTGGCTGACGCCGCCATCGCGGCTGGCGGGAGGACCGGCGAAATCATGAGCGCCGCGAATGCGACGATCATTGCGCCAACGGCTGACGGATCGGACCGGCTCATCGGGCCATTGTCCTGGCTCCGGGCGGCGGCATCATGGCGCGCCGCCCAGGACGGACCGTAGGGACTTCTTCAGCTTGCGGGCTGAACCCGTGAGGCCTTGAGCTGGAGCGCGCGGATGCGCTCGGCGAGATTGCCCTTGGCTTCTCCGGCGCCCGCTGGATCGCCGTTGGCCGTGCCGCCGCTGGTGGCCAGAAGGTCGGCGGCCAGGATTGCCTCGATCGGCGAGGAGGGCTGCTCCAGCGTCACGGTCAGGCGCGCGATCTCGGCGGCGATGTCGTTGATCCGCTCACGCAGGAGGGCATTCTCGGAGCGTTCGGCGGCCCAGCTTTCCTCGGCCTCGCGCTTCATGCCGGCGATCTCGACCTGGAGCTGACGGCGCTCCTCCTGGGCCTGCTTGAGTTGCTCCTCCATCTGCGACTTTTCCTGCCGCAGTCCGGCGGTGGTGTCGCGCAACCGGTCCTGAGCGCCGGCGATCTCCTTGCGCAGGTCGGCTTCGGTCTTCTCGGCCGCCGCGATCTTGTCGCGCAATTGCGTAAGCTCGAATTCGCGCTCGGCCAGGACCTTCATCTGTTCGGACAGCCGGGTGTCCAGCTCCTGGGCACGGCGGCCCAGGACCTCGGCTTCGGTGGTCTGCGCGAGCAGGGCCCGTTCCAGTTCGCTCACGCGCTCGCCGAGCTTTTCGACCTTGCCACGCTCCTGCGCCAGTTCGGTCGTGGCGCCGCTCGCCTCCTTGCGCTCGCGCTCCAGCCGGTCCTCGATCTCCTTGGCCTCGCGCTCGCGCTCGGTAACGCGGTCCTTCAAAGCCTCGACCTGGGTGCGCAGGGAGATGACCTCGATACGCTGGCTGTCGGCGCTGACCGAGCGCTCGTCGAGATCGGTGCCGAGCTTGGAAAGCTCGGCCTGCTTGTCGGACAGGTGGCGCTCGGCCTCGCGCAGCGAGGCGATCTTGACGGAGAACTCGTTTTCCGTGGTGTGAAGCTGCTCGCGGAGCGCCTTTTCCCGCGCTTCGAGGGCGAAGATGGCGGCGGTTTTCTCGCCCAGTTCGCTCTTGAGCCGGTTGATCGCGTCCGTCTTCTTGCCAAGCTCGGCCAATTGGCCCGTCGTCTTGGCCTTCATCTGCTCAACGGAGAGCTCCAGCCGCCGCGTCGACATGGCGAATTCGGCGCGAAGCTGGTCCTTGTCGGCCTGAATCTCGGCCATCGACAGCGGGGTGGCCGCCTCGATCCGTTTCATCGTCAGCCGGACCGCCCGGTTGTGAACCAGCGGCAGCAACACGAGCCCGAGCAGGCTCGCAACCAGAAATCCAATCGCAAAGTACATGATCGGCTCGATCATGGACGGTGGCCTCCGACCCGAAAATGCTTGCCGATGGCCACATATGCCACGGCAATCCGGCCGTGGGCCAGATCAACCGCGCATTAACCTGAATTTCCGCCCGAACAGGGCGTCAGAACGGGTTCCAGGTCGGCTTTTGCGTGAAATGGAGGTAGCCGACGCTGGCGCCGAGCCGGAAGCCGACGCCGGAGCGGATCGGGACCAGGACGATATTGCGTGCCGTCAGCGCCGTCATGCCGAAGCCGCCGATGAAATAGGCGGAGCCGTCGACACCGCCGAATCGGTCGTAGATCGCGTTGGTGGCAGGCAGGTTGTAGACCAGGATCATGGTCCGCGAGCCCGAGCCGCCGGCATCGAAACCGATCGAGGGCCCCTGCCAGTAGACCTGCCGGTCGCCGGCATTCTTGGTGTAGAGCACGCCTTCGCCGTAGCGCACGCCGGCGATGAAGGCGCCGCCGGCCTCTTCGCCCAGAATGTAGCCGTTGGGCAGGCCCCAATTGCTGACGGCGCGCTCGACGACCTGAGCGAAGCCGCGCGAGACGGTGCCAAAAAAGCGGTGGCCGGACTGGATGATCTCATTGGACGAAAACTGGCCGGATGTCGGGCGCTCCTGTGCCGAGGCGCTCGCGGTGATAGGCCCGCGATCAGCGCCAGAGCGGACAGAAGTCGAACGAAAGCGCGCATGATGTGCAACTCCTTGAGGGGCGGACATCCATACGCGTGTCCTGCTTAACCCGTTGCTCACAAGGCTGCCGTAAGCCACGACCAGCACGAATTCGCACAAGAGGCCGGGAATATGTCCTCAGCGCGGCGGCAGAGCACGCGAACCGCATCGGAGCGGGCCGGATGACGATGCTGCACGACATCGCAGGGCTCGTCCTCGGCATGGCGTTGATGGTCGGCGGGTTGATGGTCGGTCCGGTGCCGGCGTCCGCCGTCACGACCGAACGGATCGTCGTGGACCGCCACACCGGCCTGGCGATCTTCGGATATGATCCAGTGGCCTATTTCGTGGACGGGGCGGTGCGCGAGGGCCGAGGAGGAATCGAGCTTCGCCATGACGGGGCGATCTGGCGCTTCCGCAATGTCGGCAATCGCGACGCGTTCACGCGCGATCCCGACGTCTACCGGCCGCGATACGGCGGCTATGATCCGACCGCGGTGGCGCAGGGCTTTGGCACCCAGGGGCATCCGCAGGTCTGGCTCATCCACGACGACCGGCTCTATCTGTTCCGCGATGCGGCCAGCCGGCGGCTCTTCCAGAGCGATCCCCAGGGCATGATACGGGCCGCCGACAGGCGATGGCCGCAGATTCTGGAGAAGCTCGCGCCCTGAGCGGATCAGGCCGCGCCCTGGGCGATGAAGCCCTTCACCCGGAAGCCGGGATTGCCGTAAGCCAGGGGCGTGCCGTCGACATCCGTCATCGTGCCGCCGGCTGCGACCACGATGGCGTGGCCCGCGGCAATGTCCCATTCGGCCATCGGCGATTGCCGGGCATAGAGGTCGATATCGCCCTCGGCCAGCCGGCAGAATTTGAGCGACGAGCCGGCCACGACGGGCTGCACGTTCGGAAACTGCGCCATCAGCTTTTCGGTCGCCGCATCGCGGTGGAAGCGGCTGACGGCGGCGCGGGCGCCCTCCGCCGGCATGGGCCGCACGTGGATCGGCTGCGTCTCCTGCGCCTGGTCCAGCGGCGCACCGGGCGCGAGCCGCAGGCGCTGCGCGCCGGCGCCGGCAATTCCGCGCCAGACGACGCCCATGGCCGGGGCGGCGATCACGCCAAGAACCGGCGTATTCCCCTCGATCAGCGCGATATTGACGGTGAATTCGTCCTCACCGGCGAGGAATTCGCGCGTTCCGTCCAGCGGGTCCACCAAGAAGAAGCGATCGCCCAGCGCCCCGTCCGAACTCTGGCCGGATTCCTCCGATACCACCGGCACATGCGGCGCCAGTTCATTTAGGCCGTTCAAATCACGGCTTCGGCCGCATCGTCCGCCTCCGTTACGGGCGAATGATCGTCCTTCTCACGCGCGGTGGATTGAGGATCGCTCACGGCGAGGATGGCGGCCGCAGCCTGGCTGGCGAGGTCTGTCAGGCGGTCCAGAAGCGCGGCGGCTTCGCTGGGAGGCATCGGATTTCGTCACGTTGGGCACCTTGATTCCGGGAGCCTGCCCTGTATCACGCCTATCACGTGCCGCTCCCGAATCGCATAGGGTGCCTTTCGCCGTTACCGCCTAGGAGGCCGTCCGCATGTCCGTGCATGTCCTGGAGTCCTCTCGACCTCGCCGCGCTCCTGTGCTCGCGCGTCTGCCACGATCTGATCAGCCCCGTGGGAGCGATCATGAACGGGCTGGAGGTCATGGAGGAATCCAAGGACGAGGAGATGAAGACCTTCGCCATGGACCTCATCAAGAAGAGCTCCAAAACGGCCTCCGCCAAGCTCCAGTTCTGCCGCATCGCCTTCGGGGCCGCCGGCTCCGCCGGTGCGCAGATCGATACGGGCGATGCGGAAAAAGTAGCCCGCGGCATGCTGGAGGACGACAAGACCAAGCTGGACTGGCAGGTGCCCCGTGTGCTGTCGCCGAAGAACCGGGTCAAGCTCCTGCTCAACATGCTGCTGGTCGCGGGCCAGGCGATTCCGCGCGGCGGCCGTTGGTCATTTCCGGAGCCGGCGAAGGCGAGACCATGGTCTTCCGCATCGTCGCCACGGGGCCGAACGCCCGCGTTCCGCAGGCGGCTGTGGGACTGCTCGCCGGCGAGTCGCCGGAGGGCCATAGCGTCGATGCTCATGCCATCCAGCCCTTCTACACCGGACTGCTGGCCCGGGACTGCGGGCCTGCCGTGGCCGTGGCGGCCGAGGGCGAGGCGATTGTGATCGCCGCGCAATAGGCGTGGCGGGGTTTGTGGTTGGGCGGATTGGTTAGCAAGTGGTTAAGCGCTCGCGCCATGCGTCTTTGATCCGCTTGCAGCCCGGTTCCCTTGTCGTGCGATCCCCGTAAAGCATGCCCCCGATGCGGCGGCATGCACCCAAAATTAAAGCCTCGGATACCAAACTTGAGCCTGGCAGAGGCGCGGCTGCTTGGCCGCGCGCGATATCGGCTGCGCTCCGTCTTTATCGGACCGCGGCCAAAGGCGTGTCCGATGGACGAGTTGCTGCGCGAATTCCTGACCGAGACAGGCGAGAGCCTCGAAACGGTGGATGTTCAGCTCGTCCGTTTCGAGCGTGAGCCCGGCAACGCGGCCATCCTCGCCAGCATCTTCCGGCTGGTTCATACCATCAAGGGCACCTGCGGCTTCCTCGGCCTGCCGCGGCTCGAAGCGCTGGCCCATGCCGCCGAGACGCTGATGGGCCGTTTCCGCGAGGGCATGCCGGTCACGGCCGATGCGGTGACGCTGATCCTTCGCACCGTCGATCGCATCAAGGTCATTCTCGACGAATTGGAGCGCCATCAGCGCGAGCCCGAGGGAATCGACGGCGAACTGATCGGCGCGCTTCTGGAAATGTCCCATGAGGCCCCGGCCGCTGAGCCGCCGGCCGCAATGGCGCAGCGGCCCGAGCCGGTCCTGGGCGATCCCGAGGAATCGGAGGACCAGCGGGCGGCCGTGTCGATCCGCGTCGGGATCGACACGCTCGAACAGCTCATGACGACCGTTTCGGAACTGGTGCTCACGCGCAACCAGCTTCTCGATATTGCGCGCCGCTACGAGGACACGGAATTCCGCGTGCCGCTTCAGCGCTTGTCGAATGTCACGGCCGAATTGCAGGACGGCGTGATGAAAGCGCGTATGCAGCCGATCGGGCGCGTCTGGCGCCGGCTGCCGCGCATCGTGCGCGACCTTGCGACCGAACTCGGCAAGGACATCGTCCTGGAGACGCTCGGCTCGGACACCGAACTCGACCGGCAGATGCTCGATGAGATCGCCGATCCGCTGATCCATATGATCCGCAACGCCTGCGACCATGGCATCGAAGCGCCGGACGATCGGCTGGCCGCCGGAAAGCCCGCGCGCGGCACGATCCAACTCGGCGCCTATCACGAGGGCGGCCATATCGTCGTGACGGTCGCCGACGATGGATGCGGCATCGACGCCGGTCGGGTCCGGGCCCGTGCGATTGCCAGCGGCCTGATCGGGCATGCCGATGCCGAAGCGATGCCGGATGCGCTGGTGCGGCGCTTCATCTTCGAGCCGGGCTTCACCACCGCCGCGGCGGTAACGAGCGTGTCGGGCCGCGGCGTCGGAATGGATGTGGTGCGCCTGCACATCGAGCGCATCGGCGGCAGCATCGACGTGCAGTCGGTCCGCGGGGAGGGAACGAGCTTCACCATCAGGATTCCGCTCACGCTCGCGATCGTTCCGTCGCTGATCGTGCGTTCGCGCGGAGAGCGCTTCGCGGTGCCCGCAGGCGGCGGTGGTCGAACTGGTTCGCGTGCATGGCCAGCCGGGCCATCGGATCGAGCATATCGGGTCGGCCGCCGTGCTGCGTCTGCGCGAGCGGCTTCTGCCGCTCGTGAACCTCGCCACCATGCTGGGACTGGACGACAGAACCGCGATTCCCGATCGGGGCTACGTGGTTGTCGCACAGGCTGGAGCTCAGACCTTCGGCCTGCTGGTCGATGAGGTCTTTCACACCGAAGATATCGTCGTAAAGCCCATGGCGAGCCGCCTGCGCGACATCGCTGCGTTTTCCGGCACGACTCTCCTGGGTGACGGATCGGTGATCATGATCATCGACCCCAACGGGATCGCCAAGGCCGTCGGCGTGGGCGCCCGGCACGGCGTCCTGCGGGCCCAGGCGGAGGTCGACGAGGCGCGCGATGCCGAGCCGGTGGACCTGGTGTCGCTTCTGGTGTTTCGCGCCGGCTCGCCGCAGCCGAAGGCGGTGCCGCTGGCGCTGGTGACGCGCCTTGAGGAAATCGATTCCGAGGCGATCGAATATTCGGACGGCGGTCCGGTCGTGCAATATCGCGGCGGCCTGATGCCGCTTGTGCCGGCCGGCGGCCGGCTGCGCGAGGGCGGGCAACCGATCCTGGTGTTTGCGGATGGCGGGCGCCATATCGGGCTGGCGGTCGATGAGATCGTCGATATTGCGCAGGAGCCGCTCGACATCGAACTGGCCTGCGAGCGGCCCGGCGTTGTCGGTTCCGCCGTGGTGCGAGGCCGGGCCACGGATATCGTGGATCTCGGCCATTTTCTGCCTCACCTTCGCGGCGCCTGCTGGGATGGCCTCGGAGATTTTTCGGACTTGGGTCCGCGACCGGGTGTGCTGCTGGTCGAGCACTCGCCCTTCTTCCGCAACATGCTCGCGCTGGTGCTCAAGGACGCGGGCTATGACGTCGTGGCTGTGGACGGCGGCGATGCCGCCCTGGCCGCGATGTCTGTACGCGCATTCGCCGCCGTGGTGGCGGATCTGGACATGCCGGGCATCGGCGGCGGGGCCTTGGCTGCGGCTGCCTTCGATCGTTCCGGTGGCGCACGGCCGGCGATGATCGCGCTTTCGGCGCATCCGACCTCCGATGCTGCGATGCATGCGCGCGCCGCGGGCTTTGACGATCACATCGCCAAATTCGACCGCCACGGTCTCGTCGCCGCACTCAAGGCGCATGCCGAAGATACCGCGCGGCTCAAGGAGCCCGCATGAGCGTCATCCGCGAGCCCGCTCCCATCGGCAGCGAATTCGTTTCCGTTACGGTCGACGGCCGGCCGTTCGGCGTGCCGATCGCGCGCGTCCAGGAGGTTTTCGTTCCGGAGCGGGTGACGCGCGTGCCGCTGGCTGCGGCGGAGGTGGCCGGCCTTCTTAACCTGCGCGGTCGTATCGTGACGGCCATCGACCTGCGGCGAAGGCTACATCTTGAGCCCCGCGCAGCCGGTGCGCCCAGCATGGCGCTGGGCGTCATCCTGGCCGGCGAATCCTATGCCTTGCTGGTGGATGCGGTGAGCGAGGTTCTGAGCGTGCCGGATGGATCGTGCGAGGCCTGTCCCGCGCATCTCGACGCGCGGCTTGCGGCCATGTCGGTCGGCGTGATGCGGCGCGAAGGCGAATTGCTGCTGATTCTGGACGTTGATCGCGTTCTGGAGGTGAGGGGGGGCGCCAATGCGGCCTAGGCCGCGATTGGCTCGAAGTCCGAAGGAGGACGGTGATGAAGATCTGTCTGGTGGTGGATGACTCCAGCGTCATCCGCAAGGTGGCCCGGCGTATCCTGGAGGGGATGGATTTCCGGATCGTGGAGGCCGAGGACGGCGAGGTCGCGCTCGAGCGCTGCCGCGAGAATCTGCCCGATGCGATCCTGCTCGACTGGAACATGCCGCGCATGGATGGCTACGAATTCCTGAAGGCGCTGCGCCGGCTGCCCGGCGGCGACGGCCCGAAGGTCGTGTTCTGCACGACGGAAAATGACGTCGGCCATATTGCGCGCGCGCTTCATGCGGGGGCCAACGAATACATCATGAAGCCATTCGACAGGGCGATCGTGGAGGCCAAATTCCAGGAGGTTGGCCTGGTTTGAACGAAGGGACCGCCATGCGTACAGCCGCGACAGTCCGATCGGTGCAGCCGGCCGCCCAAGGTGATGATATCCGGGTGATGGTGGCCGACAATTCCGCCGTCGTCCGGATGCAGCTCGCGCGCTGGATCGACGAGACGTCGGGGCTTCGGCTCGTGGCGGCTGTGAGCAACGGCCGCGAGGCGCTCGATCGCCTCAAGGAGACGGCTCCGGACGTTCTTGTGCTCGACGTTGAAATGCCCGAACTCGATGGCCTTGCGACGCTGCCGCAGATTCTGCGCAAGCGGCGCGACCTCGTCGTCATCATGGCGTCTGCGCTCACCCGAACCGGTGCAGAGACCAGCCTGAAGGCGCTCTCGCTCGGCGCCGCCGATTGCGTGGCCAAGCCGTCCTCGGCCGAGGGTGGAGCCACGGTGGAGGCGTATCGCGACGAATTGATCGAAAAGATTGCGGCGCTCGGCGAGCGCCGCCGCCGCCGTCCGGCCCGCCAGGTGAAGCGGCCGTTCGCCGGTCCCGCCACCCGGCGCCTGTCCGGCGCCATCCGCAAGGCGGGGCGCTGGCGCGTGCCCGAGGATGCCGAGCCCTCGCCCTACAACATCCGGGGCCTTGCGCCGGTGACGCCGCGTGTTCTGCTGATCGGCGCATCGACCGGCGGTCCGCAGGCGCTGTCCCGGCTGCTGCCACGGCTGGAGCCGGTCATGGCAGTGGCGCCGGTGCTGATCACGCAGCATATGCCGGCCGCCTTCACGCCTGTCTTCGCCGAGCATCTGTCGCGGATCAGCGCCCGTCCGGTGCGCGAGGCGGCCGATGGCGAGCCGGTGCTTGCGGGGACCGTCTATCTCGCGCCGGGGCAGCGTCACATGCGCGTCGCGCGGTCCGGCGGCACGGCCGTGATCGCGCTGGATGACGGTCCGGCCATCCACCATTGCCGGCCGGCGATCGACCCGATGTTCGAGTCGGCCGCGCAAGTCTGGGGCGGCTGGAACCTGGCGCTGGTGCTCACCGGCATGGGACGCGACGGCACCGACGGGGCGGCGGCGATTGCCGCGCGGGGCGGCAACGTGATCGCCCAGGACGAGGATTCGAGCGTGATCTGGAGCATGCCCGGCGCCGCCGTCGAGGCCGGCCTGTGTTCGAGCGTGTTGCCGCTTGACCGGATGGCGCCGCAGCTCGTGCGGCTGTTTCTCGGAGCGCGGCCATGACGCCGGCCGAGTACGATTTCCTGCGGCAGTTTCTCAAGGCGCGCTCCGGCCTGTCTCTGTCGGCTGAAAAGCACTATCTCGTCGAAGGCCGGTTGCTTCCGATCGCCCGCAAATCCGGCCTGACCGATATGGCGGGGCTGGTCGGGGCCTTGCGCCGGCCCGATGCCGTGGCACTGGCCACCGAGGTGGTCGAGGCCATGACCACCAACGAATCCTATTTCTTTCGGGACCGCACGCCGTTCGAGCAGTTCCGCGACGTCATGCTGCCGGCGCTGCGGCAATCGCGAGCGGCGAGCCGCCGCATCCGCATCTGGTGCGCGGCCGCCGCGGCCGGTCAGGAGCCGTATTCGCTGGCCATGAGCCTGCGCGAGGTCGCGCGCGAGTGGCGCGGCTGGCAGTTCGAGATCGTCGCGACGGACCTCTCGACGTCCATCCTGGAACGGGCGCGCAGCGGGTTGTACTCGCAGTTCGAGGTGCAGCGCGGGCTGCCGGTCCGCCTGCTGATCAAATATTTCGCGCAGGCCGGCGAGCGCTGGCAGCTTGTTCCGGAGCTGCGCGACATGGTGCAGTTCCGGCCGCTCAACCTTCTTCACGATTTCTCGCGTCTGGGACCGTTCGATGTGGTGTTTTGCCGCAACGTGCTGATCTATTTCGATCAGCCCGCCAAGACTGATGTCCTGAACAGACTCGCCGGCGTAACGGCCGGTCACGGCTATCTCGTCCTGGGGGCGGCGGAGACCGTGGTCGGACTGACGGACGCCTTTGCGCCAATCCCCGGACAACGCGGGCTTTACGCACCTGCCGGCGCGAGCGCCACTGGCATCGCCAATGTCATCTGCTTTGCAGATGCGGCCGGGCGGGTCCGCGCCGCGAGCGGGGCCGGCTAGAGGATTGCTGTCTTATCGGCCGGCCGCGGCCGGCGACACTGTGCCTGCTCCACAAAGGAATCTGCCATCAGAGCTCGCAAGCAGCGGAACCAGGAGGGCGGCGCAGTGTTGCTGTGGCATGTCCAGTCCGATGATGCGCGTTCGAATGCCCCTTCTTGCCTATGTCGCCGTGGTCGCGCCGGCGCTGATGGTGGGGCTCCATGTTGCCGCTTCCTCGCTGGAGGCGCCGCCGCCTCTGGCCTACAGCCGCGAGGCTCCGACCATCGCCCACCCATCGCCGACCAACCGGGACCTGATCCCGGTGCTGACGCAGCGCCAGGGACTGGCCCCGCCGGCTTCGGTGGTGGCGCAGGCCGCGCAGCAGCCGAGCGACGAGGCCAGGCAGGCTCTGGCCCAGCGTACGGAGCCGGTGAAGCCGCGCGCCGCGCCGCCGGCCCAACGCATTACACGTGCGCCCGACGCGGCCTCGCCCGCGCGACCGCTCGCTCGGGAGCGCGTTGTCATGAGGGAGCAGCCGGCGCCGCCGCGCTATCGCCAGCCGTCCGGGCAGTCGTCCGAGGTTCTGGCGCAGTTCGGGCCGCCTCGCGGCCGCGGCGGTGGCAACTCGCGCGGCCGCTACGCCTACGACCGGGTTCACAGCATTTATTGATACCCGTTCCGACGCTCAGGGATGGAGCACGACCTTTCCCATCATGCCGCGGCTGTCGATCAGGTCATGAGCCCGGCGCGCCTGCGCCAGCGGAAGCCGCTCGGCGATGGCCGGATGCACCTTGCCGGAGGCCAGGAGTTCGAGCGCCGCCGCGAAGGCTTCGCGCCGCGGCTCGGGCAGATGATCGTAGCTGTGCATCGTAAAGCAGCGGACCGCCGGGCTCTTTTCAATATTGGCGCGCATGGCCGCGAACAGGTCGGACTGCGGTATGCCGCCGAGCACCGCGTAGGACACGATCATCCCGAGCGGCGCCAGCATCTCGACACCCTTGACGAATTGCGGTCCGGCAATGTGGTCGAACACGAGGTCGGCGCCACGTCCGCCGGTGAGTTCGTGCACGCGCGCGACGATGTCCTCGGCTTGGTGGTCGATGGCATGGACTGCGCCATGCGCCTTCGCGAAGGCGCATTTGGCAGCGCCGCCCGCCACGGCGATCACCTCGGCTCCAGCGAGACGGGCGACGTCGATCAGAGCGGTTCCGACGCCGCCGGCCGCGCCATAGACGACGGCGGTGCGCGGCTCGACGCCGCGCGCAGCGTGATGCAGCAGGATCCAGGCGAGTTGATAGTTCGTCAGCGTCGTCGCGGCCTCCGGATCGACGCTGTCCGGTATGGGCCAGGCGGCGGTTTCGGGCACAGCGGCATATTCGGCGTAGAGGCCGCCCCTGTTGCCGATCTCATAGCCGGCGACGAACACCCGGTCGCCCGGCTTGAGCCTCGTCACGCCGGGACCGATGGCCTCGACCCGACCAGCCATCTCGTTGCCGGGCACGAAGGGCAGTGTCGGCATCCAGCGGTAGCGGCCGGTGCGGATCATCGTGTCGAAATAATTGACGCCGATGGCCTGTGCCTTCACCAGCACCTCGCCATGCCCAGCAACGGGCGTCGGAATGTCCACGAGGTCGAGGACTTCGCTGCCGCCGGTTCGGGCGATCTGGATCGCCTTCATCGGGCGGCCCTTTGATTGGTCGTCATCACGTCCCCTGTCTGTTGATTGGCGTGGATCGGTTCGGTTCAGGTGCCGGCGCGCTCCAGCAGGGCGCGGGCGCGCCGCGCCACCGGCTCGTCGATCATCATGCCGTCGAGTTCGATGGCGCCCTTGCCCGCTGCCTGGGCGGCCTCGTAAGCCTGCACCACGCGGCGCGCCCGCGCGCGCTCTTCTTCGGACGGCGAGAACGACTTGTTGAGCAGCGGCACCACGGCGGGATGCACGCAGGTTGCGCCGTCGAAGCCGAAGCGGCGCGCCTGGAGCGCCGATTGCTCGATCGCCGGAAGATCGCTGTAGTCGGCCACGGTGCGCAGCAGGCCCCATGACAGAACCCCCGTCGCCTTGGCCGCCAGATGCACCAGCAGCTTGGGAAGATACAGCACCTCCGGCAACGGCTCGGCGTTCATGGCGGTGGCAATGTCCTCGCCGCCGGTGATCAGGGCATGGACGCGGGGCGTGGCCAGCGCCAGCGCACGGGCATCGAGCACGGAGCCCGGATCCTCGATCATCGGCACCAGAACGGTGACCTCGCGCTTGGTCTCCCGCTCGGTCTCGGCCAGCATCGTTGTCAGCTCCTGGAGTGTCCGGGGCTCCTGGACCTTGGGAACGAAGAGGCCGAAGGCGCCGGCCCGGCATGCCGCCTCCGCATCGGCGCGCATCAGGCCCGGATCGGCATTGATCCGCACGAAGACGCTGGCGCCATTGCGGCTCACCGCCGGCAACGCCTGGGCGAGCCCGGCGCGCGCAGCCGCCTTCTCCGACGGGACCACCGCATCCTCAAGATCGAGAATGATGGCATCGGCGCCGCGCTCGTGCGCCTTGCCCACGAAGCGTTCGGAATTGGCGGGAACGTAGAGCAGGGAACGGATCAACGGGCATCTCCTCGCGCGCCTGGCATGCGGGCTGTTGCGCTGGCGTTGCGCAATTGCGGCTTGAATTTTGGCCATACAATGCCATGAATGCCCCGACAATCGAAGCGCTGATGCCCGCGCCCGTCATCCAATCGCACGAGGGAGCAGACTTTGAACGAACCCGCCATGCAGGATTGGCTCGGTCGGACCCGCCGCGAGAATGACGAACTGGCACTGGGCTCGGTGCGCCGTCTGGCTGCGCTGCTGGACCAGGATCCGTCCGCTTTCGACCGCGGCAGCATCGTTCCCGAAAGCTGGTATGCGATTCTGTTCGGACCGACCGCCCGCCAGAGCGAGATCGGCCCCGACGGCCATCCGAAGACGGGCGACGACTTCCTGCCGCCCTTGCACAACACACGGCGCATGTTCGCGGGCCGGCGGGTCACATTCAAACAGGCGCTGACGGTGGGCGATACGGTCACGCGCGTGTCCACGGTGTCCAAGGTCGAGCCCAAGACCGGCCGGTCGGGATCGTTCACCCTGCTGACGGTCGTGCATGAGATGAGCACCGGCGGCAATGTCGCCATCGTCGAGGAGCAGGACATCGTCTACCGCCAGATGGTGCGCGGAGGCGGCAGCAGCAACCCACGCGCCCGGCGGCGACACCGGAGGCGAAGGGCGACTGGTCGGTGCCATGGACGCCCGACACGGTGGAACTGTTCCGCTATTCCGCGCTGACCTTCAACGCGCACCGCATTCACTACGATCTGCCTTACACCCGCGAGCAGGAGGGCTATCCGGCTCTCGTTATCAACGGCGGTCTGACCGCGCTGATGCTTGTCGAGGCGGCGCGCCCGCACCTGCCGGGCGCGATCCTGTCCTATGATGCACGCGCCATGCAGCCGCTGTTCATCGGCGATGCCGTCGCGCTGAACGGAAAGCTCAGCGGCGATACCGCCGATCTGTGGGCCTCCGGTCCTTCGGGCGCGACGCATTATCGCGTCGGCCTCAAGGTCAAGAGCGGCTGACATGGCCGGCGGTCCGCTGGAAGGCATCCGCGTCGTCGATCTGACGACCGTCGTCGTGGGTCCCACCGCGACGCTGTTCCTGGCCGACTACGGCGCGGAGATCGTCAAGGTCGAGGCACCCGGCGGCGATCTGCTGCGCACGCTGGGCGGCCGTTCGAAGAGCGGCCAGCTTTCGGGCAAGTTCACGCATTTCAACCGCAACAAGCGCTCGATCGTCCTCGACCTGAAACAGGATTCGCGCGCGCGAGGCGCTGCAAAAGCTGCTCGCCTCGGCCGACGTCTTCATCGCCAACATCCGTCCGGCGGCGCTGGAGCGACTCGGGCTCGGCGCCGACAGCCTGCGCAAGGCCCATCCCAAGCTCATCGTCTGCAACCTGATGGGGTTCGGGCGCGCCGGCCGCTATCGCGACCGCCCGGCCTACGATTCCATCATCCAGGGCATGTCCGGCATCACCGCCTGCAACGCGCGCATCTTCGGCGAGCCGAAATTCGTGCCGATGGTGATGATGGACCACACGGTGGGCCTGATCGCGACGCAATGCATCCTGGCCGCGCTGTTCCAGCGCGAGCGCACGGGGCAGGGGCAGGCGATCGAGGTGCCGATGTTCGAGAACGCGGCCTCCTTCGTGCTGGTCGAGCACCTCAGCGACATGAGCTTCGAGCCGCCGCTTGGGGACTGGGGCGACCGCCGCGTGCTGGATCCGCTAGCCCAGCCGATCCCGACGAAAGACGGCCACATCTGCGTCTCGGCCAACACCGATGCGCAGGCCTTCGCCCTGTTCGCGGCCATCGGCCGGCCGGAGTTGAAGGACGATCCGCGGTTCAATTCGGTGAAGGCGCGCTACGCCAACGTGCGCGATTATTTCTCCATTCGTGCCGAAGGGCTGAAGCAGAAGACCACCGCCGAATGGATGGACCTTCTGGAGAAGGCGGATGTGCCGGCGGGTCCCGCCCATACGATCGAGACGCTGCTCGAAGACGAGCACCTTGCGGATGTCGGGTTCTTCCGCCGCATCGACCATCCGGCCGAGGGCACCAAGATCGAGCTGAACAATCCCAACCGTTTCTCGGCCGGCTTGCGCGAAGACCAGACTCCGGCCCCGATTCTGGGGCAGGACAGCGTGGCGATCCTGTCCGAGCTCGGCTACGCTGACGGCGAGATCAAGGCCATGGTGGAGGCGGGCGCGACGGCGGACGGGCGGCTCTGATCAGTGGAGCGTTTTCGAGCGAAGCGGGCACCGGTTCGCGGAAGAAAACGTAAGGCCCTAGCCACGGCTGCAAGCTGGCCGCCGGACGTCGTTCTCGAAGCCGATAGTCTCGAACGCAAAGAAAAAGGGTGCGGTGATGACCGGATGGCGCGGCTGCATGCTCGGATTGCTGGCGGCGGGATTCGTGGCGGAGGGCGCCCGATTCCCAGACCAAGCCGCAATTCGTCTCTCGACCGGAACCTGGAACTCGCCGGCTTCGTCATGCGCGAGGCCAACACGCCGCAGAAACTGGCGCGGTTGAAGACCATTCCGGCGCATCGCTTCGTGTCCCGGACCCGCAACGGGCAGCGCTATTATCTCTATGCCGATCCGACGGACTGCCGCTGCGCCTTCGTCGGCAGCCAGAAGGCCTTCGAGACCTTCAAGACCATGACGGCGTCGGACACGCCACCGCCGGGCTACCGTCCGCCGGCGGATGCATTCGCCGCCCTCGGGCGTCAATCCGATGGGCGATATCGTCCACGACATGGGCGAGGACCTGGATTCGGTGGACGCGGACGACATCTTCCATCCGGGCTTCTGACTGCGCTGCCTCGCCAGATACGTGCAAAAACAAAAACCCCGCCACGGGCGGGGTTTTTCGTGAAATTTAGGCGCACCCGGATCAGGCGGGAATGCGCGCCTCTTCGTCGTTCGGCTCGCGCAGGACATAGCCGCGGCCCCAGACGGTCTCGATATAGTTCTTGCCGTTGGAGGCGTTGGCCAGCTTCTTGCGCAGCTTGCAGATGAAGACGTCGATGATCTTCAGTTCGGGCTCGTCCATGCCGCCGTAGAGATGGTTCAGGAACATCTCCTTGGTCAGGGTCGTGCCCTTGCGGAGCGAGAGCAGCTCCAGCATCTGGTATTCCTTGCCGGTCAGATGCACCGCGCGCACCGGCCACCTCGACGGTCTTCTGGTCGAGATTGACGGTCAGGTCGCCGGTGTTGATGACCGATTGCGCATGGCCCTTCGAACGACGCACGATCGCGTGAATGCGCGCGATCATCTCGTCCTTGTGGAACGGCTTGGTCATGTAGTCGTCGGCGCCGAAGCCCAGGCCCTTCACCTTGTCCTCGATGCCGGCGAGGCCGGACAGGATCAGGATCGGGGTCTTGACCTTGGAGACCCGAAGCGACCGCAGGACCTCGTAGCCGGACATGTCCGGCAGGTTGAGGTCCAGCAGGATCAGGTCGTAGTCGTAGAGTTTGCCGAGATCGACACCCTCTTCGCCAAGATCCGTCGTGTAGACGTTGAAGCTCTCGGACTTGAGCATGAGCTCAATCGATTGCGCGGTGGCGCTATCGTCCTCGATCAGCAGAACGCGCATGCCAGTCCCCTCTTTCGCCGCAGCAGGCTTCGCCTCAGCACGGCGCGCCGTTGCGGCAGTTCATGAATACTCCTTGGGACAAACTGATTCGACACTAAGTGGAGCATGGTTAACAAACCGTGATTCGCCACGACAAGCATCTCCTGGCCGAATTCGTTCGAATCGACATAAGATGTTGTCCAGAGAGTGGTTTTTCGGCCACGCCCTTGTTCAAGTCTCACTTTAAGAGGCGGCGTTAACCGACTCTCACGATTCGCCGCTCCGCAGCGGCCGCGTGAACCTTGCCTTAATCCCAAGGACCATGACGCAATGATTAACGACGCGGGTAAACAGGGAGTTAAAGCGCGAGCGCGCACCGCATGGTCACGGCTTTAGCGCATGAAAGCGCTGGCCGATCAGATTAACGAACTGGACGGCGCCGAGGTCTACGGCCGGGTTGCCGGCGTGCGCGGACTGATGGTCGAGGTTGCAGGCCCCGTCCAGGCGATGCCGGTCGGGGCGCGCGTGGTTATCGAAGCGCACCGGCCGCACCATCGCCTGCGAGGTGGTCGGCTTCTCCGGCAGCAATGCGCTGCTTTTGCCCTTCGGCCAACTCGAAGGCGTGCGGCGCGGCTGCAAGGCCGCGGTCTCGACCGCGCTCGGGGCCGTGCGTCCATCGCAGGGCTGGCTCGGCCGCGTCGTCAATGCCATGGCGGAGCCGATCGACGGCAAGGGGCCGCTGCCGCTGGGGCCATCGCCTTATTCGTTCCGTGCCGATCCGCCGCCGGCCCATGCCCGCAAGCGGGTCGGTCCGCCGCTCGATCTGGGCGTGCGCGCGCTCAACACCTTCCTGACCTGCTGCGAGGGGCAGCGCATGGGCATTTTCGCCGGCTCGGGCGTTGGCAAGTCGGTGCTCCTGTCCATGCTGGCGCGCAATACGGCGGCGGAAGTCGCGGTCATCGGCCTGATCGGCGAGCGCGGCCGCGAGGTCCAGGAGTTCCTGCAAGACGACCTGGGAGAGGAGGGCTTGGCCCGCTCGGTGGTCGTGGTTGCGACCTCCGACGAGCCACCGCTGATGCGCCGCCAGGCGGCCTATCTGTCGATGGCGATTGCCGAATCGCTTCCGGGACGATGACCGACAGGTCCTTCTCATGATGGATTCGGTCACGCGCTTCGCCATCGCCCAGCGCGAGATCGGCCTGTCGGCGGGCGAGCCGCCGACGGCCAAGGGCTATACGCCGACGGTCTTCGCCGAACTGCCGCGCCTTCTGGAGCGGGCCGGACCGGGCACCGGAGCGGGCTGTATCACCGGCATCTTCACCGTCCTCGTGGATGGCGACGACCACAATGAGCCGGTGGCCGATGCGGTGCGCTCGATCCTCGATGGCCATATCGTCATGGAGCGGGCGATCGCAGAGCGCGGGCGTTATCCGGCGATCAATGTCCTGAAATCGGTTTCGCGAACCATGCCGCGGTCCGGCCGATCCTCGAATTTTTGCCGGTCGATCACGCGCGCGCGGCAGGTGATGGCCGCCTATTCCGATATGGAGGAGTTGATCCGGCTCGGCGCCTATCGGCCGGGCTCCAGCCCGGAGGTGGACGAGGCGATCCGGCTTAATCAGATCCGGCGTTTCTGATCAGGGCAAGGAGAGGCGCTTCGCTGGCCGATGCCGAGGTGCGGGGAATCGAGCCGCCGCCGGAACGACGACCCCGAACCGGGAAGAGTCTACCAGACCAGGAGTTAACAGTGAGATGTCGATCCGGCGTTTTTGAACCGATCTCGCGCCTGGATGCCGGCGGAAACCGAATAATAACGTTATCGCGCCACATTGTCCCGGTGCGCGACCGACGGGGCGCGAACGGCCGGGGGGCTGGCCGGGCGATCCTCGCGGTTTCTGGGAGTAGCAGTAGATGAAGTCACGCGAAACGCTGATCCGCCTCAAGCGGTTCCAGGTCGATGAGAAGCGCCGGAAAGTCGCGCAGATCGAAACGATGATCGCCGAATTCGACCGGATGGGCGTCGATCTGGAACGCGAGATCAAGACCGAACAGGATCGGGCCGGGATCCACGATCCGGCGCATTTCGCCTATCCGACCTATGCGAAGGCGGCGATCCAGCGGCGTGAAAACCTTCAGCGCTCCTGCGACGAACTGCGCGCGCAGCTCGACAATGCCAAGGCCGCACTTGGCGAAGCGTTCGAGGAGCTGAAGAAGGTCGAACTGCTGGACGAGCGCGACCAGGCGCGGGGCCGGGCCGCCGATGCGGCCATGGAGCAGGCCGAACTGGACGCCATCGGCATGATGCGCGCCCGCAGCGCCGCGCTCTGAACGCACTTTTCACGCCGCAAATGCAAAAAAAACGCGCCCGAAGGGCGCGCGCTAAGTTCTGGAGGAAATACTCGGGTTCGCGAACTAGCGGATGGTGCGGGTTTCCGAGCTTGACCAGACGATCGGCTCGCCGGTCTTGAGGACGGGTGCTCGGGCTTCAAGCTGAGTGCTCATATCGGGCAGTGTGGGTCGCGCGGCGATGCCTGCGGTGACCACGACGATGCCAGCGATCAAGGACACCACCACGATCTTGAGGTGGGTGGTCCGGTCGGCAGTGCGCATCGAATGGTTGTTCATTGCATTCTCCCCGGTCTCTCTAATCTGTCGGTTGGGGGCCGCTCTGGGTTCACCGGTTGCCGGGCTTGCTGTTCCGCTCGCATCCGATCCGGCACAACCCAGCCGCCTCCGCCCGCGCGGCGGGCGAACAAGTCCGCGCTATTCTCGTTTCGATTTCGCCCTGTAAACGTAGGAAGGGCCGGTATGGGTTCCAAGCCCAATTCACGGTTCATTGATGCGCCGGAACGGGTGCCCAAAATGGTGCGATAGTACAGGCGCCTTGCGGCCTGTCCCTCGCAAACCGGACGCGAATTAACTGGCCGGTCAGATGCTGCCGACGGTCTTCAGGCGCGCGCGGGGATGGATTTCGGACTGCGACATCACGCTGGTCTGCGCGCGGAACCGCTCGACGATGCCGCGCACGAACGGCCGGGCCGCCGGCGAGGTAACCAGCACCGGCGCTTCGCCCTGGCGCGCGGCGTCCTCGAAACGGTCGCGCACGGTGGTGATGAACTCCGACAGCCGCGACGGCTGCATCGCGAGGCTGCGCTCGTCGCCCTGGCCGATGATCGATTCCGCGAAGGCCTGCTCCCACTTCGGCGACAGCGCGATCAGCGGCAGATAGCCGGCAGGCGTCGTGTGTTGCGCGCAGATCTGGCGGGCAAGCCGGACCCGGACGTGTTCGGTGATCATCGCCGGATTGCGGCTGAACGCCAGCGCGTCGGCGATGCCCTTCCAGGATCGTCGACAGATCGCGGATCGAGACCCGCTCGGTCAGCAGCGTCTGCAGGACGCGCTGGATGCCCGAGACGCTGATCTGCGCCGGCACGATGTCCTTGAGCAGTTCGGCCTGCTCCTTCGGCAGCTCCTTGAGCAGCTTCTGCACCTCGCCGTAGGACAGAAGCTCGGCGACGTTGGCCTTCAGAAGTTCCGTCAGGTGGGTCGAAAGGACGGTCGCGGCATCGACGACGGTGTAGCCCTTGATCGCGGCCTCTTCCTTCTGGGCGATGTCGACCCAGGTGGCGGGCAGGCCGAAGGTCGGCTCGGTCGTGTGCATGGCCGGGCAGTTTCACCTGGCCGCCGGCGGGATCCATGACCATGAACTGGCCCGGCCAGATCTTGCCCGAGCCGGCCTCGACCTCCTTGATCTTGATGACATAGGCGTTGGCTTCGAGCTGGACGTTGTCGAGGATGCGCACGGCGGGCATCACGAAGCCCATCTCGATCGCCAGCGACCGGCGCAGCGCCTTGATCTGCTCGGTCAGCCGGTCGGCGCCATCGGTCGAGTTCGACCAGCGGCAGAAGCGCGTAACCGAGCTCGATCTTGAGATCGTCGATTTTCAGCGCCGCCGAGATCGGCTCCTCGGCCGCTGCCGCCGCCGCCGCGGCGGTCGCCTCGTGCTGCACCTGGTCAGCTTCGGTCTCGGCCTCGGCTGCGATTGCTTCTGGCTCAGCAGATAGGCGATTGCACAGGCGCCGCCGCCCAGCACAAGGAACGGCAGCATCGGAATGCCGGGCAGGAGCGACATGACCAGCATCACGCCGCCGGACATGCCAAGCGCCTTGGGATAGCCGGAGAGCTGCTGGAACAGCGCCTTGTCGGCCGACGCCCGAGACGCCGGCCTTCGTTACCAGGAGGCCCGCCGCGGTCGAGACGATCAGCGCCGGAATCTGCGTGACGAGGCCGTCGCCGACCGTCAGCAGGGTGTAGGTGCGGGCGGCCTCCGCGAACGGCATGCCCTGCTGCATGATGCCGATGATCATGCCGCCGATGACGTTGATGCCGACCACGAGAAGGCCGGCTATCGCGTCGCCGCGAACGAATTTGGATGCGCCGTCCATGGCGCCGAAGAAGCCGTTTTCGTCCTCCAGGTTCTTGCGCCGGGTGCGGGCCTCCTTTTCGTCGATCAGGCCGGCCGAGAGGTCGGCGTCGATCGCCATCTGCTTGCCGGGCATGGCGTCGAGGTTGAAGCGCGCCGCGACCTCGGCGATGCGGCCCGAACCCTTGGTGATGACGACGAAATTCACGATCACCAGGATCGCGAAGACGATCACGCCGATCACGAAATTGCCGCCCATGACGAAATTGCCGAACGCCTCGATGACGTGGCCGGCGGCATGGGTGCCCTCGTGCCCGTGCGCAGGATCAGCCGCGTCGAGGCGAGATTGAGCGCCAGCCGCAGCATCGTCGAGATCAGAAGGATGGTCGGAAAGGCCGAGAATTCCAGCGGTCCGTGGATGAACAGCGCCGTCATCAGGATCAGCACCGACAGGATGATCGACACCGCCAGCGCGACATCGAGCAGCATCGCCGGCAGCGGCATGATCAGCACGACGAGGATCGTCAGAACGCCGATCGCGAGCGCCAGGTCGCCGCGGCGCAGAAGCGCGCCGATTTGACCCGAATACCGGCCTCCGCTGGCTCGATGGACGCGACGTTCCGGGGCGCCCGGGCTGGTCGCCGATGGTTGGTGGCCGTCAGGTCGGTCATGTCAGTCGGTCATGGGCGGGCGTGCGGTTCTGCAGCGGCTTCAACGGCGAAAGGCAAATGAATAGGCTCCCGGACACGATGCGGTCCGGGCCGAGGCGAGCCACGCGATCACAGGAAAAACTCCCCCTAGGCAGAATTTGCCCGGTGTATGGTTAGCGGTTGGTTAACGACTGCGGCGCGATGCGGCGCTAATGGTGCGCAGACACCGCTGCGCAGATTGCCTGATCCGCGCCAATCCGATGGGGGCCACTCTCGCTGGCTTTGCCGGTGCCCAATTCGCGTTCGGGCGGAGGAATGACCGGCGTCGTGCCGGTTCCGGCGGCTTGAGCCGGATATCGGGGCCGACGTCCGGGCGGACAGATCACGCCCGTCGGTCTGAGCGCCAATTGGTCGCTGAGCAGGCTTCCGCCGTCTCGCGCGCGGCCGGGCGCTCGTTGGTCCTGTCCTCCAGGAGCCGCTCCGGCGACGCAGGGGGCGATCCGGGGTCCTGCGCGCGGTCCGTGGGCCATTCCGGGCACAACAAGCCGGGCAGGCCGATTGCCGTATGGCAGGCCAGGCTTGCGGCGGTGGCGAGTCAGCCGACCTAACGGCGCAATGCCGCACTCGTTCCCGAACGTCAGTTCCGGGCGCAGTGGCGCCAGCCCGGCTTGCTTGAGCCGGCTTCAGCGGCCCCGACATGTCGGTGCCGACTTGATCAGCGCCGCCCGGCTTTGGTGAAGCGGATCAGCGAAAAATGCCCCAGCGGCGGCATCGGGCGGCGCTCGACCACTTCGAATCCGGCGCGGGCGGCCCAGCCGGCCAGCCGCTCCCATGGGAACTCCGGGCGCCAGCCCAGTTCCGAGCGCACCGGCGCGAAACCCTGCTCGAAGCCGCGGCGCAGGCCGCCTTCCGCGCCGATATGGTTGACCAGAACGATTTCGCCGCCCGGCTTGAGGACCCGCGCCAATTCGTCGAGCGTCGCCTCCGGGTCCGGCACGGTGGTGATCACATATTGCGCCAGCACGGCGTCGAAGATCGCGTCGGGAAGGCGAGTTGCTGGGCGTCCATGACCGCGAGCCCTTCGACATAGCCGAGGCAGCCCTCTGGACGACGCGCTCCTGCGCCTTGCGCAGCATCGGCTCCGAATAGTCCACGCCGATGACGCGGGTGTTGCCCGGAGTAATCGGGCAGCGAGATGCCGGTGCCGATGCCGACGTCGAGGATCAGGCCGCCGCTTGCTCTCGGCGGCGGCGATGGAAGAGTGTCGACCTTTGCGAAAAACCCGCCGAAGATCAGGTCGTAGATCGGTGCCCAGCGCGCATAGGCGCTGGCCACGCTTCGGGTGTCGATGCCGTCCGCCATTCTTGTGCGTCGCCCTGCCGGTCTTGCGCTGATCGTGGAACGTCTGCTTCTAGAGCAATTCCGGGACAAGTGCGACGCGTCGGCCCTCCGGAATTGCGGCGAATTAAGGGGATAGAGCGGTTGGGCGTTTCCATGACGGCCGGAACCGCTTTAGCTGCCGCGCGGCGCCGCCCGTTCGAGGGCGCGCGGTCGCGCACTCATGGCATCGGCGGCCGCGCTGGCGATGAAACCGCCACCGAGGACGCGCGCCTGGCCCTCTGCCGCATCGTAGAAGACGCAGGCCTGGCCGGGCGAAACGCCATCCTCGCCGCAGGCCAGTTCAACCTCGCAGCCCAGTCTCGGAGACCGTCAGCCAGGCGGGCTGTGGCGGCCGGGTCGAGCGCACCTTCACGAACAATTCGTGCCGGCCTTCCGGAGGGCCATTGTCCGAGCCGCCGCCGATCCAGTTGACGTCGCGCAGCGAAATGCGCCGCGTCGTCAATGCCTCGCGCGGGCCGACGATCACGCGGCGGTGCGCCGCATCGAGCTTGACCACGTAGAGCGGCGCGCCGGCTGCGATCTTGAGGCCCCGGCGCTGGCCAATCGTGAAATGAATGATCCCGTCGTGGTGGCCGAGCACCTGGCCCTCCAGATCGACGATCTCGCCGGGCTCGGCGGCGCCGGGCTTGAGACGCTCGATCACGTCGGTGTAGCGGCCCGAGGGCACGAAGCAGATGTCCTGGCTGTCCTGCTTGTCGGCCACGGCGAGTCCGAAGCGCTGCGCCAGTTCACGCGTCTGGGCCTTGGTCATGTCACCGAGGGGAAACCGCGCGTGCTCGAGCTGGTCCTGGGTGGTCGCGAACAGGAAATAGCTCTGGTCGCGGTCCTCGTCCCTGGCGCGGAACAGCGCCCGGCGGCCGTCCGGCATGGCGTGCGAGGCGACGTAATGGCCGGTGGCCAGCACCTTTGCGCCCAGCTCCCGGGAGGTCGCGAGCAGGTCCTGAAATTTGACGGTCATGTTGCAGTTCACGCAGGGCACCGGCGTCTCGCCCGCGACATAGCTGTCCGCGAACGGGTCGATCACCGCCTCCTTGAAGCGGTGTTCGTAGTCCAGGACATAATGCGGAATGCCGATCCGGGCCGCGGTGGCGCGAGCGTCGTGGATGTCCTGGCCGGCGCAGCACGCGCCCTTGCGGTGGATGGCGGCGCCATGGTCGTAAAGCTGGAGCGTGACGCCCACCACGTCATAGCCCTCGGCCTTGAGCAGGGCAGCGGTCACTGATGAATCGACGCCACCCGACATGGCAACCACGACGCGGGTCGCCTCGGGCCGGCCTTCGATATCGAGACTGTTGCGCATGACTGCCGCGGCTGAAACCACGCTCCTGGGACGCAGTTGGGATCGGATCGAACCATTACTACAGGCAGCGATAGGCCCGGCGCAATGCAAGTTGCCTGACGCCCTGCGGTTCCATCTGACCCGGCAAAAGCTGCCGCAGGACGGCAAGAGCGTACCAGTCTGTTGGCGCCGCGCTTTCGCCTAGGCATTTGAATTTCCAGCATATTTCTCTTCACCTGCCGATGGCCTGGCGATTGCAAAGCCGGTGGTGATCAACGTCTGTCTCCGATCGCTTGAGGTCACGCCCTTGCACAGCGTCGCATTCGAAGGCCCGCCGACATCGGCCCGGCTGCCGTCCCGCCCCTCGGGCGGCACCGGCCGTTCCCAGGGCGATGCCGCCTTCGCGCAATGGCTCGACCAGCCCGAACCGCGGCCGGCCGCGGCGGATTCGCAACCGCGCAGGACCCAGGGCGAGAGTTCGGAACCGGCGCGGCAAACCGGCCTGTCCTCCGCGGAGCCGGCCCGCTCCCGGCCGCGCGACGATGAGAAACCGACCAAAGAAAGCGAGGCCGTCGAGGCGGACGGGCCCTCGGAGGTCCGAGCCGATCCGCAAGCCCCAGCGACGCCCGATGGTGAAATAGCGGCCGCGGTGGAAGCCGGAAGCGACGGCGATCCGGCCGGTGAGATTGCCGGCGCCGGCGAAGAGCAGGCCCAGAATCCCGAACCGCAAAGCGATGCCGGGCTGGCGCCGGATGCCGCCGCTGCGGCGGTGCCTGCAATAGCAGAGCTTGCGGACGGCGAGGCTGCGCCTGCGACGCAGAATGCGAAGCCGACGGCGGCGGTGGCCGCCGCCGCTTCCGGAGCGCCGAAAGCCAATGGCGGGGCGCCGGGCGGCGAGGCGGCTCCGACAGGTGCGCCGGTTGCGCCAGTACCCAAGGGCGGCACCACGAACGGCACCGACTCATCGGCTTCGCAGCCGGGCGTGCCGGCTGATGCGCAGCAGGGCCAAGGCGAGGCGCTGCCGGAGGCTGAAGCGGCGCTGGAGGGCGAAGACCAGGCACAGCCGCGCCCACGGCTCGCCGCGGACGATGCGCCAGGCCGAACCGAGCCGCCACGCAATGGCCGCTCGCTCGAACCCTTTGCCGCGGTGAAGGCGGGCGCCGACGCCGTTCAGAATCTGAGCCAGATGGCGGGCCAGGGCGCGCCGCCTGTCACCACCTCGCCGGCCCAGCCGATCGCGCAGGCGTTGCCCTCCGCGCCCGTCGCCCCGCTTGCCAGCCCGCCGCCGGCCCCTGTGCAGATGGCCGGCGTCGGTTTCGAGATCGCGACCCAGGCGCTGGCCGGCCGCAACCGCTTCGAAATTCGTCTCGACCCGCCCGAACTCGGACGCATCGACGTGCGGCTCGACATCGACAAGGATGGCCGCGTCACCACGCGGCTGACGGTCGAGCGCGCGGAGACGCTCGACCTGATGCGGCGCGATGCCCCTCAACTGGAGCGGGCCTTGCAGCAGGCGGGCCTGAAGACCTCCGACGAGCCGATGCAATTCTCGCTGCGCGATCAGGGCGGCGGTGCCGCTGGCGGGCATGACGCCCCGTCGCGGGCGTCGGACTCTGGCTCAGACGATGGGCCTGCCGAAGATATCGTCCGCCCGGCTCGCATCATTCGTGCCGGCGGGCTCGACATCCGCATCTGACGTCCCGTGAACCAGCGCTTTTCTTGAAGGCCACGCGAAATGACCGTGATTCCTGGGACCACATCGACCATCAGCGCCGCCGCCGGCACGGCAAACCAGACGGCCGGTGCGGCGATGACCGGCAGCGAAAACACGCTGGCCGACAATTTCGCGGCGTTTCTGACATTGCTGACGACGCAGCTCCAGAACCAGAACCCGATGGAGCCGCTCGACACCAATCAGTTCACGCAGCAGCTCGTGCAATTCGCGCAGGTCGAGCAGCAATTGAAGTCGAACGATCAACTCGATGCGCTCATCTCGCTTCAGAAGAGCGCACAGCAGACCTCCGCGCTGAGCTTCGTCGGCGAGACCGTCGCAGTCGATGGCAGCGTCGCGCGCCTGGAGGATGGCGGTGCGCTCTGGCGCATGAATTCGCCCAAGCCCGCCAACGCCAAGATCACGATCACCAACGAGACCGGACAGACGGTCTACAACGGCACATTCTCGGTCAATCCGGGGATGCAGGAGTTCTTCTGGGACGGCAAAGGGGCCAACGGCGTCCAATGGCCCGACGGCGACTACACGATTTCCATCGTCGCCAGCGATGCCTCGGGGCAGAGCGTCTCGATCCCCACGGAGGTTCAGGCCCCGGTCGATTCCGTCGATCTCACGCAGGACCCGCCGACATTCACCATCGCCGGTCAGGAATACACGATGGACAAGATTAGACGCATCATTCGCTGATCGCAGACAATTGCCAGTTTTGCTTTTACCTTTGAAGACATCATGCGGGCCGGCCTGGGTCCAAAATCGACCGTTCCCTTGCGGTCAACGGGCCGGACCGGGGGCGGCGAAGCCGTTAACCTTGTTTGTTCCCTTGTTTAGCCATTTTTTAAGCCGCGGCGCGTACGTTGGCGGCCTGTTAGTCAGTGGTTGTGAGTGAAACGATGAGCGAACCCCATCGCCCGAGGGTGAAGTATGTGATCGGGCCCGACGGCTCTCCGCTGACAATTGCGGACCTGCCGGCTCCGGGCACGAAACGCTGGGTGATCCGCCGAAAGGCCGAAGTGGTTGCCGCGGTGCGCGGCGGACTGCTGTCTCTGGAGGAGGCTTGCTCTCGCTATACGCTGACCGTCGAGGAGTTTCTCTCCTGGCAGGCGTCCATCGACAGCCACGGCCTCGCCGGCCTGCGCACCACGCGAATTCAGCAATACCGCCAATAGCGGCAAGCGCGTCGAGACACGCTGCAAAGGCGCCGGTCCGAAAGGCCGGCGCTTTGCTTTTTTTCGGGCGCTCTCGCCCCGCCCAGGAGGGGCCTCGCGGAATATTAACCGCTCGGTAACCATAAGCTGGGCAATTCTTGCCGGGTGCGGCGCATGACGCCGATTCCGAGGGTCCCGTGCAGGATTTCGCCTCCTTCTTCAAAACCATCGGCCCGGCCCGCATCATGGCCATGGGGGCGGTGACGCTCGCGCTGCTGGCGTTCTTCGCCTATTTGATCATGCGGGCGACGACGCCGCAGATGGCGCCGCTGTTCACGGACCTCTCGCTCCAGGACTCGGCGGCGGTGGTGAAGCGACCTGGAGCGCCAGGGCGTCGTCTATGAGCTGCGCAGCGGCGGCGCGATCGTCATGGTGCCGTCCGACCGGGTCACGCGCCTGCGCATGACGTTGGCGGAGAGCGGCCTGCCCAAGGGCGGCAGCGTCGGCTACGAGCTGTTCGACAAGTCCGATACGCTCGGCGCCACGAGCTTCGTTCAGAATATCAACCATTTGCGCGCGCTCGAGGGCGAGCTTGTCCGGACCATCCGTGCCATCGACCGGGTGGAAGCGGCGCGCGTGCATCTCGTCCTGCCGGAGCGGGCGCTGTTCGCCCGCGAGCGGGCGGAGCCGTCGGCGTCGATCGTGCTGCGGGTGCGCGGCACCCTGGAGCCGCAGCAGGTGCGCGCCGTTCGCCATCTGGTCAGTTCGGCGGTGAACGGTCTCAAGCCCCAGCGCGTGTCGATCGTGGACGAGACCGGCCGGCTCCTGGCCGACGGCAGCGGCGGCAGCGAGACGGACCTGCCCGGCACCACCGCCGAAGAGCGCAAGATCGCTTACGAGCGCCGGCTGCGCGAGCAGATCGAATTCGATCATCACCTCGGTCGTCGGTCCCGGCCGGGCGCAGGTCCAGGTCGCCGCCGATTTCGACTTCAACCGGATCACGCAGACCTCGGACCGTTTCGATCCCGACGGCAGCGTCGTGCGTTCGACCCAGACCCGCGAGGAATTGACCGCCGCCGATCGCCAGGAAGGGCAGGTCACCGTCGCCAATGAACTGCCCGGCGGCGGCCAGCCGAATGCCAGAAGCGCAGGCGGCGCAGCAGAACCGCAAGACCGAAGAGATCGTCAATTACGAGATTTCCCGCACGACCCGCACCGAAGTGACCGAGGGCGGGCGGCTGAAGCGCGTTTCGGTGGCCGTCGTGGTGGATGGGTCCTATGTCCGCAATCCCCAGGGCGCGCCGGTCTATCAGCCGCGCTCCCAGGAGGAGATGGAGAAGATCGCCGCCCTGGTCCGCTCCGCCATCGGCTTCGACCAGGCAGCGTGGCGATCAGGTCGAGGTCGCCAATATGCGGCTGGCCGTCCCCCGCGTGCCGCCCATCAGCCGCCGATACCGGCTGGTCGAGCATGTTGCAGTTCACCCGCGACGACATCATGCGCGTGATCGAACTCGGGGTGATGGCGATCCTGGCGCTGATTGTGCTGCTGATCGGCGTGCGGCCGCTGGTGCGCAAGGCCATCGCGCCCGAGCGCGGCGGCCAGGCCGCCATCGCTGCAAGCACCGCCGCCGGCGCCGGGGGCACTGCCGCCTCGCTGCTCGGAGGCGCCGGCGGTACGGTGTCTCTCGGCGCTCCCGGTTCGCCCAACGTGTCATTCGTCGGTGGAGAAGACGTCTCCATCTCGAACCACACCTCGGCGATGATCGATATCGCCAAGGTCCAGGGCCAGGTCCACGCCGAATCTGTCAAGAAGGTCGGCGAGCTGGCCGACCGCAATCCCACCGAGGCCGTCTCCATCGTGCGCTCATGGCTGCACGAGCAGGCGGCCTGATCCAAGCCGGACCGAACGTTCTCCATGCCATCCGCTTACGCCGAGAAAGATGCCAGGGGCCAGATCGCCAGCGTGATGTCGACGCTGGCCGCCCGTCTTCCGGAGAAGCCGGCCAAGCGCGGCCTGACCGGGCCGGAGCGGGCGGCCGTTCTGATGCTGGCGCTGGGCGACCAGTATGGCGCGAAGCTGTGGAATCTGCTGGACGACGACGAACTGCGCCAGCTTTCGATCACCATGTCGCAGCTCGGCGCGGTCGATGCCGACCAGGTCGAAACGCTGCTGCTGGAGTTCGTCGGCCGGCTCTCGGCGTCCGGCGCGCTGATGGGCGATTACGATGCCACCGAGCGGCTGCTGCAGCAATATCTGCCGCCGGAGCGCGTATCCGGCATCATGGACGAGATCCGCGGCCCGGCCGGCCGCAACATGTGGGAGAAGCTGTCCAACGTCCAGGAGCAGGTTCTCGCCAACTACCTGAAGAACGAATATCCGCAGACCGTCGCCGTGGTGCTCTCCAAGCTCCGCCCCGAACATGCCGCGCGAGTTCTGGCGATCCTGCCCGAGGAATTGTCGCTCGACGTCGTCAACCGCATGCTGCGGATGGAGGCGGTGCAGAAGGAGGTGCTGGAGCGCGTCGAGCAGACGCTGCGCACCGAGTTCATGTCCAGCATCTCGCAGACCCGCCGCCGCGACGCCCACGAGGTGATGGCGGAAATCTTCAACAATTTCGACCGCCAGACCGAGACCCGCTTCATCACTGCGCTGGAAGAGGACAACCGCGAGAGCGCCGAGCGCATCAAGAACCTGATGTTCACCTTCGACGATCTGGTGAAGCTCGACGCGGCTCGGCGCAGACGCTGATGCGCCATATCGACAAGGACAAGCTGGCGGTCGCGCTCAAGGGCGCGAACGACAATGTGCGGCAGTTCTTCATGAGCAACATGTCGTCGCGCGCGGCCAAGATGCTGGTCGACGACATGGCGGCTCGATGGGCCCGGTGCGGCTGCGCGAGGTGGACGAGGCGCAGGTGCTGCTGGTCAATCTCGCCAAGGACCTCGCCGCCAAGGGCGAGATCGTCATTTCCAAGCAGCGCGGCGACGAGGAGCTGGTCTACTGATGGCGGCGGCCGCGAAATTTCTGTTCGACGTCGATTTTGCGCCGGCGCGCAGCCGGTGGAGAAGCCGGTGCCGCAGGCCGAGCACACGCTCAAGCTCGCCGAGGCCGAGAGCCGTGGCTACAAGGACTGGCTATGCGGCCGGCGAGACGCGATGCCAAGGCGCGAGGCGGAGCGCCGCCGCGCGGCGGCCTTCGAGCAGATCGGCGATGCGCATCAGCCGGCTGGCCCGCGGGCTCGATGCCGTGCAGACCGGCTGGAGGCCGAGGCCGTCGAGGTCGCGGTCGGCGGTCGGACGCAAGCTCGCGCCGGCGCTGATCGCGCGAGCGGCCGTTCGCGGAGATCGAGGCGCTGGCGCGCGAGGCTTTCCGCCAGACTCAACGACGCACCGCATGTGGTGGTGCGCGTCAACGATGCGCTGCTCGACATGGCGCGCGAGCGGCTTGACGAGATGGCCCGGCTTGCGCGGTTTCGAGGGCCGGCTGGTGATCCTGGCCGAACCGGAGATCGCGCTTGGCGATTGCCGCGTGGAATGGGCCGATGGCGGCGTTATCCGCGACCGCGCGGCGATCGAAGCTGCCATCGACGATGCTGTCGAGCCGCTATATCGTCGCCTGCCGCGCCGGGCCGGAAAAAGATCTCGGAGGTCGCCAAAATGAGCGACAATGTTGCCGTTCCCCAACCTGGAATGCCGGCCGGATGCCGGCAGCCTCGACTGGAGGCCGCAACGCCCGACGGAGGCGCGATAGCGAGCCAGGTGGATCGCAGCGCCGCCGATCTGGAAGCGGTGTTCGACGTGCCGGTCCAGGTCTCAGCGGTGCTCGGCCGCACCCGCATGGAGGTCGGCGACCTGCTCAAGCTCGGACCGGGCGCGGTGCTGGAGCTCGACCGCAAGGTCGGCGAGGCGATCGACATCTATGTCAACAACCGGCTGGTCGCGCGCGGCGAGGTGGTCCTGGTCGAGGACAAGCTCGGCGTGACCATGACCGAAGTGATCAAGGCCGAGCGCAACTAGCGTTCGTCCGCGCGTGAACCGATGCGCGGAATGAAGCGCGCAAGCGTGGCGGGTGAAGGCCCGTTCACAATCCGGCGACCGGCCTCGGCAATTGACGAAGGAATATCAGCATGCGACTGCTCATCGTCGGCACGCTGCGCGGCCAGCTCACGGCAGCGACCAAGATCGCGATGGACCGCGGCGCAGCGTCACCCACGCCGCCACGACTCGACCAGGCGATGGCGGTGCTGCGCTCAGGACGCGGCGCGGACCTTCTGATGGTCGATGTCGCGCTCGACATCGCCGACCTCGTGGCGCGGCTCGATGCCGAACATATCCACGTGCCGATCGTCGGCTGCGGCGTCGACAACGACGCCCGCGCGGCGGTCGCCGCGATCCACGCCGGCGCCAAGGAGTACATCCCGCTGCCGCCGGACCCGGAGCTGATCGCCGCGGTGCTGGCCGCGGTCGCCGACGACGCGCGCGATCTCGTCTGGCGCGACGACGCGATGGCGCGCGTGGTCAAGCTCGCCCAGCAGATCGCCACCTCCGACGCCTCGGTGCTCATCACCGGCGAATCCGGCACCGGCAAGGAGGTTCTGGCGCGCCATGTGCACAGCCGCTCCAACCGCGCGAAGAAGCCGTTCATTTCCATCAATTGCGCGGCGATCCCGGACAATCTGCTGGAAAGCGAGCTGTTCGGACACGAGAAGGGCGCCTTCACCGGCGCCGTCGCGCGCCGCATCGGCAAGTTCGAGGAGGCCAGCGGCGGCACGCTGCTGCTCGACGAGATTTCGGAGATGGAGCTGCGCCTTCAGGCCAAGCTGCTGCGTGCGATCCAGGAGCGGGTGATCGACCGCGTCGGCGGATCGCGGCCTGTGCCGGTGGACATCCGCATCATCGCCACGTCGAACCGCAACCTGGCCGAGGCCGCGCGCGAGGGCACGTTCCGCGAGGACCTTCTGTTCCGGCTCAATGTCGTGAACCTGAAAATCCCGCCGCTGCGCGAGCGGCCGGCCGATGTGGCCGAACTGTCGCAATTTCTTCGTCAGGAAATACGCCGAGGCCAACGGCGTGCCGCTGCGGCCGATTTCGGCCGAGGCGCGGCGCGCGCTGGCGCTGCACCGCTGGCCGGGCAATGTGCGCGAGCTTGGAGAACACGATCCACCGCGCGGTTCTGCTGGCGACGGGCGACGAGATCGGCATCGACGGAATCTCTCACGCCAGAGGGCGACGCGGCTCGATCAGGCGCGCGGACCTGTCGGCTGTGGTCCATGCGGCGATGGCGGCGGAGCAGGTCACGCGCTCGCTGGTCGGGCGCACCGTGGCGGATGTCGAGCGCGACCTGATCCTGGAGACGCTCAAACATTGCCTCGGCAACCGCACCCATGCCTCCAACATTCTCGGCATTTCCATCCGCACGCTGCGCAACAAGCTCAATGAATACGCGGCCGAGGGCGTGCCGATCCCCGCGCCGGGCGGCGGCGAGGTGCGCGGCGCGGCCTGAGCTAAATCCGAGCAGCCGCTTGGCGTTGCCGCCGACGAGCTCTGCCGTCGTCTCGCAGATCGAATCCGGTCGACGACCACATGCTCGACCGGATTGTAATCCGCCATGTCGAACGGATAGTCAGTGCCCATCAGCACGTGGTCGGCGCCGAAGGTCTTCACCAGTGCTTCGAGCTGCGCCGGCGTGAACACCACGCTGTCGAAATAGACCTTCTTGAGATACTCGGTCGGCGGCTTGGGCAAGTCGCCGTGCGAATCGGAGCGCGCGCCCCAGGCGTGGTCGATGCGGCCGTGATAGGCGCCGAGAAATCCGCCGCCGTGCACCGCGAGGATCTTCAGGTTCGGATGGCGCTCCAGCACGCCATCGAAGATCAGATAGTGCAGGGCGATGGTTGTTTCGAGCGGATTGCCGATGACGTTGTTGAAGTAGAACCGCGTCAGGCGCTCGCGCATGGGTGAAGCCGATCGGGTGGATCAGGACCAGCGCGCCAAGTTCCTCCGCCTTGGCCAGAACGGCGCGAACGCCGGATCGGACAGTTCGCGCCGCCGCCGACATTGGTCAGAATCTCGACGCCCTTGAAGCCGAGCATCGTCATGCAATGCTCAAGCTCCTTGGCGGCCTCGTTGCCGTCGGACAGCGGCACGCCGCCAAGCGCGACATAGCGGTCCGGCCAGCGGGCGACGAATTCGGCCAAGTCCCTCGTTGACCATGCGCGTTGCCGGCACCGCCGACCTCGATCGGCACAGTGTAATAGCATTGCGGCGGCGCGGGGCAGACGACTTGGATGTCGATGCCCATCTCGTCGAGATGGCGCAGGCGCTCGTCATTGCCGGCGATGCGCTCGCGGATGTCGTCTTCCTGCTTGGCAGCGAGCGCCTTCGTGAGCGGATCGGCGAAATGGCCGAGCGGCACGTTCGTCGGGATCGAGATGCGGCCGCACGAAGTCCTCGGCGCGCGGCACCGCGACATGGGCATGGATGTCCACGGTCAGGCTGCGCGGACGAATCTCACGGCCCGGCCGGCCGCGGGGGCGGGCCGTCGTCGGCTCGTACCGGCTCCACAGCGCGGTCATCGGCTTGCTCCTTTGGCGCGTTTCGGGGAGCGGGGCGGGCGCTTGAGCCTGGCGCGCCGCTCCAGGATCGCGCAGACGGCGGCGGTGTCCTGTTCGCCATAGCCGCGGCGGATCGCCTCCTCGTACAGCGGCAACGTGGCGCTGAACATCGGCACCGGCGCACGGCTCTTTCTGGCGAAGGCGGAGATGACGTCGAGGTCCTTCTGCCAGACGGCGCATTTCATCGTTGCATCGACGTAGTCATTGGCCGCCATCATCGGTGCGCGAAGCTCGAAGACGCGCGAATTGCCCGCGCCGCTCTGCACCATGTCGAGCAGCGTCTGGGGATCGAGGCCCGCCTTCATGCCGAGCACCATCGCCTCGGCAGCGGCGACATTGTGGATCGCCACGAGAAGATTGGCGACGAACTTCATCCGGCTGCCATGGCCGAACGGTCCGACCGAATAGGCCTTGCGCGAAAAGCCCGCGAACAGGGGCTTGAGCTTTGAAATGGCCGCTGCATCGCCGCTGGCATAGACGACGAGGTCGCCGCTGCGGGCCTGGGCGCCGGTGCCGCTGATCGGGCAATCGAGCATCACGTGACCGGCGCGGCGCATGGCCTTTTCGGCCTTCTCCTTGTCGGCGAGGGTGAAGGTCGAGGCTTCGACCAGTATCTTGCGCGGCAGCCTGGCCGTGGCGATGGATTTGATCACGTCATGCAGCGCGGCAGGGCTGGGCAGGCTGGTGATGATCGTGGGGACTGCGGCGGCGACCGCGGCCGGATCGCCGGCGATCTCGACGCCGGCGCGCGCCAGTTCGCGCCGGCGTGCGGCCGAAAGGTCGAAGCCGACCACGCGCCATCCCGCCTTGACGAGGTTGCGGGCGAACGAGCCGCCCATGATGCCCAGGCCAATGATGCCGACCGTACCCTTGCGGCGGCCTGTGGCGCGTCTGCCTCTTGTTGCCTTGGTGGCCTTTGGCGTGCGGCCTTTGGTCTTGTCACCCTTGGCTTGGGCGCTGTTTGCCTTTGGCTTTTTCATCGCTCCCCCGCGCGGTGCGCTTATGGACCAGAGTAAGGCCATGGCGAGGCGGCGCAAGCGTTACCCAAAGGGCGGACGCTCTTTTACGCGGCCGGGCGATCGCCTATCGTGGCGGCCTTGTCGGGAGGGTTGAGGAATGCATATCGGGATCGCCGGCGTTGGCCGCATGGGATCGGCCATCGGGTTGCGGCTGATGGAGTGCGGGCATTCGTTGACCGTCTGGAACAGATCGCCGCGACAAGCTCAAGCCGCTTGCGGAGGCCGGGGCGCGTGTCGCGTCCACGCCGGCGGAGCTTGCCGACGCGGTCGAGACCGTGATCACGATCCTCACCAATGCCGAGGCCATCGACATCGTGTACCACGGTGCGGATGGACTCCTGTCGGCCGATGTGTCCGGGAAGCTGTTCATCGAGATGAGCACGGTGCCGCCGGAAACCGCCGCCAAACTCGCGGAGACGATCAAGGCCAAGGGCGCGGTGCTGGTGGAATGTCCGGTCGGCGGCAGCACCGGGCCGGCGCGCCAGGGCAAGCTGCTCGGCCTGATGGGCGCGGACGGGCCGATGCTGCGCGGGCCAAGCCGATCCTCGATCATCTTTGCCGCCGCGTGCAGCATGGCGGCCCGGTCGGCTCCGGCGCGATCCTCAAGTTCGCGGTCAACCTGCCGCTGATGATCTACTGGCAGGCGCTCGGCGAGGCGCTGACACTATGCAAGACACTTGATATCGATCCGGCGAACTGCTCGACCTGTTCGCCAATTCCTCCGGGGGCCGCCAATGTGCTGCCATGCGGGCGCATATGGTGGCCGCCGCGCTGAAGGGCATCGATCCCGGACCCGTCACCTTCAATCTCGATGGCGGCATCAAGGACGTGCAGGCGATGCTCGATGAAGCGAAGCGGCAAGGAATCGGACTGCCGGTGCTGGCACGCCGCTCGATTGCCTGAAGGAGGCGCGCGAGCACGTGCTCGGGCGACGCGAGATGTCCTGCGTCTCCGCCTATTGGCGCAACCGGAAGAACGGCGAATCATCGGACAACGTCCGTTCGCTGCCGATAACCAAAACTGTTGCGGAGAGATGCGCCGATGAAGCTCGGCTTCTTCACCATGCCGATCCATCCGATCGACAAGGACTGGCGGCAGTCGCTGCGCGAGGATCGCGAGGCGTTCCTTCTGGCGGACAAGCTCGGCTTCACCGAAGGCTATGTCGGCGAGCATTCGACCGACCGGGCGGAGAACATCACCTCCTGCATGATGTTCATTGCCAGCCTGGTGCACGACACCAAGACGATGAAGCTCGGCACCGGCACCGTGAACATGCCGAACACCCATCCGGCGGCCGTTGCCGCCAATATCGCCATGCTCGACCATATGCTGGACGGCCGCTTCATCTTCGGCATCAGCCCGGCGGGCTGCTGTCCGACGCCGAGGCGTTCGGCAATCTCGATGCCGACCGCAATGCCATGTTCCTGGAGGCGATCAACGCGGTGCTGGCGATCTGGGACGGCGAGCCGCCCTACGACATCGAGGGCAAGTACTGGACGATCAAGGTCGAGCGCCAGTTCATGCCCGAGATCGGCCAGGGCTATCTGCCGAGGCCGTTGCAGCGGCCGCATCCGCCGATCGTCGTCACGGCGGTGGCGCCGTTCTCCAAGGGGTGACGGAGGCGGCCGCGCGCGGCTGGGAGCCGATCTCCGCCAACTTCCTGATGCCGGAATGGGTCAAGAGCCACTGGCCGCGCTATGTCGAGGGCTGCGACCGGGTCGGCCGTCCGGCCGATCCGGCGAACTGGCGCGTGGCCAAGAGCATTTTCGTCGCCGACGACGACAAGACCGCCAGGGCCTACGCGACCGACCCGGACAGCCCCTATCGCTTCTACTACAACCAGCTCTTCACCAAGCTGCGCAAGGGGCCGGCTCGACCTGTTCAAGACGCGGCGCGACCAGCCCGACGAGGAGGTCACGCTCGACGGCATCTGCGACGAGCTGATCATCCATGGTTCGCCCGATAAGGTGGCGGACGAGATCCTGAAATTCCGCGAGCACGTCGGCGACTTCGGCACGCTGCTCTATGCCGGCAAGGACTGGCGCGATCCGGAGCTCGCCCGGCGGTCCATGGAGCTGATGGCGGAAAAGGTGATGCCGAAGGTCAATGCGGCGATCGACTAGAGCAATTCCAGGACCAGTGCGAAGCAGTTTTCCGTCCGGAATTGCGAAGTAAGAGAGGACAAGTGCGAAGTACCCGGATGTCGCTTCGCTCATCCGGGCTACAGGTGGTGTCGGAATTGTGTAGCCCGGATGAGCGAAGCGACATCCGGGCCATCACCAATCCGCCGATGAGGCGGCCGATGCGGCGGCCGCCCCATCGTGCGTCTGCTTCAGAGCTTGATGCCGGCGGCCTTGACGACGCCGGTCCAAAGTTTCGTTTCCGAGGCGATGAAGCTCTTCAGGTCCTCGACGTTCTGCCGTCGCTGCCGCTCGATGTGCATCTTGCGATAGCGCTCCTGAACCTCCGGCTTGGCCATGATCGAGGTCAGCTCCTTGTTGAGCTTGGCGACCACCTCGTCGGGCGTCTTCGGCGGCGCGGCCAGCGCGTACCAGGTCGAGGAATGGAAATCCGGCACGACATCCGCGACCGGCGGATGTCCTTGATCGTCCGGCACGCGGTCGCGCGTGGCCACCGCGATGATCCGCACTGCGCCGCTCTCGTGCAGCGGCAGCACCGAGCCCAGGTCCACGAACATCATGTCCACGTGGCCGCCCGCCAGGTCCTTCAGGGCGGGTGCCGTCCCGCGATAGGGAACATGGTAAGGTCGAGCTGGTGCGCTGCTGGAACAGCGCGCCCGTCAGGTGCGCGGTCGAGCCGTTGCCCTGGGAGGCGAAGGTGATCTTGTTCGTCTTCGCATGTTCGATCAGCGCCTTGACGCTCTTGACCGGCAGGTCCTTGCGGACGGCGAGCACGTTGGCGCTGAACGCCATGATGGCGACGGGCTTGAGCTGCGTCGGATCATAGTTCAGCTTTTCGTAGAGCGTGGCATTCACCGCCAGCGGTGCCGGCGCGGTTGCCAGCAGCGTGTAGCCGTCGGCCGGCGAGGTGGCCACCGCCTCGGCGCCGATATTGCCGCCGGCGCCGGTGCGGTTCTCGACCGTGACCGGCTGCTTCCATATCTGGTGCAATTGGTCGGCGAGGACGCGGGCGGTAACGTCGACGCCGCCGCCGGCCGGGCACGGCGCAGATGATGCGGATCGGTTTTGTTGGGATAGTCCTGTGCCAATGCGGGGGTGGCCCCCAGCATCGCCACGGCTGCGATTGCGCCCAGGGCGCGGTTCGAGAATGTCATTGTCTTCCTCCTCCTGTCGTTGTCCGACTTGGGCCAGCTTCGGTTGCGCGCGAACGACTTGATATGTGGGAGCCCCTCCCTGATATGATTCGGATGGATTTGCCGCTCGGCGGAGACCGGTGGGGCGGCCATCGTCCTGTCCTGAGCCGGCCCGGGCCCGGCATTCCGTTTGCCGCCGGCCGTGCTATTGGCTTATGCCTCATGAATCAAGAACGAGAGTTCCAGAGACAATGTCTGATCGAGGTCCGCGCTGCCTGTGTGATCGGCTACCCTGTCGCGCATTCGCGTTCGCCGACGATCCACAACTTCTGGATCGGAAAACACGGACTGGCGGCGGAATACCGGCGCGAGGAGGTGGCGCCCGAGACCTTTCCGAGCTTCGTGAAGGAATTGGACGCGCGCGGCTATGTCGGCGCCAATGTCACACTTCCGCACAAGGAGGCGGCGCTGGACGCGTCCGAACCCGATGACCGCGCGCAGGCGGTCGGCGCGGCGAACACGCTGTGGCTCGACGACGGCGTGCTGCGCTCCACCAATACGGACGTCGAGGGCTTCATCGCCAATCTGGATGATGCCGCCGCCGGTTGGGACCGCGACCTGGACGAGGCCTTGGTGCTCGGCGCGGGCGGCTCGGCGCGGGCGGTCGTGTATGGCTTGAAGGAGCGCGGCTGTCCGCGAATCCACGTCGTCAACCGCACGCTCGAGCGGGCGCAGGCGCTTAAGGAGGGTTCGGGGACGTGGTCGTGCCGTCCGCCTGGGAGGATCTGCCCCGGCTGCTGCCCCGCGCGCGCCTTTTGGTCAATACAACCTCGCTCGGCATGACCGACCAGCCGCCGCTGGAGATCGACATCGCGGCGCTGCCGTCCGATGCGACCGTGGCGGACCTCGTCTATGTGCCGCTTGAGACGCCGCTGCTGGCGGCGGCGCGGGCGCGGGGCCTGCGCGACCGCCGACGGGCTGGGTATGCTCCTGCATCAGGCCGTGGGCGGCTTCGCGTTGTGGTTTGGCGTGACGCCCGACGTGACGCCAAACCTGCGCGCGCTTGTCGAGGCCGACCTCGTGCCGAAGGAACCGAAGGAGGACTCGAGGATAGCCGGGCCCGGCCGGGGTTCTATGGAGCTGAGCGGCCCAACATTGGAAGCCGCCGATTCCACGGGAGGATGACCATGAAGGTCCGTGCGTGCCGGGCGCTCGCTGCGGCGCGGCCTTATGTTTTTGATTTCAAGCGCAACGATCTTCTGCGCAGAAGCCCGAAACCGTCCGCATCCGTGGCGAGATCGCGGCCGTCGATGGCGATACGCTGCGGATCAAGGCGCGCGACGGCCGCGACGTGACGGTGCGGCTGGCCGACAAGGTGCGGGTGATGGCGCTGGTGCCCGCGGCAACTCGCCGCGATCAAGCCGAACAGCTATATCGGCGTCACCGCCATCCCCCAGCCCGACGGCACCCAGCGCGCCATCGCCATCCATATTTTCCCGGATGCGATGCGCGGCGTGGGCGAGGGCCACCGTTCCTGGGACCGCGAGCCGGGCAGCACCATGACAAACGCCGCTGTGGAAACCAGTGTGGCCGGCGTTGAAGGCCAGACCATCCGCCTGACCTATAAGGGCGGCGAACAGGCCGTGGTGGTTCCGGAGGGCACGCCGATCGTGGCGATGGCGCCGGGCACCCGCGACGAACTGACGGCCGGGTGCGCAGATCATCATCATGGCGGGGCAGGTCCAGCCCGATGGAACGGTGGTGGCGCCCTCGATCAACGTCGGCCGCGGCATCGCGCCACCGATGTGAATCGGCGGTCCCTCGGCGCGGCTTGCCGGGGGTCACGCGCTGGCGGCGAAGGACGTTGCCCAGAGGGACTTGAAGCCCGACGCGTGTGGCCGCGCGGTGAGCGCGGGGGCTGGCGGTTGCTGCTTTTAAAGGCATAGGTCGAAGCCAATTTTATAGGCTACGCCTAATTTATAATCAGTTCGCAGGTGTTGTATACCTGCTGCAACTTCTCCCAAGGGCGACGATCGGCCCGAATTGCCTCTTACCAGGGGCCAAAGCGTCGCGGCACAACTGGCATGTGCATTGCAAAAACGCTCCATGGAGCCGGCGGGAGGCCGGTCAAACCTGGAGCGCTCTCATGTTCGACAATCCGTTCGATGCCAGGAATCGCCTGAACCGCTCCGGCTGCGCCTGCGGCCGCCACTCCAGCCAGATCGAGCACGATCGCGACGCCGCGGCGCTGCGAATGCATCGCCGGTCGACGTCGATAGCGAAGACAAGCGCTACGAGAACGTCGTCGCGTCGGCCGTCATGCGCGCCATGTTCCCGCAGGATGCCGGCCGCCGCGCCTTCCTGAAGGCGGTCGGAGCTTCCACCGCGCTGGCGGCCATGTCGCAATTCTTCCCGCTCGCGACCGCGACCGAAGTTTTCGCGCAGGGCAGCGGCAAGCTCGAAAAGACCAAGCTCGCCGTCGGCTTCATCCCGATCACCTGCGCCACGCCGATCATCATGGCGCATCCGATGGGCTTCTATAAGCGCCACGGGCTCGACGTCGATGTGGTCAAGACCGCCGGCTGGGCGGTGATCCGCGACAAGACGCTGAACAAGGAATACGACGCCGCGCACATGCTCTCGCCGATGCCGCTGGCGATCACGCTCGGCGCCGGCTCGCGGCCGATCCCCTACACGATGCCGGCGGTCGAGAACATCAACGGCCAGGCGATCACGCTGTCCGATCAAGCACAAGGACCGGCGCGATCCGAAGTCGTGGAAGGGCTTCCGCTTCGCCGTGCCCTTCGACTATTCGATGCACAATTACCTGCTGCGCTACTACGTCGCCGAGCACGGCCTCGATCCCGACAAGGACATCCAGATCCGTTCGGTGCCGCCGCCGGAGATGGTCGCCAACCTGCGCGCCGACAATCATCGACGGCTTCCTCGCGCCCGATCCGGTGAACCAGCGCGCGGTCTATGACGGCGTCGGCTTCATCCATATCCTGTCCAAGGAGATGTGGGACGGCCATCCGTGCTGCGCCTTCGCCGCCTCGCGCGAGTTCGTCACGCAGATGCCGAACACCTACGCGGCGCTGCTGCAAGGCGATCATCGAGGCCACCGCCTATGCGACCAAGGCCGAGAACCGCAAGGAGATCGCCGAGGCCATCGCGCCGGCCGCCTATCTCAACCAGCCGGTCACGGTGGTCGAGCAGGTGCTGACCGGCACCTTCGCCGACGGCCTCGGCAAGGTGCAGAAGGTGCCCGACCGGATCGACTTCGATCCGTTCCCCTGGGAATCCTTCGCGGTCTGGATCCTCACGCAGATGAAGCGCTGGGGCCAGATCAAGGGCGACGTCGATTACGCAAGCGGTCGCCAAGCAGGTGTTCCTCGCCACCGACACGACCAAGCTGATGGAGGAGGTCGGCCTGACGCCGCCGAAGGCCACGACGAAGACCTTCTCGGTGATGGGCAAGCCGTTCGATCCGTCCAAGCCGGAGGAATACATCGCCAGCTTCGCGATCAAGCGGAGCTGAACCGGCGCGACGTCTTCCATCACCTGCTTCAAACACGATTCAAGACTGCCGGGAGTCTTATCGATGACCAATCACGCTACCGCTTCGCGCGGCCGTCGTGTCCGTGCTTGCTGTTCGCCGTCTTCGTCCTCGCATGGCACCTGGCCGTGCAAGGCACGGGCGCCGGTGCCAGGATATGGATCCTGAATACGCCAAGCTGATGGGCCTGACGCGCGACGCAGGGCACGTCGGCGATGCCGGGCCCGCTCGACGTCGGCGCCGCCGCTCTGGGACCATCTGCGCCAGCCGTTCTACGACAACGGTCCCAACGACAAGGGCGTCGGCCTGCAACTCGCCTATTCCATCGGCCGCGTCCTGCATGGGCTATTTCTTCGCCGTGCTGGTCGCGATCCCGATCGGCTTTCTGATCGGCATGTCGCCGCTGATGAGCCGGGCGCTCGATCCCTTCATCCAGGTTCTCAAGCCGATCTCGCCGCTCGCCTGGATGCCGCTTGGCGCTCTACACGATCAGCGATTCCAACCAGTCGGCGATCTTCGTGATCTTCATCTGCTCGCTGTGGCCGATGCTGATCAACACCGCCTTCGGCGTCGCGCAGGTGCGCAAGGAATGGCTCAACGTCGCGCGCACGCTTGAGGTCGGCGCGCTGCGCCGCGCCTTCACCGTGATCCTGCCGGCGGCCGCGCCGACCATCGTCACCGGCATGCGCATCTCCATCGGCATCGCCTGGCTCGTGATCGTCGCCGCCGAGATGCTCGTGGGCGGCACCGGCATCGGCTACTTCGTCTGGAACGAGTGGAACAACCTCTCGCATCGTCAACGTGATCAACGCGATCCTGCTGATCGGCCTCGTCGGCATGGTCCTCGACCAGATCCTGGCCCGCTTCGGCCGGATGGTCACTTTCCCGGAGTGAAGGCCATGAGCGACAAGTTCATCTCTCTCGAAGGCATCGCCAAGCGCTATCCCGCTCCCGGTGGCGGCACGACCGCGGTGTTCGAAAACCTGTGGCTGTCGATGGATCGCGGCACGTTCACCTGCGTGATCGGCCATTCGGGTTGCGGCAAGACGACGGTGCTCAACATCCTGGCCGGGCTCGACACGCCGAGCGAGGGCGCCGTGATCGTCGACAACCAGGCGATCGAGGGCCCGAGCCTCGACCGCGCCGTGATCTTCCAGAGCCATGCGCTTCTGCCATGGCGTACGGTGATGGGCAACGTCGCCTATGCGGTCTCGTCGAAATGGCGCAAGTGGAACGCCCAGCAGGTGCGCGAGCATGCGCAGACGCTTCATCGATCTCGTCGGTCTCTCCGGCTCCGAGCACAAGCGGCCGTCCGAGCTTGTCCGGCGGCATGAAGCAGCGTGTCGGCATCGCCCGGGCGCTCGTCCATCCAGCCGAAGATGATGCTGATGGACGAGCCGTTCTCGGCGCTCGACGCGCTGACGCGCGGCACGTTGCAGGACGAGGTTCGACGCATCTGCGGCGAGACCGGACAGACCACGTTCATGATCACCCATGACGTGGACGAGGCGATCTATCTCGCCGACCGGATCGTGCTGATGACCAACGGTCCCGGGGCGGTGCTGGCGGAGATCGTGGAGAACCCGCTGCCGAAGGATCGCCAGCGCAACGAGTCTTCACAAGCATCCGCTCTTCTACGCCGTGCGCAACCACATCATCGACTTCCTCGTCACGCGCAGCCGGACCTTCGTCGGGCAGACGCCCGGATTTCGATCCGCGCAAAGTGCCCGTCGTGCGGCCGGGCGTTCGAGCCGTCCATTGGCCCTCGGCATCCGATGCGGCTGCCGAAGTCCAGCCGGCGGCCGCACGCGTTGCCGAAGCGCGCGAGTATGCGGACTTCGTCACCGCCATCCATTCAATGTCGGGAGAAAGACGACCATGAAACGTCAGCGACCTCACCGAAAAGCTCCTCGATATCAAGCGCGAGAAGGGCTGGACCTGGAAACACATCTGCCAGGCGCATCGGCGGCTTTTCCGATACGCTGATCGTCGGCGCGTTCTTGGCCAGATGAAGCTGACCAAGCCGCAGGCCGCCAAGGCCGCCGAACTGTTCGGCCTGTCCAAGAGCGAGGAGGCGATGCTCAACGAGGTGCCGATGCGCGGCACGGCACGCCGATGCCGCCGACCGACCCGCTGATCTATCGTTTCTACGAAATGGTGATGGTCAACGGGCCGGCCTGGAAGGCGCTGATCGAGGAGGAGTTCGGCGACGGCATCATGTCGGCGATCGACTTCGACATGCAGATGGAACGCCAGGCCAATCCGAAGGGCGACCGCGTCAAGATCACGATGAGCGGCAAGTTCCTGCCGTACAAGTATTACGGCGCCACCGGCAACGTGCCGGAGTACGGCTTCAAGGAGGAGTGAGCCGGCCGCGCGGACGGCACCGTGGATCAGTCCGGCCTTCGCCGATCTCGATCGCATCCACGCGATTGGGGTAGAAGGCCAGAATGCCCTTGATATCGGCCACGGCCGGGATAGGGGGTCTCGTAGCTCCATACTGCGTTTTCGGCGACGCGCCCGCCGGAGCGGATCGAGAAATACGAGGCATCGCCCTTGTACGGGCAATGGCTCGTCGTGGGCCGTTGCGCTCCAGCAGCGTCATGTCGGCGTCCTCGCGCGGAATGTAATACGACCGGCGGATAGGCGGTCTCGCGCATCACCAGCGCGCGGCGGCTCTGCGCGACCACCCGGCCGTCGAAGATCACCCGCACCGGGCCGCGGCGCGGGCGCGAGGGCGATCGGATGGTCGGGTCCGGGTACTTTCATTCGTTGGTCTCCTGCGGATCGCCGAGCACGCTGCCGGCCGATGTCGGCGACGCGGGTAACGCCGCACAGCGACATGGTGACGTCGAGTTCCTTGCGCAAGATTTCGATGGCCCGCGCCGACGCCGGCCTCGCCGGCAGCGCCGAGGCCATAGACATAGGCGCGGCCGATCAGGCACGAGCGCGCGCCGAGCGCCAGCGCGCGCATCAGGTCGGCGCCCGTGCGGATGCCGCCGTCGAACATGATCTCGGTCTGCGACGCCGACCGCATCGGCCATCGGCGGGCAGCGCGGAGATGGACGACGGCGCGCCGTCGAGTTGGCGGCCGCCGTGATTGGACACGACGATGCGCGTCGGCGCCGGTCGCCAGCCGCGATCTTCGCATCCTCGGTCGAGTATGCCCTTGAGGATCAGCTTGCCGGGCCAGAGGCTGCGGATCCACTCGACGTCCTTCCAGCTCAGCGCCGGATCGAACTGGCCGGCGATCCATTGCGCCAGCGAGTTGACGTTCTCCATGCCCTTCACGTGGCCGGCGAGATTGCCGAAGGTCTTGCGTCGGCCGCGCAGGATCGACAGGCCCAGGCGGGCTTGGTGGCGATGTCGATCAGATTCCTGATGCGGATTTCCGGCGGCACGGTCATGCCGTTGCGCACGTCGCTGTGGCGCTGGCCGAGCACCTGGAGATCGACGGTCAGCACCAGCGCGCTGCATCGGCGGCGGCCGCGCGCGCCACGAGTCGCGCACGAAGCCGCGGTCGCGCATGACATAGAGCTGGAACCAGAACGGCTTATCCGACCGCCGCCGCCACGTCCTCGATCGAGCAGATCGACATGGTCGAGAGCGTGAAAGGAATGCCGGCGGCCTGCGCGGCGCGGCAGGCGAGGATCTCGCCGTCGCCGCGCTGCATGCCGAGCAGGCCGATCGGCGCGAGGGCGAACGGCATCGGACCGGCTCGCCGAGGATCGTCGTGGCCGTGGAGCGCGCGGCGACATCCACCAGCATGCGCTGGCGCAGCCGGATCCGTTCGAGGTCGGCGCGGTTGGCGCGCAGGGTCTCCTCGGCGTAGGAGCCGGCCTCCGCATAGTCCATGAACAGCCGCGGCACCTTGCGGTGGGCCAGCCGGCGCAGGTCCTCGATGCAGGCGATGGGCGGCATTGCGCGATGGGCTTCCATCGAGTCTCGGATCTCGGCGGACCCTTTAGCCTGCTAAGCCGGCGATCGCGGTGGAACCACCGTCGCCGTCCCGGCGTTGATCTACAGACCGCATCAATCGAGGACATGGAGCAGGACCGCATGCGGAAGGCCCCAAGACAGCGGGCGGCGAGCGCCGATATGAAGAACGAGCCGGCCAAGAACAGCCAGGATGCACGCGGGAGCGCCAGCTTGAGGAGGGGCTGGAGGAAAGATGAACGGTTCCGATCCGGTCAGCGTGACCCAGCCTGCGCCCAGCCAGGAAGCCGAAAGAAGGCCGACAGGGGCGATGAGCGGCTGACCCGGCCGCGCAGCGTTTTCGGCCGCGCCGGCGCTTGGAATCGCGCCGGCCGGCGTCTTTGCCGGGCCGGATCGGTACTTCGTAAAGGGTAAGGCCTGCCCAGGCGGACCGTGGTAACGGTCGCTCACATATTTTTGAAGCATTGTCGGCTAGCGGTCGCGCTATAAGCCGGCATCGCACGCGAGCCGCGTGGAGCGGCAGTCAGTCGGTTCGGGGGATGACAAGGCGTGGTTCGCAGATATTTCGGCACCGACGGCATTCGCGGGCGGGCCAATGGCGTCATCACGCCGGAACTGGCGCTGAAGGTCGGCCAGGCGGCCGGCCTCATGTTCCGCAATGGCGAGCACCGCCACCGCGTGCTGATCGGCAAGGACACGCGCCTGTCCGGCTACATGATCGAGACCGCCCTGGTGGCCGGCTTCACCTCCGTGGGCATGGACGTGCTGCTGACCGGCCCGATGCCGACGCCGGCCATCGCCATGCTGACCCGCTCGATGCGCGCCGACCTCGGCGTGATGATTTCCGCCTCGCACAACCCTTACGACGACAACGGCATCAAGCTGTTCGGTCCCGACGGCTTCAAGCTCTCAGACCAGATCGAGCCCGAGATCGAGGAGCTGATCGACAGCGACATCTCCAAGCGGCTTGGCGGCCTCGGCGCCGCGCTCGGCCGGGCCCGCCGCATCGACGGCGTGCAGGACCGCTATATCGAATTCGCCAAGCGGACCCTGCCGCGGGAACTGACGTTCGAAGGCCTGCGCGTCGTGGTCGACTGCGCCAATGGCGCGGCCTATAGCGTCGCGCCCGAGGCGCTGTGGGAACTCGGGCGCCGAGGTCGATCACCATCGGCATCGAGCCGGACGGCTTCAACATCAACAAGGAATGCGGCTCGACCGCGCCGGATGCGCTGGCGCCGCAAGGTGCGCGAGGTGCGCGCCGACGTCGGCATCGCGCTCGATGGCGATGCCGACCGGCTGGTCATCGTGGACGAGCGCGGCCATGTGGTCGACGGCGACCAGCTCATGGCGGTGATCGCCGAAAGCTGGAACGAGGACGGGCCGGCTGGCCAAGCCCGGCGTGGTCGCCACCGTGATGTCGAATCTCGGCCTGGAGCGCCATCTGGCGCGGTCTCGGCATGTCGCTCGCCCGCACGCCGGTCGGCGACCGCTACGTGCTCGAGCGCATGCGCGAGCATGGCTACAATCTCGGCGGCGAGCAGTCCGGCCATATCATCCTGTCGGACTACGCCACGACCGGCGACGGCCTCGTGGCGGCGCTTGCAGGTGCTTTCGGTGGTCAAGCGGCGCGGCCAGTCCGGTCTCGGAGGTCTGCCACCGGTTCGAGCCGCTGCCGCAGGTGCTGCGCAACGTGCGCTACCGGAACGGCAAGCCGCTGGAGGACGCCCGCGTGCGTCGGCGCCATCGAAAGCGCCGAGAAGCGCTCGAATGGGCAGGGCCGGCTGGTGATCCGCCCCTCGGGAACCGAGCCGGTCATCCGCGTGATGGCCGAGGGCGACGACAAGGTCCTGGTGCAGGACGTGGTCGACGGCATCGTCGATGCGCTGAGCGAGGCCGCGGCGGCCTGACAACGGCCTGTGCGGCGGTGCCTGCGCGTTCGGCATGGCTCAATGGGGCAGCCCTGCTTGGACCATTCAGAAAACATAGCAAAATCAAGACGCTGCTAGTTTAGATAACGTGCAAAAACGGTGCTTTTTCTTTGCGTCGGTGCCCTCGCGCACGATATTTAGGTCGAACCGCTTAAGTTCCGGCCTGCTCTTGCAGCCGAGGGCCGTTCAAGTGCGAGGAAACCCGCGTCCATGATCGTCTGTTCCTGCAACGTCCTGAGCGACAAGCGATGTCCGCACCGCCTGTGCGGCGGAGGCGCCGTCCGCGCTCGCCCGGGCAGGTCTATGGCTGCCTGGGCTGCAGCGCCCAATGCGGCCGCTGCGCCCGCACGATCCGCCGGATCATGGACGAGGCGGTGGCTGCGGCTGAATCGGCCGCGCCCTGCGCAACCCGTTTCCCCAGCAAGCTCGACGTTAAAACCAGATCCGGCGTTAAGAACCGATCGGCCCGGCCGGCGGCCGCGCGCATCATCAGCTTGTGACTGATGACTGCTCACGCCTGTAGCCAAGCCGTGATTTTTCAGCTTAGAATAAATCTAAAGTCGGGTGCCGCGTCCCGGCTTGGCTCGAATTTGGCAAGGACAGGAGTGCGCCATGAAGGGCGATCCCAAGGTCGTCGAATATCTCAACAAGAGCCTGCGGCACGAGCTGACCGCCATCAATCAGTACTGGCTCCATTTCCGGATGCTGGAGAACTGGGGCTTCAACGACCTCGCGCAATTCTGGCGCAAGGAATTGATCGAGGAGATGGAGCACGCCGACAAGCTGATCGAGCGGATTCTGTTCCTCGACGGCTTCCCCAACCTCCAGGTGCTCGACCCTCTGCGCATCGGCCAGAACATCAAGGAGGTTCTGGATTGCGACCTCGCGGCCGAAATTTCGGCGCGCGCGCTCTACGAGGAGGCGGCGACGCATTGCCATGGCGTGCGCGATTACGTGACCCGCGATCTGTTCGAAAAGCTGATGCATGACGAGGAGGAGCACATCGACTTCCTCGAAACGCAGCTCAGCCTCATCAACACGGTCGGCGTCGAGCTGTACTCGCAGAAGCATATCGGCAAGCTCGGCAAGGCCGAGGACTGACGGAAGCCGCGTTGCGATCAGCGCCGTCCGATGATGTGACGGCTGGTGCGTTTCGCATGCGGCCGACGCTTTGCGTGGCGACCGCCGTTTTGATTTGCGGATAGCGGCCGTGACGGGTCCGCCGTTCTGCCCAATGCCGCAAAGCCGAAGATGTAAGCCGTAACGACCACTGACGTAGTGCTTCACGTCCGCCCAATGCCGCGGAGCGTAGATGGATGTCACTGCGAGCGTCTTTCGTTAAAAATGACGGTTAAGTAGTAAGGTTAATCTCCGCTTAAGTATTCGCTGCCATCCTGGCTCGATCGGGTCATCCAGTGGATTACGGCCGCGATCCGCCGGAGCAAGAGGATTGTGTGTCATGGTGCGTGCAGGAAGGCTCTGGCCGTGGCAGGACTGACGGCTGTCGCTGTCGGGAGCGGCAAGTGCCGCGGACATGTCGTACTCTGCCGCCGCCCATTGTGGAACTGCCGCCGATCGAGGATGTGGCCAGCGGCTGGTATCTGCGCGGCGACATCGGCATGACCAACCAGCGGGTCGGCAGCTCAACCAACGAACTGTTCGCCACCACGCCGCACCACATCGTCCGTCGACAAGAACTTCGAGAGCGGAATGCTGTTCGGCGTCGGTCTCGGCTATCAGTGGAACAACTGGCTGCGCACCGACATTACCGGCGAATACCGGGGCGAGACCGGCTTCCACGGGCTCGATACCTGGTTCGACGGCACCTACGCCCGGTTCAACAACTACACCGGCAAGAAGTCGGAGTGGCTGTTCCTGGCCAACGTCTATGCCGACCTTGGAACCTGGCACAACATCACGCCTTTCGTCGGCGCCGGCATCGGCATGTCGCGCAACACGATTCACAGCTTCCGCGACACCGGCATCGATCCATGGCTGTCGCCGACGCTGGCCTATGCCGACGCGGCAGTCGAAGTGGAATTTCGCCTGGGCGCTGCATGCCGGCCTGTCCTACCAGCTCAGCGGAACGCTCGCTCGAGTTCGCCTATCGCTACGTCAATCTCGGCAAGGCGCAGAGCGGCGACCTGGTCAGCTATGACGGCGCCTGGACCGATCCGCCCGATGCAGTTCGACAACATCACCTCGCATGACCTGAAGTTCGGCGTGCGCTGGATGCTCAATGACGCGCCCGCCATGCCGAGTGCGATCGAACTGCCGCCGCTGATGCACCGAGGCTGATCGCTTATGGACAGGCTTCGGGCCCGCCTTCGTTTGCTCGCGGACGACTTTCATCGGCGCCGCGGCAGCACTGGCTGGCTGTCGGTGCGCGCCGTCCGTGGCGCGGGCGGCGGACATGCCCGGCGCTTACTTCATGCCGAAGTACGGCCCGCAGCCTTCGACAAGTCGCGAGTTCGTCATCCGGCTGGTATCTGCGCGGCGATCTCGGCTACCGCTACAACCGGATGTCCGATCTCGTGACCCAGCCGTATGGCGGTCACGCGGGGGATCGACAGGATTTCGCCGCGGTCGGCGGCGGCTTCGGCTACAAATACGATGGATGCGCGCCGACGTCACGCTGGACTATGGCACTGCGCACCCGCGTCTTCGGTGACGGCCGGGGTGCTCGTCGATCCGGGCCTCTACGACGGCAAGGTCGATTCGCTGACGGCGCTGTTCAACGCCTATGTCGATCTCGGCAATTGGGGCGGCCTGACGCCCTATGTCGGCGCCGGTATCGGCGCGTCGCGGACGAATGTGCGCGAGCTTTCGGCAATGTCGTTCCCGGCTGCGAGCAATGGCTCGAACGTGGGACTTGTCCTGGGCCTGGATGGCGGGGCGAGCATCAGGTCATGCCCAACTGTCCTCGACCTCGGCTACCGCTATCTGATATCGGCGATGCGGTGGCGTCAACGCGGCCAACAACGAAATCCGTTCAAGGACATGTCGCGCCAGGAGGTCCGCGTCGGCCTGCGCTTCATGATCGACTGAACCCGGTTCGCGAGGGTCGATCCCGCTCATTCGTGCCGCGCTTTTGCGTGACCGGGGCGAGGGCCCGGCACTTGCGTCTTGATCAAATGCATGTCGGCCATTTGCGTCTTGATCACTTGCATCTTGACGATGATGCTTCCTCCCTATTCCCCAGTCCGCGGGACACTCCCTCCCCAACGAGGGAGCTTTCTATCTGGAAGGATAGATCATGACGACGACCAACCCGGCGTGCGGCCGGCGATCCCGCACTTCTCCTCCGGACCCTGCGCCAAGCGCCCCGGCTGGAGCCTTCAGGCCCTCACCGACGCAGTCCTGGGCCGCTCCCACCGCTCCAAAATCGGCAAGGCCAAGCTCAAGCGCGCGATCGATCTGACGCGCGAGGTGCTTGAAGTTCCCGCCGACTACCAGATCGGCATCGTGCCGGCCTCCGACACCGGCGCGGTCGAGATGGCGCTGTGGTCGCTGCTCGGCGCCCGCCCGGTCACGCTGCTCGCCTGGGAATCCTTCGGCGAGGGCTGGGTCGGCGACGTTCTCAAGGAACTGAAGCTCAAGGATTCCACCGTCCTGCGCGCGGCCTATGGCGAATTGCCCGACCTGTCCAAGGTGGATTGGACGAACGACGTCGTCTTCACCTGGAACGGCACCACCTCCGGCGTGCGCGTGCCGAACGGCGACTGGATTGCGGACGACCGCGAAGGGCTGGCGATCTGCGACGCGACCTCGGCGGCCTTCGCCCAGCCGCTCGACTGGGCCAAGCTCGATGTCGCGACCTTCTCCTGGCAGAAGGCGCTCGGCGGCGAGGCCGCGCATGGCATGATCGTGCTGTCGCCGCGCGCCGTGGCAGCGGCTGGAAAGCCACACGCCTGCCTGGCCGCTGCCGAAGATTTTCCGCCTCACCAAGGGCGGCAAGCTCAACGCCGAGATCTTCGAGGGCGCGACCATCAACACGCCGTCGATGCTCTGCGTCGAGGACTATCTCGACACGCTGGAATGGGCCAAGTCCGTCGGCGGGCTGAAGGGCCTGATCGGCCGCGCCGATGCCAACGCCAAGGCGATCGCCGACTGGGTCGCGCGCACGCCGTGGGTGGCGTTCCTCGCCGACGATCCGGCGGTGCGCTCGAACACTTCGGTCTGCCTGAAGATTGTCGATCCCGCGGTTCTGGCGCTGCCGGACGAGGCACAGGCCAAGTTCGTCAAGGGCATCGCGGCGGCGCTCGACAAGGAGGGCGTCGCCTACGACATCGACGCCTATCGCGACGCGCCGCCCGGTCTGCGCATCTGGTGCGGCGCCACGGTCGAGCGCGCCGACGTTGAGGCGCTGACGCCTTGGCTCGACTGGGCCTATGCCAACGCCCGCGAGGCGCTGCCCAAAGCGGCGTGATCCATTCCGTTCTGACGCGCCGTCATGCGTCGTTCGCAGGCGCCGCGCGACGCACGGTCGCACTCAAGGATGACGATGCCCCCAAGCAGGATAACATCCATGCCCAAGGTTCTCATTTCCGACGCCCTGTCGCCCGCCGCCGTTCAGATCTTCAAGGACCGCGGCATCGAGGTCGATTTCCAGCCGACGCTCGGCAAGGACAAGGACAAGCTTGCCGAGATCATCGGCAATTACGATGGCCTGGCGATCCGCTCGGCCACCAAGGTGACGCCCAAGATCCTGGAAAAGGCCGGCAATCTGCAAGGTGATCGGCCGCGCCGGCATCGGCGTCGACAATGTCGATATTCCGGCGGCGACCGCGCGCGGCATCATCGTCATGAACACGCCGTTCGGCAATTCGATCACCACCGCCGAACATGCGATCTCGCTGATGCTTGCGCTGGCGCGCCAGATTCCGGAGGCGGATGCCTCCACCCGCGCGGGAAAGTGGGAGAAGAACCGCTTCATGGGCGTCGAGATTTTCGGCAAGACGCTCGGCGTCATCGGCTGCGGCAACATCGGCTCGATCGTCGCCGACCGCGGCCGTCGGCCTGCGCATGAAGGTGATCGCCTTCGATCCGTTCCTGTCGCAGGAGCGCGCGCTCCAGCTCGGTGTCGAGAAGGTCGAGCTTGACGATCTGTTCCGCCGCGCCGATTTCATCACGCTGCACACGCCGCTGATCGGAGAAGACCCGCAACGTCATCGACGCCAATGCGCTCGCCAAGATGAAGAAGGGCGTGCGCATCATCAATTGCGCGCGCGGCGGCCTGGTGGACGAAGCGGCGCTGGCCGAGGCGCTCAAGAGCGGCCATGTCGCTGGCGCGGCCTTCGACGTGTTTGTCGAGGAGCCGGCGAACGGCCAATCCGCTGTTCGAGCTGCCCAACGTCGTTTGCACGCCGCATCTGGGCGCCTCGACGACCGAGGCGCAGGAAAACGTGGCGCTGCAGGTCGCCGAGCAGATGTCGGACTACCTGCTGCGCGGCGCGATCTCCAACGCGGTGAACTTCCCGTCGATCACGGCGGAGGAGGCGCCGCGTCTGCAAGCCGTTCATTGCATCTCGCCGAACGGCTGGGGTCGTTCGCCGGCCAGCTCACCGAGAGCGGCATCAGCAAGGTGCAGATCTCGTTCGAGGGCGCGGTGTCGAAGATGAACACCAAGGCGCTGTCGTCGGCCGCGATCGCCGGCCTCCTGCGGCCGATGCTGCAGGACGTCAACGTGGTGTCCGCGCCGGTGTGGCGCGTCGAGCGCGGCATCGTGGTCGAGGAAACCACGCGCGAGGCTGCGGGCGATTATGAGAGCCTGATCACCGTCTCGATCACGACGGAGCAGCAGACGCGCAGCGTCTCGGGAACGGTGTTCGCCGACGGCCGGCCGCGCATCGTCAACATCAAGGGCATCCGCATGGACGCGGAGTTCGGACCCGTCGATGATCTACATCACCAATCTCGACAAGCCGGGCTTCATCGGCCGCTTCTCTTCGACGCTGGGTGAGGCTGGCATCAACATCGCCACCTTCCACGTCGGCCGCGAGGAGGCGGGCGGCAACGCCATCGCGCTGATCGAGATCGATGGCGAATTGCCGGAGACGGTGCTGGCCCAGGTGCGGGCGCTGCCGCAGGTGCAGCAGGCCAAGCCGCTGCGGTTCTGATCTCAGACCAGAGGTGCGGCCCGGTTCAGTTCGCGTACCGGGCCGTGATCTCGCGGGCGATCTTCGAACCCTCGGCAAGATAGCGCCGGATCGTGAGGTCTGCCGCGGGCGTGCAGGTCCGATAGGTCTGCTGGAACACCCGATAGCCGCGGTTGAAGCTGATCGTCATGCGGTTCTTGCGCTCGCCGTCCTGCGCCTCGGCCTCGATCAGCGACTGCATCTCCTTGCGCCAGCGCTCACCGTCGGCTGCGCCGCAGACGCCGCGCAGATAATGCAGCGCGCCGAGAATTTCCGACAGGCGCAGCAGGTCTCCTTCGAAGGGCGCGCGCGGTGCCTCGGCGGCCGAGGCCCGGCCGGCCGTCGCGGCAATGGCGAGAAGCCCGGCGAACAGCAAGCGGATCGGAAAGCTGGAGACGGGTTGCGACATGGCGGACATATGCGCCGGTAGCGCCGCGGCGGTTCAAGGCGGCCGGTCACCCGGCCGCGCGAAGCTGGGCGAATGCCTCGTCCACGATCTCGGCGAGGCCGTCGCGTGGTGTCGAACCCGGCCAGTTCGGGCGGGGCGATCCAGTGGAATTCGGACAACTCCTCGTTGAGCACCGGCTCGCCCGATTGCCAGCGCGAGGCGTAACACAGGATGACGAAATGGCGCTCGATCCGCCCCTGCGCATCGCGCGCCACCACCTCGCGATGGCCGGCCAGCGCCACCGGCTCGACAGTCATGCCGGTTTCCTCGCTGGATTTCGCGGATCGAGCGCGTCGGTCAGCGTTTCCCCGGCCTCGACCACGCCACCCGGCATGGTGTAGCGCCCAAGCGCGGGACCATAGGCGCGGCGCGCCAGGAACAGCTTATCGTCGCGCACGATCACGGCGCTGACGGCAACGACCGGCCGGGCCGGATATTGGCGGGAATCGGCGCTCACGGTGGATGGTCCTTTCTCGATCGGGACGAAGCGGTGGACAGGGCCGCCGCTGTCTTGACGGCGGCAAGGTCGGAAGGCACGCAAGGATAGGATGGCGGCTCCGCATCGCTGCCGCCGCGCCGGGCATCGCCAGTTAACGGGCGGCGCCGAAAAAGGGCAAGTGCAGGCAAGGCGGGCGATGGCATCGAAACGGCCAGGATCATGTGCGGGCGCTATCTGATCATTTCACGCGCCGGAGGCGTTGCGGGTTCTGTTCGGCTATCCAGGACCAGCCCAATTTTCCGCCGCGCTACAATGTGGCGCCCGACCCAACCGGTGCCGATCGTCCGCATGCTGGAGGGCGCGCGCCGCTTCGCGCTGGTGCGCTGGGGGCTTCTGCCGTCCTGGGTGAAGGACCCGGCGGCCTTCACGCTGCTGATCAATGCGCGTGGCGAGACCGTCAACGAGAAGCCGGCGTTCCGCAACGCGATGAAGCGCCGGCGCTGCCTCGTTTCCCGCCGATGGCTTCTATGAATGGAAGAGCGTCGGCGGCCGCAAGCGGCGCCCATGTGGCGCGGCCGGCGGCGGGCGGTCCCGTTGCCTTTGCAGGGCTCTGGGAGACTTGGATGGGGCCGAATGGCGAGGAGATGGAGACGGCGGCCATCGTCACCACGCAGGCGAACGCGGAGATGGCGAGAGTGCATCACCGCGCGCCGGTGATCGTCCGGCCGGAGGATTTCGACCTCTGGCTCGATTGCGCCCGCTTCGACGTCCGGGAGGCCACGGCGCTGCTGCGGCCTGCGCCGGACGGCACGATGGAGGTCTATGAGGTCTCGCCGTCGGTCAACAAGGTGGTCAACGATTCCGTCCGACCTTCTGGAGCGGTACACGGCGCCGCCTGAGCCCGAGCCCGAGCCGGCGGCGCCGGTTCGGGACGACCGTCAGGGCTCGCTGTTCTAATTCATCGGCCAGCGCCCGCTGCACGATATCCGCGACGTCGCGCGACAGGCCCTTGTGATCGGCGATGCGTTGCAAGGCCGCCCGCGCTTTGGCTTGGCGGCCGCTTTCCAGCGCGCGCCAGCTTCGGAACGCGGTCGACATGCGCGCCGCGACCTGCGGATTGTTTGCGTCCAGTTCAAGGATCCTGGTCGGCGATGAATTCGTAGCCGGCGCCGTCGGCCCGGTTGAAGCCGCTCTGGTTGCCCTGGGCGAAGGCGCCGATCAGCGAGCGCACGCGGTTCGGATTGGTCATCGAGAACGCCGGATGCGCGGTGAGGGCCTTCACGCGGTCGAGCGTGTCATCGCCCGGCGCCATGGCCTGAAGCGCGAACCACTTGTCGATGACCAGCGGATCGCCCTTGATAGCGGGCGTAGAAATCGTCGAGCGCGGCCTCGCGCGCCTTGCCGTCGTGCTGGTTCAGCGTGGACAGCGCCGCCATGCCGGTCGGTCATGTTGTCCGCGCTCTCGTATTGCTCCTTCGCCGAGGGCAATGGCGTGGGGCTCGCCGGTCGGCGCCATCAGGTCGAGGCACGCGTTGCGCAAGCGCGCGCCGGCCGGCCGCCTCCGCGCCCGGGCTGTAGGGGCCGCACACGCGCATGGCGCGATAGGTATCCGGCGAGCGCGGCATTCAGATGCAGGCCGATCAGGGTTCGAAGGCCGATGCGGGCGCGGAAGATCGCGTCCGGATCGACATCGCGGCCGATCTCGCGGGCGATGTCGGCCTCGCTCGGCGGCGCCAGAGCCTCGGCGATGAAGGCGGGCTCCAGCGACGCTATCGGCGAGGATGGCTGCGAGCGCGTCCAGCAGGCCCTCGTCGGCTTCCGGGTCCTCCCCTGCGCGCAGGCGCGCGACATTGCGCACCAGCAGCGAACGTGGCCAGCGTCTGCACCGCCTGCCAGCGGTTGAACGGATCGCTGTCGCGCGCCGCCAGCCGACGCAGATCGTCGGATGACAGATTGGCCGTCAGCTTGATCGGCGCGGAAAAGCCGCGGTTGAGCGACAGCGCGGGCGCGGCCTCGATGCCGGTGAAGACGTACGTTTCCTGCGGCTGGTCGAGCACGAGCACGCCGCGCTCGATGGCGCGGCCGTCGGCGGCGTTCAGCGGCAGGTCCTGCGCCGTCCGGCCCGACGAGGCCGACGGCGAGCGGGATGACCATCGGCTCCTTGGTCGGCTGGCCGGGCGTCGGCGAGAGCGCCTGCGCCAGTTCCAGTCGATAGGTTTTCGCCGTCGCGTCATAGGTGCCGGTGGCGATCACCTCGGGCGTGCCAGCTTGCGAATACCAGCGCATGAACTGCGTCAGGTCGCGGCCGCTCGCCTCGGCGAAACATTGCACGAACTGCTCGATCGTCGCCGCTTCGCCGTCGTGGCGCGCGAAATAGAGGTCCATGCCTTGGCGGAATGCGATCGGCGCCGATGCAGCGTCTTGAGCATGCGCACCACCTCGGCGCCCTTCTCATAGACGGTGGCGGTGTAGAAGTTGTTGATCTCGCGGTAGGTCTCGCGGGCGCACCGGATGGGCGAGGGGGCCGGCATCCTCGACGAACTGGTGCGCGCGCAGCACGCGCGACGTCGCCGATGCGCGCGACCACGCGCGAGCGCTCGTCGGCGGTGAACTCCTGGTCGCGGAAGACGGTCAGCCCTTCCTTGAGGCAGAGCTGGAACCAGTCGCGGCAGGTGATGCGGTTGCCGGTCCAATTGTGGAAATATTCGTGGGCGATGATCGCCTCGATATTGGTGTAATCGGCATCGGTCGCGGTCTCGGGCGAGGCCAGGACGAATTTGTCGTTGAAGACGTTCAGTCCCTTGTTCTCCATCGCGCCCATGTTGAAGTCGGACACGGCCACGATCATGAAAATGTCGAGATCGTATTCGCGGCCGAAGGCCTCTTCATCCCAACGCATCGATCGCTTGAGCGAGTCCATGGCGTAGCCGGCGCGGTCCTCCTTGCCGGGCTCGACATAGATTCGCAGCGTGACCTCGCGGCCGGACAGGGTGGTGAAGCGGTCCTCGATATGGCCGAGCCGTCCGCCGACCATCGCGAACAGGTAGGAGGGCTTCGGCCAGGGATCGTGCCAGACCGCGAAGTGCCGGCCGCCGCCGAGTTCGCCCGCTTCGACGAGATTGCCATTGGCCAGCAGGACGGGTGCGTCGGCCCGGTCGGCTTCGATGCGGGTCGTATAGACCGCCATCACGTCCGGCCGGTCGGGAAAGTAGGTGATGCGGCGAAAGCCCTCGGCCTCGCATTGTGTGCACCATGTCCCGCTGGATCGGTAGAGGCCGGACAGCTTGGTGTTGGCGGTGGGATCGACCAGCGTTTCGATCTCAAGGGTGAACGCCCGGTTGGGCGGCTGCGGGATCGTCAGCCGGTCGGCGGTCGCCGCATATTGCTCGGCCGGCAAAGGCTCGCCGTCGAGCTTGAGGGACACGAGGTTGAGCCCGTCGCCGTCGAGCACCAGCGGCGCGGCCGCGGTGGCGGCCGGATTGGGCCGCAGCGCCAGAACGGCCCTCACCGGCGTGCGCGTCGGATGGAGCGCCACGTCCAGGTGAACATTGTCCACCAGCCAGTCCGGCGGTCGATATTCGGCAAGGCGGACGGGGCGGGGCTCTTCGGTGCGCATGGCGGTCTCGGGCATGGATTTCAAAGGGATCGGGCACATTGGCCGATCGGCGCAGACTGTCATCTCGCGGCTTGGCTTGCAGCGCAAGCTGCACGTTGGCCTGTGATGGTGACGAACGGGCCGCCTCGCAAGGTCATCCGATTGCGCTCGTTGCCGGTCGCGACATCTGGTAAAAGGTTCAACGAGACCGTGCAATCGTCCGGTGCTGCAAGCCGTTGACGGACGCGCCACCGATCACGGTCCAATAATGAATGCGGAAAAATCTCAGGGAGGAAACCATGGAGCTCACGAGAAGGGGCTGGCTTGGAATAGGCGCGGCTGCCGTTGCGGTATGTTGGGCCATCAGTCAGCCGGCAGCGGCACAGAGCTGGCCGAGCGAGCGCGTCACGATCCTGGTGCCGTTCGGAGCGGGCAGCGTCACGGACATCCTGGCGCGCATCTTCGCCGAGGAGATGAGCGAGCGCTGGAAGCAGCAGGTGATCGTCGAGAACCAGCCAGGGCTCGCCGGCACCACGCGAGCCGCGAAGTCGCGGCCCGACGGCCATACGCTGATGGTGACGTCCAACGGCCACACCGTCGGCCATCTCGTCACCAAGAACCCGACCTTCCATCCGGTCAAGGACTTCGCCGGGATCACGCGGCTGGGCTCGGCGCCGCTGTTCCTGATCCGGCATCCCGATGTGAAGGCGACCACGGTGAAGGAGCTCATCGCGCTGGCGAAGGCTCAGCCGGGGAAACTGAACTTCTCATCGCCGGGCCTGGCTAGCACCACGTTCCTGGCTGGTGCCGGCTTCCGCAGCGCGGCCGGTATCAACATCGTGCATGTGCCCTACCGCAGCGCGCCCGATGCCGTGACGGCTGTGATGCGCGGCGACGTGCAGATCTATTTCGCGCCGGTCAATCTGGCGCGCGATCAGTCCAAAGCCGGTAAGGTGATCGCCGTCGCGGCGGCCACCCCCGAGCGCATCCCGCAATTGCCCGATGTTCCGACCTTCAAGGAGGCGGGTCTCGACTATTCCTATGATTCCTGGTTCGGCCTCGTCACGCAGGCGGGCGTACCACGCGAGATCATCGACAGGATCGCCAAAGACTGGGCGGACGTCATCAAGACCGAGCGGGTTCGGGCGCGGATGGAGAAGCAGTTCCTGATCGTCCATTCGGACGACCCTGCCGACTTCGACAAGATCATCGCCGCGGAGACCGAAAGCCGGACTGAGCTGTTCAAGGAAGCCGGCATCGGCGGCGGGTGACCGCGCCGCCGTCAGGCACGAGCCAAGCGCAAATGAAAACGCCCGCCCGGTCGATCCGGGCGGGCGTTTTTCATGGTCGTTCGAAATGCGTCAGTGGCAGACGCGCACGCGGCGGACATACCAGCCGTAGCCGTCGAACACCCGCTCGCGCTGCCAATGGCACCGCGGCTGGTAATAGACCGGGCCCGGTGCGTAATAGGCCGGCGGCGGGCTGTAGTAACGCGGACCTGCCATGGCGCTGCCGGCAAGCGCGCCGAGCGCGATGCCGCCGATCACGCCGGCCGCCACGGCGCCGCCTCGCGAGCGCGCCTCGGCGGGATTGGGCGCTGCCATTGCCGATGCCGCCACGACAGCCGCCGTACCAAGAGCGAGAAGGGACTTTCTCATGACGTCCTCCAAAGCCACTGGCCAAGCGCCAGCGATCATCAGGCCGCCATGTTGAGCGCATGTCGCTGAATGGTCGGTGAACGACGCGGCCGGAATTCTGCCATGAACCATTAATTTCGCGTAGAATTCCCGCGGTCAGGCCGCGGGCGTTAACGCCGTGGTTACCATAGGCAACCAAGACCCGCGATCCTCAGCCGTCAGACGTCGTCATGGGCCGGGCCTGGGCCCCATCCTCGGTCGTCAGGTCCAACGCCAGCGTGCCGCGATGCTACGGGATTGGCAGCAAAGGGGTCTGCCCGTCCTGAAGCTGCATGTCGACGGCTGCGAGCAGCGCTGCGGTGTTGGCATAGGCGCCCATCAGGATGATGAGATCGACGAGCATCCCTGCGCCGAACGCAGCCTTGGCGCGGGCGAATGTTTCGGAATCCACCTTGTGGTCGCGCCAGATCTGGCGATTGAGCGCGATGACCAGCGCATCGGTGGCATCGAGCCCGTCGGTGGGCTTGCGGAACTTGATCGCCTCAATGGTCTCCTGCGGCACGCCGGCCTTGATGGCATCCGGTTCGTGCTGGACCCATTCGAACTGGCTGTCCATCTCGCGGGCGGTGGACAGGATCGCTGTCTCGCGCACGCGCGGCGGAATGCCGGACTCGAAGCGCAGGTAGCGGTTGAGCGCGCTCAGCATCGGGCCGGCTTTGGTGTGAAGCTGGACGCCGGCGGGACCTTGCAGGCCGACAGTGTGCGCGCCGGGCGTGAGGGCGCGGTCGTAGAGCGCGCGCCGCTCGTCGTCGAGTTCATCGCGCTTCGGCAGTGGCAGGCGAAAGCCGGAGGTGGGATCGATATCTGCGGGGGGCATGGTGGCTTCGGTCCTAAGGTTTCGCGGATGCCGGACGGTCGCAATGGTCCAGCGATGCCATTGTCCAGGCCATTATATTGTCCAGGCTACTATAAAGCATCGCCGCCGGCCGGGGATCACCCCAAGCCGGCGGCGTTGGATGAGGCATGTGGCGGCACCCGGCGGCCGCCGTGCTCTCATCCGAACTTCAGTCCAGCCGCCTTGACCAGCGCCTTGTTGGCCTCGATCTCGCGGCGGATGAGGGCATTGAACTCGTCGATCGACAGCGGCATGGGTTCGATGCCCTGCGGCTTGAAGCGCGCCTTGACCTTCTCGTCGTCCAGCGCCTTCAGCGTGGCCTCGCGCAGCCGTTCCACGATCGGGCGCGGCACCTTGGCCGGGGCCAGGACGCCCATCCAGAAGCTGTAGTCGGAATCCTTGTAGCCGGCCTCCAGCGTGGTCGGAACGTCCGGCAGCGCGCTCGAGCGCTTCGGCGTCGAGACCCCGAGCGCCACCACCTTCTTGTCTTTGATGAAGGGCAGGGCCGACGACACGCCCATGGAGCAGAAGGTCACGCGGTCGGTCATCACCGCCATGGTGGCGTCCGGACCGCCCTTGAACGGCACATGGGTGGCCTGGAAACCCGCGCTCAGGCGGAACCGCTCGGCGGCCCAATGCGTGGCGCTGCCGACGCCGGCCGAGGAGAAGGTGATCTTGTCCTTCTTGGCGCGGGCGACCAGTTCGTCCAGCGTCTTGATGCCCGACGAGGCCGAGACCAGCGTGACATTGGGCACGGTGCCGAACATGGCAACGCCGGTGAAGTCTTCGGCGGGATCGTAGTTGATGTTCGGAAACGCCGCCGGCGCGGCTGAATGGGCCGAGGCGTTGACGAGGATCGTGTAGCCGTCGGGCTCCGCGCGGGCGACGAGGCTCGAACCGATCGAGCCGCCGGCACCGCCGCGGTTGTCGACCACGATGCTCTGGCCGAGTTCGCGCGCCATCGGATCGAACACGATGCGGCCGACGACGTCGATGCTTGAGCCGGCGCCGAACGGCACCATCGCGCGGATCGGGCGGGTCGGCCATTTGTCCTGGGCAAAGCCCAGTGTGCTGATGGCCGGGGTCGCCAGCGCGCCGCCGGCAAGCGCCAGGAAAGAGCGGCGTGTGATCATTGCAATTCCTCCCTCTATAGTTGTTTCCTTTGAAATACCTCATCGCCCGATCGGCGGCAATGCGCCAGATCGGACGATGCTGCGGGAGGTTGGAGGCTGGAGGTTGGGCGGGCGTGTGTTGTGCGGTGCGATGGCTCAGGTGACGGCCTCGGCCGCGCGCAGGCCGTCGATCATGGAACTGCGCAGCAGCATCGCCTTGGCGCGCGCCGGATCGTCGGCGATGGCCTGCATCTGAGCCACGACCTTTTTGCGCTCCTCGGGGTCCCAGAGCTGCATCCGGATTCGGTTCTGGTGCGATTGGGCGAGGATTTCCGCCTGGGCGATCGGCCGCCGCTGGCGGGTGTAAAGATCCAACAGGTCCTCGCTTTCGCCGCGGATCACGCGGTGCAGCTTCTCGGCGAGATTGATGCCGTCGTGGATGCCGCCGTTCATGCCGAGGTCCCCGGTCGGCGGGGTGACGTGGGCGGCGTCGCCGGCCAGCACGATGCGGCCCTTGCGGTAGTCGGGCACGATGCGCTGATGAATGCGATAGGTGCGCTTCTCGTTGACCTCGTAAGGGACATTGCGCGGCAGGATGCCCTGCATGCGCTGCTCGATGATCTCGTCGGTCATCTCCATATCGACCGGCTCGTCGGGGCGCGGATAGAACGTACAGCGCCACTCGTCGCGCAGCCGGAACAGGCTGCCGGCATCCTTCCAGGTCCAACTGTAATTGGCGCCGAGCAGTTCGGGGATTTCGTCCTCGAAGCGGAAGGGTGTCGTGATCAGCGTGGTTTCGGCCGGATAGGTGAAGCCTTCGAGCGGCAGGCCGAGCGTCTGGCGTACGACGGAATGGGCGCCATCGGCGCCGATCATGTAGCGGCCGGAAAAGCGCACCTCCTCGCCGTTGCGGTCGCCCACAGCGACGACGCCATCCTCGTCCTGGCTCACCGACTTGATCGTCACGCCGAAATGGGTCTCGACCATGCCGGTCTCGACCACCTTACGGTGCAGGATCGGCGCGAGCTTGTACTGCTCGCATTGCAGGCGGTACGGATGTCGCGTGTGGTCCTTGATCATGTCGAGGTCGAACACCACGCGCTCGCGGGTGCCGAAATGGATGAGCTGCCAGTGCTGCGCGACGATCCCGAGGCTGATGAACTCATCGGCGACGCCCATGTCCTCCAGCATGTCGAGCGTGGGCGGATGCACGGTCGAGGCGCGCAGATCGCGCGGCACGGTCTCGGACGTTTCGATCAGGACCGAGGGCGTGCCAAGCTGCGCCAGTCTCAGCGCCGAGATCAGGCCGACCGGCCCGCCGCCGACGATAACCACACGATCGTTGCGGCTGCCCGCTCCGTTTGTCTTTGTCATTTCAACTCTTGATGCTCGGATGGATGCGATGGCCGGCCTGCACCGCGAGCGGCCGGCCATCGGTGTGATAGGGATCGGACGAAGGCCCGCGCGAGGTCAGTTGTTGCGCGTGCGCAGCCATTTGAAGGTTTCGTAGACCGGCTCGTCGGTCATCAGGAACAGTGTCGTGTCGGCGCTGAACCGATGCGAGAATGGCCGCCATGACGGCACCGCGATCACGTCGCCGCGCTTGAAGTCGAACGCTTGGCCGTCGATGTCGATGACGCCTTCGCCCTCGACCACGCAGACGACCTGGTTCGATGTCGTGCGCACCGTCTGGGTCCTGGTGCCGGTCGCGTGGCGCTGCATGTAGAGCGCCATGGTGATCATGGACGGTGCATCGAGCTGGATGCGGCGGCCGAAGCGCTCCTGCGGATCGGGCGCGGCCTTGTCGAGGTGGCGCTGCATCTCGCTCCAGCGGAAGATGTAGGGCGAGTCCGTCGCGACCTTGGTGGCCTTCTCCAGCCCGTCGGGATGGTTCTCCAGGAACATCGGCTCAAGCAGATGGACCAGCGGCGTGTCCAGCCCGTCGATCCAGTAGCCGGGGCCGTCGCCATCGCTGCCATGGCCGTGCCAGCACCAGTCCGGCGTCAGGACCACGTCGTTGGGGCTCATTTCCAGACGCTCACCGTCCACGATCGTGTAGCAGCCTTCTCCCTCGAGGATCACGCGCAGGGCATTGCCCGAATGGCGATGGGACGGCGCCTGTTCGCCGGGCAGGATCATCTGATAGGCGGCCACCATGGTGCGCACGGTGGCGTAGCTGTTGCCCTCCACAGGGTTGAACAGCAGCAGGTTGCGGCGGTGCGCCAGTTCGGCGCTGATCAGGCGGCCGGCGGTGTCCAGCGCCTCCTTGCCCTCGTCCCATTTCCAGCGGGTCGGCAGGAAATTCTTGTGCGGCTCCGGATAGAGCGAGGCCGTCTTCTTGCTCCATCCGGGCTGGATGCTGCGGGCGCCGAGCAGCGGATACAGCTCTTCCAGCGTGCTGGCGGACGACAGCTCGGATTTCGGCGCGGTTTTGGCGTTGGCAAGCATGGCGGTCTCCTTGGCAATTGGCGGAGGCTTCGGGCTCCGGAACCACGGCCGCATTCCGGCTCGTGGTGTAGCAAGGGGTCGAAGGCCCTCGCCAGACGCGATTGGCGAGGGCTGCAATCGCGATCCGGCATGGCCGCGTTGCCGCGTGCCCTTAACGGCCGGCGGCGGGGCGGCGCTTGGTCTGGTCGAGGTTGAACAGGCGGGCGGCGTTCAGGCCAAGGATATTTCGCTTCGCCGTCTCGCTCAGGAACGGCAGGTCGTAGATCACCTTCGGCGTGTCGAAGTCGAAATGCGGCCAGTCCGAGGCGTAAAGAAGCTGCGTCTCGGCGTTGATCATCTCCATTGTCACTTCGAGCGCCTTGGGATTGCTCTTCTCCATCGGCTGCGACGTGTACCAGCAGGAATCGCGCATGTAGTCGCTTGGCATCCGCTTGAGAAGCGGCGCCTCCGACTGGCGCATCAGATACTGATCGTCGAGGCGCTGCATCAGGAACGGCAGCCAGGCCAGGCCGCTCTCCACCCAGACGCATTTGAGCTTGGGAAAGCGCTCCGGGATGCCCTGGAGGATCCAGTTCGTCATGTGGACGACGTTGCACCACACGAAGCTCAGCGCGTGCATTCCGAGGAAGGTCGGAATGGTGAGCATCGACGGATCGTTCCAGTGATGCGCCGCGTGGAAGGCGATCGGCTTACCGCTCTCCTCGATCATCCGGTAGAGCCGCATATAGGCGTTGTCGTGCACCGGCTTGTAGCGGGTGCTGGTGACGCAGAAGCCGACGACGCCCGGACAATTGGCGAAGCGCTCGACGGTGCGGCAGGCCTCTTCTGGCGCGTTGAACGGCAGATAGACCAGCGTGATGATCCGCGGGTCCTGGGTCAGGATACGCTCGACGATCCAGCGGTTGTAGGCGTTGCCGAGCTGGACCTCCATCTCGACCTGCGGGTGCATGCCGAGCACCAGAAGCGAATTCGGAAACAGCACCATATAGTCCAGGTTCATCGCGTCCATGGCGCGGCGCGTCAGAACCACGTCGCGGTGGGTGCCGTCCTTGTCGAGCGGCTCGCGCAGGTCCGCCTGGTGCGGAATGCGCCCGCCGACGTCCTGGTAGCGCATGCCGAAGGTGGCATTCAGCCCGAACGAGGGACCGCCGATGCGTTCGGCGTGATAATTGATCGCGTGCTCTCGGATCACGGGATCGTCGATATATTCGACGATCTCCTTCCATGATGCCGTCTCGGCGTGGTGGGCGTCGATATCGACAATCAGGCAATCCTCGTATCCATGGGCAGCCACGTCCCGCTTGGCATGGGCGAGGATGTCGCGGGTGTCGGTGTGGATGCCGATCTCGGCCAGTTCGGTCACGGCCTTCGGGGTCTTGGCGTCCATGGCTTGTGCCTATGCTGTTCCAGAATTCTGCGGCCGGTCGGCGATGTCCTCGGGCCGGCGGCGCGACCACAATGCGAATTCGACCGGACCGAGCCCGAGCGATCGCAGAATCTCCGTCGCCGCTGTCAGCGCCTCTGTGGGCGTGACGATCTCGTCGTAGTCGCCGCGCACCGCGCGGAAGGTGCGGGCCTCGCCGTCCGCCTTCTGGGCGTAGAGCTTGATCGCCGCCGTGAGCAGCGTGGCCACGGCCTCGTCGGAGACGCGGCCGGCGTGGCCGTTCGCCAGCGCGTCCTGGGTCTGCTGCCAGATCTCGTGCGCGGCGCGCTCGATGGCCGCTGACGGGTCGTTGTCGAGACGCGGCGGGGACCTGTCGGGTTCAGTCGATTTCGACATAGACGTCTCCCTGTGACACCTGCACCGGGACCGGCTTGAGCTTGAGATGGGCGTTGCCGGGATGCTGCCCGCTGCGGATATCGAACTCCAGCCCGTGCCAGGGGCAGACAATGTGGCGGTCGTCGTCGTGGAAGGCGCGTTCGGACACCTGCTTGTGATCGTCGAGCGGCTGCACCACGCGCTTGAACAGCCGCCCCTGGCAGACCGGCCCGCCCTGGTGGGGACATTCGTTGCGCCAGGCGACGAACCCGTCGTCCAACGCGAAAATGCCGATCTCGGTGCCGCCGAAGGAGAGCGTCCTTCGGCCGGCGGATTGGAGTTCGGCGACACTGGCCACGCGCGTCAGCATCATTGTCCCTTCGGTTTGGCTTTCAGCTTGCCCTGGCGGATCACCTTGCCCCATTTGTCGGTGCCGGCCTTGATGGTCTCGGCAAAAGACGACGGGTGTGGCGACGATCGGCAGCAGATAGTTCGGCTCGACGAATTTCTTCTGGAACTCTGGCTGCGAGAAAACGGTCCGGACATCCGCATTGATCTGTTCGATCAGCTTGTCGGGGGTTCCGGCTGGCGCGAACAGGCCGAACCAGGACGAGCCGTCGAAGCCGGGCAGGCCGGTTTCGGCAATGGTCGGAATCTGCGGCAGCGCCTTGAGGCGGTCCTCTCCACCGACGGCAAGAATGCGCAGCTTGCCCTGTTGTGCATGGTCCCAGACGAGGCCGACACTGAGGAAGATCGCCTGGATGCGGTCGGCCATCAGGTCGATCAGCGCCGGTGACGCGCCGCGGTAGTGGACGGGAACGAGGTTCACGCCCGCCATGAGCTTGAGCAGCTCCATGTTCAGATGTGAGGCCGAGCCGTTGCCTGTTGTGCCGTAGGTCAGCGCGTCCGGCTTGGCCTTGGCGTATTCGATCAGCGCCTTGACGCTTTTGGCCGGCAGCGACGGATGCGTGACCAGCACCTGGTTCAGTGCCACGAGGCCGGTGATCGGCGCGAAGTCCTTGTCCGGATCGTAGGAGAGCTTGTCATAGAGGAGGGGGTTCATGACGAACGTGCCCTCGGAGGTGACGAAAAGCGTGTAGCCGTCTGCGTCGGACCGGGCGACATGTTCGGCCGCGATCTGGGTGTTGGCGCCGGGGCGGTTTTCGACCACCACCTGTTGTTTCCAGATATCCGAAAGACCTTGCCCCAATCCGCGTGCGAGCACGTCGGCGGCGCCACCGGCCCCGAACGGCACGACGATGCGCACGGGCTTGTCCGGAAATGCCTCGGCCGGGGTCGCATGGCCGGCCAAGGCCATTGTCGTCGCAAGCATTGCGATTGCGAGCCAGTGCCCGCACCGGCGCCGCGATATCATTGGCGTTTCATCTGTCGTTGTCATGTCTTCGTCCTCCCCGTGAAGGCGGCATGGCGTCCGGTCTTTTTGACCGGTTCCGCCACCCCGCCTGTGCCTGCTTGGCCGCCTATTTGACCAGGCCGGATTTCCTGATCACCTCGGCCCAGGTCTCGGTTTCCTCTTTCACCTGCTTGGCCGTCTCTTCGGGCGTGGTGCCGCCGGGCTCATAGCCGACCTTGGCGAGAGCATCGCGGTAGGACGGCCGCTTGGCCATTTCGACGGCGGCCTGCGCGATGCGCTCGACCACCGCCTCCGGGGTCTTGCCGGGGGCCACGAGCCAGACGCGATTGGTCACTTCGAAGCCCGGAACACTCTTGCCGGCCGGCGGCACGCCGGGCAGGTCCGCGACGGGGCCGGGCGTCGAGACCGCCAGTGCCTGGAGCTTGCCGGCCCGGATGTGTGGAATGGCCGGCGCGACGCCGACCCACATCACGTCCACATGGCCGCCGGCGATGGCGTTGAGCGAGGGGCCCGCGCCCTTGAACGGGATGTGGTTGAATTCGGCGCCGGTGCGCTGCTGAAACAGCAGATAGCTCAGATGCGGCAGCGTGCCGATGCCCGGTGAGGCAAACCGCACCGAGCCGGGGTCCTTCTTGGCGCGCTCGACGAGGTCCGCAACGTCTTTGAGACCGAGGTCGGGTCTGGCGACGAGCACCTGCGGCCCAGCGGCGGCCAGCGAAATCGGCGTGAAGTCCCTCAGCGGATCGTATTTGGCATTCGGATTGATCGTCGGGTTCACCGCGAACGAGTTCGACGTGACCATCAGCGTGTGGCCGTCAGGCGCGGAATTGGCGACCTGCGTCGTGCCGACCAGGCTGCCGGCGCCGGGCCGGTTCTGCACGACGAAGGATGATTTGAAGTGCGCCTCGAATTCGTGGGCCACGAGGCGGGCGACGATGTCGTTGGGACCGCCGGCCGCCAGCGGAACGATGATCTCCACGGTGCGGGACGGATATTTCGAACCGTCCTGTGCACCGGCCTGGACCGGGATCCAGACGAGCGCCGCAGCCGCGAGCAATGCTGGCAATGTTCTCACGATGTCCTCCCTGGGCTAGGCCGCCTGGACCGGCCGCTTCTTCGAGCGGAACGTCCGGCGGCACGAATATTGGGCGCCACGTTAAGCCGAAACCCGGGGGCGACCAGTGCGTTTTGGAGATAGGATCAATCGCATTCCGGCATGGACTGCCGGCCGCATCCGGCGTTTTGCATCGGAGTGGACTTTAAGGTGCTGGCGCGCGTGTTCCGCCCGCGCGAGTGCTTCGGGGCGACGGCGAGGGGCGTGCCATGCCACAGGCCGCGCTCCACCAGCAGCCGGGTCTGGCTTTCGACCAGCGCCTCCACCTCGGTCATCGCGCGCGATGTCTCGCCCGAACGGCGGCGCACCAGCGCGAGGCGCCAATTCTGCACCGGATCGAACGGAACGGCGCGCAAGGTGCCTGCGGCGATCTCGGCATGGACGCCGGCATGGCTGAAGACCGTAAAGCCCAGCCCCTTCGCGACAAGGCTGCCGGTGGTGCGCACGCCTTCGACCTGATTGACGACCTGGAGCGTGATCCGGTGCTCCGCGGCCAGCCGCTCCAGCCGGATCCGCAACGGATGCGACCGCGCCGGCAGGATCAGCGGAAGCCGAGCCAGATCGGCCGGGCGCACATTGTCGCCGCGACACCATTCAGGCCACGGCTGCGTGCCGGGCCCGATCAGATAGAGCGGCTCGTTCAGCAGCGGCGTCATCGACAGTTCCGAAAATGACTCGGGATCGTAGAGCAGCGCCAGGTCGATCGTTCCGCCGGCCAGCCATTCGTGGATCGAACTGCTGAAGCCCTCGCGCAATTGCAGTGTCACGCGCGGCAGCCGCTTGCGGCACTCCTCGATCAACACCGGCGCGATGGTCTGGCCGGTGGCTGGGGTCAGCCCGATGGTGACGGTGCCGACCGGCTCCTGCGCCAGCACGAGCATGTCGGCCTCGATGTCCGCCAGATTGCGCATCAGCGATAGCGCGCGGCCGTGGAGGGCGCGGCCTTCGGCGGTCAGGCTTACGCCGCGGGCATGGCGGTCGAGAAGCTTGACGCCGAGCCGGTGTTCGAGCCGGGCGACGCGACGGCTCAGCGCCGATTGGGCCGTGCGCAATTCGCTGGCCGCGCGCGAGAAGCTCTCCGTGCGGGCGACGTGGAAGAATGCGTGGAGGTCCTGAAAGTCCATCTGCCCGTGACGCTCATCCCGGCCCACGCTTGGGCGCGCCGTCACAGCATAGAGCCCTGGCGGCCGCGCGTGAATGGCGGCGGCCAGGGCTCATGACATAAGGCGCTTCGATGAAGGGGCGTTCGCCGCGGGCAGGAAAAGCGCTGCGGGCCTAAATCTCGACGATCGGCTCGAAGCCGCCGAAGATCATCCGCTGGCCGTCAAACGGCATGGGATTGAGTCGGGTTGAGGCGAGGGTCGTCCATCATCTTGGACATGGCGGCATTGCGCACCTCGCGCGACGGCCAGACGACCCATGAGAATACGACGGTCTCGTCCTCGCGACGCTGGACCGCGATGGGGAACGACGTGACCTTGCCGTCGGGCACGTCGTCGCCCCAGCATTCCGTGATTTTCAGCGCACCCAGTTCGCGGAACACCTGTGCGGCCATCTCCGCGTGCTCCTTGAACTTCTGGCGGTTGGCGGTCGGAACCGCCGCGACGAAACCGTCGATATAGCTCATTTGCGGGTGCTCCTTATTGCTTGCCGGGTTCGCCGACCGACCAGTCGATGCCGAAGGGATCGCGCAGCATGCCCCAGCGGTCGCCCCAGAACTGGCGTTCGAAGGGGACAGTAACGGTGCAGCCGGCCTCTACGGCGCGCGCCCACCATTTGTCACCGTCGGCGACGATGAGTTGCAGGTGCATGCCCTGCGGCTTGGGCGATTCCTTCGCACTGGGGTCGTGGCAGTCGGTCATCATCACGCAGCCGCCGTTGATCTCGACCTGGACATGCATGAAGCGGCCCGGATTGTCCTGATCGGGAAAGCGGCCGATGTCGCGGGCGCCGAAGGCGCGGATATAGAAATCGGAGGCCTCGGCGGCGCGTCCGTCCATCCCGAGATAGGGGATGACGCCCTTCATCACGGCGGGATCGGGATGGAAGTCGGTGGCGGTCGTCGTTTCGACGGTCATGGCTACGCTCCTGTCACTTGCCTGTCGTCAACGGTGCGACTTCTCGTCCGACAGTTTCGGCAGCCGTTGACATGAAGGGTTGATATCAACATATTGGCATCATGTCCAGCGACGCCATCCTGAGCCGTGAAATCACCTGGTATGTGCGGGACCATTGCCTGTGCCTGCACGCCCAGCGGGCGGCTCGCGCCCTGGCGCGCCGGTTCGACGAGGCCCTGCGCCCATTTGGGCTGACCAGCGGCCAGTTCTCACTGATGATGTCTTTGAACCGTCCCGATCCGCCGACGATCGGCAGCGTCGCCGCCTTGCTCGCCCTCGACCGCACGACATTGACCGCCGCCCTGAAGCCTCTCGAACGCCGCGCCCTCGTCGAGGTCCGTCAGCATCCGCGCGATCGCCGCAGCCGCGTCATGCGGTTGACTGACGCAGGACGCGCGCTGCTTTCGACCGCCGTTCCGACTTGGGAAGCGGTTCATGCCTCGATCGAAGGCAGCTTGCAGCCCGGTGAGGGCGATCGCTTGCGCAGTTCGCTCAATGATGTGGCGATGCAATCGGCCCGTGACCAATTGCGCGACACCGACGCCAAAAGATAGCGAACGAAAGCGCTCGCCGCGCATTAGCAAAAATGCAGTCGCGCACGGGTTGCTTTGCGTGCCGATCGCGAGACGTCATTTTGCCTCGACCCGAACAAACATGCGGAACGAGGTACGGTCCTGTGCGTTGGCAAGCCGGATGACATTGATGCCGACAAAGGAGGACCTCATGCGGCGCCATCTTACTGTTCTTTTGTTCTCGACCATGCTCGCCGGCCCCGCTCTCGCGCAGGCCACCCCTCCGGCAACGGATCAGCCGGCCAAGCCGCGCGCCCAGCAGGAGCAGACCCAGCCGCGACAGCAGACTGGCAAAATCAACTTCATGCAGCAGCAGCAGGCTGGCCAGTGGTCGGCGTCTTATCTGATGGGCGCCACCGTCTATAACGTCGATAACGAGAATCTCGGCGAGATCAACGACATCATTCTGGATAACCAGGGTCGTGCCATGGCCGCTGTGATCGGCGTCGGCGGCTTCCTCGGTATCGGCGAGAAGAATGTCGCGGTCGATTTCTCTGCGCTCGACATCCAGATGGTCGATGACGACGCCGAAATGGCTGGCGCCCCGGCTGGTCAGGCGCGCCAGCAGTCGGCCCAGCGTCCGATGCCGGCCGCCAAGACGGGTGACGCTCCGGCGAACACCACCGGACAGGCGACACCGCCGGCCGACCGGTCCGCTGATGCACGTGCCGATCGCGATGACTTGGAGCTTCGTGTGGTGCTCAAGGTCGTGCGTGACGATCTCGACGGCGCGCCTGAGTTCAAATATCTCGAAGAGCAGCAGGACTGACGCCGCCTAGCGTCCGATCATGGTGAAAGCGGCCTCGGGCTTTGTCCCGGGGCCGCTTCGCTATGGGCGCAGGGTTTATTCGGAACATCGGGTCCGTTGACCGGTTGGCTTTCCGAATTCACCCAAAGCGACGGAGCGCCGGTACGATGCCGATCAAAGCGCTGGCTTTCAATTGTTCCTTGAAATCCCCGGACCAAGATTCCTCGACGCAACTCATGCTCGGCCAGGTGATTGATGCACTCGCGGCAGAGGGCGTCGAAGGCGAGATCCTGCGCACTTTGGCGTTCAACATCAAGCCGGGCGTTCGCGCGGACGAAGGGGAGGGCGATGAATGGCCGGGCCTGCGCAAGCGTGTGCTCGATGCTGATATCGTCGTCATCGGTACGCCGATCTGGATGGGTCAGCCTTCGAGCGTGTCGAAACGTATCGTCGAGCGGCTCGATGCCTTTCTCGGTGAGTTTGACGACCATGGTCGCACGCCGCTCTACGGCAAGGTCGCGTTCTCGGCGGTCGTCGGCAACGAAGACGGCGCGCACCATGTCATCGCCGAACTGGCGCAGGCGCTCGGAGACGTTGGCTTCACCATTCCGGCCGGCGCGGGAACCTATTGGGTCGGCGAGGCCATGGGCAGTGTCGATTACAAGGACCTCAAGCCGAGCCCGACGAAGATCACGCAATGGTCCAGCCTGCTGGTCGCCAATGCCGTGCATCTGGCGCGGCTTCTCAAGGACCAGCCCTATCCCGGAAAGAAACAGTCATGAGCACGCAGAACGAGCGCGAAACGAAGTCGCCCGGCGCCGGCACCACGCAGCCGTGGAAAGAACCGGGCCAGTCGGCGCAGGACCCCAAGAACCATCCGCCACCGCCGCCCGAGCGTAAGGAGCGCGAACAACGCCACAACGAAACCTCGTGACGGAGACGGTTTCTACGATTTCGCTTGCAGCGACGCCTTGTCGAAACCCGCAACCTGCTTGTAGCCGTCGGTGATCGCGGCCAGTTCCTCTTGGGTGACCAGGTCCTCCAGCCGCTCGAACGGCTTGTCGTGGCTGCGCTCGTGGACCACGCGCAGGATCGTGTCCGGTGGCGCAGAGCGGTTGGTGAGGACCACCTTGTTGGCGGCCGGCAGGCGCTCGGCCTCGTAGGCCGCGAGCGCCGCGCTATGATCGGACGCGGCGCCGAAGGCGCGCGCCAGCGCGCGGGCATCAAGAATGCCCTGCCCCGCACCATTGCCGCCACGCGGATACATCGGATGGGCCGCGTCTCCCACCAGCGTCACGCGGCCGAACGTCCAGCGCGGCAGCGGATCGCGGTCGACCATCGGATATTCGAGCACGACGTCATGGGCACGGATCATGCCGGCGACGTCGAGCCATGGAAACGTCCATGATTTCGTAGGTTGGATAGATGTCCTCGATATCGCCGGGCAGATTCCAGTCCTGCATCACATGGCGCGGCGACTGGATCTCCGCCGTCCAGTTGATCAATTGCAGGCCATTGTCGTCGATCTCGGTCGAGATCGGATAGATCGCCATCTTACCGACGTCGAGCCAGCCGATCTGCACCATGCTCGCGCCCGACAGGAACGGCTTCCAGCGCGTGACGCCGCGCCACATGTTGATGCCTTGCCAGGCCGGCGGACCCTCATTCGGGATCAGCGCCCGCCGCACGGTGGAATGAACGCCGTCACATGCCAGCAGAACTGGACCGCGCGCGGAGGGCAGGGGATGGCCGTTCGAATCCGAAAAATGGATTGTGACGCCCGTTCCGTCCTGCTCGAAACCGGTGCAGCGACGGTTCATCACGATCGCGTCGCGGCCAAGTCGCTCATGGACGGCTGCGGTCAGCACCTCGTGAAGCGCGCCGCGATGGATGGAGAATTGCGGCCATCGGATAGCCGGCAAAAAGGCCGCGCGGCTCGGAGAAGATGAACTGGCCGTGCCTTGTGTAGAAGCTCATCTCGCGGGTCTCGACCGCCCGTGCGCCGAGTTTGGATTGCAGTCCGAGCTGCGTCAGTTCTCGCATCGCATGGGGCAGGAGATTGATGCCGACGCCGAGCGGCTGGAAGGCCGCCGCCCCCTCATAGATGCGGCATCGCACGCCCTGTTCGTGCAGGCTGAGCGCCAGCGTCAGTCCGCTGATGCCGCCGCCGATGATGATAATAGGCTCCGACATGGTGGCCAAACTCCGTTCCGCCTTCGAGCGGCTGGCGGTGACGGACCGGGCGATCCGGTCCGGGCGGGCTGAAGAGCTTTATAGGGCGGCTTGCGATGGTGCGAGTATGCCGCCGCCGCGTCCCGATGGCCACGGCCTGCGCCCAAATTCCGCGAGACGGAATAGTGATGGCGAGGTTGTGGGTGCTCGTCTTCCGCGTGCTTGCGGAACGGGCGGTCCGGGTGTTCTTTCCGATCCGGGAGCTTGCGGCTGCGCGCGACGCGGCCTATCGGGGCCGTCCGTTCGGTGCCCTGTTGGCCGGGCGTGCCCGAGGCGCTGGCTCTGCAAAAACTGTCTCGCACTGCACTTCGTCCCGGAATGTCGTCTCAAATTGCATAAAGGCCCTGTTGCGAATGTCGGAACAAGAACCCGCTTTTCGGACTCCGATCCTCATCGTCGGCGGAGGCCCGATCGGCCTGTCGCTCGCGGCCGATCTGGGATGGCGGGGGGTGTCCTGCATGGTCGTGGACCAGGGCAAGGGACCGTCCGACTTCCCGCGCGCCAATGCCGAGAACGCCCGCACCATGGAGTTCTTCCGCCGCTGGGGCATCGCCGACAAGGTGCGCCAGAGCGGCACGCCGGAGGACTATCCCCACACCGTTCTCTACATCACCAGCCTGACCGGCCACGAGATCGCCCGCTTCGACCGGCCCGGCCATGGCGGCAAGGGCCCGACCGTCCTCAGCCCCGAGCGGCCGCAGCGCTGCAACCAGCTCTGGCTCGATCCGATCCTGCGCGACCTGGCAACGGGCTTCGAAACGGTCACGCTTCGTCCCAATTGCCGGTTCGAATCCTATGTCGAGACCGACGAGGGCATCAGAGCCGAAATCGTGGACCTGCCGACCGGCCAGCGCCAGACGGTGATCGCCGATTACCTTGTCGCCTGCTGTGGCGGGCGCAGTTCGATCGCCAAGACGCTGGGCATCGAGATGCACGGCAATCCGGCGCTCGAATACAACGTCAACATCTTCTTCCGCACGCCGGAGCTCTGGACGCAGTCATGACAAGGGCAAGGCGGCGCTGCATTTTATCATCGACGAAACCGGCGTCTGGGGCGTCCTGGTCGAGATCAACGGCCAGGACTTCTGGCGGCTGGGACTGCGCGGCAAGCACGCCTACGACAACATGGACAGCCTCGATCCGCACGCGCTGATCCGCAAGGCCGTGGGCACCGAGATCGACTACGAGGTCGTGTCGATCAACCGTTGGCTGTCGCGGGACCTGGTGGCCGACAGCTACGGCCGCGGCCGGGTGGTGCTCGCGGGCGACGCGGCGCACCAGAACACGCCGCAAGGCGGTTTCGGGCTCAACACCGGCATGGGCGATGCGGTCGACCTGGGCTGGAAGCTGGCGGCCATGGTGCAGGGCTGGGGCGGTCCGGACCTGCTGAACAGCTACGAGGCGGAGCGGCGTCCCGTGGCGGTGCGCAACGTCCGTCAGGCGACCGAGAACATCACCATCCAGAAGAAGCTCTCCGATCGACCCGCGCATCGTGGCCAGGAGGGCCGCTGAGGCGGATGCCGCGCGCGCAGACGCTCGGCGACGACATCCGCTCGAGCAGCCGCCGCACCTATGTCACCGACGGCACGGCCCTCGGCTATCGCTACGAGAATTCGCCGATCTGCTGGGACGAAGACGGTGGCGAATGGCTCGACACCATCACCGAATACAAGCCGACGAGCCGCCCCGGCTGCGCGCGCGCCGCATGCCTGGCTTGCCGATGGCCGTTCGACTGCTCGACCTGTTCGGCCACGGCTTCACGCTGCTGCGGTTCGGCGAAGACGCGCCCGATACGTCGATGCTGGAGCGGACCTTCGCCGATCGGAGCGTGCCGCTTTCGGTTCACACCATCAGCGAGCCGCGCGATCGCCGAGCTTTACGAGCGCGCCCTGGTGCTGGTGCGTCCGGACGGCCATGTCGCCTGGCGCGGCGATGCGCTGCCGGACGATCCGATGGCGCTGGTCGACCGCGTGCGCGGCGCTTCGACGACCATCCGATGCCGGCCACCGGAGAGGGCAGCCGCCGCATGATGAGCTGAACGGGGGCCGGCCATCCGTTGAGCGGACGGTCCGATGACACGGTTTGCGTAACGCGGAATGCAGCCGCATAAGGCTCGAAAAAACGCAAAGCAGGGAGGATCAAATGAGGTGTCGCATCATGGATGGCGGCGGCCGTTGCGGCGGTCGCGCTAGCGGGTTTGGCTTCGCCGGGGCGCAGGCCCAGTCCGACGACCGGCCGATCATCGTCATCGTGCCCTATACCGCGGCACCGGCGTCGATGTCGCCGCCCGCATTCGCGAACGACATGGAGAAGCGGCTGGGCCGTTCGATCGCCGTCGAGAACCGCGCCGGTGCAAGCGGCAATATCGGCGCGCAATTCGTCGCTCGCGCCAAGCCCGACGGTCACACGCTGCTGTTCACCGCGTCGACCTATGTGAAGAACGCGACGATCCTCAAGAACGTCCCCTACGACGTGCTCAACGGCTTCACGCCTATCGTCCAGATCAGCAGCGCCGATTTCGTGCTGGCGGTCAACAGCGCGGTTCCGGTTAATTCGCTCAAGGAGTTCATCGCCTATGCCAAGGCGCGTCCGGGCGAGATCAATTACGGCTCGCCGGGCTTCGGCACGCCGCACCACCTGGGCATGGAGCTGTTGCAGCTCTCCACCGGGATCAGGATGACCCATATCCCGTTCAAGGGTGCGGGCGGCATGTTCTCGAGTTTCCTGGGCAACCACGTCAACACCTCGTTCTTGCCGCTTCAGGTGGCGCAGCGCATGGCCAAGGGCGGCAAGATCCGCTCGCTGGCCGTCGCCGGAGGCCAGCGCTCGCCCATCGCGCCGGAGCTGCCCACATTCGACGAACAGGGCGTGGACGATTTCGATATCGATTCCTGGTACGCGCTGCTCGGGCCCGCCGGCATGCCGCGCGACATCGCCGACCGCTTACAACGCGATGGCCAATGAGGCTCTCAAGGACCCGCAGGTTCACAAGGCGCTGCTGGATCAAGGGCTGACCATCCTGGGCGGCACGCCCGATCAGCTTGTCGCCGTCATCAAACGGGATCTGGAGAAGTGGACCAAGATCGCCGAGGAGGCCAAGCTCGAAAAGCAATGACACCCGCGGGCTCCATGGCGCCCGTCCGCTGGGCGCCTTGGAGCCTGTTTCCGCCGTCGTGGATTCATGCTTTAGAGCCTGTTTCTACGCGATTGAAACAGGCTCTGCGCCGTCATCTGCCGGGCGTGATCTTGGCCGGGAGCGCTTTCCACGTCTCGAGATCATGTTCTAGGGTGCCTGCATACTGACCATCCCCGACTGGAGGCTTGAACCGCCCATGAAACTCTGCCGCTACAACGACAACCGGATCGGTCTGGTCCGCGGCGATGCCGTCCATGATGTGACCGCCGTGCTCGACCAGCTTCCGCCGCTCAAATATCCGGTGCCCTTCGGCGATCACTTGATCGCCAATCTGGACGCGCTGCGCGAGCCGATGGAGCGCCTGGCGGACAAGGCCAAGCCCGAACCCGTCTCCGGCGTGCGGTTCCTGAGCCCGGTCGCCAATCCGTCGAAGATCATCGGCACGCCGGCCGAATTATCACGCCCATGTCGCCGAGGCGAAGGCCGACGCGGAGATCGCGGTCTACAACGCCGGCCGCCAGCGCTCGCTGGAGGAGCAGGGCCTGTTCCTGAAGGCGTCCAGTTCGCTCGTCGGTCCGTCCGAGGGCGTGACCGATCCGCTTTCCGGACCGCCGCACCGACCATGAGGCCGAGCTTGGCGTCGTGATCGGCCGCAAGACCGGCCCGATGTCCGAGGCCGACGCGCTGAGCGTCGTCGCCGGCTATGCGATCGCCCTCGATATGGTGATCCGCGGCAAGGAGGATCGCAGCTTCCGCAAGTCGCCCGACACCTATGCGGTGCTCGGCCCGTGGCTCGTGACGCCGGACGAGATCGGCAATCCCGACGCGCTCGGCTTCACGCTGCATGTCAGCGGCGAGCTGCGGCAGGCCGCCAACACGAGCGAGATGATCATCAATCTGTCCCGGCAGATTTCGTGGGCCTCTTCGCTCTACACGCTCTATCCGGGCGACATCATCATGTCCGGCACCTGCCAGGGCGTCGGCCCGGTCAAGGGCGGCGACACGATGGTGCTCAAGTTCGACGGTATCGGCGAGATGTCGGTGCCGGTCCACGCTCCGAACTGAACGACCTGAAGAAGGAACTCGGGCAATGGCCACGACAACGAAGGACGGCGGCGAAGCAATCCTGGAAGCCATTCGCCGCCTTGGCGTCGAATATGTGGTCACCTCGCCCGGGTCCGAATGGTCGCCGTTCTGGGAGGCGATGAGCCGCCAGCGCATCGAGGGGCGCAACGGTCCGCAATTCATCCAGTGCTGGCACGAGACGCTCGCGCTGGCCATCGCCACCGGATACACGAGCGTCACCGGCCGGATGCAGGCGGTGTTGCTTCATGCAGGCGCCGGGATGATGCACGGCGCGCTGAGCCTTGCCGGCGCGACCCGCGGCGAGATGCCAATGCTGGTCATGTCCGGCGAATCCGTCACGCTCGGCGAGGACCCGGACCAGCCGATGGAGCCGCAATGGTACACCGGCGTCAGCGTCGGCGGCGCCGATCGTCTGGTCTCGCCGCTGACCAAACAGTCGGGCCGGGTCCACAGCGCGGTCACGCTCTACCAGAGCGTGGTGCGCGCGGGTGAACTGGCGCAACGCGCGCCCAAGGGCGTCGTGCATGTGGACGTGCCGATGGAGTACATGCTTCAGCCGTGGACGCCGCCGCCCGTCATGCGCGATGCGCCGGATGCGCCGCGGCTGGTTGCGCGGCTCACAGGACCTGGATCGTCTTGCCGCCGATCTCGTCGCGGCCAAGAATCCGGTGATCGTGGCTGAACAATCCGGCCAGGACCCCGCGGCCTATGATGCTCTGCTGCGGCTGGCGGAGGCCGCGGCGATTCCGGTGGCGAGTGTCACGAGCGCCAATTTCGCGGTCTTTCCCTCCGACAATCCGCTCTGGCTCGGCTATGAGGCGGCCAAGCACACCGCCGATGCCGATCTCGTGCTGCTGGTGGGCGGGCGCACGCCGTGGAATCCGCCGTCGAAGCCGGTCACGTCGGGCCGCATCGTCGCGGTCGGCGAGCAGCCGATCAAGGACTGGCTCGTCTACCAGAACCTCCAGGCCGACGAATATATCGAGGGCGACCTGGCCCATGCGCTCGGCGCGCTGGCCGATGCTGTCGCCGCCGCGGACATGGACGGCACCGCCGTCGATGCGCGGCGCGCCAAATGGGCCAAGGTGCACCAGGACATGGCCGGCCGTCTGAAGGCGGAGCGCGAGGCAGCGTCGCAGCGCGACACATTGAGCGTTGCGGCGATCGCCGACGCCGTGGCGGCGGTGATGCCCGCCGAGACGGTCTATGTGGACGAGACGATCACCCATGCCGCCGGCCTGCGCCAGCACCTGTCGCTCAACCGGTCGCAGAGCTTTTTCCGCCACCATGGCGGCGGGCTCGGGCAGGGGCTCGGCCTGTCGCTCGGCATCAAGCTGGCGTTGCGGGAGCGGCCCCTGGTGTTCTTCGTCGGCGACGGCAGCCTGCTCTACAATCCGATCGTCCAGGGGCTCGGCGCATCGAAGCAATACGACCTGCCGATCATCGTCGTCGTGCTGAACAATCACAGCTACGCCTCGATGCGGCGCGGCCACCGCCGCTACTATCCCGAAGGCGCGACGAAGAACGACAACACCGATTTCGGCTATGGCGTGACGATCGAAGCGCCGGCCTTCGAGGAGTTGGGGCGCCCGTTCGGCTTCTTCGGCGCTAAGGCGGCGACGCCGGCGGAATTGCGCTCGGCGCTGGAAAAGGCGCTGGAGGTCACCCGCAGCGGCCGCACCGCCATCATCAACGCCATTGTTCCGGTCCCGCCGCCTGCCGGCTGAGCGCCGGCGGGCCAGACCCGTCTTCCGTTTCATTATTTGGAACAGATCGCCCCGAAGAGGCCGGGTGCTTTGTCGTGGCCCCTATCGCGTGGTAGCCTTGCTGCTGTCCTCCATGGCCGCGACGCGGGGCTCGCGCTCATGCCGTTGGGGTTCGGTCTCGGCGCCATGCACCGCGAGCCGGAGCGGGGGCCGGAGAGAACGATGCCGCAGGACACGAATGTCGTTTCGCGTGTCATGACGCTGCTGGCGGTCTTCTGCGAGGGGCCGCCTGCCATGTCGCTCAAGGACATCGCGGGCCGCAGCGGCCTTGCGCCCTCGACCGCCCATCGCCTGCTGCAGCCGCTGGTGCGAATGGGCGTGGTCGAGCGCGCGCCGGGGCGCCAATATTGCATCGGCGCCGAGTTTGTCCGCATGGCGATGGCGCTCAACCAGCGGCTGCCGCTGCTCGAAGCGGCGAGCCCGGTGATGCGCGAGATCGTGCGGCAGACGGCCAAGACCTGCTTTCTTTATATCTACCTTCCGCGGCGCGGCGAGCGGATGGCGATCGCCTGCACCAAGGCGCCGGAAACCGAGAACGAGATCCGCATCAACGTCTTCGACAGCTTTCCGCTGGCCTGGGGCGCGTCCGGCCGCGCCATCCTGGCGCATCTGCCCCAGCGCGAGATCGACAATGTGCTGTCGCGTTCGAAGCCGTCGCCGCTGGATGGCTCGCGGCTGCCGGAGCGCAGCCGGATGCTCGACCTGTTGGGCCGCATCCGCGAGCAGGGCTATGCCGTGACCGAAGGCCAGATCCGGGCCGCCAACAAGATGAACATGGCGGCGCCGATCCTCGGCGAGGGCCAGCGCGTTCTGGGCAATCTCGCGCTGGTCACGCTGCGCGAGAGCTGGAGCGGCGATCTCGAAACGCGGCTGTCGCCGTTCCTCATCGATCAGAGCCGTATGCTGGCCAGCCGCCTGGCCGCCGTTTCGGCCTGACCATTCCGTTTCCCCCCGCGTGGAACCGGGATCGCCATCACGGCGTTCGAGCTGAATCCGAAAGCCGGATCGGGTTTTCGACAAGACGTTTCCGAGGAGGACGCGGGGGGCGGCATCGCAGGTCCAGCGAAGCCGGCCGCGCGCGATGGAGTACGGGCGCATCAATGGATTGGGGTTGGGACTGGGACTGGGTCGACATTGTCCTGCGCCTGGGCGCGGCGGTCGGCGTCGGTGTAATCATTGGGGTCAACCGCGACCTCACCCGCAAGCCGATGGGCATGCGCACGCTCGGGATGGTCGCGCTCGGCGCGGCGGTCGTGGCGCTGGCATCGACGCAATTCGCCGATCTCGCGGCTCATCCCGATGCGTTGAGCCGTGTCGTACAGGGCATTATCCAGGGCGTGATGGCCGGCATCGGCTTTATCGGAGCCGGCGTCATTCTGCATGATGTCCGTGCTGGGAAGGTGCATGGCCTGACGACGGCGGCGACGGTCTGGGTTACGGCGGCGCTCGGCATCGCATGCGGCCTGGGCGCCTGGCGCATCGTCATCGTCGCCATCCTCCTGACGCTGTTCCTGCTCGTCGTCGTGGGATGGCTCGAAGAGCGCTTTGGACTGACCGGCGACGCGCGCTATGGCCGCGGTCGCGACGACGGACGGGCCGACGACGAATGAAAAACGCCGGCGAGCGATCGGTTAAAGGTCGCTGCCGGCGCATTCAGCATCGCTGCCCGTGACACCCGCGGCACCCTCTGCCCTGTATGGGGAGGCGAACCGGGACGCGTCGGAGGGGGCCGCTCAGGCCATCTTGTTGGTCAGCGTGCCGATATTCTCGATCCAGACCTTGGTCACATCACCGGCCTTGAGGAATTCGCCCCGCCCGGCGCCGACGCCTGCGGGGGTGCCCGTCAGGATGATGTCTCCCGGATAGAGCGTGATGCGCGAGGAGAGCTGCTCGATCTGCTCGGCCAGCGTGAAGATCATGTCGGCCGTGTTGGAATCCTGCTTCACGACGTCGTTGACCGACAGCTTGATGCCCAGGGCCTGCGGGTCCTTGATCTCGCTGGCCGGGATGATCCAGGGTCCGATCGGGCAGGCGCTGTCGAAGCATTTGTGGGCCACCCAGTCATATTTGAACGGCGACTGGTCGGGCAGTTGCGGGCGCTTGCCGAGATCGCGCGCCGACAATTCGTTGGCGATGGTGTAGCCGGCGACGCAGCTCAGCGCCTTGTCGAGGGACAGGTTCTTGGCCTTGCGTCCGATCACGGCGGCAAGCTCGGCCTCCCAGTCCACCTTCTGCGAGGCGGCCGGCAGTTTCACCGTGGCCTTGTCGCCCGTGACGGTCCGCGAGACCTTGATGAAGTGCCAGGGCTTGAGGCCGACCTCGTGCGGATCGGGCGCGGGAGGGGTGCCGGCCGCCTTGGCCATTTCGAGCATGTGGTCGGTGTAATTGGCGCCGGCGCAATAGATCGTCGGCGGGTAGAGAACCGGCGGCAGGAGCTTGGTGCGGCCGAGCGGCCGGCTCTTGGCGCGGCTCTTGCCGGCACCCTCGGCGGCCTTTTTCAGGATGCCCTTGGCAGCGGACCAGTCCTCCAGGATGCCCAGCATGCTGTCGTAGGACGGCTCCCGCGTCAGCGCGGCGGCGTCGTACAGCTTGTCATCATCGATGACGATGCCGGCGCGCGGGCCGTCTTCGGATTGATAGGAAACGAGCTTGTAGCTGGCCATCTTTGGGGCTCCCCTGGGATCATCGTCCGGCAGTTGTATTGGCAGGGCCGGCAAGGCGCTACAATACCGGAAACACCACCCCCGCAAAGGGGTCGTCCATCGGGGCCGGGGACTTGGGCCGTCACAGCCGCTAGACTGCGAATCTGACGTTGCGGTTGGCCGGGCCATCCTTGCTTCGAATCAATGATGACGGGGAAACGCCGGGTACGGGTCATTGCAAGGCTAGCGAAAATAGCAGGAGTTTCGATGGCACGCCGTCCATCCGCCAAGGCGCCGAACCGGTCCAAGTCCAAAGCCCAGCCGAAGACCAAAGCCAAGGCCAAAGCAACGGCCAAGCGCAAGGCGCCGGCCAAAGCCAAAGCGCCTGCCAAGTCAAAGGCCAGCGCCAAGGCTGTCACCAAGCCTGTCGCCAAGCGCGTCGCTAAGCCTGGGCCGTCCGCCAAATCATCGGCGCGCCCAGTTGCGAAGCGCCCGTCGGCCGGAAAATGGGTCTATCGCTTCGGCGGCGGCAAGGCCGAAGGCCGCACCGAGATGAAGGACCTGCTCGGCGGCAAGGGCGCCAACCTCGCGGAAATGGCCAACCTCGGCCTGCCGGTGCCGCCCGGCTTCACCATCACCACCGAGGTCTGCACGCACTATTACGCCAACGGCAGACCTATCCGAAGGACGCTGGCCAAAGCAGGTCGCGGACGGGCTCGCGCATATCGCGCAGCATCGCCGGCAAGCGTTTCGGCGATCCGAACAACCCGCTGCTGGTGTCGGTGCGCTCCGGCGCGCGCGCGTCGATGCCCGGCATGATGGATACGGTGCTCAACCTCGGCCTGAACGACGAAACGGTCGAGGCGCTGGCGCGCCTCTCGGGCGACCGGCGCTTCGCCTATGACAGCTACCGCCGCTTCATCACGATGTATTCGGACGTGGTGCTGGGCGTCGAGCACCATCATTTCGAGGACATTCTCGAGGACCACAAGCTGCGCAACGGCTACACGCTCGACACCGACCTCGACGCCGAGGACTGGAGCGAGCTCGATCGGCCGCTACAAGGAGCGCGTCGAGGAGGAGCTTGGCAAGCCGTTCCCGCAGAACCCGGACGAGCAGCTCTGGGGCGCGATCGGCGCGGTGTTCGGCTCGTGGATGAATCAGCGCGCCAAGACCTATCGGCGCCTGCACAACATTCCGGAAAGCTGGGGCACCGCGGTCAACGTGCAGGCGATGGTGTTCGGCAACATGGGCGACACGTCGGCCACCGGCGTCGCCTTCACCCGCAATCCCTCCACCGGCGAGAAGCGGCTCTACGGCGAATTCCTGATCAACGCCCAGGGCGAGGACGTGGTCGCCGGCATCCGCACGCCGCAGGAGATCACCGAGGAGGCGCGCATCGAGGCCGGCTCCGACAAGCCGTCGATGGAAAGCGCGATGCCTGCGAGCGTTCAAGGAGCTGGTTGCGCATCTACGCCAAGCTCGAAAAGCACTACCGCGACATGCAGGACCTGGAGTTCACGGTCGAGCAGGGCAAGCTCTGGATGCTCCAGACCCGCAACGGCAAGCGCACCGCGCAAGCGCCGCGCTGCGCATCGCGGTGGAACTCGCGAACGAGCGGCTGATCACGCAAGAGGAGGCGGTCACGCGCGTCGAGCCCGGCTCGCTCGACCAGCTTCTGCATCCGACCATCGATCCCGATGCCGAGCGCGACGTGATCGCGACGGGGCTTCCGGCGTCGCCCGGCGCGGCCTCCGGCGAGATCGTGTTTTCGTCGGACGAGGCCGCCAAGCTCAAGGCCGACGGCAAGCAAGGTCATCCTCGTGCGCGTGGAGACCTCGCCCGAGGACATTCACGGCATGCACGCCGCCGAAGGCATTCTCACCACGCGCGGCGGCATGACATCGCATGCGGCGGTGGTGGCGCGCGGCATGGGCAAGCCCTGCGTCTCCGGCGCGGGCTCGCTGCGCGTCGATTACGCGGCGCAGACCGTGCAGGCCGGCAATCTCGTGCTCAAGCGCGGCGACGTTGTCACGATCGACGGCTCGACCGGGCAGGTGCTGCGCGGGCGCATTCCGATGGTCGAGCCCGCGCTGTCCGGCGAGTTCGGCATGCTGATGGGCTGGGCCGACAAGGTCCGCACCCTCGGCGTGCGCGCCAACGCCGACACGCCGGCGGACGCGCGGATCGCCGTGCGCTTCGGTGCGGAGGGCATCGGTCTCTGCCGCACGGAGCATATGTTCTTCGACGAAGACCGCATCCAGGCGGTGCGCGAGATGATCCTCGCCGACGACGAGAAGGCGCGGCGGGCGGCGCTGGCCAAGATCCTGCCGATGCAGCGCGGCGATTTCGTCGAGCTGTTCGAGATCATGAAGGGCCTGCCGGTCACGATCCGGCTGCTCGATCCGCCGCTGCACGAGTTTCTCCCTCACACCGACGAGGACATTGCCGAGGTCGCGGCCGCGATGGGCGAAGACCCGAAGAAGCTCGCCAACCGCGCGCGCGAACTTGCCGAGTTCAACCCCATGCTGGGCTTCCGCGGCTGCCGCATCGCGATCGCCTATCCCGAGATCGCCGAGATGCAGGCGCGAGCGATCTTCGAGGCGGCCGTCGAGGCGGCGAAGCGCACGGGCAAGCCGGTTGTGCCGGAGGTGATGGTTCCGCTGATCGCGACCCGCGCGGAGTTCGATATCGTCAAGGCGCGCATCGACGCGATGGCCGACGCGGTGCGCAAGGAGACCGGCGCGAAGCTGAAGTATCGAGGTCGGCACCATGATCGAACTGCCGCGCGCGGCGCTGATGGCGGGCGAGATCGCCCAAACCGCGGAGTTCTTCTCGTTCGGCACCAACGACCTCACGCAGACCGCGTTCGGCATTTCGCGCGATGACGCGGCGTCGTTCCTGGGCATCTACACCCAGCGCGGAATCCTGCCGTGCGATCCGTTCGTGTCGATCGACCGCGAGGGCGTCGGCGAGCTGGTAGAGATCGGCGTGGAGCGCGGCCGCAAGGTGCGCAAGGATCTCAAGGTCGGCATCTGCGGCGAGCACGGTGGCGATCCGGCCTCTGTCGAGTTCTGCCACGAGGCGGCGCTGGACTATGTGTCCTGCTCGCCGTTCCGCGTGCCGATCGCGCGGCTCGCGGCGGCGCAGGCGGCGCTGGGCAAAAAGGCGGCCGGCGAGGCTTAGACTCTGCTGCGGCTCGTGCGCATCGGTCGCAGGCCGGCGCGAAATCCTCGACGTTGCCGGGTATTCCCATCGTTCGTCTCCGTGCTAGCCTGACGCAGGGCAAGCCGCACGCCGACACCGGGAACCGGGCAGAGGGGACGATGGCGGAGGGAACGCAGCCGGCGGCAGCCGAGTCGTCGGGCATTGCCGACGACAAGCTGAAGCGGGCCGAGGCCTATGTGGAGGCCGAGGAGGGGGCGCTCAACCGGCTCGCCGGTTTTGCCGGCAATGCCGTCCTTTGCATCGCCGTCACGATGTCGCTGTTCCACCTGTATGCCTCGGTGGGCGGCGCGTGGCCGTTCAACGATTTTCCGATCATCGCCACGCAGCCGCTGCGCTACACCCACATCGCATTCGTGCTGCTGCTGTCCTTCCTGCTGTTTCCCGCGTCGGCGCGCTTTCGCAACCGCATCCGCTGGTGGGACGTGGCCCTCGGCGTCGCCGGCGCGCTGATCCTGTTCTATGCGTTGCAGGGCGGCGACGACTTCACCGACCGGGCGACGATGCCGAACCAGACCGATACGGTCCTCGGCGTCATCTTCATCCTGCTGGTGCTGGAGGCGAACCGCCGCACCACCGGACCGATCGTGCCGGCGGTCAGCGTGGTCTTCATCCTTTATGCCTATTTCGGTCCCTGGCTGCCGGAGCCCTGGACCCATCGCGGCTTCGACGTCGGCCAGCTCGTCGGCCATCTGTTCATCACGCTGGAGGGCATCTTCGGCGTCCCGGTCGACGTCTCGTCGAGCCTGATCGTTCTGTTCACGATCTACGGCGCATTTCTGCAGCACTCCGGCGCGGGCAAGTTCTTCATCGACTTCTCGATGGCGCTGATGGGCAAGAAGGCCAACAGCGCCGGCCGCACCGTCGTGCTGTCGTCGTTCCTGCTCGGCGGTCCCTCGGGCTCCGGCGTCGCGACCACCGTGACGGTCGGTGCGGTGGCCTATCCGATGATGGAGAAGGCCGGCTTCGAGAAGAACGCCGCGGGAGGCCTGCTCGCGGCTGGCGGGCTCGGCGCGATCATCTCGCCGCCGGTGCTCGGCGCAGCCGCGTTTCTGATCGCGGAGTTTCTCAAGATCAGCTACCTCGACGTCATCGCGATGGCGGTGATCCCGACCTGTCTCTACTACCTCTGCCTGCTCATCATGGTCGAGCTGGACGCCAAGAAGTTCAGCACGCAGGTCGTCGACATCCCGCAGGAGCTGACTCTGTGGGAGATGACGCGGCGCTACGGCTTCCACTTCGTGTCGCTGATCGCCGTCGTCATTTTCATGGTCTGGGGCTTCTCGCCGACGCTGTCGGTGTTCTACGCCACGGTCATGACCTTCATCATGAGCTTCCTGACCCGCGAGACCGCGCTGGTGCCGAAGAAGCTGGTGCGGGCGCTCGCCGACGGCTCGATCTCGGTGCTAACCGCCGCGACCACCTGCGCGACGGCGGGCATCATCGTCGGCGTGGTCACGCTCACCGGGCTGGGGCTGAAATTCTCCTCCATCGTGATCGCCTACGCCGGCGGCAGCCTGCTGCTCACGGCGATCTACACGGCGCTGATCGTCTGGATCGTCGGGCTCGCCGTGCCGGTGACGGCATCCTACATCATCTGCGCGGTGATCGCCGCGCCGGCGATGATCCAGCTCGGCGTGCCCGCGATCGCCGCGCACATGTTCATCTTCTATTATTCCGTGCTGTCGGAGGTTTCGCCGCCGACCGCGCTGTCGCCGTTCGCGGCCGCCGCGATCACCGGCGGCGATCCTTACGCGACCACGCTGCAAGCGTGGAAATACACGATCCCGGCGTTCCTCGTTCCCTTCGTGTTCGTGCTCGATCCGCAGGGCGTCGGCCTCTTGCTGGCGCTGCCGCCGGGCGGCTCGTGGGTCGATGTGGCGCTGATCACGCTGAAGAGCGCGGTCGGTCTGGCTTTCATCGCGGCCGCAGCCCAGGGCTGGGCGTTGCGCCGCACGACGCGGCCGGAGCGCAGCCTGCTGGTTCTCGCCGGTCTGCTGCTGGTGTTCCCGAGTTCTGATCGAGGCGGGCGTGGAAACCGCAACCGGCCTCGATGTCGCCTATCCGGCGCTGTTCGGCGTCGCGCTGGGCCTTGCCGTTCTGGTGAAGCAGCACATGCGGCCGGATGCCGTTAAAGCGCCGGCTTAACAAAGGGAGGATCGATCTAATGAATCGCAGAGAATTCATGGTTGCGACCGCGGCGTCCGGACTTGCCGGCTCGTCGCTGTTGGGCACGGCGGCGCTTGCCCAGGCGACCAACATCGCAATCGCCACCGGCGGCACCGGCGGTGTCTATTATCCGCTCGGAGGTGGCATGGCGAACGTGCTGTCCAAGCACGTGCCAGGCTTCGTCGCGACCGCGCGCGTCACGGGCGGGTCCGTGGACAATCTCAGGCTGCTCGGATCCAAGCAGAGCGAGCTGGGCCTCGTGATGGTCGATGCGGCGCTCGACGCGCTCAAGGGCGCGGACAAGTTCAAGGGCAATGCGGTTCCCGTCCGCACGCTTCTGGTGCTCTATCCGAACCGGATGCACGTCGTCTCGGTCGAGGGGCGTGGAGTCAACACGATGGCCGACCTGAAGGGCAAGCGGGTTTCCACCGGCTCGCCGGGCAGCGCGACCGAGGTGATGGCGTTCCGCGTCATCGAGGCCGCCGGCCTCGATCGCGACAAGGACATGCGGCGCGAGCGCCTGGGCGTCGCCGAATCCACCAACGCGATGAAGGACGGCAAGATCGATGCTTACTTCTGGGTGGGCGGCCTGCCGACCGCGGCGGTGACCGATCTCGCGGCGACGCCGAATGTGAAGATCAAGCTGATCGACACGGACGGGCTGGTCCCCAAGATGAACGCCAAGTATGGAAATCTCTACAGCGCCGGCGTGATTCCGGCGAAGACCTATCCGGGTCAAACCACCGACAACAGGATTTCCGTGGTGCAGAACATCCTGGTTGCGAACGCAGCGATGCCGGATCAGGTGGCATACGACATCGTCAAGACATTCATCGAGAAGCGCGATGAACTTGTCGCCGTGCATCGCGAGGCGGAAAGCATTACGCTGGCGAACCAGAGCACCGACAATTCTCCGATTCCGTGGCATCCGGGCGCGGTGAAGTACCTGAAGGAAAAAGGCGTGAAGATTTGAGCTGGCTTCTCACGAAGCGCTCGAAGCCGGGCGGCCGGGACAAACCCGGCCGTTCGCGTCTTTCGGTCTGGTGGTTCGGCGGGCTGGCGCTCGGAGCCTTCGCCTTTGGCCTGTTCGCCGAACAGCGGCCGTTCGGAACCGCCGTGATGGCACATCCGTTGATCGTGTTCTTCGGCCTCGTTGCGGCCGCGCTGGTCACAATGCGCATCGCCATACGGCGGCCGGTTCAGGAGGTCATTCCCGATCGCGCGCTGGTGGCGGGCTTGCTGATGGCCGCTGCGGCCTTTCTTGTCGGGAATTTTCTCGGCGTTGCGATGGCGCCGCGATAGCGCGGAACACGCGGCGTTGACGTTTCGTTTACCGCGTTGCGGGCCGCTTCGTAACCAAACCCGGACGTTGCGCGAGCCTGCGACGCCGTGGCGGCGGCGGTTAACCGCTTCGCAACGTTAATCCGACAATAAAGAGACCTGTCGCATCGGAGCCACCTCCACTCCGGTCCCGACGCTGTTGCGTAGCGTTGCGTCGCGTATGTGCCGTCTCGAATAGCGTGAGCGTCTGTATGGTTGCGTCGCGTACAAGGCCGAGGGGGGCCCGTTCGGCAACCTTCGGCCTTTCCTGCCTGACGCTGGGTCTGATGCCGACGCAGAGCGCGCATCAGGATCTGGGCGCGCTGCTTGCGCGCCAGCCCGAGGTGTCCCAGCGCTGGCGCGCGCATGTCATCGCATCGCCGTTCGGCAGCGTGCAGGTTGCGGGCTTCAACTTTCCCCGTCCGGTCGGAACGCAGATCCCGACGCTCGACGTGCGGCTTGCGAGCCTTTCGATGGACGATCCCGACGATTTCAAGCGCAGCTTCGATGGCGTTCTGCTGCCGCTGCCTTCGCCGTCGGCGTTTCCCGAAGTGAACCGACGCCTCAAGGGCGACCTGCTCGTGGCGCGGCCACCGGCCGCGCCGGTCCGCTCGCAGCCGCGAGATCTCAAGCCCGGCCGGGTCAAGAGCGTGTCGTTTCCGCGGCCGGGCGACGCTTCGCCCGCGCCTGCGGCCGTCGCCGTCCCCGTGCTTTCGCCGGACGAGCCGCTGTCGGGCGAGAATGCTCTTTCCGAGATCGATCTCGACGCCGCGATGGCGTCGGAGACAGTCGAGGTGATGACCCCGACCGACGACGTCGCGGCGCTCAATCCCGATGTCGATGCGATCGACGATCCCGATCCGCTGGTGCGCACGGCGCGGCTCTACTTCGGCAGTTCGCCGATCGGAGACGCCGTCGGCCCAATGGAGCCCTGGCCGGAGGGGCAGGAGCCGGTTCTGGTGATGCCGCCACCGACCGATTTCGACGCCAACCGAACGGTCGCAGCGACCGCGCCGGTCGCAACGCCCGCGCCCGACGACAAGCCGGCGGTCGCAAGCCCCGGAGGCCTTGCGGCCGAGGCCGAAACAATTGCGCCGAAGGGCGTGGTTTCCGGCCCGCCGAAACGCGGTCTGTCTCCGTCCGAACGGCTGGGCCTCGACACGCGCCACCGCGCGCGCGCGGAGAAATGTCTCGCGGAGGCGGTGTATTTCGAAGCCCGCGGCGAGCCGGTCCGCGGCCAGGTTGCGGTCGCGCAGGTGGTCATGAACCGGGTGTTCTCCACCTTCTACCCGAGCGATGTGTGCGGCGTGGTGTACCAGAACGCGCACCGCCATCTCGCCTGCCAGTTCACCTTCGCCTGCGACAACGTGAAGGACGTGGTTCGCGAGCCGCATCTGTGGAGCCAGGCGCGGCAGATCGCGCGCGACACGCTCGACGGCAAGCTGTGGCTGTCCGAAATCGGCAAGGCGACGCACTACCACGCCAACTACGTCAATCCGTGGTGGGTGCGCACGATGCGCCGGCATGCGCGCATCGGCGTGCATCTGTTCTACCGTCCGCGCCGCTGGGGCGACGGCGCCGACGAGCCGAAGTGGGGGCCGGGAATCACCGTGCCGGACGCCGCGGCGCCGACCGCGCAGGCGACGCCTTCCAACGCACGGCTGTGATGGCCGTCAGATCTCGATGTCGAATGCGACGTCGAGGCTTGGCGAGGAATGGGTGAGCGCGCCGGACGAGGCGTAGTCCACGCCGGTCGCCGCCACCTCGGCGATCGTGTCGAGCGTGATGCCACCGGAGGCCTCGATCACCAGCCGGCCGCCGACCATCGCGACCGCCTCCTTCATCGCGGCGATCTCGAAGTTGTCGAGCAGGACCACGTCGGCGAGGCCGCAATCGATCACCTCGCGAAGCTGATCAAGCGAATCGACTTCGATCTCGATCTTTACCAGATGGCCGACCTTGGCGCGCGCGCCCTCCAGCACGGCGCGGATGCCGCCCGCGACCGCGACATGGTTGTCCTTGATCAGGATCGCGTCGTCGAGGCCGAAGCGGTGATTGAAGCCGCCGCCGCAGCGGATCGCGTATTTCTCCAGCGCACGCAGGCCGGGCGTGGTCTTGCGCGTGCAGCAGATCCGGGTCTTGGCCTGGCCGACGCGGCGCACGAATTCGGCGGTGGCGGTCGCGATGCCTGACAGATGCCCGAGGAAGTTCAGTGCGACGCGCTCGGCCGAGAGCACGGCGCGGGCGTCGCCGCGGATCTCCATCAGCGGGGCCTTGGCTGCGACGCGGTCGCCGTCGCGCGCCAGCGCCTTGATCTCGACCGCGGGATCGAGCCGTCGCAGCGCGGCCTCCACCAGCGGCAGCCCGGCCATGTGGCCGGCCTTGCGCGCCACCACCATCACGCGACTCGGCGTGCCGGCCGGAATGGTGGCGATCGAGGTGATGTCGCCGGCGCGGCCGAGATCCTCGGCGAGCGCGCGGGTCACGGCGTCCTCGATCTCGAGCGGCGAAAGGAACCCATCCGGGTACAGCAGGGAAGAGGTCATCGTCGCTCCCGAGAATGTCGTCTTGCGGAGAGGCCGGATGGCCACGCATCGCGCGGCCGCCCGGTGCGTGTCAGCTCTTGAGATAGATCATGCGCTCGACCGAGCGGCGGGCGCGGTTAGCGATCGCCGGATCGACCACGACCTCCTCCTTCATCTGCAGGAGGCTGTCGAGAATGTTCGGCAGCGTGATGCGCTTCATGTGCGGGCAGAAGTTGCACGGCCGGGTGAATTCGACATCCGGGAGCTCGGCCTTCACGTTGTCCGCCATCGAGCATTCAGTCACGAGCACAACGCGCTTCGGCTTGTGGGTTCGCACCCAGTCGATCATATGCGCGGTCGAGCCGGTGAAGTCGGCCTCCGCGATCACGTCCGGCGGGCATTCCGGATGCGCGACGATCTTCACGCCCGGATCGCTGTCGCGATAGAGCTTCAACTCGTCGCCGGTGAAGCGCTCGTGCACCTCGCAAGCGCCTTTCCATGCGATGATCTGAACCTTGCTCTGCGAGGCGACGTATTTCGCGAGGTACTGGTCCGGCAGGAACAGCACGCGATCCGCGCCGAGGCTTTCGACGACCTGAAGCGCGTTCGACGAGGTGCAGCAGATGTCAGCCTCCGCCTTCACCTCCGCGGAGGTGTTGACATAGACCACGACTGGCACGCCAGGATAGCGTTGGCGCAGCAGACGCACGTCCTCGCCGGTGATGGCGTCGGCGAGCGAGCAGCCGGCCCGCATATCCGGGATCAGCACGGTCTTGTCGGGATTGAGCACCTTGGCGGTCTCCGCCATGAAGTGCACGCCGCACTGCACGATGATGTCGGCGTCGACCTTGCTGGCCTCGCGCGCAAGCTGGAGCGAATCGCCGACGAAATCGGCGACGCAATTGTAGATTTCCGGCGTCTGGTAGTTGTGCGCCAGGATCACCGCGTTGCGCTTCGCCTTCAGTTCGTTGATCGCCTTCACGTAGGGCGCGAAGAACGGCCACTCGACCGGCGGCACGACCGCCTTCACGCGCTCGTAAAGATGCGCGGTCGCGCGCTGCACCTCGGGCGTCCACGTCAGGTCGGGCGCGGGCAGGGCGCCGAAGCGGCGCAGGGCGGCGGAGCCGGCGCGCGGCGCGGCAGGCTGCGGGCGACCGGTCCGGGGACCGACGGTGTCGAGCAGCGGCATGGCGCGCTCCTTCGGATTGGCCATTTATACTCAATATGAGTATAAATCGGGGCGAAAATGTCCGGCCCACGGGGCCGGCATTGCAACGGCTCCATACGATTATTCTCATTTGGAGCAAAACCCATATAGCACTTCTGCACACCCTGCGCTAGGGGCACGGCCCCGGCAGCCATGCGCCCGGGATATCTTTGCCATCACGAAGATTCGCTTTGGCCGAATCCGCCCGGCTTCTAAGGTGCGCCCGCCGCAGGCTGCGGCCCAATCGCCGGAGACAATCGCCGATGACCGTTTCGCCAGCGCCGCTCGGCGGCTCATCGTCCGCAACGTGGCGGACGCCTGCGGTCATCCTGACCTTCGGCTGCGTGATCGCGGTGATCGCCTTCGGTCCGCGCTCGACGCTCGGGTTCTTCCTGACGCCAGTCAGTTCGCTCCACGGCTGGGGCCGCGACGTGTTCGGCTTCGCTATCGCGCTGCAGAACCTGCTGTGGGGGCTGGGCCAGCCGTTTTCCGGCGCGCTGGCCGACCGCTTCGGCACCGTGCGGGTCATGTGGGTCGGCGCGATCCTTTATGCCGCCGGCCTCGCGCTGATGAACTTTTCGACCACGCCGGGCATGCTCAATCTGTCCGCCGGTGTGCTGATCGGGTTCGGCCTGTCGGGCTGTTCGTTCCCGGTCGTGCTGGCAGCGCTCGGCAAGATCCTGCCGGAGAGCTGGCGCGCCTTCGCCTTCGGCGCCGGCACCGCCGCCGGCTCGTTCGGTCAGTTCCTGTTCTCGCCGCTCGCCGTGCTGCTGATGGATTCCTACGGCTGGCAGACCACGCTCTATATCTTCTCTGCGATGATGCTGCTGGTGCTGCCGCTGGCGCTGATCCTGGCGACGCCGAAGTCGGCCGAGGCCAAGAGCGCCGCGAGCGCGCCGCCGCAGTCTCTGAAGCAGGCGCTCGGCGAGGCGCTGTCGCACCGCTCCTATGTGCTGCTGGTGCTGGGCTATTTCACCTGCGGCTTCCAGCTTCAGTTCATCACGATCCACATGCCGCCCTACCTGCTCGACAAGGGGCTGTCGGCGCAGGTCGGCGGCTGGACCATCGCGGTAATCGGCCTGTTCAACATCGTGGGCTCGCTCGGCTCGGGCTGGCTCGCCGGCTTTCTGCCGAAGCGATACATCCTGTCGTTCATCTACTTCACTCGCGCGGTCGCCATTCTGGTGTTCATCTCGTTGCCGGTGACGCCGTTCACCTGCATCGTGTTCGGTGCGGTGATGGGCCTGATGTGGCTGTCGACCGTGCCGCCGACCACCAGCTTGATCGCGCTGATGTTCGGCACGCGCTGGCTCGCCATGCTCGCGGGCTTCGCGTTCTTCAGCCACCAGGTCGGCGGCTTCCTCGGCGTGCTGATCGGCGGCATCGCCTTCGAGCGCACCGGCTCCTACGATCTGATGTGGTGGCTCGCGATCCTGTTCGGCGTGCTCTCCGCGGTGATCAATCTGCCGATCGTGGAGAAGCCGGTCGCGCGGCCGGCTCCCGCGGTGGCCTGAGCCGCGCGTCGTCCCGAGCGCGACAGCCGCGCAAGGCGCTTGCGCGGCGATCCACAGCGCGCCACAAATCCGCTCGATGATGCGCCGCTCGTTTCTATTGCAGCGGCGGTCGAGCGAGGGGGACGCGACCTTGGCCACATTCAGCGCAATCGTCATCGAAAAGCCGGGCGACGCCCAGACCGTCTCGCTGAAATCCTTCGACGACAGGGATTTGATGGAGGGCGACGTCACCGTCGCCGTGCACTGGTCGACGATCAACTACAAGGACGGCCTTGCGATCACCGGTCGCGCGCCGGTCGTGCGCCGCTTTCCGATGATCCCCGGCATCGACTTCGCGGGCGAGGTCGAGACCTCGAACCACCCCGACTGGAAGCCGGGCGACAAGGTGATCCTCAACGGCTGGGGCGTCGGCGAAAGCCATCTCGGCGCCTATGCCGAGCGGGCGCGGGTCAGGGGCGAGTGGCTGGTGCGCCTGCCGCCGGGTTTGAGCCTGCGTGAGGCGATGGCCATCGGCACGGCGGGATACACGGCGATGCTCGCTGTCATGGCGCTGGAGCACCAGGGCGTCGTTCCGGACAACGGCCCGGTTCTGGTGACCGGCGCGGCCGGCGGGGTGGGATCGGTGGCGGTCGCGCTGCTGGCGAAGCTCGGGTTCCAGGTCGCGGCCTCGACCGGCCGGCCGCAGGAGGCCGACTATCTGAAGGAACTCGGGGCGTCCGAGGTGATCGACCGCGCCGAACTGACCGGAGCGGTGCGTCCGCTCGGCCGCGAGCGATGGGCCGGCGCGATCGACTCCGTCGGCTCGACGACGCTCGCCAACGTGCTTTCGATGACGAAATACGGTGGAGCGGTCGCGGCCTGCGGGCTGGCGGGGGGCATGGACCTGCCGTCCAGCGTGGCCCCGTTCATCCTGCGCGGGGTGTCGCTTCTGGGCATCGATTCTGTGCAATGTTCACCAAAACGCCGGGTCGAAGCCTGGCGTCGCTTGGAATCCGACCTCGACAGGGGCAAACTTGAGACGATGACCCGGCAGATCGGGCTGCCGGAGGTGATCGACACCGCCGCGACCATTCTGGAAGGCAAGGTGCGGGGTCGGATCGTGGTCAAAATTCGGTAAAGCCGTTCAGAATTTGGAAGGCTTTGGCGCGCATATTCGCCGCAGATTCTATGGTAACCGGCCGGTAAACGCGCCGGATGTCAGCGTGGAGTTCGGGGATGACGGGACTTTCGCCGCGTTTTGCGATCCTGTTTGCGGGCCTGATGGCCGCATCGCCTGCGCTTGCCGAACAGATGTCGCCCGAGGAGGCGCGCCGGTTCGTGGTGGGCAAGCAGTTCAGCTACACCTGCTTCGAGGGCACCACTGGCGCTGGACGGATCATGTCCGACGGTTCGGTCGCGGGCCACATCCGGGTCGGCGGGCGCGGTCCGATGCGCTACGTCGTGATGCCGGCGAACACGCTGCGGGTGAAGGGCGGAGCGGTCTGCGCTTCGGTCAAGGGCATGCCGTTCGAGCCGTGCTTCAATCTGCAGAAGACCAGCTACGCGAGCTTCCGCGGTTCGATCTCGGGCTTCGGCTTCGCCTATTGCGATTTTAATCGGCGCAGCGCCCGCGCCGACGTCGCGCGCGGCCCGCTGCGGCTTCAGCCGGTGCGGTCGGCCTCCGCCGGCAACTGAGCGACAGCACGATCGGTTTCGCGGCGTGGTGCCGGCGGCGTCGCACGCTGTCGTTCATACCGACCGTCTTCACCAGCGCGACGATCGCGACGAACGGGAAAGTTCCATGCCGGCTCCGGCGCGGTTTCGGATCGTAGGCCGTTCCCCGGAAGACTTCGGCTAACCTCGTCCACCGAGACGCAGGCCCGGCGAGGGGCGCTCCTGCGTCACCTCGCGGCGAAAGCGGAAGAGCGCGGCGGGCCGTCCGCCGGTGGCGGTCGAGGTTTCGCCGGTCGGTTCGACCAGCGCGGCGGTTTCGACCAGCCGCCGGAAGTTCTGCTTGTGCAGATGCCGGCCGGAGATCGCCTCCACGGTGCGCTGCAATTCGGTCAGCGTGAACTCGGCGGCCATCAGTTCGAAGACGACCGGACGGTACTTCAGCTTGGCACGCAGGCGCGCGATCGCGGTCGCGAGAATGCGGCGCTGGTCGAAGCGCATCGGCTCGCCGAGCGGTGGAATCCTGCCGCGCGGCGCGGAGGGCTCGCGACCGTCGCGGCGCGCCTCCTCGACGAGGCCGGCTTCGTAGAGCAGCTCGTAGCGGTCGAGCACCTTTTCCTCGTCCCACGGCGAGCCGCCGACGCCGAAGCAGGCGCGCAGCCGTTCGCGCCGCTCCTGCGGCCGGGTCGCCGTTTGCTTGCTGCCGCTCGCCCAGTGGTCGAGCAGCGGCAGAATGGCGTCGTCCAGAATTGCGGGACGCTGATCGCGCCAGTCCTCCCACGGAAAGAAGCGATACCACGGCTCGAAGCCCGCCCCGGCTGCGCGCAGCGCGGCGAGGTTTTCCGGCATCCGCGTGAGCGCGAGATAGCCGACCGACACGATATGCGGGCCGGTGTCGCCCGGCCGCGCGTGCCGGCCGCGGTCGCCAAAGGTGTAGAGCTGCTCGACATAGCCGACGGTGAGGCCGGTCTGGGCGCTGACCCACGAGCGCAACCCGATCTCGAACGTGCGATGCGCCAGCGGGTCGAACGGGCCGAAGGGCAGGCCGGCGCGCGTCGGGCTCTCCGGGTCGGCCGCGACCAGAATGCGCGGCTCATCGCCCTCGAACGCCACGATCGCGGCGGTCAGTCCGACCTCGATCGGCGTCAGGGGCGAGTCAGGCATCGGTCACTCGAGGTCGAGCCGGAACGGATGGCCTTCGGCCGCCGCATGTCCCGGCCCGAGCGCCTGCACCGCGCCGATCATGCGGCCGCGGCGCTCCAGCAGCCGGTCGGCGAGCGAGACGATGCGCAGGTTCGGCATCGCCGTCGGCGAGGCGTCGCGGATGGCGCGCGCGATCGTATCTTCGCTGCGCGCCGAGTTGAGCGCGCAGGCGGCGACGAAGGCGGCGGCGGTGGAGCGGCTGATGCCGGCGAAGCAGTGCACGACCATCGGCTTGCGACGGTCCCACGCGCTGGCGAAGCGCACCAGGTCGGCGATGTGGCTGTGGTTCGGCGGCTCGAAGCCTTCCAGCTCGTCGATCACGTCGTCCATGCCCAGGGTCAGGTGGTGCTCCGGGCGGATGTGATCCGGCCGGCGGACGCGGTCCAGCTTCTTCAGCAGGGTCACGATGCGGTCGGCGCCGGTTTCCTCGATCGTCGTGTAGAGGCGCGCCAGCGAACAGACGTGGATCATCGGCAAAGGGGTCCGGATTCGTGCCCAAGGTATAGGGGCTTGCAGGTCCGCCGGGAAGCGTTACGCGCCGGACAGCGCCGCGAACCGTTCGAGAAACCGGCGCTCCGCGACGGTAGCGGACCAGGGCGTGAGATAGTCGCGCTGCAAGGCCGGCGATAGCCGCGGTGGCGTGCCGAAGAAACGCCTGGCCTCGGGCTCGGAAAAGCCCGCGAGATGCGTGGCCTCCAGACAGGCGGCGCCGCGGTCGGCGGCCTTGACGAAGCGGTTCTCCTCCTCAGAAGGCTTGGGCGAGAGGCCGAAGCGGACGCGGATCGCCGCCAGCAGCCGCGCCTCGACCGCCTTGTAGCTGTCGCCGATCACCGCCTTGAACGGCGAGATCATGTCGCCGACCACATATTCCGGCGCGTCGTGCAAAAGGATCGCGAGCCGGCGTTTGCGGTCGATGTCGGCGCTGCGCGCCCGCGCCACGGTCTCGACCAGAAGCGTGTGCTGCGCCACCGAGAAGATGTGCGCGCCGGTGGTCTGGCCATTCCAGCGCGCGACGCGCGCGAGTCCGTGCGCAATGTCTTCGATTTCCACATCCAGCGGCGAGGGATCGAGCAGGTCGAGCCTTCGACCGGAGAGCATGCGCTGCCAGGCGCGCTGCGCATTTGCGCGGCGTCCCGGGGCGCGGGCCGGCGGCGACCCGCTCACGGCTGGCGCTTCGGCTTGCAGGCCGCGCATTCGGCGTGGCGGTGGCAGGCGACGAGATGGTCGTTGACCATGCCGACCGCCTGCATGAAGGCATAGACGATGGTGGGGCCGACGAACTTGAAGCCGCGGCCGGCCAGCTCCTTCGACATCGCGCGCGATACCGCCGTCTCCGCCGGGACGTCCTTCATGCTGCGAAACCGGTTGATCTTCGGCGCGCCGTCGAGAAAGCCCCAGAGCAGCGGCGAGAAGCCGGGCCCCTTCTCCATCGCATCGAGCCAGGCGCGGGCCGAGAGCACCGCGCCTTCCACCTTCAGGCGGTTTCGCACGATGCCGGCGTCCTGCATCAGCCGCTCGATCTTGCGGCGGTCGTAACGCGCGATCCGCTCCGGCGCGAAATCGTCGAAGGCCCGGCGGAAGTTGTCGCGCTTGCGCAGGATGGTGATCCACGACAGCCCGGCCTGAAAGCCGTCGAGGATCAGCTTCTCGAACAGCGCGCGATCGTCCCACTCCGGCACGCCCCATTCGTCGTCGTGATAGGCGACGTAGAGCGCATCGTCCTTCGGCCAGGGACAGCGCTTCAAACCGTCGGCGTGTTTCAGGCGCGTTCGTCATCGCGACCTCACGCGCCCGGCACGTCGAACGTGGCCCAGGCGGGCTTCTGCGGCGTCAGCACGATGCCGCCCGCGGTCAGGGCGGCGCCGGCGGCCGCTGCGTCCGCGAGGCGATCGAGCCGCAGCATCGCAAGTCCTCTGCCTGCCGGCGAACGAACCGGTGGCGCCGACCTGCTTCTCGCCCGCGACGACGGGCAGGCCGGTCTCCGGTGCGTGGTCCTGTGCGATCACCGGCACGATGCGGGTGCGTGCGGTGCCGCGGTGCTGCATGCGCGAGACCACCTCCTGCCCGACATAGCAGCCCTTGTCGAAGTCGACGCCGCCGAGCTGGTCCATGTCGGCCTCGTGGGGGAACGCATCACCGTAGATAAAGTCGAGACCGCCGCGCGGCACGCCGAGCGCGATGCGATGGGCCTCGTACTCTGCCGCGTCGGTCAGCGGCGCGCCGAGATCCGTCGGCAGCCTCTTGCGTGCGTTGCGGCGGCAGCATCGCCCGCTGTCCGAGCGCGGTCAGACGCGGATCGTCGTAGACGAGGCCGTATTCCGTCGTTCCGCGGCCCTCCCACACGGCCATCACGCAGAGTGCGTCCGACAGGTTCTCGATCACGACCTTGGCCCGCAGCTTGTAGAAGCCGAGCCTGGTCACGAGTTCCGCGGCGAGCGCCTTCGGGCAGGTCGAAAAAGAAACCGCCGCCATCGCTGGCCGGTGCTTCGATCGACGAGCGCGTCGACGATGATCTTGCCCTGCGGAGTCAGAAGCGCCGCGAAGCGGGCGCTGCCGGGCGGAAGCGGCTCGATGTCCGCGGTGAGCAGGCCGTTGAGAAAGGAGCGGCGTCGGCGCCGGAAACCTTGACCACGCCGCGGTCGGGAAGAAGAGCCGATTTCATGTCAGCGGGGCCGCCTCGTTGCGTCCAACCTATGCGCGGGTGTGTGGTGTCTCAAGGGTCTCGATCCGGTGGCGCACCGCCATCCTGCTTCGGATGAGAGGAGGCCGAACGCTCCGAGCGATGCGCGGGGCCATCGCAACTCGAAGACGCTTCGGACGAAAGTCCATTCTGGTTCCATCTATGAGGAAGTGAGCATTTTCCCAACTTGAGGTTGCGTTGCACTGGAATTGATCCGAGGGACATGAAAGAAGCAAGCGCGGCGGTGTTTCCGTCCGGGAATATCGATACGGCCGTTGCTCTGCATTCGCACGGCATGGATGGCATTCGGGGGCTGCGTGAGCGACGATTTCGTCACGCTGAGGTTGATTGTGGTGTCCGAGTCCGCCGCCGAGCGGGATGTGCTGCGCCATGCGGCTTCGCAGGCGTCGGTGCCGCTGATCGTCACGGACATAGACGGGACGGCGCTGGCCGCCCGCTCCACGCCCGAAGCCTGGCGACAGTTGTTTGCCGCAGAATGCCCCGACGTGGTGGCGATCGACGGGCGGATCGACGCCCGGCGTCGTGCGCTGATCGCAGACGCCGCGCGCGACGTCGAAAGCCATCCCCTGATCCTGGCGCTCGTCGAGAGCAGAAGGCGATGCCGCGGCTGACGGCTCCGACATCGTGCTTTCGGTTCCGGCCGATCCCGTCGAGGCGCAAAGCGCGTTCGAATCCTGCGTGCGCGCGCGCATCGGCAGCCGGGTGCTGATCGTCGACGATTCCTCGACCGTGCGGTCCGTCGTGCGCAAGGTGCTTCAGGCCAGCCGCTACCGGATCGAGTCGCACGAAGCGGCCGACGGCGCGACGGCGCTCGGCCGCGCCATGAACGAGCATTTCGACATCGTCTTTCTGGATTGCATCATGCCCGACCAGGACGGGTTTGAGACGCTCTCGCACCTGCGGTCGCTGCGGCCGGACATCAAGGTGGTGATGATGACAGCGGCCAGCGATCCGGCTTTGGCCGAACGCGCGCGCGCGGAGGGGGCCAACGATCTGCTGTTCAAGCCGTTCTACGGCAAGGACATCGACGGGGTTCTCAACCGCCTGTTCGGACTGGCGCGTCCGCCCTCCGCCTGACGATCCGCCTTCGGGCCGACCCGGCCGTCGAGCAACGCCTGCGCGTGCTCGGCGGCGACGCGCGCCCGGCGACGCCGGAGGCGTTCAAGGCGCGGGTTGCGGAGAATGTCGAAAACGCAAGAAGGGGTGGAAGAGGCCAGGATTGCGCGGGTCTGACCGGCGCAGCGCCGCGTTATTGGCGTGCCAGATTGACGGTGAAATCGCCGCGCAGGATGCGCGCAGACAGCGTTTCGGCGTACTTGGCCGCCGCCTCTTCGCCGTAGGTCGCGACCAGGTCGGCAAAGGCCGCGAACAGGCACGCCTGCGCCATGCAGTCGTCGTCGATGCCGTCCAGGCGTGCTTCGGTCCACGCCTCGTTCAAATAGCTGAGCGCAGCCTTCTTCTGCTCTTGTTCGGCGGTCGGCTCGGCGTCGGGGAGTCTTTTGCTTCACGATTTTTCCGTTCGTAACGGGGCCGACGTTGGCCGGGCGTTGCATCCGAGCGGACGTTAGCACGCGCGCCTCGCTTGGCTACGCAGCACCTTTAGGAAAGGTTAATCCTTGGGGACAATTTGCCTTATTTTCCCGAGGCTTGTCGGGATCCGGACAGGATTTTTGTCAGGCTTGTCCGCATGTCACGACGAGCCCTGCGATCCGCACGCGCCAAGCGTCAGTTGGACCAAGCGTCAGTTGGAATAGCGCGCCGTGATTTCGCGCGAAATCTTGGAGCCTTCCTCCAGATAGCGCCGGATCGTCAGGTCGGCGGCGGGCGTGCAGGCGCGGTAGGTTTGCTGGAACACACGATAGCCGCGGTTGAAGCTGACCGTCATGCGGTTCTTGCGCTCGCCGCCGGGCGCTTCCGCCTCGATCAGGGCCTGCATCTCGTTGCGCCACTTCTGGCCGTCGTTGGCGCCGCAGACCCCGCGCAGATAGTGCAGCGCGCCGAGGATTTCGGCCAGACGCTGCAGGTCGCCGTCGAAGGGAGCGGGCGCCGGCTCGTTCGCGCGCGCTGGCGCGGCAAGGAACGCGGCGGCCAGTGCGGCGGCGAGAAGCGCAACGGACAGGGTGCGGGTCAGCATGCGGCAGATATGCGCCCGGCTCCGGACCGGCGCAAGCGACGCACCGTCGTCAGGCCGGGACGGCCGCGAGCCGGGCCATCGCGGCGTCGACGATTTCCGCAAGCCCCTCGGTGGTTTCGAACTCGGCGAGGCGATGCGGCTCGATCCAGTGATACTCGGAAAGCTCCTCGTTGAGCACCGGCTCGCCGGCGATCCAGCGCGAGGCGAAGCACAGGATCACAAAGTGGCGCTCGATCCTGCCGTCGGCGTCACGCGCCACCACCTCGCGATGGCCGGCAAGGGTGACCGGCTCGACGGTCATGCCGGTCTCCTCCAGGATTTCCCGGCCCAGCGCCTCGGTCAAAGTCTCGCCGGCCTCGACCACGCCGCCCGGCATGGTGTAGCGGCCGAGCGCGGGGCCGTAGGCGCGTCGAGCCAGAAAGACCTTGCCGTCCTTCATGATGACGGCGCTCACGGCGACGATGGGGCGGGGAGGGTAGAGGCGGGGATCCGGGTTCATCGGCCGAATATGGCATCGATTTCCGCCGCCGTCTCACGGCCGTTGATCCAGAGCGTCGGGGCGGTTCCGTTGATCACCGCTGCTGCGCGGGCAACCAGCGGCTTCAGTGCGCCGGCGCCGCGCGCGGCCAGTTCGGCGGTGCGCGGACCGTAGCCGTGGGCGGCCAGCGCCTCGCGAATGCCGAGCAGCGTCGCGGTCATCACCTCGGTGAGGATGTCGAGCGAACGGATCACGGCAGGCTCGGCAGCGCGATAGGCGGCGATGACGTGGCCGGCGTCGGCGAAGCCCGAACGCTCGAAATGCTCGACGTAGTTGCACGGCCCCCACGCCAGCAGATCATCGAGGCACTCCGGCGCGGCCGGAAGCATCTCGAGAATCATCAGGGCTTCGCTGAAGTGGTTGAGATAGTCCGTGGACAGGCCGGTGTCCGGGTTGACCTCAGGCACGCCGCGAATGGCGTTGGATCCTTTCGAGGCAGCGGCACGGGCGGTCATCGGGATATCCCGTCGGAGTGGATTGGCAGTCTTGCCGGTAGCGGTTAACGGTGCGCTAAGGCCTGAGGCGGAGCGCGGCCGGGAGTGACATCATGTGCGGGCGCTATCTGATCTCGACCGTTCCGGAAGCGATCCGGGCGCTGTTCCGCTACAAGGAGCGGCCGAATTTCCCCCCACGCTTTAACGTGGCCCCGACCCAACCGGTCCCGGTCGTCCGGCTCGACGAGGGCGAGCGACGGTTCGCGCTGGTGCGGTGGGGCCTGCTGCCGCCGTGGGTGAAAGACCCGCGCACCTTCACGTTGCTGATCAACGCCCGCGCCGAAACCATTAATGAGAAGCCGGCGTTCCGCAACGCCATGAAGCGCCGGCGCTGCCTGTTTCCCGCCGATGGGTTCTACGAATGGGCGGTTGAAGGCGGCCGCAAGCGCGCTTTCGTGGCGCGGCCGCGCTCGGGCGAGCCGGTCGCCTTCGCCGGACTGTGGGAGGTCTGGATCGGGCCGAACGGCGAGGAGATGGAGACCGCGGCTATCGTGACCACGCAGGCCAATGCCGAGATGTCGAAGGTTCACCATCGCGCGCCGGTGATCGTCACGCCCGAGGATTTCGACCTGTGGCTCGACAGCCGCGCGACCGACGCGCGTGCGGCTTCGGCGCTGCTGCGGCCGGCGCCGGACGGCACGATGGACGTTTACGAGGTGTCGCCGGCGGTCAACAAGGTGGCCAACGACACGCCGGACCTGCTGCTGCCGTTCGAGGCGCCGGAGGCGGAGCCGCCGCAGGCATCGCGCCGGTCGGCGAGACGCGCCCAGCCAGCGGCCGACGAAGGGCAGGGCTCGCTGTTCTGAACGTTCGCTATTTCAGCATCGTGTTGGGCAGGAACAGCGCGATCTCCGGAAAGATCATGATCAGGATCAGCGAAACGGCCATCGCGATCCAGAACGGCATGATCCCCGCGAAGACCTTGCTGAGCGACACGTTGGGCACGAGTCCCTTCACGACAAACACGTTGATTCCCACCGGCGGGCTGATCAGGCCCATTTCCAGCACGATCACCATGAGCACGCCGAACCAGATCGGATCGTAGCCGAGCGCCAGAACGATCGGCATCACGATCGGCAGCGTCAGCACCAGCATCGAGAAGCCTTCGAGGAACATCCCCAGCACGATGTAGAGCGCGAGCAGGAGCGACAGGATCACGATCGGCGGCAGGTCGAACGAGGTCAGCCACGCCGCGAACTGCTGCGGCAGGCCGCTCAGGGCCAGGAACGGACCGAAGACCAGCGCACCGATCAGAATGAGGAAGACGAAGGCGGTGGTCTTCACGGTTTCGAGCAGCAGGAATTCGGTGTTCTCGCGGCCGAGCGTTCGCTTGTAGGCGGCATAGGCCAGCGCAAGGAACGCGCCGACGGCGGCGGCCTCCGATGGCGTGAACATGCCGAGATAGATTCCGCCGATGGTGATCACCACGATCGAGATCATCGGGCCGGCCTGGCCCAGCGTGCGGATGCGCTCCTTTCGCGTCGCCAGCGGTCCCGGCGGGCCGATCTCGGGGCGGAATCGGGTCCAGATCGCGATGGTCACGACAAACATAACAGTCAGCAGCAGGCCCGGCAGAAAGCCCGCCAGCAGCAGCCGGCCGATCGATTGTTCGGTCAGGATCGCGTAGATGATGAACGCCGTGCTGGGCGGAATCAGAATGCCGAGGGTGCCACCGGCTGCCACCGTGCCGGTCGCCAGTCCGTCGTCGTAATTGTAGCGCTTCATCTCCGGCAGGCAGATGCGGCCCATCGTGACCGCCGACGCCACGCTCGAGCCGCACACCGCTGCGAAGCCCGCGCAGGACACGATGGTCGCCGACGACAGGCCGCCGCGCCAGTGCCCGACCCAGGCGTAGGCGGCCGCATAGAGATCGCGGCCCATGCCGGAAACCGCGGCCGCATTGCCCATCAGCACGAACAGCGGGATCACCGCCAGTTCGTAATACGCCGAATAGCCGTAAGGATAGCTGCCGAGCATGTGCAGCGCGGGATCGATGCCGTGCAGGATGGCGAAGCCGGCGGCGCCGACCAGAAGCATCGCAATGCCGATCGGCATGCGCAGGGCCAGCAGGATCAGCATCACGACGATGCCGAGCAGGCCGATGGTTGCTTGTCCGGTCATGACTTGTCCTGGACCGCCGGATTGCGCCAGGCATCGATGGCCTGCACAAACAGGACGATGGCGAGCATCGCCGAGCCGAATGCGACGGTGAAGCGGAAAGGGTAATGCGGCCAGCGCAGCAGATTGCTGGTCTGGTCGAGTGTGGCGATGGTCTCGAGCGTGGAGCGATAGGCGATGATCGCGAACAGCACAGATCCGACGAGCGCCAGAAGCGGCGGCAGGAATCGCAGGGACGGCCGGTCAAGGAACGAGGCGAACACGTCGACCGCGATGTGCCCGCCGGTCCATCCCGTATAGGCGATGGCCAGAAACACGATCAGCGCCATCGAGAATTCGGTGAACTCGAACACGCTGCGGAACGGCAGGTTGAAGGCGTAGCGCAGCACCACGTCGGCCACCGTAAATACCATCAGTCCGATCAGGACGATGCCGGCGGCAAGCGCGAGAACGCGCAGGAACCGATCGAAAAGATCTCGCATGCGGGGACTCTCTCGAACAATTCCTGCGCGTCAGGTCTGCGTTGCGTGATCCGCCCGAGGCGTTCGCGTCAGCCGAGGAGCTTGTAGGCCTTCACGAAGGCGCTGCCCGGCAGCCCCTTCTTGTCGTTTTCTTCGGCGGTCTGTTTGATCAGCGGTTGAAACACCTGAAGCCAACGCTTGTGCTCGTCCGGTGGCAGCGAATAGACCTCACGCTGCTTCTTGGCGAGGTCGATCGCCTCCTTGTTCTTCTTGTCGTAGCTACGCGCCCCGCCGAGGCTCATTTCGAGGCCGGTGGTGTCGTCGATGACCTTCTTCAGGTCCGCCGGCAGGCTCTCGTAACGCTTGCGGTTCATCGACACGATGAAGGGCGAGCGGCCGAGTGGCGCATCGATGGTCAGGTGTTTCACGACTTCGAGCAGCTTGAAGTCGAGCATGGCGGACATTGGAATCATGGTCGCGTCGATGACGCCGCGTTCGAGCGAGTTGTAGATCTGCGTGACCGGCATGCTGACCGGAATCGCGCCGAGCGCCTCGAGCTGCGCAGACTGCGCCGACGACGGCGTGCGGATGCGCATGCCCTTCATGTCGGCGAGCGTGCGGATCGGCTTGTCGCGGCTCATGAGGCCGGCGGTGTCCGAATTCCACAGCATCAGCATCTTGGCCGCTTCGAATTCCTTCTCGAAGAACTTGTAGTTGGCCCAGAGCTTGCGGGTGCCGTCCTCGGCGTCGGTCGCGGTGCCGGGCAATTCCGACATCGACATCATCGGGAAATCGCTGGAGGTGTAGCCCGGCAGTGTGAACACGATGTCTGCGATGCCCTGCACCATCTGCCGGTAAAGCTCCGGCGGCTTGCCGCCGAGCTGCATCGAGGGGAACAGGCGGACCGTCATCTTGCCCTTGCTGCGGGCCGCGACGTCCTTGCTCCAGGGCGTGATCGGATCGACCCAGATGCTGTGAGAGGGTGGAACGAAGCTGGCGAGCTTCAGCTCGACGGAGGCCTGCGCGAAGGCCTGCGATACCGGAAGGCCGGCTGCTGCGGCGGCGGCGGCGGTGCCTTGCAGAAATCGTCTGCGTGATGTGTTCATGTTCATGTCGGGCGTCCTCCCTGGAAGCGGTCTGCGTTTTTTGCCGGCCGGCGTGAATCGCGCCGGTTTATCGCGCGCATTGTATCGGCGGCTTCGTTCGGCGCAAAGGGCGTCCGCAGACGCCGCAAGGTCGCATGGTGCGTCGTGCCCACGGTGGGCGAAAGTCGAGGATTCAGCCGCGTCCCGCGCCCTGCCGTGCAAGCCGTGCGGTGGGACAATCTCGATTCAGGGCAGGACTTTTCCGGGATTGAGGATGCCCTTGGGATCGAGCGTGCGCTTGAGCGTCTTCATCAGCTCGTAGGCCACCGGATCCTTGATCTTCGGCAGGGTGTCGCGCTTGACGATGCCGACGCCGTGCTCGGCGGAGACCGAGCCGCCGTGTTTGCAGCACGATCGCGTAGATCACGTCGTTCATGTCGTCCCATCGCTTGAGATACGTCGGCGCGGTCGGCGCCGACCGGCTGCGCTGACGTTGTAGTGGATGTTGCCGTCGCCGACATGGCCGAAGGGCAGGGGTCGCGCGCCGGGGATCAGCTTCACGGCGGCGGCGTTGGCCTCCTCGATGAAGGCCGGGATGTTGGCCACCGGCACCGACACGTCGTGCTTGATCGAGCCGCCCTCGTGGCGCTGCACCTCGCCGAACAATTCGCGGATGCGCCAGAACGCCTTGGCCTGCTCCAGGCTCTCGGCGATGCGTGGCGTCGAGCACGAGGCCGCGTTCGAGCCCGTCGGCGAGGATCTGCTCCATGGCTCTCGCGCAGGCCCTCGCTGCGCTGCGAGGACAGTTCGATCAGAACGAACCAGGGCGAGTGCGTCGAAAGCGGATCGCGCGTGCCGGGCGCGTGCCGGATCACGATGTCGATGCCCTCGCGCGACATCAGCTCGAAGCTGGTGACGCGTGCCGGCGGCCTGTTCGGTGGCAGAGCCCGAGAAGGTCCACGGCGGCCTGCACGGTCGGGCACCGCCGCCCAGGCCGTCTCCACCGACCGCGGGCGCGGCACCAGCCGCAGCACCGCCGCGGTGATGATGCCGAGCGTGCCCTCCGCGCCGATGAACAGGTTCTTCAGGTCGTAGCCGGTGTTGTCCTTCTTGAGCTTGTTGAGGTTGTTGAGGATGCGCCCGTCGGCCAGCACCACTTCGAGACCCAGCGCATGCGAGCGCGCCACGCCGTGCGCGAGCGCGGCGGTGCCGCCGGCGTTGGTGGAGAGATTGCCGCCGATGGTGCAGGTGCCTTCCGAAGGCAGAAGCTGCGGATAGAGCCGGTCCACCGCGGCCGCCGCCTCGCGGGTGCGCTGGAGCGTGACGCCGGACTTCGACGGTGATCGTGTTGGAGACCGGATCGACCTCGCGGATCGTGTCGAGCCGGTTGCAGCGACAGCACGACCTCGCCGTTGTGCGAGAGCCGGCCGCCGACCAGGCCGGTGTTGCCGCCCTGCGGCACGATCGGCGGTCGAGGTCTCGTTGGCGATCTTGAGAATCTCCGACACCTCGGCGGTCGAGCCCGGCCGCAGCACCACCGGCGTATGGCCGCGCCACAGGTCGCGGAATTCGACCAGATAGGGGACCTGCTTTTCGGGATCGACGATGGCGTTCTTCTCGCCGACGATCTGCGATCAGGCGGGAGATGATGTCGGGCGAGGGATTGAGCATGGCATTCTCTCGGTCGTTCGGCGTCAAGATAGCGCGGGTGATGGATCGAACGCCATGCGCTGCGATTCGCTCGAAATCGCTCTAAGGCTTCGGCGCGGCGGCGCGGATCGAGCCGGTCGTTGATCGCCTCGCCGAGGCCGTCGTCGTGGGATCGGCATGACGGCGATGGCCGGGCGCCCGGCTGGTCGAGCGCGCGCAGATGGGCGAACAGATTGGCCGCGGCCTCGACAAGATCGCCCGTCGGCGACAGGTTGAGCGACGGCCGCCGGCGCCTGGCGCCGCGGCTCGCCACCGGGCCGAAGGCCAGCAGCGCCTCGCCCTCGGTTCGCGTCGGATGCGTTCAGCCGCAGCCGCGCCTGCGGCGCGTAATGCGAGGCCAGCATGCCCGGCGCGAGCGGCGCGTCGGATCGGCCTGTCGCGATCGCGTCGCCGGCCAGCGGCGCGCCCAGCACGCGCTCGATCTCCGCGCGCGGCACGCCGCCCGGGCGCAGGAGACCGGGGCGTCGAGGCAGGCGACGATGGTGGATTCGACGCCCACGGCGGCCGCGCCGCCGTCCACCACCAGATCGATGCGGCCGCGCAGGTCGGCCATGACATGCGCCGCCGTGGTCGGCGAGACGTGGCCGGAGCGGTTGGCCGAGGGCGCCACCACCGGCCTGCCGAACGCGGCGCAGGATGTCGCGCGCGACCGGATGGGCGGGCACCCGGACCGCGATCGCTGTCGAGGCCGGCGGTGGCCAGATCGGCACACCGGGCAGCCCGGCAGCCTTGGGCAGCGACCAGCGTCAGCGGCCCCGGCCAGAACGCCTGCGGCCAGCCGCTCGCGCCGCCGCGTCGAAGACCGCGAGCCGTTCGGCGCTGCGGCGAGATCGGCGACATGGGCGATCAGCGGATTGAACGCCGGGCGGCCCTTGGCGGCATAGAGCCGCGCCACCGCCGCGCCGTCGGTCGCGTCCGCGCCGAGCCCGTAGACCGTCTCGGTGGGGAACGCCACGAGCCCGCCGGCCGCGAGGCAGCGCGCGGCCTCCGCGGCGCTGTCGGGGCCTGCGGGCAGCAGGCGGGTGGCTGGCTCGGCGTTCATCGCGGGGCAGGGCATAGCACGGATGCGGGGCGGGGCGGCAGGCCGGCGGCAGGGCCGCGACAGGGCCGCGATTGTGCCCGTCCGGCAAGGATTTGGCGGCAATCGGGCCGGCGGGACGATCGCAGGAGAATGGCCGCCAGAGTGCTTGCCGCCCCGGGGGGGCCTATGTATAAGACCGGCCTTCAGTCGGAGTGTAGCGCAGCCTGGTAGCGCACCTCGTTCGGGACGAGGGGGTCGCAGGTTCAAATCCTGCCACTCCGACCATTCGCGCTCCGGTGGCGCTGATTCCCCTCAATTGATTCCCGATTCTCACGGAGAGCCCGGCCTCGCTGCGCCTGAGCGATAAACGTAGGCTGTCCGAATTTTTTTGTGTACGATTTCAAGAGGAGTTACGGGACGGTGAATGCGGCTATGCACCCCGCCTTTGACTCGATTTGTTCATTGTTGTTGCTATTGTTGCGACTCAGCTAACCACACACCAGATTTGGCAAATGGCGCATCGGGAACCAGATCAACAGACGCAGCCGACGCGATTTGCTTCAGCGCTCTCCCGCTCGTGCCTGAAGCCGCTATACGACGAAATTTTGTTTGAGACGGACGATTGCGCCGTTATTCCGACGCTCGGTTCGATTGTACCGAATTGGCTGCTCGTAGTTCCTCGTGCCCATGTTTTGAACTTCGCCACTTGGAAGCGCGGGCGAGAGGTGGGGCCGCACCAGATTGTTGCGAACGTGGCGCGGCGCTTCGGCCTGAATGACAAGCAGGTCATGTGGTTTGAGCACGGGGCCAGCGCCTTTGGCTCGCCGGTCGGATGCGGAGTGGAGCACGCTCACTTGCACGTGCTGGTCGACGCGCCCTTCCGATTTGACGACTTGGTGAAAGAGGCGGCTTCTTTGACCGGCGATGCGTGGCACGAAACGTCCAGCCTGAATTCGTACCAGCATTTGGTTGGCGATTGTTCATATCTGGTGTTGGCTTCTAGTGAGTGTGCGGTGTTGTCTAAGCCGGCCGATGGCGCTGGTTCGCAATTCTTCCGCCGCGCTATCGCAAGCATAGTTGGCGAACCGGACAAATGGAATTATCGACACCACGCTCATCTCGGTAACGTCCGCAAAACCATCGAGCGGTTCGGTAGCCGTTCGGTAGCTGTAAATGTCAGAAGCTCCGCCTGAACAGCCGAGCAATGCTTCTGCGGCACCTGCTGCTGGCTCAAAGCCGCATTCAGGGGGATTTGCAGCGTTTGCTTTGGGCAAGGACGAATACACCGACGAGCGCCAGCCCTTCGAGTGGAAGTCGCGATATGCGCCGGAGGCTCGTCGAGGAATCAATTGCGAGGCTGCATTTCTCGGGTTTTTACTGGCAATTGTGGTGATCCTCACGGGGTTTTTTCTGGGGCTTTCTGGAAAGCCGATGAGTTTTCCAGTGAAGTGGCTGGGCCCTGAAGTGGTGTTCAGTATCGACTTTAGGCTTCTGGCAATTTTTTTCTCGGGGTGGGTCGGCGGCGTCACATTCTCGGTCAAGTGGCTTGTCCACTCCGCAGCGCACGGACGTTGGCATTTAGATAGGCGATATTGGCGAGTTCTTATCCCAGGATTGGGCGGCGTCTATGCTTGCGTGGTTTTAACGTTGTTTGATTCAGGTATTCTCGTTGGACACGGGCAACCCGCAGCCGAGCCTCGCCCGATAGCTCTGGCCGCTGCGCTGGCATTTCTCGTAGGCTATTTTTCTGACGGCGTAAGCGGGCTATTGTCGAACATCGCGAATGCCGTTTTCGGAACCTTAGAGAAAAAATGACAACCGACATTTTGTTTTCACAAGATGTCCCGCCGATTCTCTGGCCCGAAGTCGAATCAACAAAAGTACTTTATGGCCCGAAAGGGGCAATGTTGGCGGCGCTGCCACGCGCGTGGACTCCGCCATTCGTTTTGCTGCCTTGCTCTCTGCATTCCAAGCGGGATGATTGTGTAGAGTTGGTTGTTTCGCTTGGCGAAAAGTTCTTGGAACGGTTGACCTTAATAGCTGGCACGCAAAAACAGCTCATCGTTAGATCGAGTGTCATCGGCGAGTTGATTTGGGATCGAGGAACCTACAAAAGTATAATTATTTCGATCACTAGTAACAGCGAATTTGCAAGGCAGGTGTCTGGCGCTCTTCATGATGTTTTTCAGTCTTCTCAGGGGTTGCCATCTGGCATTGTCATTCAGCAATATGTGCACCCGCGTTCGCGGGGAGAATTTGGGAATTCTTCTTCGAATCTCGAAGACGAGGGATCAGTGGGAGTTAAGCACTGAAACCCATGAAATGATTACTTCGCGGCTGCGGTTCAATGCGCAACGCGACGAAGCTGCATCGCACACCCAGCCATTGACCATTCGCTCTGGGCAACCATCCGAGCGTTTGTTCGGGTCGGTTGCCGCTTGGCTAAACAATGAGTTGATGAGAGGCGAGTTCGCCGCTTGAATTGCGAGTGGATAACCGACAATCAGACGATTTATCTCGTTCAGCTGGATGAGGAAGACGAGGACTTTTCTGGCCTCAATCCGTTTCAGTTGCGAATTGCGCCAACCATCAAACCGGACAGCGCTCGCGGAGAATGTTTTGTCCCTGCCGATCAGTCTTCGTTGGCTGATTGGGACAAGCTCAAAGTCTTAGAAGAGCTTTGGGAGCCGGGTGATGGTCACAAGCCGACGTTGTTCTATGCGCCTCTATCAACGTTTAAGTCTAGGGGAAAAGCCGAGTGCGTTTGTGAAATCGAGAAGGACTTTCGGTCGCTGATAGGGAGTGACAACGCGGTTGTCGTGCGAACAAGTGTTCATGCGGGGGCTGAGAATATTCCAAATCTTCCGCGCACCGAATGTCTTTCGCCGGCCGCTGCGGCAGAGTGGTGTGTTCAGCAGTACGAAAATTTGGAAAAGAAGGGGATGGATGGCCACGGCATAGCGTTTGTTGCGCATCGGTTCATCGCGGCGCGAGCAAGCGCATGGGTGCGCGCTGCGCCTGACAATCCTGTGGTTGAAATTAACAGTCTGTGGGGGCTTCCTGACGCATTGCAGTATTGCCCGTATGATATTTGGGAAGTGCATGTCCCGACCGAGGTTGCGACGGAGTACGCAGAGTACAAGTCTCACATTCTTATCCCAAAGCCTGACGGTGGTTGGGAGTACGCTAGAATTAAAAACGAATTTGCCCGTAACCTTTGTATTGGTAGGCGAGAGGCGCTTGATCTTGCGAAACGCACAGCCGCAATCGCCCAGCGCATGGGAAAGCCATGCCACGTGATGTGGTTCGTAGGTTGCGTCGATGAGGCAGGAGCGCGCTTCAACCTACCTTGGTATTGGACACCTGCCCATCCCTCTGAGCGGAATCCGGATCGAGCTAGCTACCAAATCATGCTTGTGGCAAATCCAGCGGACTTGGAGAACTTTCGCATCAAGGCAAAAAACGAGCATCGATTGGCTATTGAGCTAAGGCCAACTGATTTAAACCTAATGCGTGATACCGAGTTTATTGTGAAAGTGGGGCGAGCGGCAGTTCAAGCGGGCGTTCCTGTGCTACTCGCAGGTTCGACGCTGGCTCATGCTTATTTTCAACTGCGGCGGGAAGGCTGCACGGTTGTAAGCACGAGCGAGAAAGATCACTCACGTGTTCGACGTACTGCCAGCTTCGGAAAATTAGTTCGCGACAAAATTCCTGCGCGCATTGCCGAGCGTCAAGAAGCCGAGATAACGCGTGTCGTTCCGCCGGGGCTGGCCAAGGGTTTCCTCACAGGAAAACTCATTGAGGAAGCATTAGAGGTTCGCGGTGCGCAAACAGCGAAAGACAAGATTGTTGAACTCGGAGACCTGTTCGAGGTGCTCCGCGCTCTAGCCCGTGCGGAGGGCGTTTCGATGGAAAAGGTTGTCGCGCAAGCCGACGCCAAAAAGGGAATGGCGGGCGGCTTCGATGATGGAGTTGTGCTATTGCAAACCGGCATTCTTGGTTCTAGCCGGGATGGAATTGCTGAAGTTGACCATCCCGCCGCTCAAGTCTTGGGTCGGAAGACAGCCGGGGATACCTATGAAATTCCATTCTCATTTTTCGGATTTATGGAGTTGGATCAGCCTCGGTCGCTCGTCTTCGATGACCTCGGGGTGCGTCTTGATGTTGTGTTGAAAGGCGACCGACTTGAATTACGCTTGTCGCTCGAAGCACAACAGCTTGAGTTGTCTTTAGATCATACTATCGACAGATCGTGATGCTGCGTCGGTTGCTCCGCACGTCTAACGCGTGAAAGGCTTGGTTGCTTGCATCGAGGCCGTCGCGTTTGGTCGTAGGCAGACTGCAAACAGTGAAGAGCTTGCATCAATGGGGGGGCGCGTACACAATCGTTGTACACTGAGGCATGCGGTTAGCCGAAATTCGCGAGTTATTTCAATGACGAAGCACACGCAGCGCTCATCCTGCCACTCCGACCCCCCGCACCATCCTGTGAATCCGATCCGTCGCGGTTATCTTGCGTCGGCGTTCCCGCCCCCTACTGCCGGATCAGCCCCAGCATCACGCATTTGATCGCGGCCTGAACCCGCGTCGCCACGCCGGTCTTTCGGATCACGTTGTCGATGTGGAAGTTCACGGTGCGCTCGCTGACGCCGAGGATCACGCCGATGTCGGCGGAGGACTTGCCGCGCGCCACCCAGGTCAGCGCCTCGATCTCGCGGTCGGTCAGGTGGAAGTCGGGCTGCTCCGGCGCGTCGCCGGACTGGTTCTCCAGCCGGTTCCTGATGATCGCGACCAGCAGCTCGAAGTCGATCGGCTTGGCGATGAAGTCGTCGCAGCCGAGCTGGCGCGCCTGCATGTGATAGCTGCGCTGCGAGAAGGCCGTGATGAAGATGAACGGCACCGCGCGCGGCAGCAGCTTGTCCTGACGGATGCGCTGCAGCACCTCGAAGCCGGACAGGCCGGGCATGTCGATGTCGCACAGCACGAGGTCCGGTCGCTCGCCGATCGCGGACAGCCCGTCGGCGCCGTTCTCGGCAACCGTGACGCGGAATCCTTCCTCCTCCAGAACCTCGACGATCAGCTCCGCGGTGTCGGGGTCGTCTTCAATGCAGAGAATTTGCGGTCGCGGCATCGTCTGTGTTCCGGGGTCTCGCATGGACGGGGAGCTGAACCGTGACGGTCGTCCCCGTGCCGACCTTGCTCTCGATCCGGATCGAGCCGCCGTGGCTCGCGACGAACCGTTCGCAGACGTAGAGCCCGATGCCGGCGCCGTGCACGCCGCGGCTGTTGCGGGCCCGGTAATAGGGCGCGAACAGCTTGGCCTGCTCCTGGTCCGGAATGCCGCGGCCGAAGTCCGTCACCGCCAGCACCGCCCGTCCGCTCTCGGTTCGTCCCGCGACCCGGATCGGCGTGTCGTCGGGCGAATACTTCAACGCATTCGACAGAAGGTTGTCGATCACTTGCTTGAGCATATAGGGATCGCCCCAGACGGTGTCAGGGAGCTGTTCGAGATCGACCTCGAACCGCCGGCTGGCGCGATCCGCCGCAGCCTGTTGCACCGCATCCGACACCAGCGCCTCCAGATCGACCGCGCCCCGGCGCGGCTGGAGCGCGCGCTCGCCGGCCTCGGAGGCGAACTGGATGCGCTGGACGATGGTCTTGATGTGGTTGACCGCGTTGTGAATCTTTTCGGCGCGCACGACGATGTCCTGCGGCGGGCGCGACTCGGCGAGCTTCTTGAGCCGGAACGCCTGGCCGTCGATCGTGGTCAGCGAGGTGCCGATCTCGTGCGACAGCATGTCGAGAAAGCGGCCGCGATTTTCGGACTTCTGCCGCTCCTCCTCGAGATTGGCGCGGATCAGCCGCTCGGCGCGCTTTCGGGTGGCGATCAGCGCCGCGGCGATCCATAGCGCGATCACGGCGATCGCCCGGTTGGCGTAGAAGGTGACCGAAAGAAGGTCGTGCGACGGCTGGAAGAACGAGCCGAGCGCCGACAGCGCCGACGCGGTCGCCGCGTAGAACCACACCGGCTGGCGGTGGCCCGCGAGCGCGACGAACAGCGGGATCGCATAGAGAAAGCAAACCGAGACGTGATCCGCCGGAGTCACGACGTCGAACGCGAAAACGACGCCGAAAGCGGTCAGGATCCCGCCGGCAATCGCGAGGTCGAGGCGCGACATGCGCTCGCTTGCGGCCGGCGGACGGACGGTCCGCTGCGTGGCGGAGACGTCGGGAACTGTGACGGTATCGAGGCTCATGCGGCACGCGTCGCGGTTGCGGACGATTTCAACAGGCGCTGTCGCGACCCTGTCATTTTTGCGCGGAGCATCCGGAAATGACAGAGCCGCGGCGGGCGGCATCATGGCACCGTCCGCGGCCGGCGTCGCCTGAGGACATGCAGACAATAGTCAGAGAAACGCACTCCATGCGCCGGCGTTGGCGAAGATCGCACAACGCTGTGCAGCCAAATTGCGCGAACTGCAACCCGCATCGCCGCAGCCTGTCAATGTTGACAGGTGCCCCTCATTGACCGCCGCCACTAGCGTTAAAACCACTTAAACACGCGCGATTTCGCGCATTGCGGTTCCTGCTGGACCAGCATCATGGCTGCCATGAATCCAGCGCGACGCTCACTCGGCGTCGTCGGAATTGCGGGTCGAAGAACGCTGCGAAGGGAGGTTGAGGATCATGTCGCCGGATCGTGGAAGCCGCACAGCGGCCGATGGTCGGCGAAATCGTTCCGAAAGCCTTCGTTCTTTCGCTTGCGAAACAGAAGGCCCGGGACCGGATCGCTGACGACGCGTCACATGACGGCGCCGGCCGCGCGGCCTGTCTTCGCGACAGGTCTCCGCGACAGGGCTCCGCGACAGGCGATGACGGGCGCGCTCCTCCCCGATCCGCACGACGACAACGACAGACGACAGCTTGACGACAAGGACTGCGTCACCATCGCAGATCACGACAATCGCAGACGAAGCAGGGACGGAACACGATGACCTATAATCGCGATCTTCGCGATATACTCGCCGGAGGACTTCTGATCGCCATCGGGCTGATCGCGGCGTTTCATGCCGCGACGGCGCTGCCGCTCGGCTCCTGGCGTCACATGGGTCCGGGCATGTTTCCGACCTCGCTCGGCCTGCTGCTGGCTGCGCTCGGACTGCTGATCCTGATTCCCGCGCTGTTCCGCAGTGGCACGCTGCCTCCCTTCGAAACCCGGCCGTTCATCACGATCTGCGGAGCCGTCCTGGCTTTCGCGCTTCTGATCCGTCCGGCCGGGCTGATTCCCGCGATCGTCGCGCTCACCTTCATCGCCACCTTCGCCGACAGCAAGCTGGGCTGGATCGGCACCGCCATTCTCGCCGCGATCATGAGCGTGGGTGCGTACCTGATCTTCATCTTCGGTCTGGGCATGCCGCTTCAGACCTTCAACCTGTTCTACTAGGCAGCCCGGACACGACGATGTTTGAAACCTTTATCGACAATCTCGCGATCGGGCTGTCGACGGCGTTCTCGCTGTCGAACCTGATGTACTGCTTCATCGGCGTGTTCCTCGGCATGCTGGTGGGCGTGCATCCCGGGCATCGGTTCGCTTGCCGCGATCTCGATGCTGCTGCCGATCACGTTCCACCTCGACGCCACCGCCGCGATCGTCATGCTCGCGGGCGTGTTCTACGGATCGAGCTACGGCGGCTCGACCGCGTCGATCCTGCTGAACCTGCCAGGCACGCCATCCTCGCGCGGTCGCCTGTGTCGACGGCTATCCGATGTCGAAGCAGGGCCGCGGCGGCATCGCGCTGCTGCATGACCACCGTGGCCTCGTTCATCGGCGGCAGCATCGGCATCATCATCATGATGCTGTTTTCGCCGATCATCGTCGAATACGCGCTGAAGTTCGGCCCGGCGGAATACTTCTCGATGATGGTGCTGGGCCTGGTCGCCGCCTCGGCCATCACCACGGGTCCGCCGGTCAAGGGCATCGCCATGGTGGTGCTCGGGCTTCTGCTCGGCTGCATCGGCTCCGACCTCGAGACCGGCGTGGCGCGCTTCGCCTTCGACATTCCCGAGCTCTATGACGGCATCCAGCTTACGGTCATCGCCATGGGCCTGTTCGGCGTCACCGAGGTGATCGCCAGCATCCGGCCGATCAAGGGCGCGCGGTGGACCCGAAGTCGATCACCTTCCGCTCGATGATCCCGACCTCGGACGACTGGCGCCGCTCCTGGGACCCGATCCTGCGCGGCACCGCTGGCGGTTCGTTCTTCGGTGCGCTGCCGGGCACCGGCGGCGTCATCGCCTCCTTCATGGCCTATGCGCTGGAGAAGAAGATCTCGAAGGAGCCGGAGCGTTTCGGCAACGGCGCCGTCGAGGGCGTGGTGGCGCCGGAGGCCGCCAACAACGCGGCCGACCAGACCGCGTTCATCCCGACGCTCACGCTGGGCATCCCCGGCAACGTGATCATGGCGCTGATGATCGGCGCGCTGACGATCCACGGCATCGTGCCCGGTCCGCAGTTCATGGTTCAGCACCCCGACATGTTCTGGGGCCTGGTCATGAGCTTCTGGATCGGCAACGTGATCCTGGTGATCCTGAACATCCCGCTGATCGGACTCTGGATCCGGGTGCTCGCGATCCCGTATCACCTGCTGTATCCGGCGATCCTGATGTTCGTCTGCATCGGCGTCTACAGCGTCAACAACAGCCACTTCGACGTGATCCTGGTCATGATCTTCGGCGCGCTCGGCTACTGTGATGCGGCTTCTGCGAGCTGCCCGCCGGCGCCGCTGATCCTGGGCTTCGTGCTCGGGCCGCTGATGGAGGAAAACCTCCGGCGGGCGCTGCTGATCGGCCGCGGCGACTTCTGGTGCTGTTCATGACCGTCCGATCAGCGGCACCATCATGGTGATGACCTTCGCGCTGCTGGCCTGGGCGATCTACGACGCCAACAAGAAGCAGCCCAAGCGGAACTGGCGCTCGAAGAGCGCACCTGAGGCGGCGACTTCCGGATCTTCGAAAGCACGGCAGGCCCGGACGGCACCGTCCGTGGATTTCTTTGCGGGACATTGTCTTCGGGCTCTTTTCGCGGCCTCCTGTCAGCGCCGGGGTTTGGCCATCCGAACATCTGCGGGGGCGATCCGGTGTATGTCGCGGTTGGTCGAAGTGGTCAGAGCCACCAGCCAGGATCGAAAAAAAGATCAAAGCAAAGACCAGGAGCGAGGAACGTCCATGACCATCAACAGGCGTCATGCGCTGGGGCTTGCAGGCGCGTTCGCGGCGCGGCTTGCCGCATGGCCGGCGCGTGCGCAGGCCGACTGGCCGACGCGGCCGCTGCGAATCATGGTCGGCACCGCGGCCGGCGGCAGCCCCGACATCATCAGCCGCATGCTGGCCGACAAGATCTGCCGAGCGGCTCGGGTCAATCGATCTACGTCGAGAACAATTCGCAGCGGCGGCGGATCGGTGGCGCTCACCACGGTGACGCGCGCCCCGCCGGACGGCACCACGCTGACCATGATGACCGCGGGCTTCGCCAGCGGCGTCTCGGTCGGCAAATTCAAGTACGACCGCGACGAATCGTTCGGCTTCGTGACCATGGTCTGCGCCTATCCGATGGTCTGTTCGGTGCCGCCCAACTCGCCGATCAAGTCGTTCGCGGATCATGCTGGCGCGGGCCAAGGCGCAATCCCGGCAAGCTGACCTATGTCATCACCTCGCCGGGCTCGGTCTATCACCTGCTCGGCAACTGGGTGGACATGGCGGCGGGCACCGACATGGTGCCGGTCTCCTATCGCGGCACCGCGCCGCCGTGACCGACGTGCTGGCCGGGCGCGTCGACGTGATGCTCGATACCGCGACGTCGGCTTCCCGCGCATCCGCAACGGCCAGTTCCGCGCGCTCGCCGTGCCGTCACCGGAGCGCTATCCGCTGATGCCGGATGTGCCGACGGTGGCCGCGACGCTGCCGGGCGTGTCCTACATGTCGTGGCTCGGCGCTCGCCGCCCCGCCGCGCACGCCGCGGCCGATCATCGACCGGCTGAACAGCGAGATGCACCGCGCGCTCACGCTCAAGGACGTGCAGCAGAAGCTCGCCGACAGCGGCAACATCGCGACGCCGACGACGCCGGAGGAGATGCGCAGCAGATCGAGAGCGAGATCGCGAACTGGCGCAAGCATCGTGGCGGCCAACAACATCAAGGTCGACTGAAAGACCCGCCGGCAACAGCCGTCCTTTTCCGGTCCCTGAAACGGCCGACAGCGGAACTTCGCGGCCCGCTGCCGGCCGTTGCGCATGCATGGACTTGTGCCCGGCCGGACGTCGCGCTTAAGTCGTCGAAAACGCGCTCCAAGCGTCGGAAAAGTGGCCAAGGGTCGCCGCAGGGAGGGCAACGTCATATCATTCGCCGAGGAGTCTGCTGGCTCGGGCTGGTTGCGGCGATGTCTGCTGATCGCGCCGGGCCAGCCGTCGGCGCAGAAGCTATCCCGAGCGGCCGGTGCGCTGGATCGTCGGCTATCCGCCGGCGGCGCGACCGACATCCTGGCGCGGCTGTTCGGCAATTATCTGTCGGAGAAGCTCGGCCAGCAGTTCATCATCGAGAACCGGCCCGGCGCCGGCAACAACATCGGCACCGAAGCTGTCGTCAACTGCGCCGCCCGACGGCTACACGGTGTTGCTGGTCAATCCGGCGCAACGGCATCAACGCCTCGCTCTACAAGAAGCTCAACTTCAACTTCATGCGCGACATCGCGCCGGTCGCCGGCTTCATGCGCGTGCCGAACGTGATGGAGGTGCATCCGTCGGTGCCGGCGAAGACGGTCGCCGAGTTCATCGCCTACGCCAAGGCCAACCCGGGCAAGATCAACATGGCCTCGTCCGGCAACGGCACCTCGGTCCATCTGTCCGGCGAGCTGTTCAAGTTGATGACCGGCGTCGAGATGACAGCACGTGCCGTATCGCGGCTCGGCGCCGGCGCTCACCGACCTGCTCGGCGGCAGGTGCAGGTCATGTTCGACAACATGCCGGCGTCGATCTGCCGCACATCAAGGCCGGCAAGCTTGCGCGCGCTCGCGGTGACCACGGCCAAGCGCTCGGAGGCGCTGCCCGACGTGCCGACCGTCGCCGAGACGGTGCCGGGCTACGAGGCCAGCGCCTGGTTCGGCATCGGCGCGCCGAAGGGCACGCCGCGCGAGATCGTCGAGCTGCTCAACAAGGAGATCAACGAGGCGCTGAACGACCCCAAGATGCTAGGCGCAGCTCGCCGACTCGGCGGCATCCTGATCGGCGGCACGCCCGACGACTTCGGCAAGGTCATCGCCGACGGAAACCGAGAAATGGGAAAGGTGGTCAAGCGCGCGGCCAACCTTGTCGATGGAATAAGCGTGTGCGGACTGTGTCGAGTTCCCTTCAAACGCCAAGCAGGGCACTCGACGATCATGACCACACGCAAACGTCCCGAAGACCTCCGCAGCCATCGCTGGCTCGGCGTCAACGACCTGCGCTCGTTCGGCCATCGCTCGCGGCTGCGCCAGATCGGCTACGACGCGGCCGACTGGCAGGGCAAGCCGGTGATCGGCATCATCAACACCTGGAGCGACATCAACCCCTGCCACGCGCACCTGCGCGAGCGCGCCGAGAACGTGAAGCGCGGCGTGCTGCAGGCCGGCGGCTTCCCGATCGAACTGCCGGCGATGTCGCTGTCCGAGACCTTCGTGAAGCCGACCACCATGCTCTATCGCAACTTCCTCGCGATGGAGACCGAGGAGCTGCTGCGCAGCCATCCGATCGACGGCGCGGTGCTGATGGGCGGCTGCGACAAGACCACGCCCGGCCTGATCATGGGCGCGATCAGCATGGGCATCCCGGCGATCTACGTGCCGGCCGGGCCGATGCTGCGCGGCAACTGGCGCGGCCAGTAGCTCGGCTCCGGCTCGGACGTCTGGAAATACTGGACCGAGAAGCGCGCCGGCAACATCACCGAGGACGACTGGAACGAGATCGAGGGCGGCATCGCGCGCTCGTTCGGCACCTGCATGGTGATGGGCACCGCCGCGACCATGATGGCGATCACCGAGGCGCTCGGCCTGGCGCTGCCCGGCGCCTCGTCGATCCCGGCGGCCGACGCCAGCCATCCGCGCATGTGCGCCGCACGCCGGCCGGCGCATCGTCGACATGGTGTGGGAGGACCTGACGCCGGACCAGATCCTGACGCCGGCGGCCTTCGACAACGCCATCAAGGTGCACATGGCGATGGGCGGCTCGACCAACGCCATCATCCATGTGGTGGCGATGGCGCGCCGCGCCGGCATCCCGCTCGACATGGAGCGCTTCGACGAATTGTCGCGCGAGGTGCCGGTGCTCGCCAACGTGCGGCCGTCCGGCAAATACCTGATGGAGGATTTCTTCTACGCCGGCGGCCTGCGCGGCGATGATGCAGGCGCATGCGCGAGCAAGCTCGATCTGTCCTGCCTGACGGTGACCGGCAAGACGATCGGCGAGAACATCGAGGGCGCGCAGGTTCACATCCCGCGACGTGATCCACTCGCTCTGACGATCCGGTCTATCGGCGAGGGCGCGACCGCGGTGCTCAAGGGCAATCTCGCGCCGCAGCGGCTGCGTGATGAAGCCGGCCGCCGCCGACCAGCGCTTCCTCAAGCATCGCGGCAAGGCGATCGCGTTCGAGGACTACAACCACATGATGCGCGAGATCGAGCGCGACGATCTCGACGTCACGCCCGACCACATTCTGGTGCTCAAGAACGCCGGGCCGAAGGGCGGGCCCGGCATGCCGGAATGGGGCATGCTGCCGATCCCGAAGCGGCTGCTGGCGCAGGGCGTGCGCGACATGGTGCGCATTTCCGACGGCGCGCATGAGCGGCACGAGCTACGGCGCCTGCATCCTGCATGTCGCGCCGGAGAGCTACGTCGGCGGGCCGCTCGCCTTCGTGCAGACCGGCGACGAGATCGAGATCGACGTCGACGCGGCGGCTGATCCATCTGCATGTCACCGACGAGGAACTGGCGCGCCGCGCGGCGCCTGGACGCCGCCGCCGCCGCGCTACGCGCGCGGCTATGGCGCGATGTTCTCCGAGCACATCGGCCAGGCCGACGAGGGCTGCGACTTCGATTTCCTGCAGGCGCGGGGCGCCGACGCCGGAGCCGGAGATTCATTGAGGCCGAGAATGCGCCCGGACCCGCCCTCGTCGGCGAAGCCGACGGGGCTGCGCGAACCTGAATATTTATAATATTCAGTGCCTTAAGCTCTTTTCCAACTCGTTAACAGTTCGTCAAACCGACGCTGGCTACGATTGGCCTTTGGAAGGCCGTCAGCGGTCACTGATCATGTCGGCGAATTCGCCATCGAGTTTCTGGAGCCCGGGCCGCAATCGCCGCGCGCGATCGAAGGCCACGGCCGCTCCGACGCGGGCCGCCAGCACGGTGCGGGCCATCGGGCCGTGGGTGCTGGCGATCGCTCTGATTCTCGGCGGCGGCGCGACCTACAAGCGCACCATGAGCGGCCCGTCCGGAGACGGCGAGGGCGACGTCCTGCGGCAGGCGCTGCCGGTCGATCCCGATCCGGTGGTGCGCTTCCAGGAAACCCGCATCGGCCAATTGCTGTTCATGGAACCGGACGGACGGCACTGCCGGCGCGTCCTGTTCGACAACGTGACCGGCGGCTTCCGCGATGCCGGTTCGGTCGAATGCGTCGTGGAGACGCCGGACCGCTCCAACTCGGTCGACTCCAACCGGATCGACGCGATCCGCAATTCGTTCAATCGCTGAGCGGCCCACACGCGGCGTTTTTCGTCCGCTGCGGATGCCCAATCCGGCATGGCCGCCGAACGAAAACGCGGGCAGAAAATCATTTCAATCCCCCGCCGATCGTGCACCCTGTCGGTCTGGCCGGCACAGGCTGGCATCGATCCCGGGAAGCGCCTGACGTCATGCAAATCGGATTGTTCGATCATATCGAGGACGGCGAGCGGCCGCTCGCAACCCTGTTCGACCAGCGGCTGGAATTCGCCAAGCGAGCGGATGAGGCCGGCTTCTACTGTCTTCACCTCGCCGAGCATCACCAGACGCCGCTGAACATGGTGCCGGTGCCCGGCGTCTTTCTCGGTGCGCTGGCCCGCGAGACCACGCAACATGCGGCTCGGGCCGCTGACCTATCTGTTGCCGCTCTATTCGCCGCTGCGCCTGATCGACGAAATCTGCATGCTCGATCACATGAGCCGACGGCCGGATGGAGGTCGGCGTCGGCCGCGGCGTGTCGCCGTTCGAGCTGAAGTATCACAAGGTCGAGCACGACAAGTCGCGCGAGATTTTCGTGGACGCCTACAACTGCATTCGCGCCGGGTTCGCGACCGACCAGCTGAGCTATTCGGGCCCGTACTACACTTACGAGAACGTTCCGATCGCGCTTCGCCCGTTCCAGCAGCCGCATCCGGCCTTCTGGTACGGCTCCTCCGGTGCGGAGGGGTCGACCTGGGCGGGCGAGGAGGGCCTGCATTTCGTGACGCTCGGCCCGACGCCGTTCGCCAAGGCCAATCTCGACGCCTATCGCGAGGCGTTTGCCAGGAACGGCAAACCGGCGAGCCCGAAGCCGGAGTTTTCCGGCGGCGTCGCGCTCGGCGTGCAGCGCCACATCTTCGTCGACGAGACCGACGAAAAGGCAAAGCGCTGGGCCAAGCCGGCGATGGAATTGCACCTGCAAAACATCAACTGGATCCGCACGCGCCACGGCGTGACGGCCACCGCGACCCGGATGAAGAACGTGCGCGGCTCCAACTTCGAGGAATGCGTCGAGGAGGGCACCGTGATCGCCGGCTCGCCCGCGACGGTGATCGCGGAGATCGAGCGGCAGGTCGATGCGCTCGGCGTGAATTACCTGCTCACTTATCTCTATCTCGGCAACATGGCGCACGAGGACGCGCTGCGTTCGCTGGCGCTGTTCACCGGCGAGGTGATGCCGAAGATCGCGCGTCTGTAATGGCGCGCTATTTGGCTTCGATGCCGGCCTTTTTGACGACCGCCGACCATTTTGCAGACTCGCTGGCGATGTCGCGGGCGTAATCCTCGGGCGTTCCCGGGATCGGCTCCGCACCCTCCGCCGCGATTCGCTTCAAGATCTCTAGCTCGTTGAGCGCCTCGCGCAGCACGGCGCTCAACTTCGAAATTATTGCAGGCGGCGTTCCGGCCGGCGCGACGAGTCCATAGCGCTGTGCGGCTTCGAACCCCGGAAACCCCGATTCCGCGACGGTGGGAAGGTCCGGCATTGCGCGTGCGCGCTTCAGGCTCGTCATGGCGATGGGCCGAAGCATGCCGCTCTTGATGTTGCCGATCACCGGAGGGAGGCTGGAGAACATCATCTGGACATGCCGCCGACGAGGCCAGCGACCGCCGGTCCTGCGCCGCGAAACGGGACGTGAACGATCGAGACGCCGGCTTCGTTGCCGAACATTACGCCGGTGAGATGGTTGGGCGTGCCTGCGCCGCCCGATCCGTAGGTCAGCTTTCCCGGCTCCCTGCGGGCCAGCTCCGCCAGCTCCTTTACATCCTTGGCCGGAAGCGAAGGCGTCACCACGACCGACAACGGCGCATTGGCGATCAGGCCGATTGGAGCAAAATCCTTGACGGGATCGTAGCCCGCGTTCGGATAATAGGCCGGCCCTTGCGCCAGCGTTCCGGTGTTGCCCATCCCGAGCGTGTATCCGTCAGGGGCCGCCTTCGCGATCTGGCGCGTTGCGATGGTGCCTCCGGCGCCGGGCCGGTTTTCGACGACGATCTGCTGCCCCAGCGTGCGGCTCATGCGCTCCCCGATCACGCGGGCCATGATGTCGTTGCCGCCGCCGGGCGCCGTGGAGACCACGAGTGTGATCGGGCGTGTCGGATAATCCTGTGCAAGCGGGTGTTGCATTGCACCAAGCGTGAGCGCCAACGCTGCCACGCCGATCGCGACCGAGCGTGTGAGCCGCATCGATATCCTCCCTAGAGGGTGTTTGTGTTGGCGCCCGAAGCTCGGCGCATTCCGCTTTCTAGAAAATCTAGTTCGTATAGTATGCCAAAGACAACGGGCCTCGAATGCCCGGATGGAAATGGGAGGCGACCATGAGCTTGCGGACGATTCTGTGTTCGAGCGTTGCGGCCGTAGGGCTGCTCGCTCTGGCTTCGGCGCTGCCCGCGCCTGCGATGGCGCAGCAGGCGCCGGCCGTCGCGATCGACAACGACGACATCGGCGGCGTGGTGATGGGGCCGAAGGGACCGGAAGCCGGCGTCTGGGTGATCGCCGAGACCACCGATCTTCCGACCCGCTACATCAAGAGCGTCGTCACCGACGATCAGGGCCGCTACGTCATCCCGGACCTGCCGACCGCGAACTACAAGGTCTGGGTGCGCGGCTACGGCCTCGTCGATTCGCCCAAGCTGCACGGCAAGCCCGGACAGGTGCTGAACCATGCCGCCGTGCCTGCGCCGAACGAGCGCGCCGCCGCGCATTACTATCCGGCGATCTACTGGTACACGATGATGAGGATCCCGCCGGCCAAGGACTTCGGCGGATCGACCGACATACCGAAGAACATCACGCAGGACATCTGGCGCCAGCGGATGAACAACGTCGACTGCGTCGGCTGCCATCAGCTCGGCCAGGAATCGACTCGCACCATTCCCGCGCAGCTCGGCGAATTCCCGTCCGGCGAAGAGGCGTGGATGCGCCGCATTGCGTCCGGTCAGTCCGGCGAGATGATGACCAACCGCATCGCCGGCCAGCTCGGCGGCGTGCCCTACAAGTATTTCGGCGAGTGGACCGATCGCGTCGCCAAGGGCGAAATTCCGAAGAACCGGCCGCAGCGCCCGCAGGGCGTCGAGCGCAACCTCGTCGTGACCGCCTGGGAATGGTCTTCGCCCGATAAGTATCTGCACGACCTGATCTCCTCGGACCGGCGCAAGCCGACGGTGAACGCCTACGGCAAGCTCTACGGCTCGCCGGAATATTCCACCGACATGATGCCGATCCTCGATCCCAAGTCCCACACCGTCACCTATTTCAAGATGCCGGTGGCCGATCCCAAGATGCCGGTCTCGCTCGGGCCGGGCCATGCCGGCGCGATCAAGCCGACCGCGCCGTCGCCTTACTGGGGCGACGAGGTTCTGTGGGACACGCGCGCCAACAACCACAATGCGATGTTCGACGAGCGGGGCCGGCTCTGGATCGCGGCGACCGTGCGCGGTCAGGACAATCCGGCCTGGTGCAAGAAGGGTTCGGAGCATCCCTCGGCAAAGATCTTCCCGCTCGATCGCTCCGGGCGTCAGGTGGCGATGCTGGAGCCGAACTCGATGAAGTATTCCTTCATCGACACCTGCTTCGGCACGCACCATCCGCAGTTCGGCTACGACGCCGACAACACGCTGTGGCTTTCGGGCTCCGGCCAGGTGGCGGGCTGGGTCAATACGAAAATCTGGGACGAGACCGGCGACGCGCAGAAGGCCGTCGGCTGGCATCCGTTCGTGCTCGACATCAACGGCAACGGCCAGCTCGACGAATGGACCGATCCCGGCAAGCCCGCCGACGGCAAGGACATGCGCTTCAACCCCGGTTCGGGCCCCTATGCGGTGATGCCGCATCCGACCGACGGGTCGATCTGGTACACCTCCGGCGTGTTCGGCGGCCGTCCCGGCTTCCTGCGGTTCGATCCCAAGACCAAGCTCTCCGAGTTTTACGCGGTTCCGAAGGAGGGCATCGGCCTGCGCGGCGGCGACATCGACAAGAACGGCGTGCTGTTCGGATCCGGTTCGGGCGGCCATCTGATCGAGTTCGATCGCCGCAAGTGCAAGGCGCCGCTCAGCGGACCGAAGGCGACCGGCGATCACTGCCCCGAGGGCTGGCGTCTGCACAAGTATCCGGGGCCGGGCTTCGAGGGCTTCGAGAACACCAGCGCCGAGGCGAGCTACTACACCTGGGTCGATCACCACAATGCGGTCGGCCTCGGCGAGAACGTGCCGATCTCCACCGCCAATCTTCAGGACGGCTTTGTCGGCTTCAAGGACGGCCAGATGATCCTGATGCGCGTGCCGTACCCGATGGGCTTCTATGCCAAGGGTCTCGACGCGCGCATCGACGATCCGAAGGCCGGCTGGAAGGGCCGGGGGCTCTGGAGTTCGAGCGGCGATCGCACACCCTGGCTGAACGAACTCGGCAAGGGTGCGCGGCCCCTCGCTGTCCAGATCCAGGTGAGGCCGGACCCGCTGGCGAAGTAGGCCGGACCCGCTGGCGAAGGAGACGGCGCAAGCCGGATCGCGTGATACCCGGGCCGCCGTCGCCGGCGGCCCCCGCTTGGTTGACCCGATGGGGCGTTGTGTCGTTCCGGCGTTCGCAGTGCGGCCAGGCAGGCGGCGATTTAACGAGGGGCGCGTGCGATGGGTTTGGTCCCGGACTTTCTCCTGGATTACATCTCGGTCAACACCTACTGGACCATTCTGTTCACGTTCCATGCGCTCCTGGCGGTGGCGCTGCTCGGTGCGCTGACCCATCAGGCTGCGGCGGTGCTGATGCCGGTGCGCCGGCCCGCAGCCGCCGACGGGCCGAGCTTCACCGAGCGCTTTCGCGCGGTGCATGGCCCGGGCTACGCCGCCGCGGTCTGCGTGTTGTGGATCGTGACGTTCTTCTTCGGCGCCTGGATCTACACCAAGTACCGGATGTATGTGCGCATCCCGATCGAGCAGGAGGGGTTCTGGAAAACGCAGGGCTTCTTTGAGCTCAAGGAGCATCTCGCGTCGATCGGTCTCGGTCTCCTGCCGATCTACTGGCTGTTCTGGAAGAACGCCCGCGATCCCGAGTTCGACAGCACGCGCAAATGGCTGACTGTGACGCTCGCGGGCTTCTGCTGGTTCATCTTCTTGGTCGGCCACGTCGTCAACAACGTGCGAGGATTCGGATCGTGAGCGCGACCGTGCAATCCCCGACTGCAACCCGCCCGCAATCGCTGGCGTCGTCGATGGCGTTTCGCGCCTTCGCCACCGTTTTCGCGATCGCGACGCCGGTGATCTACACGATCTGCGAGGTGAACAACTGGCCGCTGTTCACCTATCATCCCGGAACCAACAACGTGAATCTCGGATGGGCGCCGGCGGTGCGCGACGAGGGGCCGGCGATGTACTGGTACGGCTGGACCGCGTCAACGCTGGCCGGGGCGGGCGTCCTCGGTCTGATCGCGACGCGATTGCCAGAGGGCGCGATCCGCCGAATTCCGCTGTCTCTGGTGTGGATCGCCCCGCTCGCCGTGATCCCGGTTCTGATCTACGCGCTCAGATTTTTTTGGCGCTGGTAGCACGCGCGGCAATGGCGTTGCGCGAATTTCGGATCGAGGGGCGTTGCGATAGACTGGACGGCGGGGAGCAGATGGAGGCCGATATGCGCAGCTTGTTTCAGGCGGTGCTTGTGGGACTGGTGTGGACGCTCGGCGCCGCGCTGCCGGCGCAGGCCGGCGGCGACGACTACGACGCTACGGCCGATGTGCAGGGACGGGGCCCAGCCTATTTCGGGTTCGTGCGGGATTCGCGCGGTTCGCCGGTCCGCGATGCGCGCGTGGTGCTGCAGCCGAAAAGCGGCGAGCCGGTGGTGCTGAAGAGCAACGTGCTCGGGCTCTATCGCAGCCACATCAGCAAGGAGGTCAGCCCCGACGAGGTGCAGGTCTCCTGCGACAAGGACGGCTACAGGCAGACCCGGGTCCAGCGCCGCAATCCGCCGGGCGCCAAGGACATGCACATCGAGACCAACTGCACCCTGCAGCGGCTCTGACGCCCATGCTGCGCCTGATCGCCGGCGCGCTTTCTCTGATTCTTGCGCTTGTCGTCCACGCGCCGGCCGCGGCGCAGATCGCGGACGCGGTCTTTCTCAACGGCAAGATCGTCACGCTCGACCCGATCATCCCGAATGCGGAGGCGATCGCCGTGCGTGACGGCCGGATTCTGGCGGTCGGGACGTCGGTGCATGTCGCCGCGATGGCCGGTCCGCGAACGCAGACGGTCGACCTCGCGGGACGCACCGTGATCCCCGGCCTGATCGATTCTCACATCCACGCGATCCGCGCCGGACTCACCTACGCAACCGAGGTGCACTGGATCGGTGCGCGCACGCTCGCCGAGGCTCTCGGACGGCTGCGTGCCGCGGCGATGGCGGCTCCACAGGGGTCGTGGCTGGTCGTCGCCGGCGGCTGGACCGAGCGGCAGTTCGCGGAAGGCCGCCGCCCGACGCAAGACGAGATCGCGGCGGCGGTGCCCGGGCGCAAGGTCTATGTCCAGCTGTTCTACAGTGCGGTGCTGCTGTCGCCGGGCGGGCTGGACGCGCTCGGCGTCGCGGCCCAGCCCGAACTCGCCTCGCGCCTGACGGTCGAGGAGGGGCCGGACGGCCAGCCGACCGGCTGGCTGTCGGGCGACAACCGCACGATCAGCGATCTGTTCGAGCTTTTGCCGCGGCCCTCGTTCGAGCAGCAGGTCGCCGGCACGAGGGCGTTCTTCCGGCGCTTGAACGGTCTCGGCATCACCGGCGTGCTTGATCCCGGGGGCTACAACATGCCGCTGTCGGCCTATCGTGCGCTGTTTCAGGTGTGGCGCGAGCGCAGGCTGACCTTGCGCGTCGCCTACAATCTCTGTGCGCCCCGGCGCGGCCGCGAGCTTGAGGACTTTCAGGCTATGACCGCCGCGATGCCGCCGGGCTTCGGCGACGACTGGCTGCGCTTCAACGGCATCGGCGAGAACGTCACCTGGGGCTTCTATAACAACGACGCGCCGGACGACGCGCAACGCGCGACCATGCTGGCGGTGCTTCGCTGGGCTGCGGGGCAGGGGCTCTCGGCCACGTTCCACTGGCACAACGATCGCTCCGTCCACCATCTGCTCGATGCGATCGAGACGGTCGATCGCGACACGCCGGTCGTGAGGTTGCGATGGTCGGTGGCGCATCTGAACGACGCTTCGGAGGCGAGCCTGCGCCGCATCCGCGCGCTCGGCATGGGCTGGCTGGTGCAGAACGCGATGTATTTTCGCGGCGAGGCGTTTCTCGGGCAGCGCGGCGCGGATGCGCTGAGGCTCGCGCCGCCGATCGGGACCGCGTTGCGGATCGGCGTGCCGGTGGGCGGCGGCACCGACGCGCACCGTGTGATGTCCTACAACCCGTTCGTGTCGCTGCAATGGATGCTGGACGGGAAGACGGTTTCGGGCCTTCCCACGCGCAGCGCCGAAGAAATCCCGACGCGCGAGCAGGCGCTGAGACTCTACACCTCCGGCAGCGCCTGGTTCGCGCATAGCGAAAACGAGCGCGGATCGCTGTCGGCGGGCAAGCTTGCCGATTTCGCCGTGCTGAGCGCGGATTATTTCGCCGTCCCTGTGGAGGCCATCGGCAATCTCGTCTCCCACCTTACGGTGGTCGGCGGACGGATCGTTTATGCGTCGGGGCCTTACGACGGTCTGGAGCTGCAAGCCGGCCGATAGGTTGCGCGCGCGCCGGTCCGTTCATCGCCCGCAGCACGCCGACGAAGTCGCGCGGCAGCAGCCAGCCCGGCGGACGCCAGAGCCCGAGCGTTTCGGCAATCTCGATGGCGAAGTCGTTGCAGTTGAAGAACAGCAGATTCCAGTGGCTTTCGCGCTTGCGGATCTGGCGTATTTTGGCGCGCACGCGCTCGAACTCCTGCGCCGTGACGTGGCGGCGATAAACCGCATCGGGCGGCAGGCGGAAGTCGTCCCGAACGCCGCCGCGGATGGTCGCGCGCGGGGCCATCAGGACGGCTTTGTCGGACCTGGGATAGAGACCGGCGTATCGCACGTCGCGCAGGCGGCCGGCGGCGTCGATCCGGCCGTAGACGATATAGGTGTGACCGACCTTGTCGCCGGGCCGCGAACGAAATTCGACGAAGTGGCTCGTCCGCGGCTCGGTCGCTGCAACCGCATGCGGAATGGCCCAAAGCGCCATCGCAACGGCGATCACGACAAGCCGTCGCACGAACGGTCGCGTGCGCGTGGCAATCTCCACGTCCGCTCCCTGCGCTGGTCAGCGCCCCCGGCCGCAATGTGTCGGCATCGCGCGGGCGGCGCAAACCCGAACCGGTTCGACGGTTAATCGCACGGCTGACGCACGGTCGCGGGGCTTGTGTCGCCGGGCCGGCGCGTTAAACAGAGCCTGACTTCAGGAACATCTGGCGAATGGCGGACGACATTCCTTTCGAAAAGGCCTTCGATCTGGTCCCCGGGACCGTCGAGGAGGTGATGCCGGGCGTGCGGCGGATCCTGTGCAACAATCCGAGCCCGTTCACCTACAAGGGCACGGTCAGCTACATCGTCGGCCGCGGCAAGGTTGCGATCGTCGACCCCGGCCCGGACGATCCGGCGCATATTGCGGCGCTGCTCAACGCAGTGCGCGGCGAGACCGTGACCCACATTTTCGTGACGCACACCCATCGCGACCATTCGCCCGCCGTTCCGGCGGTGAAGTCTGCGACCGGCGCGCTGGTGCTGGCCGAGGGGCCGCACCGCCCGTCGCGGCCGCTGCATGCCGGCGAGGCCATGCGGCTCGACGCCTCCAACGACACCGATTTCGTGCCGGACCGTGCGCTTGTCGATGGCGAGGTCGTCGCGGGAGACGGCTGGACGCTGGAGGCGGTTGCGACGCCTGGCCACACCGCCAACCACATGTCGTTCGCCTTCCGCGAGACCGGGAGCCTGTTCTCCGGCGACCACGTCATGGCATGGGCGACGCCGGTGGTCGCGCCGCCCGACGGATCGATGGGAGACTACATGAACTCGCTGGCCAAGCTCGCCAAACGAGAGGAGACCGTGTACTGGCCCGGTCATGGCGGCGCGGTGCGCAATGCGCCGCGGTTCGTCGCGGCCTATACGCTGCATCGCCGGGCGCGCGAGGCGGCCATCGTCAATTTCCTGTCGCGCGGAGCAAACGACATTCCGTCGATCGTCGCGGCGATCTACACCAATCTCGATCCGCGCCTGACGAAGGCGGCCGGCATGTCGGTGCTGGCGCATCTGGAGGATCTGGTCGCCCGCGGCGAAGTCGCCGCCGAGGGGCCGGTTTCGGTCGAGAGCCGGTTCCGCAAACTGCGAATATAGAATTCGACGCCGGCCGGCCCGGCGACGCAAACGGCCTATCGCTTCGCCGGCCCCTTCTTCGGGGCGGGTTTCGGCTCGGGCTTGGGATCGGGGCGCGCATCGCCGCTGTATTTGCTCAGCGCCTCTTCGATCTCGTCGAGCAGCGCCTTGACGCGCGCGGCGTTCGCGCCGATGTCGTGACGCCCGTAGCGGGACGCCGAACGGATGTCGATGCGCGCCCCGTCCGGCGCCGGACGGATGCGCACGACCACGTCGTCGCGAAAACCGAGAATGGCGGTGCGCGCCACCGCCTCGATCTGTCCGTCGCGGCGTCCGGGCTGCGGCTCGCGTTCGATGACGACATGCCAGCGGCGTTTGTTGATCAGCGCGAGCGTGGCTTCGTAGGCGGCCTGCGGCGGGGCCGCGACCACCAGCGGCTGGATGTCGGGATAGGCCTCGCGCTGCAGGCCGGCGGCGTAAAGGCCGGCGTAATCCACGGTGCCGCGCGGCCGCAGCCGCGCGATGACGTCGAAGCGCGGCGGGTCGATGGCGTCGGTCGTGATGTCGTTGATCATGGGCAACTGGTAGGCCCGCGCGCCGAGCCAGAGCGGGTAGGCCAGAATGGCGATGCTCAGCACAAGCCCGGTGACGGCATAGCGGCCGCCTTCGATGCCGTCCCGCCAGATCGCGATGAACGAGCCGAGCGCCAGCACGATCGCGAGAACGGCGAGCGTCAGCGCCGCCGCGAGCGTCGCCAGCGCCGGCTCGATCTCCAAAAGCCCGGCGCGCAGGATCACGATCGCCAGCGCCGTCGCCGCCAGCGAGAACACTGCGCAGCGGCGAGACCAGACCGCGAGCCGTGAGGTCGGCTCTTCGACAATTCGCCGGCGGGGCATGTTCTATCCGCAGATCCGCCGCAGCGCGGCCCATTCCTCGGGAGACAGGATCGGCTTGATCTCGATCTTCGGCGTCGCGCGGTCGATGGCGGCGATCCGGTCGCGGGTCTGCGGATGGTCGAGGAAAATGGTCGAGCCCGGTTCGACGGCGCCGCCGATCCGGTCGAGGATCCGGCCGAGCGCGCGCGCGTCGCCGTTGATGCGGGCCATCAAAGCCACTCCGTAAAGATCGGCGGCCGCTTCGACCTGCCTGGAATAGGCCGACTGCATGATCGAGCGCGCCGCAACCACCACCACGCCGCCGCCGGTGAAATCGCCCAGCAGCATGCCGAACAGGAAAGACAGACCGGCGGCCTGCAGCACCGAGCGGGTGCCGTCGCGCCCCGCGACATGGCCGATTTCGTGGGCGATGACGCCCGCAAGCTCGTCCGGCGTGCGCGCCCGGGCAATCAGACCCTGAAAGACATAGATGTGGCCGCCCGGCAGCGCAATGGCGTTCGCTTCCTTGCGGCGCACGACGCCGATGGTGAGCGGGATCGGCAACGCGGCCTCCCGCTCCAGCAGCCCCGTCATGCGTGCCAGCGCGGCGCGGCCGGCGCGCTCGTTTTCGGCCTCGCCGCATTCGAAGGGCCGGTCCGCGGCGCCGGTGTCGAGCATGCTGCGGACCTGGCCCTGCACGGCGATGCCGAGCTTGTGCTCGACCGACCAGGGAATCAGCGGCGTCAGCCGTTCGATCAGCAGCGGAAGCCCGAACAGGGCCACGAGGACCAGAGAGACCGACGCTGCGAACACCCAGGCGACGACCCGCGAACGCGCCCGCGCCTGCGTCTTCCCGGTGCGGTCCACCGGATCGGAGAGTTCGTCCACGATCGCCGCGAGCCGCGGGTCGTGCAACTCGAGGCGCTCGAGCCGGATGTTGCCGTGCCGGCCGATGCGCAGCACGCGGTCCGGTGTGGGCAGATGTTCGAGCTGGTCGTAGCGCCATTCCGCGAGCAGGTTGCCCGTCTCGTCGCGCACCCGCAGCGCATCGGCTGCGGCCTCGACCGTCACGTCGTGGCGCGCGCTGGTGATGCCGTCGTAGAAAATGCCGCGACCCTGCGTCATCAGATGCCGCCCACGTTGAGCGCGTCGGCGAGTCCTTCGCCGACCGCGGAACTGGGTGCGCCGGAGGCGCGGACGCTGTCGAGCGCGGCGAGGCCTTCCATTTCCGCGGTGTCGACGATCTGCCGCCACAGAGTGAGGCGCACAACGGTCTGGTAGAGCGCAGACAGGCCGAGCATCGTCACCACATAGAGTGCGACGCCCGCCAGGGTGCCCGCGATCTCCCGCGCCTCGCCCTGCAGGCTTGCGCCGAACGCTGCCATGACGATGCCGGCGACGGCGGCTGCCGCGATGCCGATTACGAGAAGGAAGAGAAGGCCGAACAGCACGAGCCGGAGATAGGCGCCGTAGATGCGCCGAGTGAGCAATCCAGACCGCACGGCGATCGGACCGAGCCGCAGGCCGGACGCCCACCAGCGGTGTGTGAGCGCCTGAAACGCCGGGAACAGAACAAGCGCCATCAGAACCGAAATGCCGAACGCCAGCCCGGCAACGACCATCGCTTCGGCGAAGCCCGGGCTGGCGCGTTCGATCCGCTGCCACGGCGTGCCTCGGCCCGACGCCGCCTCGGTGGCGGCAGACCAGTCGACCGACGCCAGCGCCAGGATCCCGATCGCGAACGGCGTCATGACAAGAAACCACATCGGCAGGCCGCGCAGCAGCAGCCGCCAGCCCGAGCCGTCGAACCGGCCCTGAAGGTCGCCGAAATGCGTGTGACCAAGCTTGTAGCGCTCGAGCTGCGCCTGCATGAACGGATAGGTGAGGCCAAGCGTGGGCAGCAGCGTCAGCCACCACAGCATCGTCAGGGCGGCATAGACGAGGGCAGAACCGGTCTGGCGGAAGCGGACGCCGCGAAACACGGTGCGGGTCAGACGGTATCGGCGCGCGCGGAAATAGGCGAACTGTCCGAGAGCGGCGAGCAGCGGAATGCCGAGCACGCTCACCGCCTGGCCGAGCGGCCCCATGCCGAGCGTCAGCACGAAGGCAAACACATAGAGCGGAACCAGGATCGCGATGGCGATCAGAAATCCGAGCAGCAGCTCCACGGCCGTGCCGGTGTATTCGAGAACTCTCGTCCCGCACTTCGGTGTGCGCCCAGAGAAACCGGCGCACGTCGGTGGCAAGCCAGAAGCGATAGATGCCGAGCGTGAGCGCCAGCAGACAGGCCCCGCGCCGCTGAATGCGCCAGAACGCCCAGGTGCTTCCGGTAAAGCGCGCGGGCCGGATCGCGGGAGTCACCGTCGGCACGCTGGACGGCGCCGCACGGGCGGCCGCGTCGAGCACGGTCATGGATTGTCCTGTCGATCCCGGATGGGCGCGGCCGGTTTTAGCACGATGCCGCGGTGCGGCAAACGGGTCAGGATGCGGAGGCCGGCGTGCGGGCGGTCTGGAGAACGTGGTTCTTGAAGCGCTCCCGCAGTGCGGTTTTCTGGATTTTTCCGGTGGCGGTGTGCGGGATGTCTTCGACGAACACGACCTCGTCCGGCAGCCACCAGCGCGCAATCTTGCCCTGCATGAATTCGAGGATGTCCTCGCCCGATGCGCTCTGGTCCTTCTTGAGCACGACGATCAGAAGCGGTCGCTCGTCCCATTTCGGATGGTGGACGCCGATCACCGCGGCTTCCGCCACCTTGGGGTGACCGACCGCGAGGTTCTCGAGTTCGATCGAGGAAATCCATTCGCCGCCGGATTTGATGACGTCTTTCGCCCGGTCGGTGACCTGCATGTACCCGTGGCGATCGAGGGTCGCGACATCACCAGTGTCGAAGAAGCCCTCCTCGTCCAGAATTGGCGCATCGTCCTTGAAATAGGCGCGCGCCACTGCGGGGCCGCGCACCTTGAGCCGCCCGAAGGTCGTCCCGTCCCACGGCAGGGGACGGCCGTTGTCGTCGGTGATCTTCATCTCGACGCCGAACGGCGGATGACCCTGCTTCATCTGCATGTCGAGCCGGGCCTCGCCGGTGAGGTCTGCGACCTCCGGCTTGAGCGTGCACAGCGATCCGAGCGGCGACATCTCCGTCATGCCCCAGGCGTGAATGACCTCGACGCCATAGCGATCCTGGAGCGCCTGCGTCATCGCGCGCGGGCATGCCGAACCGCCGATCACGATCCGCCTGAGAAAGGGCAGTTTTCCGCCGGTGGCCTCAAGATGCTGCAGCAGCATCATCCAGACCGTGGGAACGCCGGCGGTGAACGTGACCCGGTATTTGTCCAGCAGCTCAAAGATCGAAGCGCCGTCGAGATTGGGGCCGGGCATGACCATCGCCGCACCGGTCAGCGGCGTGGAGAATGCGAGCGACCAGCAATTGGCATGGAAGAGCGGCACCACCGGCATCACCACGTCGCGGGAGCAGATGCCCTTGGCGTCGGGCATCGACGCCATGAAGGCGTGCAGCACGTTGGAGCGGTGCGAGTAGACCACGCCCTTGGGATGGCCGGTGGTGCCGGAGGTGTAGCACATGCCGGCTGCGTCGTTCTCGTCCACCGCGATCCAGCGAAAGTCGCCGTCCGCCTCGGCGATCCAGTCTTCGTAGGCCACCGCGTTGCGCAGGCCGGTTGCCGGCATGTGCGCACGATCGGTGAGAATGACAACGCGTTCGATCGTCGGCAGCCGCGGCGCCAGTTGCTCCAGCAGCGGGACGAACGAAAGATCGGTCATCATCACGCGGTCCTCCGCGTGATTGACGATCCAGGCGATCTGGTCCGGGAATAGGCGCGGATTGACGGTGTGGTAGACCGCGCCCGCGCCGAGAATGCCGTACCACGCCTCCAGATGCCGCCAGGTGTTCCAGGCCAGCGTCGCGACCCGGTCGCCGGGGCGAATGCCGTCGCGCGCCAGCCGTTGTGCCACCCGCAGCGCACGGCTGCGCACCTCGGAATAGGTCGTCTCGTGCAGCGGACCCTCGACAGAGCGGGAGACCACGCGGCGGCCGCCGTGCTGGATCGCGGCATGGTCGATGATGCGGTGACACAACAGCGGCCAGTCCTGCATCAGCCCCTGCATGTATTGCTCCTCCCGTCGGATTCTGGCCGTCTGCCGGTCTGTCTCCAAGGTTACCGGGACAGACCGCCGGCGCAACCGCTGCGGCCGCGGGTCGGTTGCGGGTAAGCCGGGCTTGCGCGGGGCATTCGACCTGATCGTGATCGATGCGTGATCTTCGGATGCGCTTCCGTTCCATCTCCTGACGGGCGAGGCGCTGGCCTGCGCGCAACTCTTTGCAAGAGGCTCTAGCGAAAGCGCGCGAGGGAAAAACGGGAAATGTCGTGCGGCGTGCGGCCGTCGACGGCCAGTTGCGCCAGGATTTCGCCCAGCACCGGCGCGAACTTGAACCCGTGGCCGGAGCAGGCGGACGCGACAATGACGTGTGGCGAATCCGGCAGACGGTCGATCACGAAATCGCCGTCGCGGGTCATGGTGTAGAGACAGGTCTTGCCGCTTTCGAGTGCGCCGTTCGCGGCCGGAAGATGGTCGGCAACGGCGCTCCGGATCAACGCCTCGTCCTTGTCCGAAAATCGGCGATCGATGCCGTGCGGATCGGTCGTCTCGTCGGCGTGGTGATGCTTTGCGATCTTGACCCGCCCCCGGCCGTCGAGCGGAAAGCCGTAATGAACGCCGTACGGGCTTTCGAGCAGGAAGACCGGACAGTGCGCGCGATCGAAGGGCGCGGCGTCGGTCGGCGCGAACCAGGCCATCGCCTGCCGGGTGGGGCGAAGCCCGACCGGCAAATCCGGCAACAGGGTCTTCGTCCATGCGCCGGCTGCGACGATTGCCACATCGGCGCGATGGCTGCCGCCGTCGGTTTCGATGGCGACGCCCGAGGGCGTCGGCGCAATCGAACGCACCGTTTCGCCGTCGTGAATGCCGGCACCGCCGGCCTTCGCGCCTTGCAGCATCGCGGCAAGCGAGGCTTCGACAGAGACATAGCCGCCGTCCGGCTGGAACACGCCCGCAAAGGAATCGGGAATCCGGAACGCCGGGAAGCGCCGCATCGTCTCGCTTGCCGACATGACGTCATGCGGCAGCGCGTGCTCGCGCGAGGCCCGCAGCGTGCCGGATACGATTTCACCCTCCGGCGGCCCGATCTCGACGATGCCGGTGACGTGCAGGAGAGTTTGCGCGGCCTCGGTCTCGAGCGCGCGCCATAATTCGTAGGTCCGGCGCAGCAGCGGGACGTAGGATGGATGCTCGAAGTATCCGAGACGGATCATCCGGGTCTCGCCGTGCGACGAGCCGCGGTCGTGACCGGGCGCAAACTGTTCAAATCCTGCAGCGCGAACGCCGCGCCGGGCCAGTTCGCGCAAGGTTGCGCTGCCGGCCGCGCCCAGTCCGATCACCGCGACGTCGTACTGCGCCATGTTCCGTCCAAAGCCGTTGGTCGCGCACCGGCGAAAGTCCCGCGGCCGGTCCGCGACCGTGTTAGGCTGCCCGTTGCGGGACCAGCCCGCAACGCGGTGGTGCCCTTGCAAGCGATGGCGTTCCTGTTGCTGATTCTTGCGGTCGTGGCGACAGGTGCGGCGCCGGCGCGTGCCGAGGCGGTGCCGCTGCCGCGCCCCCGTCCGGCGACCTTTGCAGAGCGGACGCCGGCGGCCGTCCCCGCCGTGGTGCCGGGCGTCATCTCGCTTGCGCCGGCTCCCGAGTTGCAGGGGCTCGGAGATCCGAAGGATCTGTCGGGGCCGAGCGATTGCGAACGCCGGCTTCGCGATCTCGCGGGCTTTGCGCCGTTGCCGGCGCTGTTGGGCCCCGGAGCCTGCGGCGCGCGTGACGTGGTCCGCCTCGAATCGGTGACGATGCCGGACAGGAGCCGGGTTGCAATCCAGCCGCCGGCCACGTTGCGCTGTGCGATGGCGGAGACGGTCGCGCACTGGGTGCGTGATGATATCGGTCCTGCGGTGCGCGAGTTCGGCTCCGGGCTGGCCGCGGTGGTGGCTTACAATTCCTACGAGTGCCGCGGCCGCAATCGGATCGCCGGTGCCAAAATCTCGGAACACGGCAAGGCCAATGCGATCGACGTCAGGGGCGTACGGCTGGCGGACGGTCGGGCGCTGGCGTGGCCCGATCCCGCGCTCCCGAAGGTTTTTCGGGAGCGGATGAAGACGACCGCCTGCACGCGTTTCGACACGGTGCTGGGGCCGGGGTCGGACGGCTATCACGAGCAGCACATTCACGTCGATCTCGCCGGCCGCTCGAGCGGTTACAAGATCTGTCAGTGGGATGTGCGCGAACCGGGCGCGGTTGCGACGCTTCCCGCGAATCACGTGCCCTTGCCGCCGCCGCGACCGCAGGCGGCGAAAGACGTCAAATAGCTCACTCCAGGCCCGCCAAACGAAAACGGCGCCGGAGAACGGCGCCGTTCATCTATTCGGTGTGGGGCCGCGGCTTCAGATGCCGCCAATCGACGGCCCGCCGAGCGCCATGCGCGGATTATAGGGCGAGTCGCCCTGGCCGGCGGCCAGCACCACGACCGTCGTTCCGACCTTGACCCGATTGTAGAGGTCGATCACGTCCTCGTTGGTCAGCCGGATGCAGCCCGAGGAAATGGCCGAGCCGATGTATTCCGGCTGATTGGTGCCGTGAATGCGGTACAGCGTGTCGCGATTGCCGGCATAGAGGTAGATGCCGCGCGCGCCCATCGGATTTTCGGGGCCGCCGGCGACGAAGTTGGGAACGTTGCCAAGGCGGCGCTTGATGTTTTCGGTCGGCGTCCAGCTCGGCCATTCCGCGAGACGGCCGACACGGGCGATGCCGGAGAACACCAGCGCCTCTTCGCCCACGGTCACGCCGTAGCGGATCGCCTTGCCGTTCTCGAGCACGTAATAGAGGTAACGCGCATCGGGATCGACGACGATCGTGCCCGGCGCTTCCTTGCGGTGATAATCGACGATGTGGCGCAGATAGGGCTCCGGAATGCGGGCCTGCGCGTAGGGCGCATTGGCCAGCAGCTTCCGGTCACGCGGAGTGAAATTGGCCTCGGATGCGGGTTCCGGCTTCTGCGCCGTCACGCATCCCGACAACGCCAAGCCGAATACCAGAGCCAGAGCCATAACGGCCCTCGACCCGGCGCGCCGACCACCGAATTCCATGCTCATCCCTCGACAGACCTTGAGTCCGATTTTTAACCGATTGCCCGACCTTAGTTCCAGAGATCGCTTCGCCACAGCCGTATTCGACTGTGAAACTGTTGCAGGAATGTCGCAACTTGCGCTCCGCTGGCCCCGACGTCGTGTCCCTCGCGTTCGAATCGAACCCTAGCGCCCAAGCCGTTAAGGAAGAGTTTACCATAAGCGACTTTTATTGCTGCTGCGGCCACTCGGCGGATTCACCTTAATTTTCTTAAACTTAGTCCGAATGAGCCGGTCGAGCGGGGCGAAAATGTCCCGATCCCTGTCGATTTTCAGCGAAGTTCTGCCGCGATCCCGGTCGATCATCGGATGCGTAGGGACGAAACCATTGGAGGACAAACGATGACTGCCCCCGCGGGCCTGAAGCCCGCCGATTCTCACCCCACGATGACATCCGCAGCGGACCGTCGGACCTCGACGCCGCGCGAGCAGGTGATGCTGGATCACCGCTACGGCGCGATCGGCATTTCCGCGGTGGCGGCGGCCCTGCGATATGGTGGAGCGGGCAAGAACCCGGCCTACGCCCAGGCTCCGGATAACGCGCGGCTCGATGCGCGGCTGCAAGAGCTTTCCGTCGCCTGAGTCGCTTTCCGTCGCCTGAGAGCTGACCGCGTTTGACCGAGACCCGATCGCGCCCGGTTGATCCGGGCGTCGCGGTCGAAGGACGTCACAGACAATTCACAGCCTTTCGGTTGCAGCGCGGCTGCGATCGCGCCAACGTGCGTGACGGAGTCCGAGCGGCCGCAGCGCGACGTTCGTGGCTTTCGTTCCGCCGCCGGTCGATCCAGCCGCAAGGCCTGCACGCTTCATGCTGACAGCCTACATCCCGCAGGGCCCGTCGTTGCTCCGTCAGGTCGTCGAACCCGGCGGCCCTCTGCCCGAGGGCGCGATCTGGTTCGATCTGGTGAATCCCTCGCTGGAAGAGGACAAGCTCGTCGAGAGCGCCATCGGCATCGCCGTTCCCACCCGGGAGGAAATGCAGGAGATCGAAATCTCCAGCCGGCTCTACATCGAGCAGGGCGCGCGCTACATGACCGCGACGCTGATGTGCGCCTCCGACACGGCGACTCCCCGGACCACCGCCGTCACGTTCATTCTCGCCGCGCATCGCCTGATCACGGTGCGTTACGACGATCCGCGTCCGTTCCAGATCGTCGACCATCGCCTGACCCGCACCTGTCCGCTTGCCGCCAGCGGCGAGACCGTGATGATGGACCTGCTCGACGCCATCATCGACCGCGAGGCCGACCTGCTGGAGCGTGTCAGCGTTGACATCGACCGGGTGTCCCACGACATTTTCGATCCGACCGACACCCAGCCGCAGCAGAAGTCCTACACGGCGACGCTGAAGTCGATCGGCGCGAAAGGCGATCTCACCTCCAAGATCCGGGAGTGCCTGGTCTCGCAGGGCCGCCTGCTGCTGTTTCTCGCCAACGAGGTCGACGGCATGCGCTGGCCCAAGGAGATGCGCGCACAACTCAAGACCATGCAGCGCGACGTGCAGTCGCTCTCCGATCATGCCAGCTACCTGTCGGGCAAGTTCACCTTCCTGCTCGACGCGCTGCTGGGCGTCGTCACGCTCGAGCAGAACAACGTCATCAAGATCTTTTCGATTGCCGCGGTCGTGCTGCTGCCGCCGACACTGGTCGCCACGGTCTACGGCATGAACTTCAAGAACATGCCGGAGCTGGAATGGCAGTACGGCTATCCGCTCGCGCTCGCGATGATGGTGATCGCCGCGATCGTCCCGTACATGATCTTCAAATGGAAAAAGTGGCTGTAGCAGCCCGGCTAGAGCCTTTTCGGTTCTGATAAGAATCTGAACCGAGGCTCTAGCCTTTTGTTTTGTGGCGTTTTCTTCACGCGAACCCGTCTCCGCTTCGCTCGAAAACGCTCTAACGCCGGTCCTGAACGCGCTTCGCCAGCGCCAGCGCGCCGTTTTCCAGACCGAACACGATTGCAGGCCGGCCGGTGCTGTCGGTCACGAGAGCGGCTTCGGTCGCAGCCGGCGACGGCAGCGCGATCCGGGACAGTTCGCGCGGCTGCGGCGTGAAGGCGATCAGCCGCAACGCGCGCCGGTCGAACGACGGGATTGCCAGGTCGGGCCGTCCGTCTCCGTCGAAGTCCGCAACCGCGCTCATGGCCAGCGCGCGCGATCCGATGACGTGATTGGTCACGCCGTCGAACTCGCTGTGCTTGACGAGCGCGCCGGCGCGCCAGCTCCACAATTCGAGCCGGCCGAGCACATGCGGCATCCGCACGAGGGCGATGTCGATCATGCCATCGCCGTCGAAATCGGCTGTGCCGGCCGGATTCAGCCAGCGGTTGGGCGATCCGATGGGCGGCGTCTCGGCGATCACCCGGAAGCGGCCCTCGCGTTCGCCGACCACGGCCAGCGCCGCGCCGCGGTTCAGGTAGGACTTCACCAGGATCAGGTTGTCGCGTCTCGGCTCCAGCTCGGCAACGCGAGGTTCGCGATCCTCGAACACGGCGTCTTCGCCGGCGAGGATCGACTCGATCCGGCGGTCCCGTCGCTCGATCGTCAGCGCGCCCGGCTCGATTGCGTCGCCGAGCACGCCGTGGCGATAGCGATCCGTCGGATCGCTGAACCAGGCCCGGGCAATGTCGTATCGGCCGGTGGCGATGCGGCCGTCGGGAAGAAAGCCGGCCGGCCGTGGGCGGGGCAGGGGCCTTGCGGTCGCCGCCAGCGTCACGGCGTAGTTGCGGGTGACGAGTTGAAACCAGCCGCCGCCGATTTGAACATGGACCTCGCCGGCGATGGTCTCGATGGCGCGGACCGGTCCGGGCGTCGGCAGGATGTCGAGCCGCCACTCCGCGGCGGGTGCAAGCGACGGCAAGGCCAGCGCCAGCAACCCGTTCATCGCAAGATGTCCAAGCCCACGAAACATCATGACGCGCCAGATTACACCGGCTCGCAAAAGGTCTGCGATGCGCCGCGCGCCGGGCAGCGTTGCGGCCGTGCCGTCAGACGTGCTGGCCGCCGTTGATGTGAATCTCGGCGCCGTTCACATAGGATGCGGTTTCGGTGCACAGCACATAAACGATCTTCGCCACTTCGTCGGTGGTGCCCAGCCGGTGCAGCGGGATCTGCGGGATGATCGTCTCCGTGCCCGGCGACAGAATCGCCGTGTCGATCTCGCCCGGCGCGATGGCGTTGACGCGAATGCCGCGCGGCCCGAAGTCGGCGGCCATCTCGCGGGTCAGCGCCGCCAGCGCGGCCTTCGAGGTCGAATAGGCGGTGCCGGCGAACGGATGCACGCGCGAGCCCGCAATCGACGTCACGTTGACGACCGAGCCTTTTGCGGCCTCCAACTCGTTCACCAGCCCGCGCGCCAGCATGATCGGCGCGAAGAAGTTGACCTGGAACACCTGCTGCCAGACGTCGAGCGTGGTCTCGATCGAGGACAGGCGCGCGCCACCTTCGGCCTTCGGCGAGATCGCGGCGTTGTTGACCAGAGCGTGCAGTTCGCCGCCGATCCGGGACTTGATCTCGGCGATGGCCTGCATGGTGTTCATCGGGTCGGAGAGGTCGACCTGGATGTGATCCTCCGGCCCCATTTCCCACGGACAGTTTTCCGGGAACGGATGCCGCGAGCAGGTGATGACGCGCCAGCCCGCGGCCGAGAACCGCTTGACCGTGGCGTGACCGATGCCGCGGCTCGCTCCCGTCAGGAGAAGGGTGCGGCGCGGCTGGTTGGCGGAGGGCGTGTTGGACATGTCGCAGCAAGTCTAGAGCATTTGGGTTGCGTTGGGGCGACCGAGTTTCACCCGTCTTCGAAGAGGCCGTTTCAGACGCCGCGCTTCAGGCGGGCGGCCGCCTCCGCGACCATCGCCTCGCGCTCGGCGCGGCGTTTGCGGGAGCCTTCGAGAACAGCGGCCACGATCGCCGGAGGGGAAGTCGACGGGGTTCCTCCGGAAAACGGCGGAGCGGGATCGTATTCGATGGCGAGCTGGATCTTGCGGGCGGTCTCTTCGCCGGCGACGTCGGCCACCACCCGCAGCGCGGCGTCGATCCCGGAGGTGACGCCGCCGGACGTGTAGAACTTGCCGTCGACGGTCATGCGCTCGTCGGAGGGCGTGACGCCGAACTGCGCAAGCAGGTCGCGCGCCTGCCAGTGCGCTCCGGCACGCCGGCCCTCCAGAACGCCGGCTGCGGCCAGCAGCATCGAGCCCGTGCAGATGCCGAAGACATAGCGCGCGCGCCCGGCCTCGCGCCGAGCGTACTCGATCCAGGCCGGATCGAGCATGGCGTGGTCGATGCCGGTGCCGCCGGGCACCACGAAAATGTCGCTCGGCGCCGCCGTCTCGCGCGTCCGCGTCGGCAGAATGGCGAGGCCGCGATCGGTCCGCACCGGCTCCATCGACGCGGCCACCAGGTCGACCGTCCAGCCTGGCGTGCGCGCCAGGATCTCGAACGGCCCGGTGATGTCGAGCTGCACCATGTCCTTCACGAGAACGATGTTGACCTGCATGGCGGGGCCCGGGTGTCAGGGATACATGCGTGTCTTGGTCCACACGGCCCCGGTCGTCTCGCGCCGGAATTCGACACGGTCGTGCAGACGGAATGGCCGGTCGTGCCAGAACTCGATCCGCAGCGGCACGACCCGGAAGCCCGACCAGTACGGCGGCCGCGGGACGTGGCCGATCGCGTGTTTCGCCGTGTAGAGCGCCACGGCCTTCTCGAAGGCGAGCCGGCTTTCCAGCGGCGAGGATTGCTTCGAGGCCCAGGCGCCGATCTGGGAAAGCCGCGCGCGGGACGCGAAGTAGGCGTCGGCTTCAGCCTCGCTCACCGGCTCGACCGGACCGCGCACCCGCACCTGCCGCGCCACCGACTTCCAATGGAAGTTCAACGCCGCGCGCGGGTTGTCGGTCAGTTCGCGGCCCTTCTGGCTTTCGAGGTTCGTGTAGAAGACGAAGCCGGTCTCGTCGAAGCCCTTCAGCAGCACCATCCGGACGTTGGGCAGGCCGTCGCGGTCGACGGTGGCCACCGCCATTGCGTTCGGATCGCTCGGTTCCGACCGGGAGGCCTCCTCAAGCCACGCTGCGAACAGTCGAAACGGCTCCGCTGCTTCGGTGAAGTCACCGCTCGTTAACCGGCTTGGGTGTTCTATGGGACGCGCGTCGGACATTTTCCGGAGTAACCCCAATGGCCGGCCCGGTGGCCTGTCACGCGTCCCGGCTGACCTCTTATAGTGGAACCGGCTTTGTGCGCCACTGCCGCCGGGCGGTTCCGCTTGTCGTGGTGCTCGTCATGGGACTGGGCAACGGCGGATGCGCGCTGTCGGGCCAGCTCGGTTCGCTGTTCGGTTCGGACGTCGAGAGCAAGCCCGCGCCGGAAACCACCGGTTCGATCGCACGCAACGCCAAGCCCGTTTCCGACGGCCTTCCGCCCGAGGCGGATCTTGCGTTCGCCAGGGCGGCCGCAACCGACGTGCTGACGCGCGGGGGCAAGGACACCAGCGCGCCGTGGGAAAACCCCGGCACCGGCGCGCGCGGCACCGTCACGCCGATCGCCGTGGCCTACAGCCAGGGCGGCGCGACCTGCCGGGACTTCCTCGCCAGCCATGTGTCGGGCTCCGGATCTCAGGCCTGGATGCAGGGCGAGGCCTGCAAGAACGGCAGCGGGCGCTGGGAGGTTCGGGCGCTGAAGCCCTGGACCCGTTCCTGAACGTCCAAATCCTGCGCAACGCGAACGCCAAAATCCGTTGCGAAGGCGGAACCCGTTCCCAAATATAGGGCGACCCTGATTTTTTGAACCGCGGACCGTCCGGCCCGCGATCCCGACGGAGTCGAAGGCACGATGCGCAACCCCTACACCGTGCTGGGGGTGTCCAAGGATGCGAACCCGGCCGCGATCAAGAGCGCGTTCCGCAAGCTCGCCAAGAAGCTGCATCCGGACGCCAACAAGAACGACAAGTCGGCGGCCACGAAGTTCGCCGAACTGAACGCCGCCTATGAAATCCTCGGCGACGAGGACAAGCGCAAGGCGTTCGACCGCGGCGAGATCGATGCGGAAGGCAAGCCGCGCTTTCAAGGCTTTCCCGGCGGAGACGCCGGTGGGCGCGGCTTCGGCGGAGACGGCTTCGAAATCCTTTACCTGGGGGCCGGAGGGCTTTCAGCGCAGCGGCCGGCGTGCGGGCGCCGGCGCCGGAGCGGGCGGAGCGCGTGGCTTCGGCGGTTTCGAGGATATTCTCAAGGACATGTTCGGCGACGCGGTGGGCGGCGGGGGCCCGCGTGCGACGCGGCGCAGCACCTTCGAGCAAGAGGATTTCGGCCAGGCCCGTCAGGCGCCGCAAGGGCGGGACGTTACGGGCGCAGTGACGATCACGCTGGCGGAGGCCGCGAAGGGCACCACGCGCCGCGTGCAACTGCCGACCGGCAAGGAGATCGAGGTCAAAATTCCGGCCGGCCTCGCCGACGGCCAGACCATTCGGCTGAAAGGGCAGGGGCTGATGGGCTCCGGCGGATCCGGGGATGCCCTGATTGCGGTGACGGTGGCGGCCCATCCGGTGTTCAAGCGCGACGGCGACGACCTGCGTCTCGACCTGCCGGTGACGCTCTACGAGGCGGTGCTGGGCGGCAAGGTCCGCGTTCCGACGCTCGACGGCGCCGTCGAGCTTTCGATCCCGTCATCGACCGACAGCGGGCGCACCTTTCGTCTGAAGGGCAAGGGTATGCCGGCGAAGGGCGGCGCGGGCGATCTCTACGTCACCGTGCAGATCGTCTTGCCGGACCGGCCCGATCCTGAGCTTGATGAGCTGATGCGCCGCTGGCGCGACGGCCGACCCTACGACCCGCGCCGCGATATCAACTGATCGACCGACGAACGCGGCGGCGATGGCGGCGGCGCCGGCGTGCGCAGGTCGAGCTGCTCGTACAGCGCGTTGGCGATCGACTTCAGGCGCGGCTTGTCGTCCGGCCCGCTGACCACCCAGCCGAAGCCGCTTTCGCTCCAGCGCAACGCGCCGAACTTGTCGCTCACCCTGTAGCGGAACGAGCTGCGCGGCTCGCTGGTGCGCGAGGTGTAGATCGTGACCCGCTCGCCGCTGCCGCTCTCGTACATGAACAGCGCCGCCGGACCGTGCACGCCCGGCAGCAGACGGCCGCCGAGCAGATTGAGGTCGAACGCCTTGAGATCCGGTGCCCGCAGCATCGTGCCGACGCGCCGCGACAGCCACGGCAACAGGTGCTTTTCGTCGGCCTTGACCTCGACAGGGTGCCGCACCTCGCCGATGTAGAGCCGGTGTGCGCCGATCGCTTCGCTGGCGAAGGTTTCGAGCTCGCTGGGCGCTGCGGCCGACGCGCCGCGCGCGAGCCATCCGGCAATCCCGCCCCCGATGAAGGCGGCTACGGCGACGCCGGCGGCCACCGCCGCCCAGGAGCGGCGATTGCGCGTCAGATGATCGAGCGACAGCCTGGCCGGAACCGGCTCGTCGGCCACCGCGCCATACCGGGCTCGGATCATTTCGGTCTGGGCGCGCCAGGCCGCAACCCGTGCGGCATCCTCGGGATGGCTCGCGAGCCAGCGCTCGACGGCCTCCCGCCGGTCCGCAGGCAATTCGCCGTCGACGTAGACGTGCAGTTCGTCGTCCGTCACCGTCGAGATGGGATCGACCATGTTCGACCTCGTCTCCCTACTTGATGCGGCGTAGCGCGGGGCGCTCGCCATCAAGGTAAGATTTGATCTGGACCCGCGCACGCGCGAGCCGCGACATCACCGTGCCGATCGGCACGCCCTGAACCTCCGCGACCTCGCGATAGGTCAGGCCTTCCAGCACCACCAGCAGCAAGGCCGCTCGCTGCTCCTCAACGAGGAGCGCGAGCGCACGCTCGATGTCGCGGCCTCCGGCCTCCGGACCCGCGGCGTCGGGCGCGTCGTCATCCTCGATCGGCGTCACCGTGGGCCGCCGCGCCAGCGAGCGCAGGCGGTTGCGGTTGAGATTGGTCAGGATCGTGTAAAGCCACGCCCTGACGTCTCCGCCGTGAAAGAGATGTTCGGAACGCAGGGCGCGCACCAGCGTGTCCTGCACCAGATCGTCTGCCGTCTCGGCGTCCCGCGTCAGCGCCCGCGCGTAGCGTCGCAGCGCCGGGATGGCCGCCTCGATCCCCTGCCGGAAACTCACGTGCCGTCTCCAATCCGCTCGATGGTGGGCGGGCTTTCGAATCCCGGCCCGCCCCAGCTTCGCACGAACAAGGACGCGTCGCATGGCCTCTGCGACGGATGCGCCGTTCTGCGCCGCCGTCCCGGCCCCGGCTGCCGTTTACGCCACATCAACACCGCGCTTTCGCCCGCTATTCCATTTGAATTCCGCAGGCCGGCCAATCGCTTCGCCGATCCCCAGGCCGCCACGCGGTTGCCTTGAAGGGCCCCGGACCCTATGCCATAGGACATTCTTCGTTCGAGCCTGGCCGTTTCCGAAACACCGGTTCCCGCGTATCGGGATCGTGCTCTGGGGCCGAAAACGTCGATTGGGGTGTGCGATGGCGGAAGCCTCGGGTCTGATGCGCGGCAAGCGCGGCCTGATCATGGGGGTCGCCAACAACCGGTCGATCGCCTGGGGCATCGCGACCGCCTGCCGGGCGCATGGCGCCGACCTCGCGCTGACCTACCAGGGCGATGCGCTGCGCAAGCGCGTGGAGCCGCTCGCGGAGGAGGTCGACGCGCTGGTGCTCGGCCATTGCGACGTGTCCGATCCCGCGACGATTGACGCCGTGTTCGACGCCGCCGCAGCAGCGTGGGGCAGCCTCGACTTCGTCGTTCACGCCATCGCCTTCTCCGACAAGGACCAGCTCGACGGCCGCTACGTCGACACGACGGAGGACAACTTCGTCAAGACCATGCTGATCTCCTGCTATTCGTTCACCTCGATCGCGCAGCGCGCCGAGAAGCTGATGAGCAACGGCGGCTCGCTGCTCACGCTCAGCTACTACGGCGCTGAAAAATGGATGCCGCATTACAACGTGATGGGCGTCGCCAAGGCCGCGCTGGAATCGTCGGTGCGCTATCTCGCGGCCGACCTTGGCCAGAAGAACATCCGCGTCAACGCGGTTTCGTCCGGGCCGATCAAGACGCTGGCGGCGGCCGGCATCGGCGACTTCCGGTACATCCTGAAATGGAACGAATACAACACGCCGCTTCGGCGCAACGTGAATCTCGAGGATGTGGGCGGCGCGGCGGTCTATTTCCTCTCCGACCTCTCCAAGGGCGTGACCGGAGAGGTGCATCACGTCGACGCCGGCTATCACATCGTCGGCATCAAGCATCCGGATGCGCCCGATTTCGCGGTCGGAAAGCTGGACTGACCGCCCGGTCGGGAGTGCGCCGATGATCGCTCCCGTCATCTATTTCGTGCGGCACGGCGAGACCGACTGGAACGCCGAGCGGCGGCTGCAGGGCCAGCACGACATCCCGCTGAACGCGCTCGGCCGGAGGCAGGCCACGCAATGCGGCGCGATCCTGCGCGATCTTCTGGCGCGCGACGGCCACGGCGCGGAGCGCTTCGACTTCGTCGCGTCGCCGCTCGGCCGGGCCCGCGAAACGATGGAGCGCCTGCGTGCCGAACTCGGGCTCGATCCGGGCGGCTATCGCACCGACGCGCGGCTGATGGAAATGTCGTTCGGGCGCTGGGAGGGCTTCACCTTTCCCGAATTGCAGGCGCGCGAGGCCGATGCGCTGGCGGCGCGCGAGGCCGACAAATGGGGCTTCGTTCTGCCGGGCGGCGAAAGCTACGCGCAGCTCATGGTGCGGGTCGGCGGCTGGTACGACGGCGTCGTCCGCGACACCGTGGTGGCCGCGCACGGCGGCGTGTTCCGCGCCCTGCTGGCGCATGTCGGGCTGGAGCCGAAGGAAACAGCCTCGCTCGGGGACGTGGGGCAGGGCTGCGTCTACGTCTTTCGCGACGGGGCGATGGGCCGGTACGGCTAGGGCAGGGGCACGCGGTCCGGCGTGCCTTAGACCGCGCAAGACCGAGACCGCGCAAGACCGAGCAAAGCAAAATGACCGCCCAAAAGCAAAACGGCCGGACTTTCGTCCAGCCGTTTCGGCGAAAACCCGAAGGTGATCGCTGAAGAGTATCGGACGGCGCGAACCCGCAAGCGCAAGGTCCGCGCCTGTCGGATTACTTCTTCGACTTCTTCTTCTTCTTCGACTTCTTGGCCATTGTGGTGGTCCTCGAATTCTGCGTTGCGCATGCCGGACCTGGATCCGGCGGTGAAATCCGAACGCCGCGAGCGACGTCCGCGAAGAGCATCTGACGGCAGCGGGCCCCTGACGGTTTCCGCGCCTGCCGGATTACTTCTTCGACTTCTTCTTCTTCTTCGACTTCTTCGCCATTGTCCTGGTCCTTGCTGCGGTTGAACCCGGTACAGGGTCTTTGGCGGAGCTTGCGGACGATCCCTGGGCCCTCCCCCTACCGTGAAAACACGATGGCACGGAGAAAGCCGACGCGCAAGCGGGGAAATCAAAAAAACTCTTATATTTCCGTAACTTAACGGCCGTTCAGCTTCTCATTAACCGGCGTTCATCGAGCTAAACGGCCGTTCATTCGCTTGCACTTCGCTTTGACCCGGGCGCGCATGCGGGCTACCACACGGCGCGAGCAGAACCTCCATGTCGTTCAACACCTTCGGCCATCTTTTCCGCGTCACGACCTTCGGCGAAAGCCACGGGCCTGCGATCGGCTGCGTGGTCGACGGCTGTCCGCCCCGAATCCCGCTCTCGGAGGCCGATATCCAGCCCTATCTCGACCGGCGGCGGCCCGGCCAGTCGCGCTTCACGACCCAGCGGCAGGAGCCCGACACGGTCAGGATCCTGTCCGGCGTGTTCGCCGACCCGGCCACCGGCGTGCAGGCGACCACCGGCACTCCGATCGGGCTGCTGATCGAAAACGTGGACCAGCGCTCCAAGGATTATTCCGCGATCGCAGCGAGCTATCGCCCCGGCCACGCCGGCTTTCCCTATGACGTGAAATACGGCCTGCACGACTATCGCGGCGGCGGCCGCGCCTCGGCGCGCGAGACCGCCATGCGCGTCGCCGCCGGCGCCATCGCGCGCAAGATCGTCCCCGGCCTGAAGGTGCGCGGTGCGCTGATCCAGATGGGCCCGCACGCCGTAGACCGGACGAACTGGGACTGGGCCGAGGTCGACAACAATCCATTCTTCTGTCCTGACGCAAAGGCCGCCGAGCGGTTCGCAGATTACCTGGACGGCATCCGCAAGGCCGGCTCTTCGATCGGGGCCGTCATTGAAATCGTGGCCGATGGCGTTCCGGCTGGTCTGGGCGCGCCGGTCTACGGCAAGCTCGATGCGGACCTCGCTTCGGCGCTTATGGGGGTCAATGCGGTGAAGGGCGTGGAGATCGGCGCGGGCTTTGCCGCGGCCGCCCTGTCGGGCGAGGACAATGCCGACGAAATGCGCATGGGCAACGACGGAAAGCCGCGGTTTCTGTCCAACCATGCCGGCGGGATCCTCGGCGGCATATCGACCGGGCAGGATGTCGTCGTGCGTTTCGCCGTTAAGCCGACCTCGTCGATCCTCACGCCGCGGAAGTCCGTCGACCGCTACGGCAACGAGACCGACGTCATGACCAAGGGCCGCCATGATCCCTGCGTCGGCATCCGCGCGGTCCCGGTCGGCGAAGCGATGGTGGCTTGCGTCATCGCGGATCATTATCTGCGTCATCGCGGGCAGGTCGGCGAAAGCGCCGCCTGGCCGTTCCCTCATCCCGAATGAACGAGAAGTCCGTGCTCGACAGTGACAAGCGCGTCGAAGACGCCATCGAAGCCTTCAAAGCCGGTGAACTCGTCGTCGTGACCGACGACGACGACCGCGAGAACGAGGGCGATCTGTTCGTCGCCGCCTCGCTCTGCACGCCGGAGCGCATGGCATTCATGATCCGCCACACGTCCGGCATCGTCTGCGCGCCGCTTTCGGCGGACGACGCCCGCCGGCTGCGACTCGATCCGATGGTGACGTCCAACGACGCGCCGCTCGGCACCGCCTTCACCATCACGGTGGACGTCCGCCACGGCCTGACCACCGGCATTTCGGCGGAGGAGCGCACCAACACCGTGCGCGCGCTGGCCAACGACAACATGGGCGCCGGCGATTTCGTGCGTCCGGGTCATGTGTTCCCGCTGGTGGCGAAGGAGGGCGGCGTTCTGATGCGCTCCGGTCACACCGAAGCCTGCGTCGATCTCTGCAAGCTCGCCGGCCTGCCGCCGGTCGGCGTCCTGTCCGAACTGATGAACGACGACGGTACCGTGATGCGCGGAGCCGCCGTCGCGGACTTCGCCGCGAAGCACAAGCTGAAATATCTCTCGATCGCCGACCTGATCGCCTACCGGCAGGTGCGCGAGAAGCTGGTCAAGCGCGTCGGCGAATTTCCGGTGAAGAGCGAGATCGGCACGCTCACCGGCTATGCCTACGTCACCCCGTTCGACGCCGTGCAGCACATGGCCTTCGTGTACGGACCGGTCGGCGACGGCAAGAACGTGCTGGCGCGGCTGCACCGCGCCGACATCCTGCGCGACGTGTTCGGCGGCGCGCATCCGGTGCGCTCGTCGCTGCAGCGGATCAAGCAGGAGGGGCGTGGCGTCATCGTGTTCCTGCGCGACGGCGCGGCCGGGGTGCCGACCCATGCGCTGCCGTCCGAGGAGACCGCCTCGGAGGCGGCCCGCACGCGCCAGTGGCGCGAGGTGGGGCTCGGTGCGCAGATTCTCAAGGATCTGGGCATCTCCTCGATCCGGCTTCTGACCTCGGCGCGTTTCACTTACGTCGGCCTGGCCGGGTTCGGGATCGAGATCGCCTCCACCGAGGCGGTGGACAGCGCGGACGGCTGATCGCGCCGTCCGGCTTATCCCCCGCCACCGAATTCCGTCACTTTCCAATGCCGCGACTCCGTGCCACGCTTCGCAGGCTGGGTGCACGGAGGATTCCATGCGCGCGCGGATATCGGCTCTGGCGATCGTCGCGGGCCTCGCGGTTCTGACCGGTGCCGGCCTGCACGGACTGGCCGCACCCGGCGCGCCGATCCAACTCGCGCAACTGGCCCAGCGGGGCGCGACCGGCATTCCCGTCGACGTCGAACTCGTACTGGCGGTCGACGTGTCCTATTCGATGGATCCGGACGAGCAGGCCCTGCAGCGCGAGGGCTACGTCACCGCGCTGACCTCGCCGGAGTTTCTCAAGGCGCTGCGCAACGGCATCCACGGCAAGGTGGCGATCACCTATGTCGAATGGGCCGGCATGCATCACCGCGAGGTGATCGTTCCGTGGCGGCTGATCGACAGCCCGGAGGCCGCGGACGGCTTTGCCGCCGACATCGCGCGCGCGCCGTACCGTCGCGCTTCGCGAACCTCGATCTCGGGCGCATTGCTGATCGGCGCGGAGCTGTTCAAGTCGAGCGGTTATCGCGGCATCCGCCGCGTGATCGACGTGTCCGGCGACGGCGTCAACAACAACGGCCCGCTGGTCGACCTCACGCGCGACGAGGTGCTGGCGCAGGGCATCACGATCAACGGCCTGCCGATCCTGCTGCGGCGATCCAACACCGCCTGGATGGATTTCGGCGAGCTCGACATCTACTACGAGGACTGCGTCATCGGCGGGCCGGGCTCCTTCGTCATCCCGATCCGCGAGCGCGAGCAGTTCAAGGAGGCGACCCGGACCAAGCTGGTGCTGGAGATCGCCGGGCTCGTGCCGCAGCCGAAGGTCATGAGGGTGCAGGACAAGCCGAAGCGGGTCTCGTGCTCGATCGGCGAGCAGATCTGGCAGCAGCGCTGGGGCAACTAGCTCCGGATACGGCGCCTATCGCTCGAACCGCGCCACCAGTTCGACATGGGCGGTGTGTCGGAACTGGTCGATGGCCGTGACCGGTCCGAGCTTGTAGCCGCCCTCGACGAGCAGGCATGCATCGCGCGCGAAGGTGGCGGGATTGCACGACACCGCGATTACCAGCGGCACGGCGCTGCGGGCCAGCTCGCGCGCCTGCGCCTCCGCGCCCTGCCGCGGCGGGTCGAACACGGCGACGTCGATGCCTTTCAGCTCCTCGCGGACCAGAGGCCGGCGAAACAGGTCTCGCGTCTGCGCCTCGACCGGCTTTAATCCGGCCGTCGACGACGCGGCCTGCCTGAGCGCCGTGACGGCGCTTTCGCTGCTGTCGAACGCCCGCACCCGCATCGTCTCGGCAAGCCGGAGCGCGAACGGGCCGATGCCGCAGAACAGATCCGCCGCGGATTTCGCCTTTATCGCGTGACCGAGAACGGCCTTCGCCAGGGCGTCCTCGCCGGCGGCGGTGGCCTGCAGGAACGAGCCCGGCGGCAGCGCTACGGTTGCGCGCCCGACCTTAAGCGTCGGCGGCGCGGTCTGGAGTACCAGTTCGCCGTGGCGCGTGAGACGCGCAAGCCGCAGACGGGCGGCGAGCGAACCCAGGGCAGACGTCCGCGCCGGTGACAGCGGTCCGGACCCGCGCAGGTCCACATCGAGCCCGGCCTGGCTGGCCGTCACCTGAATGTCGAGCGGCTTGCGTTCCGGCCGCAGCGCCTCGGCGATGGCCCAGGCGGCGGCGATGGCGCCGTCCAGCGCCGGGGCCAGCACCGGGCAGCGGTCGATGCCGATGACCTGATGCGCGCGCACCGCCGTGAAGCCCACCTCCAGCACGTCGTGGGCGCTGCGGCGGGCGTGAAGCGTCGCGCGCCGTCGGCCCGCGCCGTGCGCGTCGATGAGTTCGCCGACCGGCGCGTCGAGACCCGCCTGCGCCAGCGCCTCGACCACGAGCCCGCGCTTCCATTCGCGATAACGGTCCGGCTGCCAGTGCTGGATGGCGCAACCGCCGCACACGCCGAAATGCGGGCAGAACGGCGCGATCCGCTCCGGGCTCGGCTCGATCACCCGCAGCAGATGCCGCCGGTCGGGGTGTCCCGCAACGGCTTCGGCCTCCACGGTCTCGCCGGGCAGTGCATAGGGCACATAGACCGCGCCGGACGCGGTCTGCGCCACGCCATCGCCGCGATGGGCGAGTGCGGAGATTGTCAGAACCTCGGTCAAGAATCCGATCGCCTCGAAGTGGGGTCAGGCCGGAGCGGCAAGCGCCGGAAGATAGCCCCGTCGGGTCAGGAGATGAAACCGCCAGATCAACAGAAATGCATAGAGGATCAGGCCAATCGTCAGCCCGATCCAGATTCCGGCAGCGCCGTATCCCAACGTGAAGCCGAGCCCATAGCAGGCGGTGAAACCGACCGCCCAGAAGCAGATCGCCGAAAAGAGCAGTGGCACGCGCGTGTCGTTGAGCCCGCGCAGCGCGCCCGCCGCAACCGCCTGCACGCCGTCGGCAATGAAGAAGCTCGCGCCGAGCACCAGCAGCATGGCGGCCAGAGCATGCGTTGCGTTGTCGGGGCCGGAGCCGGCTCCGAGGAACAGCAGCGGGATGAAATCGCGCGTGACGATGACCAGCACCGTCATCGCCGCCATGAAGGCAGCGCCCATCACGATCGCCATCATGCCGGCGCGCCGCGTCGCCGGACTGTCGCGACGCCCCACCGCGTGACCGACGCGCACCGTCGCAGCCATCGCAATGCCGAAGGGCACCATGAACATGATGGACGCCACCGTGATCGCGATCTGATGCGCGGCCAGCTCCGCCGTCCCGATCCAGCCCATCAGGATCGCGCCTGCGGCGAACACGCCGTACTCCAGCAGCATGGTGCCGGAGATCGGCGCACCGATGGCGAACAGCCGGGCGAAAAGCGGCCAGTCGGCGCGCCAGAAGCGGCCGAGGATGCGATATTTCCAGAACGGCCGGCAGGCATAGCAGACCCAGACTGCGGCAGCGCACATGCCAATCGTGACGATCGTGGTGGCGAGCCCCGCGCCGAACAGTTCGAGCCGCGGCAGACCGAACGCGCCGTAAATGAGCGCGTAGGCGAGAAGCGCATTGGCGGGAATGGCGACCAGCGTGATCCAGAGTGCGGGCTCGGGCCGGTTCACCGATTGCATGAAGCCGCGCAGCGCGATGAACCACCACGCGGGCACGAGACTCCAGGCCAGCCCCTGGAGATATTGCGCGGCGAGCGCCGCCGCTCCCGGACTCTGGCCGAGCGCGAGCAAGAGCTCTTCCCCGTAAAGCTGCGAGAGCGACAGCGGAACGCCGAGCAGCGTCGCGGCCCACAGCCCGACGCGCAGTGCGCGCCGGACCATGCGGGGCTGGCGCGCGCCGACCGCCTGAGAGGCGAGCGGGGACACCGCCGAGACGATGCCCATTCCGATCACGAACGCTGCGAACAGCACCGTATGCGCCAGCGCGGAGGCTGCGACGACGCTGTCGCCGAGCCGTCCGAGCAGGGCGAGATCGGTCGTCATCATCGCCACCTGGCCGAGCTGCGTGAGCGCAATCGGCAGAGCGAGCTTGAGTGTGTCGCTCAGCTCGGTCCGCCATTCGGTGCGGCGCGCGGCAGCCATCGCGGGCTCCGCGAGGGTGGATTGCGGTACGGTCATGGACGTCCACAGGCAATGACGCCCGCCAGGTCGGGCGGGCGTTCGTCGCGATCTAATGGTCCAACATGAAGGAATTAGGAAGGCCGAGGGGCGTCCGGCGCGATAGTTCGGCCGATCGTGCGGCCAAACCGCAACGAATTCGTCGCCTGATCGGCCGGCGTGATGGATGCATCACGGAAATCGATGTCAGGCGAGCTTGCCGGCCTCGACCGGCACGGTCTTGCCGAGCGCCTCGAACACCTTGGCGACGATGCCCCGCGCGTCCAGCCCGGCTTGCGCGTACATCGCGCTGGGGCTGTCCTGATCCTGGAACACGTCCGGCAGGACCATCGCCCGGATTTTAAGGCCGCGGTCGAGCGCGCCGTGTTCGGCGAGCGCCTGGAACACCTGGGCGCCGAAGCCGCCGATCGAGCCCTCCTCGATGGCGATCAGAACCTCGTGCTCGCGCGCGAGCCGCAGGACGAGATCGACGTCGAGCGGCTTGGCAAAGCGCGCGTCGGCGACTGTGGTCGGCAGACCGAAGGCGCCCAGCTCTTCGGCGGCCTTCAGGCACTCGCCGAGCCGCGCGCCGAACGACAGCAGCGCGATCTTTCCGCCCTCGCGGACGATGCGGCCTCTGCCGATTTCGAGCGGCAGGCCCTCTTCGGGCATGGTGACGCCGAGACCTTCGCCGCGCGGATAGCGCAGCGCGGACGGGCGATCGTCGATCGCAGCCTGGGTCGCGACCATGTGGACGAGATCGGCCTCGTCGCCGGCGGCCATCACCACGAAGTTCGGCAGGCATCCGAGATAGGCGATATCGAACGAACCGGCGTGCGTCGGGCCGTCGGCGCCGACGAGGCCGGCGCGATCGATCGCGAAGCGCACCGGCAGCGACTGGATCGCCACGTCGTGCACGACCTGATCGTAGGCGCGCTGCAGGAACGTCGAATAGATCGCGGCAAAGGGTTTGAACCCTTCGGACGCAAGGCCCGCAGCGAAGGTCACGGCATGCTGCTCCGCGATGCCGACGTCAAAGCTGCGCCGGGGAAACTCTTCGGCGAACAGGTCGAGACCGGTGCCCGAGGGCATCGCCGCTGTGATGCCGACGATTTGCTCGTCCTTGCGCGCCTCGCGGATCAGGCTCTCGGCGAACACCCTGGTGTAAGCCGGCGCGTTGGACTTGGACTTGGCCTGCGTGCCGGTCGCGACGTCGAACTTGACCACGCCGTGATACTTGTCGGCGGAGGTCTCTGCCGGGGCGTAGCCCTTGCCCTTCTGGGTCACGACGTGAACCAGCACCGGACCCTTCTGCGAGTCGCGCACGTTGCGCAGCACGGGAAGAAGGTGATCCAGGTTATGGCCGTCGATCGGGCCCACGTAATAGAAGCCCAGTTCTTCGAACAGCGTCCCGCCGGTCCAGAACTCGCGCGCGAACTTCTCGGCGCGCTCGGCCTTCTCCTCGATGAATTTCGGAAAGCGATGCGCAAGCTGCTTGCCGATGTCGCGCAGCCGCATGTAGGTCTTGCCGGACAGAAGCCGCGACAGATAGGCCGACATCGCGCCGACCGGCGGCGCGATCGACATGTCGTTGTCGTTGAGGATCACGATCAGCCGGGAATCCATCGCGCCGGCGTTGTTCATCGCCTCGTAGGCCATGCCGGCCGACATGGCGCCGTCGCCGATCACGGCGATGACATTGTTGCTCTCGCCTTTCAGGTCGCGCGCCACGGCCATGCCGAGCCCGGCCGAGATCGAGGTCGAAGAATGGGCGGCCCCGAACGGGTCGTATTCGCTCTCGGTGCGCTTGGTGAAGCCGGACAGGCCACCGCCCTGCCGAAGCGTCCGGATGCGGTCGCGGCGCCCGGTGAGGATCTTGTGGGGATAGGCCTGGTGGCCGACGTCCCAGATCAGCCGGTCGCGCGGCGTGTCGAACACATGGTGCAGGGCGACCGTCAGCTCCACCACGCCGAGCCCCGCGCCCAGATGGCCGCCCGTCACTGCAACCGCGTTGACGGTTTCCGTGCGCAGTTCATCGGCCAGTTGCCGCAACTGGCCGGCTTCGAGCTTCCGCAAGTCTTCCGGAATGTCGATCTGATCGAGAAGGGGCGTCTGCGAGAGCGGTGCCACCAAAGTCTCCAAGGCCTTCAGCCGGCAGGTTCCGCCCCAGGGTGTCTGCCGACTGTCCCGCTTATACCAGTTTGAAGGGCCTTCGCAATTCGCCATTGGGGTGCCTCGCCCCGGCGGTTGGCCCGATCGTCAGCAAGGCTGATACGGCCCCGCGCTTTCGCCTATATTGCCTCGCCCCGACGGGGGCAGGGGAACGGATTCGATGAGCAAGGTTGCTGAGACGCTGCGCATTTTTTTCGTCGTGGCGATGCCGTATTTCCGGTCCGAGGACCGGCTGCCGGGGCGGCTTCTGCTGGCCGCGGTGGTGGGGGCGGAGCTGGGGCTGGTTTACGTCGCCGTTCTGGTCACGCAATGGAACGCCCGGTTTTTCAACGCGCTCGAAGCGCGCAACTGGGATGCGTTTCAGGCCGAACTGGTCACCTTCTGCTTTATTGCGGTGGGCGCGATCACGGCGACCATGTCGCAATATTACTTCGGGCAAACCCTCCAAATCCGCTGGCGACGCTGGATGACCGACAATTATGTATCGGTCTGGATGGCGGAGGGGCGGCATTACCGGGTGCGCTTCGTCGATATCGACGATCGACAACATTCACCTGCGCATCGCCAACGACGTCTATCTGTTCATTCAGCGCACCCACGAACTCGGCACCGGCCTGCTCGGGAGCATTGTCGCGTTGCTGTCGTTTTCCTACATTCTCTGGGGGCTGTCGCTCACGACGCCACTGCCGCTGTTCGGCACCGACCTTTCGTTTCCCGGCTACCTGATCGTCGGTGCCCTGGCCTATGCGGCGATCGGCACGCTTGGTCGCGCACTGGATCGGCTGGCGGCTGGTCGGCCTGAACTTCAACCAGCAGCGGTTCGAGTCCGACTTCCGGTTCGCGATCGTGCGCACTGCGGATCATTCCGAGCCGGTCGCGCTGATGCGCGGCGAGCCGGTGGAGCGCGAGGAGCTGGGACGGCGGTTCGGCAATCTGGTCCGCAACTGGACCGCGCTGGTCGCGCGCCAGACCAAGCTGACGGCCTTCACGTCCGGCTACGGCCATGTCTCGACGCTGGTGCCGACGCTGGTCGTGGCTCCGGCCTACCTGGTCGGCGCGATTCCGCTCGGCACGCTGTTCCAGTCGGCGCTGGCGTTCCAGCGGGTCGAGGCCGGCTTCGCCTTCGTCGTCAGCGCCTATGCGCGCCTCGCCGAATGGCGCGCGATCATGGACCGGCTCTACCAGATGGAGCAGGCGATGGCGGCGGTCGATGCGCAGGAGGCCGGAGGTGCGGGGATCATTCGTGTCGCCGAGGGAGGGGGAACCAACATGCATGCCAGCGCGCTGGCGCTGCGCCTGCCGAGCGGCGCGACGGTCGCACGTGCCGACAGCATCGACATGAAGCCCGGCAACCGTGTGCTGATCACGGGGCCGTCCGGCGCGGGGAAATCGAGCCTGTTTCGCGCGCTGACCGGGCTCTGGCCGCCAGGCGAGGGCGAGGTCCGTCTGCCGGACGGCGCCGATGTTCTGGTGATGCCGCAACGCCCGTATTTTCCGCTCGGCACGCTGCGGCAGGCTGTGGCCTATCCGATGCCGGTCGAGGCCACGCGGGACGAGGATGTGCGGCAGGCGCTGGCCGACGTCGGGCTCGGCCATCTGGCGTTGCGGCTCGACGAAGAGGCTGACTGGAGCGTCATGCTCGCCGGGCGGCGAGCAGCAGCGCATCGCGTTTGCGCGCGCCCTGATGAGAAAGCCGGCCGTCCTGATGTTCGACGAGCCGGTCTCGACCCTCGACGACGCTGCGGGCCGCGAGCTTTATCGCATCTTGCTCGAACGGCTGCCGCAGACAATGATCCTGTCCGTCGACCGGCGAGGGGTGCTGCGGGAATTCCACGAACGGACCATAGAAATGAACGGCGCAAACGTTCCGTCGGGAAATGACGGACTTGCGTCGCAACCCGCCTGATGCCAACAAATTCCGCACACGGAGGAAACCGCCGATGCCGAAGATGAACTACTGGACCGACAAGTGGGATCTGCACGAGGACGTCTGCCCGTGCGACGTCCATTTCAACGACTGGGTCGCCAAGCAGAAACTTAAGAACAAGCAGATCTATCACTTCGGCAGCGGCACGCATCACGTCGTCGGGATCAAGCAGGCTGCGCGCGGCAATCGCACGTTCTGCATCACCGCATCCAAGGAAGAGTACGACGCCTACGTCGACCTCGTGACCAAGAACGCCAAGGTCGCCAAGAACTATCTCTGCTATTTCGGCGACATCTATCTCACCAATGCGGCGCTGCTGCCCGAGTTCGACGTGGTGACGATGTTCCACCTCTGCGAGTTCTTCTTCCCGAACACGGCCAGCAAGCAGTACGGCGGCTATACCGACGCCAAGCTGCTCGACCTGTTCACCGAGAAGACCAAGAAGGGCGGCCACATTCTCTTCTACACGCGCTCGATGGCCTTCCATAAGGCCGCGCCGATCATCGCGAAGTGGGCGAAGTCGAAGTCCGTCCGCAAGGTCGGCGATTTCAAGACCCTGCTGGTCTACAAGAAGAAGTAGACGCCGGGTTCGCGCGAGATCGCGCCCGCGTCGCTCAGTTCACGTCCAGCGGCTCGGTGCCGCTGGGCTTGCCCGATGCGTCGAGGGCGATCTTCTCGACGCGGGCTTCGGCCTGGCGCAGCAATTCCTCGCAGCGGCGCTTCAGCGCCTCGCCGCGCTCGTAGATCTTGACCAATTCCTCAAGCGGAACCTTGCCCTCCTCGAGCCGCTTCACGATCGACTTCGAGATCTTCGATCGCACGCTCGAAGGTCATGGTTTTGATGTCGGAGGCGTCGGCCATGAGAATTCCGTCTTCAGAAAAATCCGTCGTGATCGGTCGCGGCGCCGGCGAACCGGCGTTCGCTTGTATCACATTCGCGCTGCGGTGCGAGGGCCGGCGTTCGTGGACTTCGGCCCGGCATTGGAGAGGGCGGAAAGCGCGTCGCGCGCGACGGCCTCGTCCGGTCCGACGGCCGCCACAGCCCGTTCGGGATCGGCCGCGCGCGCGGCGAGCGAAACCGGGCCGGCGACGATCATGAAGTAGTCGTAGGCGTCGGGCTTCTCGTTCGCCCGCAGAAACTGGAAGTGCAGATCGAAGAACCGCCAGCGCAATTGCGAGAACCGTTCGGCGCTGACGATGTTGCGGAACTGGACGGTGCGAACCGTCGGATTGCACCGGTTGGCGAGGTTGATCCGATGGCCGGCCACGGGATCGAACCGGAAGAAGTTCATGATGTCGCGACGCGACTGGTAGTCGACCCAGGCGACCGTCGGCTCCGCGGCGAGCCGGGCGAGCCGGTCCCGAAACCAGCCCGCGGACGGGTGAAACCCGACGATGGGCAGATTGCCGCCGACGGTCAGTAGCGCCACGTGCGCGCCCCTGCGGCCGAGTGCGGGATCGCGCTCCAGGGCGCGCGCCAGGACGTCGACGGCAAGGAAGGAGCCCGAACTGTGGCCGACGACCACGATCTCGTCCGCCTCCGCCCGCTGTGCGGCCTCGACCACGCGGTCGGCAAATCGGTCGAGGCGCTCGTCCCAGTCCGGCCGCTGTCGGCCGGCGTATTGCGCGGTCGATGCGGCGTCCTGCAAAAGATAGAGCAGATAGGTTTTCAATTCCGTGCGACGGATGGTGAGGGCTGCGACCGCCAGCCCCGCCGCGGCCCCGAGCGGAATCCCGAGCGCGAACGGCATGCCGGCGCGCTCGACCAGACCGGCCACGGCCACGCCGGCGACGGCGCCCAGCGCCAGCCACAGCGCGAGCAGCACGAACGGATAGGCGATGAACAGCCCGAACCGCCAGTGCGCGCGCGCGACCCGGAAAAAGACGCCGTTGAACAGCGATCGCACGATCATCGCGACGGCCTTCGGAACGACCCACCAGATCGGGCGCTGGAAATCGCGCCGGATGATGTCCTCCCAGCGCAGGAATTCGTAGGTGGTGTGGACCTGCCAGCCGCGCCCCTCCGTCTCGACCGTCCATTCGCTGGCGAGCGGATCGGAGCGGTCGTCCGGTCGCTCGATGCGACCGCGCAGACCGTAGAGCGCGAGGTGCTTGCGATACTCGCCGCGAAACATCCGATAATATTCGGCGTGGCCGCGGGGATCGTAGCCCTGGACGTAGATGACGTGCCGCCGCCGGATCACGGGCGCTCCTCTCGCGAGACGGCAGCGTAGGGGGCAGGGCAGGCGCTGGCCAGCATTCCGGCGTTCATTCGGTCAGCCACGCATCAGCGCGGTGACATGCTCGGCGACCGAGCGGCCGAGGCCTTGCAGGTCGTAGCCGCCCTCGAGCACGGAGACGAGACGGCCGTTTGAGTGACGGTCGGCGATCTCCATCAGCTTGCGGGTGGCCCAGCCGAAATCGGCTTCGGTCAGCTGCAAATTGGCGAGCGGATCGCGCGCGTGGGCGTCGAAGCCGGCGGAAACAATCACGAGGTCGGGGCCGAAGGCGGCGAGCCGCGGCAGGATGCGCTCCTCGAACGCCGCCTTGAACCGCTCTCCGCCGTCGCCGGCGCGCAGCGGCGCGTTGACGATCGTGTCGTGTTCGCCGCGCTCGCCGACGGCGCCGGTGCCGGGATAGAGAGGCATCTCGTGGGTGGAGGCGTACATCACGCTGGGATCGGCCCAGAAGATCTCCTGCGAGCCGTTGCCGTGGTGCACGTCGAAGTCGACGATCGCCACCCGACCGAGACCGTGCACCCTCTGCGCATGCCGAGCGGCAATGGCCGCCGTGTTGAAAAAGCAGAAGCCCATCGGCCGCGCGGTCTCGGCATGATGGCCGGGCGGACGCATCGCGACGAAGGCGTTGGCGGCCTTGCCGCCGATCACCTCGTCGACGGCGAGAGTCGCGCCGCCGACCGCCCGCAGCGCCGCCTCGAACGTGCCGGGGGACATCGAGGTGTCGCCGTCGATCTGAATCATGCCCTCTTTCGGCGAGATGTCGCGGATTTCCTCGACGAAAGCCCGCGGGTGGCACAGCGAGACGGTTTCGATGTCCGACATCGGCGCCTCGACCCGCGCCAGCGTCTGGAAGCGCTCAGCCTCCAGCGCCTGCGCCACGGCCCGCAGACGGTCCGGCCGCTCCGGATGCCCGGGCGGCGTCACGTGGTTGAGCCCGGCGGAATGCGTGACCAGAAGGGTTGTCATGGCTCGGTCCCGGATTTTGAATGGAGCGGGGCGCTGGCGTCCGTTTAGCCGCTTGGGGCGCGCCACGATAGCCTTGAAGCGCACTGTGGATTGCGGCGGCCACGGGCTTCTCTCCGGGGCCCGCGCGGTCTCGCTCTCGCGAACCCGCACAGGGTGATTACATCACGGTCATTCGAGGACAGAACGCGAGAGTTCCATGCAACTGACCGGCATCCATCACCTGACCGCGATTTCCGCCGATGCACCCGGCAATCTGCGACTTCTACACGCAGATCCTCGGCATGCGGCTGGTGAAGAAGACCGTGAACCAAGACGACGTCAGCGCCTATCACCTGTTCTACGCCGACGGCGAGGCGCGCCCGGGCACCGACTTGACGTTTTTCGACTGGCCAGCCCCGCGGGAGCGCCGCGGAACCCATTCCATCGCGCGCACCTCGCTTCGTGTCTCAGGTGCGAGCCTGCCGTACTGGTTGGCCCGCCTAGGCGAAGCCGGCGTACGGCATGGCCATATCGGGGTGCGGGACGGCCGTGCGACCCTCGACTTCGAGGATCCCGAGGGCCAGCGCCTGTCGCTCGTCGACGATGGCGGGGATGGCGACGCGCGGCCGTGGCAGGGCAGCCCGGTTCCGGGCGAGCATCAGATTCGCGGGCTCGGTCCGATCATGCTGAGCGTGCCGGATCTGCGGCCGACCGAGGCGGTGCTGACCGGCGCGATGGGCATGCGAAAGGTGCGCGATTATTCGCATCCCGAACGCGGGCAGGACACCGTCCATGTGTTCGCGATGGGCGAAGGCGGTCCCGCGGCCGAGCTTCACGTCGCGGTCCAGCCCGGCCTGCCTGCGGCGGAGCAGGGCGCGGGCGGCGTCCATCATGTTGCGTTCCGAACCCCGGATGCGCAGTACGACGCCTGGGTCGAGCGTCTGCAGGCGATGCGCGTGCCGAACAGCGGACCGGTCGACCGCTTCTATTTCCGGAGTCTGTATTTCCGGGAGCCGAACGGCATTCTGTTCGAGATCGCGACCGACGGTCCCGGATTCGCGACCGACGAGCCGGCGGACAGGTTGGGCGAGCGGCTCGCGCTGCCGCCGTTTCTGGAGCCTCGCCGGGCGGAGATCGAAGCTGGGCTCAAGCCGCTATGATTCAAGCCGCTATGACAACGCGGCATCGCCGTCGTTGACGCTGGCGGCGCCCTCGATCACCTCGCGCTCCAGCGCCGGCGCCTGAACCACGATGTGTTCGGCGAAGAACCGCGCCAGCACGGTGCGGCTTTCGCCGTCCTGGGAAAGCCGTTGGGCCGCGAGCGCCTCGGCCGCGAGCAGGCATCCGCCTGCGACGATGCCGAACAGCCGCAGGTAGGGGGTTGCACCCGCGAGCGCCGCCGCTGGGTCGCGATCCAGCGTCGCAAGCAGCCAGTCCGTCGTGCGCGATAGCGCGTTGACCCCCTCCGCAAGACGTTCGCGCGTGCGGCCGAAGGCCGGTGCGTCGGCCGCCTCCACCTCGGCCACGGTCTGCCGCAGCGTATCGACATAGTCCCGCACCGCGGCGCCTCCCGACTGCGGCAGCTTGCGGGTGACCAGATCGATCGCCTGAATGCCGTTCGTGCCCTCGTAGATCGCGGCGATCCGCGCGTCGCGCAGGTGCTGCGCCGCGCCGGCCTCTTCGACGAAGCCCATGCCGCCGTGCACCTGCACGCCGAGCGAGGCCACTTCGATTCCGATGTCGGTGGCGAAGGCCTTGGCGATCGGGGTGAGAAGCGAGGCGCGTTCGTTGGCCGCGGCTCGTGCGCCGTCCTCGCCATGCTCCGCCGCATCGATCGTCGCCGCGGTCGCGTAGCAGATCGCGCGCGCCGCGCGGGTCAGCCCGCTCATGGTGAGCAGCATCCGTTTCACGTCCGGATGGGCGACGATCGGCGATGCGGCTTCGTTCGATCCCGGAGCACGGCCCTGGCGGCGTTCGCGGGCGTAGCCGAGCGCCTGCTGATAGGCCCGCTCGGCGATGCCGACGCCCTGCAGACCGACCGCGAGCCGCGCGCGGTTCATCATCGTGAACATGCAGGCGAGTCCGCGGTTCTCCTCGCCGACGAGATAGCCGACGGCGCCGTCGCCATCGCCGAGGATCATGGTGCAGGTCGGTGACGCGTGAATGCCGAGCTTGTGCTCGATCGAATGGGCCCGGATGTCGTTGCGCGCGCCGGGCGAGCCATCGGGATCGAGCAGATGCTTCGGTACCAGAAACAGCGAAATGCCGCGCGTGCCGGGCGGCGCGTCCGGCAGCCGCGCCAGCACGAAGTGGACGATGTTGTCGGTGAGTTCGTGCTCGCCGTAGGTGATGAAAATCTTCTGACCCTTGAGTCGGTAGCTGCCGTCGCCCGCGCGTTCGGCGCGGGTGCGCAGAGCGCCGACGTCGGAGCCGGCCTGCGGCTCCGTGAGTTGCATCGTCCCCATCCATTCGCCGGAGACCAGCCTGGAAAGATAGGACTGCTTGAGTGCGTCCGAACCGTGGGTGGCCAGGGCGTCGATCGCGCCCATCGTCAGCACCGGGCCGATGCCGAAGGCCATCGAGGCCGCGTTCCACATTTCGATGCAGGCGGCGTTGAGGGCGTGCGGCAGGGCCTGGCCGCCCCATTCCGCCGGCGCCGACACCGCGTTCCAGCCGGCGGCCGACCAGGCCCGATAGGCCTCCGTCCAGCCGGGCGGCATTTCGATCCGGCCGTCGTGGAAGCGAGCGCCGTGGCGGTCTCCCGGCACGTTGAGCGGGGCGATCACGTCGTTTGCGAAGCGCCCGGCCTCCTCAAGGATCGCGGTCAGATCCCCGGCCGACAGTTCGCCGCCCGAAAGCGTGCGCTCCAGCCCGGCGCTGTGCATCAGACTGAAGGCGATGTCGGCAACGGGAGCGCGATAGGCCATGACGCCGATCCTAAGTCGCGGGAGCCGCAGGTCAACGAGGGCCGTGCACCGGGCGGGCCGGCATGCATTGCCTGACAGGCGCCGCGCCGCTATATCGGGCGCGCGTTCGGCGGCCGGGCGTGCGTTGCCGCGGCCCGCAGGGACGGCGTTGGGGCGTAGCCAAGTGGTAAGGCAGCGGATTTTGATTCCGCCATTCCCTGGTTCGAATCCAGGCGCCCCAGCCAGCAAAATCAAGCGTTTTTGACGCCTCAGGGCCGTCTTAGCCTCCGCTTAGCCTCCAGACTTTCCAGGCTGGCTCATTCGTCGTTCTCGGCGGCGTCTAAAGTGATTCACCGCGCCTCGGCGTTGCGCTCTCAGCTCCATTGATGGCCTTTCTGAAGATCGCAACTCCCGACTTCGACGGTACGTATTATTCGGATGGCAATTCCACCCGATGTTCTGTGTCGTCCGTCGAGCACGTGATGCTGTTGAGGCCAACCGTGTAGGTGCCATCATGCGGTTGCGGGCTGAGCGCCGATGTTAGTTGGTAGTTGTGCGGCTGCTGCCGTGTCCGGCGCGGTCTGTGCACCGGCTCCGCTTCGGCCGTTAACGAGGAGGGGTGAGACGCCTGCCTTCTCAACAAGCTGGTTGAAGAGGCGGGCCATTACCGGGTCCTGGAGTGCCTGTGGGAACTTGGCGAGAACCTGAAAGATGTTGAAGAGCGTCTCTAGTGCTGCGTTCTTGTCGTCCTGCTCGCCAGTGGTGATGACATCCACACTGCCCTGCCAACCGTCCATAAGGTGGTCCGGGAAGGTAAAGTCACGCCGGGTGCCCCCCTGAGAGCAGCTCCTTGCGCGGTTGCTCGTAGACCTCACGTACTTGGTCCTCAGTCACCATCGTTCCCCCAAGGATGTTGTCCTTAGCGAAACGCGCACTTTCTGCATGAGCCACAGCGTTAGCGACCATCTCCAACTCATCGGGGAGAAGGTCACCGGTTAGTCTGCTCTTGCCGTGCTTCAGTTGCTTGACGAGAAATGGCAGGACCCAGTCGCGGTAAATCTCCTGCAATAAGAGGCCTGCCTCTTGGCGACGGTAGACGAACTGGGAACCGGCTTCGCGGTTAGCCTGTTCCATGTTCCGTCAAAGCAGAATATCAACCTCTTCATCCCCCGCTCCCTAACTGAGCTTCGCGATCGCAGTCCAAGAATTAGCTATCTCGATTTGTTCTGTGTCAGCTTGCGCCTCGTCTCACAAAGGGCTGTCAAGCAGCTATGATTATTCAAGACAAAAACACCGCCGCGCCCAATTGGAACGCGGCGGGAAGTATTTTGTTGGGGGACCTAGTTTCTTGTGATGGGTCCGAAGCTAACAACCATTGCCTTTCCACTGAATCCCATCTGAGCTGTGCGCTTCAGCTCAGCTTTGAGCTTGGGCTCCAGCGCTCTCAGTTTCACAGCCGCCTCTCCTGTAACGTTTCCGCCCCACTTCCTCGAAAACGTTAGGTCGCCAGTGGTGATGGATCGAATTTGATAAATGCCCCATGCGTGACCTCCGATATTGCCGCGCCAAGTGCGGCAGTCTCGGCGGAATGCCCGCGCGTTGTAAATTTGTTCGGCCTGATTGTAGTCGATCTCGGATCGCTTTGCGTTCACCAGCTTATATTCGAAGTAGTCGTTGAGTCCTCCGCTCAGACCGAGGCTCAAGAAACTCGTCTTGACGCCTTCGAGTGAACCTGAGGCATCATACTTCGAGAGCAGATCTACATCTGCTACTGGGTGTTGCTGTGGGGAGGTTACCCCGTAAGCTGCGAGATTGACTGTGCAGAGCTGCTCAAGATTTGCCGGTGCTGAGAGCTCGCTCGTTGGAGACTCGCGCACGTAATAAAGCGAGCCCACCGTGATGCCTTGACGTGGCGGTCGTAGCTCTCGCTCACCGAGCGCGTCCGGAATATTTGGCGTGTGGCAAGCACCAAGTGCAAGCAGTGCCACAACTGCGTATGCGGACTTGTACATGGATGACCCCCATGCCGCCCCTTTGCGGCTGCCCCTGAGTACAATTTGGGCGAGTATGTGGAGTCAAATTGCATTCCCCGATATCCACAACGGATGCGAGAAATGCTCTAGAGAGCTTGGTTTTCCTGGATCTTTCTGCGGGTCTCGGAGACGTTCTGCTGCTCAGCGATGTTTCCCGGTGGTTGAGCAATCTCTGACTGCTACGCAGCGCTATCAGGCTGAGCACCAGCGTTCGTACAGTGTCCTTCAAGAGAAACATTATTTCCTCCATCCTGGGCGCCGAGACGGGGCCTCCGTGCGCGACACCATCCTCCGCGCGCGAGCTTGAACGTTCTTGGGACGGATCTGATATCTCCTGAAGCGAGCTTGAGAGCGGCAACGCCCGAAGCAGCCCATGGTCGACTTGCTGACTGCGCTTGGTGGCTTGGGCGTTTAGGTGGCTCTGGCCTGAAGCAAACAGCGGATTTTTCCGAGCAGGCGATCGAACTCGACCGGTTTGGTGTCGAAGTCGTCGCAGCCGGCTTCCAGCGCTTTCTCGCGCGAGCCGGCCAGCGCGTGCGCCGACAGCGCGATCACCGGAATGCTTTGCGTCGCGAGATCGGCCTTGAGCCGCCGTGTCGCTTCCCAGCCGTCGATCACCGGCAGATCCAGGTCCATCAGGATCAGATCGGGCTTGTGCTCGGCTGCCGCGGCCACGCCCTTCTCACCGTCCTCGGCGACCAGCACCTCGAACTCATCGAGGAGCTCGAGCCGCATCTTGAGCATGTAGACGTTATCGTCGTTGTCTTCGACGTAGAGGAGTCGGATCACGATACGGCTTCCGGCACTTGCTTGCGCTCCGAGGGGATCAGCCGGCGAATGCGGGACACCAGATCCGCCGGCCGGAACGATTCCTTGACCAGCACCGACACCACGCCGGAGTTCAGGCGCTCGCGCTCGGTGGCGGTGAGATCGTGGGCGGTAATGACGATAACCGGAATGTTCTGCCAGTCTTTCGACTGCTGGAGCGCTGCGACAACCTGGAAGCCGTTCATCTCAGGCATCATCAGGTCGAGCAGGATGAGGTCGGGCTTGGTTTCGAACAGCTTTCTCAGCGCTTCGCGTCCGTTCGTCGCCTCGATGATGGACCAGTTCTGGTCCTCAAGCCAGGACCGCACGCGCTCGCGTTGCGTCGCGTCGTCGTCGACAATGAGGATGCGGGCGGGCGAATCCGCCGAACGGAACCGCTGAACCAGGGCACGCAGGCGCTCGCGCTCGATCGGTTTGACCAGATAGCCAGCAGCGCCGAGCGTCGCGCCGCGACGCTGCTCGTCCACGATGGTCGCCATGATGACGGGCGTGTCGGCAAGGTCCGCGTCCTGCCGTAGCGCTGCAAGCACCGACCAGCCGTCGAGATCGGGCATCATCACGTCGAGCGTGATCGCCGCCGGCCGCAATTCCTTGGCGAGCTTGATGCCCTCGAGGCCGCCGCTGGCGGTCACGACCTCGAACCCTTCGCTTTTGAGCTGGTCCGCGACCAGGTCGCGGGCGATGGCGTCGTCGTCGATCACCAGGACGCAGTTGGACCGCTGGGTGGATGGAGAAGGCGCCGAACCCGTGCGCTGCGGCTCGTCCGGGCCGGGCAGACGAACCGTGAAAATCGAACCTTTGCCGGCCTCGCTCGTCACGGCGACGTCGCCGCCCATCATGCGGGCGAGCCGGCGGGTGATGGCGAGGCCGAGCCCGGTGCCGCCGTAGCGCCGGGCGGTGGACGCCTCGGCCTGCGTGAACTCCTCGAACAGCTTGCCCATTTGCTCGGGCGTCATGCCGATGCCCGTGTCGCGGACTGCGAACTCGATCCAGGCGCGTCCATCGGCCTTGGCGCGTTGAACGGTGAGGGTGACCTCGCCGTTCTTTGTGAACTTGCAGGCATTGCTGAGCAGGTTGAGCAGGATCTGACGCAGCCGCATCGGATCGACGGTGATCGGCGGCAGATCGGTCGGGCTTTCCACGGTGAGCTTGTTGCCGTTCTGCTCGGCGAGCTGGCGCGCCGTGCCGATCACCTCGTCCACCAGCGGCGCGATGCCGACGGACTCCGGCGTCAGCTCCAGCTTGCCGGCCTCGATCTTGGAGAGGTCCAGCACCTGGTTGATCAGGCCGAGCAGGTGGGTGCCGGCGCGATGCACCCGGCGCAGCGGCTCCAGCGCCTTTTCCGTGCCGAAACGCGGCGCGTTCGCCACCATCATCTCGGAAAGGCCGATAATGGCGTTGAGCGGGGTGCGCAACTCATGGCTCATGTTGGCCAGGAACTGCGACTTGTGCCGGCTGGCGATTTCCAGTTCGCGGCTCTTTTCCTGCACCTCATTGAACAGTCGGACGTTCTCGATGGCGATAACGGCCTGGTCAGCGAACGTGGTCACGACGTCGATTTGCGCGGGTGTAAATGCGTTGACCTCGTCGCGCGTCAGCACGAACACACCGATGGTGGTGCCTTCGCGAAGCAGCGGCACTCCGAGATTGGTGCGATAGCCGAATGTGCGCTGGTAGCCCGACTCCTTGTAGGCGGGATCGGCAAGGACATCCGGAACATGAACGGTTCGCCCCCACAGCGCCACCCGACCGGTCACGCTGTCTTCGTTCGGCGCCAAAGGATGCGTCTGCGCGTACTCGATCGCCTCAGGGGAGAATCCGTAATTCGCGTCAATCCGATAGACGTCGCCTTCGCGCAAGAAGATCACGCCCTTGTCAGCCGAGCAGAGACGTGCAGCGGATGCGACGAGGGTGTCGAGCACGGCTTGCAGATCGAAGGTCGAACGGCTGATGACTTTAAGAACTTCCGCGGTCGCCATCTGTTGCTGCAGCGATTGTTTGAGCTCCTGGGTGCGTGCTTCGACCTTGTTCTCCAGTCCTTCAAGGGAATCCTGGAGCTTCGCCGCCATGTCGTTGAATTGATTGGCAAGCGCCTCTAACTCGTCGCCGGTCTTAATGGAGATGCGCTGGCCGAGATCGCCGCTGCCGATCCGCGCGGCGCCCGCTTGCAGCGCCTGAATCGGACCGACCATGCGCCGCGCGAGGAAGATGCCCGCAAGGACGGCGAACCCCAGCGCGGCGAGCAGGATCAGAGCCAGGCGCTGAAAAGCAGCATAGAGCGGCGCGTAGGCCTCTTCGACGGGCAGCTCGACGAACACCAGCCAGCCGAGTTTGGGCACCGGAGCGTAGGCCGTCAGCACCTCGCGGCCTTGGATATTCGTAAACGTCTGGACCACGTCGATTCTGTTGCTGGCGCCAGCGCGCGCCGCTTTCACCTGCGCCAGACTGGACATGTCGGTGTTGCGCAGCACGAAGCTGATGTCGGGATGCGCGATCAGACAGCCCTCTGCGCCCACCACGTAGGCGTGGCCGCGCTCGCCGACCCTGATCTGCGAAACCACGTCCCAGATCAGCTTGAGGTTGACCTCCGCCACGCTGACGCCGGCGTCGCGCCGGGTGCCAGCCACGGCCAGAGTCATGTAGGGCTCGGACTCGCGGCGGAAATAGACCGGGCCGTAATAGACCTTGTTGGCTACGGCCTCGGTGAACTTCGGCTCTTTGGAAAAATCGGTGTCGCTGCCGATCACGTCCATGGCGAGGCGGGAGACACGCAGGCGCTCCTTGCCGGTGGCGTCGAGCTGCGACAGCTCGGTGATTGCCGGCACCTGGCGAAGCAGCCGCAGCGCGTCGAAGCGCCGCTGGTCGATGGAGCCCGCGGACCACGGCAACTGCGTGGTCCAGCCGAGCTGGCTCTCGATCTCGGTGACGAACTGGCCGATCTTGGCCGATGCGGCTTCCGCCTGCTCCCGCTGAATGCGGACCAGCGACGCCTTGTGCTCCTGGTAGTAGAACCAGACGTCAAACATGCCGTTGGCGAGCAGCGCGACCGATACCACCGCGGCGAACAGGCCGACGTATTTGCTGAACAGCCGGTTGCGGACCTTGGAGGAGGGGGCGTCGCCGGGGAGGGACGCCGGCGGCGTGGCCGGCTTCCGGAACAGTCCCGCGGCGCGGGAGAGCGAGGCGCGAATCCCCATGCCCGGCAGGCTACCAGCGCCGGCCGGCGTTGTCCTTCGATGGGCTGCCGCGCCGTCGGTCATCCCCACGCCTCGAAGCTCATGGTATCCGCCTCACTCGACCACGCGAGGTTTGGGTTACTCAATCTGATGATCGGCCTGCGCAATGATCGCGTTCGGCACGTTGATGCCCAGTTCCTTCGCCACCTTGAGATTGACCGTCAGCTCAAATCGCGTGGGCCTTTCCATCGGCAAATCGCCCGGACGAGCGCCTTTCAGCACCTTGTCCAGATAGAGAGCGACCCGTCCGATCATCTCGGGGGCATTCGGGCCATAGGTTAGCAGCAATCCGTCGGGAGCCCACGCCGCCCAATTGCCGACCATGATGATGCGGTTCTTGGTGCCGAACTCGGTAATCTGCCGCCGCTGTTGCAGCAGAAGCCGGCTCGATACGATCAGCAGGGCCTCGGCCTTGCCCTGAAGGGCCTTATCGAAGGCGCCCTGAAAGTCGGTGGCCCGGCGCACTTCGAGCGATTGCACCGTCACGCCGAGCGATTTCGCCGTGCGGGCGGTCTCGCGAAACTCCGGATCGGCATGGTCCGGGTTCCACAACACGGCGACGCGGGAAACGCTCGGAACCGTTTCCTTCAGAAGCTGCACCACCTTGCCTGACAGCTCGTCATAGACCTGGGTGATGCCGGTCACGTTGCCGCCAGGACGGGCGAGGCTGGCGATCAGTCCGCCGTGAACGGGGTCGGTACTGACCAGCGCCACGATCGGTATGGTTGATGTCGCCTTCTTCACATGCGGAGCCACGTCGCCGCCGAAAGCGAAAATCACATCCGGCTTGAGGCCCACCAGTTCTGACGCGAGTTGAGGGAGCCGCTCGGCTTTGCCTTCGGCAAACCGGTAGTCGAACGTAACGGTCTTTCCTTCCACATAGCCGAGCTCCTGTAACCCCTTCAGCATCGGCTGGATTGGATCGACTTGCGGGGAGTTGAACAGCAGGATTCCGATGCGCCTGACCTTCGCAGGCATCTGCTGCGCGATGGCAGTCAGCGGGAACGCCAGACCGCCCATTCCGAGCCCGATGATGAAGTTTCTTCGAGAGGTCATGTGAGCTCCTTCCGATTGCTCTGCTACGACTGTCTCATCCGGCGTTCCACCGGTCCTTGGGCCAGAACTGAAATCTTCTGAAAGCGCGCGCCCAGCGATAATCGTTCTGGATATCGCGCCCTTCCGTCAGGCCCACCGCCCGCAATCCTTCAAGGAAAGCGTCAACGCCGGCCTTGGATGCGCCTGTCCCTCCGCGCAGCCCATCAGAAAGCCGACACGGCGCGGCCGCGCGGTCTGCGCGGATGCAGCGCCTGATACACTCAAACCGGCGGTTGCCAACGCGCCGGACAGAATTTGCCGCCTGTTCATGGAATGCTTCCCTGTTTGGTTCATTCGATCACCTCGTCGGCGCGGTGAAGAAGTATCTGAGGAACATCGAGACCTAGCGCTTTGGCTGTTTTGAGGTTGATCGCCAGCTTGAAATTGGTCGGCTGCTGGACCGGCAGTTCGGCAGGCTTCTCGCCGCGCAAGATGCGATCGACATAGGTGGCCGCCTGCCGAAATTGGTCGGCCAGATCAGGCCCGTAGGACATCAGGCCGCCGGCCACGATGGACGGTCGCAAGAGGTGAGCCGTAGGCAAGCGAAGCCGTTCAGCCATGGCGATGATGCGCTCACGATTCCCGTCGGTGACGGGGTTTGGCAGCACGACCAGTCCACCGTTCGGCTCGCGCGCGGATTGATCGATGGCTTGCTCGAGGGCTGCGGCATCGCGTACGCCGCTCGCCGTGACCTGCACCCGCAGCGACGGCGCGACCGCCTCGATTGCGCGCAACATGCCGGCCTGCGGTTTCTGGTCTGGATGAAGAATGACGGCAGCGCGCGTCATGTGCGGCGCGATCTCCTTGAGCAACTCCAGCTGTTTTCCAAATATCGAGAATTCGGCCACGGTAAAGCCGGTGAGGTTGCCACCCGGACGCGCCAGGCTGGCAACGAGGCCCGCTCCGACGGGATCAACGATCTGTGTAAAGACAATCGGGATGCGACTGGTCTCCTGCAGGAGGGGCTGCAATGCGAGCCCGGTGCTGACCAGGATCACGTCGGGATCGAGGCTCACCAGTTCTTTCGCTTGGGCGCGGATGCGTCCGGAGTCGCCTCCGCCCCAGCGATAGTCGATGCGGGCGTTGCGGCCCTCGATCCAGCCGAGCTTCTGGAGCGTCTGCTCGAATGTTGCGACATTGGCCCGCACTTCCGCATCGCTCTCGGCTACAGCGAGCAACACCCCGATGCGCCGCACGTTCTCTTGCGCGCGCGCCGCGATCGGCCAGGACAACGACGAGAGGACCGCGCTGCCAGCAGCCGCGATGAATTCACGTCGCTTCATTCGATCACCTCATCGGCGCGGGCGAGCAGCATCGGCGACGGATCAAGACCGAGCGCCCTGGCGGTCTTGAGGTTGATGATTGTTTCGAATTTGGTCGGCTGTTCGACCGGCAGGTCAGCCACCTTGTCGCCTCGGAAGATACGGTCCACGAAATACGCCGCACGACGCCAGTTTTCGCGCAGGTCGATGCCGTAGCTGACGAGCCCGCCGGCAACCGGAAATTCACGGAGGCCGAACATGGTCGGCATGCCGGTCTGCAACGCCACGGCGGCCAGCCGCTGGCGCTCGGTCACGAAGATCGCGTCGGAAAGGATCAGCGCGAATTCGCAACGCTCGCGGGTCAGTTGTTCAAACGCCGCGCCGATGTGGTCGGGCGAGAGCACGTCGACCGGCGCGATCGAAATGCCCAGGGTTGCCGCCGACGCTTCGGCGTCTTGCCGTTGCATCGCACCGTCCGGGTTACGCATGTTGACCAGCAGTCCAATCCTGCGGGTGGATGGCTTGATCTCGCGTGCGAGCTGCATCTGCTTTCCGTACAAGCCTTCGACGGTGAACAGGATGCCCGTCACGTTCCCGCCGGGCCGGTTTAGACTCGTCACGAGGCCGACGCCCACGGGGTCGCTGCTTAACGTCGCGGAGACAACAGGCGTCGTGGGCATGGCGCTCTTGGCCGCAAGCGCGGCGGCGGCGATGGCGGTAATAACCACATCGGGCTTGAGCGCCGCCAGTTCAGCCGCCAATCCCGGCAGCCGTTCGACTCGTCCTTCCGCCCAGCGCAAATCGACGACAAAGTCGCGGCCCTGGGCGTGACCGAGAATTCCAAGCCGTTCCAGAAACGCAGCGACAAATGGCCCGTGCGAAGCCGGCGAGCCGGAAACGAGGCAGCCGATGCGTCGCATGGTCCGCTGCTGGGCAGGAGCGGGCGGAGAAAACGCGGCGAGCGACGTTGCCGCTCCGCCAAGCAGCGTGATGAATTCGCGCCGTCTCATTCGATCACCTCGTCGGCGAGTGCGAGCAGCGTCGGAGGAAACTCCACGCCAAGCGCCTTCGCTGTCTTGAGATTGATAACAAGCTCAAATTTGGTGGGCTGCAGCACCGGCAGTTCGGCAGGTGACGCGCCCTTGAGAATGCGGCCGACATAAAGACCGGACTGACGATATTGGTCCACAGTGCTGGCGCCGTAGCTCATCAGGCCGCCGTCGTCGGTGAAATCGCGCCGGTCGTAGATCGCGGGGACGGCGTGTTGCGCGGCCAGGGCGATAAGCCTTCGGCGCTGCCTGTTGAAAAGCGGAGTGTTGGTTACGAGGAGTGCGCCAGCCCCCCGCGAACGAAGCGCTGCAAAGACTGTGTCGAAATCGTTTTCGGTTCTCGCCTGGAGGACATGGATCTGGATCCCGAGAGCCTCTGCGGAAGCTTGAACCTGGGTGCTGGCGGGTTTGGCCCCTGGATCATCCGGATTAATCAGCAGTGCGATGTGAGGAGATCGCGCCAACAGCGCATGCAGCAGTTGCAGTCGTTTTGCCCAGAGCGATGCGCTGATCACGGTGACCGCGGTGGCGTTGCCCCCCGGGCGGTTCAAACTGTCCACAGGGCCCAGTTCGACCGGATCACTGGCTGTGGCGAATACGACCGGAATTTTGGAGGTCGCCGCCTTCACCTCCACGATCTGGACATCAAGAGCGCATGCGAAGATGACGGCCACGCGACGGGCCACTAGATCGGCCGCCTGTACCAGAAGCCGATCGAACAATTGTCCCTCAGCCCACCGAAAATCGATGACCGCGTTTTGACCTTCGACGTAGCCCGCTTCTCGCAAACCCTGCCGGAATTCTGCTACCAAATGTGCGTCGGTGGCGAGAGACCGGCCGCTGAGATATCCGATCACCGGCCTGACCTCTTGCGCGGAAGCCATGTGCGGTACAAACCCTAGCCCAGTCGCCGCGCCGCCAAGAAGGGCGACGAATTCACGTCGGCGTATGTTGCTTCCGGTCATTCGATCACCTCGTCGGCGCGGGCGAGCAGCGTCGGCGGCACAATCAGCCCAATTGCCTTCGCCGTTTTGAGATTAATGACGAGCTCATAGTCGGTTGGCTGCTCGAAGGGCAGCTCCGCCGGCTTAGCTCCCTTCAGGATCCTATCCACCAGTCGCGCGGAACGGCGGAATATCCCAAGAATATTCGGCCCGTAGGAGATGAAGGCGCCGGCCCTCACCATCGGCCCCATGAACACCATCATCGGCACGCCGCGCGCCAGCGCCAACTGCGCGAGACGTTCGCGTTCGTTCAGCAGCATAGCGTCGTTGTTGACGATGATGCCGGTCCGCTCCGACGGCTTGATCATCTGAAACGCCGGCTCCACGTCTGCCGGCGTGCGCACTTCGGCGACCTGCAAGGCAATCTGCAAGCGCGATGCGGCGGCACGACTGTCATCGACAAATTGCCGGGCAAGCCCGGCATCGCTCGGATTGACCAACAAGACCGCACTCTGCATGCCGCCTACGGCTTCGTTCATGATCTCCATGCGCTTGGCGGTGAGGTCGACTCCCATATTGGAGAGGCCGGTGATGTTTCCGCCCGGTCTCGCCAGGCTCACGACGAGGCCGCTGGCGACCGGATCGGGAATAACAACGGCGACAATGGGGATGGTCTGGGTCGCGCGTTGCGCTGCCAGCGCGGCCGGCCGGGTGACGGCCACCAGCACATCGACCTTGCGCGCGACGAGGTCGGCGGCGTTGCTGGCGAAGCGCTCGTATTGCTCGCCCGCATAGGTGTTGACGAGGACGATGTCGCGGCCTTCCGCATAGCCGAGATCGGTCAAGCCCTGGCGGATGGCGTTCAGAAAGATCGCCTCCTCCCGTTCATTGCCGGCGTGCCAAAGAATCCCGACGGTCGGGATGCGTTTCTGCGCGGACGCCGGGAGCGGCCGCAGCCCCGACGCTGCCGCCACCGCGCCACCGAGAGCCAAGATGAACGCGCGCCGTCTCATTCGATCACCTCATCGGCGCGAGCGAGCAGCGTCGCGGGTACGCTGATCTCCATTGCCTTTGCAGTCTTCAAGTTGAAAACAAGCTCAAATTTCGTGGGCTGCTCGGCTGGAATTTCGGCAGGCCTGCCTCCCTGCAGAATTTTGACAACGAAATAGACGCCGCGGCGGAACGAGTTGGTCGCATTGGGTCCGTAGGACATCAGGCCGCCGACTTCTGGGAACGAGCGCGTGAAGCTGCCGGCCGGCAAACGCTGCTTGAAGGCAAGCTCGGCCACGATCCGGCTCGGCAGACTGCCTTGCATGACCAGGGCGCCCGCACCGTCTTTTGCGATACGCGCGAAGGCCCCCTCGATCTCGTCGGCACTTCGGACAGTCACCTCGACGATTTCGACCCCTGCCGCTCTGGCGGAGTGGTAAATCTTTTCGAGGAATAACGGCATAAAGGGATCGCTAGCGTTGCCGAGTGCTGCGACCTTTCGAAGCGATGGCAGCATATCGGCGAACACCTCGACGCATTTACCATGCGCCTCCGCCGCCATCAGTGACACGCCGGTGATGTTGCCGCCGGGCCGTGACAGGCGTTCAATAATCCCGGTTTCGACAGGGTTTGCGACGATTGCGACAATGGGAATATCCCGTGTTGCCTGCTGCGCTGCGCGCGCGCACGGTGTGTAAAGCGCGACCAGAACGTCGACCTTCGACTCAACCAGTTCGGTGGCCAGTTTGGGCAACAGATCCAGTCTGCCCTGCGCCGAACGGATATCGAACACAACGTTGCGGCCTTCGACATAGCCGGATTTCGATAATCCCTCCCGCAGTTCTTTGCGGAAGGCTTCGGCATCGGCATTCCCCAGGATCAACGCACCGACGCGGCGTGGCTGCACCGGTTGCGCATGGCCCCGAGCGGGCCAGCACGCAGTCAACACAGCACCCGCCGTGATGAAATCGCGCCGTCTCATTCGATCACCTCGTCGGCGCGCGCCAGCAATGTCGCGGGAACTTCAAACCCCTGCGCCTTGGCAGTCTTCAAGTTGATCATCAGCTCCACCTTGGTGGACTGCTGTACCGGAAGCTCGGCCGGCTTCTCGCCCTTGAGGATGCGTCCGGCGTAGATGCCTGCGAGGCGGTAAGCGTCGTCGGGGCTGCCGCCGTAGCTCATCAGGCCGCCGGCCTGGGCGAAATCGCGCAGGAAATAGATCGCGCGCAGCTTGTGCTGTGCCGCCAGCGCAATGATCTTGCTGCGCCGGCTGTTGAACAGCGCGTCGGCGGCGACCGTCACTGCGTCGACCCGCCGTCCGGCCAGCGCGCTCCAGGCGCTATCGATCTCGCCATCGGTGCTGGCATGTTCCAGATGGATGGTGACGCCCAGCGCGCGCGCGGCGTTCTGCACGTCCGCGGTTTCCGCCTGGGCGGAAGGGTTCTTCGGATTGACCATCAGGCCGATCGTTGAGTCGGTTGGCACAAGCTCGCGCAGGAACTCCAGCCGCTTGGGTCCGAGAGAGTTCACCAGAAAGGTCGCGCCGGTGACGTTCCCGCCGGGCCGCGCCAGGCTGGGCACCAGCCCGAGCCGCACCGGATCGCCGCCGATGGAAAATACGATCGGGATTGTGGAGGTGGCGGCTTTGGCGGACAGCGGAGCGCGCGGGCTCTGCATCGCAAGGATCAGTGCGACTTTGCGGTCCACAAGCTCCTTCGCCATCCCCGGAAGGCGGTCGAACTGCCCGTCGGCCCAGCGGTATTCGATCGTCACATCGCGACCGACGGTGAAGCCGGCCTCTTTCAGTCCCTGCTCGATGGCGGCGATCTGGCTTTCTTCGCGATCGGTGCCGCTGAGCAGGCCGATCACCGGTCGGGAGGATTGAGCCGATGCGGTGAGCGGCCCCACGATCGCGGAACCGGCCATGGCGCTGAGGAATATGCGTCTGTTCATTGTGATTTCATTCGCTGTTGCGGGTTCGATGGTAAGGCAATTTGCCTCGGCGCTCCGAAGCGTTCCGTGCGGCACGTTTGTGCCGCACGGAACTTTTTGTGTCAGCGACTCGCCGCGGCCTCCGCGCCGCGCAACTGCGTGGCGACAAGCTGCTGGGCGATCTTGCGGCCCATGTCCTTGCCCGGCTTCGTTCGAGAACCGGTAGTGGAACCCGCCGTAGATGCGCGCCATCGAGACCTCGTCGGCATAGTCCGACAGCCGATTCCACTTCCGGACCACGCCGGGGGCGGTGGGGCTGGTCAGGGTGAACGACACGTCGTTGCCCACGACGGCCTGCAGCACGGTGCTGACCGTCGCGGAGGTGATGCAGTGTGCGCAGGGGTATTCCGGGTGCATCGGGGTCTCGCCGAGCGGAACCCAGGTGGCGTCCCGCGGCGTGGCCTTGTTGCCGGTCTGGTCGGCGTTCCGGATCGCGGTGATCGGACGCCAGAAGTTGTAGTGGTACTTGGCCTCGAACACCGCGGTGATCGCGTCGCTGCCGCCCATGGTGACCAGCGCGAACAGGCGGGCGCTGTCGACCAGGTCGAGCTTCTTGGCAGCCACGATCTGCCGGACGATCGGGTTGTAGGTCGCCGGGCCCGTGAAGAACCAGAACCGCCCGATCTCGGTCTGCTCGGTACTGCGCGTCTTGCTGTTGCGGCTGCCGTATTCCCGGATCTCGTTCACGTCCTTGGTCCATGTTGCTGAGTTCGAGCGCCGGCGGCGCGGCCGGACGGAACTGGGCGGCGCTGGACATCGACCAGGGCGTGACGCCGCCCATGGTGGAATTCACCGGAATGGTGGTCGGCACATAGACGCCAGGCCGGGTCGTCGGGCGATAGCTCTCCCGCGCATTCAGCCCGTCGTTGGCGCGCATCGCGATGACCTCGGCCGCGGCCTGCCGTCCGAGTTCCAGGCCCTTGGTCTTGGCCTCGCCGTCCGGGATCGGATTCCAGCGGTGCTCGCGGCCGCCGCGCAGCGATTGCTCCAGGAAGGCATCGAGCTTGTCCTTCTGGTCAGGGTGCTGCGCGACCAGCATGGCGTGCGCCGCAGCGGCGGCAGCCGCCTCCTTCGAGGTGTCGCGGTCGGCGCTCAGCTTGAACCTGTAGGAGGCATAGCGGCGCTCGACGGCGTTGACCGCCTCGAACATGGCGAGGTGGACGGCCGCGAGTTCGGGTGGGGTAGGCCGCCGGGTTGTCGCGCTTCAGCAGGGCGATCGAGTCCGCCTGCTCGTTCCATTCCGTGATCATGTCGGCCTGCGCGCTGGGAGAATTCGCCAGCGCTCCGGCGAACGACTCCAGCCAGCAATGCCGCCTTCCAGGCGTTGGTCCGCTTCGCTTCAAGCTTGGAAATCCGTTTCATCGTCTTCTCCCTGCGCTAGGGCAGCGTCGTGCTGCCATCGAGGGGAGCTTGATCCGGTCCGTATGAACGGTCCTTGGGGTAGATCTGAAATGTTCTGAAGCGCCGGAGAGCCGTTACTCGATGACCTCGTCGGCGCGGGTAAGCAGGGCGGGGGATAGCTCCAGACCCAGGCTTTTCGCGGTCTTGAGGTTGATGACCAGAGATCAAAGACCGTCGGCTGTTCGACGGGAAGATCGGCTGCGCCAAGGTATTGATGCGGGCGCGATGGGTGATGGTCAGCGGCTCGTTCATGACATAGAGCGCGTCGGCGCTTTCGACGTCTGCGCGCACGTCTCATCCATCGGCCATGCCGTCGCCGAGTCCGCAGCAGCTCCCAGCAGCATGAATTCGCGGCGTGTCATGGTCCCTCCACCCGTCGAACAGCCAGCATCGTGATGTCATCAGACGGCAAGGCTGTGCCGACAAACAGCATGAGCGCCTCGTCGACGCCGGCGATCATTTGCCGGCTGCTTCTGCCGAAATTCGCCAGCAACACCGCTTCCAGACGCTCTTCGGAGAATAACTCGCCTGCGAGGTTGTGGGCCTCGGTCACTCCGTCACTGTAAACATAAAGCGTGTCGCCGGGCGCGAGGGTGAGAGTCCCAGTCTGGAAGTTGGTCCTAGCCCGCACCCCCAAGATCACATCCTTCGGGGTTTCCACGCCGGTGATCGCTCCGTTATGGACGTGATACGGCGGGTTGTGCCCGGCGTTGCAGTACGACAGGACGCCGGTCGCCGGCGACAGCATCGCGAAGAACAGCGTCACGAACATCATGTCGGTGTTGTTCTGGCAAAGCTCGCGGTTGACCCGCGCGATGATCTCGGCCGGCCGTGCGGGCGCGCCATCGCGGCCCCGCATCAGCTCGGTGGCGATGCGGATCAGGCTCTTGGTGCGCGCCATGAACAGCGCGGCCGGCATGCCCTTGCCCGACACGTCGCCGACGAAGAAGCACAGGCCGTCCGCCGTCTCGAAGAAGTCGTAGAGATCGCCGCCGACCTCGCGCGCCGGCTCCATGCGCGCCGTACAGATCGACCGGACATTGCGCGGTCGGTTCCGGAAACGTCTGCGGCACCATCCCCATCTGCAGCTGGCGCGCCGCTTCCATCTCCTCCTCCAGGCGGGCGAGATGCGCATTGACCTCGTCGCGCAGCCGCTTCTTCTCGAGGCTCGCGCGAGCCGGGCCCGCAGCAGAACGCGGATTGAACGGCTTCATGCAGGTAGTCGACGGCGCCCAGCTCGATGCAGCGCACCACGCTGTTCATCTCGTTGAGCGCCGAGATCATGATCACCGGCAGGTCGCGCGAGCTTGGGCTGGCCCTTGAGCCAGGTCAGCACCGCGTAGCCATCGACCTTCGGCATCATCACGTCGAGCAGGACGAGATCGAAGCTGCCGGATTGCAGCGCGCGATCGCCTCCTCGCCGTCCTTCGGCGGTCTCGACGTCGGTGTAGCCCTCCAGATCGAGATAGAGCGTCAGCGTGTAGCGGTTGTCGTCGTTGTCATCGACGACCAGGATGCGGGGAGCGGACTGGTCGATCATGCCGCCCCGTCAATGCTGGAAATGGAATTCGAGCACGGCGCGGTCGCCCTTGCGGCTGGCGCGCACGCGGTCGGCGTTGCGCTGGATCAGGTAACCGGCCAGAAGCCGCAGGCCTTCGTCGGTTTCGCGGATCTGCTCGTCGGTCGGCCGGCGTTCGGGCAGAACGAAATCCTCGCCCTGGTAGCTGATGCGGATATCGAGATTGAACTCGTCGAAGGATGCTTCGACCGCGATCGGTCCCTGCACATTGCAATGCTCGACGATGCTTTCGACCGACTGCGCGGCGCCGAAGACCGCGCGCTCGATCACGTCGCGCCGCGCGCCCCATTTCGCGCCCTGCTGCTCGAGGAAAGCGCGCACCGCGTCGTGATTGTCGGCGCCTGGCTCGATCGCGACTCGACGCCGTGCGTTCGCACCCCGATGCGGAACAGCGCGTTCAGCACGCAGCGCGGTGACCAGGCCGACCACGAGGCCGGAGCTGACGAACGGCTGCAGCACCGCCGGCGCCTCTGCATAAATGCGCCGGGAAGATTTCGTGGCCGAGGCTCAGTGTCAGCGCGATGCCGACGATGAAGGTCCGCCGCGCATCGAGCAGGCGGCTGGTGATGATCTGCAGCCCGCTGACGATGATGAAGCACGCCGTGAACAAAAACGCCGCGCCGATGACGGACGCGGGGCATCGCGACCAGCGCGGCCGGAACGACCGGAAACAGCGAGAACACGATCAGCATTCCGCCGAGCCAATACGCGACCCAACGCGACGTCACGCCGGTCGCATTCGACATGCCGATGCCCGACGACTGCGTATTGCCGCCGATCGCGCCGGCAAGCGCCGGCAAACATCGTCGCCAGTCCGTTTGCCGCGATCCCCTTGCGGATTGACGTCATGTCCGGCCGGATCCAGTCGCGATCATTGATCTTCTGCGCGGCGCGAGATGTCGCCCATGGCGCGAAGCGCGCAGGTCAGTGCCGCGGCCATGAACGGAACGACGAGTTCGGCGCTAAACTGCGGCAGTTTCGGCGTGCCACGCCGGCAACGCAAACAGCGGCGCGTTCGGCAAGAACCCGCATGCGGCTTCGGATCGAACGCGCCGATCGCGACGGCAGCGACATAGCCGCAGACCACGCCGATGATGGCGCAAAGCATCCGCAACGAGCCCTTGCCCCACAGATTGAGGCCGATCATCAGCGCAAGCGTCGCGCCGGCTGATGAGCCAGCTCGGTCCGGCTTGCGGTCGCCTGCATCGTTGCCGTGTCGAGGCCGAACAGCGGCGCGGATCGGCGAGAATGCCGATGAACATGCCGATCAGCAGGATGCAGAGGCCGGAAATTTCGGCGGGAAAGAACGGCCGAAACCGCCGCACGATCTGCGCAAAGACGACCTCGAAAACGCCGGCGAGCATGCGTCATGCCGGCCAGCAGCGGCAGGCCGCCCGTCTTGATCGCGATGATGCTGATGGGGACGTAGGGCGCCGCCGGCGCGACGGTGATCAGATAGCCGGACCCGAGTCCATTTTCCCGGCCAGGCCTGCAAGATGGTGCCGATGCCGCACGCGAGGAATGTCAGGCTGACCGCCTGAGCGACGACATCTTCGTTCCGGGCGCCGCTGCCGCGCATCACCAGGATCGTATAGATCAGGATCGGCGCAAGGATCGTCAGCTGCTGCGCCGCATTGGCGAGGCAGATCAGCGCCGGCGGCTGCTCATCGACGCTGTAGATCAGGTTGCTCGGGCGCATCGCTCCCTGCCGGCGGCTTCCCTGCGCGCCCTCCCCGGATTGCTTCGTTTCTTATCTTTGTCTTTTCGATGCCTTCGTCGCGCGTGCCGCAGATCGTGAACAGATCGGTGAACTCGCCGATCTCGAACAACCGCCTGATTTCCGCCGACATGCCGCACAGCACGAGCTTGCCGTTGGCCTCCTCCATCATCTTGGCGGCGATCAGCAGCGGACGGAAGCCGGCGCTGCTGATGTAGCGGATCTGCCGCAAGTCGATCACCATCCGATGCGTCCAGACTTGATCAGCGCGACCATGCGCTCGCCGAACGGCTTGGCGCCGTTGGTGTCGATCTGCCCCGGGCTCCACGACGGTGACTTCGTTTGTCGTGGTATCTTTCACTTCCATTTCCGCTCTCCGGATTTTATAGCCCCGCCGCCTGGGAGCATCTTCACCAAGCGCAGCCGGTTCCGATTGTCCATGCGACGATAGGAAATATCGTCCATCAGACTTTTCACAAAATGCCATCCAAGACCACCGACCTTCCGCGCGCTGAGTGCGGTGTCGAGTTGAGCCTTCGGTGCGTCCACCGGATCGAACGGAACGGCTCCGTCGTCGATCTCGATCACCACCGCCTCAGGCTCGCGGATCAGTCGCACGGCAATCTCATCATGCGCGCCCGCTGGGTAGCCATAGGAGATGACGTTGTTCAGCACCTCGTCGAGAACCACGTTCAAATCGTGCCGCAGGGTTGCCGGCAGATGCTGCGCGACGGCGAATTCATCAAGCCGCTCTGCGGCGCGGCGCATGTCGGCGCGGGTGTTGGGAATCCGGAACTCCACTTAAACGCATCTCCTTCGTGGCGACCTCCGCATGGTGCCAGCGCCCAAACCCCGCTGCTAGGGCGTGCTGCTCCCGGAGGCATTCCCGCCGGAAAGGCCGGTTTCGGCATGGTCGCCCGGTGTTCCGATGATGGCCGCGAGCACCAGCACATGGCCCAGTGCTACGATTGCGATAAAAGCACACACAAACACTGTGTAAATGACCTCGAGCATGGCGGCCTCCCGTTGTGACAGCGCGACGATGGACATGTCGCCACCGCGCGTCCTGGGAGCGGTCCTGACTTCTTCTGAAATCTCCTGAAACCGCGGACGCTTCGCCTTTCACTGGTGCGAACGCCCGCTATACTTGGGCGCGACGAATGGATCGACGGAATGGAATTGACCAGCGAGACGCTGCCGGGCGGGGCCGTGAGGGTGATGCTTCGCGGCCGCCTCGACACCACCGGCGCGATCCAGATCGAGATGCCCTTCCATGCGCTGGCCAAGAGCGGCGGGGCGATGGTTGTCGATCTGTCCGAGGTGAGCTTCCTCGCGTCCTATGGCATCCGGGTGCTGCTGGTCGCCGCAAAAACCGTTGGAAACGGCGGCGGCAAGCTCGCCGTGATTTGCCCGTCCGGCAATGTTGCAAAGGTGCTGCTATCCACACGCGCCGGCGAACTTATTCCGATTTTCCCGACACCGGATGCGGCGCTGGCGGCTGTGTCATGATGAATATCGATCCGTCTTCTCCGAACTGGCCGATGCTGCCTCCGGCCTTTCATCTCCACCTGCGTGGCCAGTTGGATGAAATCCGCGAGGCTCAAGACTGGCTTGGCGCTATCGAAAGACAATGGGACATCTCCGAGAGCATCGGCTTCGCGCTGGCGCTTTGTCTTGAGGAATCGCTCGCCAACATCGCGATGTACGCGCAGGTCAGTGGCCGTGATGGTTGTGTTGTGCTGCAAATGGATTGCACACCCGGCGCTTTCGTATTGACCATTGAGGACGACGGGGTACCGTTCGACCCGACGTCGGTGCCGCGGCCGCCCGAGTATCGCTCGCTCGCCGAAGCTCAGACGGGGCAGGCGGGCGTGCATCTGATCCGCAATTTCGCGGCAGCGATGGACTATCGGCGTCTCGATGGACGCAACCGCCTCGTCCTGACGTTCCGCCATGAGGGAGACTGAGCGGTGCTGACACCGGCACACGCGCAGGCCGGCGCAGTTACCGAAGCTTATGCGTTCGGCCCCTTTCGTTTGCTGGCGCGCCGCCGCGAGCTGTTTTCTCACGGCGTACCGGTTCTGCTCGGGCAGCGAGCCATCGAGATATTGCTGGCGCTTGTCGAGCGTCATGGTCAGCTCGTCACCAAGCAGGAGTTGATCCACGCGGTCTGGCCTGGCGCCATCGTCGAGGAGAACAATCTCCAGGCCCACATCTCAGCGGTGCGAAAGGCGCTCGGCGACGACAAGGGCGAACGCCGTTACCTGCTCACGGTGACGGGCCGCGGCTATCGTTTCATCGCCCCTGTGGCGCGCGAAGACGCCGATACAGTTTCCGCGACTGGCTCTCCGGCGAAAACACTCGAAACGGCGTCCACGAATCTGCCGCACATGGCTGGCGCGTTGATCGGGCGCGAGACCGATCTTGCGAGCGTAGCGCAGCGTCTGGAGAGCAATCGACTAGTGACGCTGGTTGGGCCGGGCGGGGTCGGCAAGACACGCCTGGCGCTTGAAGCCGGCACGAAGATATCGGATCGCTTCCCCGATGGCGTGTGGCTCACGGAGCTCGCGCCGGTCGGCGACCCGAAACTCGTGGCCGCAATCGTAGCAGAATCGCTGAGCGCTGTGCTGCCGGCCAAGGCTGAAACGCTGCAAGCCTTGATCGCCGCTTTGAAGGCCAAGAACCTGCTCCTCATCCTGGACAACTGCGAGCACGTAATTGAAGATGCCGCGCGTGTGGCCGAGGCGCTGATGCGCGGTTGTCCGTGGCTGCGCATCCTCGCATCGAGCCGAGAGCGTCTCGCCATTCCGGGCGAAACGGTCATCAACGTGCAGCCACTGGCTGTGCCCGAGGGCGTGGCGGGTTCGGCGCAGGCCGCCAGCGGGTTTCCGGCGGTGCGTCTGTTCGTGGAGCGCGCAGGTTCGGTGACCGGCGGCTTCGCGATCACCGACGGGAATGTCGAGGCGATCAGCGCGATATGCCGCCGCCTTGACGGATTGCCGCTCGCCATCGAACTCGCTGTTGCGCGGCTCAAGGTAATGTCGCTCGACCGACTGCTCCGGGGGCTTGACGAGCGATTCAAGCTGCTGACGGCCGGCAATCGCACGGCCTTGCCGCGGCAGCAGACGCTCCAGGCGCTCTTCGACTGGAGCTACGAATTGCTAAATGAAGCGGAGCGCGAGTTGTTTGGCCGCTTGTCGGTGTTCGCTGGTTCCGCTGACCTGGCGGCGATCTTTGCCACTGCCGGACACGATCGAACAGAAGGCGAGGTGCTCGATCTCCTCGGTGCGCTGGCCGAGAAATCCTTGCTGATCGCGGACGTCACCAGCGAAGAGTCGCGCTACCGAATGCTGGAATTGGCTCGCTCCTACGCGAGCGAAAGGCTCGGCAAAGGGGGCGCGGCGTTCCGAGAGCGGCACGCCCGCTATTTCGTCGCGCGGCTGGTTGAAGCCACAGCGGCATGGGAGACGACTGCCACGGATGCCTGGCTTGCTCAATACGCCCCCGACCTTGATCAACTCCGCGCCGCGCTAGAATGGAGCTTTGGCCCGGAGTGCCAAACCGCCATTGGACTGCAACTGGTCGGCTATAGTCACGTGCTCTGGTCGGAACTAGGACTGGTCCTGGAGCATCGCTACTGGGTGACCAAGGCCGTCTCATCCTTGGACGCGAGTATCGCACCCGAAATTCATGCGCGCGTGTTGTCCTGGCAGGCTGGCGACGTGCGCGACATGGACGACCCCTCCGACTACGACGATGCGATGCGCGCCGCCGAGCTTTATGGTGCAATGGGAAATTCGTTCGGCAAGGGCCAGATGCTGCTGCGCGCCGGCGCATCCGGACTGTTGCTGGAGCACGAAGCCGAGACCGCGAGGCTCCTTCAGGAGGCGCACAAACTCCTGGCGCCCTCAGGTAAGACCAAGAGCTTGGCGCGCTGCCTCAGTGCACTCGCCTCGGCGCGCATGTTCGCAGGCGACATGGGTGCGGCTCAAGCGTTGCACAAGCAAGCCGTCGACATGCTTCAATCGCAGTGACGCGGCAAAATCTTGAACGCTTGGCAGATACCATACTGGAAGTACGGCAAGACGGTAAGTCAGGCAGGCCCAAGCGATGAAAGCAGGCGGGAGAATTCTGACGAACCAGCAACCAGACTCACATTATCGGTCGAAGCCTCCGAACGATGGAGGGGCAGCTGTCGATAGCAGATGTGACTGCAGAACATCGACGCTGGATCGCTGAATTCCATTGTACCGTTCGCTGTTACGCATCTACAATTCACTGTTCTTCAGGCTAGGGAATTTTGCGGCTAACGCATAAAAACGCTCGTGTCCTCGATACTAATTCTCCGCAAAATGACCGTTTGACGCGAAATTCCCTGTAAAATTCCCTGATACCAGGGAATAGCTACCGGAGACTGGTTCGATCCCCACTGGGTCGCCAGCCAGCCGTTCCAGTTTCTACGTTTGTTGTCGCAAGTCGAGCAAGATAGCCCGCAGACGGGGCCACCTTTGCGCTGCCTCCGATCTCTGTCGTCCCCGCATTCAACCAGAATTCTAGAAAACACCCGCAAAATCTCAGGGGGTGTACGGGGAAAATTCCCGTTTTGCGGAGCGGCGCATTGGAGACTGGTTCGATTCTCCACTGAGCGGTTCGTGTCGCAGTAGATCGAATGGGCGAGTGTCTCATTGGCTCTGGCTCACCGCGGCGAAAGGCCAGACTTCCAGCTAGTTTCGGCGAGGACAGAAGCGCTAGCCGCGTTCGAATCGCCGTTTCCCCCTGTTTCGCAACCTCGACAGGATCCCGTACAGGAGGTGTCCTCCTGATTTGGGACGAATAGAAACCGTAGCAGGTGCTGCCCTCTCGGCTATTCCCAGGGCTTCTGCAAGGCGAGCCGCGAAGTCTGGGTTCTTTTCAGCTTCGTCGGCCACAGAGCGCATGAAGTCGGTTAGCGCCTTGCGCAGTTTCACGACTCGCCCTCCAGTTTCGTCAGAATCACTTGAGCAAGTTCAGCGAAAGGCTCTGCTACTCCGTTGGGATTCGCGCCATATTTCTGCTTGAGCGTCTTCTTGTATCCCGTCACTCAGCCTTTGGCTTCGTAGCGGCCGGCTTCTCTATTAGATGCGATTGGAATCCTTGCATCGAACGATATGCGAGCGCTGAGCGATCGCTGCCGCGCAAAATCAGCCAGATTAATTATGCTTTCACCGGGATCCGTGTTCCACGCCAGTGTTTCATCATCGAGTACATGACGAAAGGCAGCGGCAAGAGATTCATAACGAAATGCCACGTGACGCGGTAGCCGACCGCAGCCTCCGTTCCCCACCACAACTGCGCCTGACCGAATGCCGTACTTAGTCCGATCGGCTTGCCGAAATAGTAAGCCGTTACGGTGAGCGCGATATGCTCACACAGATGCAACCCTTCGATGTAAAAGGCCCAAGACACCCATTTGCTGGGGATGAGAAGATACATTCCCGCGATGCTGATGAGGAAACTGGTGTTACCGATAAGGTGAAGAATTTCCACACCCATCATCATCTGGCGTGCCGTGGAAAACTCAGGAAAAAGATAGGCCCCGCCCAGACGTACGAGCTCGGTGACGGGGCTTGACATGAATGGCATGTCGCGTCCGCAAAAAGTCGCGATCACCCATTGCCATTTTCCAAACAGCCAGACCGCAAATTGCACCGCATGCTCCAGGAAATGTCCGACCTGAAAGGCCATTCCAAGACCCACGAGCACGGCCAGTATGGCGATGAAGGGCGTAATGGCGGTATCGGATGAAGCGGAGATCGCCTTGTTGTATTGGCTCATCATGATGGCCCCGGTTTTCGGCTGCAGAATATTCGGACCACTGTCTACAGCACCGATCGCCATCAACTCACTGGACACTCACCGCACTCTCTCGGTGGATCGTTCGTAAAGTCTCGTGCTCAACGCGCGCACCGCACTTTTCGACGGCGTGAACAGATACGCGCCGCCGGTCGGGATGACCCAATCGCTGAGAAGCGTTACCGCAATCGTATCGATACGCCCGCGCCGATCTCTGACCGGCATCTTGAAAAGCCGGGCGCGGTTTGATCCGGAGGCGGAATTCTGGCCTACAATCGGGTCGTGTCCATCATGAGTTCGATGCGTCCCTGGATTGTTCAACCAGGCGCGCGTGACGAACTCGAATTGACGCTCGATCGACGATTGATAGGCCATGAAGGCCAGGCCTCGCTCGGCGTAGCTGTCGTTCCAGGCGCCGAACGGCATGCCCCGACGCAGCAACCGATGCGTTTCGACTGACGGTTCAGTGGCGCCCACTGCAGGATCGTCGCGCGGATAGGCGCGGCGCACATGGGCGGCATAAGGGCATACGGCGCCGAGCGGGTCGCCAAAGTTCAGCAAAGCCGGGTTCCAGGCGTGCCGCAGTTTCGGGGGGCCTGTCCTCATCGTGGCCCGGCCGTAGCAAAAATCGTTTTGCCCATTCGGATCGTGGTTATCGTCAGCTCGATCCCCGTCCGGGTCACACACCAGCGCGTTGCCGTTGCGCCATCGGCCCATGAACTTTGCGGCAAGCCTTTCTGGCGTCAGATCGGCAAGATCTTCATGGGCTTCGGCCAGCGTGCTGGCGATCTTTATAAGCGACTGCTGGAATAGCGCCACGTCCTGCCTGAGGCGGCGGTACACCAGATACGATCCGTTCCGGGCCCAAGGTGGCCCGCCCGCAATCACCGGGCCGGGAGTGGTCCGATCCGTGACACTCTGCTGCGGGTAGCCGAACAGGAATTCCCCGGGCCAAACCAGGTTCTGACCCGGCATTCCCTGGTTTGGATCGCGTTTGCACAGCCGGGGCGTGAGGTAGCGATCGGGTGCGATTTTGCCGCGGATGCCGGGCTGGGAGATGTGGTCTAGATAGCCAAAGTGTTCGTGCTCGGAATTCTCCGGCGGCTTTTTTTCGCAGAAATCCCGATGGAGGAATTTGACGCACCCGCTGGAGAGCTCGAGCAATTGCGCCTCGATGCGCTGCAACTCGCCGACGGAATTCGCACCCGTGATAAGTACGCCGTCGGGAAGCCGCTGCGGTCCGCCGATAATCCATCGTTCGATGTTGCCGTCGCTTAACGGATCCTGAGGATCCCCGAGCAGCGCCGAGCGTCGATGCATGCCTTGCTTGAAGGGGATGTCCCTGAAGCGGTGCGCATCGGAGGTCAGCTTCTCCAGACCCCCGAACGTGAATGCGATGCCGACACAGCCCGAGTCGTCGCCTCGTTCCCTTTCGGTCTGCTCCCGGCATGTGGTGATGCGCTCACCAATTCGACCGATCCAATCCCGTGCCCGTTCCGCTTCCGCGAACCGGAAAAACTGCAGCGAGAGGAGGGCCGTGGCGAAACCCGGTATAACATGAGCCTGTATATCGTCGATCTCAAGGGTGGGCTCGTCGAGCACTGGACGGACATCGGCGGCGCCTTGCGTAGCATCGGTTGGGACAAGCTGGGCCTTGAAATCGGCGACCTTGCCTTCGCTGAACTCGATCAGATCCGTTCGTATCCCGTTGATGCCGGACGCCGGTGCCTCTGTGCTTTGGTGAGAAGCCCCCGCCTGGCCGGAATACCGGCTCACCACGGCGACGACGTGCCCCCTGGAACTGATATCAAGTACTTCTAGTCGCATGTCGGGCATCGAAGTTGATGCCGGACGTCCGTTGGTCAATTTTGATGCAAAGTCAGGCGTGGCGAGCGCCGAAGCACCGCGATAATCCTGCTGATTAATCAGCAGTTCAATAAAGCGGAGGGCAATCCGGTGCTCGGTAAGTTCGACCATCGGCACGACGCGGCCGTGATGCGGCTAAAGTGATGACCCAGGAACCCTTTTTTACGAGCGTCTCGCTTTCAATCGATGCCGTAGCCGGCAAACTGATGATAAGCGCAGTAGATCGACGGCTTTCCCTTCTCTCGTCCTTTGACCCACGGCATGGCCTGCTTGGCGCATCGCCTCATGTACTGAGGGATCAGGGCCTGGCATTGATGGGGGCCGGCGTCCAGCTGCCGTCTCAACTGCCTCATTTCCGTGTCGCTGATCTTTCCGCTGTTATAGGCGTCACGCAAACTCACCAGCAGATACTCGTAGTTGCTGTCGATGCCCTGGGCGGCGCGCGATCTCCCGACGTTGTCGCGGTTTATGTTGCCGGCGGCGATGTGCTTGAAGGGTGTGATGCCGGGCGGAAAGTCGGCTTCCAGCGGCCAGTGCCCCGTGATGATGTCGGCTTCCCATTGATTCTCGAACGGGTTTGTCGATTCACACGACGCGATCCTGCCGTCGACGACCTCGATGACGTGCATGAGCGAAACGGCGATCTGCTTGCCTTTGGCGCCCACCCATCCACCTAGCAGATCTTCGACCTGCGTACCGCGTGCCGTAGTTCGCACCACGACCTTGTCGCCTTCCACGGCCACGATTTGATTGGCCTCGGTGGTGGCGTCGGGGAAAATCTTGAAGTACCCCCGCAGCGCACGCGTGTGAGCTTTGGGATCGATCGGATGACGGCCGAAGTACGTGTAATTGTAGTATGGATTATGGTGGATTTTTTCGATGCCGTCGTAGTCGCGCGCGTTCTGATAGGTCAGATACTGATAAAGCACGCGGACTTTGTCTTCTCTCGAAGCCGGTGAAGATCCTCTGGGCCTGCTACGTCTTGCCACGACACTGCCTCCTTACGACGAAATCGCTTCAGTCGCACGAATTTCGGTTCGCGTTCCAAACGATGGATGCGGGGCTTTCGCCAATGTATCGATGTCGAGCTGCTCAAGCAGGCTCCAGGGTTCGAACTCGACCCAGTACTCCTTGATCCGCCGATCTTCGATGCGGAATGCAAAGGCGACACGGACGCTTATGCCGCGACCGTCTGCGCTTGCGCCAAAAAGCGCTCGCTGCTGAATGCCGGAGAATTTGCCGAGAGCAACGACAAAATCGTCTTCAGCGATAACATGCTCGGCTTCGAACGCAGCGTCTGACAGCGTGGCCTGCAGCAAGTGCCAAGCGAAGGCGCCGCGCGCATGTTGTTGCTCGGCGCCTTCCAGCAGTTTCTCAAGCGGACGGTGGAGACCTTCCCCGACCCATTCGTTGAGGAAGCGCTCTATGATCGCCCTGTTTTCGGCAATTTTCACGTTAAGCCCTCGCCATCATCCAGGCGCTGCCCCTCGTCTCCGGGGGCGTCAATGCGCGATCTGTTCGCCAACGCATTTGAGATCCCAGTCCAGCCAGCTCTCCGTGATCTTGCCATCCACGACCACGAAGCGGTCGGTCCTGGTGCCGCTGATGGTCCGCCCGGTCGCTGGCCGATTGAACAGATCGCCTTGATGCGTCGCCGTGTAATGCGAGGTGACCTTTATCGCGTGACCGTCGCCGGCCGTATTCTGAATGTCCACACGATAGTCCGGAAATGCCTTCAGCATCTGGGAGAGCAGCACGGCGCCGCCGGCATGCTCGATGGCGTTGCCGGCCATCAGCATCGGGATGGCTGCAATGTTCCGCCGATTGATGACCGCTTCAAGGAAATGCCGGCAGATGCCGTCAGGTGTGTCGGTCGGGGTGCTGCCGTCGCGGCCGGCGAATGCGGGGTTTAACAGGTGCAGGAACGAAAGCTCTGCGCCGCAGCCCCAGTGCTCGACCATCTTGTCGTTGACGACCCTGAAGATGTCGAGGCGAGTGCCGGTCATCTGCTGCTTCGTCGCCGGGATGCCCATGAACGGTGCCTTGTGGGTGCCGCGCCAATTTCCGATCGACACCACGAATTCATTCTCGGCCACCAGGTGGTCCGCCGTGAAATGAAAATCGGGAAAGCTGGCGAGGAAGTGGGGGAGCGACTCTTTTAACCCACTGACCGGCAAGTCATGGCGCTGGCCGGGAAACGGCGTCCAGTCCAGATACGCCGACGTTTTGAGTTGATCGACCTCATTGAGCTTCTTGGCGTTGAACACGTCATCGATCCATTGTGCGACGACTTGCTTGCGTTGCTCTGGCAGGCTCGGTCCCATCATCATGCTCCGACGGTCGTGAGAGCGCGCCGTGCCGGCTGGCGATGCCGAACCTGACGCGAAGTATCAGATGATGCTACGTGGCACGAGGGGTCCGAGCTTCTCCCAGATTGCGTGTTTATCCGACCGCCCGCGATCTTCTGCGAGAGGATGCTGCAATAGAGCCATGAGAGCGCTGCGACCGGACGGCGAGACAGTATCGACGACGGAGGCCGGCCGGGCAGCCTACACTGAACTATTCGGAGATTGGTCATGCGGTCTCAGGCGCAATTCGCTCACGTCCGGCACGATCGCGCGCCGCCCAAAGGCGGGGCATTCGACTCCAGACGATATGGCCGGAATTTCGATCTGCACACACGCAGCGTCGAACGTGTCATTCGGGTGATGGCACATCGCCTAGATGCTCCGATGAGCAATGCGGAGATGGCGGATATCGCCTGCTTCAGTCCGTGCCATTTCAATCGCGTGTTTCAGAAGATCACCGGCATCCCGCCGATCCAGTTTCACTACGCGCTGCGGTTGGCCAAAGCGAAGCAAATGCTGATCGAAACCGACCGGTGCATCACCGATATCTGTCTCGAGGTCGGCTACAACAGCCTCGGCACCTTCATCACCCAATTCAAAGAACTGGTGGGGCTGTCGCCGAATGCGTTTCGACGGTTCTCGCGAAGATTTGCTGCGATGCGCGTTGCGGATATGTCGTCGGATATATTTTCGATCTGCGAGGCGTCGCGCGGCTCCCACGCGATTACCGGCGTCGTCGACTATGCGGAGCCGATCGAAGGTCTCGTATTCACCGCGCTGTTTCCGCGCGCCATTCCGGAAGGCGCGCCTGCGGCGTGCGCCCTCCTGCGCTCGGCGGGAAACTACAGCTTGCTGCTGCCGCACGATGGAGAATGGTTCGCTCTTTCGGTGGGCGTGCCGTGGATTGCAAGCGGGGCTCAGTTGCTGACGCTGGAGGGCTTGCCGCATGGTCGCAGCGGCCCGATCTGCGTTCGGGACGGCCGTTGGTCGGGCGACAGCACCATTGTGTTGAGGCCTCCAAGCGTCCTCGATCCGCCGATGCTGGCGGCAATACCGCTGCTGGTGGCTCGCCTGCAGCAGGCGAAGCTGCGCTCTGTCGATCATCGCAACAACCAGACCCCAACCGCCCCGCGGGTCTGAAACAACTCTCGTGAAATTCGTCAATCTGAAAGAAGAATGACAGGCGCTGGTCGCTACCATGTTTAAAGCTGCGGCCGCGGCCGCGACAACGCTCGGCGTAGGAGGGTCAAACGATGGCGATCGATCTTTGTAACAAGGGCATTTTGCTGCAGAGTTTTGCCGCCGGCGCACAGGGCCGCGACTATCGGGTCGTCGGCGTGGATAGCGGCGTGATTCCGTTCAGCCAACTGACCGAGCAACAGCAAGACGCTTACTCCATCCAGTCCAAGACCACGGCAGGCATCGCCGACCCGCGGCACATCGCGGGCGACCCCGCCGCCTGGTCGAGCGACTTCGGCTACGCACTCGATCGCGCAGCCATCCGCTTGGATTCGCGATCCAGCGACGAACTGGCCGAGGCGGCGCTCCGCCACGCAGACCCGGTGATGCGGGAGCAGGCGCTGTACGAATACGCCGATCGGAATGAGCCGGATGCTATCGAATTGCTGAGCGAGGTGGTCCGCAAGGACAAGGATCGCGAGGTCCGCTGGGATGCGTTGTGGGCAATAGAGAAGTTGGGCGGGATGACGGGCCTGCAGGCGTTGCGGCAGTTCGCGCACGACCGCGATCCGGAGATCGCCGAATGGTCGAAGCTGTTCAGTGGTGAACTCACCACAGGCGACCCGGCGTTTGACAATCGCGACTGTATTTACACCGAGGGACGCACCTTCGATGAGACTATCCATCTACTGATCCACTGCGATCTCTATATCCGTCTCGATCCGGAAAATCGCGTCTGGGGCAAGCTGTCGCTGGCGCCGCAAGGGCTGGCTCGAGTGTATGGCCAGGCCCATGCCTGTCCCAATGTAGCGACCCGTGAGAGACAGTTGGTGATCGCCAAGCAAATCGACGGATTGCACAAGGACGGGACGCCTCACGTCGACAACTACTTGTTCCGCGGGTTCACCGAACGGACGCGCGCTGACCGCGGCAACTTCTATTTCGAGTCCGCGGTTGAAAGGCCGTACTTCCTATCCGGGAGGGCCGACGACGGATCGAAGGGCATCGAGGACGTGACTATCAGCTTCATGCGGTCCGGCTGCTGGTATCTCGAACCGCGGTTTAAGATACGCGGGCAGGACGCGATCCGGTACGTCCGCGGCCGCTTCCAAGGGTGGGGCTACTTCGATCTTGAGCGGCACATGGGCAAGCAACTCGACGAAGTGCTGCGGCCCGGCAACGCAATCCTATCGACGCTGCACCACCCGGTCGCCGGTCCGATGTCCAACGTGTTTATCGCTGGGACTTTCAAAGGCAAGCTCAATGACTGGGACAATGACGGGAAGATCGATCTCAATTCGCGCAATGTCTACTCCACCGTGAATGGCGAACTCGACATGAACATGGACGGCGTTGCCGATCGGCCCGGTGTCACCTGCTGCACGCGTCGTAGTAATCTAATCTGAATTGGTTCGAGCAGAAGGGTATCGCAAATGTCAACACTCGTCACTTCCGAAGGCAAGGTCAGCTCCGGAGTACCCATCGATCACCCGAAGCTTCCCAATCTGTTCGGCCCGCGCCATGTCGAGCCGTTCACGCCGCCGCCCACCGGCATCGACAATCTCGGTATTACGTCACGGGACAGCTTCTACGTTCCCGGTCATGGTGAGATCACCGCGGACTTTTCCGGCTACGTCCGGGTAGCGCGCTCGCAACCAAGTTGCGGCGACTGGGTCAACGCCGAAGTCTATACCAATCTCATCGAGATGCGGATGGTCGGCAGGACAGCCGAGGTCGGCGAAATCTTCGTCACGCTGAACCCGGATTATCTGTCGACCGGACAACTCCGGACTCCATTTCAGGATCTGGACAAGAGGCAGCCGGAGAAGGCCTGCCGTATGGCGGTCGGGGCGTTTTTTCAGGTTCCGCGTTTCGGCAAGACTTTCTTCAACAAGGAGCCGATCGAGCTTACGATCGATCACGTTCGCGCGATCCCGCCCGCGGGCAATCCCGGTGTCGGCCGCATTTATCGGAACCTTCCGCTGTACGACACCAATAATCCGCAAGGACCGGTGGCTATCTATCTTACGGCGCTCGATTTTGCCATGGGCACCTATCTGACCGAGGAAGAGCTCGACGCGATGCGACGGGCGGGCTCGATGACTCTGTCGTAGAAGCGTTGGCGAGGGCTAAGCGGTAAGGCGGTTGCGGATGGACAAGCAATGACTAGCGCCACCGACAGCAATGCCTCAGCGCCGGGAGCGCTGGGGCCATGGGCAGGTCTCGGCTCGTCGCGCCACCGGGGTCTTGAGTACTTCGACGCGCGTGAGGCCAACCGCGACTTCGCTCCGCTGCATGGAATGGGGGCGATGACGGTCGCTCGTGATCGTTGGGAGCGGCTGGAAAGCGTCATCCACGTTCCGTATCCGCGCGACAAGGTGTGGCAAGTCCTGACCGATCCGGAGCGCCTTGCCAAATGGCTCGCCATCTGCGTCGGTTCGTTGACGCACACCGACCGCGACGTCGTTCTGGATTTTGAGGACGGCGAATATTTTCTGGTGCGGTCGGTTCAGGTGGACCCACCGGAGCTGCTACGCTACTACGCGCGCTGGCTCGGGATCGGGCAAGCCACCTGCGTAACCTGGCTATTGCGCGACACCGGCCTCGGCACGCGGATCAGCGTGATCGAGGAGGCCACCAATCCCCCGTGGGACTGGCAGACTTGGAACGGTGGCGGCTGGCCCGGCATTCTCGAGCAACTGGCGGCTCATATGCGCACCGGCATGCCGTGGCGCTGGCCGTGGCGGCGCATGGGACCGTATGTGCAGGTCGAGCTGCCGGTACCGGTCTATCCGGCATGGGATCAATTGTTCAGTACGGCCGGGCTTAAATACTGGCTGATCGCACGGACCGGCGGAATTGAAGCCGGTACTACCATCCCCATTATGATGGGCGATGCTAGTGGGACGCTGGAGATGACGATCCGGGAGGTTGTCAGCCCTGGACAAAGGCCCCCATCGTTTCTTCCCCATGTCGAATACTCGCTGCGCCGGCCAGCTTGGCATTGCGAGATCGGCGGACGTCTCTGGCTTGAGCCGGCAGGTTGGGGGAAATGTCTGCTGCAGGCGTTCCACTACAATTGGGAGGCGCTGCCGGGAGACCTGCAGAAGTCGGAACGGCGCATTCTGAGCGGCTACTGGGCCGAGAGCGCCCGCCGCGCTCAGCAGGTCTTCGGTTACAACGCCCGTTCGGCCACGCCCCACAACTGGTGACGCTGCTTCAGGACGCGAGCTCGCTATGAGCGATACATCCCAGCGACGAATGCTGGAATCTCAAGCCCCGCCCGGCTTGCCCTGCGGGACGGTGCAGGTTTCCGTGCTTGTGCCCATGTCTGCCGCCCGAGTTTGGCCGGTGCTGACGCGCCGCGATCTGGTCGGTCAGTGGTTCGGCGATCTGTCCGATTCCCTGCGATCGGGCGGCCACCATCGACTGGATTTCGGAGACGGCGATTTCTTTGAAATCTACGACGTCGTGCTCAATCTTCCGAGCAGGGTTTCCTACAATTGGCGTTTTCTCGGAACCGGGCCGATCAATTCGATCAGTTGGCACATCGAGCCTAAGGATGGTGCATCGCTGGTTACCGTGACGGATCGCGAAGACAGCCGCGAGCTGAAGACAGCTGCCGAACTCGTCAAAGGCTGGACGGATTTTCTGGCGCGCCTGCAAGGTTACTGCAGCACCGGGCAAAACACGCGCTATGGTTGGCGGCAAGAATTCGATGGTTCGATCGAACTGCCGGCCGAAGCAGCGACGGCGGCGTCCGTGCTGCTCTCTCCAGCCGGTCAGCGGTGCTGGATGCCCTGGTCCGGCGGAGCTCCGAAACAAGATGCGACTGTCACGGTAGACGATGGTCTCCAGCCCTCCCAGTTGAACGTCAGCGGCGCACAAAACGCCGGCGATCTCGGAATCAGTTTTGCTCTTGGCTGTTCCCAGTGGCTTGTTCCCACCGAGTGCGTCGTTCAGGTCCGGGAACGACCGCGCGGTTCGTTGCTGGTCGTCTCACATACAGGGTGGCAGACAATCAGCGACAACGACCATGAACGGAGCGTTCAACGGCAACGTTTCGGCAGGCTATGGACGAAAGCCCTTCATGCCGCACAAGAGATCATGGCTACGGAAAATTCTCGCAGGAACTCGGGAGCTCATTGAAGCATCCACCGGTGGCCGGTAGCGCCTACCTTCTTTCATGAGACCGCCGGTGACGGCGGCGTGGTGCGTCCGTCCCGTTCGAAGGAGACAGTCATGGCTATGGGTCCGCAGGCAATGATGCGTTCCGTCATTGCCAACTTGCCGGAAAAGACCGGCAAGCCACTCGAGGAGTGGATCAAGATCGTCAAGCAAGACGGTCCGCCGACTGCGAAGGAACGAGTGCAATGGCTGAAAACAAAACATAATATCGGCCATGTCACTGCTCAGATCATCGTCGCGAAGGCCGAGGGCGGGGGCGAAAGCTATGAAAAGCCAGAGCAACTGGTTGATGAGCTGTTCAGTGGGCAAAGACGATCGCTAAAGCCAATCTACGAAAGGATTTTGGCTGCGACAAAGGCGCTGGAAAACAGCGAACCTAGGCCGTGCAAGACCTATGTCCCGTTCTACGCGCGGGTTCAGTTTGCCATGGCGAAGCCGAAAAGCGACCGGCAGGTCGATCTCTATCTGGCCCTCGGGAACGCTACGCCGGCGAAGGGCCGGCTGCAGCGCACGAGGTCGCGTGATCGGATGACGCATGTTGTCGAGCTTTCTGCGCCGAGCGAGGTCGATCGCGAAGTGCGCGACTGGCTGAAGCAAGCCTATGAAATAGCTGTATAATTGCGCCGGTGCGCAATTCCGCAAAGCAGCGCATTCCGCAAACGCGAAGAAGTGTCCCCGCGTCCGGTGGCGCAAGCTTGGTGATGATATGCTCGGAGGCGACGCAGGTGATCAGACCACTGGACAAGCGTTACGAAGCACCCGAGCCGCCACTCCAGCTTGGTAAAGTTATCAAGTTCCAGCAGCGGCTGTTTGCCGACATCAGCAGTGCCCTGGGGGCGCTTGCCACCTATCTCGGCGATCGTCTCGGGTTCTTTGCCGCGCTGGCGGAGGTCGGTCACATTACTGCTTCCGATTTGGCGCGCCGCCAGAAGCTTTGCCCGGAAATGACGTCCGAATGGCTGCGCGTGATGACGTGCGCCGGCTACGTCGAGTACGAGCCCGATGGAGGCACTTATTTTCTTCCTCCCGAACATGCGGTGCTGCTGGCCAATGACAATGGGCCAATGAGTATCGCCGGCGGTGTTCAGCAGCTAGGCGGGTTTTCCGGCCAGCTTCCGGCTCTGCTCGAGGCGTTCCGCAATGGCGGCGGACTGCCACAGAGTACCTACGGCCGCGATCTTTGGGATGGAATGGAGCGTCTCAGCGCGACCTGGTTTGAGAACGAGCTGGTCGATCAGTGGATCGCCGCGTTGCCGGAGGTCGAGGCGAAGCTGCGCACCGGTGGCGCTGTTGCAGACGTCGGGTGCGGTAGCGGCCGCGCTCTCGTTGCTATGGCCAAGTCGTTCCCGGCGTCCCGGTTCGTCGGTTACGACACTTTTCCGGCCAGCATCGAGCAGGCAATGCGTAACGTCGCCGCCGTCGGCCTGACGGACAGGGTGCGCTTCGAAGTCCGCGACATTATGCAAGGCATGCCGGCTGAATTCGATCTCGTGACCGCCTTCGACTCCGTGCATGATTTTTCCGATCCGTTAAACGGTTTGCGGGCCATGGCCGGCGGCCTGAATAAAGACGGGACGCTGCTGGTCCTGGAACTCGATGGCCCAGGGAATTTGATCGAAGAAGCCGGTCCCCTCGGCATCATTCACCACGCCACCAAGCTCTTTTACAATCTACCCGTTGCCCTTGCGGCCGCCGGCGAAGCAAAGGGGAATTTTGCCTTTTCCGAGAGTGTCATGAAATTGCTTTGCCGGAAGGCGGGCGTAACGCTGAGCAGATCTTTGCCGGTGCGCAACCCGCTGCATAAGCTCTTCGTGATCAAAAAACCCCCGTTCTGAATAACGACGCTGAACGACACAGTCGGGTTCTGCGCTCGATTTCAGTTGACGCTCGATCCTTGGGTGCTCGCTCGCCGGCCGTACCCGCCCGGCTCAAACGGGTATAAAGAGAGTTTGTCGAGGGGCTGGTGAGGTTAACGACACGCAGCCGTACTTGCTGACGTTACCATTTCGTGTTGCGTCGATACGCTGCCGGCTATCCGGCAACTGCGGCGCGCGACCCGTGGCGCGATTACTTCACCAGTAGATGAGACCCATTTTTATGATACAATCGCAAGTAGCGGTATAGGGAGGATTTATTCATTTCAAAATACCAGCGTCCTGGGAGGCAGTCATGCTTTCGGTTCGTATGCTCGGCGTTTTCTCAATTTCCCACGACGGAGAACGCATAGCTGACGATCTCGGACCTGCAGGTCGAGTTTTTTCGAGCTACCTCTTTACATTCACCGACCGCGTTCATCGGCGTGAGCGCCTGGCGGATGAGTTCTGGGGGCACCTCGATCCCGAGCGCGCGCGCGCCGCGCTCAACACAGCCTTATGGCGCCTGCGCAAGATCCTGGCCCGCGAATTGCGGAGCGAAGAGGGACGCAATCTTCAAACCCATGGTTCCGAGGTCATCCTAGAGCACGCGTCGTGGCTCGACGTCGATACCCATCGGTTCGATGCCGCTTGCAAACAACTACTGAATCACCGGAACTCTAATGAAGATGAAGACCAATTGGGTGCTCTGGAGACAGTTGTCGAAACCTACGCCGGGCCATTCCTGGATGGCGATGACGCCGACTGGATTCTAGAGGAGCGTGAACGGCTTCATTCGCTTTATGCTCGCGCGGCATGTGAACTGGTGCGGTCGTACGGGCGGGCAGAGCGGTACGAAGAAGCCATTGCGACCTCACGACGGATTCTTGCGGCTGACCCGTTTCGCGAATCGATAGAGCGCGATCTCGCCATTCTCCTGCTTCTGAACGGACAGCGCGCCGAAGCTGTTCGGCATCATCATAAATGGGCAGCGGTGTTCAAACGCGAACTCGGCATCGATCCGATGCCGGAAACCATCGAACTTGCCAACGAAATCCGGACCGGCCGCATTTTCGAACGTTTAGCCGCTCTCAAGGCCAGCCACTTTGGCGAACCCGCGCAGAAATCTCGATCTGATGGCGCTACCGTTGCGCTGCAGCCAAAGCTGAAACAGGGCATGGATCGGCTTGCGGCGCGCGGCGTACGGTAACTCAACCGGGCCATTCTACGTAGGACCGAACGGTGCCGCGAATTTCGTTTCGTGAATGCCGGTCGGTCCTGGCCCGCACCGCCACCGCCACACTTCGTTTTGGCGTCAGTAGCAGGGGACCTGTCGCGTTCACTCGATTGCCGGCGATCAATTCCAGACGGCAGCGCTGCAGAACGGTGGCGAGGATCGTTTTGATCTCGGCAGACGCCAACGTCGCTCCGAGACACATCCGTGGGCCGGCGGAGAACGGACAGTATTCGTACTGGCCGACCTCGCCGCATCGCCAGCGCGAGGGCACGAACCTCGCCGGTTGCGGGTACAAGTCCGGGTCACGGTGGGTTATGAAGGCGCTTTGAATTATTTTGGTCCCGGCCGGCAGGTTGAATCGGTCAATGACGAATGGCGCGGTCGCGACACGACACCACCACATCACCGGTGGCAGCAGGCGAAGCGATTCCTTGACCACGGCATCGAGCAGCGGGAGTTCGGCCAACTGCTCCAGTGTCGGTGGGCTGCCGCCGAGTATCGCGCTGCACTCATCGGTGACTTCGGTCAGGATGTCCTGGTGTTGGTCCAACAGCAGCAAGGTCCAGGTCAAGGCGCTGGCGGTGGTGATATGGCCCGCCATGAACAGGAAGTTGGTCTGACCAACAATTTCCTCCGCACTCAGTCTCGTGCTGTCGTCGTCCTGGGCCTGCAGCAGCGATGAGAGAATGTCGTGTCCAACCGGGCCCGCGTCCCGCTTGATCTCGATGAGTTGGGCGATTTCGGCGGCCAGTTGCTCGGCGCACGACAGCAGCCTGCGATACGCGAAGCCTCGCAGGTCGAGCGGCAGCAGCACGGCTTGCAGCGAAAAGACCAGGTCGACCCAGTTCCATAGCAGACGACGCATCGTCCGGCCGGCTCCGTCCGGATTCATGCCGAGCAGGATTTTGACCGCGATCGAGAGTGTCAGCTCCCGCATCTCTTCGGACAAGTCCCGCCGATCGCCGGGCTGCCAGGCGGCCAGCGTCCGCTCGGTCACGTCCGCGATATCCGACAGATAGGTTGCAAGCCGCTGGCGCGCGAACGCCGGTGCGATCAGTCGACGCTGCTGGTCGTGCTTCGCCCCGTTCATCTGGATAAGGCCGTTCAGCAGGCGAGCCATCGCCGTACCCTCTGGAACGCGCAACGGAATGTTGGAGGCGTCCAGATTGTGGAAAATGTCCTGCCGGCCGAGCACCATGCGGTTGTGCTCTGGTCCGAAGGCAAAGATATATTCCGGCGCGCCGCTGGCGAGGCTGGCAACAACGCCGAAATCCTGACGCAACCGCATCATGTAGCCGACTGGTTCGGAAAGAAACCGAAAAAGATTGAGCTTGGCGCCAAGCAGCGGAATGGCAGGCGGTCCGGGCGGAAACTCAGAGAGATTACGTGCCACGGCCGACCGTCATTGTAGGCACGCGTCGCTCGCGACAAAGTACACCGTTTGCGGCAAGCCGCGCAGGTCCCCAGATGGTTCGGCCGCGGCGACGGAACGCAACCAGGCAGGGGGGACGCGGGCGCACGATGCCCATGTCGAAATCGGCGACCGGATTTTCCGTGATCAGTCGCAGTTCGAAATGATGCATCAACAGACTGATGGCGCACTTCATCTCGTTGATGCCGAAGAACTCGCCCGGACAGCGATAGAAACCGGCGCCGAAGCCGATCAGCGCATACGGATGCCTGCGGTCTTCACGGCGCTCGTCGGAGAACCGGTCCGGATCGTAGACGTCCGGATTGGAGAATATTTCGGGGATCCGGTGCGCGATGGCCGGACAGACGACGGTGAGCCAGCCGCGTGGCATCTCGTAGCCGCCGAGTTCATAGGCCTGTGCGTTGAACCTTGCATAATGCGACATCACGGGCCGCATCCGTTGCGTCTCTTTTAGTGCCCGTTCCAGCAGCACCAGACGCGAAAGTGACTCCGGAGAGATCGACTCCTCCGGTGCATTTCCCAAGATTTGTTCTCGTTCGGCGTTCACGGCGCGCAGGATTTGCGGATTTTGCAAGAGCTGTATCAAACTCCAGCTGGTTTGCGCGGCGGTCGCTATGTAAGCGGTAAAGGCCGTCAATAGGGCAAGCCCGATGGTAGTGGTGTCGTCGCTGTCGCTGTTCGTCGCGATCGCCTGCAGGAAATCGTCGTATTCGTCTCTTAATAATCGGCGTTTCGAAATGATGGGTCCGATGAGTTGCCGGAGCCGCTCCCGCGCTCGATCCCTACGCCGAAAGCGCGGCAGCGGTAGGTTCGGCGGCAGGACAAAATCCATTCCTCGCGCCAAGTCATGAAACAGGGGCGCAAATTCGTTCATCGACGCGCGGATTTCCGGGCCCATGAGCGAGGTCGCAGCAATGTTCATTGCCAGAGCGGAGAAGCTCTGGCTCACCTCGAATTGGCCGTGGTCGTCCAAGCTTGCGACCCAGCCCGATGCTTCTGCCCGCATGCTCGCCACGTGGCGCTGCATCCGGATGCCCTGGAAGGCGGAGCGGAGCAGCGACAGATGGGTGCGACGCGTCGCCTCATCGGTGGCAGCATTCAGAACCTCCCCAAACGCCGGGATGACAAAGCGATAAACCTCGGGCAACGACAGGATGTGGTCGGCTTGCGTAAAGAAAAAGCGCTGATATTCCGGCCCGATCGCGACCGCTATCCGTTGCGGGCCAAACCGGAGAGAAAAGACCGGACCAAGCGCCCTGTAGGCCTGCCAGAATACCTCCAGGTGGTCGCGTCGGTATTGCAGAAAATTACCGATTAACGGCCATCCGGGGAGCGCGGGCGGCGTCCGGATGCGCGACATTAACTGAGGGCCTGAGCGAGTGGGCTTGTCATCGTTACCGCCGGCACGCGTCGCTGGATACAATCAGGTCATACCGGCGAGATATTCGTCCGGGAGCACTCCGATCTGCGCGAGCAGAGCTAGCTCATCGGTGACGCCCCAGTGTTCAACGATCTTGCCGTCGGCCAGCCGGGCAATGCCCATTACGGTGCAATTGATCTTCTTGCCGGTCGGCGGCATGCCGACATAGGAGCCGGTGTGGGTGGCGCGCGCGGTCATGCGCGTGACGACGCGATCGCCTTCCCCGAAAATGTCGTCGATATCGAAATGCAGATCCGGAAATGCCGTCATGAAATCCGCGACCACGGTTTTGACGTCGCTAACGGTCTGATCCTGGGTGCGAGTGTGATGGATCATGTTCGGGGCCCAATAGCGGTCGAGGCGGTCGATCTGTCCCAGGTTCCACGTCTTGATGTATTTACGAATGAGTGTCTTGTTGGCTTCCGTCATGACCTGTCCTCGCTAGAGGCTGCGTGTCCAAATCAATAACAGCACCGGTACGGGCACACTTCTTTCACTTTGCGTTCTTGGCGACGGCCGGCCGGACCTGCGCGCCGTCAGGTCCCCGGCGATCTGACGCCGGAGGGAGTGTTGACCGACGATGCCGTGAGCGCGCTTCGATGCCGGCTCGTCCAGATAGCAGGCATTTCAGATATTGGTGGCGGACCAAGCATCCGTGCTGTTGAGAGCCAGCTCCGATCGCTGCGCGAGGCGAGATCGCTATCGTTCGATCTGGAGGGATGCGTGGGTGATCAAAACGAATTTCCAAAAGGATGAGCGGGTGTTCATCTTGCGTTTCCGGCGAGAACGGGCTTCGAACAATCCCGAACGTGACCGCTGGCACGTTAACGTGCGTGACGTTCATGCGGACGAATGGCGAGAAGTCGTTGGAATCGAGAATGCCTTCAGCCTCGTGCGAGCCCGGCTGGCAAGCCAGGAAAACGGCAACCGAGGCAGGCTGGCATGACGATCGATCTGCGTTGTACCGAAGCTCGGTCTTGCAGCGCGCTGATGCAATCTTGGCCTGCGCTTCAGCGATGGATTTGTTCCCGCCTTGTCATTGCTCCACACCATGCGTCTTTCGAGACGCGAGGGTTTCGTTGCGATGATCCCGAGTTGCGTCGTCGGCTGGAGCGTGTGGGCGGGACGTTTCTCAGCGGCTTCAACAGCGCATTGATCGAGGAAGACCTGCAGGCGGTGCATGCCTTGATCGAGCGAACCGAGGCCGATCATCGCGGCTTCGCGGTAGAGGGGGCCGCCATGGGCGCGGCGCTCCGGGATGCAGTCAGCGGAGGAGGGCGCCTGCGGACATGGATGGCCGTGAACGAGGCCCGCTACACCTATCTTGTCCATATCGGAGCCGGTTGGGCACTCGCCCGAATGCCCTGGCGTCGCGGCGCGATCAGCAGACACCTCGACCCGATCCATCATTGGCTGTTGTTCGAAGGGGCAGGATTCGAGCGGACCTTTTTCAGGCCGCGGAACGTACTGGCCGGATGGCGGCCGTGGCGTCACGGCTATGCCGCCCGCGCCTGCGACCAAGGCATCGGACGTGCATTGTGGTTCGTAGCGGGAGGAAACATTGATCAGGCGGTCACGATGCTACGGGGTTTCGCATCGTCGAGGCAAGACGATCTGTGGTCTGGCTTTGGTCTCGCTCTGGCCTACGCCGGCGGCGCTCGCTCCCGAGATCTCCGCAACCTGTTGTCCGTTGCCGGCCGACTGCGGCCGAGCCTCCTTCAGGGCGCAGCGTTTGCGGCGGAAGCGCATTACCGCGCCGATCACGTGCCCGTTCACACCGCCGTGGCCGTCCGTGTTCTGACCGGTTGCGATACCGAGTCGCTGTCGCGATTGGTGCGTGCAGTTCATGCGCGGCTCTCACCTCTCGACGAGACTGCCGATATTCCGGCCTACGAGATATGGCGGCGCTCAATTCAGGCTGCGTTGTCCGGTTGAGGTCAAAATGTGGAGCTTTCTGCATTGCCATTTGGCGAAGATCGCAACCTTGGCGGTTGTCATCGTTCTCTACGTTCTGTCCATTCCTGAAGTGTTGCCCTTGAATAACAAGGCTGCTCTCGCAGACAGGTTCCGTTTTCAGGCGGTCGAGCTCTTTCCGGCGCCCAACGGGCGTCAGTTCCGCACCATGCGCGCGGTCCATCCGGACTTGAAGCATATCGATGCCTGGATATCGGCGGTCGGTGCAGCGGTCTCGATCGCGGACATTGAGGGTTTGGGCCGGCCCGCGGATATCTGTCTCGTGGATCCCCGCAATGACAGCGTATCGATCATGCCGGCGCCCGGCACCGGCGGGCGGTACGAACCGTTCGCGCTGCCGTTGCCGGCAGAGGGCTACGACGAGCGTACCATTGCGCCGATGGGATGCTTGCCGGCCGATCTGAATGAGGACGGCCGAATGGATATCGTCGTTTATTTTTGGGGCCGGACGCCGGTCGCTTTCCTGCAGCTTGGTGACGACGAGTTCTCCCTCGCACGGTTCAAGCCGGTCGAATTGGTGCTCGCTCGCGAGCAGTGGTTCACGAACGCTGCCTTGTTCGTCGATGTCGACGGCGATGGGCATCCCGATCTGATATTCGGAAATTACTTTCGCGACGGCGATCGTATCTTGGACCCAAATGCCACCGGATCCGTGACGTTGCAGCATTCGATGTCGCGAGCTTTCAACGGCGGTCGCAACCGCTTGCTGCTCTGGCAATCATCGACGACGGATTCAGTTGTGTTCCAGGACGCCAGCGACGCGTTCACCGAGGAGATGGCGCACGGCTGGACGCTGGCGCTCGGTGCCGCGGATCTGACTGGGGATCTGTTGCCGGAAATATACATAACCAACGATTTCGGTCCGGATCGGCTGCTGCTGAACAAATCGCAGCCTGGACGCCCGGCTTTTCAGATCGTCGAAGGCCAGCGCGACGTCACGACGCCGCGGTCGAAAGTGCTCGGTCGTGACTCCTTCAAGGGCATGGGCGTCGACTTTGGTGACATTGATCGCAACGGCCGCCACGCCATTGTGGTGAGCAACATCTCGGAAGCTTACGCGCTGCTGGAGAGCCACTTCCTGTTCGTTCACACCGGAGATGATGGCGCGTGGGCGAGGGGGCAGGCGCCATATCGGGACGAGAGTGGCGCGAGGGCAACGTGGACCGGCGGTTGGGCATGGGACGTTAAGTTCGCCGACCTGGACAACCGCGGCGAGCTGCAGATTCTGCAGGCGACCGGCTTCATCAAGGGCACGCGCAACCGCTGGCCGGAGCTGCAGGAGCTTGCGATGGGCAATGACGAGTTACTCAAGTTCCCGGCGGCTTGGCCTCGCTTCAGCTCCGGCGACGATTTGTCCGGCCAAGGTCACGACCGGCTGTATGTGGCGGACGCTGTCGGCAAGTACCACGATGTCTGGCCGTTTCTAAACCTTGACCGCAACACGATCTCGCGCGGGATCGCGATAGGCGACGTGTTCGGCGACGGACGCCTGGCGGTGGCGATCGCGCGACAATGGATGCCGTCGATCTTCCTTCGCAACGTCACGCCGCACGCCGGGGCGTCGCTGGTGTTGGACCTGCGCTTGCCAAATGCAATGGGAGGCACGCGCGCTGCCATTGGAGCGACCGCACGCGTCATCCTCCCGGACGGCAAGGCGAGCATCGGCCAGGTGGACGGTGGCACAGGGCACAGCGGCCGTCGCGCACCTGAGATTCATTTCGGTTTGGGGATCGTTCCCGCCGGGACGCTACTTTCCGTAGAGATCGCCTGGCGCGATGGCGGCAGAGTGCAGCGGCGCGCACTGAAGCTCGCGCCTGGCCGCCATCGAATCGTGCTGGGAGACAGGCTCGTGACACAGCGCGCCCTGACTGCACAAGAGGATGGAAACGATGTCTACTATCGCTGAACGCGACGTCGTTAATCTCGGCGCCCGTATTCCGGACGCTGCTCCGATGGCCGGCGCCGACCGCTGGTACTCGGAAAAGCGGCTCGGCGGCCTGTCCCGCTTCGCCGCTGCGATCACCATCCTCAATATCGCTGGCCACCTGTTCCTTGGATTCGAGCAGTCGTGGCTCACGCCCTTCGTCGCACTGGCGGCAGCCTACGCGACCGAAATGATAGGCGAGGCGGTCGAAGCCGGCGTGCAGCGGCGACGACCGCGCTTCACCGGATCGTTTCTCAACCTCGTGAAGTTTTTGCTTGCGGCGCACATCACCGGCCTTGCAGTTGCAATGCTGCTCTATGCCTGCGAACAGTTTTGGGTCATTGCTTTCGCCGCCGCCGCGGCCATCGCGTCAAAATACGTGTTCCGGATACGGCTCGGAGATTCCGGCGGAGGTCAGCCGCAGAGCCGCCATTTCCTCAATCCGTCGAACCTTGGCATCACGCTGACGCTGGTCCTATTTCCATCGGTCGGCATTGCTCCGCCGTATCAGTTCACGGAGAACACCTGGGGTTTCGTCGATTGGCTGTTGCCGCTGATCGTCATTTGTTCGGGCAGCTACCTCAACATCAAGGCAACCGGCCGCATTCCCCTGATCTTTGCTTGGCTCGTCGCGTTTGCGGCGCAGGCGCTGCTGCGCAGCTGGGTTCACGGCACGCCCTGGTCGGCCAGTCTGATGCCGATGACCGGCTTCGCCTTCATTCTCTTTACCTTTTACATGATCACCGATCCGGCAACGTCGCCGGTCCGCCCGGGCCGACAAGTCGCATTCGGTTGCGCGGTTGCGTTCGTCTACGCCGTCTTCATGGAGCTGCAAGTCGTTTTCGGGCTGTTCTACGCGTTGACGGTCGTCACGGCGGTGCGCGGCTTGATGATTTACCGGCAGGTCATGTCAACCCGCCGCAATCAGGCTGCGCCCGTGGCATTGCCGAAGCTGGAACCGATACTGCGCCCGGCCAGCATCGTATTCCGCCCGTCGTATGCCCGATTGGTGCCCAATCCGGGCGGGGAGGGCAACCGAGTGGTGCCGCCGCAGAGCCACGCGAGCAGGCACCGTCTTATTCCTTTGATCAGAACTTGAGGCGTACCGTGAGCGCTACGGCAACCGCGATTGTATCATTGGCCTGCCGTTATCCGGACGCTGCCACGCCTGCGACGCTCTGGGCCAACATCCTCGAGGGACGACGTTCCTTCCGGGCCATGCCCCCGGAGCGGCTGGACCTTGCCCGTTATGCGAGCGATCTCGTCGGCGTCGCGGATTCGATTACTCCGATCAAGGCCGGGTTGCTCACGGACTGGCGTTTCAACCTTGAGCGTTTCATGATTCCTCGGCCCACCTACGAGGCTACAGACCTTACGCACTGGCTGGCGCTGGACGTCGCCTCCGAAGCGGTCGGCGCTGCGGGAGGCGTAGGCAAGTTCGACCGCGCCCGCACGGCGGTCGTCGTCGGTAACACGCTGACCGGGGAGTTCAGCCGGGCTTCGATGTTGCGCCTGCGCTGGCCATTCCTCGACGGGCTCCTCGCTGAGGCTGTAGGCGACATCGCTCTGGACGCGGCCCAATCGACCGCTCTTCGCGAGCGCTTTGCCGCTCTCATACGCCAACGGCTTGCAACTCCGCAGGAGGAAACCCTGGCGGGAGGTCTTGCCAACACGATAGCCGGCCGGATTGCCAACCACTTCGACCTGCACGGCGGCGCGTACACGGTCGATGCAGCGTGTGCATCCTCACTGGTGGCCATTGCCAACGCAGTCGATCTGCTGGCAAAGGCCACCGTCGACACGGTGATCGTCGGCGCGGTCGATCTCAGTCTCGATCCATTCGAACTGGTGGGCTTTTCCCGCAACGGCGCACTCGCCAGCGACGACATGCGGGTGTTCGATGCCCGTTCCGCCGGCTTCTGGCCGGGAGAAGGGGCGGCCTTCGCGATTCTGATGCGCGAAGACGATGCGCGCCGCCGCGGCCTGCGCATTCGCGCACTACTGCGCGGCCATGGAATTTCGACCGATGGTGCCGGCGGCTTCACGCGTCCGGCTGCCGAAGGGCAACTCCTCGCGCTTCGCCGTGCTTATGAAGCTGCAGATGTCGATCCGGCTGATGCGGGGTACGTCGAAGCCCACGGCACCGGCACCGCCATGGGCGACCCGGTGGAGGTGCGTGCGCTCGCCGCCGTGCGCGATGGCGCCGACCGTCCGCTGCCAATCGGCTCGATCAAGGCCAACATCGGGCACACGAAGGCTGCCGCGGGCTTTGCTGGATTGATTAAGACGGTCGCGGCGCTTGAAAACGGTTTGGTTCCGCCGCATGTCGGCTGCGCGGTTCCGCATCCAGTTTTCCGTGCGGTGAATGACATGGTGCGGCCCGTGCTTGCTCCGGAACCGTGGCCCACTGGCGTCGCTCGTATCGCCGGAGTGTCCGGCTTTGGCTTCGGCGGTATCAACGCGCACCTTGTCCTTGAGTGCGAAAGTCCGTCGCGACCGGTCGTCGTGCTGCCGCCGGCGCCGCGGCCGCAGGATGCAGAGCTGTTTGTCTTCGGTGGCAACGCCGCCGAACCGCTGTTGTCGGCGGTCGCCGAGCTTTCTGGGCGTGTGCCCACGTTGAGCGCTTCCGAGTTGGGAGACGCCGCATGCCAGGTCGCGAACGCGGTGCAAGCCGGGCATCTGCGCGCTGCCATTGTGGCAGGCAACGCCGACGAACTGGGCCGCAAGCTTCAACTTGTCGCAAGCGCCTTGGAGGGCGGCCAGGAACTGATCGACCCCGGAGAAGGGATTTGGGTTGCGCGGCGGGTCGATGCGCCGCGTGTCGGATTTCTTTTCCCCGGCCAGGCCGCGCCGTCACGCCGCGAAGGTGGCCTATGGGCCTGCCGTTTCCCTGAGGTCAGAGAATGGCTGACGGTTGTTTCCGCATTGGACGAGGCGGATCAGTCGAACACGGCAATTGCCCAGCCGGCTATCATCGCTGCCTCGCTGGCGGCGTGGAGAATCTTGCGAGAATGCGGAATCGACGGCGACGTGGCTGCCGGTCACAGCTTGGGCGAACTCGCGGCGCTCGCCTGGGCTGGCGCGCTCGACGAACATGATCTCCTTCCGCTTGCCATCAAGCGTGGTGCGGCGATGGCGAGGCATGGGGCGCCCGCCGGTGCGATGTTGCGAGTGGCCGTGCCTGCTCGGCAGGCGCTGGACCTCGCAGACGCGTTTGGTCTCACGCTGGCTTGCGACAACGGCCCGTGCGAGTCCGTCATTTCCGGGGAGCGTGCGAGCGTGCTGGCGGCGCAGGCGTGGGCTGGGCAGAGTGGGTGGGAGGCGACCCTGCTGCCAGTTTCCCACGCCTTTCATTCTCCCATGATGGCGGGTGCGGTCCGTGCGTTCGATGCCGATCTTGAAGCGGCTGGTTTGCGGGCACCACGTCGACCCGTGCTGTCCACCGTGAGAGGAGACCTGATTGGCCCGACAGAATGCATAAGGTCGCTGCTGCTCCGCCAGATCACTGCGCCGGTCCGGTTCGCTGAGGTTCTGCACCGGATGGCCGCTGATCTGGTGATCGAGGTCGGCCCAGGCTTTGGCCTCACCCGGCTCGCCCGCCAGGCAGGGCTGGCCGCGGTGTCGGCCGACGCCTTTGCCGAATCGCTCCGCCCATTGCTGGCAACGATCGGCGCGGCCTTCGCGCAAGGAGTTCCCGTCCGTTTTGAACGGCTCTATCGCGACCGGCCGTTGCGCCCACTCGACATGAGCAATCGACCGCAATTCCTTTCCAATCCATGCGGGCGCGGCAATCGTGCTCCTTTTATTGAGGCGCCGCGGCTTGCCCCCAGCGAGAACCGCGCAATCGAAAATGACCAGCTCGACAAGCCGTCGCCCGACGAATTGCCGACACTGATCCGGAACCTGATTGCCGAAGAGACGGGATTTGCCCTTGAACGCATCGGTGAAGACGACCGCTTCCTCGACGACCTGCATCTGAATTCAATTGCTGTCGCCCGCATTGTGAGCAGGGCTTCCAGTGTGATTGTGGGCGAGTCCGCGGCGATGCCGACTGAGTTTGCGAATGGCACCGTGCGTGAACTCGGAGCGGCATTGAGCGCCCTACGAGAGCTTGGGCCACGAGGCGACGACAGGTCCGATCGCGTACCCGGTGTTCGACGATGGGTCAGGACTTTTGCGGTGCGTTGGTCGCAAGCCGGACCTTGCTCTCTGTCCGAAAAGCCGGTTCATTGGAACGTCGTGGTGATCGGCGGCGATGACGCCGATCGCAGCCTGACCCAATCCCTTGCTGCCGGCACCGCCGAGGCGGAAGGATTGCTGATCTGGCTCGGGGCGCAAGCGGACGAGGATTCGACCGGCGAGTTGCTCGCCGCCTGCCAGTCGGCCCATAATGATACCCAGATCGACCGCATCGCGATTTGTCACGCCGGAGCATCGGTGTCGGCGTTCGCGCGTTCGATCGCGATCGAAGGGCGGTTTAAGTTCGTCTGCGTGATCGAGCGGTCATCGCAACCGCATGCGGCCGACGAAATCCTTCGTGAACTAAATATTCCACCTGTCGGCTTCTCCGAGATTCGGATCGAGGATGGGCGACGTTTTTCTCCGCAGTTCGTGCCAACCGAGCCGGAGAGCAGGCCGCGCGCCGTCCTCGACCATCGCGACGTTGTGTTGGTGACCGGGGGTGCCAAAGGCATTGGTGCCGAATGCGCCCTGCGCCTGGCCTCGCGCACCGGCTGCGCTCTGGTGTTGGCTGGACGGACGCCGGAACACGATGCTGCAGTTGCTGCGACCCTGGAACGTGCCAGGGCCGCGCGGCTTCGCTGCCACTACGTTGCCGCCGATGTGGCCAAGGAAAGCGAAATCGCTGCCGCGCTGGCAAAGCTGAGGCCGGAGGTCGGACCCGTTACCGCGCTCGTGCATGCCGCCGGCATCAACGATCCGACGCCGTTTGCAAGCATTACGCCTGCGCAGCTTGCGTCCACCATGATGCCGAAGACCGCCGGGTTGCGGGCCGCGGTTGCCGCTGCCGGTCCGCAGTTGCGGCGTATCGTGACCTTCGGATCTATCCTCGGACGCATGGGACTGAAGGGAGAGGCGCATTACGCGATCGCCAATGCCTGGCAATCGGCAATCGCTGAGCAAATCGCTCGCGAGCGTCCTGAATGCGATGTGTTGTCGCTGGAATGGTCGATCTGGAACGGCGCCGGCATGGGCCATCGGCTCGGCTCACTCGAGCGGTTGGCAAGGTTCGGTGTCGACGCCATCGCTCTCGACGACGGGATTGATGCGTTCGAACGGCTGGTGCTGGGCGGTGCGATCGGAACGATTATCGTGACCAGCCGGTTCGGGCCACCCGACTATGTTTCCCTAGGCCCGGCGGACCTTCCGCTCCTGCGATTCCTTGACACGATCCTCCTCCACTACCCGCGCCTAGAGCTCGTGGTGGAAACAACGTTATCGCGCGGTCGCGATCCCTATCTCGCCGACCATCAGATCGGTGGCATGCTTGTGATGCCGGGTGTTATCGGCCTCGAGGCCATGGCCCAGATTGCGAGCGCTCTCAGCGCGGACGGCATTGTCACTGCTATCGAGGCTGTGACATGCCCGCAAGCTATCGTTGTTTCGTCCAGCGGTGCGGCTCGCATTCGGATCATGGCGCTCGCTTGTGACGATGGCAAGATAGAAGCGGCCATCCGGGCAGATGACGATGGCTTTGCGGTCGACCGGATGCGCGCGACCTTCCGCTTTGCCCCAGCTGCGGCGCAAGCAGTGGCCGACACGGCGTTGCCGCCCGAACCGGTGATCGATGCCGCACCGCTCTACGGTCCGCTGTTCTTCCAGACCGGCCGGTTCCGGCGCGTGCACGGCTATGCAGCCTTATCAGCGCGGCAGCTTGCAGCGACGATTGCGCCGGCCGATTTCGTCTCGTGGTTTGCGCAATTCGAACCGCAACAGCTTGTTCTTTCCGATCCCGGAGCGCGAGACGCGCTATTGCACGCGCTTCAGGCGGCTGTGCCGCATCGTCAGTTAGTACCAATCTCCGTGGAGTGCATTTCGCTATACTCCGGCGGCCCGATCGCCTGGGTCGAGGCCGTCGAGAAGAACGCAGACGGCGATACGTTTACGTTCGATATCGTTGGCCGCGACCGGGGGGGCGTGGTCGTCGAGCAATGGCGGGCGGCAGTCTTTCGGGCGATCGCCGAAGTCGAAATAGCCGCGGTGACGCGGGCCGCGCCGGAATTGGCCGGTCCGTATATCGAGCGCGTGGTCCGCGCCGAAATCCAGGACCAATCGATCGCGGTGTCGCTGGTAGCCGATCATGTCAGTAGCCGCGAGCAGCGTCGGGTGAGAGCGCTGAAGGCGCTCGACCTTGACGGCCGTGTATTCGCACGCAGCGACGGCAAGCCGCTGGGGCCCGTCGCGAACTTGGGTCTTTCTATCGCTCATTGCGATGGCGTAACGCTCGCCGTGAAGGCTGGTCGACAGATCGGCTGCGACGTCGAGACCGCGCTCTCAAACGGCTGTCAGGCGGCGCTGCCATTGCCGCCATCGACGCAGAATGCGGTGCGCGAACTTGTCGAATCCGGATTCGAATCATGGCCGGCAGCCCTCAGCCGGATGTGGGCCGCGGCGGAGGTTGCGCTGAAGCAGGACCGGACGGCGGACCAACCGTGCCGATCCCGCCGGGGCCGCAACGGCGAGATCGTCACCTTCGAGTCAGCAGCCGGCGTGACCGCGACCTTGCGCGTTGTCGTCTGTAATCGCGAATTCATGGTCGCCATCGGCACCTCTTCCGACGTTTCCTTGCGTTCGGTTTCGCGCTCGGCTGATGCGGTCGCCGGCGGTGGGGTTTGAGATGAATATGCGCCCGAGCATCGAGAATGCTTCCGGTGCGCCCGCCGCGGCGCGGAGCTATTGTTATCGGCATCAGGTCTCTTTCGAAGAGACCAATCTGATGGGCAACGTGTACTTCACGAGCTACCTGTCGTGGCAAGGGCGTTGCCGCGAATTGTTCCTGAAGGAGCACGCGCCGGAAATCCTCGATCAGCTGGCGTCGAACCTGCGGCTCGTCACGTTGAATGTGAGTTGCGAGTTTTTCGTGGAGCTTTGTGCCTTTGATGAGGTGGAATTGCAGATGTCGCTAGCGCACCTGCGCGGGCACCGCATTGGACTGACGTTCGAATATTGGGTGGAGCGCTCCGGCGTGCGGTCGCTGACCGCGCGCGGCGCGCAGGAGATCGGATGCATGCGGAACATGACCAGTGGGCTCGTAGCTTGCGCAATTCCGGATGGACTGGCAAGCGCGCTTGCCGCGTACCGGTGAGGTGCTAAAGCAAGAGTGATGGGTAGAACGGCACCCCAGCCAGGCGATGAGCGTGACGCCTTCGCGTCGCGGCCTACGCGCGCTCGTTCGTTCGCATCGCATAGCCTTCGTATGACTGCTGACTGCGATGAGCGAAGCGCGCGGCCCTGACCCTCCGTGAGTTCGGCTTCTTCGAGTTCTGTCATGCCCCCCGTCGAGCTGCACTGAACTTTCATCCAGCTGCAGTTACAGCCTCAGAACACACACCCCGTGCGTTTGAGTGTGGGATTGCGCGCAGGTGCCCGCCGGAAAAAAGAACTGCCTGCAACCATGTTAGCTCTCGAACAGGGGCGAACCTCGTATCACTACGAGTATGCTGGGAATAAGGTGAGATGAGCTCAATTGTCTCAATAGTACATAGGTTCCCCTAAGAGCTCGGTGGCAGAGACGTTGCGCAAGTGTTCAACAGAACACTTTCAGAAGGAGCGCATCGTGAATTTGAAACAGCCAACGCTCGTGGTTGGTGCGACCGTCGATGACTGCGACACCACTGTCTCTCTTTTGAAGACCTGCGGCTTTCAAGACATCGCCAGCGCGACCAATACTGTCGATGCGCTGACGAAGCTCACTTGCCGTCGCTATGGTTTTATCATCGCTGACACGGACACCGAGCCTTGGACGGGCGTCGAGCTTCTCAGAAACGTCCGTTGCGACCGGTCCATGTCTGACATCTACTTCGTACTCATGTCGAGACGGCGCACCCCCAACGATGTGGTAGAAGCGAAGAGGCTCGGTGTTGATGCGTTCATTCTCAAACCGATGGATGCCGAGCGGTTGTCCAAAAAACTGTCGATCCTGCCGAAGCGATCGTCCACGCCTGGGTCTCAGATGCGAAAGCTTACAAAGGCATTCATCCGAGCTAGAGTGGTCCCTCAAGACCGCAACGTGCGCGCGATCATGAAGTCGATCATCGAAGGCGCAACTTAGGTGAGGGGCAGCTTTATCGTGCGCAGAGGTGGGCTACCGACTGCCGACCCTTGAGCGTATCGCTGAAATAGCGGTGCGACTTCGGAATGTCCCCGTAAGCGATTTTCTACTTCAGGATAAAGCTTGCGATGATGGGCGCGCCGCTCACGCATACAGTCCGTGAGCATTTTTGTGGTTCTTCGGCTTGATGCGCCATTTGGCGTGTCGCTCCGCTGCGGTCATTGCCATCGCCGCAATCATACATCATGGCATGATGTTGGCCGTCGCACCCCCGCTATAATTGCGTTGATCACAGGACATGAGTTTAAGGAGGAAGGGAGAGGCAAGGTGACCTGCTCTCCAACTTGCCCTGGTTCATAAGGACGTCCGTTGCGACGTATCGTTCCAACCAGCTCTTCAGGCGGCGTAGGAGCGCTGAAATTGACCACTGTCAAGGCGCATGTTGCATCGAGGCGTCATGAGAGTGAGACACTGCTTTCGAAATCGATCAGCCGTTCTGGGTGGAGACACGATCATCTGCGAATATGTGTTCGTTAATCTGTGCCGTTGCTGCGCATATCTTCACATCGTCGCGGCCAGCGACCTCAGCGGCATGACAGTTGGTCAATCGACGTGGGCGGCGCTGCTGCTGTCGTCAATGCCGTGCTCCATGCCACAGGCAAGCGGGTGCGCAACCTGCCGATCACGATGGAGAACCTGATGTAGGTGCGCGATCGCCGGTTATCCGTGCAAGAGCGTCGGTGGCCATGCCGGGAAAACTGCGATCCGGCAGTCGATTCTGAGCTTGCGGCTTGATCGCTCGAGCACATGGCGAAGCGTTGCTTTGCAACTGGATTGACACTGAGACAAACGGAGAGCGGCGCGCGATTGCGCGTCAATTGAACATGGCGATACTTTGCAAGCATCTCCCGGCAATCCGTGACGTTATTCCGAGCGCCTTGGGGTGCGAAGAATGTCTGGAATCGGGTTCCCCTTGGTTGCATTTGCGGATCTGCCGCAGCTGTGGCCACGTCGGTTGTTGCGATCAGTCGCCAAACCGACACGCTACAAAGCATTTCCGCACGACAAGACACCCGATCATCGAAGCCTTTGATCCACCGGAAGGGTGGGGCTGGTGCTATGTCGACGAAGTCATGTTCGAGCTCTCAGGCCGACAGACACCGCATTTGGGGCCGATTCCCCGATTTTACTGATGTGCGGCGAAGCGGGTGGACGCTGGCGCGTCGGCCGCGAGCCGGGCCCTGAACCGCGACAGGTATGGCGCGGTGCGGCTTATGGACGATTGAGCGACCTCGGCAGGCGTGCCGAACGCCACCACATGACCGCCTTCGTCACCTGCACCAGGGCCGATATCCATGACCCAGTCGCTGCCGGCGGCCACGCGCATGTCATGCTCCACCACGATGACGGTATTGCCGGATTCGACCAGCCCGTCGAGTTGCGCGATGAGCTTATCGACGTCAGCCGGGTGTAGTCCCGTGGTGGGCTCGTCAAGGACGTAGAGCGTTTGGCCACGCTGCGTCCGCTGCAGCTCGGTGGCAAGCTTGATCCGCTGGGCTTCGCCGCCGGAAAGCTCCGTCGCCGGCTGGCCAAGACGCAGATAGCCGAGGCCGACCTGCCGCAGCACATCGAGGGACCGGCGCACCTGCACCTCCTCGGCAAAGAATGCGAAGGCGGCATCGACCGTCATTCCCAGTACTTCGGCGATGCTCTTGTCGCGGTATTTTATGTCAAGGGTTTTGGTGTTGTAGCGAGCCCCATGACAGCTTGGACACGGTGCATACACACTGGGCAGGAACAGCAATTCGACGCAAACAAAGCCTTCGCCCTCGCAGGTCTCGCAGCGGCCTTTGGCGACATTGAAGGAAAAGCGTCCAGCGTCGTAGTGACGGGTGCGCGCCGACTTGGTGGCCGCGAAAATCTTGCGAACGTGATCGAACAGCCCTGTGTACGTCGCGAGGTTGGACCGTGGTGTGCGTCCGATCGGCTTTTGGTCGACGACCACCAATCGCTTGATATCCTCCATTCCGCTCGCGATCCGGCCGCCGAGCGTGGTCACGACGGTTCGCTCGAGTTCGTCGCCTTCATCGTCGATCGAGGGCAGGGAATGGCCGAGCTTTTTTGCAATCAATTCCACCAGGGCCTGACTCACCAGGCTCGACTTGCCCGAGCCGGAAACGCCAGTCACCGTGGTGAATACTCCCAACGGAAAATCGACATCGAGTTCACGGATGTTGTTGCGAGTAACGCCACGCAACCGCAACCAGGCCTTGGGCGGGCGCGGCGTCCGGTTTGACGCAATGTCGTCGCCGAACAGGTAACGGCGGGTTTGCGATTCCTCTGCTTGCTGGAACCCTTGCAGCGGACCGCTGTAGAGCACATGGCCACCGAGTTCGCCGGCGCCTGGCCCGACGTCGACAATCCAATCTGCATGCCGGATCACATCGATCTCGTGTTCGACCACGAACAGCGAATTGCCGGACGCTTTCAATCGGTCGAGCGCCGTCAACAGCGCCTCGGTGTCCGCGGGATGAAGTCCGGCGGAGGGCTCGTCGAGCACATAGACGACGCCGAACAGATTTGAACGCACTTGGGTTGCCAGTCGCAGGCGCTGCAGTTCGCCCGGCGAAAGCGTCGGGGTGCTCCGCTCCAGCGAAAGATAGCCAAGACCGAGGTCAAGCAGAACCGCGAGGCGGCCGCAAAGGTCCGCGGCGATCCGCTGCGCCACCAAAGATTTCTCCGGATGCTGCTCCTTGAGATTGGTCAGGGCAGGGGCGATGGCCTCTGCATAGGGACGCAAGAGGTCGGCGAGCCTGGCCAGCGGAATCCGGGAGATATCGGCTATATCGAAGCCGGCGAACTTGACCGACAGCGATTCGCGGCGAAGCCGCTTGCCATGGCAGAGCGGGCATTCGGTGCTGACCATGTAGCGCGATACCCGCTTTTTGATCGACGCGCTTTCAGTGGTGGCAAAGGTGTTCAGTACATATCGCCTGGCGCTGGAGAAATTGCCGCGGTAACTGGGCTCCTCCTTGCGTCTGAGCGCCCTTCGCGCCTCGTTCGCGTCATAGCCGATGTAAACCGGGACCACCGGTTGCTCGTCGGTAAACAGGATCCAGTCGCGGTCTTTTTTCGGCAGTTCGCGCCACGGACGATCGACATCGTAGCCGAGCGTAATCAGCATGTCGCGCAGGTTGCCGCCATGCCAGGCGGGCGGCCAGGCCGCAATCGCGCGCTCGCGAATGCTTTTGGAATCATCCGGCACCATCGAGCGCTCGGTCACCTCGTAGACCCGACCGAGCCCATGGCATCGGGGACAGGCTCCCGCCGGCGTATTGGGCGAAAAAGCCTCGGCATCGAGATGCGCCTGGTGCCGTGGATAATCGCCGGCGCGCGAGTACAGCATTCGAAGCAGATTGGACAGCGTCGTGACGCTGCCGACGGAAGAGCGCGTGGTGGGCGACCCGCGCTGCTGCTGCAAGGCCACGGCCGGGGGCAGGCCATCGATTTCGTCGACCTCGGGAACCGCCATCTGGTGAAACAGACGCCGCGCATAGGGCGAGACGGATTCGAGATACCGCCGCTGCGCCTCCGCGTAGAGCGTGCCGAACGCGAGCGACGATTTCCCCGAGCCGGACACGCCGGTAAACACCACCAGGGCATCGCGGGGAATGGCGAGATCGATGCTCTTCAAATTGTGCTCGCGTGCCCCACGCACGCGGACGAAGCCCCGCGGATTCTCTTCCGTGGCCATTAGGGAACGAGGCTTGTTGGTTTCCAGCATTTACACCAGCCGGCCGGGACGCATGACAGGCGAGCGAAGCTCCGAAGACAATGATGGCCGTCAAGTTGGCGCGACAATCGGCTTCGACGGTGAATGCTCGGCGCAGACAATGCTCGAATTCGCCGGCAATCACCCGAGCCTCTTTAAGATGCGGAACGTTGAGGTTGCTCGCGCCATAAGAAATGATTTTGTACTCACGGAGCGCCTCGAAAGCCGCAAACGTGTCCTCCAGCGGATATGGTGGGCGATACGATCTTGGTTGTGGTGCCGGCTTCGTCCAGAGCCTTGCGAGGCTCGGTGAGTTCGACCTGCTCGAAGCCGTCGGTGACCAGGATGGCCACATTGAGTTCCTATAAGGGTGGCTTTTGTCACGATCCCGCTCCTTTTCAATCCTGGTGTGGTGAGCGCCGGTTTTGCAAATGCAGTGGCGTCCGCTCTCGAGAGCAAGCTGTCGCGGCTCACCGCCAGCGTTGGTCGACGCAGGCCTTCGGTTGTTCGCCGCGATCCTGTGCCAGAGACGGATAGTCTGTGTATCCCTTCTCGCCGCCGCCGTAATACGTCGTCGGGTCGTCGGCATTGAAGGGCGCGCCGATGCGCACCCGCTCGGGCAGATCGGGATTGGCGATGAACTTGCGGCCGAAAGCGATCAGGTCTGCCTTGCCTTCGCGAAGCCACTGCGCCGCGGTGTTGGGCTGGAAGCCGCCCGCCACCATCAAAGTTCCCTTGAATTTCTTCCGGATCGTCTCGACCATGCCTAGCGCCCGCGAATCTGGCTCTTTTCCGCTTTGCATCTGCTCCATCGTGGGGTTGACGATATGCAGATAGGCAAAGCGGTAATCGCTGAGGCGCTCGGCGATATAGCCAAAGGTTGCTTCCGGTTGGTCGTCGTGGATGTCGTTCATCATGCCCATCGGCGATAGCCGCACGCCGATCCGATCAGGGCCCCAGATCCGCATCACGGCCTCCGCGACCTCGAACAACAAACGCGTTCGGTTCTCGACCGGGCCGCCATAGGTGTCGGTGCGCCGGTTGGTGCCAGTCTCGATGAACTGATCGAGCAGATAGCCGTTGGCGGCGTGGATCTCGACGCCATCGAAATTGGCGGCCTGGGCGTTTCTGGCCGCGCGCTCATATTGCGCCACGATGTAGGGCATCTCTTCGATGTTGAGCGCGCGCGGCCGTACGAACGGAACAAGTTCGCCTTCGCCATGCTCGTTCTCGATGAAGGCTTTGCCCTCCGGTAAAATGGCGGAGGGGGCGACCGGGAGCATATTGTCGGGCTGCAGGGCAGGGTGCGAAATGCGACCGACGTGCCAAAGCTGATTGAAGATCAATCCGTTAGCTTCATGCACAGTGTCGGTGACGCGATGCCATGCGTCAACCTGCTCACGGCTGTGGATGCCGGGCGTCCAGGCGTAGCCCTGGCCCTGCATCGAAATCTGCGTTGCCTCGCTTACGATCAACGCCGCGGATGCGCGCTGCGCGTAGTAGCAGGCGGCAAGGGAACTCGGCACATTGCCCGGTTGGTGCGCCCGCGAGCGAGTCAGTGGCGCCATGACGATGCGATGCCGCAGTTTGAAGGGACCAAGCCGATACGGCTGGAACAGCACGTCCGTATCCGGCGCCTGAGCGGCACGGGGGCTCCGTGTAATCGTAGCTGCCTCGTCCATAGTCCCTCCTTCAGAGGGTGGAATTGACGGCTCCCAAGACCGTCCTCGCGGAAGATTAGGAGCGAAGCGATCCGCGCTCAAATGACACCCGTCAATGCGGTGTACGATTTGAGTTTCGCTAGAAGATCCACGTTTGTAACGCTGATTTGCGAGGGGCGGGTGTGACCGCAGACATCGCCGTCATGAAAGCGACCGACGCCAGCACCCTACATGAGGGCTATTTCGCGGCGGCTTGCCTGCCTACCAAATCAGATTTTGATGCGACGATCGCAGGCGCAATCATCGGGCGGGGCATCGGTAGGATCATTGGCGATGGGCTGGAACATTTGGGATTCAGGTAAGCGGGAGCGACTCCAACCTAAGTCCCAATGGCTCAGCGAGGGCACATGGCGATTCTGGCGTGTTTGCAAATCAATCGAAGCCGGCTAGGCGGGACATGCACCCAACTCCTGCAGCAGGTCGATGCTGTGTCGCGCGGAGGACCATAAAAATAGAGCCGCCAGTCGCTCCAGCGGCCCAAGTCCAGGGAGGAAACGTCAAGAGACTCGAGTGGAAGCACGCTGCGAGTTCTCTTGCGTTGATGACGATCAATTATGTTCCTGCGCAGGCCACGAGAATCAGCGCGGCTTGGCCCGGCGCTGACTTCGAATTCGGAATTGACATCCATCAGTTCCAATCAATCGGGCATGCAATATGGCGATAGCGCACAAGGCTTTCGTCAACGCCATCGCTCGGTTGCAATGACATTCGAACGCTGGCCTCCGCGCCAGGATGCCAGCAATGAGCAGAGTGGTGTGACCTCCGTACTCACTGGCAGGCCAAAAAGTCTCCATCGGATGTTCGATTGTTCAATATTTTTTCTCTTTGATCGAAGTGTGAACCAGATTGAATAAAGCGCCAATTTCCGGCCTTTTTCGATACTCTCCCCGAGCTCGGTGTGGATTTTGATTCCGCCGTTCCCTGGTTCGAATCCAGGTGCCCCAGCCAGCCGGCGCGTCGAACGCGCTGGCGACCGTTTCCGGCCCCGGTCAGCCGGCTCGCGCCTTCGACAGGAATGCAGCGAGGGTCTCGTTGAGGGTTTCAGGCGCCTCCGCAGGCAGAGAGTGGCCGACGCCGTCGAAGATTTTCAGTGTCGATCCCTCGATCCGGCTCGCGATGTCGCGGCAGCTTGCCTCCGGAGCCACCGGGTCGTCGCCGCCGCCCAGCACCAGGACCGGCGCGTCGAGAGCTCCGAGATCCGCAAACAGGTCAGCGGCGCACATCATCTCCCAGGCCTGCAGGTAGCCGTCGGCCGAGACCTTCGCCATGTTTTCAACGGCGCGCTCGCGCGCGGCCGGCAAAAGCGCGCGGCCGAGGATGGCGGCACCTCGGGTTTTCGCGAATTCGACCGGCCCGAGACGTCGCATGTCATCGATCCGGCCACGCCGGACCTGCTCCCGTCTGGCCGGATCGAGGCGCGCCGCTCCGGCGACGGGATGGATGAGCGTCACGGTCAGAGGCTGGAAGCCCGCGGCGCAGAGTCCCGCGACCATGACCGCCCCGAGCGAATGACCGACGATGTGGCAGCGATCGACATTCAAATGGGTGAGAAGCCCGCGCAGCGCCCGCACATAATCGACTTTGGCGGGTCTCTCCGAGACGAACGGTTGCGACGCCCCATAGCCCGGCGCGTCCCATGCGATCACGCGATGGTTCGGCGCGAAGGCGGCAAACTGTGCTTCCCACAGCCGCGAGTCCGTACCGATGCCGTGCACCAGAACCAGCGCCGGGCCGCTGCCGGCCTCGCGCCAGGACAGGAGGCGGCCGTCGATCTCGGCCTGTCGGGGTTCGGGCAGCATGGAGCGCGCTCGCTTCGCCGTTGTCAGCCGTAGATGTCCAGCACATGGCGGGCCAGGGTCATCTTGAGCACCTCCTCGGGGCCCTCCGTGACCATCATGCTGCGCTGGTCGCGCCAGAACTTTTCGATCGGAAGCTCCTTCGTGAAGGCGATGCCGCCGTGAATCTGCATGCAGCGGTCCGCAGCCTGGAATGAGGTCTTGTCGCCGACCATCTTCACGATATAGGCCTCGCGGCGCACGTCCTCTCCGCGGTCGAACTTGCTGGCGGCGTTGTAGACCATCAGACGAAGCTGCTGCAGGTCGACATAGCTATCGACCAGCATCCATTGCACCGCTTGCCGCTCGGACAGCTTCTTGCCGAATGTCACCCGCTGCTTGGCATAGCCCGCCGCCATTTCGAGGCAGCGCTCGATCACGCCCAGCGCGCGGGCGCCGTGGCGGATGCGGCCGACGTTGATCCAGCTCTGGGCGAACTTGAAGCCTTCGCCTTCCTCGCCGACGCGCTTCCACGCCGGCACACGGACGTTGTCGAAGGCGATCTCGCAGGGCTCGTCGTCCATCATGGTGGGCTGTGTGCGGACGATCTTCACGCCGGGCGTGTTCATGTCGACCAGGAAGGTGGTGATGCCGCGCGCGCCCTTGCTCCTGTCCACGGTGGCCATGACCTGGGCGAAGTCGGCCTTCAGCGCATTGCTAATGAAGCGCTTGTAGCCGTTGATGACGTAATGATCACCGTCGCGAACGGCGGTGGTGCGAAGGCCCGAGGGGTCGCTGCCGGCCTCGGGCTCGGTCAGCGCGAAGCAGGCGCGCTTGTCGCCGGCGATGACCGGGAAGAGGTAGTCCTTCTTTTGCTCGTCGTTGAGGTGATACAGGATCGGGCTGACCTCGGGGCCGAAGATCTGCTGCTTGCGGGCGGGCAGCGCGATGGTCCGACCCAGCTCCTCCCAGATCACCGAGCGGGCCAGCAGGCCGAGCCCGAGCCCGCCGTATTCCTCCGGTGTGGAGATGTGCCAATAGCCCATCGCCTTCATCTTCTCTTCCCACCGCGCCCTGATTTCGGGCTTGAGGTCGGGGCCTTCGTAGGCATCGCGCTCGATCGGGATGATTTCCTCATCCACGAAACGGCGGATCTGGTCCTTGATGAGCTGCAGTTCCTGCGAAAGCTCGAAGTCCATTCCTCACTCCGGTGTGGCGGGGCCCGTGCGTCGACGTTGCACGATACCGATTTTCGGTGTTGAAACGAGATGGCTTTATGATTTAGCTTTCTTTGAAATAGCTTTGTCAACAAGACATCGGCATGGAGCGCCGCCGGCGTTCTGATGCGATGGCCGGTTGCAGAGCAGGGGATGACCACCGATGGCAGGATCGCTGGACGGCATTCGCGTGGTGGAGTTGGCCACGACCGTCACGGGTCCGTTGACCGGGATGATCCTGGGCGATTTCGGCGCGTCCGTCATCAAGGTCGAGAATCCGCGCGGCGGCGACCCGTTCCGGAATTTTCGCGGTGAGAGCTACAGCCCGTCATTCTGCGCCTACAACCGCAACAAGCGTAGCATTGCGATCGACATCAAGACGCCGGCTGGCCAGCGGGCGCTGGAAAGGCTCCTGCGCGGCGCCGACGTGATGGTCACGAATTTCCGGATGGGCGTTCTGGACCAGATCGGGTTCGACGACGCCCGGCTTCAGGCGCTCAATCCGAAACTGGTCCGCTGCTACATCACCGGATTCGGCCCGACGGGGCCCTACGCCGAGCGACCCTGTTACGATGCGGTCGGGCAGGCCGTGAGCGGCCTGTCGAGCCTGTTTCTGACGCCGGACGAGCCGCAGATCACCGGGCCCACGATCTCGGACAACGTAACCGGATATTCGGCTTGCCACGGCGTGCTGGCGGCGCTGCTGGAGCGCGAGCGCACCGGCGTGGCGCGGCGGGTGGACGTCAACATGCTCGACGCCACGCTGGCCTTTGCACCCGACGCCTTTCAATACTGGCACCAGACCGGCGAGCCCACCGACCGGTTCCGGCGCGTGAAGTCCTCGCAGTCGTATTCCTTCCGCTGCTCCGACGGGAAGCTGATCTGCATCCATCTGTCGTCGATCCAGAAGTTCTGGGACGGGATGGTCCGCGTGCTGGGGTCCGAGGAACTGCGAACCGCGGAGCGGTTTTCGACGCGGCCGCTGCGAATGCAGAACTATTTCGAGATCCAGTCGATCGCGCAGACGATCATGGAGACCAAGCCGCGCGACCATTGGGCGGCGGCGCTGTCAGAGGCGGACGTGCCGTTCGCGCCGATCTACAACATCGAGGATGTGCCGGGCGATCCGCAGGTCGAGCATCTGCAATCGTTTCAGGAGTTGCGGCACCACGCCGAAGGGCCGGTCAGGACGATCCGGCGGCCGGTCTGGATGGACGGCAGCCGCGACGATCAGCCCGCCGTTGCGCCGCCGTCGCTCGGCGAACACACGGCACAAATTCTGCATGAACTCGGTTTGCCTCCGGACGCGTCGTCGTGACCTCCGGAGCATCCACAATCAGCACGAATAAGAATTCTAACCCATCGTTTCGGAAAGGAATGCCGATGTCCCTGCGCGCGATCGCTTTCGTTGTTTCGGGCATGCTTGTCGCGTCGCCGGCGGCGCAGGCTCAGGACTGGCCGAACCGTATGGTTCGCATCGTCAACACCTTCTCCGCCGGGGCCACGTCGGACGTGCTGGCGCGCATCGCGGCGAGCCACATGACCGGCGTCTTCAATCAGCAGTTCATCGTGGAGAGCAAGCCGGGCGCGGCCGGTGCCGTGGCGATCCGCACCATCACCAGCGGGCCTGCGGACGGATACAACTTCGTGCTCACCAGCGCCGGTCAGCTCGTGGTCGCGCCGATCATGAATCCCAAGCTCACCTACGATCCGATGGGCGAGCTCGTTCATGTGGCCTTTCTGGCCGGCTCGCCGACCGTGATCGCGGTGAGCCCGAAGTTCGGTATCAAGTCGGTGCAGGAGCTGGTCGAATATGCCAAGAAGGCCGGCCATCCGATCACCTTCGCGTCCTCCGGCGTCGGCAGCAGCGGCCAGCTCGTCGGCCAGGCCTTCGCGTTTCAGGCGGGAATCGACGTGCGGCATGTGCCCTACAAGGGCGCGGCCCAGAGCCTGATGGACGTGGTGTCCGGCCATGTGGTGTTCTCGGCTCAGACCGTGTCATCGTCCTCCAGCCAGATCGCCAGCGGCGCGTTGATCCCGCTCGCGCACTCCGGCACCGAGCGGCTTCCGGAGCTGCCGAATGTGCCGACGTTCAAGGAGCTCGGCCTCGGCGACGCCACAGGCCTGACCTGGTTTGCGCTGTCGGCGAAAACCGGCACGCCGGCCGACATCGTGGCCAAGGTCAATCGCGAGGCCACGGCATCCGTGCACGCGCCCGAGGTGTTCAAGAAGCTGCAGGCTCAGGGCATGCAGACCCAGAAGCTGACGCCGGAACAACTCAAGGCCGAGATCGTCCGCGAGACCAAGCAGTGGCGGCCGGTGATCGAGCGGGCCGGACTGATCGCCGACAAGTAGCCCTATCGCGGTTTCGAGCGAAGTGGATTCCGGTTCGCGTGAAGAAAACGCGTCAAACTAGAAAGTGAGAGCCCCGGATTGATTTCATCAAGCCGGGGCTCTGGCGATCAGTGCGCGGCCTTCGCCTCGCGAAGCGTCGCCACCGTGACGCCGGGGGACAACTCATCGGGGTCGACCCGCAACTCGATAATGGCAGGCCCGTTCGATGCACGGGCCTGCTGCAGCGCGGGCAGAAACTCCTCGGTCTTTGACACGACCGCGCCGAAGCCGCCGAACGAGCGGGAGAAATCCGCGAAGTCCGGATTGTGAAGCTCGGTGCCCACGGGTCGACCGGGGAAGGCGCGCTCCTGATGCGCCCGGATCGCGCCGTACATCCCGTTGTTGACGATGATGACGATGACCGGCAGGCGGCGCTGCACCGCGGTCGCCATCTCCGGTGACGCCATCAGGAAGCAGCCGTCACCCGCGAAGGCCACGACGGTCCGCTCGGGATGACGAAGCTGCGCGGCCAGCGCGGCCGGAAAGCCGTAGCCCATCGAGCCGCCTTGCGGCGCGAACTGCGTGCCGAAATCGCGAAACTCGAAAAAGCGATGAACCCATCCGGTGTAATTGCCGGCGCCGTTGGTCACGACGGCGTCGTCGGGCAGGGCGTCGCGCAACTGCGCCACGACGGTCGGCAGATGCACGGCGGCGCCGGACGGCGTCGGCGGCGACCGGAAACGCAGATAGTCCTCGCGGACCTGGGAGCGCCAGTCGGACCACGGCAGATGGTTCGGCGGCATGAGCGCGGCCGCGGCGGCGGAGAAGGCCGCGACGCCGCAATGCACCGGAAGAGCGGCGCGATAGATCCGGCCCAGCTCCTCGGCGGACGGGTGCACATGCACCATCTTCATCTGCGGCACCGGAATGTCGAGCAGGGTGAACGACTGCGTCGACGGCTCGCCGAGGCGCTCGCCGATCACGATCAGCAGGTCGGAGTTGCGGATCCGCTCCTTGAGCTTGGGATCGATGCCGGGCGCGAGATGGCCGCCGTAGCAGCGATGCCGGTTGTCGACGATGGTCTGGTGCCGGAAGCCGGCGATCACTGGCAGGTCGAATCGCTCGGCAAAGGTCAGGACGTCGCGCGCGGACTGCGGCGTCCAGCCCGGGCCGCCGACGATCACCATCGGCCGTTCGGCTCGCGCGAGCATGTCCTGAACGGCGGCCATCGACTCGGCCGAGGGGGCCGCACTCTGCGGCCGGAACGCCGCGAGGGCGCTCTCCGTGCAGGTCTCGTCGAACACATCCTCCGGAATGGCGATGACCACCGGTCCCGGCCGCCCCGACAGCGCCATCTGGAAGGCGCGCCCGACGACCTCCGGAATTTGCCGTGCCTCCGTGACCTCCACCGCCCATTTCGTCGTGTCGGCGAAGATGGAGGTGTAGTTCATCTCCTGAAACGCCTCACGCCCGCGAAACTCGCGCGGCACCTGTCCGACCAGAACGATCATCGGCGTGGAGTTCTGATAGGCCATGTGGATGCCGACCGCCGCGTGCATCGCGCCCGGGCCGCGGCTCACGAGCAGAATGCCCGGCGAACCGGTCAGTTTGCCGTCGGCCTCGGCCATGTGCGAGGCGCTGGCCTCGTGCCGGCAGACCACCAGATCAACCTCCGGGCTGACGCGCATTGCCTCCAGGAACGGCAGGCAGCTCTCGCCGGGAACCGAGAACACCCGGTCGGTGCCGTTGGCGCGCAGCGCGTCGAGAAGGATCTGGCCGCCCGAGCGGGCTCCGGCGCTTTCGGTGTGCGATGTCGAGGTCACAGTCATGTCCCGGATCGTTGATCGGAATTGCGCTCGCGCGCGTATGGGAAAAGCCTAAAGGAGCGAAAGCTAAATCACAAAGCTTTCGGCGCGCCGCGCGACCGGCGCGCTCACTCCTGAAAGACCTCGACGCGACGGCGGCGGACATAGGGCATCGCGACGGAGAGCAGCAGCAGGGCGGCAATCGCGAGCAGCCCCAGGCTGAGCGGGCGCTGCACGAACACGCCGAAGTTGCCGTCCGCCACGATCAGCGCGCGCCGGAAGTTCTCTTCCAGCGATGGTCCGAGCACGAAGCCCATCAGCAGCGGCGCGGGTTCGCAATCGAGCTTTCGCAGGATGTAGCCCAGCAGGCCGAAGCCCGCCGTGAGATAGACGTCGAAGACGGAGTTGTTCACGGAGTAGATGCCGATCGCGCTGATTGCGAGAATCAGCAGGAACAAGGTGCGATAGGGCACCTGCAGCAATTTGATCCAGAGCCCGATCATCGGAAGGTTGATGAACACCAGCATCAGGTTGCCGATGAACATGCTGGCGATCAGGCCCCAGAACAGATCAGGCTGGCGCGTGATTACCATCGGACCCGGCGCGATGCCGTGCAGCGTCAACGCGCCGATCATCAGCGCCATCGTCGCGCTGGTGGGAATGCCCATCGTGAGCAGGGGCACGAAGGAGGTCTGCGCCGCTGAGTTGTTGGCGGCTTCCGGGCCGGCCACGCCCTCGATCGCGCCCTTGCCGAATCGGGACGGGTCCGCCGCCAGCCGCTTCTCCAGCGCGTAGGCCGAGAACGCGGCCACGGTGGCGCCGCCGCCCGGCAGGATGCCGAACACAATGCCGGTCAGCGTGCCGCGCAGGATTGCGAACTTCGCCTTGAGCAGCGCAGGGATCGACAGCCAGAGACTCTTGACCGGCTTGGCCTGCAGCGTGCGTTCCGACTTGGCCTCGAGGTTGCTGATCACCTCGGTAACGCCGAACAGGCCCATCGCCAGGGCGATAAAGCTGATCCCGTCGGAAAGCTGGATCACGTCGAACGTCATGCGCGGCAGTCCGCTGTTGAGATCGGCGCCGACGAGGCCGAGCAGCAGTCCGAGCAGGATCATGGCCACCGCTCGAAACACCGAGCCGGTGGCCAGCACCACCGCCGAGACCAGCCCGAGCACCATCAGCGAAAAGTAGTCCGCGGACTCGAATTGCTGCGCCATGCGGGCCAGCGGCGGACCCGCCACCGCGACCACGAGTGATCCCACGCAGCCGGCGATGAACGAGCCGATGGCGGCGATTGCCAGTGCCTCGTTGGCGCGGCCCTGCTGCGCCATGCGATAGCCGTCGATCGCGGTCACGACCGAGGTCGACTCGCCGGGGATGTTCATCAGGATCGCGGTGGTCGAGCCGCCATACTGCGCACCGTAATAGATGCCGGACAGCATGATGATCGCGCCGATCGGATCGAGCGCGTAGGTCGCGGGCAGAAGCAGCGAGATGGTGGCGACCGGCCCGAGGCCCGGAAGCACGCCGATCAGCGTGCCGAACAGCGCGCCGGCCAGACAAAAAAGCAGGTTCTGCGGTGTGCCGGCGACGAGAAAGCCGTGTCCCAGAAGCGCAAAGACATCCATCATGGGAACACGCTCACAGGCACGCCGAGGAGATAGACAAACAGCACGGCCGAAAATGCAGCGAGCGCGAGCCCGAACAGCAGGCTTTCGAGCGGGCGGGTTTCCTTCGAGGCGAAATGCGCGATGCCGACCTGAACCAGGATCGCGATGACCATGCCGGCGGGCACGATCAGAATTCCGAACATCACGAATGCGAGAAGAACGAAGAACAGCGGGCGCAGTTCGAAGCCGCCGGCGGCAGGACCGGACACGAACAGACCCTTGGTCATGAGGACCAGCCCCATCGCTCCCAGAACGAAAGACACCATGAGCGGGAAATAGGCGGGGCCCATTTCACGCGCGGAGCCGACGTCGAGCCCCGATACCAGCCAAATCGCGCAGGCGGCAAAGCCGACGAGCAGAAGCCCGGAGTAGAAATCGATGCCGCCGCGCACAGACAACGGATTCATCCGTTCGTCTCCGTTGCGTTCGCAAGTCTCAAATCGGGCGTGCCGGCTTCTGGCGCGGCAGCCGACACGGAAGGGCCCGGCTCGCACACGGCCTCAAGCGGGCGTGCGCGAGCCGGGGCAGGGCTCACTTCTTCTGGAATTCCTTCACGAGATCGGCCCACTGCTCGAGCTCCTGGGCGATCTTCTTCTTGTATTCGTCCGGGGTGGTGAACACGGTGGTCGCGCCTGCGACGGCCATCGCCTTCTTGACGCCTTCGTCCTTGGCCATCGCGGCCAGCGCAGCGGAGATCCGCTGGATCACCGGCTCCGGCGTGCCGACGGGCGCCATGATCCCGTTCCAGGATTCCGCACTGAAGTTCGGCAGGCCGCTTTCCGCGATGGTCGGCAGCTTCTCCGCAAAGGGGCTGCGCTCCGTCGAGGTCACGGCGATTGCGCGAACGGTGTCAGCCTCCATCTGGGGCAGGGCGTCGGTCATGTTGGTGAACGACAGATCGACCTCGCCGGAGACCACCGCGGCGGTGGCCGGTGCGCCGCCCTTGAATGGCACATGCACCATCTTGGTGCCGGTGCGCACCTGGAACAGCGCGACCGAGTAATGCATCAGGCCGCCAGCGCCGCTCGAACCGTACTTGAGCGCGCCGGGATTGGATTGGGCGTACTTGATCAGGTCCGCGACCGAATGGATCGGCAGCGACTTCTTCACGATGACGGTTTGCGGAATGGTGCTGACGATGCTGATCGGCGCCAGATCCTTCAGCGGATGATAGCCGACCTTCTGCGCCACCGGGGCGACCGAGACCGCGCCCACGCTGCAGACGCAGAGCGTGTAGCCGTCCGGCGCGGATTTCGCGACATATTGCGTGCCCACGATTCCGCCGGCGCCGGCGCGGTTCTCGACGATGACGTTCATACCGAGCGTCTTTTCGAGATAGCGTCCGGTGATGCGGCCGACCGCATCGGTGTAGCCGCCCGGTGCATAGGGCACAACGAGGCTGATGGTCTTGTTCGGCCAGTCGCTCTGCGCCGAAGCCGCGGTGCAGGCGGCGGCGGTGAGCAGCGCTGCGAGAATTCCGGATAGCGTCTTCATGTTGCCTTCCCCTTCTTGTTGAAGCGCCGCTCAAGCCCGGCGCTGCGGCTGGTCCCGGATTGGGTTGTCAGTCCCCGAGCAGCGCCTCCGTGGCGGCGGGGTCTGATACGAACATGCGATCCGGCCGTTCGAGGCGCGCGAACTCGACGCGCCGGAAACGCTCCTTCTCGTCGAACGGAACGGAGGCGTCGATGCCGAGCTTGGTGCGGATGCCGTTGTTGCCGGCACGGACATATTCATGTCCGCGCGCGCCCGGAACGAGAATGAGATCGCGCGACGCCTCCATCCGGGTGGCGAGCGCGTATTCGACGTCGTGCGGATCGCGGATGTCGATGTCCTCGTCGACCACGATCACGAGGTCGAGATCCTTGAGCGCGCCGAAGGCGGCGAGGATCGCGTTGCGCTGCAGGCCATCGTGCTGCGGCGTGCGCTTTTCGACCTGGATCACCGCGTGGAAGCGATGCAGTCCGCCAGCCGACATGTCGGCGTCCTTGACGATCGGAATGGCCGCGCGCAGCACCTTGAGCAGGCTCGCCTCCAGCACATATTTGCGCAGCATGATGGTCTCGCGGCCGTAGCCGTTGATCGCGTGATAGATCGGTTTCCTGCGATGCGTGATCGCCGAGACCTTCAGCACCGGCGCGGCTGCGCCCGGCGCGGCGAAGCCGATGAACTCCCCGAACGGTCCTTCGACCTCTTCCTCGTCCACCAGCATCTGGCCTTCGAGGATGAACTCCGCATCGGCCGGAACGAGAATGTCCTGCGACACGCCCTTGGCGACCGCGAGCGGACGCCCGGCGAGTCCGCCGGCTACGGCCAGTTCGTCGGCATGTTCGGGCATCTGCGATCCCATCGTTGCGGCGGTGAAATGCAGAGCAAGATCCGCGCCAATGCACACGGCGACCGTCAGCGGCTTGCCGAGACGCTTGGCGCGCTCGAACGCGGTGCGCAGATGTCTGCCGTAGTCGAGCTTGATCCCGAGGCGATCGGGGCCGTGCAGTTGCAGGCGATGATAGGAGGCGTTGTAGACGCCGGTTTCGGGGTCGCGAACGATCACGACGCCAGCGGTGATGAACCGGCCGGAGTCGCCCGGCGCATGCAGCAGGGCCGGCACCAGCTTGCGGATGTCGAAGCCCTGGCGAAGCACGACCTCCTGGGAGGGCGCGCGTTCGACCATCACCGGCGGAATCGGCTCGCCCATCGCGCGGTCCACGAAGTTGCGGATTTCGCGGAAGTCCACGCCGAAGGCCGCCTCGCAGTTCTCGCGGCTGCACAGAAGATTGCCTACGACCGGCACGTCGTGGCCGGCGACGGAGGGAAACAGCAGAGCCTTGTCGCCGTCGAGCGCCTTCATCGCCGAGGCGATCTCAAGATGCGGGTCGGCGGTGCGCGAGCAGGTGAGAATGCGTCCGGCGCGCGCCATGCGCGCGAGCGCGGAGCGAAAGCCGGTGTCGAGCGCGGAGTTGCGCGGCGCGTGGCTCGATGCGGAGGCGGATGGATTGACGGTCATGGCTTTTTCTTTCGCACCGGACGTTTTCCGAGAGGGTTGCGTTCGTCGAGGAGCCGCAGCGCGTCGTCGCCGGTGTCCACCAGTTCGGACACGGTCCGTCGCAGCGTCCGAAAGCCCTTGGCCGAAATGGTCCGGAACAGGGCATCGTTGACGGGCGCCTGCACTTCGGTGAGGCGGTCGAGCAGGTCGGCCGCCTTCGGCGTGATCGTCAGCAGCACGCGCCGGCGATCCTGCGGGTTCGTCCGCTTCGCGACCAGGCCCGACTTGATCAGCCCGTTGGTCTCGATGGTAACGAAGGCGCCGCTCAGATGCAGGTGGTCGGCGATCTCGTTGATCCCGACGCCGCCCGCGCGGTCCTGCAGATGCGCGATGGCGATCAGCACCGTGTATTTCTGTCCGGCGAGCCCGATGGTGCGACCGAGGCGGCTGCGGACCTCCTGGATGCGTGCGGCGAACGCGAGCATGTCGTGCACGAACTGGCGGAAGGCCCCGTCCGATCCGTCCTCGAGAAGCGCGGGACGCGAGACCGTGAGATAGCACCTGGCCCGCGCCGAAGCGGAGATGGCGGCCTTTGCCTCGCCGCGTCGGCGGCGTGCAAGGGCGCTTTCGGTCTTGCTTCTGGCGTGTTGCAGCAAGTCGATACCTCTGACGGCGGGCCGCGTTCGACGATGGGCGAAGGCCGACGCTTGCAGAAAAATTTTGCCCCTCTATGATAGCTTTGTAACAAAGTTATTAGACGGAATCCAGATGCATCCTCAAGTCGCAGCGGCGGCGGCTGACGAAGCCGGACGCCGCCGATCTTTCGGCGGCGAAGCCGGGACTGCGGCGGACCGGCGGGACGATCTGGCCTCCTGAAACTGTCGGAGCGTGGATGATCAAGAACGGACAGCAGCACATCGATAGCGTGCGTGACGGTCGCGCGGTCTATCTCGATGGCGAACGGGTCGCCGATCCGACCGCGCATCCGGCCTATCGCGGCGCGGTGGCGTCGATCGCGCGCATGTACGACTTTCAGTCCCGGCCGGAGAACCGGGAGCTTTCGACCTACGAGGCGGGAGACTCTCGGGCCGGCCGCATCTGGCAGCTTCCGACGAGCTACGAAGAGCTGAAGACGCGCCGCAAGGCTCTCGAGGCCTGGACCGCGCTGCACGCCGGCTTCCTGGGCCGCGCGCCCGATCACGTCGCGTCCTGCATTTCCGGCATGTTCATGGGCCTGGACGTGTTCGAGGCCTACCAGCCCGATCGCGCCCGCGCGCTCGCGGACTATTACCGCTACGCCCGCGACAACGATCTCTACCTCACCTACGTCATCATCAATCCGCAGGCGGACCGCTCCAAGAGCGCCAGCCAGCAGAAGGATGAGTTTCTGACCACCGGCGTGGTCGATCGCGACGCCGAAGGCATCACCGTGCGCGGCGCCAAGATGCTGGCGACCGGCGGCATCATGGCCAACGAGGTGTTCGTCACCTGCATCCAGCCGCTGCAGCCGGGCGACGAGAAGTATGCGGTCTCCTTCGTGGTGCCGATGAACGCGAAGGGGCTGAAGATCCTGTCGCGAAAGTCCTACGAACTGGCCGCGCCCAGCGTGTTCGACAATCCGCTGGCGAGCCGCTTCGACGAGAACGACGCGGTGATCTATTTCGACGACGTGAAGGTGCCGTGGGAGCGCGTGTTCGTCGTCGACAGCATCGCGATGTGCCAGAAGCAGTTTCACGCCACGCCGGCCCACGTCTACCAGAACTATCAGGCGCAGATCCGGCTGGCTGTGAAGCTGCGCTTCCTGCTCGGCGTCGCGCATCGCATCGCGGAGATCAACGGCATCACAGGCTTCCCGCAGGTGCGCGAGATGCTGGGCCAGCTCGCCGCCGAAGCCGGCATGGTGGATGCGTTCGTCGCTGCGATGGAGGCGAAGGGCGCGATGCGCGGAGGCTATTTCGTGCCGGACCGCCACACGCTCTATGCCGCCCAGACCCTGACGCAGCAGCTTTACGGCAAGGTCATCAACACGCTGCGGGAGCTTGCGGGCGGCGGAATGATCATGCTGCCGTCTTCGGTGAAGGACTTTGCCAATCCCGAGATCCGCGCGCTGATCGACAAGACCCAGCAGTCGCCGGCGGCCGGCGCCGAGGAGAAGGTGAAGTTCTACAAGCTCGCCTGGGACGCGGTGGGCTCCGAATTCGCGTCGCGTCACACGCAATATGAAATGTTCTATGCCGGCGCGACCTTCGTGACCAAGGCGCACTCGTACCGGACCTACGACTGGCCGGCGGCGAAGGAGCTGCTCGACACGATGCTGGCGAGCTACGATCGCAGCGGCGAGAAGGGCAAAGTCTAAAAGACCAGGCCTGGCGGGAACGAAGCATCGCGCGGGCGGCGATAGCGAGGTGCTATTCGGCGCTCTTGAAACGCAGCTCCGCCTCCCAGTACTCCGGGAATCCGACCACGGACTGCAGCTCCTCGAACGAGATGCTTGCGGGGGGCGGCTGGCTCCGGTCCGCCATCGCCTTGAGCGTCGCCTGGGTCGCTGCGATCGCCGACGACAGCAGCATCACCGGATAAAGCGCGAGCTTGTAGCCGATCTGTTCGAGGCGCGCGGCGGGCAGCACCGGAGTCTTGCCTCCGGCAACAAGATTAGCCATGCAAGGCTTGCGGATCGTCGAGCAGAAGCGCTCCATCTCGCTTTCGGTTTCCGGCGCTTCGAGGAAGATAATGTCGGCTCCTTCCTCTTCAAACATCCTGCAGCGATCCAGCGCGTCGTCGAAGCCGTGCACTGCACGCGCGTCGGTGCGCGCCATCACGAGAATATCGGCGTTCGCTCGCGCCTCGAGCGCCGCGCGAATGCGCATGCGCGCTTCCTCACGCGAAACGACCTGCTTGCCGCGCGTGTGGCCGCATTTCTTCGGCGCAACCTGATCCTCGATCATGACGGCCGCAGCGCCGGCGCGCGCGTATTCGATCACGGTGCGCTGCACGTTGACGGCGTTGCCGTAGCCGGTGTCGCCATCGCCGATCAGGGGAATACGCGACGCGGCGTTGCAGCAGCTTCGCAGGCTGTCGAGCATCTCCGCGAACGAAATCAGCCCGGTGTCCGGCATGCCGAGCCGGGCCGCAGCAACCGCGAAGCCGCTCATGAATGTCACCTTGTAGCCGGCGTCCGCCACCAGCTTGGCCGAAAGCGCGTCGTAGCAGCCAGGCATGATCTCGAGGCCGGGTGCATCCAGCAGCGTTCTGAGGTTCTGAGCGGGGGTCACGGAAAGTCCTGGTTCGCGTCGGGTCGGCGGATGGCGCAATCATCCACAAACGCCGGCCGCATGACAACCGGTCGCAGCGGCTCGGACGCCGCAACGCAGCACGGCATGAATTTGCGAAGGACGCATCCGCCCGATAGGATCGGACCAAAGCATAAATGATAACGTCAAAAGCATAACGTCAGGGGAGGGGATAATGTCGGTGGTGAATGCATCGCGGCGCCGCTTGTTGGGTGCCGTTTCCGTTTTGATGATCTCGATGGCGCCGGCTCTGGCGCAAGGTGTTGCGCAATGGCCGGAGCGACCGGTCCGGCTGATCGTTCCGGTCGGAGCCGGCGGCGCGGCCGACACGCTGGCGCGCAATCTGGCGAACGGTTTCAACACCTTTGCGAACGGTCAGCCGCTGGTGGTGGAGAACCGGCCCGGCGGTGGCGGCACGCTGGCGGCAACGACCGTGGCGCGCGAAAAGCCCGACGGCTACACACTGTTTCTCGCCGAGGTCGGGGCCAATGCAGTGGCGCATGTGCTGACGCCCGGCTTGTCCTACGATCCGCATACGGCGTTCTCGCCGATCATTCACGCCGCCAACCTGCCCTCGGTCGTTCTGATGCGACCGGACCTGCCCTACAAGTCGCTCGGCGAATTGATCGCGTCGGCGAAACAGCAGCCCGGCAAGTTCAACTATGCGTCGGCCGGAGTCGGAAACTGGACCCATCTGTTCATGGCCTATCTTAACAGTCAGGCCGGCACCCAGATGGTGAACGTCGTCTATCGTTCCGGAGCGGAGATGCTCACGTCCGTTATCCGCGGCGATACGCATGTGGCGCCGCTGACGGTCTCCACCAGCCTGAGCCATGTGAAGGAAGGGAAGGTGCGCGCGCTGGCCGGATTCGGGGCCAAGCCGATGCCGGAGCTTCCCGACACGCCGCCGGCGGCGCAGACCCTGAAAGGGTTCGACATAACGCTGTGGCACGGCGTGGTCGGACCGGCTGGCATGGACCCCGCGCTCGTGGCCCGCATCAATGGCATCTTCAATCAGGTTCTGAAGACGCAGACCGTGTCCACGGCGATTTCCAAGTCGCAGGCGGCGGAGATCGTGGGCGGTACGCCGGCGCAGTTTGACGCTTTCATCAAGGGCGAGCTCAAGCGCTGGCCGGAGGTGGTTCGCACGGCGGGCATCAAGCCGAATTGAGAAACGATTTGCGCGAACGGGCGCGCCGTCAGCCGTAGCGTTCGACCAGAATGCCGGCGATGCGGTCCGCGGCGTCGCCGGCGCCGTAGTCCTCGATGTCGCGGCGCGGCTCCCTGTAGGCCGGATCGGTCCACAACCGGTTCCAGCCGGCGTCGATGGTTTCGGTCCATTCGCTGGACGAACGCAGCGTGACGCAGGGCACGCGGTGGAAATAGGCCTCCTTCTGGAGGCCGCCGGAATCCGTGAACACGGCTGCGGCGTTGCGCACCAGCTGAGTCATGTCGAGATAGCCCAGAGGATCGATCAGGCGGATAGATCCCGTCGGCATCGAGGCGCGCCCGAGCGCAAGCCGGGTGCGGGGATGGAGCGGCATGACCACCGGAATTGAGCCGGCGCGTTCCGCCAGCCATCCGATTGCGGTCCCCAGCGCGGCCGCGTCGTCGGTGTTCTCCGCGCGATGCAGGGTCGCGACGGCGTAGCTTTTCGGTTTCAGCGCAAGCGTGCGCAGGATCGAGGATTGTGTTTCGGCCTTTCGGGCTGCCTCGAGTGCCACGTCGTACATGACATCGCCGACCCGGTGGACGCCTCGCACGATTCCCTCCGCCGCGAGGTTCGCAACCGCAAGCGGCGTGGGGCAGAGCAGCAGGTCCGACAGGTGGTCGGTGACGCAGCGGTTGATCTCCTCCGGCATGCGGCGGTCGAACGAGCGCAGGCCGGCTTCGACATGCGCCACCGGGATGCCGAGCTTGGACGCGCAGAGCGCGCCCGCCAGCGTCGAATTGGTGTCGCCATAGAGCACGACGCAGGCCGGCGCGATCGCGATCAGCAAGGGTTCGAGAGCCTGTAGCATCCGGCCGGTCATGTCGCCGTGCCCGCCGCCATGCACATCGAGATTGTGATCGGGCGCGGCGATTCCCAGCTCCCGGAAAAAGATATCCGACAGCCCGTCGTCGAAGTGCTGCCCGGTGTGGATCAGGGTCTGTTCGACGTCACGCCTGGCGAGCGCGCGCATCAGGGGGGCGGCTTTGACGAATTGCGGCCGCGCGCCGACGATGTGCAGAAGAGGTCTCACGATGCGCTCGCGTCCACGAACGCAGCCATGTCACGACCCGCTCTTCGGGACGGTCGCGACCTCGCCGCGCGCCTCACGCAGATGGGTGTAGCCGCCCACCACGCCCACGCGATTCCAGTGCTCGACGGCTTGCGAGACGATCTCGTCGAGCGGCGTGAACTCGACCTCGCCGAAATCGGCAAAGGTGCGCTGCGGATCGAGCAGGATCGAGGGCGCCTCGTCGGGGCCGAGCGGCTTCATTTCCGGTTCGGGATGGTCGTTGAGCTTCATGGCGCGAACCACGGCATCGTACAGTTCCTTGATCTGGACGTCGCGGCCAGACGAAAAGTGATAGGTGCCGTGCCCGACGCCGTCGGCTGCGCGGACCACCACGCGAGCCAGATCGCCAGAGAAACAGAAGTCGCGTCGCGCCGGCGTCACGAAGCAGCGCTGTCCCTTGGACAGCCGTCCGTAGAAGATCGGCAGCGGTCCCGAGACGTTTCGTGGGCCGATCACGTTGGCCAGGCGGAAGGTGATCCAGTCGACGCCCGAAAACTGGACGTAATGCTCGCCCGCGGTTTTGGAGATCGCATAGCTCGAATTGGTCGGATCGATCGGATGGTCGAGCCGGATCGGCTGCTGCAGCGGCCTGGTCCCGTAGCAGAGCGCAGTCTGGAAATAGATCAGGCGCTCGACGCCGTGACGCTTGCACGCCTTTGCGACGTTGGCGGTGCCGACGACATTCACCAGAGCATCGGTCGCCCAGTCGTCGGGATCCTTGTAGGACGCGGCCGTATGAATGACGACCTGCGGCCTGAAACTCTCGAAGATCCGGTCCAGCGCATCGGGGTTGGTGATCGTGTCTTCGACCAGCGTCAGATTTTCGTGCGGCGCCAGGTTGTCGCGCCGGCCGGTCGAAAAATCGTCGATGGCCAGCACGCTGTCGCCGCGGGCCAGCAACAGATCGATGACCGTCGAGCCAATCTGACCGGCTCCGCCGGTGACGACAATTCGCATGCTGCGCACTCCAGTTTCGTTCGAATTCGCAACGCCGTCAGGCGATCATGGCGCGGAATTCTGCGGCGCGATCGTGAAAGCGCTTCTGCCACAGCTCCAGCTCGAGCAAGCCCCACAATTTCCGGGAGTATCGTCCGATGCGGTCGGCGTTCTTCAACACGGCGGATGTGTCGACATACCCCCGCGTTCGCGCCCGCGGGGCGGAGAGCGTGTCGGTGACGAAATCGCGCAACGGCCCCTCGAACCATTCTTTCAGCGGAACCGGGAAGCCCATCTTGTCGCGCCGGTTCAAAATGATTGCAGGGATCATGTCCCGGTAGGCGGACTTCACGAGCTGCTTGCCCTGTCCGCCCTTGAACTTCACGTCGGCCGGCACGGTCGCAAGAAATTCGACGAGCCGATGATCCAGGAACGGCACGCGGCTTTCCAGCCCGTGGGCCATGGACATCCGGTCTTCGACCTGCAACAGCGCCGGCAGGAGACATTTGAAGTCGAAATGGGTCATCTTGTCGAAGTAAGCCTCTTTGCGAACATTGTCCGCATTGTTGAAGATCGTGCGGAATTTCTCGAAGGCCGCGGTCTTGTCGAGCAGGGACGGGTCGACTTCGCCGGTCATGTCCGTCGACCGATCGATCAGCCGGAAGTATCGACGGTCGAGCTCGTCGAAGAGGCCTTCGCGCCAGAATTCCTGCATCAGAGGACGATAGCCGTCCAGGAGTCCGAGATTGGGAACGATGGACTCGATCGTGACGACGTAATTTCCGTTCTGGTAGGTGCCGTCGATCGCCGATTTGATGCATTGCTCGAAATAGGCGAGCAGGTAGCGCGCATAGCCGCCGAGCAGTTCGTCCCCGCCCTGACCGCCGAGCACGGACTTGACGTGACGGGCGGCCAGCGCGGACACCATGAACTGCGGAAACGCTCCGGGGCCCGCGACCGGAAAATCGAGATGATAGATGACGTCTTCGATGCGGTTGCGGAAATCCGCGGCGGCGATGTCGATGGTGTGCAGGTCAAGCCCGGCGGCGTCGCTGGCGGCGGCGGCGTAGCGGCTTTCGTCGTAGCCGGGAAATTCGGTGAAGCGGCCGTGAAATCCAATGCGAGGCGCGTCGCGGTCGCGGGCGGCCAGAGCCGCGATCAGGCTGGAATCCAGCCCGCCGGACACATAGGCGCCGAGCGGAACGTCCGCACGCAGATGCAAGGAGAGCGAGTCGGAGAACAGCGTTCGGAAGCGTTCGACGAAATGCTCCGGCGGGCGGCCGCGCTCGACCTCGTACTGGACGTCCCAGTAACGGCGGATGCGAATCTCGCCGTCCCGAACGGTCAGGGCATGTCCGGGCGCAAGCGTGCGGATGCCGTCGAACAGGGTTCGGTCGTTCAGCGTATACTGGAAGACGAAATACTCGCTCAGCGCCTCACGGCATGTGTCGATCGACGGAAGAAACGGCAGGAGCGCCTTGGCCTCCGACGCTAGATATAAAATCCGGTCGACGATCGCGTAATACAGCGGCTTGATGCCGAAGCGGTCGCGGGCCGCGAACAGCGTCTGCCGATCGGGATCCCAGAGCACGAAGGCAAACATGCCGCGCAGGCGGTCGAGACACGCCTCGCCCCAGCGTTCGTAAGCCGCGAGCAGCACCTCCGTGTCGGACGTCGAGCGGAACGTGCGCGCGGCTTTAAGCTCGCGACGCAGTTCGGGGTGATTGTAGATTTCTCCGTTGTAGCTCACCACCACGCCGCCCGGCCCAATCATCGGCTGTGCGCCGGCGGGCGTCAGGTCCACGACGGACAGGCGCCGATGTGCAAGCCCGCAGCGGCGATCGTGCGAGGTCCAGTGACCGTCGCCGTCTGGGCCGCGATGCGCCAGCAGCCGCGACATGGCGCGCAAAGCCGCGTCCGCATTCGCCGGCTGACGCCCGCGATCCAATGCCAGAAATCCGGCCACGCCGCACATTCGTCAGGCCTCGGCCAGGACGAGCGTCGTTGAAGGCCGATTGATGGACCTCCGTTTCAAGCGCCGGCTCCCCCGATGATCTGACGGACCATCTTGACCGCCCGCCGTGTCCAGCCCGACAACGTCTTTTCGGACATGCCGCCGGGCGTTTCGCTGGTGTGATCGTCGTCGGCGCCGGTCGCGATTCCGGTGGCCTGGCCGGATCCGGCGTTGGCTCCTCGAACGCCGGCTGTTGCCCGGGCGCCGGACACCGTTGGCGAAAGCCCGGTCGCCGCTTTGAGCTGCATTCGTTCGCGAAGTTCCGGATCGAGAACCTGCGTGCCCAACTGCCATCGCACCCGTTCGGTTAGAGCCGGTTCGGCGAATCCCTCATCGCGCGCCGCGCTTGCGAGAAGATCGCGCAATTCGGTCCAGTAGCGTTCCGTCAGGATTGACCGTTCGATTCGCGCGGGCGCTTGCGCCGGATGCTTTTCGCGGCGACGCCGCTCGATATGGTCGATCGTTTCCGAAACGAAGGTGCTGTATCGGAAGCGGGGGCTGTCGACGAGGTCGCGGCGGGCCGCGGCAATCATCGAGCGAACGCGGTCAGTGTTCTCGATCGCAACGAAGACCTCGTCGATGTTGGAGAAGTCCTCTTTGAGCGGGATGTAATGCTCGCCCGGCCGGATAAAGCCGCGGTAGCCCCCCTCCACGAGAACCTGCCCGCACTCCATCATGGCCGCTTCGAGAACACGCGGAGCGAAGCCGGGAAATGTCTCGACGCCATCGAGCCCCTTGAAGCACATGTCCTCGATCTCTTCGAACGAGGCGTCCGGATGGCGGTCGGTGTAGTCGACGACGGCATCCTTGATGACGCCGTAGGGATCCCACAGGCCGTGTCCGCCTTCTGCACCCACCACGAAGCGGCATTGGCCGAGAAACGCGAACCAGTCGTCGCCCATGATCGTGTCGCCGGGATCGGTTGCGATGTCGTGCGCGACGTCTCGGCGCTCGCATTCCTCCTTCATGCGTGCGGCGGCCAGTCCCTTGCGTCGCGCGAAGCTCCCGCCCCACGCCGGATAGATTGTGGCGCGCTGGCCGAAGACGAAAGGCCGCTCTTCAAAGGGGCTGGCGAGCGAACGACAGGCTTCGATCGACCGGTCGTCGATGAATCCGGAAACGGTGGAAACGAACTCCGCGCGTCGCGACGTCAGCGGATAGATCAGGTCTTTCTTCTCCGGCCGGACCGTGAAGACCGCATCCACCTCCATCCAGTGAAACCAGAAGTCCAGCAGTCCGCCGTGCGATGCGTCGTCCTGCGGGAACACGATCTTCACGGCCGGATGGCGTCTGACGAAGTTCCAGCTCTCGCGGATCCGATGAAACAGCTCCCGGGGGCGCAGCGTTGCAGCGCCCAGCGCCGTCGGATCGAAAATGATCGCATCCCAGTCCTCGTCCCGGACGACACGGGGAACGGGATGCAGGATCCGATGATAGAAGAACTCGTGCTGGGGCGCGTAACGCTCGAACCCGAACACGAAATCGAGCGTGCTCTTTCGGCCGTTTGAGACGTCCTCGCAATTGTGGACGACGAGGATGCGCAAGGGGGTGGTCATGCCTGAGCCGAGCCTCGACTGAACTCTTGCGCGACGATGCCTTCCAGCTTCGCCCAAGTCAGGTCGAAATAGAGTTCGTGTCCGGCTTCGCTGAGATGAATCCCGTCGGGCAAAAGCAGGTCGGCGAGCTCCGTTCCTGTTTTTCGGATGTGCTGGGACCAGCCGGCTTCGATGTCGTGGAGCGTCACGTCCGCGGGGCTTTCTGTCGCGACCCGCCGCACAATCTCGTTGTATCTCCGGTTGTTCGCCTCGAACGTCGTCTCGGCGCCTTGCATCGGCTCGCGATCGCGGGTCGTCGGGTGGTTGGTGTGGAATACGATCCGTCGGGCGCCGAAGCGCCGCGCCCGGTCTGCGATCTCGTGGAGATTCGCTGCAAAAGCCGCGGGGCTGACGCGCGGCAGGCCGCGGTCGCTGGCCCAGCAGTTGCAATCGTTGAGCCCGAACTGCACGACGCACAGATCGAGGCCGTGCGATTGCACATCGTAAGGCATCCGCTCCAGCGCCATTCGCGTGGTGTTGCCGTTGATCGACGAGTTGGACAGCACGAAAGGGCGTTCGCTTTGCAGCCGCGCGCCGAGTGCGCGCAATTCCGCAGAGATCCGCGTGACCCAGGTCAGATGCGGCGGAACGAGCTGCCCGTAGCAGATCGAATCGCCGAAGAACACGATGCGGATCGGGGGGGCGGTCATCGGCGCGGCGCTCCCGCACGGCCGGACCCGAACAGTCGAAGGATCGCCACCTGTCTCCTGTTGGCGAAGGCGCTGTCGCCCTCCGCCGCGAAGATGTCCAGGTCCGGTCCGTCGATTGCGTTCTCGAACGAAGCCAGTGCACGGGCGGTCTGGATACCGTCCCAGGCGAGAACATGAAACACCTCGTCCGCGTCGAGGCGCTTGACCGCATAATGCCGCGGCTCGTTGTAATAGGTCAGCGACAGCCGGATTTCGTCTGCAATCGGCAGCATTCGCTGCAGGAACAGCGCGAGGCGCTGGTCGACGTTTGGGAACAGATCGGATGCGATCGCCACGTCGACTCGTTCCGGCATGGCGGCCGATTGCCAATCCTCGCGTCGAAGCGCAAAGCTCGGCGCGTCGGCCATAAACGCGTCGATCGCGGTCTCCTTGTCATGAGCCATGATGTCGACCAGCGTGTAACGGTGCCGCGCCGCCAGCGCTCGTGTCAGGCTTGTCAGTCCGCCTCCGACATCGACGACGCAGAGGCCCTCGCGATCCAGCAGATCGCCGTAAAGCGCATCAGCGATATAGCGCTTGCCCGGGGTGCGATCCAGCCATGTCTGACACGTCAGGTCGTCGTCGCCGCTGCGACGCCACTCCTTCAGGCGGCGCCGGAGCGGATCGCCCGTCATGTAGCGGTCGACCAGTGGCTGGGTGACGCGATGCATTGCCGGAAAGGTCATGGCGCTTTGGTCGTGAACAAAGACGGTCTTCTGTCGCTTCGCTCGGGTGAAACACGGATCATAACGTTTCGACCATGCTGGTCCGTCCGGCCTGCCCTGAAGTGGCGATGTAGCGCAGGCCGCTCAGTCTGTCGTGCTGAGAGCGCAAATGGTCCCTGATTTTTCCAACGTCCGACGCAGGCGGTCCGGCATGGTCGTCGGCCGGACGAATGTCGAGCAGTCGCTGCGGGTGACGGCCGGAAAGGACCGGCATGCAGGCGAGTCGAGCGAGCGTGCCCGAAGGGTCGAGGCAGAGGTCTTCGTACCACACCTCCGCGGTGCGGCCGGGCGCAAGACGCGCAAACGCTTCCGAAATCGCCCGCGAGAATTCAAATTGATTCTCGACCACCTGCTCCCAATAGGGACGCTTGAGCAGTTCGTCGACGTTGCGAGGCGTGGCTGAGTTCCAGCCCTCTCCGCTGCCGTGATGGACATAGCGGGCGGCGAGGTCGGACTCGGCGCTGGCGGCGATGTCGCGGCGGATCCAGATGAAGGCGGCGTTCGGCAGAAGCTCGGCCAGGGCGGCGATCCGAAAGCAGTTCCAGGCGTTCTTGAGCAGCAGCGGCCGACCGAACAGCGCGAAGGCGGCGCGGACCGTTTGCTGCATGTGGATCTGCGCACCGGGCCGTGGCGCGGCGCTGACCGTTTCGGACGGGTGGCCGCCGCCGAACCAGTGTCGCATGACGGCGGAGCCTTCGGACGGCTGAAGCGGCCCCTGGGTCTTTCCATAGGCGCTCGTGGCGGTGAGGCGGTCGTAAGCCGGCCAGGCCGCCTGGATCGACAGTCCGACGATCGGCGTTTCGGCAAAGCCGTCGTTGGTCAGGTTGGCGATGTAGGGCAGTTCGAACGCGGCCGCGAGCGCCTGATAGAGGATGGTGCTTCCGGTTCGCGGGGCCCCCAGAATGAAAATCGGCCCGCGGACCGGCTCTGCGGCCGCCCGCGCATCCGCCTCCGCGAATAGCGCCTCCTCCAGCGCAAGTCGCGATGCCGAAGACGGTTGCGCGGTCACGGGCTCGTCCTCTCGCCCGGCGTCGCATGCACCCAGCGTGCAGGAAGATTCACCAGCGCAGGATCTGAACTGCGGATCGGCACCACGTTCAACTCGAAGCTTCGCGAAAGCAGATCGTAGCGAACCGCCGTCGAGGTGTCGTCGGGATCGTATCGCTTGAACAGGGCCGCGGAGAAAACGAACGCACCCCGGGCAAGGCCGAGCGTGTCGTATTCCAGCCGGATCGCATGGGTTTGTCCGGCCTTCAGCGAAACCTCGAATTCGTCGCCGAGATGCCGGACCACATCGATGCCAGTCAGGGTCATCACCAGGATTGAAAGTCGCGCGGTATATGTTCCGTCGTCCTCGGCCAGGATCTCCACCTCGATGCTGCACGGACGGCCGGATCGAACGGAGGTCGTGAGCTTGCCGTTTTCGTTGCGCACCTCGATCCGGCTGATCTTCAGTCCGCGCTCTGCGGCCCAGCGCGACACGCGGTTCTTGGTGGCGCCGCTGCGGACCACGGGCGGCTCGACCAGAAGACGCTCCAGCTGCTCCTTCTGCCAGTCCGGTGTGGTGTAGTCGTAGCCCGACGCAGCCGGAACGGGGCCGGGGCTTTGTGTCTGCGACTTTTTCCACTTCTCACGCTGCGTCAGCTCGGCGATGAACTCCTCGTAGTGCTTGACGACATCGAGCGCCTTGCCGTCCTCGCGAATCCGGCCTTCGTGCATGAAGATGCAGCGTTCGCAGAACTGCAGAACCTGCGCGGTGGAATGCGAGACGAGGAGCAGCGTGCAGCCGGAAGACGTGAGCTGCTCCATGCGATGAGCGGACTTTGCGATAAAATAGCCGTCGCCCGCGCCCAGCACCTCGTCGACGATCAGGATGTCGGGGCGGATCGCGGTGGCGGTGGCGAATTGAACGCGCGCGTTCATGCCGAGCGAATAGGTCTTCATCGGCTGGTGCAGGAATTCGCCGAGCTCGACGAACTCGATCACGTCCTTGAGCGCGGCCTCGAATTCGGCGCCGGTCAGGCCGTTGTACTGCAGGGCCGCCTTGATGTTCTCGTAGCCCGAGAACTCCATGTGAAAGCCGATGCCGAGCTGCATCAGGGCCTGAACGGTTCCGTCGACCTCGACCGCGCCGCTCGTCGGGGCGAAGTTCTGGGTGATCAGCTTGAGCAGCGTGGTCTTGCCGGCGCCGTTGCGCCCGACGATGCCGACCCGCTCGCCCTTCGCGACCGTGAGGTCGATTCCGCGCAGCGCATGAAACAGGTGCGGCGGCTGACGCGCTCGCCAGAACATCAGCCGGTTGAGGCCGAGCTGATCGAGCAGACGGTCCTGCGGCCGGTCGTAGAGACGATAGCTCTTGGAGACGTCAACCAGCCGGATGGCCGGCGTTGTTTCGGCGTCCGGGCGCGAAATCGGGGAGGGCCTTATGTTCATCGAAGGCGATCGCCGGGTTGCGGCGTCTGTCGGTTCTGCGGATGACGCACTGCATGCCGACGGTCCGCCCGTCCAATCCGTCAGTGATCGGCATTGTTCATAGAATGAACGGGAACACAAGTTCCCGCCTGTGCGCGGCTAAAGATATGAACAATCTCGATAATCTGACCGATGCCGCTGTCTCGGCCTGGCGCGACGGTTGATGCGGCGGCTTGAATCCCGTGCGGTTCCGACGCATTTTGCGGAGCGCGATGACGGCACGGCACGGTCCGCCGGCCGCCATGGCAAGGACAGGGCAGGAACCATGAAGCAGGCGCGACCCCATGTGGCCATCGTCGGAGGCGGCATCGGCGGATTGTTCGCGGCCAATGCCCTGATCGCGCACGGCTTCACAGTCTCGGTCTACGAGCAGGCGCCGGCGCTCGGTGAGATCGGCGCCGGCGTGTTCCTGACCCCCAACAGCGTGCGGCAGCTCGAGCGTGTCGGCCTCGGACCGGCGGTGGAGAAGTGGGGCGCAAGGGTCGGCCCGGCCTCGCACTATTTCCGCCATGACGGCGCGCCGATCGCGCCGGTGCAGGTGACGGATTCCTCCGGCTGGAATGCCACCTTCGGCATGCATCGCGCCGATCTCGTCGATTTCCTCGCTGCGGCGCTTCCGTCCGGCGTGATTCACACCGGCCATCGCTGCATCGGCTTCGACCAGGACGACCGCAAGGCCCGCGCTCGCTTCGCCAACGGCAACGTCGCCGAAGCCGATCTCGTGGTGGCAGCGGACGGCATCCATTCCGAGCTTCGTCAGTATGTGGCGCCGCCATCGGTGCCGGTGTTCTCCGGTTCCGTGGCCTATCGTGGGCTTGTCGCGCGCGAGTTGATGCCGGACTGGCCGCAGAGCGCCTGGATGATGTGGCTCGGCAAGGGCAAGCACTTCCTGTCGTTTCCCGTGCGCGCCGGAACGCTCATCAACTACGTCGGCTTCGTGCCGGCCGACGAGGAGATGAAGGAATCGTGGTCGGCGCCAGGCGATCCCGAGATGCTTCGTGCGGAATTCGCAGGCTGGGATCCGCGCATCGAGCGATTGCTTTCGAAGGTCGAGCACACGTTCCGCTGGGCGCTCTACGACCGCGAGCCGTTGCCAACCTGGACCCGCGGACGGCTGACGCTGCTTGGCGACGCCGGCCATCCGATGCTCCCGCATCTCGGTCAGGGTGCGAACCAGTCGATCGAGGACGGGATCGCACTGGCGACCATTCTCGCACGCGCCGACCGGGATACCGTTCCGGCGGCGGCGCTGCTCTACGAAGGTCTGCGCCGCGAGCGGGTTGCGCAGGTTCAGCGCGGCGCGCGCGAGAACGGCCTGCGTTACGACTCCGCCTATTCGGATCTCGGCCTGCGCGATGCCGAACTGACGGCGCATGCCAGTTTCCGCAAGCGGCTCTACGACCACGATGTCGTCCCCGACGCGCAGGCGGCCGCGATGGCGCTGGCATGAGGCGGTCTGTCGCGTCGTTCTGCCGCCAACGGCCTCATGACGAGCGAACGTCATGACGATTTGATTTGTCACCGTCGTGACGCGCCGTGCGAACGCTTTCGCTCATGCTCGTGAGCAGCCGTTCATAAACGAAATATGTTCGCGCGCCGCCGGAACCAAAGTCGGCAATCGAACGTAAGGTCAGTTATGCCGACGCTTGCACCCCGCACGGCGCCGCGAAACCGCTCGCGTTCCAGGACGGTTTCAGCCCCTCCGGTTCGACAGAATAGTCGCAGGACTGCGCCGCGCATCCTGCTCGCGCCTTGCGGATTCAAGGAAGGCCTCGATGTGTTCGAGCTTTTGGACTGCATGACGCGCGGCGTGCGGGCTGCGTCCGCCAGCGCGAAGATCGTGCTTGCGCCGATGGCGGACGGCGGCGAAGGCTTCACGCGCGTTCTCGTGACGCTCACCGGAGGCGAACTGCATGACGTCATGGTCTGCGGGCCGCTCGGTCGAAGGGTCAAGGCGCAGATCGGCTGTCTCGGTGGACGTCATCGCGGCACCGTCGCGATCGAGATCGCGTCCGCGGCCGGCATCCGTCTGGTGCCGCAGGGCCGACGCAATCCGTTGCGCACCACAAGCTACGGCGTCGGCGAACTGATTGGGGCGGCGCTCGACCGCGGAGCACGGAGGCTGCTGATCGGTTGCGGCGATAGCGGTGTCAACGACGGCGGCGCCGGCATGGCGCAGGCGCTCGGCGCGCGTATGCTGGATGAAAACGGTCGAGAGATCGCTCGCGGCGGTTGCGGGTTGCTCGCACTGGCGCGGATTGACGCTTCGAATCTCGACCCGCGGCTTCAGCGGGTGCCAGTCGTTGCTTCGGTGAACTGGAGCAACCGGCTGCTGGGGCCGCGCAGCGTCGCGCGCGTCTATGGTCCGCAGAAGGGGGCGTCGGCATCGGACGTGCACGAACTGGAGAAAGGACTGCGTCGCTATGCGACCGTGCTGCGCCGCGACCTTGGCGTGGATGTTCGAGACATGGCCGGCGCCGGCGCGTCGGGCGGTCTGGGCGCCGGCCTTCATGCCTTTCTCAGGGCGCGACTCATGCCGCGCTTCGACGTGCTGTCGGAGTTCTTCGACTTCAATGCCGTGCTGCGGCGTGCCGATCTGGTGGTGACCGCCGAAGGCTCGCTCGATGCGAGAACCGCCTTCGGCAAGCTGCCCGGCGAGGTGGCGCGGCGCGCCCGCGAGGCCGGCGTGCCGACGATCGCGCTGGTCGGCTCGGTGGGCGAGGGAGCCGAGACCTTGCACGCCATCGGCATCGACGCCTATTTCAGCATTCTCAATGCGCCGGTCTCGTTGGCCGATGCCATGCGTCAGGCACCGGATCTGGTCGCGCAGGCGACCGAACAGGCGGTGCGGCTGGCGCTGCTCGATTGTCGCCGGGGAAAATAGACGCCGTTACTCATTGCTGGGAAAAGGCGCCGGACGTGGCCCGGCGCCTTTCGATGCTCGCTGGCGCGCTGCGATCGGCCTTCTACTTCTTGGTGGCGTCGGCAGCCGCCTTGGTCAGCTTGGCGAGTTCGCCCTGCCGCTCGGTCTGCGCCACCATGAACGCCCTGAACTTTTCCGGCGTGTTGTCCGCTGCCGCCGGGATCGTCATGCCGAGCGCCGCCATTCTGGTCTTGAAGAGATCGGTGTTGATCGCCTCGTTCAGGGCCTTGTTGAGGAAGGCGACGATCTGCGGCGGCGTCTTGGCCGGCACGCCGAGTCCGACGAAACCGTTGTGATTGAAGCCCTTGAAGCCGGCCTCTTCCATCGTCGGCACGTCCGGCCAGTCCGGCACGCGCGTCGGACCGGCGATCGCCAGCGCCCGGACCTGCTTGCCGTCGACCAGCGGCTTGGCGCTGGAGTAGAAGGTGAACGTGCCCTGGATCGCACCGGTGACGACCGAGGCCGCGGCCTGGCCGGAGCCGCGATAGGGCACCTCTTGAATCGTCACGCCGCCTGCGGAGTTGAGCTGGGTCAGCGCGATCACCGGCGAACTGGCGGGGCCGGACGTTCCGAAGCTCAGCTTGGTCGGGTTCGCCTTCGCATCGGCGACGAGATCGGCCACGGTCTTGTAGGGCAGCTTGGCGTCGATGATCAGCACCAGCGGCGGTCCCTCGACCGCCTTGCCGATATAGGCGAATTCGTTGACCGCCACATAGGGCACCTTGATGTAGTGCAGGTTCTGCGTGTCGGCGACGGCATTGGCGTGAATGGTGTAGCCGTCCGGCTCCGAGCGCAGGACGTGGCTCGCGCCGACCACGCCCGAGCCGCCGGGCTTGTTCTCGACCACCACCGGCACGCCGAGCTTCTCCTGCATGATGGAGGCGAGCAGGCGCATGGGAACGTCGGTCAGGCCGCCCTGCGCGAACGGCACGATCAGCGTGATCGTGCGATTGGGGAAGCTTTGCGCCTGCGCGCCGAAGCAGGCCAGCGTCGACAATGCGAGGGCGCCAAACAGGCGCCGCGTCAATCGGGATGTCACAGCCATGTTTTCCTCACCTGGTTGAACGGATCGTTATTATTTTAAGCACGATGCATGCCAGTCGCCGCATGCGGGGCCGCTCAGACCACGGCAATCGCCTCGATCTCGAGCAGAAAGTCGGGATGCGCCAGCCCGCGCAGGATGCAGAGCGTGCTGCCGGGCGGGTGATCGCCGAAATATTCGCGCAGGATGCCACGTGCCTTGGGCACGTCGTGCGGATTGCAGATGTAAATCGTGATCTTGGTGACGTCCGACAGTTTCGCACCGCCGGCGGCCAGCGCGTTGGTGAGGTTCTGCATCACCATTTTCGCCTGCGCATCGAAATCGGTCGGCGGCAAAATCTTGCCGTCGATGTCCGCTGCAACCTGGCCGGCGCAGAACACCAGCTTCTGTGCGCCCTCGGCCGTCACCACATGCGAATAGTTCGAGAACGGTTTGGAGATCGTGGCGGGATTGATCCGGGTGAGTTTGGCCATCGACGCAATCCTCCTGTCCGACATCGAACGAAACGAGGTTAGCTCATCGGGAGCATGGCGCCAGCGATCTCGCCCTGTGCGATGCGAGTTTCGTCATGACGCCGCCTTGCGGTTGCAGAGGTCGAGCGCCAGCGCGAGATAAATGCGTGCCGCGACGACGCAATCCTCGATCAGGACATGCTCGCCGAAGGAATGCATCGGCGCCCCGCGCGTGTCGGGATGCAGCCGTCCGCCGGGACCGAAGGCGATGCATGGCACGCCGTAGTTCGTGAGGTGCACCGCGTCCGCGCCCGGACGGCGGATGATCGAAGGCGGCAGCGATCCGGTGACGGCGCGCTGTGCGTCGCCGAGCGCCGTCACGATCGGCAGGGTCTCGTCGACCGCCATCGGCGGATCGCTGACATAGACATGCAGGGCGGGTTCCTCGATGCCTTTGCGTTGTGCGAAGGCGCGCAGCGTCTGGCGCAGGTCGCGCTTCACGCTGTCGACGCTCTGGCCGGGCACCGTGCGGATGTCGAGATAGAGACTGCATTCGTGCGGATTGCGCGAGAGCCGCCACGGCGCGCCGCCGCGGATCGCGGCGACCGTGACGTTCGGCCGCTCGCCCATGAACTCGTGTTTCGCTTCGTAATCCTTCGCCCATTGGGCGAGATCGGATTGCAGCTCGTGCATCACCGCGATCGCGTTGATCGTGCCGGGCCGGTTGGCCCAGGCGGAATGCTGGATCGTGCCGCCGACCGTCACGCGCAGCCAGATCACGCCCATGTTGGCGCTGGCGATGCGAAGGCCGGTGGGCTCCGCGAGCAGCGCGAAATCCGCCGTCGTGCCATGCGTGACCAGATGGCGCGTGCCGATGCCGTAGCCGGAGTATTCGATGCCCTGGAATTCCTCGATCGCGGTCTTCTCGATCTCGCCGACTACGCCGCCGAACGAGATGTCGCCGGCGAGTTCGAGCCCCGATTTGGCGATGGCCTCGATCGCGACCAGCGCAGAGGCCAGCCCGCTCTTCATGTTGTTGGCGCCGAGCCCCCAGACCCAGCCGTCCTTGACCACGCCCTTGGGGCGGAAGCCGTCGCCGTGCAGGTGCTCCTCGTCGCCGGAGTACGAGGTGTCCATGTGGCCGGTGAACAGCAGATTGAGCCCGTCGCCGCGCCCGCGCAGCAGGCCGACGGCGTTCGGGCGGTCGACATCGACCAGCGGCAGGTCGGTCGCCATGCCGGACCGCTTCATGCGCTCCGTCAGGTAGCGGGCGACGCCGATCTCCCGCCCGGTCGGGCTCGAGATGTCGACCAGGTCGACCAGCAGGTCGCGGACGGCGTCTGCGGTGATCTGGCTTGCGGCCCGCTCGAAGTCCGGATGAGGCATGGCTTCTCCTTGCTGCCGGATCGTAGGCGCGAGCCGCGGCGTTCGACAAGCGATCCGATGCGACCGCAGGACAGGGCGGCATGGCGCCGCCTTCAAATGCGCGCAGGCGGATGCTAACTGCAATCGCTGCGCGCATCCTCGGGGCGCGGGATGCGCCACTCTCGCCATGCCGGAGCGAACATGAACCATCGCACGCTCGCCACCACGGTCGTCTTCTCGCTCGCACTCTCCGCCTGCGCGGGCGTGGAGGCGATGCGCGAGGGCGAACGTCTGGAGAAGGAGGGCAATCTTCCGCCCACAAACGCGCGCGGCGAAATCGTCGCGCTGATGCGCACCTATCTCAACGACCCCACCAACGTGCGCGGCGCGTTCGTGACCGAGCCCGCGATCCGAGAGATCGGCAACAACAACCGCTACGCGGTCTGCCTGCGCTACAACGCGAGGGATTCCAGCGGGCGCTACACGGGGAGCAAGGACGCCCTCGTCACCTTCTGGCAGGGACGTCTGGACCGGATCCTCGACAACGCGCGCGAGCGGTGCAAGGACGCAGCCTACCAGCCGTTCCCCGAGCTCGAGCGCATGACGCGCTGAGGCGCGTCGCCGAACCATGACGCGCTGAGGCGCGTCGCCGAACCATGACGCGCTGAGGCGCGTCGCCGGACCATGATGCGCTAGGCGCGTCGTCTGACGTGGCTCACGCCATCAGGAGGAAGCGCGCCGCCGCCGCAGCGGCCGCGAATGCGCCGCCGAGAATCAGCATCATCCGCGTCATCCATGTGCCGTCGTCGGAGTTGCGATCGGTTTCGGCGACCGTCGACTTGTCCGTCAACGTGCGATTGAGGGAATCGAGCGACACCGGCCGCGAGTCCGCGGAGGCAAGCGTCGTGGGGGCGGGCGACGCCGTGCCCCGGCCGTCGGTGGCCGCGACCGCGCGTCCGTCGGTGGCGGGCCGTGCGGCGCGGTCGATGGCGTTCAGTTCGGCGGGATCGACGATCTTCACCTCGCCGCCGGTGGCCATCGCGAAGGCCTCTGCGGCGGAGAGGGGAGCCGCCGGCGTTTCCGCGATCACAGGGGCGGGGCGCGGCTCCGGCATCGGCGGAGTCTTGAAGGCTTCGGTGGTTTCGGTTCCGGCGGGCCTGGGCGCGCGCGCCTCGCGCTTCGGGGCCTCGCGACGCGCCCCGGTCTGGCGGGCCTCGGCCTGCACCCGGTTGCGGGCCGCGGTCCCCGACTTGCGGGATGCGGTGCGGCGGAAGCGGTCGAGCCGCATCGGATTGGCCGCTGCGGGCGCGGCGGCCGGGCTCGCGGCGGGAGCCGGCTCCGCGCCGATCGGCTGGGGCACCGGGCCGGTGTCGTGCGTGGCTGCGGTCAGCGGGCACTGGGAATCGTTGCAGGCCGCAGCCGGGATGGGCGCTGCCGCCAGCGCGGCGAGGCCGACCGCGGCGATGATTCCATGAAACCTGATCCGGCGATGCATCGTGTCTTCCTCCCGTTCTGGGAACCTGACGCTATCGGCACGACGGAATGGGCCTCAGAGGGGCGCAAATGAGGAAATTTCGGAGCGCCCGTGGCAGGAAAGCGGCGGTGCGTGATCGGAGCGGCGTCCCGTCGCGGCCTCACGCGCCGGCCGTCATGCCGGCGTCACGGCATGAGGCCAATGTGGGAGCGTCGACCAAACGTCAGTTGCGTCTGCGTTTTGTCCCCTCGGCTCCGGCCCTGCGTCGGAGCCTTCTTTTTGCGTCCGGCTAGCTCGCGCGGCCGTAAACCGCGAGCGCCGCATCGACGCCGGCTCCTGCGGGCGCGCGATAGCCGAAGCGGCGCAGGCAGGCCTCCAGCGCGCCGAGGCAGACCAGCACGTTCTCCTTGCGGCAGACGTAGCCCATCGTTCCGATGCGCCAGATCTTGCCGTGCAGCGGCCCGAACGAGGTGCCGATCTCGATGCCGAAGTCCTCCAGCATCATGGTGCGCACGCCGTCCGCGCTGACGTCCTTGGGAATGTGGACGCCGGTGACGTTCGGCATCTTGTTGGCCTGATCGCCGAACAGCGTCAGCCCCATCGCCGTGAGCCCTGCGGTGACGGCGTCGCTCGCGAGCCGGTGGCGGGCGAAGCGCGCGTCGAGCCCCTCCATCAATGCGATCCGCACGCTCTCGCGGGTGGCGTAGAGCATCGACGTCGCCTCGGTGTGATGGTTGAGCCGCAATTCGCTCCAGTAGTCCATCAGCATCGCGAGATCGAAATAGTTGGACGGCACGCGCGGGCCGTTGCCGTCGACGAAGCCGGGGGGCTTGATGCCGGCCTCCAGATGCTTGCGGTGGTTGGCGATCTCGGCGACGCGTTCGTTGAAGGTGACGGGCGAGGAGCCGGGCGGACCCGAGAGGCACTTCTGCAGCCCCGCCGACATGGCGTCGACCTGCCAGGCGTCGACCTCGATCGGCATCCCGCTGAGCGTCGCGGTCGCGTCGCTGTAGAGGATGATGCCGCGCGCGCGGCACAGCGCGCCGATCTCGGCGAGCGGCTGCGCCATCGTGGTGGAGGTGTCGCCATGCACGACCGCGAGCACCCGCGGATTGTGCTTTTTGATCGCGTCCTCGATCTCGTCCGGGGTGAACACCGTGCCCCATTCGCGCTCGATGGTGGCGACCTCGCCGCCGCAGCGCGCCGCGATCTCCGCCAGCAGGTGGCCGAAGCGGCCGAAGATCGGCACCAGCACCTTGTCTCCCGGCTGGACGATCGACACCAGAATGGCCTCGATGCCGGCGCGCGCGGTGCCGTCGATCACCAGCGACCACTTGTTCTTCGTGCGATAGATCTGCCGCAGCAGCTCCATCGTGTCGTTCATGTAGGCGGTGAAGGCCGGGTCGAACTGGCCGAGCATCGGCATCGACATGGCGCGCAGCACGCGCGGGTCGACGCCGACCGGACCGGGGCCCATGAGCAGTCGCGGCGGAGGGTTCAGTTCGTCGAAGGGGGAGGTCACGACGCTATTCTCTCCACGTCATGGCCGGGCATAGCCCCGTCGAAGACGGGCGTAAACGCCCTGATGTCCCGGCCATCTCGATGAGGGACGCACAATGCCAGCCTAAGCGGGATGCCCGGCACAAGGCCGGGCAGGACGGCGGCGTATGTTGTAAGCCTTTCATCATATCCGCGCGCTCTTTCCCACCGGCTTCGCCAGCGGCGACTTCTCCCGCGGCACATAGGCGCCGTCGCCGGGCTTGCCGACCAGTTGGCCGTCGCGCACCACGAATTTTCCGCGCACCATCGTCGCCACCGGCCAGCCCGTCACTTCGATGCCCTCGTAGGGCGTGTAGTCGGTGCCGCCGTGCATCAGCGACTGCGCGATCGTCACCTCGCGCTGCGGATCCCAGATCGCGATGTCGGCGTCGCTTCCCACGGCGATGGTGCCCTTCTTCGGGTAGAGCCCGTAGGTCTTGGCATGGTTGGTCGCCGACAGCGCCACGAACTCGTTGAGCGTGATGCGTCCCTTGCCGACGCCCTCCGAGAACAGGATCGGCAGGCGGGTCTCGACGCCGGGAATGCCGTTCGGAACCCAGCGGAACGACGTGCGGCCCTTCGGCGTGAGCTTGCCCTGCGGGTCGTCGTAGCGGAACGGGCAATGGTCCGACGAGAACAGCGAGAACACGCCCTGCTGCAGCCCCTCCCAGCACGCCTGCTGGCTGGCTTCGTCGCGCGGCGGAGGCGAGCAGACGTATTTCGCGCCCTCCATGTTCAGACCTTCGAGGTCTTTCGCGGTCAGCACGAGATATTGCGGGCAGGTCTCGCCGTAAATCTTCAGTCCGCGCTGGCGCGCGCGCCGGATCTCCTCCATCGCCTCGCGGTTGGAGACGTGCACGATCACGATCGGCACGTCGACGATCTCGGAAAGCGAGATCGCGCGGTGCGTCGCTTCGCGCTCCACGGGAATCGGCCGCGACGCGGCGTGAAAGTGCGGCGCGGTGTTTCCCGCGCGCTCCAGCCGGTCGGTGAGAAAGCGGATCGCGTCGTAGTTCTCGGCGTGGACCATGACCAGCGCGCCGGTCTCGCGCGCCACGCTCATGACGTTGAGCATCTCCATGTCGGAGAGCGCGAGGCCCTCGTAGGTCATGAACACCTTGAACGAGGTGTAGCCGTCGTTCACCAGCGCCGGCAGCTCCTGGCCGAGCACGGCGTCGCTGGCGTCGGCGATGATGAGATGAAACGAGACGTCGACGTGGCACCGGCCGTCGGCCTTGGCGTGATAGAGCTTCACCACCTCGCGCAGGCTTTCGCCCTTCTGCTGCATGGCGAAGGGCAGGACCATTGTGTTGCCGCCGAACGCTGCGGCACGCGTGCCGGTCTCGAAATCGTCGGCCATGACGATGCCCGGTCCGGACGGCTGCGCGATATGAACGTGGCTGTCGATGCCGCCGGGCAGCACCAGTTTGCCGGTGGCGTCCACCATCTCGTGGGCCGGACCGAGGTCGCGGCCGAGCGCCACGATTTTACCGCCGGCGATGCCGACGTCGCAGGCGAAGGTGTCGGACGCGGTCGCGACGGTGCCGCCGCGGATGACGGTGTCGAAGGTCATGGCGTTGGTTTTAGCACTCCTGTTGCGCGGCGCACGCGGGTTGTTTGGGCTTTTCCGGTCGTCTCCAATGCGCCCGTGTCCCGGGCGCATTGCGACATAACGCGCCGGTGTGTCCCGGGCGCATCGCAGCGCGCAGCGTGAGCGAAGCGGTGCGATGCAGAACCGGGACCGCGCCAATCGCGAGTGCCGGCCGGATCGGTTCACTCCGAATTCCACCGCGGTCCCGGCTCTGCGGAGCACCGCCGCGCCATCGCGCGTGAACGCGCTTATGGCTTGCGCTGCACCGCGTCCGGGACACGGGAGCGGTGTTCGCTGCGCGATCAGATTCGATTTTCAAACAGCGAACAGGAACCTCTCTGAACTCCGTATCATCCGCGCAGCCGTCCGCATTCCCGCGCCCTGTGCGCGGGTTGGGAGCAGTCCATCCGCGCCCGGTTCGAGGGCGCGCGGGACGCCGGGGTCCAGGCGCAGACAAGTTTACGCAGTCTGCGCAAACGTCCACTCGGACCCGCGGGCTCCGGCATCTCGCGACGCCGGGGCATGATCGCCGCTCGTGAGAGCGGCGATCCTGTCTTCTCTTGCCGCAAGTCCGCCGAACCTTCGGCGCCCCGCGCGCGGTGTTTGAAGGCTTGCTCCGTGCGTCCCCCGGACCCCGGTCGTTCCGGAGGGAGCCCGCTGGCACCTGCCCGCCAACAGCGCGGGGGTACGGCGCCAGTGTTGCGGACCCCGGGCGCGGCCCCCTTGTGAGGACAGGCGCGGGACCGCACGGCTTGGGCCGCCGGATGCGATCCGCGCGTCTCGCGAACCACAACCGGCCACCGCATCCCGCCTCGCGTCCGTGACGCTCGCGACACGCCCCTCGAGTGAGGCGGGACACGCGCATGATAAGGCCGCCCGGCCGACCGGGGATAAGCCGATCACGGAAATGTGAATATAGTCCTCGATGCGGAGCCGCGCCGTGCGGTTGCGCCCGGCGCGGCACGCGACCGCCGTCGCCTTTGAATTTGCGGCGGCACCGGCTACAGACACAGCGCCACACAGAGCAGGGGGAACGCGCATGCTGTCCGACGCCGATCGCAACAAGGCCGTGGATATTCTCGAAAAGGCCTACAAGGACCGCAAGCAGGCGACGCAGCTTTCGACCACCTGGCCCGGCATCACCATCGAGGACGCCTACGGCATCTCGACGCTGTGGGCCAAGCGCCGGATGGCGGCGGGCGCGAAGCTGATCGGACACAAGGTCGGGCTGACCTCCAAGGCGATGCAGCGCTCGTCCAACATCGACGAGCCGGACTTCGGCTACCTGTTCGACGACATGATCATCCCCGACGGCGGCAAGGTCGAGCACGCCGCCTATTGCCGGCCGCGGGTCGAGATCGAACTCGCCTTCGTGCTCGGCAAGCGGCTGATGGGTCCGGGCGTGACGCTGACCGACGTGCTGGCCGCGACCGACTATGTCGTGCCGGCGCTGGAGCTGGTCGACGCGCGCGTGCAGGATCCGCGCAAGATCTTCGACACCGTCTCCGACAACGCCGCGGCGTCTGGCATCGTGATGGGCGGCCGGCCGGTGCGCCCCTTCGACGTGGACCTGCGCTGGGTCGGCGGCATCATGTACGTCAACGCCGAGATCGAGGAGACCGGCGTCGCGGCCGGCGTGCTCGGCCATCCGGCGATGGGCGTGGCCTGGCTCGCCAACAAGCTCGGCTCGCTCGGCACGCCGATGGAGCCGGGCCATGTGGTGCTCGCGGGCTCGTTCACCCGCGTGGTGTTCCCGAAGAAGGGCGACACCGTGCACGCCGACTTCGGCCCGCTCGGCGGCGTCGCGATCCAGTACGTCTGACGCGCGGAAGGAAACCGGTCATGGACATGCCGCGCAACACGTTCAAGCACGCGATCGCGAAGGGCGAGTTGCAGATCGGGCTGTGGTGCAGCCTGTGCAGCAACGTCACCACCGAGATCGTCTCGCATTCGGGCTACGACTGGCTGCTGCTCGACACCGAGCATTCGCCCAACGAGGTGCCGGACATTCTCGCGCAATTGCAGGCCGCGCAGGCCGGCACCGCGTCCTGCGTCGTGCGCCCGGCGTGGAACGACATCGTCCTGATCAAGCGCTATCTCGACATCGGCGCGCAGACGCTGCTGATCCCGTTCGTGCAGACGCCGGAGGAGGCGAAGCGCGCGGTGGAGGCGGTGCGCTATCCGCCGAACGGCATCCGCGGCATCACCGGCTCGGGCCGCGCCTCGCGCTACGGCCGGGTCAACGGCTATCTGAAGAATGCGTCGAGCGAGATCGCGCTGCTGGTGCAGGTCGAGACCCGCGAGGCGCTGACGCGGATCGACGAGATCGCTTCGGTGGAGGGCGTCGACGGCGTGTTCATCGGACCCAACGATCTCTCGGCCTCGTTCGGTCACATCGGCAACTGGGGCCACCCGGAGGTGCAGGACGCGATCCTCGACGCCGGAAAGCGCATCCGCAAGGCGGGCAAGGCCGCCGGCATCCTCACGCCGAACGAGGAGGAAGCGAAGAAATTCATCGAGTGGGGCTACAACTTCGTCGCCGTCGGCTCGGACCTCGGCCTGCTGGCGAAGAACGCCGACGCGCTGGCGAAGCGGTTCAAGGGGTAGAGCATGATCCCGAAAAGTGGGAACCGGTTTTCGGGTAAGATCATGCTCAGAAGTGCCTACTTCAACTCATACTTTCCGTCGCCGCGGATCAGGTCGAGATAGCGCCGCGCCGAGCGCGCGACGACCGCCTTGCCGTCGCTCCAGATCGTGCGGTGGTCGAACGCGCCGTGAATGCGGTCGTAGGCGAACGGCTCAAGCGCCTTCACGACGCCTTCGACGCGCGGCGCCGACAGCGGAATGAAGTTCGGAAAGCTCCACATGAAGCTGACCGTCCTGCGGTCCTGTACCACCTGCACGATGTCGCCGGTCAGCAGCGCGCCGCGACCCTGCGCGCCGTCGGCCCAGTGCAGCACCGTGCCGCCGGGGTAATGCCCGCCGGCACAGACCAGCATCACGCCGGGCGCGAGCGGTTTCGTCGCGCCACTCCAGAATTGCACGCAGGGGTCCGGCCGCATGATCCATTCCCGGTCGGCCTCGTGAATGTGGACCGGGACGTTGCCGAAGGCGCGGCTCCATTCGACCAGCGACGAGTAGTAATGCGGGTGCGAGATCGCGATGCCCGCGATGCCGCCGAGCGCGTTGACGATCTCGACGGTGGCGCGGTCGACCAGCGAGATGCAGTCCCATAGAAAGTTACCGTGCGGCGTGCGCAGCAGCATGGCGCGCTGCCCGATGCCGAAGGCCGGCACGGTGACGATCGAGAGCAGGTTCGGCTCCAGCTCCTTCCAGGTGTTGGTCGCGCGCTTCGAGAGCGCGTCGTGGGTGGTCCAGGTCTGGCCCGACGGCGGAACGTATTGCCGCTCGTCGTCGCAGATCGGACAGGCCGGCGGCGGCGCTGCGCTCTCCGCATACTGGGTGCCGCAGGTGTTGCAGATGAAGTGGGGCATGGCGCGGGGCTCCGGCGGGCGAACGAGACGCCATCATGCGAAAAAGCCGGGGCGGGCGGAAGCGGGACGCCGGCCTCTTGGTCTCGGCGTTAACCGGGTTGGCGTTCACCGTCTCCCGTAGTATGTTTATGCCATGATCCGGTCGTGGCGGAACTCCGCGAGTTGAAAGGTCTGGGATGGCGAACGCCCCAACCAGTTTCGCGGGCTGGACTTCGACGCGGCGCTGGATCTGCTCCTGGCGCTCAACGCGGCCAAGGCGCTGAGCGATCTCAGCCCGCTCAGGAGCGTCGGACTGCACAAGCTGAAAGGCAGCCGGCGCAACCAATGGGCCATGACGGCGAACGACCGCTGGCGCATCTGTTTCGAACTTCGCAAGGGCGACGCATTCGACGTCGAGATCGTCGATTACCACAAGGGATGAAAACCATGCCGCCTGTCGTCCATCCGGGTCGTCTTCTCAAGCGCGAGCTAGTCGCGCGCGCGCTCAGCGCCAATCGCCTCGCGCTCGATCTCGGCGTACCGTCGGGCCGCATCACCGACATCCTCAACGGCCGGCGGGCGATCACCGCCGACACTGCGGTTCGGCTCGGTCGCTATTTCGGCAACAGCGCGCAATTCTGGCTCGATCTGCAGAGCCAGTACGACATTGCCCTCGTCGAGCGGGAGAAGGGTGCGGAAATTGCCCGGCGGGTGCGGCAGGCGGATGCGGCCTGAAAAATAGCGGGCTCCCATGTTTGCCACGGGAGCCCGCACGAGAGCCGGACGGTTCTGTTGGCCGGTCCTACGGAATCGGAATCTCCCCCACGTCCTTCGGCTGCTTGTAGCCCTTCACCGTGGCGGGCTTGTTCGCGATCGTCGTGTACCAGCGCTTGACGTTCGGATACTGGTTCATGTCGATCTGCTGCCACTCGTAGCGGCTGATCCACGGCCAGATCGCGATGTCGGCGATCGAGTAATCGTCGGCGACGTAGTCGCGGCCCTCGAGGCGGGTGTTGAGCACCTTGTAGAGCCGGTGCGCCTCCTTCAGATAGCGCTCCTCGGCGTAGGGCGCCTTGCCGGGATTGTACTTCACGAAATGATGCACCTGGCCCAGCATCGGCCCCGGCCCGCCCATCTGCCACATCAGCCATTCCAGCACGCGATAGCGCGCCTCGCCGGACTTCGGCAGCAGCTTGCCCGATTTGTCAGCGAGATAGATCAGGATCGCGCCGGATTCCATCAGCGACATGCCGTTGTCGCGGTCGACGATCGCGGGGATGCGGTTGTTCGGCGCGATCTTGAGAAACTCCGGCTTGAACTGCTCGTCCTTGCCGATGTCGACCGCGTGCACGGTGTAGGGCAGGCCCATCTCTTCGAGCGCGATGGAGACCTTGCGGCCGTTCGGGGTGGTCCAGGTGTAAAGGTCGATCACGGCGTCGGATCCTCCGGTGGCTGGTTGTTGTCGTGCGCCCGTGGTCCGGGCTCAGCTTCCCCGATACGTCGTATAGCTCCACGGCGTCGCGAGCAACGGCACATGGTAGTGCCCCTCGGGCTCCGCGATTCCGAAGCGGATCGGCACCACGCCCAGGAACGGCGGCGCATCGCCGCGGTCCTGCGTGGCGGCGAAATAATCGCCGATGTGGAAGTGCAGCTCGTAAGTCCCGATCCGTAGCGGCTCGCCGGCGATCAAAGGCGTATCGGTGCGCCCGTCCGCATTGGTTGCGGCCTCGCAGAGCCTGCCGCGGGCGCTCGTGCCGATCTCGAACAGTTCGATCCGCACGCCCGGCGCGGGGCGGCCGTGCATCGTGTCGAGCACATGGGTCGAGAGCCGGCCCGCGGTCACGGGCTGGCCCGGTCCCTCGACCCTGGCGACCAGCCGCAGCCGCGTGATCAGCCCGATCTCGTCCAGCGCACGCGAAAGCTCGGCGTCCTTGTCGTTGCGCAATCTTTGCTCGAATTGCGCAAGGATCGAGTCGCGCGTGTGCCGCCGCACGCAGATCACGAACGGAAAGCCGAAGCGACTCCGGTAGTCGGCGTTGAGCTGCTGGAAGCGCGCGAACTCGGCGCCGCTCAGCCGGTCGAGACCGAGCGCGCCCTGCTCGGCCTGCGAATCCGACGTCAGGTCTATACGCCGCACCCGCGAACCCAGCTCCGGGTGGCCGGCGACGAAGGCGAGCCGGCGCTCCGCCGGTGCTCCGCGCACGGCCGCCAGCATGGCGTCGTGCAGGGCGGTCACGGTCGGGAACGGCCGTCCGCCGGCGGCGGCCTCCGCCACCCAGGGGGCGTGCTCGAACACGTCGGCGAGCGCGTCGGCGAAGGCCTGCGGAGGCATCCGGTTGAGATCGTCTAACGCGAAGGCGGGCGCGGTCATGAATGGTTAACCGGGCGGTTCCAAGGTTCGCTGCAGAGTCCTATGGGCGACTATTTTCGCTTGCGGATCAAGGGCTTTAGGGTGAGATTTGTTTCATATTGAACCCAATCGAGTCTCCCTGCGACTAACCCTGTGAGACGGCCGGAAGCGATGCAGGCAACAGACGAAGTTCTGATCGCACGGATCGCCGACGGGGACCGTCTCGCCATGCAGGTGCTGTTCGCGCGGCACCATGTACGGGTCTACCGGTTCGTCCTTCGCCTGGTGCGCAACGAGGCCACGGCGGAGGATCTGATCAGCGAGGTGTTCCTCGACGTCTGGAAACAGGCGGGCAAGTTCGAGGGACGGGCTGCGGTCTCCACGTGGCTCCTCGCCATCGCCCGGTTCAAGGCCCTGTCGGCGCTCCGGCGCCGGCCGGACGAGGAGTTGGACGACGAGACGGCGGCTGCGATCGAGGACGGTTCCGACACCCCCGAGGTCGCGCTGGCGAAGAAGGACAAGGGCACGGTGCTGCGGAAGTGCATCGACGCGCTTTCGCCGGAACATCGGGAGATCGTCGATCTCGTGTACTACCACGAGAAGTCGGTCGAAGAGGTCGCCGGGATCGTGGGGATCCCGGAAGCAACCGTGAAGACGCGCATGTTCTATGCGCGGAAGAACTCGGTGAGCTTCTCAAAGCTCAGGGAATTGAAAGAGGTTGGCCATGACGACCGCGACCAAACAGGCTCAGAACTTCGACGAGATCGAAGCGCTGCTGCCCTGGCACGCCGCCGGCACGCTGAGCCTGCGCGAGGCCGCGATGGTCGACGAGGCGCTGGCCTCCGACAAGGAGCTGGCCGCGCGGTTCGAACTGGTCCGCGAGGAACTCGGCGAGACCGTCGGGCTCAACGAAACGCTCGGCGCGCCCTCGGCGCGGGCCCGCGAAAAGCTGTTCGCGATGATCGACGCCGAGCCGGCCCGCAAGCCGCGCTCGACCTTCAGCCTCACCGCCTGGATGACCAATTTCGTGTCCGGCTTCCAGCCGCGCACGCTGGCCTACGGCGCGACCGCCGCGGCGCTGGCGCTGGTTCTGCAGGGCGCGGTTCTGACCGGGCTGTTCGTCAAGGAGCGGCAGGCCTCGCACCAGCTCGCCTCGTTCACGGCGGCGGAGGACAAGGCGGTCGAGGGCTCGTTTGTTCTGGTCCGCTTCAACCCGCAGGCCAGCGTCGGCGACATCACCCGCTTCCTGGGCGAGCATAAGGCCGCCGTGGTCGGCGGACCTGCGGCCGGCAGCGGCCTGTTCCGGATCCAGGTGTCTGACAGCGCGCTGTCGCAGGCCGAACTGTCCGCGGTGGTGAAGAAGATGTCGCAAAGCCCGGTGGTCGGCTTCACGGTGCCTGCGGCCAAGCCGTAAGTCCCGCGCGACCCCGAAGGAGGCGGCCCTGAAAAGGCCGCCTCGAAATTTATCGCGTCGGTTTTGTCACGATTGCGTCCGGCACATTCGGCACATCCGGCACGGAGGGATCACCATGCGTTTCAACCGAACGCGTTCGCTCGGTCCGGCACGCGACGGACGGGCCGCAAACCGCAGCGCGAGCCCGCTACGCGCCGGCCGCTTGGCGCTTGCCGCCGCGGCCGTGGCGATGATGACGGTGCTGCCGGTCGCCGACGCCTTCGCGCAATATCGCGGCAAGAACCCGGGCAAGTATCCTGGCGCGAGCGGGCCGAGCTACAATCCGCCCGGCAACCATCGGCCGGGCGGTCCGCGTCCGGGCGGAGGCCGCGGGCCGAACTGGGGCGGCGTCGCCACCGGCATCGGGATCGGTATCGCCACCGGCATCATCCTCAACGCCGCGACCGCCAACGCCGAACAGCCGCCGCCCGGCTTCTACGACCGCCCGCCCGGCCGCAATCCGCCGCCGCCGCGCAACCCCGCGCCGCGCGGCCCTTCGGCCGCGATCAACGTGCCGCCGCAGAGCGAGAGCCGCTTCGTGCCGGACGAGGTCGTGCTGGAGTTCCCGGGCAACCTTTCGCCTCAGGCGATGAACGCGCTCGCGACGCGGCACGGACTGCAGCGTCTCGACTCGCAATCCTTCGCGCTGACCAACACCACCTTCATGCGCGCGCGCATCGCCGACGGCCGCCCGGTGCGCACCGTGCTGCGGGCGCTCGGCCGCGAGGGCGCGCTGCGCGCCGGACAGCCGAACTACCTCTATTCGATCCAGCAGGCCGAGACCGCGGGGCAGGGCGCCGCGCCCTCGTTCGCGCCGCCGCCGGGCGAGAGGCCCGCCGCAACTCCGGCGATGGCGCCGGCCGGCGCGCTGCCGCGCGCGGGCGATCCGGCGCAATACGCGCTGGCGAAGCTTCGGCTCGGCGAGGCGCACAATCTCTCGCAGGGCGACAACGTGCTGATCGCCGTGATCGATTCAGGCATCGACCGGGAGCATCCGGAGCTGAAGGGGTCGATCGCCGGCACGTTCGACGCGCTCGAACTCGCCGTCCGGCAAGGCGCATCCGCACGGCACCGGCATGGCCGGCGCGATCGTCGCGCAGTCGCGCCTGCTGGGCATCGCGCCGGGCGCGCGCATTCTCGCGATCCGCGCCTTCGGTGCGCCCGACAGCAAGGCTGACGGCACCACCTTCGCGATCCTGCGCAGCATCGAACATGCGGCGGCGAACGGCGCGCGCGTGATCAACATGAGCTTCGCGGGGCCAGCCGATCCCGGCATCGCACGCCAGCTTACGGCGGCGCGCGGCAAGGGCATCGTGCTGGTCGCGGCGGCGGGCAACGCCGGGCCGAAGTCCGGCCCGCTCTATCCCGCGGCCGATCCGAACGTGATCGCGGTGACCGCGACCGACGCCGACGACCGGCTGTTCCGGCAGTCGAACCGCGGCCGGCATGTCACGATCGCCGCGCCGGGCGTCGACATCCTGGTGCCCGCGCCGGAGAACAACTACCAGGTCACGTCCGGCACCTCGGTCGCCGCCGCCCATGTCAGCGGGGTCGCAGCCCTTGTGCTGCAGCGCCAGCCCGGCCTGTCGCCGGACGCGGTGCGCAACATCCTGATGCGCAGCGCCCGCGACATCGGTCCGCGCGGCCGCGACGACCAGTTCGGCGCGGGGCTCGCCGACGCCTATCAGGCGGTGCTGTCGCTTCAGCCGCGCGCGGCGGCGCGGTAACGGCGATCAATTTATCGGATCGCAGCGCCCCGCTTCGGCGGGGCGCTTTTTTCGTACGAACCCCGCAGCACAATGCGTCGCACAACCGCCGAATTTTCGCCCGGCCCGTGAACCTCACCCGTTTCTCCGCCGACCAACGGACATGAAGGGCCGAGACGGCCCGCACGGGATCAACGGGAGCCAGCCATGACCATCAAGACCAGGATTGCCGCAGCCCTCACCGCCCTCGCGCTGGTCGGCGCCGTCACTCTTCCTTCGAGCGAGGCGGAAGCCCGCGGCCGTGGCGGCCTGGTGGCGGCCGGCATCGTCGGCGGAGTCCTCCTGGGCGCTGCGGTTGCGAGCCACGCCCACGCCGGTCCGACTTATTACTACGGCGCGCCGCGCCGCTGCCGCTGGGTCGCGCAGTACGACGGCTGGGGCCATTACGTCGGCCGCAGCCGGGTCTGCTACCACTATTGATCGGAACGCGGGCCGGCGTCGCGCCCCCGCCTTCCCCCCAGGCGCCGGTCTGAACCTCCGCCCGGATGGACAACCATCCGGGCGGTTGGCGTTTGCAGGCTTTGCGACGCTCTGCCGCACGGCCGACAAAATTTCCGCTGGGCCGTGAACCTTTCACGGAGCCCGACCGACCAACGGACATGCAGGCCGATCCGGCCTCACCAGATCCACGGGGAGCCAGCCATGACCATCAAGACCAAGATTGCCGCAGCCCTGACCGCGATCGCGCTCGTGGGTGCCGCGACCCTGCCTTCGACCGAGGCGGAAGCCCGCAACCGCGGCGGACTGATTGCGGCCGGCATCGTCGGCGGCGCGCTGCTCGGCGCTGCGATCGCGAGCCAGTCGCATGCCGCTCCGGCCTATTACTACGGCGCGCCGCGCCGCTGCCGCTGGGTCGCGCAGTACGACGGATGGGGCCACTACGTCGGCCGGACCCGCGTTTGCTACGACCACTGACGAGCTAGGATCGGCGCGGACGCCCCCGCCTTCCCCCAACGCGTCGATCTGAATGGCCCGCCCGGATGTCCCTCATCCGGGCGGGTCTGTTTTTGCGTCGACGCTTTGCGCATCGGCTGTCGGGTTCGGTTGTGAAGGCAGCGCGGCGCGGCGACACTGGCCGCGTGCGAACCCGAAAGGAGACGAGATGAGCGCAGAAGCCCGCCTCAAGGAACTCGGCATCGTGCTGCCGAAGGTGCCGACGCCGGTCGCCAATTATCTGCCGTACCGCATCGGCCGGCGCCTGCTGTTCCTGGCCGGGCAGGGGCCGCGCGACGAGAACGGCGGCCTGCTCACCGGCAAGGTCGGCGCCGAGGTCTCGGTCGATGAGGCCTACCGGCGCGCCCGCCTCGTCGGCCTGGGGCTTCTGTCGGCGACGCGCGAGGCGCTCGGCTCGCTCGACCGGGTCGAGGCGGTGCTCAAGCTGCTCGGCATGGTCAACGCGGGGCCGGACTTCAAGGACCAGCCCAAGGTGATCAACGGCTGCTCCGATCTGTTCGTCGAGGTGTTCGGCCCGGAGATCGGCCGGCATGCCCGCTCGGCGGTCGGCATGGGCTCGCTGCCCAACCAGATCTCGGTCGAGATCGAGGGCGTGATCGCCATCAAGCCTTGACCCGCCGCGCGTCGTCCGCGCACGCCGCGCTGCCGCGATTTCTGTGAATTGCGGTGGCGCGCGCCGGTGTCCGCTTGCGGACGAATGCGGAATCGCTGGTGGGATCCGACTCGCTGGGGAGGCGCCCAATTGGCGCTCGGCGCGGATCCGGGGGATCGAAATCCGGCTCCGTCTTGGAATGGCGTTCCTGGAAATTTCCGTTCGCGATTTCTGGCTTTTGCATTTCTCGCTTATGCGTTTCTGCAATCGCGTTCGTGGAATTGCGTATCTCCGCAATGGCGTCTGTCTCGTTCTGTGGTGCCGTCGCTTGTGGCGTTTGTGGCGTGTCGAGGCGTGACGATCACGGCATCGCAGCGCACGCGCGGCTTACGGCATTCGGCACACGATCATGGCGCAACCGACCTATGGGAAGACCATGAATCAAGCAGCCTACAAGTGGCGCGACCTCGCCGAACGCCGGCGGGACCATTTCGTCGAGCTGTTCGAGACCGGCCGCTGGCGGCATTACTACACCGAGCGCACGTTCTTTGCGGCGTTGCGCGAGGCGTCCGAAGCGGCGGAACGCTGGGCGCGCCTTGCGCCGCGTCCCGAGGACGAAGTTCCGCTCTACGCCCGGCCGGTGGCGATGCCGGCGAAGCCGGCGATGCGGCGCCGGGCGGCCTGACGGCGGCGGCCATTCTCGTTCGTTTTCCTCCCACCAACTGGCCCGGCCGTCCGCCGGGCCTTTCGTCTGCGGCGGTCGGCCGGCATGACGCGCGGTTTCGCAACGGCGGCGGGATGACGTAGAACGGATGCTCCTGATCGCGGGTGCCCGACCATGTCGCTTTCGCCGTCCGAACAGACAATCCTCGACTGGCTCGCCGGCCAGCGCGCGCCGATGACCGCGCTGCTGGAGACGCTGGTGAACACCGACAGCGGCTCCTACGACAAGGCCGGCGTCGACGCGGTCGGCGCGCGCATCCGTGAATTTCTCGCAGGACACGGCATCGCGACGAGCGTCACGCCGGACCAGACCTACGGCGACGCCATCGTCGCGCGCACCGGCAGCGGACCCGGCCAGCCGGTCCTGCTGATGGGCCATCGCGACACGGTGTTTCCCAAGGGCGAGCCCCAGCGCCGGCCATTCAGGATCGTCGACGGTCGCGCGCACGGCCCCGGCGTCGCCGACATGAAGGCCGGGCTGGTGATGAACTGCTTCGTGCTCGCCGCGCTCGCGCGGTTCGGCGGGCCGGCCGCGGTCGGCCTGTTCACCGGCGACGAGGAGATCGGCTCGCCGTTCTCGCGGCCGGTGATCGAGGACCACGCCCGGCAGGCGCGGGCGGTGTTCAATTCCGAGCCCGGCCGTGCGCCCGGCGCGGTCGTGACCGGCCGCAAGGGCGGCGCCTTCATGCGTTTTGCGATCGAGGGCAAGGCGGCGCATTCCGGCGCGAACTTCGAGGCCGGCGTCTCGGCCATCGTCGAACTGGCGCACAAGACGCTGGCGCTGCACGGGCTGGTCGATCTGGAGCGCGGCACCACGCTCAACGTCGGCGTCGTCTCGGGCGGCCAGACGCCGAACACGGTCGCGCCCTGGGCGCGCGCGGAGATGGACCTGCGGTTCGTGACGCCGCAGGACCGCGACGCCGCGCTGGCGGGCATCCGCGCGATCATCGACAAGAGTTATGTGCCGGGCACGCGCGCCACGCTGGAAATCACCGGCGAATTCCTGCCGCTGGTGGAGACCGACGCCGGCCGCGCGCTCTACCGGCACTATGCCGCGTGTCTGAGCGAACTGGGTCACGAGCCGCGCTCGCTGTTCACCGGCGGCTGCGCGGATTCGGGATTTGCGTCGGCGACCGGCGCGCCGACGATCTGCGCCGTCGGCCCCGTCGGCGGCCGGGCTCATTCGCCCGACGAATTTCTCGAACTCGACACGATGGCGCCGCGCGCGCAGGCGCTGGCGCTTGCGGTGCTGCGGCTTTAATTGTTCGACCGTCCCGTTCTCTCCATCCCGGACTTGCCATGCCCCGTCTCTTCGATCCCCTTCGCATCGCCGCGCTCGAACTGCCGAACCGCATCGCGGTCTCTCCGATGTGCCAGTATTCCGCCGACGACGGCAGCGCCAGCGACTGGCACATCACCCATCTCGGCATGCTGGCGAATTCCGGCGCAGGCCTCGTCGTCGTCGAGGCCACCCATGTCGAACGCCACGGCCGGATCAGCCACGGCTGTCTCGGGCTCTATTCGGATTCCAACGAGGCGGCGCTGGCGCGGGTGATCGCGCATTGCAAGCGCATCGGCACGGCGAAGCTCGGCATCCAGCTCGCGCACGCCGGCCGCAAGGCCTCGGCGCAGCGGCCCTGGGAGGGTGGCGGCGCACTGCCCGCGGGCGACGATCCGTGGCAGACCATCGCTCCCTCGGCTCTGCCGTTCGGGCCGAACTGGCATGTGCCGCGCGAGGCGACCCTCGAAGACATCGCGCGGGTGCGCGAGGCCTTCGTCGCGTCGGCGCGGCGCGCGGTGCGGATCGGCTTCGACCTGATCGAATTGCACTTCGCGCACGGCTATCTGGCGCACGAGTTTCTCTCGCCGGTGTCGAACAGTCGCAGCGACGATTACGGCGGTTCGTTCGAGAACCGCATGCGCTTCCTGCGCGAGACCGTGCAGGCGGTGCGCGCCGCGCTGCCGAAGGGCCTGCCGCTCGGCGCGCGCATCACCGGCAGCGACTGGCTCGACGGCGGGCTCACGCCGGACGACGCGGTGACGCTCGTGAAGGCGCTGAAGGACGACGGTCTCGACTTCGTCGACGTGTCCTCGGGCGGGCTGACCGCCGAGGCGCGCAATCCGGTCGCGCCGGCCTACAACGCGCCGATCGCCGCGCGCGTGAAGCGCGAGACCGGGATCGTCACCCGCACGGTCGGGCTGATCACCACGCCGCTGGAGGCCGATGCGGTGATCTCCGGGGAGCAGGCGGACTTCGTCGCGCTCGGCCGCGCCATGCTCGACCAGCCGCACTGGGGCTGGCAGGCGGCGCGCGAACTCGGCGCGGACGTGGCGCGCCCGCCGCAATACGCACGCTCGGGCCCGAAGATGTGGCCGGGCGCAGCGAAGCGGTAGCGGCGCGTCACGCCGACGGGACTTCGTTTCGCAAGCGCGTGCTTCGTCCGAGCATCGTTTTGGTTCGGCCGTTGCGTCTGCTTTTTCCTGCTGCAACGGCGGTCTATCCGTCACCTCCCCCTGAAAGGGGGAGGTCGGTTCCCGCAGCGAACCGGGAGGGGGTCTCCTTCTGTGTTGCGAAGGATGAAGCGGACCCCCACCCCGACCCTCCCCCTTGCAGGGGGAGGGAGCGCACCGCCGCCGACGCAAACGGCGAAGCGTCCCCCATTTTTCGCGTCGCAAGTATCGTTCGCGATACGCGAGCGGGCTTCTGTCTATTCCATAAACGCCCCGTAACCCTCGCGCTGCATGCGGGCGAGATCGTCCGGCGTGTCGACGTCCCAGAGCGGCGCGAGTTCGTGCCAGCGCAGGCCGCAGCGCGCGAGCCGCGCGCGCGTCTCGGCGGCCACCGACGGAACGCTCCAGGCCATGCCGTCGAACAGGTCGAGGCAGGGGCGGTTCAGCCCGATCAGGACGTAGCCGCCGTCCTCCACCGGGATCAGCGCCGCATCGTGCGAGGCGAGCGCCTCGGCGGCCGCGCGCAGATGGGCGGCGGTGAGCGCCGGGCAATCGACGCCGAGCACCAGCGCGGGCCCCTGCGCTGCCGCGAAACAGGCGTGCATGCGCGCGCCGAGATCGCCGTCCGGCTGATCGGCGAGCGTAACACCGTGCCGGGCGCGCAAAGCCTGAAACGCCGGATGGTCTGCATTGGGTGCGCACCAAAGCACCACCGGGCCGCAGCCGGCATCGGCGGCGGTGGCGACGGTGCGTTCGATCAGCCGCGCCTGAAGCCTTGCCGCGCCGTCCGCGCCGAGCGCCGGAGCAAGCCGGGTCTTGGCGAGGCCCGCGACCGGGGCCTTGGCCAGCAACGCAAGCGTGACGGGCTCAGGCATCGCGCGGGCGATATCCATAGCGCGCTGCGAGTACGGCCGGATCGGCGCCGAAGAAATACGCCAGCCGCAGCCGCCACATGGTCAGCACGGTGCGCAGCGCACCGTGGTCGTCCCAGCGCCGTCCGGACGTCGTGACACGCGCGGCGAGGCAGAGCGGCCGGCCGATGCGCTTGAGCGTCTTCGACAGCGCGATGTCCTCCATCAGCGCAATCTCAGGGAAGCCGCCGGCCTCGCGAAAAGCCGCGCGCGTGACGAACATCGCCTGGTCTCCGGTGGCGATGCCGGTGATGCGCGAGCGCAGGTTCATCGCCGCGGCGACCACCGGCAGCAGCAGGCTGCGGCCCTCGATCCGCACGTCGAAGCGGCCCCAGACGCGCCCGTGCGCCTCCAGCGCGTAAAGCAAAAAGCCGTCGCCCTCCGGCGGCAGCCGCGTGTCGGCATGCAGGAACAGCAGCACGTCGCCGGATGCGATCTTCGCGCCGGCGTTCATCTGCGCGGCGCGGCCGGGCGCGGCCTTGATCACGCGGTCGCAGAGCGGGCGGGCGATTTCGGCGGTGGCGTCAGCCGAGCCGCCGTCCACGACGATCACCTCGGCGCCGCGCGCCCGGCAGGGCGCGAGCGCCTGAAGCGCCGTGGCGATGCCGGGCGCTTCGTTCAGCGTCGGAACGATGATGGACAGGTGAGCCACGCGGCCGATCGCGCCTATTCGGCGGCTGCGCCCAGCGCGCCGCCGCAGCTCGATCCTTGCCCGGCGGTGCAGCCGAAGCAATGGCCCGAGACCCGGACCGGCGCGCCGTCGAGGCGAATGCCGATCAGGTCGGAAAGATGCGTGCGCGCGGAACCGCCGCGGCCGAGCGGCAGGTCGAGCATCTGGTTGAAGTCGCAGTCATAGACGTAACCCTGCCAGTCCACCGACAGGAGATTGCGGCACATCACGCAGTCGAGGTTGGCATCGCGATGGGCGTGCTGAAGAAGCGCGAGATAGTCGTCGAACTGGTTCTTCGACACCAGCATGGAGCCGAAGCGCCGGATCGGCATGTTGGCCAGCGTGTAGAGTTGGTCGAACGCGATGCCGTGGCGCTCGCCGAGCACGCGCTTGTAGTCGGCCTCCAGCGCCGCCTGCGGCGGCGGCAGCGATGGCCCCTGCGGATTATAGACGAGGCTGAGCGCAAGGCCCGTGCCTTCGCGGCCGTAGCCCAGCGCGTTGAGCCGCTTGAGCCCGCGGATCGAGGCGTCGAATACGCCCTTGCCGCGCTGAGCCTCGACGTTGTCCTCGAGATAGCAGGGCAGCGACGCGACGATCTCCACCTGCTCGCCGGCGAGAAAGTCCGCGAGATCGTGCTGGCCCGGCTGTTCGAGGATCGTGAGGTTGCAGCGGTCCATGACGCGCATGCCCATCGCGCGCGCGGCGCGCACCAGGCGGCGGAAATGCGGGTTCAGCTCCGGCGCGCCGCCGGTGATGTCGAGCGTCGAGGCGCTGCTGCTTTCGAGGAAGGCGATGACGGTGTCGACCGTCTCGCCGGACATTTCCTCGGTGCGATGCGGGCTCGCGCCGACATGGCAATGCACGCAGGACTGGTTGCAGCGATAGCCGACGTTCACCTGAACGGTGTCGAGCGCGCCGCGGCGCAGCGCGGGAAACGGGATTCGTTCGAGCAGCGGCCGCGTGTCGTGCATGAAGCGAGTCTGACAGAGTGCGGCAGGCGCGTCGATTGTCGGCCCTGCGCCGCAGAACAATTCGGCGTGAGGCAGCCGCGATCTCAGGGCGCGCGGGTGGCCGCAGTCGCCGTCAGGCTTTCGAATCCGAGGCGGCCGAAGCCGGGCAGCTTGAGCGCGGGATCTCGCAGGTCGAGGCCGGCGACGAAGCCGAGCACGTTCAGCTCGACGCCCTCGACCCAGCCGAGCTTGACGCCCAGCACGCCGTAGAGGCTGGCCTCCACGCCGGTGCGGCTGTCGGTCAGTCCGAGATAGGGGCCGGGCCGGAAGTCGCGGCCGATGGCGTTCGGTGGCAGCGCGACGCCGGCCTCGGGGATTTCGCGCAGCACTGCCTGCACGAAGCTGTTGCTGTTGGGGCCGGGCCAGATGCGGTAGTCGCCGGCGTTGGCGTAGCGATAATTTTTCACCGCGGTCTCGATGCGTGGGATCAGCGCCTCGGCGCGCTCGCCGCGCGCGTCGAGCACGATCCGGCCGTGCTCGCCGAACCAGAGATCGGGCGGCCACCAGTTGAGCCGCACCGGGTTGCCCCAGCCGGCGACGTCGTAGCGTTTCCAGGCGCGGCCGTTCTTCTCCTTGAACGCGACCCAGGAGTGGACCGCGACCGCGCCCTTCCAGCCGCGGGTGCGCCCGTACATCACCAGCACGCGGGCCTCCGGCGTCTCGCTGGCGTCCGGAAGCTGCGTCACCACCCGGCGGTCGAAGTTGCGCCAGTGCGTCGGTCCGCCGTTGTAGGCCAGCACGCCGGCCGCCATCGCGATCGGCAGGATGAAGAGCGCCAGAAACGCGCTCAGCATGCGGCGGCGGCGGCGCGGGCGGGGCGCGGGTCTTCGGGTATCGGTCGGGGAGGGCGGCGAGGAGGCGGTCATGGTTCGGATTATGAAATGGTTCGGGACGCGATCATGGCAAGAGCTGACCCGATCACATTAAAGAATGCTCATGTTAGCGGCGTCCGAAGGCGGCGTCCGGGTTCAGACGCGCGCCGCCGCGACGCCGGGCCGCTCGCGCGGCGGTGCGCCCTCCGTTGCCGTTCCGGCCGAAAACTTGCAAGCTCTTGCATGTCAGCGGCACCGCGGCGCTCTCGCCCGGCACCGCTTGGGGCGCCGGGGCATTCCGTCCTGCGCACGGCATGGAGGTCGATCATGTGGACACGCCGCTGGTTCTGTGCGCTCGCGATGGCCGGTCTGCTGCCGGGAGGCGCGCTTGCGGTCGGGCCCGAGCCCAAGCCGCTGTCGCCGCCGGTCGACATCACCTTCGGCTATCAGAAGGTCGGCCACCTCGCGCCGATCGTCCAGCTCGGCCGACGAGCTGAAGAAGCTCGGCGTCAATCTCAAGCTGGTGGAGTTCGTCCGCTATGCCGACGCGCGCACCGCGCTGCTCGCGGGCTCGCTCGACATCGCCACCGTCGGGCCGGCCGATCTCGCGATCGCGCTGTCGCAGGGCTCGACCAACGTGATCGGCCTGATGGGCGTCGGCGCCTCGCCGAAATACGTCATCGGCCGCAAGGGCGTGAAGCTCGACAGCTGGAACGACATCAAGGGCAAGAAGATCGCGATCGCACCGGGCTCGGCGGTCTGGTTCCAGTTCGCCGCGACGCTGATCGAGAAGGGCATTCCCTACAACAGCTTCCAGGCGGTCAACATCCAGGGCGGCGGCGCCAACTTCAACCAGGCGCTCAGGAAGGGCGAGGTCGACGCGATCGTGACCTGGGAGCCGTTCGAGTCGATCCCGGTGATGGAGGGCTACGGCTTCTTCGCCAAGAACGCTGGAATACGGCCAGTCGAAGGCGGTCGGCCCCGAACTCGGCATGATCATGACGACGCAAGCGACATGGCCGAGAAGAAGCGCGCCGCGGTCGAGCGCATCGTCTGGGCCTATCTGAAGAATCCAGGAGGAGCTGGCGGCGTCGCCGCAGAAGTTCGCGGAGGCCTATGCCAAGCTGACCGGCCTCGACGCCAAGGTGTCCGCCGAAGCATCGAAGACCATCACGCTCGGCGGCGTGGTCTCGGCCGACCAGATCAGCGCGCAGGCCAAGGCCTTCGCCGATCTCGGGTGATCCAGAAGGACGTGTCCGGCGAGATCGGCAAGTACTGGGACGGCTCGTTCGTGACGAACGCCCAAGAAGTGAAGCGGCCGCCCGTTCCTTCTTTCCCGACGGGCGCGCCGGGCGCGATCGCTGCTCGGCGTGCTGGTGCCGGTGCTGGTGATCGGTGCTGTGGCAGGCGGCCGGCACAGAACGGCTCGCTCGTTCGGCGGCGTGCTGCCGACGCCCGACCGGGTCTGGCAGGCCTGGAAGGTCTGGGCCTTCGGCCCGGCCGGGCATGGGCCTCAACCCCTACAGCGGGACGTGGCTCGACGAACGCGCTGTTCTCGACCGAGCGCGTCGCCAAGGGCTTCGCGCGTCGCCATCCTGGTCGGCGTGCCGCTCGGCATCGCGATCGGCTGGTGGCGGCTCGCCGCCGGCGTCATCGACCCGACCATCCAGGTGCTGCGGCCGATCCCGATCACGGCCTGGCTGCCGTTCTCGATCGCGGTGTTCGGCATCCAGCGACATGGGCTCGGTGTTCCTGATCGCGCTCGGCGCGTTCTATCCGATCGTCGTCAACACCACGCAGGGCGCGCGCGGCATCGACAAGCAACTGGATCCGCGCCGCGCTGATGATGGGCGCGAAGCCGCATGGACGTGCTGGCGCGCGTGGTGCTGCCGGCGCTCGCTGCCGTCGATCTTCACCGGGCTTGCGCGTCGGGCTCGGCATCGGCTGGACCGCGGTGATCGTTTCCGAGATGGTCGCGGTGAAGTCCGGCCTCGGCTACGTGCTGTGGGACGCCTATTACGTCGGCCGCATGGACGTGGTGATCGCCGACATGGTCGTCGATCGGCCTGCTCGGCTTTCTCAGCGACCGGCTGATCATCGCGCTCGAGACACTGGATGCTGCGGCTGGCACCGCATGCAGTCGTTCCAGGCCTGAGCGGGGGCGCGAATGGGCGCGGTGTCGTTTCGCTCGACCTCGCAAGACGTTCCCCGGCAAGACGCGAGGTGCGCGCGCTCGAAAACGTCAGCCTCGACATCGGCGAGGGCGAGTTCGTCGCGCTGCTCGGCCCCTCCGGCTGCGGCAAGTCCACGCTGCTCAACCTGCTCGCGGGCTTCGACACCGCGACCGGGGGCGAGGTGCTGTTCGACGGCGCAGCCGATCGAACGGCCCGGTCCAGACCGCGGCGTGGTGTTTCAGGAGGCGTCGCTGTTTCCCTGGCTCAACGTCTGGGACAACATCACCTTCGGCCCGCGCGTGCAGCGGCTCGATCGCGACGCCTACGAGGCGCGTGCGCGCGAGATGATGAAGCTGGTCGGGCTCGAAGCCTTCGCCGAGGCGCTGCCGGTGCAGCTCTCCGGCGGCATGCGCCAGCGCGTCGGCATTGCACGCGTGCTGGTGATGGATCCCCGCGCCCTGCTGATGGACGAACCGTTCGGCGCGCTCGATGCCCAGACCCGGCTCGCCATGCAGCAATTGCTGCTGGACGTCTGGCAGACGCTCGAGACCACCGTGCTGTTCGTCACCCACGACATCGACGAGGCGATCCTGCTGGCCGACCGCATCTGCATGATGTCGGCGCGGCCGGGGCGGATCATCCGCGAGATCGCCGTCGACCTGCCGCGGCCGCGCTCGATCGGCAGCCTGACCTCGACGGCGTTCATGGCCTACAAGTCCGAGATCATGGCCGAGATGAAGATCGCCCACGCCGAGCCGGCGTGAGGCGCCACGCGACGGCGACACCGCCGCCGCTCACGCCCGGTTCAGCGCGTCCTTGAAGGCCTGCCGCACGTCGGCGCCGTGGATGCGCCGGTAGTCGCGCTCCTGCTCGCCGCTCGATTGGACCTTGAGCACCGCGAACAGGGGGCCGGGCTCGGCCAGAAGCGCGCCGGCCTGCTGCTCCAGATTTTTCAGGTCCGCGAACTCGTACACGTTGCGATGGCCGGCGCTGCGCGCGAAGCCCGCGAAGCTGACGCCGCCGCGGTTCGGCGTCGGATGGCCGCCGTTGGCCTCGTAGGTGCCGTTCTCGCAGACGAAGTGATAGAGGTTCTTCGGCGCGGCCTCGGCCGAGGTGACGAGCGTGCCGAGATTCATCAGCAGGCTGCCGTCGCCGTCGAGCACGATCACCCGCTTGTCCGGGCGCCCGAGCGCCAGCCCGAGCGCATGCGAGGAGGCGAGCCCCATCGCGCCGTGCGCGGTGTAGTTCAGCGGGCTCGGATGGATGTCGAGCCAGTCGAAGGCGGTGGAATAGACCGGCAGGACGATGTCGTCGGCGGCGATGTGCCGGGCCAGCACGCGCAGGGCGTCGTCGCGTTTCAAGGGTGCGTCTCCGCTAATACCGGGTTCGTTGAGATTGCATGGGCTGGGCCCGCTTGTCTTCGTTGGGCGCGATCTGTTCGGAAAACCGGTGTCCACTTTTCCGGATCGCGGCCTCAGGACGGGGTTCGGCCGATCAGCATCGCGACCGGCCTGGAGCGGGCGTAGGCGTCCTCGATCGCCGGCCGGATCTTCGGCACGTCGGCGTCGGTCTCGATCTCGTGGTAGGCGACACCCATCGCTTCGAGGATCGGTTCGACGATGCGCACGCCGTACTGCTTCGACTGCTTCGGCGCGACGCCCGGCTCCTTCTGCAGGAGGCCGACCATCATGCAGACCGGCAGGTCGTATTCGACCGCCGCGCCGCGCAGCGCGTTGATCGAATCGAGCAGGCCGGTGTGCTGGATCAGCAGCAGCGCCCGTTTCGGCGTATGCGCGAGGCCGGAGCAGATGCCGATGCCCTCGTCCTCCTTGCAGACCCGGATCAGGCGCGGACCGCGGCCGGCCGCAAGTGGCCGAAGCAGGCCCTCGCTGGTGGTGATGTCGGGCACCGAGACCACGAAGGAAATGCCGGCGGCGTCGATCTCGCGGAGAATGGCGGCGCCGGACAATCCCGTTGCGGCCCGGCCTTCGGCGTCCTGCGGCATTCCCGTCCTCGTCCGTTGCGCCCGGCGCTGCGGCGGAGCGATCCGCGATGCGCCGCGAACAGACAATCGGCTCCGTCAGGGCGTGTCAACACAATGGACCTCGCCATACTGGCGGGCCACCTCTTCGGGAATCGGATGGCGCTCCTTGTCGTAGGCGTAGCCCGACAGGTTTCCGGTCGAAACGCAGAGCCGGTCGCCGAGGACGGCGAAGGACGAGGCGCGCTGCGACCAGTTGTGGTAGGTGAGCGCCTCGCTGCGCAGCCGCTGTTCGATTTCATGGGGAATTTCGCTGACGCCGCGATACGCGTTGTCCAGACTCTTGAGCGCCGCCTGGCTCATGACCGTGGCATAAGGCATGAGTTCGGCTCCCTTCGTGGTGGGCTCGGGTATCAGCCGGGTTACGGAAACTTGGCCGGAACTTTCGAACACGAAAATTTCAGCCCAGGGATACATGCCGACATAGAGCTTTCCGTCATGCACGGCGAGCGCCTGCGATTCCCGATAGGGGCGGCCTCTGAAATCGAACAGATCGTCCGGCCTCGGATGGGCGATGTCGGTTTCTCGAACGGTGCGCTGTTCGGGATCGAAGGCGTAAAGCGTGCCGCGCGGAAAATTGCCGATCAGGATCTCGCCGTTCCATTCGGCGTAGGCGTAGTATTCCGTCACCAGCCCGTTGGCGCAGTTCGGAAGCTCCAGCGTCTGAACGGATCCGGTGTCCCACTCCAGAATGCGAAGCGCCGCGCATCGCGCGTTATCGGAGGTGCGGCCGCCGTAGAGCAGGCCGCCCGGGATTGCGATGTAGGCGTGGACCCAGTCGCCTTTGGGTCCGACCGGTTTCAGGCCGAGCGGGCGGCAGGAGTCGAGCGGCGAAGGCGTGCCGAGATCGCCGATGCGCACCTGATAGCCGACGTTGAGCACGACCTTTCGGCCGTCGGTGTACGACGCCGACCATGCGTTCGCATCCTCGCCCGAATAGGTGCCGTAATAGCCGTCTTCCGAAAACACCGAGATGCCGGGACAGCGCTTTCCGTTCAGGACGAAGCGGAAGGTCTTGCCGGCGGCGGCGACGGCGTTGATGACGAAGCCGTTGTCGAGGGCGACGCTCTCGTCGTCCGTCATCGGCGTCCAGGTCTTGCCGTCGAAATACATCTGCGAGACGTATTCGAACAGGCGGTCCCCGACCGTGGCGATGCGGCTGGTGGTTTGATCCGCGACCGGCTTGCCGATACTCCGGAAGACGGGCTCCGCGGCGGCTTGAGAGCAAGCCAGGAGGCAGAGAGCGGCGGTCAGACCGTGTCGCATGCCGCGATGGTCGGGCGGTGGCCCCGAAAAATCAACCGCAGGTTTGTCGCGGAGGCATCTCTCGCGCGGCTCCGTTATCGGACGCGGTTGCCCGCGATCTGCAGATGCGCGTACCGGGCCGGCTCGGCGTTGAGGTCGCCGGGCAGGGCGCGGGCGTAATCCATGCCGGCGATCGCGGCCTCGCGCGCGCCGGAGATCATATTACCGGTGACGAGTGCGGAGCCGGCGCCCTTGACCACCGACAGGGCGACGCCGTAGCGCGCGGTGCGGATCACGTTGCCGGTCACGGCCACGTCGCGCAGGTAATGGCCCCAGCCGACGTTGATGCCGGCGGTCGGCGCGTTCTCGATGACGTTGCCGGTCACGGAAGCGTCGGCCTCGACGGAGATGCCGATGCCCGCGCCGTCGTTCGGGTCGGTTCCGGCCGGACGCTTCGGCTTGAGGTTGCGGATCAGGTTGCCCTGGACGACGGCAAGCCGCCCGCCCTCGTTGAAATTCGTCACGGAGACGCCGATCGCCGCGCCGTCCACGGTGTTGCTGGCGATCACCGCGCCCTCGAATCCGAACTCCGCGTAGATCGCGACCTCGCCGACGTCGAGGATCGAATTGCCGACGATCTGGATGTTGGAGGCGGCGTTGCCGCGCACCGCGGTGAACGAGGCGCGCGCGATCCGGTTGCCGCGCACGATCACGTTGGCTGCACGGAACACGTTGATCGCATTGCCGTACTGGCCGGAGCCGCCGCGCGTGTTGGAAATGTCCTCGATCCGATTGTCAGCGACCAGCGTGCCGTCGTCGGCCTTTTGCGAGCGCCAGACCAGGATGCCGTTGTTGCCGGCGTTGCGAATGGTGTTGTCACGGATCGTCAGTCCGCGTGCGTCGCGCGAGAAGATCGCGGCCTCGGCCGCGCCCATGATCGTGTTGCCGGCGACCGTGCCGGAGACGCTGTCGAGCGTGACGGCGTTGCGGCTGGCGCCCAGCAGGTCGCAATCCACGAGCCGCAGATCGGAGGCCTCGGAGAAGCGGATCAGCGCGCCGCCTTCGGGCATCGGGCGGTTGGCGCCGTCGAGGATGAGACCGCACAGCGTCACGTTGTCGGCGCGCGGTCCGGAGATCATCGCGCCGCCGCCGGTGAAGGTGAGACGCGTGGCGCCGCGCACGCCGAAGATCTGCGCGCCGGGCTGCAGGCGCAGCTCGCCCGTGCGGTATTCGCCGGGCCCGAGCACCAGCGGCACACGCGCCCCGGCGGTGCGGTCGATGGCGTCCTGCAGCATGCGCGTCTGGTCGGCGCCCGCGCCGGCGCGCACGCCGAGCGTGGTGGCATCGATGCCCAGCACCGGGCGCGGATTGGCGGCGGCTGGCATCGCCATCATGGTGAGCGGGACGGCGCCCGACAGCGCGGTCAGGGAAACGAGGCGGCGGCGGTCGATGTCCATGTGCGGGTCCGTTTCTTCGGGAATCGGACATCACGGACTTCAAGGAACGGGCCAGCCGCGATCGGGCTAATCTGCGCCGGATCGGCACGCCGCGGCGCGAACGAGCATCTTGCGGGACAGGGCCGCGTCCCGGATCGGGACGACCGGGACACATCCCGCGGGTCGGGAGCATCGAACCGTCAGACGGCGACCTTCGGCCCGCGCGGTCGCGGAGGCGGGGCAGGCGGCGGCTCGCGGACGAACTCCAGCCCGACGTTCTGGCCTTCGGACCAGGCCACGCGGCAGCGCCGCATGACCCCGTTGCTCGAAAGCAGAAGCGTCAACCGCTCCGGCAGGTCGGCGGTGTTGTCGACGCGAATCCGCGCACCGGTCCTGGAGATGTTCGACAGAACGCAGGCGCGCGGCGACCGGCCGTCGCCGAAATCGAGCCCTGCGGAATACTCCAGTGGCTTGCGGGGGGAGGCGCGCTTTTCGCCTTGCATGAACGTAAATCCGGTCTTCCAGGGGGCGAGACGCCCGACCTTCCAGGGGGCGAGACGCCCGACCTTCCAGGGGGCGAGACGCCCAACCCATTCAACAGCACTCGAATGCGCATTGAGCGTCATTCGTGGGTCAGGAAAAAGACAAAAGTGCGCTCTGTCCCCCAAAATAAGATTTGGTGCATTTTGGTCCGCACCTCAAATGCCGAGCAGTTCGGCGGTGCGTTCGACCGCCAGCGCAGCCGACAGCCGGCCTTCGGCAACCTCGGTCTCGATGGCGCGCACCTTGGCCTGCACGCTGCGGTCGGCGTGCAGGCGGGCGCGAATCCGCTCCTCCAGCATCGACCACATCCACTTGACCTGCTGCGTGCGGCGGTGCGCCGCATGTTCGCCGCTCGCCGTCATGCGCTCGCGGTGCAGAAGCACCTGCGCCCAGAGCGTGTCGATCCCCGCGCCGGTGAGAGCCGAACAGGTCACCACCGGCGGCGTCCAGGAAGCGGAGCGCGGCGCCAGGATGTGCAGCGCGGCGCGATACTCCGCCGCGGCCATATTGGCGCGCGCCATGTTGTCGCCGTCAGCCTTGTTGATCGCGATCATGTCGGCCAGTTCGACCAGACCCTTCTTGATGCCCTGAAGCTCATCGCCGGCGCCCGGCAGCATCAGTGCGAGGAAGAAATCGGTCATGTCGGCGACGGCCGTCTCGGACTGGCCGATGCCCACGGTCTCCACCAGCACCACGTCGTGACCCGCCGCCTCGCACAGCAGCAGGGTCTCGCGGGTCTTGGCGGCGACGCCGCCGAGCGTGCCGGAGGAGGGCGACGGACGCACGAAGGCGTTCGGATCGCTGGCGAGCCGCGCCATGCGGGTCTTGTCGCCCAGGATCGAGCCGCCGGTGCGCGTGGAGGAGGGGTCGACCGCCAGCACCGCGACCTTGTGACCCTGAGCGGTGAGATGCGAGCCGAGTGCGTCGATCGCGGTCGATTTGCCGACCCCGGGCGCGCCGGTGATTCCGACGCGGATCGCCCCGCCGGTGTGCGGGAGCAGTTGCTGCACCAGCAGCCGCGCGGCGGCCTGATGATCGGCGCGGCGGCTTTCGATCAGCGTGATGGCGCGCGCCAGCGTCGCACGGTCGCCGTTGCGGATGGCGGCTGCGAGCGTGGCGATGTCGGGGGCCATGGCGCGCGTTTCGGGCATGTCAGGCGGGCAGCAGCATCACGTCGTTCCGACGTGCTGCTGCGCGCATGTCCTCGTCGAGCGTCGCCAGCGGCGCGCCCATTCGCTTCGCCAGCGTCACATAAGCGGCATCGTTAGCGGTGAGCCCTTCCGACAGGGCAAACCGAACCAGTGTGGCCAGTTGCTCGGTCTCGGCGGCGTGCTCGACGACGATTTCAAGCGCCGACAATTGTTCGACGAGCAAGTCGAGGTCTTGCGCGTCGATCCGGCGCCGTCGGACGTTGGTCCGGAGCGCATTCGCGATCTCGACAGGCCAATGAGACGGCACGATCAGCGTTTGCTCCGGAAGGGTCTGTCGGATCGGGCGCGCGAACTGCACTTCAGGCTCGCGAAGCAGCCAGCCGATCATCAGCGACGCATCGACGACGATCAACGCCGGCCCTCGTTGATCCAGGCTTTGATTTCTTCGTGTGTCGGGTTGATCTTCAGTCTGCTTGCGATCTCGTCAAGCCGCGCCAGCGCCGCGCGGCGCTTCGCGATGGCCTCAGGGCTGTGCTTGTCGACCGCCTGCACCAGCCGCGCGACCGGCTTGCCGTGGCGGGTGATCAGAACCTCGCCGCCCTTCTCGACCTCGTCGACCAGGCTGGAAAGATGGGTCTTGGCCTCGAAAATCCCGACCTGTTTCATGGTGAGCCGCCATTGCGATGGCCGGCCGGCCATCGAGGTCAAACGGTATTCTGGTTAGACTGGTTAGACCAAACCAGAATAGATCAAATTGCAGGAAATTCCAGGCCGGTTTGTCGATTTTTGGCTGTTAGCCATGAACCGAAACGGCGCTCGTCGAGACAACACAGTTAAGATAGTCTTAACGAAAATGCGCGGCGGGGAGCGTATGATGCGTCTGTCGGTTCGAGCCACAGCCTATTCTTGCGCGTTTTTTGCGGCTCTGGGCGCACCCGCTCAGGGCTCCGACCTCGTATGGGAGGTCGAAAGCCCGTTCCGCTTCTTCAAGGACAGCCGGGCGTTTGCGCTGCACGAGCGCGCCTATCAGCAGGCGATGGGCAAGTCCGAAACCCCGCCGGCCGACGTGATCTGGCGCACCGAGCGTCGTCTCAACGATCCGGATTGCCGCGACGCCTCCTCGCCCGACAAGTGCTTCGCCACCCGCCGCGCACGCTACGAGCAGTCGCGGCTCGGCTGGGCCGCGCAGACGCTTCCGGTGGTCTGCTACGAGAGCAACGCCAGCCCACGACGCTATCCCACGGTCTGCGATCGCCGCTATTCCTGGGGCACCGCCAAGGAGGACTACGTCCTTCCCGAAGCGCACACCGTCATCATCGGGCTTTCGCCGGAACGGCTGAAGGAGGCCGGCGCCGGCGAGTGCCTGTGGAGCTGGATCCCGCGCGCCGGCGGCAAGGCCGAGCAGCGCAAGCTCGCCTGCAAGTCGACGCTCACCATCGCGCGCGTGCCCTACGCCACCGAGCGCAGCCGTTCGGGCGTCGAGGTCAGCGTGAAGCTGCCCGACGGGCGCGAGTTCGCCGATGCCAACGTCGTGGTCGAGGACGTGCTGATCGTCGGTCTCGGCGATTCCTTCGCCTCCGGCGAGAGCAATCCCGATCGTCCCGTGACCTTCAGCGCCACGCGCGAGATGGTCTACGACCCGACGATGCACAACGAGCAGCACGACCAGCACGCGGCGACCAAGCACAAGCCGACGATGCCGGGCGGCTACGGCGTCGCCAGCATCGACCAGGGCTTCGATCCCAAGGTGCTGCCGCGCCGCAGGCTCGAGGACGAGGAGAAATCGCTGCTGTTTCGGCCGTCGTCGCAGGAGTTCCTGCGCGCCTTCGATCGCCGCTCGGCGCAATGGCTGTCGGCGGACTGCCACCGCTCGCAATACGGCTATCCGTTCCGCGTCGGCATCCAGCTCGCGCTGGAAAACCGCAAGCGCGCGGTGACGCTGATCTCGCTGGCCTGCTCGGGCTCAGAAGTGACCGAGGGCCTGTTCCTCGACATGCCGGCCCGCGAGGGCAAGGACGCGCGGGTGCGCGCGCAGTTCGACCAGCTCAGCGACCTGATGTGCCGCGGCGGTGCGCGCGCGCGCAGCCAGTTCCAGACCTACGAGCTGCCGGTCTACAGCGCCGGCAGCACGTCGGTGCAGATGCGCAAGATCGAGCAACGCTGGTGCCCGCCCGCGCAGCGCAAGCGCAACATCGACCTCGTACTGATGTCGATCGGCGGCAACGACGTCGGCTTCGGAGCGCTCGCGGCCTATTCGATGACCGACAGCGCCGCGGACATCGCGCCGATCGCCGGCCTGATCGGCCACCAGATCCGCTATTCGCCGGATGTGTCGCGGGTCTATCTCAATCATCTCGACAAGCGGCTGGCCGCGGTGCGCGCCGCGCTGCGCGACGGCTTCGGTGTCGATCCCTCGCGGGTCGTGCAGAACGCCTACGAGCCGATCCATCTCGACGAGCGCGGCGAGCTTTGCGGCGCGCAGCCCACGCTTGGCATGGACGTGCATCCCAAGCTCAGGCTGAACAAGCAGCGGCTGGGCGAGACCGCGGCGTTCTTCGGCGACTTCGTGAAGCGTCTCGAATGCACCGCCAACGCCCGAAAGGCCGGCTGCCCGTCGAACCTCGCGACCGGCGCTGGCACGGGCTTCACGCTCGTGACCGAGCACCAGGCCAAGTTCGCGCGCCGCGGCCTGTGCGCCCGCGATCCGCGCCGCGCCATCGCCGACGGGCTCGAGATGGCGGTGCCGCGCAAGTCTCGCCTGACCGACGAGTTCGCGCCCTATTCACCGGCGGCGGCGCTGCCCTATGCCGCGAAGTGGCGGCTGTTCCGCACGCCGAACGACGCCTTCATGGCGGCCAACACCCACTCCGCCAGCGTGTCGCCGTTCGATATCGTGCAGCCGGCCTTCGCCGGGCTCTACAGCGGCGCGGTGCATCCGACCGCCGAGGCCCACGCGATCGTCGCCGATCATGTGATCGCGCACGCCCGCCGCGTTGTGGAGCGCCGTCCGGACATCGAGATCAAGCCGGTGGTGACGACGGGGCAGCGGTAGGACGGTCCGGACGCTGCCGAACGATGAGCAGGATCGCTTGCCATTGAAGCGCCCGCGGCGATTGTGCTTGTTGTGTGATCCGCCGGCAGAGGGCTTCGTTCGAATTCGAGCGTTCGGCCCGCGCTTCGGCGCTCAGTAATCCTCTTCCGTTTCGGAGTGGATGACGAACCGATCGTCGCTTTACGATGTTAGCTTCTCTCGCTGGAGATTCGATGGATGAAATCCTCGAGCGGATCGAGGTCGTCCTCGATGATATTCCAGAGGATATCCGCATCAATGCGATGATAGGCGTGCCGAAGCCAGTTTCCCAAGTCCGCAATTCTTCTCCAGTTGATTGAAGTTTCCCGTTTTTTCTTGTCTTCCGGAATGAACCGGGATGCTTCGCTGATGATCTCGAAAAGTCTTTCGACGGTTATCCGAAGTAGGCGGTCATTGGCAAAGTCGTCTCGCGATCGATCCCGGCAGACACTCCTAATGTCGTCGATTGCAGTCTGAATATGAATGAGGCGATCTGACAGATTTGGCGGCACGTCAGAACACCTCAAAAATATCGTCGCGAATCCGTTCTGCCATCCGGGAATCCAGCGAACGTCGCATCGTCGCCTGGGCGGGAAGGCCAAGTGTATCCTCGACGATATGTTCCACGCCGATGAGATTCAGCAGTGAAAATCTGGAATCAGGGGCGACTTCGACGAGAAGGTCCAGGTCGCTGTCCTGGCGGAAGTCGCCGCGGGCGCGCGATCCGAAGATGGCAAGCCCGGTCACGCCCTCGGCCTTGAGCGCCGGCGCGGCCTCGCGCAGCTTCGCGATGATCTCGTCGCGGGTCATGGCGTGATTATAGCACAGCCCGAAGAACTCCGGATTCGGCGCTACTCCGCCGCGTCCCGCGCGTGGCCGAGCTTGCGGCCGAGCGAGCGCACCAGCGCCTCGGCGGCCTCCGCGATCACCGTGCCGGGCGGGAAGATCGCCTCGGCGCCAGCGGCCCTGAGCGCGTCGTAGTCCTGCGGCGGCACCACGCCGCCGACCACGATGGTGATGTCGCCGCGGCCCTGCGTCTCCAGTTCCGCCTTCAGCGCCGGCACCAGCGTGAGATGGCCGGCCGCGAGCGACGACACGCCCACGACATGCACGTCGTTCTCCACCGCCTGCCGCGCGGCCTCGGCCGGCGTCGCGAACAGCGGGCCGATGTCGACGTCGAAGCCGAGATCGGCGAAGGCGGAGGCGATCACCTTCTGGCCTCGGTCGTGGCCGTCCTGGCCGATTTTTGCGACCAGCAGGCGCGGCCTGCGGCCCTCGTCGCGCTCGAAGTCCGCGACCAGTTTCTGCACGCGCGCGACCTGGTCCGACATCGTGCCGACCTCCCGTTTGTAGACGCCCGAGATCGCCTTGATCTCCGCGCGGTGGCGGCCGAACACCTGTTCCAGCGCCAGCGAGATTTCACCGACCGTGGCCTTGGCGCGCGCGGCGTCGATCGCCAGCGCCAGGAGATTGCCGTTGCCGCCGGAGGCCGCACGGGTGAGCGCGGAAAGCGCGTCCTCCACCGCCTTCGGGTCGCGCTCCGCCCTGAGGCGCTTCAGCTTGTCGAGCTGCAGCGCCATCACAGCGGAATTGTCGACCTTCAGCACGTCGAGCGGCGGTTCGGTCTCGGGCCGGTATTTGTTGACGCCGATCACCGACTGCTGGCCGGCGTCGATGCGGGCCTGGGTCTTGGCGGCGGCCTCCTCGATCCGAAGTTTCGGGATCGAGGCCTCGATCGCTTTCGCCATGCCGCCCAGCTCCTCGACCTCGCGGATGTGGGCCCAGGCCTTCTTCGCCAGTTCGGCGGTGAGGCGCTCGATGTAGAACGAGCCGCCCCATGGATCGACGATGCGTGTCGTGCCGCTCTCCTGCTGCAGCACGATCTGGGTGTTGCGGGCGATGCGCGCGGAGAAGTCGGTCGGCAGCGCCAGCGCCTCATCGAGCGCGTTGGTGTGCAGCGACTGGGTGTGACCCTGGGTCGCCGCCATCGCCTCGATCATGGTGCGCGCGACGTTGTTGAACACGTCCTGCGCGGCGAGCGACCAGCCCGAGGTCTGGGTGTGCGCGCGCAGCATCAGCGACTTGGATGACTTCGGACCGAACGGCTTGATCAGCTTGGCCCACAGCATGCGCGCGGCGCGCTGCTTGGCGATCTCCATGAAGACGTTGGGGCCGGCGTTCCAGAAGAACGAGATGCGCGGCGCGAAGGCGTCGATGTCGAGGCCCGCAGCCATGCCGGCGCGCACATATTCGACGCCGTCGGCGAGCGTGTAGGCCAGCTCCAGATCGAGCGTCGCGCCGGCCTCCTGGATGTGATAGCCGGAGACCGAGATCGAGTTGAACTTCGGCATCTGCGCCGAGGTGTAGGCGAAGATGTCGGCAATGATCCGCATCGAGGGCGCGGGCGGATAGATGTAGGTGTTGCGCACCATGAACTCTTTGAGGATGTCGTTCTGGATCGTGCCGGAGAGCTTTTCGGGCGGCACGCCCTGTTCCTCGGCGGCGACGACATAGAGCGCCAGCACCGGCAGCACCGCGCCGTTCATCGTCATCGACACGCTCATCCGGTCGAGCGGAATGCCGGAGAACAGCGTGCGCATGTCGTAGATCGAATCGATCGCGACACCTGCCATGCCGACGTCGCCGGCGACGCGCGGATGGTCGGAATCGTAGCCGCGGTGGGTGGCGAGATCGAAGGCGACCGAAAGGCCCTTCTGGCCGGCGGCGAGGTTGCGCCGGTAGAAGGCGTTGGAATCCTCGGCGGTGGAGAAGCCGGCGTATTGCCGGATGGTCCAGGGCTGGGCCGCATACATCGCGGGGTAGGGGCCGCGCAGGTAGGGCGCGAGGCCGGGGTAGGTGTCGAGGAAGTCGAGGCCGTCGAGATCGCTCGAACCGTAAACCGGCTTGACGGCAATGCCCTCCGGCGTGAACCAGGGATCGGCGTCACCGGCGGCGTTCGTCGTCGCGGTCGCGGCGGTCGCGAAATCGACGCGGGAGAAGTCCGGGATCGGGCTCATGGTTTCCGCTCCATTGGCTTCCGCTCCGTCTTAACGCCGAGCATAGCATGGGCGGCCTGAAGCGTGGCCAGCACGTCGCAGCCCGTGAAGATGAAGGTTCCGATCCCCGCCGCCTTGTAAGGCTCCGGATCCTTCGGCCGTCCCGCGAGATAGATATGCCTTGCGCCAGCCGCTGCGAGCGCGCGCGCGGCGTCGGCCGCGTCGCTCTCGTAGATCGCATCGGACGAGCAGAGACAGGCGAGCGGCGTGCCGGAGGCCTTGAAGGCGGCGATCATGGCGTCGCGGTCTGCGAATCCGTCGTTCGTCGGCGTCTCAAGGCCGCCGGCCTCGAATAGATTTCTGGCGAACGTCTGGCGTGCGGTGAAGTCGGACAGCCGCCCGAGGTTCGCTAGAAAGATTTTCGGCCGCGCGCCGGTTGCCTTGAGCGCGCGATCCGAAGCCGCACGCAGCGCCTCGAACGGCTCCGAAAGGCGGAGCGGCGGCAGCGCGGGGAATGTCACGGTTGCGGAACGGCGTTCGGGGGCGGCGGGCTGCACGTCGAGCACGGCAACCTCCGCCTCGCCCAGCAGCGGATAATCGCTGGTGCCGGTGATCGCGTCCTTGCGGCGGGCGACGCTCGTCTCGCGCTCGGCGCGCACGGCGGCGACGTTTGCCTGGAACGCACCGGAGGCGAGCGCGGCATAGGCCCCGCCGTCGCGCTCGATCTCCTGAAACAGCGCCCAGGCGGCGTGGCAGAGGTCGTTGGTCAGGCGCTCGATGCCGCCGGCGCCCGCCGCCGGATCGGCGACGCGCGCGGCGTGGGATTCCTCCAGCAGCAGAAGCTGGATGTTGCGCGCGAGCCGCCGCGCGAAGCGATCCGGCAGGCCAAGCGCGGCGGTGAATGGCAAGACCGCGATGGCGTTCGCACCGCCGACGCCGGCCGCGAAACAGGAGATCGTGGTGCGCAGCAGGTTCACCCACGGGTCGCGCGTCGTCATCATCCGCCACGCGGTTTCGGCCGAGACGAAGGCCGGTTCGGGCCCGAGGCCGCAGGCATCCTCGACGCGCGCCCACAGCTTTCGCAGCGCGCGAAACTTCGCGATGGTCAGAAACTGGTCGGCGTCCGCCGCAAGCCGGAAGAAGACCATGCGGCGCGCATCGTCGAGCGCGATGCCTCCGCGTTCCAGCGCGCGCAGATAGGACACGCCGGTCGCCAGCACGAAGGCCAGCTCCTGCGCCTCCGAGCCGCCGGCGTCGTGCACCACGCGCCCGTCCGCCGCGGCGAACGGCCCGCGGAAGCCCTGCGCGACGAGGTTGCCGACGATCCCGTTGAACGCCGGGACGAGATCGTCCCATGCCACGGATGTTCCGCCGGCCCGCGCCATCGCGCCGAGCGGGTCGAAGCCGAAGCGGATGTCGAGCGCGGCGGGGTCGAGCGCCTGTTGCTTTGCGAGCGCGGAGATCCACGCGCCGATGTCATGGCTCTGCGGCGACAGGTCGAGTTCGATGGCGATGCCAGCGTCGAGATGGACGCCGTCGAGCGCGCGCGCGAGCGCATCGCGGTCGACGGGGAGTCCGAACCCGCGGTCGCCGGTGCTGCCGGCGAACACCAGGGTCAGCGCATTCGCGCCGGTGGCCAACTCGTGCAGCGCCTCGGCGTTGGCCGCGGCGGGATCGGGCAGGTCGATGCGCTGCGCCACCTGCCACGGCCCGCTGCGGCCGGCGAGCGGAACGGCGTCGGCCGCACGCGGATAAAGCGGCTCGATCGAGATCCCGTCATAGGTCTTTGCGAGCAGCCGCTCGAACGGCCGGTCCTTCAGCGCGGCGCGCACGAGCGCCATCCAGTCGTCGCGGCCGGCGGCGGGAAATTCGGAGGCGAGGGACAGTTCGTCGTCGTGGGGGCCGGAGGTCATGGACGCAAAATGCCACGCCGGGATGGGAGCGCCAATGCGTCTCATGAACAAAGCAAGCGGCGTGCCCGGTCAGGTCCGCGGCGGCAGACGTTCAATGCCGGTGCGGTCGACCTGCTCTGCGGCGTCGGCAATGCGGCGTCCGGCGACGATGCGCCCGCCGGCGATCTCGGCCAGCGGCACCAGCACGAAGGCGCGCTCGAACAGCCGCGGATGCGGCAGCGTCAGGGCGGGGGTCGCGAGAGCGATGCCCTCGATGTCGATCAGGTCGATGTCGAGCGTGCGCGGGCCCCAGCGCCGTTCATGGGCGCGATCCCGGCCGAAGGCGCGCTCGGTCGCCTGAGCGCGCGCCAGCAGATCGGGCGGCGAAAGCGCAGTCTCGACGACGAGACCCGCATTGACGAAGGCCGGCTGGTCAACGACGCCCCAGGGCGGGGTGCGGTAGTCGGACGAGCGGGCGACGAGGCGCACCCTCTCGCCGTCGCAGAAATGCGCGATGGCGCGCTTGAGCGTCTCGCGCACGTCGCCGACGTTGCCGCCCAGCGCGACGAGGGCGCTAGCCATTGCGCATCCGCAGGAGCGACACGCCGACGTCGTCGAATGTCGCAGCGATCGGCGCATGCGGCTTGTGCACGTCGATGCGCACAGCCGAGACCTGCGGAAAGCGTTCGAGGATGGCGTCGCTGACCGCGCCCGCCGCCGCCTCGATCAGCCGGTAGCGCTTGCCGCAGAAGGTCTCGCTCGCCACAGCGACCACCTGGTCGTATCCGACGGTGTGCGCCAGCTTGTCGGTGCGCGAGGCGGTGGTGAGATCGATGTCGAGAGTCAGGTCGAGCCGGAACGTCTGTCCGACCTTGGCCTCGTGCTGCATCACGCCGTGATAGGCGTGCAGCGCCAGTCCTTTCACGAACACATGGTCGGTCATCGCAGGCTCCCGATGGCGGAATGTACGCGCAGCGCCTGGACGGTTTCGGCCACATCGTGGGCGCGCACGATCGATGCGCCGCGCTCGACCGCAAGCAGATGGGCAGCGAGCGAGCCCGGCAGGCGCTGCTTGGGCTGACTCGGCACCACGCTGTCGATGAAGCGCTTGCGCGAGGCGCCGATCAGCACCGGCAGGCCGAAGGCCGCCAGCGCGTCGAGCCGCGCGATCGCGATCATGCTCTGCTCCGGCGTCTTGCCGAAGCCGATGCCGGGGTCGAGCACCATCGCCTCGCGCGCCACGCCGGCGCGGGCAGCGATGTCGAGGCTGCGGGCGAAGAAGTCGAGCATGTCGGCGACGATATCGATGGCGGGGTCCACGCTGTCGCGGTTGTGCATCGCGACAATGGGCACATTGTGGTCGGCGGCGACCCGCGCCATGTCGGGATCGCGTTGCAGGCCCCACACGTCGTTGAGGATCGCGGCGCCCTGGGCGAGCGCCCAGTCCGCGACCTTCGCCTTCATGGTGTCGATCGACACCGGCACGCCCAGCTCCGCCACGCGCGGCAGCACCGGGGCGAGCCGCGTCAGCTCCTCTTCAGCCGTCACGGGCGTCGCCCCGAGATAAGGCCGCGTCGATTCAGCGCCGATGTCGAGAATGTCCGCACCCGCATCCGCCATCGCGCGGGCATGGGCGAGGGCCGCGTCCGGCGCGCGAAAGTCGCCGCCGTCGGAGAACGAATCCGGTGTGACGTTGAGGATGCCCATGACCAGCGGCCGGCCGAGCCCGAGCAGTGCGCCGAGCGGGGCGGGCATGGCGGCGAAGCCGGGACGGAATGCGGATTGCGCAGCGTTCATGCCGCCGCTTTGCGCGGGGCGGGCAGGGGAGTCAAGCGGGGTGCGGGAGTGGAGGCGGATTGCAGCCCGCGACGATCGACGGACGGCTACCGGTAGCTGATTTTCAGCGGCAGCTTCTTGGCGTGGTCGATCCAGCGGCCGATCGCCTGGTCGGACGGCAGCGCCCGCACCAGCTTGCGCTTGTCGTTGGCGGCGCGCATCGCCTTGGCGAGGTTGGCGGGGCTGCGGTGGCGCAGCTCGCGGACCGTGTCGACGCCGGCGGCCTGCAGAAGCTCGGCAAACTCCTCGCCAATGCCCTTGATCCGCATCCGGTCGGCCTTGTTGGCCCAGCACAGGATCTGTTTTTCGGCGATGCCGGTCTTTTCCGCCAGCGCCTTGCGGCCGCGCGGACTGGCGGCGGCATCGAGAAAGCGCGCAGTCGTGCGAATGCCCGCGTCGCGCAGGCCCTGGACGCCGTCGAGATCGCCGTTGGTGAGGTCCGCGATGGGGTAGTTGATCGCCCGCATCAGACGAACTGCCCCAGTCCCGGAATCGAGCCGACGATTTCGCCAACCGTGTCTTCGCCGGCTTGCTCGCGTGCATGGGCGATGATCTCGCGCGTCACGCCCTGAATCTGGCCCATGCCGAGCCCCGCGGCCATCAGCTTGGAGCCCGCGCCCATGACGCCGCCGATCGCGCCATGCTCATCGGCCGCCGACTGCATCGCAGCCTGCGCGCCGGGCATCTTGTCGATGAGAGCCTGCACTTTGTCGGCTGGGCCTTCCTGCATCAGGAAGGCAAGAACGATTCCGATGGCCTTCTCGGCGGTCGCTGCGTCGACGCCGACGTTCGCCACGAGACGCTTGATGAGTTCGTCCATTGGCTGCGCCCCCACCGCACTGTTGGCGGATTGAGGAAAACCAATAGCATCCTCGTCGCGGAACACAAGTGCGACGTGTTGCAATGCGAGCCGGCATTCGACTTTCGAACGATGCAAAGTTCGGCATGAGTGATCTAGCTGCCGTCGTGCGTCGCCCGAGAAAATATCTCTTGCGGCGTTGCAGATTCCGGAACGCTTGTTAGCCTGAGCGCAACCAACGGAGAGTGTCATGAGCCAGCTCGACGCGGTGCTCGATCGCATCGACAGCGATCTCGATCGAAGTCTCGAACGGCTGTTCGCGTTCCTGCGCATCCCTTCGGTCTCGACCGATCCCGCGTTCAAGGCGCATTGCCAGACCGCGGCGCAGTTCGTGGCCGAGGACTTGAAAAGCATCGGCTTCTCGGCCGAGCTGCGCGGCCACCGGCGGTCATCCGGTGGTGCTCGCAAAATCCAGCAATGGCGCGGGAAATACGGGCGCGCCACGGGTTCTGTTCTACGGCCATTACGATGTGCAACCGGTTGATCCGCTTGAGCTTTGGACCACGCCCCCGTTCGAGCCGCGGATCGAGCAATTGCCCGACGGCCGCAAGATCATCGTGGCGCGCGGCGCCTGCGACGACAAAGGCCAGGCGATGACCTTCGTGGAGGCGTGCCGCGCCTACAAGGCGGTGACGGGCTCGCTGCCGCTCGACATCACGCTGCTGATCGAGGGCGAAGAGGAATGCGGATCGAAGAACCTGTTCGACTTCGTTCGTCGACAACGCCGACGAGTTCAAGCTCGACCTTGCGCTCGTTTGCGACACCAGCATGTGGGACCCGAACACGCCGGCGATCACGACGTCGCTGCGCGGTCTGGTCTACGAGGAGGTCAGGCTCACCTGCGCGGACCGCGACCTGCACTCCGGCCTGTTCGGCGGTGCGGCGCAGAACCCTATCCGGGTGCTGGCAAAAATTCTGGCCGCCATGCACGACGACAACGGCCGGGTCACCATCCCGGGCTTCTATGACGGCGTGCCGGACCTGCCGGCCGACATCAAGGCGGACCTGAAGGCGTTGAACCTCACCGCCGAAAAGTTCCTGGGGCAGGTCGGCCTGAAGCTCCCGGCCGGCGAAAACGACCGGATGCTGATCGAGCAGATCGCGACGCGGCCGACCGCCGAGATCAACGGCATCGTCGGCGGCTACACCGGCGAGGGCGCCAAGACCGTGATCCCGGGGCAGGCCTCCGCGAAGGTGTCGTTCCGGCTGGTGGGCGATCAGGATCCGAAGAAGGTGCGTGAGGCGTTCCGCGCCTTCGTGCGGGCGCGGCTGCCGGCGGACTGCCTCCGTCGAGTTCGCCAACTTCGGCGACGCGCCGGCGATGGCGCTGCCGTTCGACAACCCGGCGCTCACCAAGGCGCGCAAGGCGCTGCAGGAGGAGTGGGGCAAGACCGCCGTCACCATCGGCGCCGGCGGTTCGATCCCGATCGTCGGCGATTTCAAGCGGGTGCTGGGCATGGATTCGCTGATGGTCGGCTTCGCGCTCGACGACGACCGGGTGCATTCGCCGAACGAGAAGTTCGACCTCAAGTCGTTCCACAAGGGCATCCGGAGCTGGGCGCGCATCATCGACGCGCTGGCGGCGTGACCCATGCCGGAGCGCCCCGTCACATGGTCGAAGGCGGACTGGTCGAAGACCTGGACCTATCTCGACGGCGAATGGCACGAGGGCAACGTGCCGATCATGGGCATCCGCACCCATGCCGGCTGGCTTGGCTCCTCGGTGTTCGACGGCGCGCGGGTGTTCGAGGGGACCGCGCCCGACCTCGATCTGCATTGCGAGCGGGTGAACCGTCCGCCGCGGCGATGGGGCTGAAGGCCGAGGTGCCGCTGGAAACCTGGCTGGGGCTGGTCGCCGAGGGCCGCAAGCGGTTCGCGCCGGACGCCGCGCTCTATGTGCGGCCGATGGTCTGGGCCGAGCAGGGCGGGGCGCTGCTGGTCGCGCCCGATCCGGACTCGACCCGCTGGTGCCTCTCGCTTTACGAGGCGCCGATGCGCGAGCCCGGCCAGGGCTTCTCGGTGACGCTGTCGCCCTACCGCAAGCCGTCGCAGGAGTGCGCGCCGGCCGACGCCAAGGCCGGCTGTCTCTACCCCAACAACGGCCGCATGTTGATGGAGGCCCGCGCGCGCGGCTATCGACAATTGCCTGGTGCGCGATCTCACCGGCAACATCGCGGAGCTGGCCACCGCCAACATCTTCATGGCGAAGGACGGCGTGGTGTTCACGCCGATCGCCAACGGCCAGTTCCTCAACGGCATCACCCGCCAGCGCACCATCGCGCTGCTGCGCGAGGTCTGGCGTGACGGTGACGGAGGCCGCGCTCACCTGGCGCGATTTCGAGACCGCCGACGAGATTTTCTCGACCGGCAATTATTCCAAGGTGATGCCGGTGAACCGGATCGGCGAGCGCGCGCTGCAGCCGGGACCGGTGTTCCGCAAGGCGCGCCAGCTCTACTGGGACTTCGCGCATTCGTAAGGGAAGCGATGGCGCGCTGAGAAATGTCCGCGATGCGGTGCCGGGTGGTAGCTAGTCGGCATGCTTCCCACCGCTGTCGCCGCTTGCTCCGTTCACCTCTCCCCGCTGGCGGGGAGAGGGAGCGCACCTCCGCCGGCGTGAGAGATTTGGCTCGCTCAATTCTATCGTGCGCTTTCCCGCTCCACCGGCGGGCGGGTGAACAGATGTTCGACCGTCCGTCCGCGCGTGTCGTAGACCCGCGCGAAGGTCGCGCCGTCGCGCTCGACGCGCGCGATCTGCGGCGCGTCGATGCCGGCGCAATAGAATTCGCCGAGCGACATCACGAAGTCGGCGCCCTTGGGATCCCAGGTCGGCAGGAAGCGGTCGCCGAGCGCGACCTGCGCCGGCGGATGCGGGCCGCACACCGCGATGCGCCATTGCCGGCCGGCGGGCGGGGCCTCGCCGCGTGCGGCGAGATCGGCCAGCGAGCTTCTGCGACGCCTGCTTCAGCGCCAGTCCCCAATAGTCGAGCATGTAGAGCGACCGCGCGCTGCCCGCTCCGCCGGCGAGGTCGTTGAAGTAGGCGTATTGATAGGGATGCAGCCGCACCATCGCGGCGAGCGGCAGCATCAGGCCGAGCATCAGCGCGGCGGCGGCGGCCGCGCGCAGCCGGCGGCCCTGCGATGCGATGCGCGCGCCGATCCGGCCTGCGGCCAGTCCGCCGAGCACCGCCAGCGGCGGCAGCACAAACACGAAATGCCGGATGCCGTTGTACATCGCGGGCCGCGTCACGATGGTGACGATCAGCGGCAGTGACGCGAACAGAACGACCGCCATCAGGATCGCGCGGCGGCGCGGCGTCTCTCCGGCGCGCGCGATCGCGGCCAGCGCAACCGCCAGTCCGCCGAGCGCGAACAGGAGAAAGGCCTCCGGCATCTGCAGGGCGAACAGCGTCGGCACATAGCTGCGCGGCATGTCCGGCACCGGCACGATGCGGCCGGCGAACAGCTCGTCCCAGGGCTTCTCGAAGAACTCGGAGAAATAGCCGATGGCGCGGAACGGATTGAGCGGGTCGGCGACGCTCCACGGCCAGATCAGCGCCATCACGGCGTAGCCGAGGACGGCGGCCGGAAGCAGCGCGACGATGAAGCGGCCGCAGCGCGCGAGCGCGTCGCGGACGCTGCCCGTGCGTGCGTCGTGCGCGACGATGACGGCCAGCGCCGCAAGCGCTGCGATCACGCCGAAGCCCGCCATGATGCGCGAGCCAATCGCAAGCCCGAGGCCGAGGCCGACGATGACGACCGTGCCGCGCGACGGCGCGGGATATTCGTCCAGCGCCCGCACCAGACCGAGCAGCAGCACCGCCATCGCCACAGCGAAGGGCACGTCCTTGGCGTTGACGAACATATGCCCGACGTAGAGCGGGCAGAGCGCGAGCAGCAGAAGCGCGACGAGGCCGGCGAGCGCGCCGCCGACATGACGCGCGATGCGCCATGTTACGAACAGGCCGAGCAGGCCGACGAGCGCGCCGGCGAGGCGGCGCGTCTCGAACAGGTCGAACGGCAGGATTTTGGCCATGAGCGCCGCCGCCATGTCGAAGGCGCCGCCGTACATGTAGAGGTTCACGAACGACAGCGCGCGCGTGTCGGCGAAGCCGGAGGCGTAGAGCGCCACCAGCAGCTCGCCGTATTGCGAATGGGTGTAGTCGTCCCAGCCCAGGCCGTAGTCGCGGAACGTCAGCAGCGCGACCGCAGCGACCACGGCGAGCGTGAACAGCGCAGCGCGGTCGAGCAGGCGATCGACATGCGCAGGCGGGGAGGATGTTTCGGCGGGCGGCATGAGGGCCTTCGGATGGCGCGCGATTATGTCTTCATTCCGCGATGCGCCCAAATGCAAAGCGGGGCCGGTGAGGGCCCCGCGCTGCGTGGTGCGGTCTTGCGCATTCCGGGTTCGCCAGCGGCGCTCCGGAGCGGCCGCGGTTACTTCGTGGCCTTCTGGAACATCTCGTCGACGTAGTCCCAGTTCACGAGGTTTTCCCAGAACGCCTTGAGATAGTCCGGGCGGCGGTTGCGATAGTCGATGTAATAGGAGTGCTCCCACACGTCGCAGCCCAGGATCGGGGTCGCGCCCTTCACCAGCGGGCTCTCGCCGTTCGGGGTCTTGTCGATCACGAGCTTGCCGTCCTTGACGGCGATCCAGGACCAGCCGGAGCCGAACTGGGTCACGCCGGCCTGGATGAAGTCCTCCTTGGCCTTGGCGAGGCCGCCGAGGTCGGACTCGATCTTCGCCTTGAGGCCGCCGGGAATCTTGTCGCCGCCGCCGTTCGGCTTCATCCACTTCCAGAAGTGCAGGTGATTGTAGTGCTGGCCGGCGTTGTTGAAGAGGCCGGGGTTCTTGCCGTGCGAGCCCTTCACGATCTCCTCGAGCGGCTTGCCCTCCCACTCGGTGCCTTTGAGCAGGTTGTTGCCGTTGTTGACGTAGGCGAGGTGATGCTTGTCGTGGTGGTACTCGAGCGTCTCGCGCGACATGTAGGGGGCGAGGGCATCGTGCGAATAGGGCAGGTCGGGCAGCGAGAACGACATCGGGCTCCTCCTTGAAAAATCGATGCAACCGCAATCGGAATCCGTTGGGGCAACGGAGGCGCGGTGGATCGGTTCCTTAATTAGGCCCTGCCGGGACCGAGAGCAACGGCGCGCGGAGCCGCGGCCCGGTGCTTCGCCCGGCGGTCCCACGCTTCGAGCCTGTCGGCCGCCGTTGCCGACGCAAGGTTGCAGGGAGCAAAACCGCGGCGTGCGCGTTAGCGTTAATCGTTCGTAGACCGGGGCGGCCTTATGGTTTGCAAGTTCTTGCCTTGGAATGCGGGCCGGCCATAAATGACGGCTGGATGATGGCGCCCGAGTGCGTGCGTGAAGGGACGCGAAGCGTATGTATATCAGTCTGTTAGTGCTGGGTCTCGTGCTCACGGCCGGCGGTTTCGTCACGATCGGCTTCGGCATTCCGATCAACGCCTTCAGCCTCGGCAACACCCTGATCATTGCCGGCACGGTCGCCGTTACCGGCGGTCTGGTGCTGATCGGCCTCGCGGCCGCGGTCCGTTATCTGATGCGGATCGCCGATGCGCTGCAGGCCGGCAAGCCGCTGCCGGCGAGGGTGTCCCGGCAGGCTGAGGCCGCGGTCGAGGCCGCGCTGGTGCCGCCGACCGCGCGCATGCCGCAGCCGCCGCACGCCCCGCCGCCGTCCCCCGTCCCGACCCGTCCGGCCGCGCCGGCGCCGCGCCCGCCGGATCTCGGCATGCCGCGCGCGCACGAGCCCCGTCCGCTGGCCGAGCCGCGTTTCCAGGCGGCGACGCCGGCCGCCGACGAGCGCGGTCCGCTCGACTGGCTGCGTCCGCGCCCGAAGGCCTCGGCCGAACCGCCGGTGGTCGAACTTGAGGACGAAGCCCCGCTGTCGCCGCGCGCGTCGCCGCGTCCGGCGTTGTCGCCGCTCGCCAATTCCCCGCTGGCCACGATGGCCGAACCGATCCAGGAGCCGCGCGCCTGGGCGCCGCGTCCGGACGACGTTCAAGGTCCGAGAGTGGAGGCTCCGGTTGCGCCGAAGTCCGAGGTTTCGCGTCCCGAACCGCGCTTCGAGCCCAAATTCGAATTCGTCGAAGTTCGAGTCCCGTCCCGACCCGCGCTTCACCGGCGGCCGCGCCGAGCAGGTGACACGCGCGGACAGCCGCACGCCCGCCGAGGGCGAGGCGCGCGAGAAGCGCCTGTTCGACACCATGTGGCCGGACCGCCGCGGGGCTCGCAGCGACGCCCGCACCGAGCCGCGGGCCGAGCCGGCCTTCGGCGATGCCCGCACCGAGCCGCGGGCGCGGTCGGACCGGGCCGCCGACGAGAAGCCGGCGGAGGCGCGCTCCACCGAAACGAAACCCGAAGCGAAGACTGCGGATTCCGGCGCCGGCGACCCGAAGCCCGCCGCCCCTTCTGCGGCCGAGTCCGCTGCCAAGCCGGACGCTCCGAAGGCTGCGCCGTCCCGGCCCGAGCCGTCGGCTGCGCCCGCCGCCGACGCGAAGCCGTCCGTCGACCAGAGTCCGGTTGCACCGTCCGACCGCCCGGTCGCGGTGCTGAAATCCGGGGTCATCGACGGCATGGCCTACACGCTTTATGCGGACGGTTCGATCGAGGCCGACCTGCCGCAGCAGGGCACCGTGCGCTTCGCCTCGGTGGATGCGCTGCGCGCCCATCTCGAAAAGATCGGTTGAGCGGCGCGCGACCTTCAATTTTCCGGAACGATCCGCCGGCGGTCCTCAGGGCCGCCGGCTTTTCCGTTTCCGGACGCGTCTCGCGCAATCGTCGGGCGGCCTTGGGGTGTGTTGGCGGCACTGTGGGAATGGCGGCCAAACCGCTGCGACATTGCGGCGCGGACGGCGAATTCTTGGCGGATTCTGTATTTGCGGGCGAAAATGCAGGCGACGCCCGTCACTGTGTTGAATTCCGCGTCGGCAATTCTTGCGAGCGGCGAAGCGCGACCCTATAGACGTAAGTATTGAAGCTCGAGTCGGCGGTCCGGATCGCGGCGGGGCGGTCCATCCGGCGGCAAGGAACCACGCAGCATCGGCGAATCGCGCCAACGTCTCCGGGCGGAGACGGGTGGATTCGGGGGAAGATTCATTCATGAACGACAGCACGGCGCGCGACGGTTCGGCCGATGGCGTCATCGGACTGACGGCGACGATTGTTTCGGCCTATGTCAGCAACAATACGGTGGCGGCAGCCGACATCCCGGCGCTGATCAGCCAGGTTCACAATGCGCTGCTGCGGGTGGCGGCCGGGCAGGGCGAAATCTCCTCCGAGCCGCTGAAGCCCGCGGTCGCGGTCAAGAAGTCGATCACGCCCGAGCATCTCGTCTGCCTCGAGGACGGCAAGAAGTTCAAATCCCTCAAGCGTCACCTGCGCACCCAGTACGGCATGACGCCGGAGCAGTATCGCGAGAAGTGGGGTCTGCCGCCCGACTATCCGATGGTTGCGCCAAACTACGCCGAGGAGCGCTCCAAGCTCGCCAAGCAGATGGGGTTGGGCCAGCAGCGCCGCCGCCGCGGCCGCTGACTGACATGGTGAAAATTCCTAGAATTCTTGATAATAACGCAGTTTTAGTATGTAGATATTTGAATTTTATAATTGAATATCATAGGCTTGTGTTTAGAAAATAATCCTGTCCCCGGCCTCCGGTGGGCGGCTAAGTTTAGGCGATAAATCCTATAACAGGGAGATCGCCGATGCCGTTGTTCGCCCCGCCGCCTCAACGTCCTGGCCTGCCGCCGCCCTTCGCCGCCACCGGCAACGACGTCGCCGGATCGAGCCGTATTCCGCCGCGGCCCCGAACCGGAGTCCGGCCGCTCTGGCCCGGGCCGGCCGGTCCAAGCCCGCGCACCGCGCGCCGGCTCTGCGAGCTGGCGGCGTTTGCGGCGGCCTCGGCCTTCGCGGTTTCGCTGCCGGCGCTGTGCAAGGCCGGCCGCGACGATCCGAAGGCCGTCGCCGCGCGGCAGTCCGCCATGTATCTGGCCCACGTCGCCTTCGGGCTGAGCTACAGCGCGATCGGACGGAGCTTCGGCCGCGACCGCACCACCGCCGCCCACGCCTGCCGGGTGGTCGAGGAGCGGCGGGACGATCCGGATCTCGACGCTGCGATGTCGGCGCTCGAAGCGGTCTGCGGCGCGCTGCGCCGTCGTCTCGATGCGCCGGTGCCGGCATGAGCGCGCGCGCGTCCGCAACCCGCCGGCCGGCGCGCGATCCGGCGATCGATCCGCTGCGTGCACGCCATCTCAATCTCACGCAGCGCCCGGTCGCGACGCCGGACGGGACCGCGCTTGCAACCGTTGACGACGGCGAAAGTCCGCTCGGCTGGCTCGCGCGACGCAAGGGCCGCGACGGCCGCGCGCTGATCGAGCCGGTGCAACTGCTGGCGGGCGAGCGGCTGCGCGCGGATTTCACCCGTGCCCAGATGACGCCGCGCATCACGGCGAATTGGAGCGCGCCGGTCTCCGACGGCTCGCGCGGCGGCGCGCCGTTGACCTTCACGCGAGGCCGCCATCGCCGCGCGCCAGCGCCTGCGCATCGCGCTCGATGCCGCGGGGCCGGAGTTCGCCGGCCTGCTGCTCGACGTGTGCTGCTTTCTGAAGACGCTGCCGGATGTGGAGCAGCGAGCGCGGCTGGCCGGCGCGCTCGGCCAAGGTGGTGCTGCAGCTCGGGCTCGACCGGCTGGCGCGCCACTACGGGCTCGCCACCGAACAGCGCGGCGCCGCGCGCGGCGCGGGTGCGCACCTGGATTGCGGAGGATGCGGGCTTCCGGATCGGGATGGAGGAGGACGCGGTGCAGCCATGACGCTGCGAACTTCGGCCGCTCAGGCGGCGCCGACGATCGCGCCCTGGGCGTCGCGACGGATGCGATCCACCATCGAGCGGAAGCCGTTGGAGCGCTGCGGCGTCAGGTGCTCGCGCAGGCCGAGCCGCTCGAACAGCGCGACCGCGTCGAGCGAAAGGATGTCGCGCGCCGGCTTGCCGGAGTAGAGCGCGAACAGCACGGCGATCAGCCCGCGCACGATATGCGCGTCGCTGTCGCCGACGAAACTCAGCACCGGGCCGGCGGTCCCGTCCGGCGCGATCTCGGTCGAGACCCAGACCTGGCTGGCGCAGCCCTGAACCTTGTTGGCGGCTGTGCGCGCGTCCTCGGGCAGGGCGGCAGTTCGCGGCCGAGCTCGATCAGATAGCGATAGCGATCGTCCCAATCGTCGAGCAGTTCGAAATTCTCGATGATCTCGTCGATCGCTCATGGACGCGGCGCTCGGATCCCTGCGGGTGCGCGGCGGCGCCGCGCGTTCGACCGATATATAGGGACGGGAAGGCGGCGCGTCGAAGAAAAACCGGCGGCGCGTCAGGCGGGGCGCTGGCGCGCCTCGCGCGGTTTCGCTTCGCGGGCGCGGCTCGGGGTCGCGCCAGGCCGGCTCGCGGTCCGACGCGGTGAGCGTGCCGGCCCCCAGGCGCGGCACCGGCACCGGCAGCATCACGGGAACCAGCCGAGCCGTCCGGCCGGCGACCGAAGCGGTGCTCGCGGGCATTGTCGCGGGCGCCGCGATCACCGGCGCCTCGCCGGTGCGCAGCGCAGGCGGGACGCGGCTGCGGCAGCGGGCCGCCGTCGCCCGCCACCACGCGCTCGTTGATGAACTCGTAGACCATCTTGGCCGCCGGCCTGGGCGCGCTGGCCGATCGCGACCGCGGTCTGCGCGCCGACCTCGCAGGCCTGGGCCTGCCGGTCGCAGAAGTTCGACATGTCGGCGACGGCGCTGCCGGCGGCCGTCAGCGCGTCCACCGGGTCCACCTTCGGACCCTGTGCGGTCTGCTGCTGCGGCTGCCCGGTCGGCAGCAGCGCCAGCGCGATCGTCAGCCAGAAGGCTGTGCGCAGGAGAAAGAACATGACCCGTCTGCCCTGTATCGTCGCGCGGCCGTTGTTGTTTGCCGCACGACGCACGCTAGCAGAGGGGCTTGAAGAGCCCGGTTCGCGATTTTGCGAGCATTCAAAGCGAATGCGAGGCGAATTTTCTTAAAATTTGAATCGTTTGATTACGAATTCATTGACGCTGGAACGCCGGCGTTTTGCTGGGTTTTCGCGCGTTCCTGCGCAGAATCGAAAAGCAATTCCGGCCGCGCGCGGAAACCTCGCGTTCACCATGACCGCTCGCGCAACCGCGCCACGCTTAGCGTTCGTTTAAGCGCGCTGTGGAAAGGTCCGGGACCAACAAAGGGAGCGCGTCCGCCCAAGCGGGACGTGCGCAAGGCGATCGTGGGCCTGTTGAAGCCGATCCGCGACTATATCGAGGCGCTGGTGCATCCGTCCGCGCAGCACGACGTGCTGGCGGCGTCGCGCCATCGCGCGTTCATCGCGCCGCGGCTGATCGGCAGCGTCGTGGCGCTGGCGCTGTTCCCGCTCTACATCGCCGCTGCGCGGCGTGCCGAGCACGCTCGAAGTGCTGGTGTTCGCCTGGCTCGTGCTGCCGATCCTCACGCGCCTATTACCTGTCGCGCACCGGCCAGTACGAAAGCGCGCATGTGCTGTCGTCGCTGGCGCTGACCGGCCTCGTCACCGCGGTCGCCGCCGACACCGGCGGCATCGCCTCGTTCGCGGCGATCTGGCTCGTGATCGTGCCGCTGGAGGCGGCGCTGTCGGCGTCGCGCCGCGTGGTCGCGCTGGCCTCGACCTTCGCGCTCGGCGCGGCCGGGCTTCTGCTGTTGCTCGGCATGCAGGACCGTGCTGCCGCCGCGTCGCCGACAGCACGGACGTCGGCGCGCTCGCCGCGCTCGGCGTCATCTCCGCCGCGCTCTATGCCACCGGTCTCGCGCTCGGCGCGGAATCGCTGGCGCGCACCAGCGTCTGGCTGCTCTACGCCGAGGAGGACCGCTACCGCCTGCTCGCGCGCAACATGACCGATGTCATCACCCGGCACGGCACGCAACGGCGCGGTGCTGTTCGTCTCGCCCGCGGCCGAGACGCTGTTCGGCGCGCGCGTCGGCGAACTGCATCGGCCATCGCCTGTTCGAGCGCGTGCATGTCGCCGACCGGCCGGCCTATCTGAAGGCGCTGGCCGATGCCGCCGCGCTCGGCGAGGCGCGCAGCGCCGAGTTCCGCGTGCGCCGCGACCGCGCCGACGGCGGCCGCATGCGCGCATCCGTCAGCTTCATCTGGGTCGAGATGCGCTGCCGTCCGCTCGATCCGCGACGCGGCCCGGGCTCGACCGCGAGGTGGTCGCCGTCATGCGCGACGTCACCGAGCGCAAGGCATCAGGAGCAGGCGATCGAGGACATGCGCGCGGAGGCCGACCGCGCCAACGCCGCCAAGAGCCGCTTCCTCGCCACCATGAGCCACGAGCTGCGCACGCCGCTCAACGCCATCATCGGCTTCTCCGAGATGCTGACGCAGGAGGAGCGGCTGCGGCTCGACGCCGCGCGCCGCCGCGACTATGCGCAGCTGATCAACGATTCCGGCACGCATCTGCTGTCGGTGGTCAACGGCATCCTCGACATGTCGAAGATGGAGACCGGCGAATTCGACGATCACGCCGGAGCCGTTCGCGCCGGCGCCGGTGATCCGCAACTGCTGCGACCTGCTGGCGCTCAAGGCGCGCGAGGGCGGCATCGACCTCGTCGTCGCGGTCGATCCCGACCTGCCGGAGATCGTCGCCGACAAGCGCGCGTTCAAGCAGATCATGCTCAATCTTCTGTCCAACGCGGTGAAGTTCACCGACCGCGGCGGCCGCGTCACGGTCGGCGCGCGCATCGATGGCGCGGTCGATGGTCGCTGACGGTGCGAGGACAACGGCGTCGGCATCGGCGCCGACGACCTGCCGCAGGGTCGGCAATCCGTTCTTCCAGGCGCGCACCGCCTACGACCGCCGCCACGACGGCACGGGCCTCGGCCTGTCGATCGTCAAGGGCCTGGTCACGCTGCACGGCGGCACGATCGATATCGCAAGCCGGCTCGGCGAGGGCACGCGCATCACGGTGCGCCTGCCGCTCGATTGCGAACCGCGCAGGCGGTCGCCCGACCGAGCGCGACCGTGGCGCATCCGGCTTTCGACCGCGGCGGCCATCGGCCGACACGTGCTGAGTGATGGCGTCGAACAGAAAAAACAGGTGAAGAAAAGTGCGTGAGCGGTGGCACGGGCGAGGGCGGCGGCGCTGGATCGCGGGGCCGGCGACGACCGTCCGCCGGCGTGGCGGCCATGGGTGCGCGAGAACCCGAAGGATGCGCTGGCGCTCGGCGGTCGCGGTGCGGCGCGACGCTGACGATTTTGATCAACGCGCTGTTCCTGCAAACGCGGGCCGCATCCGGCGCCGATCTTCGCGAACAAGCCGCCGCCGCATGCGATGCCGGTTCCGGCGGATAGCCTGCTGCTGCCGCGCGGCAGCCGGACGCGTGCCGGCGCGCGGCGCGGTCCGCCAACGTCCGAGCACGATCGCGCAGATCCAGCGCGAACTCGCCAGGCGCGGCTTCTATGCAGCGGCGCCGTCGACGGCATCTATGGCCCCGCGACCGACGCCGCGATCCGCGATTTCGAGGCGGCCGCGGGCCTGCGTCCGTCGGCGCAGCCCAACGACGTGCTGCTTGAGACGCTGCGCAATTCGCACGATCAAGGCGAAGCCGCGCGGCGCGCGCCGGCGATCCGATCGCCGCGCTGCTTGGCACCCAACCGGCGCATCGATCGCCGTGCAGCGCGCGCTCACCGACTTCGGCTATGGCCAGATCAAGCCGGACGGCGTCGATCGGTGCCGGAGACCCAGGCGCGCGATCCGACGCTTCGAGCAGGAGCGCCGGCTGCCGGTCACCGGGCAGATTTCCGACCGCTTGACGCGCGAACTGTCGGCGATGACCGGCCGGCCGCTGGAGTAGGCTTCTCCGGGTCGAGCTGTTCGCGCGCAACTTTGCGGTTGACAGGCTTGCCGCTCGACGGCGCATGCAGGAGCGCCATGCGGTCTGAAATCGAGCATCTGGGTTGCGGCCTATCTGCGCCGCGTGCAGGTCGAGGGCGCCTTCGCGGTGCTGCGCCGGCGCGGCGCGGACGAGGCCGGCGCGGTGTTCGTCAAGGTCGCCCGGCTCGACGGCACCGCCGATGTCTATGCGCCCGCGCCGCAGACGGCGTTCGACGAGGCGCGGCCCGTCCGATCGCGCCTTCACGCCCGGCGCTGAAGGCGCAGCCGGCGCCGAAGCCGGACGCCGAGGCCTATCTCGCACGGCAGTGCAAGTTCGATCCCGACGTCTGGATCGTCGAGGTCGAGGATCGCGCCGGCCGGCATTTCCTCGATACGGTCGTTGACTGACGCCTCAGGCCGCCGTCGCGCCTGGGCTGGCGTGCTCGTCCCAGCGGATCGCGGGACGCGGTGTCGGCGCCGCGCGCCGACGGCTCTGCTCTGCGCGCGGGCGGCGCTGCTGTGCGGGCATTCGCAGCGGATCGTGCGGGGCGGTCGGGCGCGGCTGCGGGCTGTTGGCGATGCGCCTGCCAGATCGCGACCAGCCGCAGCGCCGCTTCCGGATCGACCTCGCGATGGAGCGAGGCCAGATCGTAGATCCGCTGCACCGACTGCGCGATCGCGGGATTGAGGCACAGCAGCACGCGCTGAAGCACCGCCTCCGACATGCCGAGCGCGATGGCGGCGACGAGCACCAGCTCGCCGGATTCGTCGGCCATGATGCGGCTGGGCCGCTCGGGCGAGATGTGCGAGCGCGCGCTCGAGTGATCCGCGCAAAGGCCTCGGCATCGCGGTCCGAGAGCGCGGCGCGTTCCAGATTGCGACCGTGCGTTCGGCGGCGATGGCGTCACGGGCGCGGGCCGGCGTGGCAGCGAATATCGAGCGCGAACAGGATCAGGCGGCGCTCGACGGGCATCGGCGGAGAAGAACAGATCGTCGAGATCGTGCGCGACGGCCGGCGCGTCCGATGAGGGCATGGGTCTTGCATGGCCGTTACCTCGGCCGCAGGCGGCGGTCGCGGTCCGCCGCTGCCTCTTCGGCGTCGCGGTCGCTTGCGAGTTCCGCGCCAGCACCGCCGGCGGCGCTTGCGGATAGGCCGGAGAGCTTGCGCGCGCACCGCCTCCCGGGTTTCGGTGCGTCGACCAGTTCGATCAGCCGCAACGCCAGTTCGGTGAACTGCCGCTCCTCGCTCGGTGTGGCCGGCCTTGGCGACGTAGAGATCGGTCATCACCCGCAGCAGCGCCGGCCGGATGTCCACGCCGTCGTGCTGGCCCAGCGCCACCAGGCTGTCCATGTTCGGGAATCGGAGCGTTCGGTCACGATGGGATAGCTCGCTCTCACGCGTCCTCCGGCCGGTCGTCGCAACGCAATTCGGGACAAGCTACGCCACGGCCGTTAGCAGAGCGTTAACCATGCGCACCGCTTAATCGCGGACAGAGCCGATCCGGCGCCCGGGCAGGACGCCCGATAGAGGGGCGCAGGGGGAGACGAGAGACATGGGAACCATCGTCAGATTTCCTGAGGGTCAGCGTCCGTCCGGCGGCGGGCGCGTTGTCGGCGCCGACAGCGGAGCCGGGCAGCGTCGATCATCCTTCCGGTGGTGCGGATCGAGCGGCCGAGCCGACAAGCCTTCGACGGCTTCGACGGCGGCTCGGACACGCCTCGGCCCCGGACGCCGCAGGCGCGCCAACTCGCCGAACGTGAGGCACGACCAGCGATCTTTCATGCCGAGCGGTCGCGGTGGCGGCGCCATGCGCGCCGTTGCTGGCGTGCTTGCTGGCTCGCCGCCTGCGGCACCCGCGGCGACTTCGGACGCGAACGGCCGTCGCCCAATTCTTTCGCCGACATGCGGCACGACTGGCTCGGGCCGAGGCCGCCAGCGACCGGTCCCGGCATCCGCCCTGGCAGCACCAGCTCACCGACGAGGAGCGGCGGCTGCGCGATCTCGCCTATCCGCTGATCGAGCCGCCCTACGACCGGCATCCGCTGGTACAGCGTGCTGGCCGAGCGCGGCTTCTGGAGCCGGCCCGACGCCCTATCCCGAGCGCACCGCCTATGCGACCGACCTGATGCGCGACGGCCTATCGCTCGCAGACGGCGCGCTATTCGCAGGCTGATGGACGACATCCGCAACGACGTGACGCGGCTCGATGCGTTCTTCGCGCGTGGCGCGCTATGTCGCCGACATGGACCGCCGCCGCGAGCAAGAGCCTTGGCGCATGTCCGCAACCTGACCCGCGAGGAGCACGACAACACCGTGCAGCCGCATGCACGAGAACGAGGGCATCATCCGCTGGGTCCAGGCGTCGCTGCGCCGAGCGCGCAGCGTCCTATCAGGTCGCGCTCGAGCGCCTGGTGATCGCGGCGCCGTCGCCGATGGCCGCCGACGCAGAGCGGACGCTGATCCTGCTGCAGCAGCGGCTCGCGGCCTACGGCGCCTGAGTCCGAAGGCGTCCGGACCGGTCACTATGCCGGCAGGCTGGTCATGGGCACGTCGGCACTTTCGCTGCCGCGCAGCCGCGGCGCGCGGCCTCGCGCGGCTATCCATGGCTCGGTCTCGGGCGCGAGCGCGCGCAGCACGATCAGGCCTTCGTGCGTCGGCGATTCGACGATCAGCCGGTCGGCGGCCGTCATCTCTTCGTCCTCCGGCAGCTCCGCGCGCTGTGCGGCGGTCATCAGTCCAGCTCGAAGATCACGCGCGGCCGGCCGAGCGGTCGTTGATGGCGTAATAGGCGATGCTGCGGCGGGTGTAGAACGTCATCGACGTATAGGCGCGCGCTCACCGGCGCGGTCAGCCTGATCGGGCCGGCACTCGAGGTCGTAGCGGCAGACGGCGATGGCGAAGGCCGGATCGCTGAACGGCAGCGGCGGTTTTCGGCGTGGGCGGATCGAGCGACGGCGAAGACGTTGAGCGGCGGCGTCAGCGCCGCCAGCCGCGAATAGGCGTCCTGGGTCGCGGTCGGTCGGCAGGACCAGGATCGTCACGAGATGCACGATGCCGCCGAGCAGCGCGCCGGCCAGCAGCCACAGCAGCCAGCGCATCAGCGTCCCGTCATGGCGGACCTCATGGGACCTCACGGCCGCCTGCACGGGCGACCTCACCGACTCGGGCATCGGCACCTCGCGCGCGGCGCGGGTGGCGACGCCCACCGGCGTATCGTAGAGCCGGAGCACCAGCATGTAGCGGCTCGACGCCGCCGGTCGGCAGCCAGTTGCCGGATCGCGCGCGCGCGGCGCGACGGCGATCTCGAAGCTGCCGTCGGCGCTGGCGCACGATCTCCTGGCTGGTGAAGCCGTAGCGGTCGATCGCATTGGCGACGAGCTGGCCGTCCATGTCGTACAGCGTCAGCGTCCAGAAGCGCGCCTGCGGCGTGACGCCGGCGACGACGACGTCGCAGCGCCCGTCCAGCGGCATGGCCCTCGTCGTCGGTGCGCGGCGAGGAAGGCGACGCCGTCGCCGGAGCCGAGCGGCAGTTCGCCGCTGCGCGCCAGCGCGCGCGCGCATAGGGATCGATGCCGGCGGTGCCGGTGCGCGGCCACGCGGTCCAGGCGCCGAGCGTGAGCGCGCCGAAGGCGTTGCCGCGGGTCAGCGCCAGCCAAGTGGCGCCGAGGCCCAGCGCGGCGGCGACGGCGAAGGCGATCAGGATACCGAGGAGCAGCCGCACGATCGGGCCGGGTGGATGAGCGTTGGGGCGGCGAAGGCGCGGCTGCGCCGGATGTCAGTTTCCGCGCACGCGGCGTCGGCGGGCGCAGCGGCGAAGGCGTCGCGAGCGGGCCGCAGGCTCTGGCGGCCGGCAGGCGCGGGCGAGCGGCGACCGCGAGCGCGCGGGCGGCTTCGTCCATCAGGCGCTCGATCCGCACCAGCGCGTCGGCGCCGCGGCGCGACAGCACGGTCGGGCGCGGACCGGCCTCCTTGTTGGCGGCGACGGCGACCGCGCCGAGCTGCGGCTTGTCGGCCGGCGGCGGGTTCGGCTCGGCGCGCCGGAGATGTCGCGCACCTCGACGCCCTGATGGGCGTAGGTCATGATCGCCTGCCAGGTCATCGCCGGCAGCGAGCCGCCGGTCATTCGCTGCATCGACTGGTAATCGTCGTTGCCGAACCAGATGCCGGCGACGTAATTGCCGGTGAAGGCGACGAACCAGGCGTCGCGGTGGGCGTTGGTGGTGCCGGTCTTGCCGGCGATGCGCACGCCGTTGAGCATGGCGCGGCGGCCGGTGCCGCGTCTCGGCGGCGCTGTCCAGCATCATGTTCATGTCGAGCGCGACCTTGCTGCGGAATCACCTGACGCGGCTTGCGGCCCGTCGCGGTCGAAGCGCCAGATCACCTCGCCGGTGGCGGTGCGCACCTCGAGGATCGCGTGCGGCGTGACCGCCTTGCCCTCGTTGGGGAAGGTGGCGAAGGCGACCGTGTGCTCCAGCACGTTGACCTCGGCCGCGCCGATCGGCAGCGACGGCGTGTCGTTCAGCGGGCGTCTTCAGCCCGAAGTCGCGCGCCAGCCGTGACGATCGTGTTGCGCCCGGCGCGCGCGTTGCCCTTGCCGATGGTCGAGCGACAGGCGCACCGGAATGGTGTTGATCGACTTGGTGATCGCCTTGTCAGCGACACCGAGCCGGCGAACGAGCGGCCGTAGTTCTGCGGGCACCAGTTGCCGAGGCAGATCGGCGCATCGACCACCGTGGTCTTCGGGTTGAAGCCGTTCATCAGCGCGGCGGCGTAGACATAGGGCTTGAACGAGGAGCCGGGCTGGCGCAGCGCATCGACCGCGCGGTTGAACTGGCTCGCGCCATAGTCGCGGCCGCCGACCATCGCGCGCACCGCGCCGTCCAGATCGGCCACCACCACCGCGGCCTGCCGCGCGTTGTAGTCGCGGCCGTATTGCCGGAGCGAATTCTCCACCGCGGTTTCGGCGGCGCGCTGCAGCCCGCTGTCGAGCGCGGTGCGCACGAGGAAGGTGCGCTCGGTCATGGTGCGGGGCATCCTGTCGACGAGGCGCTTCATCTCCTCGAAGGCCCAGTCGAGATAATAGTTCGGCGAACGCTCGTCGCGGCGGTCCATGGCGATGGCGGGATTGCGGCGGGCGCCGAACACCTGGCCCTCGGTCATGAATCCCGGCCTCGACCAGGTTGTCGAGCACCACGTTGGCGCGGCCGCGCGCCGCCGGCAGGTTGACGTGCGGCGCAAAGCTTGCGCCGGCGCCTTGAACAGGCCCGCCAGCATCGCCGCTTCCGCCAGCGTGACGTCCTTCACCGACTTGTTGAAATAGAACTGCGCCGCGGCGTCGACGCCGAACGCGCCGCCGCCGAGATAGGCGCGGTCGAGATAGAGCTTGAGGATCTCGTTCTTGGTCAGCCGCGTCTCCAGCCAGATCGCCAGGAACGCCTCCTTCACCTTGCGCTCGAGCGATGCGCTCGTTGGTGAGGAACAGGTTCTTGGCGAGCTGCTGCGAGAGCGACGAGCCGCCCTGCACGACGCCGCCGGCGCGCGCGTTGACCAGCAGCGCGCGGAAGGTGCCGGCGACGTCGATGCCGAAATGCTCGTAGAAGCGGCGGTCCTCGGTGGCGAGCGTCGCCTTGATCAGGTGGTCGGGAAACTCCTCCAGCGGCACGGAATTCGTTGTGCTTGATGCCGCGGCTGCCGACCTCGTTGCCGTAGCGGTCGAGGAAGGTCACGGCGAGTTCGGACGTCTTGCAGCCAGTTGTCGTTCGCGGTTTCCTCGAAGGCGGGCATCGCCAGCGCCAGCATCACGACGAGGCCGCCGGCGCCGAGCGTCGCGCCCTCCGACAGCGGCTCGACCACCGCCCAGCGCCGCCAGCCGGAGACGTGGAACCGGTCCATGACGTGTCGGAGAAGCGCTCGAACAGCTCGCGCGACCAGCGCCCGGCCTGGAACAGCGCCGAATCGATCCAGGCGTCGGCGGCGAGCAGCCAGCGGCCGATGCGGGCCTTCAGGGCCGTCCCGGGATTTGGATCGAGGTCGCGCAACGAGGCCTCTCCAGCGGCGCAACGCCTTGAACGGACGAAGAAAACGCGCAGCGCGCGGCCCCGCCGCCGCCGGCCGGGCGCGCCTGTCTCGCTCCCTTATCTAGCCCATCGAAGGGGGCGCGGCCATGCCCGGAGGGTCACAGGGTGAATGGAAATGGGGGAGGGGGTGGTTGACGGTGGAGGGATATATGTTCTATTTTTGTTCTTATGGGTGGCCCGCGATATTCGACTTCCCGTACCCAAACCCCTGGCAGCAAGTCGATCCCACGCTATATTGGCGGTGACCCAAGGTGGCCCGTAGATGCTGGAAGACGGGAACCAAACCCTTTGGGGTGATTATGTTGTGTCGTGCGGCAGTCCAACACCGCGCAATGATTTTGTTCATTGGTATGAGGTCCCAGCTCCACTTTTTAGGAGCCCAACATGCAGATTATTGCATGGGGTCGCATTTGGCGTTGGCGATTCGTGCTGACGTTCGGATGCGGTCGCACCAAGTAACGCGACAACCCAATTCACTGATTCCAAGATCAATAGTTGCCCTCTGGCCGCAAGCCAGAGGGATTATTCAATTCGGCTTTGTGCCTCTCGGCGCGGTTTTAGTGCGAGCCATTTCCTTGACAACGCGATCCATCGCATCGCTTTCCTGATCGGCACCAAGCTCCCGGGCGGCTTCCTTGAACCGCTCGGATTGTTTCTTGTCCTTAAGCTTTGGGCGACGCTTTTGCTTTTCGCCTGCTTTTCCCATGCGGCCTCTCAGTGACCAGTTTGCTTGTAGGTCAACCGCTTGCCGACAATACCCTGCAATGCGCGGTCAGAACGGGCAACGTCGTCAACGCCCAAAGCGATCCGATTGCTGTAGCGGAAATCAAACTCCGCGAGATAGCGGTGCAGATGCTTTTCGGCGCAATGCTGATAGACGCCCTTCTTGCCGCGCTTGAAGATCGAATAGTAGCCTTCAACCGTGTTCGTATGAATGTCGCCGCGGACGTATTCGCCGCCGCTGTGGTTCACCGAGTCGTGGCTAAAGAACTTGCCGCCGAGCGAGCGATACCAGCTTGCCTCATCCGTCATAACGATGCTTTCACGCTTGATGTTCGCGTGCACTATGGGAAGCACGTCGGCAACCGACGTGCAGTCAACGTGGAACGAGCGAGCGGAGCCGCCGCGCTGGACCAGCGTGAGAACCGTGTTGCGGAACTGAGAGGCATAGCGCGGCGTCTTGCTGTTCGCGCCGTCCTCAAATCCGAATTTCGTTTCGTCCACTTCGACAACCTGATCGTTGCCGCCCATCGGTTCCATGCCGAGCGCGCGCATGGCCTCGCGCACGCGATGCGACATGAACCATGCCGTCTTAAGCGTGACGCCAAGAATGCGGTGAATCTGGTTGCTCGACACGCCCTTTTTGCTGGCGGACATCAAGTGTACGGCTTGGAGCCAAAGCCTGAGCGGAATATGGCTGGCCTCGAAAACCGTGCCGACTGTCGCGCGGAATGGCTTGCGGCACTGGTAGCACTTATAGACGCCAACCCGCGTGCTCTTGCCCTTCAACTTACCGATCCGGTCTACGCCGCCGCAATGAGGGCAGACGGGGCCGTTCGGCCAAATACGGGCTTCCAGATAGGCGTATGCCGCTTCCTCATCGTGGAAATGGGCGGCATCCAAAACAGCGTTTGACATGGCCTTAATTCCTCTTGAGGTTTCAAGAGTATCACGGCCATTGGGTACGTAAAGTACTTTCGCAGTCTGAAAGACGCAAAAGAGACGCGCTTGAAGACTGGACTCTTGAAATCTCACTGACTTTAGCGTAAACGCAAAAGCGGACTGCCAAGAGGCAGTCCGCTGTTTGATTCGAAGGCCAGCACTAGGTATCGTGCTGGGGCGCTGTGGTAGGCCCCCTCCATACACCAATGGTTGGACTTCGGTCAACGGGAAACTGCGACCGATGGACAATGACCGCGAAGAGACCCTAGCCGCCTTCATCGAAAGGCGCGTTCGCGAGCTTACGAACAAGATCGCCGCAATCCGAGCCGATCTTGAGGTCAAGGAAACGGAGCTGGCCCACCTAGAGGCCGTCAAACGCATGGTCGGTCGGTCGAAGTCTTGAGATTCAGAACCGGACCAATACGCCCATGCAACAGCCCTTGGCTGAGCAGTCTGCGATTGCGGAGTCCGCAACTCGTCCTACTGTGGTGGACCCCGCCAGCGCAGCGAAATCGTTAACGCCAGCGATAGCGGCCCTTGACATCTTGGGGGCTGCCAAATCCCTCGATATGTCGAGTGCCCTCAAGGGGTTCGCAGAAACACGCAGGGCCGCCGAAAACATCGGCAAGTCCATGCAGGCGTTTCACAATCAAATAGCCCAGGCGGCCGGTGCTGCGGGCAATCTGGCTAATGCCGCCGCCGCGATCATCGGCAATCCCGCCGATCTGACAATTAAACAACTAGTTCTGCGAGCTTTCCGGGACAAATTCCTGACAACCGGCGCAACCGCGACCGAAATCCGGCAATTCATCCAGGATGCTTACGCGCGCGACATCAACCCCCAAAGCCTCAGCCCACAACTTTCGCGACTGAAGGCCGAGGGGTTCCTTACCCAAGACACGGACAGCGAGGTTTGGCGGCCCACGCGTAGGACCACCATGGGATGATTGAGCGTCGGCCTAGCCCGACCCTCCCGAACTACCCCCTTTGTATGGGGGCAAGAGCCTCCCGGCGCGATCAACTTGACGGGCGACGCGCAGGTGAGGTGCCTAAGCTCCCTCCTTGGTTTGGAGGGGTGAGCCGCCTCGCATGACCCTGGCAGGGGCGTGCGGGGCGGTGCCGTTTTAGCCGGAATTTGTGGATTTTTCCTAACCATTCAACCTGGGTACGGGAACTTCAACATCGCCGGATGGCCGGGTGCCGGCCTGTGTCGACCTGTGGTGACCGGCTTTGATTCCGATCGTCGCGTGATTGGATCGCTCCCATGGTGTTCGCTTGGACCCTCGGTGGATTTGTTCTTGGGCTCATCATCGGGGCGGCGCTCGGCATCCACTTTCGACTGGAGCCGCATTTGTACGTGTCGGGTGTGCCGGCAATGATCGGTGCTTGGCTCGGATGGATCGGGTTCCGCTATTTCAAGGCAAACTAGCGCGCTTCAGTTGAACGCGGTCGGCCTTTCCCTTGTGATCGCACCCTGGCTGGCGGTGGCGTTCGGCGTGCTGCTGTTTCTGCTGACCCGCTGGCAGGATCGCCGCGACCGCGCGCGCAAGGCGGGGCCGGCGGAATAGCCGAAGCGGTCCGGACGGGCGATGACGCTTGAGGACGGCAAAACCGTCCATAATGCCTTTCTCGACCGGAACTTCCGGGAGGACCAGCCGTGAAGCTGCACTACCATCCCGAGACGGACAGTCTCTATATCGAACTGAAACGCCGCCCCGGCACGCAATCCCGGGAGGTCGTCGAAGGGCTCGTGGTCGATCTCGACGCGAATGGCGAGGTGGTCGGATTCGATATCGATCATGCCTCCGGCAAGCTCGACCTTTCCAAGATCGAGACGATTGCGCTTCCTGCGGTCACGGCTGCCGAATAGATCCTCGTCTGGTTCGCGAGGCCGGCGCGAATTGCGCTGGCGCGCCGCGCCCGATCCGCTAGACACACGCCATGCCCGTCCCGAAGCGTCCGACCCCCAGAGACGACATTCCCTTCTGGCGCCGCAAGGCGATGAAGGACATGACCCGCGAGGAGTGGGAGAGCCTGTGCGACGGCTGCGGCCGCTGCTGCCTGAACAAGCTGCAGGAGGAGGAGACCAACAAGACCTTCTTCACCGACGTCGGCTGCGTGCTGCTCGACGGCGACACCTGCCGCTGCACCGACTATCCGAACCGGCAGCAGAAGGTGAGGGACTGCGTGCAGCTCACCTCGCGCAACGTGCGCCGCCTCGTGTGGCTGCCGCCGACCTGCGCCTACAAGCTCGTGGCCGAGGGCCGCGACCTCTACTGGTGGCACCCGCTGGTCTCGGGCGACCCGGAGACGGTGCACGCCGCGGGCGTCTCGGTGAAGGGCAAGGTCGGCGCGAACGAGAAGGACGTGCCCGACGACGACCTCGAAAAGCACATCGTGAGCTGGCCGGGGAAGTGGCCCAAGGGGGCAAAGCGGAAGCCGGCGGGACGTTAGAGGAAAAGGACGGCGCGGCGGACGACGCGATCCGCCGAGCAGGCGGGCTTTTCGATTGCGGAAAATATTCCTTGTCTGCGTCACGCTCCTGCGCTAGTCTTCCGGCATCCTCCCACCGTTCTGTTCTCGACAGCCATGACCGAACTCCGCCCCCGCTCGCGGCGCGCGATGGCGCGCGCGCTCTATGTCGCCGAAGCCACCTTGCCCGATGAGGCCCATGCCGCTCCCGCCGCGGGCGCGGCCTGCGCGCCGGACGCCGCCGATGCCGGGGAACCGGCGGGCGACACGCCCTCGGCGATGGCGCAACGGCTTTACGAGGCCGGCGTCGTTCCGGTGCGCGAGATCGCGCGGCTGCTCGGCGTCAGCGAACGCACGCTCTACAAACACGTTGCAAGGGGCGGCTGGCGGCGGCGCTATGCCGTGCGCGGCGCGCAGGCGCGGGGCGCGGGCGGACGGTTCGTGCGCTCCGAGGATGCGGACAAGCCCCACGCGAGCGGATTGAAGGCGCTCGATCCGAAGGGCGCGACGCGGGCGCTGGTCGCCGGTCGCCGGGCCGAGGCGCTGGCCGGGAAGGCCGCCGCGCAGGCGGACGCGCTGCACGAAATGGAATGGACCGCCGTCGCACTCCACCATCTCGCCGAGATCGACCGGCTGCGCGGGATCTGGCGGGCGGCGCATTCTCCGCCGCGTCCTGATCCGACGCCGTTGCCCGTACCGTTGCTTGCGCCGTTGCCCGCACCGTCGCCGCCTTCCGCGCCGCCGCTTTCTGGACCAACGCCCTCCGCGCCGCCGGTGAACGCGCCGCAGCCTGCGCCGGGGACCGTCGCTCGGCCGTCGCGCGTGCCGACGCCGTCGCTGCTGCCGCCGCCGGAGGAGCTCGCGCCGCAGACGCCCGAGGAGATCGAGCGCGACCGCCGCGTCAACGAAGCCGCCGCCCGGTTCTGGCGCGAGCGCGCGTCAGCGCATCCGCGAAACGGCCCACGCATCCGCTCGCTGGCGGCCGTTCCCTCATGGCTGCCGCGCTCGCGCGGCGATTGATTTCGCAACGCGCAGAGGAGAATGTGGCCTGCGGCGAGCGCGCCGCACCTCCGGGGAACGAGCGAAGCAAGGCCACGATGAGCGCACCAGACGGGGCGACGCCCCCGGATTCCGGGCGGCCGGCTGCGGGAGCCGGCACACCCGCCACACCCGACGCCGCGGCGACGGCGGCCGGGTTCGGCGCCGTTCCGTCCGCCAAACCCGCCAGCCCCGGCACGCCCGCCCCGCGCGGCTCCGGCGAGGAGGACCGCCACGTCATCGCCGCGCATGAGGCGGCGGCGGCGCAGGCCGCGCCGCGCCTCCTGAGCCACGCCGAAATCCGCACCATCTTCTTCGGCGTGATGCTGGCGACCTTCCTCGCCGCGCTGAACCAGACCATCGTCGCCACGGCGCTGCCGACCATCGGCCGCCACTTCGACGACTTCGAAAACCTGTCCTGGATCGTGACCGCCTACCTGCTGACCTCGACCGCGGTCGCGCCGCTCTACGGCAAGCTGTCCGACATCTACGGCCGCCGCGCCATGATGCTGACGGCCATCGGCCTGTTCCTGGCCGGCTCGGTGCCTGTGCACCGTCGCGCCCAACATGATGACGCTGATCCTGGGCCGCGCGCTGCAGGGCATCGGCGGCGGCGGCATCCTGCCGCTGGCCCAGGCGGTGATCGCCGACGTCGTCGCGCCGCGCGAGCGCGGCCGGTACCAGGCCTATATGGGCGTCGTCTGGGTGACATCCGGCGTCGGCGGGCCGGTGCTGGGCGGCGTGCTGGCGGAGCATTTCCACTGGACCGCGGTGTTCGGACTCAACATCCCGCTGGCGCTGTGCGCGGCCTACCTGTCCTGGCGCAACCTGGCGCACATCCCGCGCAACGAGCGCAAGCACCGGCTCGACATCCTGGGCGCGGTGCTGATGATGGGCTCGGCGGTGCCGGTGCTGCTGGCGCTGACCTGGGGCGGCACGCGCTATTGCCTGGATGTCTCTGCAGATCCTGGCGCTGTTCGCGGCGAGCCTGATCCTGTCGCTTCTGTTCGCGATCCGGCTGACGCGCGCGCCGGAGCCGTTCCTGCCGCTGACCGTGCTCGGCAATCCGGTCATGCGCATGGGCACCGGCGCCGGCTCGTTCGCCATGGGCGCCTCGATCGGCCTGACGATCTATCTGCCGCTCTATTTCGAGGTGGTGCACGGGCTGACCGCGACCCAGTCGGGCCTCGCCCTGATCCCGATCGCGCTGACCACGCCGGGTTCGATCCTCTCCGGGCCAGGTGATGCTCTACTTCAACCATTACAAATGGGCGCCGGTCGGCGGGCTGCTCGCCGGCGCTGATCGCGCAGGCGGTGCTGGTCTGGTGGCCGGCGATGCCGCTCACCTATGCGATCATCCTGATGTGCGTCGTCGGCACCGCGATCGGCACGGTCTATCCCGTCACCACGGTGTCGATCCAGAACGCCGTGCCGCAATATCAGGTCGGCATCGGCGATGGGCGCGCTGAACTTCTTCCGCTCGCTGGTCTCGGCCTTCGTGGTCGCGGTGATGGGCGCGATCCTGCTGGCGGGTTTCGGCGCCAGCCTCGGGCCGTGGCACCGGCGCGCACCGGGGTCTCGGAACTGGCCACGCAGATCTCACGGGCTGGGCAACGATGTGGCGCCGGTGTTCGGCTGGATGTTCTTCTCCGCCTGGGTGTTCCTGGCGCATCGCCCTGGTCTTCCTCCTGCTCGATGGAGGAGCGGCCGCTGCGCAGCGCCACGACCCGCGATCCGCCCAAGCCCGATGCGGCCAAGCCCGATGCCTCCAAGCCTGATGCCTCCAAGCCGGAGCCGGCAAAGCCGACTGGGCGCTCCAGGCAGGCCCGCCGCATCCTGATGGGCCCGGCCATTTTCCGTGTATGACACGCCGATGACGGCATGATTTCCGGCCCGGTCGGATGCTAAAGCCGCCGCTCGGAAAAGGACCGGCCGGGGGATCTGTGGCCAAAAGCACGCTCGACAAGGATCTGAAGAAGGTCGTCCGCATCGAGACCGCCACGCCGTCGCTGTCGCGGCCGCTGGCGACGCCGGGGCTGCTGGCCGTGTTCCTGCTCGGCACCATCGCGGTCGCGAGCCTGTCGATCGGCGAGGGGCCGCTCGGCTATTTCGTGATCCTGGCGTGCGGTCGTCGCCGCCTATATGGCGCTCAACATCGGCGCCAACGACGTCGCCAACAACATGGGCCCGGCGGTCGGCAGCCGCGCGCTGACCCTGACCGGCGCGCTGGTGATCGCCGCGTCTGCGAGGCGGCGGGCGCGATCCTCGCCGGCGGCGACGTGACCACCACGGTCGCGCGCGACATCATCCGCGGCCGACGGGATGAGCACCTGGGCTCGTTCATCCTGGTGATGATCGCGGCGCTGCTGGCGGCGGCGATGTGGATCCACCTCGCCACCATTCTCGGCGCGCCGGTCTCCACCACCCATTCGGTGGTCGGCGGCGTGGTCGGCGCCGGGGCGCGCGGCCGCCGGCGTCGCGCGCGGTGTCGTGGCCGATGATCGGCGCGATCGCCGCGAGCTGGGTGATCTCGCCGGCTGCTGGGCGGGCTGATGGCGGCGGTGCTGCTCGGCTTCGTCAAGGCGGCGGTGCTGTTCCGGCCGGACCGGGTGGCGGCGGCGCGGCGCTGGGTGCCGGTGCTGTTCGCGCCTGATGACCGGCGTGTTCGCCATGTATCTGGCGCACAAGGGCCTGTCAGCCGGGTCTGGTCGGCCGCCGGCCTACCTGGTGCTGCTGATCGGGATCGCGGGCTTCGCCGTGCGGCCGCGCTGTCGCCCGGCTCGTGGGTGCTGCAAGCGCTCGCACGCGACATGGAGAACCGGCGCAAGCAGGTCGCCAATCTGTTCAAGCTGCCGCTGATCTTCGCCGCCGCGCTGCTGTCCTTCGCGCATGGCGCCAACGACGTGGCCAATGCGGTCGGTCCGCTCGCGGCGATCGTCCATGCCGCCCAGCCGGGCGACGGCGATCGAGGCCGGGCAGCTGGCGCTGCCGCTGTGGGTGCTGGGCATCGGCGCGGTCGGCATCTCGCTCGGCCTTGCGCTGTTCGGCCCGCGGCTGATCCGCACCGTCGGCGAGAAGATCACCAAGATGGACCCGATCCGCGCCTGGTGCGTGGCGCTGGCGGCGGCCGACCACGGTGCTGGTCGCCTCGGCGCTCGGCCTGCCGGTGTCCTCGACCCATATCGCGGTCGGCGCGGTGTTCGGCGTCGGCTTCCTGCGCGAATACCTGACCAACAAGGGCGTGCCGAACCCGGCGGTGCGGCCGCGCTCGCTGTTCCTGGAGCCGTCCAAGCTCAACCGCACGCCGGAACAGGCGCTGGCTCAACTACCAGAAGCGCGAGCGCCGCAAGCTGGTGCGCCGCCAGCATGTGTTCGGCATCGCCGCGGCCTGGGTCGTGACGGTGCCGGCGGCGGGGCTGCTGGCCGCGCTGCATCTATCTGGTGATGACGCCGTGTCCGGGTAAGCCACTGGTTCGACGCTCAGCCAGGCGTCAGATTGCTCGGCGGACTTGGAGCCGGTCGCTTCGCGACGCAAGGCAGCGTGGGCGGCACGCTAGCGCGGCAGTGAGGTCGGCGAGCCGGGGATCGGACAGAAGCCGCCGCGCCTCCGGCAGGATCACCCAATGGCGGTGGCGCTGGTGCTTCTCCGGCCATTCGTCGAGCTGGCGCAAGATCCGCAGCGGATAGAGATCGACCTCGATCACCAGGCGCGCGACAGCCCGCTGCGCTTGACGGTGCGATAGGCGCCGATCGGCTGCGATCTCGATGTCGCCCTCGACGCCGGCCTCCTCGAAGGCCTCGCGCGCGGCGAGTCTGCCACGGCGTCAGCCCGTCGATCAGCGCGCCCTTGGGAAAGATCCAGCGTCCGGTGCCGCGCGAGGTGATCAGCAGGAACACCGGCTGGCCCTTGACGATCGTATAGGGGATCGCGCCGGCCTGGCGCGCCGCCGCCGGCGCGCCGGTCCGCAGCGTGAACCGGTCCATCCAGTCGCGAACGAGCGAGTCGAGCATTGTGATTCGTCCTTGCGGTCGGGGCCGCACCATAGGCGAAACGCCGGCGCCGGCGCCTTCGTTGCGAGCATTGCGGCAAACCCTGACGCGGCAGCACGCCGCGGCGCGAGGCTGCGACGCGGGCGCTCGGCGGTTCGGACATCAATGCTCTCGACAACGCGCGGCGATGCAATAACTCTCGGCGCAGGGAACGCCGCACGCGGCGGGATGCCGGTCTGCAAGGCCGCACCGCCCGGGCGAATCCGAGGACCACGGGGAGGAAGACGACGATGCAGATTGGACGCCTGGATGCTGGCCGCCGCCGCCGCCGTCAGCGCTGGCTCTGCCGGCCGGCCGCGGCGCAGAAAACCGAAACCATCCGCCTGACCATCGGGTCGAGCCATCCGCCGGTGATCCCGTGGGTGCTGGCGATGCGCAACACCGTGGTCCAGAAGACCAACAAGGCGCTGGAGGCGAAGGGCTCCAAGTACCGCATCCAGTGGAACGAGGCCTACGGCGGCGTGCTCTACAATTTCGAGAACACGATCGAGGCGATCGAGCAGGGCATCGCCGACTTCGGCTGGGTCGGCACGCTCTGGGAGCCGGCCAAGATGCCGCTGCAGAACATCATGTTCGCCACGCCCTTCGTCGACCGACGATCCCGAACGATCGCGGTCAAGGTGATGGACGAGCTGATGGAGAAGAACGAGCACTTCAAGAAGGAGTGGGAGAGCCAGAACGCCATCTACTTCTCGGCGACCACGCTCGGACTCCTATCAGCTCTTCACCAAGTTCCCGGTCAAGTCGCTGGCCGACCTCAAGGGCAAGCGCATCCTCGCCGCCGGCGCGGTCGGCGCCTGGATGGAGGGCCTCGGCGCCACCGCGGTGAACGCCGGCATCCCGAACTTCTACAACATGCTGCAGACCGGCGTCGGCGACGGCGTGGTGCTGATCCCGTCGGGCGCGGTGCCGATCAAGCTGCACGAGGTCGCGCCCTATGTGACCTATGTGAACATGGGCGCGGTGACCTTCGGCGCCTTCGCCGCCAACAAGACAGCGCTGGGAGAGCCTGCCGCAGGAGGTGCGCGACGTCATGCTGCCGATCGCGCAGCAATACGCCGCGGAGAACATCCGCATCGTGCAGGAGCGCGAGAAGGCCGGCCTCGAGCGCATGAAGAAGGAGGGCGCGCGCGATCTCCACGCTGCCCGACGAGGAGCGCATGCGCTGGGCCAAGGCCATGCCGCAACCTCGCGAAGACCTGGGCCGACGCGGCCGAGAAGCGCGGCATGCCGGGCAAGCAGCTCATGGAGCGAATACATGGACGCGATGCGCGCGGCCGGGCGCGAAGCCCGCGCGCGACTGGGACAAGGGCCTCTGACGCTCGCAGTCCGGCGCCGGAGCCGGCTTAGCCAGACGTCCGGGCGCGATGCGCGCCCGGACGTTGTGCTGACCGCAAGACCCGACGCGGATGCGCCGGGACGGAGCGTAACGCAGGAATGCGAAGCGTCACCGGCCGCGCGGGCGCGAGACCGTCGCGACGCCATCGGAGCCGGATCGACGCGGCGTTCAACTTCGCTGCTCTCGATCGTCAGCGCGCTGTGGATCTTCGCCATCATGGCGCTGATCTGCGCCGACATCGTGATGCGCAACGTGTTCAACGCGCCGATCTCGGGCGTGGCCGAATTCATCGCGCTGTCGGTGCCGGCCTGCGTGTTCCTGCAGCTTGCCGAGCGCCATCGCCCAATGGCGGCTGGTCCGCGCCGAACTCGTCATCGGCGTGCTCGAGGCGCGCAGCCCGCGCGCCGCGGCGGTGTTCAACCTCGTCTTCAGCGCTGGTCGGCGTGTTCCTGTTCTGGAAGATTCTGGACTGGGCCTGGCCGCGACTTCATGCAGGCCTGGACCAGCGGCGAATACGCCGGCGTGCAGGGCGCGTACGAGATCCCGGTCTGGCCGTTCAAGTCTGGCGCTGATCGTCGGCGCGGCCTTCGGCCTGCTGCAGTTCGTGAAGCTCGCGATCCTCGAGGCCCTGGCCATCCTGCGGCCCGCGGCCGGCGCGGCGCAGGCGCCGGGGGACAAATGGCGCGGGCCGGCGCGGCGGGCCGGCCTCCGACCTGCTGTCGGGCGGCGGTCTACCTGTGCGGGGTCGTCGCTGTTCGTGCGCCTTCATGTCCACTCGGCGACCTGCGGCCGATCCACGTCGGCATCTGGTCGATCGGCGGCGCATGCTGGTGCTGGTGATGCTCGGCATGCCGATCCCGCTGGTGCTGATGAGCCTGTCCTATCTCGGCATCTGGGTGATCCGCGGCAGCGAGACGCTGGCGGATGAACATGCTCGGCCTCGCGGCCTCGACCGGCGTCGGCTCCTACGAGTTCGGCGTGATCCCGCTGTTCATCATGATGGGGCTGGTGCTGGAGAAGGCCGACGTCGGGCGCGACGCCTTCCAGGTCGCGGCCGGCCTGCTGCGCAGGCTGCGCGGCGGGCTCGGCATCGCCACGGTCGGCGCCAATGCGATCTTCGCCTCGATCGTCGGCTCCTCGATCGCCTCGGCGGCGGTGTTCAGCCGCATCGCGGTGCCGGAGACTGGTGAAGCACGGCTACACCAAGCGGTTCTCGGTCGGCACCGTGGCCGGCTCCTCGGTGCTCGGCATGCTGATCCCGCCGAGCCTGCTGCTGATCGTCTACGGCCTGGTCGCGGAGGCATCGGTCGGCCGGCTGTTCATCGCCGCGATCATCCCCGGCATCATTCTGTCGGTCGCCTTCGGGCTGGCGATCTATCGCGATGACCTATTTCATGCCGCGCTTCGTCGGCAACGTGCGTCCGGCCGACGACCGTGCCGCTCGGTCACATGGGCGCAGATCGGCGGCCAGCTCGTGCCGATCGCGGTGCTGGTCTGTGCCGTGGTCGGCGGCATCTATGGCGGCCTGTTCACGCCGACCGAGGCGGCGGCGGTCGGCACCGCCTTCGCCTTCGTCCTGGCGCTCGTCAAGCGCCGGATCGGCTGGACCGAATTCCGCGCCATCGTCCTGGAAACGTCGTTCGTCTCGGCGGCGATCCTGTTCCTGATCGTGGCGGCGAACCTCTACACGCGGCAGGTGGCGCTGACCGGCATTCCGATGCATGGTCTCGGACTGGGTGACGACCGCCGGCCTCGACATGGCGATGTTCCTGGCGGTCTATTTCGTGATCCTGCTGCTGCTCGGCATGATCCTCGAACTCGGTGTCGATCATGCTGATCATCCTGCCGATCATGCTGCCGGTGCTGGAGGCGCTCGACGGCGACAAGATCTGGTTCGGCATCGTCACCATGGTGGCGATCGAGATCGGGCTGCTGACGCCGCCGTTCGGGCTCGTCGGTCTATGTCGTGAAGGGCGTGCTGCCGAAGGACTTCGTGACCCTGTCCGACATCTTCATCGGCGCGCTGCCGTTCGTGATCGTGATGGTCCTGATCACGATCCTCTTGATGGCCGTGCCGGACCTGAGCCTGTTTCTGCTGCGGCTGTAGGCGGGCGAACGTCCGTAATCGGGGCGGGCGCTCTGCACGTCACGCCCGGCCTTGCCGGGCATCCCGTGCAGCGACGCATTGCGCTCGCTCAAGCGGGATCGCCGGGACAGGCCCGGCGATGACGGATGAAACAATCATGCTTTGCGAGGGGCATCGGGCGGGACTGCGGCGCGATGACCTTAACTGCTCGGCACCAGGCTCGCGCGGCGTCGGTCGTTGTTGGCGGTGGAGTAGTGCTCGCGCTTGGCGTCGAGCATGCGCAGGTCGGCGCGCTTGACCACCGCTTCGAGCCGCTCGCCCGGCCGCTGGGTGGCGATGCCGATCGACAGGCTCAGCGGCAGGTCGGGATAGAACTGGTTGTTGATCTCGATCAGCTTGCCGATGCTCTCGATCATCGCCTCGCGCCTGCGCCTCGTCGGTCGCCGGGCATCAGCACCGCGAACTCGTCGCCGCCGATGCGCGCGGCGTGGTGCGGCTTCTCGACCAGCGGAGTTGAGCACCTCGCCGGCGCGGCGCAGCAGCGCGTCGCCGACGGCATGGCCGAATTCGTCGTTGGCGCTCCTTCAGGCCGTTGAGGTCGGCGATGATGATGCGTGACCGGCTGCGGCCCTTGCGCTCGAGCCGGTTCAGCTCGTCGACGTAGAACGAGCGGTTGAGCAGCTTGGTCAGCACGTCGTGGGTGCCGAGATATTCGAGATAGGCCTCGGCCTTCTTGCGCGCGGTGATGTCGGTGAGCGCGACCTGCACCAGCGACCAGTCTCGCTCGTGGCCGGGCAGCACCGAGAACTGCAGCAGCACATGCAGCTTGGTGCCGTCGAGCGCGTAATTCACCACCTCGCGCAGCTGGAACAGCTTGCCGTCCCACAGGTCGATGAGCTGCTCGCGGAAATGCATGCTCCATCTCGTCGCGGAACACGTCGGCGAGGCGGCGCAGCAGCGTCGGCTTGTCCGGCGCGCCGAACAGCTCCAGCGTCTGGCGGTTGACGTCGATGACGCGGATTTCGCTGATGCAGCGGCCGACGAACTCCGGATGCACGTCGGTGAACACCCGCAGGTCGGTGATGCCGCGGCTCGCGCACCTCGTCGAGCAGCGCGCTTGACGCGCGGAGAAGTCCTCGACCCACAGCGAGACCGGCGAATGCTGGAACAGGCCGCGGGCGTAGTCCTCGCTGAGCGCGAGCTCGCGCCGCGCGTTCTCGCGCTCGGTGACGTCCTCGATCGCGATCAGCACGCGCTCCCAGGTCGTTCTCGTAGCCGGGCAGGATCAGGCCTTGAGCTGGATGTCGAGGCGGCGGCCGGTCAGCGTGTAGTTGACCGTGTTGCTGGAAAAGCGTGGTCGCGCCGTCCCAGAGCTGGACCAGCTCCTCGATGTGGCGTCTTGAGCATGTCGTCGCGGAACACCCGGTCGAGGTTGGCGACCAGGTGGTCGAGGTCGTCGGCCTCGAACAGGTCGAGCGTCTTGCGGTTGACCTTGATGCACGCCGGATGCGGGTCGAGCATTCCAGCACCCGCGTGGGGTCGGCCTCGAAGATAGCGCGCGCAGATCGGTCACGCCCTCGGCGCGCCATTGCGTCGAACATGCGCCTTCAGCGCGCTGTAGTCCTCCAGCCACAGCGACACCGGCGCGAGCTCGAACATCAGCGCGTCGTCGGCGGGGCCGGCGATGGGGGAGAGGTGGTCGTCGGGACTGGTCATGGATCTGTTGAGACTGATGCGCGGCCGATTCGTTGCATTCTATAACCAATTTGGGCGCCGGCGAGCCCTGACGGCGGGCGAAACCCGTGTCGGCATCGTCGCAAGGGCCGGGCTGGCATGCACGGGCGGAATTGCGCCGCGGCGCGATCCCGGTCACCGTCTCCCGGCCGGATTGCAAATGCGAGGGGTGTCGACGGTGCAGCCGGGACACGCGGAAATCGTCGGCGCCGGCTTCGGGGGCCTGGTCTCGGCGATCGCGCTGGCGGAGCGCGGCTGGCGCGTGCGGGTGCACGAGCGCCGCGATTCGCTGCGCGGCGAGGGTTACGGTATCGCCATCCATAACAACATGGCGCGCATTTTCAGCACATTCGGCATTCTCGACCGGGTGCTGGCCGGCGGCATGCGGATCGACCGGCGCGACTCGATGGACGCGCGGGGGCGCGTCCTGATGTCCCGCAGGACCGAGCGCAGCCCCTACCGGATCGAGCGCCAGCATATCGTCGACCTGCTGGCGGAGCGTGCGCGCGCAGCGGGCGCGGAGATCCTGTTCCGCTCGCAGGCGGTGGCGGCCGATCCCGCCGGCGCGATCGTGCTGGCGGACGGCCGCAGGCACGAGGCCGACCTGGTGGTGGCCGCCGACGGCATCAACTCCGCGCTGCGCGACGGGCTCGGGCTCCTGAAGCGGCGCATCGTCGGCCGCGACTGCGGGGTGCGGGTGACGTTCCCGCGCCTGCCGGGCGAGATCGCGCAGGACGACCGCACGGGCACCGTGATGATCGAGGCCTGGTCCGACAAGCGCCGGATGCTGTTCTGTCCGGTCACGCGGGGCGAGTATTACGCGCTCATCACCTGCATGGCGCGCGACGCGGAGGCCTGCACCACGCCGATCGATCCGGAGGTCTGGAGCCGCTCGTTTCCGTTCCTGCGCGAGATATTCGAGCGCATCCGCGACCAGACCGACTGGCCGCAGACCCATTGGGCGCGGTTCCAGACGGTGCGGCTGAAGCGCTGGTCGAAGGGACGGGTGGCGGTGCTGGGCGACGCGGCGCACGCGATGCCGCCCTATCTGGCGCAGGGCGCGGGCCACGCGATGATGAACGCGCTCGGGCTCGCAGCCGCGGTCGGGGAGTTGCGCGATCTCGCGCAGGCGCTGACGACCTGGGAGCGGCGCGAGCGGCCGCTCACCGAGCACACCCAGCGCTGGACCCGGATCTACGGCGCGACCATGTTCATGCCGAAACCGCTCAAGCGGGTCTGGATCGGCATCGAGCGGCTGCCCTGGGTCGCCGCGCAATATGTGAAGGTCGCGAACCATGTTCCGACCGGCTGCGTGACGACGGGCGGCGAACCGCCGCTGCGGCCGCCGTCCTGAGCGGCTGGCCGCAGGCCGCCCTCGCGCTCGGGGCGTTCGCAAGGGCGCTCCCGCGCCCGGACACTCCGCCGCAGGCGAGCGAATCGGCGCGTTCCGTTAACGTTGGAGTCTCCCGAACGGGCCTGTCGATTGCGGGCGGGCGTTCCTTCATGTTGGCGCACTGTTCATATCGGCGCGCTTTTCATGTCGGCATGTCCTTGCCGCTTTTCGCTGGCAAAGGCAGGGCGGAACACGATTCGGCCTGATCGCATTTCGGCCTGTCGCATTGCGAACCCGCCGACCACGACGAGACCGACGACACCGATGAGAACCAGCCTTCGACCCATCGCATCGCTGCTCCTGGCGGTCGGCCTTCTCCTGATCGGAAACGGATTGCAGTTCACGCTGCTGCCGCTGCGCGGCAGCGCCGAGGGCTTCGGCGCGCTCGTCCTCGGTGTGGTGGCCTCGTCCTATTTCATCGGCTTCGTCGCGGGCTGCTGGCTCGCGCCCTATGTCATCGCGCGGGCGGGACACATCCGCGCCTTCGCCGCGATGGTGGCGGTGGCGTCGGCGGTCGCCGTCGCCTATGCGCTCGCGCCGCAGCCGGTGGCCTGGATCGTGTTCCGGCTGGTGACCGGCTTCTGCCTCGCCGGCTTCTATCTCGTGGTGGAGAGCTGGCTCAACGACCGCGCCACCAACGAGACCCGCGGGCTGATCATGTCGGCCTATATCGTGGTCAACTTCGCCGCGCTCACCGTCGGCCAGCTCATGGTGACGCTCTATCCGATCGGCGACGGCGGCGGCTTCATGCTGGCGGCGATGCTGATCTCGCTCGCCATCGTGCCGGTGGCGCTGACGCGCTCGGCGCAGCCGGCGCCGATCTCCATCGGTGTCGTTCCGGCCCGGCCTGCTGTATGCGGCGGCGCCGGTGGCGCTGGTGGCGAGCTTCATGATCGGCGTGTCGAACGGCGCGTTCTGGGGGCTCGGCGCGCTGTCGGTGTCCGGCCGCGGGCTGAGCGTCAACGAGGTCGCGTGGTTCATGAGCTTCGCGGTGATGGCCGGCGCGCTGGCGCAATGGCCGCTCGGCCGGCTGTCGGACCGCATCGACCGCCGCATCGTGCTGGTCGGGGCCCTGGCGGGATCGACCGTCGCCGGGATCGCGCTCTGGCTCGTGCCGCCGACCGGGTCGGCGCTGCTGGCGCTCGGCTTCCTGTTCGGCGCGATGGCGCTTCCGACCTATTCGCTCGCGGCCGCGCACGGCTACGACAAGACGCCGGCGAGCGACACGGTGGTGACCGCGGCGACGATCCTGCTCGCCAACGGGCTCGGCTCCGCGATCGGCCCGTTTTTCGCCTCCGCGCTGATGGCCTGGCTCGGGCCCGGCGCGCTGTTCCTGTTCACCGCGATCGCGCAGGCGCTGCTGGCGGTCTATGTGATCCACCGCATCCGCGTGATGGCGACGCTGACCCCGCCGGACAAGACCGACTTCGATCTCGCCACCACCGCGCCGGTCGGCACCGTGGTCGCGGTCGATCCGGCGGACGTGCCGCCGCCCGACGACGGCCGCTCGCTGGTCGTGGTGCCGGCGGAGCGGAACTAGCCCGGCTTGCGCTCGCCGGGCGTCACCTCGAACGAGCGCAGGCGGCCCAGCCGCATCACCTCGATAGCGATCGGGCGGCCGATCCGGTTGCGGTCGAGCAGGCGGATCAGGTCGTCGACGCCGGTGACGGGCACGCCGTCGAGCCGCACGACGATGTCGTGCGACAGGAGCCCGGCGCGAACTCGCGGGTCCGCTCTGATCGACCGCCGAGAGCATTGCGCCGGTGCGGCCGTCGATTCCGGCCGCGATGGCATGGCGGCGCGGCAACGGAACGGTCTGGCCCGCCACGCCGATGTAGCCGCGACGCACCCGGCCGTGCAGAACGATCTCGCTCAGCACATGGTTTGCGGTGTTGCTCGCGACCGCAAAGCAGATTCCCTGCGCGCCCATGATGACGGCGGTGTTGATGCCGATCACCTCGCCGCGCGACGACACGAGCGGGCCGCCGGAATTGCCGGGGTTGAGCGCGGCGTCGGTCTGGATCACGTCCTCGATCATGCGGCCGGTGGTCGCTCGCAGCGTGCGCCCGAGCGCGGACACGACGCCGGCTGTCACGGTCGATTCGAAGCCGAGCGGATTGCCGATGGCGATCGCGAGCTGGCCGCGGCGCAGCGCCTTGGAGTTTCCGAGCGGCGCGAAGGCGTGATCGCGCGCGGCGTCGGCGCGCAGCAGCGCGAGGTCCGTGTCGGGGTCGATGCCGAGCAGGCGGGCCTCACCGGTGCGTCCCTCGATGTCGGAGAGCCGGATTTCGCGCGCGCCAGCCACCACATGGGCGTTGGTCAGAACCAGCCCGTCGGGCGAGATCGCGACGCCGGAGCCGGTTCCGCCGCGGCCGGCATGTCCGTCGCGGCCGCGGGTGTCGACCCGCAGCACGGCTGGACCGACGCGCTCCACCACGCCGGTGATGGCCTCGGAATAGGCGTCGAAAAGCACGCGTTCGTCGGGTGGTGCGGACCCGGAAACCGGATCGCGCTCCGGCGCGATCATTTCGGCGGCGTCGGCCTCGAGCCGGCGGACCAGGGAGGTGTCGAGCATGGGGCCCCACGGATGGCAATTCGGAGAGCGAGATGTGGGGAGCCGCGGCGATTTCCGGAAGGGCGCGATGCGGAACGGCGGGGCAGCGTTGCGAGCTGCAAAAACGAGAAGGGCGCGCGGCCGCCCGAAGGCAGGCCGCGCGCCCGTGTTTTCCGGCGCCGGTGTTTTCCGAAGCCGGTTTTTTCCGAAGCCCGGCGCTTACTTCTTCGCGCCCGACGCCTTCACGATCGGCGCGAACCGCTCGTAGTCGGCCTTGATGCGGGCGACGAACTGCTCGGGGGTCGAGGTCTCGACCGCCACGCCCTGCACGTCCAGCTTCTCCTGCACGTCCTTTTCGGCGGCGGCCTTGGTGAAGGCCTCGTGGATCGCCTTGACGACGTTGTCCGGCGTGCCGGCCGGCGCGGCGATGCCGAACCAGACGAAGTCGGTGTTCACGTCCGGATAGCCGAGCTCGACCATCGTGGGCGCGTCCGGCACCGCCTTGAGGCGGCTCTTCGACGTGGCCGCGAGCGCGCGCAGCGAGCCCTTGTCGAAGTGCGGCTTGGTCGGCAGCACGCCGATGAACATCATGTCGACGCGGCCGGCAACCAGATCGACAACGCCCTGCGCGGCGCCCTTGTAGGGCACATGCACGAGGTCGGTCTTGGAGCCGGTGGCGAACAGCTCGCCCAGCAAATGGCCGGCGGTGCCGACGCCCTGCGAGCCGTAGGAGATCGCGCGCGGCTTGGCGCGGGCGAGCTTCACCAGATCGTCGACCGACTTCGCCGGCAGCGCGGTCGGCACCACCAGCATCAGCGGGAACGAGAACAGCGTGGTGATCGGCTTGAACGCCTCGGTCGGATCGAACGGGAATTTCTCCGCCATCGCCCGGTTGATGGTGAAGGTCGCGTAGTTCGCCAGGAACAGGGTGCGGCCGTCCGGCTGGGATTCGCGCACGCCGTTGGCCGCGGTCACGCCGCCGCCGCCCGGGCGGTTCTCGATGATGACGCGCGGGCCGCCCATCTGCTCGACCTTGGCCGCGATGGCGCGCGCGCTGATGTCCGAGGTGCCGCCGGCGCCGAACGGCACCACCAGGGTGATCTGCGAGGGAGCCTGCGCCTGCGCGCCGGTGTTGAGCAGCGCGAAGGCTGCGACGGAGGCGGCGAGCACGCCGGCCTTGGCGAAGGTTGCGATGGACTGGGATCGGACGGTCATGGTCTCCTCGGGGTTTCCTCGATGACGGTTTGGGGGATTGTCGCCGGGCGCTTCTGCGAGCGTCCGCCCATGTTCGGTAAGTGTGTGTTCGGTGCGTGTCGCGTTGTCGGGCGCTCGCGGTCGAACGCTCAGGCGCGGTCGGCCTCGTTCAGGAACTCCGGCGCGGTCACCTGCGCCAGATCGAAGGCCAGATCGCGCGGCAGCGCGCCGTTCGCCTGCATGTTCTCAAATATGTTTCTCAGCCCGGCCTCCGAACACGCATAGCGCGGATGAAACAATTCCATCGTTGCGGCGTCGGCGATCGCGCGGGCGACATACGCAGGCTGCGTCCCGAGCGCATCGGCGCCGATGCGGGCGCATTCATCGGGGGCCGTGCGCATGAAGTCGAGACCTTTTCGCAAGGCGCGCAACGCGGCGACAATCGGCCGCGGATCGCGGCGCGACAGTTCGGCATTCACGTTGACCGTGTTGAACTGCCAGTCCGGCTGATAGTCGCCGGCCCAGGCGAGGTTGTTGAAGCCCTCGGCCACGGCCTCGTAGTGCAGCGGCATCGGCTGCAGCGCGGCGTCGATCCGGCCTTCCTTCAGGGCGGCCACGCGCGCGGGCGCGCCGCCGGCCTCGACGATGCGGAAGTCTTCGGGCGCGAGCCCGACCGAGGCGAGGATTTTCGGGATCAGCTTGGAGCTGCCCTCGTTGAGCGAGAGCACGCCGAAGGTCTTGCCGCGCAGCGCCGCGAGCGTCGTGATCTCGGGGCGCGCGATCAGGAACAGCGGCGGGCGCTGGGCGTTGCCGGCCGCGATCCGCAGCGGGCCGCCGGCCACCGCGTCCGCCATCACGCCGTCGGCGGTGTCGATGGCGAGCCGGACCGAGCCGTCGCGCAGGCGCGCGCGGATGTCGGCGCTGCTGCCGACGATCTCCATCGACGGGCGGATGCCTTCGGCCTCGAAGAAGCCCATGCGCTCCGCGATCCAGAAGGGCAGGGCGAAGAAGGTTCGCGAGGGCGTTGCAAACATCGGAGGCTCCGCGCCGGACGGTCTGCGCGACTGAGACCGGGACGGCGGCCGCGGCGCGGCCGTCATGTGCACCAGGATTGCATAAACATCAAATGCTTTGTCTATTGTCGCGCGCGTGACGCGTCACTCTGGAAGAAATGGAAAGAGCAGCGGATGCCTGAAAAATTCGTCGTCGGATATCGTGTCGCGGACGTTCTTCAACATGCCGCTGTGGATCGCGCTGGAGAACGGCTATTTCGCGGACGAGGGTCTCGCAGTCGAGACCACGATGTTCGGCAACGCCTCGCAGATCCCGCCGCTGCTCGACGGCTCCATGCAGGTGGTGCTGGGCTCTCCCGAACTCGCCGTGCAGAACGCGGCGGACGGCGGCCCGCTGCGGCTTATCGGCGGCAACACCGGCAAGCTGGTGCATTCGCTGATCGCGCGCGCGCCGTTCAAGCGGATCGAGGATCTGCGCGGCGCGACCATCGGCATCCTCAGCCTGAAGGAGGGCACCTTCTTCCACATCCAGACCATGCTCGCCGCGCACGGCCTGCATTATCCCGCCGACTACAAGACCCGCGACACCGGCGGCGTGCCGCCCCGCCACAAGGCGCTGATGGAGGGCACGATCGACGCCGGCCTGCAGTCGGTGCCGTGGAATTTCGTCGCCGAGGACGAGGGCATGAACCATCTCGGCAACGTGGTCGATTATGTGCCGGACTGGCAGTTCGTCTCGATCAACGCCAACCGCGACCGCGTGGCGAAGAACCGGGACGCCACGGTGCGATTCCTGCGCGCCATGCTGCAAGGCGACCGACTTCTTCTACGCCAACCGCGCCGCCTCCGCGGCGATCGCGGCGCGCGAGCTGCCGGCGCCGCTCGGCCACGCGGAGCGCGCCTGGGATCACTTCACCGGCACCGATGCGATGACGCGCAACATGGCGGTCAACACCAAGGGCCTCGCGACCGTGATCGACACGCTGGCGAAAACCGGCCACCTGCCGGCCGGCGCGCCCTCGCGATCCCGCGTTCTACATCGACGACGGCGCGATGGCGGAGGCGCGTCGCGGCTGACCGCGCGCCCCGCCGGTTCACTTCGCAATTGCGAGATCGCGGCGCAGCCATGTGGCCGCGCCGTGGCGGCCCGGCGAAACTGGCAGGGCCTTCGGGCAGACATCGCGGGACGAATTTGCTACTGCTTTCGCCCTCGTCCCGCCGGGCCTCCCCTTTCGTGAATCAGAATTCGTCTCCCGACACGTTTCGCATCCCGTCGCTGATCAAGCGCAACACCGTGCTGTTCGCGCTGTCGCAGTCGTTCACCGGCGCGGGCATGCAGCTCGCCTATGGCATCGGCCCGCTGATGGTGATCGCGCTGACCGGCTCGGCCGCGCTCGCGGGCCTGTTCGTCGGGCTGATCGGGCTCAGCCGCTTCCTGGTGTCCTATCCGATCGGCCGGATCATGGACATCTACGGCCGCAAGCCCGGCATCCTATCTCGGCCTCGTGCTGGCGCTGTTCGGTTCGGTGATCATCGGCACGGCGATGCAGTGGCGAGCATGGTCGGCCTCGGTCGTCGGCATGCTGATGTTCGGCATGGGCATGAACGCGGCGAACCAGATGCGCGTGGCGGCCACCGACATGTTCCCGCCGCGCCATCGTGCGACCGGCGCTCGGCTATGTCGCGCTCGGTTCGGTGGTGGGCCTGTTTCTCAGCCCGATCGTGATCGGCGCTGTCGGAGCGGTTCGCGCCCGGCATCGGTCCCGATCCGATGGCGCTCGCCTGGTTCATGCTGCCGCCGCTGATCATCGGCGGCATGATCATGGTGCGCTTCGTGCAGCCCGATCCGAAGCAGATCGGCATGCGGCTCGGCGACTATTATCCGGGCTATCCGGCCGCCGGAGCGCGCCGGCTCGGATGACGCCAAGGCGTTCACCGCACTGACGCTCCTGCGCGAAATGCCGCACGCGGCTGGCGATCGTCGCCAATTGCGCCGGCCAGGGCAACATGTCGATCGTGATGGTGCTGACCTCGCTGGTGCTGGCGCATCACGGCCATTCGCTCACCCACATCGCGATGTCGCACCTGTTCCATTCGGTGGGCATGTTCGCCTTCACGATCCCGCTCGGGAAGCTCGCCGACCGCTTCGGCCGCGAGCGCGTGATGTATCCCGGCGTCGCGACCACGCTGGTCGGCGCGGGTCCTCGTGGCCTTCACCGTCGGGCTACTGGGATGATCACGCTCGGCACGTTCCTCGTCGGCATCGGCTGGGCGGCGGCCAATGTCTCGGCGACCGCGCTGATCGCCGACCACGCGCGCACCGAGGTGCGCGGCCGCGCCATCGGCGTGAACGAGAGCTTCGCCGGCGCGACCGCGGTGTTCGCCGCGGTGGTGACGGGACCGCTGATCGAGTGGGGCGGCTTGCCCGCGACCGGCACTGACCGCGGTGCTGCTCGCGGCCGATCCCGCTGGTGATGGTGCTGACCACGCGGCACGCCAAAGGCTGACGCGCCGCCGCGCGCGCTGCGACGGGCCGGCCGTCGTGCCGCGGTGGCATGCTTCCTGCACGTTTTCGCCTATCGCAACGGGCGGCTCTCGCCCGGCAATCTCGAACAGACAGGACATGACAGCGATGTTCGCGTGGAAGCGTCTTTCTCTTGCCACTCTCGCTCTTGCAACCCTCACGGCGGCAACGCTCGCCGCGGCGGTATCGCCGTCCGCCGCGCAGGACAAGCCGGCCTGGCCAACGCGGCCGGTGTCGATGGTCGTGCCGTTCGCGGCCGGCAGCGCGTCGGACACGGTCGGCCGCATTCTCGCGGCGCGGCTGTCGGAGCTGCTCGGCCAGCAGGTCGTGGTCGAGAACATGGGCGGCGCCGGCGGCACCATCGGCACCGGCCGCGCCGCCAAGGCGCCGCCCGACGGCTACCAGTTCATCATGGGCGGCATCGACACGTTTGCGATGAGCAAGGCGCTCTACAAGAAGCTGCCCTACGATCCGGTCGCCGATTTCGAGCCGGTGGGTCTCGTGGTTGAGCAGCCGATCATCCTGCTGGTGCGCAAGGATCTGCCGGTCAAGACGCTGCCGGAGTTCGTGGCCCATGCGAAGGCCAATGCCGGCAAGCTGCAGTACGGCTCGGCCGGCGTCGGCTCGGGCTCGCATCTGGCCTGCGCGCAGCTCGCGTCCGCAGCGGGTTTCGAGGCCGTGCACATTCCCTATCGCGGCTCCGCGCCGGCCATGCAGGACGCGATCGCAGGCCGCATCGACTTCATCTGCGCGCTCGGCGCCGCCGCCACGCCGCAGATCGAGAGCAAGACGCTCAACCCGGTGGCGATCCTGACGCGCGACCGCTCGCCGCTTTTGCCGGACCTCGCCAGCGCCCACGAGCAGGGCCTGAAGGATTTCGACACGCCGTTCTGGAGCGGCTTCTTCGTGCCGAAGGGCACGCCGCAGCCGGTGATCGACACGCTGCAGAAGGCGGCGGTGGCGATGATGGACACGCCGCTGGTCCAGGAGCGCGTGAAGAAGGTCGGCGCGACCTTCGTGGGCTCCGAGCGGCGTCCGCCGGCCTATCTCAAGTCGTTCCTCGACGCCGAGATCGCGAAATGGGCGAAGACGATCAAGGCGAGCGGCGTGAGTTTGGATTAGGCCTGCTTGACTGCTCCGGCAGTCCCGGGGTCGCGCTCAATGCGGCATCGGCGGCGTTCACCTCTCACCGCGTGCGGGGAGAGGTCGCGAGCGAAGCGAGCGGGTGAGGGGGAGTCGCAACGAGTCGTGCTGTCGTGAGAGGCCCCTCACCCCGACCCTCTCCCCGCTGAAGCGGGGCGAGGGAGCGCACCGTCCGTGTTGCAAAACCGTCGGCGTCGCGCCGCGTCGGATTCTCTTTCCTGCTTCTTCCTGCTTTTTCCTACTTCGGCCCGTCGCCCGGAATGCAGCCCGGCGGCAGCGTGTAGCAGTAATCCGCGACCTCGCCCGGCCGCGTCCACCAGACGCGATCCTTGTTCGCGTGCGTGACGCAATGCTTCAGCGCCTTGCGCAGCGGCGGCAGCCGGAACGGCTGGCCGACCACGAACGGGTGCAGCGAGATCGTCATCACCAGCGGCTGGTCGACGCACTGCTCGACCATCTCGTCGAACTGGTCGACGATCATGTCGGCGAACTCGCGCGCGGTGTTCTCGCGGTGGATGATCGAGGCCGAGTCGTTCAGCTCGGCCGGGTAGGGCACCGACAGGATCGGGCCGGAGCGCGTGCGCAGCCAGAACGGCTGGTCGTCGGCCGGCCAGTCCATCAGATAGCTGTAGCCGGCCTCCTTGATGAGGTCGGGCGTGACGTTGCTCTCGGCGGCGGCCGGGCCCATCCAGCCCTTCGGCGGCTTGCCCTCGCGCCGCGCGATCTCCTGCGTCACGTCGTCGATCAGCCGCTTCTCGTCCAGCTCCCAGAGATCGGCCTGGCGTTCGGCGTTGGTGCGGCCGTGGCCGATCACCTCGTCGCCGCGCGCCCTGATCCTGTCGGTGATCTGCGGGTGGTATTCGTAGAGCAGCGAATTGATGTTGTGCGCGGCCGGCAGCTTCAGCTCCTCGAACAGGTCGAACAGCCGCCAGATGCCGACGCGGTTGCCGTAGTCGCGCCAGGAGTAGTTGCGCTGCTGCTGCGGCTCGCCCTTCTTCGCGGGATCCCAGCCGGTGCCTTTTCGGTAGGCATAGACCTCGATGTTGGTCGTGGTGCAGAACGCCAGCCGTTTGCCGCCGGGCCAGGAATAATCCTTGCGCTCGGTGATCGGCACATAGTCGAAGCGGTTGTGTTTGGGCAGGGTGAGCATGAGCGGCTCCGTTGCGAATGCCGAAGCATAGACCGCAACGAAGCCGGCGCGACAGCCTTCCTTACCCGTGCGCGCCGGGACGGCTCAATCGACGGGGAACGTCTCGGCCGGCGGCAGCTTCGCACCGGCGGCCGGATTGTCCGCGGCTTCGCCGGCGGGCAGGCGGCTGCCGGGCGGCGGCGCGGTGACGAACTCCACGGTCACGTCGAGATGATTGCGGGTCGCGACCCGGCAATGGCGCTGCGGGCCGCGGCCGCTGGCGAGGTGGAGCGTGAAGCGGTCCGGAACGTAGCCGGCGGTTTCGATCGAGATCTGCGCGCCGCGATCGGTGATGTCCCAGATCAGGCACGGCAGCATCGCGGAGCCGTCGCAGCGATCGATCTGGGCGGGATATTGGAAGCTGCGCCGCTTGCGCTGGTCCTGGGTCATGGTGTTCGGTTGGCCGGGGCGTCGCGACCGGCATCCGCCGTCGCGGCGTTGCGAGTCACAAGAAGTGCACCCTGTATAAGGGAGGGAGGTTAAAACGCATGTAATTTTGGTGAAAACTGTCGTCGGTGAATTCCTGACGCATTTACGACCGGTTTACCAGTGCCGGCCGCTCAGATGTCGGCCAGCCAGCCCTGCGTCGCGGCGTAACGCACCAGCTCGGCGCGGCTCTTGATGCCGATTTTCTCCAGCCCGCGGGCTTTATAAGTCTCCACCGACTTCACGCTGACGTCGAGGCGGCGCGCGGTTTCCTTGTTGGTGAATCCGAGCGAGGCGAGCTTGAGCACCTCGGCCTCGCGCTCGGTCAGGTCCGGCATGCCGGGCTTGCCGACCGCGCGGCCGGAGCGCGGGGCGTTCTTGTCGAAGACGCGGTCGACGATGGCGGGATCGACATAGAGACCGCCGGTGACGACGGCGCGGATCGCATGAACGAGGTTCTCCGCCGCCGAACGCTTGAGGACGTAGCCGCGCACGCCGGCGTCGAGCGCCTGCTTCAGATAGGCGCGGTCCTCGTGCAGCGTCAGCACCAGGAGCCGGACCGCCGGCAGCTCCTCGGACAGCTTGCGCGCGATCACGATGCCGTTCATCTCCGGCATCGAGATGTCGAGCACGGCGACGTCCGGCGCGGTGTCGCGGATCATCCGGATCGCGGCGTTGCCCTGCGTGGCCTCGCCGACGATCTCGAAATCGTTCTCCGCCTCGATGAGCTGGCGCAGTCCGGCCAGCACGATCGGGTGGTCGTCGCTCAGGGTGATCCGGGTCTTTCCGTTCACGCAATCAGCCTTTCCTGTTCCAGCGGCACGCGCGCGAAGATCGTCGTGCCGACTCCGACGGAGGTTTCAAGCTCCAGTTCGCCGCCGATCAGCGCCAGCCGCTCGCGCATGCCGGCGAGGCCGAGCCCGCGGCGATCCGCGTCGCCCGGCGCGGCCGGATCGAAGCCGTGCCCGTCGTCCTCGATGGTGAGGCGCAGGATGCCCTCCGAGCGGTCGATGATGACGCTCACGGCGGTGGGGCCGGCGGCGTGCTTGGCGATGTTGGTCAGCGCCTCCTGGACCACCCGGTAGAGCGCGGTGCGAACCTCCTCCGGCAATTGGTCCACGCGCGGGTCGCGGCAGTGGAAGTCGGCGTCCACGCCGGTCTGCGCGCTCCAGTCGGCGACGTAGTTGGCGAGCGCGCTGGCGAGGCCGAGCTCGTCGATCGCGGCCGGCCGCAGCTCCCAGGCGACGCGGTGCAGCGTCTTGCCCATCTCCTCGAGCTGCTTTCGCAGCATGCGCAGCCGCTCGCGGCCCTGCTCCGTGACGAGCGATTCCACGCCCTTGAGCTGGAGCATGACGGCGGTGAGGCTCTGCCCGGTCTGGTCGTGCAGCTCGTGCGCCAGCCGCAGGCGCTCGTCCTCCTGCGCCTGCATCAGCCGCCGCCGCAGGTCGTCGCGTTCCGCGGTGGTGCGCGTCAGGCGTTCGGCAGCCTCCTTGCGCGCGGTGATGTCGATCATGGTGGCGATCACCATGTTGCCGCCGGGCGTGCCGATCGGATTGAGGCCGATCTCGATCGGAAACTCGCTGCCGTCCTTGCGCCGCCCGTAAAGCTCGTCGCGCAGGCTGCCGGGCCGCATGCGCGAGGAGCCCGGCGTTTTGGCGTAGCTGCCGAGAAACCGCTCGGGGATCAGGGATTCGATCGGCTGGCCGATCAGGTCTTCGCGGCGATGGCCGAACATGCGCTCCATCTGCTCGTTCACCAGCGCGATCTGGCCGCCGCTGTCGACCACAACGACGCCATTGGGGGCGTATTCGAACAGAACCTGAAACTCCTCGCGCGTCGGCGCCCGGTCGATGCCGAGTGCGCCGATCGAATGCGAGACGCGGCCGCCGAGGTGATAGGCGAGGCCGAGGGCCGCGAGCAGGATGAAGCTGCCGGCGATGCCGAAGTTCAAAAACGCCTGATGGATCGGTGCGTCCAGCACGCTCTGCGGCACGCCGACCGAAATCGACCAGCCGGTCGAGTTCGGAGTTGCGCCGGAACCAGGTGTGGGCGACGCCGTCGCGTCCGGCGGCGCGCGCGATCACCAGATCCTCGCCCTGCTGGGTGATCGCGGCGTCGATGGCGCGGATCGTCGTGCCGGCGTATTCGCTGTTGCGGTCGGAGCGCGCGACGATCACCGCGTTGCGGTCGAAGATCGTGACGGTCCACTGCGGCGGAATCCGCATGTCGTGCAGGATGCGGTAGAAGCGCTCGGCCGGGATCACGATCGACAGCAGATACTTCGGCTCGCCGTCGAACATCACCGGCAGGGTGACGGCCGCCACCAGGCGCTTCAAGGTCAGGCTCCAGAACACGTTGGAGACGACGGGGGTTCCCGACTTGAGCGCGCGGGCATCGACGTCGCGCCACTCCGGCGGCCGCTCGGCCCGCGACTTCTCGCTGCCGCTGGCGGTGCTCACGATGGTTTCGCCGGCGGCGGGATCGCGAAGGTTGATGGCGATGTCGAGCTGCTTGGCGACGGCGGCGGCCTGCCGGCCGAACAATTCGATGTTGTCGACGGTGAGGGCGTAGGAGCCGACCAGCGCAGTCAGGATGTTGTGGGCGTTGCCGATCTCGCGTTCGACCATGCTGGCGATCTCGCGCGATTCCCGCTCGGCCTGCCGCATCAGCAACGCGCTTTCGGAGCGGCCGGACTGCGAGGCGAGCCAGCCGCCGAACAGCATGGCCGGCACCAGCGCGATCGCGACCAGTGCGGTGAGATAGGCCCGCACCGAATAGCCCCGGCGCTTCAGTGCGGCAAAGTGCTGTCTCAACTCCAAACCCCGGTTCTTCAGGCACGGCCGCGCGACGCGAGCCCAACGGGACTCTGCGGCGAGGCCGGGCGCGGCGTGTCAGGGTACAGCATCGCGGGTCCGATCGGGACCGGATTCGAGCGGGGTTGGGGCACGGCGGAGCCGGACGGCATCGTGCCGCTTCGATGGCACGGTCCGCGGTCCCCGTTCTGTCAGGCTCGTCCCGCCATGCTCCGGCGAATTCGGAACGCTGTGGCGCGCCGGCCACGGCGGCCGGGAAGCCAGACGGCATCTGCGTTTTCAGCGCCGGCAAGAGTCAAATTTCGCGGCCCCACGGATTTTTGGGGCGCAAATTCCGGTCGCGCCGCGGACCGACTTAGATAACGAGAATCGGGCCGGTGGCGGGGAACCGGCGTTTCTGCGGGCGGGATCCAGCTTTGACGGACGCAACGATTGGATCGGGCGCAGGTCTCGACGGACGTCGGGGCTCGCTGTGGGGGAATCTGGGATTCGAGGCCTGGCTCGGCCGGCGGCGGGCCCGTCGCGCCCGTCTCGAATTCGCCGAGTGGGATCTGCGCGAGCGCTACGGCGCCGCCGCCTACGGCATCGCGCTCAACTCCTCGCGTCAGGCGGTCGGCGGCGACGGCCGCCGGTTCTGGGCGGAGGTGGCGGCACGGCTGCGGAGCCGCGCCGACGATCCCGACGCCTGATCGCAGTCCCGCTCGCGCAAACCCCAATGCCGCTGCGGCCGCCGTGCGGTTTCACCGGCCGGTCGGAAGCCGCACTGCAAAAAAATTCGGAACGGCATTCCGTCGCACGCGTTGTTGCACTGCAAACAACCGATGGAGACCGACCGATGGCGCGCCAGCAGACGATGGCCGACACCGCCCGCGCGGAAAGCGTGACGGTGGTGCTGACGACCGATCCGGAAACCGGAGACGTCGATCCGAGCGCGCCGGCGTTGTTCTACTCCCGAAAGGGCTATTTCATCGGATCCCGCGCGCTTCGCCGGGCGGAGCTGGATCTGCTCGGCGGCCGGCGCAGCGCCGATCTCGCGGTCCCGGCGCCGGTGGCCGCCGCGATCTGAGGCGGCGCTCGCGGACCAGGCGGCCGGACCGGGCGTTTTGCACCGCACGCACGTTATAAGAAAAAAATCAAATAAAAGGAAATTAGTCCTAATTATCCGGTTGACACCACAAGACCCTGTCCCTAGGGTGGGTGGGCGGATTTGTAGGACTTGCCGCTGGCGCGCCCGTGATACCTTCCGGCCCCGCAGGGTGGCGGGGCCGGGGTTTGGACGAGTTGGCGCTTATTGCTGAGTTCATCGCGGCCGACAAAGTGGCCAGCGGACGGATTCATTGGGTGCTGGAACTCAACACGGACACGGCCAAGGCTCAATTGCTGGTCGTCGTGCCGTCGCAGCCGATGTTCGCAGCGAAGCTGCACCTCTCTGCGCACGTTCATCGAGAGCCGTTCAAGTACGGCTTCGCTTTGATCTTAGCAAACAGCTATCGGGTGCTCGGCTTAGACGTAAATCCGGCGCGCTCACATGTAAACTTTACGAACTTGGGCAAAGCTTCCGTGCAATGCACGCATTGGCAGCCCTGGCCGAACCATATAGCTGAGCCGGACGACCGCGACCAACCGCACCAACGGTGGTTTCGGGAGTTCTGCAAACGGTCTAGAATCGCGTTCACTGGTCAGTACAGCGCACCACCCCATCTAGGGGGCCAGCAGTTGAGGTTGCTATGAGCACGCTCCCCACGTTAACGGCCAAGCAACTCGAAGCGGCCTGCCGCGCCTTGGTGCGCGTGGAAAAGTCGAACTTGGGTTACGAGGTTCAACTCCCGGTCATCTATCCCAATGGCGATTGCGCTACGGTCGTAGTTGCACCTAGCGCTGATCGGTGGCTGGTCAATGATGCTGGTTTCGCGGCGATGGCGCTGGCGAACAATGGCGTTCGGTTTACAGCCAAGCTGAAAGCTCGGATCGCAGACTTGTCGAAGCACTACGGTTGCGAGTTCGCCAACCAGAGGATGTCGCGCATTGCGACCTCTGAAGAATTGCCGCTAGCGATTGCTGTGGTCGCGAATGCGTCGCGCACGATTGCTGACCAACTCTTGCAGATCCATCAGCAGCCCATTTTGTCGTTCAAGCAAACCGTCATCGAGCGCGTGCGCGAATACGTTGGCGCTGAGCGCGTGAGAGAGAATGAGCTGGTGATCGGCAGCAGCGGCACCGAGTATCATATCGGCGCTGCGGTACTCGATGCGAGTGGCTCCCGTCCGGTGGCATATGTTGAAGCCGTTCGCGACATGGAAGGCGTGAACAAGCGCTTCCGGGAGTTCTACGATATTTCGCTGGTGCCGGCGCTAAGCGATATGACGCGCATCGTCATGTACGACGACGCGGCCGATCTACGTCAGGGCGATTTGCTCGTGCTTCAAAATGTAAGCAACGTGGTCCGTATCTCCGACGCGGAAGCGATGCTAAAACCGCTTACCCGGCTTGAAATGCATTCGGTCCACAACGGCACTCCGCAATGACAAAGCCGAAGGCTTCCGACTCTTTTACTGAAGAGGAAACCAGGAAGCGCATGGAGGCTGCTTTGCGCGGTTCACGTATCACCGGCCACAGGCCGATGAGCAAGATCGCGCCGAAACGCCCTGCAAAGACGGTAAAGCCTAAGAAGCCTCGCCCGTCATAGGTGGTGTTTTCGATTCTGGCTCCCCGCGAAACTCGCGAACCGCTCCGGGGAGTTCGAACACGTATCGCAGAAACATCTCGGTAAAAAACCGGAGAGCCTTGGCGTCGTCCTCGCTGAACTCTTCAGGGTCGTGCAGGGCTGCGTTTCCTTCCACTCTCACATGTGTCGCCCAGTCGTGAATGTTCGGCGTGATCGCGTGATGTTCATGCAGCCATTTGAGGCGCGCGAAGAATGTCCCCTCGGGGACGCCTTCCATCCCCTTAGTCGCAATGTCCAACGCCGAGCGGTACATCGCCACTGCGGAATTCCATTTGCCGCGTGAAAATGCGTCCTCGCCTTCTTCGTAGCGCGCTTTTACCGGTCGGGGCGTATGTGGAGGCGCTCCGGCCGTCGCCCGGCTCGGCCAGATCGAAGCGACTAAGTAAGCCGGTTCGATGTTGCCGGGGAAAGTTGTTGGAGAGTTCCCGGTTCTCTGATTGATGGCACGAAAGCAAATGGGGTTGCCGCACGCGGCACAAGTGGCGGAGCAATTCCAAACATGTGCGCTTTTGAAGTGGTTATCACACCACCGAATGATGAACGATGAATTCTCTGCGGGACAGTGAGGGCAGTCTCTAATGAGGACATTCATGGAAAGTCTCCAGAACGAGCGCGAGCTTATCCGTCGAGCGGAAATCGCGATCAACAATGCACTTACGGAAAAAACCCCAGGATTGGCCGCCACGAGAGTGGTTGCTTCATTCTCGCAACTTCATTCTAGCGCAGAGCGGCACGCCTTTGTAGCTGCCTTGGCTTCGCGCGTTGCCGTGGCGAACTTTATGTCGCGGAGCGGCGCTGTCTGCGAGGCTTCCAATAACGCTCGGGTTTAGGTGGCGCTGGTTTCGGCGCGACCTTTGCGCGCCATTTCATGAAGCGCGCGACCTGACGTTTGAAATCGGGACTAGTGACGTCCCTTATACGTGAGACGCTTGCCAGCCGCGCCTTTAACGGCAAGCGCCGCACGTTCGCCATCGTTGAAACCAAGCTTCGCGCGGTGGTTAAAACGGAAATCATATTCGGCAAGGTAGCGGTGCAGATGCTTCTCGCCGCAGTGCTGATAGACGCCCTTCATGCCGCGTTTGAAAATTGAAAAGTAGCCTTCGACCGAATTGGTGGTCACGTCGCCGCGAGCGTATTCCTTGGCGGAGTGATTGATCGTTTCGTGCGAAGCGAACTCCGCGCCCACTTTGGTGTAGAGGCGGCTTTCGTCGGTTTGCAGGCGGGTCTCGCGGTCAATGTTATCGCGCACGATCTCAGCCACGTTGGCGGCATCCGCCGTCGCGGGATGAAAGGAACGGACACGAGCGCCGCGCTCGACAAGCGAGACGATGGCGCGCTTGCCGGATGGGCCGGTCTTACCGCGCTTGGTGAACGGGCGACCGCTAGTCGTCTTAGTCGGGCGCTTCGACTCCGGCACGTTGCCGAAATAGGTTTCGTCGGCTTCCACAATGCCGCCGTTGCCGCCGAGCGGGGCTAGGCCCCCATCGCGCATGGCCTCGCGGATACGATGGGACATGAACCACGCGGCCTCATAGCCGATGTCGAGGGTGCGGTGCAGTTGATGGGCGCTGACGCCCTTCTTGCTGCTGCACATCAAGTGGAAGGCCTGCAGCCACTTGTGGAGCGCGATCTTGGACCGCTCCATGACGGTCCGCATGGTGACGGTGAAATCCTTGCGGCACTCCTTTGAGGCGCAACGGAACACGCCGGGGCGCTTGGTGGCATAGGCATGGTTGATCGTGCCGCAGTGGCAGCAGATCGGGCCATCGGGCCAGAGAACGCTTTCGAGGTAGGCCCGAGCGGCCTCATCGTCGCGGAACTGGGGTGCTGAGAAGTGGTCCATGGAAGCTCTCCTAGGACCGAATACACCATATAGCGTTTGTGGTGTCAACCGGATAATTGGGAAATTAGTCATTGACAGCGTCACGCTGCTGGGGTAGGTAAGGCGCACGCTCCGGAGTTGCGTCGGGATGCGGCGTTGACCGAAACCGCCGCCCGTCGCTGATGCAGCCGCCGCTCAGGGCGTCCCTCTCAAGGGCGTGCTTCTAATCAAGGGCGTCCTTCTTACTTATCAGTCGCACATCCAAGACGCCCATCCGTCCGAAGCTCCGCCGTTCGGAGCGGGACCGGCCGCCGCGCAAACGCGCGGCGTTTTCATTGGGGAGGATATTCATGCCCAAACGCCCGGCCGCGGCGCGCGCGGCGCAGCGCAAGCCAAAACGCACAACGAGGCCCGTCCGCCGTTCGCCAGCGCCGGTATCGATCGAGCCGGCATCGCCCGCATCCGATCCGCCGGAGCGGGCCGATCTGGTCCGCCGGCTCTGGAGCGCGGCCGAGTTTCAGGTGAGCGACATCGAGGCCCGCATGAGCGCGCCGCGCCGCATGCCGGCCGAACGCGAGCGCGATGCGCGCACGCTGGCGGTGGTGTCGCGCACGCTGCGCGAGCTGATCGCGCTCGACGGCGTGCAGGCGGCGCAGGACAAGGAAGGCGCGACCGAGCCCGATGACGACGGACCTGCCGACATCGAGGAGTTCCGCCGCGAGCTTGAGAGACGTCTTGCGGCGATCCAGGACCACCGACGTGATGGCGCTGATGGCGGAGCTGCCGGCGCCGTGGAATAGGCGGTGGATCGCCGACGGCGCGGTGTGGCTGCACGATCATCAGATGCCGCCCCGCACCGCGCAGGGCGGCGGCGACTGGACCACATGGCTCCTGCTCGGCGGCCGCGGCGCGGGCAAGACCCGCGCCGGCGCCGAATGGGTGAAGCAGGTCGCGCTGGCCGACCCGTATGCGCGCATCGCGCTGGTCGGCGAGACCGAGCACGACGCGCGCGAGGTGATGATCGAGGGCGTCTCGGGCCTGCTGGCGGTGCATGCGCCGCGCGAGCGGCCGGCCTGGATTCCGTCGCGGCGGCGCATCGAGTGGAGCAACGGCGCGGTGGCGCAGGCGTTTTCCGCGGAAGACCCGGAGAGCTCTGCGCGGCCCGCAGTTTTCCGCCGCCTGGTGCGACGAGCTCGCCAAGTGGCGGCGTGCCGACGACGACCTTCGACATGCTGCAGTTCGGGCTGCGGCTCGGCGCGCGGCCGCGGCAGGTGATCACGACGACGCCGCGGCCGATCGCGCTGGTGAAGCGGCTGCTCGCCGATCCCGCGACCGCGGTGACGCGCGCCTCGACCCGCGACAACGCGCATTATCTCGCGCGCAGCTTTCTCGACACCGTGGTCGAGCGCTACGAGGGCACGCGGCTCGGCCGCCAGGAGCTTGACGGCGAGATCGTCGAGGAGCGCGCCGACGCGCTGTGGAGCCGCGCGGGCGCTCGAAGCCTGCCGCGTCGACGACGCGCCGCCGCTGGTGCGCGATCGTGGTCGCGGTCGATCCGCCGGCCTCGTCGCGCGAGGGCGCGGACGCCTGCGGACTGGTCGCGGCCGGTCTCGCCGGCGACGGCACGATCTATGTGCTGGCCGACGAGACCGCGGCGGGCTGACGCCGGCGGCCTGGGCGCGCCGGGCGATGCTGCTGTGGCGCAGGCTTTCGGCGGACGTGCTGGTGGTCGAGGCCAACCAGGGCGGCGAAATGGCCAAGGCGGTGATCGCCGAGGCCGATCCGCAGGTGCCGGTGACGGCGGTGCACGCGCGGCGCGGCAAGTATCTGCGCGCCGAGCCGGTGGCCGCGCTCTACGAGCAGGGCCGCGTGAAGCACGCCGGCGCGTTTCCGGCGCTGGAGGACGAGATGTGCGACTTCGCGCTGGAGGGATTGTCCTCCGGCCGCTCGCCCGACCGGCTCGACGCGCTGGTCTGGGCGGTGACCGTGCTGAGCCAGGGAATCCGCCGGCAGCCGCGGGTGAGGGGGCTTTAGAGCATGATCCCGAAAAGTGGGAACCGGTTTTCGGACAAGATCATGCTGGAACATGAAAATCGGCGACGGGTCTGATTCAACGCAGTTGGATCAGACCCTGGTTGCGGCCGTTTCGATGCTGCCGGCCGGGTCGAGCCCCGGAACCGCGCCGGAACCGTTGCGCGGCCTTCGCGTTGTCCTGCCGACCGCAACAACGGAGGCGACGATGCCGATCATCCTGTGGCTTCTGGGCGTTCCGCTCAGCCTGGTGATCCTGCTCGTTCTGGTCGGCGTCGTCTGACGCCGCGACGAGAGTTCACCGCAAGACGAATTCCGGGACAACTCATCGAAGACGATTCATCGAAGACGTCTCACCGGAATCGAAAAGGGCTCGCTGCGGCGGGCCCTTTCGATTCCGGTCTTTTCAGTTCCGGTCACTTCATTCGCCACTCGACTTCATTCGCCGCTTCGACCGTCCGTCGAACGACAGGAGCGTTCATGCTCGACCGTCTCAAAAGCTCTTCCGCCGCGCCCGAGGCCAAGGCCTCGCGCACCGCGCACCTGCTCGCGTTCGAAAGCGGCGGGCGCGCGCGCTGGACGCCGCGCGACTATGCGGCGCTGGCGCGCGAGGGCTATCGTCGGCAACGCCATCGTGCATCGCGCGGTGAAGCTGGTCGCCGAGAACGCCGGCGTCGGTGCCTGCCTGGTCTACGAGGGCGCGGCGGAGCGCGACACGCCATCCGCTGCTCGACCTGCTCGCGCGGCCGAACCCGCGCCAGGACGGCGCGGCGTTTCTCGAAGCGCGTCTGCGCGCATCTGCTGATCGCCGGCAACGCCTATGTCGAGGCGGTGACGCTCGACGGCAGCCGGCGTGCGCGAGCTTCACGCGCTGCGGCCCGACCGCATGCGCGTCGTGCCGGGCGCGGACGGCTGGCCGGAGGCCTATGAATACACGGTCGGCGGGCGCACCGTGCGCTTCGACCAGGACGGCGCCGCTGCCGCCGATCCTGCATCTGACGCAGTTTCATCCGCTCGACGATCATTACGGCCTCGCGCCGCTCGAAGCCGCGGCGGTCGCGGTCGACACGCACAACGCGGCGGCGCGCTGGAACAAGGCGCTGCTCGACAACGCGGCGCGGCCGTCCGGCGCGCTGGTCTATGCCGGGCCGGAGGGCGCGATGCTCTCCGACAGCCAGTTCGAGCGGCTCAAGCGCGAGCTGGAGGAGCAATACCAGGGCGCGGCCAACGCCGGCCGGCCGCTGCTGCTCGAAGGCGGGCTCGACTGGAAGGCGATGTCGCTGTCGCCCAAGGACATGGATTTCCTGGAGGCCAAGCACGCCGCGGCGCGCGAGATCGCGCTCGCCTTCGGCGTGCCGCCGATGCTGCTCGGCATTCCCGGCGACAACACCTATGCGAACTACCAGGAGGCCAACCGCGTGTTCTGGCGCGCAGACCGTGCTGCCGCTCGCGGACCGCATCGGCGCGGCGCTGGCGCAATGGCTCGCGCCGGCGTTCGGCGACGGGCTCCGGCTCGTCGTCGACGCCGACGCGGTGCCGGCGCTCGCCGCCGACCGCGCCGCGCTGTGGGAGCAGGTGACGCAAGGCGCCGTTCCTCACCATCAACGAGAAGCGCGCGATGGTCGGCTTCGGCCCGCTCGGAGCGGACGGCGAGCCGCGCTCGGCGATCGATGCCACCGATGCAGGACGCGATCGATGACACGACATTGATCCGCACCTTCGCCGAGCGCGGCGATCTCGCGCATCTGGCGCTGCTTGCTCTGGGCGGCTGGCGCCTCCGCGCTCGCCTGGTTCGCGCTGCGCGAACTCGCCGCCGCCGTGCGCCGCTTCGACGATTTCGTGCGCGAGCTCGCGCGCTTCAACGAACGCATTCAGAGGACGAATGTGATGGACACGCTGCACACCGTGCTGCGCTCGATCCGCGGCGAGACCAAGTCGCGCCGCGACCATCTGACCGTGTTCCGCGAATTCCTGAACCATCTCGACCGCGCCAGCCGCGCCGCGCCTCGCGCGGGCGTCGCCAAGCGCAAGCCGGCGAAATCGGGACGGCGGCGAGGGAAGTAACAGAGCCTCGTTTCTTTTCGCTATTGCCCACAGGTCCGCCCGCCGAACGGCGGGCCGTGCCATGTCGCTCGCGCGCAGGTCCGTCACGATGATCTCACCCGAAGCCCAGGTTGAACGCCAGCGCCGCTGGATGCGGCCGAATGCGCATCTATGGATTCGCCCGGACGCTCACCGCTTCATGCGGCCCGGCTCGCCGCGATGGTACGGTCGCGATGCGGTGCGCTACTTCTGGCCCGAAGCGGCTGCTGGGACGGAGCCGGCCGAGCGAAAATACGATCCCAACCAGCCGCGGGTGCCGGCCGGCAACCCCGAAGGCGGACAGTGGACCGAGAGCGGGGCGTCGTCGCGTGAGCAAGGCCGCGTTTCGCGCGCCAGCCTGGTGCCGAAAATCCCGCGGCAGCGCCCGCCGACATCAAACGAGCGCGTCAAGGTCGCCAAGGAGATCGCGATCTGGATCGCCGAGCATGGGGCTGCCGTGGGCGAGGTCGTGGTCGCCGGCTCCTGGCTTTATTATGCTGTGCCCACCATCGTCTCTTACCTCGATGGGCCGAAGCCGCTGGCGGAGCTGCAGCGGGATTTCGGAGTTCGGAGGGCGGGTTATGATTGGCACCACATCGTCGAGCGGTCGTCGGCCCTGGAGGACGGCTATCCGCTCCGGCGGATCGATGCGCCCGACAATCTCGTGCGGATTCCGCGCATGAGGCATTGGGAGATCAATGCGTGGTATCAGACGAAAAATGACCGCTTTGGCGAGATGACGCCACGCGACTATCTGCGCAACAAGGATTGGGATGAGCGACGAGAGATCGGGCTCTACGCTCTCGAGAGGTTTGGAGTGTTGAAGCGATGAAGACGCTTACTATCCAAGGCTTGGGAACAGAAGAGTTGGTCAATCTCTTTGCGAAGATTGCGATCCAGCAGGACGATGCGCTGCTTGGGAACGAGATCGGCCGGTTCAACAGGCTTTTTGATCAGATGGCCGCGGTCAAAAATGAGTTGAAGGCCCGACCGGGCGACCAGCGGCGTTTGCTGTGCAGCCTTTACGATCATCCGAACGCTCAGGTTCGTCTTAAGGCCGCTGTCGCGACCCTCGCAGTCGAGCCGATCGCAGCGCGGAGTGTTCTCGAAGCGATCGCCAGTTCGCGGAAGTTTCCGCAGGCCGGAGATGCCGGTATGACCCTGGACGGTCTTGATAACGGAGAATTTGTTCCAACCTAACCGAACCTTGTCGTGGTCGGGCTATGATTGGCATCACATTTTCCAGCGGTCTTCGGCTTTGGATGACGGCTATCCGGTCCGGCGGATCGATGCGCCCGACAATCTCGTGCGGATTCCGCGCATGAGGCATTGGGAGATCAATGCGTGGTATCAGACAAGAAATCGCCGATACGGTAACATCTCGCCGCGAGATTATTTGAAAGGCAAGGACTGGGATGAGCGTCGACGGATAGGCATGGAGGCGCTGATTGAATTTGGGCTTATGAAGCCATGACGAAAATTATCCTGCAGGACAGCCCGTCGGAGCAACTCGTCGATGGTTTCGCTCAGCTTGCCGTAGCTCAGGACACGGCGTTGCTTGCTTCTGATGTAGGAAAATACAATCGGCTTTACGATCAGATGATCGCGATAGAGAAGGAATTGAAAGGGCGTCCTGGCGATGAGAGACGGAAGCTGTCTCGTCTCTATGACCACGAGAATGCACAAGTGCGTTTGATGGCGGCCGAGGCAACGCTCGCAGTTTATCCGCACCCTGCCCGTATTCTCCTGGAGAAGATCGCCGCTTCCCGGAAGTTTCCGCAAGCTGGCTATGCGGGCATGACTTTGAGAGGGCTCGACCAAGGGGACTTCAAGCCAAGCTAAAATGTACCGATAAACGAAAGGTCAAGCGGTCGTCGGCCCTGGAGGACGGCTATCCGCTCCAGCGGATCGATGCACCCGACAATCTTGTGCGGCCTCAAGATTGTTGATCGCGTTCATCGCTGACTCAAAGAAGTATCCGCAGGCCGGCGACGCCGGCATGAGGCTCGACGCACTGGACCGCGGCATCTTCAAGCCGACCTGAACCCATAAAGCGCGACACGACGACCGCTGCGCCGCCGAAGTCCCTTCGGCGCGACGGCGGCGCTTTGCCTTTCGAGGAACCCATGCTCATCGCCACGGACTTCACGCGCGCCGGCGCCACGGTTTCGGCCGACGGCACGGTCGAAGGCTACGCCTCGCTGTTCGGCGAGATCGACCAGGCGCGCGACATGGTGATGCCCGGCGCGTTCGCGGAATCGCTTCGCAAGCGCGGCGTGCGCCGCGTGCCGATGCTGTTCCAGCACGACCCGGCCGAGCCGGTCGGCGTATGGCTGGAACTGCGCGAGGACATGCGCGGGCTCTACGCGCGCGGCCGGCTGATCCCCGAGGTGGTGCGCGCGCGCGAGCTGCTGGCGCTCTTGCGCGCTGGCACCACGGACGGACTCTCCATCGGTTTTCGCACCGTGAAGGGCCGCGTCGACCCGCGAACGCGCATCCGCAGGCTCGAAGCGGTCGATCTCTGGGAAATCTCCATCGTCACGTTCCCGCTGCTTCCCGGAGCGCGCGTCCGTGCTGTGAAGGAAGCGGGATACCCCTCCCGACCCGCTCCACCCGCACGGACGTCCGCGGGCGGCGCGAGCGGCCGGCACGGCGGCTTTCATGCCTCCGCGCATGGTGCTCGCGCCGCTTGTCTCCTCAGACCATCGCGGGCGAGCAGCCGGGCGTCGCGATGATGGCCTTGTCCTATGAGACCATCGTCGGCCGTCTGCATTGGCAGCTCGCGGCCCTGCGCTTCCAGCTCGCCTGGGCGCGTTACGCCGCCGAGCAGAAGGCGCTGCACCACTCGAACCTCCAGCCGCGCGTGGCGGCGGGCAACCTCGACGGAGGGCAGTGGACGGAGGGCGGGCGCGGAGTTGGCCAATTTCAGCGCCGAAGACCATCCGGCAATCGGTTTGCGAGCGACATCACGGGCTTCACCCGGCACGGGATCAACCAAGCGATCAATCGTGGCGTTTCCCCGACTTCAATTCTCGATGCTATAAATCGTCCTCTTCAAATTCGTCCGCAGCCGAATGGGACGACTCGATATATCGGTCTCAACGCGGTCGTCGTGCTCGATCCGAGCGGTCGCGTCATCACCGTTTGGGGCCGATAGGCGAATAGATTGGAGCCGATCATGGTGAACGCCAATCAGTTGCGAGACGGAGTCCGGTCGGTTCTCGTGACGCGGTGGGATCCTATCGGAATTCAAGATTTGCCGGCGGCTTGGGACGAATATGACGCTTACGTTTCGACTTTGGCATCGATGCTTCTCGCTAAAGTCTCGGCTGCCGACGTATCGCAGTACTTGCTCGATATCGAAACGGGAGCGATGGGGTTGCCCGGAGATCGAGAACGGGCGCGTGCCGTGGCGGACATGCTGATTAGGTTCCGCGGATGACGGCGTCGTCGTTGACGTGGATGCCCGTCCGGGGGGCGACCCTTTATCTCTAGATCGACGAGTCCCGCCTCGACGCTTCATGCCCCGATGTTTCCTGGCCCGCGCAAGCGGGCCTTTTCTTTTCCGCGAACCCTTCAACCACGAGGACAGACATGGACACGGACTTCGAAATCCACACGCACGCGCCCGAGACCAAGGCCGGGATCGCCGGCGAGGCCGTCACCCACGACGATGTCATACCGCATCTTCGACGAGTTCAAGAGCGCCAACGACGAGCGGCTTGTCGCGCATCGAGCGGCGCTCCGCCGACGGCCTGCTCGAAGATAAGGTCGAGCGCATCAACGCGGCGCTGTCGCGGCGCATCGACGAGCTGAGCCTCAAGCAGGCGCGGCCGGCGCTCGGTGGCCGGGAGCGCAGCGCGCTCACGCACGATGCGATCGAGCACAAGGCTGCGTTCGACGCCTATGTGCGCACCGGCGAGAGCGGCGGGCTGCGCGCGCTTGAGGTGAAGGCGCATGTCGGTCGGCTCCAATCCCGACGGCGGCTATGTGGTGCCGGCCGAGATCGAGAGCGAGATCGGCCGCCGGCTCACGGCGATCTCGCCGATCCGCGGCATCGCCGGCCATGCGCGAGATCTCCGGCAACGTCTACAAGAAGCCGTTCATGACCACGGGCCCGGCGGTCGGCTGGGTCGGCGAGACCGCAGCGCGGCCGCAGACCGACTCGCCGATGCTCGACTCGCTGTCGTTCCCGGCGATGGAGCTTTACGCCATGCCGGCGGCGACCGCCGACGCTGCTCGAGGACTGCCGCCGTCAACATCGACGAGTGGCTCGCCGCCGAGGTCGAGCAGGCCTTCGCCGCGCAGGAGGGCGCGGCCTTCGTCACCGGCGACGGCACCAACAAGCCGAAGGGCTTCCTCGCCTACACCAAGGTCGCGAACGCCTCGTGGGACCTGGGGCAAGATCGGCTACGTCGCGACCGGCGCGGCCGGCGCGTTCGCCGACGAGCGATCCCGTCCGACGTGCTGGTCGATCTCGTCTATGCGCTGAAGGCCGGCTACCGCCAGAACGGCACGTTCGTGATGAACCGCAAGACCCAGAGCGCGGTGCGCAAGTTCAAGGACGAGAGCGGCCACTATCTCTGGCAGCCGCCGGCGCAGGCCGGCGGCCGCGCGACGCTGATGACGTTCCCGGTGGTCGAGGCCGAGGACATGCCGGACGTCGCGGCGAACTCGCTACTCGATCGCGTTCGGCGATTTCCGCCGCGGCTATCTGGTGGTCGACCGCGCAGGGCGTGCGCGTGCTGCGCGATCCGTTCACCGCCAAGCCCTATGTGCTGTTCTACACCACCAAGCGCGTCGGCGGCGGCGTGCAGGACTTCGACGCGATCAAGCTGCTGAAGTTCGCGGCGTCGTAGGGCGGGCGCTGCTCAAGACGCATCTTTGCGTCTCTCACGATGACAGACGGCGCGGTCCTTGGGCCGCGCCGTTTCTTTTTGGCCGCAACGGCCGCCGGCGCCTGCCGGAGCCGGAGACTTTCATGACCTATTTCCATCCGGCCTGGCTGGAGCACCAGCGCAGGCGCTGGCTGCGGCCGGATGCCGACCGCTGGCTGAAGCCGGGCTGGCGGCACCCGGTTTCCGGGGAAGTCAAATACGATCCCAACCAGCCGCGCGTACCGGCTGGCAATCCCGACGGCGGACAGTGAACGAGCGGAGGCGGCGGTTTCTGCCGCTCCGATGTCCTCTCGGACGTCTCGCCCGATGACGGATGGAAGCCGGGTGCGCAATATGCGCAGAACCGGACACCGCGAAGCCCGGACCGCTGTCGCCGGCGACGCCGGCGCAGGCCGCACGGCTCACGGCCGCGGAGGCGCGGGCGCGGGACGCGATCAACCGGGTGCGGGAGTTGGACCCGCACTGGCGTCCTGCGCCGAGCGCCTACGAGACGGTCGAAGGACTGATCCGCTCCCATGTCGCGGATGCGCGGCAGGCCGATGCCCGCATCGCCGAGCTGGCGCGCGCGGGCATCGGGCCGGGGCCGTTTGCCGCTGAATGGATTCCGGCACGTGGTCCGGGGCATAGTTTCCGAAATTGGGAGCGTGATGCGATCAACCGCATCGGGCGAGAATTCGGATGCCATACCTGTGGTACAACTCATCCTGGGACCACATACGGAAATTTCGTGAAGGATCATCAAGTGCCAAATGCATGGGGTGTGGCAACGCGCATCTATCCCCATTGCGCCACTTGCAGCGCTCGACAAGGATATTTCCTGATGCGTTCCATATTGGGAGGCAAGTGATGAAGTCTTCCGCAACGGTCGCGCCGCAGAATTCTTTATTTTTTATTTTAGATGTTCGAGGAGGAGTGGTGCCGGATTTCATTCCAGGTCAGCTCGTTCTTTCGACGTCCTCCTGCATCTCGATCGGTTGCTTGATGTGGCAGGATGGAGAAACCGAAGTGACGTTGGGAGCAGGAAACGAAGTTGATCCCGGCAGAACTCCCGTTTTCGATGACTTTCTGGATGCGCCCAGCCGTTCGATCGTCGTACGGAGCATCGACAGAGACAAGATTTTCCAGACGGAGGTTTCGGTGAGTCCGACACGCATCCGCATCTGGGTGAATTGCTTGCGCGATCCTGACAAGATCATCATCGGATGCGGATAAGCTGATCGGCGGTATCCTCTCTCGCGAGGTAAATCGCCATCGTGAGCCTGATCGGATCGTTATCAGAGTGGGATGACGGTGGACGGTTTGCGAGTTCTGTTCCGCAGGTGTTGCGTGGCGGCGTGCAGGACTTCGACGCGATCAAGCTCCTGAAGTTCGCGGCGTCGTAAGGCGGGCGCTGCTCAAGACGCATCCTTACGTCTCTGACGATGACAGACGGCGCGGTCCTTGGGCCGCGCCGTTTCGTTTGGCCGCAACGGCGGCCGGCGCCTGCGGGAGTCTTCCATGACCTATTTCCATCCGACCTGGCTGGAGCACCAGCGCAAGCGCTGGCTGCGGCCGGACGCCGACCGCTGGCTGAAGCCGGGATGGCGGCAGACGGTTTCCGAGTAAGTCAAATACGATCCCAACCAGCCGCGCGTACCGGCGGGAAATCCCGACGGCGGACAGTGGACGAGCGGAGGCGGCGGTTTTGGTCGCGCCGATGTCCTCTCGGACGTCTCGCCCGATGACGGATGGAAGCCGGGTGCGCAATATGCGCAGAACAGAACACCGAGGAGCCCCGGACCGTTATCGCCGGCGACGCCGGCGCAGGCCGCACGGCTCACGGCCGCCGAGGCGCGGGCCCGGGATGCGATCAAGCGAGCGCGAGAGTTAGACCCGAACTGGCGTCCCACACCGAGCGCCTACGAGACGGTCGAAGGGCTGATCCGCTCCCATGTCGCGGATGCGCGCCAGGCCGAGGCCCGCATCGCCGAACTGGCGCGCGCGGGCATCGGGCCGGGTCCGTTTGCGACAGATTCAATTGCCGCACGTGGTATTGAGCGGCGTTTTACGGCTGCCGAACGATGGGAAATCAATCGAATAGGGTTTAGTTTAGGCTGTCACACGTGCGGAACGAGGAGTCCGGGTACCTTCTCGGCGAACTTTATTCCCGATCACCAAATCCCAAGCGCGCTCAATCGGAGCGGAAAATCGCAGCGGCTCTATCCGCAATGTCTCTCCTGCAGTTTGAAGCAAGGTGGTTGGATTTCCGGCCGGAGGCTAAAATAATGGATATCGTGTCAACCCGCATTGCAGTCTTGAATTCCCTTGTTTTTATGAAGGATCGAGACAGTCGCGAGCTGCCAACGATAGATGGCAATGGAGCGGTCTGGTCCATTCCATCATGCGTCGCAGTGAGTTGTCGCCCTGACTGCGATGGCGAAACGTTGATCCGATTGGTCGCGCTCGATGAAATCGGCGACATGGAGACGTTGCTTTTCGATGGTTCGTTGACGCTACCCAGCGGAATCTTCACGGTCGTGAATGTGCTCGGGGAAACCGTCGTCAGCACTCGCTTATTCAGAAGAACGGTTCAAATCAAGATTTGGACGAATGGCCGGCGCGATACGGACAAGGTTATTGTTGGAGTGAAATAGCATCGCGACGTTCGTCGCCCGAGTTGTATACATCGGGGCGCCGAGCGACTACGAGACGGCGTTCGTGTCGTCATCGGGCGCGATGTAAGCTCGTCGAGAGGCTATCGCATCATCACTGCATTTCCAATTCGCTAGGCCGTGCCATGCGCAGATTTAAGACCATTTTTTACAATTATACGTCCGGGGTTGAATTCACAATGTCCTGGGCCAACGAGCAGGAATATCTTGAAGGCAAGGGATTTCTCGATGCTCTCACAGGAGGGAGCATAGGACGACACAAGCTCGATCAGCCTGATTTTTATATTCTGGAGACCCGTGAGCAGTTCGACGCCATGCTCGAATTCCGGCGCAAGCTGAGGGAAAAGCGGAGCGGCTGAAGCGCGTTCGCGCCCGGCATTCGGCCGGGCGGTGGCTGGCGCCTCACGGCGCGATCGTGCCGCCCATCTGCTTCGCAGTCTCTGAAATCCAGCCGCGATAGAGCGTCAGCGGCGTGAGCCCGGTGAGCCCGCCGCAGCCGAGCGTGGAGGCGGGCCCCGTCGACCAGCTCACCACGCCGAACACCTGATACGCGCCGCCGACCGTGCGGAACGCCGGCCCCCCGGAGTCTCCGGTGCAGGCGCCGAGGCCGAGCCGCTTGTCCATCGTCGCGGGATCGACGAGACGAACCTGAAGATTGCCGGGCTTGCCGGTCGCGACCAGCACCGCGGCGCGCGGCGTGCCGAGGCCCTCGTCGCTGCGCGGCGCGATGGTGCCGTAGCCCGCGATGGTGAAGCGGTCGCCGGGCATGACGTTGCCGCCGCTCGCGAGCGAGGCCGGCGCGACGTTCGAAGGCAGCGGCTCCGCGAGCCTGATCAGCGCGACGTCGGCGGTGACGCGGCCGGCCGCATAGGCCTTGGCGTCGTAGCGCGGATGCACCGCGATGCGCGCGATGGCGAAGCCGGTCGGGCGGTCCATCGTCGAGACCCGGTAGCTCGCGGCGGGCGCGACGCAATGCGCGGCGGTGAGCACGAGGTCGGACGCGAGCGCCGTGCCGGTGCAGACGTTGCCGCGCGTGGAGATGATCATGACGATGTGCCGGCCGGCGCCCTGGTCGCGCACGACAGTCGCGCCGATGCCGACCACGGCGGCGGCGGGCCAAACGGCTGTCAGGAGACCGAGAGCGGCGAGGGACGTGCGGCGCATCGGCGTCCGTTGAGCCCCGCCGCGCGGATTTTGTCAACGGCGCAAGCCCGACGAACCTTCCGGAGAAAAGTCCATGCCATCGATCCTGCTCTCGGGCCCCGGGTCCGAGCCGGTTTCGCTTGCCGAGGCCAAGGCGTTCCTGCGCGTCGAGCACGATGCGGAGGACGGCCTGATCGGGACGCTGCTGACCGGCGCGCGCGTCCATGTCGAGACCCACACGCGGCGCGCCCTGATCGCGCAGAGCTGGCGGCTGGTGCGCGACGCATGGCCGAGTAAGGGGCGCATCCGCGTGCTGCCCGCGCCGCTGCGTTCGCTGTCCTCCGTGCGCGTGCGCGATCTCGACGGCGTCGCCTCCGAACTCGATCCCGGGGACTTCGCGCTCGATACGGCAGGCGCGCCGGGGCAGATCGCGCCGCCGCGCGGTGCGATGTCGCCGGGGCGGCCGTTCGCAGGCATCGAGCTCGATGTCGAGGTCGGCTACGGCGACGCGCCGGCGGACGTGCCTGAGCCGCTGCGCCAGGCGATCCGCATGCTGGTCGCGCACTGGTACGAGAACCGCAGCGCGATCCGCTCCGGACCGAACGCGCCGCAGCCGCTCGCGGTCGCGGCGCTGATCGCGCCCTACACGGTGCTGTGGCCATGATCGATCCGGGCAATCTTGATCGACGCTTGACGCTTGAGGTGCCGGTGGAAACGCCGGACGGCGCGGGCGGCACGGTGCGGAGCTTCGAGGACGCCGCGGCGCTGTGGGCCTCGGTCGAGCCGGTTTCGGCGCGTTCCTCCTTCGACGCCGATGCCGGCGGCGCGCGCGTCACGCACCGCATCGTCATCCGCGCGCGGGCGGGGATCACCACGCGGCACCGCCTGCGCGACGGCGAGCGGACGTTCGCGATCGTCGCGCTGCGCGAGCGCGGGCGCGGCTATCTCGAGATCGCGGCCGACGAGCGCGTCGGCTGACGCGCGCGAATGTCAGGAGATGACCGATGACTGTTGCCGCCGCGGCGCTGCGCGCCGCGATCCATGACGCGCTGTCGTCGGACGGCGCGCTCGCCGCCCTGCTCGGCGGGGCGAAGATCTACGACGAGCCGCCGCCGAACGCGCAGCCGCCCTATGTCACGCTCGGCGAGGCGCGCGTGACCGACGCCTCCGCTGGCGGCGAGCCGCTCGAGGAGCATCAGCTCACGCTGCACGCCTGGTCGCGGCAGGGCGGGCATCGCGAGGCGCACATGATCGCCGGCGCGCTGCTCAACGCGCTCGACGACGCGCCGCTGTCGCCGTCCGGCCATCGCCTGGTCAATCTGCGCTTCGCCGTGGCCGACGTCCGCCGCGAGGCGGACGGCCGCACCTATCACGCCGCGGTGCGATTTCGCGCCGTCACCGAACCCGCCTGATCCGAGGACACCGACATGGCCGCCCAGAAAGGCAAAGACCTGCTCATCAAGATCGCCGACGGCGAAGGCTTCGTCACCGTCGCGGGCCTGCGCTCGCGCCGCATCGCGTTCAATGCGGAGACCGTCGACATCACGCACGCGGAATCCGCGGGGCGCTGGCGCGAACTGCTGGAGGGCGCCGGCGTCAAGCGTGCATCGCTCGCCGGACGCGGCCTGTTCCGCGACGCCGCGAGCGACGCGCTGGTGCGCCAGGCGTTCTTCGACGGCGCGGTGAAGACCTGTCAGGTCGTGGTGCCGGACTTCGGCACGATCGAGGGCGCGTTCCAGATCGTGAGCCTGGAGTTCGCCGGCGAGCACAACGGGGAGGTGACCTACGAGTTGGCGCTGGAGTTGGCGGGCGCGCTGACGTTTTCGGCGGGGTAATACCAATGTCACAACGATGGAAATCTCGCGACGAGATTCTAAAATCTCATCTCGCAAGTCTATCGCCGGACGAGTTGTTGCGAGTGCGGCCTGATCTTTACGCGCTGCAGTACATCAGTAATCGCCCTGCGGATTTCGTACAGAAATACAATCCCAACCAGGCTCGTATTCCAGCCGGGATTCCAGAAGGAGGCCAGTGGACAGATGGTGACAGTGCGACGGGCAGAGTGCTCAGAACTCCTTATACGGTGGCGGCTCGCCGGATTTCACCAACGCGGCTGGCCCAATGCGAAGCATTGAGACGCAAAGACGAAATACAATGTAGATTTGTAGGCCTCCGGTCCTGTTGGGCTCAGGCCGCTCTGCGCTATGCAAATTGTTTGGTTGGATTGCCCATTCCTCCGCTCAATTATTGAAGAGTCTGGTCATGGCCATCGCGAGACGAATTCTGAAACTGCGGGATACGGAACGGGTGTTGGAGATTCCCATCGCCATTTTCGAGCCTGACCGCTTGGATGACGGTTCCTGGCGCTGTCGATACAGCATCGGATGGCCGGACGGGCTTTGGGAATCGCGCGCCGGCGGCGTCGAACTCGGTCCAGGCGCTTTTCATCGCGTTGCAGATGATCGGCAGCGAAATTTACACAAGCGAGTATCACAAATCTGGGCGGCTATTTGTCGACAAGCCCGGCGAAGGCTACGGCTTTCCCGTGCCCGTGACCTTGCGCGACCTGCTCGTCGGCGACGACAAGAAATTTCTCTGACCGGGGAAGAGCCGTAGCGCATAATCTCGAAAGCTGCCGGAATGTTCTGAAGATGCGGATTGTCTCGCTGGAAGCCCGCTGCCACCCTTGTTGTTTTAGGTCAAACCATGATCATCGCGACACGAAGGCTTGTTTCGCGCGACGGCGGGAAACACGTCGAGATTCCAATCCATATCCATGCGCCTGAACGATTTTCTTCGGAATGGCGATGCAGCTTTGAAATCGAATGGCCCGATGGTCATGTCAAACGTTGGGGCGCGGGGAGTGACGCGGTTCAGGCCTTGATAATCGCACTGCAGATGATCGGCAGCGAGATATATACCAGTCGCTTGCACGAGTCCGGTCGTCTGATCTGGCTTGCACCCAACGACGGCTATGGATTTCCCGTTGCGAATATCGTTCGCGACCTGCTCGTCGGCGACGACAAGAAATTTCTCTGACCGGGACATCGACATGCCCAACATCCATCGCGGCGAGATCGAGGCCGAGATCGGCGGCGCGCGCCGCAGGCTCGTGCTCACGCTCGGCGCTCTCGCAGAGCTTGAGGCGGCGTTCGGCGCGGACGACCTGGTGGCGCTGGCCGAGCGGTTCGGCTCGGGCCGGCTCAAGGCGCGCGATCTCGCGCGCATCATCGGCGCGGGCCTGCGCGGCGCGGGCGAGGACGTGACCGACGACGAGGTGGCGCGCATGGCCGTGCCCGGCGGTGCGCCGGGCTATGTTGCGATCGCGGCCGAGCTGATCGGTGCGACCTTCGGCGGCGACGCGCCCGGGGAGGGCGCGCCCGCGCGCCCTTTGCCTCCGCAGCCGGGCGAGGCGTAACCCCGAAATACGAGCCGTTTCCCTGGCGGCGCGCAATGGCGTTCGGCCTCGGCGTGCTGCGGCTCGCCCCTGATCGGTTCTGGCGGATGACGCCGCGCGAACTGGCGCTGGCAATCGAGGGCGTGGCCGGGCCCGCGCCGGAGCCCTTGGCGCGCGGCGCCTTTGCCGCATTGATGGAGCGATACCCCGATGGACGAAATCGATAGCGGCGCGGGCGAGCGCCTCGGCGCGGTGCTCGACGGCTTGCAGGCGCGCACCGACCATCTCGCGATCAGCGCCAACGGCCTGTCGCGCGCCATGAGCCAGGCCTTCATGCAGTCGGCGATTGGCGGGCGGCAGTTCGACGACGTGCTCAAGTCGCTCGCCATGCGGTTGTCCAACATGGCGGTGTCGGCCGCGTTCCGGCCGATCTCCAACGGACTGACCGGCGGCTTCAACGCGCTGTTCGCCGGCCTGTTCGGCGGCGGCGGCGGAGGGGGTGGCGCGGGGCTGGCGGCGGCGATGGGCGCGATCAAGCCGTTCGCGGCGGGTGGGGTGATCGGCACGCCGACCTATTTCCCGCTCACGGGCGGCGGCGTCGGACTCGCCGGCGAGGCCGGGCCGGAAGCCATTCTGCCGTTGCAGCGCGGACCGGACGGCCGGCTCGGCGTCGGCAGCGCAAGCGGATCGCCCCGCGCGCCGGGCATCACGATCCACATCGCGACGCCGGACGCGGAGAGCTTTCGCCGCTCCGAGGTCTACATCGCCGGCCAGATCGCGCGCGCGGTGGCGCGCGGACAGCGGGGGCTCTGATGGGCGCGGGCTTTCACGAGGTTCTTTTTCCGCTCGACATCGCGCTGCGCAGCGCGGGCGGGCCGGAGCGGCGCACCGAGATCGTCGCGCTCGCCTCCGGCCGCGAGGAGCGCAACGCGCGCTGGGCGCATTCGCGCCGGCGCTACGACGCGGGCTACGGCGTCAAGACCTTCGACGAACTCGCGGCGATCGTGGCGTTCTTCGAGGAGCGGCGGGGGCGGCTGCACGGCTTTCGCTGGCGCGACCGGCTGGATCATTCGTCCGCCGCGCCGGGCGTCGCGGTTTCGCCGTTCGACCAGGCGCTCGGCACCGGCGACGGCGTGCGCGACACGTTCGCGCTGATCAAGACTTACGGCGGGCTGCACGCGCCCTATGCGCGTCCGGTGACGAAGCCCGCGCCGGGCAGCCTGCGCGTCGCGGTGGCGGGCGACGAGGTGGCGGAGGGAACGGCCTTCACCTGCGACGGGGCGAGCGGCGTCGTGACGTTTCTCGAAGGCCATGTCCCGGCTTTGGGAGAAGCGGTGACGGCGGGCTTTGTGTTCGACGTGCCGGTGCGCTTCGACACGGATTACCTGGAGGTCGATCTGTCCGCCTTCGAGGCGGGGGCGATTCCGAAGATCCCGCTGGTGGAGATCAGGGGGTAGGGGCGAAAGCGTTTACCGTTGAATTCTAAATTGATAACGTTCGCTCCATGAAGGGGGGCTCCTGATGGATTTTTCTAGAATTGCACCAGACTTTCGGAAAGAAATTGTACGGGAAGGTACGGTTTATCTCGATGGTCAACTTAAAATCGCGACTGCTGCGGATGCAAGAGCTTCGGGATTAGCGGGTATCTTCATTGCTGCTTCTACGGCTCTTACTGCCGGAGTAGTAATTGCAATCTTCAACTCTTCTAACGCAAGCGTTCCATTAATGCTTGGCGGCGCTGCTGCCGCCATTTTATTCCTTGTAGCAGCTATTTTATGTATCTTGGCTATCAGGCCCGTAGGATTTTGGCTACCGGGGCTTGCTCCTGAAAACTGGTCTACAGATGTTGCGGCTGGCCGCTCATTGGATGATTGTCTGGGAGAGCGCGCTCAGCATGTTCAGGAGCAAATCTCTGACAATCTGAAAGTTATTGAGAGCAATGCCAGATTTTTTAAATGGGGCGCTTCTTTTGGTATCGTCGCCCCATTTGTTGGTGTTGTTGTGTGGCTACTTTCTTCCGCCTGCAGGCTTGTTGGTTCCTGAGCTTCCGCTGGACGGTTTAGGCCTATTTGTCGAGCCAGTTTCGATGCGGCCGCCGCCGGAATTGGCGCTGCCGGTTCGTGATCCCTTGGTGACCTGTTTACCTTTATCAACCATTGCAGTTCTCCATCTATTTCTTCTTTGAAGGCCGCTGCCCACGTTTTTCATCTTGGCTGAGAACAGAGGCAGCAAGACGCTTTGCATCGGCAGAAGTTGGCGTCTTTTCACCAGATAGAATTCGTGACGCGAGAGTTGAGAGTCTTGGGCTCGATTGCTTTTTTACGATTTTATCGCCCTTCTTGACCATTTCACTGCCCCCCATCTTTTCGTTTTGATTTTCAATACAAAATTCTACCATGTGTGCATTTTTTATTGTTATCCCCAGATATAATGAAAAGTGACATCATGCGCTCCATTCCCTCCGCGCTTCAATCCAAGCTCGCCTCCGGCGTGACCACGCTGTGCCGCTGCTGGCGCGTCGCGCGCCGCGACGGCGTCGTGCTGGGCTTCACCGATCATGACGAGGACGTGCCGCTCGGCGATCTCGTCTGCCGCGCCGGCACCGGCCTCACCGGATCCGAGGCGACCGGCCGGCTCGGGCTCGCGGTCGGCGGCTCCGAGATGGCCGGCGCGCTGTCCGACGATGCATTGAGCGAGGCCGATCTCGCGGCCGGGCGCTATGACGCGGCGACCGTGGAGCTTCATCTCGTCGACTGGAGCGAGCCCGGGCTGCATGTGCTGCTGGCGCGCGGAACGCTCGGCGAGGTGCGGCGCGAGGGTCAGGCCTTCGTGGCGGAGGTGCGCGGGCTCGCCGACCGGCTCAACGAGGAGAGCGGGCGGCGCTATACGGCGAGCTGCGCGGTCGATCTCGGCGACATCCGCTGCGGCGTCGATCTGTCGGGGCCGGCGTTCACGGGCGCGGGCGTGGTGACGGCGCTCGCCGGCGTCTCGTCGTTCGCGGCGGACGGGCTTTCGGAGTTCGACGACGGCTGGTTCGCGGGCGGCCGGCTGACGTTCACGAGCGGCGGCAACGCGGGCCTCGCCATCGAGGTGAAGCGCCACCGCCGCGACGGGGATCGCGTGACGCTCGATCTCTGGCAGGCGATGCCGGAGGCGATCGCCGAGGGCGACAGCTTCACGGTGACGGCGGGCTGCGACAAGCGTTTCGACACCTGCCGCGCGAAGTTCGACAACGTCGTGAACTATCGCGGCTTCCCGCACATCCCGGGCAACGACTTCGTCGCGCGCTACGCCATCGACGGCGAGCCGGGACATACGGGTGCGAGCCTGCGCGGGTGAGGGCGCTCCTCGTTTTTCACTGAATCCGGTGTGATTGCGTTGTTGTGTTGTGAGTGCGTTGCCGCGACTCGGGCGGTCCTTCCCCTCTCCCGGAACGGGAGAGGGTGGCTGAGCGTCGAAGACGCGAAGCCGGGAGAGGGGCTTCGGCTCGCGTCGATGTGCGCTTGTGGCAGGCCCCTCTCCCGCCTCGCATGCGCTCGGCACCCTCTCCCGTTCCGGGAGAGGGGACTCGCGGCGACTGTCTCTCTCTTTTCTCTCTCTCTCTCTCTCTCTCTCTCGCTCTCGCTTCAGAAATTGAAGCTCGCTCGTTCCGTGCGCGCATGCGCGGAGCTCCTCCATCGCACATCATTGACAGTCTGAGAGCCACCATGCCTCTCGCTCGCTCCGCCATCGTCGCGCGAGGCGCGCGGCTGGATCGGCACGCCCTATCGCCATCAGGCCTCGCTCAAGGGCGTCGGCTGCGATTGCCTCGGCCTGGTGCGCGGAGTCTGGCGTGCGACGCTCGGCGACGAGCCGGAGCGCGCGCCGCCCTATGCGAGGACTGGGCCGAGGCCGCGGGCGAGGAGGCGTTCGCGCGCGCCGCGCGGCGGCACCTCGTCGAGATCGCGCCCGACGCCTTCGCGCCCGGCGACGTGCTGCTGTTCCGTTACGCGCCGGCGCTATCCGGCCAAGCACGCCGCGATCGTCACGCAATGCGATCCCGGCGCGCTGCCGTGCATGGTGCATGCGCATGACGGCGCGGCGGTCGCCGAGGTCGCGCTCGCGCCCTGGTGGCGGCGGCGGCTCGCCTTTGCCTTTCGCTTTCCCGGAGTGACCGACTGATGGCCGCGCTCGTCCTTTCCGCCGCCGGCGCCGCTGCCGGCGGCGCGCTGTTCGGTCCGCTCGGCGCAATCGCCGGCCGGCTGGTCGGCGCTGTCGGCGGCAACATGCTCGACCGCTCGCTGTTCGGCGGCGGCGCGAACCGCGCGGTCGAAGGGCCGCGGCTGTCCGATCTCGACCTCATGGCCTCGACCGAGGGCGCGCCGATCCCGCGCGTCTACGGCCGCGTGCGGATCGCGGGCGAGGTGATCTGGGCGACGCAGCTCGAGGAGGTGGTGAGCACCCGCACCGAAACCACGGGCGGCGGCGGCGGCAAGGGCGGCGGCTCGGGGCCCTCGACCACCACCACGACCTATAGCTATTTCGCCAATTTCGCGGTCGGCCTGTGCGAAGGCCCGATCGGCCATGTCGCGCGCGTCTGGGCCGACGGCAAGCCGCTCGACCTCGCGGGCGTCACCATGCGCGTGCATTCCGGCGCCGAGGACCAGACGCCCGATCCGCTGATCGTGGCGAAGGAGGGCGCGGACAACGCGCCGGCCTATCGCGGCATGGCCTATGTCGTGTTCGAGCGGCTGCCGCTCGCGGACTTCGGCAACCGCATTCCGCAACTGTCGTTCGAGGTGGTGCGGCCGGTCGGCCGGCTCGAACGCATGGTGCGCGCGGTGACGCTGATCCCCGGCGCGACCGAGTTCGGCTACGAGCCGGCGACGGTGGTGCGCACGCTCGGGCCGGGCCAGTCCGCGCCCGAGAACCGCCATGTGCCGCACGCGCCGTCCGATGTCGTGGCCTCGCTCGATGACCTGCAGGCGGTGTGCCCGAACCTCGAGCGGGTCGCGCTCGTCGTCGCCTGGTTCGGCTCCGACCTGCGCGCCGGCGAATGCACCATCCGCCCGAGGTCGACAACGCGCAGAAGGCGACGCATGGCGCGACCTGGTCGGTCGCCGGGCTGACGCGCGACGGCGCGCACGATCGTCTCGCTGGTCGACGGACGCCCGGCCTTCGGCGGCACGCCCTCGGATACGAGCGTCGTCAACCTGATCGCCGAGCTGAAGGCGCGCGGGCTCAAGGTCACGCTCTATCCGTTCGTGATGATGGACATTCCGGCGGACAATGCGCTGCCCGATCCCTGGACCGGCGACGCTTCGCAGCCGGCCTATCCCTGGCGCGGCGAGATCACCTGCGATCCCGCGCCCGGCCGGCCCGGCTCGCCGGACGGCACAGCGGCGGCGGCCGACGCAGGTCGATGCGTTCTTCGGCGGCGCCGGCGACTGGAGCTATCGGCGCATGGTGCGCCATTACGCGCAGCTTGCCGCTCAGCGCCGGCGGCGTCGATGCGTTCCTGATCGGCTCGGAGTTGCGGAGCCTGACGCGCGTGCGCTCCGCGCTCCGGCGTCTATCCGGCGGTGGCGCAGCTCGTGGCGCTCGCGGCCGAGGTCGAAGGCCATCCTCGGCAGCGGCACGCCGGTGACCTACGGCGCCGACTGGACCGAATACGGCGCGCATGTCGTCGATGCAGAGGCGCAGCGAGGTGCGCTTTCCGCTCGATCCGCTGTGGGCGTCGCGCGCATATCGACGCGATCGGCATCGACTATTACGCGCCGCTGTCGGACTGGCGCGACGGCGCGAGCGCATCTCGACCGCGCGCTTTCGTCGTCGATCCACGACCGCGACTATCTCGCCGCGCAATCTCGCGAGCGGCGAGGCCTACGACTGGTTCTATGCCGATGCCGAGGCGCGCGCGGCGCAGACCCGCACGCCGATCACCGACGGGCTCGGCAAGCCCTGGATGTTCCGGCAGAAGGACATCTGGAGCTTCTGGTCGAACGCGCATCACGAGCGCGTCGGCGGCGTCGAGCTTGACGCGCCGACCGCGCTGGGTGCCGCAGAGCAAGCCGATCTGGCTCACCGAGGTCGGCTGCCCGGCGGTGGACAAGGGCGCGAACCAGCCGAGCGTGTTTCCCGATCCGAAATCGTCGGCCGGCGGCTTTCCCGCATTTCTCCAACGGCAGGCGCGACGACCTGATCCAGCGCCGCATGCTGGAGGCGGTGCTGTGCGCGTTCGATCCGGACTGGGGCGCGGATGCGCTCAATCCGGTATCGGCGCTCTACGGCGGGCGCATGGTCGATCCGTCGCTCGGTCTATCTGTGGACCTGGGACGCGCGGCCCTATCCGGTGTTTCCGGCCGCGACCGACGTCTGGAGCGACGGGCCGAACTGGGAGACCGGGCACTGGCTGACCGGCCGGCTCGGCTCGACGCCGCTCGACGGGCTGGTGCACGGCGCTGCTCGCCGGATGCCGGCGCGCAGGATGTCGACGCCTCGCAGCTCGGCGAAGGGCCGGAGGGCTATGTCGTCGACCGGCCGATGACGCCGCGCGCGGCGATCGAGCCGCTGGCGCAGGCCTATGCGTTCGATGCCGCCGAGCACCGAGGGCACGCTGGCGTTCCGTCCGCGCGGCGGCGGGCCGGTCGCTGGAACTGACCGAGGACGATCTGGTGCTGCCGGACAACGGCGCGCCGTTCCGCTTCGTGCGCGCGCAGGAAACCGAACTGCCGCGCGAGGTCTCGCTCGGCTTCACGCGACGCCGGCGCCGACTATCGCCGCGCGGTCGCGCTGTCGCGCCGGCTGGTCGGCGGCGCGTCGCGCGTGTCGCACGCCGATCTTGCGGTCGTCACCGACGACACGGCGGCCGAGCGGCGCGCCGAGATCTGGCTGCAGGATCTGTGGGCCGGCCGCGAAAGCGCGGAGTTCGCGCTGCCGCCGAGCCGGCTGGCGCTGACGCCGGGCGACGTCGTCGCGCTGACCGCGGGTGGACGCCGGCAGGCTGCTGGAGATCCGCGAGATCGTCGATACCGGCCACCGCGCGCGTGCGTGCGCGCTCGATCGACCCGGAGGTGTTCGAGCAGCCGCTGCGCGCCGCCGCTGCGTCGCGCGCCGCCGCTCGCCGCCGTCCTATGGGCCGGTGCATGCGCTGGCGCTCGATCTGCCGGCGCTGTCCGGCGAGGAGCCGCCGGTGCTGGCGCGGCTCGCAGTCGCCGCCGATCCCTGGCCGGGACCGGTCGGCGTCTGGCGCTCGGCGGACGGCCTTTCGTATGCGCGCGCGGCGCAGGCGCTGGCTCCGGCCATCGTCGGCGAGACGCTCGACGACCTGCCGAGGGGCCCGACCGCGCGCTGGCATCGGGCGCGCGTTCGCGTGCGGCTTTATTGCCGGCGCGCTTGCGTCGGTGTCGGACGCGGCGCTGTTTGGCGGCGCGAATGCCGCCGCGCTGCGGCGCGCCGGACGGCGCCTGGGAGGTGATTCAGTTCGCCGGGGCCGAACTGGTCGACGAGCGCACCTATGAACTGTCGCGGCTGCTGCGCGGCCAGGCCGGCAGCGAATGGGCGATGGGCGATCCGCTGCCGGCGGGCGCGGCCTTCGTCGTGCTCGACCGGCATCTCGTGCCGATCGCGCAGGGGCTCGATGCGCTGGAACGGCCGCTGCAGCTGCGCGTCGTCGCTGCGGCACGCGATCACGGCGATCCTGTGGCGGTGTCGCTCGCGGTGACGCCGCAAGCCACGGCGCTGCGGCCGCTCGCGCCGGTGCATCTGCGCGCACGCCGCACGGAGGCGGGCGTCGTCGCTGTCGTGGATCCGGCGCGCGCGCTTCGACGCCGACGGCTGGGCGGTGGAGATTCCGCTGGGCGAGGCGGTCGAGGCCTACGACCTCGACATTCTCGATGGCGACGCCGTGGTGCGTTCGCTCGCGACATCCGCGTCCACCGTGCTCTACGCCGCCGCCGACGAGATCGCCGACTTCGGCGCGCCGCAATCCGTGCTGCGCGTTCGCGTCGCGCAGCTCTCCGCCATTGTCGGCCGCGGCTTCGCGGCCGAGGCCCTTCTCAAGCCCTGAACGCCGTCATTCCGGAAGGTTGTCATGACCGAAACGATCCATCTCGGCCTGCCCACCATCGAGGCGTGCGCAGGCGCAGAAGCACGTCACGCACAACGAGGCGCTGGCGAGCTCGACGCGCTTGTGATGCTCGCGGTGCTCGATCGCGATCTCACCGCGCCGCCGACGGAGCCGGAGGAGGGCGACCGCTACATCGTCGCGTCGCCCGGCGAAGGCGCATTCGCCGGACGCGACGACAATGTGGCCTGCTTCATGGACGGCGGCTGGTCGTTCTTTCCGCCGCGCACCGGCTGGACCTGCTACGTCGAGGACGAGGGCGTGCTGCTGGTCTGGGACGGCGAGAGCTGGCAGGCGGTGGCGACGGGCGGCGAGGCTGGCGGCGGCGGGTCCGGCTCGCCGGATGCGTTGCAGAACCTGAGCCTGCTCGGGATCGGCGTCGAGGCCGACGAAACCAATCCGGTGTCGGCGCGCCTGAACAACGCGCTGTGGGCCGCGCGCGATGTCGCGGACGGCGGCGACGGCGACCTGCGCTACAAGCTCAGCAAGGAGGCGGCAGGCAACACCCTGTCGCTTCTGTTTCAATCCGGCTTCGAGGGCTGCGCCGAGATCGGGCTCGCCGGCGACGACGACTTTCGTTTCAAGGTCTCGCCCGACGGTGAAGACTGGATTGACGCACTGCATTTCGATCGCGGCAGCGGCGCGAGCAAGATCAACGCCGGGTTTTTTCTCACCGGCGCGCTGACGCCGGCGATCCTGGAGGCCGACCAGAACGATTATGACCCGGCGGGACTTGCGGGCGCGGCCCTGTTGCGGCTTGCGGGCGATGCCGCGCGCGAATTGACCGGCTTGTCGGGCGGCGGCACAGGCCGCGTCGTCGCGCTGCTCAACGTTGGAAGCCATGCTCTCGTGCTTCGCAACGGCCACGCCGGGTCCAGCGCTGCGAACCGGTTTTCGCTTCCGGCGGACGTGACGCTCGGTGCACGGGCGGCGGCCGTGCTCTGGTACGACGCCACGGACGAACGCTGGCGGCTGCTCGCCGGGCCGCAGGCGTCGGGCGGCGGGGGCGGCGGAGCCGGCCGCGAACTGCTCGCGGCGTCCCGCACTTATTATGTGCGCGGCGACGGATCGGATGCCAACGACGGCCTGTCGGACACGTCCGGCGGCGCGTTCCTGACGATCCAGAAGGCGGTGGACACGGCCGCCGGGCTCGATCTGTCGGTTCACGACGTGGCGATTCAGGTCGCGGCCGGCACCTACACCGCACCGGTCGTGCTCAAGTCGCTGGTCGGTGCCGGACTGGTCACGCTGCGCGGCGACGTCTCGACGCCGGCCAACGTGACGCTGAGCGTGACCGGTGCGCCCGCGATCCTGTGCGACGGCATCGCGGGCCGCTGGAAGGTCGAGGGCTTCAAGCTCGTCACCGCGACCTCCGGCTCGGCCATCCAGGTGTCGAATGCGGCGCGGCTGCTGATCGGCGCGATGGACTTCGGCGCCTGCGCGGCCAACCATTGCTTCGTCACCAACGGCGGCGCGCTCGTGGCGCAGGCGGCCTACACGATCTCCGGCAACGCCGGTCGCCACTGGAACGCGCTCCAGGGCACGGTCGACGTGGCGCAACTGACCATCACGCTCACCGGCACGCCGGCCTTCGCCAGCGAATTCCTGCTGGCGACGCGGCTCTCCTATTGCCGCGTCAATGAAATCGCCTTCAGCGGCAGCGCGTCCGGCAAGCGCTACACCGCCAGCGCCAACGCGGTGGTGTTCACCGGTGGCGGCGGCGCGACCTATCTGCCCGGCAACGCCAGCGGCACGACCGAAACCGGCGCGCAATATTCCTAGCGCAGGCTACCGGTAGATTTCGCCGACGATGTATGTGTTGGTGCTGTCCATGCGGACGCGGGAGCGACCGAATTCGGCGAACAGCCGCTCGACCTCGGCCGGATCGTGGTTGTAAGTGTCGCCCATGTATAGCCCGTAATAGTCGGGATGGGTCGAGAGGATGAACACGAAAAGCTTGTCGGTGATTCCAAGCATGGCTTCCAGGTATTGGCGCCAGTTGCCGGCATATAGAGGCTTGTCCGCGAATCCGGTCGGTGCCGCTGGATAAGCGGCTAGCCTGGCTTCGGCGGTGGTCGGATCGGATTTGCGCCATACCTCCATGATGCGCTTGCGGTCGAGATCGAGCATCGACGTATCAAACGGCTTGTAGATCGGGTAGTTGAAGAAGCTGGGCGCGCGGCAGAACACCACGTCGTAGCGTTCGGTCACATCGAGAGCGTCGCCGACCACAAAGCGGGTGCGGTTCTGGATCGGTCGCGGCAGGCGCCTGCGGATCGCCTCGGCGAGATCGACGCCGCCCTGAACCGGATCGATGCCGGTCACTGAGAACCACTCCGACAGGATCCAGGTCCAGAATCCGTCGCCCGATCCGATATCGAGGCAGGTGCCGCGATAATCTGGGATCGAGGTGTCGCGCATGACCCAGCGTCGCGATTCCTTCGGATCATAGCCGTAGCCGCCGGCCTTGTACCAGCGGGAGTACTCGTCGTTGTGCTCGCCGAGTTCGGCGAGAATCTCCGCGTAATGCGCGACGCGATTTGCATAGAACGCACGCCATTCCCTGAATGCCGGCTCAAGTGGCGGCTCCGGTTCCGGACGCAGCCGCGCGGCGATCGCCGGCCAATGGCTCGGGTCCACGGCCTTGCGCAGCTTGCGGATCAGCGCGGCCCTGTTCAGTCCGGTCATGCGTCGTTTCTTCTCGCGCGATGAATTCGAGTTCGTCTTCGTCTGAGGCGTCAGCCTCCGGAGCGCCCCGTAATTTTCCAGGCTGACGCCATCTGCGTCGAGGGCCTGCCGCGATCCAGGCGTCGCGAACCGTCGCTTATCCCCACCAACATCGACGTGGAGACACCGGCATGGCTCACGCCAACTTTGCCGAAGCCTTGCGCCGTCTGCTGGCGCACGAGGGCGGCTATGCGAACCATCCGAGCGATCCGGGTGGCCCCACAAATTGGGGCATCACGATTCACGATGCGCGGGCGCACTGGAAGAAGGGCGCGACCGCGGACGATGTGCGAGCCATGCCGCGCAGCGTGGCCGAGGACATTTACAAGGCGAAATACTGGGACGCGCTTCGTTGCGGCGAATTGCCCGGCGGCGTCGATTACGCCGTGTTCGATTACGGGGTGAACTCCGGCATCGGCCGTTCGGGCAAGGTGCTGCGCCGGGTGCTCGGCCTGTCCGACGCGACCCATGTCGTGACCGACGGCGTGCTCGCGACGGTCCGCGCGCGCGATGCATCGTCGATCGTGGCCGCGATCTGCGACGAGCGCATGGCCTTTCTCCGGCGGCTCAAGACCTGGCCGGTGTTCGGCCGCGGCTGGAGCCGCCGCGTCGCCGACGTTCGCGGCGTCGCGCTTCGGCTGGCGCTGTCCGAAAAAACGGCCGTCGAGCCGGAGCCGGTGCGCGCGCCGGGCAAGGGCGCGGTGCCGCACGCGCGCGCAGCGCAGCAGGCGACCGCGGGCGGTCTCGTCGCGGCCGGCGGCGTTCTTGCGCATCACGCGGCCGCATCGCCCGGCGCCGCCCTCGCCATTCTCGCCGCTGCGTTCGGTCTCACCGCCCTCGGATGGTGGTTCTGGCATTGGCGGCAGCGGCGTTTGCAGGATCGGAAGGTGGAGACGACACGATGAATCTGGAATGGAACGACATCGCGCGCCGGATCGTCGGTCTCGGCGCTCCCGTGCTGGGCGCGGCGCTCGGCGGACCGCTCGGCGGCGCGGCCGGAAAGATTCTCGCCGACGCGCTCGGCGCCAGCGAGCCGACGCCCGAGGCGGTCGACGCGTCGCTCGCCGCGCGCATGGCCGATCCCGGTCAGGTGGCGGATGCGGTGCGGACCGCGGAGCTGCAATGGCTCGCAGCGGTGGCCGAAGCGCATCGCACGCAGGTCGCGGAGGTGGCGCGCACCCAGCGCGCCGAGATCGCGGCGCAGGACCGGCTGCAGCGATGGTGGCGTCCGATCTACGCGCTGGAATTGTCGCTGGTCGAGTGTCCGGCCTTCGCCTTCACGCTGTTGCACGCGCTCTGGTCCGGCCACGACACCGGGATCGACGGCTTCGCCAAACTGTCCGGATTGCTGATGGCCTATTTCGGTGCGCGGTTCGGCGTGCTGGGCGTCTATGTCGGCGGCCGCTCGCGCGAGAAGCAAGCCTGTGCCACCGGCGTGCCGACGCCGGGTCTCGCTGCGGAACTCGCCAGGGCGGTCGCCGCCCGGAAGAAATGACCGGCGAAAGGACACAGGGGACAGTGCCCGCCACACGAAAGCCATAGCGGGGGCATCGGATCGACGATGGTCGTGCTTGCGCTTCGGAGCCGGGCACGCCACCTGTTCGAAATCGCGGCTCGTCACCAAAGCGTGATGGGTCATTCATGCCCGGTTCACAGCCGGCCATCTAGACGTGGACGATGCCTAGAATCCTTGCCCTTGCTGCGCTGTTGACGGCCTTTTCGGCCGGCGCGCCGGCGTTGGCCGACCAAGCCTACAAATCGTGCCTGAGCCGGGTCGAGCAGCGGGCTGCCATCGCCAAGGGGCAGGCGGTGCCGCTGGCCACCGCCGTTCGCTATTCGCGCCGCGCTGGGCACCCGCGGCGCGGCGAAGTCGCGCAGCGGCCGCGAGGTGGTGCAAGCGCGCCTATGCCGTGGGCCGAATGGCCTCGTCTATGTGCTGACAGTGCTGACGCGCGATGGCAAAGTGTCTCGGGCGACCGTCGATGCCGGCAGCGGCCGGGTGGTCGAAGCCCGCTGACCGGAGGACTTGCTCTTGCGTCTCCTCGTGATCGAGGACGATCCCGATCTCAATCGCCAGCTTGCCACGGCCCTCACCGATGCGGGCTATGTCGTCGATCGCGCGTTCGACGGCGAGGAGGGGCATTACCTCGGCGAGACCGAACCCTATGACGCGGTGATCCTCGACATCGGCCTGCCGAAGATGGACGGCATCTCGGTGCTGGAATCCTGGCGGCGGGCCGGCCGCGCCATGCCGGTGCTGATGCTGACCGCGCGCGACCGCTGGAGCGACAAGGTGCAGGGCTTCGACGCCGGCGCCGACGATTACGTCGCCAAGCCGTTCCATCTCGAAGAGGTGCTGGCGCGGCTGCGTGCGCTGCTGCGCCGCTCCGCCGGCCACGCCAAGAGCGAGCTGACCTGCGGCCCGGTCCGGCTCGACACCCGCACCGGCCGCGTCACCGTCGACGGCAATCCGGTCAAGCTCACCAGCCACGAATACCGGCTGCTGTCCTATCTGATGCACCATGCCGGGCCGCGTGGTGTCGCGCACCGAACTGGTCGAGCATCTCTACGATCAGGACTTCGACCGCGACTCGAACACGATCGAGGTGTTCGTCGGCCGCATCCGCAAGAAGCTCAACGTCGACATCATCCAGACCGTGCGCGGGCTCGGCTATCTTCTCACCCCGCCGGACGCATGATGCGCGCGGCCGCCCGCCGTTCGTCGCAACGGATCGCGGCATAGCCCATGCGCGCCAACTCGCTCGCGCTGCGGCTGTTCCTCTCGGCGACGGCCTGGACGGTCGTCATCCTCCTCGTCACCGGCATCGTCCTGTCCGGCGTCTATCGCCAGGCGGTGGAGCGCGCCTTCGACCGCCGGCATCGGCGTCTATCTCAAGACGCTGATCGCCGACATCGCCGTCGCCCGAGATCCCGAACGACCAGGCCGGCCAGTCGCTGGGCGAGCCGCTGTTCGAACTGCCGCTGTCGGGCTGGTACTGGCAGGTGGTGCGCCTCGACGGCGTCGGCGATCGAGGCGCATTCGTCGCGCTCGCTGTGGGACAGCGTGCTGCCGCGCCTGCAGGAGCGCGGCGTGCCGACCGCCGACGACGGCACCCGCAAGGCCTATGCGACGGGTCCGGAGGACCAGCGCCTGCGCATGATCGAGCGCGAGATCGATCTCGGCGAGGACGGACGCTACATGGTCGCCGTCGGCGGCGACGCCGCCGAGATCGAGGACGAGATCGCCGCCTTCGACATGCGCGCTGCTGATCACGTTCTCCTGCTGGCCGCCGTGCTGCTGCTGACGACGCTGTTCCAGGTGCGGTTCGGCCTGGCGCCGCTCAAGCGCATCTCGGAAGGGCTCGCGGCGATCCGCTCCGGCTCGGCCGAGCGGCTGGAGGGGCGCTTTCCCGAGGAGATCGCGCCGCTGGCGCGCGAGACCAACGCGCTGCTCGATGCCAACCGCGAGATCGTCGAGCGCGCGCGCACCCATGTCGGCAATCTCGCGCATGCGCTGAAGACGCCGATCTCGGTGATGATCAACGAGGCCGCGGCGCGCGAGCGGCGATCCGCTCGCCGACAAGGTGTCGGAGCAGACCGCGATCATGCGCGACCAGGTTGGCGCGCCATCTCGAGCGGGCGCGGCTCGCGGCGCGGCTCACGGTGGTCGGCGACCCTGACCGATGTCGTGCCGGTGGTGCGTCGATCGTGCGCGCGATGGAGAAGGCGCATCACGAGCGCAGCCTCGCGATCGCGCTCGACATGCCGGAGCGCGGCCCGCTTTCGCGGCGAGCGGCAGGATCTGGAGGAGATGGTCGGCAATCTGCTCGACAACGCCTTCAAGTGGGCCGGACTCGTCGGGTGGCGATCGAGGTCGGGCTTGAGCGGCCGGAGCCGGGCCGCGAGACCGTGCGGATCGTGGTCGACGACGACGGGCCGGGCCTGACGCCGGCGGAGCGCGCCCAGGTCGCCAAGCGCGGCCGGCGGCTCGACGAGACCAAGCCCGGATCGGGCCTCGGCCTTTCGATCGTGGTCGAACTGGCCCGGCTCTACGGCGGAAACTCAACCTCGGAACCGCGCCGATCGGCGGCCTGCGGGCGGAGCTGGTGCTGCCGGGGGGGTAGGACATCGCTTTCGGTCGCCGTCCCTTATCCTTACATTGTCCGACATCGTCATCTTGCCGGTCTGCAGATGCCGAAGTCGCAGCCACTTTATTGCATTGCCCGCGGTCGCGACGACCGCTGGGAGGCCTTTTGCCTCGATTAAGGGCGATCCTGTGACGAGGCCATTGAGCGCCCGAAGGCCGGGATCGCTCGGCCTTCGGGCGCAAATGCACCAATGTCATTGGCCGTCATGCGCTTGACACGTGCTGTGAATAATGTCCGCAAACATGGCGCGAATCTGCGACCTCTGCTACAGGTTTCCTAAACCTGAATGGGGCGGAGGCGCGTTTGTTGCCGGACTTTCGTCGGTTCGCCGCGGCAACGCGCGCGATTGATGTTGGGTGGTCTACATGCCCGACTTCCAAAGACACATGGACGCCCACCGGGGTTGCCTGGGCCACGAACAATGGCCCCCTACAGGTTGTGAACGCAGCTGGTGTCGTTGGGGTCCAGAAGCCGGGCATGGACGGTGTCACAAATCCGTACACCGCCGCTACCGAGAAGATCGTTGCCGACCTTGCTCATCACCTGGGGTTGCCTGTCCCGCCCATGACCTTATGGGATCGCGGGACCGCGCTCGGGCCGCCCCGCTTTGTCGCAGTCTCAGCTTGGGCATACGAAGGAGCGCTTACATGGGGGCAGGCCTTTCCTGGTGTGACCCCCGCCCAACTCACGGCATTATTGCCTTGGGTCAGCGCAATGGTCCCATTCGAGTGTTGGATTGCGGCCGATGACCGTCAAAATCCTGGCAACATGCTGGTGGCATCAGACCCCCAAGGTGTCATGCTAGGCGCTTGGATAGACTACGCTTTTTCCCTTGATTTTTCATGGAAGGGGAACCATATGCCTGAATGTCATGTTCCTCCCGCATATCCTGCAGTAGGAGCACCGATACACGAAGTGATGATAGAGGTTGCAGACCGGATACAGGGCATGGACAATGCCCTCATCGAAGGGATCGTTAACCGTATTCCTTCAACCTATCTGCCACGCGCTATCGCCGACAACATCATTTTGAACCTACAATCCCGCCGCGCCGCTGTGCGCGCGCTTCTGTAGGGAGTACATGGAGCCATGACCAAGACCTTCCGAGTCGCCAGGATCGTTTATTTCACGGACTTGAGCCGTCGAGATGCACGAGTGATCCCGCTTGGTTCATTGTCTGAAGTCTTGCTGCCCCATGTCCATGGCTTGGCGTTGAAGGCACGCGCCGTGCTGCTGCCGCAAGAGCTTGAATCGGTGTCGCCGTTGATCCGCGACCGGCTTTCCAACCCGTTCGCGTTCCTGCGCGACGAGTTTGATCTTGCTTGGGAGACCGCTCGCCCCGGTGCCGCCATCGAGTTTTTAGCTGGCCGACATGCGTCAAGTTTGAGCGTGCTCGCGCCAGCCGACTACTCCGAGCGGCACTGGCTTTTGAATATGCTCCTGCCTCCTCGGGAGGATGCCGTTGAGGCGAAGCTATCCGCTGCTGTCGATGACGAGTTTGCCGACCTGATCAAGGCTTACGGCAGTCATGCGATCGCTCCGCGCAAGGTCATCGAAAGCGAAGAGGCGGCCTAAGCTATCGACCAGCGCGCGGGCATGTTGTCGTCAGCAGCCTTGACGTTCCTTCCGTTGTGATTGACGAGGCTAGAATTGACCGCCCCGGTCAAGTCCCGCGCTGCCTTCTTGTCAGGCTTTGTGATCCCTTTCGCCGACAGCATCCGCCCAGTGATCTCGCGGGCCGTCAGGGGCCTCTCTGCCATCCGCAGAACGTCAAGGGCGCTGCGAAACACGGTGCCGCGCTTAAACCAAGGGTTAGGCTTGCGCCGCCGCACGGCAATGCTGCGCACGTTGTAGGTCGGGTCGTGGCACTGCCAATACCCGCTGAAGTCAACCGAAGGCTTACGGTCCAGTGCCAGTTTGGGAAACGCCGCTGATCTATTCGCCGTTGGCTGCACAACAGTACTGCTTCGCGTGGACGGCCCCCTTCGTGCCACGCCCGACAGACTTCCGCCCCAATCCTTGCCTTTATCTGAACCTGTCGGGTTCCGGCCTCTGGACCGGGCGCGTGGCGGCTTGCTAAGCCATCGCCCGAACCCATTTGAGGGCCGGATCGAAGGCGAGGGATCATCGATGCAGTTGAAGATCGTGGCGGTCGCGCTCGCGGGTGCGATGCTGGCCGCCTGTGCGGGCAATCCGGAAACCGGAACCGGCCCCAAGGAAAACACCGGCACGCTGGTCGGCGCGCTGGCCGGCGCGGCCATCGGCTCGCAGATCGGCGGCGGGCCGGGCGAGCGCGTGGCGGCGGCGGTCGGCGGCGCGCTGATCGGCGGCTTGATCGGCAACCGGATCGGCAACGCGATGGACGACGAGGACAAGCGCCGCGCCTATGCCGCGCAGATGGAGGCGCTGGAGCGCGGCCCGTCCGGCGCGCCGGTCGCCTGGCGCAATCCCGACTCCGGCCGCTACGGCTCGATCGTGCCGGGTCCGGCCTACCAGACCGACGGCCGCAACTGCCGGCAATACACCCACACGATCTACATCGACGGCCGCCCGCAGACCGCGCGCGGCTCGGCGTGCCGCATGCCGGACGGCACCTGGCAGCCGGTTTAAGTCCGTTTTCCGACAGTGAAGAAATGAGACGCGGGCGGCTTCGGCCGCCCGTGTTCGTTTTCGCCTCCCGTCGTGGCACAGTGTCGCCGTCATGTCGGGGGCACCTCACGAACCGCAGCGCCGGTTTCCGTTCGCGGCGACGCTTTCGCTGTATGCGGCGGGCTTCGCCGCGCTCGCCTGGCCGTGGCTGTCGGGCCGCGTCACCATCCCCTGGGACGCGAAATCGCAATTCTTTCCCCAGCTTGCCTTCCTCGCGCGCTCGCTCGCCGAGGGCCAGTCGCCGTTCTGGACGCCCCACGTCTATGCCGGCTGGCCGCAGATCGCCGATCCGCAGGCGCTGATCTTCTCCCCCCTCCATGTGCTGCTGGCCTTCTTCGACGCCGCGCCCGGTTTCCAGGCGGCGGACGCCGTCACCTTCGCCCACCTGTTTCTCGGCGGGCTCGGCATCCTGCTGATCTTCCGGCAGCGCGGCTGGCACGCCGCCGGCGCGCTCGTTGCCGCGCTGGCCTTCGCCTTCGGCGGGTCGAACGCCTCGCGGCTCCAGCACATCGGCCAGATCGAAAGCGTGTGCTGGCTGCCGCTCGCCTTGTGGGCGCTGATGCGCGCGCTCGAGCGCGCGGACGCCGCGCGGGCCTGGCGAACCGGCGCGCTGGCCGGGCTGTTCGCCGGCCTCGTCGCGCTCGGCCGCGATCAGGTCGCGCTGCTGTCGCTTTATCTCCTGACCGGATTCGTGCTCTGGCACTGGCTCGACGGCGCGGGCCGGCGCGCGCGCCTCGTGGCGAGCCTGCGGCCGCTCGCGGCCGGCGCGGTGGCAGGACTATTCGTGATCGCCGTGCCGGTGACGCTGACCGCGCTGCTCGCCTCCGAATCCAATCGGCCGGAGGTCGGCTACGCGATCGCCGCGCGCGGCTCGCTGCACCCCTCCAACCTTCTCACGCTGGCCTTCGCCGACCTGTTCGGCGCCTCCGACCCGAAGGTGGATTTCTGGGGCGCGCCGAGCTTTCCGTGGCACGAGGTGCGCGGCCAGACCGACCTGTTTCATGCGCAGAACATCGGCCAGCTTTATGCGGGCGCGCTCGTCGCCATTGCCGTGCTCGGGTTCGGGCTGGTGCGCGGCTGGCTGTGGGCGCGCGAGGTTCGGTTCTTCTCGGTCGCGCTGGCGGTGCTGCTGCTCTACGCGCTCGGCCGCTACACGCCGTTCTTCTACCTGCTCTATGAGGCGATGCCCGGCGTCGCGCTCTATCGCAGGCCGGCGGACGCGAGCTTTCTCGTTCATGCGATGCTGGTGGTCGCGGCCGGCTATTGCATCCACCGCTGGCTCACGGACGTCGCGTTGGCCAACCGGCCGTGGCAGAGCGGCGTGCAGATCGGAATCTTCGTCGGCCTGATCGCGATCGCCTTTGGACTCGCGGGGCTGATCGGCCGGGTGAGCGAGGCGGTCACGCCGGCCTTCACGGCCATCCTGTTCGCCGCGGCCGGCATCGGCGTGTTGTGGTTGGCGCGCCGCGTCGAGCCGCGTCACGCTCTGGCGGCCAGCGGAATCCTCGGCGCGTTCTGCGTGGCCGATCTCGCCTGGAACAACGCCCCCGACGAGTCCAGCGGGCTGCCGCCGCAGACCTACGATGCGCTTCTGCCCGACACCAAGAACGAGATCGTCGGCCTGCTGAAATGGCGGCTGGCCTCGAATGCCGCGCCCGAGCGCCGCGACCGCGTCGAGATGATCGGCCTCGGCTATCACTGGCCGAACCTCGGGCAAATTCACCGGATCGACCATCTGTTCGCGCACAATCCGCTACGCCTGCGCGACTTCGCGCGCGCGACGAACGCGCAGGACACGGTCGCGGTGCCCGAGCAGCGCATGTTCTCGCCGCTGCTGCCCTCCTACCGCGCGCCCCTCGAACACCTGTTCGGCGTGCGCTTCGTCGCCTCGGGCGTGCCGGTCGAGCAGATCGACAAGGCGCTCAAGCCCGGCGAACTCGAATTCATCGCGCGCGGCAAGAGCGCCCATGTCTACGAGAATCCGCGCGCGCTGCCCCGCGTCATGATGCTGGGCGACTGGCGCGTGGCCAATTTCGAGGAGGTGTTCGCATCCGGCGTCTGGCCGGACGCCGACCCGGCGCGCACGGTGCTGCTGGAGCGCGAGCCCGCCGGACTCAAGCCCGGCGCGCCGCCGGGCAGGGCGTCGATCGTGCGCTATCGCAACACCGGGATCGAAATCGTCGTCGACAGTCCGTCAGGCGGCGTGCTGGTGCTCAACGACGTGTGGCATCCGTGGTGGCGGGCGACGCTCGACAGCGAGCCGGTGGAAATCCTGAAGGCCAACCTGCTGTTCCGCGGCGTGGCCGTGCCGCCGGGCCAGCATGTCGTGCGCTTCGCCTTCCATCCCTTTGCGGGCGCGCTGGCGCAGCTTTGGGATCGGCTTACGGGGTCGCGCTGAAGTCGCGGAAGATCGTGTCGGGCGCGCTGGTGTTGTGGCGCGAGGGCACGGTGCGTCCCGCCCAGACTTCGGCCGCGGTCGCGGACCTGAAGTCGAGCACCGGGGCGTTCAGCCAGCGCTCGCCGTCCTTGCCGCGCCAGGCCACCTGCGCCATGTCGTTGTTGATGTCGGTGACGTACATCGAGCGCAGCGCCGCGAACGGCCCGTTGCGCACCGTCTGCGACATGCGGACGTCGAGCACGATCCTGTCCTCGTCGAGCGTTTCGAGCCGCAGCGTCGCCGAGCCGCCGCGCACGAAATCCAGCGCGAAGGTTCGCGTCTTCGGATCGAACGACACCTGCCTGATGTCGACCAGCGGCCGGCCCTGCTCCTCGACCGGGCCGATCAGGAACGACGAGCCGTAGGCGCTCCAGCGCAGGTTCTGCGGCGGCAGCGGGCGCGCGCGCCAGTAGCCGTCGGCGGGATAGAGCACGAGCACCTCCTCGGCGCGCTCCTTGTGGCGGGTCCACAATTGCAGGAGGTGGAAGCCGCTTTCGGTGCGATCGCCGACGCGCACGGGCACGACGTTCGGCCGCCAGAACGTAGGATAGGTGATGCCGACGAGCTGCCACTCTTCGGTCTCGTAGATCGTGAGCCTCCGTCGCTCGAACTTGAAGACCGGATCCTTCGTCATGTCGCAATGCGTGAAGTCGGGCGCCCAGCGGTCCACGACGATGCCGCCGATGTAGGCCGGGTGCACCGCCTCGATGCGGAAGCGGCGCGCCGCCTCCGATTGCAGCTTGAGGTAGACGTTGTCCTTCTCGGCGCAGCGCGTCGGCTCGGTGGCATTGATCACGTCGACCGCAAGCTCGTCCTTTGCAACGGCCGGTGTCGCGCAAGAGACGAAAAGGACGAATGCGATTGCCTCACGCCAACTGCGCATAGATGTCTCCCGAATTGGCCTCGTGCGGCAGCTCGCGCAGCCAGCGCGCCATCTCGTCGGCGGTCTGCCAGGCGCCCAGCTCCTGGCTTTCGCCGAGCGCCGCGGCAAAGCGGCCGTAGCCGAGTTCGGCGCAGCGGCCGATGCACGCCAGCGCCACGTCGCGCTGGATCGTGGTGAACTCGAACGACAGCGCCGGCACCGGCTTCGACAGGCCCGCCAGCGCCTCGGCCTCGAAGCCTTCCACGTCGATCTTGATGAAGGCCGGCTTGCCGTGCGCGCCGATCAGGTCGTCGAGCGTCACCACGGCGACCTCGATCTCCTTGTCCCAGCGCTGGCCCTCCCAGCCCTTCGCGTCCTTCGCGGACCGGATGAAGTCGCGCGAGGCGGTCGAGATCGTGGGATTGTCGAGATTGATCGTCATGGTCGTGCGCCCGCTCGTGCGCCCGACCGCGGCGGGGGCGAGCGTCACGTTGCGGTCGCGTCCGTAGAGCAGGCGCAGCGTCGCGAGCAGGGCCGGCTGCGGCTCGGCCGCCACCACGCGCGCGCCGAGCCTGCGGAACGCCGCGATCCGGTCGCCGACATGGGCGCCGATGTCGAACACCAGGTCGCCCTCCTTCACGAAGCGCGCATAGAGCGCGTCCATTTTGCGGGATTGCGACCGGCTGCCGTAATAGATGCGCAGCGAGCGCAGGACGCCGAACGCGGTTCGCAGCCGGTCGCCCATCGCTCAGGCCGCCTTCATGGCGACCAGCGCCGGCAGGCCGAGCCGCGTCAGCGCCTCCGGCGGACGGGTTTCCTCCGGCAGCCGGCCGATGCCGATCCGCGCCAGCGCGAGACCGAGCGCGGGCTGCGAGGTCGCGACGCACAGCGGGATCGACAGCACCAGCCCGCCCGCCATCAGAACGAAGGCATAGGGCAGGGCGGCCGGCTGGAAGATCGCGAGCATGAAAAGCGACAGCACGCCGAGCGTCGTGTGCGGCCAGAGCTGCTGCGCCGCCACCGACCACGGAATCGTGTGGTCGTCGCGCATCTGCCCGATCCAGCCGATCGCCCTGCCGAACGGCAGGCCGGCGAGGAACAGCGTGTGGCAGAACCACATGATCGGAGAGAGCAGGATGAAGAAGACGGTCTCGGTCGCGACGCTCGCGAGAAAGCGCACGGTGCCGCCGAAGGCGCGGCGCAGTTCGGGGCGGGTCAGCACGTCGAGTACGGTCGCGATTTTCGGCGCGAACCACATCACCAGCACGACCGCGAGCAGCGGCCAGCCGTAGTCGGCGCGCATGAAGTCGCCGGGCGAGGGCGAAAGCGAAAGCGCCAGCGTCGCCACGACCAGCAGGCCGATCCATGCGGGCGAGCCGAGGAACATCAGCATCGCGAAGGCGAGCTGGAAGCGGCTCACCGGCTTGATGCCGGGTTGGCCGACGAAGAAGGCGTATTGCAGCGTGCCCTGGCACCAGCGCTGGTCGCGGCGGATGAACTCGATCAGCGTCGGCGGGTTCTCCTCCCAGCCGAGGTCTTCCTCGGGCAGCACGCGCACCTCGTAGCCGGCGCGCCGCATCAGCGCCGCCTCGATCTGGTCGTGGCTCAGCACATGGCCGCGCAGCACCCCTTCGCCGGGCAGTTCGGGAATGTGGCAGTGCGCCTTGAACGGCGCGATCCGGATCGCGGCGTTGTGGCCCCAGTAGGGTCCGCAGTCCGCCTGCCACCACGCGCTGCCGATGGTCCACGAGCGCATGCCGAGCCGCATGCCGAACTGGAAGATGCGCGCGAAGGCCGAGGTCGAGGGCATGCCGACCACGAGTCCCTGAAGGATGCCGAGCTGCGGATCGGCCTGCACCACGCGCACCATGCGCAGGATCGCGGCGGCGGTCATGAAGCTGTCGGTGTCGAGCGTGACCATCAGCTCGTGGTCGTCGCCCCATCGGTCCAGGAAGTCGCGGATGTTGCCGGCCTTGAAGCCGGTGTTCAGCTCGCGGCGGCGATAGGTGACGGGCATCCGGCCGCGCCACGTGTCGGCGAGCGTCGCGAAGGCGCGCTCCTCGATCGCGGCGACGTCGGCGATGCCGGTGTCGCTCAGCACATAGACATGAAAGCGCGCGGCGAAGCCGGCCGCCTCGATATCGCCCATCATCGCATCGAGATTGCGGATCACGCGGTCCGGGGGCTCGTTGCGCACGCACATCAGGATCGCGGTCGAGGCGTGGATCGGCTCGTCGTCGCGCACGCTCGCAGCGAGCGGCAGGACCGTGCCGACCGGGTCGCGCGCAAACCGCATGATGAAGAAGCCGATGGTGGCGTTCCAGAAGCCGATCACCGACCAGGGCATGGTCAGCCCGAACAGCACCAGCAGGGCGATGTCGAAGCCGTCGAGCCCGCCGGCCGAGAGCGCGGCGGCGGCGAGCGCCATCAGGCCGGCGATGGACGCCAGCACCAGCGCGGTGAACAGGATGCGGCGACAGGTGACGGACGCGCGCGTGGCGTCGTGCAGTCCGGTGGTGGTCGGGGTTCGTTCGAGCACGCGGCGGGCGTCCTTGTCGACCGGGTCTTATCGTGGAGGCCGGCGCAGGATATAGCGGGGACGCGATCCTGGTGTCCAACCGCGGCGAGACGATGAACGGCCATGACATAAAGCACCGGGACGACGCGGTGGCGCGGGCGCTCTGGTATGTGGGTGCGGGGAGCGCGGAAATCCGGACCGAGACGCTGGGTCCTCTGGCTCCCGGTCATGTGCGGGTGCGGGCGCGGCATGGCGCGCTCAGCCGCGGCACCGAATCGCTGGTTGCGGCCGGGCGGGTTCCCGAAAGCGAGTTCCAACGCATGCGCGCGCCGTTCATGGCCGGCGCATTCCCGTTCCCGGTGAAATACGGCTATTCCACCGTCGGCCACGTGGAGCAGGGGCCGGCGGCGCTGGTCGGCCGCGACGTGTTTGCGCTCCATCCCCACCAGACCCGGTTCGACGTTCCCGCGGATGCGGTCCTGCCGTTGCCGGCCGACGTGCCGCCGGCGCGCGCGGTGCTGGCGGCCAACATGGAAACCGCGCTCAACGCGGTGTGGGATGCGGGCCCGGGCCCGTTCGCCCATGTGGCGGTGGTGGGCGCCGGCGTGGTCGGTTCGCTGGTCGGGCTCCTGTGCCGGACGCTCGCGAACGCCGCGGTGACGCTGGTCGACGTCAATCCGGCGCGGGCCGCGGTGGCGGCGGCCTTCGGGCTCGAGTTCGCCCTGCCTGCGCAGGCGCCGACCGAATGCGATCTGGTCGTGCACACCAGCGCCAGCGCCGCCGGTCTCGTCACCGCGCTCAATCTCGCCGGCGACGAGGCGACCGTGCTGGAATTGTCGTGGTATGGCGCCGACGACGTGGCGGTGCCGCTCGGCGGCGCGTTCCACAGCCGCCGGCTGCGGCTGGTGTCGAGCCAGGTCGGCAAGGTCGCGCCCTCGCACCGCCGGGAGTGGAGCCACAGGCGGCGGCTGGAGCATGCGCTGACGCTGCTGAACGATCCGCGGCTCGACGTGTTATTCAATGCGCCGGTCGGTTTCGACGATCTCCCCGCGCGCCTGCCGCAGATTTTTGCGCCCGGCAGCGGCATCCTGTGCCAACGTGTCGATTACCCGTAATTTTGGAGGCCTGAACGTGTACGCCGTCGAAGTCCGCGACCACATCATGATCGCCCACTCCTTCCGGGGCGCGGTGTTCGGACCGGCGCAGGCGCTGCACGGCGCGACCTTCGTGATCGACGCGGCCTTCATCGCCGACACGCTCGACGAGAACGGCATCGTGGTCGACATCGGTCGCGCGCACGAGGCGCTGAAAGGCGTGCTCGGTCCGCTGAACTACAAGAACCTCGACGACGTGCCCGCGTTCAAGGGCAAGAACACCACCACGGAATTCCTGACGCGGCACATCCACGACCGGCTGGCTGACGCCGCGCGCGCGGGAACGCTCGGCCGCGACGGCCGCGAGCTGAAGGCGATCCGCATCACCATTTCGGAATCCCATGTGGCGCGCGCCTGGTATGAGGCGCCGTTGTGGTGAGGCGGCTCTCGTTTGCGATCCCGGGCGATCTCGCGACCCAGACTGGCGGCTATGCCTACGACCGGCGCATCATTTCCGAGCTGCGGGCGCTCGGCTGGGAGGTCGACGTGATCGGCCTCGGCGACGGCTTTCCGCAGCCGGCGCCGGAGCAGAAGCGACATGCGCAGGCGCAGCTTGCCGCCACCCCGGCCGATGCGCCGGTGGTGATCGACGGTCTCGCCTTCGGCGCGATGCCGGAGGCGGCGGCGGCCCTGAAGGACGCCCGCAGGCTGATCGCGCTGGTGCATCATCCGCTGGCCTACGAGACCGGGTTGAGCGATGCGCAATCGGCCGATCTGAAAGCCAGCGAGACCGCGGCGCTGTCCGCCGCGCGCGCGGTGATCGCCACCAGCGCGCCGACCGCCCGCAATCTGGCGGCGGACTATGCCGTGCCGCAATCCCGCATCACGGTCGCGCCGCCCGGCACCGATCGCGGTGCGCTGTCGCGCGGCGGCGACGGGCCGGTGCAACTGGTTTCGGTCGGCGCGATCGTGCCGCGCAAGGGCTTCGACGTGCTTGTGGCTGCATTGGCGCGGCTCAAGGATCTACCGTGGCGTCTCGACATCGCCGGCGACCGCGGGCGCGATCCGGACGCCGCCGCGCGGCTGGATGCGGCGATCGCGGCGCATGGACTGGGCGAGCGCATCGCGGTTCTCGGCGCGGTGCCGAACCAGCGCCTGTTCGCGCTGTACGAGGGCGCCGACCTGTTCGTGCTGGCGTCGCACTTCGAGGGTTACGGCATGGCCTATGCCGAGGCGCTGGCGCACGGCCTGCCGGTGGTCGGCACCACCGGCGGCGCGATTCCGGAGACGGTGCCGGCGGACACCGGCGTTCTGGTGCCGCCGGGCGACATCGATGCGCTGGCGCAGGCGTTGCGCGATCTGATCGAAGACGCCGGCGCGCGGCAGCGTCTTGCCGCCGCCGCGCGGGTCGCGGCGTCGCGGCTTCCGACCTGGCAGGAGACGGCGCGCACCTTTGCGGCCGCGGTGGAGGCGGTGGCATGAGCGGGTTTTCCGCCGACTGGCTGGCGTTGCGGGAGCCGTTCGATCGAAAGGCGCGCAACGAAGCCATCCTGAAGGCCGTAGGCCACGCCTTCGCGCAGCACGGCGCGATCAACGTCGCCGATCTCGCCTGCGGCACCGGTTCGACGCTGCGTGCGCTCGGACCCTATCTGCCGTCCCGGCAAAGCTGGCGGCTCTACGACAACGATCTCAGCCTGCTGGCGCGGATCGCGCCGGCGCCGAACGTCAAGGTGGTGCCGCTCGACCTCAAGCGCGATCTCGAAGCCGCGCTCGACGGCGCGGTCGATCTCGTCACCACCTCGGCGCTGCTCGACCTGGTGTCGGGCGAATGGCTCGAGCGGCTGGCGGTCGAAACCGCCGCGCGCCGCGTGCCGGTCTATGCGGCGCTGTCCTACGACGGCCGCGCCGAACTCGATCCGTTCGACGAACTGGATGCGCGCGTCGTGGCCTCGGTGAACGCGCACCAGCGTCGCGACAAGGGCTTCGGTCCCGCGCTCGGGCCGGTGGCGGCGAGCGTTGCGGCCGACTGGTTTCGCAAGGTCGGCTACGACGTGGCGACCGGCGAGTCCGACTGGGTGTTCGGTCCGCAGGACCGCGAGATCCAGACCGAGACCCTGTCCGGCTGGGCGACCGCAGCGCGCGAGATGGGCGACATTCCGCTCGACGAGGTGCTCGGCTGGCTGACGCGTCGGCGCGAGGCGGTGGCGGCGGGGCAGTCGTCGATCCGCGTCGGTCACGCCGACCTGTTCGCCTGGCCGAAGCCGCCCGGCGCGCGCTGACGCGACACGTCGCAATCGAACAGCACCTCGTCGCCAAGCCGATGGATGCGCACCGGAACGCGCATCGCCTCGTCGGCGCGCGCGATCGGCGGCAGCGAGATGCCGGCCGGTCCCGAGCCGAAGATCACCGGCGCCGCGACGATGTGCAGACGGTCGAGGCATCCGGCGGCGAGAAAGCGCGACACGGTCTGCGCGCCGCCTTCGATCAGCACGCGGCGAAGGCCGCGCTCCGCGAGCGCATCGATCATGGCCTGGGGCGAGAGCGAGCCGTCGCGCAGGGCGATCTTCACCACCTCGACGCCGGCCGGCAGCTCCGGCGCAGCGTCCGCTCCGGTCAGCACGATGCGGCGGATGCCGTCGTCGGCGTAAACCCGCGCATCGCGCGAAAGCGTGCCGCGCGGGTCGATCACCACCCGCGCCGGGCTCGGCCCCGCGACGCGGCGCACGGTGAGTTGCGGATTGTCGGCGCGCACGGTGCCGGCGCCAACCGCGACCGCGTCCAACAGCGCGCGCAACCTGTGCAGATGATCGAGACCCTCCGGTCCGTTGATGTAGTGCGAATGGCCTGACGGCGTCGCGATCCGACCGTCCAGCGACTGGCCGATCTGGCCCACCGTCGCGCGCCCATCGGGCGCATCGCGCAAGGGGCCGAAGATCGACTCCCAGGGCTCGGCGAGCGACGTGCCGGAGCGGAAGGCCGCGGGCGCGCCCGACCAGTCGTCTGGGGGTGACATCGACAAATTGCGATCCCTGGTGATCCGCGGCGAACGTTCCGCCGTTTTGAGTCCGTGATGAAACGATCGGTCGGGTATCCGATTACTCTTTACGGCAAAGCCGTCATCGAACCGTCATCCGCCGACCCGACTTTCGACAACGACCCTCTGTTATGTCGGGACAAACGGCGCCACATCGAATTTACTCGTCTGGGTGCGGTCACGTTCGGTGTGTTCGGGTTCGCAATTCAAAGGTTCTCTGACGTTCGCACGCTCCGAAGGAAAAATCGACATTTGGTTGGGATCGAAACCGTCTGCCGCGCGTTGAGCGTCGGGCTTACTCGGTCTCTCTGATGGAATGCCGGCGGGCGGCCGGGGTTCTATGAGCATTCACGGCCCCAGTGGCCCGAAATGGATGGTTCAGGAATGCATAAGGCAGTGGGCGACGACAGCGTATCTTCCGATCACATATTGTTTGGTGCGAGCGAACAGGTCGGGGCTGGCCGCGGGATTTCCGAATTTCGCGCCGGCCGGCCGATCCTGATGGTGGGCGACGGCGGGCCGTTGCTGACCCTCCCCGTCGAAGGTCTCGACGGCCGCAGGCTTGCCGCGTTCTGCCGAATGTGCGCGCCGATCCGGCCGCGTCTTGTCATCACCGAAAGCCGCGCGCGCGCTTTGGGTCTCGTGGTCGCCGAGCCGATCGCGCTTGAACTGCCGCCGGATGTCGACGCCCACGCGATCCTGACGATGGTCGCGGAGGCCGACCCGCATTACGATTGCGTTCCCGAGCCGGCCGGCGCCTGCGCCGTCGCCGCCGTCGATCTGGCCAAGCTCGCGCAGGTGCTGCCCGCCGTCCTGGTGGCCGACACCCGCGCCGATCGGGTGAGCGCCATGACGCCGCCGATCGTCACCGTGGAGGCGTCGGCGGTCGCGCTGTTCCGCGATACGATGAACCAGTCGCTCGCCATCGCCGGCGAGGCGCATGTCCCGCTCGATTGCGGCGTCCGCACGCGCTTCGTGGTGTTTCGCGACGCCTTCGGCGACGACCCGGTGGCGGTGATCGTCGGCACCCCGGACCTCTCAAAACCTGTCCCGGTGCGCATCCATTCGGCCTGCCTCACCGGCGACGTGTTCGGCTCGCGCCGCTGCGATTGCGGCGACCAGCTTCAGCTCGCCCTGACCCGGCTGCAGGAGGCCGGCGGAGGCATCATCCTGTATCTGGCGCAGGAGGGCCGCGGGCTCGGCCTCGCCAACAAGATGCGGACCTACAAGCTGCAGGATGCGGGTCTCGATACGGTGGACGCCAATATCACGCTCGGCTTCGACGACGACGAGCGCGACTACGGCGTGGCGGTGCGCATGCTCCAGATGCTGGGCTGCAGCCGCGTGATTCTCATGACCAACAATCCCGCCAAGCTCGATGGCCTGACCCGGGCCGGGATCGAGATCGTCGGGCGGATGGCGCTCGAAACCCCGATCAACGCCGACAACCATCGCTACATGGCGGCGAAGGCGGTGCGTGCCGGACACCAGCTCGGGCACATCCTGTCGGCGCTGGGCGAAAAGCGCGGCGAGGGCATGCCGGGCCTGGTGCCGGAGACGGCCGGAGCTCCGCGCGAGGCGGCCGGCCAGAAGCGCTGACGCCGACGCGCGGCCGTCCGGCCGGCTTCGCGGTAGGCGAAGAGCGTGCGGGGGTATATCCTTCGCGCGTGTTCGAGGGGAGGGGGACTCACGCATGGCCGACGGCGTCACACCGGGATACACCGCCACCGCCCGCGCCCTTCACTGGCTGGTCGCGGGCCTGATCCTCATCATGATTCCAATCGGCATTGCGATGACCAATGCCGACTTCGGCGCGGCGCAATCCACGCTTTATCACCTGCATCGCTCGATCGGCGCGATCCTTCTGCCGCTGATGCTGGTGCGGCTGGTTTACCGGCTGCGCCATCCCGCGCCGCCGCTGCCGGCCGACATTCCGCCGATCCAGCAATTGGCCGCGCATCTGACACACTGGGCGCTCTACGGACTGATCATCGCGCAGGCTTTGGTCGGCTGGATCGCGACCTCGGCCTACCGCGCGCAGATCCTGGTGTTCTGGACCTTCGAACTGCCGCCGATCTGGCCGGTCGACCAGCCGTTCTCCGAGACGATGTTTGCCGTGCACCGGTTCATGGGCATCGCCATCGTGCTGCTGCTCTGCGCCCACATCGGCGCCGCGCTGTTTCACCATTTCGTGCGCCGTGACAACGTTCTCACGCGCATGGTGAGCGGCTGACCGGATGAGCGAGCGGGTTTTCGGCGCGCTGACCTGCGAGGACGCCGCGCATCTGCGTCCGCAATCGATTCTGCTGCTGCCGCTCGGGTCGATGGAGCAGCACGGCCCGCATCTGCCGCTCGACACCGACACGGTGCTGGCGCAGGCGCTGGCGGCGAAGATCGTCGAGACGCACGGAGCGGCGTTCGATCTCTATCGGCTGCCGGCGCTGCCGTTTGGCCTGTCGCGCGAGCATGCCTGGGCGGCGGGGACGATGACGCTTTCGGTTGCCGGCATGACGACGCTGCTGCGCGAGACGGCGGGCGCGATCGTGCGTTCGGTTCCGGCGCGCCGTCTGATGATCCTCAACGGCCACGGCGGCAACCGCGGCATTCTCGATGCCATCCTGCATGAGCTGAAATCCGACTTCGGGCTCGAAGTCTGCGCGTTGCACACCGGCGCGCTGATGAGTCCGGTGCCCGATGCGGGGCTTCCGGAAATTCACGCCGGTTGCGACGAGACCTCGCTGATGCTGGCGCTTGCGCCGGAGCGCGTGCGGATGGACCGGACGTCCGCGTTGAAGAACCCGCCGGCGGGCGACGCGGTGCGCGCGGCGATTCTCGATCCCGGCGTGTCGTGGCCCTGGAGCAGCGGCGACCGCCGGCTGGCCGATTGCGGCGTGATCGGGGATGTCGCCGGCGCGTCGGCCGAGCGGGGCTTCGCGATCCTGGCGCGGATCCTGGAAGCGTCGGAGGCGGCGCTTCGCACCCTGTCCGGCGCGGAGCCGAAGGCACACTGATCGCCGGATGGTTTCGTTTGGGACGAGGCGGCGTCTCCCGCGAACCGAAACGTGTTGCGGATGATCCTGACCCGGCTGACCATTTGTCCGCCGGCCGACGTCGGGAACCGCCGATCCGCAACCTCTTCTTAAGCCGGTCGCGCTATTCAGAGAGCTGCGGACCTTCACGAGCATGGTGCCTTGATGGCAGGCGTAGGGCAGCACGCCGTCGAACAATTGCGCGCGTTTCTGCGGGATCTGAAACCGGGCGCGCGGGCTCTGCTCATTGCGGAGCTCGAAGGCGCGATGTTGCGCGGCGACGATTTTCCCGGCGCCGAACTGATTCTCGGCGAACTGCGCCGCAGCTTCCGTGAGAACGATCCCGCGTTGCAGCGAGCCGGCGGGGCTGCGCGCCTGTTCTTCCAGCCACTCGAACCCTTCCTGGTCGACGAAAAGAGCGACAAGCTGCCGCCCGGCCGTATCCAGCGCTCGACGCTCGATGCGATCTGGGGCTGGGTCGTGCACCATGTCGTGCCGGCGGAGACCGCCATCTACGTCGAGCAGGTCGAACGCGCGCTCGCCGACCGCGACGACAACCGCGCCGAACAGCTCGCACGCCAGTTCCAGGATCGCGCCGTCGAGCAGATGCAGGGCATGATGGCCGCGGTGGCGGCGACGAGAAGGCGTCGCGCCGGCTCGGCGGCCAGGTCGGGACGCCGCGGGGGCTCGAAGATGCGCGCGCGGTTGCGGGCGTGCTTGAAATGCGCGATGCGCTCGCGGCCTTCGCGCAGCAGGCTGCCCGGTCATGTCAAGGCGCTGTCCGGTGCGCAGCTCGATTCCGTCAAGGCCCTGCTCGACGGCAATTCCGGCGCCAAACCGGGACTGTTCCGCTACTGTCTGGTTCTGACGATGGGACGGCTCGCGTCGCCCTGGCAACTGATCCGGCTTGCGACCCGCGCCGCGAACAGCGACGCCGCAGCGCGTATCGCCGAGACGCCTTACGCGGTGGCCGTGAACATCGTGCTCGCCGAAGTCGAGCGCATGGTGCAACAGCTCGAAGCCGACCTCAAAAGCGGGCGGGGGATGGCGGTCACCGCGCTGCTCAAGGACGTGCACGATTCGGTGCGCGGCCTGCGCTCGGAGCTCGACATCGCCAGCGACAGCGCATGGGGCCGCCAACTCGCCAGCGTCCGCTCCAGCATTTCGCGGATGCTGACGGCCGAGATCGAGCTGATGCCGGGGCGCGTGCGCCGCCTGACGCGGCCGCGGTCGGGCAAGGAAATCGCGGCCGGAAGCTCGCTCGATTCCGACGACGTGACCGACACCGAGACGCTGATCGGGTTCGTCATGGCCTGCCGCAACTACGCCAGCGAACTGGCGATCAACGAGATCACCCAAAGGGTGTTCATCGACCTGCAGCAGAACCTCGACACCGGCACGCGCGCCCTGCTCGATGCCTTGCGCATCTCCAACGATCGCGAACGTCCGTTCCGCCAGTCGCAGGTCGACGCCGCGGTGCGCTTCTGCGCCAAGGTGTTCGGACCGGACTACGCGGCGCTCCTGACCAAGGCGGCCGAGGTCGCGGCGCAGGGCCGTGAGGCCAAGGACGACGACGGCAAGGCTGCCGGCGAAGCCCGGGACGCCAAGCCGGCCCGGTCGTCGCTGGCCGCGCGCCGCGCCTGATTCCTGGCCAGGGTCCGATCCGGCGGCGTTGAATCGGACCCGCCGCCGATCTCCATGTTCGAGCATGCTCCGATCCGAAAGCGGGTTCCCAGGGTTCGGGTCATTCCCGGCCCGCTCACGCGCAGTTGCGCGCCCGCCCGGTTGCGACGCTCCGGCCGGCGTGATGTAAACCCCCGGCCATGACCCTCTGGTTCGTACTCGCGCTGATGACGGCCGCCGCGGCGTTTGCCGTGCTGTGGCCGCTCGGCCGTCGCGCGCGCGCTGCGCGGGGGCAGCGATGTCGCGGTCTATCGCGACCAGCTCGACGAGATCGCTCGCGATCGTGCCGCCGGCCGGATCGGCGAGCGGGAGGCAGAGGCGGCGCGGACCGAGGTGTCGCGGCGGCTGCTCGCGTCCAGCGGATGCGCAGCCGCTCGCGACCGCGGCCGGCCACGCGCTGCGCCGGCGGCCGTGGCGCTCGCCGCGCTGCGTGCTGCTTCCGGCCGGTGCGCTTGCCGTCTATGCCTGCAAAGGCTCGCCGCATCTGCCCGACCAGCCGCTTGCGGTCCGGCTCGATACGCCGACCGAGCAATCGGTGCCGGCGCTGGTCGCCCGCGTCGAGGCGCATCTGGAGCGCAATCCCGAGGACGGCCGCGGCTGGGAGGTGCTGGCGCCGGTCTACCTGCGGCTCGGCCGCTACGAGGAGGCGGCGCAGGCGCGACGCAATGTCGTGCGCCTGCTCGGTTCGACCGCCGGCGCGCGAGGCCGATCTCGGCGAGGCGCTGACCGGTGCGGCCAACGGCGTCGTCACCGCTGAGGCCAAGGCCGCTTTCGAGCGCGCGCTCGCGCTCGACGCCAGCGAATTCAAGGCGCGCTATTTCATCGGCCTCGCCGCCGAGCAGGACGGCCGCCCGGCCGAGGCCGCAGCCATGTGGCGCGCGCTGCTGCGACAGCGCGCCGCCGGGCGCGACCTGGCACGCCTTCGTTCAGGAATCGCTGATGCGGGTCGATCCCAACGCGCCGAAACCGGCTGCGCCGGGGCCTTCGTCCGACGATGTCGCAGCCGCGGAAAAACTGTCGCCCGAGCAGCGCATGGCGATGGCGCAGCGGCATGGTCGACGCAACTGGCGGAGCGGCTGAAAAGCGACGGCCGCGACGTCGAGGGTTGGGTGCGGCTGATGCGCGCCTATATGGTGCTGGGCGAGCGCGACAAGGCGGCTTCAGCCGTGGCCGAGGCGCGGCGCGCGCTCGCGGACGACGCGGACCGGCTTCGCCATGCTCGACGCGCTGGTCAAAGACCTGAAGATCGAAGGCTGACGGGATTCGCAAGACGATGACGCGCAAGCAGCGGCGACTGGTGCTGATCGGAGCGGGGCTCGGCGTGCTCGCGCTTTCGGTCGGGCTGGTGCTGGTTGCGATGCGCGACACGGTGGTGTTCTTCAATTCGCCGACCGACGTGGTGGAGAAGAAGGTCGCGCCGGGTTCGCGGATCCGGCTCGGCGGTCTGGTGAAGCCGGGCTCGATCGCACGCGGCGAAAACCTTGTCGTTCGCTTCGAGGTCACCGACGGCAACCGCGCGATCCCGGTGACCTACACCGGCATCCTGCCGGACCTGTTCCGCGAGGGGCAGGGCGTGGTGACGGAGGGGGCGCTCGATCCCGGCGGCGTGTTCCGCGCCACTCGGTGCTGGCCAGGCACGACGAGACCTACATGCCCAAGGAGGTCGCCGACGCGCTCAAGCGGCAGGGCCACTGGAAAGAGGGCGAGCCGCCGCCCACGGGCAAGACGGCGCCCTCCAAATAGCCGGGGACCGCCCGCCGCGGATGCGGGGCAAGGGAACGATCCGACTTCGCGACGGCTCGCTGCGGGTTCTCCCGCGCCGAAATGCCGCCAACGCGTGTGTGATTTTGCGCGGGCGCGCCGAGGCTCTATACAGCATTCCCGATGCCGCCGATCAATCGCGGCCCGCGAGGTGCGGACGCGGCGCGACGTTCGAAGCGCGCCGGAAGGACATCCGATGATCGCCGAGATCGGACATTACGCCCTGGTTCTCGCGCTCGGCCTCGCCCTGATCCAGGCGATCGCGCCGATCGTCGGCGCGCGCGCTCACGACGAGCGGCTGATGGCGGTGGCCGGGCCGACCGCGCTTCGGCGCAGCTCGCCTTCGTCGCGCTTGGCGTTCGCGGCGCTCACCTATTCTACGTCGTTTCCGACTTCTCGGTGGTCAACGTCTACGAGAACTCGCATTCGGCCAAGCCGATGCATCTACAAGATCACCGGCGTCTGGGGGAACCACGAGGGCTCGATGGTCCTGTGGGTTCTGATCCTCGCGCTGTTCGGCGCGCTGGTGGCGCTGTTCGGCGGCAAATCTTCCGGCGACGCTGAAGGCCAACGTGCTCGGCGTGCAATCGCTCGATCGCGGCGGCGTTTCTCGCCTTCATCCTCGGCACGTCGAATCCGTTCCTGCGGATCGCCGACCCGCCGCTGGAGGGCCGCGATCTCAATCCGATCCTGCAGGACATCGGCCTCGCCGTGCATCCGCCGCTGCTCTACATCGGCTATGTCGGCTTCTCGATCTCGTTTTCCTTCGCGGTCGCGGCGCTGATCGAGGGCCGGATCGATGCCGCCTGGGCGCGCTGGGTGCGGCCGTGGACGCTCGCGGCCTGGATGGCGCTCACCGCCGGTATCTCGATGGGCTCGTACTGGGCCTATTATGAACTCGGCTGGGGCGGCTGGTGGTTCTGGGACCCGGTCGAGAACGCCTCGCTGATGCCCTGGATCGTCGGCACCGCGCTGCTGCATTCGGCGGTGGTGATGGAGAAGCGCAACGCGCTCAAGGTCTGGACCATTCTGCTTGCGATCCTGACCTTCTCGCTGTCGCTGCTCGGCGCATTCCTGGTTCGCTCCGGCGTGCTGACCTCGGTGCACACCTTCGCGACCGATCCGTCGCGCGGCGTGTTCATCCTGACGATCCTGGTGTTCTTCATCGGCGGCGGGCTCGCCGCTCTACGCCTGGCGCGCGCCGCATCTCAAGCAGGGCGGATTGTTCGCGCCGATCTCGCGCGAGGGCGCGCTCGTCTTCAACAACCTGTTTCCTGACCGCGGCCTGCGCCACCGTGTTCGTCGGCACGCTCTATCCGCTGGCGCTCGAGGCTCGTCACCGGCGACCAGATCTCGGTCGGCGCCGCCGTTCTTCAATCTCACCTTCGGACCGCTGTTCATCGCCGCTGCTCGATGGCGGTGCCGTTCGGACCGCTGCTGGCCTGGAAGCGCGGCGATGCGCTCGGCGCCGCGCAGCGGCTCACGGCGGCCTTCGCGGTCGGGCTTGTCGGCATCGCCGTGACCTTCGCCATCGTGCGAGGGCGGTCCGGTGCTGGCGCCGTTCGCGGTCGGGCTTGCCTGCCTACGTCATGGTCGGGCGCGCTTGGTCGACATCTGGGAGCGGTCCGGCTTCCGCCGCGTGCCGCTGGCGACCGGCGTGGCGGCGCGTCGCCGGACTGCCGCGCTCGGCCTGGGGCACGGCGCTGGCGCATTTCGGTATCGGCGTGACGCTGCTCGGCATCGTCGGCGAGATCGAGCTGGAACACCGAGCGGATCGTCACGCTGAAGCCGGGCGAGCCGTGATCCGGTCAACTCCTACCGGCTGACCTTCGAGGGGCTGTCGACCCGGCAGGTGGCGAACTATCGCGATCTGATCGCGTCGCTTCGTCGTGCGCCGAGGACCGGGCCGCCTGCTCGGCGAATTGGATGCCGTCCAAGCGCACCTATCCGGCGCGGGACGTCCTCGACCACCGAGGCTGCGCTCATGACGCGCGGCTTCAGCCAGCTCTATCTCTCGCTCGGCGAGCCCGAGCCCGATGGCTCGCTGACGATCCGCCTCTACCACAAGCCGCTGGTGCTGCTGATCTGGCTTGGCACGCGTGGTGATGGTCCTTGGCGGCGGGCTTTCGCTCTCCGACCGCCGGCTGCGCGTCGGCGCGCCGAAGCCGGCGCGCGCCGGACAAACCCGCCGGGCAAGCCGGCGCTTGAGCCGGCGGAATGACCATGCGGCGGTTCGCGGCGATCCTGCTGGCTCTCGTGCTGGCGCTGCCCGGCGTCGCGGCGGCGGTGCAGCCGCGACGAAATCCTCGCGGACCCCAGGCTCTGGAACAACGCGCGCGCGCGCTGTCGCGCGAATTGCGCTGCATGGTCTGCCAGAACCAGTCGATCGACGATTCGGATGCGCCGCTGGCGCGCGACCTGCGGCTGCTGGTGCGCGAGCGCCTGACGTCCGGCGACAGCGACCGCGAGGTGATCGCTTTCTGGTCGATCGCTACGGCGAGTTCGTGCTGCTGCGGCCGCGCTTCGGCTGGAGCACGGCGCTGCTCGTGGCTCGCGCCGGCCTGCCGTCCTGGTCGGTCGGTCGGGATTGCGCTGTTTGCGATGCTGCGGCGAAGGCGTGCCAGCCCGTTGACGAGCCCGAGATCGCTCCGCTGTCCGAGGCCGGAGGCCGCGCGTTTGGTCGGAACTCCTGCGTGAGTCCGACCGCCGGACCGCCGGATCCGGATCGAAGCCGCCATAAGGACTGATGCGGCATCGACAAATCCGCCTCTTTCCGACATTACGAAAGTTTTAATCGCGCCCGCCACTTTGAGGTAAGGCGGCGGCCGCCCCATCTTCGCGTCCATACAGGGTGCAGCGTCACCCCGAACCCTTCACGTCTTGAGGACGCCAGTGATCCGAGGACACGAGACCAAGCCATGACCGTCGAATGCACTTCCCCCGCGCGCGGACTGACCGCGCCGCCGCCTCGCACTTGCTGGCCACCACCTTCGTGGCTCTTGACCGCCGGCGCCGCTGACGCTCGCGCCGAGCTTCGCTCCCCATGCGCCGCTCGCGCTGGCGCAGAACCTCACCGCAGGAGCAGTCGCGCACCGTGCGCGGCCGGTCGGCTTTGCCGATATCGTCGACACCGTGAAGCCCGCGGTGGTCTCGGTGCGGGTCAAGGTCGACAGCGCTCCGCGCGCCTCCAATCGATGGCCGGACGAACTGCCGTTCCCGAAGGGCTCGCCGATGGAGCAGTTCTTCCGCCGCTTCGGCGCAGGAGGGCATGCCCGAGCAGCGCCGCAGCGGTCCGCGTCAGCGCTCCGCCGGGCCAGGGTTCGGGCTTCCTGATCTCGGCCGATGGCTATGCCGTGACCAACAACCACGTCGTCGAGAAGGCCTCGACCGTCGAGGTCGACCTTCGACGACGGCAAGACCGCACGAGGCCAAGGTGATCGGCACCGACCCGCGCACCGACCTCGCGCTGATCAAGATCGAGGGCAGGGCAATCTTCCCGTTCGTGCGGCTGGCGGACACGCCGCCGCGCGTCGGCGACTGGGTGCTCGCCGTCGGCAATCCGTTCGGCCTTGGCGGCAGCGTCACCGCCGGCATCGTCTCGGCGCGCGGCCGCGACATCGGCGCCGGCCCCTATGACGACTTCCTGCAGATCGACGCGCCGGTGAACCGCGGCAATTCCGGCGGCCCGACCTTCAACGTCGAGGGCCAGGTGATCGGCGTCAACACCGCGATCTTCTCGCCGTCCGGCGGCAATGTCGGCATCGCCTTCGCGATCCCGGCCGAGACCGTGAACAACGTCGTGGCCCAGCTTCAAGCGAGAAGGGCACCGTCACCCGCGGATGGATCGGCGTGCAGATCCAGCCGGTCACGCAAGGAAATCGCCGACAGCCTCGGCCTGAAGAACGCCGAGGGCGCGCTCGTCGCCGAGCCGCAGGCCAACAGCCCGGCCACCAAGGCCGGCATCGAGGCCGGCGACGTGATCGTCTCGGTCGACGGCAATGCGATCAAGGACGCCCGCGAGCTGTCGCGCCGCATCGGTTCGATGTCGCCCGGCGAGACCGTCAGGCTCGGCGTTCTGCGCAGCGGCAAGGAGCGGACGGTCAGTCTGACGCTCGGCGAACTTCCGCCGGACAGCGTGAGGCGCGCGCCGACGTTCGGTCGGCGGCGTGGCGGAGACCGCGATCGCGGCGAGCCGCGGCTCGGCCTTTCGCTGGCGCCGGGCGGCTCCGAGCCTGGCGTCGTGGTCGCCGAGGTCGATCCGCGCGGTCCCGCCGCCGAGATCGGCTTCCGCGCCGGGGACGTGATCCTCGACGTCGCCGGCCGTCAGGTCCACAATCCGGCCGACGTGCGCCAGCGCGCTCGCCGACGCCCGCAAGGACGGCAAGCGCAGCATCCTGATGCGCATCAAGTCGGAGCGCGGCACGCGCTTCGTGGCGATCCCGCTGGAGCGTGCGTGACGCGCGCTCCGGCCATTCGATCGGGGCGTTCCGTCGGCATTCGTCGCCCCCGCCGGCGGTGCGAACCGGGGGACGGGTCTTGCGCCCGTCCCCGCACATACCGGCTCGTGTTCCGGCATTCGTCGCCCCCGCCGGGGACGGGTTCGGTTGAGGGGCGGTGGAGCAATCCACCGCCCCTTGCTTTCTCCCCGGATCGCTCGCGCTTTCGTTTCCGAATTCGCTATCATGGGGGCCTAACGATCGGAACTCCCATGCGCCTCCTCATCGTCGAAGACGACCGCGACGCCGCCGACTACATCGCCCGGGCCTTTCGCGAGGTCGGCCACGTTGCCGACCAGGCGCCGGACGGCGAGGAGGGGCTGGCTCTCGCCACCGACCGCAGCTACGACGTGCTGATCGTCGACCGCATGCTGCCCAAGCGCGACGGCCTGTCGGTGATCGGTGAGCTGCGCGCCAAGGGCGTCGAGACCCCGGTGCTGATCCTGTCGGCGCTCGGACAGGTCGACGACCGGGTGAAGGGCCTGCGCGCCGGCGGCGACGATTACCTGCCCAAGCCCTATTCCTTTTCCGAACTGCTCGCGCGCGTCGAGGTTCTGGCGCGCCGCCGCGGCGGCCGCGAGGAAACGGTCTACCGCGTCGGCGATCTGGAACTCGACCGGCTGTCGCACCGGGTCATGCGCAACGGCGAAGAGATCGTTCTCCAGCCGCGCGAGTTCCGCCTGCTGGAATATCTCATGCGCCATGCCGGCCAGGTCGTGACCCGCACGATGCTGCTGGAGAATGTCTGGGACTATCACTTCGATCCGCAGACCAACGTGATCGACGTCCACATCTCGCGCCTTCGCTCCAAGATCGACAAGGGCTTCGGCCAGCCGCTCCTGCACACCATCCGCGGCGCGGGCTACATGGTCCGCGCGTGACCGCGCTTGGCAAGCTGTTCCGCACGACGGCGTTCAAGCTGACGCTGGTCTATCTGGTCGTGTTCGCGCTGTTCGCGGTGTTCCTGCTCGGCTATTTCGCGCTCAACACCCGCAGGCTGATGACCGAGCAGATCACCCGGACGGTCGACGCCGAGATCACCGGCCTGTCCGAGCAGTACACCCAGGGCGGCATTCGCCGGCTGCTGTTCATCATCGACTTCCGCAGCCGGCGCCCGGGCTCATCGCTCTATCTGCTCACGACCTTCGCCGGCGACCGGCTGGCGGGCAACGTGGGGACGGTGGGAGAGGGCGTGCTGACCCGTCAGGGCTGGAGCGAGACGGTCTACCGCCGTCACGACGATCCGGAGAGCGCGGACCATTACGCGCTGGTGCGGGTGTTTCAGTTGCCCGGCGGCTTCCGCCTGCTGGTCGGACGCGATCTCGAGGAGCGCGAGCGGGTGTACACCGTGATCATGGCGGCCGGCTGGTGGTCGGTCGCGATCGTGATCGTGCTGGGTCTCGCCGGCGGGTTCTTCGTCGCGCGCCGGGTTCTGCGCCGGGTCGACGCGATGACCGAAACGACGCGCACGATCATGGCCGGCGACCTGTCCGGCCGCCTGCCGGTGGTGGGCTCCGAGGACGAACTCGACCGGCTCGCGGTCAACCTCAATGCGATGCTGGAGCGGATCGAGGCGCTGATGAAGGGCTTCCGCGAGGTTTCCGACAACATCGCGCACGATCTGAAGACGCCGCTGACGCGGCTTCGCAACCGCGCGGAAGAGGCGCTGCGGACCGCGAAAGACGAACCGGATTATCGCAACGCGCTACAGGCCACGATCGAGGAATCAGACGATCTGATCCGCACCTTCAACGCGCTGCTGCTGATCGCGCGCGCGGAATCCGGCGGTGCGAACATCCATATGGCCGAGATCGACGCCGTCGAAATCGCGCAGGGCGTGGCCGAGCTTTACGACCCGCTCGCCGACGAGAAGGGCCTGACGCTGAGGGTCGATGCGGACGGCCGGATGCCGTTCATCGGCAACCGCGAGCTGGTGACGCAGGCGCTCGCCAATCTTGTGGACAATGCCATCAAGTATTCGCCCGACGGCGCGGGCGACATCGCCGTGCGTGCGACGGCGGACGCGACCCATGTGTCGCTGATCGTGGCTGACGCGGGGCCTGGAATTCCCGAGGCGGAGCGCGGCCGTGTCGTCGAGCGCTTCGTGCGGCTCGAACAAAGCCGCTCCGCGCCGGGAGCGGGGCTCGGGCTCAGTCTGGTGTCGGCGGTGGCCCGCCTGCACGGCGGCGAATTGCGGCTGGAGGACAATGCGCCCGGTCTGCGCGTCGTGCTTTCGCTGCCGCGAAGCGGCCCGAAGCTTCCGGCCGCGACGGCCGTGCAGCATTCGGGTAGCGCGCAGGGACCGGCGGGCTGACGCCGCGCGCTTTGCCCCTGCCAATCGACGGATCCTCGGGCATACTCCGCCCGCATGAAACGGCCGGTCAAAACATCGTCGAAACGTTCCGCGGCCTCCAAAGCCGAGACTTCGGGAGCCAAAGCTTCGGGTGCCAAGGCGTCGGGTGCCAAGGCGTCGGGAGCCAAGGCTTCGGGAGCCAAGGCTTCGGGAGCCAAGGCTTCGGGAGCAAAGGCTTCGGGCAAGGCCAGCGCGCAGAAACTGGAGAGCCCCTCGCTTGAGGCGTCTGCCGGCGGCGCGCTCGCCCGGCGCATCGTGCAGGCGCCGCAGCTCGCCGCACCCCGGGAAAGCCGCCGGCGGGTCGAAGAATGGCTCGACGAGATCGGCGGCAAGGCCGCCGGTCGCGCGCTCGCCGAGCTGGTGCGGGGTGCACCGCGGGTCGCGTCGCTGCTGACCGGATTTGCCGATGGATCGCCCTATCTGTGGGATCTCGCGAGCGCCGAACCTGCGCGGCTGCTGGCCATTCTGCAATCCGACCCGGACGTGCGGCTGGACGCTCTCCTGGCCGAGACCTTCGACGCGGTCGCCACCGGCCGCGACGAGGACGACGCCATGCGCCGGCTTCGCCGCATGAAGGCGGAGGCCGCGCTCCTGATCGCGATCGCCGACATCGGCGGCGTCTGGCCGGTGATGCGCACGACACGGGCGATCACCGCGCTGGCGGAGACCGCCGTCGGTGCGGCGGTGCGCTTTTTGCTCGCCGAGGCGATGCGCCGCGGCCGGCTCAAGCCGCAGGATCGCGCCCGGCCCGATCTCGGCTCCGGCTACATCGTGCTCGCCATGGGCAAGATGGGCGCGGACGAGCTGAACTATTCCAGCGACATCGACCTGATCGTGTTCTACGAGCGCGCCGCCGGCGCGCTGGCCGACACCGAGGAGGCGGCCTCGTTCTATGTCCGGATCACGCGCGGTCTGGTGAAGCTTCTGCAGGAGCGCACCGCCGACGGCTATGTGTTCCGCGTCGATCTGCGGCTGCGCCCCGATCCGGCCTCGACCGCGGCCGCGGTGTCGGTGGAATCCGGCGCTCGAATACTACGGCAGCATCGGCCAGAACTGGGAGCGCGCGGCGATGATCAAGGCGCGCGCCTGCGCCGGCGACATCGAGGCCGGCGAGGCGATGCTCAAGGCATCTCGGCCCCTTCATCTGGCGCAAATATCTCGACTTCGCTGTCGGTCGCCGACATCGAGGCGATGAAGCGGCAGATCCATGCCTACAAGGGCCACGACGTCGATCGCGGTCGCGGGCCACAACATCAAGCTCGGCCGCGGCGGCATCCGCGAGATCGAGTTCTTCGTGCAGACCCAGCAGCTCATCGCCGGCGGCCGGCATCCGGAGCTGCGCGGCCGCGAGACGCTCGCCGTGCTCGACGTGCTGGCCGAGGGCGGCTGGATCGGCCAAGACGCGCGTGCGGACCTGGGCGAAGCCTATCGCTTCCTGCGCATGGTCGAGCACCGGCTGCAGATGGTGGCGGACGAGCAGACCCATACGCTGCCGTCCGACGGCGACGAGCTGGAGCGGTTCGCGCGCTTCGCCGGCTACCAGGATCCGCGACGCCTTCGCCGAGGCGCTGCTCGCGCATCTGCGCAAGGTGCAGCAGCCATTACGCGCAGCTGTTCGAGGATACGACGGCGCGCACGAGGCGCAGCGAACTGACGTTTCCGAAGGACGCGGATCATCGCGAAACGCTCGACCGGCTGGGCGCGATGGGCTTTCGCAAGCCGCTGGAGGCGTCGGCCACCGTGCGCGGCTGGCTTGCGAACGGCGCCTATCCCTCGCTGAGCGGCGAGTTGGCGCGCGAGCCAGTTTGCCGAACTCGTGCCGATCCTGCTCGACCGGCTGGCGCGGGCGGAAAATCCGGACGCGGCGCTGGTCGGCTTCGACCGTTTCCTGGCCGGCCTGCACGGCGGCGGCGCGGCTGTTCGCGCTGCTGCGGCAGAACCCCGATCTCGTCGCGCTGGTGGCGCTGATGCTCGGCACCGCGCCGCGGCTGGCCGACATTCTCGCGCGCTATCCGGAGGCGATGGATGCGCTGCTCGATCCGAGCTTCTTCGGCGCGCTGCCGGGCGAGGAGGCGCTGGCGGCCGACCTCGAACGCACCATGGGCGAGGCGCAGCTCCTACGAGGACTTGCTCGACCGGCTGCGCCTGTTCGGGCAGGAGCAGATGTTCCTGATCGGTGCGCGCATCCTGTCGGGCACGGTCTCGGCCGAGCAATCGGCGGAAGCTTTCGCGCGGCTCGCCGATGTGGTGATCCGCGCGCTGCATCGCGCGGTCGAGGCGCGTTCTGCCGAGTCGCACGGCCGCATCCGCGGCCAGAAGCACCGCGCTGCTGGCGCTCGGCAAGCTCGGCGGCCGCGAGATGACCGCCACCTCCGATCTCGACCTGATCATCGTCTACGATTTCGACCAGGACCGACCGCAATCGGACGGCGCCGCGCTCGCTCTACGGCGCGCAATATTTCGCGCGGCTGACCCAGCGGACTGATCAGCGCGCTGTCGGCGCAGACCAATTACGGCGCGCTCTACACGTGGACATGCGGCTTCGGCCCTCCGGCCGCTCCGGCCCGGTGGCGACGCGGCTCGATGCGTTCCGCGACTATCAGGAGAACGAGGCCTGGACCTGGGAGCACATGGCGCTGACGCGGGCGCGCGTGGTTCAGTCGCGATGCGCCGCATTCGCGGTCCGCGGTGGAGCGAGACCATCCGCGCGATCCTGTGCCGGCGAGCGCGATCCGACTCGTGGCCGAGGATGTCGTGGAGATGCGCCGCGCCATCGCGCAGGAGAAGGGCGATCAGGCGCGCTGGGATCTGAAATATGCGGCCGGCGGGCTGGTCGATCTGGAGTTCATCGCGCAGCATCTGCAGCTCGTGCATGCCCATGCCGACGCCGGACATTCTCGATACCAACACGGCGCGCGTGTTCGAGAAGGCGCTCGCCTCGGGTTGCTTTCGGCCGAGGACGCCGACGTGCTGCGCCCGGCCGCGCGGCTCTATCACAATCTGACGCAGATCCTGCGGCTGTGCCTGTCGGGTCCGTTCGAGCCGAAGTCGGCCGGCGCCGGGCCTCTCGGGCTGCTGGCGCGCGCCGGCGACGTGCCCGATTTCGCCACGCTGGACGCCCACCTGACGGAGACGCAGGAGCGGGTGCGCGCGACCTTCACCCGCATTCTCGGCCGCGCGCCCTAGGGTCTGATCGCGACGGCTGCGTGGATGCGGACCCGTTCCTGCTTCCGGGATTGCCTCCGACGGCCTATTTGCGCTTCACGCCCGCGATCTTCACCGCCTCGCCCCAGCGGCATGTCGGCCTCGGCGATCATCTCGGCGAATTTCTCGCGGCCTTCGGTCATCGGCTCGACGCCCTGCTTGACGAGCTGGTCGACGAACTTCGGATCGTTGCCGGCCTTGCGCATCATCGCCTCGACGAGCTTGTCCATGATCTCCTTCGGGTGCCGGCCGGTGCCGAGCATGCCGGTCCATGACGCGGCGTTGTAGCCCGCATAGGTCTCGGCGACGGACGGGACGTTCGGCAGCCGCTTCGACCGCTTGGCGCTGGTCACGGCGAGGATGCGCACGGTCGGATTGCCGGCCTGCGCGACGGCCTCCGACATCGGAACGAAGGTCACCGGGATGTGCCCGGCGATCAGGTCGTTCAGCGCCGGCGCGGTGCCGCGGTAGCTGACGCTGATCATCTCGATGCCGGCGCGCCGCAGCAGCAGCGACATCATCAGGTTGCTGGCGCTGCCGGGGCCGCCGCCGCCGCCGTAGGACTGCTGCTGCGGCTGCGCCTTCACCCATTCGACGAACTCGGCCAGCGTCTTGACGGGAATCTTGCCGTTCACCACCAGAACCTGCGGGCTCATGCCAAGCGCGCTGATCGGCATCAGATCCTTTTGCGGATCGTAGGGCACCTTGCCGGTGTGCGGGCACGATGCAGATGACGTTGGTCGCGCCCCAGAGCAGCGTATAGCCGTCCGGTTCCGCGCGGGCCACCGCCTCGGTCCCGACGATGCCGCCGCCGCCGACGCGGTTCTCGACCATGAACTGCTGGCCGAGCGCTCGCCCAGCAGCGTTCGCGGCCATGATGCGGCCCATGACGTCGATGTTGCCGCCGGCCGCGAACGGACCACGATCCGGCACGGGGCGCGCTCGGATAGGCGCCCTGGGCGCGCGCGCCGGTCGAAAAGCGCCGGCAGCGCCAGGGCGCCGGCCGCGGCGGCCATCGACTGTCAGGACATTGCGGCGGCGGGCGCATGGGGACCGGAATGGTTTCCTCCCTGGATTGGCAGCGTGCCGGCGTTCGATGCCGCGCGTCGCGCGTGATCGCATTATAGCCAGTCAGTGAGATCTGCCGACAGAGCGGCCCGTACGCGGTTGTCGGATAAAATCATGCTCAGGCGGACGCGACGAGTGGGTGCCGGCGCGTGCGATGCGGCTCGGGCGCCTCAAGGTTCCGACAGCGGCAGCTCCGGCTCGTCGCCGCCGGCGCCGGCGGAGGCCTGCAGGCCGCGCGGTGCCGCCGGGCCGCGCGCGGGCAGCCGCACGGCGACGATGGTGCCCTGCGCCGCGGCGGAGACGATGCGCATCGCGCCCGCCGTGCAGTTCGACCAGCGACTTGGCGATGGCAAGGCCGAGCCCGGAGCCGTGGTGGTCTTGGTGAGCTGGCTTTCGACCTGCTCGAACGGCCGGCCGATCTTCGGCAGCGCCTCGCGCGGAATGCCGATGCCGCTGTCGCGGATCGCGATGGTCACGGCGTCGCCGACGCTGCGGCCGCGCACCGCGATATGGCCGCTGCTCGGGCGTGAACTTCACCGCGTTGGAGAGCAGATTGAGCGCGATCTGCTTGATGCGCGCGCCGGTCGGCGCGCAGGCGGATGCCGTCGCGGCGATCGGCGGATCACCGTCAGGCGTCTTGTCCTGGGCGCGGGCGGTGACCACGCGCAGGCGTCCGACAGCATGCTTTCGAGCTCGACGTCTTCCGGCGCGAGCTTGAAGCGCCCGGCCTCGATCCGCGACATGTCGAGCACGTCGTTGATGACGTCGAGCAGATATTGCCCGCTGCTTGTGAATGTCGCGGCAATATTCCTCGGTAGCTGGTCCGCGCCGAGCGGGCCGAACATGCCCGATGCCATGATCTCGGAGAAGCCGATGATGGCGTTGAGCGGCGTGCGAAGCTCGTGGCTCATGTTGGCCAGGAATTTGGACTTGGTCTGGTTGGCCTCTTCGGCGCGGTTCTTCTCCTCGGCATATTTGCGCGCGAGGTCGGCGAGCTGCTCGGCCTGCGAATTCCAGCTTGTGCTGCGAGTTGCGCAGATCGACGATGGTCGCCATCAGGCGCTGCTCGCTGTCCACCAGCTTGGTTTCGTTGCGCTTGAGCGCGGTGATGTCGGTGCCGACCGAGACATAGCCGCCGTCCTTGGTGCGCCGCTCGCTGATCTGCAGCCAGTGGCCGTCGTCGAGCTGCGCCTCGAAGGTGCGGGCGCCCGGACCAGCGGATCTTCGCTGGCGCTCTTGGTGCGGATGACGTGCTTGCGGCCGGCGGCGACCACGGCTTCGTAACTGGCGCCGGCTTGGCGATCGCCGGTCCGGCAGATTGTGCAGGGTCTGGAAATTGGAATTGCACAGCACCAGCCGGTTGTCGGCGTCCCACAGAACGAACGCCTCGGGGATGGTCTCGATCGCGTCGCGCAGGCGCATGTCGGCGGCGGCGGTCTTTTCCACCAGCGACTTCTGTTCGGTGATATCGACGGCGATGCCGATCAGATGCTGGTCGTCGGCTCGTGCGGCCGGCCGCACCAGCTCGCAGCGCACGCGCAGCCAGACCCAGCGTGCCGTCGGCGTGCATCATGCGGAATTCGTGGTCGATCGCGCTGGTCTTGGCGTCGGCCAGTTCGGCGGCAACCTGGTAAAGCTTGATGTCGTCGGGATGAACCAGCTTGGACACCTCGCCGAAGGTCATCAGTTCGTCGCGCGGATCGAGGCCGAGGATCGCGAACATCGAGTGCGACCAGAAGATGCGGCCGCGCGCGAGATCCCAGTCCCACAGGCCGCAGCGGCCGCGGTTGAGCGCGGTGTCGATGCGGCTGCGCACGGTCTCGTAGATCATGTCGGCTTCGCGCGCGCGCGTGGCCTGCCAGTGGAAGGCGAAGCCCAGGATCAGCAGCACGAAGCCGGTGGTGGCCGGTCAGCGTGATGGTCAGCGCGGTATCGGCGCGCCAGCGCGCCAGCGCCTCGCCGCGCGGCTGGAACACCGTGACCTGGCCGATGCCGGCCCGCCGTCCCCATTCCGCGACGTGGCCGGGATTTGCCGGCCGCCCGGCGTCCGCCGACAGTTGCGCACCGTGGCGAGCACCCGCCGCCCGTCGGGCAGGGACGATCTCCATCACGCCGGCGCTGGCGCCGAGAATGGTCAGCGGCTGCTCGGGGCCGAGAGTCGACCAGCCGCTGCCGACCGGGCCGCCGTCCGGGCGCGGTCGCGGCCACGATTTCCGTCGCCGTTGCGCAGGATCACGCTGGCCGTCCGCAGCGCCGTGGCATGCGGCGCAGCGCCGCGCCGGATGGTCGACCCGCGACGCTTGGCCGCGCCGACGCGATCCGCTCGAGACGCTCGGCCGAGCATCTCGGCGACGATCTCGATCTCGCGGATCGCTTCGGCAATGACCTGGCGACGGTGATCGAGCACCTGCACGATGGCGCCGACGGCGATGGTGAGCAGAAAGGCCATGATCAGTGCGGGAACCGCGCGGCGCAGCGCGGGTTCGGCGGTGAGCAGCCGGCGATAGGCCGGCTTCGCAATCGACTTGCGCGAGTCCCTTGATCGAATCCGATCGCGCAGACGCACCCGCCGTTTCGGCGCGCGCCATCGACCACCCCCGCTTGGATTGTCCCCTGACAACGCCCTCGGAGAGGGTGGCTGGCACCGCCCCGAATCACCACCGATTTGAATCGACGCCGAATCGCTTGTCGAGAGTTCGGCGAAAATCTTTTTGGTTAATTTTCGACTCGGTTTGCGGCTGTGCGAAAAAATCAACACGACGACGGAAAGCCACGCGGTGCCTGCAATCTCGAAGCGCCGCCCGCACGCCGGAACCGGCTTTTTGCAACCTAGGATTCCGCAAGAGCGCGCTGTGCGATGTCGCCGACGTCGCGTGACAGATTTTGCGCCGCTGCGATCCGGCGCAGCGCGGCCTCGGCCTTTGCGCGGCGGCCGGGCTCGAGCGCGCGCCAGCTTCGGAACGCCGTGGTCATGCGGGCCGCGACCTGCGGGTTGGACGGATCGAGTTCGAGGATGACGCCGGCGACGAAGTCGTAGCCCGTGCCGTCGGCGCGGTTGAACTCCTTCTGGTTGCCCTGCGCGAAGGCGCCGACCAGCGAGCGGACCCGGTTCGGATTGGTCATCGCGAAGGCCGGATGCTTCGTCAGCGTCCTGACGCGGTCGAGCGTGCCGTCGCCGGGCGCGCCGGCCTGCAGGGCGAACCACTTGTCGACGATCAGCGGGTCGTCCTTGTGGCGCGCGTAGAAGTCGTCGAGGGCTGCGGTGCGTGCGGCCCCGTCGTGCTGGTTGAGCGTGGCGAGCGCGGCCATGCGGTCGGTCATGTTGTCGGCGCTGCGGTATTGCTCCGCGGCGAGCTTGAGCGCATGCGACTCGCCGGTCGCGGCCATCAGGTCGAGACAGACGTTCTTGAGCGCACGCCGCCCGGCGCTGTCGGCGTCGGGCGAATAGGGCCCGTCGGTCTTCATCGCGCGATAGGTTTCCGTCAGCGTCTCGCCGAGATGCAGGCCGATCAGCGCGCGCAGCCCCACGCGGGCGCGGAAGATCGCGTCGGGATCGACGTCGCGGCCGATCTCGCGGGCGATGTCGGCCTCGCTCGGCGGCGTCAGCGCCTCCGCGATGAAGGCCGGTTCGAGCGGCGTCGTCGGTCAGGATCGCAGCCAGCGCCGCGAGCAGGCCCTCGTCGGCCTCGGGATCCCGGCCGGCGCGCAGCCGCGCGACGTTGCCGGTCAGAAGCGTCGTGGCGAGCGTCTGCACCGCCTGCCAGCGGTTGAACGGATCGCTGTCACGGGCCGCCAGCAGCCGCAGGTCGTCCGGCGAAAGATTGGCGCTGAGCCGGATCGGCGCGGAGAAGCCGCGGTTGATCGACAGAGCGGGCGGCGTCTCGACGTTGCGGAACACGATCGTGTCGGCGGCCTTGTCGAGCACGATCACGCCGCGCTCGACGGTCCGGCCGTCGGCCGGCGCAAGCGGCAGGTCGCGGCCGTCCGGCGCGACCAGGCCGGTCACGAGCGGGATCGCCATCGGCTCCTTGACGGGTTGGCCGGGCGTCGGCTGCAGCGCCTGCGCGAGATCGAGCGTGTAGGTTCTCGCCGCCGCGTCGTAGCGACCGCTCGCGATCACCTCCGGCGTGCCGGCCTGCGAATACCAGCGCATGAACTGCGTGAGGTCGCGGCCGCTCGCCTCGGCGAAGCAGGCCACGAACTGCTCGATGGTCGCGGCCTCGCCGTCGTGGCGCGCGAAGTAGAGGTCCATGCCCTTACGGAAGCTCTCCGGTCCAAGCAGCGTCTTGAGCATGCGAACGACCTCGGCGCCTTTCTCGTAGACCGTCGCGGTGTAGAAGTTGTTGATCTCCCGATAGGTGTCCGGCCGCACCGGGTGGGCGAGGGGCCCCGCATCCTCGACGAACTGGTGCGCGCGCAGGACGCGCACGTCGCCGATCCGCGCGACCACGCGCGAGCGTTCGTCGGCGGTGAACTCCTGATCGCGGAAGACGGTGAGGCCCTCCTTCAGGCAGAGCTGGAACCAGTCGCGGCAGGTGATGCGGTTGCCGGTCCAGTTGTGGAAATACTCGTGGGCGATGATCGCCTCGATATTGGCGAAGTCGGTGTCGGTCGCGGTTTCCGGCGAGGCGAGGACGTACTTGTCGTTGAAGACGTTCAGCCCCTTGTTCTCCATCGCGCCCATGTTGAAGTCGGACACGGCGACGATCATGAAGATGTCGAGATCGTATTCGCGGCCGAACGCCTGCTCGTCCCAGCGCATGGAACGCTTCAGCGAATCCATCGCGTAGCCGGCGCGGTCCTCCTTGCCGGGCTCCACGTAAATTCGCAGCGCGACCTTGCGGCCGGACAGGGTGACGAAGCTGTCCTCGATGTGGCCGAGCTTCCCGCCGACCAGCGCGAACAAATACGAGGGCTTCGGCCAGGGATCGTGCCAGATCGCGAAGTGGCGGCCGTCGCCGAGATCGCCGCTGTCGGTCAGGTTGCCGTTGGCGAGCAGCACTGGCGCGTCTGCCTTGTCGGCCTCGATCCGCGTCGTATAGACCGCCATCACGTCGGGCCGGTCCGGGAAATAGGTGATGCGGCGAAAGCCTTCGGCCTCGCATTGCGTGCACCATGTGCCGCTGGAGCGATAGAGGCCGGACAGCTGGGTGTTGGCGGTCGGATCGACCAGCGTTTCGATTTCGAGCGTGAAGGGTCCGCGCGGCGGCTGCGGGATCGTGAGCCCCTCCGGCGTCGCGGCGTATTGATCCGCGGGCAAGTCCCGGCCGTCGAGCCTGAGCGACACCAGCGTGAGCCCGTCTCCGTCGAGCGTCAGCGGCGCGGGCGCGCCGGCCGCCGGATTGGGCTTGAAGCGCACGGTTGCGCGCACCGGCGTCCGCGTCGGGTGCAGCGCCACGTCGAGATGCACGGTCTCGACCAGCCATTCCGGCGGACGATATTCGGAGAGGCGAACGGGACGGGGCTCTTCGGTGCGCATCATGGGTTTCGGATTCTCGTGAATTCAGGCGATCTATGCCCGGATCGCGGGCCGGTGTCATCTTTCGGCGGCGTTTTGCTGGAGCGGGAGGACGTCGCCCGCTAGCATGACATCAAGAAGAGATTTCGGCGGCGGGGAAACGATGAGCGACGGTTTCGATATCGTGGTGGCGGGCGCGGGCCACAACAGCCTGGTGGCGGCGGCCTACCTGTCCAAGGCCGGCTATCGCTGCCTGCTGCTGGAGGGTCGCGACGTGCTCGGCGGCAATTGCTGCACCGAGGAGCTGACGCTGCCGGGCTTCCGCCACGATTCCTGCGGCACCGCCCATGTGCTGCTGCAGGACAGTCCGATGCTGCGCAACGACGAACTCGGGCTTGCCGACCATGGGCTGGAATACATCCATCCCGAGATCGTCTGCCACGCGCCGTTTCCTGACGGCAGCTACCTGACGCAATACCACGACATCGACCGCACCTGCGCCGAGTTCGCCAAGTTCTCGAAGAAGGACGCGGATGCCTATCGCCGCATGCTCGCCGAATACGATGCGGTGAAGACCGAGTTCGACGCGGCCTCCTACACGCCGGTCGGCTTCGGTCCGGCGGTCAACGACCGGCTCGCCAAGCATCCCGACGGCAAGAAATGGCTGCGTCGGCAGGCGATGTCGGCCTGGGAGATCATCCGCGACAATTTCGAGGACGAGCACACCCGCTCGTTCATGCTCTGGATGGCGATGCAGACGGTGGTGCCGCCGGAATGGCCGATGACCGGGCGGCTCGCCTATTCGCTGGTCTGGGGCCGGCAGCGCTGGAGCTGGTGCGTGCCCAAGGGCGGCTCGGGCGCGTTCACCGACGTTCTGGTGCGGCTGATCGAGGCGCACGGCGGCGCGGCGCTGACCGGCAAGCGGGTGGCGCGGCTGATCGTGGAGGGCGGCCGCTGCACCGGCGTCGAATGCGAGGACGGCTCGCAATTCCGCGCCGGCAAGGCCGTGCTCTCCACCATCCACGTCAAGCATCTGCGTCGACATGGCGCCGCGCGACCTGTGGGCCGAAGACTTCGTCGAGGGCGTCGAGACCTTCCAGTCCGGGCCGACGCTGTTCGTGACGCATTACGCCACGACCGAGCCGATGCGCTTTGCGGTCGACGGCGGCACGATCGCGCCGATCGCGGCCGCGATGCTGTCGACCCCGACGCGCGCGCTGCGGCTCGGCTACGATTTCGCCTGCGGCGGCGGCCAACACCGAGGAGCCTGTCCTGCTGTCGGTGTGTCCCACCGTCGCCGATCCCATCGCAGGCCCCCGATGGCAAGCACATCCTCAAAGTGCTTGGGATGCAGCCCTACGATCTGAAGGAGGGGCCGGCCCACTGGGACGCGATCAAGGACGAGGTCGCCGAGGCCAACCTGAACTGGCTGCGGCGTTTTTCGCCCAACCTGACCGACGACAAAATCCTCGCCCGCGTGGTCGAAAGCCCGCTCGACCTGGAGCGGCGCAATCCGCACAACTGGCGCGGAAGCTGCCACGGCGGCGCCCAGAACGCCGCGCAGGCCGGCCCGCTGCGGCCCGCGGCGGGGTGGGCGCAGCACCGCATGCCGATCCCGGGGCTGTACCAGACCGGGGCGACCACGCATCCGGGCGGGTCGATTTCCGGCGGTCCGGGGCGCAATGCCGCTACCGTGATGCTGAAAGACTTTGGTACAACCTTGGACGAAGTGGTGCGCCAAGACGCCACGCGCCGAAAGCCGGTCTCGACCGCCGCGAAGTGATCGCGACAGCGGACCGGCAACAGAGTGGAACAGGGAGGATTGTTATGAGCTCCATCGGAAAACTGTGGCATGGCGCGACCGCCGCCCTTGCGGCCGGCCTGATCGCCGCCGGCGTGCTGGCGTCGCCCGCCGCCGCGCAAAGCTATCCAACCCAGCGCGTCAACATCATCGTGCCGTTCGGCGCGGGCAGCGTGACCGACATCCTGGCGCGCATCTTCGCGGAGGAAATGGGGCGGCGCTGGAACCAGCAGGTGATCGTCGAGAACCGGCCGGGCATCGCGGGCACCGCCGCGGTGGCCAAGGCCGCACCGGACGGCTACACGCTGATGGTCACCTCCAACGGCCACACCGTCGCGGGCCTTGTGACCAAGTCTCCGACGTTCGATCCGGTGAAGGATTTCTCCGGCATCACCCGGCTCGGCTCGGCGCCGCTGTTCCTGATTACCCATCCCGACGTGAAGGCGACCACGCTCAAGGACATCATCGCGCTCGCCAAGGCGCAGCCGGGCAAGCTGAACTTCTCGTCGCCGGGGCTCGCCAGCACCACCTTCATCGCCGGCGCCCAGTTCCGCCGCGTGGCGGACATCGACATCGTGCATGTGCCCTATCGCAGTGCGCCGGACGCGGTGACGGCTGTGATGCGGGGCGATGCGCAGATCTACTTTGCGCCGGTCAATCTCGCGCGCGACCAGTCGCAGGCGGGCAAGGTGCGGGCGATCGCGGCCGCCACGCCGCAGCGCATTCCCGAGCTGCCGGACGTGCCGACCTTCACCGAGGCCGGTCTCAAGTTCTCCTACGATTCGTGGTTCGGCCTGATGGCGCCTGCGGGCGTGCCGCGCGCAGTCCTCGACAAGATCGCGTCCGACTGGGCGGCGGCGCTGAAGACTCCGGAGATGCAGAACAAGATCAAGGCGCAGTTCATGATCGCGCAGTCCGACACGCCGGCGGCGTTCGACAAGATCATCGCCAGCGAGACTGCGGAACTGACCCGGGTGTTCAAGGACGCCGGCATCGGCGGAAAGTAATCGGCGAAATGGCGACGGCGGGCCCGGTCTGTTAGGCTGACCGGGCCACGCCGCGCGCGCCCCTGGCGCTCCACAAGCGGGGGGCCACAGGGAGTGAAACATGATGCCGAGGACGATCGTGCTCGCGGCCGCGCTATGCGTGGCCCTTGCGTTTCCCGCCGCCGCACAGACCGCACCCGCGCCTGCCGACAATTATCCGAACCAGACCGTTCGAATCATCGTGCCGTTCTCGGCCGGCAGCAGCACCGACACGCTGGCGCGGGTGCTGGCGGACGAACTCACCCGGCTCTGGAAACAGACAGTCGTGGTGGAAAACCGTCCCGGCATCGCCGGCACCAGCTTCGTCGCGAAGTCGCCGGCCGACGGCTACACGCTGATGCTGACGTCGAACGGACACACCATCGGCGCGGTGGTGAACAAGAACCTGCCGTTCGACCCCGCCAAGGACTTCGTCGGCATCACCCCGGTCGCGAACGTGCCGCAGGCGATGATCGTGCCGCCGGATCTGCCCGCCAAGAATCTCCAGGAGTGGATCGCGCTCGCCCGCGCCAAGCCGGGTCAGCTGAACTTCTCGTCGGCGGGCCTCGCCAGCACCTCCTATCTGGGCGCCGAGCTGCTTCGCCAGACCGCCAAGATCGACATCGTCCACGTCCCGCAGCGGGGTGCGCCGGAGGCCGTCACCAGCGTGATGCGCAACGACACCCAGTTCTTCCTGCTGAGCGTCCACCTCTCGGCCGACCTGCATCGGAGCGGCAAGGTGCGCGCGATCGCGATCGCCCGTGATCGCCGGACGCCGGCGCTTCCGGACGTTCCGACCTTCGTGGAAGCCGGCCTCAAGGATTTCAAATACGAATCCTGGTTCGGCGTGCTGGCGCCCGCGGGAGTGTCGAAGCCGATCCGCGACAAGGTGAGCGCGGATATCGGCCGGGTTCTGAAATCGCCGGCGATCGCCGAACGCCTCACCAAGCAGGGCGTCGAGATCAACACCAAGACCTCGGACGAGTTCGACGCGCAACTCAAGGACGAGGTCGCGCGCAACTCCGCGATGCTGCGCGCGGCCGGGATCGGCCAATAGCCGACGGGCGCTTCGCGTCAGCGCGCGGGCTGCGGCTCCGCGTGTCCGATCACCCGCTTGATCACGGGCGAACGGCGCCGCAGCGCGCGTTCGACCTCGTCGACCTTCTCGTGCACGGCCTGCACCGTGAGCGCAGGATCGACGCGGCAGTGGAAGTTGACGATCTCGCCGTCGTCGGTCTCGCGCACCCGCACGTTGTGGACGTCGCGGATGGTGCCGGCCTGCGCCGCGATCTCGGCCAGCGTTTCGATCACGGCGCGCACGCGCTCGGGCGGCGCCTCGCGACCCAGCGTTTCCTGTTGCAAGGGCTCGATATGGGTCTCGACCTCGACCTCGGTGCCGAGTTCCTCGCGCAGCGCCGCCTCCAGCCTGTCCGCGATCGCGTGGGCGTCGCCGAGCGGCATCCGGCGGTCGACCTCCAGATCGAGTGAGACCGACAGCTTTCCGCGAATGTCGTGCACCGTCACATGATGCACCGCGAGCGCGAGATTGCGCGCGGTCACCATCACGCGCTCGATCACGGTCTCGTTGTCGAGCGCGCGCGGCGCGATGGTGACGAGCGCCTCGGAGCGCGGCAGGGCCTCGCGCAGGGCTTCGCCGGCGCGCCGCTTGATCGCCTCGACGCGATCGAGCGGCAACGTCCGGCTGACGGCGGCGACGACCTCGACGAACAGGCGGTCGCCGACCGGACGCACGCGGATCTGTTCGACGGCGACCACGCCGCGGATACCGGACGCGATCTTGCGGACCTCGTCGGCGGCGCCCGTTGGCGCAGTGTCCGTGAGCGTCAGAATGGTGCGGCGGCCGAGCCGGAAGCCGGCCAAGCACACGAACACCGCGACCACGATCGCCGCTGCGGCGTCGGCCCATTGATAGCCGAGCCATACGCCGCCGAGCCCGAACAGCACCGCGAACGACGACCACATGTCCGACCAGAAGTGCAGCCCGTCGGCCTCCAGCGCCTCGCTGCCGGTTTCGTTCGCCACGCGGTAGAGCACGCGCGCGCGGAAATAATCGACGACGATCGAACCCGCGATCACCAGGAACGCCGCGGCGGTGGCCTCGACCGCATGTCCGTCACCGCCGAACAGCCGCTTGCCGCCCTCCCAGATCACCACGGCCGACAGAAGAAACAGCAGCGCGGTCTCCGCCAGCGCCATCACGCTCTCGACCTTGCCATGGCCGTAGTGATGCTCGTCGTCGGCCGGCTTGCCGGCGATGCGGACGGCGAAATAGGTCATCACCGTCGCGACGAAATCGATGAGCGAATGCGCGGCCTCGGACAGGATCGCGAGCGAACCCGTCGTCAGTCCGACGAGTCCCTTGGCGATCGTCAGCCCGGCCGATGCGGCGATCGAGGTGAGGGCGACCCGTTCCTTTACATTCTGCATGGCGAATGTCTCAACGGCGGCGGCGCGCCCGAGCCGGTCGACCGGCCTCGTGCGTCGCAAGAGTCGCGGCCCGCATCTCGGGCCGGTTCCGCGGACCGCGCAGCGTCGCACTGATTTGACCTTCGTCAATGCACGCGGCGATGCGTTGCTGCAAGGGGGGCCGTCATTCCGCTTGCTGGTGCGGGCCATCACGCCGTGTTATGCACGGTCAAATCTTCATACGGTGCGGCGACCGCCTATGAGAGCAAACAGAAGAACGATCGATTCGGATCTGCGGCCCGTGGCCGTTCCGCCGTCGCCTTCTCGACCCCGACGCGAATTTTCCGAGATCGGCCGCGACCTGCGCAGCGAGCCGCATTTCGGCTTTCTGCTGAATCACCTGGCCAAGGACTGGACCACCCGCCTGGAATCGCAATTGCGCAAGAAGGGCGTGACCAGCGATCAATGGCGCGTGCTGCTTGTGACCTCGCAGGTCGATTCGCTCAACATCATGGAGCTGCGCGACGCGACCCTGGTGCCGCACTCCACGCTGGGGCGCTGGCTGCACCGGCTGGAGGCGCTCGGCCTCGTGCATATGCGCACCGATCCGCGCGACCATCGTTCGGTGGCGATCTCTATCGCGCCTGGCGGCCGCAAGCTGTTCGAGCAGTTGCTGCCGATCGCGGAACAAACCGAGGAGATTGCGCTGGCCGGCTTCGACGCCGAGGACAAGCGCATCCTGCGCGACTACATCCGCCGCATTCAGCGCAACCTGCGCGCCCGCTGAGACGGGCGACCGGCCGGCCGGTGGCCGGGTCGATGACGGCGTCGGCTTTTCGCCCCGAGCGGTCCGGAAAACCCTGACCGCTTTATGATGCGGCAACCTTTTCAGTGACTTATGAGGCCTGCCGGCCCCTGACAGGTGTCCCGCAGGGTGGGCAAGGCGCGCGGCGCGCGCTATTCATGCCGCGCCCGGAACCGGGTCGGCCGCGGCGGCCGGGGACAACTTTGAATCGAGCGATCTGCCGGATACGATCCTGCCATGAGTGCGACGCGCCGGACCATCATTTCCGAGGCGAATTACTCCCGCGTGGTCGAGGATCGCGTGCTGTTTCCGCACGCCATCGAAACCGCCGGGATGCGATATATCTGGCTGGCCGGCCAGCTCGCCTTCAACAAGACCGGGCAGATCGTCGGCAACGGCGACATGCGCGCCCAGCTCCGCCAGACCGCGCTCAACATCAAGTCGATCCTTGAGCGCGCCGGCGCCGGCCTCGACGACGTGATCAAGATCGTGTTCTACGTCACCGACATGGACGAGTATTTCCGCTGTTTCGACGTGCGGATGGAGTTTTTCGGCAAGGCGTTCCCGGTGTCGACGTCGGTGGAGGTCAGCCGGCTGGCGGTGCCGGGCGCGATGATCGAGATCGAGGCCATTGCGGCCGTGCCGGACAGGCCGCGCGCAGCCGACGCGGACGGCGCCGGATGATGCGTCCTCGGGGCGTCCCGCAACCGGCAGGCACACCTTCCGGTTGACAGGAAATATCACCATTTGGTTATATTTGGCCGCGGAGGATGCGGCCGATGAAGTTCAGCATTTTCGACCATCTCGACAAGCGCGACGAGCCGCTCGGCAAGACCTACGAGGACCGGCTCGAGTTCATCCGCGCCGCCGAGCAGTACGGCTTTCACGCCTATCATCTCGCCGAGCATCACGGCACGCCGCTGGGCATGGCGCCGGCGCCGAGCGTGTTTCTCGCCGCCGCCGCGCGCGAGACCCAGAAGATCAAGCTGGGCGCGCTCAACTACATCCTGCCGCTTTACCACCCGGTCCGGCTGATCGAGGAAATCTGCATGCTCGATCACCTGACCGGCGGGCGGCTGCAGGTCGGTCTCGGCCGCGGCATTTCTCCGATCGAGGTCGGATTCTTCGGCGTCGATGGCGAACGCAGCCGTGAGATCTATCACGAGGCGCTCGCGGTGTTGATCAAGGGCCTGACCTCGGACCGGCTCGACCACGAGGGTCAGTATTTCACCATCCGCGACATGCCGATGGAGATGAAGCCGCTGCAGAAGCCTTATCCCACGCTGTGGGCCGGGGTCGGCGACGAGAAGAGCCAGCGCTTCGCCGTGCGCAACGGCATCAACCCGGTCGCGCTCGGTTCGGTCGAGCGCGTGCGCAAGCTCGTGCAGCATTGCCGCAAGGCGTGGCTGGAAGAGCAGGCGAGCCCGGACCGCATCACGCTTGCGGCCGCGCAGCCCAAGATCGGCGCGGCGCGCCACATCCTGGTGGCGGACTCCGATGCGGAGGCGCTCAAGCTCGGCCGCGCGGCCTACGAGCACTGGTACAAATCCCTGTCCAAGCTGTGGGCCGAGCACGGCGTGCCCGTCCACAGCAGCGTGATCTACGCCAACTTCGACGAGGCGAAGACTTCTCGGCACCGTGGTGGTCGGCTCGCCGCGAACCGTGCGCGACCGGCTGGCCAATCTGATCGACACCTGCGGCTTCGATTATCTCTTGGGCGAATTCACCTGGGGCAACCTGACCCATCGCCAGGAGATGAAGTCGCTGCGCCTGTTCGGCACCGAGGTGATGCCCAGCCTTTCGCGGCTGCGCAGCCGCGCGCGGACGACGGCCGCCGCCTGAACGAGACGGCCGCCCGCGACGATGTCCCGGATCGCGGGACATCGTGCACGCGCGACGATGCGGCGCTTGTGGGCCATTCTGGCACCTCCTATCCTTTCGGGCGAAGAGAGCCGCAGCCACGCGGCTTCGCACGCCAAGGGGGGATGCTCATGATCCGGTCACCGATCCGCGCCGTCGCGCTGGGTCTTGCGCTTGCCGCCGGCCTGTTCGCCGGCCGCGCCGATGCGCAGAACTATCCGGCACGTCCGATCACGATTCTGGTGCCGCTCGCCGCCGGCACCGGCATGGACATTCTGGCCCGGCTCTACGCCGACAAGCTTTCGGCTGCGCTTGGCCAGCCGGTGGTGATCGAGAACAAGCCGGGCGCGGCGCTGCGGCTCGCGGCCGCCCAGCTCGCGACCGCGGCGCCGGACGGCTACACGCTTGCGATCTCGACCAGCGCGCCGATGGCGATCGCGCCGACGCTGCTGAAGCAGATCCCCTACGATCCGGCCAAGGACTTCGTGCCGATCTCGCTTTATGTGAAGTCGCCCTTCATCCTGGTCATCAATCCGGACCTTCCGGTGAAGACCGTGCCGGAGCTGCTCAAGCTCGCGGCCTCCTCGAAGCCGCCGCTGAACTACGCCTCGGTCGGCGCGGGCGCGCTGCAGCACCTGTCGATGGAGTTCACCAAGAACCGCTTCAAGGTGGACATGATCCATGTGCCGTATCGCTCGACGCCGCAGTCGGTGCAGGACATCGCGGCCGGTCACGTCAAGCTCGGCTTCTCGGAGGCAGGCGCGACCATTCCGCTGATCAAGGAGGGCAAGCTGCGCGCGCTCGCGGTGTCGTCCTCGACCCGGCTGCCGCTTCTGCCCGACGTGCCGCCGTTCTCCGAAGCGGCCAACGCGCCGGAGTACGAGGCGGTGTCGTGGCACGTCCTGCTCGCCCCGGCCAAGACGCCGCGGCCGATCGTCGACCGCCTGCACGACGAGATGAAGAAGATCATGGCCGACCCGGAGATGCAGAAGCGCGCCTCCGCGATCGGCCTGATCCCGTTCGACACTCCGTCGATCGACGGCATCTCCAAGTACATGGCCGAGGAGCGCACCAAGTGGGGCAGCCTGGTCAAGGTGCTCGGGCTCGAAGGCACGCAGTAGCCGGGGAGGGATGGGCGGCAGACTACGCCCGCCTGATGCAGCGAGATGCGCCGCGGTCCCCCAGCCGCGGCGTTTTTCGTTGCGGCTTTGGCGTCTCACGGACGGCAGCAGCCGATAACGCCTGCGGGCCGGAGGGCGTGTCAGCGTGCCAGTTCGCGCGCCTGGGCCGCCAGCCTGATTGGCGCGTTGACCGCGCCGAAGCCCTTGTACGCACGCCGCTCGACGACCTCGAAGAAGAACAGATTCTCGAAGGCCGTGGTGTAGGCCTGCAAGTATTCGCCGGCCTCGTCGCGGTCGTACAGCACGTTATGCCGTTGCAACTGTTTGACCCGCTCGGCAGGCAGGTCGGTGCGTGCCTCGAGATCGTCGTAGTAGTTTTCCGGCATCGACAGCAGGGATACGCCGTTGGCTTGGAGCTGTTTCACGGTTGCGAAGATGTCGCCGGTGGCGAAAGCTATGTGCTGCACGCCCGAGCCGACATAATGGGCGAGGAAGCGCGACGAGAGCGTCTGCTGGCTCTGCGAGGCATTGAGCGCGATGCGAAGCGCGCCGTCGTCGGTTTGCACCACCTGGCTGCGCACGATCCCGCCGGGATCGATGACGTCGAGTTGCGGCGTCTTGGAGACGTCGAGCAGCGAATTGTAGAACAGCAGCCAGGACAGCATCTCCTCGTATTGCATCGACTGCGACACATGGTCGACCGCGACGAGGCCCGCGTCGCCGCCGCCCTGCGGCTCTTTGGGCTTGATGAAGTCGATGTCCCACAACCGGCCAAGCTCGCTATTGTTGTCGACGAAATAGAGCAGGCTGCCGCCGAGCCCGCGCACCGCCGGGATTTCCAGCTCGCCCGGGCCGACCGCCTGGCGGAACGGCGTGTCGCGCAGCTTCTCGGCGCGATCGAGCGTGGCCGCCGCGTCGTCCACCTTCAGGCACATGGCGCAGACCGACGGGCCGTGAGAGATCTGGTGCGAGTGGGCGAATCCCTCCTTGTCACTGTTCAGCACGAGGTGAATGTCGCCTTGCGACCAGTGGGTCACCGCCTTGGACTTGTGCTCGCCGACCTTGGTGAAGCCGAGCCCCGCGAACAGTTTGGCGAGACCCGCCGCCGGTCTGTCGTCTGCGGCGAACTCGATAAATTCAATGCCCTGGCATCTCGCACGCTGCGGGATTTGTGGCGCGTCCTTCGCCAGCGCGCCTGACCGCTCGCGCATCTGGTCCATCAGATAAACCAGCGAGCGCTGGCCGTCGACCGCCACCTTGCGGGGAGAGCCGGCGCGGAACTGGTCGTTGAAGATTTCAAGTGAGAGCAGGCCGCGATAGCCGGTGGTCAACACCGCATCCATGAAGTCGGTCAGCGGGAAATCGCCCTGGCCGGGGAAGCAGCGGAAGTGCCGGCTCCAGTTGATCACGTTCATTTCGAGCCAGGGCGCGTCGGCGAGCTGTACCAGGACGATCTTGTCGCCGGGGATGTTGCGGATCGCATTGAGATCGGTCTTGCGGGCGAAGATGTGGAAGCTGTCGAGCGTAAGTCCGATGGCCGGATGGTCGGCGCGTCGCACCACCTCCCAGGAATCGCGATAATCGCTGATATGCCGGCCCCAGGCCAACGCCTCGAAGCCGACACGGATGCCGTGCTTGCTCGCCCGTTCGCCAAGCTCGTGGAAATCGGCTGCGGCGCGGTCGATGCCGCCCTGCGAATCCGGAGCGACGTTGGAGCATATCATCAGCAGATCGGAGCCAAGCTCGCCCATCAAATCGAACTTGCGTTCGGCGCGCGCGAAGGTGCGGCTGCGCGCCGGCTCCGGCATGCCCTCGAAGTCGCGGAACGGCTGAAAGGTGACGATTTTCAGCCCGAGGTCGGCCACCATGCGGGCGACATCTTTCGGGGTGCCGTTAAACGACAGCAGGTCGCTCTCGAAGATCTCCACGCCGGAAAAACCGGCTGCCGCTGTCGCTTCAAGCTTCTCAGCGAGCCCGCCGGGCAACGAAACCGTCGCGATTGAGGTCTGCATCGGTCGATCACCGCGATTGGCTGTTCGGAGTCCGGATCATAGCGATTGCTTCGGGGATAGCCATGCTTCGGACTTCAATAGGAAAGCCGGCTGGAACCCGGTGGCCGATCCTGCCGTCTGTCGGCGATCGTTCCCATGTGTGCTACATGATCTCGACGTCAATGAGTGCGAACGAGCGGAAATGAGACGTGCGAAGAAGGAAGGCTAAATGACTGAGGCTTCTGGCGAAGCGCCCTGGCGCTTCTCCGTCGCGCCCATGATGGACGGGACGGACACAGAGCTTTCCTCTGGAATAACAACGACTTAGGTCAGTCCTAAATTCTCGTGTGACAGATTTGTGCCAGCGAATTTCGATTTCCACACCATCGGTTTGAAAGCGCACCAGGCACAGACGCGCTGAACTCACCGCCTCAGCCCGTTCATTTTCGCGAACTCCGCTAGCGCCGCCTCGCGCTGTTGGTCGATGTAGTTCGCCAGGTCGACGAGGTGCACGCCCTTCCACGCTTTCTGGCTCGACTCCATCCGCACGATCGGAAGGGGCAGCTCGCCCGCGGATACCTTCCTGCTCAGCCTGTCGAGCGACATGTGGTCGAAGAAGTCGCGCCGGATGTCCTCGAGCGGGATGACGGCCTTGCCGCCGTATTGAGCCATGAGCAGGAACGCCGTGTTGACGGGCATGTTGTGCACCTCGTTGTGAACGGGGCGCGACAGACCAGGTGAGCGGCGAGGGCGCAAGCGTGGTGCGATCTCAGGATAAATGGTTCGCGAGCCTGATGGCGGAAATCGCGGTTCTTTAATCGAACCAGCGGACGCGATAGCGACAATCAATCCACGCAATCCGCCGAACAATTTAAAATATGCAACAACACGCGCGAATACTGCAAAACATGCAGATTTAGCGAAGCACTCGCGCGTGATATTCTACGAATGACTTTCCTGGGGAGGCAGGATGGAAGTGTTGAAAGCAGCGAATGACAATGACGATCTTGGCACTGCCATTTTCCTTTGCAATCTGACCGACCACATGGCCGAGCCTTGGATCGAGGCCGGCTACCGTGTGGTCATGGTCGACCCACAACACCCAAAAGGGACTCACACCACTGGCTTCGTGACACGCATCGGCGCGGTGATTACCGACGCCTTTGACTTCCTAGGCGACTTTATTCGTTCCGGGCGAGTGGTGTTCGTAGCCGGCTTCCCGCCGTGCACGGATGTGGCAGTCAGCGGGGCTAGATGGTTCGAGGCCAAGCGCCAAGCAGACCCGTTCTTCCAAGCTAAGGCCGCGATCGTGGCCGAGCAGTGCCGCACGATCGGGGCCATTTCCGGCGCCCCTTGGTTTTTCGAGAACCCGGTGAGCGTGTTCAGCAGCATCTTCGGAAAACCGACCTATACGTTCCACCCTTGGCACTTCACCGGACACGAAATGAATGACAACTACACGAAGCAGACGTGTCTCTGGGCCGGCGGCGGGTTCGTGATGCCGGATCGCTCAACAGCAGATGGGATCGGTGCGCCCGACAACAGGATACATGCCTGCCCGCCAAGCGAGGAACGCGCCAATATCAGAAGCGCCACGCCGAAGGGCTTTGCTCGAGCGGTGTTCTTGGCAAACGCGCCTCATCTCAAGGCCGTGGCGAACGACAACCAACGACAGTTGGAGTTAGCGTGAGCGATCTCGATGAGATCCTGCGCGTCAGACCGATGCGTCAGCCGCAACCAAGTCGTGAACCATGCTGTCGAGCATCACGCGCATTCGGCTCACCTCTGCTCAGCCTGGCTTTGTGACCTTGCCCCTTTGTTTTGTCACATCCACCCCTGTACGAAATATACAGAAATCAACATCTCAGCACTTCGCCCCATTGAAAACATTCGGTTTTTCTAGGGAGAAAACGTAACGTGCGCCCAAAAGCGGGAAAGTGACTGGACCGATAAATGGCCGTAACCGATTGGAATCGTTGGCGTTTTAGCTGTGCACCTATGATGGACAGGACGGACACAGGGCTTTCCGTCGCAATCCCAAAGACTTAGGCCCGATTCAAATTTCCATGTGACAGATTTGTGCCAGCGAATTTCGATTTCCACACCATCGGTTTGAAACAGCACCGGCACAGAACTCACCGTTTCACCCCGTTCATTTTCGCGAACTCCGCGAGCGCCGCCTCCCGCTGGCGGTCGATGTAGTTCGCCAGATCGACGAGGTGCACGCCCTTCCACGCTTTCTGGCTCGACTCCATCCGCACAATCGGGAGGGGCAGCTCGCCCGCGGAAACCTTCCTGCTCAGCCTGTCGAGCGACATGTGGTCGAAGAAGTCGCGCCGGATGTCCTCGAGCGGGATGACGGCCTTGCCGCCGTATTGAGCCATGAGCAGGAACGCCGTGTTGACGGGCATGTTGTGCACCTCGTTGTGAACGAGGAGCGACAGACCAGGTGAGCGGCGAGGGCGCAAGCGTGGTGCGATGTCAGAATGAATGGTTCGGTCGTATTCCCATTCGGCAATCGGCTCTCCCCTTGCGATAGCGAAATACAATCACGCGGACACACATGCGGTAGTACAATTGTCGTTGGTGGATGCGCAGGCTGATGCGCGAATGTACGCACTTAACGGAAGTGAGAGAGCCCCGCCGCAAGGATGTGCGCATGACCGGAGCCGCTTAGGTCAAGCCGGGATCAGCGCCGTCCACCAACCAGAACAACATCAAACAGGGAGGGATATGGAAGCGAAACAAGTAAGCGCGCCGCAATTCCACGGGCTAATGCTCGCGATCGAGGGAGACTTCATCGTCGGGAACCGCGTTGATGTCGGGCAGGTCAAGGACCGCGATCTGTCCCGAGAAATGGTCGAGCGGTTTAATGCGCACGAGCAACTGGTGGCGCTGGTCCGTGGCTCGCGCGCACTGGTGGTAGAAAAGCTCGAGTTCGAAGTCCGATCTCGATCTGGAATACTGGAGCGCCGTCTTGGCCGACATCGACGCTGCCCTCAACGCCGCAGGTGCCGCATGAGCGGCATCGTCCAGCCGCCAACCGTTCACGTGAACGGACGAGACTGGCACCTGTTCGACATCGAGTACCAGACCGCTGACGGCAAGTTCTCGGTCTATATGTACGCTCTCTCCTTCGAGCACGCCGAAATGATGCTCGCCGAGCTGAAGGAAACGGCGCGTGTCTCCGGTCAGGTCATGGACGTTTACCCAGCCGGAGGGGGCGCATGAGCACCGACCGCGAACTGCTGGAACTGGCGGCGAAGGCGGCCGGGATCGATGTCGATAGGTGGGAAAAAATCGGCGAGAGTCATGGTGCATGGATCAGAACGCCTCCACTTTGGTCGGGGGGGAAATGTGGTGGGAGGTTATGGTCCCCTCTTGACGACGACGGCGACGCGCTGCGGTTGGCGGTGGCCCAGGGCCTGTCCATCGAGATCGACAAATGCGAGGATGAAAGCCGCGTTGCCGAATGCGAGTGCGAAGCGCTGATTAAGAACTTCCACCACTTGGACGGTGGAGCAGACGCCGCCACTCGCCGCGCCATCGTGCGCACCGCTGCTGAGATCGGCAGAGCGATGTGATATAGTCCGGCGCATGGCGGCAAATCACCTCGAAGAAATCCTCCGCGTCGACTCCGACGACATCCTCTACCGGCTCCGCGTCGAGGAACAGACGCGCGCCGACGAGATCAGGATGTGGCGGCGCAATGCATGCGGTGGGAGCATCCAGGAGGCCGATCGCTATCACACCCTCGCCAGCGACGCCGCGGCCGAGATCATCCGGTTGCGCTTGAAGTTGAAAGAAGCCGGCATCGACTATCAGGCGCCACAGTCGGCCTGAATCAGAAAGGGCACCCCGGAGGGTGCCCTTTCTTTTAGAACAACCGCGAGAGAGCGGCGATCACCCAGGCCAGTTTCAGGTGCAGAGCGCACCCCAGACCAAGGCGGTACGACGCACCGCACGGCTGGCTGACTTCGAGCGTGAACGACACAAACATTGTGTCTCCCCATCTCGCGCACGGGGTCCCTCAATTGGGAAGGTGCCGTAGCCGTGCGAAGGCCAGCTAGGGTGTTTCGGTTTTTAATCAGCCACCGCGGTCACCCTTGCCCAACGGCTGACTCGTGTTGGCGCGAATATGGAGCGCGCCCATTCATCTCGCAAGTTTCCCTCCACAGCTCGCTTCACCTGGAGGGGTTGCCCCTTTGTCTTGTGACAACCACCTCGGTACGAAATATCCCGAAATCAACATCTCCGCACTTCGCCCCATTGAAAACATTAGGTTTTCTGGGGAGAAACCGGAACGTCCGCGAAAAAGCGGGAAAGTGACTGGACCGACAAATGGCCGTAACCCATTGGAGTCGTTGGCGTTTTAGCTGTGCACCTATGATGGACGGGACGGACACAGAGCTTTCCTCTGGAGTAACAACGACTTAGGTCAGTCCTAAATTCTCGTGTGACAGATTTGTGCCAGCGAATTTCGATTTCCACACCATCGGTTTGAAAGCGCACCAGGCACAGACGCGCTGAACTCACCGCCTCAGCCCGTTCATTTTCGCGAACTCCGCTAGCGCCGCCTCGCGCTGTTGGTCGATGTAGTTCGCCAGGTCGACGAGGTGCACGCCCTTCCACGCTTTCTGGCTCGAACTCCATCCGCACGATCGGAAGGGGCAGCTCGCCCGCGGAAACCTTCCTGCTCAGCCTGTCGAGCGACATGTGGTCGAAGAAGTCGCGCCGGATGTCCTCAAGCGGGATGACGGCCTTGCCGCCGTATTGAGCCATGAGCAGGAACGCCGTGTTGACGGGCATGTTGTGCACCTCGTTATGAACGGGCGCGACAGATCAGGCGAGCGGCGAGGGCGCAAGCGTGGTGCGATGCGAGGGTGAATGGTTCGGTCGTTTGACCGCACAATCGGCTCGCCGGTTGCGATAGCGAAAATCAATCCCGCGACACTGATCGCATCAGTACAATCACGATGTTTCCCGACGAGAAGTAAAATATTCGGAATATGCAAGAATAAACAGAAATCAGCGGGATGATTTTATTGCGCGGCATGCGACAACTACTAGAATCAAGAGCAGAATGAATGCCAACACTACAGAAGCAAAAATCAAGAAAGTAGTAATCGGCGCGGCCACTCTCTACTTGGCCGACTGCATGGATGTGCTGCCAACATTGGGGCATGTCGATGCGCTGATCACGGACCCGCCGTATGGGTTGGGGAAGCGCCTGTCAGGCGGAAGTTGGGGCGCTACGGCTGATCACCGGGAAGTGCTCGATTGGGATGCTTTCGCTCCGGAGGAAATTGTCCAGCATCTCGTTGCGCGGTACCCGGTTTCCGTCATCTGGGGAGGAAACTACTTTCGACTTCCGCCATCGCGCGGCTGGTTGATCTGGGACAAGATAAACAACGTTCCGACCGCTGCCGATTGCGAGATGGCTTGGACATCGCTTGACCGGAATACCAAGCGGTACCGATCTGCGGTCGAGCCTCACTTATCCGGTCACCCCACAGAGAAGCCATTAGGGCTGATGGCGTGGTGCATCGAAAAGATCGGCGCCACTGGGTTGATCCTCGATCCATTCATGGGATCGGGAACGACTGGAGTCGCCGCGGTGAAGTTGGGCCGCAGTTTCATCGGCATTGAACGCGATGCTCGGTACTTCGAGGTTGCCTGCCGCCGGATTGAAGATGCGCAAAAGCAGCTTGATATGTTCGAGCCTGCAGCTACGCCGCCGACAAGGATCATGCAGGTACCCGGCGATCTTTTCGAGGCTGCGTGATGAGCGCCCTCGAAGAGATCCTGCGTGTCGACTCCGACGACATTCTTTACCGGCTGCGTGCCGAAGAACAGACGCGCGCCGACCAGATCCAGATGTGGCGCCGGAACGCCTGCGGCGGCAGCATTCAAGAAGCCGATCGCTACTACACCCTGGCAAGCGATGCCGCGGCCGAGATCATCCGGTTGCGGTTGAAGCTGAAAGAGGCCGGCTTGCCGTATATGCCGCCGCAAGCTTAACGCCGTTCTCGGCGATCATGGTGGCGAGCGGAGCCATGCCGCGAACTCATCGAACGTCCAGACCTGAAGCTGAGAGCCGGCTGCCTGGAGGCGATTGCGCAGCCGGTGCTCCTGCGTGACCAGCACATCGGCAGCAACGTCGGCCGTCGCCCCGATCAGTGCGTCCTCCGCATGCACAGGGTTCCCGTTCGTAACCTGAGCGAGGATCTTGTCGCCGTCTTCGTCGCCCCAGGTACATTCATCCCACGCTGACACGCCCCACATGGCGCCGCGAGTCGCAGTCCGAGCGACCGGGATGCTCTGCACGGCGTCCCGCTTCTCGTCGTCGGGGATGCGGGACAGCTCGTCCCGCTGGACATGGGTGGACACGAGCGTCAGCGTCCCATCCTCGAGCTTGGCTTTGATCAGCGCCAAGACCGATGCGTCAGCCGCAACCAAGTCGTGAACCATGCTGTCGAGCATCACGCGCATTCGGCTCACCTCTGCTCATCCTGGCTTTGTGATCTTGCCCCTTTGTTTTGTCACATCGGCCTCTGTACGAAATATACAGAAATCAACATCTCCTCACTTCGCCCCATTGAAAACATTGGGTTTTTCTAGGGAGAAAACGTAACGTGCGCCCAAAAGCGGGAAAGTGACTGGACCGACAAATGGCTGTAACACATTGGAATCGTTGGCGTTTTAGCTGTGCACCTATGATGGACTGGACCGACCGGCATTGCCGGTTCTTCCATCGCCAGCTCACGCGCCATGCGCTGCTCTACACCGAGATGGTGACGACCGGTGCGATCCTGCACGGCGACCGCGAGCGGCTGATCGGTTTCGATCCGGCGGAGCAGCCGGTGGCGCTGCAGCTCGGCGGCTCCGATCCGGCGGCGCTGGCGCGGTGCGCGCGCATCGCGCAGGACTTCGGCTATGTCGAGGTCAATCTGAACGTCGGCTGCCCGTCGGACCGCGTGCAGGACGGCCGGTTTGGAGCCTGCCTGATGGCGGAGCCCGCGCTGGTCGGCGACTGCGTCGCCGCGATGAAGGCCGCGGTCGCGATCCCGGTGACGGTGAAGTGCCGCATCGGTATCGACGATCAGGATCCCGAAGCGGCGCTCGACGGCATGGCGGCGGCGGTGCGGCGCGCCGGCGCAGACGCGTTGATCGTGCACGCGCGCAAGGCCTGGCTGAAGGGCCTGTCGCCGCGGGAGAACCGCGACATTCCTCCGCTCGATTACGGCCGCGTCTATCGGCTCAAGGCCGCGCATCCGGACTGGACGATTGCGATCAACGGCGGCGTGCCGTCGATAGAAGCCGCGCGCGAGCATCTCGCCCATGTCGACGGCGTGATGCTCGGCCGCGCCGCCTATCAGGAGCCGTGGCGGCTGCTGGCGGTCGATCCGCTGCTGTTCGGCGCGGACGCACCCCACGAGAGCGCCAAGGCCGCGGCGCTGGCCATGTTGCCCTATATCGAGCGCGCACTGTCGCGCGGCGTGCGGCTGCATGCGATCGTGCGGCACATGCACGGGCTCTTCCATGCGGTGCCCGGGGCGCGCGCCTTTCGCCGGCATCTGGCGATCGAGGCGGTCAAACCCGGCGCATGCGCTGGGGTTCTGGCAGAAGCGCTGGCGCAGGTGCTGGACAGGCCCGCCGAATTGGCCCAAACCGCGGCGGCTTAGAGCATGATCCCGACAAGCGGAAACCGGTTTTCGGATCAGATCGTGCTCGGATAAAGAGGCAGGCTGGCGGCGTCCGCCGCGCAGGTCTTCTCACCGGAGATATCGGGAATGTTCGGGGTTCCGGCCGGCGACCTGGCCGTGCTGGCGGTGGCGATCCTCGCCGGCGGCGTGGTCACCGGCCTGCTGGCGGGCGTGTTCGGCGTCGGCGGCGGTGCGGTGATCGTGCCGGTGCTTTACGAGATCTTCCGCGTGCTCGAGGTGCCCGAGGACGTCCGCATGCAGCTCTGCGTCGGCACGTCGCTTGCGATCATCCTGCCGACCTCGCTGCGCTCGTTTCTCGCCCACCGCGCCAAGGGCAATCTGCCGGTTGAAATCCTGCGCACCTGGGCGCCGCCGGTCGCGCTGGGCATTCTCACGGGGGCTGCGGTCGCGGGCTTCGCGCCGGCCTGGGCGTTCAAGATCGCCTTCATCAGCATGACCGGCCTGATTGCGGCGAAGATTTTCTTCGCGCGCGAGGACTGGCGGCTGGGCGACCGGCTGCCAGGCCTGCCGCTGATGCTGCTCTACGGCTACCTGATCGGGCTCTATTCGGCGTTCATGGGCGTGGGCGGCGGCGCGGTCTCGACTGCGATCATGATGCTGTACGGCGTCTCGATCCACGCCGCGGTCGGCATCTCCGCCGGCATCGGCGTGGTGATCGCGAGCTTCGGCACGCTGGGCTTCATGGTGGCGGGCTGGCCGCAGCAGGCGCTGATGCCGCCGCTGTCGATCGGCTTCGTCTCGCTGATCGGCTTTGCGCTGATGGCGCCGATCACGACCGCGATCGCGCCCTATGGTGCGCGGCTCGCGCACCGGCTGCCGAGGCGACGGCTGGAAATCCTGTTCGGCCTGTTCCTGCTCTCGGTCGCGATCCGGTTCACCTACAGCCTGTTCTAAGACGGCAACTGCGAAGCCGGCGCGGCGATCACGGATGCCCGCGCATCTCCAGCTTGTCGCCGCGCACCTGCCAGCTTTCCAGCCGGTTGAGGAAGCTCATGCCGAGCAGGCTCGTGCGCAGCGCGCCCGGCTGGGCAATCAGCGCGGGAATCGCACGCTCCTCGATCGAGCCGACCGCCAGCCGGTCGATGGTCACGGCGGCGGCGCGGGTGCGGCCGTTCGCGGTGTCCACCGCCACATCGTATTTCAGCACCTCGACCGGCAGGCCCGCGGCCTTGGCGTCGGCCAGCGTGAGCACGACCGCGCTCGCGCCGGTGTCCAGCACCATGGCGACCCGCACGCCGTTCACCTGCGCCGCGACCTGGAAGTCGCCGGCCCGGCCGCGCACGATCTCGACGCTGTGCGCGCTGCGCACGGCGGCGCGGCCCGGCATCAGCTCCGCCATCACCCGGTCCGCGACCGCGCGCAACTCCGCCCGGTAGGTGTAACCCACGACCAGCGCCAGCCCGATCAGGATCCAGACCGCCGCGGCCTTGAGCGCCTGCAGGAAGCGGCCGCGGAACATCACGATCACCGAACTGCCGATGAACACGATCAGCGCCAGCTTGAAGGCGAGGGAGGCGAAGTCGTCGGTGGCGAGACCCGCGACCGAGCCGCTGTCGTGGTTGGCGATCAGGATGGCGAGCGCGAGCCCGAGTCCGATCAGCAGCAGCCAGAGCATGGTTCAGCCCTCCGCCGCGCGCCGCGCCGGCCAGGCGCGCGCCAGACGAGTGGGCAGCTCCGCCATGATCCGCTCGCGTTCGCGGTCGCCGATCGCGCTCCACATGGCGATCTCGTCGCCGGTGCGGCCGCAGCCGCGGCACAGGCCGGCCGCGTCGTCCAGGATGCAGACGTTGATGCAGGGGGTCTTGATCGCCATTGCCGGAATCGTTCGGTCCCCGCCCAAAATAGGCACGAATGCGGAAAGGGAAAGGCGAATTCCAGCGCGCGGATTCGTCGCCTGGGCGGTCAGACGCGCATGCGCGAGAGCAGCGAGCGCTTGCCGGAGCCGCCGGCCGGCGCGTCGGTCGGCTGGATCGACGGCGCAGGCTCGGCGAGCGGCGGCAGCGCCGCCATCACCCGCTCGGGCGGGAAGGTGGCGATCAGCTCGGTGCCGATCCGCAGCTTGGACTTCAGGGTGAAGGTGCCGCCGTGCATGTCCACCAGGTTCTTGGCGATCGGAAGCCCGAGACCCGCGCCTTGCTCCGCCGACTTGATGGCGTTCGAGCCCTGGCCGAACGAGGACAGAACCACCGGGATTTCCTCTTCGGGAATGCCGGGGCCGGTGTCCTTGCAGCTCATGTATTGCCCGCCCGATGCGGTCCAGCCGACCTTGAGCCAGATCTCGCCGCCCGACGGCGTGAACTTGATCGCGTTCGACAGCAGGTTCAGGCAGATCTGGCGCAGCGCCCGCTCGTCCGCCCAAAGCCGCGGCAGATCGTCCTCGAACACGTTGTGCACCGTGATGCCGCGGTTCTGCGCGCGCAGCTTCAGGAGATGGTGGCAGTCCTCCACCACGTTGGTCAGCGACACCGGCTCTTCGTTCAGCTCGTAGCGGCCGGCCTCGATCCGCGACAGGTCGAGGATCTCGTTGATCAGGCCGAGCAGGTGCTGGCCGGAGGCGTGGATGTCGTTGGAATAGTCCTTGTAGGCGGGCACTGCATGGGCGCCGAAAATCTCCGCCTTCATCACCTCGGAGAAGCCGAGGATGGCGTTCAGCGGCGTGCGCAGCTCATGGCTCATCTGCGCCAGGAACTGCGACTTGGCGATGTTGGAGCCTTCGGCGCGGCGGCGCGCATCGTCGGAGACCGCCTTGGCCTGCTCCAGCTCCGCGATCAGCGCGTCCTTCTCGGCGCGCGCGATCATGGTGGCGAGCATGGTCGAATAGAGCCGGTGCGCCAGCAGCGCGAAATAGCCCTGCGAGGCGATCGCCATCGCGGCCAGGATGGTGTTGTGCAGGCCGCCCTGCAGCAGGAAGTTCAACGACACTGCGGCGGTGACGGGAATGGTCGCCGCGAACACCGCCATCGGCAGGCTCGACGCCAGCATCGAGGACACCGCCACGACGAGCAGCATCACGAACAGCATGAAGGTCGAGAAGCCCTGATCCATGCCGGACGGATTGACCAGGTTGTACATCCAGGCGAGGCCGTAAAAGAGGTCGAGCAGGATGAAGCGCATGCGCCAGCGGCGCAGATCGACCTGCTGTTGCGGCTCGGCCAGAAACTGCCGGCACTTGGTGACGATGATGGCGTGGATCACCAGCACGGACGCCGTCCACACGCCGGCCATCATCGCGCCTGTCCACAGGCTGGACAGGAATCCGACAGTGGCGACCAGCAGCAGCACCACGAGGGAGGCCGACAGCCGGTTCTCGGCGAACTGGCGCAGCAACTCGTAATCGAAGGCGACGCGCGTGCCGGTGGAGGAGGTGAGGCGGTCGCGGGCCTCGCGCACACGCTGCGCGGCGAGCCGCCGGCGCTTGGCCGCCGGTTTCTCGCTCGGCATCGGAATGTCCGACTGTTCCGCCACGCTCACGACAACGCCACCCAACCCCAACGAACGCGCCGAGACGGCTTTTGCAGGACACGCCGCCAGCGCGGCCGCCGCATGACCGTTTTCGACCAGAGCGCGCTAAGCTCGCGCAAATGTCTTAAGGGCTGGCTTAAGATCGCAGGCGAATACTTGGTTAACCGGTTAACGGCGGGTGAGCGATGAAGCTGTATGACGGGGGCCGCGCGCCCAATCCGCGGCGGGTGCGGATCTTTCTGGCCGAGAAGGGCATCAGCGTGCCGCTCGAGCCGGTCGATCTGGGCCGGCTCGCGCACAAGTCGGCCGGCTACGCCGCGATCAACCCGTTGCAGCGGCTGCCGGCGCTGCAACTCGACGACGGCACGGTCATCTCGGAATCGATCGCGATCTGCCGCTATTTCGAGGCGCTGCATCCGACCCCGCCGCTGTTCGGCACGGACCCCCGGGAAACCGCCGTCATCGAAATGTGGGAGCGGCGGATCGAGTTTCACCTGCTCGGTCCGGTTTCGCATGTGTTCCGCCACTCGCATCCGGCGATGGCCGCGATGGAGGTGCCGCAGGTGCCGGACTGGGCGGAAGCCAACAAGGCGCGGGTCGCGAATTTCCTCGCGCTGCTCGATCGCGAGCTTGCGGGGCGGCGGTTCGTGGCGGGCGACGGCTTCAGCGTCGCCGACATCACCGGCCTCGTCGCCGTCGACTTCATGAAGCCGGCAAAGCTCGCCGTGCCCGACGGCCTGTCCAACGTGCGGCGCTGGCATGACGAGGTCTCGGCCCGGCCGAGCGCGGGAGCCTGATCGTGCGGCTCACCATCCTCGGCTCCGGCGACGCCTTCGGCTCGGGCGGCCGCTTCAACACCTGCTTCTGGGTCGAGGCCGAAGGCCGGCGCTTGATGATCGACTTCGGCGCGTCGTCGCCCGTGGCCATGAAGGCGCGGGGCATCGTCCCGAACGACATCGACGGCGTGCTGCTCAGCCATCTGCACGGCGACCATTTCGGCGGACTGCCGTTCCTGCTGCTCGACTGCCAGTTTCATGCCCGGCGCGAGGCTCCGCTCACGATCGCCGGGCCGCCCGGCACCCGCGCGCGGCTCGAGGCTGCGATGGATGTCTTCTTTCCGGGCTCGGCCAAGAACAAGTGGCGCTTCCCGCTGGAGGTGGCCGAGATCGCGCCCGGCGTGCCCGACACCTTTCTCGGCTTCCCCGTGACGACCGCCGAGGTCGTGCATCGCTCCGGCGCGCCGTCGACCGGCGTGCGGATTTTCGCCGGCGGCCGGACGCTCGCCTATTCCGGCGACACCGAATGGACCGACGCGCTGATTCCGCTCGCGGCCGGCGCCGACTGCTTCGTCATGGAATGCTACGATTACGATCGCGAACTGTCCGGGCACATGAACTTTCTCAAGCTCAAGGAGAAGCGCCCGCAGATCGACGCGAAGCGCGTCATCATCACGCACATGAATCCGACCATGCTGGCGCGCATCGACGAAGCGAAGGCCGCCGGATTTCTCGTGGCGCATGACGGGCTTGTCGTCGATTTCTGATGGTGCGGCGCCGATTTCCTGAACGCACGTTCAGGGCGATTTTCCTCGTGTTGCGCATCCGACCGGTTAAAGTGCGGCGACTCCGTTGCGCATGCAACGGCCTCGGGAGTGCCAGGAGAGACGGATGCTGCATCGCTGGTTGCTGGGCCTCGCGGTGGTGGCCCTTGCGGGATGGAGCGCGTCGCTCGCCCAGCCCGCGCCGCAGCCGCCGCAGACCGAGCCGCGCATCGCGCTCGTGATCGGCAATTCGGCGTACCAGAAGAATCCCCTCGCTGGCGCGCTCAACGATGCGGGCCTCGTCGCCGAGGCGCTGCGCAGCATCGGCTTCGAGATCGTCGAGGGCGCGGACCTGACCCAGCCCGAGCTGGTGCGCACCTTCCGCGATTTTCTCGCCAAACTCGAACAGGCCGGCCCCGACGCCATCGCCGCGGTCTATTACACCGGCTACGGCCTCGCCTTCGAGGGCGACAACTTCCTCGTGGCGTCGGACGCGCGGCTCGAGCGCGAGAGCGACATCGCGATCGAGGCGGTCCGGCTCGGCGATCTGCTGCGGGCGCTGGCGGAGACGCAGGCGCGTGCGCGCATCGTGATGATCGACGCCTCGCGTCCGCTGCCGTTCCAGCCGCGCGGGCAGGGGCTCGCACCCGGCCTCGCCGCCATCGAAGCGCCGGACGGAATGCTGGTCGCCTATTCCGCCGGCCCCGGCACCGTGGTGCCGGACGGGCAGGGGCCTTACGGCGCCTACGCCACGGCGATTGCCGAGATGATCCGCGCGCCGGGCCTCGATCTCGACGGCGTGTTCACCCGCATCCGCACCCGCACGCATCAGATCACCGAAGGACGCCAGACGCCGTGGCATGTGTCCGCGCTCGGCGAGGCCATCGAGCTGGTGCCGCCGGAGGCGGCGACCGCGGCCAACGTGCCGCCGCCTCCGCCGCCCCGCGCGGTGCGGCCGATGCGCGAGATCGGCCCGGAGGAGGCCTATGCGATCGCGATCGAGCAGGACACGCTCGACGCCTATGTGTCCTTCGTCGAGGCCTATCCGCGGCACGTCTATTCGCAGCGGGTCTGGGCGATCATCCGGGCGCGCCGCGAGGCTCTGGCCTGGATGCGCGCGCGCGACATCGACACGCCGCAGTCGTACTGGACCTATCTGCGGCGCTATCCGAACGGCGTGTATGCCTACGACGCCGAGCGCCGCCTGCGTCGCCTCTCGGCGTCGTTCCAGCCGCCGCCGGGTTTTGCCGGCATGGAGTTCGAGGACGTGCCGCTGGCGCTGGCCGACGAGCCCGACGAATACGTCACCGTCTATCGCGTCGGTCCGCCGCCGCCGCGCGTGCTGATCGAGCCGCCGCCGGCGTTCTTCATGAGCCTGCCGCCGCCTCCGCCGCGCCGTCCGCGTCCCGATCGCGGCATGTCGGCGCTGCCGCTGCTCGCGGTGCCGCTGGCGGTGATGCCGCTGCTGGCGCCTGCGCCGCGCCGCGAGCGGCCGGTGAACCTGCGTCCGGGCGACCGCCGTCCGGGAGACCGCAGGCCGGGCGACCGCCGACCCGGCGGAGCGCAGCAGCCGCAACAGCAGCAGCAATTGCTTCCCGCGCAACAGCAGCAATTGCTTCCCGGACAGCAGCCGCGCGGTGCCGCTCCGTCGGCCGTGACGCCGGGCACGCAGCAGCCCGGCCGGGCGCCGGGAAGCCAGCGCATGCCGCAGCAGCAGCAGCCCGGCGCGATCCAGCCGAAGCCGATGCCGCAGACCACGACGATTGCGCCGTCCACGGTGACGCCGTCCACCGCAACGCCGCAGCAGGGTGTGCGCCCCGATCCGCGCCGTCCCGGCGCGATCCCGCCGCAGGGGCTGCGGCCGGGCGCGATCCCGCAGCCGGGCAGCAAGCCCGGTGCGCCCGCGGGTGGCTCGCCCGCGCAGACCGTCACGCCGCAGACCGGCACGCCCAGTCCTTCGAGCGCCAGTCCTTCAAGCGCCAGTCCTTCAAGCGCCAGTCCTTCGACCGTCACGCCGCCGCCGCCGGGCCGACGCTTCGACCAGCAGCGTCCGGTCGGCTCGCGCCCGCCGACGGTCAACGACCGGGTGCCGCAGCGCGGCACGCCGCCCGGCGCTCAGCCGCGTCCGCCTGCGGTCCAGTCGCCCGCGCCGCCGCAACAGCCGCAGCGGCAGTTCAAGCCGTCGCCTCCGCCGCCGGGCGCGCGGCCTGCGCCACCGCCGAACGTGCAGCGCCCGCAGCCTCCGGCCGTGCGTCCGCAGCCTCCGGCCGCGCGCCCCGCAGCACCGCCGCCCGCGGCGCGTCCGCAGCCTCCGGCCGCGCGCCCCGCAGCACCGCCGCCCGCGGCGCGTCCGCAGCCTCCGGCCGCGCGCCCCGCAGCGCCACCGCCCGCCGCCCGTCCGCAACCGCCGGCCGCGCGTCCGGCTCAGCCGCCCGCAAAGCCGCCGGCCTGTCCGCCGGGACGCACGATGCGCGTGGTCAACGGCAAGCCGACCTGTGCGTGAAGACTCGCCAGTGAAGACTCGCCAGTGAAGATTTGCGGGTGAGGGCGCGCGCCTGACGACAGCGCCACGGCAAACAAAAACGGCGGCGTCGCAGGACGCCGCCGTTTCATTGCCGGATTCCTAACCTCAGAAATTCGCCGCCATCTTGGCGACCATCGGATTGGGCGTCACGCCCTTCGGCAGGTCGTACTGGCCGTCCGGAAGGCCGTCGAAGAACGTCAGCACCTCGGCGGTCTTCACCACGTCGGCGTATTTCGCGTTCATGTCGCACAGGTTGATGGCGTGGCTTGCCTGGCTGCGGTCGAAGCAGCCTTCCTCCGCGAGCGTGATCCGGTAGTTGAGGCTGAAGGCGTCGAGCACGGTGGCGCGCACGCAGCCCGAGGTGGTCGTGCCGGTCACGATCACGCTGTCGCAGCCCAGCAGCGTGAGATAGCTCGCGAGGTTGGTGCCGAAGAATCCGGAGGGCTTCTGCTTGAGCACCACGATGTCCTGCGGGCCGGGCGCGATCTCGGCGACGATCGCATTGCCGTCGACGTTGGTGACGGTGGGATGCACGTCCTCGTTGCCGCGCGAGTTCTTCCAGAGCCAGGAGCCGGAATCCCAGTTGTCGTCGCGCCGCACGCCGGTGGTGTAGATCACCGGAATGCCCTTCTCGCGGGCCTTGCCGATCAGCGACTGCAGGTAGGGCATCGCCTCCCAGGCGTCTTCGCCGCAGCAGTTGCGCCACTTCTTGATAGCCTCGAGTATCGGCTCGGAGCGTTCGCCGCAGAACGCATAATTCACGTCGATGACGAGCAGCGCGGGCCGCTTGCCGAAGCCCTGCCGCGCGCCGTAGCCGGACTGCGCGAACACCGCCTTGTCGCGCTCCGTGAGAAACTTGTTCCAGACCGGTTCGGACATTCTGGGGTTCCTTTCCGAATGCGCGTGCGTCAGATGCTCGCGCGCAGGCTTTCGACGAAGCTCATGTCGATGATGTCCTCGTAGGACACGTCGACTTTAAGCATGCCGGCGCCGAGCACAACCGCCTTGCCGGTGTCCCAGGCCGGACGGCTGATCATGCCGTCGCGGCTCCACATCTCGTCGGCGAACGAGCGCTCGAGCGTCGCCTTCATGTCGTCGAGCGCCATGGTCGGGAACTGCTTCCTGGCGACCTCGGCCGCGCCTTCCTTGTCGGCGTAGAGATACTTCAGGCCCTTCATCATGCCGCGCACGAAGCCGCGCACAACCTCGGGCTGCTTCTTGATCGATTCCAGCCGCACGTTGATGGTCGAATAGGCGTAGGGGCCCATCTCCTTCGGCACGTTGAAGAAGGGCTCGCCCCACAGGCCGAGCTTGATGCCCTGCGCGATCATCGGCTCGGTGGTGACGCCGATCTTGGCGCGGCCGCCGCGGATGCCCGCCGGGATCGCCGAGTTCGGCATCTCGTAGAGCGTGACGTCGCGGCGCGGGTCGAGCTTCCACTTGTTGAGCAGGAAGCGGGTGATCGCGTTCGGCGTGCCGCCGAACGGGCCGACCGCGATCGACTGGCCCTTGAAATAGGCCGGCCAGTCGGTGTCCTTCGGCTCGTTGCCCTTGGCCGCCATGAAGTAGATGTTGCCCCGGTCCACGCAATGCACGATCGCGCGCAGCTCGGCGCCCTTGGCCTTGGCGTAGGCGTTGTGCTCCGGACCGCCGATGAAGGCGAAGGCCTGGCCCGACAGCACCGCGTTGGTGTGGCCGCCGCCGGTTTCGATGGTGACGATCTTCACGTTGATCTTGGACTCGGCGAAGTAGCCCTTGTCCATCGCGATGTACATCGGCAGGTAGCCGGTCGAGTGGACGGGCTCCGCGACCAGAAGCTCCGTGGTCTGGGCGCGCGCCACGTAAGGCATCGCCACCGCGCCCGCGCCGAGAGAAGCCGCACCGCCCAGAAATCTGCGCCTGTCCATGATCCGCTCCTGCTGCTGTCGATTGACTGTCCGACGGGTTACTGCCGCGTGCCCTTGCGCAGCACGCTTTCGAGCCACGAGACCGCCGCGTACATGATGACGGCGAGCGTGGAGAGGACGAGCACCGCGACCCACACGAGCGCAATGTCGTAGGTCTGGCCGGCGTAGAGGATGGCGCGTCCCAGGCCGTGCTGGGAGGCGATGAACTCGCCGACGATGGCGCCGGTGAGCGCGAGCCCGATGTTGACGCGCAGCACCGAGATGACCCACGGCAGGCAGAACGGCACCACCAGCTTGCGGAACACCTGCCAGCGCGTCGCGCCGAGCGAGTAGAACAGCTTCTCGCTGTCGCGATCGAGCGCCTTGACGCCGGCGTAGGTGGTGAGCGTCGAGACGACCAGCGTGAGCGCGGAGGCGATCGCGATCTTGGAGGTCAGCCCGAGCCCGAACACCAGGATGATCAGCGGCGCGAGCGCGAGCTTGGGGATCGACTCGAAGCAGATGATGTAGGGCTGCACGATCGCCGCGTAATTGCGCGACCACCAGAACGACAGGCCGAACAGCGAGCCCGCCACGGTGCCGATCAGGAAGCCGAAGATGGTCGAGCGGAAGGTGAAGCTGATGTCGGTCCAGGCGTCGCCCTGCGCGAAGAAGATCACCAGCGTGCGCGCGATCGCGGAGGGCTGCGACCAGAAGAACGCGCTGATCAGGCCGGTCGAGGCCGCGATTTCCCAGAAGCCGACGATGCCGACGAGGATTCCGACCTGGGTCGCGACGATCGCCCAGGTCGGCCAGTCCTTTTGCACCGGCAGATGACGCACGCTGCGCTTGGCCGGCTGCACCGAGGCGTTGGCGGTGGCGGCCAGCTCGCGGGCGGGAAGGGGCCCGAAGACGGGAATGTCGGTCATCGGATCCTCCGGTCCCTCGGGTCAGGCGGCGTTTTCGAGCGGCGGGGCGGCGTGAATGTGCAGGAGATCGAGGCAGCGCTGCTTGATCGCGATGAACTCGGGCGACATCGTCGCGCGCCGGTCGCGCGGGCGCGGAATGCCGATCGGAATGGTCTCGACGATGCGCCCCGGCCGCGTGCCCATGACGTGGACCTCGTCGGACAGATAGATCGCCTCTTCGACGTCGTGGGTGACGAACACCACGGTCTTGTTGAAGTCGGCCCAGAGCTGCATCAGCCATTCCTGCATCTGCAGCTTGGTCTGCGCGTCGAGCGCGCCGAACGGCTCGTCGAGCAGGATCACGTCGGTGTCGAACAGCAGCGTGCGCAGGAGCGCCGCGCGCTGGCGCATGCCGCCGGACAGCGAGTTCGGATAATTGTGCTCGAAGCCGCCGAGCCCGTAGCGCTGCAGCAGGGGCAGCGCGCGCTCGCGCGCCTGCGGCTTGGGCACGCCCTGGATTTCCATGCCGAGGATCACGTTGTCGAGCACCGTGCGCCACGGCAGCAGCATGTCCTTCTGCAGCATGTAGCCGACGCGGCCGATGGTGCCGGTGGCGTCCTCGCCGCCGATCAGAACGCGGCCTTCGGTCGGAAACTGCAGGCCCGCGATGATGTTGAAGAGCGTGCTCTTGCCGCAGCCCGAAGGGCCGACGAGGCTGACGAAGCGTCCGGTCTCGATCTGCAGCGTCAGCGGTTCGAGCGCGCGGAAGGTTCCTGTCGGCGTTTCGAACGCCATGCCGACCTGATCGAGCAGCACTTTGACCGTCAACGCGCGCCCCCACGTTCCGACACAAGAGTCCGACACAAAAGAAGGACACGAAGGCAAATGCACGGGACGTGCCAAGCGCTGCGCGCTGCGATTTCAGTCGCTTAGCCTGGGGCCGGGACACATGCGCCGGGCGCGCGGCGCTTTAAGCGACAACTGATGCATAAACATGCAAATGCCATTCGCCGCGCTTGCGCGCGGCGAATGGTACAGCAGTTTTGTAAACCGGTGGTCGGAACGGGGAACGGGCTACCGGTCCAGCCGCGCGATCAGGCTCGACGTGTCCCAGCGGCCGCCGCCCATCTTCTGGACTTCCGAGTAGAACTGATCGACCAGCGCGGTGATCGGCAGATGCGCGCCATTGCGCCGCGCCTCCGAGAGGCAGATCGCGAGATCCTTGCGCATCCAGTCGACCGCGAAGCCGAAGTCGAACTTGCCGGACGTCATGGTCTTGTGGCGGTTCTCCATCTGCCAGGACTGCGCCGCGCCCTTGGAGATGGTTTCGATCAGCGCGTCGACGTCGAGGTTGGCCTTTTTGGCGAAGTGGATGCCCTCGGCGAGACCCTGCACCAGTCCGGCGATGCAGATCTGGTTGACCATCTTGGCGAGCTGGCCCGAGCCCGAGGGGCCGAGCAGCTTGCACATGCGCGCGTAGGCGGCGATCACCTTTTCCGCGCTGGCGAAGGCCGCGTTGTCGCCGCCGCACATCACGGTGAGCACGCCGTTCTCCGCGCCGGCCTGTCCGCCGGACACCGGCGCATCGACGAAGTCGAGGCCGCGCTTCTTCGCCTCGGCGTAAAGCTCGCGCGCGACCTCCGCGGACGCGGTCGTGTGATCGACCAGCACCGCGCCCTTCTTCATGCCGTGCAGCGCGCCGCTGTTGCCGCAGGCCACTTCGCGCACGTCGTCGTCGTTTCCGACGCACATCATCACGAAGTCCTGGCCCTCGGCGGCCTGCTTGGGCGTCGCGGCGGTGCGTCCGCCGAACTGCGCCGCCCATTTGGCCGCCTTCTCGGCGCTGCGGTTGTAGACCGTGACCTCGTGCTTGCCCTTGGAGACGAGGTGTCCGGCCATCGGATAGCCCATCACGCCAAGCCCGAGAAACGCCACCTTCGCCATCGTCGTCCTCCCTTGCAGCCGGATATCGGTCTCGCCCGCTCCGTCATTGCGATGCCCGGGCGGCGGCGTCAACGCCCCCCTTGGTCCCTCCCTGGCGGGCGGCGTTGACCGCGTCCGGGCCGGGCCTATGTTGGGCGCAACGCGATGGATCGGCCGCCGCCGGGCGGCGCTGGGAGAAAACGATGCCGGTGTCGAGGGAACTGGTGCTGAAGGCTCTGGCCGGCGTGGCCGGACCGGACGGCACGCCGCTGCCGCAGACCGGCGCGCTGTCGGAGATCGTGGCGGGCGACAAGGTGTTCTTCTCGATCAGCGTCGATGCCGCCGCCGTGCAGGCCTGGGAGCCGGTGCGAAAGCGCGCCGAGGATGCGGTCAAGGCAATTCCGGGCGTGCAGTCGGCGATGGTTGCGCTGACCGCCGAGCGCAGGGGCGGCGGTGGCGGAGCTGCGCCGCGTCCTGCGGCCGGCGGCGCGCGGCCCGGACCCGCGGCGGGTCACGCGCACGGTCAGGGGCAGGGCCAGCCCCAGGGGCCGACCGGCGTGCCGGGTGTCGCCGCGATCGTCGCCGTTGCATCCGGAAAGGGCGGCGTCGGCAAGTCCACCACCTCGATCAATCTCGCGCTGGCGCTGCGCGACCTCGGGCTCAAGGTCGGCGTGCTCGATGCCGACATCTACGGTCCCTCGCTGCCCAAGCTGCTGGCCATCCGCGAGCGGCCGCAGACGGTCGGCGGCACGCGGCTCAAGCCGATCTCCAAGCATGGCCTCACCGTGATGTCGATCGGGTTTCTGATCGAGGAAGAGACCCCGATGATCTGGCGCGGGCCGATGGTGATGTCGGCGCTGACGCAGATGCTGCGGGAGGTCGAGTGGGGCACGCTCGACGTGATGATCGTCGACATGCCGCCCGGAACCGGCGACGCGCAGCTCACGATGGCGCAGCAGGTGCCGCTCAAGGGCGCGGTGATCGTCTCGACGCCGCAGGATCTCGCGCTGATCGACGCGCGGCGCGGCATCACGATGTTCAAGCGGGTCAACGTGCCGGTGCTTGGGATCGTTGAGAACATGAGCACCTTCATCTGCCCGAAGTGCGGCGAACGCTCCGACATCTTCGGTCACGGCGGTGCGCGCCACGAGGCCGAGCGGCTCGGCGTGCCGTTCCTCGGCGAAGTCCCGCTGGAGATGGAAATCCGCGAGACCTCGGACGCGGGACTGCCGATCGTCGTCACCAAGCCCGACGGGCCGCAGTCGCAGGCCTACCGGGCGATCGCCGAAAAGCTGCGGGCGCAGCTCGCCGATGGCGGCACGGGCAAGGCGGCGCCGAAAATCGTGATCGAGGCGTAGCCTCGCGCGGGGGTGTTGCACGCGCAAACATTTTGCTGCTGCCATCCTTCTGTCGTTGCCAGTTGTCGTCGTTGTCGAGAGCGCGCCGATCCCTCTCCCTGAAAGGGAGAGGGGAAAGAGGCACCGCCCGAGCGCAATCCAATTCGATCCTGCATCGTCAGCCTCGCTCTCCATTCCAGGCTGGCCTTGCCCAGGCCGGCCTGGCCCAGGTCTGCCTTGCCCAACCCCGTCTTGCGCGGCTGCTTCACCCGCGTCATCCTTCCGCAGGCGCAAACCAACAGACCGATACAAGCGCCGGGCGGGGGCTACCGATGAAGCGCCGCGATTTCCTGAAGACTGTGGGGGCGGGCGCTGCGGCGTCGGCCGCGGTGGCTGCACCCGCGATCGCGCAGTCGATGCCCGAGGTGAAGTGGCGGCTGACGTCGAGCTTTCCGAAATCGCTCGACACGATCTACGGCGCGTCCGAGATTTTTGCGAAGGCCATCGCCGAGGCGACCGACAACCGCTTCCAGATCCAGGTGTTCGCGCCGGGCGAGATCGTGCCCGGCCTGCAGGCCGCCGACGCCGTCACCGCCGGCACCGTCGAGATGGCGCACACCTCGTCCTACTATTATTTCGGCAAGGATCCGACCTTCACCTTTGCCACCGCCGTTCCGTTCGGCTTCAACCAGCGCATGATCGACGCCTGGATGTTCGCCGGCGGCGGCATGGAGCTCATGAACGACTTCTATCGCCAGCACCAGATCCACGCGATCCCGGCCGGCAACACCGGCGCGCAGATGGGCGGCTGGTACCGGCGCGAGATCAAGGACGTTTCCGACCTGAACGGACTCAAGATGCGGATCGGCGGATTCGCCGGCCGGGTGCTGCAGAGGCTCGGGGTCGTGCCGCAGCAGCTCGCCGGCGGCGACATCTATCCGGCGCTGGAGAAGGGCGCGCTCGACGCCTGCGAATGGGTCGGTCCCTACGACGACGAGAAGCTCGGTTTCCACAAGGTCGCGCGCTACTACTACTATCCCGGCTGGTGGGAAGGCGGGCCGATGCTGCACAACTTCATCAACCTGACGAAGTGGAACGCGCTGCCGAAAAGCTACCAGTCGATCGTGCTGTCGGCCTCGCATGTGGCGAACACCATGATGCAGGCGCGCTACGACGCCGCCAATCCGGCGGCGCTCAAGCGGCTGATCGCGGGCGGCGCGCAGCTTCGCGCCTTTCCGCAGCCGGTGCTCGACGCCTCGCTGAAGGCCGCCAATGAGGTCTATGCCGAGATCGCCGCGACCAACCCGACCTTCAAGAAGGTGCTCGATGCGGTCATGGCGTTCCGCAACGACCAGTATCTGTGGTGGCAGGTGGCCGAGTATGGCTACGACAGCTACATGATCCGGGCGCGCACGCGCAGTTGATGCGCCGCGGCGCGTTCGTCTTCCGGCGTTTCGTCTCCGGACGTTTCGGCTCTGGACGTTTCGTCTGCGGACGTTCGTCTTGGGTGTGCGCCATCCGGCTTTTCCCTGTAACCGATTGACCCTATCCTGCGGGAATCGCAGTCCGGGAGGACGCCCGTTCCAACGCGAGCGGGCGCGCGCCAGTCGAAGGGGTCGATTTCATGAAACGTCGCGAGTTTCTCAAGGCCGCCGGCATCGGCGCCGCCGCCTCCGTCACCGTGGCCGCGCCCGCGGTGGCGCAGAGCGCCCCCGAGGTGAAGTGGCGGCTCACGTCGAGCTTTCCGAAGTCGCTCGACACGCTGTGGGGCGCGACCGAGACCTTCGCGCGGTACTGCAACGAGGCGACCGGCGGCCGGCTTCAGGTGCAGACCTATGCGGCGGGCGAGATCGTGCCCGGCCTGCAGGCGCTCGACGCGGTGTCCGCCGGCAACGTCGAGATGTGCCACACCGCAGCCTATTACTACTTCGGCAAGGATCCGACCTGGGCGCTGTTCTGCGCCGTGCCGTTCGGCCTCAACACCCGCCAGCAATATGCGTGGTTCTACGAAGGCGAGGGCATGAAGCTGATGAACGACTTCGCGCGCAAGTCCAACGTCCATGCGCTGCCCGGCGGCAACACCGGCGCGCAGATGGGCGGCTGGTTCCGGCGCGAGATCAAGGAGGTCGGCGATCTCAACGGCCTCAAGTTCCGCATCGCGGGGCTGGCCGGCCGCACCCTGCAGAAGCTCGGCGTCGTGCCGCAGCAGCTCGCCGGCGGCGACATCTATCCGGCGCTCGAAAAGGGCACGATCGATGCGGTCGAATGGGTCGGCCCCTACGACGACGAGAAGCTCGGACTGCAGAAGGTCGCGCGCTTTTATTACTATCCCGGCTGGTGGGAGGGGGCGGCGGCGCTGCACTTCATGATCAACGCCAGCAAGTGGAACGAACTGCCCAAGCAATATCAGGTGGTGATGACGGCCGCAGCCAGCCACGCCGGCATCGAGATGACCGCGCGCTACGACGCGCGCAACCCGCAGGCGCTGCGCAAGCTGATCGCCGGCGGCGCGCAGCTCCGGCCGTTCCCGATGCCGGTGATGGAGGCGTGCCTGAAGGCCGCCAACGAGGTCTATGCCGAGGTCACCGCCGGCAACGCCGAGTTCAAGAAGGTCTACGACGCGATGGTCGCCTTCCGGAACGAGGAATATCTCTGGTGGCAGGTGGCGGAGTTCGCCTACGATTCCTTCATGATCCGCACCCGCACGCGGACGTGATCGCTTTTTCGATTTGACGTCATTGACGGAGCATCGTCGTTCCACGCCACGCCACGCCACGCCACGCTCGATTGTGGTCCCCTCTCCCCTTCGGGGAGAGGTGAAGAGACACCGCCGTCGTTGCCGGTCATTCCGGCTGCCCAAAGCCCATGACCGGAACAACGGCGTCTCCCGGAGACGTGACGCCGGGCCACTTCTTTGAGCCTCCGCGAATTCTCGTAAGGTCGCGCTCCGATTCGTCCTGGACCGGACGGCCACCGCCGCAGCAAGGGAGCGCCGATGAAGCGCCGCGACATACTCAAGGCCGCGGGACTGGGTGCGGCCGCCTCGGCGGTTGCGGCTCCGGCCGTCGCGCAGTCGCAGCCGCAGATCACCTGGCGGCTCACCACCAGCTTTCCGCGCTCGCTCGACGTGCTGCACGGCGGCGCGGAGACCTTCGCGAAGGCGGTTGCCGAGGCCACCGACAACCGCTTCCAGATCCAGGTGTTTGCCGCGGGCGAGATCGCGCCGCCGTTTCAGGCGGCCGACGCGGTCGGCTCCGGAGCCGTAGAATGCGCCTACACCGCGTCCTACTATTTCCTGTCCAAGGATCTCACCTTTGCGCTGCCGAGTGCGGTGCCGTTCGGACCGAACGCGCGCATGCAGACCGCGTGGGAGCTGCACGGCGGCGGCCTCGACCTGATCAACGGCTTCTATCGCAAGCACAACATCTTCGCGCTGCCGGCCGGCAACACCGGCTGTCAGATGGCCGGCTGGTTCCGGCGCGAGATCAAGGAGGTCGGCGATCTCGACGGGCTGAAGTTTCGCGTCGGCGGCTTCGGCGGCCGCGTGCTGTCCAAGCTCGGCGTCCAATCGGTACAGATTCCGGCCGCCGACATCCGCGGCGCTCTGGAGAAGGGCACGCTGGACGCCGCCGAGTGGATCGGCCCGCACGATGACGAGAAGCTCGGCTTCCACAAGGCTGCGCCGTTCTACCACTATCCCGGCTGGTGGGAGGGCGGCACCCAGATCCACCTGTTCATGAACCTCGAACGCTGGAACGGACTGCCGCGCGCCTACCGTTCCGTGGTTCGCAGCGCCGCCGAGATGACCAACGGCTCGGTCACCGCGCGCTACGACGCGGTCAACCCCGCGGCGCTCAAGCGCCTGCTGCTCGACGGCGCGCAGCTTCGGCCGTTTCCGCCCGCCGTGCTCGATGCCTGCTTCAAGGCGGCCAACGAGGTCTATGCCGAAATTTCGGCCGCCAACGCCGACTTCAAGACGATCTGGGATCACATCGTCGCGTTTCGCAACGACCAGTATCTCTGGCTGCAGGTCGCGGAGTTCAGCTACGACTCGTTCATGATCCGCAGCCGGCCGCGCGGCGGATAGGGGCCGGTGTGCAAGGGGCGCTGGCTCACTTGAACGACGGCGGGCCGAGATCGAGCGGAGGCAGCTCCAGCCCCGGTAGGTTGCGCAACTGCTCCTCGACCTTGCTCGGATCGACCTCCGGCGGCTTCGACAGCATGAAAGTCACCGTCTGCGGGAACGCGAGAATGATCGCAACCAGAGTGAGCTGCAACCCGACCCACGGGATTGCGCCGAGATAGATGTCGCTGGTCTTGACCGAGGGCGGCGCGATCCCGCGCAGATAGAACAGCGCAAACCCGAACGGCGGATGCATGAAGCTGGTCTGGATGTTGGCGCCGAGCAGGACGCCGAACCAGATCAGATCGATGCCGAGCTTTTCCGCCGCGGGAGCGAGCAGCGGGATCACGATGAAGGCGATCTCGAAGAAGTCGAGGAAGAACGCCAGCAGGAACACGAAGATGCTGACGAAGATCAGGAAGCCGGTCGCGCCGCCGGGCAGCGATGTCAGCAGACCCTCGACCCATTCCTTGCCGCCGACGCCCTGAAACACCAGGCTGAACACCCGCGCGCCGATCAGGATGAACACGACCATCGCCGTGATCCGCATGGTCGATTCCATGCCCTGGTAGAGCAGCGGCCATGTCAGCCGCCGTTTCGCCAGCGCAAGACCCAGCGCGCCGACCACGCCCATCGCGCCGGCTTCGGTCGGGGTCGCAAGCCCGAGAAAGATCGTGCCGAGCACGAGGAAGATCAGGACCAGCGAGGGGATCATGGCGCGCGCGCAGCGCCACACCAGCGGCCAGCCGCGCAGGGTGCGCGCCTCCGGCGGCAGCGCCGGCACGTCCTGCGGCCGGATCAGGCTGATGAACCCGACATAAGCCATGAACAGGCCGATCTGGATCAGGCTCGGTCCGATCGCGCCGAGATACATGTCGCCGACCGAGCGGCCGAGCTGGTCGGCGAGCACGATCAGCACGAGCGACGGCGGGATGAGCTGCGCGATGGTGCCCGACGCCGCGATCACGCCGGTGGCGTGGCGGGTCGAGTAGCCGTATCGCATCATCACCGGCAGGGCGATGATGCCCATCGCGATCACCGAGGCCGCGACCGTTCCGGTCATGGCGCCCATGATCGCGCCGACCACGATCACCGCGTAGGACAGCCCGCCACGCAGCGCGCCGAACAACTGGCCGAAGCCCTCCAGCAGATCTTCGGCGAGACCGCTGCGCTCCAGGATCGTTCCCATCAGCGTGAAGAAGGGAATCGCCAGCAGCAGGTCGTTGGACACGACCGAGAACAGCTGGAACGTCAGGTTGCCGAGAAAGTCGGTCTGGATCAGCCCCAGCTCGATGCCGATAAAGCCGAAGAACAGGCCGACCGCGGCGAGCGAGAACGCGGCCGGATAGCCGATCACCAGGAACGCCACCAGCCCCGCGAACATCAGCGGGGCCATGTTGTGGGCGATGAACTGGCTCATTGCTGGGGCTTCTCGTAGGCGTGCTCGCGCCGCTCGCCGGTGACGAGCGAAACCACGCATTTGAGAATTTCCGACACGCCCTGCAGCGCGACCAGCGCGAAGCCGACCGGCAGCAGAAGCTTCACCGGCCAGCGGATCAGGCCGCCGGCGTTGCTCGACATTTCGCCGGATCGCCAGGCGTCCACGAACCACGGCCAGGTGAACCAGATCAGGATCAGGCACATCGGCATCAGGAAAAAGATCGCGCCGAGCAGATCGATCCAGGTGCGCGCGCGGTCGCTCACCGAACCGTAGACGAGGTCCACGCGCACATGACCGTTGGTCTTGAGCGTCCAGCCCGCGCCGAGCAGGACGATGATGGCGAACAGGTACCACTGGCCTTCGAGAAAGGCGTTGGAGTTGTTGCCGTACCAGCCGACCAACGTGCGGATGCTTCCGAGAAACTCGACCTCGCGGCTGAGCTGGATCAGGCCGTTGATGCCGTAGCGGAACGCGGCGTTGGCCGCGCTGAGCAGCGCCGCGAGCAGAACGCAGGCGGCGGCCAGCACGGCGAGCGTGCGGTTCAGTCCGTCGATCGCGCGGCTGATGGCCAGCAGACCGCCCAACACACCCCTCCTGCGCGCCGGCACGCGCGTCGGTGCGCCCGTCCGGGCCGCTCCGTTCCCCTTCGCCCTGCGCCGCTTGTCCCTCGCGCCGCGAGCCTCGCCAGATAATCCGAGGGTTCCGCCGGCCGTCAATCGAAACTTGGCGCGGCCTTGCTCGCGCGGGGTGCTACGCCGCCGTGCGGGCGCGCGCCGTCAGCTCGCGCCGGCGCACCGCCTCGCGGTGCAGCGCATAGAGGCCGCTCGCCACGATCAGCACCGCGCCGGCCATCGACCAGCCGTCGGGCACCTCCGAAAACACCAGATAGCCCGCGATCGCGGAGGTGATGAGATAGGAATAGCGAAACGGCGCGACGACCGAGAGGTCGACGTTGCGGAAGCCGGCCGCCATCAGGTAGATCGCGATCCCGACGAACACCGAGGCGACCGCGAGCTGCGCCAGTTCGGCCGCCGAGATCGGCAGCCAGGTCTCGGAAAATCCCGTCATGCCGCCGAACAGCGTGATCGCGACCGCGCCCCAGAACGCGATCACCAGCGTCGGCACGTTGCTGTCGATCCGCCGCGTCTGCATCTCGCGCAGCGCCGCGAACAGTGCGGAGCCCGCCGCCACCAGCGCGAACACGTCGAAGGTCGAGGGCGCCGGCTTCACGATCATCAGCGCGCCGGCGAAGCCGACCGCGATCGCCGCCCAGCGCCGCCAGCCCACCGCCTCCCGGTAGATCAGTGCGGCGAGCGCCGTGATCAGCAGCGGCGCGATCTGCAGCACCGCGGCGACGCTCGCCATCGGCAGGTTCGCGAGCGCCGCGATGAAGCAGACGGTCGACAGGCCGTCGAACGCCGAGCGGCTCAGCAGCGTCGGCCCCAGCGCACGACGAAGCTGCGCGCCGTGGCCGAAGGCGAGAACGACCACGCCGATCATCAGGATCGTCATGCTTCCGCGCACGAAGATCACCTCGCCGACCGGATGGCTCGCGAGGATGCGCTTCACCAGCGCGTCGTTGACCGAATAGGCCGACATGCAGCCCAGGATCGCGAGAATGCCGCGCTGATTGGCGCTCAACGACATCACGGCACTGGCGCTCCGGCTGCGAGGCGGGACGAGGAAGGCGGCGTCAGCCGCCGGTCACGCTCATGTGGCGGGAGAGCGCCGGCCGCTTGTGACGGCGGTCGATGACGAAGTCGTGGCCCTTGGGCTTGCGCAGGATCGCGGCGTCGATCGCCGCGTTGAGCGCATCGTTGGATTCCGATGCGCGCAGCGGCGCTCGCAGGTCGGCGGCGTCCTCCTGGCCGAGGCACATGAACAGCGTGCCGGTGCAGGTGACACGGACGCGGTTGCACAACTCGCAGAAGTTATGGGTCAGCGGCGTGATGAAGCCGAGCCGTCCGCCGGTCTCCTTCACCCGGACGTATCGCGCCGGCCCGCCGGTCTTGTGGTCGATCTCGTCCATCGTGAAGCGCTCGGCCAGCCGCGCGCGCGCCATCGACAGTGGAAGATATTGCGTCAGCCGGTCGTCGCCGACGTCGCCGAGCGGCATCACCTCGATCAGGGTCAGGTCCATGCCGCGGCCGTGCGCCCATTCGACCAGGCGCGAAAGCTCGTCCTCGTTGACGCCCTTGAGCGCCACCGCGTTGATCTTGACGTTAAGGCCGGCCGCCTGCGCGGCGTCGATACCCTCCATCACCTTGCCGAGATCGCCCCAGCGCGTGATCGCGCGGAACTTGTCCGGGTCGAGCGTGTCGAGCGAGACATTGATGCGCTCCACGCCGTGGCCCTTCAGCTCGGCGGCGTATTTCGCAAGCTGCGAGCCGTTGGTGGTCAGCGTCAGTTCTTCGAGCAGTCCGGACTTCAGGTGCCGCGACAGCGATTCCACCAGCGTCATGATCCCGCGCCGGACCAGCGGCTCGCCGCCGGTGAGGCGGAGCTTGCGCACACCGCGCACCACGAAGGCGGAGCACAGCCGGTCGAGCTCCTCGAGCGACAGCAGGTCGCGCTTGGGCAGGAACGCCATGTCCTCGGACATGCAGTAGACGCAGCGGAAGTCGCAGCGGTCCGTCACCGAGACGCGCAGATAGGTGATCGCGCGCGCGAACGGATCCACAAGCGGCGCGGCGGCGGTCGCGGCGCGGTCGAGTTCGGACGGAGCGGCGGTCAAGACGGTCATGTTGGTCCTTGGCCCAGGGCCGAATTCTGTCGGATCGGCGCTTTCGGGTCCAGCGTGCGTTTCCTGCTGCTATATATAGGACAAATCAAGCGTTTTGGGAGATGCAAATGGCTGCGACCGAAGGCCAGCCCTGGCCGACCGAGCTGCGGCTCGCCAAAGACCGCCGGTCGCTGGCGGTAACCTTCGACAACGGCGAAAGCCACGTCCTCGACGCGGAATATCTGCGGGTGGTGAGCCCGTCCGCGGAGGTGCAGGGGCATTCGCCGGACGAGCGCAAGACCGTGCCGGGCAAGCGCGAGGTGGCGATCCTCGAACTGCATCCGGTGGGAAACTACGCGGTGCGGATCGGCTTTGACGACCTGCACTCCACCGGCATTTTCAGTTGGGATTATCTGCTCACGCTCGGCCGCGAGCGCGATGCCCGCTGGCAGGCCTATCTCGACGAACTGGCCGTCAAGGGGCTGACGCGCGATCCGCCGAAGCGGCGCTGAAACGCAAGAAGCGGGGGCGCCGCAAACAAAAAGCGCGCGGCCTCCACGAAGCCGCGCGCGATATCTGTGCCGGTCGCCGGTATCCCGGCGACGCCGGATCGGGCTTACTGCACCACCACGGTCGTGCCGACCCGCACCCGGTCGTAAAGATGGGTCACGTCGTCGTTGGTCATCCGGAAGCAGCCGGACGAAACCGCCTGGCCGATGGTCTCCGGCTCGTTCGAGCCGTGGATTCGGTAGAGCGTCGAGCCGAGATAGAGCGCGCGCGCGCCGAGCGGATTGTCGATGCCGCCGGGCATGTGGCGCGGCAGGTTGGGCTGGCGCTTGAGCATCTGGGGCGGCGGGGTCCAGGACGGCCATTCGCGCTTGGCGGTGACCCGGTGGGTGCCCTTCCAGGTGAAGCCGACGCGGCCGACGCCGATGCCATAGCGCAGCGCGGTGCCGCCCTCCTGCACGAGATAGAGCCGGCGCTCGCCGGTGTTCACGATGATCGTGCCGGGCGCATGGTTCCCGGTGTAGGAAACGGTGGTGCGCGGAACCGGCGAGGTGCCGAACAGGCTGAAGCGGCGGCCGGTGGGCGCGCCGCCGGTGAGGAAGTCCATCACCTCATCCATCGACTGGGCGACGGCCGGGGCGGGGGCGGGGCCGCCGTAGATTGTGGCGGCGGCGAGGACGAGGGCAGCAAACCAACGCACAAGCATTCACGACTCCCGGTGCTTCCCAGACTGACGCCGAAGTGGCCATAGTTCCTGCCCCGCAGCAACCACAATCTGGCGAGCGTGGAAAAGCCAGAGGACCGGTCGCCGCACGAAGCCGTGCCGCGGCATTCTTCATTCAACGATTTGTGATCCGGTCGCGCCGCCGCCGGCGGCCGCCGTCGGAAAGTTTTCCAAGGGGGAGCGAACGGGGCCGCTCAGCGCCATGCCCCGGCCGTGCTAAGCGGTGGGGGAACTCGCACGGCCGCCGCACATCCGCGGCCGGCGCGAAGAGCGGAGCGCCACGCGACATGCGAACCATCACCCTGCGCCGGCCCGACGACTGGCATGTGCATTTTCGCGACGGCTTGGTGCTTCGTCAGGTGGTGCCGCCGACCGCGCGCGCCTTCGGCCGCGCCATCGTCATGCCCAACCTGGTGCCCCCGGTGACGACCGCGGCGATGGCCTCCGCCTATCGCGAGCGCATCGTGGCGGCGATCCCGCAGGGCGTGTCGTTCACGCCGCTGATGACCAGCTATCTCACCGACGACACCGATCCCGCGGACCTCGTCGCCGGCCATGCGGACGGCGTGTTCGCCGCGGCCAAGCTCTATCCCGCGCACGCCACCACCAATTCGCATTTCGGCGTGAGCGCGATCGAGGCGATCCATCCGGTGCTCGGCGCGATGGAGAAGGCCGGCATGCCGCTTCTGACTCATGGCGAGCGCGTCCGGCACGATATCGACATCTTCGATCGCGAGCGCATCTTCATCGACGAGGTGCTGCTGCCGACGCTGAAGAGATTTCCCGGCCTGAAGATCGTGATGGAGCACATCACCACGCGCGACGGCGCCGAGGTCGTGCGCGCGCACAAGGAGCGCATGGGCGCGACCATCACGCCCCAGCATCTCATCTACAACCGCAACGCCCTGTTCGAGGGCGGCATCCGCCCGCACATGTACTGCCTGCCGGTGCTCAAGCGCGAAGAGCATCGGCTGGCGCTGCGCGCCGCCGCAACCGGCGGCGAGGGCTGCTTCTTCCTCGGGACCGACACCGCGCCGCATCTGCGCCATCTGAAGGAGAACGCCTGCGGCTGCGCCGGCGTGTTCAGCGCGCCGGTCGCGGTCGAGGCCTATCTCAAGGTGTTCGCCGAGGAGAACGCGCTCGACCGCTTCGAGGCCTTCGCGAGCCTCAACGGCCCGGCGTTCTACGGCCTGCCTCCGAACGAGGAGCGCGTCACCTATGTGGAGCGGTCCGTGCCGGTGCCCGAAAGCATCGAGGTGCCGGGCGAGGGCACGATCGTCAGCCTGTTCGGCGGCGGCACGGTGGACTGGGCGAGGGTGTGATCCCGAATGCGGCCATGGTGGGCGCGACAGGGATTGAACCTGTGACCCCTCCCGTGTGAAGGGAGTGCTCTCCCGCTGAGCTACGCGCCCGCACCGTGGTGCGATTGGAGCCGCTGTTTAAGAAGGCCGGCCGCGGGAAGTCAAGGAAGCAGCAGCGGTCTTCTGCGAACGGCCGGTTTGCGGCCGTCGCCTTGTCGGGTTCGTGCGCTCAACGCTGGCTCGGCACCGGCGGCCACGGCGACGACGGGGCGGGGGCCGGAGCGGGCGGCGGGGGCGGCGGTGCGGCCGGACGTGCTGCCGCGGGTCGCGGAGCTGCGGCCGGGCGCGGCGCGGCGGCGGGCTGCTGACCGGTTTCGCGGCGCGGGGCGGCGCGGCGGCGTTGCGGGGCCGGCGGCGACGCAGGCTGGAGCGCGACGAACACCGGGTTGGGAACCAGTTGCGGCGGCGGCGCGCCGAACTCGGGGTCCGGCACCTCCCGCGACTGCTGCACCTGAACCGGTACGGTCTGCGGCTGGAAGCCCTGGTGGCTGAAGGTCACGGTGAATTCGGTGGCCGGCACGGCCAGCGAGCACGGCGTCTGGCAGGCCTGGTTGGTCGAGGTGCGAGCCTCCGCGCCCGAAGGCTCGGACTCGAACTGCAGCGTGACCTGCGGCGGCGCCGAACGGGGCATTTCAAAGCTGGGCATCCAGCTCGGACCGCCGGCGCAGGCGCCGAGCGAAAGGCCGCAGGCGGCGATGACGAGGACGCGATACTTGCTCATGTCGTGGCCCTGGCGGCGACGGCCGCGTTCTGCTGTGCGGCGGTGGCGCCGCGGTCTGGCGGCTGGCCGTCCCGCAGGGACGCGGTGCGTTCCGGGCGGGCGGCAACCGCAGGTCTGTCCGGTTTGCCGTCCGATGCCCCAAGGCGCCGGACGGCGGCCGATCATACGATTTGCGGCAATGTGCGCCCACCCGGTAAACGCAAAATTAATGACGGCCGCGGGGCCGGGGCCGCCCAGCCGGCCGGGCGGCGAATTCTCAGGGCCGGGATGCGCCCGCCAGCGCGTCGACCGCATCCGGCAGGGCGTCGAAATGGCTGATCACCCGGTCCGGACCAAGCTCCGTCACCGGCGTCTCGGTGTAGCCGAAATCGACCGCGATCACCGGCACGCCCGCGGCGCGCGCCGTGCGGATGTCGGTGTCCGAATCCCCGACCATGACGGCGCGGGACACGTCGCCGCCGGCGGCCGCGATCGTGCGGGTCAGCACGCTCGGGTCTGGCTTGGGCACGCCGAACGTGTCCTGTCCCACGATCGCGGCGAAGCGCGGCGTGAGGCCGAGGGCGTCGAGCAGGAGCCGCGACAGTCCCTCCAGCTTGTTGGTGCAGACCGCGAACACGCAGCCGCGCTCCGCCAGCCGGTCGAGGGCTTCGACGAGGCCGGGAAAGGCGTGGGACTTGTTTGCGATGTTCGCCGCATAATGTTCGATGAACTCGCCGAACATGCGGTCGATCTCGGCGGGCGTCGCGGCGCGGCCCGACGACACCACGCCGCGCTCGATCATCACCCGCGCGCCGGCGCCGACCATCGTGCGCGCGGCGGCGTAGTCGACCGCGGGAAAGCCGCCGCGGTCCAGCACCACGTTCAGCGTGGCGCAAAGGTCGGGCGCGGTCTCCACCAGCGTTCCGTCCAGGTCGAACACGACAGTGAGGAAAGACATGCTTTTCGGGCTATCCGGGCGGGTTGAAGGCGGCTAGACAGGCGCAATTCAAAGGCTCAGCCGTTCATGGACATCGAAGCCCTCAAACGTCAAGCGGCCGCCCGCGCGCTCGAATGGGTCGAGCCCGGCATGCGGCTCGGGCTCGGCACCGGCTCGACCGCCAGGCACTTCGTCGACCTGCTGGCGGAGCGCGTGCGTGACGGACTGAAGGTGGTCGGCGTGCCGACCTCCGAGGCGACGCGGGCGCAGGCCGAAGGCCTCGGCGTGCCGCTGACGACGCTCGACGAGACTCCCGAACTCGACCTCACCGTGGATGGCGCCGACGAGATCGGCCCCGGTCTCGCGCTGATCAAGGGCGGCGGGGGAGCATTGCTGCGCGAAAAGATCGTCGCCGCGGCCTCGGCCCGGATGATCGTGATCGCCGACGAAGCGAAGCTGGTCGATGCGCTCGGGCGCTTTCCGCTCCCGGTCGAGGTCAACCCGTTCGGACTGAAAGCGACGCAGCGCGCGGTCGAGGCGGCCTGTGCGGCCTGCGGCGCGCCGGGCGCGACCGCGCTGCGCCGCGACAAGAGCGGTCATGTTTTCGTCACCGACGGCGGCCACTGGATTCTGGATGCCGCGCTCGGCCGCATTCCCGATCCCGCCGCTTTGGCCGGTCGGCTCTGCGCCATCCCGGGCGTGGTCGAATCCGGTCTCTTTATCGGGTTTGCGCAAGCGGCCATACTCGCGGGCCCTGCCGGGGTCCGGGTGGTGGAACGATCCTGAACGGCGGCGATCCGCTTTCGCCGCCGGCGCGGCGGACGCATCCGGCGCGCCTTTGATGCAACAAGGAGTGAGCAAGTGAGCATCGCATCTTTCCTGACCCGCACGATGAGCGCCGTGGCGCTGGCCGGGGCGATCTCGCTCGGCGCCGCGCAGGCGCAGCAGCAGCCTTCGGCCGGCGCGGTGTCGCTGGCCCGCCAGATCCTCGACCTGAAGGGCGGCGTGAACATGTTCGATCCGGTGGTCGTCGGCGTCGTCGAGCACAACAAGAACCTGATCCTGCAGGCCAACCCGACCGCAGGGACCGACCTTGAGACGGTGGCCAACCAGCTTCGCAAGGAGCTGGAGCCGCGCATCTCGGAGGTTCACACCGAGATCGCGCGGGCCTATGCGTCGCAGTTCACCGAGCAGGAGCTGAAGGATCTGCTGGCGTTCTACAAGACGCCGCTCGGCCGCAAGGTGATCGAGGGCGAGCCCAAGGCGCTGGACGAGGCCGGCAACCGGGTCGAGGCCTGGGCCGACAAGCTCGCCGCCGAAGTATCGGGACGCATGCGCGCCGAGATGAAGAAAAAGGGCCACAACCTGCTCTGACACGGCAGAGCCGAAAGCCGCAGGTTCGGGAGCGGGGAGGGCCAATGGCGCGCGAGGTCGATCTGTTCGTGATCGGGGCGGGATCGGGCGGCGTGCGCGCCGCGCGCATCGCCTCCGGCCACGGCGCAAAGGTGATGGTCGCCGAGGAGTACCGCGTCGGCGGCACCTGCGTGATCCGCGGCTGCGTGCCCAAGAAGCTCCTCGTCTACGCCTCGCGTTTCGCCAAGGACTTCGAGGACGCGGCCGGCTACGGCTGGAGCCTGCCGGGCGCGCCCAGGTTCGACTGGGCCACGCTGATCGCCAACAAGGACCGCGAGATCGACAGGCTCGAACTGGCCTATTCGTCCACGCTGGAGCGCGCGAAGGTCGAGGTCGTCCGCAGCCGTGCGGTGCTGGAGGACGCGCACACGGTGCGGCTGGTCGCGACCGGCGAGACCGTGCGGGCCAAGCACATCCTGATCGCGACCGGCGGTGCGCCGCACATGGGCGCGCAGATCGCGGGCCTCGAACACGTCATCTCGTCGAACGAGGCGTTTCACCTCAAGGAATTGCCGAAGCGCATCCTGATTCAGGGCGGCGGCTATATCGCGGTGGAGTTCGCCGGCATCTTCAGCGGGCTCGGCTCCGAGGTCACGCTGGTCTATCGCGGCGACAACATCCTGCGCGGCTTCGACGACGACGTGCGCCAGCATCTGCGCGGCGAGCTGGAGAAGCGCGGCATCCGGATCGTGACGAACCAGATCGTCGACGGCGTCGAGCGCGTCGATCGCGGGCTGTGCGTGTCGCTCTCCGATCACGAGAGCTTCACCGTAGACCAAGTGATGTTCGCGACCGGCCGTCATCCGAACACGAAGGATCTGGGCCTCGACGCGGCCGGCGTCGCGCTCGATCCCAAGGGCGCGATCAAGGTGGACGAATATTCGCGCACGTCGGTGCCGCACATCTACGCGGTCGGCGACGTGACCGACCGCATTGCGCTCACGCCGGTCGCGATCCGCGAGGGCCATGCCGTCGCCGACACCGTATTCGGCGGCAAGTCCGTTCGCGTCGATTACAGCGACGTGGCGACGGCGGTGTTCTCCGAACCGGAGGTCGGCGTGATCGGCCTGTCGGAGAAGGATGCCTGCAAGACTTACGAGACCGTCGACGTCTACAAGACCTCGTTCCGGCCCATGAAGGCGACGCTGCCGGGCCGCGACACCCGCACCTTCATGAAGCTCGTGGTCGATGCGGCCTCCGACCGGGTGGTCGGCTGCCACATCGTGGGGCCGGACGCCGGCGAAATGATCCAGGCGATCGGCATCGCGGTGAAGATGAAGGCCACCAAGGCCGACTTCGACGCGACGATGGCGGTGCATCCGACGGCGGCCGAGGAGCTGGTGACGATGCGGACCAAGGCCTACAGCAAGGTCCGGGGTGAAACGGTCGCGGCGGGGTAAGGCGCCACCCGGCAGATGGACCGCAAACGGCATCGCATTTCGCCGCCAGGCTGGCCCGTTTTGACGCCGCGCTGCCCCCGACGGTTTGCCCTTTCAACCCCTTGGGGTTATATCCCGGCCGTTATCAACAGGAGGTTCCGTCGTGGCCGAGCGTTGGACGCGCGACAACTGGCGCAAGAAGCCGATCGTGCAGGTTCCGGACTACCCGGACGCCGCCGCGCTTGAAGGCGTGGAGCGGCAGCTCGCGAGCTATCCGCCGCTGGTCTTTGCCGGCGAGGCGCGCAACCTGAAGGCGGCGCTCGGCCGGGTGGCCCAGGGCGAGGGGTTCCTGCTGCACGGCGGCGACTGCGCCGAGAGCTTCACCGATCCCAGCGCCAACAACATCAGCGCCAATAACATCCGCGACTTCCTGCGCGTGTTCCTTCAGATGGCCGTGGTGCTGACCTACGCCGCATCCGTTCCGGTGGTGAAGGTCGGCCGCATCGCCGGCCAGTTCGCCAAGCCGCGCTCATCGCCGGTCGAGAAGAAGAACGGCCAGGAGCTGCCGAGCTATCGCGGCGACATCATCAACGGTCCGGAGTTCTCCGCGGCGGCGCGCACGCCGGACCCGGTGCGCATGATCGAAGCCTACCGGCATTCCGCCTCGACGCTGAACCTGATCCGCGCGCTGACGCATGGCGGCTACGCCAGCCTCGGCCGCGTGCACCAGTGGATGCTCGACCTCGATCCGAAGAGCCGGCAGCGCTATCTCGAACTCGCCGACCGCATCTCCGAGGCGCTGGCCTTCATGCAGGCCTGCGGCCTCGATCTCGAACGGCATCCGGAGCTCAAGACCACCGATTTCTACACCAGCCACGAGGCGCTGCTGCTGGGCTACGAGCAGGCGCTGACCCGCGAGGACTCCACGCGGCCGGGCACCTGGTGCGCGACCTCCGCGCACATGCTGTGGATCGGCGACCGCACCCGGCAGCTCGACCACGCGCATGTCGAATACATGCGCGGCATCGTGAACCCGATCGGCCTGAAGTGCGGCCCGTCGTCCAAGACCGACGATCTTCTGAAGCTGATCGACGTGCTCAATCCGGACAACGAGCCCGGCAGGCTCACCCTGATCGTCCGGCTCGGCGCCGAGAAGGTCGGCGAGATGCTGCCCGGCATTATCCGGGCGGTCGAGCGCGAGGGCAAGGCGGTGGTCTGGTCGTGCGATCCGATGCACGGCAACACCATCACCGCGACCACCGGCTACAAGACCCGTCCGTTCGACCTGATCCTGAAGGAGGTGAAGTCCTTCTTCTCGATCCACGCGGCCGAGGGCACGCACGCCGGCGGCGTTCACCTGGAGATGACCGGCCAGAACGTCACCGAATGCACCGGCGGCGCGCACGCGATCACCGACGAGGGGCTGAACGCCCGCTATCACACGCTGTGCGATCCGCGGCTCAACGCCGAGCAGGCGATTGAGCTGGCGTTCCTGCTCGCCGAACTGCTCAAGGCCGAGCGCGCCGCCAAGGCGCGTCCGCTGCCGGCGGTGTCCGGACTCTAGACGGCAGCGGGCGAGGGGGCCTTGCGCAGAATTCTTCTCGCCTTCCGCAACTCCTGGCACGGTCTTCTGGCCATCGGCCGGCGGGAGACCGCGTTCCAGCAGGAGCTGGTTCTGCTCCTGATCGCGGTGCCGCTGGCCCTCGTCGTCGCGCTCGACGCCTGGCGCTGGCTGGCGCTGGTCGGCGTGGTGCTGCTGGTGCTGATCGTCGAGATCCTGAACACCGCGCTGGAGAAGCTCTCCGACCACGTCACGCCGGAGACCCATCCGGCGATCGGCTTCGTCAAGGACGTGGGCTCGCTTGCGGTCGCGATTGCGCTGCTGCTGGCCGGGCTGGTCTGGCTGGTGGCGTTCGCCGAACGCCTCGGCCTGGTGTGAATTGCCGAGCACGGCCCCGCCGCGCTAGACCTTCACCATGACCCCGCGTCCCGCCGACCGTCTCAAGATCGCGCTTGCTCAGCTCAACCCCGTGGTCGGCGACGTCGCCGGCAACGAGGCGAAGGCGCGCGCCGCGCGCGCCGAGGCCGCGGCGCAGGGCGCCGACCTGATCGTGTTCCCGGAGCTGTTCGTCGCCGGCTATCCGCCGGAAGATCTGGTGCTGAAGCCCGCGTTCCAGGCCGCCTGCCGCGCCGCGGTCGAGCGGCTGGCGCGCGAGACCGCGGACGGCGGTCCGGCGGTGCTGATCGGCACGCCCTGGCTTGAGGCCGGCAAGCTCTACAACGCGGTCGCGCTGCTCGATGGCGGCGGGATCGCCGCGCTGCGCTTCAAGGTCGATCTGCCGAACTACGGCGTGTTCGACGAGAAGCGGGTGTTCGTGCCCGGACCGATGCCCGGTCCGGTGGCGTTCCGTGGCGTGCGGATCGGCTTTCCGGTCTGCGAGGACATCTGGGGACCGGAGCCGGTGGAGTGCATCGCGGAATCCGGCGGCGAAATTCTCGTCGTGGCCAACGGCTCGCCCTATCGCCGCGGCGTGGTCGACGAGCGGCTGAACGTGGCGGTGGCGCGCGTGGTGGAATCCGGCCTGCCGCTCATCTACGTGAACCAGGTTGGCGGCCAGGACGAACTGGTGTTCGAGGGCGGCTCGTTCGCGCTGCATGCCGACGGCTCGCTGGCTGCGCAGCTCGCGTCGTTTCGCGAGACCGTGACGACGCTCGAATGGCGGCGCGAGGCCGACACCTGGCGCTGCGTCGCGCCGCCGATGGCGACGTTGCTGGAGGGCGAGAGGGCCGACTATGCCGCCTGCGTGCTCGGCCTGCGCGACTACGTCGACAAGAACGGCTTCAAGGGCGTGGTGCTGGGGCTATCCGGCGGCATCGATTCCGCGCTGTGTGCGGCGATGGCGGTCGATGCGCTGGGCGCGGCGCGCGTGCGCTGCGTGATGCTGCCGTATCGCTACACGTCGCAGGATTCGCTCGACGACGCGGCGACGATCGCGAAGGCGCTCGGCATCGCCTACGACATCCTGCCGATCGAAAGCGCGGTGCAGGGTCTCGAAGGCGCGCTCGCGCCGCTGTTCAAAGGCCTGCCCGCCGACGTGACCGAGGAGAATCTCCAGTCGCGCGCGCGCGGCACCATCCTGATGGCGATCTCCAACAAGTTCGGCCTGATGGTCGTGACGACCGGCAACAAGTCGGAGATGTCGGTCGGCTACGCCACGCTCTACGGCGACATGAACGGCGGCTTCAATCCGATCAAGGATCTCTACAAGATGGAGGTCTACCGGCTGTCGCGGCTGCGCAACGGCTGGAAGCCGGACTTCGCGCTCGGCCCGGACGGCCCGGTGATCCCCGAGAACGCGATCGTGAAGCCGCCGACCGCGGAGCTGCGCGAGAACCAGACCGACCAGGATTCGCTGCCGCCCTACGAGGTGCTCGACGCCGTGCTGGAGCGGCTCGTGGAGCGCGAGCGCCCGGTGGCCGAGATCGTCGCCGAGGGCTACGACCGCGACATTGTGGTGCGGGTCGAGCGGCTTCTGAACCTGGCCGAATACAAGCGCCGGCAGGCCGCGCCGGGCGTGAAGGTCACGCTCCGCAACTTCGGGCGCGACCGCCGCTATCCGATCGTCAACAAATTCCGCGATCCGGGCGAGCCGCTGCCGCAGCCCGACGACATGCTGCTGAAAAGCCGCGGAACCGCGCGCAGCGAGGCGTTCGATTTCTGAGCCGGCTGCTTCCGAAGCGGCAGCCGGCTGCTGCGTGCGGCGTGCGGCGTGCCGTTCAAATCCGCTCGATCCGCGAGTTCTCCACGACCTCGGACCATTTGCCGATGTCGGCGATCACGCGGGCGCGAAATTCGCCCGGATTGTTCGGCGCCGGCACGTTGCCGATGCGGCGGACGCGCTCGACCGCATTCGGATCGCCGAGCACGCCGGCGACTTCCGTCGCGATGCGGTCGACCATCATCCGCGGCAGGCCCGCGGGCCCGACCAGCCCCTGCCAGGACGTGAACGCGAAGTTCGGAATCCCGGCCTCCGCGCTGGTCGGCACATCCGGCAGCGCGAAGAAACGCACACCCGACGTCACCATCAGCGGGCGCACCTGTCCGCTTCGGATGAACTGCATCTCGGCGGTCGGCGAATCCACCATGAAGTCGATGCGCTTCGCCATCATGTCGGAGATGGCCTGGATCGCGCCGCGATAGGGCACGTGCTGGAACGTGATGTTGAGGGTCTTGGACAGAAGCTCGCCGGCCAGATGCTGCAACGAGCCGTTGCCCGCGCTGCCGAACAGGAGCGGCGAGGCGCGGCCGCGCGCCAGCTTCACGAAGTCGTCGAGGTTGCGCACGCCGTTGTCGGACGAGGTCACGAGCAGGAACGGAAACTCCGTCAGCATCGAGATCATGGTGAAGTCGTCGACCGGCCGGTAGGGCAGGGTCTTGTAGAGCGCGGCCGAGACCGCGTGACCGGAGGGAATGGTCATCAGCGTGTAGCCGTCGGGATTGGCCCGGGCGATCTGCGCGGCGGCGACGCGCCCGCCCGCGCCGGGGCGCGCATCGACCACGACCTGCTGGCCCAGCCGCTTCTGCAGACCCTCGGCGACGATCCGCGCGATGATGTCGGACGGGCCCCCGGGGGCGAGCCCGTGAACCAGCGTGACGGCGCGTTCGGGCCATTCGCCCATGACCTGCGCCCGGGCCGGCGCGAGCCCCGCGGCCATCATTCCTGCCAGAGCGGTCCTGCGCGTCAGTCCGGTGGTCATGCCGCTGTCGAATCCGAAGGTGGGCGCATGGAGGCGTCCGGCTCGGGTCGCGCGCGTGGCCGACCGCGGCCGCATGCGCCGTTCAGGGCGTAGCCCGGCGGGCCGGTTCCCGCAATGGCCGGATCAGCGGACCGGGTAGAACGTGGGGCCGACGGTACGGACGCTGCGCTTGGGGTCCGGCTGGGCCGGCGCCTCGGACAGCACGCCGGGCGGCGTGGGCTGCGAGGCGGCGACCGGGTTCTGCGCGGCGCGCGGATCGGGCCGGACCGGCTTGCCCTGGGCGTCGGTGCGCGGCTGCGACATCTGGCGGGAGCGCTGCTCGTTCACGACGATGTCGCCGCGTTCGACCGTCTGGTCTTCGAGGTGCTTCATCGCTTCGGCCCAGGTCTCGCCCGGCGCGCGGCAACTGCAGGCCTTGTCGTATGCCTGCCGGTAGCGAAACGCATTGGGCAGCGAACTGTAGGGCTGGCCGCTGATCGAGGTGGCCTCGCGGATGTCGCCGCCCGGATTGCGGTAGGAATAGAGCGCGACCTCGGCAGCCGGGCAGGAGCGCTGGCACACCCGCTCGTCCTCGCCGAAGCGCTCGGGGGTGGTGGCGAACGAGATCGGATAGAAGTAGCCGTCGCAGGTGCGCACGCAGACGGTGCGGAAGGTGCCGGACGGGCCGCCGGTGTCGGGGCCCGGCGTAAAGATCGAGCCGGGTCCGAACAGCGCCTCGAACAGGCCGCCGCCGCGCGGCTGCGCCGCCTGCTGGTACTGCGGGCCGCAGTCGTTCTGCGCCAGCGCGGCCATGATCGCGCGGCGCTGGGCCTCGCGCTCCGATCCCGCGGAGGCGGACTGCAATTGCGTCAGCTCGGACTGCACGCGGTCGAGATTGGCGCGCTGCTGCTGGATGCGCCGGTTCAGCGGTCCGCATTGTTCGGGCGCCGGTCCGGAGAACAGGAAGAAGCCGCGGCCCTCGCAGCCGAGCTGGCGCGACTGCGCAAGCGCACGTTCGAGCTCGGCCTGCTGGCGGTTGGCGGCGTCCTCGTAGCGGCGGATCTGCTCGGCGCGCGCCGGATCGTTGGCGCCGCCGCGATCGAAGGCCGCGAGCTGGGCTTCGAGCTGGGTGCAGGCGCGGCTCTGCTGCGCCGGCGCGGGGCCGGCGGCAAGGCCGAGCGCGAGCGCGGCCAGCGCCATCGTCGGCGCGATCCGGCTGGCGGACATCGTCGTGGGCAAAGCAGTCATGGGCATGCAGTCATGGGCAATCCGTCGTCATCGGCAAAGCATCGATCCCCGGCGGGCCCGTTTCCGCTTCGAATGCGTGCGCTGATCGGCGCCGGATTAGAAGGCGCGAATGGCGGCCAAAGTGTGAAGGGACGGGCGCCGTGCCGTCAAGCCGCAGGCCGTCCACCGCTATGCGGCTCGTCCGGCGGCGGCGTGCCCGCGATGGCTGCCGCCGGCGCCGGCTGCGGCATGGCGGGGCGGCGCGATTCGGCGCGCAGATTCCACAGCACGCCGGCGACGATCAGTCCGGCGCCCGCGAACACCAGAATGTCCAGACCCTCGCCGTAGAACATCCAGCCGACCATCGCGATCAGCGGGATCCGCAGGAAGTCGATCGGCACGACGAGCGAGGCATCGCCGTACCGGAACGCCTTGGTCAGACAGTAATGCGAGGACAGGCCCGCGAGCCCGATGCCGAGCGCCGCGAGCCAGTTGCTGCCGTCGATGCGCAGCACGAACAGCGGATCGCTGAACGCCAGCGCCATCGGAAACTGCATCACGTTCATCCAGAAGATGATCGCGAAGGCGCTGACACCGTCGCGGTGAGCTGCTTGGTTGCGATCAGCGACAGCGCGTAGCCGAAGCGCCGCGACCAGCACCATAGACGGCGGCGGGCTGGAAGCCCTCGAAGCCCGGCCGCACGATGACCATCACGCCGAGGAAGCCCAGCACGATGCTGCCGATCCGGCTCGGCGTCATCCGCTCGCCGAGCATCGGAACCGCCAGCAGCGCGACCCACATCGGCATGGTGAACTCCAGCGCGAACACCATCGCCAGCGGCAGCAGCGTCACGCCCCAGGCCCAGAAGTATTGCGCGACGAGATGGACGCCGTTGCGCCAGACGTGCATGCCCATGCGCGCGGGCCTGAGCAGCGCGCGCAACTGCGGCATCGACAGCGCGATCGCGCACCATCACGATCAGGCCGAAGCCGGTGCGGATCGCGAGGATCTCGGGGATCGCCATGGCGGCGGCGAGACCGCGGATCGAGACCGCCGACGACCGAGAACGACAGCAGCGCGCCGATCATCCAGACGACGACGAGGACGAGATGTTGGATCTGGCCACGATTGTCTCGTCGCTCGTTGCGTCGTGAGGGCGGGCCGCCCCCGGGCGGCCCGTTATGGCATGGCCGGGCGGGTCGCGTTCCGCGATTTTGCCCGGGCTGCCCTGCGTCGCGTGGCCGCCGCTGCGGCGGGGCGCGCCGGCCTCATTCGGCGTCCGGCTGGTTTTCCGGCCGCGCCTTGTCGAAGGCCGGCAGCTTCATGAGCGCGGCGTCGGCCGCGACCAGCTTCGGGAAGGCGTCGAGCGGCACCTTGAGCCGGCGCGCATTGTACATCTGCGGCACGAGATAGATGTCGGCGAGCGTGACCGTCTCGGCCGAAGCAATAGGGGCCCGGCCGGATCATCGTTTCGAGCGCGGCGAAGCCCTGCTTGACCCAGTGGTGATACCAGGCGTCGATCGCCGGCTGCTCCTGCTTCAGCTCGCGCTTGAGATATTGCAGCGGCGCGAGGTTGTTGAGCGGATGGATGTCGCAGCCGATCACGGCCGCGAAGGCGCGGACATGCGCGCGCGCGACCGGATCGGCCGGCAGGAACGGCGGATCGGGCTGGACCTCGTCCAGATATTCGATGATCGCCGGCGACTGCGATCAGCGATCTCGCCGTTGTCCAGAACCAGCGACGGAACGCGGCGCCTGCGGATTGATCGCGCGGTACTCCGGCCGCGTGCTGGCGGCCGCCGTCCTTGGTCAGATGGATCGAGATCGACTCGTCGGTCGCGATGCCCTTGAGGTTGAGCGCGATGCGGAGCGCGATAGGCGGCCGACGAACGAAAATAGGTGTAGAGCTTCACGAAGCCTCCCGGTCTTGCACGCGCGCGGTTGCGCTGCGCACAATCTAGCAGGCTTGCGGATCGTCCTCGACCGGCAATTCGGGCGGCGTTCGTTCCGCCGGACAGGCTTTGACTTTGAGGCGGGTCAGGCGACCGGAGCGATCAGGCCGTCTTGCGCTTGCTGCGGCCGAACTCGGCGGCGAGTCTGCTCCGAGCGCTCGGTGAGCCGCTGGAGCGCGCGGTCGAAGCGCGGATCGGTCCTCGGGATCGACGGCGTCGGCCAGCCGCTGCGCGAAGTCGAGCGCGACCGGCGCGAGCTCCTCGTACATCTGCCGGCCCTGCGTCGGTCAGCGCCAGGAACGACTTCGCGCAGGTCCGCGCGGTTGGCGCGCCGCACCAGCAGCTTGCGCTTCTCCAGCATGGCCACGGCGCGCGACACCTTGGTCTTGTGCATGTGGCTGTGCGTGCCGATGGCCTTGCCGGTCATGACGCCGAACTGGCCGAGCGTCACCAGCACCCGCCATTCCGGCACGCCGATGCCGTAGCGCTGCGCATAGATGCGCGACAGCGCCTGCGACACCAGGCTGGCCACGACGTTCAGCCGGTAGGGAAGGAACTTTCCAGCTTGCAGCGGAGCGGCCTCGGCCGCTTCCGTAGCCGGTGTTTCCGAGGGACGCCGTCTTCGGACGGACCGCTGTCCATTTCGATCTTAGCCCCGTTGGCGGCGCCGTTGCCTGTTGCCGCAGGCTTCTGCTTTTGGACAGACCTTGGCGCGAGACTGCCCGATGCGGACGCAACGGAGGCTAACCGGGACACGTCGGGGTCGAAGCGCAGGATCGCGACCTTGCCCGTTGCGGCGGCGTGTGATAATGCAGAGCGCCTATCGGTTTCATTTGAAACTAATATGCGCTCGTCGGTATTGTCCGACTGGGAGCACTGCGATGGCCGCGGCCTACATGTCGGGCTTCGGGAACACGCTTCGAGACCGAGGCGCTGCCGGGCGCGCTGCCGGTGGGCCGCAATTCGCCGCAGAAGGTCAATTACGGCCTTTATGCCGAGCAACTTTCCGGCTCGCCGTTCACCGCGCCGCAGGCGACCAACCAGCGCTCCTGGCTCTATCGCATCCGCCCTACGGTGCGGCACACCGGCCGCTTCGAGCGCATCGACAAGGGCTTCGATCCGCACCGCGCCCGAGCGCGACGACACCGATCTGCCGCTCGGCCAGTTGCGCTGGAGCCCGACGCCGATCCCGGACGAGGCGCTGACCTTCGTCACCGGGCTGCGCACCGTCACCGTCGCCGGCGATGCCGAGGCGCAGAACGGCATGGCGGCGCATGTTCTGATCGTCACCGCGCGCGATGGAGCACGAGCACTTCTTCAACGCCGACGGCGAGATGCTGATCGTGGCGCAGGAGGGGCGGGCTGCGCTTCGTCACCGAATTCGGCGTGATCGAGATCGAGCCGGGCGAGATCTGCATCATCCCGCGCGGCGTGATCTTCCGCGCCGAGCCCATGGCTGGCTGGCGCGCGGCTATGTCTGCGAGAATTACGGCGGCGCGCTCACGCTGCCGGACCGCGGGCCGATCGGCGCCAATTGCCTCGCCAACCCGCGCGACTTCCTTGCGCCGGTGGCGTCCTACGAGGATGTCGATGCGCCGCACACGCTGGTCGTCAAATGGGGCGGCGAACTGTTCCGCATCGCAAGCTGCCGCATTCGCCGATCGACGTGATCGCCTGGCACGGCAACTACTATCCCTACAAATACGACCTGCGGCGCTTCTCGCCGGTCGGCTCGGTGCTGTTCGATCATCCCGACCCGTCGATCTACACGGTGATGACGTCGCCATCGGAAACGCAGCGGCACCGCCAATATCGACTTCGTGATCTTCCCCGAGCGCTGGGCCGTGGCGGAAAACACGTTCCGGCCGCCCTGGTATCACCGCAACGTCATGTCGGAGTTCATGGGGCTCGTGTACGGCGTCTATGACGCCAAGCCCGAGGGCTTCGTGCCCGGCGGCTTCAGCCTGCACAATCAGATGCTGCCGCATGGGCCCGACAGCGATGCCTTCGAGCATGCCAGCAACGCCGAGCTGAAGCCGGTGAAGCTGGCCAACACGCTGGCCTTCATGTTCGAGACGCGCTACCGCCAGCGCGTGACGAACTATGCCGCCGAACTGCCCGACCCGGCAGGACGATTATGTCGATTGCTGGGAGGGCCTGAAGAAGCACTTCGACCCCAACCGACGGGAGCCGAAATAAACCATGAAACTTGCCTCACTCAAGCACGGGCGCGACGGCCGCCTCGTCGTCGTCTCCCGCGATCTGACCCGTTGCGCCGGACGCCGCCGCCGTCGCCGCCGACCATGCTCGCTGCGCTCGACGACTGGGACGCGGCCGAGCCGCGCCTTCAGGAGATCGCGGACGCGCTGGAGGCCGGCCGCATCGCGCATCGGCCGTTCGATCCGCAGCAATGCGCCGCGCCCCTGCCGCGCTCGTTCGGCTGGGCCGACGGCTCGGCCTATGTGAACCATGTCGCGCTGGTGCGGCGGGCCCGCGGCGCCGAGCTCCCGGCATCGTTCTGGACCGATCCGCTGATGTATCGCGGCGGCTCCGACGGCTTTCTCGGCCCTTGCGATCCGATGCCGGTCGGCGACACCGCATGGGGCGTCGATCTCGAAGCCGAGGTCGCGGTGATCTGCACCGGCGTGCGGCAGGCGGCGCGCCGAGGAGGAGGCGGCGAAGCGATCCGGCTCGTGATGCTGGTCAACGACGTCAGCCTTCGCAATCTCATCGCGCCGGAACTCGCCAAGGGCTTCGGCTTCGTCCAGAGCAAGGGCATGACGGCCTTCACGCCGGTGGCCGTGACGCCCGACGAACTGGGCTCGGCCTGGGACGGCGCCAAGCTCTCGCTGCCGCTGCTGAGCTCCGTCAACGGCAAGCCGTTCGGCCGGCCGAACGCGGGCGTAGGACTGCACCTTCGATTTCCCGACGCTGATCGCCCATGCCGTGAAGACGCGTCCGCTCGGGCCCGGCGCCATCGTCGGCTCGGGCACGGTGTCCAACCGCGATGCCGACGGCGGGCCCGGCAAGCCGGTGGACGAGGGCGGCGTCGGCTATTCCTGCATCGCCGAGATCCGTTCCGTCGAGACGATCCGCTACGGCGCGCCGAAAACGCCGTTCCTGAGCTTCGGCGACCGGGTGCGGATCGAGATGGAGGACGAGCAGGGCCGTTCGATCTTCGGCGCCATCGACCAGGAGGTCGCGCGCGGCTGATCGCAGCGTCGTCCGGAGCGGCATGGCTGTGGATGGCGCGTTGCCGCGGTCGCGGCCGGGGTGCAGACTGGCGGGCCTCGCACCCGGGAGGTTCCCATGCTCGACCGAATCGAAAGCCGGCTCTCGTCCTACAACGACACGGCGCTCCTGATCGGACGCGTGCTGATCGGCGCGTTGTTCGTGATCTCGGCCTACAACAAGGTGCGCGGTTACGGCGGATCGGTCGGCTATTTCACCAAGCTCGGATTGCCGCTGCCGTCGCTGCTCGTCCCGCTCACCATCGTGTTCGAGGCGGCGGCGGGTGTCTTCATGATCATCGGCTATCGCACGCGCATCACCGCACTGGCGATCGCGGCGTTCTGCGTGCTCTCCGCGCTGGTCGCGCACCTGAATTTGGCCGACGGCAACCAGCTCAACCATTTCCTGAAGAACATGGCGATCGCCGGCGGCTGCCTCGCGATCTTGGTTGCGGGCGCCGGCCGGCAGTCGGTGGACAAGCGCTGAGGCCGGCGCGGTCGCGCGCCCGGTTCAGGCCGGCATGCGCAGCGCGACAGCATCTCGTTGCACGCCTGCGCGCAGGCCGTGCAGGCTTCGGCGCAGACCTGGCAATGCGATGTGCATGCTCGCCGTGGCGCGCGCAGGCGGCCGCGCAGGCGCGGCAGAATGCGATGCAATTGGCCAGCTGCGCCTCCAGAAGCTGGCGATGTCCGGCCTTGTTGGCGCGCGACATGATGCTGCCGGTGGCGTTGCACACGGCTGCGCAATCGAGGTTGAGCCGGATGCAGGAGACCAGACTCGCTCGACGTCGCGCTCGGACAGACAGGCGTCGGCGCAGGCCGTGCAGGTCTCTACGCAGCCGAAACAGGCGTCGATGCAGCGGCTGATCGCTTCGGCATGGGGCGGGCTTTTCGGGATGAGACTGGACCATGGCGCGAACGGCGAGGGCGGACATCGTGATCTCCTGTGCTCCCCCCGCAGCCGGGGGTGCAACACGCGCGCCATGCATTGGTTCCGGATCGCGGTGATTCCGCCCGTATCTTCGCCCGGTTACGAGCCGGCCGACGCGCCGTCGAGGATCTCGCGCACCTTGCGCATCAGCGCGTCGGCGGTGAACGGCTTGGTCAGGAGTTCCACGTCGGCGTCGAGCCGGCCGTGGTGGATGATGGCGTTGCGGGTGTAGCCGGTGGCGAACAGCACCGGCATGGCCGGCCGCCGCCGCAGCACCTCGTCGGCGAGCTGGCGGCCGTTCATGCCGCCGGGCAGCACCACGTCGGTGAACAGCAGGTCGATGTCGGGCTCGGCTTCGCAGCAGCGCCAGCGCCGTGGGGCCGTCGCCGGCGGCGATCACGCGATAGCCCTGCTCGCGCAGGACCTCGCAGGCGAAGCGGTTGCACGCCGTCGTCGTCCTCGACCAGCAGAATGGTCTCGCGGTTGCCGCCGCCGGCGCCGGCGGCGCGGCTCGGCGCGCTCCTCGCCGCTCCACGCCGGCACGTCGCTGTCGGCGGGCAGGCGCGGGAAGTAGAGCTTGATCGTCGTGCCTTCGCCGGGCTCGCTGTAGATCTTGACGTGGCCGGACGACTGCTTGGCGAAGCCGTAGACCATGCTCAGGCCGAGCCCGGTGCCCATGCCGGTCGCCTTGGTGGTGAAGAACGGCTCGAAGGCGCGCTCCATCACCTCCGTGCTCATGCCGGTGCCGGTGTCGCTGACCGCCACCATGACGTATTGGCCCGTGCGTCAGGTCGCCGCCGGCCGCGTTGGCGTAGTTGTCGTCGAGATAGGCGTTGGCGGTCTCGATGGTGAGCTTGCCGCCGTCGGGCATGGCATCGCGCGCGTTGACGGCGAGATTGATGCAGCGCGTTTTCGAGCTGGTTCGGATCGACCTCGACGCGCCACAGCCCGCCCGCCAGCACGGTCTCGATCGTCACGGTCTCGCCCAGCGTGCGGCGCAGCAGCTCCGACATGTTCTGCACCAGCCGGTTGACGTCGACCGCGCTGACCTCCTGCGGATGCTGCCGCGAGAAGGCCAGCAGCCGCTGCACGAGCGTCGCCGCGCGTTGCGAGGCCTGACGCGCCGCGTCCAGCGCGCGCTGCGACGCGCGCGCTGTCGGGTGCCGAGCCGGCTGAGCGGCCATGTCGATGTTGCCGAGGATCACCGTCAGCATGTTGTTGAAGTCGTGCGCGATGCCGCCGGAAGGCGGCCGACCGCCTCCATCTTCTGCGCCTGGCGCAGCGCCTGCTCGGTGGTTTCGCGGCGCAGGACCTCCTCCTCGAGCCGCCGCGTTCGCCGCAGCGCGATCACGCCGAGGCCGACCATCGCCAGCATGGCGGGCATGCCGAACACCATGTGCTCGCCATGTTCGAGCAGCCAGGCGCGAACGATCTCGCGCTCGCTGGCGCCGGCGGTGACGTAGAGCGGCAGCGCCTGGAGCCTGCCGGTAGCCGAAGATGCGGTCGCTGCCGTCGAGCGACGAGGCGGCGACCACGGTGCCCGACTGCGGATTGAGCCGGATCGCCTGCAGGAACGGCGACGTTGCCGGCAGGCGGCGGTTCGGGCCGAGGTCGTCGGGATGCCGCGCCAGAACGGCGCCGTCGGCGCGCAGCAGCGCGGCGATGCCCGGCGGCGGGAGCGTCTTGTAGAAATTCACGAAATAGTCCGGGCGACACCGAGATGCACGATGACGCCGCCGAACTGGCCGCCGACGGTGCGCCGCCGGCTGATCGAGAAGAACTGCGACTTCGGCCGCGCGTGCGTTCAGCAGTTCGCTGACGTAGGCGCCATCGCTCCGCGCATCGCGGTGGACGGTGAAATATTCGCGATCCGACAGGTCGATCTTCGGCATCGGGAACACGGTGCCCGACACCAGCGGGATGCCCTTGGCGTCCACGATCCAGATGTCGCGCAGCTGCGGCAGCGCGCTCGACCATCACCCGCAGGCGCCGGCTGTAGGCGGCCTCTGCGGAGCGGATCTGCTCGTCGGTGGCATCGCCGAGAATCTGTTCCAGATAGCGCTCGGTCAGTTCGAAGGTCTCGAACACCTTGCGCGCGTGCTCGTGCACGATGCCGAGATTGCGCTGGACGCGGTCGATCGCGTCCTCGCGGTGCTGCTGGTAGGAGATCCAGCGCCACACCCAGGAACAGCAGCACCGGCACCACGAGGTGGCCGTCACCAGCAGCCGGATCGGCCGCTCGGCGCTGTGTCGCCGGGCGCGCGGATCGGGCGCAAGACCGATGGATTGGGCGATGAACCGGAACAGTCGCTGCATGCAGGTCCGCGTCCGGCCGTGAAATGACGGCCGGAATCGCAACCTAAGGGGATCGCCCCCTCAACTCAATCGAACCGCGGGGGAACTCGCATGCAAATGCGCGCAGGCGCGCAGGGAACCCGCCGGACTCAGCGCTGGCACTCGATGGCGACGTATTCCTCGACGCAGGCGCCGCCCCGGCAATTGGACGTGGAGGTCGGGACCGCGCCGGTGATTTCGTCGGGGTCCAGCTTGCGGAACGAGTTGGCCTGCGCGAAGCGCTGGGACTGGCAGTAGGCGGCCGCAGCGGCCTTGCCGCAGGCCGCGCCGGAGGCGAGGCAGCGGTCGACGCCGTAGCCCGACGAATTGTTGGAGATGATGAAGATGCGCTTTTCCGCGGCGGCGGCAGGGGCGGCGATCAGCGCGGCGGCGACGAAGGCACTGGCGAGGACGTATCGCATGGGACGGCTCGCTTTCGGATGGCCGGACCGGTTCCGGTTCCCGACAATGCGAGCGAATTCGTTAAGGTCTCGTTAACTTAAGGGGCGCGCGGACGACGGCGCGCCGCGGAATTGGCCCGTTCAGGGCCGTCCGGCCCCCCTTGACGGTCTCCAGAGGCCGGATCATTGTGCCCGCCATGAACGGCCTTTACGCAATCTGACGGCATTTGCCGGGAGATTATTCGCTAGCGCTCCACGCTGGCTGCGGCCGTCTTTTCTCCCTCTCGAGACAAATCGACGCCCGGCCAGCCGGCGGCGCGTCCGGCTATGGCGTTGCGCGCAGGCGCATACCCGGCCGGCGGCGGCCCCGTCGGGGCCGCTTCGACAGGAAGGACTGGGTTTGGCGATGGAATTGCGGCTCTACGACACGCTGACGCGCGAGAAGCGGCGCTGTTCACGCCGCTCGATCCGGCCCGCGTGCGCATGTATGTTTGCGGACCGACGGTCTACGACTTCGCCCATATCGGCAATGCCCGGCCGGTGATCGTGTTCGACGTGCTCTACCGGCTGCTGCGGCATCTCTACGGCGCGGACCGCGTCAAGTATGTCCGCAACATCACCGACGTGGACGACAAGATCAACGCGCGCGCCGCCGAGCGCGGCATCTCCATTCGCGAACTGACCGAGGAGACCTACGCCGAGTTCAAGGCGGACGTCGCCGCGCTCGGCTGCCTGCCGCCGGACGTCGAGCCGCGCGCGACCGAGCACATCGACGAGATGAAGGCGTTGATCGAGCGGCTGGTGCGCGACGGCCACGCCTATGTCGCCGAAGAGCACGTCCTGTTCAGCGTGCCGTCGATGAAGAACTACGGCGCGCTGTCGAAGCGCCCGCTCGACGAGATGATCGCCGGGCGCACGCGTCGATGTCGCGCCCTACAAGCGCGATCCGATGGACTTCGTGCTGTGGAAGCCGTCGAACCGGGCGACCCGTCGTGGCCTCGCCCTGCAATATCCGCACGCCCGGCCGGCCGGGCTGGCATATCGAATGCTCGGCGATGGTCGTGGAAGCATCTCGGCGAGACCTTCGACATCCACGGCGGCGGCATCGATCTCGTGTTTCCGCACCACGAGAACGAGATCGCGCAGTCCTGCTGCGCCTTCCACACCGAACGCATGGCCACGACCTGGATGCACAACGGCTTCCTGCAGGTCGAGGGCGAGAAGATGTCGAAGTCGCTCGGCAACTTCGTCACCATCCGCGAGGTGCTGGCCGACTGGCCGGGCGATGTGGCGCGGCTCGCCATGCTCGGCAGCCATTATCGGCAGCCGATCAACTGGACGCTGAAGGGGCTGGAGGAGGCCGAGAAGGCGTTGTCTTCGTTCTTCGACGCGGCGTCGGCGGAGGCCGATCCGCGGCCCGCGCCCGCGGTGCTCGAGGCGCTCGCCGACGATCTCAACACGCCGAAGGCGGTGGCGGAGATGCATGCGCTGAAGAGCGCCGAAGGTCGCCGGGCGCTCGCCGGCACGCTCGGCTTCTTCGGCTTCCGCCGCGATGCGCTGCGGACCTGGCAGGAGAGCCACGCGCCGCAGCCCAAACTCGCCATCGACGAGATCGAAAGCCGCATCGCCGCCCGCAACGCGGCGCGCAAGGCCAGGGACTTCGCCGAGTCCGACCGTATTCGCGATGAGCTCGCGGCCAAGGGGATCGTGCTGAAGGATTCCAAGGACGGCACGACCTGGGAGGTCGCGCGATGATGGCGGCATCGCAAGCCTGTGCAGTGGTGCAGCGAACGATCGATGCTGCGGTTGGGGTGTGCCCGCCGCCGCGCATCCCCTCTCCCGGAACGGGAGAGGGTGCCGAGCGCAGGCGAGGCGGGAGAGGGGCTTGCGGCAAGCGCAATCCTCACCCGTCGAAGCCCCTCTCCCGGCTTCGCGCCTTGACGGCGCTCCGCCACCCTCTCCCGTTCCGGGCGAGGGGGAGACCGCCGATGCCGCTGCCGGGTTCGATCCATCACCACGGCGGAGCGCGCTGATGGCCACCGCCCGTCCCAGGCCCGCGCTGCGTCCGTTCCTGCCGGCCGACGCGCCGGTCGCGGCCGAAATTTACCGCGCCAGTCGATCGCGGAACTGACCGAGGACGACTACGATCCCGCGCAGCAGGACGCCTGGGCTTCGGAGGCCGACGACGAGGAGGCCTTCGCGAAACGGCTCGCCGAGCGGCTGACGCTGATCGGCACGCTGGAGGGCTCGCCCGTCGGCTTCGTCGCGCTCGAAGGCCAGAGCCATATCGACATGCTCTATGTGCATCCGGCCGCGGCCGGGCAGGGCGTCGGCGCCCTGCTCTGCCGACGCGATCGAAAGGCTCGCTGCCGCGCGTGGCGCGACCGCGCTCACCGTCGACGCCAGCGACACCGCCCGCGATTTCTTCGCGCGGCGCGGCTTCGTCGCCCAGCAGCGCAACACCATCTCGGTGGCGCGACGAATGGCTCGCCAACACCACGATGAAAAAGCCGCTGGCCGCCTCGGAGGGGCGCTCATGACACGTCCGGACACGCCGTTTCCCCGGCACTGGCTCTATTACATCGTTCTCAAATTCGTGGTTCTGGTCGCGGCGATCGCTCTGGTGACCAAGCTGTTCGGGTTCTGGTGAGATCGTCCATGCGCGAACGCCTGTATCTGTTCGACACCACGCTGCGCGACGGCGCGCAGACCAACGGCGTCGACTTCACGCTCGCGGACAAGCTCGCGATCGTGTCGATGCTCGACGAACTCGGCATCGATTACATCGAGGCCGGCTACCCCGGCGCGAACCCGACCGATACCGAACTCTTCGCCACGGACCGCGGCACGAGGGCGAGCTTCACCGCCTTCGGCATGACGCGGCGGCCGGGCCGCTCGGCGTCCAACGATCCCGGCCTGGTCTCGCTGCTGGATGCGAAGTCGGACGCGATCTGCTTCGTCGCCAAGTCCTGGGACTATCAGGTCAAGGTCGCGCTCGACGCCACGCTCGACGAGAATCTCGCCTCGATCCGCGACAGCGTGCAGGCGGCCAAGGCGAAGGGCCGCGAGGTGCTGCTCGACTGCGAGCACTTCTTCGACGGCTACAAGGCCAATCCGGACTATGCGCTCGCCTGCGCGAAGGCGGCGCACGGGGCCGGCGCGCGCTGGGTGGTGCTGTGCGACACCAACGGCGGCACGCTGCCGCACGAGGTCGAGCGCATCGTCGGCGACGTGGTGAAGCAGATCCCCGGCGCAAGCGTCGGCATCCACGCGCACAATGACACCGAACAGGCGGTGGCCAATTCGCTCGCCGCCGTGCGCGCCGGCGCGCGCCAGATCCAGGGCACGCTGAACGGCCTCGGCGAGCGCTGCGGCAACGCCAACCTGATCTCGATCATTCCCACGCTCGAAGCTGAAAGCGGAGTTCGCGCAGGCCTTCGAGATCGGCGTGCCCGACGACCGGCTCAAGACGCTGACCCAGGTCTCGCGCCAGCTCGACGAGCGGCTCAACCGCGCGCCGGACCGCCACGCGCCCTATGTCGGCGAGAGCGCCTTCGTCACCAAGGCCGGCATCCATGCCTCCGCGATCCTGAAGGATCCTGCAACCTACGAGCACGTTCCGCCGGAGAGCGGTCGGCAACCGCCGCAAGGTTCTGGTGTCCGACCAGGGCGGCAAGTCCAACCTGATGTCGGAGCTGGAGCGCATCGGCCTCAAGGTCGACAAGGATGACCCGCGCATTCCGCGCCTGCTCGAAGAGGTCAAGGATCGCGAGTCGCAGGGCTATTCCTACGAATCCGCCGACGCCTCGTTCGAGCTGCTGGCGCGCCGGATGCTCGGCTCGGTGCCGGACTATTTCGAGGTCGAGCAGTTCGACGTCAACGTCGAGCAGCGCATCAACGCGCTCGGCCAGCGCGTCACGGTTTCGCTGGCGGTGGTCAAGGTCTCGGTCGGCGACGAGCGGCTGATTTCGGCGGGCGAGGGCAACGGTCCGGTCAACGCGCTCGACGTGGCGCTGCGCAAGGATCTCGGCAGTACCAGAAATACATCGCCGGGCTGAAGCTCACGGATTACCGCGTGCGCATTCTCAACGCCGGCACCGAAGCCGTGACGCGCGTGCTGATCGAGAGCGAGGACGAAACCGGCGAACGCTGGACCACCATCGGCGTGTCGCCGAACATCATCGACGCCTCGTTCCAGGCCTTGATGGATTCCATCGTCACCAAGCTGATGCGGGCCGGCGCGCCGGCGTGATGCGGGCGGGCTGAACGCCGTTTCGTTCGCGCGGTTTCTATCCTGCTGTCCCGTCATCGGCGGTGCGTTCCCCTCTCCCTGCAAGGGAGAGGGTGGCTGAGCGCGGAACGCGCGAAGCCGGGAGAGGGGCTTCGGCTTGCTCGAACGCTGGCGTTTTCCGCAAGCCCCTCTCCCGCCTCGCATGCGCTCGGCACCCTCTCCCGTTCCGGGAGAGGGGACATCGCGGCGCTCATCGGACTCGGGTCAAGTGGCATTGGCCGCGGTGGCATGCAACGATGCCTCGGCCGCGTGTCGCGCGTATCGTCTTCGCACGCTCACCCGCGGTCCAGCGGCACCTTCATCTGCTTCTCGTCCTCCGGAACCGCGGCCGCGGCCGCGCGCAACGCCGGCAGGATGCTTGTCGACGTCGTCCTCGACCAGATAGCTGACCGACAGGCCGGCGCGGATGAACTGCATCCGCTCCATGTGATCCAGCAGCGCGCACAACGGATCCCAGAACCCTTTGACGTTGGCCAGCAGGATCGGCTTCTTGTGGCGGCCGAGCTGCGCCCAGGTGAGCTGCTCGACCAGCTCCTCCAGCGTCCCGACGCCGCCCGGCAGCGCCACGAAGGCGTCGGCGCGCTCGAACATCGTTCGCTTGCGCGCGTGCATGTCGGGCGTGACGATCATCTCGCCGAGCCGCACCGCATGCTCGCGCGCCATCAGGAACTCCGGGATGATTCCGGCGATCCGGCCGCCGCCCTCGTGCACCGCATGGGCGATCTCGCCCATCAGCCCGACGTTGCCGCCGCCGTAGACCAGGCCCGACGCCTTCGCGCGCCAGAATCCTGCCGAACCGGCGCGCGACCTCCCGCGAAGGCCGGATCGGCGCCGTTGCCGGAGCCACAGTAGACGCAGACGTTTCGGATTTCGGTCATGGTTCGGTCATCGGGGGGCGATGACGGGGAACGATCGCTGGCGGGAGTGGTCATATAAGCATCGCGCCGCTGGCTGGCGAGGCCCGGCGACAAGGCGGCCTGCGATCCTGCGGTGCGCGCATGTGGGAAAATTTCCGCGGTTGCATGGCCGGGAGACGAAAATTTCCTATATGAAGTCTAAAGTGTCAGTGCGGCCCGGCACCTCTGCGGTCCGCCGCCTTGCCGGGCCCCTGAATGAGCGATGTCCACCTGCGATCGCCTCACACCATGAGGCGGGAGATTTCGGCCGACCGTGGCGCGTTGTTCGCGACGCTGGCGAAGCTGTGGCCCTACATCTGGCCGCGGACCGGGCCGACCTGAAATGGCGGGTGGCCTGGGCCACCGTGGCGCTGCTGTTCGCCAAGCTCGCGACGATGGCGGTCCCGTTCACCTTCAAATGGGCGACCGACGCGCTGATCGGCGCAGGGCACCGCGCCGGTCGCGGCGGATTCCTGGCTCGCCTGGGCGATCGCGGCGCCGATCGCCATGACGCTTGCATATGGCTCCATGCGCGCCGTGATGGCGGTCCTGACCCAGCTTCGCGACGGGCTGTTCGCCAAGGTCGCGATGCACGCGGTGCGCCGGCTGGCGATCCTGACCTTCGAGCACATGCACCAGCTGTCGCTGCGCTTTCATCTGGAGCGCAAGACCGGCGGGCTGACGCGCGTGCTGGAGCGCGGCAGCAACGGCATCGAGACCATCGTGCGGATGGTGATCCTGCAGGCGGTGCCGACGCTGGTCGAGGTGCTGCTGATCGTCGCCGTCCTGCTGTGGGTGTTCGACTGGCGCTACGTCGTGGTGATCCTCGTCACCGTCGCGCTCTACATGTGGTTCACCTATGTCGCCACCGAATGGCGCATCGGCATCCGCCGCAAGATGAACGAGAGCGACACCGACGCCAACACCAAGGCCATCGACTCGCTGCTCAACTACGAGACGGTGAAATATTTCGTCGCCGAGGATCGCGAGACGAGACGCTACGACCGCTCGATGGCGCGCTACGAGGACGCGAGCGTGAAGGCCTACACCTCGCTGGCAGTGCTCAACGCGGGACAGGCCACGATCTTCACCGTCGGCCTCGCGATGGCGATGGTGATGTGCGTCTATCGGCGTGCGCGCCGGCACTCAACACGGTCGGCGATTTCGTCATGATCAACGCCATGATGATCCAGCTCTACCAGCCGCTGAACTTCATGGGCATGGTCTATCGCGAGATCAAGCAGGCGACCGTGGACATCGAGTTGATGTTCTCGATCCTGAGGCGCCCGCCGAGATCGCCGACAAGCCGGATGCGAAGCCGCTCGCGGTCGCCGCCGGCGCGATCCGCTTCGAGAACGTGGCCTTCGCCTATGATCCGAACCGGCCGATCCTCAAGGGCATCGAGCTTCGAGGTTCCGGCCGGCAAGACCATCGCCATTGTCGGACCCTCGGGCGCCGGCAAGTCCACGATCTCGCGGCTGATCTACCGGTTCTACGACGTGACCTCCGGCCGCATCCTGATCGACGGGCAGGACATCCGCGACGTGACGCAGGTCTCGCTGCGGGCGGCCATCGGCATGGTTCCGCAGGACACGGTGCTGTTCAACGACACGATCCGCTACAACATCCGCTATGGCCGCTGGGAGGCGAGCGACGACGAGGTCGAGGAGGCCGCGCGGCTGGCGCAGATCGACGGCTTCATCCGCCACTCGCCGCACGGCTACGAGACCGAGGTCGGCGAGCGCGGGCTCAAGCTCTCCGGCGGCGAGAAGCAGCGGGTGGCGATCGCGCGCACCATCCTGAAGTCGCCGCCGATCCTGCTGCTCGACGAGGCGACCTCGGCGCTCGACAGCCACACCGAGCGCGAGATCCAGGATGCGCTGGACCGCGTGTCGCGAAACCGCACGACGCTGGTGATCGCGCACCGGCTCTCCACCATCGTCGGCGCCGACGAGATCATCGTGCTGAGCGCGGGCGTGATCGCCGAGCGCGGCACCCATGCCGCGCTGCTGGAGCAGGGCGGGCTCTACGCCTGCATGTGGAACCGGCAGCGCGAGGCCGAGGCGGCGCGCGAGAAGCTGGCGAGTGGCGGACGATCCGGTTGCGCCGAACCGCAACCCGCCGCCGGTCGAGGACGCGATCGCAGCGCCGGCCCCGCCGCCGCCCGCCGACGTGAACCCCGCCGCGGCGGGGTAGGGGTGTCCTCTGCTACAAACGCCGGTGTCGCGGTTGCGTCCCCTCTCCCTGAAAGGGAGAGGGTGCCGAGCGAAGGCGAGGCGGGAGAGGGGCTTCGACATGCGTCCGGATGGAGTGACGAGGCTCCGCACCCATATGACCGATGCCGAGCGTCGCTTGTGGTATCGGCTCCGCGCGGGTCGTTTCGGCGGGTTCAAATTCAAGCGGCAGTGTCCGATCGGACCCTATATTGTTGATTTTGTTTGCATGGAACGCGCCCTGGTGGTGGAAGTGGACGGCGGTCAGCACAATCAATCCGAGGCGGATCGGTTGCGCGATGCCTGGCTGGCGTCGCAAGGCTTGCGCGTGATCCGATTCTGGAACAACGACGTGCTTCAGAACACAGACGGCGTTCTGCAAAGGATCGAGATCGAGCTTGGATCTGTCGAGGTCAAGCCCCTCTCCCGGCGCGCTGCGCGCGCCACCCTCTCCCGTTCCGGGAGAGGGGAAACCGAATACTGAGCAGCCATCCCGGCGCTTCAACGACACCGAGCCCCTTGCCCCATGTCCATCGCCCAGTCCATCCGCTCCCAGCTCGCGCCGATCCATCCGGAGGGCTATCCGTTCATCGGCGGCTTCGCGCTCGCGAGCCTGATCCTGTTCTGGGTCTTCACGCCGCTCGGCTGGATCGGCACCGTGCTGACGCTGTGGTGCGTCTACTTTTTCCGCGACCCGGTGCGGGTGACGCCGGCGCGCGACGGGCTTGTGGTCGCGCCCGCCGACGGCCGCATCAGCCTGATCGCCAACGCCATCCCGCCGAAGGAGCTGGGTCTCAGCGACCGGCCGATGCCGCGCGTCTCGATCTTCATGAGCGTGTTCGACTGCCATGTGAACCGCAGCCCGCTGGCCGGACGCATCGTGCGGATCGCCTATCGCAAGGGCCTGTTCGTCAACGCCGACCTCGACAAGGCAAGCGAGGACAACGAGCGCAACGCCTTCCTGATCGACACCGGCGCGGCGCGCATCGGCGTGGTGCAGATCGCCGGCCTGATCGCGCGCCGCATCGTGCCCTTCGTCAGCGAAGGCCAGAATGTCGCGGCCGGGGAGCGGATCGGCATGATCCGCTTCGGCTCGCGCGTCGATGTCTATCTGCCGGAAGGGACGCGGCCGCTGGTCGCGGAGGGCCAGACCGCGCTGGCCGGCGAAACCGTGATCGCCGATCTCAACGCGGGCGATCCGGCCCGAAGCTTCCGGATCGGCTGAGCCGGCGGCCGCTTTCACGCGATTTCGCGAGATTTCGCGCCCCTGCGCCGGGATGGGCTGCCGTGGCGGCCTCCCGCGGGAGCCGCTATATTGCCCGCATGAAGTTCCCGACCTTCGACCCCCAGCACGATCCCGACCGGCCGCGCCGCTTCCGCGCCATCCCGGTCCGTCTGCTGCTGCCCAATCTGGTGACGCTGCTGGCGCTGTGCGCCGGGCTCACCGGCATCCGGCTCGCCTTCGAGGGCAAGATGGAGATGGCGCTGGCGGCCATCGTGTTCGCGGCCTTCCTCGACGGGATCGACGGCCGGCTGGCGCGGCTGATCAAGGGCCAGTCGAAGTTCGGCGCGGAGCTCGACAGCCTCGCGGACTTCATGAATTTCGGCTGCGCGCCGGCGCTGTTCCTGTATCTCTGGGGCCTCGGCGCGCTCGGCAACGTCGGCTGGATCGCGGCGATGGTGTTCGCGATCTGCGGCGCGCTCCGGCTCGCGCGCTTCAACGTGATGGCGGACGATCCGGACAAGCCGGCGTGGTCAGCGAACTTCTTCACCGGCGTGCCGGCGCCGGCCGGCGCGCTGGTGGTGATGCTGCCGATCTATGTGGACCTGCTCGGGCTGGGCAAGGCGGCGCCCGCGGTGACGGGGGTCTATACGCTGGCGATCGCGTTTCTGATGGTGTCGCGGCTGCCGGTGTTCTCCGGCAAGCGGGTCGGCAAGCGGGTGCGGCCCGAGATGGTGCTGCCGACCATCGTCGCCTTCGTATTGTTCTTCGCGCTGCTGATCGCCTATCCGTGGCAGGTGCTCGCGCTCGGCACGCTGCTCTATCTCGCCTGCCTGCCGCTCGGCTGGCACTCTTATCGCGAATACGAGCGCAAGGATCGCGAGGCGGCCGCGCGCGCGCCGGCGTCGTCGTCGCCCGCGGTCCAGCCGCCGGCGGTTGCCGGAGCCGAGCCCGCGCCGCCGCAGCAGGATGCCGCAGAGCCGGACCGGCCGGTGCGGTTGAACTGAACGCCGGCCTCCGCTTTTCTCATCGTCGAACGCAACGGATTCAAACCATGCCGCGTGCCTTGAGCGTGATATCGGCGGCCCGCCGCCGCGAGGCCGGGGCGGGGCCGGAGGGCAAGGTCGCCGACACCCTGATCCTGCCGTTCACGCAGCGGCAGGCGGCGCAGAAGGGCTTTCTGTTCGGCACAGGCGGCGCCTGCATCGAGCTCGATCTGCCCGAGCCGGTGCGGCTTCGCACCGACGACGTGCTCGTTCTCGACAGCGGCGAATGGGTCGAGGTGGTGGCCGAGCCCGAGGCGCTGATCGAGGCGCGCGTCAACGACCTGCCGGCGCTGGCGCGGCTCGCCTGGCATCTCGGCGGCCGGCACGTTCCGGTGCAGGTGCTGGAGCGCCGGCTGCGGCTGCGCGCCGATCCGGCGATCGAGGACTGGCTGAAGGCGCTCGGCGCGCGCGTCACGGCGATCGAGGCGCCGTTCGAGCCGGAGGGCGACGCCAGTGAGGCGGCTCATGGCCATCACCACGACCATGCGCATCATCATGCGCACGGCCATCCTCACGGCCACGATCATCATCACCACGCCCACGATCATGGCGACGCCTGCGGCTGCGGGCACGATCACGACCATCGCGATCACCACCATCACGATGACCATGCGCGTCACGACCATGCGCACGCGCATCACGATCACGCGCACAAGCACGATCACGGCAAGAGCTGAGACGGAATGCCGGGTCGCCTTCACGACAGGATCGTTCTGATCACCGGTGCGGCGGGCGCGGTCGGCGCGGCCGTGGCCGCGGCGGTCGCGCGCGAGGGCGGCACGCCGGTGCGCACCGATCTGGCCGGCCGGGCCGGTATCGACCACAGCCTCGACGTGACGTCGGAATCGGACTGGCTGTCGCTGGCCGGCGCGCTCGACGCGACGCACGGCCGGCTCGACGGGCTCGTGAACGCGGCGGGGATCGCCGCGCTCGGCACGGTCGAAGACACCGATTTCGCGACCTGGCGCAGGATCATGAGCGTCAACCTCGACGGAACGTTCCTCGGCTGCAAGCATGCGATGCCGCTGCTGCGGCGGCGCGGCGGCGCGATCGTGAATCTCTCGTCGGTCGCGGGGCTGGTCGGCGGCCACAATTTCGCGGCCTACAACGCCTCCAAGGGCGGCGTGCGGTTGCTCACGAAATCGGTCGCGCTGCACGGCGCGCGGCTCGATCCCAAGGTGCGCTGCAATTCGGTGCACCCGGCCTTTCTCGACGGGCCGATGGTCGACGACATCCTGCGCACGACCGACTTTCCCGACGGCGCGCGCGCGCGCATCACCCGCGACATTCCGCTCGGCCGCTTCGGCACCGCGGCCGAGGTCGCCGACATGACGGTGTATCTGCTCTCGGACGAGGCCCGCTTCGTCACCGGCGCGGAGTTCGCGATCGACGGCGGACTGACCGCGCGCTGAACGTTTGATTTGCGCGCGGCTGCTTCTCGCTTTTATTTATGCCGGTTCAAGCGCCGCGCATTGGCGCGCACGCGCCGGAACGCGGGCTGCAGGCCGGCGCTTGCGATCCGCGAAGGCGCGGCCAGCATCGCGGCCGGGTCGAGGCGGCCGGTCGCGGCCTCGCCCGCGATCCGAAGACATTCGAGGTTTGCCCGGGTCGCGCCTTCCAGCATCGCGCCGGTCTTCTCGCCGACCATCCGGATCGTCTCCGGATCGCCGATCGTGCCGCGCGCGGCGGCGGCCGCGACCAGCGGCCAGCGATACCAGAGCGTCACGCCGGCATGCAGGGCGGCAAGGCCCAGTCCGGCGGCGAGAGCGGGGGCGGGATGTTTGCGGCGGCGTGGCATGGCCCGTCAACGCCGGACCGGCCGCCGCGTTCCGCCGCATTCGTCGGGGCGATCAGCGGCCGAGCGTGACCGTCGCGCCCGCGGTCGCGGTGCCGCTGAACGCCGCGCCCGCTCCGGTGAGCCGCGCCAGCGGCTCCGAATTGTGGTTGCTCAGCAGCAGTCCGCTGGAATCGTAGGTCCATTTGCGGGTGGTGAAGAACTGGCCGGGGCAGCCGCCGCCCGGCGCCACCGTGCCCTCGGCGGCCGCCGGCGCGGTCTGGCCGAAGTTCATCGTGCATTGCCGGCCTTCGGATTGCAGCGTCCAGCGGCCCGCCATCGGGACCGGCGGAGCGACCGGCCGGGCGACCGCGGGGTCGGCCTGCGGCGCGCCGCCGGGGCCGGGCATGCCGAAGCGGTCGCCGGTGCAGGCGGCCGCAGCGAGCGCGAGCGAAAGCCCGGCGGCGAGCCGGCCGGCGCAGCGGGGGAGGCGGGCAGGAAATGCGTTCATCATGGTCCTTCGGGGCTCAGCCGGATCACTTCATCGTCGGGATGACGAACTCCGCGCCTTCCTTGGTGCCGGACGGCCAGCGCGCGGTCACGGTCTTGGTCTTGGTATAGAAGCGGATCGAGTCGGGTCCATGCTGGTTCAGGTCGCCGAAGCCGGAGCGCTTCCAGCCGCCGAACGTGTGATAGGACAACGGCACCGGTATGGCGAAGTTGACGCCGACCATGCCGACCTGCACGCGGCTTGTGAAGTCCCGTGCGGTGTCGCCGTCGCGGGTGAAGATCGCGACGCCGTTGCCGTATTCGTGCTCGGACGGCAGACGCACCGCCTCCTCGTAGTCCTTCGCCCGCACCACCGACAGCACCGGGCCGAAGATCTCCTCCTTGTAGATCGCCATGTCGGGCGTGACGTGGTCGAACAGGCAGCCGCCCATGAAGTGGCCGTTCTCGTAGCCCTGGAGCTTGAAGTCGCGGCCGTCCACCAGGAGCGTCGCGCCTTCCTTCACGCCCTGATCGACGTAGCCCTTCACCTTGTTCAGATGCGCCTTCGTCACCAGCGGGCCGTAGTCGGCCTGCGGATCGGTCGAAGGGCCGACCTTCAGGCTCTCGACCCGCGGGATCAGCTTCTTCACCAGCAGGTCCGCGGTCTTCTCGCCGACCGGCACCGCGACCGACACCGCCATGCAGCGTTCGCCGGCCGAGCCGTAGCCCGCGCCGATCAGCGCATCGACCGCCTGGTCGATGTCGGCGTCCGGCATCACGATCATGTGGTTCTTGGCGCCGCCGAAACATTGCACGCGCTTCCCGTGCGCCGCCGCGGTCGAATAGATGTATTGCGCGATGTCGGAAGAGCCGACGAAGCCGACCGCCTTGACCCGCGCGTCGGTCAGCAGCGTGTCCACCGCCTCCTTGTCGCCGTTGACGACGTTGAGCACGCCCTCCGGCAGCCCGGCCTTCAGGAACAGCTCCGCGATCCGCATCGGCACGGAGGGGTCGCGCTCCGACGGCTTGAGGATGAAGGTGTTGCCGCAGGCGATCGCCGGCGCGCACTTCCACAAGCGGGATCATGGCCGGGAAGTTGAACGGCGTGATGCCGGCCACGACGCCGAGCGGCTGGCGCAGCGAGAACAGGTCGATGCCGGGGCCGGCGCCGTCGGTGTATTCGCCCTTCATCAGGTGCGGAATGCCGCAGGCGAACTCCACGACCTCGAGGCCGCGCTGGATGTCGCCCTTGGCGTCGGGAAAGGTCTTGCCGTGCTCGGAGGACAGAAGCCGGGCGAGATCGTCGTACTCGGCCTGCACCAGCTCCAGAAACTTGAACATCACCCGGGCGCGGCGCTGCGGATTGGTGGCGGCCCAGCCCGGAAAGGCCGCCTGGGCGTTCGCGATCGCCTGCTCGACCTCGGATTTCGACGCCAGCGCGACCCTGGCCTGGACCTCGCCGGTGTTGGGGTCGAACACATCGCCGGTGCGCCCGGAGGCGCCGCGGACGGTCTTACCGCCGACGAAATGGCCGATCTCGCGCATGGACGCCCTCCTGCAACCGCGCGGCGACGGCCCGTGCCGTCAACCTGTCGTTAACCCGTCAGATAGCCCAGCCGGGCGGTCCCGTGAAGCCCGCCGCAGCGTCGCGGCGCGCCGCGCGCCTTGAGCAACCGTTAGTCTTCACAGTCCCTTAAGCGGCTCCGGCTAGGGTCGGCGTGCGCATGTGTGGTTGTGCGTGCGTAGCGTTGTGCGGAGTGTCTCATGGATATCGCAACCGGCCTCGGTCTCATCGCCGGTATCATCACAATCGTCACCCTGATCTTCATGGGCGGCGATCTGCGGATGTTCTACGACGTCCACGCCGTGATCATCATTTTCGGCGGCTCGTTCGCCGCCACGCTGATCCGCTTTCCCTTCGCCGCCATGCTGCACGGCCTGCCGCTCGGCCTGCGCTTCGCCTTCACCATGCGCCGCACGACGCAGCGCGAGCTGGTGGACGAGATTGCAGGCCTCGCCGAGATCGCCCGCAAGCAGGGGCCGATGGGTCTTGAAAAGATCGAGATCGACGATCCGTTCCTCGCCAAGGGCGTGCGCTTCGTGGCCGACGGTTACGACGCCGACTTCATCAAGGACAATCTGGAGCGCGACCGCGACAACTTCCTGACCCATCTCGACGAGGGCCAGAAGATCTACCGCGCCATCGGCGACTGCGCGCCGGCCTTCGGCATGATCGGCACGCTGATCGGCATGGTGCAGATGTTCGCCAACATGACCGACCCCTCCAAGCTCGGCCCGTTCATGGCGGTCGCGCTGCTCGCCACGCTCTACGGCGCGGTGGTCGCCAACCTGTTCTGCCTGCCGATCGCCGACAAGCTGCACGTCAAGCTGACCGACGAGGAGATCAATCGCACGCTGATCATCGACGGCGTGCTGATGATGCGCGACTCCAAGAGCCCGACGCTCGTGCGCGAAATGCTGCTGGCCTATTTGCCGGAGAAGCACCGGCACGAGGCGGAAGACGCCGAGCCCGTGCCGGCCTGATCGCGCACTGAACGTCGGAGGCGGTCGGCATGGCGAGAAAGAAGGGCGGGCACACCGGAGGCCACGGCTGGTTCGTGACCTTCGCCGACCTGATGGCGCTGCTGATGAGCTTCTTCGTGATGCTCGTCGCGTTTTCCACCCAGGATTCCGCCAAGCTGCATGTGGTCGCGGGCTCGATGCGCGAGGCCTTCGGCGTGCAGACCCAGGCGCGTCACTCCGGCGTGATCGAGCTGGACGGCCTGCCGACCCGCTCGCGGCTGAAGAGCGTCGCGAACATTCCGCCGGATCAGGCGTCGAACATGCCGAGCCCGGACGAGAAGGGCAACACCTCGCAGTTCGGCGCGCGCAACGCCGACGACGGCGCCTTCGCGCTCGCCTCCGCATCGCTGCGGCAGGCGCTGCAGAGCCTTCCGGAGATCACCGAGATCTCCAAGCAGATCATGATCGAGGAGACCCGTCAGGGTCTCAACATCGAGATCGTCGACCAGGACGGCCGCGCCATGTTCCCGGACGGCTCCAAGGAGCCCTACGAGCGCATGCGCCGCATCCTGCAGCGGATCGCCGGCCCGCTGAAGGCGATGCCCTACCGGATGACGATCGCGGGCCACACCGCGGCGAGCCGCCGCCCGCCGCGCGCCGGCTACGGGCCGTGGGAGCTGTCCGCCGACCGCGCCAACGTCGTGCGCCGCATCCTCGAGGACGAGGGCGTGCCCTCGGCCAATGTCTTCATGGTGGCCGGGCGCGCCGACACCCAGCCGCTGTTCCCGGAGGATCCGTTCATCGCCTCCAACCGCCGCGTGACCATCACCCTGATGCGCGAGGCCCCGCCGATGCCGCCGACGTTCCGGCCGTAGGGAATTTCCGGGAGCTATCGCGGCGCCGACAGGCCGGCGTGAATTCAGCGTTGGGGCGGGACGATCCAGTCGGGTTTTCAATCCGGCGTCCGGGCGAGCGCCGCATATATTGTGTCGTGGCCGGCAGGTGCTATAACCCGCCCCCTCAGCCGGCCGGCCGGAAACGCAGCGCGGAACCATGAGTCAGTCGTCCGATCGTGCGCCGCCCGCCGGGCCGAGCGCAGCCGAGCCTGCGCCGTCGAATTTCTGGAAGCTGACGATCGGCAGCGTCGGCGTCGTCTACGGCGACATCGGCACCAGCCCGCTCTATGCGTTCCGCGAGGCGGCCAAGGCGGCCGCGGGCGACGGCTTCGTGACCCGAGACATCGTGCTCGGCGTGCTGTCGATGATCGTCTGGTCGCTGATCTTCGTGGTCACGATCAAATACATCATCGTGCTGCTGCGCGCCGACAACAACGGCGAGGGCGGCACGCTCTCGCTCACCGCTCTCGCCTTCCGCGCGCTCGGGCGCCGCACGCCGACCGTGCTGATGCTCGGCGTCGTCGGCGCGGCGATGTTCTACGGCTCGTCCTTCATCACGCCGGCGCTGTCGGTGCTGTCGGCGGTCGAGGGCCTCAAGATCGTCACCCCCGCGTTCGATCCTTACGTCCTGCCGCTGACCGTGGTCATCCTGGTTCTGCTGTTCGCGATGCAGTCGCACGGCACAGGGCGGGTGTCGGTTCTGTTCGGGCCGATCACGATCGTCTGGTTCGTGGTGATCGCGCTGCTCGGCGCATCGCACATCGCCGACGATCCGACGGTGTTTCACGCGATCAGCCCGCATCACGCGATCCAGTTTCTGGCAAGCAACGGACTGATCGGCCTCATCACGCTGGGCGCGGTGTTCCTGGCCATCACCGGCGCGGAGGCGCTCTACGCCGATCTCGGACACTTCGGCCGCAAGCCGATCCAGATGGCGTGGTTCGCGCTGGTGCTGCCGGCGCTGCTGATCAACTACTTCGGGCAGGGCGCGCTAGTGCTGGCCAATCCGGCGGCGATCGACGACCCGTTCTACCGGCTGGTGCCCGAGACGATGCTGCTGCCGATGGTGGCGCTCGCGACCTGCGCCACCGTGATCGCGAGCCAGGCGGTGATCACCGGCGCGTTCTCGCTCACCCGGCAGGCGATCCAGCTCGGGCTCCTGCCGCGCTTTGCGATCCGCCACACCTCTGAAGAGCACTACGGCCAGATCTACATGCCGCGGGTGAACTGGGTGCTGCTGGTCGGCGTGCTGCTGCTGGTGCTGCTGTTCCGCTCGTCCAGCGCGCTCGCCTCGGCCTATGTGCTGGCGGTCGCCGCGGCCGAGTTCGTGGCGACGCCGCTCGGCTTCATCGTGATCTGGAAATTGTGGAAGTGGCCGCTGTGGCGGGCAGTGGCGCTGATGCTGCCGTTCTTCATCGTGGACGCGACCTTCCTCGCCGCCACCATGATGAAGATCGCCGACGGCGCCTGGGTGCCGGTGCTGTTCGGCATCGTGCTGATCCTGCTGGTGCTGACCTGGCAGCGCGGCACGCGCGAGCTGATGCAGAAGACCCGCAAGAGCGAGGTGCCCCTCGATCGCCTTGCGCTCAGTCTGGAGAAGAAGCCGCCGCACTTCGCCGCCGGCACGGCGGTGTTTCTCACCAGCGATCCGGACTATGCGCCGACCGCGCTGCTGCACAACCTCAAGCACAACAAGGTTCTGCACGAGAAAAACGTCATCCTCACCATCGTCACCACCGACACGCCCCGGGTGGACGACGGCGACCGCGTCACCATCGCGCCGCTGTCGCAGCATTTCAGTCGCGTGAAGCTGACCTTCGGCTATGCCGAGACTCCGAACGTGCCGCGGGCGCTGATCATCGCGCGCAAGCAGGGCTGGCAGTTCGACATCATGGCGACGTCGTTCTTCCTGTCGCGGCGCGCGCTCAAGGTCGGTCCGCGCACCAGCATGCCGCGCTGGCAGAAGCGGCTGTTCATCGCGCTCACCCGCAGCGCCAGCGACGCCACCGACTTCTTCCACATCCCCACCGACCGGGTGGTGGAGATCGGCACCCAGGTCACGGTCTGACGCTCGCGGCGGACGCCGGCTCGCCTTTTGACGATCGCGGCCGGGGCTTGGGGGGCGCTCGTCCGCTGGCCTGCGGCCCGAATCCGGCGCTTTCCATCAAGTCATTGAAATTAAAAAAGAATAATCCGTGCGCGGCGGGTGTTTCGTCGCCCGCGGCAACGGATTTTTCCGCATGGCTGGCCGTATGCGAACGCTGTGGCTGGCCTCTGGCCAAGGCGGGCCGGCCGGCCATATAAGCCCGGTTTCCGGGAATATTGCGCTGCAGCAAAGCTGAGCCGAACCCAACCAACCAACACGGACCCATTCCCCATGTCAGCCTCGCAAGACGGCGGTCTTCCGGCCGGCGCGACCGCGCACGCGCGCGCCAGGGCCGGCTTCTGGACGCTCGCCCTCGGCAGCATCGGTGTCGTTTACGGCGACATCGGCACCAGCCCGCTTTACGCCCTGCGCGAGGCGGTCGCGGCCGCCACCGCCCACGGCGGCACGCCGACCCGCGCCGCCGTGCTCGGCGTTCTCTCGCTGATCCTCTGGGCGCTGATCGTGATCGTCACGATCAAATATGTCCTCATCCTGCTGCGCGCCGACAACAACGGCGAGGGCGGCACGCTGGCGCTGATGGCGCTGGCGCGCCGCGCCAAAGGCGTTGCCGCCGGTCCTGTGGTCGCGCTCGGCATCGTCAGCGCCGCGCTGTTCTACGGCGATGCGATCCTGACGCCGGCGCTCTCGGTTCTGTCCGCGGTCGAGGGCCTGAAGATCGCGACGCCGGCCTTCGAGCCCTACATCGTGCCGCTGGCCGTGCTGATCCTGCTCGCGCTGTTCGCGGTGCAGTGGCGCGGCACCGCGAGCGTCGCGACGTTCTTCGGTCCGATCACGCTGGTCTGGTTCCTCGCGCTCGCCGCCGCCGGCGTCTGGCACGTCGTGCAGGGCCCGCAGGTGCTGGCCGCGTTCAACCCGATGCATGGCCTGAACTTCATGGCGGGCAACGGCCTGATCGGCCTGCTGACGCTCGGCGCGGTGTTCCTCGCGGTCACCGGCGCGGAGGCGCTGTACGCCGACCTCGGCCACTTCGGCCGCCGGCCGATTCAATACGCTTGGCTGTTCGTCGTGCTGCCGGCGCTGGCGATCAATTATCTCGGGCAGGGTGCGCTGGTGCTTGCCAACCCCAAGGCGCTGGAAAACCCGTTCTTCCTGCTCTATCCGGACTGGGCGCTCCTGCCGATGGTGGCGCTCGCCACCGCCGCCACCGTGATCGCAAGCCAGGCGGTGATCACCGGCGCCTATTCGATCACCCGGCAGGCGGTGCAGCTCGGTCTCCTGCCGCGCTTCGAGATCCGCCACACCTCCGCGACGCAGGCCGGCCAGATCTACATCCCGCGGCTCAACCTGCTGCTGCTGATCGGCGTGCTGCTGCTGGTGCTGCTGTTCCGCTCGTCGAGCGCGCTGGCCTCGGCCTACGGCATCGCCGTCACCGGCACGATGGTCGTGACCGCCATGCTTGCTTTCGTCGTGATCTGGCGGGTCTGGAACTGGTCGCCGTGGACGGCCGGCCTTCTGATCGGACCGTTCCTGCTGATCGACCTGACCTTCCTAGGCGCCAACATGCTGAAGGTGTTCGAGGGCGGCTGGGTGCCGCTCGCGCTCGGCGCGGTCATCATGCTGGTGATGTACACCTGGCGGCGCGGCAGCCGGCTGCTGTTCGAGAAGACCCGCAAGAGCGAGGTGCCGCTGGACGCGCTGGTCGCGTCGCTGGAGAAGAAGCCGCCGCAGCGCGTGCCCGGCACGGCGGTGTTCCTGACCGGCGATCCGTCGTCGGCGCCGACCGCGCTGATGCACAGCCTGAAGCACTACAAGGTGCTGCACGAGAAGAACGTCATCCTCACGGTCGAGACCGCCCCGATGCCGCGCGTGCCGGAGTGCGACCGGGTGCGGATCGAGCCGGTCGGCGAGAGCTTCCTGCGGGTGGCGATCCGCTACGGCTTCATGGAGCGGCCGAACGTGCCCAAGGCGCTGGCGATTGCGCGCCGCGCCGGCTGGCAGTTCGACATCATGTCGACCTCGTTCTTCTTGTCGCGGCGCACGCTGCGGCCGGCGGCGCGGTCCGGCATGCCGCGCTGGCAGGACCGGCTGTTCATCGGCCTGGCGCGCAGCGCCAACGACGCCACCGACTACTTCCAGATCCCGACCGATCGCGTGGTCGAGGTCGGCACCCAGGTTGCGGTGTAGGTGGCCGTGCGGCCGGCCATGTCGCCGGAAACGTCATGCAAGGATTTCGGCCGGCGGCGCTCCGCGCACCGCCGGCCGAATTGACTTTCGCCCGCGATGCTGGTGCTTTCTCGCGAGCAGCAGGGAGCCTGTCATGACCGAAGTTCGCGATCCGCCGGTGCGCGATCTGACCCCGGAGGAGGTGGCGCGGGGTCTCGCCGAGGACCGCATGATCCTGGTCGACGTGCGCGAGCACAACGAGGTCGCGGCCGAGGCCTATCCCGGCGCGGCCGTTGTGCCGCTCTCGACCTTCGACCCGAAGCAGCTTCCCGATCCGCACGGCCGCGAGCTGGTGTTCGCCTGTCGCTCCGGCCGCCGCTCCGTGACCGCCTCGCAGGCCGCCCAGGCCGCAGGGCTGAAGTACGACTCGCATCTGGCCGGTGGAATTCTGGCGTGGAAGGCGGCCGGTCTTCCGACCGAAAGCTGATCCGGCGGCGCTGCAACCAGGAGATCGACCGATGCGCAGGATGCGTGGGCTTGTGGCGTTGCTCGCGGCTGTTGCCGCCTGCAGCGCGGCGCTGACACTGAACGCGCCGGCGCAGGCGCCGCGCACGGTCAACGTCTACAACTGGTCGGACTATATCGCGCCGGGCGTGCTCGACCGCTTCACCAAGGAAACCGGCATCGCGGTTCGCTACGACACGTTCGATTCCAACGACACGCTGGAGACCAAGCTGCTGGCCGGCCAGTCGGGCTACGACGTGGTGGTGCCGACCGCCTATTTCCTCGAACGCCAGATCAAGGCCGGCGTGTTCCTGCCGCTCGACAAGGCGAAGATCCCGAACCTTGCCCATGCCTGGCCGGAGATCGCGCAGCGGCTTTCGACCTACGATCCCGGCAACCGCCACGCGGTTAATTACATGTGGGGCACCACCGGCATCGGCTACAACGTGAAGCGCGCGCAGGAGATCCTCGGTGCGGGCGCGGACGTCGCCGACGCGATGGCGTCCTGGGACATCGTGTTCAGGCCGGAGAGCCTGGCGCGCTTCGCCAAGTGCGGCGTGCACATGCTGGATTCCGCCGAGGACATCATGCCGGCGGCGATGCGCTACCTCGGGCTCGATCCCAACTCCAAGGCGCAGGCCGACCTGGAGAAGGGCGCCGCGCTGCTGCAAAAAATCCGGCCGTCGGTGCGCAAGTTCCACTCGTCGGAGTATCTCAACGCGCTCGCCACCGGCGAGATCTGCCTCGTGGTCGGCTGGTCCGGCGACATCAAGCAGGCGCAGAAGCGCGCGGCGGAGGCGAAGGGGAGCGTCGAGATCGGCTACGCGATCCCCAAGGGCGGCGCGCAGATGTGGTTCGACAACCTTGCGATCCCGAAGGATGCGCGCAACGTCGACGCCGCGCATGCCTTCATCGATTTCCTGATGCGGCCGGAGATTGCCGCGCTCAATTCCAGCTTCATCTCCTACGCCAATGGCAACCTCGCTAGCCAGAAGCTGATCGACAAGGCGGTGCTGGACGACCGCACGGTCTATCCGGACGCGGAGACGCTGAAGAGCCTCTACATCATCACCGCCAACGACCAGCGCACCCAGCGCGTGATCAACCGGCTCTGGACCCGGATCAAGACCGGCCGGTGAGGGCGGTTTTCAGGATTCATTCGTCCGCCAAGTGATGCGTCACGGGCGGTGCCTCTTCCCCTCTCCCTGAAAGGGAGAGGGTGGCTGAGCGTCAAAGACGCGAAGCCGGGAGAGGGGCTTCGACGGGCTCGAACGCTTGCGTTTTCCGCAAGTCCCTCTCCCGCCTCGCCTTCGCTCGGCGCCCTCTGCCATTCCGGGAGAGGGGACTCGCTGCGCCGTCTGCGTTCTACTCGTCCCGCCATCTGCGATGCACCCAGAGCCATTGCTCGGGGTGCGCACGGATCCAGCCCTCGACCACGGCGGTGATCGCCTGCATCGTCGCGGCAACATCCACCGCACCGGTGGCGTCGCGCACCGGCGCGACCGCCTCGGTCAGTTGCAGCCGCAGCCGGCCGCCGGGATGGCGCACCGTGTAAACCCCGTGGATCGGACAGTCGAAGTGCTGCGCCAGCCGCGCGATCAGCGGATTGGCGCGCGTCCGGCGCCCGAAGAACGTCACCTCGACGCCGCGCACATAATACTGGTCGACCAGCATCGCGACATGCGAGCCGGCCTTGAGCGCGTCGGCGAGCTTGCCCGGCGCGTCGAGCCCGGTCGGCACCAGCGTGCCCATTACGCCCGCGCGCATGTCGGCGATTGCGCCGGCGAGCGCCGGCAGGTTCGGCGAGCGGTAGAGCACGGTGGAGGGCAGGCCGTAGACGTTCGCGGCGATTGCCGGCAATTCCCAGTTCGCCAGATGCGCCGCGAAGATCAGCGCCGGCTTGCCGTCCTCGCGCAGGCGGTCGAGCACCGCGCGGCTCTCGTCGGATTCCATGATCCGGCCGGGCCGCTGCCTTGTCTCGTCGTAGTCCCAGAGCCGGTCGATGTGGGCGAACTCGGCGGCGACGCGGCCGAGGTTGTCCCAGACGCCGCGAAGGATCGCCTCGATCTCCTGCGGGGACTTCTCGGGAAACGCCGCCGCGAGATTGTCGCGGCCGGTGCGATGCTCCTTGAGCCAGGGGCCGACGGTGCGCATCGTGCCCGCGCCGATGGCGGACAGAGCGCGCAGCGGGATGAGCCGCATCAGCCGCAGCATCGCCACGGCGATCCATCCCGCCGCGGCATTGCCGGCGCGCTTGAGGCGGCGCGACCGCGCGCTCATCGGGTTCTGCCTTCCGACGCGAGGCCTGCGGGGGCCGTCGGTCCGGGCCATGCGGGCGGTGCGTCCCCTCTCCCGGAACGGGAGAGGGTGGCTGAGCGCCGCAGGCGCGAAGCCGGGAGAGGGGCTTCGACCCGCGCGCATGTTGGCGTTTGCTGCAAGTCCCTCTCCCGCCTCGCATGCGCTCGGCACCCTCTCCCCTTCGGGGAGAGGGGACCAGCGGCAACCACGGGGACGGACAACGACAAGCGATCTCGCCCTAGAAATTGACCACGATCTTGCCGAACACCCGGCGGCTCTCCAGCCGCTCCAGCCCGCGCTCGAACTCCGAAAGCGGCACCTCGGTGTCGATCACCGGCGTGAGACCGGCCGCCATCTTGTCGAGGCTGGTCGCGATGTTGCGCATCGAGGCGCCGAACGAGCCGATGATCCGGTACTGCTGCTGGAAGAGCTGCATCAGGTTGAAGTTGATCGAGGGCCCCGCGGTCGAGCCGCAGGTGACGAGCCGGCCGCCGCGCTTCAGGCACAGCAGCGAGCCGTTGAATCCCTCGCCGCCGACGTGCTCGAACACGACATCGACGCCCTTCTTGCCGGTGAGCTTGCGCGTGATGGTCTCGAACCGCTGGGTCTTGTAGTTGATCACATGATCGGCGCCGAGCGCCTTGGCCTTCTCGGCCTTCTCGTCGTCGCCGACGGTGGTGATGACGGTGCAGCCGATCGCCTTCGCCATCTTGATCGCGGCGGTGCCGATGCCGGAGCCGCCGGCCTGCACCAGAACGGTCTCGCCGGGCTCCAGCTTCGCGTTGTCGAACAGCATGTGCTCGACCGTGGAAAATCCGATCGGCGCGCAGGCCGCGTCGCGCATCGACACCCCGGCCGGCACCGGGATCGTCAGCCGCTCCTGGATGTTCAGGCGTTCGCGCGCGAAGCCGTCGAGGTGAAAGCCCATGATGCCGGCGACGTTTTCGCAGAGGTTGTCGCGGCCCTCGCGGCAGGCCTTGCAGTGGCCGCAGGTCTGCGCGCCGTACATCACCACCTTGTCGCCGGGCTTGAAGCGGGACGTGCCGGGGCCGACCGCCGCGATCTCGCCGGCGGCCTCGACGCCCACCGCCAGCGGAAACTTGCGCTTGGCGAAGGCCATGCCGCGAAAGCCCCAGAGGTCGAGGTGATTGAGGGCGACCGCCTTGACGGCGACCTGCACCTCGCCCTCGCCGGGCGGCGGCGGCGCGGGGATGTCCACGAGTTCGACCTTGCGGTCGGCAATCTGCTGAAGTGCTCGCATGAATGTCAGGCCGGTTCCCGGCCCATCACCAGCGACACGTTCTGGCCGCCGAAGCCGAAGGAGTTGGAGATGACGTGAGTGACGCGCGCGTCGCGCGCCGTGTTGGGGACCACGTCGAGCGGGATCGCCGGGTCCGGAACCTTGTAGTTGATGGTCGGCGGGATGCGCTGGTTCTGCAGCGTGAGCAGCGAGAACACCGCCTCGATCGCGCCGGCCGCCGACAGGGTGTGGCCGATCATCGACTTGTTCGACGAGATCGGGATGCTCCTGGCGCGCTCGCCGAACACGGTGGTGACGCCGAGGCATTCCATCTTGTCGTTCTCGGGCGTCGAGGTGCCGTGGGCGTTGATGTAGTCGATGTCCTCGGGCCTGAGCCCGGCGTCGGCGATCGCCGACTTGATGCAGCCGATGATCGGCTTGCCGTCCGGGCTCGATCGCGTGCGGTGGAAGGCGTCGGTCATCTCGCCGCAGCCTTCGAGCACGCCGAGGATCTTCGCGCCGCGCGATTTCGCGGCCTCGTAGCTCTCCAGCACCAGCGCGGCGGCGCCCTCGGCCATCACGAAGCCGTCGCGGTTCTTGGAGAACGGCTTGGAGGCGGTCTCCGGCGCGTCGGTCGACATCGACAGCGCGGACAGGAGCTGGAAGCGGATCAGCGCCTCGGCGTTGACCGAGCCGTCGGTGCCGACGCACAGCGCCGCATCGGTCTCGCCGCGCCGGATCGCCTCGACGCCGAGCTGGATCGCGCTCGCGCCGGAGGCGCAGGCGGTCGACAGCGAGATCGGCGAGCCCTTGGTGCCGAAGGTCTCGGCCAGCCGGTCGGCCACCGACATGAACATGAAGCGCCGATGATAATGCGCAAACGCGCCCGTGGATGCAGCACGCAGCGCGTCGCGATAGGTGACGGTCTCGTTCGCGCCGGAGGCCTTGGCGACGTCGAGACGCTGCGGCCACTCGATCTCGATCGGCGGCACTGCCAGAAACAGCGGGCCCGGAAAGTCGCCGCGCGCGCCGATGCCGGACTCGGCGACCGCTTCCTCCGCCGCCATCCCGGCCAGCCGCTCCGACAGCGCGGGCGTCGAGAAATCCTCGATCGGCACGAAGTCGACGGCGCCCGCGAACTTGGTCTTCAGCCCGTCGGTCGGAAACCGCTTGATCGCGGTGATGCCGGAGACGCCGCCGGTCAGCTTGCGCCAGTTCTCGTCCTTGCCCGCGCCGAGCGAGGTCACAATGCCCATGCCGGTCACGACCACCACCGGACGGCCGGCGCTGTCCTGCATCGCAGACATCGAAACCTCCTTCGCTTCGCGCGAACGTCAGCGCGCGGCTTCGACCAGGGCCAGTCCTTCGCCGCGCCAGTGGCCGACGCCGGTCACGACGACCTGCGACAGCGCGCCGTCGAACGGCTGCTCCAGTCCGGAGCCGTCGCACGGCGGAAACAACGCGCCGCGGCTGACCGCGACGGCGGCGAGCGCGACGTTGATGGCGAATTGCGGCTCCACCCCATGCCCGAGATAGCTACCGGTCGCGCGCACCGCAACGCCGCCGGAAAGCCCTGCGAGAAAATCGCGCTCCTCGGAGGTGGCGGGCTCCGCGCCGGTCGCCCCCGAGATCACCGCATGGCGGCCGGGTTCGAGCCGGTCTTCGAGGCTCTTCCACATCATGCCGAGCGTCGATCCGATCTCGCCCGGCACGCGGCGACGGGCGCTGTCGGAGAGCGTGGCGGAGAGCTTCGCGATCGGCTTCGCCCCGCGAGCCTGTGCATGCGCGCTCGAACTCGATCACCAGGAACGCGCCCATCGATCCGAGCGCGAAGCCGGGGTTGGCGGCGCGCTCCCACACCGGCCGAAACGGCGCCTTGAGCGCGTGGCCGCCGAACTCGTAGAGCATGATCAGGTCGGGCCGGTCGGCGTTATAGCTGCCGCCGACCAGCGCGATCTCGCTCTGGCCCGCGGCGATGCGCTGATGCGCGATCCGCAGCGCGTTCACGCTCGACGATTCCTCGCCCATGAAGGTGCGCGACGAACCGGTGACGCCGTGCACGATGGAGATGTTGCCGGCGAGCAGGTTGGAGAGCTGTGCGAGAAACAGGGTGGGGCGAAGGTCGCCGGTCAGCCGTTCGTTGAGGAACACGTCGGGCTGTGCCGCCTTCGGCAGGCCGGTCATGATCGCGCTGTCGACGGTCAGGTCGCGCTCGCCGCCGCCGGCGGCGACGATCATGTCCATGCGCGCGAGGATCTCGGCGTTGCCCTTGGCGCCCGCGGAATCCAGCGCGAGGCCGGCTGCATAGGTGCCGATCCGCTGCCACGGCTCCATCTGCCGCTGGTCGCCCTTCTTCGGGATCTGCTTGTCGAGATCGAGCGGCGCAATCGGATGGATGATGTAGGGATCGTGGGTCGCGGCGTCGGGCGCAGGCGTGGCCGCCTGAAGCGCGCTCCAGTGGGCGTCGGGGCCTTCGCCGAGGCTTGAGACGATGCCGATGCCGGTGATCCAGGCCTCGCGCGCCGCATCAGCCATCCGCCCGCGCCTCCAGCGGAAAGCCGATGCGCTCGGCAAGCTGCTCCATCTGGGAGCGGAAGCTCTGGTTCGGGAAGGGCATTACGCGAAACGACAGGCTGGTGTTGCAGATCAGCTTGTCCGCCACGCGCACCTCCGCCTCCGTCACGGCGAAGCCGGAGCCCTCGTGTTCAAGCCGCGCGACGATGTCGAGCGTCTGGCCCGGCGTCACGAAGTTGCGGAACTTGGCCTCCTTGACCGAAGCCAGGAAGGGCATGCGCTCGAAGCCGGTGCGCGAAATGATGAGCCAGCCGGAGGTCTGCGCCATCGCCTCGACGAGAAGTACGCCCGGCATCAGCGGGTGGCCGGGAAAATGACCTTCGAAGATCGTCGAAGTCTGCGGCACGACGGCCTCGACCCGGATGGTCTGCTCGTCGCGCTTGAGTTCGACGATCCGGTCGATGAGCTGGAAGTACTCGAGCCGCATTGGGTTGTTGTTCTGCCGTCGGGCCTGCGGGGCCCGTTGCGGACAGCCTTTCCTGTCAGGCCTTCTTGGCGGCCACCAGTTCGTCGATGCGGGCCGCGAGATTGCTCAGCACGAAATACTGCTCGGTGGTCGCCTTGCCGTCGTTGACCTCCTGGGTCCATTGCTCGAGCGGCAGCTTGATACCGAACGCCTTGTCGATGGCGAAGGCGATGTCGAGGAAGTCCAGGCTGTCGATGCCCAGATCGTCGATCGCATGGCTCTCCGGCTTGATCGTGTCGCGGGGAATGTCACAGGTCTCGGCGATAATATTGGCCACGGTCTCGAAGGTCGACGACATCGCAAATCCCTGATGGACATGATTTTCTGGGCGCCGCGCCGGAAGGCGTGGCAAAAGGGCCGATGGCACGGGATATCCGGCCTGCCCCCGCCTGAAGCCTGAGCCCGTATAGCGGAGCGGGGCGGGGAGTTCAATGCTGCCGGGGGGCGGGTCCGGCGAGAAAACCCCACAAAAATCGCGGTGTTGTGGTGGGTCGCGGGGCCGGATTTCGCGCGCGGCGTCCGCAAGCGACCGGAGCCGTCCCCCTCGATTCGTTGCGGGGCCGCGCCCGCGCTGCCTCGCGGTTCGGAGGTCTGCAACCCGACGCCCGATTAAGCGTTAACGGCGGGAACCGGCGGCGCGCCCCACGATGGCCTCATTTTCCGGCAGTTTGCGCGGCTTCGCGCGGCTGGGGGTCGTGCATGGAGGGATGGATTTTGATCGGACGAACGACCTTGGCCGCCGCGGTCGCCTGCATTGCCTTGGCCTTCGGGGACATGTCGGCGGCCTTCGCCGAATCCGGGATCGCCTCGCATTACAATTACGCCGGCCGCAAGAGCGCCAGTGGCGAGCGCATCGACACCTCCGCGCTCACCGCGGCGCATCGCACGCTGCCGTTCGGGTCTCGCGTGAAGATCACCAACAAGCGCAACGGCAAGTCGGTCGTGGTCCGGATCAACGACCGCGGGCCGTTCATCCGCGGCCGCGTGATCGATGTGACGCCGGCCGGCGCCCGCGCGCTCGGCTTCAACGGTCTGGCGCCGGTGACGCTGGAGGTTCTGTCGCGCGGCAACGGCAAGCGCTTCGCCGACAATTCGCGCAGCGCGCGCCGCTGACGGCGGCGCGGCGTTATTCCTTCGGGAGTAGCGGCGTGCCCGGCCGGGGCGGGACTTCGATCGTCTCGCAGTTCTTGCGTCCGGACAGCGCGCAGTCCTGATTCTTGCGCAGGTTCGCCATCGAGTCGGCGATCCACCACCCGGCCGCCATCAGCGCAATCAAGACCAGCGCACCGAGCCCGTTCATCGCCATGCGGTGCCGGTACTCCTCCGGCCCGTCCTGCGACGTGCGCTCGTATTCGCTGAGATCGCTGACCGGCTCGTGATCCGCGTTCTGCGGCGCGCGACGCTGCAGGCCGCTCCGGAACGGAACGACGGTGCGGTCGGGCTCGCTGGGCGGGTAGGCGGACACGGGCCGGCTCCGGCAATTGGCCTTGCGATTTATATCACCGGAATGCGGCGCAGCCGGTTTCGTTGCAGGCGCATCAGCCTCGCCAAAGGCTCATGGCAGAGGATCGCAGGCGCAAGGTGTGCCGGCTCCATTCGGTTCGCCAGCCGTGCTCTCCGGTCGGATTCTCGCGTGGGCTGTGCGTGCAATGCAGCATCGCCCGCTGCGGGTTTTCTGTCAGGTCTTTCCCGATTTCCTCTTGTTTTCGTTGAGGTTGCGCGCCCCCTGCGGCATTCTGGCTCACGAGACGTGATGCATCCGTCGCGCCTCGCGCTGGGGGGCGACGCCTCCAGCCAAAACAGACGCCGGCTGACACCGGTGCGGGGAATTGACGACCCGTTCGGCATTCGCCGGTTTGCGGGACGATGGCAGAACGGGGGCTGTTCGCGTGTTCGGGGGGATGGGTGGCTCACTGGTCGGCCAGTGGGACAGGGCGTGGCTGGGCAAGCTTGGCTCGCTGATCGTGCTGCCGTTCGCGCACGAGGATTTGGCGATCGTCGCCGGCGCCTACATCGTGGTGAACGAGCTGATGCCGACGGCGCTGGTCGCGATCGCGATCTACGGCGGCATCATCGCCAGCGATTTCGCGCTCTACGGCATCGGCGCCGGCGCGCGCCGTATGCCCTGGCTGAACCGCTACGCCATCGATCACCGGGTCGTGGCGTTCAGCGACCGGGTCAAGCGCAACATCTTCGGCATCGTGGTGCTGTGCCGCTTCGTGCCCGGCATCGTGTTCGTGGCGTTCATCGCCTGCGGCTGGGCGCGGGTCTCGCTGGCGCGCTTCACCGTGGCGAGTCTCGTGGTCTCGGCGCTCTACCTGCCGCTGATGCTCTATCTCGCCATCACCTTCGGCGATGCGCTGTCGAACATGGCCGGGCTCTGGACCTGGCCGCTGCTGTTCGCGGTGCTGATCGCGGCGGGTTTCGTGCGAAGCCGGGTGTTTGCGCTCCAGCCGGCCGGCGGCGCGACGTCTCCGGTGCGCCCGGACGACGCCACGCCGGCGGGGCACGCCGGTCTGCCGCCGCTGCGCGATCTGGAACGCAAGGTGGCGCTCGCGGAACGGATTCCGCCGGGCCTGTTCTATGCGCCTCTGGTGCTCAACTGGCTGCGGCTCGGCCTGCGCTATCGCAGCCTGACGCTGCCGAGCGCGGCCAATCCGTCGATCGTCACCGGCGGCATGTGGGGCGAATCCAAGAGCCAGTGCCTGGCGAGCGTTGGTGCCGACCAGCAACGCTGGATCGCGCCCTTCGTGACGCTGGCGCGCGGCGCGGCACCGCCCGACGAGGGCGATCTCGCAAGCGCGCTTGCGGCGATGGCGGGCGCCGGGATCGCGTTTCCGATCGTCGCGAAGCCGGACATCGGCTGGCATGGCTACGGCGTGCGCCTGATCGAGAGCGAGGATGCGCTGCGCGTCTACCTCGCCAGCTTCCCGGCTGGCCAGACCGTGATCCTGCAACGCTACGTCGCCTTTGCCGCCGAGGCGGCCGTGCTCTACGCGCGCGTGCCGGGCACGGAGCGCGGCGGCATTCTCTCGCTCGCGTTCCGCTATTTCCCGCATGTGGTCGGCGACGGCGTATCGATGCTGCGCGACCTGATACGCAACGACGCGCGCGCACGCTGGAAGGCGCACCTGCATCTGGGCATGGACAAGACCCACGGCGGGCTCGACGCCGCGGCGCTGGACCGCGTGCCCGCCCGCGGCGAGATCGTGCAGATCGCGCTGATCTGCAACCAGCGCGCCGGCGGGCTCTACCGCGACGCCCACGCCTTCATCACCCCCGATCTCGTCGATCGTTTCGACGGCATCGCGCGCTCGATGCCGGAGTTTCACTACGGCCGCTTCGACGTGCGCTTCGCCGACACCGCGGCGCTCGCGCGCGGCGAGGATCTCGCGGTGGTGGAGATCAACGGCATCGGCGGCGAGGCGATCGACGTGTGGGATCCGAACCTGCCGGTCGGCGAGACCTATCGCCGGCTGTTCGCGCAGCAGCGCCTGCTGTTCTCGATCGGCGCGCTTAATCGCGGGCGCGGCTTCCAGCCGACGCCGCCCCGCGAATTCCTGCGGCTGCTGATGAGCCAGACCCGGCTGATCGCGAAGTATCCGGTCAGCGCCTGACTGGCGGCCGGATCGACGCCAGGACCGGCGGCAGGACCAGACGCCGCCGTAGCGGCCGCATGGACGCGCAGCCGGTTTCAGGCCTATAGAGGCGCATGCTTACGACCGCCGTCCGCCGAAAGGCCGTCGCGCTCGCCGCCGCCTATGCGCTGGCGCTGCAGGGCCTGCTTGCGGCCTTCGGTCCGGCCGCGGCCGGACCGTCGCCGTTCGAGGTGCTTTGTGCCGTGGCGGCGCAGGTCGATGACGGAACCTCGGAACCCGGCCGGACCGCCTCGCACGATTGCCAGGCCTGCGCGCTGCCGGGCTGCGCCGGCGGTGCTCCCGTTCCGCAGGCGGCCGCCGCTCTCGACCGGCCGCTCTCGACGGCCGCGCCGGCGGGATGGACGCCGCCGGCTGCGGTTGCGACGCAAGGACCGCAGCGCGTCCACGGGCCGCGCGGCCCGCCGCGCGCCTGACCTCACTCCGTTATCCGCCGTTCCGTCTCACATCCGGCCCGCGCATCGCGCGAGCGCCGCCTTTCGTTGGAGCATTCCGATGCCGTTTCGTCGTCTTCTCATTGCGCTCGCCGCCACAGCCGTTTTCACCCTGCCTTCAGCCCATGCGCCAGCGCACGACTACAGGGCCGGCGCTCTCGAGATCGGCCATCCCTGGACCCGCGTTACCCCGAAAGGCGCGAAGGTCGCGGGCGGCTATCTTACCGTCACCAACAAGGGTCCGAAGCCGGACCGGCTGCTCGGCGGCTCGGCCGAGATTGCCGGCCGTTTCGAGATTTACGAGATGAGGATGATCGACGGCGTGATGCAGATGCGCCCGCTTCCGAAGGGAGTTGAGATCAAGCCCGGCGAGACCCTGGAGCTGAAGCCCGGCTCATATCATCTGATGTTCATGGACCTGAAGCGTCCGTTGAAAGAGGGCGAGCGCATCAAGGGCACGCTGGTGTTCGAAGCGGCCGGAACGGTCGCGGTCGAATACGCGGTCGAATCCATGGCGGCGAAGCCCGGTCACGATCACGGCGGGCACAAGCACTGAGAGGCTGACAAGCCCGCGTGTGCATCGCGGGGATCGACCTGATCGGCCGATGCAATTGATGGCCCGTCCCGCCTGCGAACGCTGCCGCATCGTCCCCTCTCCCTGAAAGGGCGAGGGTGCCGAGCGCAGGCGAGGCGGGAGAGGGGCTTGCGGTCCGATGCCGGACTAGGCCGGCTCCTTGAACGGCAGCGGCTCGCCCTCGGGCAGCGGCGCGCGGAATGCGTTGAGCGTCATCGAGATCAGCGCGTAATAGCCGAGGATGCCGATGAACTCGACCATCGCCGCGTCATCGAGGAAGGCGCGCACGCGCTTGTAGGTTCTGTCGCTGACGCGGCGGGTCTTGTAGAGCTCCTGGATGAAGTCGTAGAGCGCGCGCTCGTCCTTGCGGGCGCTCTTGGGCGCGCGGCCCGCGCGCAGCTCGGCGACCGTGGCGGGCTTCACACCCGCCTTCAGTGCCATCGGCTCGTGCGCGAACCACTCGTACTGCGCCCTCCAGATCCGCCCGGTGGTCAGGATCGCGAACTCCGACAGCCGCGGCTCGAGCGCAGTCCTGTAGCGGCAATGCGCGCCGAGCTTCTGCGCGAGGTCGCCGAACTCCGGCGCCTGCAGCCAGACCGCGAACGGGCCATTGAGCTTCTTCCGCTGGCCGCGCGGCCCGGCCAGGATCGCGTCGCGCAGCGCACGCTGCGGCGCGGTCATCTGCTCATCGGTGGGATCGGTCAGCCGGTAGGCCGGCGGCTTCCCCGCGCGCGCCGGCTTGCGCTTCGCGCGTGTCGATGCGGAGCGGGTCTTTGCGGACCGGGCTTTGGCCATCGGTGCTTGTCTCGTGCTGGAGGAGGGTGAAGGATCAGGTGCCGACCGCCAGCGGCGCCTTCATCTTGCGCAGCGCGGCGATCACCGAAAGCGCGACGTTCTTGCCGGTCTTGGGATTTTCCGACGGCACGTTCTCGATCGACATCGTGTAGCGCGCCGAGTTGGAATCGACCTCGATCGAATGGCAGTTGCGGGTCATCGCGGGGTCCGCCCAGATCTCGATCGTGGTGCGGTCCGGTCCGATACCGGCGAGCGACAGCGCCGCCGCCACGTTGACGTTGGCGGGAAAGCCCGCCGCGGCCTCGCGCGCCGAGCCGCTGAACACCAGCTTGGCGGTGTTGAGCCCGTCCACCGAGATGTTGTTCTTCTCCAGATGCGGCGCGCCCTTCAGCCCGATCGGCGGCTTGCGGGTGGTCATCTTCACGGAGTGGATCGTGCCCTCGGCCGAGGCCACCACGGCGTCGAGCCCGAGCAGCGCGCCGGTCGGCACCACGATCCGGCCGCCATGGGCCTTGGCCAGCTCCATCAGGTCGGGACGCGGCAGGAGCGCGCCGCAGCTCAGCACCATCACCGACTTGCCGGCTTCGAGCATCGGCCGGCAGATCGCCTCGAGCAGCGAAGCGGGCGCGCATTCGATCGCGAGATCGGCGTGCTTGGGGAAGTCTGAAAGCGGCACCACCGGGCAGTCGATGTTCTGCTCGTCGAGCCAGGCGCGCGCCTTGGCCTCGTTGCCGGCGGCGACGCAGGCGAGCGTGAGGCCGGGAATCCCGTCAGTCAGGCGGCGCGCGAGCACGCGGCCGATGGCGCCGAGGCCGGCGATGGCGATACGGGTGTCAGGCATGCGGAACCTTCGTTGAACGGCGGGCGGGGACGGCCGCCTGCGGCGACCGGAGACGGCAGATTGGCTTGACCATAGGATGCTTGTAGCGCAACTCTCCATCCATAAAAGAGGAGGTGCCCCATGCTCAAGTCCGTGCTCGGCGCGGCTGTCGCCGGTCTTGCAATCCTGGCCGGCCCGGCTGCCGCCCAGAACTACCCCAACCGCCCCATCACCATGATCATCCCGTTCGCAGCGGGCGGCCCGACCGACGTGCTCGGCCGCATCGTCGGCGCGCGCATGAGCGAACTGCTCGGCCAGCAGGTGATCATCGAGAACGTCGGCGGCGCCGGCGGCATGACAGGCTCCAAGCGCGTCGCGGACGCCAAGCCCGACGGCTATGTGATCGGCATCGGCACCGTGGGCACCCACGCCCAGGGCCAGACGCTCTACAAGCGCCCGCTCTACAACTCGCAGACCGACTTCACACCGGTTGCGCTCTTGGCGCAGGTGCCGATCCTGCTCACCGTCCGCAAGGATCTGCCGGCCCAGAACCTTCAGGAGTTCGTCTCCTATGTGAAGGCCAACCAGGGCAAGATGCAGTTCGGCTCCGCCGGCGCGGGCTCCGCCACTCATCTGGGCTGCGTGCTGCTCAACCACCTGATGAAGGCCAACGTCACGCACATTCCGTTCCGCGGCACCGGCCCTGCGATGGCCGAGCTGCAGGCGGGCCGCATCGACTACATGTGCGAGATCTCCTCGACCGCGAAGCCGCATGTCGACGGCGGTGCGATCCGCGCGCTCACCATCATGAACCCGGACCGTTCGCCGGCGCTGCCCAACCTTGCGACCTCGAAGGAGCAGGGCATGCCGGACCTCGTGGCCTACACCTGGAACGCGATCTTCACGCCCAAGGACACGCCCAAGGCCGTCGTCGACCGGCTGAACAAGGCGGCGGTCGATGCAATCAACTCGCCGAACGTCAAGAGCAAGCTCGAAGGCCTCGGCGCCGAGATCGCCACCGGCGACCGCACCTCGCCCGCCTACCTCGCCAAGCTGGTGAAGGAGGAGACCGAGAAGTGGGCGGTGCCGATCAAGGCCAGTGGCGTCTCGGTCGACTGAACAACGGTTCACGGTTCACGTTTCGCGCAGGCGCAACGCGCCATCTGCATGCGGGCGGCCTTCGGGCCGCCCGTTTCGCTTGCGCCCTGTGGCACCGGATTAAATGTTGGCAAGAAATAGGACGCCGTGTCGCAGGACGCGGAACTGGCGCGCATGTCGCGCTTTGGTTCTGCGTAGAACGGGGGCGACACCCGACCTCGGAGTTTCAGTGTCATGACGATCTTCAAGACAGGATTTTTCGCGGCCTCGCTGCTGGCCGGATCGGCTGCGCTGGCCTCGGCTGCGCCCGCCATCGTTTCAAACGACCTCAACCTGCGCGCCGGTCCCGGCACCGGCTACGGCGTGGTCGCCGTGATGCCGGCGGGCTCGACCGTCGACACCATCGGCTGCACCGGCAACTGGTGCCGCGTCAGCTACGGCGGCGTGGTCGGCTACGCCAGCGCGAGCTATCTCGACGGCCGCGGCGCCTACGCCGCTGCGCCGCGCGCGGTCTATGTCGCGCCTCCGGTGCTGCGCCCGCGCGTCTATTACGGCCACGGTCCGCGCTGGCACCATCGCAACAACTGGCGTCACCATCGCTACCATCACCGCTCCCGCCACTGGCGCTGATCGCCGACGCTTCGCACCGGATCTCCCGTGCAGCGCCGTCCGGCTTCGACCGGGCGGCGTTTGCGCGTCGTGCGCGTTTACCGTTAACGCGCAAGCGGCGACCTGCCGCAGCGTTGCGCGCGCCTTCGCCCGCTATGTCTTTTGACATGACGGCGGGGCGACGCCGCAACATGGAGGCAGGCCATGCGTTGCTTCGGGCAATTCATCCGGGCCGGCAAAATCAGCAGCGCGCCGCTGGCCGTCGCGGGATTTGGCGTCGCGATCCTGTTGCTGACGGCGACGCCGTCCACCGCCGAGCCGGCGGTGGTCTCGGCCACCAGTCTCAATCTGCGCGCCGGCCCCGGCGCCTCCGAGCGCGTTCTGGCGCGAATGCCGCAGGGCGCGCGCGTCACCGTGTCGAACTGCGGGCCGGAGTGGTGCCGCATCCGCTATCGCGGCCTGAACGGCTACGCCGCGATCGACCATCTCGATCTCTCGTCCGGTGGCGATGCGCAGGCGTCGGTGCCGCCCGACGATCCGGACGGCGGCTATCTGGTGTGGAGCGATCCGGCGCCGGAGCGCGCCGCGCGCATCTGGCGCTGGCAGGATCCGCAATGGCGCGACCGCCACGCCCGCAAGGTGCAGTGGCTGAGGCGGCATCATCGCGCTGAACGCAGCGCGTCGGCCGCGCCGCGCTCCGTCGGCGGCAACGAATAAATGCCTGCAACCGGCCGCGGCGTCCTTGACGGGCCCCGGCAACCTATAAAGTATTAAAATACCGACGCTCGGCAACCTGGCGCCGGCAAAGCGCCCCACGGTTGCGTGAGAGCCACACCATGACTGGTCGTATCGCGGTCGCCGTCGCATGTGCAGGCACATTGCTCTTGATGCAAGCCGGTCCAACCCAAGCCCATCGATCCGGAGGCTTTGAAACCACGAGTCCGGCGCGGACCGCCGGGGCGGCCTTCAAGCCGCCGATCGTGCTCGCCCAGTCCGGCATGTCGCAAGACCACTTCATCAAGATGCAGCAGTCCGGCGCGGCCAAATCCAGGGGAACCACGCAACCCAAATCCGGGGGGAACGCGCACTCGCTCAACTTCACCAAGATCGAAGTGCAAAGGAGCAATGCCGGCGCCAGCAAGTCCAAGAAGGCCGCCAGCCGCAATCCCGGTCACAAGGGCGCCCGACGTTCGGGTCCAGCACCCATTCCGCGCCGCTGATAGACGGCCTATCACGCCCGCGCGGTGCCGAACACGCGCTGAAGATCGTGTCGACGTGCTTGAGGTGGTAGCCGAGGTCGAACATCGCCTCGATCTCCTTCGGCGTCAGGTGCCTTGCGCACGTCCGGGTCGGCCTTGAGCAGCGTGAGGAAATCGCCCTCGCCGCGCCAGACCTGCATGGCGTTGCGCTGCACCAGCGCGATAGGCGTCCTCGCGGGTCATGCCCGCCTGGGTCAGCGCCAGCAGCACGCGCTGCGAATGCACGAGCCCGCCGAGCCGGTCGAGGTTGCTTCTGCATGTTCTCGGGATAGACCACGAGCTTGTCGATCACGCCGGCGAGCCGGGCGAGCGCGAAGTCGAGCGTCACCGTCGCGTCCGGGCCGATCATGCGCTCGACCGAGGAATGCGAGATGTCGCGCTCGTGCCAGAGCGCGACGTTCTCCAGCGCCGGCATCACGTAGCCGCGCACCAGGCGCGCGAGGCCGGTGAGGTTCTCGGTCAGCACCGGGTTGCGCTTGTGCGGCATCGCCGACGAGCCCTTCTGGCCCGGCGAGAAGAACTCCTCGGCCTCCAGCACCTCGGTGCGCTGCAGGTGGCGGATTTCGGTCGCGAGCCGCTCGATCGACGAGGCGACGACGCCGAGCGTCGCGAAGTACATCGCGTGGCGGTCGCGCGGGATGACCTGCGTCGAGACCGGCTCGACGCGCGAGCCCCAGCGCCTTCGCGACATGCGCCTCGACCCGCGGGTCGATATTGGCGAAGGTGCCGACGGCGCCGGAGATCGCGCAGGTCGCGATCTCCTTGCGCGCCGCGACCAGGCGCTCGCGGGCGCGCGCGAACTCGGCATAGGCCTAGGCGAGCTTGAGCCCGAAGGTCGTCGGCTCGGCGTGGATGCCGTGGGAGCGGCCGATGGTCGGCGTGATCTTGTGCTCGAAGGCGCGGCGCTTGAGCGCGGCGAGCAGCGCGTCGACATCGGCGAGCAGGATGTCGGCGGCGCGCGCGAGCTGCACGGTGAAGCAGGTGTCGAGCACGTCCGACGAGGTCATGCCCTGGTGCACGAAGCGCGCCTCGGGCCCGACGATCTCGGCGAGATGCGTCAGGAAGGCGATGACGTCGTGCTTGACCTCGCGCTCGATCTCGTCGATGCGCGCGACGTCGAACTGTCGCCGCCTTGCCGCTTCGCCCAGATCGTCTGCGCCGCCTCCTTCGGCACGACGCCGAGCTCGGCCATCGCGTCGGCGGCGTGCGCCTCGATCTCGAACCAGATGCGGAAGCGCGTCTCGGGCGACCAGATCGCCGACCATCTCGGGGCGGGAATAGCGCGGGATCATGCGGCTTCGGCTCGATCGGCGTCGCGGCAGCGTGCGTCACGCCGCTTCGCCGCGTGCGATCGCGGCGGCGTTGCGGATCGCGGCGATGTTGGCGCGATAGGCGTCGGTGCCGCCATTGAACACCGCCGAGCCGGCGACCAGCACGTTGGCGCCGGCCGCGCACCAGCGCGGCGTTCTCGGCGTGACGCCGCCATCGACCTCGATGTCGATCGGCCGGCCGCCGATCAGCGCCGCGACGCCGGCGGATCTTGTCGACCGCCGCGGGAATGAAGCTCTGGCCGCCGAAGCCGGGATTGACGGTCATCACCAGCACCAGGTCGACGATGTCGATCACATGCTCGATGCGTCTCCACCGGCGTCGCCGGATTGATCGCCACGCCGGCCTTCTTGCCGAGCGCGCGGATCGCCTGCAGCGAGCGGTGCAGGTGCGGGCCGGCCTCGGCATGGACGGTGATGATGTCGGCGCCGGCCTTGGCGAAGGCCGCGAGATAGGGATCGGACCGGCGCGATCATCAGGTGCACGTCGAGCGACTTTCTGCGTCAGCGGCCGGATCGCCTGCACCACCTGCGGGCCGAAGCGTGATGTTGGGCACGAAATGCCCGTCCATCACGTCGACATGGATCCAGTCGGCGCCGGCCTCGTCGATGGCGCGCACCTCCTCGCCGAGCCGGGCGAAATCGGCCGGCAGGATCGACGGCGCGATGCGGAGCGGGCGGGACATGAAGGCCTCCTGATGCCAGTCGCGTAACACGCGGCCGAAAGCGCGGGCAATCCGCTCGGTCTGCGCACCGGTGGATGGTTCGCGACGTCTCGGCAGCGCCGAGCCATGCGCGCATCCGGCCTGCTCGTGCCGCCGCACATGGCGAGCGTCCCCGCCGGTGGCGCCAGGCCTCGCCCGACTAGATAGCGAGCGGGGAGCAGGATACGCATGGCCCGCACCGACGCGATCGTTCTGGGCGCCGGCATCGTCGGCACCTCGATCGCGCTGCATCTGGCCAAGCGCGGCCTGTCGGTGGCGCTGATCGACCGGCGCGGCGCCGGGCGAAGAGACGTCCTACGGCAACGCCGGCGTGATCGAGGGCAACACGCTGTTCCCGCCGGCGTTTCCGACGCGGCTTCGGCGATCTGCTGCGCATCGCGCTCAAGCAGTGCGCCCGAGGCGAACTATCACCTGTCGTTCCTGCCGCAGGTCGCGCCCTGGCTGCTCGCCTATCGCGCGCAACACCACGCCGGCACGCGCTCGGTCGAATTCGCCGAGACGATGCGGCCGCTGTTTTCGCCGCGCGGTCGCCGAGCACGAGACGCTCATGCAGGAGGCGGGCGCGACGCGCTATCTGCGCAAGGACGGCTGGATCAAGCTCTACCGCTCGGAGCGCGCCTTCGCCGACACGGCGCGCGAGCGCGATTATGCCGACCGGATCGGGCATCGCCTTTCATGCGCTCGATACAGCCGGCGCGCTGGCGCTCGAGCCCTCGCTCGCGCCGGTGTTCCGCATGCGGTGCATTGGCCCGGCGCCGCGAGCGTGTCCAATCCGCTTGCGGTGACGCAGGCCTATGCGGCGCTGTTCTCGACAGCTCGGCGGCGTCATCGCTCAAGGGCGACGCGCGCACGCTGCATCGCACCGGCGTCGGGCTGGCGGATCGACACCGAAGAGGGCGCGCTCGATGCAAGGAGCGCGGTGCTCGCGCTCGGGCCCGTGGTCGCCCGACTGTGCTGGAGCCGCTCGGGCATCGCTGCCGCTGCAGTGGAAGCGCGGCTATCACCGCCATTTCCGCGCGCGACGGCAACGCCGGCGCTGACGCGGCCGGTGCGTCGACACCGAGTACGGCTATTGCCTGGCGCCGATGGAGCAGGGCATCCGCATCACCACCGGCGCCGAATTCGCGCATCGCGACGCGCCGCCGACACCGGTGCAGCTCGACCGGCTGATGCCGGCGGCGAAGGCGCTGTTTCCGCTCGGCGAGCCGGTCGAGGCCGAGCCCTGGATGGGCGCGCGGCCGTGCTTTGCGGATTCGCGGCCCGTGATCGGCCGCGCGCCCGGGCAGCACGGGCTTTGGCTCGCGTTCGGCCACGCGCATTGGGGCCTGACGCTCGGTCCGGTCACCGGCCGGCTGCTCGCCGACCTGATCGACCGGGACGACGCCGTTCTGCGATCCCGCGCCCTATCGGCGCGAGCGGTTCGGTTAGCGGGCCGCAAAAAAGCCCGGCTGCGAGAACAGCCGGGCCTGTGGTGCGAGCGACTTAAAATGTCGGTCGACGGCGTCAGCCGCGTCGCTGTCCGAATTCGCACCGGCTCGGGATCGCGGCCGCGCAGCAGACGCATGGTCACATAGGCAAGCAGCGCGATCCTGGTGACGGTTTCGATCAGGCGGGTCATGACACGGCCATCACCTTGCATTATCGCAAGCGCCGCCGAGCAGCGCAGATCACCAGGATGATCGGAAGCGGAATACCGATCAGCCACAGCAGCAAACCACGACCCATGACAGCCTCCTTGGCCACGATTGAAGGGCGTTGAAATTCTGCCCGTCAACGCCGGCCGTGCGGAGAAAGTTCCATCCGGTTCCGGCGGTCGCCGGGCGGACCGAGGCTGGCGTCAGGCGAACCGGCCCTGCCAGTCCGGCAGGCTGCCGGCGAACGGCAGCGCCTTCGCCTCGTACACGCCGCGCGCCACCGCGCGCGCCAGCACGTTGGCGGCGATTGCACCGATCTCGCTCACCTCGCTCACCGGCTCTCTCAGCGGCGCCGGCCGGTCGCGGCGGCGAACACCGTGTCGCCGTCGAGCGTGGTGTGCACCGGATAGATCGCGCGCGCCAGGCCGTCCTGCGCCATCACCGCCATCTGTTGGCCTGCGCCTTGTCGAGCGCCGCGTCGGTCGCGACCAGCGCGATGGTGGTGTTCTCGCCGGGCCGCCCCTTGGCGCGCGGCTCCAGCGCCTCCGGCGGCACGCGCGGCGGCAGGCCGCGGCCGCCGAACTCGCCGTCCTGCTCGAACGGCGCCGCCCAGAACTGTCGGCTCGTCGCCGACCGTGACGCTGCCGCAGGCGTTGACCGCGACGAGCGCGCCGACGGTGTGGCCGCTCGCGCGTGACCGCGGAGGCCGAGCCCAGCCCGCCCTTGAGGTTGATCGTGGTCGCGCCGTAGCCCGCGCCGGCGGTGCCGAGCGCGAAGTCGAGGCCGGCGGCGCCCGCCGCCGCATAGCCCAGTCGCGGATAGGGCGGGAAGCGGTCCCAGTCCTTGTCGCCGCCATTGAGCAGGTCGAACAGCGCCGCGCCGCACACGATCGGCACGCGGATATCGCGCGATCGCGAAGCCGCGGCCCTGCTCGCGCAGCCACGCCTGCACGCCGGACGCCGGCGTCGAGCCCGAACGCCGAGCCGCCCGAGAGAACGACCGCGTCGATCGCCTGCACGGTGCGGTGCGGATCGAGCAGGTCGGTCTCGCGCGTGCCGGGCGCGCCGCCGCGCACGTCGACCGCCGCCGCCGCGGGCTCGTCGAACAGGATCGCGGTCGAGCCGGAGGCGAGCGCGGCATCGTCGGCGTTGCCGACACGCAGGCCGGCGACATCGGTGATCAGGTTGCGCATGGGCGGCCTCGTTCAGGACATCGTCGAACGGCGTGAGGTGGGTTTTTTAAATGCTCCGCGCGGACCTCCACCCCGATCCTCCCCCTTTCAGGGGGAGGGAGGCCGCGCGGCGCAATCGGTGTCCGCGCTGGGACTCGGACGATGCCGCACGATCGTCCTCCTCCTGCAAGGGGGAGGAGTGAGGAGGGGGTCCATGCTGGAGCAGAAAAGACGCTCATGTTGACGAGACTCCCTATCACAAACCTCCCGCGCGCCCATCACATCGCCGCGATGCGCCAGGCGAACTTGCGCCGCGCCCGCGCGACGGGCATCAACGCGCCATGACGCCGGATGTCACGCTTCTCGCCGCCCTGATCGGCGGGCTGATCAGCTTTCTCTCGCCCTGCGTGCTGCCGCTGGTGCCGCCCTATCTGGTCTATCTCGCCGGTACGTCGCTGGAGCGCCTGACCGACGACGATGCGCGCACCGGCTCGCAGTCCCAGACCGTGGTCGCGGCGCTGCTCTTCGTCGCAGGGTTTTCCACCGTGTTTGTGGCGCTTGGCGCCAGCGCCAGTGTGTTCGGTTCGCTGCTGCGCGCGTGGTCCTATCATCTCGCCATCGTCGCGGGCGTCGCGATCATCGCGATGGGGCTGCACTTCCTGGGCGTCTTCCGGTTGTCGTTCCTGATGCGCACCCGCCAGATGGGTGTGGCGAAGCCGGTCGGCCTGTGGGGCGCCTATCTCATGGGGCTGGCCTTCGCCTTCGGCTGGACGCCGTGCATCGGGCCGATCCTTGCGACCATCCTCGCGGTTGCCGCCTCCGAGGCGACGGTGGCGAAGGGCGCGGGCCTGCTCGCGGTCTATTCGCTGGGACTCGGGATTCCGTTCGTGATCGCGGCATTTTTCGTCGAGCCGTTCGCGCGCTTTCTGACTCGCTTCCGGCGTCACGTCATGCAGGTCGAGCGGGCAATGGGCGTGCTTCTGATCGTCACCGGCGTGGCCTTCGTCACCGGCTCGATCAACACATTCAGCTTCTGGCTGCTGGAGACGTTCCCGGTTCTCGGCACCATCGGCTGACGCGTCGGTTGCGAACAGGACTGAACCCGTTTCGCGCGAACCCGATTTTGTTGTTGGAGGCTCCGTCGTCGCGTCAAGTTTGCGCTTGGCAGGCATTCGGGAAACGATCAAACTTGGCGAAAGCTTAGGCATCTAAGTACACCCTGGGGGACTATGCAGGCCGCGGCGGACATTCTTCTGAAGGCCATCCGCGCGCTGCTCGGGGTGATGCTGCTCGCCAGCGTGATCCTGATCTGCGCCAATGCGTTCGGCCGCTATGTGCTGCACGCGCCGATCATCTGGGCGGAAGAGATCCTCGGCTACGGCCTGGTCTGGATGGTTTATCTCGGCGCGGTGCTGGTCACGGCCGACAATCAGCATCTGAAGATGGATCTGTTGCTCCAGATGCTGGGCCCGCGCATCCAGCGCGCGCTGCGGCTGATCGGCGACGCGGTTTTCGTGGCCACCGGCCTTCTGATTGTCTATCAGGCGCCGGAATCAATCTCGCAGTTCACCCACCACAGCCAGGTTGCGGGACTGCCGATGCAAATCGTGCATCTGGCGGTTCCGGTGTCGTTCCTCCTCATCGTGGCCTTTATCGTGCTGCGCGCTCTTGCCGAATTGAAGGCCAACGCGCCGGGCCGGGTCGCCCGTGACGGTGCGCCATGATCGCGTCCATGGTTCTGCTTCCCATCGTGCTTATGCTGATGGGATTGCCGATCTTCACCGTTCTGATGGCCGCGGCGTCTATCGCGCTGATCTATGTGCTCGATCTGCCGCTCGGGCTGATCCAGACCGAATTGTTCGGCAGCGTCGACAATTACAATCTGATTGCTGTGCCGTTTTTCATCCTGGCCGGCGCGATCATGACCGCTGGCGGCATTTCGCACCGGCTGGTGAACTGGGTTCTGTCGCTGCTTGGCGGCATTCGCGGCAGCCTGGGCCTGACCACGGTCGGGGCCTGCACGATCTTCGGCGCGATCTCCGGATCGAGCCCGGCGACCGTCGCGGCCATCGGCGGCATGCTCTATCCGTCGTTGCGCGAAAAGGGCTACCCGGAGAAGGTCGCCAGCGGTTTGCTGGTTGCGTCCGGCGCGATCGCCGGAATCATCCCGCCCTCGATCGCCATGATCCTGTATGGCGTGGCCGCCGAGGAATCGGTCCGGCACCTGTTCGTGGGCGGCGTGCTGCCGGGCCTGCTGATCGCCTTTCTGATGGGGCTCTACATCTACGTCACGGCGCGCCGCCTCGGCATCCAGGAGGGCGGGCAATTCTCGGTCGCCAACGTGGCGCAGACCACCCGGAGCGGCGGCTGGGCGCTCGGGATGCCGTTGATCATTCTCGGCGGCATCTATGCCGGCGTGTTCTCGCCGACCGAGGCCGCGGGCGTCGCCTGTCTCTACGCCATGATCGTCACGCTGTTCATCTATCGCGACCTGACGCCGGCAGGTCTGTGGAAGGTGACGACGGAATCCGTGGTGCTGACCGCGCAGGTTCTCATCATCGTCGGCGCCGCCACGATCTTTTCGCGCCTGCTCACCATCGCGGGCGTACCGCAGGACATCGTGTCCTGGATCCAGAGCCTCGAGCTATCGCCCTGGATGGTCATGCTGGCGCTGAATCTTCTGTTGCTGGCGGTCGGATGCGTGCTCGATCCGGCTTCGGCCATTCTGGTGCTGGCGCCGATCCTGAAGCCGGTCGTGGTCGCGGCCGGCATCGACCCGGTGCACTTCGGCGTGGTCATGACGGTCAATCTGAGCATCGGCATGTTCACGCCGCCGTTCGGGCTCAATATTTTCGTCGCGCAGGCCATGTTCAAGGTGCCGCTGCCGGTGCTCTACCGCGGACTCGTCCCGGTCATTGCAGTGAACCTGGTGGCGCTTGCGATCATCAGCGCATGGCCGGACCTTTCGCTGGCGCTGGTGAGGATTTTGGGATGACGGCCATCGGGGCCGATTACAGTCGTTCAACGAGGGAGTGAAAAATGAAGATTGCATTCGGGCTTCTGGCCGGAGCGTCGCTGATTTTCGGAGCCGCGGCCGAGGCCCAGGCCCAGCACACCATGCGCATCGGCATGGTGACGGTGAACGACTCGCAGCACACCTTTGCGCTGAAATACGCCGAGGAGCTTCAGAAGCGCACCAACAACGCGATCAAGGTCGAGGTGTTTCCGGCCGCGCAGCTCGGCAGCATCCCCCGCCAGATCGAGAACCTGAAGATCGGCGCGCAGGCCGGCTTCGTCTCGCCCGCCGGCTTCTTCTCGGGCATCAACCGCGGCTTCGAGGCCACCGACGCGCCGGGCATCTTCAAGAACTTCTGGCACGCCCAAAACGCGGTCACCTCGCCGGAATTCCGCGACCGCTTCGTGGCGCTCGGCGAGAAGCAGGGCGTGATCGGCGTGACGCTGTACAACTACGGCCCGACCTCGATCGCCTCGCTCAACCCGATCCGCAGGCTCGATGACATGAAGGGCATGAAGATCCGCGTGCTCGCCACCAAGATGGAAAGCAAGCTCGCAAGCGTGCTCGGCATGACCGGCGTGCCGATGCCCTATCCGGAGGTTCTGCCGGCGCTCCAGCAGCGCACCATCGACGGCTGCCGTACCTCGATCGCGGTGATGGGCGCCTCCAAGTTCTATACGACGACGAAATACATCACCGAAACCGGCAGCGGCATGATCATCGCCGGCCTCTGGATCAGCAAGCCGTGGCTGAGCCGGCTGCCGAAGAACCTGCAGGACGAGGTGATCAAGACCGGCCGCGACCTCGAGGTCTGGGCCGGCCAGAACTCCAAGATGTTCAACGACGGCGCCGCCAAGCTGTGGCGCGACAACGGCGCCGAGGTGATCCAGCTTCCGGAAGCCGACCAGGCCGAGCTGAACCGGCGGCTCGCTCCGCTCGGCGACGAGTTCCTGGGCAGCGACCCGGCCACCAAGGATCTGTATGAGCTTCTGAAGAAGACGCTCACGACCGCCTCGGCGGACGCGCCGAAGTCGTAGCGCCGCTGTCACTTTGCCGAAACCGGCGGTGCGGGCCCTCGGCCCGCGCCGTCTTTCGGGACCGGGTGTCCCGCATCAACGCCGATTGTTCATGAATAAGCGTCCCGAAACCTTCGACTATGTCATCGTCGGCGCGGGCTCCGCCGGCAGCACGCTGGCGCGCCGGCTCAGCGAGGATGGCGACGCCAGCGTGCTGGTGATCGAGGCCGGCGGCTCCGACCGCTGCCCGATGATCACGGTGCCGCTCGGCTGGGGCCGCATTCTCTACCGCCGGCTGTTCGACTGGGGCTATTTCACCGAGCCCGAGCCGCATCTCGACGGCCGCCGGGTCGAATGCGCGCGCGGCCGCGTGCTCGGCGGCTCGTCCTCGATCAACGCCATGGCCTATGTGCGTGGCCATCGCGCCGATTACGACCGCTGGGCGGAATCGGGCCTCGCCGGCTGGGGCTATCGCGACGTTCTGCCGTATTTCCGGCGCGCCGAGGACTGGGCCGAGGGCGCCGACGCCTATCGGGGCGCGGGCGGACCGCTCACCACGGTGCGCTCGCGCTATGCCGATCCGCTGGTCGAGGCGTTCCTGGAGGCCGGTGAGACCGCCGGCCACGGCGTCACCCACGACTACAACGGCGCGCACAACGAGGGCATCGCGCGCTTCCAGTGGACCATTCGCGACGGCCTGCGGTGCAACACCGCGGTCGCCTACCTGCGGCCGGCGCTGAAGCGCGGCGGCGTGACGCTGAGGACGCGTTCGCTGGTGCTGCGCGTGGTGATCGAGAACGGCCGCGCCACGGGCGTCGAATACCACGACGGCAACGACACAAGGGTCGCCCATGCCACGCGCGAGGTGATCCTGTCGGGCGGCGTGATCAACTCACCGCAGCTCCTGATGCTGTCCGGCGTCGGCGATCCCGACGAGCTTTCGCGTCACGGCATCGCCTGCGCGCATCCGCTCAAGGGCGTCGGCAAGAACCTGCAGGATCATCTTTCGGTCGGCGTCGAGTATCGACGCAACGGCGACGGTCCCTTCGTCGGCCGGCTGCGTTACGACCGGATCGCGCTGACCATGGCGCAGGCGTATTTTTTCGGAACCGGTTTCGCCACGGAAATGCCGGGGCCGATCACCGGATTCTTCAAGACCGACCCGTCGCTGAAACAGCCCGACATCCAGCTCCTGACCCGTCTGGTGCCGCCGGAATCGCAGCCCTGGTTTCCCGGCGTGCGGCCGCGGCCGCGCGACGCCTTCATGTGCCGGCCGGTGATCCTGCATCCGAAGAGTCGCGGCGAAATCCGCCTGCACTCCAAGGATCCGCGAGCGCTCGCGGCGATCCATCAGAACTTCCTGGCCGAGCCGGAGGACTGGGAGACCTTGCGCAAGGGCATCGCGATGATGCGCGACCTGGGCGCGCAGAAGTCGCTTACGCCGTTTCGTGGCACCGAGAACCTGCCGGGCGCGGACGTGACCTCGCGGCAGGATATCGACGCCTTTATCCGAAGAACCGCATGGACCGCGCATCATCCGCTCGGCTCCTGCCGCATGGGGCTTGCGGACGATGCGATGGCGGTGGTGGACCCTGAGTTGCGCGTGCGCGGGCTGTCCGGGCTGCGGGTGGTCGACGCCTCGGTCATGCCCGACATGGTGGGCGGCAATATCAACGCGCCGGTGATCATGATTGCTGAGAAGGCCGCCGACATGATTCGGGGCCGGGCGCCGCTGCCTCCTGCGACGCTGCCGGCGGGCTGATCCGGATCCCCTCGCTCTGACGCGGGCTTCGCAATAATAAAGCCCGCCCGGCGGTCCGGGCGGGCTTGCTTTGCGCGCTGAGGGGCAGGGCTGACTCAGTCTCGGCCCAGCTTCGACTCAGCTCCCCTTGGGATTCAGCTCGGCGTAGTTGCCGCTCTTGTCCCACTGGTAGACGACGTAGTCGATCACCGTGATGTCGCCCTTCTTGTCGAAGGACAGCGTGCCGAGCACGGTGTCCCACTTGCCGCCGCCCTTCAGCGTTGCCGCGATCTTCTTCGGATCGACCGTGCCGGACTTGGCCGCGGCCTGCGCCCAGACCTGGAAGGCGGCATAGGAGTAGAGCGTGTAGCCCTCCGGATCGATGCCCTTCTTGCGGAACGTTTCGACGATCGCGGCGGCGGTCGCCTTCTTGCGCGGGTCCGGGCCGAAGGTGAACAGCACGCCCTGCGCCTGCGCGCCGGTGATCGAGGCGAACTCCTTGTCGGCGAGCGCGTCGCCGGCCATCAGCACCGCGTTCAGCCCCTGGTCGCGCATCTGGCGCAGCAGCAGGCCGGCCTCCTGGTGGTAGCCTCCGAGATAGACCAGCGCGATGTTGTTGAGCTTCAGCTTGGAGACCAGCGCGTTGAAGTCGCGGTCGCCCTTGTTGTAGCTCTCGTACAGCCGCTCCTTGACGCCGGCGCGGTTGAGCGCGCGCTTGGTCTCGTCGGCCAGTCCCTTGCCGTAGGTCGTCTTGTCGTGGACGATCGCGATGTTGCGGCCCTTGAAGGTCTTGGCGATGTATTGGCCCGCCACCGTGCCCTGCTGGTCGTCGCGGCCGCAGACGCGGAACGTGTTCCACATCTTGCGCTCGGTGAACGTCGGGTTGGTCGAGGCCGGCGAGATCTGCAGCACGCCGCCTTCGGCATAGGCCTCCGAGGCGGGGATCGACGACGACGAGCAGTAGTGCCCGGCGACGAACGGCACCCGCTGGCTCGCGAACTTCTCCGCGACCGAGCGGGCCTGCTTCGGATCGCAGGCGTCGTCGCCGACCTCAAGCCTGAGCTTGCGGCCGAGCACGCCGCCGTTGGCGTTGAGGTCCATGATCGCCTGTTCGGCGCCGTTGCGCATCTGGCGTCCGAAGGTGGCCTCGCCGCCCGACATCGGGCCTGCGACGCCGACGGTGATGTCCTGCGCGGCCGCGGGCACAAGGCCGCCGGCGCCGAAGGCCAGTCCCGCGCCGAGCGCAAGAGCTGCCAGTCCCATCCTACTCATGCCGTTCTCCTCGTGGTTCGGATCAAAGGTGAGGTCGGTCGCCCCCCGGCGAACAGGTCCGTTTCCGGAGAGGCCATTGTTGCGCAGTTCCGGCGGAAGTCATCCGGAATTTGCGGTCGGATTTGCGGCATCGTGCCCGGTCACGGCGCGCTCGCGCCAGGACAGCGGACCGGTGCGCTCGAACAGCCAGTAATATTGCGTCGCCATCTGGCCGGCCCGCGTCATCCGCCACGCCAGCGTGGCGGCGACCGTCAGCCAGAGCGTGTCGAGGGCGTAGGACGCCCACGACAGCAGCGTGCCCTCGAACAGCGCAAAATGCACGAACCGCACCGCGCCGCCGAGCATCACCATATAGAGCGCGAGATGCCAGAACGGCCGCCAGGTCTGCGCGATCGCGCGCCCGGCGAGCCAGGCCGCGCCGCCACCCAGCACGCCGGTGACGAACAGCACGTTCAGAACGCTCTGGCCCTCGTAGAGACCGCCCATGCCGCCGGTGATGCCTGCCTGCGATTGCCTGCCGTGCGCCGCCGCTTCCAGGCGGCGAGGCCCGAATCCGTTCCCCCGAGATTAGCCCACAGGCGGGCGCTTCGCGAGGGCGGGCAGGGAGCGTCGAGGCGTCCTGACGCCGCGCTCAATCGCGCTGGAGCTTGAACTCGCGCACGGTCGCCTCGACCTCCGCCAGCGTCTGGTCGATCACCTTGCGCAGCTCCGCCGGCGTCGAGGATTCCGGGATCGAGCCGGACTTCTCGATCAGCGCGCGATAGGCGGGGTCGGCGACGACCGCGCGGATCTCCTTGTTCAGCCGCGCCAGGATCGGCTCCGGCGTGCCGGAGCCCGCGCAGATGCCGAGCCAGCCGAAGCGCACGAAGTCGATGCCCTTCTCGCGCAGCGTCGGGATGTCGGGCGCGCTCTTGAGGCGCTCCGGGCTGGAGATCGCGATCACCTTGAGCTGCTTCTTCTCGTGCAGCGGCAGCACGTTGGCGGTCGGCGCGACGTAGAACTGCACCCGGCCGGGCAGCAGATCCTGCAGCACCAGCGCGCCGCCGCGATAGGGCACCGCGTTCATGGTGATGCCGGTCAGCCGTTCGAGCTGGCGCGCGAAAGATTCCTGCGCCGAGCCCGCGCCGATGTTGGCGAAGGACAGCTTGCCGGGATTGGCGCTTGGCGTATGTGACGAAGGCGTCCCAGTCGTCCGCCGGCACGCGTGTTGGGGATGGTGAGCCCGTAGAAATATTTCGAGGTCAGCGAGATCGGCGCGAGGTCCGCGAGCGTGAATTGCGGGTTGCGGTAGATCGCGGTGTTGATCGATTCGAAATGCGTGCAGAGCAGCAGGTTGTAGCCGTCGCGCGGCTGCGCCAGCACGTCGCGGGTCGCGAGCATGCCGGCGGCGCCGGTCTTGTTCTCCACCACGACGCGCTGGCCGAGCTGGTCGCCCAGCCGGTCGGCGATGAAGCGCGCCGGGATGTCGGTCGGCCCGCCCGCGGCGAAGCCGACCACCAGCCGGATCGGGCGGCTCGGATAGGCGTCCTGCGCGGCCGCCGGCAGCGGAGCCGCGACCAAAGGAAGGATCAAACAGATCGGCAGGGCGGCGGCGAGACGAACGGGCATGGGTTTCCTCCTTCGGCCTTCCGGCCGGCCTGGTCGATTGGGCGTTTCCCCGTCGGGCGGCCGCGGCGTCGCACCCGCGGTCCGGCCCGGCTCGGTTCAATGTCATTTCAGCTCCACAGCGCCCGGCTCGCCAGCCGCGCGCCCTCCGCGAGGCTCGCGAACTTCGCCCAGACGATCTCCGGCTCGATCTCCGGCGGCTCGCTGGCGGACAGCGTCGAGGCGAAGCCGCAGTCCGAGCTGGCCATCACGCTCTCGCGCCCGACCACCTTCGCCAGCCGCACGATCCGCTCCGCGACCAGTTCGGGATGCTCGACGATCACCGAGGCGTGGGTGATGCAGCCCGGCATCAGCACCTTGTCGTCGGGCAGCTTCACGCCCTCCCACACCTTCCATTCGTGCTCGTGGCGCGGGTTGGCCATCTCGAACGAGTAATAGCCGGCGTTGATGGTGACGATCAGGTCGGCGAGATGCTTCATCTCGAAGTCGCTGGTGCGCGGGCCCATGTTGATGCCGTAGCAGGTGTGATGGCGCACGCGGTCCGGCGGAATGCCGCGCAGCGCATGGTTGAGCGCCTCGATGCGCTTTTTCGCCCAGGCGCGCTGGTCCTCCACGCTCAGCTCCGGATTGAGCATGTAGTTCATCGCCAGCCGCGGGTCGTCGATCTGCACCATGAAGCCGGCGTCGACGATGGCGCGGTACTCGACCGCAAGCGCATCGGCGACCGCGTAGAGATGCTCCTCCTCGGTCTTGTAATAGCGGTTCTCCATCAGACCGACGCAGCTCGACGGCGACACCGAGGGCATGAACACGTCCACCGGGCTCGCGCCCTTGAGGCCGGCCTTCAGGTTGTCGATGTCGGCCTTGAGCGCCTCGTGGCCCATGTAGCGAGATCGGCCCGGTGCAGGCGTATCGGGTCGGCTGGGTGCCGGAGTGCGAGCCGTCCTTGTAGAAGGCGGGGAACGCCTTGTTCTCTCGGGTCGCGCGCACGCCGGGCTTCGGCTTGAACGCCTCGAGCCCCGCAAGCCGGTCGGTGACGTAATACTGGAAGCTGGTCTTGGACAGTTCGCCGTCGCTGACCACGTCGACGCCGGCTCCGGGTCTGGATCTTGCACGATGTCGATCACCGCGTCGTGCAGTTCGTCCGACAGCGCCTTCGGGTCGTAGCTCTGCCCGGTCATGCGTGCGAACAGCTTGGCGGACAGCGATTGCGGGCGCGGCAGGCTGCCGACGTGGGTGGTGCAGATGCGGCGCTGGCGTTCCTCTTTCAGGGACATAAGGGACGTTCCATTCCGGTCGTGTGAGGCAGGGGCAGGGCGGATGCGCGCTACTTCTTGATCAGGGTGCGGGCGAGCGGCGCCCACTTGCGGGTCTCGCTCTCGACGAAGGCGGTGAATTCGGCGGGCGACATGGTGCGGGTCTCGACCGCGTCGCGCTTGAGCCGCTCCTGCACGTCCGGGCGCGCCAGGAGCTTCGCGACCTCCGCGTTGAGCCGCTGCACGATCGGATCGGCGATCTTCGCCGGTCCCGACAGCGAGAACCAGGACACCGCGGTGAGGTCGTCGCGGCCGAGATCCTTGAAGGTCGGCAGGTCGGGATGGTCGGGCAGACGTGCGCCCGACGAAACCGCCACCGGCGTGACGATCTTCGAGCGGATCTGGCCGAGCGCCGAGGTCCAGGTCATCGAGCCGAAGTTGACGTTGCCGGCGACCAGATCGACCATCGCCTGCGACGCGCCGCGGGTCAGGATCAACTGGGTCTTGACGTTCTCCTTGAGCGCGAACGCCTCGACCAGCAGATGGCCGAGCGTGCCGAAGCCCGGCGCGACGTAGTTCAGCGGGCCGGCCTTGCGGGCCTGCTCCGCCACGTCCTTCAGCGTCTTCATTCCGGCCTTCGGGTTGCTCACGAACACGTTCGCCGGTCCGCCGATATAGGCGATGTGGGTGAAGTCCCGGATCGGGTCGTAGCTCGCCTTGGCCGCGGTCGCAGGCGCGATCACATGATAGGCGAGGCTGGAGATCGTCAGCGTATAGCCGTCGGGCTCGGCGTTCGCGGCGGCGGCGCTCCCGATCATGCCGCCCGCGCCGGCGCGGTTGTCGACCGTGCAGGCCTGGGAGAACGCGGCCGTGAAGTGATCGCAGAGCAGGCGCGCGAACATGTCGGCGGCGCCGCCCGGCGTCGAGGGCGCGACGATGCGGATCGGGCGCTGCGGCCACTCCTGCGCCGCGGCCGGCGCGGCAAAGGGGGCGCCCAGCAGGGCCAGGGCGCAGAGCGCCGCCGTTCTACGCATCGCATCCTCCCGCATGTTTGCGGAATTTAGCAACGTCGCGCGGGCGAGTCGAACGCGCGCATGCAACGGAGGCTTGCAGAACAGCTGCCCATCATCGCATTGCAGGGTGTCTTTGGGAAAAGTGTCTTTGGGTCGCGTGCGCAGCAGCAACGCCCCGGCGCTTGCGGCAGGCTCAGTGCCGGCCGCCCTCCAGATAGGCCGCCTTCACTTCGGGCCGCTCCAGCAGCTCGCGTCCGGTTCCGCTCAGGGTGATCTGGCCGTTGACCAGCACATAGCCGCGATGCGCGAGCTTGAGCGCGTGAAAGGCGTTCTGCTCGACCAGCAGCACCGTCAGCCCGTCGCGCTCGTTCAGCTCCTTCACGATCCGGAAGATCTGGCGAGCGATCAGCGGCGCAAGCCCGAGCGACGGCTCGTCGAGCATCAGCAGGCGCGGGCGGCTCATCAGCGCGCGGCCGATCGCGAGCATCTGCTGCTCGCCGCCCGACAGCGTGCCGCCGCGCTGGTTGATCCGGGTCTTGAGGATCGGGAACAGAGCCAGCACGCGCTCCAGGTCTTCGAAGAAATGGTCGGGGTCGGCGACGCCCGCGCCCATCTGCAGGTTTTCGAGCACGGTCATGCGCGGGAAGATGCGCCGGCCCTCGGGCGACTGCGCGATCTTGAGCCGCGCGATCTCGTGCGGCGGCATCCGGGTGATGTCGCGGCCGTCGAATTCGATGACGCCCTCGCGCGCGCGCGGATTGCCGAACACGGTCATCATCAGCGTCGACTTGCCGGCGCCGTTGGCGCCGATCAGGGTGACGATCTCGCCCTGCCGGACCTCGACGTCGACGCCCTTGAGCGCGACGATGTTGCCGTAAAACGTTTTGACGCCGCGGATCGCGAGCAGGGGCGCGGTCATGGAGTGCCCCGCGGCTTCGAGCCGTTGCCGCGAGCGATGCTGTCGCTTGTGAGGGCGTTGCGGCGTGCATCGCTCTCTCCGTTCCCTCCCCCTGCAAGGGGGAGGGGCAGGGAGGGTGTCTGCATTTGCGCGCGTTGGACGGCCACTCGCGAAATCTCGTCCCACACGCCTTCGAGATTCTGCAGCACGTCGTTGTTCCAGAACCGCAGGACGACGATTCCCTTTTCCGCCAGCCAGAGCGTTCGCTTGCGATCCGCCTCGCGGGTCTGTTCGGCATGCTGGCCGCCGTCGAGTTCGATGGCGAGCCTGAGCGCCGGACAGTAGAAGTCGAGCGTGTACGGGCCGACCGGGTGCTGGCGCCGGAAGCTCAGGCCCTGCAACTGGTCGCGCCGCAGCGCAAACCAGAGCTTGCTCTCGGCATCGGTCATGGCGCGTCGCAGCCGCCGCGCGCGCGCCGTCATTGCGCCGGTGCGGCCGAAGCGACGTGTGGACCCCCTCCCGGCCGCTTCGCGGCCGACCTCCCCCTTGCAGGGGGAGGTTTTCCCCGTGCGGCTCATCGCATGCGCTCCCTCGTGAGGGGTGCACGGGCCTGTCCGTTCCCTCCCCCTGAAAGGGGGAGGGTCAGGGAGGGGGTCTGTGTCCCAACGTCATGCGGGGAGGAAGACGCCTGGCCGCTCACAGCCCGACCTCCGCCTCGACCTTCTCCACCTCGTCGTCCTCGACGCCGAGATAGGCCGCGATCACCTTCTGGTCGTTGCGCACCGCCGCGGGCGGGCCCTCCGCGATCTTGACGCCGTAATCCAGCACGACGACGCGGTCGGAGATCTCCATCACCACGCTCATGTCGTGCTCGATCAGCAGGATCGAGACGCCGTGCTCCTTGCGGATGAACAGCAGCAGCGCGTTCAGCTCCGCGCTTTCGCGTGCGTTGAGCCCCGCCGCCGGCTCGTCGAGGCACAGCAGCACCGGCTCGGTGCACATGGCGCGCGCGATCTCCAGGCGGCGCTGCTCGCCGTAGGCGAGCGAGCCCGCGGCATCGTCGGCGCGATGCAAAAGCGCGGTGCGCTCCAGCCAGTAGCGCGCGCGCTCGACCGCGGCGCGCTCCGACGCGCGATAGCCGCCGATGCCGAGCAGGCCGAGCACCGTGTAGCCCGACGCGACCATCAGCGCATTGTGCTGCGCCACCATCAGGTTCTCCAGCACGGTCATGCCGGGGAACAGCCGGATGTTCTGGAACGTGCGCGCCACCCGCGCGACCTGCGCGACGCGGAAGTCGAGCAGGCGCTCCAGCAGGAACACCCCGCCGTCGGCATGCTCCAGCCGGATCATGCCGGCGGTCGGCTTGTAGAAGCCGGTGATGCAGTTGAACACGGTGGTTTTGCCCGCGCCGTTCGGGCCGATCAGCGCGGTGATGTCGCCGCGTTCGGCGCGAAAGCTCAGCGCATCGACCGCGACCAGCCCGCCGAAGCGCATGGTCAGGTGCTCGACCGCCAGCAGCGGCGAGGCCAGGGCGCGAGCCGGGCCGGCGGGTGCGGTATGACTCATGGAACGGCCTTTGGCGCAGCCGTCGCGGCGGCTTGCGGCGGCAGATGCAGCGACGGCTGGCGCGTCGCGATCAGCCCGCGTGGCCGCCACACCATGATCGCGACCATCGCCAGGCCGAACACCACCATGCGGAACTGCTCGAAGCCGCGGAACACCTCGAAGCCGCCGATCATCACCACCGCGGCGATCACCACGCCGAGCTGCGAGCCCATGCCGCCGAGCACCACGATCGCGAGGATCAGCGCCGACTCGTGGAAGGTGAAGCTCTCCGGCGAAATGAAGCCCTGCCGGGTGGCGAAGAACGCACCGGCGAAGCCGCCGAACATCGCGCCGATGGCGAACGCCGTGAGCTTGGTGTTGGTGGTGTTGATGCCGAGCGAGCGGCAGGCGATCTCGTCCTCGCGCATCGCCTCCCAGGCACGGCCCACGGGCAGGCGCCGCAGGCGGATCGTCACCCAGTTGGTGATCAGCGCCAAAGCAAGGATGATGTAGAACAGGAACACCACGCGATGCGTGGTCGAAAACTCCAGCCCGAAGAAATGCGCGAAGCCGCCCTCGTCGGCGGTGAACGGCAGGCCGAAGAACGTCGGCCGCGGAATGCCGGAGATGCCGTTCGGCCCGCCGGTCAGATCCTGCCAGTTCAGCAGCACCAGCCGGATGATCTCGCCGAAGGCGAGCGTGACGATGGCGAGATAGTCGCCGCGCAGCCGCAGCACCGGAAAGCCCAGAAGGATGCCCCAGAAGCCCGCGAGGATGCCGGCGAGCGGCAGGCACATCCAGAACGACCATTCGAACTGGGTGGCGAGCAGCGCGTAGGAATAGGCGCCGACCGCATAGAACGCGACGTAGCCGAGATCGAGCAGGCCGGCGAGCCCGACCACGATGTTCAGCCCCCAGCCGAGCATCACATAGGTCAGGATCAGCAAGCCGAGATCGAGCAGGTAGCGGTTGTCGTAGAACACGACCGGCGCCACCAGCGCGAAGCCGAGGAGGGCGGGCCCTGCGAGCTTGCCGACGAGGGCGAGCCGCTCCGAAACCGCGCTCGCCGCGCGGGGCGGAACGAAGCGCGCGAACGAGATCGGCTCGCGGCCGAAGATCAATCCCCGCACGAACGCGCCGGCGAACACCAGGCCGACCATCGTGGCGAGCAGCGGCAGCCGTGGCGTCACGGCCAGCACGCCCTTGGGCCCGGTGTCGGAGTAGAGCCCGATCATCAGCGCGAACAGGCCGAACGCGATCAGCGCCGCGATCAGCGCGTCCTTGAACGCGAGCGCGATGCGCGACGGCGCGGGAGCGTCCGGCGCCCCGGCCTGGGCTTCCGGAGAAGACGGCAGCGGCGGCTGCGCTCCGCCCGGCGCGGTGTCGAGGACGGTCACGCGCTCTCCCCGCGCAATGCTCTGGGCTTCCGGGCGATGCTCTCTCCGTTCCCTCCCCCCTTGCGGGGGAGGGTCAGGGAGGGGGGTGCGATCGTACGCAATGCTTCCGCGATGCTCTGCAACACGCCTTCCGTATTCTTCAGGACGTCGTCGTTCCAGAATCGCAGCACCGTGAAGCCTTGCGAGCGCAGCCAAGCGTCACGAACCGCATCGCTCCGGGCTTCGGAATGCTGGCCGCCGTCGAGCTCGATGATGAGGCGGGCGTTGAGGCAAACGAAATCAACGACATAACGTCCGATCGGAAACTGTCGCCGAAACGAACGGTCGTCGAAACGGTGGGCACGCAGTCGATACCAAAGCCGGTGTTCGGCATCGCTCATATCGGAACGTAGCGCGCGCGCGTTGCGGCGCGTGTGAGGCGAAACGCTGCGGTGGGGCATTGTTACCCCCCTCCCGACGGCCTGCGGCCGTCGACCTCCCCCGCAAGAGGGGAGGTGAAATCCCCGTGATGCTGCCGCGTGATCGCCTTCATCGATGGCTCACACCTTCTCCACCTCCGGCCGGCCGAGGATGCCGGTCGGCAGGAAGATCAGCACCAGGATCAGGATCGAGAACGCCGCGACGTCCTTGTACTCGATCGAGAAATAGGCCGACCACATGGTCTCGATCAGGCCGATCAGGAGTCCGCCCAGCATCGCGCCGGGCAGCGAGCCGATGCCGCCGAGCACCGCCGCGGTGAACGCCTTCACGCCAGCCACGAAGCCGATGAAGAAGTCGATCACGCCGTAATAGGCGAGGTACATGATGCCGGCGACCGCGGCGAGCGCGGCCCCGATCACGAAGGTCAGCGAGATCGTCTTGTCGACATTGACGCCGAGCAGGCCCGCCATCTTCTGGTCCTGCTCGCAGGCGCGCATGTCGCGGCCGAGCCGGGTCGAGGCCACCATCCAGGTGAACACCAGCATCAGGATCAGCGTGGTCGCGACCACCAGGATCTGCACGTTGGAAAGCTGCACCGGGAAGGTCTCGCTCTCGATCAGCGTGTGGCCGCCCTCGATCAGCGGCGGCAGCGGCTTGACCCGCGCGCCCTGCGCGATCTGCACATAGTTCTGCAGGAAGATCGACATGCCGATGGCCGAGATCAGCGGCGCGAGCCGGAACGAGCCGCGCAGCGGCCGGTAGGCGAAGCGCTCCACCGTCCAGCCGTAGAGCGCGGTCAGCGCCATCGCGATGAACAGCACCAGGAACAGCGCCAGCGGGATCGCGGTGACGCCGATGGCGATCAGCGCCAGCAGAGCCAGCAGCGCAATGAAGGCGCCGACCATGAACACGTCGCCGTGGGAGAAGTTGATCATCCCCAGGATGCCGTAGACCATCGTGTAGCCTATGGCGATCAGGCCATAGATCGAGCCGAGCGTGACGCCGTTGATGAGCTGCTGGAGGAAATATTCCATGCGCCGGCGGCCGCCGCCCCTGTGCTGCGATTCTTCCGAAGAATTCAGTATTCGCGGGCGCGCGCCCCGGCACAAGGGGCGTGCCGCAGCGCCCTGGCGCCTGTGGAGGGATCGCGCGCGCCGCGCCGGCCGTCCGCCGCACGTCGCGCGAATGTGAGCGCGCCCGCGCTTGTTCCCCCGCGCCCGCGCGCTATCGATAGGCCATGAGTCCGACCGTCGAAATGGCGATCCGCTTCGGCGCCTTCGCTCTCGTGTTTGCGGCCCTGATCGCGTGGGAGCGGCTCGCGCCGCGCCGGCCGCTGTCCGCAGGCCGCTGGCGGCGCTGGCCGGGCAATCTCGGCGTGCTGGCCATCGACATTCTCGCGGTGCGCCTGCTGGCCCCGGCCGCCGCCATCGGCGCGGCGCTTTATGCGTCGGGCAACGGCATCGGCCTGTTCAACGGGCTGCAGCTGCGGCTGTCGGTCGGCGCGCTGCTGGGATTTCTCGCTCTCGACTTCGCGATCTGGGCACAGCACGTCGCGTTCCACCGCGTCCCGTGGCTGTGGCGGCTGCACCGCATGCACCACGCCGACCTCGACATCGACGCCACGACCGGCGTGCGCTTTCACCCGTTCGAAATCCTGATCTCGCTCGCGATCAAGGTCGCGGTCATCCTCGCGCTCGGCATTCCGCCGGTCGGCGTTCTGGTCTTCGAGGTGGTGCTGAACCTCACCTCGATGTTCAATCACGCCAATGCGCGGATGCCGCCGTGGCTCGACCGCGCGGTGCGGCTCGTGGTGGTGACGCCCGACATGCACCGCGTCCACCATTCGATCGAGCGGCGCGAGACCGACAGCAACTTCGGCTTCAATCTGCCCTGGTGGGACCGGCTGTTCGGCACCTACCGGGCCCAGCCCGAAGCGGGTCACGACGGCATGACCATCGGCATCCCGCAGTTCCGCGATCCGGCCGAGCTGCGTCTCGACCGCATGCTGACGCAGCCGTTCCGCGAGGACAAGGCCGCGCGCTGAGCAGGTCGCCCCGCGCCGACGGCCGTTACCAGAGCGTGCGGGTGCCGAAGGCGCGGAACGCGGGGTCGGCGGTGACGAGCGTTGCATCCTCGATATGCGCCTGCGCGGCGAGCAGACGGTCGAACGGATCGCGATGATTGCCATCAAGAAAGCCGGCGAGGCGCGCATGGTCGAGGGTGATCTCAAGAGGCAGAAAAGCTTCCTCCTGCATCGCAAGGTCGATGTCCTTGGCGACGACCTCCGCCTCGGGCCATTTCCCGATCCGCGATTTGGTGGCCAGTTCCCATGCCGTGACGGCGCTCACAAACACCGCGTCGTCGCTCGCTGCGATCGCGGCTCTTGCACGATCGGAGAGGCGACGATCGTTGGTCTGCCACCAGAAATAGGCGTGGGTGTCAAAAAGAAGCTTCATCGTCGCCGCGGCCCTCCCACAGCCGCAGCTCTGCCTCCGGCAGCGGGTCGAAGAAGAATGCGTCCGGGATCTGCAATCCTGCCAGACGACCGGGGCGGCGGTTGTGGGATCGCTTGCTGAGCGGCTGGAGGCGAACCGCCGGCTCCTTGCCGCGCGCGATCACGATCTCCTCGCCGGCCTCGGCGCGGGCGATCAGCTTGGACAACTGGGTCTTGGCCTGATGGATGGTGAAGGTCGCGGCCATCGTGGCGCACCTCGTCCTGTACGTGTTAGCTAACCTAGCTTAGCTAAGTTAGCTAAGCCGCGCAACGAGGTCAGGGGAGCCCGTCAGGCGCGGGGAATTGCGTCGACATGGTTCGTCCGGCCCTGCGACCGCATCAAGGACTATATTCACAAATCCGTGATCGGCTTATCCCCGGTCGGCCGGGCGGCCTTATCATGCGCGTGTCCCGCCCCACTCGAGGGGCGTGTCGCGAGCGTCACGGACGCGGGGCGGGATGCGGTGGCCGGTCGATCTCTGCGAGACGCGCAGGGTTCGGTCGGCGGCCCAAGCCGTGCGGTCCCGCGCCTGTCCTCACAAGGGGGCCGCGCCCGGGGCCCGCAACACTGACGCCGTACCCCCGCGCTGTTGGCGGGCAGGTGTCAGCGGGCTCCCTCCGGAACGACCGGGGTCCGGGGGACGCACGGAGCAAGCCTCCAACACCGCGCGCGGGGCGCCGAAGGTTCGGCGGACTTGCGGAAGACACGACAGGATCGCTGCTCTCACGAGCGGCGATCATGCTCCGGCGTCGCGAGATGCCGGAGCCCGCGGGTCCGAAACGGACCCCGGCGTCCCGCGCGCCCTCGAACCGGGCGCGAATGGACTGATCCCAACCCGCAAACCTTGCGCGGGAATGCGGACGGCTGCGCGGACGGATGCGCTGTCTGACAATTCGCTGTTTGAAAATCGAATCTGGCTCTGCAAGCGCTCATGGACTCAACGGCACACGTTGCTATGGCGCACGTCGGCCAACCTTCTCCGCTGTCATCGCCGGGCTTGTCCCGGCGATCCCGGCAAGGCGGGCAAGCCATCGCCGCAAGCCCTTGCATCCATCATCGGGAGGGCCGGGATATAGCGGCGAAGCGACGCCATTCTTCGAACGGCTATGCCCGGCCATGGCGTGGAGCGAACATGCGGCCTCGTTTGACATTCTGCCGCCTTGGGCGAAAACAATGGGAAAAGCCGGTCCGGCCGGCGCGCCAAACGGAGGAACCGCATGTCCCGCCAGAAGCCCGAAGACATCATCGGCGGCGCCGCGCGACCGTTCACCGGCGCGGAGTATCTGGAAAGCCTGCGCGACGAGCGCGAGGTCTATATCTACGGCGAGCGCGTCAAGGACGTCACCGCGCATCCCGCGTTCCGCAATTCGGCGCGCACCATCGCGCGGCTTTACGACGCGCTGCACGACCAGGCGACGAAGGACATGCTCACCGCGCCGACCGACACGGGCAACGGCGGCTTCACGCACAAGTTCTTCAAGGTCGCGCACTCGCGCGAGGATCTGATCGCCCAGCGCGACGCGATCGCGCACTGGGCGCGCATGTCCTACGGCTGGATGGGGCGCACGCCGGACTACAAGGCGTCGCTGATGAACACGCTCGGCGCCAATCACGCGCTTCTACGGCAAGTTCGCCGACAACGCGAAGGCCTGGTACGAGCGCGCGCAGGACAACGTGCTGTTCATGAACCACGCCATCGTCAATCCGCCGGTCGACCGCATGCAAGGCCGCCGACCAGGTGAAGGACGTGTTCATCACCATCCAGAAGGAGACCGACGCCGGCATCTATCGTGTCGGGCGCCAAGGTGGTGGCGACCTCGTCGGCGCTCACGCATTACAACTTCCTCGGCCAGAACGCGGCGATGCCGATCAACGATCCCGATCTCGCGGTCATGTTCATCGCGCCGATGAATGCGCCGGGCGTGAAGCTGTTCTGCCGCACCTCCTACGAGATGCAGGCGAGCGTGATCGGCACGCCGTTCGACTATCCGCTGTCGTCGCGCTTCGACGAGAACGACGCGATCTTCGTGTTCGACAACGTGCTGATCCCCTGGGAGGACGTGCTGGTCCACCGCGACATCGAGAAGATCAAGACCTTCTATCCGCGCTCCGGCTTCCTCAACGGCTACCAGTTCCAGGGCTGCACGCGCTTCGCCGTGAAGCTCGACTTCATGGTCGGCATGATCGCCAAGGCGCTGCGCGCGGCCGGCGCCGACGAGTTCCGCGGCAACCAGGCGATGCTCGGCGAGGTGATCGCCTGGCGCAATCTGTTCTGGGCGCTGTCCGACGCGATGGCGAGCAATCCCGATGCCGTGGGTCGGCGACGCCGTGCTGCCGAACGTGCAGTCCGGCACGAGCTATCGCGTGTTCGCCGGCGACGCCTACGGCCGCATCAAGGAGATCGTGCGAGAAGATCGTCGCCTCCGCGCTGATCTATCTGCCGTCCTCGGCGCAAGGATTTCAAGAATCCGGAGATCGACCCGTATCTCGAGCGTTACGTGCGCGGCTCCTACGGCATCGACTACAAGGAGCGCATCAAGATCATGAAGCTCCTGTGGGACGCGATCGGCACCGAATTCGGCGGCCGCCACGAGCTCTACGAGCGCAACTATGCCGGCAACCACGAGGACATCCGCATCCAGGCGATGTGGAACGCGCGCGGCTCCGGCGCGCTCGACGGCATGATCGCGCTCGCCGAACACTGCATGGCCGACTACGACGAGAACGGCTGGACCGGCGACACCTGGCTCGATCCCGACGACGTCGCACGGCGCAGGGCAGGCTCTGCACAGCGCGGCGGAGTGAGGTGGGCTACCTCCCGATAGGCAAAATCGCTTATGTCGATGCGATCATGAGCTGGATCGACCATTCGCCCGACGATCGATGGCCGGCGCCTTCGAAGCCGATCGCGCCGATCCGGTCGCGCCGTCGACGCCGAAGCTGTTCCGCGAGGCGATGAGCCGGCTCGGCGCGGCGGTCCATGTCGTGACCACCGACGGGCCGCGCGGCAAGACCGGCTTCACCGCGACCGCGGTGTGCTCGGTGTCCGACCACCGGCCGACGCTGCTGGTCTGCCTCAACCGCTCCAGCGGCAGCGGCGCGCTGGTGCGCAACAACGGCGTGCTGTGCGTCAACACGCTGCGCGCGGCCGAGGCCAATATCGCCGACGTGTTCGCCGGCCGCACCGGCGTGCAGGCGGCGCGAACGCTTCCTGACCGGCGACTGGATGACGCTGAAGACCGGCGCGCCGGTGCTGCGATCGGCGGTCGTGTGCGTTCGACTGCCGGATCGTCGAGGTGAAGGCGGTGGCCTCGCACGACGTCTATTTCGCCGTGGTCGAGGCGGTGCATTCGGGCGAGGCGGGCCCGGCGCTGGTCTATCACGACCGCGCCTACAAGCAGGTCTGACCGTCCGGCGGTTTACATCGGGCGTTTCGGTTGTGAAGCGCGCGCTTGTGCTGCATTCCGCTCTGCAACCGTTCTGACGTAGTCTCGCGCTCATGGGAACGGTCACGGTCGCTTCCGCTTTTTCATCTCTACGGCGATCCGCCGGACGATCAGGCGTTCGACTTCATCCATGTCGAGACCATCTCCTCGCGCTCGCTCGTCCACGACTGGCCGATCCGCGCGCACCGCCACCGCAACCTGTTCCAGATGCTGCTGATCGAGCGCGGCGGCGGCGAGATGACCTACGAGGCCGACGCACCTGCCGTTCGAGGCGCCGGCGGCGATCCTGGTGCCGCCGACGGTCGCGCACGGCTTCCGCTTCCGTGCCGCAGGTCACCGACGGCTGGGTGGTGAGCTTCACCGAGGACGTGGCGCAGCGCGCTGGGCGACCGCTCCGGCGAGGCGCTCAACGCGGCTCAAGTCGCTGGCGGGCCGATCCGGTCGTGCCGCTTACGGACGCAGGACGAGGCGCGCAAGCTGGCGCGGCTGTGCACGCGAGCTGCACGAGGAAAGCTTCCTCGCGCGCGAGGGCTATCGGCTCGCCATGCGCGGGCTGTCTGGCGTTGATCGCGATCGAGGTGGCGCGGCTCGCCGCCAGCCGCGCGCGCACCGGCAGCGGTGACGCTCGCGCCGGCCGATCGCGACGGTGGAGGCGCTGCGCGCGGCTGGTCGAGGACGCATTTCCGCACGCAGCGGCTGATCAGCTTCTATGCCGACGCGCTGGCGATGACGCCGGACCGGCTCAACGATCACGTCAAGCGCGCCACCGGCGTCACCGCGGGCCACCTGATCCGCCAGCGCGTGCTGACCGAGGCCAAGCGCCAGCTCGTGTTCACCGCGCAGCCGATCCACGAGATCGCCTACGATCTCGCGTTCGCCGACCCCTCGCATTTCGCGCGCTTCTTCCGCAAGCAGACCGGCATGACGCCGCAGCGCTTCCGCGAGGGGCGGGGAGGCTAGAGCATGATCCCGAAAAGTGGGAACCGGTTTTCGGATCGGATCATGCGCAAAGCAAAGGAAAGCGACGCGGTTATTTCCGCGTCAGGAATCCCAGCATCGCGTCGAGATAGGCCTTCGGCTGCTCGACGTTCGACAGATGCGCGGCGTCGATCGCGGCCAGCTTCGAGCCCTGGATCATGCGCGTGGATTTCCTCGCCGGCGGAGGGCGGTGTCGCGGGATCGTGGCTGCCGACGATCACCAGCGTCGGCGCCTTGATCGTCGGCGTCGACTGCCGGAAGTCCATGTCGCGCACCGCCGCGCAGCAGCCGAGGAATCCGTCGAGCGGCGTGCGCGCGAACATGGTCGCGATCCGGCCGGTCGCCTACGGCGTGCTGCTCGCGGAAGCCCTTGGTGAACCAGCGCTCCATCTGCATCGGCGCGAGCGCGGCGAGGCCCTTGTCGCTGCGCGAAGGCCATGCGCTCGTGCCAGGGCTGTCTTGTCGGCGTAGTAAAAGTGCGTGTTCGACAGGATCAGCCGCTCGACCCGGTCGGGCGCGTTGGCGCCGAGCCATTGTCCGACCATGCCGCCCATCGAAAGGCCGCACCAGTTGAAGGTCTTGACGCCGAGCGCGTCGGCGATCGCCAGCACGTCGCGGCCGAGCCGGTCCATCGTATAGTCGCCCTTCGGCGCGTCGGACTCGCCGTGGCCGCGGCGGTCGTAGCGCACCAGCCGGAACTGCTGCGACAGCGCCGGCGCCTGGTCGTCCCACATGTGCAGGTCGGTGCCGAGCGAGTTCGACAGGATCAGCACCGGCGCGTTGGCCGGACCTTCGACCTCGACATTGATGCGCGCAGCCGTCGTCAGTCTTGATGATGGGCATGGTTCGCTCCCCCGTTTCGTGCGATTGAATTGGATGAAGGGCGGGCGGGCGGTCGCGTCAAGCCGGAACTTGTCAGGCCGCCTGTCGCAGGAAGCCGAGCACCAGATCGGCGTAGGCCTTGGGCTGGCCGATGTTGGACAGGTGCGACGCCTCGATGGTCGCGAGCTTCGCGCCCGGGATGCGCTTCTGGATCTCTTCGCCGGCCGCGGGCGGCGTCGCCGGATCCCGCAGGCCGACGATCACCAGCGTTGGCGCCGGATGCGCGGATGGCATGGCCGCATGTCCATGTTGCGGATCGCCGTGCAGCAGGCGAGGTAGGGCTCGATGGCGGTGCTCTCGAACATGCGCTGCACCTGCGCGACCTTTTCCGGGTTCGCGGCGATGAACTCCGGCGTGAACCAGCGCGTCATTGCAGGGCCGGCGGCGAAGGCCATGCCCTTCTCCTGCGCGAGCCTCATGCGCTCGTCCCACACCGCCTTGTCGGCGTAGTAGGAGTGGGTGTTCGACATGACCAGCTTTTCGATGCGCTCCGGCGCGTTGGCGCCGAGCCATTGTCCGACCATGCCGCCCATCGAAAGGCCGCACCAGTTCAGGCGTTCGATGCCGAGCCCGTCCATGATCGCCAGCGCATCGCGGCCGAAGTCGTCGACCGTGTAGGGGCCTTTCGGCGCGCCGGAGCGGCCGTGGCCGCGCCGGTCGTAGCGCACGACGCGATAATGTGCGGTGAAGGCCGGCATCTGGTCGTCCCACATATGCAGGTCGGTGCACAGCGAGTTGGACAGCATCAGCACCGGCGCGCCGGCCAGGCCTTCGACCTCGACATGCAACGCGCAGTCGGGTCCGTGAATTGTCGGCATGTCTGTCTCGCTAGGTGGATTTGTCGGAAGACGGGTTCGCTGCAGGGGCTGGCTCGATCGCGCTGTTGGCTTTTGCAAAGATGTCGAGCAGCGCGCCGGACTCCGGGTCGGCTTGCGAAGGCGAAGGCGAGGGCGAGGGCGTCGGTTCGGTGGGCTGGGCAGCCGGTGGCGTCGGCGCTTCGGGCTTGGCGAGCGAGCCGAGTTCGGTCGCCGCGCTCGTGACCGAACGCAGCTTCGCGGCGAGCGAATCCTTGTTGTCGGGCGGAGGCGGTGCGGGCTGCGGAACCGGCCTGCGAATGCCGCGGCCCTGCGCGGAGGCGACCTGCCGGTCGATGAAGACCTGCGCCGCACCGACTTGTCCCGCCGGGAAGAACAGCCGCGTGAGCTCCGGCCCGTCCAGATGCATGCGAAGCCGCGCGTCCTTCTCGGCCACCTCGCGCAGCGGCTTGCGCTCCTGTTCGGCCTTGCGAACGAGTTCGCCGACCAGCGCCGCCGCCTCTGCATCGTCGATCTTGCCGGCCAGCGCGCGGCGCAGCGGCCCGGCCATCGCCGACGCCGAACGGTCGAGATTGGCGGCGAGCCGGTCCACGTTCGCCTGCACGGTCTGCGCAATCGCCGCAACGGTCGCGAGCGCCCCGGCGGTCGCGTGGGCGAGCGCCGTGAAGGCGGTCCGTTCCGCCTCGTCGGCGACAGCACCGCCGTCGTGGTCCTGAATCTGGCGCAGCAGGATCGTGGCGGCGAGCTGCGGAGCGGTCGCGGCTGCGGCTTCCGCGCGCTCCAGCGCATCGGCGTCCCAGGCTGGCGGCGTGTCGCCCGATGTGGTCGGTGCGATCTCGGCGATTTCCGGCTGCAGCGCACGTGCGGCGTCGCGTGCGATCTTGCCGCAGGTGCCGGCGAGAATGGCGAAGGCCGACGCGACCTCGGCCAGCCGGTCGCGGTGGCCGTGCCACGGCGCGTCGGCGGTCGGCAGGTCGAGCATCGCGGCCACCCGTTCGACCACGGCGAGCGCCTGATCGCCGAACGCCGGCAAGGTGGCGGTGGGGCCGCCGAGTTGCAGCGTCAGAATGTCCTTGCGCGCGTGACGCAGCCGCTCGCGCGCGCGTCCGAGCGCCGCCGCGTAGCCGGCAAGCCGCAGGCCGAACGGCGCCGGGCCGGAATGTGCGCCTGTCGTTCGCGCGAGCGCCATCGAGCGGCGATGTTTTCCGGCCAGGCCGACGAAGCCCGCGATGGCGCGGTCCAGGTCGGCGTCGAGCGCCTCGATCGCCGCGCGCAGCTCCAACACAAGCACGGTGTCGTAGAGGTCGCGCGGCACGGCGCCCCAGAGCACATAGGAAGCGGCCCTCGGATTTCGCTTCGCCGCCTCGGCGCCGATGGCGGTTACAAGCGCGCCGATCCCGTCGCTGCTGGCTGCGACGGATTGCGCCAGCACCGCCGTGTCGATCCGTTCGATCCGGCAGGCATCGGCGATTTCGCCGGCCACGCCCGCCGGGATCAGGCCGACGGCGGCTTCGGCGCGGGCGAGCGCCGCGGTGAAATCGAGCATGCGGCGAAGGCGCGCGGGGCCGTCCAGAACGGCGCACATCGCCGCGCTGGAAAACGGCGGTGCCGGAAGCGGCAGGGACGTCAGCGGGTCGGCCATATGCCGCAAAGACTTAGCCCTCCGGCGGGTTCGCGCCAACCCCGTTTGCGGGGGCGCGCGACGATGCCATGCGCAAACGCCCTTTTCTTCAAGCCCGTCAGGCCTTAAGCGTGGCGCGACACGATTGTGCAACGGAGGTCCGCCGATGGCGATGACGATGACGGGCGAACAGCAGCTTCCCGCCCCGCGCGAGAAGGTCTGGGCGATGCTGAACGATCCCGAGGTGCTCAAGGCCTGCATTCCGGGCTGCGAAAGCCTGGAGGTGATCGGCGAGAATGAATTCCAGGCGGTGGCGGTCAACAAGATCGGACCGGTCAAGGCCAAGTTCAAAGGAAAGGTCCGGCTGATCGACCTCGATCCGCCGAACGGCTACAAGATTTCAGGGCGAGGGCGACGGCGGCGTGGCCGGTTTCGCCAAGGGCGGCGCGTCGGTGACATTGACCGAGAAGGACGGCGGCACGCTGCTGGCCTACAACGTCGAGGCGCAGATCGGCGGCAAGCTCGCGCAGCTCGGGCAGCGGCTGGTCAACGGCGCGGCCAAGAAGCTGGCGGACGACTTCTTCGTTCGCTTCGCCAACGCGGTGAAGCAATAAGGCGCGCAAGGGTTGCGGCAGGGGTTAGCAGGCGGCCTGCGCCGCCTGCGCCTGCAATCGATCGTGATCCTGCAGCGCTTGACCTCTGCGATCGCAAGGGGTCTTACTTGCTCTTGTTCTAAAGACCGAATTGGGTCAATAACGCCCAGTTTCGCATTGATTTCGCCGGGGTTCGAGTTCCGGGGTCAAAACCGGGCCGTTAGATCCGGATTTCGAGGAGGATGACCGATGCCAGTCGTATCGATGACGGTGAACGGAAAGGCCGTCAGCGCCGACGTCGAAACCCGGACGCTCCTGGTCCAGTATCTTCGCGAGCACCTGCGCCTGACCGGCACCCATGTCGGCTGCGACACGTCGCAGTGTGGGTGCTGCGTGATCCATCTCGACGGCAAGGCGGTGAAGTCCTGCACCACGCTGGCGGTGCAGTGCGAGGGCGCGAACGTCGTGACCATCGAGGGTCTGGCGGAGCCCGACGGCAAGCTGCATCCGATGCAGGAGGCATTTCGCGAGAACCACGGCCTGCAGTGCGGCTTCTGCACGCCCGGCATGGTGATGGCGGCGGTCGACATGGTCTACCGCAAGGGCAACGAGCTCGACGAGCAGACCATCCGCACCGAGCTGGACGGCAATCTGTGCCGCTGCACCGGCTACCACAATATCGTCAAGGCGATCGCCGCGGGCGCCAAGGCCATGAAGGGAATGCCGACGCCCGCATAAGCCAGAACGGGGTTCGTCCGGAGGAGGCGTCCATGACTGCGACCGGTATCGGCGCGGCGGTGCGTCGAAAGGAAGACCTTCGCTTCATCACGGGCAAGGGGCAGTACACCGACGACCTGAGCCGGCCCGGCGAGACCCGGGCGGTGTTCGTGCGCTCGCCCCACGCCCATGCCCGCATCAGGTCCATCGATGCGGCGACCGCCCGTTCCATGCCGGGGGTGCTCGCCGTCCTGACCGGAGCGGAACTGGCCGCCGACAAGATCGGAAACCTGATCTGCGGCTGGATGATCCACTCCCGGGACGGCTCGCCGATGAAGATGGCGCCGCATCCGGCGCTCGCCGTCGGCAAGGCCTGCCATGTCGGCGACGCGGTCGCGGTGGTGGTGGCCCAGACGCTGGCGCAGGCGAAGGACGCTGCCGAAAAGGTCGTGGTGGATTACGAGGTTCTGCCGGCTGTGACCGATCCCGCAAAAGCGGCGACCGCGGCGCAAATTCACGACATCGCGCCGAAGAACACGATCTATCAGTGGAGCATCGGCGAGGCCGGCGCGACCGCCGCCGCGATCAAGGCAGCGAAGCACATCACGACGCTCGACATCGTCAACAATCGCCTGGTGCCCAACGCGATGGAGCCGCGGGTCGCCATCGGCGAATACGATTCCGGCGCGGAGAGCTTCACGCTCTGGAATACGTCGCAGAATCCGCATGTGGCGCGGCTGGTGATCTCGGCCTTCGTCGGGATCGCGCCCGAGAACAAGCTGCGGGTGGTCGCGCCCGATGTCGGCGGAGGTTTCGGGTCCAAGATCTTCATCTATCCCGAAGAGGTGGTCTGCCTCTGGGCGTCCCGGAAGGTCGGCCGTCCGGTGAAGTGGACCTGCGACCGCTCCGAAGCCTTCGTGTGCGACGCCCACGGCCGCGACCACGTCACCCATGCCGAGATGGCCTTCGACGCCGACAACCGGATCACCGCGATCCGCGTCAAGACCGTGGCCAATCTCGGCGCCTATATGTCGACGTTCTCATCGTCGGTGCCGACCTATCTCTACGCCACGCTGCTGTCGGGTCAGTACAACGTGCCGGCGATCTACTGCGAGGTCGACGCGGTTTACACCAACACCGTTCCCGTCGACGCCTATCGCGGCGCAGGCCGGCCCGAGGCCACCTTCGTGGTCGAGCGGCTGATCGAGGTGGCGGCGCGCGAACTCGGCGTCGATCCGGCGGACTTGCGCAAGAAGAATTTCATCCGGTCGTTCCCGCATCAGACACCGGTGATCATGAGCTACGACACCGGCGATTATCTCGCGTCGCTGAAGAAGGCGTCGGAGATCGCCGACGTGAAAGGCTTTGCGAAGCGCAAGCGCGACTCCGCGCGTCGCGGCAAGCTGCGCGGGCTCGGCTACTCGACCTATATCGAGGCCTGCGGTATCGCGCCGAGCCAGGCCGTGGGCTCGCTCGGCGCGGGTGTCGGACTATGGGAATCCGCCGAGGTGCGGGTCAACCCAACCGGCTCGGTCGAGGTGCTGACCGGGTCGCACAGCCACGGCCAGGGCCACGAGACCACCTTCGCGCAACTGGTGTCGGAGCGGCTCGGCATTCCGATCGAGAGTGTCAGCGTGGTGCACGGCGACACCGACAAGGTGCAGTTCGGCATGGGCACCTACGGCTCGCGTTCGGGCGCGGTCGGCATGTCGGCCATTGTGAAGGCGCTCGACAAGGTCGAGGCCAAGGCTAAGAAGGTCGCCGCTCATATGCTGGAGGCCTCCGAGGCCGACATCGAATTCAGGGACGGCAAGTTCACGGTCGCGGGGACGGACAAGTCGGCCGCCTGGGGCGAAGTGACCCTGAACGCCTATGTCGCGCACAAGTTCACCGGCGCGCAGCTCGAGCCGGGGCTGAAGGAGGGCGCGTTCTACGACCCCACCAACTTTACCTTTCCGGCCGGCTGCCACATCTGCGAGGTCGAGATCGATCCCGACACGGGCCAGACTGAAATCGTGGACTGGACCGCGGTGGACGATTTCGGCACGGTCATCAATCCGATGATCGTAGAAGGTCAGGTTCACGGCGGCGTCGCGCAGGGCATAGGCCAGGCGCTGCTGGAGAACGCCGTCTACAACGCCGACGGACAGCTCGTGTCCGGCTCGTTCATGGATTATTCGATGCCGCGCGCGCTCACGCTTCCGCCGATCAGGGTCGACACCACGGTGACGCCGTGCCCGTCGAACCCGCTCGGCATCAAGGGTTGCGGGGAGGCGGGAGCGATTGCCGCGCCCGCAGCCGTCATCAACGCCGTCACCGACGCCATCGGCAGCGAAGCTCTCGCCATGCCGGCGACGCCGCAGGCGGTCTGGGCCGCGATCCGCAAGGCGGGTAAGCTGCCGCAGGCCGCCTGATCCGGAATTCAAAGGAGACTTCGATGTACGAATTCGACTATCACCAGCCCAAGACGGTCCGGCAGGCCGCGAACCTTCTCGCCAAGAATCCGGATGCCAAGATTCTGGCCGGCGGCCATTCGCTGATCCCGGTGATGAAGCTGCGGCTGGCGCAGCCGTCCGCGATCATCGATCTCAACACGGTCGACGGTCTCTCCGGCATCGAGGTGAAGGGCCGCTCGGTGGTGATTGGCGCGCTGACCCGGCATTACGAGGTGGCGCGCTCGGAGACCCTGAAGGAGGTGCTGCCCGCGCTCGCCGGCGTGCCGGGCTCGATTGGCGATCCGCACGTCCGCCATCGCGGCACGATCGGAGGCTCAATCGCCAACAACGACCCGAACGCCGACTATCCGGCGGCCTGCCTCGGTCTCGGCGCGACCATCATCACCACCAAGCGCAAGATTCCGGCCGACGAGTTTTTCAAGGGCATGTTCGAGACTGCGCTCGAACCCGACGAGATCATCACCAAGGTCAGTTTTCCGATCGCCAAGAAGGCGGCGTACCAGAAGTTCAAGCATCCGGCCTCGGGCTTCGCTCTGGTCGGCGTGTTCGTCTCCAAGCGCGGCTCGGAGATCCGCGTGGCGGTGACGGGGGCGGGGTCCAACGGCGTGTTCCGGGTGCCGCAGTTCGAGGAGGCGCTGAAGAAGCGCTTCGCGCCGAAGTCGATCGAGGGCATCGCCGTGTCGGCGGACGGTCTCAACACCGACATCCACGCCAGCGCGGAATATCGCGCGCACCTGATCGGCGTGCTGGCGAAGCGGGCGCTCGCCGAGGCGTGATCCGCGGCGGATCTTCGCGATAACAAAAAGGCCCGGCTCGCGCCGGGCCTTCTCTTTTCAAGCCGCTGATCTTAGCGGCCGAAGCGGTAATTTACGCCGAACTTGGCCTGATGGATGTTCTGCTTGATCCGGGCCTGCGCGGCCGCGCCCGTGTTGTCGACCAGCGTCACGCTTTTGGTGCCGAAATCGACATAGTCGTATTGCGCGCGGATGCTCCAGGGACCAGCCAGCGCGTATTCCAGGCCGCCGCCGATCGTCCAGCCGGTGCGGTTGATGCTGGTGTTGAACGTGTCGCCGGTGGTGAAGTCGAGACCGGAAACGCGGGTGCCGCCGAACGCCGCGCCGCCCTTGATGTAGGGCAGCCATGCGCCGTGCGCGTAGCCGATGCGGCCGGTCAGCAGCGAGGTCCAGCGAACGCGGCCGGTGGTGCTGCTCGCGACGCCAGGAGCGAGGACGCTCACGGAGCCGTCGATGTCGGCGCCCGAAATGTCGGCCTCAAGACCGAATACCCACGGGCCGGCCTGATAGTTCGCGCCGATCTGTGCGCCGCCGAGGAAGCCCTTGGTCGTGGCCGACGCGCTGCCGGGAGCGGTCGGATCGCTGAAGGTGGCGCGGCCCGACCCGAAGCTGACATGCGTGCCGATATAGAAACCGGTCCAGTCGTACATCGACACCGGCGCATAGCGCTGCGGCGCCTTGGTCGGAAGATCGGCCGCCATCACGGCGCCGGACAGGAGGAGGCTCGCGCCCGCAACGCAACTCAACAACTTGACCATGATCGGTATCGTCCCTTTCCCGTGTGCTTGATAATTGAGCAAACGATCAAACAGACGATGCGAGAACGCTAGTGCCCTGATGCCGCAGTGCAAAACCGAGACGGTTGGAGCGCAGTATTGCGCGGGGTTTTGGTAATCGGCCGGTTTCCGGACGCGGCTGCCATGCATGCCGGGGCCCGCGACAAGCGGGCGGCGGACCGCTATAGAAGCCGCGATGACCAGCAAAATCGCCGCCGCTCCGGCCTCCATCGACGAAACGCTTAAGCTGCTCGGGTCTGCCGACTATCTGGCCGACCGGCCGCTCGCCACCGTGCTGTTTCTTGCGCTGCGCATGGGGCGGCCGATCTTCCTGGAGGGCGAGGCCGGCGTCGGCAAGACCGAGATTGCCAAGGTGCTTTCCGCGACGCTGGGCCGCCGGCTGATCCGCCTGCAGTGCTACGAGGGGCTCGATATCGCATCGGCGGTCTATGAATGGAACTACGCCGCCCAGATGATCGCGATCCGCGCCGCCGAGGCCGAGGGCAAGAGCGACCGCGAGCAGATCCAGAGCGACGTGTTCTCCGAGCGGTTCCTCATCAAGCGTCCGCTCCTGCAGGCGCTGGAGCCGGACCCTGCCGGCGCGCCGGTGCTGCTGATCGACGAACTCGACCGGTCCGACGAGGCCTTCGAGGCGTTTCTGCTCGAAGTCCTCGCCGATTTCCAGGTCACGATCCCGGAACTCGGCACGGTCAAGGCGGCGAAGCCGCCGATCGTGGTGATCACCTCGAACCGCACGCGCGAGATTCATGACGCGCTCAAGCGCCGTTGTCTCTATCACTGGGTGGGCTATCCGAGCGCCGAGCGCGAACTTCAGATCGTTCGCGCGAAGGTGCCGGGCATCGGCAAGACGTTGTCCGGGCAGGTGGTGGCCTTCGTGCAGGCGCTGCGCAAGGAAGACCTGTTCAAGGCCCCCGGCGTTGCCGAGACGCTGGACTGGGCGACGGCGCTCTCCGAACTTGACGCTGTGGCGCTCGATCCCGCCACCGTCTCCGACACGCTCGGCGTGCTGCTGAAATATCAGGACGACATCGCCCGTCTTGAGGGCGGCAAGGTCAAGGAGCTGCTCGGCCAATTGCAGGCGGAGCTGCGGGCGGCGGAGTAGCGCGATGCCATCGCAGCCGGATCCACAAGGCCGCATCGCCGAGAACATCGTCTACTTCGCGCGCGCGCTGCGTTCCGCCGGACTTCCGGTCGGGCCGGGCGCGGTGCTGGATGCGCTCGAGGCGGTCAAGGCGGCCGGCGTTGGGACCAAGGACGATTTCTACTGGACGCTGCACGCGGTGTTCGTGAAGCGTCACGAGCATTCGGTGCTGTTCGCCCAAGCGTTTCGCATCTTCTTTCGCAAGCGCGGCTACCTCGAACAGCTCATCGCCATGATGTCACCGCCGGTTCCGGGCGCGGCGCCCGAAGCGCCCGAACAGGCGTCGCAGCGCGTGCTCGATGCGCTGTTCTCCGGCGGCGAGACGATCGAGCGCGAAAAGGAGCAGGTCGAGCTCGACGCGCGGCTCACCGTCTCCGATCGCGAGGTGCTGGAGAAGAAAGACTTCGCGCAGATGAGCGCGGCCGAGGTCGCGGCGGCGAAGGACGCGATCAAGCGGCTGGTGCTGTCGTTCGACACCGTCGCCACCCGCAGGTTGAAGCCCGATCCGCGCGGTCATCGCATCGACCTGCGCCGCACGCTGCGCGCCTCGATGAAGGGCGGCGGCGCGCTGATTGATCTGAAATACCGCGGTCGCACCACGCGCTTTCCGCCGTTGGTCGCGCTGGTCGACATTTCCGGTTCGATGAGCCAGTACACGCGGCTGTTTTTGCATTTCCTGCACGCCATGACCGACGCGCGCAAAAGGGTCTCGACCTTCCTGTTCGGCACGCGGCTGACCAACGTGACCCGCGCGCTCAAGGAGCGCGATCCCGACGAGGCGCTGGCGGCGTGCTCGGCCTCCGTGCTCGACTGGTCCGGCGGCACGCGGATCGCGACCTCGCTCGGCGAGTTCAACAAGCGATGGGCGCGGCGCGTGCTGGCGCAGGGCGCGGTGGTGCTGCTGATCACCGACGGGCTGGAGCGCGACCCGGACGAGCGGTTGGAGTTCGAGATCGACCGGCTGCACCGCTCCTGCCGCCGCCTGGTCTGGCTCAACCCGCTGCTGCGCTTCTCCGGCTTCGAGGCCAAGGCGCGCGGCATCCGCACCATGCTGCCGCATGTCGACGAAATGCGGCCGATCCACAATCTCGAATCGATGGAGGCGCTGTGCCGGGCGCTGTCCGGGAGCGGCAGCCATGTCGATCCGAAGGTTTGGCTTCGACGGGTGGCGTAATATATAGTCGAACATAACGGTGCGGCCGGCGGCCGCAGCTCACGGAGGACATCATGGCGCTGGCGGCCGACGACGACATCCTCAAGGCGGCGGAGGACTGGCGGAAGGCGGGGCGCGGGGTGGCGCTCGCCACCGTGGTCGAGACCTGGGGCTCGGCGCCACGGCCGGTCGGGTCCAACCTGGTGATCGACGAGGAGGGCAATTTCCTCGGTTCCGTTTCCGGCGGCTGCGTCGAGGGCGCGGTCGTCACCGAAGCGATCGACGTGATCGAAAGCGGCAAGCCGCGCACGCTGGAGTTCGGCGTGGCCGACGAGACCGCCTGGAAGGTCGGGCTGTCCTGCGGCGGCAGGATCAAGGTGTTCGTCGAGCGGGTGGAGTAAGGCCGTTGCGTCTCGAAATTCTCAAGGCACTGAACGAAGAGCGCGCCGCGCGCCGGGCGGCGATTGTCGTCACTCATCAGGAGACCGGCGAGCAGCGTCTCGTGAAGGGCCCGGAGGCGTCCTCCGATCCGCTCGCCGAGGTGCTCGGAAAGCACCTTCGCTCCGGCAAGAGCGGCATTGAGGAGACGCCGGAAGGCCGCGTGTTCCTGACCGTGCATGTGCCGCCGCCGCGGCTCGTCATCACCGGCGCGGTGCACATCAGTCAGGCGCTGGCGCCGATCGGCAGGATGCTGGGCTACGACGTGGTCATCGTCGATCCGCGCACGGCCTTCGCGACGCCGGAGCGGTTTCCGGACGTCAACGTCATTGCGGAATGGCCGGACGTGGCGCTGCCGCCGCTCGGCATCGACAGGTATACGGCCTTCGTCGCGCTCACCCACGATCCCAAAATCGACGATCCCGGACTGGCGCTCGCGCTGAAGAGCGACTGCTTCTACATCGGCGCGCTCGGCTCTCGGAAGACCCACGCGCGGCGCGTGGAGAGGCTCAAGGCGGAGCGCGGCTTCGGCGACGACGACATCGGCCGCATCCATTCGCCGATCGGGCTGGACATCGGCGCGGTCTCGCCGCCCGAAATCGCGGTCGCGATCATGGGCGAGATCACAGCGCGGTTGCGTCGGGAGCCGTCGTGAGGCCGCGATGAAATTCGGCCCGGTCTCCCCCCGCGAGGCGGAAGGCGCCACCGCCGTTCACACCATCCGGCAGGGCTCGCTGGTGCTCAAGAAGGGCACCGTGATCGGAGCGTCAGAAGTGGCGGCGCTGGAGACCGCGGGCGTGGCGCAGGTGGTTGTCGCGCGGCTGGAGCCGGACGACGTGCCGGAGGATCGCGCGGCCGCCGAGATCGCCGAGGCCGTGGCCGGCGAGGGCGTGCGGATCGACAAGGCTTTTACCGGCCGCGCGAATCTCTTCGCCGAACAGGCCGGCGTGCTGGTCGTCGACAAGGCCGCCATCGACCGGCTGAATGAAATCGACGAGTCGATCACCTTCGCGACGCTCCCGGCCTACAAGCCAGTGGTGGCGGGCGAGATGATTGCGACCGTCAAGATCATCCCGTTTGCCGTCGCGAAAGAAGCGCAGGCGCGGGCGCTTCAGGCGGCGGCAAAGCCGCCGGTGCGGGTCGCGCCCTATCGCATCCGCAAGGTCGCCATCGTCTCCACGCTGCTGCCGGGCCTGTCGCCCAAGGTGATCGACAAGACGCTGCGCATCACCGAGGCACGCCTGAAGCCCACCGGCGCGCGCATCGTTGCCGAACGCCGGGTGCCGCACGATGGCGCCGCGCTGGCGGACGCGCTGGCTGCCGTTCTTGGAGAGGGCGCTGAACTGGTGGTGGTGTTCGGCGCGTCCGCCATTGCGGATCGTCGCGACGTCATACCCGCGGCGCTGGAGGCGGTCGGCGGCCGGATCGAGCACTTCGGAATGCCGGTCGACCCCGGCAATCTGATGATGATCGGCCAGGCCGGCGGGCATCCGGTGCTCGGTGCGCCGGGCTGCGCGCGCTCGCCGAAGGAAAACGGCTTCGACTGGGTGCTGATGCGGCTGCTGGCCGGCCTGCCGGTCTCGCGCGCCGATATCACCGGCATGGGGGTCGGCGGGCTTCTGATGGAGATCGTCACGCGGCCGCAGCCGCGCGAGGAGATCGGGGCGGGGCAGGGCCGCAAGGTCGCGGCCGTCGTCCTCGCAGCCGGACGTTCGACCCGGATGGGCGGGCCGAACAAGCTGGTGCAGGAGATCGCGGGGCAGCCGCTGGTACGCATTGCGGCCGAAGCGGCGCTGGGCTCGCACGCGCGGCCCGTGATCGTCGTGACAGGCCACGACCGCGAGAGCGTCGCGAAAGCGGTCGAGGGCCTCGATGTGCGGCTCGTGCACAATCCGGATTTCGCCAAAGGGCTTTCGACTTCGCTGAAGGCCGGGCTCGCCGCTGTGCCGGAGGAGGTCGACGCCGCGGTCGTGTGCCTCGCCGACATGCCGCAGGTCTCGTCCGGCTTGATTGACCGTCTGATTGCAGCCTTCGACCCGGAAAAGGGGGCGCCCATCGTGGCGCCGGTGATCGACGGCCAGCGCGGCAATCCGGTTCTGTGGTCGCGCCGGTTCTTCGCCGAACTGATGACGCTGGACGGCGATGTCGGCGCGCGTCATGTGCTGATGCGTTACCCGGAAGCGGTGGCCGAGGTCGCGTGTGAAGGCGAGGCCGCGCTTCTCGACGTGGACACGCCCGATGCGCTCGCGCAGGCCCGGGCGGCCGTCGAGCGATCCTGATCGCCGCTGCACCCGCGGCAGGGCGTGATTTCCCTCCGGCTCTGCCTTTGCCTCACCCGTTACCGCGGAATTAACCGCCGTCGGTTTCAATGAGCCATTGGGGATCGGGGGAGAACCGGAATGTCTCGCATCCGGAGGCTTTGCGGCGCGTTGCTGGCCGTCCTGCTGGCCGCGGCTTCGTCGCAGGTTTACGCGGCAGGGGCGATCGCCATCGGCGCCTGCGCCGCCTACGGCTTCGCCTACGATTATCCGAGCGTGGCCGCGGCGAAGAGCGCCGCGCTCGAACGATGCGACGGCAACTGCAGTCAGGTGGTCACGACGCGAAAGGGCTGCGCGGCCTTCGCGATCGACGGCCACCAGCCGTGCGGCGCGCTCGGCTACGCGAATGCCAAGCGGCTTGGCGATGCGCAGAACACCGCGCTTCGTCACTGCCACAAACATGGCGGCCGCGATTGCGTGATCCGCGCCTGGATCTGCGACGGCCGCGGCTAATGAACGAACCGGACGCGCGTGCCGCTCAAAGCCATCGCAGCAGGTTGAGCTTGCCGTAGAGTCCGCTGCGGTCGTCGGTGTCGCTCGACCAGCCGACGCCTGCCGACCATTCGACGCGGCCGGTCTTGAGCCCCGTGACATGCAGACCGGCACGCACCTGCCGGTAGTTGTCGCCTGCGCCGAACGCCTGCGCCTCCGGTCCTGCGTAAAACCGCTCCAGCACGCGCCAGCCGAAGGCGATGCGGGCCGCATAGCCCGGTCCGATGGTGGTGAACGAACCGTCCGCCGCGATCATCGTCTCCGGCGTCGGCTCGATCCAGCTTTCGAACGCGACGCGCAGTCCCGTGTACGCACCGCGCAGCCCGGCAGAAAGATCGTCCGGCATCAGGTGGTGGTTCTGCAGGTCGAGACCGGCAAACACCGTCACGAAGAGGCGATCGCGGATGAAGCGCCAGCCCGGCAGGATGGAGGCGCCGAACAGACGGCCAGCGACCAGCGCATCGCCCAGTGCGCCAGAGCGGTAGCGATAGAGCCCGCCGCTGACCATCGCCTTGAGCACGAAGCCTTCACGATCGATGCCGCCTGGCGACCAAGAGACGCCGGCGTGGCTGAAACCGCCATGCCGCCAGAGGTCGGTCCCGGCAAACAGCATCAGGCGCAGGTCGCCCGCGCCGGTTTGCGTGTCCGGCGAAGAGGACGCGCCTGCCCCCTGACACCCGATCAACAGCCAAAGCGAAGCCAGAAGCTGAGCGGCTCCGGCCCCTCCCCAAACGCTACGCATGGCGACCCACCCGACACACGCCAAACAACACGCCAGACGATTGCAACTTTAAGGCTGTGCCGCAGTCGGAGTCGAATGTCAGGATTGCAAAATGCGCATGGTCTTGCCGGCCCGAAACAGGCTATAGGAATCGCAGAACAGACACGTTCGCCGGGGATTGGAAATGGCCCTTACTGGCACGCTCAGCCCTGATGGCGAGGCGCAGCGGCGGCTGTCGATCGGCTTCATCAACTTCGCCCACGCCATCGACCATTACGTCATGCTGATCTTCCCGACCGTGGTGATCGGGCTTGAAGCCGTGTACGGACGTCCCTATGCCGAACTGATCGCGCTCGGCACGGCGTCTTTTCTGGCTTTCGGCCTGTTCTCGCTGCCGGCCGGCTGGCTCGCGGACCGCTGGAGCCGCCGCAACCTCATGGCCGTGTTCTTCATCGGCTGCGGCGTGTCGCTGCTCGCGGCCTCGGCCGCGCCCGACACGCTGACGCTGGCGATCGCGCTGTTCGCGCTCGGCGTGTTCGCCGCCATCTATCATCCGGTCGGCACGGCGATGGTGGCGGCGGCGGCGATCAACCGCGGCCGCACGCTCGCCTTCAACGGCGTCTGCGGAAACATCGGGGTCGCCTTCGCAGCCGGCATCACGGCGGTGTTGACCGCCTGGGTCGGATGGCGCGGCGCGTTCGCCGTACCCGGCCTCGTCTGCATCGTCACCGGCATCGTCTATCTCGTCATCATGCCGGGCGACCGTCATCAGATGGCCGGTCGCAGCGCGACGCCGGACGTGCGCCTCGCGCCGCGGATCGCGGCGGCGGTGTTCGTCATGTTCATATTGGTCGCGATGTCGGCGGGGCTGGTGTTCAACATCGTCACCATCGCGCTGCCCAAGCTGATCGACGAGCGCATCGCCGGCATTTCCCTGGTCGCGCTGGGCGGCGTGGCGACCGCGGTGTTCCTGTGCGGCGCGGTGGCGCAATTCACCGTCGGGCGCGTGCTGGATCGCTGGCCGCCGCATCTGGTGTTCGCCGTGGTGGCGCTGACCCAGTTCGCCGGCATCGTCTGGGTCGCCAATGCGTCCGGCTTGGTGCTGCTGGCTGCCCTCGCGCTGGCGATGGCCGCGATCTATGCGCAGGTGACGGTGACGGACGTGGTGCTGGCGCGCTATACGGCGGACGCCTGGCGGGCGCGAGCCTATGCGGTGCGCTACTTCGTGACCTATGTGGTCTCGGGCGCAGCGGTGGCGATCATCGCGTTTCTGCATGCGCGCGGCGGCTTCGACCTCATCCTCATGGCGACCGCGATCATGGCGCTGGGCTTCGTGATCGGCGTTCTTGCGATTGCGGCTCTGGTCAACGGCGTGGAGCGCGACGCCCGAAGCGCCCAGCCGGCCGAGTAGCTATTTCGACAGCCGTTCGATCAGCGCCATCGCCCCGGCGGGCGCGCGCACTTTGCCCTCGTGGATGACGTAGGCAAACACGTCGCGGGTCGCGATCTCGGTCTTTGTCGTTGTCTTGGCCTTGGGCGAGGGGGTGTCGCCGATACGCGGCAGGTCGTCGGGCTCGCCGCCCGCCGCCCAGACCTGGAGCCGCTTCGCCCACCGGTCCAGCGCCTGCGGCGGGTAGCAGGTGGCGAGATCGTCGCGACCCTTTTGCAGCCGGGCGTAAACGAAGTCGCCGGCGACATCTGCGATCTCCGGATAGGTCTCGTGCTCGGAATACACCACCGGGATCGCGAAGCGCCGCAGCAGGGCGACGAAGGCCGGTGTCTTGAAGCTGTCGTGACGCACCTCCACGACATGCCGCAGCGTGCGGCCCTCGAAGTGCTTCGGGAGCAGCTCGAGGAACGCGCCGAAGTCCGCCTCGTCGAATTTTTTGGTGGGCGCGAACTGCCAGAGCAGGGGACCGAGACGCTCGCCGAGTTCGGTCACGCCGGATTCCAGAAAGCGCATGACCGAGTCGCCGGCTTCGGCCAGCACACGCCGGTTGGTCGCAAAACGCGGACCCTTGAGAGAGAACACGAAGCCGTCCGGCACCTCGGACGCCCACTTGCGATAGGTCGCGGGCGTCTGGGTGCGGTAGAAGGTGCCGTTGATTTCGATCGAGGTCAGGCGCTCGGCTGCGTAGGCGAGCTCCTTCGCCTGCGGCAGGCCCTTCGGATAGAAGGCGCCGCGCCAGGGCTCGAAGGTCCAGCCGCCGATCCCGACGAAGATCCGAGCTTTGCTTTTCGTTGTCATCTGCGCGTCATGTATCTTCGATATTCAGCCATCAGTGATCGAAGCGCTATCGGTTCGATCCTGACGGCCACGAGCACGACGAGGTGACGCCGGATGAACGCGCACCTTTTCGTTCGTGGTCGTTATCATTTTTCGCCGGCATGCGGCACCCGTTTCGGTCCAGGGCAGGACTGGCGTCCTCACCGCGCCGGGACAAGTCATGAAACCGGGGCCGAACGGTCCGCCCCGCGCCCCGCGACGATCACGCCAACGCTCGGCACCCGCAGATAGCGCCGTTTGCTTCAGGCCGCTGCACCAGGCCTCCTGAAAGCAGAAGGCCCGGGATTGCTCCCGGGCCTTCGAACCGTTGAAACCGCTTCGATCAGAAGTCCATTCCGCCGCCGCCCGTGAAGTCGGCTCCGCCGACTTCGAATTCTCAAGTTGCCGGGCGGCTTTGGCGTAATGGCCTCAGAAGTCCATCCCGCCGCCGCCCGTGAAGTCGGCTCCGCCGACTTCGAGTCTCAAGTGGCCGGGCGGCTTTGGCGTAATGGCCTCAGAAGTCCATCCCGCCGCCGCCCGTGAAGTCGGCTCCGCCGACTTCGAGTTCTCAAGTGGCCGGGCGGCTTTGGCGTAATGGCCTCAGAAGTCCATCCCGCCGCCGCCCGGCATGGCCGGCATGGAGGGCTGGTTCTTCTTCGGCAGCTCGGCCACCATCGCCTCGGTGGTGATGAGCAGCGAGGCGACCGACGCGGCGTTCTGGATCGCCGAGCGCACGACCTTGGTCGGGTCGATGATGCCCTTCGACAGCATGTTGCCGTATTCGCCGGACTGCGCGTCGAAGCCGTAGGCGTACTGATCCTTCTCGAGGATCTTGCCGACGATCACCGAACCATCCTCGCCCGCGTTGGTGGCGATTTGACGGGCCGGGGCCTGGATCGCCTTGCGGACGATCTCGACGCCGGTCTTCTGGTCGTCGTTCGCGGTCTTGACCCTCTTCAGGGCTTCCGTCGCGCGGAGCAGAGCCACGCCGCCGCCCGGGAGGATGCCTTCCTCGACGGCCGCACGGGTCGCGTGCATCGCATCGTCCACGCGATCCTTGCGCTCCTTGACCTCGATCTCGGTCGCGCCGCCGACGCGGATGACCGCGACGCCGCCCGCGAGCTTGGCCAGACGCTCCTGCAGCTTCTCCTTGTCGTAGTCCGAGGTGGTCTCCTCGATCTGCGCCTTGATCTGCGCGACGCGGTCCTCGATGTCCTTCTTCTTGCCGGCGCCGTTGACGATCGTGGTGTTCTCCTTGTCGATCATCACCTTCTTGGCGCGGCCGAGCATCGCCAGCGTCACGTTCTCGAGCTTGATGCCAAGGTCTTCCGAGATCGCCTGCCCGCCGGTCAGGATCGCGATGTCCTGCAGCATGGCCTTGCGGCGGTCGCCGAAGCCCGGAGCCTTCACGGCCGCGACCTTGAGGCCGCCGCGCAGCTTGTTGACCACCAGGGTCGCGAGCGCCTCGCCCTCGACGTCTTCGGCCACGAGCAGCAGCGGCTTGCCGGTCTGCACGACCGACTCGAGCAGCGGGAGAAGCTCCTGCAGGCCCGACAGCTTCTTTTCGTAGATCAGGATGTAGGGGTCGTCCATCTCAACGCGCATCTTGTCGGCGTTGGTGACGAAGTAGGGCGAGATGTAGCCGCGGTCGAACTGCATGCCCTCGACCACGTCCAGCTCGGTTTCGAGGCTCTTGGCCTCTTCGACGGTGATGACGCCCTCGTTGCCGACCTTCTTCATGGCCTGCGCGAGGTAGTCGCCGATCTCCTTGTCGCCGTTGGCGGAGATGGTGCCGACCTGGGCGATCTCCTCGTTCGAGGTGATCTTCTTCGAGTTGGTCTTGAGGTGCTCGACGATCGCCTCGACGGCGAGATCGATGCCGCGCTTCAAGTCCATCGGGTTCATGCCGGCGGCGACAGCCTTCGAACCTTCCTTCACGATCGCCTGGGCGAGCACGGTGGCGGTGGTGGTGCCGTCGCCGGCGAGGTCGGACGACTTGGAGGCCACCTCGCGCACCATCTGTGCGCCCATGTTCTCGAACTTGTCCTCGAGCTCGATCTCCTTGGCGACGGTGACGCCGTCCTTGGTGATGCGCGGCGCGCCGAACGACTTGTCGAGAACGACGTTACGGCCCTTCGGGCCGAGGGTAACCTTCACCGCATTGGCGAGGGTGTCGACGCCGCGCAGCATCTTGTCGCGCGCATCGACTGCGAATTTGACTTCCTTGGCAGCCATTGTCTTGGACTCCGTGAATTGTTCTGTTTCAGAAGCGCCGGATCAGGCGGCCTTCTTCTTTGCGGCGGTCTCTTCGATCACGCCCATGATGTCGGACTCCTTCATGATCAGGAGTTCCTTGCCGTCGATTTTGACCTCGGTGCCCGACCATTTGCCGAACAGCACGATGTCGCCGACCTTCAGGTCGATCGGGATGAGCTTGCCGGACTCGTCGCGGCCGCCCGGGCCAACGGCGATCACTTCGCCCTGCGAGGGTTTTTCCTTCGCGGTGTCGGGAATGATGATCCCGCCGGCCGAGCGTTCTTCGGCCTCGATACGCTTGACGACAACACGGTCGTGAAGCGGACGGAACTTCATGGTGCTCTCCTTAAGTCTTTGCCGTTGCTATTGAATTGGGGTGGCGCAATGTCTTGCGTTTCCCCACGCCGCCCGAAATAGGCAGAGGCCTAACCCGGTCAAGGGGAATGCCGGAATTTTTTAGCACTCACTCACATTGACTGCTAGTAGCGGAACAAGATTGTTTTTGAAGCTATGGTTGACGTCAAAGCAGACTGGCAGCAATCGTGGCGCGTCGCTGCTAAGCAATTGAAATCAAAAGAAAATTATAGATTCCCTCTTGTCCCGACAGCGGTCCTTGTCGACACTGGACCAACCGGGAAACGGAGGATTCGAGGAATGTCGTCTCGCGACTTCAGCCGGCAGATGGCCGGATATGGGTTGACCACCGCCGAAATCCTGTATCGGCGTCCGGACCACCCCTGGCTGCTCCAGACCTATGTCTGGCAGGATTACGATCTGAGCCCGAAGTTTCCGGCACTGAACGATTTTCTGGCGTTCTGGCAGAAGTCGCTTGATGGCATTCTGCACTCGGTCCGGGTCGCTCATAGCGGACTGATCAAGCCGGCCGAACTTCGATCGGTCGCCGGGGTCTACCGGCTGAATTGAAGCGCGGCCATCGGTTACGTCAGCAGCCCGATCACGGCTCCGACCAGCAGCGTCGCGAGCGTGCCGGACACGATCGACTTGAGACCCAGCGCGACGATGTCGTCGCGCCGCTCCGGCGCCATTGCCGAGAGCCCGCCGATCATGATGCCGAGGCTGCCGAAATTGGCGAAGCCGCTCATGGCGTAGAGCATGATCAGCGAGGAGCGCTCGCTGAGCGCGCCGGGCGGCAGTTGCGACATCTGCAGGTAGGCAACGAACTCGTTGAGGATGGTCTTGACGCCCATCAGCGCGCCTGCGGTCTGCGCCTCCGCCCACGGAATCCCGATCAGCCAGCAGACCGGCGCCATGACCAGGCCGAGGATTCGCTGAAGCGTGACCGGCGCGCCGGCAACCTCCGGCAGCAGCCCCAGCAGCCCGTTTGCGAGGTGAACCAGCGCCACGAAAACAATCAGCATCGCGATGATGTTGAGAAGGAGTTCGAGGCCGACGCCGGCGCCCTTGACGATCGAATCCATCGTGCTCGCCGCCACCGGCTCCAGCGGCCCAAGTTCGGCCTGCGTCGCCGGCGCTGCGCCTTCCGGCACCATGAGGAGCCCGATCAGGATCGCGGCCGGCGCGCTCAGGACCGAAGCCGCGATGAAATGGCCGGCGGCGCCCGGTACGGTCGGGCCGAGCAGTTGCGCGTAAAGTACGAGAACCGTGCCCGCGATGCTGGCCATGCCGCCGGTCATCACCAGAAACAGTTCGCAGCGCGAGAGCCGCGCCAGATAGGGCCGGATGAACAGCGGCGCTTCCACCATCCCGACGAAGACGTTGGCGGCCGTGGAGAGGCCGACGGCGCCACCGACGCCCATCGTGCGCTGCAGAATCCAGGAGAAGTCCGCGCACGATCGGCGGCAGGATGCCCCAGTAGAACAGCATCGTGGTCAGCACGCTGACGACGAGAACGATGGGGAGCGCCTGGAAGGCCAGGACGAACTCCGCGCCGGGGAATTTGGGATCGAATGGCAGCGGTCCGCCGCCGAGATAGCCGAACACCAGCGCGGTGCCGGCGCGGGTGGCTGCGGCGATCGCCTCCACGGCGCCATTGGCATGGGCGAGCGCCTCGCGCACCGGCGGCGCTTTCAGAACGATCAGCGCAAGTGCCAGCGTCAGGGCGAGACCGACGGCGACGGGCCGCCAGGACACGGCGCGGCGGTTCTCGCTGATCGCCCAGGCAAAGCCGATCAGCACGATGACGCCCAGCGCCGATTGAGCCTGAAGCATTTTTCAAACTCCGAAGAGTCTGTCTGGAGTCGACCAATCAATCTGACGTTCTATCGCCGTCACGGCTTCGTTGCGCAGGGGGAGATCCGGCGGGTTCGTTGCCGCCCCTGTTTCCGATGCTGCGGCCGCCACAGGGCCGATGATCCGACGTGCCAGTCAGCCCCGGCCGACGAACGGCATGCCGTTGGCCATGATGGTCATGAACAGCACGTTGGTGCCGGGTGGCAGATTTGCGATGTAGACGACCGCGCGGCCGACGTCGGCGGCGTCCATGCGCTCCTCGATCATCATCCGTCCGTCGGGCTGCAGCACGCCCTGGCCTTGAACCATGCGCTCGGTCAGCGGCGTTGCCGCGTTGCCGATGTCGATCTGACTGCAGAAAATTCCCTGACCGCGATAGTCGAGCGCGGTCTGCTTCGTCAGGCCGGTGACGGCATGCTTGGTTGCGGTGTAGGCCGCCGCGCGAGGCCGCGGGGTGTGCGCGGAGATCGAGCCGTTGTTGATGATGCGGCCGCCTGACGGCGACTGCGCCTTCATAAGCTTGATCGCCTCCTGGGTGCAGACGAACATGCCGGTCAGGTTGGTGTCGACCACGGCCTTCCAGGTTTCGAGCGGAAGTTCCTCCATCGGCACGGCGGGCGCGCCGATCCCGGCGTTGTTGAAGAGCACGTCCAGCCGGCCGAAGGTCTCCTTGGTTTTGGCGAACAGCGCGCGCACCGAGGCGGGGTCCGCGACATTGGTGGGGACGGCGAGTGTCTTCGCGCCGCCGGCCTCGCGCGCGGTTTCGTCGAGCTTGTCCGCGCGCCGCCCGGCCAGGACCACGGCGTAACCGTCGGCCGCCAGCGCCAGCGCCACAGCTTTACCGATACCCGTCCCGGCGCCCGTCACGAGCGCCACCTTCTGCGAAGCCATACGCGTCCTCCCGACCTGTCCACGATTGCCCGGGCATCCTGAAGGTTCGGAATGCCGGTCGCAACCGTGGACTCTATGTGTGGGAAGACCGGCCTAACTGGCGAGCGCCGCGGCCGCGTCGGATTCGATGCTGCGATAGACACCGGGGTTCGCAACGCGCCGGGCGATTTCATCGGCGCTGCCGGGTCGGCCGAACCGGTAGCCCTGCATGCAATGCACGCCGGCCGCACGCAGGAAAAGTTGCTGTTCGGCCGTCTCGACGCCTTCGGCCGTCACCTTCATCCCGAGGCCGCGTCCGAGGCTGACGATCGCGTGCACGATCGCCGCGGAGTCGGCGGTCTTTTCCAGGCCCAGCACGAAGCTGCGGTCGATCTTGAGCCGGTCGAACGGCAGGCGTCGGAGATATTGCAGGCTTGAATATCCGGTGCCGAAGTCGTCGAGGGCGAGCCGCACGCCCAGGGACTTCAGCTTGCGCATGGCGGATTCGGCGCTTTCCAGATTGCCGATCAGCATGCTCTCCGTGAGCTCGAGTTCGAGGCGCTCCGGCTCCAGCCCCGTCTCGGCGAGGATCCGCTCCACCGTGGAAACGAACTCCGATTGGCGGAATTGCAGCGGCGAGACGTTGACGGCGATGGTGACGCCGGGCCAGGCCTTGCCCTCGGCGCAGGCGCGACGCAGCACATTCGCTCCGAGATCGGCGATCAGGCTGCAGTGCTCGGCGATGGCGATGAACTCTGCAGGAGAGATCGTGCCGCGTTCCGGATGGGTCCAGCGCGCCAAAGCCTCGACTCCGATCACCCGCTCGCCGCTCGCATTGACGATCGGCTGGAACGCGACGCCGATATCGCCGTTGCAGATGGCTTCGCGAAGATCCTGTTCGATGAGCTTGCGCTGGGAAAGGTCGGCATCCATCACCGCGTCGTAGATGCATGCGCGGTTGCGGCCTTCGCTTTTGGCGCGATAGAGCGCCATGTCGGCATAGCGAAGGATGTCGGCCGACCCGGCTTCGCCGCGGCCATCGATGACCGCAATGCCGATGCTGGCGCCGATGACGATGGTGCGGCCGTCGATCGAGTAGGGGGCGCAGAGCGTCGCGATCAGTCGGCCGGCGATGGATTGCAATTCGTCGTGATCCGGAGTGGTGCTGGCGATCAGGGCGAACTCGTCGCCGCCCAGGCGCGCCACCATCGCGTCTCCCCTCAGCGTTCGGGTGAGTCGCTGCGTCACGCTGCAAATGAGCGCATCGCCGACCGGATGGCCGAGCGTGTCATTGACGTCCTTGAAGTGGTCGAGATCGATATAGAAAACCGCAGCCGTGCCGTCGCCCTTTTGCACGCTCTGGATCGCAGCTTCGAGCCGCTCGCCGAAATAATGCCGATTCGGCAGTCCGGACAGCGGATCGTGCATTGCAAGATGGCGCAGGCGGTTTTCGCCGGTCTTGATGGCTGCCGCTGTCTGGCGCATGTAGCGAAGGATCAGCCCGGCAAGAAACACGAATCCCGCGATTGCAATGCCGATGAACGGCACCACGCTTCCGAGAACCTCGGCGCCCGGGCGGCGCGGCGTCCACAGGAAGCGGGCCACGCTGTGACCGTAGGCGTCGCGCAATTCATACCGATGGTCTCCACCTGGAACGGACCCAAAATCGGCGGCTCGCAGACTTGTGAGATGAAGCCGCGTAGCAATGTCGGACAGAAGCGGCCCGTCCATGAACGTGACGGTCAGCATCAGAGGCGCGGGCTTGCCGTCGGGCTCTTCGCCCGGCCAGAGCGGCGCTGCTGCGACAATCGCGGGCCGGCCCCGCACCCGTTGCATGACCGCCGTCGGCGCCTTCAATGGCGCGGCCATGTCACTATCGTCTCGCAACGGCACAACGCCGACAGGCATGTCGGTGTGATTGCGTTGCAGATGCTCGATCAGGGGGCGCAACTCGGCAATGTCCGATCTGGTCCACATCGCATCGTGAGGCCGTGAGCGCGTCTCCATCGCGTAGAGGTCGTTCGTTTGATCGACGATCACGATGATGTCGTGATCGGCGATCGAACGATCCCATTCGCCGATCGTTTCGCGCAGCGCGCTGCTGTCGAGCCCGGCGGCGACCGGATTGTCCGGCAGGGCCGCGCGCAGGCTGCGCACGGACCACTGCCCGCGGGTGACGAGCGCTTTGGCAAACAAATGCTGCTCGCGGTCGAGGGCCATCTCGTCCGCCCGCTGGGCCGACGTCAGGCCGGCGACGACGATGCAGGCAATGGCCACGCCGACAATCACGCAAAGCGGGATCATCACCGCGATGCGTGTGCGCTCCCATCCGATCGGTTTTTCAGTCTCCCGCGGCAGCGTTGGCCACGAGCGAGTTTCGGCGGGCACCATTGGCTCCAAGCAAGGCGTTCGGTGCCGGGAAATTCAGGGAAAATGCTTGCAATTCGATTGCAAGGAACCGGCCGGGGGCGTCCCCGGGCTAAAATTTGCTGCGCTTTTGATCGATCGGTTAACGAAGCGTAGCGTTCCGCATCGAATCCCGGTCAGCCGTTTTTCGGGGTGACGTAGGGGGGGCGCGGTATCGCGATATGCGCGGCCCGCAGCGCGGCCGACCAGCGTTCGCTGAGGTCGTGAAAGTAGGGCTCGCCGGGTTCGATGCGGTAGACCAGCTCCGGATCGCAGGCGTCCCGTCGAACCACCAGAACATCGAGCGGCATGCCGACGCCGAGATTGGATCGCAAGGTGGAGTCCATCGAGAGAAGAGCAATCTTCAATGCGTCGTAAATGTCGATCCCGTGTCGGACCGCGCGATCGAGGATGGGCTTGCCGTACTTGTGCTCGCCGATCTGCAGATAGGGCGTATCGACCGTGCATTCGATGAAATTTCCGGCCGCGTAGACCATGAACAGCCGCATCCGGTCGCCCTTGATCTGGCCGCCGAACAGAAACGCCACCTCGAATTTCACGCCGGAGGCCTCCAGCGCGGGCCCTTCGATGTCGCGGATCCGGCGCACGGCGCGTCCGACCAACTGGGCGGCCTGAAACATCGTCGGCACGTTCATCAGCGTTTCGGGCTCGCCGGTGTCGAGATGCGAAAGACCCTCGTTGAGAAGGCTCACGACCGATTGGCTGATCGACAGATTGCCGGAGGAGGCGAGCGACATCGCCCGTTCGCCGGGATTGCGAAACGTATGCAGCTTGCGAAAGGTGGAAATGTTATCGAGACCGGCGTTGGTGCGGGTATCGGCGATCATCACGAGACCGTCGCGCACCAGTATTCCGCAGCAATAGGTCATGGCTCGATCCTTCCGCTTGCCGGTTATAGCGATGCGAGGACGGGGGCTGCAACGGGCGGGCATCGAAACGGCTTGAGAGCGCCGGAATTCCGCGCTACCCATCGCGGACGCCACGCCCGCGGCTGCGCGGACGACGACGGGGAGCCCTATGAGCGAATCCGTAACCGCCGCCATTCTGGTTATCGGCGACGAAATCCTGTCCGGTCGCACCAAAGACAAGAACATCGGCTATATCGCCGAATACATGACCAACATCGGCATCGACGTTCGCGAGGTGCGGATCGTCCCCGATATCGAAAAAGAGATCGTCGATGCCCTCGACGCGCTCCGGCACCGTTACACCTACGTCTTTACCACTGGCGGCATCGGCCCGACCCACGACGACATCACAGCCGATTGCGTGGCCAAGGCCTTCGGCGTGACGATCGACGTGGACCCGCGCGCCCGCGCCATGCTTCTGACCCGGATAGCGGAGCAGGATCTCAACGAAGCCCGTCTGCGAATGGCGCGAATCCCGGCGGGCGCCGATCTGATCGTCAACAAGGTCTCCGCCGCACCGGGATTCCGGATCGGCAACGTCCATGTGATGGCCGGCGTGCCGTCGATCATGCAGGCCATGCTGGACGAGGTGGCGCCGACGCTAAAGACCGGGGTTCGGATGCTGTCGGAGAGCATTCGCGCCGATCTGCGCGAGGGCGACATCGGCGGGCCGCTCGGCGAGATCGCCAAGGCTCATCCGGACACGACCATCGGCAGCTATCCGTTTCAGGAGGACGGGCGGCCGAACACCCATGTGGTGATCCGCTCCCGCGACCCCGAAAAACTGGCGTCGGCTCGGGCCGCCGTGGAGGCGATGCTGCAGCGGGTGAAGGCGGGATTGCGGCAGACCGCCTGACCGGAGCAGCCGGCTGATCTTACGCCCTGACGACCTGGACTGTTGATCCCCGGAAGCGGGATGGGCGATGGCCTTGCCGGCCGTTGCGGTTCGTGCTGGACATTTCCCGAGCAAGATACGAGCCGGGTGCCGTCATGTCCGAACCGCAATCGCAGCCCAAGGCCTTTCCGGTCTCCTGGGATCAGTTTCACCGCGACGCGCGCGCGCTGGTCTGGCGGCTGGCGGCTTCCGGTCCTTTTGAGGCCATCGTTTGCGTGACGCGCGGCGGGCTGGTGCCGGCGGCGATCGTGGCCCGCGAGTTGGATGTCCGCCTGATCGAAACGGTCTGCGTGGCGAGCTACAACCACCAGACCCAGGGGCAGATCAGCGTGATCAAGGGTATCGCAGAACCCCTGCGCGCCAACGGCGGCAAGGGCGTGCTGATCGTCGATGACCTGGTCGACACCGGCAAGACCGCGCGCGTCGTCCGCGAGATGCTGCCGAATGCGCATTTCGCGACCGTCTACGCCAAGCCGATGGGCCGCCCGCTGGTTGATACGTTCATCACCGAAGTGTCGCAGGACACATGGATTTTCTTCCCCTGGGACACGGGGCTCGCGTTTCAGCCGCCGATCTCGGGCAGTCGAAGCTGACGCAAGTCGAACGATCCACCGTCACGGGAGGAGAGCCGATGATCACGCGAAGGGAATTCGGAGCCGGCGCGGCCGCGCTGGCATGGGCCGGCACGACGCAGCGAGTTGCCGCCCAATCCTATCCGACCCAGGCCGTGCGAATTCTCGTGGGATATCCCGCCGGCGGCGGCGTAGACCTGGTGGCGCGCCTGCTGGTCGAGCCGATGAAGAACACGCTCGGTCAGCCGATCGTGGTCGAGAACCGCACCGGCGCTGCAGCGATGATTGCTGCGGGCGCGGTGGCGAAGGCCGCACCGGACGGCCACACGCTGCTGATGGCGGCTTCGGGAGAGGTCGCGATCAACCACCATCTTTACAAGGAAAAGATGGCCTACGATCCGATGAAGGAGCTCGCGCCGGTCGCACTGATCGGCATCGTGCCTTGTGTCGTGGTCGTGCGCGCCGATGCGCCGGTGCGCAATCCGAAAGATCTCATCGACTACGCCCGCGCCAACCCCGGCAAGCTGTCGTTCTCGTCCTCCGGTATCGGAAACCCGCAGCAGCTTGCGGGCGAACTGATGAACAGCATGGCGGGCGTCAACGTTCTTCATGTGCCCTATCGCGGCTCCGCGCCGGCGGTGACCGATGTCGCGACCGGTGCCGTCACCATGAGCTTTGCGAGCCTCGCGGCGGCGCTGCCGCTGATGCAGGCCGGAAAGCTGCGCGCGGTTGCCGTCACCTCGCTCGATCGCATGCCGCAATTGCCCCACGTTGCGCCGCTTCAGGAGGGCGCGCCGGGACTGAAGGGCTATGAGTTGCTCAACTGGTTCGCGATGTTCGGCACGGCGGGGACGCCGCCGGCGGTGCTCGATCGTCTGAACGGCATCGTCAACAAGACGCTCGCAGAACCTAAGACTGCGGACTTCCTCGACCAGCAGGGCATCGTGCGCCGGCCGATGTCGATGGCTGAGTTTGCAGCCTTTGCGAAGGCGGAAACGGCCAAGTTCGCCGGCATCATCGACAAGGCGAAGATCACGCTTGGCGGCTGACGCTGAGGCGCGGCCTTCGGGCAAGACAGGCCGCGCTTGCGCGCGTATGATCGCATTCACCGAACTCGATCGTTGCAAGGAGAAGGCGATGGACGCCATCACCCCCAAGCCAGTTTCCGACAAGCCGGTGTTCGACATCGAGGGACACTCTCATGTCGTGCGGCCGTCGGAAATGGACTGGAAGCCGACGCGGTTTCCGGGTTGCGAGGTCAAGACGCTTCTGATGGACCCCAAGTCCGGGCTGATGACGGCGCTGATGCGGTTTGCCCCCGGGGCGGTGCTGCCCGATCATGAGCATGTTCATGTCGAGCAGACCTACGTGCTCGAAGGCCGGCTCGTCGACAAGGAGGGGCCGGCTGAGGGCATCGAGGCGCGCCAGGGCGAGTTCATCTGGCGCGACGCCGGCAGCCGCCATGTCGCCTGGTGCCCGGAGGGCGGGCTGATGCTGGCGATCTTCCAGGTTCCCAACAAATTCCACGAGGCCGATGGTCGCGTGACCGACCCCACCGGCGCACTCTGGGACGAGGTCTGGGGACACACCGGCAAGGGGTGAGCCGCAACGCTTTCCGGGCGGCGCGGGCGTGTTAGAAGGTCTGCGCGCGGACGTGGCGGAATGGTAGACGCAAGGGACTTAAAATCCCTCGGGGGCAACCCCGTGCCGGTTCGAGTCCGGCCGTCCGCACCATCGGATGGCCCCATTGACCGGCCAGACCGTCGACCGTCCGGCCGATTTGCGCGGACGGACCACGCGGCAAACCGAACCGGTCGAATGTCAGCACGACATATAATGCCACCACGACATATGAAGCGTATGGCAGCACGTCCTCTGCATTCGCTTTCATGGATCGCCGCGCTAGCGGTCGCCGCCTCGATGGCCGGCTGCGCCAACCTCAGCGAAGAGACCGCCAACAATCTCATGGTCGCGCCGGGCAAATACGACATCTACACCTGCCGCGAACTCGGCCCGCTCATTCGCACGTCGGCGCAGCGGGAAGGGGAGCTGCGCGGCCTGATGGAGCGCGCGGAGCGCGGCGCGGGCGGCGCGTTCGTCACGGCTGTCGCCTACCGCAGCGATCACCTGCGCGCCCGCGCCGAACTCAACCTGCTCAATCAGACCGTCGCGAAAAAAGGCTGCTCGAGCGAGAGCCTGTGGTCGAGCGAGCGGGCCCTGCAATAAGCCGTCTCGGCGGGCCGTCCGATGTCGCGTGTAAGGCGCCGGCGTGGCCACGAATTTTTCTGGATACAAGAGCGCACAAGATAAGCCGCCCGGTGCTGCCGGGCGGCTTCTTGGCGAGACGATGAGGGATGATGCGAAGGTGTCAGCCCATGCGGGTGCGGGCCAGAGTTGCGCCAGCGCCGAGCGCGTGCAGCTTGGCTGCAGCCACGCTCCGCTTCATCGGCGCCATGCCGCAATTGGTGCCCGCGACGATGCGTTCCTTCGGAACGTAGCGCGCTGCGGCCTCGATCGTCGCAGCGACGTCCTCCGCCGACTCGACGATGTCGCTTGCCACGTCAATGACGCCGATCTGAACGTCCTTGCCTTCCAGCAGTGAAAGCAGTTCGAGCGGCACCCGCGAGTTGCGGCATTCGAGCGAGACCTGATCGATCCGGCTTTGCGCGAGTGCCGGAAAGATCCGTTCGTATTGTCGCCACTCGTCGCCGAGCGACGCCTTCCAGTCGATGTTGGCCTGGATACCGTAGCCGTAGCAGATGTGCACCGCCGTGGTGCAGGCGAGGGTGTGGGCGGCGCGGTGCAGGGCGGGGATGCCCCATTCCTGAACCTCGGTCATGAACACGTTGAACGCCGGTTCGTCGAACTGGATGACGTCGACGCCGTCGCGCTCCAGCGCGCGCGCCTCCTGGTTCAGCAGGTCGGCGACCGCGTAGGCCAGCGCAACCCGGTCGCCGTAATGCCGGTCCGCGATCGTGTCGACGATCGTCATCGGGCCGGGCAGGGTGAACTTCAGCTTGCGCGTCGTATGCGCGCGGGCATGCCTCGCCTCCGCCTCGTGGACGCGCCCGGAGAGCCGCAGCGGTCCGGTCACCACCGGCACCATCGCCTTGTAGCGGTCGTTGCGGATGCCCATCTCGACCCGGTTTGCGAAGTCGATGCCCTCGATCCGCTCCAGAAAGCCGTGCACGAAATGCTGGCGCGCCTGCTCGCCGTCGCTGACGATGTCGATGCCGGCATCCTCCTGCAGCTTCAGGGCCAGCAGCGTGGCGTCGAGCTTGCCGGCCGCCAGATCCGCGCCCGACAGCCGCCACGCCGGCCACAGCTTGTCGGGCTCCGCGAGCCACGACGGCTTGGGCAGGCTTCCGGCGACGGTGGTTGGAAACAGCATCGGCGTTGTGCTCCCTCGATCGTTCTGGATGGGCGCGACGCGCCGGCGGCGGACCGTCGCGGCCCGCGCGTCGCATCATGACGCAGGCAGCGGTCGCCAGCCATAGAGCCAGTCGTAGCGGTGCAGCAGGCGCTCGCCGCCGATCATCCGCAGCGCGAGATTGCGCGCCAGCGCCTCGGCGCCCGCGAGATGATAGACCTTGCCGTTGCGGCGCGCGGCGCGCTGCACCCGCGCCACGCGGCTGCGCCGCGTCTTCTCGTAGAGCCGAAGGGCTGCGGCTGCATCGCTCGGCTGCCGGGCGAGCGTCGCCGCCAGCACCTCGGCGTCCTCGATCGCCAGAGCCGCGCCCTGCGCCAGAAACGGCAGCGTCGGGTGCGCGGCGTCGCCCAGCATCGTGACCGGACCGTCGCCCCAGCGCCGCAGCGGCGGCAGGTCGTGGAGCGCCCACTTCTGCCAGCCTTCCGCCTGCTGCAGAAGCGCGCGCGCCGCGTGGTTCCAGCGCCTCGCCGAAAACCGCTCCAGAAGCTCGTCGCGCATCCCGGTCTCGCTCCAGCCGCTGCCACTCAAGCGGTCGCCGACGATCGCGACCACGTTGACCAGCGCGCCGCCCTTGACCGGGTAGTGCACGAGATGCGCGTCGCGGCCGAGCCAGAGATTGACCTCCGGCTCGCGGAACACCGCCGCGGTCTGCTCGGCCGGCACCAGCGCGCGCCATGCGGTGCGATGGCCGAACACGGGCGCGCGGTCGTTGCCCAGCCGCCGCCGCAGCGTGGACCAAAGCCCGTCGGCGGCGATCAGCGCAATCCCGGTCTCGTCCTGCATCGCCGCTCCGCGCCGGCAGGCGACGGTGACGCCGTGACCGTGCACCACGAAATCCTCCGCCCGCGTGCCGAGCCGCAGCGTCACGTCGGGATGGGCCAAGACCGCATCGAGCAGAACCCGCTGCAGGTCGCCGCGGTGGACGGTCCAGTACGGCGCGCCGTATCGCTCGCTGGCCGCGTCGCCGAGCGGCACGCGCGCCAGCGACCGGCCGGGGGCGGAGCGGATCTGCACGGCCCGCGGCGAGACGACTTCGGCCGCCAGCGCCTCTTCGAGACCGAGCGTCAGCAGGACACGGGTGGCGTTGGGGGAGAGCTGGATGCCCGCGCCGGCCTCTTCCAGTCGGCCCGCCTGATCGATGATGAGAGTGCGAAAGCCGCGCCGCGCAAGGCAGAGTGCGGCGGTAAGTCCGCCGATCCCGGCGCCGGCGACGATGACGGTTCGCGAGGTCGCCACGGCCGGCGCTCCCGCCGGCTCAGGCCACTTCGGTCAGCGCGCAGGCGGCCGGCACGGCGGCGTGCGGATCGAGGGCCGGGTTGTGACGGTAGAGCGTCGAGCAATAGGGACAGATGATTTCGCTCTCACCGCCCATGTCGAGAAAGACATGCGGATGGTCGAACGGCGGCTTCGCGCCCACGCACATGAATTCGCGGGCCCCGATTTCGATCACCGGGACACCGGGGTCGTTGTGAAAATGCGGGACGATGTGCGCAGCCATCGGCGTCTGCCTTTGTAACGAACGTTAACCGGTTGCGCGGCACCATAGCGATCCGTTCACCCAATTCCTAGCGAGCCCTTCGCTGCCGCGAAAAAGCCGGAACGCCGTGAAAGACGGGGCGTTTGCAGGGTGGCTGGCCTTGCGATCCGGCCTTTCGCGCCCGATCTGAAACGGCCTGCGATAGGATGTCGGGGCGAATCGGGCAGGAGGCCGGATGACCCGGTTGCGCGTGGCATCGACGGTGACATGGGCCTGGATGACCGCGAGCGCCTTCGCGCTGGCGGCCGTTCTCGTCGTGCCGCTCGGTCTCGAGGCCCACAGGCTCCTGTCGCACGAGGACGATCCGGTCGCGATCGCCGACCGCGCGCTCGACAAGGTGCTGGATCTGCCGCTGGTGGTGCGCGAGATCGAGTCCGCGCTCGACGCCAACGACGCCGATCTCGCCGCGAGCTTCGTGGAACTGGCGCAGGAGCGCCGTCTGCCGGTTCCCGACGAACTGGCCGCGCGGGTACGCCGCGCGGTCGAGAAGGAAAACTCGGCCGGCGCCTATGCCCAGAGCTTCGCGCGCGGCCTCGTCACCGGCGAGCCGGACGATGCGGTCGGGCTGGTGGGAACGGTGGCCGGCGATCTGTTCGTGTTCGGCGACATCCGCGACGCGCTGCGCGAGGGCAGCCGTTACGCTCGCGGCGAGAAGGTCGACGAGCTGGTTCTTGGGCTCTCGATCGTTGGACTCGCGATCACCGCCGGCACCTACGCCAGCCTCGGGGCGGGCGCGCCGGCGCGCGTCGGACTCTCCGCCGTCAAGGCGGCGCGCAAGACCGGGCGCCTCAGCGCGCGGATGGCCGACTGGATCGGCCGCTCGGTGCGCGAGGCGGTGGACTGGTCGGCGCTGCGGCGCGCCGGCGGCTCGCTGGCCGACCCGGCGCTTGCCGCCCGCACGGCGCGTCAGGCGGTCAAGACCGACAAGGCGGGCGGCCTCCTCAAGCTGGCGGGCGATGTCGGCACCGTGCAGACCAAGGCCGGCACCCGCGGCGCACTCGATGCGTTGCGGATATCGCAGGGACCGCAGGACATGGCCCGCGTCGCCAAGCTCGCCGAGAAGAAGGGCGGCAAGACGCGGGCCATCCTCAAGACGCTGGGCCGCGGCGCCATCGTGCTGTCGATGGCGACGTTCAATCTGGCGATGTGGATTCTGGGCGCGATCGCGACGCTGTTCGGCCTGGTGTCGTCGGCCAAAAGCGGCGTCGAGCGCATGACCCAGCGTTCCATCGACCGGCGCAAGGCGCGGGCGCGGGAACGCTATGCCGCGATGACGTCGGTTCGGGCTTGATCCAGCCGTGCGGCTGGTCTCTATCGGGGCCATGCCGAGCTTCCATCACAACGACCTCGAGATCGCCTATCTGGACGAGGGCGAGGGCGAGCCGATCATTCTCGTCCACGGATTCGCCTCCACCAAGGAGGTCAACTGGGTCAATCCCGGCTGGGTCTCGACGCTCAAGACGGCGGGCCGGCGCGTGATCGCGCTCGACAACCGGGGCCATGGCCGGTCCGCCAGACTCTACGAACCGAAGGCCTACCACACCTCGCTGCTGGCCTCCGACGTGGCCGCGCTCATGGACCATCTGTCGATCGGCCGCGCCGACGTGATGGGCTATTCGATGGGCGCGCGCATCACCGCTTTCCTCGCGCTGGAGCATCCGGAGCGGGTTCGCTCGGCGGTGCTGGGCGGACTCGGGATCAAGCTGGTCGACGGCGTCGGCCTGCCCGAGACCATTGCGGTGGCGCTGGAGGCGCCGTCGCTCGCCGAGGTCACCGACCCGCAGGGGCGGATGTTCCGCGCCTTCGCCGAGCAGACCGGCTCCGACCGGCACGCGCTTGCCGCCTGCATCCGGGGCACCCGCCAGACCTTGACGGCGGAGCAGGTCGGCGCGATCCGCACGCCGGTGCTGGTGGCGGTCGGCACCAAGGATCCGATCGCGGGGTCTGCGGAGGCTTTGGCGGACCTCATCCCGGGCGCGAAGGAGCTGCCGATCCCGGACCGCGACCACATGCTCGCGGTCGGCGACAAGGCCTACAAGGTCGGCGTGCTGGCCTTTCTGGGCGCGCGCGCCTGAGCCCCGCGTGCTTCGCGCGACCGATCAAGAGCTTCGGAGATCGCGCAAGATCGAGCGTTCAACTCTCTGAGAAAAAACAATAAAAACCGATCGATCTTGCCGCAGGTGGGGGCTTGCCCCCACCTGTGCTAAAAGGAAGTCGAATCCGAGCGCCGGAGACGTCGATGGCCCACCAGCAGTCCAAGCCGCGCAACGCGATCGATACCGTCGATCCGGTCTGGGCCCGCATCCGGGCCGAGGCCGAGGATATCGTGCGGCGCGAGCCGGAGGTCGGCACCTTCATCTTCTCGTCGATCCTGCATCACGACACGCTGGAGTCCGCGGTGGCGCATCGGGTGGCCGAGCGGCTCGACCATCGCGACATGTCGGCCGAGCTGATCCGGCAGGCCTATGCCGACGTGCGGGAGGACCAGCCGCAGATCGGCGAGATTTTCCGTGCCGATATCGTCGCCGTGTTCGACCGCGACCCGGCGACCGACCGCTTCATCGAGCCGGTGCTCTACTACAAGGGCTTCCATGCCATTCAGGCGCACAGGCTTGCGCACTGGCTCTGGAACCAGGGCCGCAAGGACTTCGCGTATTACATCCAGAGCCGTTCTTCGGCCGTGTTCCAGTGCGACATCCATCCGGCGGCGCGCGTGGGGCGCGGCATCTTTCTCGATCACGCCACCGGCCTCGTGGTCGGCGAGACCGCGGTGATCGGCGACGACGTGTCGATGCTGCACGACGTGACGCTCGGCGGCACCGGCAAGGATCACGGCGACCGCCATCCCAAGATCGAGAACGGCGTGCTGATCGGGGCCGGCGCCAAGATCATCGGCAAAATCACCATCGGCCATTGCGCGCGGGTGGCGGCAGGCTCGGTTGTGCTGCAGCCGGTCGAACACAACGTGACGGTGGCCGGTGTGCCCGCCAAGCCGGTCGGAACCGCGCCCTGCGCCGAGCCCTCGCGCACGATGGATCACATGTTTCCCGGCTGACGCCGGATCGCCATCGCCGGCGTGCCTGTGCGGTTCTCACGCCGTGGCCGCTATGTTAGACGTGCGCGACGCGCGCCGAAGCCCGAGAGGATCCCGTGGACGTTCAGGAAGTCAAAAAGCTCGACGCCTATCTCAAGCGCGTCTTCGACAATCCGAAGATCCGGGTGGTGCCGCGCCCGAAGAAGGAGGATTCCGCCGAGGTCTATATCGGCGAGGAGTTCATCGGCGTGCTGTTCGTCGACGACGAGGACGACGACAAGTCCTACAATTTCTCGATGGCGATCCTGGAAAGCGATCTCGCGCCCTGATCGCGGGCCGGCCTTCGCTGTTCAGTGGCTCGGCCGCAGCGACGCGATCAGCGCGTCGATGCCCGCGCTGACCTTCCGCCAGTCCGTCAGCCAGTCGCGCGGAAAGCGCACCGTGACGTCGGCGCCGCCGATCCGGCGCTCGTGCAGGCACATGCCGGGCGTGGCCCCGATGCGCTGCGTGCAGCGCAGCAGAAAGCGCGCCGGGGCCGCGGCGTCGTAGACCAGATCCTCGCCCTGGTACGGCGTTCCCGCGCGAAAGCGACGGCTGGTGAGGCCGTCGGCGCCCGCCACCGGCGGGCCGTCGGCATAGCGCGGATAGATGATCTCGAATCGCTCGACCGGCGGCAGGGTGCTGTCGCTCGCGGCGACCGTCACGAAAATCCTCTCGATCAGCGCGGGCAGATCGCTCTGCGTCAGGCGCGCGGGCATCTCGGGCGGAGCCAGCGTCGGCCACACGAACGACAGGTCGATGCGCGACTGCTGGCCGGGCCGGCGCTGAATCTTCACCCGGATCGCCGCCGGCGGCACGTTGAAGGTCACGCCGCCGACCGTGATCGGCAGCGAAGGTGCGTCGGCCGCGACCGGGGCGGGCTTCGGCCAGAGCATATAGGCGACCGGCGCGCAGACCAGCGCCGCCGCGGAGAGCGCGAGCGCCGCCGCGGTCAGGCGGTGTCCGGTGGCCTTGCGACGGCGGCCGTGGCGGCCGTGGCGGACGAGCGGATAGGCGTGGGCGTGGCTCATGTATGTCCCGGAATGAGGCAGCGAATCCGTTGCCGGCCACTCTCGGGCCTCGCCCGTTAACTCTCTCTTAACGATGCGCTGGCGGACGGCCGCGGCATTTGGAATCGATGCTCCCGACGCATTGCGAAGGGGCCAAGCGATGTCGCCTGAGGCATTGGTGCAGGGGCTGGTGTGGTCCAGCCCGTCGAGTTCACTGCTGGCGCTGGCGCTCGGCTTCGCCGTCGCCGGCCTGCTGGCGAGCGGCTATCAGGTCATGACCGAGCGGCCCGCGAGCTTTCGCCTGCTGGAGCAGGGCGAGCGCAACCGCGCGCTGGCGGCGGTGCCGTTCCTGATGTTCGCGGCGCCCTTCATCATCGTGAATGCGACCGTGCGCATGAGCCGGATCGGCCGCAGCGGCTTCGGCTTTGCGATGCTGGCGACGATCGTCGCCGGCTTCTGGAGCCTGATGTCCGGCACGGTGGTGTGCATGGCGCTGCAGGCCGCGGGCAAGCTGGTCGCCTGATTGCGCGCGGCGGAGCACGCCTCGCCAACGCCGGACCGCCATGCCAGTCTCGCGCTTCCACAGGAGCGCGCGATGCCGATCTACCAACTCGACGGGCAGGGGCCGGAGTATCCGGACGACGGGCAATATTGGGTTGCGGAGACCGCGACGCTGATCGGCCGGGTGCGCCTCAAGAGCCACGCCAGCGTTTGGTTCGGCGCGGTGCTGCGCGGCGACAACGAGTGGATCGAGATCGGCGAACGCTCGCAGGTCCAGGACAACGCCACGCTGCACACCGATCCGGGATTTCCGCTGGTCATCGGATCGAACTGCGTCATCGGTCACCAGGCGATGCTGCACGGCTGCATCGTCGGCGACAACAGCCTCGTCGGCATGAGCGCGATCGTGCTCAACGGCGCGAAGATCGGCCGCAACTCGCTGGTCGGGGCGGGTGCGCTCGTCACCGAGGGCAAGTCCTTCCCCGACAATTCGCTGATCGTCGGCTCGCCCGCGCGCGTCGTGCGCACGCTCGATGAAAAGGCTGCGGCGATGATCGCCGGCGGCGCCGACATCTACGTGCGGCGCTGGCAGCAATACGCGAAGGGTTTGAAGCGGATCGGTTAGGGCTTCATGCGTCACTTCAGCCCGCCGCCCGCGGGCCTGCACCGCGCGGCCCTGCACGGAGCGGCATTCGGCACCCGCAAAAAGATGCGGCCGGCTCTTGGGGGAGAGCCGGCCGCGCGCGAGCCCGGTCTGGGGACGGGGAGGGGTGGGGACGTGACCGGGGTCGCGGGTCTCCTGTGTTGGGGCGGTGCCGGGCCTAGCGCGCGGCCGCGGTGGTGGTGGTCGGGCGCGGATCGCCGAGCGCGACCCACACGTTCGGATCGGATTGCGACTGCCGCCTGACGAACCGGTATCCGGTGTCGGACCAGAGCAGGACGCGCTCCTCCTGGTTGTCGAGGATGTAGTCGCCGCGGTCGGTCTTCACGGTCAGGACGGCGTGGCCGTCGCCCTTCTTGTCGCGCACCACCGTGATCAGCAGCGCCTCGCGCGGCCATCCGGCCTGGATCAGCATGCGCCGCTTGAGCAGGACGTAATCCTCGCAGTCGCCCTTGCCGGTGTCCGGATAGGACCACTTCTCCACCGTGCCCCACTGCTCGAGGTCGGTGACCGGCTGGATGGTGTCGTTGACCCACTTGTTGACCCGCACGAGATCGCGCCAGGCCTTCTGCGTCAGCACCACGTCGCGCGGCGCCGACGGTCGCGTGTTGCACTCCTGCGGATGGGTGTTGCAGAACTCGACCCAGCCGATCGGCGGCCGCGAGATTTCGCCGACCGCGACATAGATCGGGCGTTCGGACTGAGCGACGGCGGTGCGGATCTCGAGGCTCCCGGCCGCGACGGCGGCGAGAGCGACGCTCATCAGTATTTTGTGTCCCGTACCGAGCGACATTGAGGTGACCCCTCTCCCGTTGTTGGGGTCACTATGACTGTAAGCCTTTGTATCGCCGCTAATTTGCCAAAGTCGATTTGAATAGAGGTCAAGTAAATATCGCGCTGAATACAATTCGAATACGAGACTTATTTGAATAAAATTCGAGTATTCGCAATTTGATTCAAATTGTCCGATTCATCGCCGGAATCCAGCCGCGATCGGGCCTTGCGCCCGCCAGGCGGGGGCGGCGTTAACGGATGCAAGGAAGGGGCGTTAAACCCGGAACCGGTCCGGAGGGGGCGCAAGGACGGCCGCGGCGAGCCCTGCGGGGCCCGCGCCGGTCATCACTCGTTTACTGTGCGGCGAGCTCGTCTTCGAGCGAGTCGGGGTGCTGCAGCCGCGTGAACTCCACGGCAAAGCCCCCTTCGAGGTGGCGCACCACGCGGCCCGCCACCCGGCCGATGCTCACCGGCGCGCCGATCTCCGGCCGTTCCGTCGTCGAAATCGCGGCGCCGGAGTTGGAAATGTCGATCAGCTGCACGCCGATGTTGAGGCCGTTCGGCAGGATCAGCCGCGCGTTCGGGTTCTTCGGCGTGACGCGGCCGTGGCGGCGGTCTTCCGGAAGATTGAGGATGTTGCGGTTGGCGAGCCAGGTGAGTTGCGCCGCCAGCTTGTCGCGCTTTCGCGCCGTGGCCGAGATCGTCATCGCAAAGCCGTTCGGGAACTGGCGTGCGATCGTGCCTTCCAGGCGGCCGAGGTGATCGACATAGGCGATGATGCGGTCGCCGACATTGCCGCTGACCGGTGCGATCAGCGCCATGCCGCCAGGCGACATGTTGATCACCTGGCACGGAAACTCGCGGCGGTCGGCCAGCATGTAGCGGCCGAGCAGATTGACGCGCACGCGCTGATGGCGCCGACGGTCCTGCGCCTGCGAAACAATCCTGGCCTTTGATTGCGGCAGCGCCATTCGGCAGCGGACCTCTGGAACGCAATGACGCATCGAGCCTACGCAGGCATCGTTAACGGGGCGTTATCCGTCATCGCGCCGCCAAATGGGCCATCATTCGGAACGCCCGCCTTCGTAGACGGTCCAGCCGTAACGGATACGCCCGGCCGCCGGAACCACCGACGGTGCGTCCGTCACATCGACCGAAGGGCCGACGTGGCGGAACATGCCGAGCTTGAGCGGCCCGACCCGCTTGACCCCGAGCCAGTAGGGCGCGGCCATCGGCGCCATTGCGCCGAGCACGCGCGCCTCCGATTTGGTTTCGTGCAGCAGCGGAAGCAGGAGCAGCTCCAGATTGACCGCCAGCACGGGATCGGACTCGACCGCGGCGGTGACGCTCGCCACCACGCCGACCTTTTCCTCCAGCACCACGGCGATCAGTTCGCGCAGCGACACCTGCGCAGCCTTTTCCCAAAGTTGCAGGAAGCTCTCGTTCTTCAGCTCGCGGCCGACAAGGGCGCAAAGCCGCGTGCCGGCCAGCCGGAACGGATGACCGGCGGCGGAATTCGCGGCCAGCACGAAGGTGTCGCCGAGCGCCTGGCGGATTGCGGCCGGGTCGATGTCGCCGCGTGCGGGCGCCAGCCTTTCGCCGCGCTGCGCGTTCCAGTGTGCGAACAGATCGCGGTTCGACGGGTGTTTCATTTTGCATCCCCTGTCTCGTCATCGCGCACCGCTCTGTGTGCTTTTGTCCCCGTTCGGGACATCGGCGACGGCGGTTGGCGCTTCCGGACCGGGATCAGCAGGCGGCGTGCCTCGGCCGCGTCCGGACGGGGAAATCCGGGCGAACTCCGGCGTTAGCGTTAAACCCGATGATCGGTTGGCAGCGGGGGGAGGCTGCGACTAACGTGCCGCACCGATTGGATCCGCCGCCTTCGGCGCGGACCCCGAAGCGATCCCACGGGGAGTGGGGGGATGTGACGGCAGGGGAGAGCCCGGGCATAGCCCGCGGCTCTCCCCTTTATCTTTTCGGATCGCTCGCTTATCCACGGATCGAACGCGACGCTGATGCGAAGGCCGGGCTCGTCCCGGCCGCGCGCGTCTTTGGCGGCGTCGCACGGAACGGAGCGCCCCTTGTCGACGAACGACGATCGCGAGCCGATGTTCAACGTGCCGGCGGTCGTGCTCTGGGCGCTCGGCCTCATGTGCGCGGTGCATCTGGTCCGGGTCTGGGTGCTGACGCCGGAGGACGACCGGCTGTTCGTCCTGACCTTCGCCTTCATCCCCGCCCGCTACGCGGCGACGCTCTTGCCGGGCGGAATTCTGCCGGGCGGCGTGGGAGCGGAGTTCTGGACCTTCGTGTCCTATTCGCTGATCCACGCCGACGCGATGCATCTCGGCCTCAATTCAATCTGGCTGGTGGCGTTCGGCAGTCCGGTGGCCCGGCGCTTCGGTGCGCCGCGCTTCGCGATCCTGCTGCTGGTGACGGCCGCGGCCGGGGCGCTGATGCATCTCGTCACCCATGCCGGCGAGATGCTGCCGGTGGTCGGGGCTTCGGGCGCGGTCTCGGGGGCGATGGGCGCCGCCACGCGCTTCGTGTTCCAGCGCGGCGGACCGCTCGATTCCTGGCGCTACGGGCCGGAGGTCGCCGAGCGGATTCCCGCGGCGCCGCTGGGGGTCGCGATGCGCAACCCGCGGGTGCTCGCCTTCGTCGGCGTCTGGTTCGCGGTCAATCTGATCTTCGGCGTCGGATCCGTGTCGATCGGCGGCGGCGACCAGATCGTGGCATGGGAGGCGCATGTCGGCGGCTTCCTGGCCGGGCTGCTGCTGTTTCCCCTGTTCGACCGGGGAACGGTCCGGGTCGATCCAGATGTCGCCGGCTTCGACGACGGTCCGGACGACGCCCGCCCGCACTGACCGTTACGGTTCGGACCATCGCCGGAGCGCACTGCAAGCGCAGCGATGCGTTAACCGGCGGACGCATGGCTGGGTCCGACAGGACAGGAACGCTGACACACCTCGGCGGGTTGATCCGTTAGCTTCGATGCAAGCAAAGGCCATTGAGTCGTCCAACCCAGGGAGGTGCGCATGACGGTCCGAGCCATCCTTGCCGCCAAGGGCGCGCACACCATCACCATCGATCCCAACAGCACGGTCGGCGCCGCGGTGCGACTGCTGGCGCATCACCGCATCGGTGCGCTGCTCGTGACCGGCCCCGACCAGCGCATCGTCGGCATCGTGTCCGAGCGCGACATCGTGCAGGCGGTGGCGACGCGCGGCGCGGCCGCGCTCGAACTGCCTCTGACCGACATCATGACCCGCAAGGTGGTGACCTGCGCGCCGTCCGACACGATCAGCTCGATCATGGAACGAATGACGGAAGGCAAGTTCCGCCATGTGCCGGTGGTGGAGCAGGGTCGGCTGACGGGCATCGTCTCGATCGGCGACGTGGTGAAGCATCGTCTCCAGGAAATGGAGAACGAGCAGGCGGCGCTGCGCGACTACATCCAGACCGCCTGATCGCTGCGGCCGCTGGCGCGGCCTATCGCGCGGCCGGCGTGACCGGAGCCGGTTTGGTGGACAGGGCGGTCACCGCCTCGTCCACCAGATCGAGCGCGCGCTCGCAGGTGCGCGTGCCGATCTCGATGGTTTCGGCGGCGCGGTGGAAGTCGAACCACCCGACATGGCCGAGCCGCGGCGTCACGGTCACGTCGGGCGGATCGCCGGCGAGGCGCGCGCGCGTGATGCGGTCCTGCATGATGTTGAAGGCGTCCGCCATCACGGTGGGGATGCCGGGCTGGCTGGTGCTGCCGAAGAACTGCCGGCGCAGCGTGCGCTCGGCGCCGAACATGCCGCGCAGGCCGGTGGGGCGCGTGCGCATCTGCTCGCGGAACCATTCGTCGGTCTCGTCGGAGCCGTGGCTTGCGATGGTGCCGCCGCGCCCGAGAATGTCGGCGTTGAGGTTGACCGCGATCACCATGCGGCCGCCGAGCACACGCGCGGCCGAAACCGGCACCGGATTGACCAGCGCGCCGTCGACCAGCCAGCGGCCGCCGAGCCGGACCGGCGGAAAGATTCCCGGCAGCGCATAGGAAGCGCGCAGCGCGTCGACCAGCCGCCCGTGTGTGAGCCAGATCTCGTGTCCGGTGCCGACCTCGGTCGCGATCGTCGCGAACGGGATCGGCAGCTCCTCGATGCGCACGTCGCCGAGCGCCTCTTCGAGGTTGGAGGACAGCTTGTCGCCGCTGATCAGGCCGGAGCCCGACAGGCTGATGTCGAGATAACCGAGCAGGCCGCGCCGGGTCAGCTTGCGCGACCATTCCTCGAACTCGTCGAGCCGGCCGGCGGCGTAGCAGCCGCCCACCACCGCGCCGATGGAGGTGCCGACGATGACGTCCGGCTTGATGCCGTGTTCGAGCAGGGTGCGGATCACGCCGATATGCGCGAAGCCGCGCGCGGCGCCGCCGCCCAGCGCCAGCGCGATCGTCGGACGTTCGAGCACGGGCTCGTCGTCGCCGGCATGGGCCGCCGCGCCGCGATCGCCGCCTCCGCCCCAGAGATGACTGAAAACCAATGGCTCCTCCCGGCCCGCCTCAGCCGCCGCCCGGCGGCCGCTTGAGCGAGAACACGCTGTCGACCATCGAGTATTCGTCGTAGCCGCAACGCGCGATCGGCTTCATGCCCTTGGTGTCGAGCCGGCCGTTGTTGAGGAAGCGGTCGTCGATGTAGACGCCCACGACATGGCCGAACACGACGAAGCGGTCGAGCGCCTTGCCGTCGACGTCGTCGAACGAAACCGTCTTGATCCACTTGCACTCCAGCGCGCAGGGCGAGGCTGCGACGCGCGGCGGCTTCACCAGTTGCGATGGCGCGGCCTCGAGGCCTGCGGCGACCATCTCGTTGTCGCCGCGGGCCAGCGGGGCCGACGTGGCGTTCATCGCCATGCGCAGGTCGTAGGTCGCGAGGCTGCAGACGAACTCCTTCGTCTCCTCGACGAAGGCGACCGAGTCCTTGAAGCCCTCGCTGGAGAACATCACGATCGGCGGCCGGTCGGTGATGCCGTTGAAGAACGAGTAGGGCGCGAGGTTGATCTCGCCCTTCGCGCTCATGGTGGTGATCCAGCCGATCGGACGCGGCGCGACGATCGCCTTGAACGGATTGTGTGGCAGGCCGTGGTCGTTCTTGCGCGTGTCGTAGAACATGAGCGGGCCGGCCCTGGGTCAGGATGCGCCGTAGCGGGTCACGATCTCCGACAGCGGCGGGCGCGGCCGGTCCTCCGGCGGTTTCACCAGGCGTCCGATGTGGACGAAGCCGGCGATGCGCTCGCTCGGCGCAAGCCCCAGCGCGTCGAGCACGCGGCGGTCGTAGGCGTACCATTCGGTCAGCCAGTTGGCGGCGTAGCCCATCGCATGCGCGGCCATCAGCGAGGCTGGTCGCGGCGGCGCCCGCCGACATGATCTGCTCCCATTCCGGAATTTTCGCATGCGGCCCGGCGCGGCTGACCACCGCGATCACCAGCGGCGCGCGCGCCAGCCGGTTGCGCTCGAATGCGATCTGGTCGGCGGTCGCGTCCGGCCGGTTGGCCTGGAAGGCTTCGGCGATCGCTTCGCCGCGCCTTGAGCCGGGCGTCGCCCTCGAACACGATGAAGCGCCACGGCGTCAGCTTGCCGTGATCGGGCACCCGCGAGGCGACGGTGAGCAGCGTGTCGATCTCGGCGGGCGAGGGGCCGGGGCCGCCCAGGTCCATCGGCTTGATCGAGCGGCGGGTCTTGAGCAGATTCAGCGCGTCGGTCATGGCGGCATCCTTAACGCCGCCCCATGACCGGGTCAAAGGGCCGGCGCGCGGCTTGAATTTGCCGCGATTTCGGTCGAAAACCTCAACCCATGCGACGGGGGATTCAAGCGCAATCGGGCTTGCGTCGGACGGCCGGCTCGCGCCGCCCCGTGACGGCGCTGGCGTGCCTTTGCGGCGCACTGGCCGCCGGCTTCGTGGCGATCCAGCCGTCTGAAGCGCAGTTCGGCCAGCCGCCAGTGCAGCAGCTGCAGAGCCCGCCGGACGGCGTTTCGCCGCCCAGCCGCCGATGCCGATTCCGAACGTGCCGGGCGACACGCTGACCTCGCCGAGCGTCTTTCCGCCGCCGCCGTCTGCGCCGGGCGCCCCGCTGGTCCTGCCGGCGGCAACGCCGTCGCAGGCTGCGCCGGCTCCCGCGATGCGGCCGGGTGAGGCGCAACTCCGCTGGCGCGCCCGGTTCGGCCAGGACGCGGCGGCGATCACCGGCGGCCTGCACTGGCGGATCTATTCCGACCGGCCCGATCCGGCCGGCGGCTTCCGGCTGGTGAAGGAGGACCGTGTCGCCGCAGCCCAGCCTTCGTTCTGCCCGCCGGCGGCTATATCGTCCATGTCGCGTTCGGGCTTGCCAGCGCCGCGAAGCCGGTCCAGGTGCGCGGCGACACGCGCGAAAGTTTCGAGCTCCCGGCGGGCGGTCTCCTGATCAAGGGCCAGGTCGGCAACGCCCGCATCCCCGCCGGCCAGATCTCGTTCGACATTTTCAGCGGCAGCCAGTTCGACCAGCAGGAGCGAGCGCACCCCGGTCGTGTCCAACGTCACGACCGGCGAGGTCGTGCTGGTGCCCGAGGGCACCTATTACATTCTTTCCAAATACGGCGACGGCAACGCCGTCGTGCGCTCCGATATCCGGGTGCAGTCCGGCCGGCTGACCGACGTGACCGTGACCCATCGCGCGGCGGCGATCATGCTCAAGCTGGTCTCGCGCCGGGCGGCGAGGCGCTCGCCAACACCGAATGGGCGGTGCTGTCGCCGGCCGGCGACATCGATCACCGAATCCGAGGGTGCGTTCCCGCGCGTCATCCTGGCCGAGGGCGAGTATCGCGTCATCGCGCGCAACGAGAACCGGACCTACCAGCAGGACATCCGGGTGATCCCGGCGTCGACGGCGAGATCGAGGTGCTGGCGCGGTGAGGGCGCCGGCCGCCGCGGCGCTGACGCTGCTGCTTGCAATCGTGCTTGCCGTGCCGGCCGCGGCGCAAAGCCGTCCGCAAATCCCCAACAGCGAATTGCCCGGCCGCGAGCGCGACCGCTTCTTCGACCGCTTTCCGAAGCCGGACAGCCTGCGCAACGATCCGGGCATCCGCTGGCAGGAGCCGGCGCGTGCTGAACCCAGAAGCCGTTGCAGGATCAAGGGAACTGAGAGATACGTGCGTTGCTGACGCGGCAGCGTTGAAGACGTCCACCATCGGTGGGAGGAGCGACTGGATGCCGACGGTTTTTCGCACCGCTGGCTTTCGTTTCTTTTTCTACAGCCTTGAAGGAGCGGAACCACCGCATGTTCATATTGAACACGGTGACAGCGTTGCCAAGTTCTGGCTCGATCCGATCGAGCTTGCGGAATCCTACGGCTTTCGGTCTCATGAATTGACGCGGCTGCGGGCTCAGGTCATCGAGAACCGCTTGCGCTTGCTGGAGGCGTGGGATGCCCATTTCCGCCGTTAAGCTGGACGCCACGGCCGTCGACGTTTCGGTGACGGACGATCGGCTTATTGTCATTCTTGCGGACGGCCGCGAACTGGCCGCACCGTTGTTATGGTTTCCGCGCCTTGCCGCCGCCACCTCCGATCAGCGCGGCAATTGGCGCCTGATCGGGCACGGGCAGGGTATTCACTGGCCGGATGTGGACGAGGATATCGCCGTCTCCAGCCTGCTTCGTGCCGTGTAACGGGAGTTATTGTTCCGCCGCCCGCTTCACGTCCGGCGCGACCGCCTCGTCCGCCAGCGCCTTCAGCGCCTCGTCGAGCGGCATCACCTGCTGGCCCTCGCGGCCGAGCCGGCGGATCGAGACGGTGCGCTCGGCCGCCTCCTTCTTGCCGACGACCAGCAGCACCGGCACCTTGGCCAGCGAGTGCTCGCGGACCTTGTAGTTGATCTTCTCGTTGCGCAGGTCGGTGTCCGCGCGCAGGCCCGCGCCTTGCGCGCCGCCGCCAGCACCTCGCGCGCATAAGTCGTCGGCATCCGAGGTGATGGTCGCGACCATCGCCTGCATGCGGCGCGAGCCACAGCGGGAAGTGGCCGGCGATAGTGCTCGATCAGGATGCCGGTGAAGCGCTCCAGCGAGCCGAACATCGCGCGGTGCAGCATCACCGGCGTGACCTTGTTGGAATGGTCGTCGATGTAGAACGCGCCGAGCCGGCCGGGCAGGTTGAGGTCGACCTGCACGGTGCCGCACTGCCAGTCGCGGCCGATGGCATCGCGCAGAACATATTCGAGCTTGGGCCCGTAGAACGCGCCTTCGCCCTTGTTCAGCGTCCACGGCCGGCCCGAGGCTTCGAGCGCCTGCATCAGCGCGGCCTCGGCCTTGTCCCACACGCTGTCGTCGCCGATGCGCTTCTCCGGCCGATCCGAGAACTTGATCCGCACGTCCGGGAAGCCGAAGTCCTCGTAGATCGACAGGATCATGTTGTTGACCTTCAGCACCTCCTCGGCGATCTGCTGCTCGGTGATGAAGATATGCGCGTCGTCCTGGGTGAAGGCGCGCACGCGCATCAGCCCGTGCAGCGCGCCGGACGGCTCGAAGCGGTGCACCTTGCCGAACTCGGCGATCTTGAACGGCAGGTCGCGATACGACTTCAGGCCGTTCTTGAAGATCTGCACGTGGCCGGGGCAGTTCATCGGCTTGATCGCATAGACGCGCTCGTCCTCCTCGCGCTTGGCGGTGAGGAACATCATGTCGGAATAGGTCTGCATGTGGCCGGTCGTGACCCACAGCTCCTTGTCCATGAGCTGCGGGCGAGTTGACCTCCAGATAGCCGGCCTCCTGCTGGCGGCGGCGGATGTAGCTGCTCCAGCGCCTGGAACAGCGTCCAGCCCTTGGGATGCCAGAACACCGAGCCCGGCGCCTCCTCCTGGAAATGGAACAGGTCCATCTCGCGGCCGAGCTTGCGATGGTCGCGCTTCTCCGCCTCCTCGATCTGCTTGAGATGCGCGTCGAGCTCTTCCTGCTTGGCGAAGGCGGTGCCGTAGATGCGCGTCAGCATCGGGTTGCTTGGCAGTCGCCGCGCCAATAGGCGCCGGCCACCTTCTGCAGCTTGAAGGCGATTGCCGATCTTGCCGGTCGAGGTCATGTGCGGGCCGCGGCACAGGTCGAACCAGTCGCCCTGCCGGTAGATCTTCAGTTCCTCGCCCGGCGGGATCGCGTCGACCAGTTCGACCTTGAAGGCTCTCGCCCTTCTCGGCGAACACGCGCTTGGCCTCGTCGCGCGGCCAGACCTCCTTGGTGAAGGGCGCGTCGCGGCGCGATGATCTCGCGCATCTTCTTTTCGATGACCGGCAGGTCTTCGGGCGTGAACGGCTCGTTGCGGTGGAAGTCGTAGAAGAAGCCGTTGTCGATCACCGGGCCGATGGTGACCTGCGTGCCGGGCCACAGCGCCTGCACCGCCTCCGCCATCACATGCGCGCAGTCGTGCCGGATCAGCTCCAGCGCGCGCGGGTCCTCGCGGCCGAAATGAACTCGATCGCGGCGTCCTTCTCGATCGCGGTCGGCGAGGTCGGCGACGACGCCGTCGAGCGCCATCGCGACGGTGCGCTTGGCGAGCGAGGGCGAAATGCCCTTGGCGATGTCGAGACCGGAAATGCCGTCGGGGATATTCGCGGCGTGCGCCGTCGGGAAAGGTCAACGCGACCATTTTCAGCTCCTGTTTGCTCACTCGCTGCCTACGAATGCAGGTAAGCGTGACGGGCCGCTACATAATGCAGGCGGGTTCCGCAGGCAACGGCCAGCCGGCCTCGCGTCGGTCCGCTCGCTTTGCGCTGCGGGCCTCGGATTGGTGCCGCGCCAGCGGCCGTAGCGCCAGGGCAGGTACCAGCGGGCCGTGGGCGGCGACTTCCTCGCAGACGAAATCGAGCCCCGAATTGCCCATGGATGGCAGCGGCACAGCCGCGCCAGCGTCATCCAGCCGCCGGCCCACAGCCCGTGGCGGCGCCAGCGCCTGGTCGGCATATTCGGAGCAGGTCGGCAGGTAGCGGCAATTGGAACCGAGCAGCGGCGACAGCGTGTAGCGGTAAAGCTTCACAGCGGCACGGCCGGCGCGCCGCGGCAGCCGTCGCATCGATTCGACAGAGTTGCCGGCGCGTGTTCCATGAACCCGACTGAAATCCCAGAGCGCCGCCGCAATGCGAATCAATTCTCAGCGGAGCGCGAATGGCGACTGCGTTTCGCGACGGAGCAGGGGAACCGATACGAAGCGTCGGCTGCGTGACCAAAATGCACTAGACCCGAATCCGACGCATCCCTTAAATGCAGCGTCGGGGTGAGTCGGCGCGAATCTTGCGAGGCTTCTTGCTTAACGCGAGGACACACTCACGAAGCGGAGGCGCAGGCCGATGCAGGGGATGCACGAATGATGCGACGGATTGTCGGCGCGTGTGCAATTGCGTTGTGCGCATGGCCGGCAATGGCCCCGAGCCCGGCAACCACCGCCGAGCCCCGGACCCTGCCGATGCACTTCGACCTGCGCATCGAAGGCCCGCAGGAGACCTGCGGCGCGCAGTGCCGCACCTGGGTGTCCGCCGTCGGCGCCATCACCGCCGATACGCCGACAGCATTTCGAGACGTTCGCCAAAAAGCACGACCTGCGCGGCGCGACCCTCGCGCTGGACTCCGACGGCGGATCGGTGCTCGGCGCGCTGGCGCTCGGCCGCCAGGTCCGCTCGCTCGGGATGACCACGACGGTCGGACGCACGGTCGAGATCGCCCCGGACGCCAGGGGCGTCAAGCGCGCCCAGCTGCTGCCGCGCGCCGACTTGCGAATCGATGTGCGCCTTCGTGCTGCTCGCCGGCGTCGAGCGCCAGGTTCCGCCCGAGGCGCGGGTGATGGTGCATCAGATCTGGCTCGGCGACCGTCGCGACGACCCGACCGCAGCCAACTATTCGGCCGAGGATCTCGTGCTGGTCCAGCGCGACATCGGCCGGCTGGCGCAATACACCATCGAGATGGGCGGCTCGATCGACCTGCTGGAAACCGCGCTGCGGATTCCGCCGTGGGAGCCGATGCGCCTGCTGTCGCGCGAGGAGCTGCGCGGCATGAAGATCGTCACCGGCGACGCAGTTGCGGTGGCGCCTGCGCCCATCACCGTTGCCGCGCATCCCGTGCTTGCGAGCGGGCCGCGCGCGCCGGTGAACGAGCGAAGCTGGACCATTGCTGAGCGCAGCGGCCGGGCCGTTCTGGCGCGCAGCCATCCGTTGACGGTCGAGGGCGACGAAATCGGCACCTTCGAGCTGGTGCTGTCCTGCGGGCCGTCCGGCCAGGATTACGCATTGACCTACAGCGAGCAGCGTCGTGCGGCCGGGGGCGCGCCGGAGAAGCTGATCGACGTCGAGGTTTCGCTGTCGGGCAAGCAGGTGCCGCTGCAGATCGTGTCCTCGCGCAACGGCCAGCGCGGCCGCAGCCTCGACACCGAAGCGCGGGGCACCGTGCCCGCCGACCTGGTGGCCGCCTTCGCGGAATCGCGCAACCGCTCGCTGACGGTCGAAACCTCCAGCGGCGACACCGTCACCGCCATCCGCATCGGCAACGCCGGCATCTCGCGCAGCTTCGCGCAGTTCGTGACGTCCTGCGGCGGCCAGCCGACGGTGCGCCGGACCGAGTTGCGTCGTGAGGCGGTGGCGCAGCCGCGCTGACCGTTCAGGACGGTTGGCTCAGTCGCGCATCGCGGGCTTGCAGCCGCGCTCGACGAATTGCGCGGCGTAGGTCTTGCCGATCCGCAGCCAGGCGTCCCGCAGCTTCATAAAGGGCGAATCCGGACACTGCTTCAGGTGGTCCGACAGACGCCGCGCGAACATCAGGTTCGTCTCCAGCGTGATGCAGACGATCTGCTTGTCGCCGGGCGGCGCCACGGACAGGCGCGGCAGTTCGGTCTCGGCCTTGCGCAGGCGCGCGACTTCGGCCTCGCACGGACGCGCCTGCGCGCCGGCCGGCGCGCTCGCCGGCAGCGGCATCGCTATTGCGATCAGCGCCGTAACAGTCAGGCGGGTGAGCGCGGGCACGCCGCCCCCTTAGGCCGCCGGCGTGCGGCGCTTTTCGATCTGGCCGATGGCGTCGACCACCGCGTCGAAGGTCAGGAGCGTCGAGGCGTGCCGCGCCTTGTAGTCGCGCACCGGCTCGAGGACCGCGATATCGGCCCACTTGCCCTCGCGCGGCGGATCGCCGTTGTCCTTCAGCATCCGGCGCACGGCGTCGCGCAGTTCGCGCAGTTCGCTCGCCTTGGAGCCGACCACATGCGCGCCCATGATGGAGGAAGAGGCCTGGCCGAGGGCGCAGGCCTTCACCTCATGGGCGAAGTCGGTGACGGTGTCGCCGTCCATCTTGAGGTCGACGGTGACGGTCGAGCCGCACAGCTTGGAATGGGCGGTGGCGCTCGCGTCCGGGTGCGGACAGGCGGCCCAGCCGCGGAATGCCGGCGGCGAGTTCGAGAATGCGGCGGTTGTAGACCTCGTTCAGCATTGCGGCGTGCCGGGCAGGGTGTTGATTGTCTTGGTGATCCAATCGACTATATATGGCGTACCAGCGCCCGGACTGAAGAGCTTGATACCGGGTTTGGTTACGGCCCATTCGCATTCGGATGTGCCATGCGAATTGGGAATGCGGCGTCCGGGCGTCCGCCGTGCTATGGGCACGCGCGGGCTGCCAGTCCGGCGCGGCCCCCCGGTGACACCCCCGGCGGTCGGCTTCGGCCGGCAGGCCGGTCGAACGGAGAGACCGATGGACGCCATCGTCAAGCCCTGGCCAAAGGGCAGTGAAAAGCCTGCCGAATCCGGCGCCGAAAAATTGTCCGACCACGTCCGCAGTGCGCCCGCCCCGATCGCCAACCGTCCGAATCGCGAGCAGGCCGAGGAGGCCGTGCGCACGCTGATCGCCTATATCGGCGACGATCCGGCGCGCGAAGGCGTGCTGGATACGCCGCGGCGGGTGATCAAGGCTTATGACGAGCTTTACCGCGGCTATCGCGACGTGCCGGCGGAAGTGCTCGACCGCACGTTCTCGGAAACCGGCGCCTACGACGACATGGTGCTGGTCCGCGACATCAGCTTCACGTCGCATTGCGAGCATCACATGATGCCGTTCACCGGCATGGCGCATGTCGCCTACAAGCCGGTCGAGCGGGTGGTGGGGCTGTCGAAGCTGGCGCGGCTGGTGGAGGCCTATGCGCGGCGGTTGCAGACCCAGGAGCACCTCAACGCGCAGATCGCCACCGCGATCGAGGAAATCCTCAAGCCGCACGGCGTCGCGGTGATGATCGAATCCGAGCACACCTGCATGTCGCTGCGCGGCGTCGGCAAGCCCGGTTCGCTCACCGTGACGACCCAGTTCCGCGGCTCGTTCCGCGACGACCCGAACGAGCAGTTGCGCTTCCTTTCGATGGTGCGCGGCGGCCAGCGCTGATCGCGCCGGACCGGCCGGGCGCGCCCTTGCGCGCCGCGCCGAATTGACCACCGACCGTGGCGCGCCCTTGCGCGCCACGGCGAATTGACCGATGGATGGCCGGGCGCAAGCCCGGCCGTTTCGTTTCCGGCCCGCGAGCAGAGCTGCCCAAGAGAGCCGCAGACTTGTCCTCGAAACCCGAAATCGAAGAAGGCCTCGCCTTCACCCCGAAGTTCGACGCCGACGGCCTCGTCACCTGCGTGGCGACTGACGCTGCGAACGGCGACGTGCTGATGGTCGCGCACATGAACGCGGAGGCGCTGGCGCGCACGGTTGCGACCGGCGAGGCGCATTACTATTCGCGCTCGCGCAAGGCGCTCTGGAAGAAGGGCGAAAGCTCCGGCCACGTCCAGCGCGTGGTCGAGATGCGGGTCGATTGCGACCAGGATGCGGTGTGGATCAGGGTCGAGCAGGGCGGGGCGGGCGCCTGTCACACCGGCCGGCGTTCCTGCTTCTACCGGGCGGTGCCGCTCGGCCAGACCGGCGCGCTGCGGCTGGAATTCCGCGACGACGCCCGGACCTTCGATCCGGCGGCGGTCTACGGCAAATCCTGACCGGCCTCACGGTCCCGGCCGGCGCGGAAGCGCCCGCCCACGGGATGGAACCCGGTGCATCCTCGGAACTTGTCTCCCCGGTTGAGGCATTTCACGGGAGCAAGGTCATGGAGTCCGAGGTCGGCTGGATCGCGGCGATTATCATCGGCGGCATTGCCGGCTGGCTGGCGGAGAAGATCACCGCCAGCGACATGGGCCTGATCACCAACATCATTCTCGGCGTGATCGGCGCCGGCATCGCGACCTGGCTGTTCGGCCATCTCGGGATCCGGATGCAGGCCGGCTGGCTGAGCTACCTGATCTCCGGCGTGGTCGGCGCGTGCCTGCTGATCTTCGCGACGCGGCTCATCTATCCGAGCCGCTGGCGGACCTGACGCGCGCCAGCAACTGCCGCGCCTTCTCCAGGTGCGGCCGGTCGTACATGACGCCGCCGATGCCGACGGTGCCCGCGCCGGGGTTCGCCTCGAACGCTGCGATCACGGCGCGGGCGCGCTCGATCGCCTCGGGCTTCGGCGTGAACACGTCGTTGGCGACGGCGACCTGCGCAGGGTGAATCAGCATCTTGCCGGTGAAGCCGTCGCGGCGCGCCTCCTCGCATTCGCGGCGGAAGCCGGCCTCGTTGCGGAAGTCGATATAGACCGTGTCGATCGCCTGCACGCGGGCGGCGCCTGCGCCGGCCAGGCACAGGCTGCGCGCAAGCTGGTAGGGCGCGAGGAAGCGGCCATCGGCGTCGCGGTTGGCCTCCGCGCCCAGTTCCACCGACAGGTCTTCCGCGCCCCAGGTGAGCCCCTTGAGCCGCTTGCTCGATCCGCCATAGCTGCCGGCCATGAACAGCGCCTGTGCGGTCTCGGTGGCGATCGCGAGGATGTCGAGGCCGCCCTCGGGCAGGCCGTGGATCGCTTCGCGCACCGCGAGCTTGGCGTCGCAATGGATCACCGCCTGGCCGCCCTCGGCCTTGGGCAGCATGATGCCGTCCGGCTGCGCCGCCACCACCGCGTCGAGATCGGCGTCCGTCAGGCCGGTCGCGAAGCCGTTGATCCGCACGAACAGCCGGGGACGGTCCTTTACCGGCACGGCCTCCTTCAGAAAGCCCACCGTGATGTCGCGCGCCTCGGCCTTGCGCTCCGGCGCGATGGCGTCCTCGAGGTCGAGCAGCAGCGCGTCCGCGCCGCTGCCCAGTCCCTTGTCGAGCTTCCTGGGGCTGTCGCCGGGAATGAACAGCAGCGATCGCATCGTCAAACCTTCCGCAACGTTCTGGGCCATGTTTCGAGCGATAGCGCGCCCGCTCACGCCGGCCGCATTCGCACCAGCACCTGACGCCGGCATTCGGCCACCAGCTTGTCCGACTGGTTGAAGCAGCGGTGCTGCAGCTCGACGATGCCGGTGCCGGGCTTGGACTTCGATTCCCGCTTGCCGACGATCTCGGTCGTGGCGCGCAACGTATCGCCCTCGAACACCGGATTGGGGAATTTCACGTCGGTCATCCCGAGGTTGGCGACGGTGGTGCCGACCGACACATCGCTCACCGACATGCCGACCATCAGGCCCAGCGTGAAGAACGAGTTCATCAGCGGCTGGCCCCACTCGGTCTCGGTCTCGCAATAGTGCCGGTCGATGTGCAGCGGCTGCGGGTTGAGCGTCATGTTGGAGAACAGGATGTTGTCCATCTGGGTGACCGTGCGGCTGTAGCGGTGCTCGTACAGGTCGCCGACGACAAATCCCTCGAAATAGAGACCGCCGCGCTTGTGACGGTTCGGCTCGCTGCTCTGGCTCATTCCGGGTCTCTCCGCTTGGCTCGTTAACCGTCCGTTTACCATAAGCGTTAACAGTTCGTCGCGCCGGGGCGCGGCCCCGTGCGCCTCGCCGAAGGCAGACATGGTCGCCGAAATCGCCAAAGCCCATCCGGCCGTCACCGGCGCCATCCGCAATGCCTCGCGGATGACGGGCGCGAACTTTCAATATCTGCTCGCGACCGCCAAGGTCGAATCCAACTTCAATCCGAATGCGGCCGGCCGGACCTCGACCGCCAAGGGCCTGTTCCAGTTCATCGAGCAGACCTGGCTCGCGACGCTGAAGGAGCAGGGGCCCGCGCTCGGCTATGGCCGCTACGCCCAGGCGATCGAGCGCACGCCGGCGGGCCAGTATGCGGTGCGCGACCCGCGGGCCGAGGCCGCGATCCTCAACCTGCGAACGGATCCCACCGCCAATGCGGTGATGGCCGGGGCCTACACCAAGGAAAACACCGACCGGCTGTCGGCCACGCTGGGCCGCAATCCGACCGAGGGCGAGCTCTACATCGCGCATTTCCTCGGGGCCGGCGGCGCGAGCCGTCTGATCGGTCTGGCAGGCGAGGCCCCGCGCGCCGTGGCCGCCGAGCAATTCCCCGGCGCGGCGCGCGCCAATCCGTCGATCTTCTACACCCGCGACGGCAAGGCCCGCAGCGTGTCGCAGGTCTATGGGGTTTTGACCGGGCGCTACGACAACGCCCGCGAACAGGCGCTTCCGGTCCAGGCCCTTCCGGTCCAGTCGGCGCAGGCTCCGGCGAACCGCGTGCCGCTGCCGCCGGTGCGTGCGGCCTATGCGCCCGAGCCAACCTCCCTGACCGCAAGCTACGCGGCCACGCAGCGGCTTTCCGAAATGCCGCAGGAGCCGCCCGCCGTTCTCGGCGACACCGGTCCGGCCTTTCACAGCCTGTTCCATAGCGCCGGCGCGCGGCGCGATCCGGTCTCCCCGGTGGTGAGCAATCTGTGGGGCGGCGGCGCGCCGGTCGCGACCGGCGGCAAGCCGAGCGTCGTGCCCGAGCCGGCCGCTGCGCCGAGGCCGCCGCAGCCGCAACCGGCGGCGATGCCGCAAGGCCAGCCGCAGCCGCTCGATCTGTTCCAGGAAAACCTGCCGGACGCCCGCGCGCTGTTCCGCGGCCGGGTCTGATTCCTTCGCCTTCAGTTCGGTCTTGCGCTTCGCTCGTTCACGTTTGCGCGTCACGCAGATGCGCAGGGCGTTCGATCTCGTTCCGAGCGGTCTTGGCCAGCGCGTTCCGCAATCGCTCGCGCACCGCCGCGGCCTCGTCCGGCGTCCACCGGCGCAGGCCTTCGCCGCTCCTCATGCCGAGCTTGCCGGCGGCGACCTTGTCCTTGAGAAACTGGGTCGGCTCGGTGCCGCGGTCGAGGTCTTTCAGCAGCACCGACTGGATGTCGAGCGTGAGGTCGAGCCCGACGAGGTCGGACTGCTCCATCGGGCCGAGCACCGCCATGCGCGCGCCGAAGCCGCTTTTCACCACCTCGTCGATGGTCTCCGCGTCGCAGACGCCGGCCGCCACCATCGCGATCGCCTCGCGCTTCAGTGCGTGCTGCAGCCGGTTTCCGACGAAGCCCGGAATGTCCTTCTTCACATGCACGGGCCGGCGCCCGGCGTGGCGCAGCAGGTCCATCGTGCGCCGGATCGTGTCGTCCGACGTCTTCTCGTTCTGCACCACCTCGACCAGCGGCACGAGATGCGGACGGATTCCAGAAGTGCGTGCCGACCACCCGCTCGCGATGCTTCAGCCGCTCGCCGATCAGCGTCGAGGGTATCGCCGACGAGTTGCTGGCGAGAACGGTGTCGGGCGCGACCAGCGCCTCCAGCTCGGCGAACAATTGCTGCTTGAGCGCGAGCTTTTCAGGGGCGGCCTCGAACACGAAGCGGGCGCCCTCCATCGCGGGCGCCATCGTCTCGTGAACCGCGATGCGATCAAGCAGGGCGGGATCGCCGGCGAGCAGCGCGCGCGCGCTTTCCAGCCGCGCATCGAGCGAAGCCCGCCATTCGGCCGACGGCTCGTAGAGGCCGACCCGGTGGCCGGCCGCCGCCAGCAGATAGGCGATGCCGTGGCCCATCAGGCCCGCGCCGACGATGCCGATCTTGACAGGATTCATGATTGCGCCCGCGTGGTCCGAGCCTGCGATGATGCACGGCTTCGCCCGGCGCTTCCAGCCGGGCGCGACCGGGGCGCGGCGCTCAGGCGCGCTTCGCCGCCTGGATCGCCGACCAGATTCTGTGCGGCGTCGCCGGCATGTCGAGATGATCGACGCCGTGCTCCGACAGCGCGTCGAGGATCGCGTTCATGGTCACGGCCAGCGCCGGCGTGATGCCGGCCTCGCCGCCGCCCTTGATGCGCAGCGGATTGCCCGACGTCGGGTCTTCGGTCAGCTCGATCGCGAAGGACGGAAACTGCCGGGCGCGCGGCATGCCGTAATCCATGAAGCTGCCGGTGAGAACCTGGCCCGCCTCGTCGTAGATCACGCCCTCCGACAGCACCTGTCCGACGCCCTGCACGATGCCGCCGTGCACCTGCCCGTGCAGGATCAGCGGGTTGATCGCCTGTCCCGCGTCGTCGATCGAGCCGTAGCGGTCGATCTGCACTGCGCCGGTTTCCGGATCGATCTCGACCTCGCAGACCGCGCAGCCGGTCGGATAGGCCGGGATGCGGCCGGTGATGGTCTTTTTGGAATGCAGCTTGCCGTCGGCGAGACCCGGCGTCTCGTCGATGGCTTTCGCAATGTCGAAGATCGAGAGCCGGCGGTTGCTGCGCGGCGCGACGAACAGTCCGTCGGTGAATTCGACGTCGCCCTCCGCGACGTCGAGCAGCTTGGCGGCCGCTGCCTTCGCCTGCGTCACCACCTCGGCCGAGGCTTCGAACATCAGCGACCCGGCGAGCCGCATCGAGCGGTCGGAGTGCGTGCCGCCGCCGGAGGCCACCAGCGCGGTGTCGCCGCCGACGAGCTTCACGTCCTGCGGCCGCACGCCGAGCTGGTCGGCCATCACCTGGGCGAAGGTGGTCTCGTGGCCCTGGCCGGTCGACTGGGTGCCGACCGCGATCTCGACCCGGTCGGCGTTGACCGTGACCTCGACCCGCTCGTGCGGCGCGCCCACGGGCGTCTCCACATAGTTCGACACGCCGATGCCGCGCAGCCGGCCGCGCTTGCGCGAGGCGCGCTTGCGGGCGCCGAAGCCCTTCCAGTCCGCGTCGGCGATCATGCGCTCCATGTTGCCGGCGAAGTCGCCGGAATCGTACAGGAGCCCGCTGGCGGTGCGGTAGGGGAGCTGGCCGCGCTTGACCAGGTTGCGCTTGCGGATCTGCAGGCGGTCCATGTCGAGCGCCTTTGCGGCAAGATCGATCAGCCGCTCGATCACGAGCGTCGCCTCCGGCCGGCCCGCGCCGCGGAACGGCGCGGTCGGAACCGTGTTGGTCATCACTGCTCGCAGCCGGATGTGCATCAGCGGCACGCTGTAGGCCGTCGTCGCAACGCGATAGGCGTTGCTCAGCGGCACGTAGGTCACGGTGTGCGCGCCGACGCCGGCGATGTGGTCGAGCGCGATCGCCTTGATCCGGCCGGTGCGGTCGAGCGCCAGGCGGCCGGTGGTGACGATGTCGCGGCCCTGGTAATCGGTCAGAAACGCCTCGGTGCGGTCGCTGGTCCACTTCACCGGCCGGCCGGTCCGCTTCGCGGCCCACAGCACCGCGACCTGCTCGGCGTAGGGGTTGGTGCGCAGCCCGAAGCCGCCGCCCACGTCCGGGCACACCAGCCGCACCCTCTCCAGCGGCATTTTCAGGCATTCGGCGATGAACTGCCGCGGCCGGTGCACGCCCTGGTTCCCGGAGATCAGCGTGTAGCGGTCCTCGGCCGCGTCGTAGCTGCCGATCGCCGAGCGCGGCTCCATCTGCGCATTGACGATGCGTTGATTGCGGAACACCTGTTCGACCACGAGATCGGCCGATGCGAATGCGGCCTCGACCGTGGCCCGGTCGCCGAAGTCGGCGTCGAGCGCGAGATTGTCGGGGCATTGCTCCCAGATCGCGGTCGCGCCCGGCGCCATTGCCTTCATCACGTCGGTCGCGGCGGGCAGGGGCTCGTAGTCCACCGCCACCGCCTCGGCGGCGTCGCGCGCCGCGGCCATCGTTTCGGCGACCACCACCGCGAGGATCTCTCCGGGATAGCGCACCCGGTCCTCCACCACGGGAATCTGCGGCTCGTCGAGGATCGGCCGCACCGCCGGCTCGAACGCCGGCCTGCTGATGTCGATCGCGTCGTTCGGGTTCGGCATCTGCGACAGGCCGCCAAGGCCGTCGGCGCGATAGTCCGCGCCGGTCAGCACCGCGAGCACGCCCGGCATGGCGCGCGCCGCGCCTGCATCGACCGAGCGGATCGCGGCATGGGCGTGAGGGGAGCGCACAAAGGCGGCATAGGCTTGTCCGTCCACCGCGATGTCGTCGGTGTAGCGGCCGGCGCCGCGCACCAGACGCAGATCCTCGAAGCGCGGCATCGGACGGCCGATATACGGTCCGCCATTGGAACTGTGGTCGTGCGTCATGCTCTGGCGTTCCCCCTTTCGGACGAAACTAGTCGGCCGGTGCGTGATTGCCAACTGCAACCATTTGGTTATTGATGCGTGCGCTCTATAATCGCCTGCACGGGAGGATTGCGATGAACGTCGGCACCGCTGGCTCGAATGCGAGCGCGCTGGATTTCGACCGGTTCCGTCTGCGGCGATTTGTCGAGGGGCTCGCCGCCGACGAATGCGAAACGCATGCGGAGCCGATCGAACTGGCGAGTCTCGCCGAAATTCTCGAAGGCAATCCGAAGGCGGTGCTGTTCAAGGCCGCGGGGCCCGAGCGGCAGGAATTGGTCGGCAGCGTGATGGGCGGCCGGGCGCGGCTCGCCTCCGCCTTCGGCAAGACGCCGGGCGAGCTTCTCGCCGAAATCCAGCGCCGCCTGCGCAACGCGCCGCAGATCGTCGAGGTGACGCGCGCGGAGGCCCCGTGCCAAGAGGTGGTGCTGACCGGCGACGACGCCGATCTCACCGCGCCGCCGGTGCACTTCCAGCATGGCGCGGACGGCGCGCCCTATATCTCCTCATCGATCGACTATGTGATCGACCCGCAGACCGGCTTCACCAACGTGGGCCTGCGGCGGATGATGCTGCGCGGCCGCAAGGAGGCCGGCATCGATCTGGTCGCGCCGAGCGACCTGCGCGCGATCTACGAGGCGTCGGCGCGCGCCGGCAGGCGCCTGCCGGTCAGCTTCGTGGTCGGCGCGCACCCGGTCGACCATGTGGCGGCGGTGATGCGGCTGCCGGTCGACGAACTCGGCATCGTGGCCTCGCTGCGCGATGCGCCGCTTCCAGTGGTCAAGGGCGTCACCAACGATATCCGCGTGCCGGCCGACGCGGAGTATGTGCTGGAGGGCTATCTCGACGAGCGCGGCCACGTCGAGGCGGAGGGGCCCTACGGCGAATTCCTCGGTTATTACGGCGCGGTCAAGCGCAACCCGGTGTTCCATCTCACCGCGATCACGAAGCGCAAGGACGCGCTGTTCCAGACCTCGACCATCGGCGGGCGCACGATGGGGCGCACCTGCACCGCGCAGCTTTCGGCGCTGCGCACCGAGGTGATGGTGTGGCGCGCGCTGCAGGCGGCGGTGCGCGAGCCGGTGGCGGTCTATGCCACCACGTCGAGCGGCGGCGCGTTCAACATCCGCGTCGCGCTGCGCCAGCGCGTGCCGGGCGAGGCGCGCAACGCCATTGCGGCCTGCATGGGCGCGCTCGCCAACTGCAAGAACGTGTTCGTGGTCGATCCCGACGTCGACATCTTCTCCGACGAGCAGATGGACTGGGCGATGGCGACGCGCTTCCAGCCCACCCGCGACCTGATCGTGATGGACAACATGCGCACGCTGCCGCTCGACCCGTCGCTGCCGCCCGGCAGCCGGGTGGGCTCGAAGGCGGGCTTCGATCTGACCTGGCCGTTCGGGCAGGGCGACCGGCTGGAAACGCAGGTGCCGGCGGCGCCGACCTTTTCCGGCGCGCGCTTCCCGTCGCTGGTCGATGCGCTGGCCGACGGGCCGAAGTCGTTCGAGGATCTGATGAGCGCGGTCGGCAGCCGCGACGGCCGCGAGGTGGTGCGCGAGCTGGAGCTTCTGCGCAGCAAGGCGTCGCTCGATCGCAACGCGCAGGGGCTTTACGTCATCGCCTCGGTGACCAGGACGGAGTTGTAACGGCGGCCCCAACCCGCGCACAGGGCGCGGGAATGCAGAGCGCAGCTGCTTCGCAATGAGCCGACACGGCGAGCGTTCGAACCTCGCGCGGTCCCGCGTCTGCATCGCGTCATTGCATGCCGCGACGCGCCCGGGACACGGGAGCGGTGGAGGCCGCCAAGACGTGGATGCGCGGGTCAGGCCCGCGCATGACGGGAGAGATGGGGACGTCTCTTGCGTCTGGTGGCGCGTCAGTAACCGAACTGCTCGCGCAGGATGCGTTCGTCGAGACTATGGCCCGGGTCGAACAGCATCTTGATCGAGATCGTATCGTCCATGCCGATCTCGACCTCGCGAACCGAGCGCACCTCGGCGTGGTCGGCGACCGCGGCCACCGGCCGGCGCTCCGGATCGAGCGCCTTGATGGTGACGCGGGCACGGTCGGGCAGCAGCGCGCCGCGCCAGCGCCGCGGCCGGAACGGGCTGATGGGCGTGAGCGCGAGCAGCGAGGCGTCGATCGGGACGATCGGCCCCTGCGCCGACAGATTGTAGGCGGTGGAGCCCGCGGGGGTGGCGACCAGAACGCCGTCGGCCATCAGCTCGGGAAGGCGTTCCTCGCCATCGACGAAGATCGCGAAGCGCGCGACCTGATAGGTCTGGCGAAACAGCGAGACCTCGTTGATCGCGTGGTGGATGTGGGTGCGGCCTTTCATGTCGCGGGCGCGCATCACCAGCGGATGGATCACGGTGGTCTGGGCCGCGGCGAGCCGTTCGCGCAGGCTGTTTTCGGCGAATTCGTTCATCAGGAAGCCGATGGTGCCGCGATGCATGCCGTAGATCGGCGTGCCGGAACGCATCAGCCGGTGCAGCGTGCGCAGCATCAGTCCGTCGCCGCCGAGCGCCACGACCGCGTCGGCCTGGCCGGGCGGCACGTTGCCGTAGCGCCGCACCAGCCGCGCCAGGGCCTTCTTCGCCTCGGGGCTTGGGCTTGCGACGAAGGCGATCCGCTGGTAGCCGGGCGTCTTGGCTTTGGCCCGGGATGCTTTCGCAGACGCCTTCCGGGACGCGGTTCTGGCTTTCGCAGGGCTCATGCGGCAGGACGTCCTTCGGGCGCTGGCCGGATCGCTGCGCCTGCACCGTCGGGGCGAGGGATCATGGAACGCGCGGTGTTCGTTTATACGACCTGGCCGTCGGCTGTCGAGGCGGAGGCGGCCGGCCAGACGCTGTGCGAACGGGGGCTCGCGGCCTGCGTGAACATCCTGCCCGGCATGATCTCGCTCTATCGATGGCAGGGCGGGATCGAGCGCGGCGAGGAGGCGGTGATGATCGTCAAGACCCGCGCGGCGTTGTCGTCCGAGGTCGAGGCCGCGGTCAAGGCGCTGCATCCCTACGACGTGCCGGCGATCGTGGTGCTGCCGGCCGAGGGCGGCGAGGCTGGCTATCTGGCGTGGCTGATCGCGGAGACCGGCGGCGATCGCGTCTGACGTTGACGGCGCCGGCGAACATTCTTGACTCCGGTCCCGTACACCGACACCATCGAAGGCGTGCTGGTTCCCCGGTCAAACGGGGACGAAAGAGGGAACGCGGAGCCTGCAGCGATGCAGCAGTCCGCGGCTGCCCCCGCAACTGTAAGCGGCGAGCCTGACGTTCGCTTTGGCCACTGGGAAACTGGGAAGGCCTGACGTCTCGGCAACGACCCGCGAGCCAGGAGACCTGCCAGCGCAGTCACCCAACCGGTGGGCGGGGCGTCCACACGGAGCGGTCTTTCGCAGCGGTGACGTCGTGTCCGTTGCGATGGCCGTGCGAGTGACTTTCTCCCTCTCACAGCTTCGGAACGCGAGCGTCCGGCGTCGGTTCTGGCGTTGCAGCGTTTGCGTCTCCTTCGCGGCGGACTTGGTCCACCGGAACGTCCGGCCATGAACGGCGGACGAAGGCGAAGGGGTGCGTGACGTGGGACGTTTTTCGAGTTGAAATTCTGACGATCGAAGATTATGGAGCCTGCCGCGGGTCGGCCGGTTGCTGAGGGGCTCGTCGCTGGCGCTGCCGATCGTGCTGGGCTGCGGTCCGGCGCTGGCGCAGAGCGCATGGCAATTGCCGCCGATCGACGTCACGTCCAGCCGTCTCGGCGCGACCGGCATCGTCGGCGCCTCGACATCGATCATCACGGCGGAGGAGATCGCGCGTTCGCCGGGCGCGACGCTGCAGGACATTCTGGCGCGGCAGCCCGGCATCCAGACCTCGAGCTTCTACGGCGGGGTGAACGGAGCCGGCACGACCGTTGACATGCGCGGCTTCGGCGCGGCCGCGGCTTCCAACACGCTGGTGCTGGTCAATGGCCGCCGGCTCACCGACATCGACCTCGCGGGCGTCGACTTCAGCGCGATCCCGCGCGACAGCATCGAGCGCATCGAGATCACCCGCGGCAACAGCGGCGCGGTGCTCTATGGCGACGGCGCGGTCGGCGGCGTCATCAACATCGTCACCAAGACGGGCGCCGGGCTGCCGGCGCGCGCGCGCATCGACGGCGGCATCGGCTCGTTCCAGCATCGCGACGTGAAGGCCTCGGCCCATGCGTCGTCCGGCGGCTTCTCGGCCGCGGCCCATGGCGAGGCCATCGACTCGGACGGATACCGCCACAACAACCGGCTGCGGCAGCGCAGCTTCGTCGGGGACATCCGCTACTCGGGCCAGACCGGTTCGGCCTATCTGACAGTCACGGCGGACGACCAGAGGCTCGGCCTGCCGGGCGGGCGGCTCGTGACCCTGACGTCGAACGAGATGGTGACGGACCGTCGCGGCGCGACCACGCCGACCGCCTTCGCCGACAAGCAGGGCGTGAACGTGACGGGCGGCTTCACGAGGATGCTCGCGCCCGGCGTCGAGCTGATCGTCGACGGCGGCTATCGCCAGAAGGAGCAGCAGGCGTTCACCGAGCTTGGCGGCTTCGTCAGCTCCGACGCGCGCGAACTCAAGACCGTGTCGTTCACGCCGCGCATGGTGGCGCGCAACGACCTGTTCGGTGCGCCTTCGACCGTGATTGCCGGCTTCGACTTCTATCATTCGGACTTCTGGTCAAAGCGCAGCGTTCAGCTCAACGATCCGCCGTACAATCGCTACGATCTGCAGCAGCGGACGCTGGCGCTGTACTGGCAGCAGACAATCGGCATCACGCCGAACACCGATCTGTCATGGGGCGCGCGCGGCCAGCAGACCGCCGTGAGCGCGCGCGACCGCTACGACGCGACCGCGCCGGGCGCGGGTTTCTTCGGGCCGCAGGGCCAGCCCTACGACAAGACTGACTTTCAGCACGCGCTGCATGCCGGATTCGAGCATCGCTTCGACGAGCGTTTTGCCGTGTTCGGCCGGATCGCGCGCAGCTTCCGGATGCCGAACGTGGACGAGCGGGTGGGGGTGTCGTCGTTCCCCACGGACTTCAACCTTCGTCCGCAGACCTCGCGGGACATGGAACTCGGCGCGCGCTTCCGCGTCGCCGGCTTTGAAATCCAGACGTCGGTCTACGACATGGTTCTCACCGACGAGCTGCATTTCATCCCGTTCCCGCCGCTTGGCGCCAACACCAATCTCGATCCGACGCGGCGGCAGGGGAGCGAGACCCAGGTAAGCTGGCAGGCGACGGACAAGCTTTTGCTCAAGGGCGGTCTCGCCTACACCAAAGCAACGTTCCGCGAAGGTCCGAACACCGGAAACGACGTGCCGCTGGTCTCGCGCTGGACCGGCAGCGCCGGCTTCGCCTGGGATATCTGGGACAAGTATCTCGTCTGGGACACCGTGGTCCGCTTCGTCGGCGCGCGCCGGATGGACAACGACCAGGCGAATTTCCAGCCGCTCGTCCCGGCGCACACGCTGGTCGACATGCGGATCGGCGGCGAGGTCCGCAACGTGTTCTGGTCGATCGCGGTGCGAAATCTGTTCGACGTCGATTACTTCGATTATGCGGCGGCGAGTTCGGCGGTGTTCGGGCGTTACAACGCCTATCCGCAGCCGGGCCGCAGCTACATGGCGCGACTGGGCGTCAAGTTCGAGTAGCGGCCGACGCCCGGAGTCTTGCCTGCGGGCGGCGACGGCGTCGCCGCCCGACCCTCGCTGGTGCCCGCCAATCGCGTGATATGATCGCGTGCGCGATTTGAGGGGGCGAAGCCATGCACGCAACACGTCGGGTGACAGGTTTGGTTTTGGCGGCGCTCATGGCGTCTGCGACCCCGGCATGGGCCGATGACATCCTCGAGGCGATGGATCTGGCGCGCAAGGCCTATCAGTCCGGCGACCTGACCGGCGCGAAGCAGAATCTCGATCTTGCGTCGCAACTCGTCGGCCAGAAGAACGCCGAGCAGTTCTCCAAATTCCTGCCGAATGCGCTGCCGGGCTGGAAGGCCGAAAAGGCGCAGACCTCCGCGATGGGCATGGTCGCGTTCGGCGCGTCGGTCGCCAACCGCACCTACACCAACGCCAAGGGCGACACGGTCGAGGTGCAGATCACCGGCGATTCCGCGATGGTGATGCAGTTCGCCACGCTCCTGCAGAATCCGGCGATCGCGGGCGCGATGGGCAAGCTGATCCGGGTCGGCAGCCAGCGTGCCGTGCAGACTGGAGACGGCGACGTCAACATGGTGATCGCCAACAAGTTTCTGGTGACGGTGCAGGGCTCCGCGGACGCTGCCTCGAAGCTCGCCTATGCGCAGGCGGTGGACGTGGCGCGTCTGGCGAAGATGTAGGTTGCCCGGCCGCCCGAGTTTCGGTGTCTCTCGCCTCTATTCGGGCAGAACCACGTCCCGGCGCGGATAGAGGTGGTTCAGCGCCACCGTGAATACGATCAGGATCGGCACCGAGAGAAACGCGCCGATCGGTCCCCACAGCCAGGCCCAGAAGGCGAGGTTGAGGAACACCGCCAGCGGCCGCATGTCGAGCCGCCGTCCGACCACGTTCGGCATGATGAACTGGCCCTCGATGATCGTGAAGGTGATGAAGATCGCCGGGGGGATCAGCGCCATCGCGAGCGTTGGATAGGTGACGAGGCCGAGCACGAACAGAGTCAGGTGCATGACGCCCGGCCCGATGTACGGAATGTAATTCAGGACGAAGGCCAGCGCGCCGAGCAGCAGCGGGCTCGGCAGCCCGAGCAGCCAGCTCACGGCCGCAACGAAAATGCCGACGCAAAGGTTGATGATCGTGACGATGAACAGATAGCGGTTCAGGCTGTGTTCGATGTCGTTGAGGATCTTCAGCGTGCGCAGCCGGCCCTCGCGGCTCTCGAAAAGACCGATGAAGTTGCGCCGGAATTCCTCGCGCCCGATGATGAAGAAAAACAGCGTGCCGAGAAACAGAACGATCTGAACCGCCGCCGGCGTGACCACAGTCACCACGCCCGCGATGATCGCGGAATGGCTGGTGGTGTCGACGCGGATCGCTTCCGCACCGCCCTGAATCGAGCCTTGCAATTCGCGCAGCGCTATCAGCGGCCGTTCGAGAAGCTGGAATTTGTCTTTGACGGCTGCGCCGAATTCGGCGGAGCGGCCGATCAGGTCGGAGGCCGGTTCCGAAAGGGTCACGACCGCAAGCCAGGTCCAGCCGACGATCGCGATTGTCACCACCAGTGCGACCGCCCAGGCCGGGATCCCGCGCCGCCCTGCCCATGAGGCGGCGGGTCCGATGGTCATGCCCACGACGATGGCGCTCAGCACCGGCAGCAGGATTGGCCGCGCAAAATAGAGCAGGGCGCCGAAGGCGATCAAACACATCGCCACCGTCGCGCCCTGCGACATTACCCGCCAGAACGCGGCCGCGTCCTTGAAAGGAGACAGGCCCCCGTCCTCGGCGGGCGCGTGCTTGTCGATCCACCGCCGGCCGGACCGCTTAGCCTCGATTGTCACGATGCCGCCCTCCCGGCGGGCGGCTCACGCCGCCCGCTGCAGTCGCCCGCGGTGCTCTAGATCCAGACGCCCAGATATCGGAGCAGGGACAGAATGCCGACGATGATCACCACGATGCGGATGATCTGCTTCACCCGTCCGTCGACCGGCAGCAGGTTGACGAGATAAAGGACCAGAACGACGACAAGAAAGGTGATCAGAATTCCGATAAGAACGCTCATGATCGGATGCCCCTTGATGCAATGGATGAATGCGCGGCCCGCACCAGCGGCCTTGCGGCCGGTCGGTCGAGCGGCATCTTAACGCGCGGCGCGGGTTCCGGTTCCATCACCGGAACCGGGCGCCACTTTCGAGGGGCGAGGCGGGTCAGGCGGTCCGCGGGTCTTTCAGCGGCGGCCCGGGCTTGATGTTCAGCCGCTTCATCTCGGCTTCGCTGAAGTCGTAGTCCGACCGGAAGCCGGCGGCGCGGACTCCGGCGATCGCGCAGAGGTCGTCGACCTCGTTGACATCGCCGGTCGTGGCGATCGCGCCGACAACCTCGCCCTGCGCGTCGCGGATGAGCTGGCCGCCGCCTTCGAGAAACATCGGCCCGTCCGCAAGCTCAAGCAGCGAATCCATGAACAGCGGCTTCTCGCGCGCCTTCTGCAGAACCAGTCGCGACGAGCGGCCCATCGCGAGCGCCGCATAGGCCTTGCCGTAGGCGACCTCGAACCGCAGCAGCGACGCGCCGTCCTGCTTCATCGCGGCCTTGAGCCGCCCGCCGGCGTCGAGCAAGACCGCGCAAAGCGGATAGGCGTTCATGCGCTTCGCCTCGGCGAAGGTCTCATTGATGATCTTGACGGCCTCGTCGAGGGTGATGGCGCGCATGGATGGGCGGACTCCGTCGGTCGCAGGGGCGAATGCGCACGGCTATCAGATACCGATGCGCTCCCGCAATCGGCGGCGCCGATTCGCAGTCCTGTCCGTCGGCGACATGTTGGCCGGTGCCCCGAACAATATTGAAGTGGATAATCCGGTATGTTTGACGGATGGCCCGCAATATCGGGAGAGGCTGCACCGCCTCGATGGGCAGGCGATTTTGCCGGAAATATCGCAAAAACCCGCTTGCAGCACTGTTATTTCTGACAGGTGCACCAATTTCGCGCATTATTCCTGGGTCGCAGTCCTTTAGATTGTCTCAACCAAGAGTTTGTTGCGGGAGCCAACAAAACAAGCGGGATCAAATTCACCGCATTTTTGCCACCGGCGCGTGCTGTTCGTGACGAATTAATCAGCGTAAGAAGCGTTGCCATTTCACCAGGAGAAATCATGGCCAACAAATCATTCAATCTGCTGTCGATGTCGGTCGACGACCTTCTCAAATTGCGCGATGACGTGACCAATACTTTGAGCCGTCGTGCCCATGACCTGAAGCAGCAACTGTCCCGGCTGGCCGGCAATGCGCCCAAACGCGGCCGTCCGGCCAAGACGGTTCGCGCTGGCCGCAAGGGGCCTGCGAAGGGATCCAAGGTTGAACCGAAATTCCGCGGCCCGGAAGGCGAGACCTGGTCGGGGCGTGGTCTCAAGCCCCGCTGGCTGCAGGCGGCCCTCAAGGAGGGCAAGACGCTCGACGATTTCCGGATTGAGGGGGCGGCTGCGCGCAAGTCTGCGAAGGCGACCGGCAAGGGACGCGGCCGCAAGAAGAAGGCGGCCTGAGCGTCCGTCGGAGAGTTTGAACGCCGGCCCGTCGCTTCGGGCCGGCGTTTGATTGCCTGCCGCATTGCGTCCGGTGCAAAATCGTGGTGCCGGCTGAGGGGATTGAACCCCCGACCTTCGGTTTACAAAACCGCTGCTCTACCGCTGAGCTAAGCCGGCTCCGGGCCGAGAGCTATCAGCGTCGCGCGCGCCGAACAAGCTTCAGCCTGCGGCCGGACTCTGCGGCAGCGTGCCCGGATCGACGAACGACGCCAGAAGCGCCAGCACCCACATCGCCACCGCCACCGCGGACGTCCACAGTGCGAAGGTGAGGTAGGTCTCGCGCAACACGGTCGCGCTCGCCCATTGGGCATAGGCCGCCGGCGGCCGCTCGGCCTTGTCGAGATAGAGCCACATCTCGGTGCGGCGGTAATCCTTCGTCCGTGCGCCGTGCGCCTTGAGGATCAGCACCGACGCCATGATCGTCGTCAGAAACCCGCCGGCCTGGAATGCGATGCGGGGGCTGAACGACATCCCGACCATGGTGCAGAAGATCGCAAGCGACGCGAACAGGCAGGCCCGCATTACGGTCTGAAAGGCGACCCGCCGCATTTCTTCCATTGCCGGCCTCCGCGGCACCGGCGGAGCGCATCGCCATGCACGTCCGGCCGGTTGCGCGAGCCTAATCCCGCGGACTCGGTCGCACCGATCACAAGTCGGAGAGGCCTGGCGGTAGCTGCCCGGGGCGTCGGATCCCGACGTTCAGATGCCGATTTCGATGAAATTTCCGATCGCGGGAAGGGTAAGCAGCGCGGTGCACGCCAGCCAGATCCAGAGCGACACCTCGCTGGAATCCTCCTGCACGCCCGCGAAGCGCTCGTAGAGCGCCGCCGGAATGCCGCCGAGGATGATGGTTGCCGTCGACACCATCAGCGACGAGAACATCAGCGTCAGCGGCACGCTGCCGAACAGCAGCGCCGGCGCCAGCACCTGAACGTGGATCAGCGCGAACAGCAGCCAGATCTGGTTGAACAGGCCGTTGACCATGCCGAAGAAGGCGATGGCGATGAAATAATAGGTGCGGTCCATCGTCCGGCCTCAGGTCGTCTTCGGCAGCGCGCCGAGCAGAAGGAAGATGTAGAGCAGGCCGACTCGCAGCCAGAACAGCCACACCACGCCGAACAACCAGAGCACCACCGGTGCGGTCGCCTTCGGGGTAACGAGCGCGAACAGCGCGAGCACCGGGTCTGTCAGCCGGCAGAACGCCCGCCAGATGTAGTTGTGCGAGTCCGGCTGCACGATCAGGCCCAGCAGCGCGCGCCCGAGCAGCGTGTACATCAGCGCGGCCAGGATGAAATTCGGCAGATGGAAGTACCAGTGGGAAAGAAACGCCGAACCGGTCACGAAGCGCCGTCCTTTGTTTGCATGCCTTGACGGCCGCCGGGGCCGTTTGTCGTCTGTCAGGATAGGCCGCCGCGCGGGCGCGGTCACCTTCGACGCGATCCGGATCGCGGAAAACAACGCGGGGCCCCGAAGGGCCCCGCGCCGCCACCGATCGTCGATCGGCTACTTCTCCTCGAGAACCGTGCGGCCACGCGGCTTGCGGATCTCGTCGACGTAGGCCTGCATCTCCGCGGACGGCGCCTTGGTGTAAAGGCTGACCACATAGATCACCAGGAAGCCGAGAGGCATTCCGAGCAGTCCGCAGTTGATGTTGTTCAGGTTGAACCAGCCGACCTTGTTGGCCAGCGGGTGTGCCAGCGTCGGCCAGGACTCCATCGCATTCGGCAGAGCCATGACCTTTGCCATGTCCGGAATGATCGGCGCGCCGGTCACCGGATTGAGCAGGGAGGTCATGCCGAAGTACTTCACGCCCACGCCCGGGAAGTATCTCGTGGTGACGAGATAGAACAGGCAGAGGCCGAAGCCGGCGACGATGCCGGCGATCGCGCCGGCGGTCGTCGCCCGTTTCCACCAGATGCCCATCACGAGCGCCGGGAAGTTGCCCGCCATCGCCAGCGAGAACGCCCAGCCGACCATCGCGAGGATGTCGCCCGGTCTTGTCGAGGCGGTGTAGGCGGCAGCGACCGCGACGATCACCAGCAGGATGCGCGCCACGAGCAGACGGCGGACCGTCGGCGCGTTGGGGTCGAGCATCTTGTAGTAGATGTCGTGGCTGAGCGCGTTGGCGATGGCCAGCAGAAGGCCGTCGGCGGTCGAAAGCGCGGCGGCGAGGCCGCCGGCCGCGACCAGGCCCGAGATCACGTACGGAAGGCCCGCGATTTCCGGCGTGGAAAGCACGATGACGTCCGTGTTGATCACGAAGTCCTGCAGCCGCACCACGCCGGGATGGCCGGCGATGGCCTTACAGGCGGCGACCACGGCGTCCACGCTTGCGGCGTTGCGGCCGCAAATCTGGATCAGCCCCAGTTCACCCCAGCTGAACATCCACGGTCTGAGCGCCGTCAGGTCGCGTCCGATGATGTTCGTGTAGACCTCCAGCTTCGAGAACGCCGCATAGGCCGGCGCCGAGAAGTACAGGAGGAAGATGAAGAACAGCGACCACGCCACCGACTGCCGCGCTTCACGCACCGACGGGGTGGTGAAGTAGCGCATCAGGATGTGCGGCAGCGAAGCGGTGCCGACCATCATGCAGAAGATGATGCCGAAGAAGTTCAGCGGCGTGTAGTTGATGAACGGCTCGATGTGCGGCTTGAGCGCGCCGGCCGGGCAGCTTGCCGCGGTGCAGAGCGTGGCGAGGCCGGACGACACCATTTGCGCTTCGCGCGCCGTGATCTCCGCGATCGCCGCGCCGTAGGTCAGTTCCGGGATCGGAATGCCGTACTTGGCGGTCGACAGGATCACGATCGGCGTGAGGTAGGCGATGATCAGAACGATGTACTGGGCGATCTGCGTCCAGGTCACCGCGCGCATGCCGCCCAGCATCGAGCAGACCAGGATGCCCGCGAGGCCGACGTAGACCGCAACGGTGAAGTCCATCCCGAGGAAGCGCGATGCGATGATGCCGGTGCCGAAGATCTGCGCCGTCACGTAGGTGAACGAGCAGCAGACCAGCACGATCACCGCAAGCATGCGGGCGGTGTTGCCGCCGAAGCGGAACGCCATGAAGTCCGGCACGGTGTAGGCGCCGAACTTGCGCAGATACGGTCCGACCAGGATCGACACCAGCACATAGCCGCCGGTCCAGCCCAGCACCCACGCGATGCCGTCGTATCCGAACAAGAACAGCGTGCCGGCCATGCCGACGAAGGAGGCCGCCGACATCCAGTCGGCGCCGGTCGCCATGCCATTGTAGAACGCCGGGACTCGTCGTCCCGCGACATAATATTCGGAGACCTGCGCGGTCCGCGTCATGATGCCGATGACGGCGTACACGACCAGCGTGAAGAACACGAACAGGTAGCCGAGAAACCGGTTCGGCACCCCGAGCTGTTCGAGGATCGCGAGCAGGATGATGAAGGCGAGGAACCCGCCGGTGTACATGCCGTACATCCGTCCGAGGTTCTTGATGAAGTCGCCCTTTTCGACAGAGGCGGTGGCCATGTTGCGCTCCCTCTCAGTCTTCTTCGGCGTAGCCGTGCTCGCGGTCGATCCGGTCCTGCTGCTTGGCGAACATGAACAGCATGACGACGAATGCGATCAGCGAGCCCTGCGCGGCCATGTAGAAACCGAGCGGGAAGCCGAGAACAGGAATGATGATCTTGTTGAGCGGCACGACGAACATGTGCACGACGTAGCCGAAGAAGAACCACGCACCGAGGTGCATGAACATCAGACGGGTCGTCTTGCGCCAATGCTCTTCCTGATTGGCCAGGGAATCGGGCTGATTCATGGGTCGAATACCCCCTTCATGCGATGGACCGGCCGAATGCTTCGGCCGGTATGAAGGCGAGGGACGCCCGAATTCCAAAACTCCGAAGCGCTGCCCCCGCAACGTGTCGCCGCCCGCTCTTGATCGACGGTTCGGCACGTTAACGATTAACATCGGCTGAAACGGCGCCCCTATACGACTTTGGTTTTTCGTGGGGATTGTTCTGTTCGACTTTCGTCTGATTTGGTGTGCGTCGCAAAAGGAGACGCGCACGGTCGTTTCGCATTGCAAGATCAAGCGGTGCGGTTGCCAGCGGCCGCGCTTTCTGCGACCGGTGGAGACACGGGGACTGTGATGGGACTGTTCGATTATTTCCGCCGCAAGCCGGCGATCCGCACGCCGGAGGATCTCGCCGCCTTCATCGACGAGCAGTCGGCGTTCCTGGTGCAGAAGGGCATCTACGAATATTCGCGTGCACGCGCGGGGCATTACTCCAAGGTGCTGTTCGCCGAATCCGGGTTTCACGACGCGGTCAACGCCTCGCGCTGGAAGGCCTATCCGCTCGGGCTCGCGATGGTGGGCGAGATGGCCGAAGGCGCCCTGGCGAACGCCACTGGCATCGAGCGCCGCGTGCTGGTCGAGGCCATCCGCGATCTGGTGCTTGCGGTTTTCGACCGCTATCCGTCGCCGCCCTCGCTCGATGCGGCGGACTGGCGTGCGCGACGCGACGAGCTCGCGTTGCGACTCGAGCGGATGGTGCTGCATCCGCCCAAGCCGCCGATGGACATTCCGGAGCCTTACGCCGAGGCCTACTTCGATCTGATGCCGATCCACGAGAAGCTTCGCGGTCGCGACGCGCCGACCATGCACAGCTATTTGCGCATCACGATGACGAACATTTCCGATCTGCTGACGTCGCGGATGGACGCGCCTGCGCTCGTTGCGGCGCTCGTCGCGAGCCAACCGCTAAACGCGCGTTAAGCCTACCGGGCAAAAACCGCCGACGATAAACCGGGCGGCGGGAAAATTCGTCTAAAATGCGGTCCGTTATCGAACGGACGACGCCCGGATGACGCTTCGCCTCACCGCTGTCGCGCTTGCACTGGCCGGCCTTGTGCCGGTCGCGCCCGCGCGCGCGGACAAGGCGCCGGTGATCGTCATCCCGAGCCGTCCCGGCATCCCGACCGCGATCAACGGACGCAACGCCAATTACGCCGTGGTCGAGGGCGACTGGGGGCTGTCGCGGCCCGGCCACATGCCGCAAACCGTGATCGGCGGCTCGCCGATCTATCCGACACGCGATTATGCACCGCGCGGCCGCTATTTTCCGGTCTACGGCTCGCGGCCGAGCCGCGGGCGCTACGAGATCGAGCCCGGTCCGGATCGTCCGATGCCCGAACCCGCCGAGCCGTTCTCGCGATCCTGGTCGAGCCATTCGCAATCTCCGCCGCCGATGCCGCGGGCCGCGCAGCGCGGGCCTGCACCTGCGTTCGATTCCGATCCGCAGGATCGCGCGCTCCAGTTCTCGACGCCTCCGGATGTCGTGCCGCCGACGATCGAAAATCCGAACGCCATCAATCCGCCGGTCGTCGTGATTCCGCAGACGCGGAGGTGGCGACCTTAGTCCACAGCCCGCGTGGCCACCGCGGGTCGAATCCGAACAAGATGCGGTGTGATGATCGAAGGGGGAACGCGATGTCCCGCCGCTTCGTTTGGCTTGCCGCTGTGGCAGGCCTGATCCTGATCTCCGGGCCAGCGATTGCAGATCCCGAATGCTTCGGCCCCTCGTGCAAGATGACGCCGCAGGCGCTGATGCCGCGCGTCGAGGATCCGCCGCGGCTGACCTCCGAGCCGAGCGCGATGGACGCCACCGGCAATCTGGTCGATGTCACGCCGCCGGCGATCACCGAGGATCGCAGCGCACAGCCCCGGCACAATCTCGGGAGCCAGCCCGAGGTCAAGGTCACGGTCAATCCGACAGTTCGGGTCGTGGCTCCGAACTTGCTCGCGGCTCCGGAGCCTTCGTCGCCGGCCGAGCGTCCGCTCCTGGTTGAAACCGTGACGCCGCCGGCCGCGCCCGGTCCCGCGCCGCTGGTGCCGCCGCTGCGACCCGCGCCGCAGATGGTGGTCGATCCGGCGACCCGCGCGGTCCCGGCACCGCGATACTCCGCCGACGCCGCCCCTCAGCCGCCGACCGTGGTGCGCCCGCGCCAAGCCGAACGTCCGGCCCGGGTCGCGCGTCCCGCGGCTCCGGCTCCGGCTCCGGCCCGCGCTGTGCAGACCGTCGCGCGCGAGCGCGCCGAGGAGCCCGTGGCTCCGCAACAGGTCCGTGCCGTGGCTGCTTATGAGCCGGTTGCGGCGATGCGGCCGGCCGCGCCGGTGGCGTCGAATCATGTTCATGTCGAGGGCAGCGTCGTGGTGGTCGGCTATCCGAACGCGCACGATCCGGCGTGGGAGCGCTGCCAGGCCGATCGCCGTGGCCGCCGTCCGGTGGCCTGCGGACCGGCCAGCTACCATCCCTACGGCGCCGGCGGCTATCGCCCGCTCGGCACCTATCGCGCCTATGCCACCGCGCCGGCCTATGTCGGCGTCAACCCCGGCCCGCGCATCATCAACATCGTGGCCGACGAACGCTAGCGCCGGCCGAGCTGCGCGTTCGCGACATAGAGCGCGAGCGCCGCGGCGTTCGAGACGTTCATGCTCTTGATCGCGCCCGGCAGGTCGAGCCGGGCGACGTGATCGCAGGTCTCGCGGGTGAGCTGCCGCAGGCCCTTGCCTTCGGCGCCGAGCACCAGCGCGAGCGGTGCGCGCAGCGGCAGCGTGGCGAGATCGGTGTCGCCGGACGAATCGAGCCCGACCACGAAGAAGCCGCGCTCCTTCAGCGCGGCCAGCCCGCGCGCCAGGTTCTGCACGCCGATCAGCGGCACGTGCTCGAGCGCGCCGGATGCCGACTTCGCCAGCACGCCGGTGGCGTCCGGGCTGTGGCGCACGGTGGTGACGATGGCGCTCGCGCGAAGCCGGCGGCCGAGCGGAATATCGCGCCGACATTGTGCGGGTCGGTGATCTGGTCGAGCACCAGCACGATGCCCTCGCGGCTCGATCGCTTCGATCGGCAGGCGCGGGCAGGGGATCGGCCTCCAGATAAAGCCCCTGATGCACCGCATCGGGCATGAGCCGCTCGGCGATCGCGCTCGGCCGCACGATCTCGGGCTCGATCCGCAGCGCAACGCCGTCGTCCGCCAGCCGGCGCGCGGCGTTCTCGGTCGCGAGCAGGCGGCGGAGCGTGCGGGCCGGATTTTCCAGCGCCGCCTTCACCGTGTGCCAGCCGTAGAGCACGACGGTTTCCGGATCTTCGGGGCGCAGGCTGTCGCGCCGCGCCCGCTCGAAGCGGGTCGCGGCGCTCCGATTGTTCGCGGGTGGTGCCGGGCTTGGCGGAGGCGGGCGGGCCGCGATGAGGGCGCTGGGGCATGACGGGTTCCGGAGCGGGGGACTTTCAGGTATCGGCCCGCGGCTGTTCCTGCAAACGCCACGGCCCTCCGAGAAGCGCCCGGATGGGGGCGATCCGGGGCACGGAGCCGTCCCGTTGCGCTTTCCATTGACTTCCCCGGGGTGGCTGACCATAAAGCGCGGCGTTCCTGCCGTATGCGGGCGAAGCCGGTTTGTCTTTCGGGATCAAGGCGGTGCGACGGTCTGGGAGAGTGTCCCGAGTGGCAAAGGGGGCGGACTGTAAATCCGCTGGCTTACGCCTTCGTAGGTTCGAGTCCTACCTCTCCCACCAACCTTCGCGCCTGTGGCGCTTCGGTTGGCAAGCCGACCTCGATCGCGAAGGCTGCCCGCCGAGTCGCGGGCGAAGGCGGCGGCTTCAAGGTCTTCGCGGGTGTAGCTCAATGGTAGAGCAACAGCCTTCCAAGCTGATGACGAGGGTTCGATTCCCTTCACCCGCTCCAGCCTTTGCGCGCCTCCAGTCTCCGATGCAGGGCGGCCGCACGTCTCAAAGCGATTGAAAATCCCGCCGTTCCGACGCATATGACGCGCGAGCGAGAGCCTCGCGACCCATCAAGAGAGAGTGTTCCAGAGGATCCAATGGCCAAAGAGAAATTCAACCGCAACAAGCCGCATTGCAACGTCGGGACGATCGGTCACGTTGACCATGGCAAGACGTCGTTGACGGCTGCGATCACGAAGGTTCTGGCGGAGACGGGCGGCGCGACGTTCACGGCGTATGACCAGATCGACAAGGCGCCGGAGGAGAAGGCGCGCGGCATCACGATTGCGACCGCGCACGTCGAGTACGAGACGAAGAACCGGCATTACGCGCATGTCGACTGCCCCGGGCACGCCGACTACGTGAAGAACATGATCACGGGCGCGGCGCAGATGGACGGCGCGATCCTGGTCGTGTCGGCGGCGGACGGCCCGATGCCGCAGACGCGCGAGCACATTCTTCTGGCGCGCCAGGTCGGCGTTCCGGCGCTGGTCGTGTTCATGAACAAGTGCGACATGGTTGACGACCCGGAGCTGCTGGATCTGGTGGAGCTTGAGGTCCGCGAGCTTCTGTCGAAGTACAACTTCCCGGGCGACAAGATCCCGGTCATCCGGGGCTCGGCGCTGATGGCGCTGGAGGACAAGAGCCCCGAGCTCGGCCAGGACGCGATCCTGAAGCTGATGAAGGCGGTGGACGAGTACATCCCGCAGCCGGAGCGTCCGATCGACCAGCCGTTCCTGATGCCGGTCGAGGACGTGTTCTCGATCTCGGGCCGCGGCACGGTGTGCACGGGCCGGGTGGAGCGCGGGATCGTCAAGGTCGGCGAGGAAGTCGAGATCGTCGGCATCAAGCCGACGCAGAAGACGACGGTGACGGGCGTCGAGATGTTCCGCAAGCTGCTGGACCAGGGCCAGGCGGGCGACAACATCGGCGCGCTGCTGCGCGGCACCAAGCGCGAGGAGGTGGAGCGCGGGCAGGTTCTGTGCAAGCCGGGTTCGGTGAAGCCGCACACCAAGTTCAAGGCCGAGGCCTACATCCTGACGAAGGAGGAGGGCGGCCGTCACACGCCGTTCTTCACCAACTACCGTCCGCAGTTCTACTTCCGCACGACCGACGTGACGGGCGTGGTGACGCTGCCGGAGGGCACCGAGATGGTGATGCCGGGCGACAACATCGCGATGGAGGTGCACCTGATCGTGCCGATCGCGATGGAGGAGAAGCTGCGCTTCGCCATCCGCGAGGGCGGCCGCACCGTCGGCGCCGGCGTCGTCGCTTCGATTATCGAGTGATCCCGGCTGCGGTCTGAAACCGGTCTGCCTGTCAGCGTTGACGCCCCGCCTTGTGCGGGGCGTTTGCTTTTGGATTTGCGCCCGCAGCCGAGCCTTGAAAGCGCCCGGTCAATCGGGCATGAGACTGCGGCGCGGCGCCGGCAGGCCGCCGCGCGCCGGCCGGCCTCGGCCGGTCACAGGAGTGTAGCTCAACGGCTAGAGCACCGGTCTCCAAAACCGGGGGTTGGGGGTTCGAGTCCCTCCACTCCTGCCAGCCTCACGAAACCCAGTCTCACGAAATCCAGCCTCACGAAACCCGCTTCCCAAGCGATGAGAGCGGTCTGCAAGCCCTTGATCGGGCGTCGAAAGCCGTCTTTCGCTTGACGCCGCAACCGGCGGCCGATATGGACGTGCCATCGCCCGCGGCCCGGAAACGGACTTCCGCAGCGAACTTTTCCCAAAAACGGGTCCGCTCGCCGGTCTCATCCTTTCAGGTTGGGCAGCTGCGGCTTATTGGATTTTCGATGGCGAAGATGAGCCCGTTCAAGTTTCTGCAGGAGGTGCGCGCCGAGACCGAGAAGGTCACCTGGCCGACCCGCCGCGAGACCGCGATCACGACGATCATGGTGTTCGTCATGGCGACGGCCTGCGCGATCTTCTTCCTGATCGCCGACCAGATCATCCGCTATCGTCATCACCTCCGTGCTGGGCATCGGATCATGACCAAGCGCTGGTACATCGTTCACGCCTATTCGAACTTCGAGAACAAGGTCGCGGACTCGATCCGCGAGCAGGCCAAGCAGCGCGGGCTGGCCGACCTGTTCGACGAGATCATGGTGCCGAAGGAGAAGGTCACCGAGGTGCGCCGCGGCCGCAAGGTCGACGCCGAGCGCAAGTTCTTCCCGGGCTATGTGCTGGTGAAGATGGACCTCACCGACGAGGCCTACCATCTCATCAAGAACACGCCGAAGGTCACGGGCTTCCTCGGCACCGACAACAAGCCGATGCCGATCTCGGAGGCCGAGGCCCAGCGCATCGTGCAGCAGGTGCAGGAGGGCGTGGAGCGGCCGAAGCCGTCGGTCACGTTCGAGGTCGGCGAGCAGGTGCGGGTCTCGGACGGCCCGTTCGCGTCGTTCAACGGCACGGTCGAGGAGGTCGACGAGGGCCGCTCGCGCGTGAAGGTCGCGGTGTCGATCTTCGGCCGCGCCACCCCGGTCGAGCTCGAGTTCGGTCAGGTCGAGAAGGTTTAAGGGAGTTTGTCGGGCCCGGCTCGCGCCGGGCTTCCATCGTCGATCGATGCTTTCCTTGCGGATGGACGGCCGGGTTCGCCCGGGCGTGACGGCGAAGAGGGCAAAACACGGCAAGACGTGGAAGGTGAGGCGGCTGCCAACCGCCGAAATCCGCACCACGGATCCTGAACCGGCCGGCAACGGCCAAACGCCAGGAGTTGATCATGGCAAAGAAAATCACCGGATTCCTGAAATTGCAGGTTCCGGCCGGCGCCGCGAACCCCGCGCCGCCGATCGGTCCCGCGCTCGGCCAGCGCGGTCTCAACATCATGGAGTTCTGCAAGGCCTTCAACGCCCAGACCCAGAAGATGGAGAAGGGTTCGCCGATCCCGGTCGTCATCACCATCTACGCCGACCGCTCCTTCACCTTCGAGATGAAGACGCCGCCGGTTTCGCACTTCCTCAAGAAGGCGGCGAAACTCGAAAGCGGCTCGAAGACCCCCGGCCGCGACGTCGCGGGCTCCGTGACCAAGGCGCAGGTCAAGGAGATCGCCGAGCAGAAGATGAAGGATCTCAACTGCGACACGCGTCGAAGTCCGCCATGCGCATGATCGAAGGCTCGGCCCGTTCGATGGGCCTGCAGGTGAAGGGGTAACGGTCATGGCAAAGCTCGGAAAACGCATGACCAAGGTTCGCGAGGGCGTCGATCCCGCGAAGTCCTATTCGGTCGAAGAGGCGGTCAAGATGGTCAAGGACCGCGCCAAGGCGAAGTTCGACGAAACCATCGAGATCGCGATGAATCTCGGCGTCGACCCCAAGCACGCCGACCAGATGGTGCGCGGCGTGGTGGTTCTGCCGAACGGCACCGGCCGCACGCTGCGTGTCGGCGTGTTCGCACGCGGCGCCAAGGCCGACGAGGCCAAGGCGGCGGGCGCGGACGTGGTCGGCGCCGAGGATCTGGTCGAGAAGGTCAACGGCGGTGCGATCGACTTCGACCGCTGCATCGCGACCCCGGACATGATGGGTCTGGTCGGCCGGCTCGGCAAGGTGCTGGGACCGCGCGGCCTGATGCCGAACCCGCGCGTCGGCACCGTCACGATGGACGTCACCGGCGCCGTGAAGGCGCGCGAAGGGCGGCTCGGTCGAGTTCCGCGTCGAGAAGGCCGGAATCGTTCAGGCCGGCGTCGGCAAGGCCTCGTTCGGCGCCGAGAAGCTCGTCGAGAACATCAAGGCCTTCGCCGATGCGGTGAACAAGGCCAAGCCGCAGGGCGCCAAGGGCACCTACATCAACCGCGTCGCGGTGTCCTCGACGATGGGGCCGGGCGTGAAGGTCGATCCGGCCTCGCTGTTCGCCGGCGCCGAGAAGCAGTAATCCTTCAGCGAAACGTGAAGTGAAAAACCGCCCCGGACGGCTCCCGTCCGGGGCGGTTTCCTTTTGTGCGACAGCTACTTCGCGGGTGCGGCTGAGATTTTTGCTTCGCGCACCACGCGGCCCAGCTTCTCCAGGTCGCCCGCGATCAGCTTGCCGAAGTCCTCGGGCGAACCCGGAGCCGGCGCGGCGGCGCGCGACGTCATCAGCTTCACGATGGCCGGATCCTTCATCGCCTTGACGAACTCGGCGTTGAGGCGGCGGACGATCGCGTCGGGCGTTCCGGCCGGCGCGACCAGGCCGTGCCAGACCTCCATCTCCACGCCGGGAAAGCCGGCCTCGGTCAGCGTCGGCACGTCGGACAGCATCGACAGGCGCTTGTCCGAGGTGACGCCGAGCAGGCGCGCCTTGCCGCCGTCGACCTGGCCCGCGACCGAGAGATAGCCCGCGAACATGAAGTCGAAGCGGGCGGCCGCGAGGTCGCCGACCGCCTGGCCGGAGCCCTTGTAGGGAATGTGGATGAACTTGGTGCCGATCCGCAGCCCGAACATCTCCGCGATGATGTGGCCGCCGGAGCCGACGCCCTGCGAGCCGTAGGTCAGCCCGCCGGGCTTGCTTTTGGCCATGTCCACCAGATCCTTGACGGTTTTGGCCGGCGAATTGGCCGGGACTGCCAGCACGCTGGGGAAGGTCACGACATTGGCGACCGGCTTGAAGTCCTTCACCGGATCGAACTTGAGATCGGAGAACAGGGCCGGATTGACCGAAAACGGCCCATTGTTGGCGAGGAAAAGGGTGTAGCCATCGGGCGCGGCCTGCTTGGCCGCCATCGATGCGACATTGCCGCCGCCACCCGGCCGGTTTTCGACCACGAAGGTCGCACCCATCTGTTCGCCGACCTTTTGCGCCAGCGGGCGGATCACGGTGTCGGCGACGCCGCCGGGGGCCAGCGGGACGATGATGGTGACCGGGCGGTTGGGGTAGCTGTCGGTCTGGGCGAGTGCAGCGGGGACGACCAGAAGTCCGGCCACAAGCATCCCGCCCATCGCGATCGGGGTTCGCATCGAGTTTCCTCCTTGTTCCTGCGACTGCCGGAGCCGGCCGGTCTGCCGCCGCCGGTTCCGTCGCCGTTCCGGATGCGACCGTAGCCCCGTTTGGCCGGTCGCGATACCGACCGCGGCGTGCTGGGGCGCGGGCTTGCAAATCGTGCCGGATCGGCTAGTTATAGCCCACGGGCGTGCCGGCCCATCTTGTCGGCGCGCCTTTGCGCGCTTCTCGAAATTCAGGCAGCAGGAACACTCTATCCTTTTGGACATCCTCCGGGACTTCTGAAAGGGCAGGGGCCCGATGCTTCGAGTGTCGATGAGCGCGTCCTGTCCAAGACTGCAGGCGCCGGTTCGCCGGCTTAAATCCTCAAGCCTGCACAGACGGGTCAGACCGAATTTCGGCGCGATCGCTTGCGATCGCGCACGCGACCGGTTCGAACCGAAACCCGATGCGGTCCGTCCGCAGCGGGGGGCAGGGCAAAGAGCGTCGTCCCTGCGCCCGCAATCCGCGTGCATGGACGGCAGGTCGCAACCGGCGGCCTTCGACCGCGTGTCGGAGCCGCCAACCGGAGAGAGCTCGCAGTGGACCGAGCGGCAAAGAAGGAGCTGGTGACCGACCTGAACGGGGTCTTCAAGACCACGAACACGGTCGTCGTCGCTCATTATGCCGGCCTCACGGTGTCCCAGATGCAGACCCTGCGCAGGCAGGCGAAGCAGTCCGGGGCCAGCGTGAAGGTCGCCAAGAACCGCCTCGCCAAGATTGCTCTTGAAGGCACGGACGCAGCGCCGATCGGCGCCCTTCTGAAGGGTCCGACCCTGATCGCCTATTCCAGCGATCCGGTCGCGGCGTCCAAGGTCTCCGTCGACTTCGCCAAGGCTCACGAAAAGTTCGTGATCCTCGGCGGTGTGATGGGCAAGACCGCACTCGATCCGAACGGCGTCAAGGCGCTCGCGTCCTTGCCGTCGCTCGACGAATTGCGGGCCAAGCTCGTCGGCCTCATCCAGGCCCCGGCGACGAAGATCGCGCAGCTTGCCAACGCCCCGGCGGCGAAGGTGGCCCGCGTGGTCCAGGCCTATGCCAACAAGGGCTCCTGACCGAGGCCCCCTCCAATCCTGAACACTGGTTCGAATCGAAAAAGGAACTATCTCAATGGCTGATCTGTCGAAGATCGTCGACGAACTGTCGACCCTGACCGTCCTGGAGGCGGCCGAGCTCGCCAAGATGCTCGAAGAGAAGTGGGGCGTGACCGCGGCTGCTGCGGTCGCCGTGGCGGCGGCTCCTGGCGCCGGCGGCGGCGCCGCTCCGGCGGAAGAGAAGACCGAGTTCACGGTCGTTCTTGCCGCTGCGGGCGACAAGAAGATCGAGGTCATCAAGGAGGTCCGTGCGCTCACCGGCCTCGGCCTCAAGGAGGCCAAGGATCTGGTCGAGGGCGCTCCGAAGAACGTCAAGGAAGGCGTCAACAAGGAAGAGGCCGACAAGATCAAGGCGACCCTCGAGAAGGTCGGCGCCAAGGTCGAGCTCAAGTAATCGACCGGTTTTCGGTCGGGGCGTCCATCGCCCCGCCGCAATCCAAAGACGGATGGCCGGCTTTGCCCGGCCTCCGAAGCCTCGAGCCGGTGGCCCGGTCGTGGACCAGGGCGGGCTCGGGCGGTCGTGAACACAACCCGGTGATTGCGCGGCAAGCTGCCGCACAATCACCGGGATTGCCTGGCAAAGATGCGGGTTGGCTGCTGTCGGGGCGGCCGGCGAGACGAAAGGCGACGGTTCGGACCGATCCGAATCGTCTAGAAATGACGGGCTCCTGCACGCCTGTCCGGACAGTCGCGATGATGGCGGCTTTCCGGAGAGTCGTCCCGGGTCCAATGGTCCGGAACGATAACGAGAGAGCACATGGCGCAGACATTCACCGGTCGGAAGCGCGTTCGCAAGTTTTTTGGAAAAATCAAAGAAGTGGCGGAGATGCCGAACCTCATCGAGGTTCAGAAGGCGTCATACGACCAGTTCCTGCTGGTGGATGAACCGACCGGCGGCCGACCCGACGAGGGCCTGCAGGCCGTCTTCAAGTCGGTGTTTCCGATCTCGGATTTCTCGAACACGTCGATGCTCGAATTCGTCAAGTACGAGTTCGAGGCGCCGAAGTACGACGTCGACGAGTGCCGCCAGCGCGGCATGACCTACGCGGCTCCACTCAAGGTGACGCTGCGCCTGATCGTGTTCGACGTGGATGAGGAGACCGGCGCGAAGTCGGTCAAGGACATCAAGGAGCAGGATGTCTACATGGGCGACATCCCGCTCATGACCAACAACGGCACGTTCATCGTCAACGGCACCGAGCGCGTCATCGTCTCGCAGATGCACCGTTCGCCGGGCGTGTTCTTCGATCACGACAAGGGCAAGACGCATTCGTCGGGCAAGCTGCTGTTCGCCGCCCGCATCATCCCGTATCGCGGCTCGTGGCTCGACATCGAGTTCGACGCCAAGGACATCGTCTACGCGCGCATCGACCGGCGCCGGAAGATTCCGGTGACGTCGCTTCTGTTCGCGCTCGGCTTGAGCGGCGAGGAAATCCTCAACACGTTCTACAAGCAGGTCACCTACAAGCGCTCCAAGGACGGCTGGCGCGTGCCCTTCGATTCCAATCGGATGAAGGGCTACAAGGCGATCAACGACCTGGTCGATGCCGACACCGGCAAGGTGGTGGTGGAGGCCGGAAAGAAGATCACCGTCCGCCAGGCCCGCCAGCTCGCCGAGAAGGGGCTGAAGGCGCTGCGCATGGCCGACGAGGAGCTGCTCGGCCACTACATCGCCGAGGATCTCGTCAATCCGAAGACCGGCGAGATCTACGCCGAGGCCGGCGAGGAGATCACCGAGAAGACGCTCAAGATGCTGAACGAGGAGGGCTTCAAGGA
>CAVWUJ010000008.1:0-91726 GCA_963758225.1 uncultured Alphaproteobacteria bacterium | reverse complement strand
CGCACCGGCGGCGCCAGCACCCGCGGGCTCGGGCAGCACCGTCACCATCAACCGGGAGATCCTGCGCGCGCTGCGCGAAAACGGCGTGCCGGTCTCATGGACCGGGCTGCTGCTCAAATATTTCGAGAAGCTGACCGAGCTCCGGCCGTTCTCCCGTAGACAGTCACCGCTTCCTGGAATTGGCTGAACCGCGCGCGCTTCTTGTTACGTCGCAATCCCGGACGGAAAACCGCTGCACACTTTTCCTGGAATTGCTCTCGCTGCCGGAAGGACGCCGCTCAGGCGCGGATCGAGGTTTCGTTCTTCAGGAACCATTCGTAATAGCCGGCGAGACCGGATTCGAACGAGATGCCGGGCTTCCAGCCGAGCGCCGTCAGCTTGGAGACGTCGAGCAGCTTGCGCGGCGTGCCGTCCGGCTTGCGAGGTGTCGAAGACGAGCTCGCCCTTGAAGCCCGACCACGCTCGGCAATCAGCGCGGCCAGTTCGCCGATGGTGATGTCCTCGCCGCAGCCGACGTTGAGCGGCTCGTCGCCGGCGTAGCGTCTTCATCAGGATAGACGCAGGCGTCGGCGAGATCGTCGACGTGCAGGAACTCGCGCCGCGGCGTGCCGGTGCCCCAGATCGACCATCGTCCGGCGTCGCTGCGCTCTTGGCCTCGTGCGCCTTGCGCATCAGCGCCGGCAGGACGTGGCTGGTCTCGAGGTCGAAATTGTCGCTGGGGCCGTAGAGGTTGGTCGGCATGGCCGCGATGAAGTCGCAGCCATACTGCCGCCGATAGGCCTGGCACAGCTTGATGCCGGCGATCTTGGCGATCGCATACCATTCGTTCGTCGGCTCGAGCGGGCCGGTCAGCAGCGCTCCTCGGCGATCGGCTGCGGCGCAGCGCGCGGATAGATGCAGGACGAGCCGAGGAACAGCAGCTTCTCGACGCCGGTCGCAGTGCGCGGCCTCGATCATGTTCGCCGCGATCATCAGGTTGTCGTAGAGGAAATCCGCCGGATACGTGTCGTTGGCGAGGATGCCGCCGACCTTGGCCGCCGCGAGGAACACGACGTCGGGCCGCTGGCGCGCCATGCAGGCGCGGACCGCGGCCTGGTCGCAGCAGATCGAGTTCGCTGCGGCGCGCGTGAGCAGCTCGCACCTGCTCGCGGCGAGGCGGCGAGACCAGCGCCGAGCCGACCATGCCGCGATGGCCGGCGACGCAGATCCGCTTGCCCTCGGAGCGCCATGGCCCTGCTATCTGGTGCGAGCGAGGGAGGAATTCCGCGGTCGACGCCGCTCGCGCTCGATCAGCGCCAGGTCGGCGCGCGACCATCTCCGCGACCAGCTCGCGGAAAGCTCGTCTTGTGCGCCCAGCCGAGCTTCGCGCGGGCCTTGGCCGGGTCGCCGAGCAGCAGATCCACCTCGGTCGGCCGGAAATAGCGCGGATCGACCTCGACCAGCACGTGCGACCGGTCGCTGGCATCGACGCCGTTCTCGTCCACGCCCTCGCCCTGCCAGGCGATCTCGATGCCGACCTCGGCGAAGGCGCAGCTCGACGAACTCGCGCACCGGTGCGTCTCGCCGGTGGCGAGCACGTAGTCGTCGGGCTCGTCCTGCTGCAGCATCCGCCACATGCCCTCGACATAGTCGCGCGCATGGCCCCAGTCGCGCTTGGCGTCGAGATTGCCGAGATAGAGCTTGTCCTGCAGCCCGAGCTCGATGCGCCGCGACCGCGCGCGTGATCTTGCGGGTCACGAAGGTCTCGCCGCGGATCGGGCTCTCGTGGTTGAACAGGATGCCGTTGCGAGGCGTGCATGCCGTAGGCCTCGCGGTAGTTCACCGTGATCCAGTAGGCGTAGAGCTTGGCCACGGCATAGGGCGAGCGCGGATAGAACGGCGTCGTCTCGTTCTGCGGGATCGCCTGCACCTTGCCGTACAGCTCGGAGGTCGAGGCCTGGTAGAAGCGCGTCTTCTTCTCCATGCCGAGGATGCGGATCGCTTCGAGCAGGCGCAGCGTGCCGAGCGCGTCGGCGTTGGCCGTGTATTCGGGCGTCTCGAAGCTCACCTGGACGTGGCTCTGGGCGGCGAGGTTGTAGATCTCGTCGGGCTGCGCTCTCCTGCACGATGCGGATCAGGTTGGTGGCGTCGGTCAGGTCGCCATAGTGCAGGACGAACCGCAGGTCGCGCTCGTGCGGATCCTGATAGAGGTGGTCGACGCGCCCGGTGTTGAAGGACGACGAGCGGCGCTTGATGCCGTGGACCACGTAGCCCTTGTCGAGCAGCAGTTCGGCCAGATAGGCGCCGTCCTGGCCGGTTATGCCGGTGATCAGCGCGACTTTTTCGGTCATCGCGAGGCCCTTGGGAGGAGCAAACTCTTAGCGGATTAATCCCCGTCCACAAGATTGGCGGGGCGGCGGGCGCCATCGGCCAGCCAGACGGCGCCGCCGATCATTCCGACAGCGAGCATGGCGCCCCCCAAAAGCACGGAAACCAGCAGGCCGTCGCCCTCGGCAAGGCCGGCATAGGCGAACGCCATCACCATGGCGCCCTCGCGAAGGCCCCAGCCGGCGATCGAGATCGGGATCATCGAGATCATCAGCACCGGCAGCACGAGCAGCAGCGCGTAGGAGAAGGGCAGCGGCACGCCGACGCCCACGGCCGCCATCCAGACGCCTGTGATCGTTAGGATATGCACGAGGACCGACAGGCCGATCACCGAAGCGGCGGTGCGCGGGTCCCGGAACAGCCGGGCGGCGAGACCGGCCGCATCGGCCACGTGGCGCGTCGCGGCCCAGCGTTCGAGCAGGGGCCAGCGGCGCAGGCCGAGGGCGGCGAAGGCCGCCGGCCCGGCGAAACAGCCGATCCCGATCAGCAGCAGCGCGGCGCGGCCGGCCGGATTCTGAATCAGTTCGAACGACCAGGGCAGGCAGACCAGCACCAGCAGGGCCAGGAACAGCACGCCCACGGCGCGGTCGATCACCACCGAATAGCTCGCCCGCGCCACGCCCGCGCCCTCGCGCACGAGCATCCAGATCCGCGCCGCGTCGCCGCCCATGGTCGAGGGCAGCCCCTGGTTGAACAGGACCGAAATCAGCGTAAGCGGAAGCTGTTCCAGGTCGAAAGCGCCAATCCGCAGCGCGTGGCGATCACCTGCCAGCGCATGGCGACGAAGAACGCCTGGAGATCCGATGAGCGACCGCGAAGGAGGCGATCAGCCAGCCGGCGCTGACCTGCGAGAGCCGGTCTGATACGACCGCGAAATCGACCTGCGCGATCGCCACATAGAGCAGGGCCACCGAGACGGCGGCCTTAAGGGCGATCCCGAACAGCTTCTTCATGCTTCTCCCTTGCACCAATTCCGCCTAAAACCAAGGTCAGCGAACGGGATTTGAACCGTGTCCGGCGCCTGGCGCCGCGGTCCGTCCGTTCACCGCCAGACGGCTGCGGCGGCGCGGCCGGCCATCAGAAACGAAGGTGCCTGAATGCCACGGCTGACCGATCTCAAGATCAAGCTGTTCACCGACGGCGCCGACAAGACCCAGATCATGACGATGGCGAGGAACGCCTGGATCGCGGGCTTCACGACCAATCCGTCGCTGCTCAAGAAGGCCGGCGTGACCGATTATGAGGCCTATGGCCGGGACCTGGTGGCGTCGGTTCCGGACCGGCACATGTCGTTCGAGGTGTTTTCCGACGACATTCCGGAAATGATCGACCAAGCCCGGCTCATCGCCTCCTGGGGTCACAATGTCCATGCCAAGCTGCCGGTCACCAACACTCGGGGCGAGCCGCTCTATGACGCCGTGCGCACGCTCTCCGGCGAGGGCGTGAAGGTCAATGTGACGGCCATTTTCGATCCCGAGCAGGTGGTGGCGTCCATCGAGGCCCTCGATGGGCTCGCGCCGGCCTGTGTGTCCGTGTTTGCCGGCCGGATGGCGGATCTCGGCATCGACTATCGTCCAATCATGCAGGATGCGGTCGCGCGGGCGCGAAAGACCCCGAATGTCGAGATCATCTGGGCCTCCACCCGCGAGGCGTTCAACGTGGTCGAGGCCGATGCCATGGGCTGCCATATCATCACGGCGCCGGCCGACGTGCTCCAGAAGCTGCCCGCTCTCGGTACTATGACACCGTCGGAGCTGTCGCTTGCCGCGGTCAAGGCGTTCCGGCGAGGACGCGCTGGCGGCGGGACTCAGTCTGCCGCAAACGGGCGCGAGCCGCGCAGCCGAATAGGGCGGAGCGGCTGTCCCAGTGTAACGTCTTGAATCAATAAGTGTTTGCGGTCATCCCCAGGCTGCATCGCCAGCCGCCGGAGGCCGTGCTAGTGCTGCTGCGGCGAGGGCCCGACTGCCGATTCGCTGGGGACCGTCCGCAGGCGAATTGTTTGAATCAAGCACGATCCTTGCCCACCCGCGCTGGCCGGGGCCTGCGGCCCGGTCCTGCTGAAACGGGAAATTTTCTGGATCATGATGCGTGCCGCGAAAGGCGGCGCGACCGAGCACGCTGCGGGTGGGTGTGGTCGGCGCCGGCATCATGGGCTCCAACCACGCCCGCGTTCTTGCTGGGCTGGCGGGCATGAAACTGGTCGGCACGGCCGACCCCGACCCCCGGCAGCGCGAACTCGTCAGCCGGGTCGCTGGGCTGCCCGGCGGTGGACAACCTCGACGCCCTGCTCGACGCTCGGCGTCGATGCCGTGACCATCGCCGCACCGACGCACCTGCACCATCCGACATCGCGTTGACCTGCATCGCCCGCGGAATCCACGTCCTGGTCGAGAAGCCGATCGCCTCCACCGTCGAGGAGGGCCGGACATCATCGCCGCCGCGCGACGAAACGGCGTGACGCTGATGGTCGGCCATGTCGAGCGGTTCAATCCGGCCGTGCAGGCCATCAAGGACGCGATCAAAGGCGAGGATATCCTCTCCATCGGCATCACCCGGGTCGGCCCGTTCCCGCCGCGCATGTCGAATGTCGGCGTGGTGATCGACCTCGCCGTGCACGACATCGACCTGATCCGCTGGTTCACCGATTCCGATATCGTCGAGGTGCAGCCGCAATTTTCCAGCGCCGGTCGCCGAGCGCGAGGACATCGCGCTGCTGCAGTTCCGCACCGCCTCGGGCGTCCTGGCGCATATCAACACCAACTGGCTCACGCCCTTCAAGGCGCGCAACGTGACCGTCGCCACGCGCGGCAAATATGTGACCGGCGATCTCCTGACCCGGCAGGTCACGGAATGCTTCGGCTTCCAGCCGGACGGCTCCTATTCGATGCGGCACCTCTCGGTCGGGCACGAGGAGCCGCTGCGCGCCGAACTGATCTCCTTCTGCGACGCGATCCGCGCCGGCGAGCCGCCGGCCGGTCACCGGCGAGGAGGGCGTCGCCAGCCTCGAGGTCGCGATCCAGTGCCTGGAGAGCCGTCCGCCCGACTTGTCCAGTCCGCCGGCAGCCGCAGCGCGCGGCGGGCTGAAACGCCGGCCCGCACGCCTGCGAACCAAGCCGGCCGCCATCGACAGCCCGGCGGTCACGATCCTCCAGGTCACGGCAAGGCTGATCCCTTGAACAAGGCTGGCCTGTCGAGCAAGACAGGCCGATGAACAAGACAGGCCCGATGAACCAGCACGCCCGCCTCGCGCCCGCCCCCTGCCCGTTCATCGATCTTGTGGCCCAACGCCGCCGCCTGGGCGAGGCGCTCGACGAGGCGCTCGCGCGCGTCACGGAGCATTGCCAGTTCATCAACGGCCCGGAGGTCCGCGCGTTCGAAACGACCTGGCGCGGTTCTGCGGCGCGCGCCATGCGATCGGCTGCGCCAGCGGCACCGACGCGCTGATGCTGGTGCTGATGGCGAAGGGCATCGGCCCGGGCGACGCCGTGATCTGCCCGTCGTTCACCTTCTGCGCCACCGCGGAGGTTGTGGTCCTGCTCGGCGCGACGCCGGTGTTCGCCGACATCGAAGCGGAGACGTTCAACATCGACACGGCCAGCCTGCGGCGCGGCGCTCGCCACCGCCAAGGCGCAGGGCCTCAAGCCGACGCGCGGTCATCCCGGTCGATCTGTTCGGACTGCCGGCCGACCACGACGCCATCGCCGCGATCGCGAAGGCCGAGGGACTGTTCGTGCTCGACGATGCCGCGCAGAGCTTCGGCGCCACGTACAAGGGCCGCCCGCTCGGCACCTTCGGCGCCTGCCACGGCCACGAGCTTCTTCCCGGCCAAGCCGCTCGGCTGCTACGGCGACGGCGGCGCGGTGCTGACCGACGACGACGAACTTGAACGATACGCTGCTCAGCCTGCGCGTCCATGGCCAGGGCACCGACAAATACGACAACGTGCGGATCGGCATGACCAGCCGGCTCGACACGATGCAGGCGGCGGTGCTGATCGAAAAGCTCAAGATCTTCCCCGAGGAGATCGAGGCGCGCAACCGGGCCGCGCAGCGCTATGCCGAGGGGCTCGGCGATGTCTGCTATCGTTCCGCGCATGCCGGACGGCCTGACCTCGGTCTGGGCGCAATACACGATCCGTCTCAAGCCGGGCACGCGCGACGGCTTCGCCGCCGCGCTCAAGGAGCAGGGCGTCCCGACCGCGATCTATTATCCCAAGCCGCTGCACCGCCAGACCGCCTATCGCGATTTTCCCGTGGCGGAGGGTGGACTGCCGGTCAGCGACGCGCTCGCCGATGAGGTGATCGCGCTGCCGATGCACGCCTATCTGGACCAGGCGGCGCAGGATCGGATCATCGCGGCGGTGCGCTCCGCGCTCGCGGCCTGAGCGCGCGAAGGGAGCGACGCGAACTCTGACCCGAGCCGGGTTTCGGACACGATCATGCCCTAATGCGTGATCGCTTCGAATTGGAACGCGATTACGCGACGGATGCAGGACACTCTCATTCAATGGGCGGCGCTGGACGGCGGGCTGGTGTTCACGGCCTTCGCCGTGCTCTTTCTCGCCAGCGGGCTCGTGTTCGTTCCGCGCCCGGTGGTTTGCATCGCCGCCGGCCTGATCTACGGGCTTTCCGCCTTTCCGCTGATCGTCGCGGCCTCGACGCTGAGTGCTGTCGTGGCGTTTCTCATGGCGCGCTACTTCTTTCGCGACCGCGTGATGCGGATGGTCGGCGAGCGGCCGCGCCTGCGGCTCCTGGTGCAGGCGGTCGATGCCGAAGGCTGGCGGCTTCTCGGCCTCCTGCGGCTGGCCTCGCCGGTTCCCGGCTTCATCTCCAACTATTCGTTCGGCGTCACCGGCATGGGGCTTTGGACCTACACGCTCACCACCGCGCTCGGCTCGGCGCCGCAGATCTTCATCTTCCTGTATCTCGGCTCGATCGGAAAGGTGGCGATGACCGACGACACGGTCTCGACCACGCGGCTCGCCTTTGCCATCGCCGGCTTCGCGGGCCTGGCGCTCTGCGCCGCGCTGGTCACCGGCCGCGTCCGGCGCATCGTGCAGGCAAGGCTGCGGGAGAGCGAGCAGCGCGCCGCCCGCGAGCCCGTGAACGCATGAGCGAAACGGCGGCGCGCCGCAGGCCGCCGGCGCTATTCCAAAATCCGCCGCCGATGGCCAGACTGGCGCCGCGGTGCCGAATCGGCGGACCGCCGCAAGCCGGCCGCGCGGCCCGTGACGGGCGGTTTATCATGCCGCCCTGCTGTTCCTGAACCGCCATGCTCAACCGCATGCTCACTGTCGGCGGCTTCACGCTCCTGTCGCGCGTGACCGGCTTCGTGCGCGATATCGTGCTTGCGGCGATCCTCGGCGCCGGGCCGATCGCGGACGCGTTCTTCGTCGCGCTGCGCATTCCGAACCATTTCCGGGCCATCTTCGCCGAGGGCGCCTTCAACGCCGCCTTCGTGCCCGCCTATGCGCGCATCCGCGAGCAGAACGGCGCCGCTCCCGCTCAGATCTTCGCCGACCGGATCTTCACCGTCCTGCTCGCCAGCCAGATTGTCCTCCTCGGCGTGGCCTTCGCCTTCATGTCCGGGGTCATCGGGCTGCTCGCTCCCGGCTTCATGGACGATCCGCTGCGGTTCGATCTCGCCGTCGATCTGACCCGCATCACCTTCCCCTATCTCCTGCTGATCAGCCTGGTGACGCTCTACGGCGGCATCCTCAACGCGCTGTCGCGCTTTGCCACGCCCGCCGCCGCTCCGATCCTCCTGAACCTGTCGATGGTCACGGCGCTCGCTTTTGCCGCCTTCTTCCCCACCGCCGGACACGCCGCCGCCTGGGGCGTTCTGATCGCCGGCGTCCTCGAAGTGCTGCTGGTCGGCGGCGATGCATGGCGGCGGGGCGCGCTGCCAAAGCTGCGCTGGCCGACCTTCGATGTCGAGATGAAGGGCTTTTTCAAGCGCTTCGCGCCGGCGACGGTCGGCTCGGCGGAAACCCAGATCGCGCTGTTCGCGGACACGATCATCGCCAGCTTCCTAGCCGCCGGCGCCCTGTCGGCGCTTTACTACGCCGACCGGCTCAACCAATTGCCGATCGGCGTCATCGGCATCGCGGCCGGCGTCGTGCTGCTGCCGGAGATGGCGCGGCGGCTCGCAACCGGAGATGAAGCCGGGGCGCGCCACTCCCAGAATCGCGCCGTTGAATTGACGCTGCTGCTCACGGTGCCCTGCCTGGTCGCCTTCCTGCTGGTGCCCGAACTGATCATGCGCGCCCTGTTCGGCCGCGGCGCCTTCACCGAGGAAGCCGCACAGAACGCCGGCATGACGCTGATGGCCTACGCCACCGGTCTGCTGGCCTTCGTGCTGATCCGCAGCGCCGCCGTCACCTTTCTTGCGCGCGGCGACACCATCACGCCGGTGAAGGCGCTGTTCTTCGCCGTCATCGTCAACGTCGCGCTCAAGGTTGTCCTGACCGGTCCGCTCTCGCAGGTCGGGCTGGCGCTCGCCACGTCGGCGGGCGCCTGGGTGAATGTGGTGCTGCTGGTCTGGTTCGGACACCGGCGGGGACTGCTGACCATCGACCGGCGCCTGCTCGCCGCGCTGCCTCGGTTGGCCGTGGCCGGATTGGCGCTCGCCGCGGTGTTGGTCGTGGGCGAGCATCTGCTCGCGCCGCGTGTGGCCGGTCTGCCACTGCGGGATGAAATTACGCTGGCGCTTCTGGCCGTCCTCGGGGCCGCCACCTATCTGATCGCGATCATGGCGCTGTTCGGCCGTCGCTGGATCAAGGCGCTGCGCGGGTCGCCGGGCCGCCCCACGGCGGCGGACAACGAGAATTGATCGATTGCATCAACCGAAGTGTCAGCATGGCAGCCCTTCCTGGCGGCTTAAGGTCTTTCTTGTGTCAGCCACCGCGCCTATAGTCCTGCCGCACTGCACAAATGTTAATTGTCAAAACTTGATCTGACTGGCTGATCGTCATGACAACACCCGTCGTTTCTCGGCTTGCGGTTTCACGGATGGCCGCAGCCCTCCTTGTCGTCGCGCCGGTGCTGGCTGCTTGCGGAGACAGCGAGGCACCGGCAGCTCCGACGCCACCGCCGCCGACCGTGACGGTGGCGAAGCCGACCATGCGCAACATCGTCGATCACGACGAATATGTCGGCCGGTTCGTGGCGGTGGATTCCGTCGAGGTCCGCGCACGCGTGTCCGGCTATCTGGAACAGAGCCACTTTCGCGACGGCCAAATCGTCAAGCAGGGCGAACTGCTCTTCACCATCGACAAGCGGCCGTTCGAGAATGCGCTCGCCCAGGCGCGCGCCAACCTGGCACAGGCGGAGGCCAATTTCGCCTTCACGAAGGCCGACCTGACCCGCGCGCAGTCGCTCGTCAAGGACCGTGCGATCTCCGAACAGGTGTTCGATCAGCGCACCCAGGCGGCTCGCGGCGCCGAGGCCAACGTGAAGGCGCAGGAAGCCGCGGTGGCCCAGGCCGAACTGGACCTGCAGTTCACCGAGTTGCGCGCGCCGGTGAACGGCCGCATCGGCGACCGGCGCGTCTCGCCCGGCAACCTTGTGACCGGCGGCGTCGCCGGTGGCACCTCGCTGCTCGCCACCATCGTTTCGACCGATCCGATCCGGTTCGAGTTCACCTTCGACGAAGCGTCCTACCTGCGCTACGAGCGCGCCTCGTTGAACGGCCGCGAAAGTCGCGGCCGGGGACAGCCCTGGCACGGGTCGACCTGCGCCTGATCGACGAACAGGACTTCGCGCACCAGGGCCGGATGGACTTCGTCGACAACGTGATCGATCGCTCCTCCGGCACCATCCGCGGCCGCGCCGTGTTCAAGAACGACAAGGGCATCTTCACGCCCGGCATGTTCGCCCGGGCGCGGGTGCCGCTCGTCGGCTCCATACGATGCGATCCTCGTTCCCGACGTCGCGCTCGGCACCGAGCAGGTGCGCAGGTTCGTCTACGTGATCGGACCCGACGACACGGCGCCGTGCAGAAATACGTGACACTCGGACCACTGGTCGATCGCACCCTGCGGGTCGTTCGCGAAGGCCTCGGCCCGACGACCGGGTGGTCGTCAACGGCCTGACCCGCATTCGTCCCAATCAGCGGTGACGCCACAGAACCGAGGGTGACAAGCCCGCCGCCGCGCTGCGACCCGCGGCCGCGGCCGGCAAGTAGCGGAACGCCGGACCGGGCCATGCGGTTCTCTCACTTCTTCATCGACCGTCCGATTTTCGCCTCCGTGCTTTCGATCGTCATCATGATCGTGGGCGCGGTGACCTTCATGCGCCTGCCGGTCGCGCAATATCCCGGAAATCGCCCCACCGGTGATCAACATCACCGGGCAATATCCGGGCGCGAGCGCGGAGATCGTCGCCGAGACGGTGGTCGCGCCGATCGAACAGCAGGTCAACGGCGTCGAGGGGATGCTCTACCTCTCGTCGAACTCGACCGCCAACGGCAACTTCACCATCTCGGTCACCTTCGACATCGGCACCGATCTCGATACCGCACAGGTTCAGGTGCAGAATCGCGTGGCCGATGGCCCAGCCGCGCCTGCCGCAGCAGGTGCAGCAGATCGGCGTCGTCGTCGCGAAAAGCTCGCCCGACATCCTGATGCTGGTGAATCTGATCTCACCGGACGGCTCGCGCGATCCGCTGTTCATCTCCAATTACGCCAACATCCAGATCCGCGACCAGCTCACCCGCGTCGACGGCGTCGGCTCGATCACGATTTTCGGCGCCCGCGACTACGCGATGCAGATCTGGCTCGATCCGTCGCGCATGCAAACGCTGAACCTGACGTCGCACGACATCACCCAGGCGCTGCAGGGCCAGAACATCCAGGTCGCGTCCGGCGTGCTGAACCAGCCGCCGGTGCCCGACCAGCTCGCCTTCCAGGTGGCGGTGCGCACGCTCGGCCGGTTGAGCGACCCGCAGCAGTTCGGCGAGATCGTCGTCAAACAGACCGCCGATGCCGTGGTGCGGCTGCGCGACATCGCCCGCATCGAACTCGCGGCGCAGGATTATTCGTCCATTTCCTATCTGAACGACGACCAGTCGGTGGCGCTCGCCATCTTCCAGCGGCCAGGCTCCAACGCGCTGACGACCGGCGACAACATCCGCCGCGCGATGGACGAGATCTCGCGCAGCTTCCCAGTCGGGATGGAGCATCGGATCCTCTACGATCCGACACAATTCATCCGCCAATCGGTCGAAGCGGTGATCCATACCATCTTCGAGGCGATCATCCTCGTCGTGCTGGTCGTGGTGCTGTTCCTGCAAACCTGGCGGGCGACCCTGATCCCCATTGTCGCGATCCCGGTGTCGCTGATCGGCACCTTCTTCGTGATGAGCCTGTTCGGCTTCACCATCAACAACCTGTCGCTGTTCGGGCTGGTGCTCGCCATCGGCATCGTGGTCGACGACGCCATCGTCGTGGTCGAGAACGTCGAACGCAATATCGAGAACGGCCTGTCGCCGCGCGACGCCGCGTTCAAGAGCATGGACGAGGTCGGCGGCGCGCTCGTGGCGATCGCGCTCGTGCTCTCCTCGGTGTTCATCCCCTCGGCGTTCATTCCGGGCATCTCGGGCCAGTTCTATCAGCAGTTCGCGCTCACCATCGCGACCGCAACGCTGATCTCGCTGTTCGTCTCGCTCACGCTGTCGCCGGCGATGTGCGCGTTGCTGCTCAAGCCGCATCGCAAGGATCATACGATCCGCTGGTGGGAGCGGCCGCTCCATGGCTTCTTCAGGCTCTTCAACCGCGGCTTCGATGCCACCAGCCGCGGCTATGGCTGGCTCGCGACCAAGACCGTGCGCTTCACGCTGGTCATGCTCGTGCTCTATGTCGGCCTGCTGGCCATCGGCCTCAACGAATTCCGCAAGACACCGCAGGGCTTCATTCCGCAGCAGGACCGCGGCTACCTGATCGTCGCCGCCCAGCTTCCGCCCGGCGCGTCGCTGGCCCGCACCGAGGAGGTGATGAAGCGCGCCGCGAGCATCGCCCGTGAGCAGCCCGGCGTCGGCAATGTCATCAACATCGTCGGCTTTTCGGGCGCGACCTTCTCGCCCGCCCCCAACGCCGGCGCCATGTTCCTGGTGCTCGAACTCGTTCGATGAGCGGCTGAAGGACGAGGCCCAGTCCGCGGCCGCCATCCAGGGCGCGCTGTTCGGCAAGCTGGGGGCGATCCAGGAAGCGACCATGATCGTCGTGCAGCCGCCGCCCGTGCAGGGCATCGGCAACGCCAGCGGCTTCCGCATGATGGTCGAAGACCGCTCCGGCCAGGGACCGCAGGCGTTGCAGGGCGCGGTGATGGCGATGATGGGGGCGGCCGCCCAGACGGAAGGACTGCAGCAGGTCTTTTCGCTGTTCGAGACCCAGACGCCGCAGCTCTTCCTCGACATCGACCGCACCAAGGCGCAGCTCCTGGGCATCAACATGCCCGACGTGTTCAACGCGCTGCAAGTGTTCCTCGGCTCGTCCTACGTCAACGACTTCAACCTGTTCGGCCGCACATTCCGGGTGCAGGCGCAGGCCGATTCCCAATACCGGCTTGAGCCCGAGGACATCCTCAGGCTCCGGGTGCGAAACTCGTCCGGCGAGACGGTTCCGCTCGGATCGTTCACCACGGTGCGCGACATGTCGGGTCCGTACCGGCTGCCGCGCTACAACATCTATCCGGCGGCCGAACTCGACGGGGCGCCGGCGCCCGGCTATTCGCAGGGCCAGGCGATCCAGATCATGGAGCAGCTTGCGGCGAAGACCCTGCCGCCCGGCTTCGCCTACGAATGGACCGGGCTCGCCTATCAGCAGATCCGCGCCGCCGACACGGCACTGTTTGCTTTCGTCCTCGGTGTCGTCTTCGTCTATCTCGTGCTGGCGGCGCAGTACGAAAGCCTGACATTGCCGCTGTCGGTGATCCTGATCGTGCCGATGTGTCTGATCGCGGCCATCATTGGCGTGGTCTTGCGCGGGCAGGACAACAATATTCTCACACAAGTGGGGTTCGTGGTTCTCATCGGACTTGCGGCCCGCAACGCGATCCTGATCGTGGAGTTCGCCAAGCAGATCGAGGACAGCGGCAAGAGCCGCCACGAGGCGGCGGCGGAGGCGGCTCTGCTGCGGTTGCGGCCGATCCTCATGACCTCGTTCGCCTTCATCCTCGCGGTGGCGCCGATGGCCTTCGCCACCGGCCCGGGCGCCGAATTGCGCTCGGCGATCGGCACGGCGGTGTTCTCGGGGATGATCGGCGTGACGGTCTTCGGCCTGATCTTCACACCGGCGTTCTACATCGTCGGGCGCTGGCTGGCGGAGGTGACTTCGCGCCGCCGCGCCAGCCCGCAACAGCCGCCGGCGCCACACCCGGCCGAATAGGCGAAGCGTTTCCCAAACTCCAACGACAAATCCAGCAAGCGGCCGGGACACACCGGCCGCTTTGCTTTTGAGCCGGCCGCATTTTGACCCGCGCCTGCCGGCTCACGAAATCGTGAGGTCCAGGAATTGCACTGCTTCGGATACCTTGGAGGAATATCAAACTACGGCCGGTGTTTGCTCGAAGCCGGCCGTTTCGTTGATTTGATTTGCCGTTCCTTGCTTGCCGTTCCTTTGCTTGCCGTTCCTTGCTTGCCACTCGACCCAGATTGCAAACCCGAGGAGAGCCCATGATCGCCCGCCTAGCCCTCGCCTCCGCTGCCGTCGCGATCGGCATTTCCGCCGTCGTCGCCCAGAGCAATCCCGTCACCGAACGCCAGGCCGCCATGAAGGCCGTCGGCAGCCAGAACAGCATCGCGACGGAAATGCTGGCCGGCAAGCGCCCCTTCTCGGAGGACGCGGCGCGACAGGTGTTCATGACATTTTCCGATTCCGCGACCCGGATGCGCAAGTTGTTCCCGCCGGACTCCAAGGAGGGCAACACCAAGGCGCTCCCCGCAATCTGGGAAAAGTGGGATGATTTCGACGCAAGGCTCGCGAAGTTCGCCGAGCAGTCCAAGGCGGCCGCCGGCAAGGTGACCGATCTCGGCAGCTTCAAAAGCGAACTGTCCGCCGTGCGGCAGAACTGCGGCGGCTGCCACAAGCCCTATCGCGCGCCGAGCTGACCGATCGCCCATCCGGCCACCCGGCATGCGTCCGGCGGCCTGCGTCAAGCGTGATCGCAACCGTGGCTGTGGTCACGCTTTCGCTTTTTGACGATGCTTTGGGTGCCATGGGATGTTGAAGGGTGCCATGGGTTTGAAGGGTGCCATGGGTTTGAAGCCCTATGGGATCTTCGTTCCCATGGATGATGCGTAAGGAGGCCGCCGATGCTGCGCAAACTGCTCGTTGTCCTTCTGGTCGTGGCGGCGATCGCGCTTGCGGCGTTCTGGTTCCTGACCAGCCCCGCGACCGTCCCCGCCAGCGCGCTCGGACAGCACGAGCCGAACCTCGACAACGGCCGGCAGATGTTCTTCGCCGGCGGCTGCGCCTCCTGTCACGCGGCCCCGGACCAGAAAGATAACCTGATGCTGGGCGGCGGCCTGGCCCTGCGCTCGGAGTTCGGCACCTTCCACGTCCCCAACATCTCGCCGCATCCGACCGACGGCATCGGCACGTGGAGCGAGGCCGACTTCATCACCGCCATGGTCAAGGGGACGGCGCCGGACGGGCGTCACTATTATCCGGCGTTCCCCTACACGTCGTACCAGAAGATGGCGCACGCCGACCTGCGCGACCTGTTCGCCTTCATCGGCACGCTCAAGCCGGTCGAGGGCCGCATCCGCGACCACGAGCTGCCGTTCCCCTACAACATCCGCCGCGGGCTCGGCCTGTGGAAGCTCCTGCATCTCGACGGACAGGCGTTCCAGTCCGATCCGAACCAGGACGCCGAATGGAACAGGGGCGCCTATCTGGTGAACGGTCCCGCCCATTGCGCCGAATGCCACAGCCCGCGCAACGCGCTTGGCGGCATCGTCGAGGCGCAACGCTTCGCCGGCGGTCCCGATCCCAGTGGACAGGGCTGGGTACCGAACATCACCTCCTACGGTCTCAGCCTGTGGGACGAGGACGCCCTCGCCACCATGCTCGAAACCGGCGAAAATATCGACGCCGATACAGTGTCGGGCGACATGGCCAAGGTCGTCGCCAACACCGCCCAGCTCAGCGATAATGATCGGCGGGCGATGGCGGTCTATATCAAGTCACTGCCGGAGGTCGAAGGCCCGCCGCGGCCGGGCGTCGACTGAGCAGGGTCGCCTGGCGCCAGGTGCCGGCGCCACGGAGCGACATGAACCTGTTCAAGGCCATCTCGGCCAAGCTGATCTCGCTGGTCCTGTTCGTCGTCATGGCGGCGCTGGTGCGCGCCGTCAGTGATCGCGTCCCGCTCGGGCAGGTGGTGTTCTTCCGCAGCCTGTTCGCCATCCTGCCGGTCCTGGCGATCTATGCATGGCAGGGTGAGATCCGCGCCGCCATCGCCACCAAGCGGCCCTACGGCCATGCTCGGCCGCGGCCTGATCGCCGTCTGCGCGATGTTTCTGAACTTCGCCGCGCTGGCGCGGCTGCCGCTGGTCGATGCCACGGCGCTGTCGTTCGCGGCGCCGCTGATCACCGTGGCCTTCGCCGCCATCTTCCTCGGCGAGCAGGTGCGCATCTATCGCTGGAGCGCGGTCGGCGTCGGCTTCGTCGGCGTGCTCGTGATGCTGTGGCCTTACCTGAACTTCAGCCAGTTCACGGCAGGCGATGCTGTGGCCGCCACCGCTCTCGTCGGCGCGATCTGCGCGCTTGCCGGCGCGGTCTGCAACGCAGGCGCGGTGATCCAGACCCGCCGTCTGACGGGTTCGGAAACCACGTCGTCGATCGTGTTCTACTTCTCGCTGATCTGCGCACTGGCCGGGCTCGCCACGCTTCCGTTCGGCTGGGTCCTGCCCGGTCCCGGGCTGTTCGCCGCGCTGGTATCGATCGGGATCATCGGCGGGCTCGCGCATATCGTGCTCACGGCGAGCTATCGCTATGCGCCGGCGTCGGTCGTCGCGCCGCTCGACTATTCGTCGATGATCTTCGCCTTCCTCCTGGGCTATGCGCTGTTCGACGAGGTGCCGACGGTCTACATCTTCGTCGGCGGCGCCATCGTCGCGGCGTCCGGCATCTTCGTCATCCTGCGCGAGCGCCAGCTTGCGCTGATCCGCCGCCGCGAGGTGGAAGGACCGCCCTAAACCGGACGGCCGAGGCCGCTCCGCCGCCGCAGGCCGCGCGCGACATAGCCAAAGTCGCCATAGGACAGCATCAGCGCCAGCCGGCGGAGCTGGTAATAGGACCGGCTGAGACGCGACGGCACGCGGCCGCCCCGGATGGCGTGGTTCTCGCGCGTGAACTGCTCGCCCAGCGTGCTGGTCTTGGCCTGGTCGTGATAGCGGAAGCAGCCCCAGTGCTCGCGCACATGCACCGCGCGCCCGTGCTGGAGGATGCGCATGAACCAGTCGTAGTCGAACGAGCAATTGTAGCTCTCGTCGATATAGCCGATCCGCTCGTGCAGGGAACGGCGCCAGAAGGCGGCCTGGTTGGCGAGAACCATGCCCTCGGCGAAGGCGCTGCCATAGGTCGGCCGCACGTAGCGCACGTCGCGGATCGGCCCGCCGTGTTCATCCACCAGCACGATGTCGGCGATCACCAGATCGGCGTCCGGGTTGTCGCGCACCGTGCGGGCGAACGAATGGAACGTGCCGGGAAGATAGAAATCGTCGGAGTTCTGCCAGCCGACCCACTCGCCCGTGGCGCGGCGAAGTCCCTTGTTGATGGCGTCGACCTGGCCGCTGTCCTTCTCGCTGACCCAATGATCCAGGCGGCCGTCATAGGCCTGCAGGATCTCGCGCGATCCGTCGGTCGAGCCGCCGTCGATGACGAGATATTCCAGCCCCGGATAGTTCTGGTCGAGCACGCTATCCAGCGTCTGCCGCAGGAACGCCGCCTGGTTGAACGACGGCGTGACGACCGACAGGGTCGGGAATTCGCTCTGGGACACGGCTTCGAGATCCTTCAGGTGAGACGGCTTTCGATCGCCGGTGATGGTGCTTCGGAGCGGCGGGGAAGCCAGCTCCGGATCACCCGGCGATCCGATTGCGCCGCGATCGTGGCGGCGATGCCCAATGTCATGGCGATGGTCGAAGACAGAAGCAGCCGGCCGTAGAACTGGTCCAGGAGGACGAAGAAGGCCAACAACGCGAATGTTCCGATTCCCGCGCGCGCCAAAGGCAGGGCCGACCGGCGGTCGAGCGCGGCGAGCGCCGTCGACAACGCGGCAACGATCAGCAGCAGCGCGAAAACCAGTCCCCCGAACGCGCCGAGCTCGACAAAGGATTGCAGAACCGTGCTGTGCGGAAAGGCGCCGGGGCAGGTGTAGGCCGCGTAATTCTCAAGACCGATGCCGGCGACCGGATATTCCTGCGCCAGCGCCAAGCCTTGACGGAAAAGCCAGATGCGGATCGGGGTCGAATCCACGAGCTTGGAGAGCCTGTCGCACTCCTCGGCGGAGAGACCGGCCACCTCCTTGCTGACGGAGGGGATGCCGGCGCCGATCGGCTGCTCGATCGGAACATAGGCGCGCACGAGGAAATCGCGCGCCACCGAGTTGAGCGTCATGGTGAGCGCCGCGCCGGAAAGGATGGCGGCGAAGACCATGGCGCGAGCGATACGGCGGTCGTTGACCGGCGCAAGGACCATGACGATGCCGCCGGCCATCACCGCCATGAACACGCCACGCGATCCCAGGAGCACGAGCTGCGCCGTCGCCAGCGCCGCCACGGCGCATGTGGTCCACAGCGTCATGGCCATGACGCCGCTGCTGGCGAGCACCACGAATATGCCGAGCGCCAGCGCCACGAGATGCGCGCCATGCACGACGCCCAGGAGCATGGGCCGCACGTTGCTGCCGACCGTCAATTGCATCCAGAGCTGCCAGGCGATGGAGCCGACGGCGATGATGAAGGTGACCAGGCCGATCGTCGTCAGGAACGTTTCCAGCCGCGCCGCGGGGATCAGGCGCGCCGCGGCATAGGGACCGGCCCAGAAGGTTGCGAGCAGGACCCAGTGCCGGACGCTGGCCTCCAGCGTGAAGAACGAAAGATGCAGCACCAAGAGTATGGAGAAGACGGCGAACAGGAGATCGACCGGCGTCAGGATCAGGCCGCGCCGCAAAGCGCCCGGCATCAGCAGCGCCAGCGGCACCACCCAGACCAGCACCGACCAGGCTGCGAAATAGGCCGGCCTGTGGTCGATGCCGCTCGCCTGGAGGGCGAAGAAATAGATCAGCGGGGCGACCGGCAGCAGCGCGGCGATCCGTATCGCGAGTTCCTGGACGCTCAGTCGGTCTGCGCTCATTGGGCGCGCCCCATCACATGCGTTCCGGAGAAGTCGAGGGTCGGCTGATGATCTGGGTGAGCGATGCCGCACAGCGACGCAGAGCATAACGGCCACGCCGCAGGTAAAGTGGATCGACCACCGAAGCCAGTTCGGACAGGGCCGCGCGATCCTCTGTCACGCTGGACGGCTGCGGCGGCGCGCGATCCGGCAAGCGCTCTTCGCGCCGGCCCCAGAGCATCGCCGAGCGCGACGAATGGGTGCCGCTCGCATCGAGCCCCTCGTTGCGCACCAGACTGACCGGCGGATAAAGCACCAGCCCGCCGCGCCGGAAGACGGTCCAGTACCAGCGGATCGCCCAGCTATCGACCTCGCCTGCCCTCTGCCGTCGCAGCATGGCGTGATAGTCCCACAGGCCCCCGAGATCGAAACGTGCCCGCAGCGCCAGATCCCCGTCGAGCGCTTTCGCGCCGCCGGCGTCGGCATCGAACGCGCGCCACGCGCGATCCCAGGTGGCCCAGCCCCACGAGGTCGTCATCGGCAGGAAACGCGCCGGCTGGTCCGGCGAGGTGCCGGGCCGGGCGAAGGTGAAGCCGGAGACCTGCATCACCCGGGGCGCTCCGGCATAGGCGTCGAGCGCCGCGTTCATGTATTCGAGAAACGCCGGCGAGACGATCAGATCGTCCTCCAGGACGATCACCCGGCCATTCTCTCCGCAAAGCCGCGTGACTCCGGCGATGATCGAACGCGCAAGACCCTGGTTCGTCGCGGCCTCCGTGACAATCTTGCGCGGGTGATCGAAGCGGCGAACCAGATCGCGCACCTGCGCCACAGGCTGCTCGTCGGCCGGGCCGCGCGGCCCGTCGCAGAACACATGCAGGTCGCTGGCCTCGATGCCACGGCACCGCGACAAGGCATCGAGCGTGGCCCGGGTCTTGTCCGGCCGTCGGAACACGAACAGTGCGACCGGCGCCGGTGCGGTCATGGACCCACCCCGCGCGGCGACGGATCGCCCAGGGTCAGCGGCTTGCCGATCCAGCCCTGCGCCGACCGCAGCCAGCTTTCGAGCACCAGCGCACGATAGTGCAACGGGAATGCACCCTTCGACGCCAGGCTGCCGGCGGCAAGCGCGCGAGCGACCTCGGGACGATAAAGCCCTAGCGCGGAGGAGATTCCATCCTGGAGCCTGTCGCCATAGGCTTCCGTCAGCTTCTGGTACCAGCGGCGCGCCGGCGGCGCGAAGCCGCGCTTGGGGCGGTTGAACACCTCGGCCGGCACCAGGTTCCGGGCGGCCTCGACCAGCAGCGCCTTGGCCGGATCGCCGAGATCGGACCGCGCCTTCTTGGTGCCGATCACGTGTTCGACGAGCACGTGGTCGATGAGCGGCAGGCGGACCTCGACCGAGGAGCACATGCTCAGCCGGTCGCCCTGCGCGATGCCGTTCTGCATCAGATAGGTGGCCATCAGGACCCGGATCGTCTCCAGTTCGCCGCCGTTGCGGTCGAGCTGCACTCCGCATGGCCGCAGCAGCGTCTCGGGGTCGATGCGCTCGGCAAAGTCCCTGCCGAGGAGACTGTCGCGGCGGACGAACAGGTCACGGAACCCGTCATCGATCCCGTAAAGCACCGGCCTCCCCCCCGATTCATCCACCGCCTGGGAAATGCGGCCGAAGGTGCGGATGCCGAAACGTTCGCGAACGGCCCAGCGCGCCAGTTCCAGCGGCGCCAGACTGGCCGGGCCGAGCATGCGCCGCCACGGCAGCGCGAAGCGGCCCTCGCCGGCAATCAGCCGGTTGGCCATCGCCGCCATCCGCGCCCAGCGGTAGCCCCAGAACAGTTCGTCGCCACCCTGCCCGTACAGCATGACCCGGACGCCTGCCTCGTGCGCCACCTCGTTCAACTGATGGTAGCAGATCCCCGTGATGTCTGTAATCGGATCGTCGCGGGAGGCCACAACCTCGTCGAACCGCCGCACCGCCTCGTCGTCGCGCACCACTGAACGGATGAATGTCCAGCCCTTCTTCCGGGCCAGCCATTTCGCCGCAGCGCTTTCATCGTCGGCGCCCGCCCCTCGTAGCCGATCGAGATGGCCGTGAGCTGGGCGTCGTTGTGCCGGCTGGCCATGCAGGCGACCAGCGAGGAATCGACCCCGCCGCTCAGCGCGACGCCAACCGGCACGTCGGAGCGGACGATCAGCCGGCCGACCTCGTCGAGCTTCTCGGCCAGGGCCGCCGCCGAGCCATCGGTGGCGGGCGGTGCATCCATCGCCGACCAATAGGACTTTTCCTCGCAGCGCCAGGGATCGACATCGATCACCAGCATGGAGGCGGCGGGCAGCTTGCGCACGTCCAGGAACGGGGTTCGCGGCTCGACCACGAATCCGTAATGCAGGAACTCCGCCAGCGCCTGCGGATCGAGCGCGGACTGGCCCGTCCGGAGGCGACGATCGCCTTGAGTTCGGATGCGAACAGGAGATCGCTCTCGCCGCGGATCAGATAGAGCGGCTTCTCGCCCATGCGGTCGCGCACCAGCACAAGCCGGCGCCGGTTCTCATCCCAGAGAGCGATGGCGAACATGCCGCGCAGGCGGGTGACGAAATCGGCGCCCAGCTCTTCATAGAGATGGGCGATGACCTCGCAGTCGCTGCGGGTGCGAAAGACATGGCCGCGCGCGATCAGTTCGTCGCGCAGTTCCACGTAATTGTAGATCTCGCCGTTGGCGACGACGGCGACGGAGCGATCCTCGTTGTAGAGCGGCTGCCAGCCGCCGTCCGGATCGATGATCGACAGGCGGCGCATGCCGATACAGGCATGCGCGCTTTCGTGGATGCCCTCGCCGTCCGGCCCGCGATGGACGAGACCGGACAGCAGCGACCGGACAATCGTGCGGTCGCTGCCCTGCCGCGCGCTCACCTGTCCCGCTATGCCGCACATGATTTGCCGAAGCCGTTCTTCGTCGATGAAGTGTTGTCAGACCGAACGTCCGGCGGTGACGAACCGCTCTATCGTTTGTCTCGCCGCAACTCCGGACGCGAACCGCTGCCCACGTGACCCGCAATTGCTTCAGACGCGATTGTAGTCGTCGTCGAGCCGCACGATGTCGTCCTCGCCGAGAGTAGCAGCCGGACTGCACCTCGATCAGCTCGAGCGGAATCCTGCCGGGATTCTCCAGGCGGTGCACGGCGCCAAGCGGAATGTAGGTCGACTCGTTCTCCTGCAGCGACCTGATCTCGCGTCGCCGACCGTGACCAGCGCGGTGCCGCGCACCACCACCCAGTGCTCGGCGCGATGGAAATGCTTCTGCAGCGACAGCCGGCCGCCCGGCTTGACGACGATGCGCTTGACCTGGAAGCGGTCGCCGTTGTCGATGCGCTGGTACGAGCCCCAGGGCCGGTGGACGTTGAGGTGGCTCGGCGACTCCTGCGGCCCTGCGCCTTCAGCGTCTGCCACGAGGTCGCTTCACCGCTCGCGACGCTGTCGCGGTCGAACGACCAGGTGGCGTCGCCGGTCTGGATCACCACGAGGTCGTCGACGCCCGACGCAGGCAGACGCAGGCTTGCTCGGAGAAGACGAAATTGTCGCGCGCCTGACGAAGACGCTCGCCGCCTTCGCCGGCGACGGCGTTGCCGTCGTCGTCCTTGTCGGACGAGCTCCCAGACCGCGTGCCACGAGCCGACGTCGGACCAGCCCATCGACACCGGCAGGACCGCGAGCGCGCTCGGTCCTCTCCATCACGGCGTAGTCGATCGAGATGGTCGCCGGCGCGCTCGAAGGCGTCGGCATCGAGCATGACGAAGCCGAGATCGGTCGTCGCGCGCTTCGACCGCGGCGCGCGGCGTCCACAGTTTCGCGCATCGAAGCGCTGGTATTCGTCGAGCAAGACGTCTGGCGCGGAACAGGAAGTTGCCCGAGTTCCAGAGATAGCCGTCGGCGATGTAGGCGGCGGCGCGCGTCGGCGTCCGGCTTCTCGACGAAGGCGCTCGACCCGGAGCACGCCGGCCTGCCGCGCGTCGCTCGCCGGGCCGGATATATCCGTAGTCGGTTGCCGGCGCGGTCGGGCTTCGATGCCGAAGGTGACGATCCGGCCGTCTTCGGCGGCGCGCCTGGCGGCCTGGCAGGCGGCGGCGAACGCCGGCCGTCGCCGCACGACATGGTCGGCCGCCAGCACCAGACGAGGGCGTCGCGGCCGCGCGCTGCGACGAAGACGCGCGCCGGCGGCGATCGCCGGGCCGGAATCGCGGCGCGCGGGCTCGAGCAGGATGTCGCGCCTCGACGCCGATCGCGGCGAGCTGCTCGGCGACCATGATGCGGTACTGGCGGCATTGGTGATCACCACCGGCTCGTCGAACAGGCCGGGATCCGCCACCCGCGCCACCGTGTCCTGGAACGTCGAGCGCGGGCCCAGCAAGCGCATGAACTGCTTGGGCATCGCCTCGCGCGACGCCGGCCACAGCCGCGTCCCGGCGCCGCCGCACAGAATGAGGGGCGTCACCCGCGCCATATGCCGTTCTCCATTCCCACCGAGCAGTCAATGGCGGACGCGGGCCGGATAATCAAGGGATCGCTCGGAGCCGGAGACGCGGCCGATTTCCCGATCCCGGCGACGCCGAAGCAGGAAAATTACAGGTATCATATAACCACTTTTGAGGCTGAGACATCGCTGACGTCTCAAGGTCCGCAGTCTTCATCTGTCCGTGCAACGGTTGATCTTCGCCGCAGCTTCGGCCGATAAGGAGTCGCTTCCGCCTCTTTCCCGCCCGCCTTCCAGGACATCGCCGGTGCATGCCATCCCGCTCGCCCTGATCGTGGCCGCCGCAGCCATCGTCAGCGCGGGGCTCATCGCCGTTCTCCTCCCCACGCTGCGGCGTTCTGGCGCTGGCGCATCCGAACGCGCGCTCCTCCCACCGCATCCCGACTCCCCAGGGCGGCGGTCTCGCGGTCGTCGCGGCGACGCTTGCGGTGGCCGGCGCGGCTGCGACCCTGGTTGCGCCGGACGCACCGGGAGCGCTGTGGACCGTGTTCGCCGCAACGGCCTTTCTCGCCGCCGTCGGCATGGCCGACGACATCCGCAGCATTCCCGTCGCGCCCCGGCTGCTGCTTCAGGCGCTGGCCGTGGTGCTTCTGATCGTCAGCCTGCCGGCCGAGCTGCGCGCGGTGCCGCTCCTGCCGTGGTGGATCGAGCGCGCGCTGCTTGCGATCGCGCTGTCTATGGTTCGTCAACCTGACGTCAATTTCATGGACGGCATCGACTGGATGACCGTCGCGGAAGTGGTTCCGGTCGCGCTCGGCCTGGCGCTGATCGGCCTGATCGGCGACCTGCCTGCGGAAGCCGTGATCGTCGCCCTGGCGCTGGCCGGCGCGCATGCTCGGCTTCGCGCCGTTCAACCGGCCGGTCGCCCGGCTGTTCCTCGGCGACGTCGGCAGCCTGCCGATCGGGCTGCTGCTCGGCTGGCTGCTGCTGCTGCTGGCCGGCAGCGGCCATCTCGCCGCCGCGCTCCTCCTGCCGCTCTATTATCGTCGCCGACGCCACGCTCACGCTGATCCGGCGCGCTCATAAGGGGCGAGCGTGTCTGGCAGGCGCACCGCAGCCATTTCTATCAGCGCGCGACCGACCGCGGCTTCTCCGTCCGGCAGATCGTCGGCCGCGTGTTCGCGATCAATCTCGCGCTCGCCGGCGCTCGCCGTCGCTGTCGCGTGCTGGTGCCGTGCGCGCTCGTGGCATGCGAGCGCGCTGGCCATCGGCGCAGCTGCTGGTCGGCTGGCTGCTAGCGTCGCGCTGCAGCGCGGCGGCGCCGGCCGACTGAGCGGACCGCGCCGCTCAGGGCCGGCCGAAATCCGGCACCGCTCGCGCAGCACGCCGATCGATCGCCGCGCGTCGCTCGCGCGCCAGGCCCTGCTCCAGCGCCGCCAGCCAGCCCCGCATGGCGTCGAGCGACGGACGCACCGGCTTGGCCGCGACGATGCCCTCGATGCCGATCTCGCGGTCGGCTCCTCGCGCGCGAACAGGATTTCGTGCAGCCGCTCGCCCGGCCGGATGCCGGTGAACACGATTCGATGTCGCGGCCGGGCTCCAGCCCGGACAGCCGGATCATCCGCTCGGCGAGATCGACGATCTTCACCGGCTGGCCCATGTTGAGCACATAGACCGAGACGTCGGCTGCGCTCGGGCCGAGCGCGTGGCTCGCCGCCGTGACGACGAGATCGCAGGCCTCGCGGATGGTCATGAAGTAGCGCACCATGTCGGGATGCGTGACGGTGACCGGCCCGCCGGCCTCGATCTGCGCCTTGAACTTCGGCACCACCGAGCCGTTCGACGCCAGCACGTTGCCGAACCGCACCGCAGATCAGCCGCATCGGCCGCCGTTGCCGGCGCTCGCGGCGCGCGAAATGCTCGGCGTCGAGCGCCTGGCAATACATCTCGGCGAAGCGCTTGGTGGCGCCGAGCACCGACACCGGCTCGATCGCCTTGTCGGTCGAGATCATCACCATGGCGGCCGCGCCGGCCGCGGCGGCGGCATCGGCGACGTTGACCGAGCCGAACACGTTGGTCTTGACGCCCTCGCTCCCAGTCCTGCTCGAGCAGCGGCACGTGCTTGAGCGCGGCGGCATGGAACACGATGTCGGGCTTGAATTCGGCGATCAGCCGCGAACATGCGCTCGCGGTCGCGCATGTCGGCGAGCCGGCCCTCGATCTGCGCCGCGGACTGCTTGGCCGCGAGCGTTTCCAGCACGGCGTAGCAGCGCCGGCTCGGAATTCTCCATGATCAGCAGCCGCGCCGCGCCGAAGGTCACGACGCGGTCGCAGATTTCGGCGCCGATCGAGCCGCCGCCGCCGGTCACGACGATCGACTTGCCCTTCACGAAGTTTTCCAGCCGGCGTAGTCGATCTTGACGCTCGGCCGCAGCAGCAGGTCCTCGACCGCGACCGGCGCAAGCCGCAGCGCCTCGCCGCCCTCGTCGAGCGACGGCAGCCGGCTGGTCGCGATGCCCAGGCGCCGCGCCTGCATCAGCATCGTTTCGGCGTCTGCTTCCGGCTCGAAGCGCCGATCGGCGTCAGCACCAGCCGCGATCACGGTGGTGCCGCGCGTTGCGCAGGATCGCCGACCACGGGCTCGAATGTCGTCGAAGCCGCCGAGCACCGGGACGCCGCGGATCGCCTGCGCCCCGGTCGGCCGCGACGGCGACAGAATGCCGACCGGCCAGATCTTGCTCACCGCGCCGCTTTCGATCGCGCGCAGCAGCACTTCGGCATCGGCGGCGCGGCCGAGGATCAGCGTCGGCATCGACATTGCCGGCGCTCGGCGGTGCCGCAGCGTGCGCGCATAGCGGAAATAGCGGTAGGCGATGCGCGGCGCCGACGAGGAACGCCATCTGCAGCAGCCAGTAGAGCACGATCGTGATCTTGCCGAAGAAGAACGTTCGCCGTAAACATTCGGCGCCACCAGCACGTAATCGAGCACCAGCAGCGACACCGCCAGCACGGTCGAAGCGCGGACGATGTCGAACAGTTCGGGCAGCGACGTGAAGCGCCACTTCGCCTCGTGCAGCCGGAACAGGAAATAGACGACGCCGGCATAGACAACGAACAGCGGCAGCAGCGTCGGCAGCCATTCAAGGCGGACCGACAGGCGCGGCCCTTCGAACCGAACCAGAAGGGTGACCACGAGCGCCAGACCGGTGGCGACGAGATCGTGCGCCACGATCAGCCATTGGCGTGGGGTCAGCCGCTGCGCCGAGAGCATGAAAAACCTTGAACGGATTGCAGGCACCGCCGGTCCGGCGGCCATAGATTGGAATTGCTATTGGTCTAGCTGTATTTGCCCCGCCGTGCCACCGCCGACAGGCCCCTGCAGCACGCGATCGGCGGCCGGACCCGGCCGGACAGAAGGCGACGGCGCCTGCCCCATCGCCGAAAGCACACGGTCCGTCACCGAAAGCACCTGCTCCGACGTGAGTTCCTCCAGGCAGATGCTCGGACTGTCGAGATGGCGCTCGCAGCCCAGCCGCTCGCACGGCAGGCAGGGCAGCGGGTTCTGGACCACGTGCACGTTGCCACGCCGCTGCACGGTTCCCGAATGATCCCAGGGGCGTTCGAGGCCGCCCACAGGCCATGGTCCCGTCAACCGGGGGCTGGTCGGTCCGAACAGGGCGATGGTCGGGCAGCCGGACCCGGCCGCCAGATGGGTGACCGACGTGTCGGGTCCGAAATAGACCGACGCGCCCTTGAGGAGCGCCGTCAGGCCCGCCCAGTCGAGCAGGCCATGCTCGCGGACGACCGGAACCGGCGAATCCCGCCAGATGCGGTCCACATAGGCCCGTTCCTCGGGGTCGCGGCCCTCGGTCGCCACCACGGTGAGGCCCCGCTCGGCCAATCCCCGGGCCAGCCCGCGCCAGCCCGCGTCGCTCCAGCGCTTGTAGCGGTACATCGGATTGGCGTGGATCACCGCATAGGGGCCCGCCGGCGCCACCCCGTCGGCCGTTCCCCCCTCGGGGCAGACCAGATCGGGGTACCGCCTGAGCCCGAGCGCATCGGTGAGCCGCAGCAGGTCCTCGACGCGATGGCCGTCCGCGTCGGACACGACCGCCGGCCGGTAGAGGCCCCGCTTCCACCACGATCCGCTGCCCTTGGCCGTGACCAGGCCAACCCGGCGGCCGGAGGCGAAGAGGGACATGAACGCCGGCCGGTCGCCGGCCTGGGTCGAAATCACCAGATCGTAGCGCCGGAACAGCCCGCCGACGAGCTTGAGGAGTTCGCCGCCACGGGGGCGCTCGGCGACCGTCAGCACGCGGTCGATGTCGGGATTGCCACGCAGGATCCGGTCGCTGCCGCGGAACGCCAGGACCTCGAGTTTCGCCTGCGGGAACCCCCGGCGCAGCGTCCGGATGAGCGGCGTCGTCAGCAGCACGTCGCCCAGGCGCCGCAGGACGACGACCAGGATGCGCGGCTGCTGCGGCAGGTCGAAGGGCACGCTCATGGCGGGCGGACTGCTCCTTGTTCTCGCATCAGGCGGCGGCCCGGCCGCGCGTTGCCAGCCGCTCGACCGACCTGTTAGAGGATCGTTGCCGCGACCGCCAGTTCCGGCACGCGCTTCCCTCTATGCCAAGCAAGCCCGCGATGACAAATCCGACTGCCCCGAAGGACCAGCTTCTCGCCCCGATCGCGATCGGTGAACTGATCGACAAGATCACCATCCTGGAGATCAAGGCCGAGCGGATTTCCGACTCCGCCAAGCTGCGCAACGTGGCGACGGAACTGGGCGTGCTCAACGAACTCAAGCGCAACTCGGGCCTCGATACGCCCCGGATGCAACCCTATGCGCATGACCTGAAGACGCTCAACAGCGCCCTGTGGCAGATCGAGGACGACATCCGCGAATGCGAGGCGGCCGGCGATTTCGGGCCGCGCTTCATCGAACTGGCACGCAGCGTCTATCAGACCAACGACCGGCGGGCGGCGGCCAAGAACCGCATCAACCGCGACTTCGGCTCCGCGATCGTCGAGGAAAAATCCTACAAAGGCTGAGCCGGCCGCATTGCGGACGATCCCGCCCCCTCGCCGGCCGGTCGTTCCGCCGGTCCGCGCAAGCGCAGCAGCGTTCCTCCCGCGATCCCCAGGCCGAACACGTAGAGCCAGCCGTGGGTGAAGTCGAACAGGTGGGTGTTGAACAGCCCCCCGATCACGTTCTGCGTCACGATGACGATCCCGGTCCAGGCCACGAGCCCGCGGCCGTAAACGAGCAGGCCGTGCGCCGCCCACATCGCCCATAGGACAATGCTTCCCAGCATCCCGACCTGGATCGCGACGGCGAAGGTTCGGTTGTGCGGATTGTTCGTGACCAAGGCGCCGAGGCCCTCGGAACTGGCGACGCCCTCGGCGCTCGCGACGCGGCGAAACCGGTCCTCGATGGAGCCGGTCCCGTGCCCGATCACCGGCGCCTCGGCGATGGAAATCAGGGACTTTCGCCAGAACTCCAGGCGCTCGCCGGCCGAGGTCCGGCGTCCGTCGACGCCATAGCTCATGATTTCCTGGTGCAGGCTCGTCACCCGCATCCGCAGGAAATCCGACGACACCCAGGCGATCGACACGACGACGAGAAGCCCGGCCATCAGCGCGGCGACGCCCTTCCAGCGGAAGCAGACGAAACCGAGCGCCAGGAGCAGGACCGGGATCACCACCAGCGCGGTCCGCGCCACCGCCACCATCAGCACGTTGAGGAGGAACACGAGCGCCAGCGCGGCGAGCCCCGATGCCGCAGGTCTGCGCCCAGCGCGCCACAGTTCGATGGCGCGATACGCGAACACGAACATGCAGACGATGAAGACCGCGCTCTGCGAGATGTAATCCTTGACCGGCACGCCGATGCGCGGATGGGGATGCCCCAGTTCCGGCATCCACAGGAACAGCCACGACACCGCCAGGAGCACCGTGCACGAGAGCACGAAAGCCACCATCACCTCGCGCGCCCGTCCGCCGCGGCGGAAAAAAGCGAGCAGCAGCGGGATCAGCAACAGCTTGTGGAAGCCCGACAGGCCTTCCAGGCGCTCGCCCCACGAAACATCGGCCCAGAGCATGCCGGCGGCACCGACGAGCCACAGCAGCACAGGCAGGCCGCCGGCGGGCGTCGCCACCTCGCGCCGGACGGCGTCGGGCGTCAGCGTCGGCACGGCGGCGACGAGCCACAGCGCCACCAGGATGCCGGTCGCCGAGGTGGACCAGGGCAGCGAGGCGGCGAGCGCCACCGCGAGCCAGTCCGCGACCGGGATCAGTCGCGCGCGGTCGAAACGAGGGCGCGCCTGGGCCGCCGTCGTCATGGCAAGGCCCCCGCCAGATGGGTCAGGCCCTGCCGGGCGCGCACCCTGCCCGCGGCGATGACCTCGTCCAGCATGCGTTCGTTTTCCGGAAGCCGCGTCCGGTCCGCGGGCGGATGCCACAGGTGCAGGACGCCTGTTGCAAAGGCGCCATCCTTGCGCCGCACGCCGGCATGGAGAAGCCGCACCAGGAGATCGGAGTCCTCTTTACCCCAGCCGCTGAATACCGCGTCGAACCCGTCGACGGTTTCGAAATCGGCACGCCAGATGGCGAGGTTGCACGAGCGGGCACCCTGCCATGCCCGGGCACGCCGCTTGCGCAGCGGGCCGAGCGGGAGGGACAGAAGCGCGGACAGCCGGTTGATGCCGCCGCCGAACCGCCGGCCGGTCCATCGCAGCAATCCCCAGCGTTCCGGCCGGAGCGGATCGCCAAGCGCCGAGCGGGTCATTGCGGGGGACAGAAGCGCGCGGTTGCCGGTGACGAACCAGCCGCGCTCGGCGAGCCGACGATGGGCGGCAACGAACGAGGGCCGCGCGAGGCAGTCCCCGTCGAGGAACACCAGATAATCGCCGTGACTGGCCAGCACCGCCCGGTTGCGGATCTCTCCCGCGCGGAAGTCGCGATGCTCGTGCCAGACATGGGCCAGCCGGACGCCGAGACGCTGGGTCCAGGAGCGCAGGCACGCGGCCGTCTCCGGCCCCGATCCGTCGTCGGCGACGATGACTTCGAAGCCGCGGTCCGTTTGGTCGGACAGGCTGCGCAGCACCGCATCGAGCGCATCGGCGCGGTCATAGGTGGTGACGACGATGGAGATCAGGTCAGCCACGCCGGCGCCCCATCAGCCACGCCTTCATGTAGCGGTAATAGGTGCCCTCGGCGTTGGCGACCGCCAGCAAAAATCCCTCGCGTCCGTCGAGAAACCCCCTTTGCAGCACGTAGGTGCGCATGAAGGCCCACCATCCGCGCAGGATGCCGGTGGCGAACGACACCCGGCGACCGGATGCGACCAGTCGCTCGGCCCCCGCCGTCGAATAGCGGTCCATGCGCGACAGCGCATCCTCCAGCCGCAGAACCGGATGATGCACCAGCGGCTGCGTCAGCCGTGCGACCGTCCCGGCGCAGATCACCCGTTCATGGACGATGTCGTTCGAGAATGAGGCCTTGTCGCGCCGGAACAGCCGCAGCACGTAATCGGGAAACCAGCCGGAATGGCGCATCGGCCGGCCGCAGAAGGTCGAACGGCGCGGGATTTCGTAGCCATCGGCGGCGCCGCTTTCGATCGCGGCGCGGATCTCCTGGGCCAGCGCCGGCTCGATGCGCTCGTCGGCATCGACCGACAGCACCCATTCGCCGGTCGCAAGCGCCAGCGCATATCCCTTCTGCGCGCCGAAGCCCTCGAACGGATGGCTCTCCACCCGCGCGCCATGGGCCCTGGCGATCTCCGCGGTGCCATCGGTGCTGCCGTCCTCCACCACGATGCGCTCGTCGCAGAACGCCAGGGCGTCGAGGCAGGGGCCGATATTGGCCGCCTCGTTGCGGGTGATGATGATGGCGCTCAGTCGCGGCACGCTCGATCCTGCAAATGCTGCGAAATCCCGCAAGAAATGCGCGCCCCGGCATAGCGCGGGCGCGTGCTCCTCAAACCATGTTTCAGGGCGCCGCGCCAAACGGCGGCAGCGCGCACCCGCCGTCCGCATAACCGCCCGTTTTGCCGCGCATCCGCCGGGAGAGATTGCGAAACTTGCGAAACGGCAATGCCAGGCCGTACTTGCGCAGAATCTCCCAGCGGTCCGCCAGCGCCGGCCGTTGCGGCGCGTCGGCCGGAACGTACCAGCCGTTGAAGCCGAGCCGCCGCACCAGCCGATAGCCGGCTCGGGTCAGATAGCGGTGGCGCTCCAGGTCCTCCACATGATCTTCGAGCAGGATCAGCCGCGGCCGCCAGCGCGCCAGGTCGAACCCCCGCAGCACGTCGAGTTCGTGCCCCTCGACATCAATCGAGAGCAGGTCGATCGGCGCCGGCGCCTGTGCCTCGACCAGGATCGAATCGAGCGTGCGCACCGGCACCATCAGCGCATATTCGGCCCTGGCCCCGGCCGCCATGCGACCACGGTCCAGCGAGGACATCGGCCCGGCGATATGCAGCGGCAGCGAATGGCCCGCCCGCTGCGGCGACGAACAGGCGACGGCGAACACCGCCGCCTTGCGCTGCGCGGCCAGCGTCGCCGCCATCACCGGCTGCGGCTCGACCAGCACACCGGACCAGCCGGCCTGCTCCAGATGCCAGCTCTGCGAATTCCGGGTCGGATGGTTGGCGCCGACCTCGACGAAAAAGCCGGCGGGAGCGTCGGCAAAGAACGCACGGACCTGGCGCTCTTCTTCCTGCTGGCTGGGCTGGGCGGCCATGGCTTTCGTCCGGATCAGCGGCGGCGCGGCTTGCGGCCGCGCGAGGTTTCGACGATGCGGGTGGTGCTGTGGCCTTCGACGAGGTTCACGAGGATCACTTCACCGCCCTTGATTCGACGAGGCCCGCCCCCACCACCTGGTCGCGGCGATAGTCGCCGCCCTTGACCAGAACGCTCGGGCGAATCCGGCGGATCAATTCCAGCGGCGTGTTCTGCTCGAACACCACCACCAGATCGACCGCCTCCAGGGCGGCCAGCACCTCGGCGCGGGCGTGTTCGTTCTGGATCGGCCGCTGCGGCCCCTTCAGCCGCTTCACCGATGCATCGCTGTTGAGGCCGACGACCAGCCGGTCGCAGGCCGCGCGCGCCTGTGCCAGCACCTTCACATGGCCGGGATGCAGGAGATCGAACACGCCATTGGTGAAGCCGATGCGCTGATCCTGCGCGCGCCAGGGGCCGAGCCGCTCGTCGAGCGCGGCCCAGTCGAAGACGATCTTTTCCTCGGGCGCGAGCGCGGCCGCCGGAAGAATGCGCGCGCGCAGCTCCGCCGCCGAAACCGAAGCCGTGCCCGGCTTGCCGATCACCACCGCCGCCGCCGCATTGGCCGCGCGCATCGCGTCCTCGAACGGCGCACCGGTCGCCAAGAGCGCCGCCAGCACCGCGACCACCGTGTCGCCGGCGCCGGACACGTCGCGCACCTTGACCGGGAAGGCCGGCACGTGGACCGGCTTGCGGCCGCGCGCATGCAGCGCCATCCCGTCCTCGCTGAGCGTGACCAGCACGGCTTTGCAGGCGGCCACGCGCGCCAGCGCCTGCGCCGCGGCATGCACCTCATCGAGCGTGCCGACCGGCCGGCGCGTCGCCTCCGCCAGCTCCTTGCGGTTCGGCGTGATCATGGTCGCGCCGCGATAGACCGAGAAATCGAGTCCCTTGGGATCGACGATCACCGGCTTGCCGAGCTTTCCGGCCCGGTCGATCACGGTGCGGACCAGCCGCGGCGTCAGCACGCCCTTGGCATAGTCGGAGAGCACCACAGCGCCGACCCGCGGCAAGGCCGCGAGCGCGCGCGCGATCAGCGCTTTCTCGATCTCGGCATCGACCGGCCGCGCTTCCTCCCAATCGGCGCGCAGCAGATGGGTGGAATGGTGCTCCGACACGAAACGCAGCTTGCGCGTGGTCGGCCGCGACGGATCGGCGACGAGATGCGCACGGATGGTGCGATGCGCGGTGAAGGCATCCTTCAGCATGGCCCCGGCCGCATCCTTGCCGACGACGCCAAGAAAGATGCACCTCGCGCCGAGGCTCGCCAGGTTGCGCGCGACATTGCCCGCGCCGCCGATCACGACATCCTCGCGCTGCACGGCGATGACCGGCGCCGGCGCTTCCGGCGAGATGCGCGAGACTTCGCCATAGACGAAGTCGTCCAGCATCAGATCGCCGATGCACAGGACGGTCTGCTTGCGAAGCGCCGGAATTTGCCTTTCGAAGTCGAACATCGGCGCCTGTCTGCACGCCACGCCGCGCGGGCGGTTCGCCCGATGGCGCAAGGTCGGCTCTCATATCATGCCGATTCGGGTGTTCCCAGACCGGATGACGGCCTGTTCCCTGTTTTGGTTTCCGCCGGCCCGTGATAGGTCCTTCGCCGGAGAGGGATTTCGAAAATTGGCGCAGGATAGCAAGCAGCAGGACGTGCAGGCCGGCGATCCGCCCGCGATCGCCTCCGCCTTGCGCACGCTCGACGCCGAGCAGGCCGGCATCGCCGCTCTCGCCGCCACGCTCGGCAACGGCATGCGCCAGAGCCTTCACCGCGGCGGTTGACCTGATCGGCGCATGCAGCGGCCGGCTCGTGGTCAGCGGCATGGGCAAATCCGGCCACGTCGGCCGCAAGATCGCCTCCACGCTCGCCTCCACCGGCACGCCGGCGATGTTCGTGCACCCGAGCGAGGCCAGCCACGGCGATCTCGGCATGATCGGCAAGTCCGATGTGATCCTGGCGCTGTCGTGGTCCGGCGAGACCGTCGAACTGAAAAACCTGGTGGATTATTCGCGCCGCTTCCGCATCGGCCTGGTCGCGATCACCGGCAACGGCGACAGCACGCTCGGGCGCGCGGCCGACGTCGTGCTTCAGTTGCCCGGCGTCCGCGAGGCCTGTCCGCACAATCTGGCGCCGACCACATCGGCGGTGATCCAGCTCGCGCTCGGCGACGCGCTCGCGGTCGCGCTGCTGGAAGGCCGGGGTTTCACCGCGCACGATTTCCGCGACCTGCATCCGGGCGGCCGGCTCGGCGCCGTGCTGCGCTTCGTGCGCGACATCATGCACACCGGGAAGGCCATTCCGCTGACCGCGCTCGGCACGCCGATCTCGACCGCCATCGTCGATATTTCGGCCGCCGGCTTCGGCTGCATCGGCATGGTCGATGGCGAGGGCCGCCTCGCCGGCATCATCACCGACGGCGATCTGCGGCGGCATATGAGGCCAGGGCTTTTGGAGCAGAGCGTGGACGACATCATGACGCGCAGCCCGCACACCGCGCGCGCCGACCAGCTCGCCGGCGAAATCCTCGAACATCTCAACACGACCAAGATCACGGCCGTCTTCGTGGTCGAGGACGGAAAGCCGGTCGGCATCGTGCACATGCACGACCTTCTGCGCGCCGGCATCGCCTGATCGCCGTCACGGAATCGGTCGGGCCGCTCAGGCTCTTTATTTGATCGCAATTCCGGACGGAAAACCGCTCCACACTTTTCCTGGAATTGCTCTCTCTGCTTGACCGCAATTCCGGACGGAAAACCGCTCCACACTTTTCCTGGAATTGCTCTAGCGATAGCGGTCCGGCTGTTCGAGATAGTGCGTGACGTAGCGCTTCACGGCCTCTTCGAGCGGCGTGAAGCCGCCGTTGTAGCCGGCGCTTGCGCAGGCTTCTCGATCGTCGGCCTGCGTGAAATACTGATACTGGCCGCGGATCGCCTCGGGCATGTCGACGTATTCGATGTTCGGGCTCGCGGCCGATCGCCGCGAACATCGCCGTGATCAGGTCGCGGAAGCTGCGCGCCTTGCCGGTGCCGACATTGAACATGCCGGAGACCGACGGGTCGTCGAGCAGCCAGCGCACCACCGCCACGGCATCGTCGACATAGATGAAGTCGCGCCGCTGGTCGCCGTCGGCGATGCCGGGCGTGCGACTTGAACAGCGCGCACGCGTGCCGGCCGCCTTGGACGTCGTCGAAGCGCTTGGCGACGCACGCTCGTCATCTCGCCCTTGTGATACTCGTTCGGGCCCGAACACGTTGAAGAACTTCAGGCCGGCCCATTGCGGCGGCATCGTCTCGCCGCTTGGCGCATGCCGGTCGACGACCGCGAGGTCGAACAGATGCTTGCTCCAGCCATAGAGGTTCATCGGCCGCAGCCGCTTGCAGCGCCTCGGGCGAGCCGTCGTCGACGAAGCCGGCCTCGCCGTCGCCATAGGTCGCCGCCGACGAGGCATAGATGAACGGCGTGCGCGTGGCCGTGCACCAGTCGAGCAGGCGTCAGCGACAGCCGGAAGTTGGTCTCGATGCACCAGGTCGCGCGTCGGTCGCCGTGGTGTCCGAGATCGCGCCCAGATGGATCACGGCGTCGAGCTTGCGGCCCTCGAGCCAGCGCGATCAGATCGGCCGGCGGCACCACGTCGGCCAGTTGGCGCTTGGCGAGATTGCGCCATTTGCCGTCGGTCCGAGACGGTCGTTGACGACGACGTCGCTGCGGCCGGCCTCGTTGAGGCCGGCGACCATGTTCGAACCGATGAAGCCGGCGCCGCCGGTGACCAGACAGCATGTCCGCCCCGCATATGCCTGATCATTCGCCTTTGCCCGAAGCGCCGGCGACGCCGCGCAACTTGGCGAGGATGGAATCGCGCTCGCCGTTCGCGGCTGGACAGTGCCGCCGGGGCCGGGCTACCGCGCTGCCTCCGAGGCGGGACTCGAAGAGCGAACCAATTCACGAACATTCCCGATCAGGCGCCGCGGCCGGCACAGCCCGATCCTGCTGATCCCCTATCATGTGGATCGGCGACTTCGTGCGCTGCCACTCGGTGGTGCGGCTGCTGCAATGCCCGCTGGCCCGACCGCCCGGTCGATGTCCTGACCACGACGCTGTGCGCGCCGCTGCTCGACTACATGCCCGGCGTGCGCAAGGGCATCGTCGTCGACCTGCCGCGCAAGCGGCTGGCCTTCGGCCAGCACACGGCGCTCGCCGACGCGCCTGCGGGCCGAGAACTACGGCACCGCGCTGGTCATGCCGCGCACCTGGAAGGCGGCGCTGGCGCCGTTCCTGGCCGGCATTCCCGAGCGGACCGGCTTCGTCGGCGAGGCCCGCTTCGGCCTGCTCAACGACCTGCGCTGGGGCGAGACGCAAGCTGCCGCGCATGATCGACCGCTGCGCGGCGCTGGCGCTGCCGCGGGCGCCCCGCTGCCGGCCGACTGGCCGCTGCCGGAGCTCGTGGTGCCGCCGCAGGAGGTCGCGCAGTGGCGCGGCCCGCGCGGCCTTGCCGACGACGGCGGCCGGTGGTCGCCTTGCGCCCGGCGCGGTCGGGCCCGAGCAAGCGCTGGCCGGCCACCTCTTCGCGGAGCTGGCGCGCGCGGCTGACCGCGCAGGGCTGCGCGGTCTGGGTCCTCGGCGGGCCCGGCGAGACCGACGCTCGCCGCCGAGATCGTCGCGGCGGCCGGCCCGCATGCGCGCGACCTCACCTCGCAACGACCTGCGCAACGCGATCCTCGCGCTCGCGTGCGCGCGCGCGGCGGTGTCCAACGATTCCGGCCTGCTGCATGTGGCGGCCGCCATCGGCACGCCGACGCATCGGCATTTTCGGCCCGACCAGCCCGTGGCACTGGGCGCCGCTCAATCCGCTCGCCGCCGTCGATCGAGACCCGCACCGACGTGCCCTGCCGGCCCTGCCACAAGCCGGTCTGCCGGCTGATGCATCACCGCTGCATGCGCGACATCCCGGCAGGCCAGGTGCTGACCGCCGTCGCACGCACGTGCTGGTGCGCTTGCGCTGGACGACCGCGCCGGCCGCTACCACCCGCTGCGCATGACCGATCCGCGACGACGAGATCGCCGCCCATTTCCGCCGCTCGCGCGATGCGATGCGACCGCGCGCTGCGGCGATGCCGGCGCTGATCGCCGCGATCGCGCGCGATCGCCGAGCGGCGATCGCCGCGCGCTGCGCGCCGGCGGCAAGATCCTGCTCGCCGGCAATGGCGGCAGCGCCGCCGACGCCCAGCACATCGCCGCCGAGTTCGTCGGCCGCTTCAAGTTCGACCGCGCGCCGCTGCCGGCGCTCGCGCTGACCACCGACACCTCCGCGCTGACCGCGATCGGCAACGACTACGGCTTCGAGCACGTCTTCGCGCGCCAGGTGCGCGGGCTCGGCCGGCCGGGCGACGTGTTCATCGGCATCTCGACCTCCGGCCGCTCGCCCAACGTGCTCGCGGCGCTCAAGGCCGCGCGCGAGATGCGGTCTCGTCACGCGTCGGCTTCACCGGCGCGAAGGGCGCGCGACTGCGGCGCGCTCTGCGATCATCTGCTGGTCGCGCCCGCCGACGACACGGCGCTGATCCAGCAGATCCACATCACCGCCGCGCACGCGATCTGCGGCATGGTCGAGCGCGACTGTTCGACGCGCCGAAGGGCTGATATGCGATGGCGGCACAGCACAGAACACCGGCTGCCGCCAAGCCGGCGGCCTTTCTCGACCGCGACGGCGTGATCAACCACGACGACGGCTATATCGGCACGCGCGAGCGCTTTCGCTGGATGCCGGGCGCGGCCGCCGCGATCCGCCGGCTCAACGAGGCCGGCTATTTCGTCTTCGTCGTCTCGAACCAGTCCGGCGTCGCGCGCGGCTTGTTCACCGAGGACGATGTCGCGCGCTCGATGCCTGGATGCGCGCCGAACTCGCCGCGCAGGGCGCGCGCATCGACGACGTTCGCTATTGCCCGTTCCACCCCGACGCGCCGGTCGCGGCCTATCGCAGGATATCGGACTGGCGCAAGCCCGCGCCCGGCATGATCCTCGACCTGATGCAGGCACTGGCCGGTCGACCCGGCCGGCAGCTTCCTGATCGGCGACAAGGACAGCGACATGGAGGCCGCGCGCGCCGCCGGCATCTGCCGGGCTATCTGTTCGCCGGCGGCGACCTCTCGGCTTCGTCGAGCAATGCCTGCGAGCGAGACACGGCCGCTGACTGCCTCGACGCTCAGCGCCGCGACGCGCTCGACCGCGCACGCACCTCGGCGACCGACGGCGGGCGCGCCTCGCGTGCCGAGCGATCGCGATCGGCCCGCGCCCGACCGGCCCGGTCAGCGCCGGCTCGCTGCCGACGAAGATCGCCGACCAGCGGCACGCCGAGGCCGCGGCGAGATGCAGCAGACCGGTGTCGACGCCGACGACGAACGCGGCGCCGGCGATCACCTGCGCCATGGCGTCGAGCGGCTGGCGGTCGAGCACGCGGCCGCGTTCGGGATCGCCGCGCAGCGATCCGCTCGCTGCGCGCAGCGTTCCTCGGCGTCGCCCCAGGGCAGGACGCACTCGAAGCCTCGTTGCCGCAGCCAGCGGCGCGAGCGCAAGCCAGCGCTCCTCCGGCCACTCCTTGCGCGCCGCGCGGTGGCGTGCAGCAGCACGCGCATAGGGCGCCGCCGCATCGCGCAGCGCTGCGCGATCAGGCCGTAATCGGTGCGGCCCGTCGCAGCGTATAGCCGAGCGCCAGGCCGGTCAGCGATGCGGTTGCGCTCGACCGCATGCAGCGCGCGCGAGACCTGATGGCGCACGTCGTAGAGGCGCGACGCGAAGGCTCCGTGATGCTGCTGCGCGTCATAGCCATGCCGGCGCCGCGCGCCGCACGCGCGATGAGCGCCGAGCGACAGCCCCTGCGCATCGATGACCTTGTCGTAGGCCGGCGCCGCAGCAGCCGGCGGAAGCGGCCGATCTCGCGCCACGTCGCGGCGCGATGCAGCGCCCGCGCCAGCGCCGCGTCGCCACCGGGATGACCTTGTCGACCGCCGGATGCAGCCGCACCAGCGGCGCGAACGCCTCCTCGACCACCCAGGCGATCGCGCGCCTGCGGATGCCGCGCCGGGCGTCGGTGAGCGCCGGCATGTGGTGGACGACATCGCCGAGCGACGAGGTTTTGATGAAGAGGATGTCGGCCATCGATGCGTTACAATTTGTACGGGTTCAGTATACCCGCTCATTAACCATCGCGAACCACTCATCGCTTCGTCAACCACGCCTGATAACCGGCTACACGAGCCAGCACGCCGTCAGCCTGCCCGCAGATAACGGGGACGGGCCATGACGGTGCTGGTGACGGGCGGCGCCGGCTATATCGGCAGCCACATGGTGCACGCGCTGGCCGATGCCGGCGAGCGTGTGGTCGTGCTCGACAATCTGTCCACCGGCTTTCGCATCGGCGCTGCCGCAAGCCGGTGCCGCTCGATCGTCGGCGACGCCGGCGACGAGACCCTGGTCGACGCGCTGATCGACGCGCACCAGCGTCGACGCGATCATCCATTTCGCCGGCTCGATCGTGGTGCCGGATTCGGTGCGCGATCCGCTCGGCTACTACCGCAACAACACCGCCAATTCCCGCAGCGCTGATCGAGGCCGCGGTGAAGGGCGGCGTGAAGCACTTCATCTTCTCGTCGACCGCGGCGGTCTACGGCAATCCGGCACAGGTGCCGGTCGCCGAGGACGCGCCGCCGGCGCCGATGTCGCCCTACGGCACCTCGAAGCTGATGACCGAGATCATGCTGCGCGACGCCGGCGCCGCGCACGGGCTGCGACCATGTGATCCTGCGCTACTTCAACGTCGCCGGCGCCGATCCGCAGCTGCGCACCGGGCAGTCGACGCCGGACGCCACGCATCTGATCAAGGTCGCGGTCGAGGCCGCGCTCGGCCAGCGCGCGAAGCTCGACGTGTTCGGCACCGACTATCCGACGCCCGACGGCACCTGCGTCCGCGACTACATCCACGTCACCGATCTCGCCCGCGCGCATCTCGCGGCGCTGCGCCATCTGCGGCGCGGCGGCGACAGCGCCACGCTCAACTGCGGCTACGGCCACGGCTACTCGGTGCTCGAGGTGATCGAGGCGGTGAAGCGCGTCGTCGGGCCGCAACTTCGCCGTGCGACTCGGCGCCGCGCCGGCCGGGCGACCCGGTGTCGATCGTCGCCGAGGCCGGCCGCATCCGGCGACTGCTCGGCTGGACGCCGCAGTTCGACGATCTCGACACGATCGTCGCGCATGCGCTGGCCTGGGAGCAGCATCTGATGACGCGAGACCGGCGCGACGGCGACCGCGCGGCCATTCCGGCCTGACTCGGCACGGCTTCGCGCCTCCGACAGGCCCTGTTTTGGCTTGAAAATCCGCCGGCCGACGGGCAAGGAAGCAGGGCGGCGTAAGCCCGGGCTGTTCAGGCCCTGGCCGCCGATTGCACGCTTCAGGCCGAGACCGGATGCTCGACGACATCAACACTTCGCTGCCCGAGGACCCCGAAAGCGCGCTGCGCGCTGATCCGCCGGCTGCTGACGGAACAGGCGCTCGGCCACTGGCGGCGCTACGCGATCGCCTTCGCGCTGATGGCGATCGCGCCGCCTGCACCGCGCTCGGCGCCTATCTGATCGGCGACGTGATCAACGCCGCCTATGTGGATCAGCAACTTCACCGCCATCGTCGTCGCTGGCGTTCGTCGACCGCTGGCGATCTTCACGGTGAAGGGGCTGCCACCTACGGCCATTCGGTCATCCTGGCGCGGATCGGCAACCGGATCCTCGCCGCAACCAGCGGCGGCTGTTCGCAAGCTGATGCGCAGAACATCGGCTTCTTCTCCGACCGGCACTCGTCGGAGTTCATGGCGCGCATGACCACCGGCGCCGCGATCAGCGCAAGTGCTCAACCTTCTCATCACCGCGATCGGCCGCGACCTGCTGACGCTGATCGGCCTCGTCATCGGTCATGGTGCTCCAGGACCCGGTGATGTCGCTGTTCGGCCTCGTCGTCGCGCCGCCGGCCTTATCGTGCTGCGCAAGCTGATGCGGCGCATCTACAGGATCGCGCGCAACCAGTTCACCGGCGGCGCCCACATCCTGGAAACGATGCAGGAGACGCTGCAGGGCATCCGCACCGTCAAGGCCTTCACGCTCGAAGACACGATGCGCGAGCGGCATCGACGCCAACATCGCCGAGCTCGAACGCGAAGTCCAACAAGATGGCGCGCGTCGTCGCACCGCGCCAGCCCGCTGATGGAGGCGCTCGGCGGCTTCGCCATCGCCGGCGCGCTGATCTACGGCGGCTACCGGATGATCGAAACCGGCGCGACGCCCGGACAGTTCTTCTCCTTCCTGGCCGCCTTCCTGCTCGCCTACGAGCCGGCCAAGCGCCTCGCCCGGCTCAACATCGATCTCAACGCCGCCCTCGTCGGCGTGCGCATGCTGTTCGAGATCATCGACAGCCCGCCGACCGAGCCGCCCGACGACGGCAAGCCGCAGCTCAAGCTCGAACGCGCGCGGGTCGAGTTGAGCGACGTGCACTTCGCCTATCGCCCCGGCGAGCCGGTGCTGCGCGGCATGTCGCTTCGTCGCCGAACCCGGCAAGGTCACGGCCCTGGTCGGCCCCTCCGGCGGCGGCAAGTCGACCGTGCTCAACCTCATGCTGCGCTTCTACGAAGTCGCAGCGCGGCATCGATCCTGATCGACGGCCAGGACATCGCCGGCGTTTCGCGCGGCTCGCTGCGCCGGCAGATCGCCTATGTCGGGCAGGACGTGTTCCTGTTCCACGGCACGATCCGCGACAACATCGCCGTTCGGCAGACCGGAGCGCGACCGACGAGCGAGATCGTCGCCGCCGCCCAGGCCGCCTGCGCGCACGACTTCATCATGGCGTTCCCGCACGGCTACGAGACGCCGGTCGGCGAGCGCGGCGCGCAGCTCTCCGGCGGCCAGCGCCAGCGCATCGCGATCGCGCGCGCGCTGATCAAGGACGCGCCGATCATCCTGCTCGACGAAGCCACCGCCTCGCTCGATTCCGAATCCGAGCGGCAGGTGCAGGACGCGATCGAGCACCTGTGCGAAGGCCGCACCACGCTCGTGATCGCGCATCGCCTGCATACGATCATGCATGCCGACCGCATCCAGGTGATCGAGGGCGGCACGATCGTCGAATCCGGCCGCCATGACGACCTGCTGCGCCGCGGGCGGCCGCTACGCCTCGTTCTACCGCCTGCAGCTCGCGAAGAAGCCCCGGACGCACGCCCGGCCGAGGCCGCCGATCTCCCCGCCTGAGAGCCTGCATCGCTTCTAAAATACAGAAGTTATATCAACCGTTTAAGCCATAATCCCGGAACCCGGGACAGCACTCACCCGGCCGTGCTTTGACCCTCCGCGGCCCTGTGATATCTGGACCCCGCATTTCCCAGAAACCCGGACCGGCGCACGGCCTGCCGCGACTGCTCGCTTCACCCGGCCGTCCCCGTCCCTCAAATCCGAAGAAACCGCATGAGCAGCTACGTGTTTCGCCGCCGGCCGCAGGCCGCCCTCGCGATCCCGGGATCGTCCGAACTGTTTCCGGTCCGCCGCATCTGGTGCGTCGGCCGCAACTATCTCGAGCACATCAGCGAGATGGGCAAGGACGAGCGCGAGCCGCCGTTCTTCTTCGCCAAGCATGCCGGACATGATCGTGCCCGACGGCGGCACCGTCCCCTACCCGCCGCTGACCAAGGACCTGCACCACGAGGTCGAGCTCGTGGTCGCGCTGAAGAGCGGCGGCCGCAACATCCCGACCGGCGAAGGCGCTCGACCACGTCTAGGGCTACGGCGTCGGCATCGACCTGACCCGCCGCGACCTGCAGATCGCTTCGCGCAAGAATCAAGCAGCCCTGGGAGATCGGCAAGTCGTTCGACTCTCCGCGCCCTGCGGCGCGCTGCGCCCGGCCGCCGAGATCGGCCATCCCGACAAGGGCCGCATCCGCTGACGTGCAACGGCGAGGTGCGCCAGGACGGCGACCTCGACGCAGATGATCTGGAACGTGCCGAGATCATCAACAAGCTGTCGCAGCTGGTGTCGCTCGAGCGCCGGCGACATCATCATGACCGGCACCCCGTCCGGCGTCGCCGCCTGCGTCGCCGGCGACCAGTTGTCCTGCTAGATCGAGACGTGCGGCACGTCGACGTGACGATCGGCCAGCCGCTGAAGTAGCTCAGCACCGCGGCATCGAAAGCAAAGACCGTACCGGATCTCCCGGCGGGTATTTCTTTGGGTTCATCAGAGCGTTAATCGGAACCGCGCCACGCTCGGATCTTGTCGATTCGGCCGATCCACGGTAGCCCAGCGATGCGCGCGCTTTCCGACCGCGGCCGTTCCGGTCGACAGCGAAAGCCGTCAACACCACGGCGCAGCTCGATGCGGATAGCTGTCCAACGCACAGCCGCCGAGCTTTTGGCGCGGAACTGCGCATGGGCCCTCCCGATGCGCCGCTCTCGGTCCGCGTTCATGGCGCTGGCTCGACGCTGCGACGCCGGCTTGCGCAATTCCAGGACACTACTCGTGAAGCGGCTTTCCGTCCGGCATTGCGACACGACAACGTTTGACCTGGGCGTCCTGAGTCATGGTTCAGACGAAGACCGGCTTCCTTTGGGTGAGGTGAAACTGCTCGGAATTGCCGCCCGAGATAGGCGCGAAACGCCGGCCGATCAGCCGCGCACAGCGCCTTCTCGACTGCCGCCGCGATCCTGAAACAGCCGCGGTCGTCGCCATTGCGCGCCGAACAGCATCAGGCCGCAAGGCAATGCGTTGCCCGATCCTGCAGCGGCAGCGTGATCGCGCACAGATCGAAGAAATTGCCGATCGAGGTGTTGCGCAGCAACAGTACGTTGCGCGCGCCAAAAACCTCGGTGATCGCCACCTCTTCGATGCGTCGGCGCAACGATCGGCGTGGTCGGCATCACCAGCACGTCGAAATCGTCGAACACCGCGTCCATCGCCGCGATCAGCCGGCTCGCGGTCGCGCATCATCTGCGACATAGTCCGCGGCCTTCATCGTGCGCGCCGCGCGTCGATGCGGGCGCGCACGAATTCGGATCGACGTCGCCGCCGCGCGCGGCCAGCAGCTCGCGGTGGATGGCGAAGGCCTCCGCCGGCGCGAATGCCGCCGCGCGCGTTCACCTGCACCATCTTGTCGAACAGCGCGAGCTTGACGTCCGAACGCTTGCGCCGCCCCGCCGAGCCTGTCGAGCGCCCTCGCGAACGCGGGCGCCACGGTGCCGTCCATATCCTCGAGCGGCACCCCTGCGCACCGCCGATGCGCAGGCCGGCGAGCGGAGCCGGCTCGAGCGTCGCCGGCTCTCGCCGGCCATCACCGCGTCGGCGACGACACAATCGGCGACGCTGCGCGCCATCGGCCCGATCGAATCGAGCGCGAAGGACAGCGGAAACGCGCCCTCGCGCGGGATGCGCTGGCCGCCTCGGCTTCCAGCCGACGATGCCGCAGAGCGCGGCCGGAATGCGGGTCGAGCCACCGGTGTCGCTGCCGATGGCGATCTCGCACATCTCGTCGGCGACCGCGACCGCGCCGCCGGAGGTGGAGCCGCCCGGCACGCGCTTGCGGTCGGCACGGTTGCCCGGCGTGCCGAAATGCGGATTGGTGCCGACGCCGTGAGAAGGCGAACTCGGTCATGTTGGTCTTGGCGACGATGACCGCGCCGGCCGCGCGCAGCCGCGCGCACCACCGGCGCATCCGCCGCCGCGGGCTTGCCCTCCTCGGCCAGCATGCGCGAGCCGGCGCGGGTCACCTCGCCCGCGACGTCGAACAGGTCCTTGATGCTGACGAGCGCGCCGTCGAGCGCGCCGAGCGAGATGCCGGCGCGCGCCCGGGCATCGGCGGCATCGGCGGCAAGCCGCGCGGCATCGGCATAGACGGTGAGGCAGGCGCGAGCGCCCTCGCCTGCGGATCGGCGATGCGGGCCAGAGCCTGTTCGAGGCGGTCGCGGACGTTTGTTTCGGTCATCGGGGCTTCTTACGGGCGAGAGGTCAAACGGATGCCTCTCGATAGCACGAAGGCGGCCACCGAAGGCAACCTCCGGCAGCCGCCTGTCATGCATAACCGATGCGCGCCCTCATCAACCGGGGCGCGCGTCAACCGATGTCGCGGCGGGCGTCGGCCATCATATGCGCCAGCTCTTCATCGCCCGGTAGCGAGGCGGCCTGCTCCACCGCCAGCGGCGCCGCGGGCTCCGTGACATGGGCATGCCGCCAGATGCCGAAGATCGTGGCGATCAGAAGCGGTACAGCGAACGTTGCGGACGTTGCCGTGTCGGGGTGGAACATCACCACGAAGGACAGCCCCGCCAGTGCGATCCGCAACGCCCAGTCGATCGGCGGAGCGCGCATGAAGCGTCCGAACATGGCGAACGAGATGCCGCAGACGCTGATCAGAACCAGCGTCGCATCGACGAGCTGCGGCCAGCCCGTGACCGTGACCATGTTCGGCCGGGTGAAGATCGCGAAGGTCATCAGCGTGATGGGGATGCACATTTTCAACGCCTCCCACATCGTCCGCATGAAGGACGTATCGGCGATCTTCGCCGAGATCGCCGCCGTCAATGATGTCGGTGGCGACAGCTCGCCCCAGACCGACAGGAGGAACACGAAGAAGTGCGCCACCCACGGGTTGATGCCGAGCTGCACCAGCGGCTGCACGATGATCACCGCGCCGATGATATAGGTCGCCGTCGGCGGCAAGCCGGCGCCGAGCAGCCAGCCGAACAGATAGGCCATGCCGATCATGGCCATCACGTTCCAGGCGCCGAGCTCCAAGAGCGTCGCGCCCATGCGGTTGATGAAGCCCGTCACCGTGAACAGGCCGATCATGATGCCGAGCGTCGCCAGCAGCAGCGTCAGATAGGACGTCATCTCGGCATGGGTCTCGATACTGCAGCCGGACGTTCGCCAGAAGCGTTTCCTTGGCGACCTGAGGATCCTTCAGCACATATTTGAAATAGAGGAACGCGGCCAGAAGCAGCGCGAACATGAACCCCGCGGTGTAGAGCGCAGCCAGAAGCTCACCGATGCCGACCCAGCCCATCAGGAAAATGAGGAACGCGACCGAGATGAAGAAGATCGACGTCTTCACCGCCTCGTAGGGCAGGACCTTGTTCACCGGCACGCGGTCGCGCGGCAGCACGCGCGCGCACAGGAGATAAACCGCAAGCGCCAGCGCGATATAATAGACCAGCGCCAGCGCGAAGCCGCGGGCGACGACGTCCCAGTAAGGCACGCCGAGAAAGCCCGACATCAGGAAGGCGCCGACGCCCATCAGCGGCGGCATCAGCAATCCGCCCATGGAGGCGGCCGTCTCCACCGCCGCGGCAAAGGTCGGCGGCACGCCGTAACGCTTCATCAGCGGGATGGTGATGCTGCCGACCACGACCGCGTTGGCCGAGCCGCTGCCGCTCACTGTGCCGACCGCCAGCGAGCCCAGCACGGTCGCCTGCGGCACCATCTGGCGCGAGCCGCCAGCCAGCCGCCGCATGACATTGATCATGGCAGCCTGCGCACCGAAGCCGCGCGCGGCTGCCGCCAGCAGCAGGAACGCGGCGATGATCGTCAGCGCGAGTTGGCCATAGATGCCGTAGATGCCGGTGGAGAACTCCACCGTGCTCGACGTCACCACGCGATAGAACGACGTGCCCGGATGCCAGAAGAAATCGAACGGGCTGAGGAACCCCTACAGCGTGTAGAAGACCAGGAAAAGATTGATCCAGAACAGAACCGGGTGAACCCGCCGCGACAGCTCCATCACCAGCAGAAAAATCAGCAGCCCGACGATATAGTCCTGCGTGGTGTAGGAGCCCTGCCGGTAGATCGCGACCTGCTCGAACTCGATCCAGAAGTACCAGAGCGCATAGAGACAGATGCCGACATAGAGCACGATGATCGCATCGTTGATGCGCGGCGGCAGCCATTTGTAGAAATAGTCCTCCCGGTACATGAACAGAATCTGGAGGATGAGGACGAGCGAGATCAGCCGGGACGCCAGCTCCTGCGGGCCGCCGTAGCCAGTGTAGAAATACCAGATCAGCCATCCGAACAGGGCAGCCGAGAAGAAGAAGATCGCGGCGTCGAGATTGAGCTGTCTGCGCACCAGGTCGAGCATGTCCGTCCCCCTCGCGCTCCGACGGCCGGCGGAGAGCCCGCACCCCGAAGCTTGATCCTTGTTCTTTCGGCGCATCGGGCCGCTTCTTCAGGCGGTCATGTCCGATGCGCGGATCAGGGGCTTAACGAGCCCCGGTCGTTTCCTCGTTCGTCTTTTCGCCGGCCTTCAGCAGTCTGCGCGGCGTTCCGGACCATCGCTTCGGATTCAGCCGGCGGTTCGGCCCCTCGACCGATCACGGCCCAGTCGCCGGATCAACATTCGAACCCATGATCCGCCTCGCGCGCCGTCGCTTCAAGCTTAATTCACATTGTTTGCAACGTCTGCATTACGTTGAATGCGCCAGTCACGTTAAATGCGTCGGCCTCAGGGACGGCGTCGACACCACGCCGGCCTTCGGGCGGAGGATCAACACGGAGCCGGCCGGGCACCGCCGTCACGCAGCCGCAGCGGCCAGCCGCGCGCCAGTCGGCATTTACCCCGACTTGTTTGCCAGGACCTGTTTTTCCAGGACTTGCTTGCAGCACTTTTGGTTGCGCAAGCAGCATGCACAACAAGGACAGACCCGGCGCGCCCCTTGAATGGAACTCGAACTTGAAGCTCGAACTTGAAGCTCCCCCGGCTTCCGGCGCGGCGCTGCAACCACGCCCAGCAACGGAGGAGCCTGCTCCGCTCACCGCAACCCGGGGCATGCACTCCGGCTTGCCGTCCGGGCTTGCGGGGCACGCACTCCGGGACCCGCCATCAGGCAAGCCCCGGAGCCGTTTGCGTTGAACCGTCAGCTTCCGCTGCCGGCGATCTTCCACTTGTCGTCCCAGGCGTTGTGTTCCTTGAGGAACTTGGCCAGTCCGGCATGGACCGGAATCTCGGGATTGGCGTTGATGCCGTTGACCTGCATGCCGACGAAATCCTTCGCCATCGGCGCGAAGCCGGATCGGCCTTCGCCAGCGCATCGCGGTTCTTGTAGAACGCCGATCAGGAGCTTGTAGACGACGTCCTCCGGCATGTCGGCGCGCATGTTGTAGCCGAACAGGATCGGCACGCCCTGGATGCTTCTGGACGCCGACCTCCTTCGTGAACACCTTCGGGTCCGACATTGCCGATCGCCAGCCCCGCCGCCTTCAGCTTGGCCACCTCGTCCGGGCAGGGATTGATGACCTTGACGTCCATCCGCACGTCGGTCTCCTTCCAGTAGGGCGCGAGCGAAGCGCCCGACGTCGTGTAGGCGACCGACGCCGCGATCGTGCCGCCCTGCAACGCGTCGGACTGCGTTTTGGGATCGATCTGCACATGCCGGAAATCGTAGCCGAGCGCCTTGTACATGCGCTGGAAATTGAGCCAGTTCATGAAGCCGGCGGGCGTGAAGAAGGTCGGCTTGCCGCTGACAGATCCTTCAGGCACTTGAACTGCGCCGCCTTGTCGGCCGGCACCGCCATGAAGGATTCCATCGGGTAGGCGTACCAGGTGTGGACCAGCTTGCCCTTGCCCGGCGTGTAGCCCTTGAATCCGCCTTCGCCGGCATAGAGCTGGGTCATGCCGACATCGGCGGTGTAGCCGATCTCGCCGTCGCCATCCATCGCGGCCTTCATGGCGCGCGGTGGTGGACGGATAGGGATTGACGGTGATGGTGTATTCGCCGCCGAGCGCTTCCTCGGCGATCTTCACCATCGCGGCCGCGACTTTGTAGCCGTAGGAATCGACGCTCGATGTGGACCAGCGGATCGATTTGCGTTGGGCGTCAGCCGTCTGAGGCAGGGCGAGACAGAGCAATCCGGCAACAGCCGTCGCCGAGACGCTCCAATAAAGAGCGCGCTTCATCGTGGGCATGATTTCCTCCGATCAGTGACCCGGGTTCAATCCCGGATTACATTTGGTTCGGTGCGCACAACCGCCCAAACTGCAGACCCACGTCTCGGGCATTGCGGTAAAGACGATCGTGACGGACCTTCCGGATATCAAGCATGACCCAAATTCCCGTCCTAGTCGAGCAGCAAGCGGGCTACCGCGTGCTGACCCTCAACCGGCCGCAGCGGCTCAACGCCTTCACCGAGGCCATGCATGAGGCGCTGGCCACGGCTCTCGCCGAGGCGGAGGCCGATCCGGCCTGCCGGGCGCTGCTTCTCACCGGCGCGGGCCGCGCGTTTTCGACCGGGCAGGACCTCAACGAGCGGATCACGCCCGACGGCGATGTCGTAGTGCCGGGCGAGGCTCTGGCACGGCATTACAACCCGCTGGTGCGCAAGCTGCGCGCGCTGCCGTTTCCGGTGGTCTGCGCGGTCAACGGCGCCGCGGCCGGTGCCGGCTGCAGCATCGCGCTCGCCTGCGACATCGTGTTGGCGGCGCGCTCGGCAAGCTTCATCCAGGTGTTCGCGCGGATCGGACTCGTGCCCGACGCCGGCGGAACCTGGATGCTGCCGCGGCTGGTCGGCCAGGCGCGCGCCCGCGGTTTGGCGCTGCTCGCGGAGCCGCTTGCGGCGGAGCAGGCTGAGGCCTGGGGCCTGATCTGGAAATGCGTCGAGGACGGCGCGCTGCTGGACGAGGCGCACGCCTTGTGCGCGCGTTTCGCGTCGGCGCCCACGTTCGGGCTGGGGTTGATCAAGCAGGCCCTCGATGCCGGAGAGAGCAACGACCTCGAAACCCAGCTCGAACTGGAGCGCTCGCTCCAGCGGCAGGCCGGCTCGCACGAGGACTACCGCGAAGGCGTGCGCGCGTTCCTGGAAAAGCGCCGGCCGCAGTTCAGCGGAAAACGTTGATTCCAGTTCCCATCGCGGTGCGGATGGTCACCGGGCGTCATGGTCTTGATCATGGGGATGCACGTGATCGTGGCCGCCATGACGATGCGCCGCAGGCGGCGACATCGGCTCGAACGGCGCCTCGATCTCGCGGACGTCGGCGCCGAACCGGCGGGCGATGTCCGCCACCACCGGATCGCGGCACACCCGCAGCCGCTCGCCGTCGATTTGCAGCGGCACATGCCGATTCCCCAGATGCCAGGCGAGCCGGACGGCATCGCCCGGCTGGCGCATGGTCAGTTCCAACAGCGGCGCGGTGACACCGATCACCATCACCACGGAGCCATCGTCGAGCACGATCCCGTCGCCGTTACGCAGGATCGCCGGCCCGTCGAGCGCGAGTTCGAACTCGGCGCCGCTTTCGCCTCTCAAAGGCCCGCCGGTGCGGGATCCGATTACCACACGGTCAACCGCGGTCGCCGGATTCCAGCTCCCCGTCGGACAAATCGCCCAGGCCCGCCTCATCGTGATGTCCTTTGCGGCGCAGCGTCCGTGCGCGGGTGTCTCTTCAATCTGGATGATGGCTCAATCTGGATGATGGCGTCACCAAGCACCACCGAAAAGGACGCCCGACAGGATTTGCCGGCCGGCGCCGAGGCCGGACCGAAAAGGCGGCAGCGCGGATGCCGACCAGGCGACTGAATATGATCATAATCCCGCCGTAGCCTGCTCCGCATGAGCCGGCCTCGCGAGAGGGGCCAAAGCGCACGGGAACGAACGGACAGGAACGAACGGACAGGAGAAGGCGATGAATGAAGACGCGCTGAATGCAAGCCTGCGCAAATTCCTCAAGACCTTCGGCGTCACGTCGCAGCGCGAGATCGAGAAGGCGGTGCGCGAGGCGGTGGCGAGCGGCAAGCTCAAGGGCGACGAGACGCTTGCGGCCCGGGCCACCGTATCCGTCGGCTCGATAGACCTGAGCTTCGACATCGACGGCAAGCTCGAACTGAAGTAGGCGCCAAGCCGATGATGCCCCTTGCCGCCGCCCTGCTGACGCTCGCCCTCGCCTGTGCTCCCGCCGCGGCACAGGAGCAAACGGCCCGCGCGCCGTCGGAAGGTGTCCTCGCGCTCCTGCCGTCCGACATTTCCCGCGACGGTTCGATCGCCATCGGCGAGCGGTCGTTGCGCTACACGGCGACCGCCGGCACGCTCGACCTGCGCGACGAAAAGGGCGCCCGCAGCGCCGCCATCTTCTACACCGCCTATGTCCTCAAGGACGCCGAGCCGGCAACGCGGCCGGTGACCTTCGTCTTCAACGGCGGACCCGGCGCAGCCTCGGTCTATCTCCATCTGGGACTGGCGGGGCCGCGGATCGTGGACTTCGGTCCCGGCGGCCGCGACGGGGCGGCCGCCCGCATCGTCGACAATCCCGACACCTGGCTTGCCTTCACCGATCTGGTCATGATCGATCCGGTCGGCACCGGCTGGAGCCGCCCGGCGCAGCCCGACGGCGGAGCGGCCTTCTGGGGCGTGCGACCGGATGCCGAAAGCCTCGCCAAGACGATCGCACTCTACCTCGCGCGTCATGGCCGTGGCGGGTCGCCGGTCTATATCATGGGCGAAAGCTACGGCGGCTTCCGCGCCGCCAAGGTGGCCCGCGTGCTGCAAAGCGACCAGGGCATCGTTCCCTCCGGCCTCGTTCTCGTATCGCCGCTGATGGAAGCCTCGATGTTGTGGGGCGGACAGCAATTTGCGCTCGGCGCCGCGCTCGGCTTCCCCTCGCTGGTCGCATCCGAACTCGAACGCACCGGGCGCACCAGCGACACCGGGCGCACCAGCGACGAAGCGATGGCCGAGGCCGAACGCTTCGCGCTGACCGACTATCTCACCGGCCTCGCCGGCCCGCCTCCGTCCGGCGAGCAGGGACAAGCCTTCTACGCCACCATCGCACGCATGACCGGCCTGCCGCTGGAAACCGTCATCCGCACGCGCGGCATGGTCGCCGATGCGTTCCTGGCCGAGACGCGACGGCGCGGCGAGATCGCCAGTCTCTATGACGGCGCGTTCACGGCACCTGATCCGTTTCCCGAAAAGGAAGGCGCCACGCAACGCAGCGCCGATCCGGTGCTCGACGGATTCTCGCGCGCGCTATCGGGGGCCTTTGCCGCCTATGCGCGGCAGGAGCTGGGATACAAGACCGACCTCACCTATCACCTGCTCAACACCGAGGTGAACCGGCGCTGGACCTGGGGCGACAGCCGAAGACCGCCGGGCATCAGCGACGATCTGCGGGTGCTGCTCTCCCTCAATCCGTCGTTCCGCGTCTTCACCGTGCACGGTCGCAGCGACCTGGTCACGCCTTACGGCGTGAGCCGGTATCTCCTGGACCGGATCGCACCGCTGGTCGGGCCCGACCGGGTGCCGTTCAAGACTTATCGCGGCGGCCACATGTTCTATTTCGACGCCGGCGAGCGCGCGGCCTTCACCGCGGATGCGAGGAACTTCTATCGCGACGCGCAGAACTGACGGCACCGTGGCGAAAGCCCAAAGCCGTCAGCCTGATTTCGCCAGGCTCGCAAAAAGAATACCGAGCGTGCGCTCCAGATCGTCGTTCGAAAACGGCTTCTGCAGCACCGGCCGGGAGCGGTAAAGCTCGGGCAGGCCGCGCTCGCCGTAACCGGTCGCGAAGACGAACGGGATGCGCTTGGCGATCAGCGCATCGGCGACGGGAAACACCGGCTGGCCGTTGAGGTGCACGTCAAGGATGGCCACGTCGAAGCGCTCGCTTTGAACGGCCAGGAGCGCCTCATTGACACGCGGCACAACGGCGACAACCTCATGCCCCAGGTCGGCGAGCATATCCTGCAGCAGCATGCCGATCAGCATCTCGTCCTCGACGATGAGAATGCGCCGGCCCGCTCCCGCAGGGGCCATATCCGTCATGGTCCTCTCCTCATGAATCTGATCCGTCATGCTCGCGCATCCCAATGGACCGCGCAAGAGCTTGAGCAAGAGCTTGAGCGTGCAAGAGCTTGAGCGCGCAAGAGCTTGAGCGCGCAAGAGCTCGGCCGGGCAAGAGAGCTAGGCCGTGCGGAATATGGCGACGCCGTGCCGGAATATGGCGACGCAAGAGCATGGCAGACTCGCGCGCCGTAGCCGGATCGCAAGCGCCGTGCGGCCCGTCCTCCGGAACCTTCGCCGGCAGGGCCGCGTTAACGTGGCATCATAGACAAACCCAGGAGAGCCAAGCCATGGATTGGAATCGCGTTGAAGGCAACTGGAAGCAGATGAAGGGCAAGGTCAAGGAACAATGGGGCCGCCTCACGGACGACGACCTCGACGTCATCAATGGCAAGCGTGAGCAGCTCGAAGGCAAGATTTAGGAGCGTTACGGCACTGCCCGCGACCAAGTGCGCAAGGATATCGACGATTGGTACGGCACCCAGCGGTGGTAACTCACACCACGCTTTTTGCCGACACAACGGGCTCCTTCAGGAGCTCGTTTTGTCTTAAGCCAGACGATGCCTTTTGACTTTATCTTTTGACATATCTTTTGACATAGCGTTCAGCCGGCTCGGGCGAAATCCTCTTCCCGCTTCGTTCTTATTTTCTCTGAATTTGCTTTTCCTTTTTGGAATTTCGCTGTTTCCTGGAAGAGATTTTTTCCTGGAAGCGTTCTATCGCCGCCACGGCAAATCGGCCGGGTCCTCGACGAATACCCAGGCGCCCTTGCCGAGTTCCTCGGGAAACGGCGTCGTCAAGACTGCCCCCGTCCGTGCGACCGCAAGCCAGGGCGACAGCCGTTCCTGGAAGCGGTCGAGCGAGCCGACCTGCATCGCATAGGCCCCCATGAACGGCAGGCCGGGAATCGCAATGCCGGGAAGGAGCCCCGAGAACCCGGGCGCATCGACGAGTTGCACGCGGCCGCGATCGAGTTCGATGCCTACGCCGCACCGGTTGGCGACCGCAGGACGCCCGGTGAAACGGGCGAAGCGTTCGGCTGCCTCCGCGACGTCCGACGAGGCGACGACAAGATCGAGCAGGCCCGTGGCCCCGTTCGGATGCCGCAGCCATCGCCGCTGCCACACCGTCTCCTCGGTCCGGTGCGTCAGCATCTGGACCCGCCCCTCCGCCATCGCGCCGCGATCGACCCGCACCACGGTGAAGGCGGCGATCCCCGGCCCACCTTCGGTCTCGACCGGGCGCTGAAACTGGACCAGCGGCCGCATCGGGAAACCAGCCTTGCCGAGCCTTGCGTGATGCGCGGGCGCGTCGGCGACCGCGAAGGCCGCCAGATGAACGCCGGAGTGTTGCGACAGCGCCGCCTCGAACTCCTGTCCGAGCGGCGTATCGGCCGTCTTGAACAGGACCTCGACATAGCCCGCCTCCAGCATCGCGGTCACATTGCCGGTGCCGGTCGGCGTCCCATCGGGATTGACCTGGATCGACACCGGCGCCGGCGCGAACCCGGCCCGCGCCAGCGCGCGGTTCGCCGCGTCCGGGTCGGCGACGAAATGCCCGACGTGATCGAGAACGATTTCATCCTCGACCGGAAGCTGGCTGACGAAGCCCCCGTTCGCAGGTCCGCGCTGATCCATTCGTTGACTCCTTTTCACGCCCGGTGCGGCCCGCCACATGGCGGTCCCGATCCAACCGCGTAAAGCATGCGCCCACGAGACGAAACCGTATTTCGGCCATGCATTTCCCCTAACCATGCATTCCCCCTAACCATGCATCTCTTAACCACGACATGGCCCGGGTTGGTGCCGCGCGCGAGACTTTGCTAGGGTTGCGGACCAGCCGCAGCATCAGAAGGGTCCGTCGGTCGAGGGCCCGGGGCGGAATCGGATTTTCTAGTCGGGTGCGGATTCGAGGATGGCCGAAGTTCAGTTGCGTCCGGCATTGCTCCAGTCCGGCATGGGCCGCGCCTGCGCGGTCGTCCTGGCCGCATTCCTGGCCGTCGGCTGCGCCGCGCGGCCCGGGCCGGAGCGCCTCACGCCATCGCCCGTGCCGCCCGATTCGAAGCTGACGCGGCTGCTCGTCGCCACCACGCAGGAGCGCGCGCGGCCGGGCGTCAACATCTTCACCAATCAGCGCGCCCGCGCGCTCAACTTCGCCGCCTTCACGATCGCCGTGCCGCCCAACCACCGGCGCGGGATGGTTGAACTGCCGACGCCCGGCGGCGATGCGCAAAGCGGCTTCGTCACCGTGGACCAGGCCGTGCTGACACGCCGGGAGTTTCAGCAGCGCATCGCCCTGCCCGAACACGGGCCCGGCCGGCAGAATGTCGGCATCTTCGTGCACGGCTACAACAACAACTTCCAGGAAGCGCTGTTCCGGCTGGCACAGATCGTTGCCGATGCCGGCGTCGACAACACGCAGATCCTGTTCTCGTGGCCGTCCCAGGCCACTGCGCTCGGCTATGTCGCCGACCGCGACTCGGTCGCCTATTCGCGCGACTATCTGGCAGAGCTTCTGACCATGGTGGCCGCAAATCCACGAGTTCGACCGCATCACGTTGATCGCCCACAGCATGGGCGGATGGCTCACCATCGAGACGCTGCGCCAGTTGCGGCTCACCGGCCGGGATGCGGTGCTGAACCGCCTCAATGTCGTGCTGGCGGCTCCCGACATCGATGTGGATGTCTTTCGCCAGCAGGTCTCGGTGATCGGCCCCCTGTCGCCGCCGATGACCCTTCTCGTCTCCAGCGACGACCGCGCGCTGTCCATCTCCAGCCGGATTTCCGGCGCACGCGAGCGGGTCGGCGCACTCAATGTCACCGATCCACGCGTGCAGGAAACGGCCATGCAATCACGCGTCCGCATCATCGATATTTCGGAAACGTCGGCGTCCAACCGGCTCAACCACGACCGCTACGTCTATCTGGCGGCGCTTTATCCGCGCATTGTCGGGCCGGAGCGCGAGGGACCGGGCGACAACATCCAGCGTGCCGGCGCCTTCGTGCTCGACACCGCCGGCGCCATCCTCACCGCGCCGTTCGCCATCGTGAACCAGGCCCGCGCCGGCAACTGACGGCGTCACCGCGAACGCCGGTGGACGCCGCGCCAGTGATGCTTCCGGCTGGCGCATGACCCGATCCGAAAACCGGTTCCCACTTTCCGGGGTCATGCGCTTAGCGCAACGGCCATGGCAGATTGAACGATTGCTGCAGCAGCCCGCCGGGCATCTGCAGGTTCAGCACCCAGCCGAGCGTCAGGATGATCGCGCCGGCCAGCGCCGTCAGCAGGATGCATCGCAGCCAGTCGGTCCGCGCCACGGCGCGCAGGAAGACGACGAAGAAGACGGCCAGCGCCAGGAAATAGCCGACCAGCGCGATCAGCGCGATGAATCCGGTGAGCCACACCACATACATCAGCGGACTGAGCGTGTCGTCGCGCGTGGTGCGCTCCGCCTCGCCGTCGAACACCGCAGGACTTGTACGGATGCCGCGCACCTGCGGAACCAGGACCGCGACGGTCGCGAGCAGACCGACCACGGCGATGCCGGCGGGAAAGATCTGCGCCAGATAGGACAGATCGAGGCTCTCGTAGCCGGTGAACAGGAACAGCGCCATGATGAACAGCGTGAATGCGATCTGCGGCCAAAGCGGCGCGGTGGCGGCAAGCGTGCCCTGTCCCTCGGTCTCGATCTTTCCTCCCTCGCCGCGCGAGGAGCGCGCGCCGAGCCACACCGACACGACGATGATCGCGGCGATGATCAGCACGATCGGCTTGGCGAAGAACGACCAGCCCGCGAACTGCACCGCCTGATAGAGATAGCGTTCGCCTTGCGTCGCCAGCACGAAGCCGATGAGGAACGCCGGCCGCGGCCAACCGAAGCGCCGCAGCAGCATGCCGATCACGCCGACCGCCAGCAGCGCGACGAGATCATAGAGCGAACGCGTCGGCTGGAAGGCCGCGAACGAGATCACCATGATCATGAACGGCGCGATCAGCGGATAGCGGATGCCGGTCAGCCGCGCGATGCTCGGCGCCAGGATGATGCACAGGACCGTGCCGATCACGTTGGCCAATGCCAGCGACCAGACGATCGTATAGGTCATTTCGAGATTGGCGCTCGACCATCGCCGGTCCCGGCTGAAGCCCGATCAGCACCATGCCGGCAAGGAAGATCGCCATCGACCCCGAGCCGGGAATGCCGAACAGGAGCGCGGGCACGAGGCCACCGCCCTCCTTGGCGCTGGTCGTCGCCTCGACGCCGATGACGCCGCGGATGTCGCCCTTGCCGAACTGCGAACGGTCCTTGGCGGTCTGCACCACATGGCCATAGGCGATCCAGTCGGTCACGCTGCCGCCGAGCCCCGGGATGATGCCGAGGATCATGCCCAGGCCGAGCAGCGCAGCGTCAGCCACCAGTGATGCAGCGTGTCCCGCACCCCCTGGAACCAGCCGCGAGCCGAGCGCGGCGGCACGGCCGGCGATCGACTTGTTCTGGCGCAACAGATCGCCGATCTCCGGCACGGCGAACAGCGCCAGCCCGACGATGACCAGCGGAATGCCGTCGGACAGGTAGAGCAAACCGAAATCCATCCGGTATTCGCCGGTGGCGGGCGCGGCACCCACGGCGCCGAACGCCAGCCCGGCGGCGCAGGCGGCGATCCCCTTGGTCAGGCTGCGTCCCGACAGGACGCCGACCATGGACAGGCCGAACACGGTGAGCATGAACAACTCGGCCGATCCGAACGACAGGACGACCGGCCGCGCGACCAGCACCGAGACGGTGAGGATCAGCGCGCCGAACAATCCGCCGATCATCGAGGCCATGAAGGCGGCGCTCAGCGCGCGCGCCGCCTCGCCTTTTTTGGACAGCGGAAAGCCGTCGAGAATGGTGGCCTGCGATGCGCTGGAGCCGGGAATTCCCATCAGCACGGAGGCGAACGTGTCGGAGATCGCCACCACGGGCAGCATGCCGATCAGCATCGCCAGCGCGGCGGTCTGGTCCATGCCGTAGACGAAGGGCAGCAGCAGCGACATGCCGACGATGCCGCCGAGCCCGGGAAGAACGCCGACCACGAGGCCAACGCCGACACCGACCATCAGATAGGCCAGATGATAGGGCGTCAGAAGATTGGCGAGAGCATCGAACAACGCCTCGACCATGCCTGGCTTCCTCGGGCTTCAACGGTGCATGTTGGACAGACGCCGGCCGCAGACGGCCGCGCCGGACGCGAACCGGCGGCGCGTCCGGGAGCGGATGGTCCAACGCTGTCAGAAGCGGACGTTGTGGTTCTTGCTGAGGAAGCCGCGCACCCAGTCGCGCGCCTTGGGATCGATGGTGGTCGCGACCTTGTAGAGCGTGTCGATCTCGTCGCCGACCGCCTGCTCGTAGTCGCCCAGGACATCGCCCTTCTTGGCCTGCAGTTCCGGGTCGGCGACCGCGGCGGCGAAGGCCTTGCGATAGGCGGCGACGATCGGCTGCGGCGTTCCTTTCTGCAGCATCGCCGGCTTCTGCGCGGCGAATCCGGAGCCGAAGAACGCCAGATAGGCGTCGAACTCGACGCCCGACGGCTTCTTGCCGGTTGCCATCTCATAGGCTTCGACGAAATGCGGAAGCTCCGGGAAGGTCGGATCGCGCGCCACATTGCCCTTGGCATCGATCACGCCGAAGGAGAACAGCGGCACCACCTTTCCTTCCTTCACCAGCGGCACGACGTTGGTGAGATAGGCCGAGGAGGTCTGATAGTCGATGGTCGCCTCGCCGCGCTCCAGGGCCAGACGGCCCTCGCCGCGGCCGCGCATGCCGAACACGTGGCGCACGTTGAGACCCAGCGCGACGAAGGCCAGCATCGGCACGAGGTCGAGCGAGGTCGCACCCTGGCTGCCGTAGACCAGCTCCTGGCCCTTCAGCTTGCCCAGCTCCGAGGCATCCTTGACGCCGAACTTGGTCGGCAGATAGACGACGCCGCCGGTCGGCGAGACGATCACCGGGATGAGGTCGGCGTAATTGTAGCGCACGCGCTTGTCGCCGAGCAGAAATGGAAACTGCGTCGAACCGGAGGTGCCGATGAAGCTCAAGCCGTCCGGCCGGGCACGCGCGACGAAATCGTTGGTGCCGGTGATCGAGCCGCCGCCCGGCGTGTTGCGGATGATGACGTTCGGCTTGCCCGGCAGGTGACGTCCGAGATAGGGCGCCAGGAAACGGGCCCAGACGTCACTGCCGCCGCCCTCGCCGAAGGGAACGACCCATTCGATGGTGCGGCCGGCGAAGTTCGCCGCCTCCTGCGCCAGGGCGCTGCCGAGCGTCCCCGCAAACGAAGCGCCGGCGGCGGCCGCCGTCCCGGCGACGAAAGTCCGTCGGTTGATGCTCATGGTATCCTCCCTCATATCCTGATGATTATCGTTGATCTTGCTTGGCGAAGCTTGTCGCCCGGACCGCCCCCTTCGGCAGCCGGCCGCGCCCGCTTTGCCGTCAACCATAGTGAGCGGCCGAGGCTGCGACAATAGAACCGCAGGGAGAGCCGCCGGCTTTACATTCGGCAATGGCCTCCCATAGTGGCCCGCTCGGCATCCCGGCATAGAAGTCACAGCGGATCTCCGATGAACCAGCAGCCCCGTCCCGCTCTCCAAGGCAAGACCGCGCTCGTGACCGGAGCCAGCCGCGGCATCGGCCGCGGCATCGCGCTGGAACTGGCGCGAGCGGGTTGCGCGCTGATCCTGTCGGGCCGCGACGAAGCGGCCCTTGCAGGCGTCGCCGCCGAGGTGACCGCGCTCGGTGCCGGCGCGTGTATCCTCGTTGCCGATCTGCTTCGCGAGGATGCCGCGGAAGCGGTGTCGTCATTCGTCGAGCGCGAGACCGGCACGCTCGACATCCTGGTCAACAACGCCGGCGCAGTCCGGCGCGGCGACTTCTTCACGATGACGCCGAAGGAGTGGCACGACGGCTTCGCGGTGAAGTTCTTTGCCCCGGTCTGGCTGTCGCGCGCGCTGTGGCCGAAGCTTGCCGCCGCGCGCGGTTCTGTGGTCTTCGTCTCAGGCATCGGCGCGCGCGCACCGGTCGCCGACTACATGGTCGGCGCCAGCGCCATCGGCGCAAGCCTCGCCTTCATGAAATCGCTTGCCGAGATCGGCAAGCGCGACGGCGTGCAGGTGCTGACGGTGAACCCCGGCTCGGTGGACACGGACCGGTTTCGCCAAAGGCTTGCCATCATCATGCAGCGCACCGGACTGAGCGAAGAAGAGGCGGTAGAACGTCACCGAAGCGAGCTGGACATCACCCGCTTTGGAACACCCGAGGACATCGCGCATCTCGTCGCCTTCGCTGTATCGGAGAAGGGACGCTGGCTGCACGGCACCGCGATCGACATCGATGGCGGACAGGTCGATCCGCTGCGCATGTCTCGCTACGACGAATCCCGGCAATAAAGCGGCACCTGTTTCATCGCAGGGCCAATCGGCCGCATGGCTTCATGCCGCACGGCTTCATTCGGAACGGCAGCATCCGTCGAACGTTGATTTGGCGGAAACCATGCCGACTGAAGGAGGTCTTTATGCGACGACATGTAAGCTTGGTCCTGTTCTCGAGTTTCTGGCCGCTCCGGCGCTCGCCCAGACGAAACCGGCCGAGACGCAGGCCACCACCCCGCCCGCCCAGATGCAATCCGGGCAGACTGCGGCCGGTGCCATGAACTTCGTCCAGCGCCAGCAGGCGCAGGAGCTGTCCGCCGAATGGCTGAGCGGCAGCAATGTCTACAACCGCCAGGACGAGAACCTCGGCACCATCAACGACATGATCATTGGCGCCGACGGCCAGGTGAAGGCGGTGGTGATCGGCGTCGGCGGCTTCCTCGGCATCGGCGAGAAGAATGTCGCCGTGGCGTTCGACGCGCTCGACATCAATCCGGCACCCGAGGGCCGCGCGGCGACCACCGCCCAGGCTCCGGCGACCGCGCCGACGACCGGCCAGGCCACGCCGGCGACGCAGTCCGGCCAGCAGGCGCGGGCCGGCAACGAGACCGAGCGGCGCATCTATCTCGATGCGAACTCGCGAGCAGCTCGACCAGGCTCCCGAGTTCACTCATCTGGAGAGCCAGCGCGGAACCCTGGGCGGTGCCGGTAGCGCGCGCTAACAGGTCCCTATCGTCCCGATGATGCCGCCGCTCCTCGGAGCGTTCGGCAGCAAAAAAAGCCTGCCTCCGGAAACGGGGGCAGGCTTTTTGTCAGCCGCTGCTGCGTCACAACGCGATATCGGCCGGTGTGCGCTGTGTCCCGGTGTGCGCTGCGCCACGAACGGACGCGCGCGCCGGGCCTAATCCTCAGCCCTGGCGGGCCTTGAAGCGCTTCTGCGTCTTGTTGATGATGTAGACGCGCCCCTTGCGCCGCACGATGCGGTTGTCGCGGTGCCGAGCACGCAATGATTTCAAAGAGTTACGGACTTTCATAGCACGCTCGCGAGGGTCGTCTGATTTCGGGATTGCCGCCTTCTAAGGCCCCCCGCCTCCGCTGTCAACGGCGCGGGCCGCTTTGACGCCGCGCGCCGACCCCGGGACGCGGGTGTTTGGCCCGTGCCGATCGACTGATCTACAGTCCGCCCCAACGAATAAGCGAGCGGAGACGGGGATGAAGCGCAGCACCGAGCGGTTCCTGACCACCCATACCGGGAGCCTGCCGCGGCCGGACGAGTTGATCCGGATCATGTACGCCAAGGAAGAAGGCATTCCCGTCAAACCTTCGGCGCTGGCGCAGAAGGTGCGGGACGCCGTCGCCAGCGTGGTCCGCAAGCAGGCCGACGCCGGTATCGACCTCATCAACGACGGCGAGATGTCGAAGCCGAGCTACGCCACCTATGTGAAGGACCGCCTGGACGGCTTCGGCGGCAGGGGGAACACATTCGTCTATCAGGACCTGGCCGAATATCCGCGGCTGGAGCAGCGCGTGTTCGGCGATCCCGGACGTTCGCGCCGCAAGACACCGGCCTGCAACGGGCCGATCCGCGTGCGCGATCCGCAGGCCGCGCGCCACGATATCGACAATCTCGTCGCCGCGCTCAAGGCCGTGACGGCCGCAGGCGGCTTCATGAGCGCCGCATCGCCCGGCGTGGTGTCGCTGTTCTTTCGCAACGACCATTACAAGGACCACGAAACCTATCTGTTCGCGATCGCCGATGCCATGCAAGACGAGTATGAGGCGGTCGCAAAGGCTGGTTCGTGCTGCAGATCGATTGCCCCGATCTCGCCATGGGCCGCCACATCCAATACGCCGACCTCGACCTGCCGACGTTCCGCAAGCGGATCGAGATGCATATCGCGGCGCTCAACCACGCGACCCGCAACATCCCGGAAGAGCAATTGCGCATGCATCTGTGCTGGGGCAATTACGAGGGGCCGCACCATCGCGACGTCGCCCTGGCCGACATCGCCGACGTGGTGTTCAAGGCCCGGCCCAGCGCGATCTCGCTGGAAGCCGCCAATCCGCGCCATGCGCATGAATATGCGCTGTTCGACACACTCAGGCTGCCGGATGGCAAGGTGCTCATTCCCGGCGTGATCGAATCGAAGTCGAACTTCATCGAGCATCCCGAGGTGATCGCGCAGCGGATCGCGCGATACTCGAAACGGGTGGGCCGCGAGAACGTCATCGCCGGCTCCGACTGCGGCTATGGCACCTGGGTGGGACAGGCGGCCGTGGACCCGGACGTGGTGTTCGCCAAGCTCGCCGCCATGGCCGAGGGGGCGCGGATCGCCAGCCGCCAGTTCTGGCGCTGACTTCAATCCTATCTTCGCCTATCTTCGCCCATCTTCGCCCATCATCGCCCGCGGCAGCGCGGAAACGGCGCCGGGAAAGAATGTGGCATTTCCTGGCAACGCAATCGCGACTTGCGCGTTGTCAGGATGGCCCGCGCACGGCCAGCCTTCGTGGCAGAGGTCCGTTGTCCCTGCCAATTCTGCACCGCGCACAACCGGAGCGGACGCGCGCCTCCGTCGCGTTCGCGACCGATAGGAGATTCACATGCGCAAGTCCTCCCACATGCGCAATTTCTCGATAGGCAACACGGTGATGCGCAATTTTGCCCTGAGCACAACATTCGCCCTGAGCAGAACGCTGGCCCTCGGAACGGCCGCGGCGCTGGCGTTGAGCGTCGGCATGGCGAGCGCCCAGCAGAAGACCGAGCAAGGTCCGCAGCATCCGCCGCCGGAAATGCAGCAGAAGGACGCCGTCGATCCGCGCAGCGAAGCCGTCGCGCCGATGAACACGGTGCCCCCGCCAGGCGCTCCGGCCAATCCGCAAAGCCCTGAGGCCGACCTGCTCAAGCCCGGATCGGTGGGACCCGCCCAGGCCGCGACACCAGGCGGCGGCGAGGAGCCCGGCGTACCCGGGGCGACGCGCCAGACCATGCCATCGACCATTTCCAAGGAAAACGCGGCGCAGGACAAGATGCCGATCATGTCGTTCGGTTTTCCGCTGACCGACGAGCAGAAGCGCACCATCGCCCAGAGCGTCAAGTCGATGCCCGCCGACAGCCAGAACTCCGACGGCGATCAACGCTACCGTGTCGCAAATCGTGCCGCCGGACACGGCGTTGAGCGCATTTCCGGAGGACATCACCAAGTCGATCCCGGAGGCGACGCGCTATAAGTATGTCCGCACGCAGGACCGGATTCTGATCGTCAATCCGCCGAACGGCATCGTCGTCGGCGAGATCAAGAACTGACCGAGACGCGACTGTCGCGAAATGCGGAAAAGGCACCCGACGCGAGCCGGGTGCCTTTTCTGCTTTGAAAGCGGACGCGGCCAGCGCCGCGATCAGCGACTGCCGGTGCGGGCCTGGGCCGTCTGTGAAGCCTGGGATCCATGGCCGGAGGTGGCCTGACCCGACGGCGCATGATTGCCCGAGGCATGATTGCCCGAGGAATGACTGGCCGAAGAATGGCTGCCCGAAGAATGGTTCGACAGATGGGGAGCCTGCGCAGCCTGCGACTTGGGCAGGTTCGACTGTTCGGGCTTCCAGTTGTCGAGACTCTCGGCAATGATCCGCGTGGAGGTGAGGGCCGCTTGGCTCAGCGACGCAAAGGCGGCGATATCGCGCTGCAGACGATCGCCCTCGGACCGCAGCGTGTCGCGCAGCACTGACAGCTCGGACACCACGCGCTCGACCTCGGTGATCGAGGCGCCGGAGATGCGCTGGATCAGCGACGAGATGTTCTCGGCCGCCGCCTCGCTGTGAACCTCGGGCTGATGATGCGACCGGCGGAACGTCGAGACGTCGCGCCGGACAAACTCACGGATCTCGCCCTCGACCGCACTCACCGCGGCCTCCGCATCGGCGGCCTTGTCGACGTCCCCAAGCCGTTCGGGTTTGCTCATCTATCGACTCTCCCAATGTGAACGCATCTGTTGCAGTGAACGCGTCTGTTGCAGTGAACGCGTCTGTTGCAGTGAATGGATCGGCTGGAAGGCGTGACGCGAAATTTGCGCAATCAACGCACCAACCCGTCAACAGCGAAATACCGCACGGCACTAGGGCGGCAGGATGACCCTTTTGCGGCGTATCAATAGCCGATCAGGATTTCACGGATCGTTAACCCGGCCCCTCTGAGAGCCGGATCGTTCGACATGAGCCCCTTTGCGGCACCCCCCTGGCCGGCTGCGGACCCATCGGCCGCGGCCTGGGCCGGACCGGCCGGCTTCGTGTCGGCGGGTGGAGTCTTGCCGGTCAGCCGCACACCGACCCGGCATCCGCCGGCGACCCGGGACAGCGCGCCGCCCTCCCAGTCGATCGCCGCGGTGGTGCCTTCGCCATCCAGGGGGCCGAGCCGGAACGGGCGACCGTTGACCTTTTCGACCGCGGCGAGCGAGAGACCAAGACGCAATCCGCGCGGAGCGCTCCACCGCGACTGTCCGTTGATGGCGACGACCTGCAGGCCGCTGCGGGTGGCGTCGTCGACCCAGATCACCTCCAGCCGGCGCGCCGGATTGCCCGGGTAGAGCACCGATGCATTCATTCGGCCGCCGTTGGCCGCCGTTACCGCGTCCCAGGCGATCCCGGCCTCCTTCAACTGCGCCGCCAGCCTTTCGTGGCTCGAATCCTTCGCGAAGACGCCGGAACAGACGACGCTGTCGCCGGCTGGACCCCGGGCTGCCGCGCGTTGCCGATTCCTGGGAGCCGGCTTTGGCGCTGCTTTGGCGGCCGGCCTGGCCTTCGACCTCGGGTTGGGCTCGGCCCGCGCCGGTTTCGGTGGTTCGGGAGGCGCCTCGATGGCGGGCGGCGCCGGGTCTGGCTGCTCCGCGGGCTGTGCCTGCGATTGCGGTCCGGCCGGTGTTGGCTTCGGCCCGGAAAGGTCCTGGGACGGCAGCGGCGACGAAGGCCAGCGTTTGTCGATCTGCGGGGTCGCGGCCGAGGGATCGACGGCCGGCGCTGGCGGCGGCGGAAACTGGGCCAAGGCGGCCAGAGGCCATCCGATCAACAACGCGAGGACCGATCCCGCACGCAACACACCATCAAACATCTGCTCGTTCCCGTGGATCGGCCCCCCTGACCGTCCCGAATATGGCGCCCCCGGTCGGCCAGTGGCCCACGGACTGACAAACTGCATCTCATTGCGGCGGGATAAAGCCCTGGAGCAGACGTGCCGGGTCTGGCGAGCCGCCGTCTCGGCCGGCGCCCGCGTTTTACCGGGCATCATCCGCCAAGGCTCAGCGGCGGAGCCTCAATCGCTGGCCCGCCGCTTCGGTTTGCTCTAGCTTTCCGCGCAACCGCACGCCTTCTGCCCTTCCCTACACGCAGGAAAATCCACCCATGACCGACGTTTCCGCCGCCGTCCTCAAAGATCTCGCGCCCACGGGCAAGCTGCGGGCCGCCATCAACCAGGGCAACGGCGTCATGGTGCAGCGCGACCCGGCCGGCGGCCGGCCTGGTGGCATCACAATCGAACTGGCCGATGAGCTGGGCCGCAGGCTCGGCGTTCCGGTCGAACTGGTGCTGTTCAATGCCGCCGGCGAGGTGTTCGCCGCGCTCAAGGAACAGGCGTGGGACGTGGCCTTTCTCGCCGTCGAGCCGGTGCGCGCGGCCGAGATCGAATTCACCGCGCCCTACGTGCTGATCGAGGGGGCCTATATGGTGCGCCAGGATTCGCCGCTGAAGACCATCGGCGACGTGGACCGGCCCGGAGTGCGGATCGCCGTCGGCAAGGGGTCCGCCTACGACCTCTATCTCACCCGCACGATCAAGAACGCCGAGATCGTCCGCGCCGGAACCGGCGGCGGGCGCGCCTCCATCGACCTGTTCTTCGAGCAGAATCTCGAGGTCGCGGCGGGCGTGCGCCAGCCGCTGGTCCAATACGCCAAGACCGATCCCAAGGTCCGGGTGATGGACGGAGCCTTCATGGCGATCCAGCAGGCGATGGGCACGCCGAAGGGCCGGCTGGCGGGGGTCGAATACCTCAAAGACTTCATCGAGGAGCGCAAGGCGGCGGGCTTCGTCGCCGATGCCTTGCGGCGCACCAAACAGCCCGACGCCCGCGTCGCGCCGGCCGCCTGACCGCAGCGCCGCCGCTGGTCTACCCGGACGCACCGCCGGACGGTCCACGACGGGGCTACGCAACGCCAGGCTGCGGGCGTATCCTTGACGCTTCCGATTCTCGAAACGGAGAGCAGACATGGTCAGCGATGCCGAAGCCTTGAGCGGCTTGGTTCTCGTCTATGCAATGAGCTTTGCGGGCGCTCTGCTGGTCGCGATCGTCGGCTGGTGGATCGCCAACACGGTCCAGCGGATGATCGCCCGCGCGCTCACGGGGCGGCGGATCGACTCGACGCTCGCAAGCTTCCTGTCCAGCCTGGCGCGCTATGCTGTGCTGGTGCTGATGTTCCTGGTCATCCTCCAGCTCATCGGCATCCAGGCGACGAGCCTGATCGCCGTGGTCGGCGCCGCTTCGCTGGCCATCGGCCTGGCGCTGCAGGGCACGCTGACCAACGTGGCCGCCGGCGTGATGCTGCTGCTGTTTCGCCCCTACCGGCTGGCGGACGAGATCCAGGTCGGCGCCCAGCGCGGCATCGTCAAGGACCTGAATCTATTCATGACCGAGCTGGAAAACGAGAACAAGGACCAGGTGCTGATCCCCAACAGCCAGATCTGGAATGCCGCGATCGTCAACTTCACCGCCTACAAGCGCGCCGTTCCGCCGCCGGTGACGATGCCCGGGACGGTCGAACCGCCGCCGGCGGTCTGATCGGGCGACCCAGCCGAACGCAAGCCCCGGCTCCGATGGTCCGGAGCCGGGGCTTTCCTTTCACCCGGATACAACCGAAGGCGGCGTTTCCCTATTTCGGCTTGACCTCCTGGCCCTTGCCGCCCTTCAGTCCGGCCTCCTCGATGACGGTCCGCCACTTCTCGAACTCGGCCTTGACGAAGGCCTGTCCCTCGGCGGACGATGGTGCCGCGCGCCTCCACGCCGACCTTGGCCAGCGCCTTGATCAGTTCGGGACGCTTCAGAATATCTTGCAGACCGGCGTTGAGCTTCTCGACCACCTCGGCGGCATGCCGGACGGCCCGAACACGCCGAGCCACAGATCGACGACGAAGCCCTTCTGACCCGCCTCGTCCACCGTCGGCAGATCCTTGAACACCGGCGAGCGCTGCTCTCCGGTCGTCGCCACCGCCGTGACGCGGTTGTCGGAGGTAAACGGCAGCGCGCCGGCGATCGAAGAGAACCAGAACTGGATCTTGTTCGCCAGCATGTCCGGGAACGACTGGCCGATGCTGCGTACGGGATGTGCGTGGCCATGATCCCGCTGCGCTGCTGCAGGAACTCGCCGGCCAGATGCGGCGTGGTGCCGATGCCCGCGGAGGCGAAGTTGATCTCGCCGGGATTGGCCTTGCCGTAGGCGATCAGCTCCTCGACCGTCTTGATCTGGAGGCCCGGCGCGGTGACGAGCACCAGCGGCGAAGAACTCACCACCGAGACGGTGGTCAGATCCTTGAACAAATTATAGGGCACGCTCGCCTGCAGCGTCGGATTGATCACGATCGCCGGATCCATCAGCAGCAGCGTATAGCCGTCGTTGCAGCCCGGGCGACCGCGTCGATGCCGATCATGCCGCCCGCGCCCGGACGGTTGTCCGGCACCATCGGCTGGCCGATCACATCGCCCAGATGCTGGGCGATCTGCCGGCCGACATAGTCCACCACGCCGCCGGGCGAATAGGGCAGCACCAGCCGCACGGGCTTGTTTGGATAGGATTGGGCGGCGGCACCGGTCGCGGCCGCCGCAAGCAGGGCGGGTCCGAGCAGTGCTGCAATCCATCGTTTCATTCTCATTGGCGTTCTCCGTTTCGAGCGTGGCGCGCCAGGATTTCCAGGCCGGCGATTTGTCGTCGCGCGGCGTCCTTCCGAGCGGTCCCGCCGCCTTCGCCGGCGTGTGGCACGGCCAGTTTGCAATTCCGAAGCCAAATTGGAATGGTCATATGGTCCGCTGGCTATCGCCCCTGCCGGGTGTGTCCGCGCAGGCGCCGCCCGGCGACGGGCATGGCCGGCAGTGGCTGGCCGGCACTGGAAGTGGCGGGCGGCCGACCTTGACAGGCGCCGATCCCTCGTCGAATTACGGAAATCAACCCTTTTGCCGCGCGGCGCAGGCCCCGCGGGATAAAGAAGGAGAAGCGAGAGTGTCAGGCAAGCCGTGGGATGTCGTCGTCGTCGGCGCGGGCAATGCCGCGTTCTGTGCGGCGCTCGCCGCGCGCGAGAAGGGCGCCAGCGTGCTGATGCTCGAGCGCGCGCCGAAGGAGCTGATGGGCGGCAATTCGCGCTTCACCGCCGGCGCGTTCCGCTGCGTCTATGACGGCGTCGACGATCTCAAGGCGCATCATGCCGGACCTCACGCCCGACGAGATCGACCGCTCCGATTTCGGCACCTACACGACCGATCAGTTCTACGACGACATGTTCCGCGTCACGCAGTACCGCACCGACGGCGACCTCTGCGACCGGCTGGTCGGCCGCTCGCGCGACACCATGCGATGGCTGCACGGCAAGGGCATGAAGTTCAACCCGATCTGGGGCCGGCAAGCCTATCTGATCGACGGCAAGTTCAAGTTCTGGGGCGGCCTCACCGTCGAGGCCACCGGCGGCGGACCGGGCCTGATCGATCAGCACCTGAAGATCGCCGAGCAGCAAGGCATCGAGGTGCGTTACGGCACCCGCGCATTCGACTGATCTACGACGGCCGCGTCGTGCGAGGGCGTGAAAGTGAAGGCGACGGCGCGGATCGAGGATATCCGCTGCAAGTCCGTGGTCATCGCCTGCGGCGGATTCGAGTTCGAACGCCGAGATGCGCACGCGCTATCTCGGGCCGGGCTGGGAGCTCGCGAAGGTGCGCGGCACGCCCTACAACACCGGCGACGGCATCAACATGGCGCTCGCCATCGGCGCTTCGTCGTTCGGCAACTGGTCCGGCTCGCATGCGGTGCAGTGGGACTACAACGCGCCGGAGTTCGGCGACCTCTCGGTCGGCGACAATTTCCAGAAGCATTCCTATCCCTGGGGCATCATGATCAATGCCACGGGCCGCCGCTTCGTCGACGAGGGCGCGGACTTCCGCAATTACACCTATGCGAAGTATGGCTCGGTGGTGCTGCGCCAGCCGAACAACTTCGCCTACCAGGTGTTCGACAAAAAGATCATCCCCATGCTGCGCGACGAATACCGCATCAAGCGCGTCAGCAAGGTCTCCGCCAACACGCTGGAGGAGTTCGCGCACAAGCTGGAAGGCGTCGATCCGCAGGGCTTCCTCGACGAGATCAAGAACTACAACGCCGCGGTCAAGAAAGACGTGCCGTTCAATCCGAACATCAAGGACGGCCGCTGCACCGTGGGCCTGCCGATCAACAAGTCGAACTGGGCGAACACGATCGAGGAGCCGCCGTTCGAGGCCTATCAGGTCGGCTGCGGCGTCTCCTTCACCTTCGGCGGCGTGCGCATCGATCCGGACACGGGCCAGGTGATCGACAGCGACATGAACCCGATCCCGGGCCTTTATGCGGCCGGCGAGCTCGTCGGCGGCATCTTCTACTTCAACTATCCGGGCGGCTCGGGCCTGATGTCGGGCGCGGTGTTCGGCCGTATCGCCGGCAACGGCGCGGCGGCGGCCCTCAGAATGCCTGACTTTGATCTGAGGAACACGACCCGCCGCCGGAAGGCGGCGGCGAAACGCCCCGGATGCGTCCTTCGACGGCCGCACCGCTCGCAACAGGGTCTTTTCGCCTACCTTCTTCTCGCTTGCCACGCGGCCGACCCGCGCCGGAAGGCACGGCGCCCGATGGGCAAGCCGCAACGCCGCAGCGAGGCCTCATGACCACAGCCGCATCACCATCAAGCCGCAAGCCGGACGACTGGCACCTGCACGTGCGCGACGGCGAGATGCTCAAGGCCATGCTGCCGTTCACCGCGGCGCATTTCGGCCGCGCCATCCTGATGCCCAACCTGATCCCGCCGGTGCGCACCACCGCCGACGCCATCGCCTATCGCGAGCGCGCGATGGCCGCACTGCCGCCGGCTCGACGTTCAAGCCGCTGATGACCTGCTATCTCACCGACGACACCGATCCCGACGACGTGGAGCGCGGCTTCCGCGAGGGCGTGTTCACCGGGGTGAAGCTCTATCCGGCCAACGCCACCACCAACTCGGCGGCGGGCGTCACCGACTATCGCAAGATCAAACGCGTCCTGGAGCGCATGGAGAAGCTCGGCATGCGCTTCCTCATGCACGGCGAGGACGTCGATCCGAAAGTCGATATTTTCGACCGCGAGGCGCGTGTTCTGCGAAAACTACCTCGGGCCGTGGTCGCAGCGAGTTTCCCGGACTGAAATTCATCCTCGAGCATCTGTCGTCGAAGGACGGCGTGGAGTTCGTCCGCGCGCACGCGCCGCAGGTCGGCGGCACGATCACGCCGTATCACATGGAACTACAACCGCACCGATTGGCTCGGCTGGGGGCTCAAGCCCTATCATGTACGTGATGCCGGTGATCAAGACCGAGACGGACCGGCAGGCGCTGCGCAAGGCCGCGACCTCCGGCGAGGCGTGCTACTTCCTCGGCACCGACTCGGCGCCGCATCCGGTGGCCAAGAAGCTCGCCCTCAACGGCATCCCGGGCATCTTCAACGCGCCGGTCGCGATGGCGACCTATGCCAAAGTGTTCGAGGAGGAGAACGCGCTCGACAAGCTCGAGGCCTTCGCCTCGCTCAACGGCCCGACGCATTACGGCCTCCGCCGAACAAAGAAACCATCACGCTCGAGAAGCGGTCCTGGACGCGCCGGAGGAGATCAAGGTCGCCGGCCCGGACGAGCGGGCGCTGATCTATCACGGCGGCGAGACTCTGGAGTGGCAGGTGGTGAAATAAATCACCCGCTTTCCGGACTGCCGCCTTTGAGCGGCGCTCAGAGAGGTCCGTAACGGACCGTGACAAGGGAGGATCGGCCCGTGAGCCAGAAGCAGCGCGTCGGCATCATCGGCCTCGGCGCCATGGGGCGGCCGATGGCCCGGCATATCCTCAAGGCGGGCTATCCGGTCTGCGGCACCGATCCGGCAAAGGCGGCCTGCGAGGCCGCGGCGGCATTCGGCACGACGATCCTGCCTTCGCCGGCTGCGGTCGCCGCGCAGAGCGATCTCGTGATCGTGGTGGTCGGTTTTGACAAGCAGGTGGAGCAGGTCTTCTTCGGTGAGGGCGGCCTGATGGAAACCGCGCGTCCCGGCCTCGTGGTGGCGATCGGCTCGACGATCGCGCCCGGCACCGCCAAGAAACTCACCGCGCGTGTCGCCGATCGCGGCATTGTGCTACTCGACGCGGCGCTCACGCGCGGCGAGCCCGCGGCCGAGGCCGGCGCGCTGCTCATCATGAGCGGCGGCGACAAAGCCGCCTTCGAACGCAGCCGGCCGGTGTTCGCCACCTTCGCGTCGGACATCTTCAACCTGGGTCCTTTCGGCGCCGGCCGGGTCGGCAAGATGGTCAACAATCTCATCCTGTGGGCCTGCATGACGGCGAGCGACGAGGGCCTGCGGCTCGGCGAAGCGCTGGGCGTGGACCAGGAGCGGCTGCGCGAGGCGCTGCATCACTCCAGCGCGCAGAACTGGTCGCTCTCCAATCGTGCCGAGAGCCGTCCGACGCCCTGGGCCGAGAAGGACATGACTATCGTCCAGCAGGAAGCCGACGCGGTGCGGCTTCCCATTCCCGTCTGCGGCGTGGTCAAGGAGGCGATCAAGGACTTCAAGCGCCGGCGTGGCTATCCGACGCCGGCGGCGGACTGACGCGGGCCGGCCAGTCCGCCCTGCCCTCACTCGTCGTGCGCTGCCGCCTTGCGCCGGTGCCTGGCGCTTTCCTCCTCGACATAGCGCAGGTCCTGGTCGAACACGATGCGCTGTTCGCCGGCGAGCGCGATGAAGCGCTTGCCGCGCGCGCGGCCGACCAGCGTGAGGTTTGCTTTCCGCGCCAGCTCGACGCCCCAGGCGGTGAAGCCTGACCGCGACACCAGGATCGGGATGCCCATCCGCACGGTCTTGATGACCATCTCCGAAGTGAGCCGTCCGGTGGTGTAGAAAATCTTGTCACCGGCCGGCACGTCGTGGCGCAGCATCCAGCCCGCGATCTTGTCGACCGCATTGTGGCGGCCGACGTCCTCCATATAGACCAGCGGCTTGTCGCGCACCGCCAGCACGCAGCCGTGGATCGCGCCGGCTTCAAGATAGAGCGACGGCGTAACGTTGATCTCCTGCGTCAGCGCATAGAGCCACGATGTGCGCAGCTCCGCGTCGGGCAATTGCACGTCCTCCAGAGCCTCCATGAGATCGCCGAACACGGTGCCCTGGGCGCAGCCCGACGTCTGCACCTTCTTCTTCAGCTTCTTCTCGTAGTTCGTCTTGCGCTTGGTGCGCACGACGACGACGGCGAGATCCTCGTCGTAATCGACGCCGGTGATCACGTCGTCGGGCCGGAGCATGTTCTGGTTCAGCAGATAGCCGATCGCCAGATAGTCGGGATAGTCGCCAATGGTCATCGCCGTGACGATCTCCTGTGAATTGAGGAAGATCGTCAGCGCACGCTCGACCACCACCGCCGTCTCGACGGCGACGCCGGCCTGGTCGATGCCTTTCACCCGCTCGGTCAGGCGCGGGTCGTGCGGATCGGGGCGAATGACGGCAATGTCGTTCGGAATTGTTCCGTTCGGGATTGTGCCGTTGGGGATCGTTGCGTTCCGGCTTGAACCGTTCTCGATCGGATCGGTTTTGGTTGGACTGGTTTTGATCGGATCGATCTTCGCTTTCGACATGCCATCATTCTATCCCGGGTCCATGCCCGAGGCGATGGCTGAAATATCAGCTATCGTGTTCCCAGGGCTTGGGATCGCGGCGGATCATCAACCGGATGAACGGGTCCGGATCGCGTCCCACCACGGTCACGCCGTCGGTATCGTAGACGGCATAGGGGTCGGACTGGATAATCTGGGCGCGAGGCTCGAACGACCGGTCGCGCCTTTGTGATGAGGCGGGATCGGCGCTGGAGACAAGCGCAGCGGCGGCAACGAGGGAAACCAACACGCCAGTGTTCCGCATGAAAGCCTCCTGTGGCCGGAGATCGCGCCGGATGGCGCGCGTCCCGGCATCGAATCAACACCGCCTTGGCAACGACTGTTCCGTCGTGTCTGTCATTTCATTCAGCCAGGCAGGAACGCGACGGCTCCCGACAGCCCGTCGCGGATCACCTCGACCGGCGCCTTGTAAAGGGCTTCGAGCTGCGCGCGGTTCAATGTCATGCCGGTCATCCCTTCTGCGAGGCAACGGCCCTCGCGCAAAAGGTAAACGCGATCAGAGGCCCGCAGCGCATGATTTGGATCGTGCGTGGTGAACAGCACACCGAGCCCGGCGTCCGCGAGCGCACGGATCTCTCGCAGGACGATACCCTGATTGCCGAAATCAAGGCTCGCCGTCGGCTCGTCCAGCACGACGAACTGCGGCTCCTGCGCCAGGGCGCGTGCGAGCAGGACGAGTTGGCGCTCGCCGCCGGAAATCATCGTATACGGCCGTTGCGCCAGGTGAACGATGCCGAACCGTTCCATCGTCCGAAAGGCGACGGCACGGTCGTGCGCTGTCGGCCGGAAGAACAGGTCGCCATGGGCCGTGCGTCCCATCAGCACCATGGCCTCGACGGTGAAGGCGAAGGTGGCGTGATGGGTTTGCGGGACATAGGCGATCTGCCGGGCGCGCTCATGGCTCGATAGGGCACCGAGCGGGCTTTTCCCGATCCTGACTTCGCCCGCGATCGGCGCGAGGAGACCAAGCAGGGTCTTGAGCAGCGTCGTCTTCCCGGATCCGTTCGGCCCCAACAGGGCCAGCACCTCTCCCCGCTGAAGCGCCACATCGAGACCCTGGCCGACCAGCCGGTCGCTGTAGCCGATCGAGAGAGAGCGTCCTTCGAGCATCACGACCAGGTCTTGGACACGCTGGCGAGGAGCCAGATGAAGAACGGCGTGCCGACCACCGCCGTCAGGATACCGAGCGGAATTTCGATCGCCGCGACCGTGCGAGCCAGCGTATCGATCATCAGCAGGAACCCGCCGCCCAAAAGCGCCGCCGCGGGCAGGAGCCGCGAGAAATCTGGCCCCACCAGGGTGCGCGCGATATGCGGCACGATCAGCCCAACCCAGCCGCCGATGCCGGCGGCGGCGACACTCGCCGAGGTGACGAGTGTCGCGGCCGCGATGACGACGACGCGCACAGGCCCGGTCGCCACGCTGAGGGCGCGAGCCTCCTCGTCGGGCAGCGACATGACATTCATTCGCCAGCGGAGCGCGAACAGAATGATCGTGCCGAGCAGGATCGGTCCGACGAGCGGAAGCAGATCGTTCGCATCGGTGGCGGCAAGGGAGCCGAGCAGCCAGAAGGTCATGGCCGGAAGCTGGTTGTAGGGGTCGGCCAGGTATTTCACCAGACCGACGCCGGCTCCCAGCAGGGCGCCGATCACCACGCCGGTGAGCACCAGAACCAGCACCGGGTCGCGCGCCCGCACCGAAGACCCGATCAGATAGACCGCCACCACGGCCGCGAGCCCGCCGACGAAAGCCAGCCCCTGGATGGCGAGAACTCCGAGCGAAAAGAAGATGCCGAGCACCGCGCCGAACGCCGCGCCCGAGGAGGCGCCGAGGATATCGGGCGAGACGAGCGGATTTCGAAACAGCCCCTGGAACGCCGCTCCGGCTATCGCCAACGCTGCGCCGACCAGCGCCGCAGCGAGAACGCGCGGTCCTCTCACCTGAAGGATGACGCTCTGCGCCGCGGGCGACACGCCGGAATCTGTGCCGGTCAATGCGGACCAGATCACGCGGAGAAGATCGGCGATCCCGACGGGAAAACGGCCGACGGTAAACGAGAGCGCGAGGCCCGCCACGAGAACGGCGATCGCCACCAGGAAACCCGCGACCGGCGCGCGGCCCGACGCAAAGGCCGCCGCCGCGGACCGGGGCGTGTCGGTTTCAGAAGATGAACCTGTCATAGCCGCCGTTATCCTACCGTGGTGGCCATTCTTGCAAAGCCCTCGGCGCGACGCAGCGATAAGGATCGCGTCACGGACCGATCGGACCACGGCCCTCCAGCACCACCGCAAGCTGCGCGTCGCTCGGATCGACGTGATAGAACAGCCGGTAGAATTCCCGTGCACGCGCCGCCACCCCCTCCGGGAAGAGCTCAGGGTAAAAGATCCGGCCAAGCCACCACAGGCCGATGAGCCGGTTCACAGAGGGTGGAAAATCGACCCAGCCGAAGGGCAGCTTGGGTGACAGATGCACCCGCCCCTCGCGCACCGCAGACACCGAGGCCCAGAGCGGGCTCGACCGGACATCGCGGGCGAAGTCGCGGTCGATGGTGACGATCACCTCGGGGTCCCAGCGCAACACCTGCTCCATCGACACCAGCGCGAGCCCGCCCTGCCGCTCGGCGGCGACGTTGCGCGCGCCGAGAAATGCGATGGTCTCGACATTGATCGAACCGCCCAGCCCGGTCTCCAATCCGCGCGGGCCGCGGGCGTAATAGACCTTCGGCCGCGCGCTCTCGGGCACCCGCGCGACGCGGCTCCGCACGGTCGCGAGCGTCTCTTCCGCATAGCGCGCCAGTTGCTCGGCGCGCTCCTGCCGGCCGACGATCCGGCCCAGCATGCGATAGGTGTCGGGGATGGCTTCGAACCGGCCGTCGAGCAGCGCATAGAGAATGCCGGTCTGCTCCTGGACGCGCGTCGCCAACGACACGAACGTGCCGCTGGTCGAGCCGGAATCGACGATCAGATCCGGCCGTGTCGCCAGCACCACCTCCAGGTTGGCCGTGTTGCCACGCCCGGTCAGCCGGCCGAGCTCGGGCCTCCGACAGATATCAGCGCGCAGCAGCGCGCATTCCTCCGGGCGATTGGCCCGCGGCCAGCCCAGCATCAGCTCCGGCGCGAGCGTATAGAGCAGGATCGCCGCCGGCGGTCCCGCCGGAAACACGCGGCGAACCTGCGCCGGGACCCGCACGTCACGGCCGGCCGAGTCACGGACCGTCCGCTCCCGGGCCCCCGGTTGCGCGGACACGGCCATAGACATTCTTGCCCGGCGGACCCGGCGGGCTGTCCGGCCCGCCGGTGAGTTGCATCGCCTTCTTTTCCAGTGCCGCCCGCGCACCGGGCTTCAGCTTGTCCGCCTTCGCGAACGCCTCGAAAGCATAATCGCCCGACGGATCGGCCTTGGGTGTCGAGGTGCCGAGCTTCACTGTCTGGTCGAGCATCCGTTCGAGCACGTTATCTGGCTGGACGCTCAGGCCCGGACGAACCAGGGCACACAGCCTGTTGCGCGCGAACAGCACCACCGGACCGCTCAACCCTGCGGCAGCGAGAGAACGCGGATGCTCCATATTGGCCGAGGCGAAGACCCCTGCGCGCGCGCCGCCAGCAATCTCTTTCCGCAGCAGGCCGGATGGACCGAATTTCGATTCCACCGCGAGCCCGGTTTCCTTGGCGAACACCGCAGTCACATCGCCCAGCGCCGTGCGCAGGCTGCCTGCCGCGTGCAGTAGGACGTTTTCCGCCTGGGCTGGTTGGGACATGACGGCTCCCGAGAGAATCGCGGCAAAAGCCATCACGCGTCGGCGCGCGCCTATCACACGCCCGGCTGCTTGGCGTTGGCGAAGAAGAGCTGCTGGCCACCGATTGCGTAACTGTCGATCGCCTTCTGCCCTTCATCCGACACCAGCCAGTCGATGAACGCCTGGCCGGCCGCGCGATTGACGTGCTTGTGCTTCTCCGGATTGACCAGGATGACGCCATACTGGTTGAAGAGCCGGTTGTCGCCCTCGACCACGATATCGAGATCACCGCGGTTCTTGAACGAGATCCAGGTGCCGCGGTCGGCCAGCACATAGGCGTTGGAGGCCGAGGCGGTGTTGAGCGCTGCGCCCATGCCCTGGCCGATGGCGCGGTACCACTTGGCCTTCTCCTTTCCTTCCACGTCGATGCCGGCGACCTTCCACAGACTCAACTCGGCCGAATGAGTGCCCGAACGATCGCCGCGCGAAATGAACGTCTGTCCCTTGGCCTGGATCGCCTTCAGCCCCGCGACGATGTCCTTGCCGCGCGCGCCGGCCGGATCGCTCTTCGGCCCGATGAGCACGAAGTCGTTGTACATGACCGGATAGCGCTGCACGCCCGCGCCCTCGGAGACGAACTTCTCCTCCTGCCCCTTGGCGTGGACGAACACCACGTCAGCGTCGCCGCGGCGGCCGGTGTCGAGCGCCTGGCCGGTGCCCTGCGCCACAACCTTCACGGCAATGCCGGTCTTGCCGGTGAACATGGGCAGAAGGTGGCCGAACAGGCCGGAGTCCTGGGTCGATGTCGTGGACGACACCGTGATCGCCTTGTCCTGCGCGAGAGCGCCGGGGTAGGCCAAGGCCATACCGAAAACGGCGGCGGCCGAGAGCAGCACCAGAACTGCGGCGGACCATGATCATCGGGTTTCTCCTTCGTGGTTGTCGGTTCAGATCAAGAGCTCGCCGGCGACGAACCTGCGGCCGTCGTTCGTCTTGGGCTCGGCGAAGAACGATTGAGCCGCGCCGGTCTCGACCACGCAGCCGCGGTGCATCAACACGATCTCGCCGGCCAGACGGCGCGCGCTTGCCAGATCGTGCGTGGACATGACGACCTTGACACCGCGCCCCGCCACCTGCCGCACAACATCCTCCAGCGTTTTGGTGGCGGCCGGATCGAGCGAGGCGGTGGGCTCGTCGAGAAAAATAAGCTCCGGCTCGCGCGCTAGCGCCCGGGCCAGCGCCAGCCTCTGCTGCTCACCGCCCGAGAGCCGCCGCGCCGGACGCCCGCCCGCCCCCGACAGGCCAACCATCGCCAGCAGTTCCTCGGTCCGTTCCACAGCTTGTGCCCGCCGCACGCCGATGCTCGACAGGGCGTAGTGGATGTTGGCGGCGGCGCTGCGATGGAGCATCGCCGGACGCTGGAACAGGATGGCGCGGCGGCGCGGAGGCACGCCCCGTCGCCCGGCATAGGTCACGCGGCCGTCGCTGGGCACGATGAGCCCCATCGCGAGTCGCAACAGCGTGGTCTTGCCCGATCCGTTCGGCCCGATCAGCGCCGTGGGCGACCCCGGCGAAAACGTGAGGCTGACCCGGTCGAGAATGGTGAGGCCAGGCACCCGGACGCTCGCCTCCTCGATCGCAAGCGGAAGATCGGAAACGGTCGCGCGCATCGCCTCACCCCGCATAGCGTTCGCCGGCACGGCGCACGCCCCAGGCCAGCGCATTCACCGTGACGACAATGGCGATGAGGACCATGCCGAGCCCGATGGCGAGCGGCAGGTTGCCCTTCGATGTTTCGAGCGTGATCGCCGTTGTCATCGTGCGGGTGAAGCCCTCGATATTGCCGCCGACGATGATCACAGCACCGACCTCCGCCGCCGCCCGCCCGAAGCCCGCGAGCAGCGCCGTGGTCAGGCTGAAACGGGCATCCCAGAGCAGCGTGGCGATGCGGCCGAGCGGACCGATGTTCATCGCCGCCAGTTCGTCGCGATACTCGACCCAGAGATCCTCGATGGTCTGGCGCGCCAGCGCCGCGATGATCGGCAGCACCAGGATGGTCTGCGCCACGACCATCGCCTGCGGCGTGAACAGGATGCCGAGCGAGCCCAATGGCCCCGAGCGCGACAGCAGCAGATAGACCGCGAGCCCGACCACCACCGGGGGCAGGCCCATCAACGCATTCAGCACGACGATGAGGACGTCGCGGCCGGGAAACCGGGTGAGCGCCAGGACCGCGCCGAGCGGCAGGCCGATGAGCGTCGCGCAGGCCACGGCAGCGAGGCTGACAGTCAGCGACAGCGCGACGATCTGCATGAGCACCGGATCGGCACTCAGCACCAGTTGCAACGCGGTTGTGTCTCCAGACATTCTCGTTGTTCCAGCCCGCGTTTTTCTTGCATCTTGATCTCAAACTGGTCAAATTCCGTATTATGTTCATATTTACGCATGACAGCTCATGACCGAACTTCTGACAACCGACGAAGCGGCCCAATACCTGCGGTTGTCCGGGCGCAAGCTCTACGAGCTGGTGGCCCAGGGCGCGGTGCCCTGCTCCAAGGTCACCGGGCGCTGGGTCTTCCCCAAGGCGGCGCTCGACCAATGGGTGATGTCCGGACTCGGACCGCGTGGTGCGCCGGTGCCGGCGCCGCCGATCGTCGGCGGCAGCCACGACCCGCTGCTGGAGCGGGCGCTGCGCGAAAGCGGCTCGGAACTCGCCTCCCTGCCCGAAGGCAGCGAGGCGGGGCTGCGCCGGCTGTCGCGCGGCGAGGTGATAGCCGCCGCCATCCATCTGCACCGGCCGCAGGGCGACGACGCCACCGTGAACGTGGAGGCGGTGGCCCGCGCGGCCGGCCTGCACGATGCGGTGCTGATCGCCTTCGCGCGACGCGAACAGGGCCTTCTCGTCGCTCCCGGCAATCCGCTCGGCCTGACCGGCCTGGGAAGCGTCGCCAGCCAAGGCGCCCGCCTCGCGCGGCGGCCGGACGGAGCCGGCGCACAATTGCTGCTGCTGGCGCTGGCGGAGCGGGCCGGGCTCGATCCGGCGGCGCTCCGGATCGCCACGCCGCCGTGTCCGACCGGACCGGACCTGGCGCATGCAATCCGCTCGGACCGCGCCGATTGCGGCATTGCCAGCCGGGGCGTCGCGCGGGCGGCCGGGCTCGATTTCGCGCCGCTTGTCTGGGAGCATTTCGATCTGGCGATGCGCCAGCGCGACTATTTCACCGCCGGTCCGCAGGCCCTGTTCCGGTTCGCGCGCACGCCGGCCTTCGCGGCGCTGGCTGCGGAGCTCGGCGGCTACGATGTCGCCGCAAGCGGCGAGGTGCGGCACCTGAGCTGAAGCACAGGACGAGCCGCCGCACGCCTTCAGCCCCGGCCGAAGCCACGCGGGCGAAAAACAAGCGACGACACGGGTTTACACGCCAGAACCCCCCGCTATATTGCGCCCGGCCGCGCCAAGGCACGGACGCGGAGGGATGGCCGAGTGGCTGAAGGCGCTCGCTTGGAAAGCGTGTATACGGGAAACCGTATCGTGGGTTCGAATCCCACTCCCTCCGCCACGATAAGTCATTGATATTGAATTGTTTTTAATTCCCGACGACGAGTTTGCCAACCCTCGGTACGGTTTGAAGAATTTCGGCTGTGGCTTTCTTCGCTGGGCACTCTGAGCACGTCTGTCGCACATGATCCGCGCAAATAGCGCGCGAATTCTCCGGTCGGCCTTTCCCGGGGTCCTGGTTGCGTGCCGGGTGATGCCACGCGAGCTCTCTGGATTGCCAAGCGGCTGTTGCTTCCGTTTCCTTAGTCGCCGAATGCCCCATCCGTTCGAAGGACATGGACTGCTGATGGTCAGTCCGCACCAAAGCAGGACGTTGGTTCATCCGGTCCGTATGGGTTTCAATGTGTAGGCTTCCGACGCGATGGCCGGCACCCAATCGCGCTCAGTTGCTGACCCCCGTCAATGCCGGACCCGCGCTGGCTCGCTATAAAACCGCGCAGACCGATGGCCCATGGGGCTATCAGCCGGGCACAATCGCGCTGCTTCCTTCTGGTCCCAAAGAAGACGAGGGGTTTATGCTGGTCCGAGTCAAGGCAACGGTCGAGGCCGTTGGCGAAGCCGAGCAGCCGGCCGACATTCGCCATCCGTACAGGATCGACGCCGTGATCCCCGCAGATCGTACGCCGATAATGAGCAAGCTGCGTAAGCTTCGTGCTCAGTCCCGCTATCGCCAACGGCGCGCCCTTGATGTCGGTGTTTTTCCAGCCGCCAAGGCTTCTCCGAACTCTCTCCGTGCTCCTCGTTCTCAGCCCTACCACGCCACTCGACCTCGGGGGCGGCAAAGGTCCACCACAGATGCCCTCGCGCGAATGTAATCCAAAGGCAATCTGATCCCAGATGATAGAAGGCAGAGCCCTTCAATAATGATGGCACCGCTTCGGCATCCGGAGATGGGTCAGCGCTGTGATTGAGTTAGCGCTGCCTGGCCTTGCGAGCGGCATAGCGTTGATCGCGTCGGGCCTTGAGCGCGGCTTGGTCCTCGATCACGCGAGCGATACGATTTCTTTCCGCGATCTCGTGCGCCTCTGCCTTGGCTCTATCCTCAGCCGCCGCCGCTTCACGAAGAGCGGCCGCTTCCGCCAACTGGCGTTCGTTTTCTTCCTGCCGCAACCGCTCCCGTTCTGCCCGCCTTTTCTCGCGGTCGGCGGCAATCGCTGCCCGTTCTGCAGTACGGGCGACAACGGCGGCATCGTCGCTCTTTGGCGCTTCTGAAAACTGCTTGATAAGCCTTGCTTTGGCCGCAGATGCTCTCTTGCGGCGCTCGAAAAGGTCGTCCTGCTCTTTGTTTTTCATCCTTGGTCCGTCGGTTACTTCGCAGAAGCTGCTTTGGCCTTTTCCGCCAGGAGATTGGCGTCGCGATCCAGCCGCAACTGCTTCAAACGCGCTGATTTCGCATCCCGCGCCTGATGCATCGTTTCCTGTTCGGAAATAAGGCGATTTCGTCGAAGATGCTCGGTTTGAACTTTGCCAAAGGCGGACTCGGCGCGTTGGCGCGCTTCGGAATAATTGTTGATCATGTGGCTCTCCCTGTCTGTTCTAATGAAGGGTCAGATTGGCTTGACCCCTCTATATGGCTGGCCCGTGAGTTTCCGACCTTCCATAAACGGTGTTCATTCCCGCGCGCTCGACTGCGGATTCTCGACTGCGGAGATTTGAACGAACAGTCCGCTCCGCCTTGGTAAGGTTGAATGAATCCGCAGCTCTTCGTTGCGTTAAGCAATTTCACTGTGCCGGCACTCTTTCGAGACAAAAGTGTCAGCTTCGATATAAAAGCATCAGCCCGCGCAAAAGCTGCGCGTGTGTCAGATTTCGATTTTTGACGGGGCTTTTTTAAATGGTCGCGCTGTGCGCAGACCAGAAGAAACAGGCTATCAAAACATCGACAACATATAGATACGCTTAATTGGCCCATAAAGCAAGCCGCTTTTCAGTACGGACTGAGAACAGCTTGCTCCTTGAATTCCGCCTCGGTTCGCTTTGCCGACAATCCACGAAGCCTTTGAGCGCGCGTCGCTCGCTCGTCGGCGCGTGGCTAAATTTTGCTTCGCCTCAAAGCATCCGCTTCATCTGAACATCAACCGGGCAGAACCAGCAGCTAACGCATTCCCGACGGGTCGTCCGGCCGGGCGCCCTCGGGCGATCTCCTGACGGCATGAGCGGCTTCGGCCGCTGGCGCGCATTCTGATATGATCCCCGATCATAACATTCCGTCGTCCGGCACCTTTACGATAGCGCTTGAGCGGACGGCGATGAACGGGTCGCGGCCCTGACGGCGCCGGGTGCTACGAGACAAGACATTCATCCGGGAGGAACCCATGCCGCGCTTGCGCTGCGGACTTGCCGCATGCCTGCTCCTCTTACTGGCCGGGCTCGATCCGGCGCTGGCGCAGAGCTATCCCAACCAGCCGATCCGCCTGCTCGTGCCCAATGCGGCCGGCGGGCTGACCGACATCATCGCCCGCGTCGTCGGGGAGCGGCTCGGCAAGCGCCTCGGACAGCCCGTCGTCGTCGTCAACCAGCCGGGCGCCGACACGGTCGTCGGCGTGACCGCGGTGACGCAGGCCAAGCCCGACGGCTACACGCTGCTGATGGCCGAACTCGGCCGCCTACAGCATCGCGCCGCAGATCCACGACGTCACCTACGACAGCAGGTCCGATCTCACACTCGTCTCGCGCATCTTTGACGGCGCGGGAATCATCCTCAGCGCCAATCCCAAATCCCAGTTCAAATCGTTGCAGGAACTCGTCGACCATGCAAAGGTCAATCCCGGCAAGGCCGCCTTCTCCTCGGGCAGCGCCGTGCTCCAGATCACCGGAGAAATGCTGAAGCAGGAAGCCGGCATCGACATCCGGCACATTCCCTATCGCGGCACGCTGCAGGCGGTCACCGACACATTGGCAGGCCATGTGGAGATGGTCGTCACCGGCATCGCGACGGTCACTCCCTATTACGCGACCGGCCGCCTCGTGCCGCTGGCCATCGCCACCGCGGAGCGGTCGCGCACCGTGCCCGACGTGCCCACTTTCGCCGAGAGCGGCTATCCGGGCGTGATCATGGCCAACTGGTTCGGCTTCCTGGCGCCGAAGGGCGTGCCGGCCCCCATCGTGGACCAGATCAACGCTGCGCTCGCCGAGGTCGTGGGCGACCCGGCCCTGAAGGAGATCGCCGAGAAGAACCATCTCAACCTGCGCCTCACGAAGGGCGAAGAATTGCGACGCGAACTCGCCGAAGAATACGAGCGCATCGGCGCAGCCATCAGGAAGGCCGGGATGCGCGGCAAGTCGAAACCCTGACTCCCGGCCGGAATGGACGGCAGAAGCGTAAGTGGCTCAACCGATTCAAACGAAACGGTGAACTGCTCTTATGTGCTGGCGAACCTATGTGCTGGCAAACCTGCGCATGGGGCTCATGGCTGGTCGCCGGTTGCGCTCCGGATGTACCAGCCCATCGTCTGCGCCAGACCTTCACGGAGACGATGCGACGGCTCGTAGCCGAGCCGATCGCGCGCTTTCGAGACATCCGCCAAGGAATGCCGCACGTCGCCCGTCCGAAACCCGCGATGGACCACACTGGCCGGCGGAATCTCGCGCAATGTCTCAAGCTCGTCCTGGATGATCCGCACCAGCGCGTTGAGCGTCGTGCGCTCGCCGACGGCCACGTTGTAAATCTGGTTAAGCGCCGTATCGGAGGTCGCGGTCGCGGCCAGAAGGTTGGCCTGGATCGCATTCTCGACGAAGCAGAAGTCGCGACTGGTCTCTCCGTCGCCGTTGACGTAGACTACGTCGCCACGCAGGAGTTGCGCCGTCCAGGTCGGAATGACCGCAGCATAGGCGCCGTTCGGATCCTGCCGAGGTCCGAAGACATTGAAGTAGCGAAGGCCGATGCTCGCGAAACCGTAGGTCCGCGCGAAGACCTGGGCATAGAGTTCGTTCACATATTTCGTCACCGCATAGGGGCTGAGCGGATTGCCGATCCGATCTTCCACCTTCGGCAGGTTCGGCTCGTCGCCGTAAGTGCTGCTGCTCGCCGCATAGGTGAAGCTCTTCGTCCCGGCATCGCGGGCCGCCACCAGCATGTTGAGGAAACCCGTGACATTGGCGGCATTGGTGGCGAGCGGATCGGCGATGCTGCGCGGCACGCTGCCGAGCGCGGCCTGATGCAGCACGAAATCGACGGCCGTGTCGCCACGCCAGCGCATGCCGCGCCGGCATGCGTCGAGATCGCAGATGTCACCTTCGATAAAATCGAACCGCGCCCAGTTCGCAGAACCGACCGCAGCGCGGACCTCCAGGAGATTGCGGCGATGGCCGGTCGCGAAATTGTCGAGACCGACAACGCGCTGGTCGAGCCTGAGCAGGGTTTCGAGCAGGTTGCTGCCGATGAAGCCTGCGACGCCCGTGATCAGCCAGGTGGCGGGCTCGTGCTGCAATCGCGTCAGGAGAGCGTCATAGGCTCGCACGCCGGTGGCCTCGTCGGAAGAATTCCGGGACACAATGCGGACCGTTGGGTCCACCGGGACATCCGATAGAACAACATGGTGCAAGGGTCCATTGAATCCTCGGCCGATCCGGCCGGCCCGGATGCCGGCAGGCGATGTTGCCGGGAAAAATAGACTGGCGCCAAAGGCTCTGGAGATCGGCCGCCCGGCAGACTTCCGGTCACGCCGCCGGCCGATCCGTGGCGATGCTCAACGCGACGGGTCGCACAGACGACCGGCCAGGGCGCGGAAGGCCGCGAGCTGATCGGCCTTGAGCTCCCTGTTCTCGTCGCGGCCGACGAAGACCTTGAACATGATCCCGCCCTCGACATTGAAGAACAGGATCGAGGCTGAGGGCCGGCCGAAGAACGGCCGCTCGACGAAGGCCACCGCCGAGCAGCGGTCGTGCCGGAGATGGCCGTGGAAGCCGGTGCGGCCCATGAGATTGAAATAACCGCGACCGACCTCGCCCTTGGGGATCGGCCCGGTGAACTCCATCACCCCGTCGTCGGTGTGGATGATCAGCGTGACGTCGCCCCAGCCGGCCACGTCATTCATGGCCTCGATAAACGCCGTTCCCGGCGCGAGGCGGCGCATACCCTCCGGCAGCGCCGCGACGACCTCGCGCAGGGAGACCGCATGCTCCTTCGCCACCGTCTCGAACAGGGCGCCAGGATCGGCCGCGAGCGCCGCAGCCACCCGCGCATTCCGATCCTGAGCCCCACCGCCATGCGCTGCACCGGCTTCTGCCGTCATCGCCCTCTCCTTTTCCGGATCGCTCGAGCCCGCACGGCCGCCGTCAGGCGACCGCCTTGTCGTTGCCCTGCGTGAGCCGAACCTCGAAACCCTCGAACTTCGGATGATCGAGATAGAGCGACCCGGTGCTGGAATTGTTGCCGGCGCGGGCATGGGCGGCGCGGAACTCTTCGGACTTGGTCCACCCTTCGAACTGCGCCTTCGACTGCCAGACCGTGTGTGACGCATAAAGCGTATGGTCCTCGGCCTCGGGTCCCTTCAGAAGATGGAATTCGACGAACCCGGGCATGCGGTCGAGATAGGTCTCGCGGCTCGCCCAGACGTTCTCGAACGCCTCCTCGGATCCTCTTATTACGCGGAAGCGGTTCATGGCGATGAACATGTGATCGTTCTCCTGGTTTGGACTGGCTGTTTGGCTGGCTGAAAAGACCCCGTGCGCGACAGGCCGGACCTCCATCGGTTGGATGGAGCCAAGCCCGCCGCGCACGGGGCGGAGGAACCTCAAGATCGGCGCGGTTCGCGGTGGCGCATCTCCCTGGACACCGGCGCGGCGATCAAAGATTGGCGTCCGAGAAACGGACCCGCAGCGACGCCTTGTAGGTCACGCCGGGGCTCGGCATGCCGTCGAGATAGCGCACATAATACTGGTTGAGGACGTTCTCGACCGAAGCGCCGAAGCTCATGTTGGGCGTCGGATCCCAGCCGAGATACAGATTGACGAGATCATAGCCCGGACGCGGCGTGAAGCCCGCCGGAACGTCGCCCCGCCCCGCCACCGACTGCCAGCGCACCGCCGCCGAGAGCTTGCGGTCCAGCAGCCGGACACCGAATGTGGTGGCGATCATGTCCGCCGGTACGGTGCCGAGCGCGCCGCCTGTGGTGAATTCTCGCCGCGAAGGTGGTGGCCGGAAAGCCCGACGAACCAGTCGCCGGCGTCGTATTGCGCCTCGAACTCGGCACCCTCGATACGGGCGTTGGTGATGTTCTGGTATTGATAGAACGACGGCTGGCCCCAGGCATTGATCGGGCCGAATGCCACCGCCTCGATATAATCGTCGATGTCGTTGCGGTAGACGTTGAACTTGGCGCGGAACCCGTCGCCGGCAAAGAAGATGTCGTCGTAGCGCAGGTTAAGGCCGATCTCCTTGGTCTTGCCGACCTCCGGACGAAGCTGCGGATTGGGCAGGAACTGGAAGCCCGGCGCCGTCGAACAGAATGGGCAGGTCGCGAACGGCGGATGAAATCCGGTGACGATCGTCTCGGTCAGAGCCGGCGCGCGATAGCCCTCGGCGTAGGTGCCGTAGAAGGTCATCCCCGCGAGCGGCGTGATGCCGAGCGTTGCCTTGGGCGACAAGCGCGAGCCGGAGGCGGTGATGCCCACGCCTTCGAGCCGATAATCGTCGTAGCGCGCCGCGCCGATGAAATCGAGCCATGTGGAATAGCTGGCGCGCCACTGGAAGAAGGCCCCCGATACGGTCCGGTTTCCCGACGGCGTGAACTGGTCGTTGACGCCCCCCGGGTCGAACGCGTTTACCCGGTCGCGGAAGGCATCGAGGCCATAGGTGAAGGCGTGACGGAACGGCCCGGTGTCGAGCCGCGACGTGTTGTGCAGGTCGGCACCGACGGTGTTGATCAGGAAGTAGCGCGGATCGCCGATCCGGCCCGTGCTGGTGCTGGGCGCGCCAGAGATCTTGGTCTGATCCTGCCTCGTTTCGGTCCAATAGACGTTGCCGTCGAAATCGAACATCCGGTCTTCTGGCCGTGCATAACGCCAGCGCAGGCCGACGATGTGGTTTTTCGCCTCGGTGCGATAGGCCGATGAACCCGGCTGGCCAGAAATGTAATTGCTCTCGTAGGTGAGACCGTTGAACTTGACCTCGTGGCCGTCGGCCGGTCGCACCGTGAACTTGCCGATCCCGGTCTTGGTCTGCGCCGCCGAATTGACGACCTCCTCGCCCGGCGCCGCCAGTCCCGGCGCCTGGGTGCCTGCGCCTGTGCGGTAATTGCCCTGGGAACGGTATGTGGCACCGGCGAACACGTCGACATCGGGGGTCGGACGCGCGGCCGCAAAGAACGAGCCGAGGCCGTGCGCCGCATTGCTCGCGCCCATGCCGTGACTCACGAAGCCGAACCGTTCGCCGGGCTTGAGAACGTCGTTGACGTCTTTGGTGCTGGAACGATGCGACACCGCCGATGGCGCCGGATCCGTAGATGTTGGCCACCGGCCCGCGCACGACATCGACGCCGCTCAGCAGCTCCGGTTCGAGATAGAACGCGCCGTTGGCATTGTGGCCCGACTTCTGAAAATTCTGACGCGCCCCGTCGATCAGCACGGCGACCCGTCCGAAATCCTGAAGGCCGCGGATATTGATGGCGGTCGCCGGATCGTCGCCCCGCTCCTGGAACGAAACGCCGGGCACCCCGAAGAAGATGTCCGACGTACGGCGCGGCATGATCTGGTTGATCTGCTCCTGCCGGATCGTCGAAACCGCGGCGAGCGTATCGCTCACACTCTCTTCGGTCTTGGTCGACACGACGGTGATCGCGTCGAGCACCATCGCGTCCTGCGCCCACACGTCTCGGACGTCTCGGACGTCTTGCGTCGTCCCGTTCCGCGTCGACCCATCCTGAGCCCGCGCTTCAAGTCCGCTTGCCGCCCAGACGGCAAGCCCCGATACACCGATGAGCAGCGCATGCGCGCGCCAGGCCATTCCAGCCATCGCAAACCCCCAGTCCCAAACATTGCTTCGATTGGCGGGCTGGCGGGCGCGACATGAATGCAGGACACATTGTGTGCAGGACACATCGTGTCGGGACAATGTCGGAAAGCCGCTGGCTGGCTTTTCGGCCGCCGCTCAACAGCGGCCTCGCTGCATTGCTAGTCTTGCGTATTGATCCGGTCAAGAACGCAGTAATCATCTTACACGTCCTATAAACTGTACGTATTCCAATCTATTGACCGTCAAAATCGGGATTGTTGCACGGTATATGTTTCGCCATCGCCGGCCGCGAGCCGCAACGAAGGACAGCGATGAGCGCATCAGACGACGACGCAAGCGCGCGCCACACCACATGGCCGCGCGAGAGCACGGGCGGCACGGCAAGAAATGTTTCCCTCGTCGGCAACCGGATCGACAGCCGCAACTTTTTGGCGCGGGCCGCGAGATCACCATCGCCCACGGCGCCGATATCTACCGTCTGCGGCTGACGTCTCAGAACAAGCTGATCCTGACCAAATGAGTTCCATGATTCTTCGCCCTCATGCCCGGCCTTTCGCTTTGGCCATGGCTGTCTGCGCCGTCCTCTGCGGCGCGGACGTTGCCGCCGAGCCCGTCACCGTGCGCGATGCGCTGAACCGATCGGTGGTCGTCGATGATACGAGCCGCATCGTTTCCATCGGCGGCGCGGTGACGGAGATTCTCTATGCGCTCGGCAAGGACAGCGACATGGTCGCAGTCGATATCGACGAGCCTGTTCCCGGCACGCGCCATCGCCGAGGAAAAAGAACGTCGGCTATATGCGCCAGCTCTCGCCAGAGGGCGTGCTCGGTCTGGCGCCCTCGCTGATCCTCGCCATCGAAGGCACCGGTCCGAAGGAAACGTTGTCGGTCCTGTCCTCCGCAAAGGTGCCGATGGTGCTGGTGCCGGATCCCTTCTCGGCGGACGGCATCGTCGAAAAGATCGAGATCATCGCCAAGGCGACCGGGGCGCAGAACCGCGGCGCCTGCCTCGCCGAGAGCGTGCGTGCGGATCTCGCCGTGCTCGCAGCGCTGCGTAAGGACATCGACCGGCCAGCTCGTGTCATGTTCGTGCTGTCGTTCCTCAACGGCCGCGCCATGGTGGCCGGCCGCAACACCGCCGCCGACGGCATCATCCGGCATGGCGGGAGGCGTCAACGCGATCGACGCGATACGAGGGCTACAAGCAGATCAACGACGAGGCCGTCGTCGCAGCCCAGCCTGATTTCGTCCTGGCGATGGAGCATGGGCCGGAACCGCTGACGGCGGAGACGGTCTTCGCGCATCCCGGCTTTGCCGTCTCGCCCGCCGCACGGACGAAGGCTTTCCGCGCCATGGATGGGCTCTATCTTCTCGGCTTCGGGCCGCGCACGGCGCAATCCGCCCGCGATCTCGCGATGACGCTCTATCCGGATCTCAAGCGCCGCGGCCGGTCGCGACCCAGGACGACGCGCCGGCGAAAGCGGACGCGGCGCGAGCCTGCGACCGATGACGGACGCGCCGCTCCACTGGTCCCTCGCCCGGCTCCTCTCCCGGCTCCTCGTCCGCCTCCTCGACTTGGGGCGAACGGCTCGCCGGCTGCGCCTGACGCAGCGGCCGTTGCCCCGCTCGTCATCGCCGCGCTGCTCGGCCTTCTTGTCGTTGTCGCCACCGTGCCGCTGTCGATCGGCGCCGCCGGCATTCCGCTGTCGCGGCTTGCCGGCCGCGCTCGGCCTGACCGCCGGCGAAGGCGACGCCGCCACGCTCGCGCGCGATCAGTTGGTGCTGTGGTCGATCCGGCTGCCGCGCATCGCCATCGGCGGCGATGATCGGCGCGCTGCTGGCCGCCGGCGGCGCGATCATGCAGGGCCTGTTCCGCAATCCGCTGGCCGATCCGGCCTGGTCGGCGTCTCGAGCGGCGGCGCGCTGGCCGCGGCCGCGACCATCGTCCTCGGCGACCAGCTGTCCGGCACGGCAGCGCCGCGCACTGCCATTCGAGCTGCTGCCGATCGCCGCCTTCGTCGGCTCGCTGGTCGCCACGCTCGCTGCTCTACCGGCATCGCCACCCGCGAAAACCGCACCTCGATCGCGATCTTCCTGCTCGGCGGGCTCGCGATCGCAGCGCTGGCCAATGCCGGCATCGGGCTTCTGATCTTCGTGGCCGACGACCGGCAATTGCGCGACATCACCTTCTGGCTGCTCGGCTCGCTCGGCGGCGCGACCTGGGCCAAGGTCGCGATCATCGCGCCGTTCGTCGCTGGCGATGCTGCTCGCCATGCCGTTCATCGCGCGCGGACTCGACCTGCTGGTGCTCGGCGAGGCCGAAGCCTTCCACATGGGCGTCGAGGTCGAACGGCTGAAGCGCTCTGCATCGTTCTGGTCTCGGCCATGACCGGCGCCGCCGTTTCGTTCGCCGGCGTGATCGGCTTCGTCGGCATCGTCGTGCCGCATCTGCTGCGGCTTGTGATCGGGCCCGGGCCACCGGCTGCTGCTGCCGGCCTCGGCCTGCTCTCGGCGCGATCCTGCTGCTGGTCGCCGACACCGTGCGCGCGCACGCTCGCGGCGCCGGCCGAAGTGCCGATCGGCATCCTCACCGCGATGATCGGCGCGCCGTTCTTCCTGGCGTGCTGTTGCGGCAGCGGACCTGGTCGGCCTATGACGCGCGGTCCTCGCAGGCGCACGCGGCGTCATCGGTGCGCGCTCGGCGGCGCAAGGCGCTGCTCGACGACGTGTCGCTGCGCATCGGCCGGGCGAGACCGTCGCCCTGGTCGGGCCCAACGGCGCCGGCAAATCGACGCTGCTGCGCGTCGCTCTCCGGCGAGCTCGCCGCGAGCGCCGGCGCCGTCTTGCTGAAGGGCCGCGATCCGCGCGCCTATCGGCCGCGCGCAGCTGGCGCTGCATCGCGCCGTGCTGTCGCAGAGCTCACCGTCGCCGTTCCCGTTCACGGTCGCGGAGGTCGTGCGCATGGGCGCCGGCGAGCGGCGCGGCGCGCGGCATCGATGACGCTGGTCGAGCGACGCGCTGGCCGAGGTCGATCTCGCGGACTTCCGCGACCGGATCATCGGCACGCTGTCCGGCGGCGAGCAGCAGCGCGCGCATTTTGCCCGCGTGCTGGTGCAGCTGGCCTGCGGCGAGGCCGAGCACGGCCCCGGCCTCCTGCTGCTCGACGAGCCGACCGCGAGCCTCGACCTGCGCCATCAGCTCGATCTCGTCGCTGGCGCGCGCCGCGCGGCGCGGCACCGCTGTGGTCGCCGTCCTGCACGATCTCAACCTGGCGTCGCTCTTCGCGGACAGGATCGCGATCCTGCAGAACGGATGCCTGGTCGGCGAAGGTCCGCCGTCCCGGGTCG
>CAVWUJ010000007.1:0-717533 GCA_963758225.1 uncultured Alphaproteobacteria bacterium | reverse complement strand
GAAGGCGTCGACGTACTCCTCGAGCGGCACGCCGTATTGCAGGCCGAGCGACACCGCGATCGCGAAGCTGTTGATGAAGCGAGCGGAACGCCGCGCCTTCCTTGTGCATGTCGATGAAGATCTCGCCGAGCCTGCCGTCGTCGTATTCGCCGGTGCGCAGGTAGACCTTGTGGCCGCCGACCACGGCCTTCTGGGTGTAGCCCTTGCGCCGGTGCGGCATCTTCTCGCGCTCGCGCAGCACGGTGATGCGCTCGACGATCTTCTCACCACCCGCTCGGTCACCTGGCGCGGCGCGCGCCGCCATCGGCTTTCGAGGAAGGCCTCGATGCGCGTCGTCCTCGTCCTCCTCGTCGGCGTGAGTTGGCTCTGCAGCGGCTGGCTGAGCTTGGAGCCGTCGCGGTAGAGCGCGTTGGCCTTCAGCGCAGCTTCCAGGACAGCAGGTACGCCGCCTTGCAGTCCTCGACCGTCGCGTCGTTCGGCATGTTGATCGTCTTGGAGATCGCGCCCGAGATGAACGGCTGCGCCGCCGCCATCATGCGGATGTGGCTCTCGACCGAGAGATAGCGCTTGCCGATCTTGCCGCACGGGTTGGCGCAGTCGAACACCGCGTAGTGCTCGGCCTTCAGGTGCGGCGCGCCCTCGACGGTCATCGCGCCGCAGACGTGGACGTTCGCGGCCTCGATCTCGCGCTTGGTGAAGCCCATGTGCGGCGAGCAGGTCGAACGCCGGCGAGCGCGAGCGTCTCGGCCGGAACGCCGAGCTGGTCTCGCAGAAGTCCTCGCCGAGCGTCCACTTGTTGAAGGCGAACCCGATGTCGAACGCGGCCGGCAGCGCCTTCTCGATCTTCTCGATGGCCTCGTCGGTGAAGCCCTTGGCCCGGAGCGTCGCGTGGTTGATGCCGGGCGCCTGGCCGAGCGAGCCGTGGCCGACCGCATAGGCCTCGATCTCGTCGATCTGGCTTCGGAGTAGCCGAGCGCGCGCAGCGCGGCCGGCACCGCGCGGTTGATGATCTTGAAGTAGCCGCCGCCGGCGAGCTTCTTGAACTTCACCAGCGCGAAGTCGGGCTCGATGCCGGTGGTGTCGCAGTCCATCACCAGGCCGATCGTGCCGGTCGGCGCGATCACGGTGGCCTGCGCGTTGCGGTAGCCGTGCTGCTCGCCGAGCTCGAGCGCGCGGTCCCAGGCCTTGCTGGCGTGCTCGGACAGCGCGGCGTAGTCGGCGCTGTCGGCGACGGCCTTGTGGTCGAGCGGCACCGGCGGCGTGCGCGACCTTCTCGTAGCCGGTGCTTCTCGCCGTAGGCGGCGCGGCGGTGGTTGCGGATCACGCGCAGCATCTGCTCGCGGTTCTTCTTGTAGCCGGGGAAGGGCCCAGCTCCTTCGCCATCTCGGCCGAGGTGGCGTAGCGACGCCGGTCATGATGGCGGTGAGCGCGCCGCCGATCGCGCGCGCGGCGTCGCGAGTCGTAGGCGATGCCCGACGACATCAGCAGGCCGCCGATGTTGGCGTAGCCCAGGCCCAGCGTGCGGTACTCGTAGGAAAGCTGCGCGATCTGCTTCGACGGGAACTGCGCCATCAGCACGGAGATTTCCAGCACCACCGTCCACAGCCGGACGGTGTGCTCGTAGCCCGCGATGTCGAAGGCGCCGGTCTTCTCGTCGCGGAACGTCAGCAGGTTCAGCGAGGCGAGATTGCAGGCGGTGTCGTCGAGGAACATGTATTCGGAGCAGGGGTTGCTGCCGCGAATCGGGCCGACGCCGGGCAGGTGTGCCAGTCGTTGACGGTGGTGTGGTATTGCAGGCCGGGATCGGCGCAGGCCCAGGCGGCGTAGCCGATCTTCTCCCACAACTCCCGCGCCTTCACGGTCTTGGCGATCTTGCCGGGCTTGGTGCGCCAGGTCAGGTCCCACTCGGCGTCGGATTCGACCGCCTTGAGGAATTCGTCGGTGACGCGCACCGAGTTGTTGGAGTTCTGGCCCGAGACGGTGAGATAGGCCTCGCTGTCCCAGTCGGTGTCGTAAATCGGGAAGTCGATGTCGGTGTAGCCCTGGCGCGCGAACTGGATCACGCGCTGGATGTAGTTGTCGGCGACATGGGCGCGGCGGGCGAGCTTGATCTCGCGCTTGAGCGCGGGGTTCTTGTCGGGCGAGAAGCAGTCGTCGCCCGAGCCCTCGCAGTTCACGCAGGCCTTCAGGATCGCCTTGAGGTGCTTCTGGTTGATCTTGGAGCCGGTGACGAGAGCCGCGACCTTCTGCTCCTCGCGCACCTTCCAGTCGATGAACTGCTCGATGTCCGGATGGTCGGTGTCGACGATCACCATCTTGGCCGCGCGGCGCGTGGTGCCGCCCGACTTGATCGCGCCCGCGGCGCGGTCGCCGATCTTGAGGAACGACATCAGGCCGGAGGACTTGCCGCCGCCGGCGAGCTTCTCGCCTTCGCCGCGCAGGTTGGAGAAGTTGGTGCCGGTGCCGGAGCCGTATTTGAACAGGCGCGCCTCGCGCACCCACAGGTCCATGATGCCGCCTTCGTTCACCAGGTCGTCCTGATCGCCCTGAATGAAGCAGGCGTGCGGCTGCGGATGCTCGTAGGACGACTTCGACTTGGTCAGCTTGCCGGTCTGGAAGTCGACGTAGTGATGGCCCTGGCTCGGGCCGTCGATGCCGTAGGCCCAGTGCAGGCCGGTGTTGAACCATTGCGGCGAGTTCGGCGCGCACATCTGGTTGGCCAGCATGAAGCGCAACTCGTCGAGGAACGCCTGGGCGTCGCTCTCCGAATCGAAGTAGCCGCCCTTCCAGCCCCAGTAGGTCCAGGTGCCGGCCAGCCGGTCGAACACCTGCTTGGACGAACGTTCGCCGATGTAGCGCTCGCCTTCGGGCAGCGCGGCCAGAGCCTCCTCGTCGGCGACCGAGCGCCACAGGAAGGAGGGGACCGAATTCTCCTCGACCTTCTTCAGCCGGGCGGGCACGCCGGCCTTGCGAAAATACTTCTGCGCCAGCACGTCGGAGGCGACCTGCGACCAGAACTCCGGCACCTCGACGTCGTCGGCCTTGAAAACGGTCGAGCCGTCCGGATTGCGGATCTCGCTCGTCGTCAGGCGGAACGCGATGTCCGCGTAGGGCGACTGGCCGTCCTTGGTGAAGCGCCGTTCGATCCGCATTTCAAATTGCCCCTTCAATTGCGCCGCCAGCGGCCCAGCATCGGCTGGATGGGGACGCCGGCATTTTATCCTCCCGGGCAGGCCAGTGACCCACCCGGAGCGAGTGTTTTTGACGCTTCTCTTACTTGGCGATCGGCCCGCCCGTGCGAAACCGTCCCACACGCACTTGTGGACCTGACCGGGTCCGCAGCGGCGACGCGATATCCTTCCCCGCCGGGATGGGAATCCGGGCGGACGACCGGTCGAGACCGTGATGATTGCGCCCGGTTGGCACGAAAAACCCAGCCGCGCCGGACAGGAAGGAGCCTAGGACGAAGGCCGATCATGCGTCAAGGTTTAGACGCGAAAACTGAATCAAATACTAAGTCTTGTGCCTTAGGTGTTAATTCTGGGGATTGCGGGTGCGACTCACCTCGGCCGCACGAAGTATCGGATGGAGCGTGCGGATTCCCAAAATGGGTCTGTTGACGACCTGTGGAACCCTTGGGTCGCGAGAGCCCAGTCAATCACGGCATGGTTGAAACGACGGTATTTTATTACTCTCTGAACAGTTTCCACGCTCTGTGACGCCCGTGCGACAGCAGGATCGTTATCCCCCCATCTGCGAGCCAACGACGCGATTCCGGCCGTCCCGAAGCGCCCCAAGTCACCTGATTCTCTAAGGTCGTTCAGCGGCTTAACGGCGCTCCGGCGCGTTGGGGCGGATGCGTGTTGCGAGGGCTGCCGTCTCGCGCGGACGAACGCATGGGTTCTCCTTCATCCACGGAAATCTGCTCCGCCTTTTCAGCATAGCCGGACGCCGGCCCGGCCGGGGCCAGCGCCGGCGCGCCGTGCCACTCCTCGCGACGGCGCGGGAGCGCATGCGGATATTCGGACTGCAGCCAGCCGATCAGGGCCTCGCGCAGCTCACAGCGCAGGTCGAAGGCCACGCCGGAGTTTGCGGCGCTCGCGATGACCCGCAGCTCCATGCTCCCGGCGTCGGCGTCTGTGACCTGGACGTTGAACACCTTGCCGTCCCAGTGCTTCGACGCCCGTACGATCTCCTGGGCCTTGTCGCGCAGGCGCGCGACCGGCACCGTGAAATCGACGCGCAACAGCACCACGCCGATCAGCGATGCGGTCTCGCGCGTCCAGTTCTGAAACGGCTTCTCGATAAAGTAGGTGAGCGGGACGATCAGCCGCCGCCAGTCCCAGATCCTGACCACCACATAAGTCGCGGTGATCTCCTCGACCCGTCCCCATTCGCCTTCGACGATCACGGCGTCGTCGAGCCGGATCGGTTGCGTGATCGCGAGCTGGATGCCGGCGAGCAGGTTCGACAGCACCGGTCGGGCCGCGAAGCCGACCACGATGCCGGCGATACCGGCGGAGGCGAACAGGCTGACGCCGTATTGGCGGACCTGCTCGAAGGTCATCAGCGCCGCGGCAATGGTGATCAGCGTGATGAGCGAGGCCACCGCACCCTTGAGAATGCGGACCTGGGTCACCTGCTTGCGGGCGTGCAGGTTGTCCTCGACGTCGATCTTGAAGCGGCGCAGATAAAGTTCGGTGGCGATGTTGAGCGCCGTCAGAACCATCCAGCCGATCAGTGCGATGAATGCGACCTGTAGTGTGCCCGCCAGCACGTCTCCGAGCGGGGACCGAATTGGTGCGACGGCCACAGCGATGTTGAGAGCGAGCAGCATGAAGGCCAGCCGCAGCGGTCCCTGCAGCTTGGTCACCAGCGAGTGCAGGAACGGCCGGCGCAGCGACAATATGCGTTCCGCAATCGAGAACGCGACCCGGTGCGCGGCGAAGGCGAGCGCGACGGCAAGCGCCGTCACCAGAATGGCGATGACCCAATCCGGCACCATCAGGAGCGTGTCCGCGAGATCGTCCCAGACGGTGGAGAAAGGACCGAAGGACATGGAGTCTCCCAGGTTCTGGAGGAAGGGAGGGGGCGTCGGGGCTCGAAGGCCCTGTGCGGCGCGGCGATCCTTGAAACCAACGCCGCTGCGGCGGAAATGTTGCGGGATCCGGTTTTGGGCCATGCGACAGGACGGAGAGGGCGCGCCGCAGAGCCGGAATTGCGGGCTCAGGCGGCCACCGGCGGTTCTGGACAGGGTCTGGCGAAGCTGGCAGAACGGGCCGATCCGAGGCCCGCGAGCGGCAGCCCCATGAAGACCTTCTTCCTGCGCTTTTTCACCTGGTGGAACGGCCAGACCTTCGGCACGCAGCTCTGGACCTGGCGCTACGGCGAGTTCGTCGGCGAGGACGAGTTCGGCAACCGCTATTACCGGACAAGGGCGGCAAGATCGATCCGGCGCTGCAATTTCGAGCGCCGCTGGGTGATCTACAACGGCCTGGCCGAGGCCTCGAAGGTTCCGCCGTCCTGGCACGGCTGGCTGCATCACACCGTCGATGTGCCGCCGACCGCAGGAGAGCCATAGTCGTGCGCCCCTGGCAGAAGCCGCACCGGCCCAACCTGACCGGCACGCCGGCGGCCTACCGGCCGGCCGGCTCCATCCTGGCGCAGGGCCGCCGGCCGAAGGCGACGGGCGATTACAAGGCCTGGGACCCCGGCCGCTGAGGCTTCGCGTGCTGCGGGCATGCCGCCCTTTGCATGCCGCATTCGGCGTGTTAGTCGGCCGCACAGGCTGAGGCTCAGTGCGACTGGCGCTCCGGAAACGACTCGGTTCGATGGCGAGACCCATTTCCACGATCTTTGCGATCCTGGCAGGTGTCGGCGTGGCGGTGCCGGCGGCGGCGCAGTTCGGCCGATCTTCGGCGACTTGCCGCCGCGCCCGCCGGCCAACGTGCCGAGCGGCCGGCAGCCTGCCGCCGCCCGATCCCGACGTGACCCCGCAGCGGCGCCTGCCGCCCGGGCCGCCGCCCGGCCGACATCCAGCGCCAGGCGCTGCCGCCGCCGCCCGGCGTCGCGCGCCGCCCGGCCCGCAGCCCGTGGATTTCGCCCGACCTGCGCGCCCGCCGAGGCCAGCCGGCCGATGCCGCGCCGGCAGAGCGCGAGCGCTGCAGACCGCCGCCGGGCAGCCCGGGCCAGCGCCAGCCGCAGCGCAGCGGCCAGCAGCAGCAGCAGCCGGCGCAGGCGGCGCTGCCGCCGGCCGGCCAACGAGGTGATCATCAAGCCGCCGGAGCAGAAGGTCACCAATCCCGACCGCGGTGTTCTCCGGTCTCGACAAGGTGACCGGCCGCATCACCGAATTCGAGGTGGCGATCAACGAGACGGTGCGCTTCGGCGCGCTCGAGGTGACGCCGCGCGCCTGCTACACGCGCCCGCCGAACCGAGACCCAGCTCACCGACGGCTTCATCGAGGTGGACGAGCTGACGCTTCAGGGCGAGCTCAAGCGCATCTTCACCGGCTGGATGTTCGTCGCCAGCCCCGGCCTCAACGCGGTCGAGCATCCGATCTACGACGTCTGGCTCAAGGACTGCAAAGGCGAGAACGAGGAGCAGCCAGCGGTGGCCGAGGCGCCCGAGGGCCGCCGCGACGCGAGGCCTCCGCGCGCCGGCCACGCCGCGCTAGGCCTCTGCCCCGGCCGCGCCGCCTATTCCGATCCCGCGCAATTCCGGACGTCCGACCGCCGCCGCCCTGATATCGCGCAGGCTCATCGCCGATCCAGGTCGCAGCGCATCGGCGCCCGCCACCGGCGCCGATAGAGCGGCAGCGCGCCGAAATCGCCGTCGCCCTCCAGCGCCGCGTCGAGCATGCCGGTGATATGCGCCGCGTTCGATTTCGACCGCGCCGAAGGTGGCCAGGTGCTCGGTGACGAACTGGGTGTCGAGCAGCGTGAAATCCGCCCGCCCGCAGCCGCGCGATCAGATGGACCAGCGCCACCTTGGAGGCATCGCGCGCGCGGCTGAACATGCTTTCGCCGAAGAAGGCGCCGCCGAGCGAGACGCCGTAGAGCCCGCCGACCAGCCGGCCGTCCTCGTAGGTCTCGACGGTGTGGCAATGGCCGATGTCGTGCAGCCGGCCGTAGAGCGAGCGGATCGGCCGTTGATCCAGGTGCGCATGCGGCCGGGCTTGCGATTGCGGCGCATCCGTCGAGCACGCCGGAAAAGTCGCTGGTTGACCCGCACCTCGAAGCGGCCGGACCGCACGGTGCGCTTGAGCCGCGAGGGAATATGGAAACCGTCGAGCGGGATGATTCCGCGCTCGGGCGGGTCGACCCAGAAGATCGCGGGGTCCTCGGCGCTCTCGGCCATCGGGAAGATGCCGCAGGCATAGGCCTTGAGCAGCACCTCCGGGCGTGATCTCGATGAGTGCGCCGTCGGCTCGGGTCATGGTCGTGGCTGTCACTGGGGGATCGGTAGGCGGCGCGGAAGGCGGTCGACGCCGGTGGACTGATACGCCGGCCGCACGCGGACCGCTGCGCAATGTAAGCCCGCCTTGGCCACCGCCGCAACCCCGGATTCACGGATTGTTAGCGATGATGCGTCGGATTTTCGGCAAAGGCGCAAACAATTCGGCGCGCCGCGCGTTCTCCCCACGCCCGGCAACGGGCGAGGGGAGGTACCATGACACAGGCTCACGAGACGGCGCACGCACGCGGGTCCTCGTGGTCGAGGACGAGTTCCTGATCTGCGACATGATCGAGGATGGTGCTGACGGATCATGGCTTCGAGGTTTGCTCGGTCGGCACCGCGCGGGAGGCGCTGGCCTATATCAGCGAGGGCGCGCCCTGCGACGTGCTGTTCACGGACGTCAACCTTCCGGGCGAATTCGACGGCGAGGCGCTGGCGCATCGGGTGCGGGCGCTGCGGCCGAACCTGCCGGTCGTCTATGCCACCGGGCTCGGTGACGCGGCTGCGCGATCTCGATGCCGTGCGCGGGCGCGGTGCTGGTGCCCAAGCCTTACAATCCGGAGAAGGTCTGCGAGCTGCTCGGACCTGATCGTTCAGTCTGACCGTTCGGTTGGCGCTGTCGCAAGTTCGGGACGGAACGCCGCTTAGTCCGATCGTGAGCCGGCGGACTGCGGTCGAAGCTCAGCACGACGCGGGTGCCCTTGCGTTCGCGGATCGTTCGACAGCTCGGCATCCAGCTTCTGCGCCATCGCCGTGACGATGCGCTGGCCGAGTCCGGTGGACTGGGGCGCGGCGCCCTCGGCTGCGGCCGACGCCGTCGTCCTCGACGCGACAGCTCGATCTTGCGGCGGTCCCGTCGTCGAGCTTGACCCGGATCGGGCCCTTGCCCGTGCGGATAGGCGTATTTCACCGCATTGAGCACCAGTTCGCTGACGACCACGCCGATCGCCACCGCGCGGTCCGGATCGATCGCGACCGGATCGGCGGACAGCGTGAGCTGCGACATGGCGCCGTCGGTCGAGGAGCGGCGCAGGTCCTCGACCAGCCCGGTCAGATATTGGTCGAGCGCCACCGATTGCACATCGTCGGACGTGTAGAGCCGCTTGTGAACCTGCGCGACCGCCAGCACGCGGGCGGTGGCGGTGGTCATCGCCGCGCGCACATCCGGCGGAATCGGCGTTGCTCGCCTGCAGCTTGAGCATCGAGGCGATGAGCTGGAGCGAATTGCCGACGCGGTGGTTGACCTCGCGCATCAGCAGCGCGCGCTCGGCCGCCAGCGCCTCGAACCGGTCGCGCGCCTCGCGCACCTCCGCTTCCGCGGCTTCCTTGGCGCGCCGCAGGCGGCTGGCGTCGAGCGCGGTCTGGATCGCCGCGGAGAGCAGCGGCAGGAACTCGCCCTGGATGTCCTTGATGACGTAGTCGAAGGCGCCGGCCTTGAGCGCGGAGATCGCGACCCGGCTGTCCTGCTCGGCGGTCACGAAGATGACCGGCGGCGGATCGGGCAGGGCGCTGATGCGCTCCAGCGTCTGCAGGCCGTCGAGGCCGGGCATGTTCTGGTCGAGCCCGACCGCGTCGATGCCGCCCTCGGCCAGGCGCGCCAGGCCGTCCTCGCCGCTAGTTGGCGGTTTCGACGGTGCAGCCGAGGCGCTCCAGCCCCTTCTGGACCAGCCGGCACAGGCCGGCGATCGTCGTCGATATAAAGGACGTGGGTGGACGGGGTTGCGCATCTCAGGCGGTCTGGCGGCACCTGGATGACGGAGAAGAACAGGCCGAGCTGCCGGATGGCGTTGGCGAAGTTCTCGTAGTTGACCGGCTTGGTGACGTAGACGTTGCAGCCGAGATCGTAGCAGCGCTGGATTTCCTGCTGGTCGTCGGTGGTCGTCAGCACGACGACCGGCGAGCGCTTGAGGTGCTCGTTTTCCTTGACGCGCTTGAGGATGTCGACGCCGGTCATGTCCGGCAGGTTGAGGTCGAGCAGGATCAGCAGCGCACGGCCCTTGCTGGCCGCGCCGCGTGCCGTCGCTGCCGAACAGATAGCGCACCGCGTCGGTGCCGTTGGTGAACGGCATGATCTCGTTGTTGACGCCGGCGCGGCGGATGTTCTTCTCGATCAGCCGGGCATGGCCCTCGTCGTCCTCGACCATGATGATGGTGACGGGTGTCGGTCATGCTGCGCTCCTTTGCTTCGTCGCGTCCATCGACGCGGCAGGGTCACCGTGAAGGTGCTGCCCTGTCCCGAGTTCGGATTCCACGTGTCAGCGTTCCGCCGATGCGCCGCACCAGCGCGCGCACATGGGCGAGCCCGATTCCTTCGCCGGGGCGGTCCTGGTCGCCGGCGCGGCGGAACAGTTCGAAGATGCGCTGATGGTCGGCCTTGGCGATGCCGCGGCCGTTGTCGCGCACCTGATAGATGACGTGGGTCATGGTCGCATGGCCGGTGACCTCGATCTCGCCGGGCGACGTCCCGTCGCAGATATTTCACGCGCATTGTCGAGCAGGTTGGAGAACACCTGCTCCAGCGCCAGCCGGTCGCTGGTGACCGGGGGCACGTCGTTGATGGTCACGGTCGGCGCCGGCCTCCTGCGCCTGATGGGTGACGCTCTTCTCGAGCGTCGCGCAGCATCGCGCTCATGTCGATATATTCGGGCTTGAACTCGCGCCGGCCCTCGCGCGAGAGCTTGAGCACCGCGTTGATCAGCTTGTCCATCTTGGTGATCGACGCCTTGATGAAGCTGATCGCCTCGTCGAAGTCCTGGCCCAGCGGTTCGACGCGCTCGGCGTCCTCGCCTCGGCCGTGCCGGCTTGTCCGCATCGGCCGCCGACCGTGGCGCACCGGTTGAGCGGCGCCAGCCTGCTCGCGCAGCGCTTCGCACCTCGTCGAACAGGTCCTTGCGCAACGCCTCCAGCTCGGTCGTGAAGCCCATGATGTTGACCAGCGGCGAGCGCAGGTCGTGGCTGACGATATAGGCGAAGCGCTGGATCTCCTCGTTGGCCTCGGTCAGATCGGCGGTGCGGTAGCGAACGATGGTTTCGAGATTGGCGTTGGTCGGCCCAGTTCCTCCTGGGCCTTTTGGCGCTCGCGCATTGGAGCGCTGGACGAGGGCGACCGACAGCGCGCCGATGGCGATGATCAGCACCGATCACCGCCAGGATCGAGGTCAGAAGCAGGTTGGTCGTGCGTTGCGAGGCTGCGGTCCGCTCGACCAGCAGCCGCGCTCTTCGCCGCGCATCTGCTGCGATCAGCGGCGCGCAGCCGATCCATTGCGACCCGGCCTTCGCCGGACGATGATCGCTCGATGCGCCTCGGCTTCGGCGTGCCTTCGGCATCGAACGCGACCGTGCGCTCCATCTCGGCGATCTTCTCGCGGACCAGTCGTTCGATTTCGGCGATGGTCGGACTGCTGCGTGCGGATTGTCGGCTGTCGAGTTCGCGCAGTGCCTCGGTCGCCGGCAGCAGCTCGTTCGGATATGATCGTGGTGTAGTCGTTCACGATAGTCGTCCTGGCCGGTCAGCATGCAGGCCGCGCTGGGCGCTTTCGGCGCGGCGGATGTTCGAGCAGCAGCGACCTGCAGCTCGTTCTCCAGATCCTGGAACGTGTGCGCGATCGATCGGCATCGCGGTCGGCGCGGTGACCAGGATCAGATCGACTGACGGCGCCGATCAGCACCAGCAGGGCGAAGCCGACCCCGAGCAGGATCGGGCTGCCGCGCGAGCGCGATGTGACGTAAAAGGTCGCAAATGGAGTCATTTAGCGACCGATTGGAGGAACAGCGCGCAAAATCGAGTTCGGTGCCATCATACGCCAGCTGTGGCCGATATTGTTCTGCCAGCCGACTTCCAGTCCCGACTTTCGGCGCGGATCCGCCTCTTAACGGGTCGGCCGCCAGAAACTGCTCCAGCCAGTGGATGTGGTAGTTGCCGTTGATGATATCCTGCTCACGCACCAGCCGCCGGAACAGCGGCAAGGTGGTCTCGATGCCATCGACCACGAACTCGTCCAGCGCCCGCCGCAGCCGCATCAGGCATTCGCGGCGGGTCTTGCCATGGACGATCAGCTTGCCGACCAGGGAATCGTAATAGGGCGGGATCGTGTAGCCCTGATAAACCGCCGAATCGACACGCACGCCCAGTCCGCCCGGGCGGATGGTACGACGTGATCCGGCCGGGCGAGGGCGACGAACGTCACCGGGTTTTCCGCGTTGACGCGGCATTCGATGGCATGGCCGCGGAACTCGACGTCCTTCTGGTCGAGCGTCAGTTCGGCGCCGGCGGCCACCCGGATCTGTTCCAGGATCAGGTCGATGCCGGTGATCATCTCGGTCACCGGATGCTCGACCTGGATGCGGGTGTTCATCTCGATGAAGTAGAACTCGCCGTCCTCGTAGAGGAACTCGACGGTGCCGGCGCCGAGATATTTCAGCTCGCGCATGGCGTTCGGCGACGATCTCGCCGATCCGTGTCGCGGGCCGGCGATGTTGAGGGCGGGCGAGGGGCTTTCCTCCAGCACCTTCTGGTGGCGGCGCTGCAGCGAGCAGTCGCGCTCGCCGAGATGGATGGCGTTGCCCCGGCCGTCGCCGAGCACCTGGATCTCGATGTGGCGCGGCTTCTGGAGATATTTCTCCAGATAGACCGCGTCGTCGCCGAAGGCGGCCTTGGCCTCCGAGCGGGCGGTGGCGAGCGCCATCGCCAGGCTCCTCCTCGCGCAGCGCCACCTTCATGCCGCGACCGCCGCCGCCGGCGGCGGCCTTGACCAGCACGGGAAAGCCGATCTCGCGGGCGATCCGCAGCGCCTCGGCGTCGTCGGTCACGCCGCCGTCGGAGCCGGGCACGACCGGAATGCCGAGCCGTTTGGCGGTCTTCTTGGCCTCGATCTTGTCGCCCATGATGCGGATATGCTCGGGCGTCGGACCGATGAAATGGATGCCGTGCTCGCGCAGGATTTCGGCGAAGCGCGCGTTCTCGGACATGAAGCCGTAGCCGGGATGCACCGCGTCCGCGCCGGTGATCTCGCAGGCGGCGAGCAGCGAGGGTATGTTGAGATAGCTGTCCCGGGCCGGCGGCGGACCGATGCACACGCTCTCGTCGGCGAGCCGCACATGCATGGCGTCGGCGTCGGCGGTCGAATGCACCGCCACGGTCGCGATGCCCAGCTCCTGGCAGGCGCGCAGGACGCGCAGCGCGATCTCGCCGCGGTTGGCGATGAGGATCTTGTCGAACATGGTGAGCCTGAAGACGGAGCGAAGGGCTTGCGGGTCGTGGCATAGGTCAGCGAACGGAACCAACCGCGGGCGTTCATCATGCCGGCCGTTCTATGCTGCTGTCGCCTTCGGCTCCTCTCACTCGACGATCATCAGGGGCTCGCCGTATTCGACCGGCTTGCCGTCCTCGACCAGGATGCGGGTGACCGTGCCGGCGCGCGGCGCCGGAATCTGGTTCATGGTCTTCATCGCCTCGACGATCAGCAGCGTGTCGCCGGCAGCGACCTTGGCTGCCGACCTCGACGAACGGCTTGGCGCCGGGCGCGGCGCCAGATAGGCGGTGCCGACCATCGGCGAGGTGACGGCGCCGGGATGCTTGCTGGGATCGGCCGGCACGGCGGTGCCGACGGCGCGGCCGATGCCGGCACGGCGCCGAGGCGCCGGGGCACCGACCACCTGCGCGACTCGCGTCCGCGCGCCACGCGCACGCGCAGGCCGTCGCGCTCCAGCTCGATCTCGGTCAGGCCGGTCTCGTCGAGCAGCCGGGCCAGGCCGCGGATCAGTTCCTGATCGCCGTCGGCGGTTTCGGTTGCGGGTGCTTCGGACTTCGGCCATGATCCTGCTCTTGCTTTTGCTCTGAGCGGCCCGTGTCGGCGCCGGTTCTCCCTGTCCGTCGTCTCCCGGCCATGCTGCGCCAGCGCCTCGATGGCGAGCGCATAGCCCTGAATTCCGAAGCCCGCCATCGTGGCCTGCGCGACCGGCGCGATCACGGAGGCATGGCGGAAGGGCTCGCGCGCAAAGATGTTGGTGATGTGAACCTCGACGGCGGGCACCGTGCGACGGCAAGCAGCGCGTCGTGGATCGCGATCGAGGTGGTGGTGAAGCCGGCGCCGTTGATGAGCGAGACCGGCGGCCTTCTTCGCGGCCGGCCTCCTGGATCCAGTCCACCAGGTCGCCCTCGTGATTGGACTGGCGGAACTCGACGGCCAGCCCGTGGCGCCTCGCGGTTTCCCGGCAGAGCTTTTCCACGTCCTTCAGGCGTCGCGCGGCCGTATTTCTCCGGCTCGCGGCTGCCGAGCAGGTTCATGTTCGGGCCGTTGAGGACGTAGATCGTCTTACGGCATTGAAATCCCTGAAGAAAACGGCTGCGGCAAGTTGTGGTGCCGCAGCGCGTCCCGGGGTTATAGGCAGCCTGCCCGGCAAAGGGAAAGCCCGAACCCGCAGGCCGAGGCCACGGCCAGAAGCCGACGCCCCCGCCGGCTGGTCGTCCGGCAGGGGCGCGGGGCATTCGGCGCGCTCCGGGATCGCGTCGCGATCCCGGTCAGTTGGAGGGCTTCACGCCCAGGATTTTAGCGGTGCCGTCGAGGCTCGCGCGCTGCTTCTGGATCGAGGCCGCGAACACGTCCGGCGCCGCCCGGCCGCACGAGCTGGCCGGTGTCCTCCAGCCGCTTGCGCGACCTCCGGCATGTTGACCACCTCGACCACATCGGCGGCGATCCGCTCGCGGCGGTCCGCCGGCAGATCGCGCGGCCCGTAGATGCCGACGAGGCCGTCGAAGTTCAGTCCCGGGATAGCCGAGTTCCGCCACCGTCGGCGTGTCCTTGATCACCGGCGCGCGCTCGGTGTTGGACACCGCGAGCAGCCTGATGCGGCCGGCCGTCGATCTGCGGCCGGGTGATGGCGTAGGCCGCCGAATAGAACTGGATGCGGTTCTCCGACAGGTCGGTGATCGCCTGCACCGGGTTCTTGTAGGGCACCCGCGCCATCTCGAGCTTCTCGTCCTTGAGGAAGCCTTCGATGATGAAGTCGGTGACGCCGACGATGCTGGCCCAGTTCATCTTGCCCGGGTTGGCCCGCACCGCCGTTGAACAGATCTCTTCGAGCGTCTTGAACTTGGTCTGTCGCCGGGATGGTGATGCTCACCACCGTGTTGCTGATCTGCGCCACCGGCGAGAGGTCGCGCGGGTCGTAGGGCAGCTTCTCGTGCAGGAACGGATGTGCCACGAACGAGGCGGCCGGGCCGAACAGGAACGTGTGTTCGTCGCTCGCGCCGCTGACGAAGGCGTTGATCGCGACGAAGCCGTCGCCGCCGGGACGGTTTTCGACCACGACCGGCTGGCCCCATTTCTTCGACAAGCTGCTCGGCGATCACCGCGCGCCGAAATATCGGCGCCGGAGCCTGCGCCGAGCGGCAGAATGAGTTTCACAGGCCGCTGAGGCCAGCCTTGGGCCTGAGCGGTCGTGAGTTCCGGCGATCAGCGGGACCATGCCTGCGAGCGCGGTGGCAACCGCGAGCCTGACGATTCGGCGCATCCGATCCTCCTTGGTCTCTCCCGGCCGGGCGTGCGTCGTGCACGCATTCGGCGGCATTCGCGCTGGGCCCGCCCGGTTCGGCCGGGCCGGCTGCAGCACGATGCCATTGGCGGCGCGCGATCGCGCCTTGCATCGGCATGGTGTGCCGGGGTGCGGCGGATTGTAAAGGGCAGCGGAAAGATGCCGCGGCAGCCGGCCCGGCAGGGGCCGGCGCGGCGTGGGCCGCCCGCCGGACGATCGGGGTCGGGCGATCCGACGAGGCTCAGCAGACCGACTTGCCGCAGCGCGCCTCGTTGATCTTCTCGCGCAGCGCCGCGACGCCGACCGCGCCGATCACCACGTTGCCGCCGATGACATAGCTCGGCGTGCCGTTCAGTCCGAGGCGCTCGGCGAGCTTGAAGCTCTCCTCCAGGCTGGCCCGCACCTCGTCGCCGTTGATGTCGCGCTCGATGCGCGCGACGTCGAGCCCGGCCTCCTTGGCCGCGGCGATCGCGCGCGCCTTGTCGGCCTGGCCGCGGCCCATCATCAGGCGCTGGTGGAAGTCCCAGTAGCGCTTGCCGGTCTTGTCCTGCATGCGCACGGCGACCGCGACGCGTGCGGCGTCGACCGAGCCGGGGCCGAGCACCGGAAATTCCTTGAGCACGACGCGCAGCTTCGGGTCGCTCTTCATCAGCTCGATCTTGTCGCCCATCGCCCGTTTGCAGTAGCCGCAGTTGTAATCGAAGAACTCGACGAAATTGACGTCGCCCTGCGCATTGCCGATGACGACATGCCGCGAGGAGTTGAACAGCGTTTCGGCGTTTTCCTTCACCGCGTTCTTGTGGCGTTCGGCATCGGCCATCGCCTGCTTGCGCTCCAGGGCGGCGATCGCCTCCTGAAGAACCTCGGGATTGGAAACGAGATATTCGCGGATGATTTTTTCAAACGCGCTGCGCTGCTCGGGCGAGACGGTCTGCGCCGCGGCAGGCAGGCTGCTGGCGGCGAGGACCAGTGCGGGGACGGCAAGTCGCAGGAGCGGGCGCATCGGTGGTTCCTCAGGAGGGCGGCTCTCGGCACCGCCGGGCTTGAATCGTTCAGGTAGGCGGTATCACGAATGACGCGCCGTCTCCGGCGCCCCTTCGTTCACAATCCCGGGAGGGGCCGGCTCTCACCGACCGAAGCCCTTGGGATTCGGCGGGCGGTAGGTGGCGATGTCGTCCGCGCGAACCCAGCCGGGCGAGCCGACCGGCAGGCGGGCCTTGGCGCGGGTCGCCAGTTCGCGTGCGGTCTTGAAGTCGCCGCGCGCGAAGGCCGCCTGGGCGGACGCGAGATCGGCCTGCGCGATGTCGCCCTTGCGGCCGTAGGCCATCGCGAGCTGGGCATAGCCCTCTGGGATTTCGGGCTCGCGCGCCAGGGCCGTGCGCAGCAGCGCAACGGCCTCGTCGGCGACCTTGGGATTGTTGGTTGCATTGAGCGCCTGCGCCAGCATCACCTGGATCAGCGCCGGCTGCGGCGCCAACTGGACCGCGCGTCGCAGCGGCGCGATCGCCTCGCCGGCGCGCCCGCCCTCCAGAAGCGCCTGGCCCTTGAGCTCGTAGAAGTACGGATTGCCCGGCTGCGACTGGATCAGTGCGTCGATCTGCGCGATCGCGGCCCGCAGGTCGGCGTGGCGGTAAGTGGCGATCGCCCGCGCATAGCGCGCGGGCAGGCTGGTGTCGCTCGGCGGATAGCGCCGCATCACAGAATCGTAGCGGTCGAGGAAGCCGAAGAACTTGGCGCGCGCCAGATCGTGGCGAAGCTGCAGCTCCGGGGGATCCTTGCGGTCCCAGTGCGGGCTCGTGCGCGCCAGCGATTCCAGCGCCGCGACACGCTCGGACGGCATCGGATGCGATTGCATGTAGGGGTCGGCGCCGCGCGCGGCAAACAGCAACTGCTCGGACATGCGCTTGAACGTGTCCGACATGCCCTTGGGAGACTGGCCGGTGGCGTTGAGGAAGCGAACGCCGGCACGGTCGGCCTGCTCCTCCTGATTGCGCTGATACGACAGCAGCGAGCGCTGGATCGCCGATTGAGGCCCCAGGATCGCGGCCGAGGCGTTGCCGATGTCGCCACCGCCGCGGCCGGCCGCCACCATCGCGCCCATGCCGAGCAGCAGGGCGAGGATGGCTTGGGTCTGGGCGCGCGCATACTGGTCACGAAGACGGGAAAGATGGCCGCCGGCGATATGGCCGACCTCGTGCGCAAGCACGCCGATGATCTGGTTCGGCACTGTCGATTCGATGATCGCCCCGGCGTTCACGAAGATGCGCCGGCCATCCATCACGAAGGCGTTGAACGAGCGGTCGTTGATGATGACGACCTGAATGTTCTGCTGGGCGAGGCCGGCGGCCTTGAGAAGCGGCTGGGTGTAGTCGCGCATGAGTTGCTCGATCTCCGCGTCGCGGATGATCGGCAGGCCGCGCTGCGCCTGGGCCGGCAGCGTCGACAGCGCGATTGCGCCGGCGGTTGCGAGGGCGATCGCGCGCCGCCCGCCGCGGCGCAGCGGACCGTGCGCGGCTTGCGGACGCGGCGTGCTCGCGATCGATCTTGCAACTTCGGTCATATCGCCTGATTGGCCTGACCCGTCCGGCGGCAACCTAGCGCATCGACATCACGGGTCGACAGGCTTTTCGCAGCCGGTTCGACGATGCTGCGAATCGTTGTGGACGAACCGCCGTGCCCATCCCCGATGCTGGAATTCCATGCCCCTTCGCAAAAATGACCCGCGGAATGCGGCGACAGAGAGGCCGGCATGACGCTCGATGCGCTCGCGCGCGCCTGGTCACGCCATCGGCGCGCAGCGACGTGCCGCCGTTCATGGTGATGGACGTCGTGGCGGCGGCGGCCAGCATCGAGGCCGCGGGCGGGCGCGTCATTCACATGGAGATCGGCCAGCCGGCGGCTCAGGCGCCGCGCACGGCCGATCGAGGCCGCGCGAGCGGCGCTGGGACAGGGACCGCTCGGCTACACCGAGACGCTGGGCATTCCGTCGCTGCGGGCGCGCATCGCACGCCATTACGCCGATGCCTACGGCGTCGCGGTTGCGCCCGAGCGGGTGGTCGTGACCACCGGCTCGTCGGCGGGCTTCATTCTGGCGTTCCTCGCCTTGTTTGAGGCCGGCGACCGGGTCGCCATCGCGTCGCCCGGCTATCCGCCGTACCGCCACATCCTGACCGCGCTGGGCTGCGAGCCGGTTCTGATCGAGACCGTGGCCGAGACCCGGCACGCGCTCACCGGCGAAATGCTGCGCGCAGCGCATGCGCGCGCGCCGCTGGCCGGCGTGCTGGTGGCCAGCCCTGCCAATCCGACCGGTACGATGATGACGCCGCAGGCGCTCCAGGATCTGATCGCGACCGCGGAGGCGCTGGGCATCCGAGTGATCTCTGACGAGATCTATCACGGTCTCGATTATGCGCGTGCCGTGCGGAAACCGCCGCGCGGCTGTCGGAGCGTGCGGTCGTGATCAACTCGTTCTCCAAGTATTTCTGCATGACGGGCTGGCGGATCGGCTGGATGGTGGTGCCCGAGCCGCTGGTGCGTGCGGTCGAAAGGCTCCAGCAAAACCTCGCGATCTCGGTGCCGACGCTGTCGCAGATCGCCGCCGAAGCCGCCTTTGACGGTCGCGACGAGATGGAGGCGGTCCGGCGCGGCTATGAGAAGAACCGTCGTATCCTGCTCGAAGGCCTTCCGGGCGCGGGTCTCGACGCCTGCCTGCCGCCGGACGGCGCGTTCTATCTCTACGCCGACGTGTCGCGCTTCACGTCCGACAGCCTCGACTTCTGCAAGCGGATGCTGGAGGAGGCGGGCGTCGCGGCGACACCCGGGGTCGATTTCGATCCCGTGCACGGGCACGCCTTCGTGCGCTTCGGCTATGCGGCTTCGGCGTCAGACATGCGAGAGGCGGTGGAGCGCATCGGCGGTTGGCTGCGACGCTAGCATGAGGCGTCCATTTGCCCGCCGGCCACACGGTGGCTAGGCTGCGAGGAATCCGGAGGGAGCATCCCGCCGGAAAACACTGGGAGGGATCGCTCATGGCGCGCTGGCGTGTGTCGTTGCTCGTCTCGTTGGCCTCGGGTCTTGCCGCGTTTGCGATGCCGGCCTCTGCGCAGGGCGCGTTTCCCCAGAAGCCGATCCGGCTGATCGTCCCGCAGGCGCCGGGCAGCGCCACCGACACGCTGGCGCGGCTGGTCGCGGCCGAGGTCGGCCCGATCCTCGGCCAGACCATCGTGATCGAGAACAAGCCCGGCGCGGCGTTCTCACTCGGCCTGTCGGAGGTCGCGAAATCCGCCCCCGACGGCTACACGCTCGGCATGGGGCCGGTCGGGGCGCTGGCGATCAGCCCGAACATGGTGGCGAAGCTGCCATACAGCATCGAGAAGGACTTCCAGCCGGTGGCGCTGCTGACGCGCGGCCATCTGCTGCTGGCGGTGTCGCCGAAGTCAGGCATCACATCCGTGAAAGAGCTGATCGCCGAGGCGAAAAAGAATCCCGGCAAGCTGACCAATGCTTCGTCGGCGAACGGATCGCCGGGCCATGTGGGCGGCGAACTTTTCAAGGTGATGACCCAGACCGAAATCGTGCATGTGCCGTATCGCGGCGGCGCGGCCGCGCTCAACGACCTGCTGGCCGGCCATGTGCAGTTCATGTTCGAGAGCCTGAACTCAATCTCGCCGCACGCGAAGTCGGGGGCGGTGCGCGCGCTTGCCGTCAGCGGCGACCGGCGCTCGCCGGCGTTCCCCGAACTGCCGACGGTGGCGGAGGCGGGCGTGCCGGGCTATTCCGCTCCGACCTGGAGCGGTGTGGTCGGACCCGCCGGCATCCCGCGTGACGTGCTGATGACGCTGAACGCCGCCATCAACAAGGCAATGGCCACGCCGGCCTTCAAGGAGCGCTTCGGAAAGATCGGCGACGAGCCGGCCGGCGGCACGCCCGAGGAGTTCGCCGAAGTGATCCGCGTCGAATCCAAAAAATGGGCCGACGTGATCAAGCGGTCCGGAGCCAAGATCCAGTAACGCTCGCAAGCGCCGGATTATCGCAGCGCCGCCGCGATATTGCCGCCGTCGACGGTGGTGACGTCGCCTGTGGTCTTGAGCGCCAGCGCCTGCGCGAGAAACGCCTGCGCCACGTCCTCGGCCGTGACCTCGCGGCGCGAGCAGATTGCCGCTCATGTAGTCCTTCTCGGACAGGCCTCGCGCCTTCGACCGCTCGGCGATGAAGTCGTCGCTGAGCAGGCCGGAACGGATGCGGTCGGCGTTGACCGCATTGGCGCGGATGCCCTCCGCGCCGTGGTCGAGCGCGTATTGCCGAACGAGGAACAGCGTCGCCGCCTTCGGCAGTCCGTAGGGCCCGAAATCGGGCCCGGGATTCACCGCCTGCTTGGAGACGTTGAACAGGAGGCATCCGCCGGTGCGCTGGCGGCGCATGACCCGCACCGCGTTCTGCGCCACGCGCTGGTGGCCGTAGAAGTTCAGTTCGAAGCTCTGGCGCAGGATCTCTTCGTCGACCTCGCCGATGCGCCCCTGCCACGCTGCGCCCGCGTTCGACACGGCGATGTCGACGCCGCCGAAGCTTTCCGCGACGCGGTCGAACGCCGCGCGCACCGAGTCCGGATCCGTAACGTCGCAGCGCAGGGCGAGCGCCGCCCCGCCGATAGCCTTCGCCCTGTTCCTGGCGGCGTCCTCGTCGATGTCGAGCAGCGCGACCTCCGCGCCCGCGGAAGCAAAGGCCTTCGCGGTCGCTCCGCCGATGGCGCCGCCGGCACCCGTCACGATCGCGATCTGCCCGGCGAGCGGAAGAGGCTTGGCGCTGCCAAGCTTGGCCTGCTCGAGCGACCAGTATTCGCAGTCGAACATGTCGTCATCGGAGATCGGATGAAACCGGCCGATGGCCTCCGCATCGGTGATGCCTTCGACCGCGGCCTCCGCGAGGTCGGCGGCGATCCGCGCATCCTTCTTGCTGCGGCCCAGCCCGAACAGCCCGACACCCGGCACGAGCACCACGCGCGGAGCCGGATCGAGCATGGTCTTGTGGCCGCCGACGCGCGCGTTCTGGCGCGCAAAATACTCGGTGTAGCGCCGGACGAATGCGGCGGCTGCGCCGCGCATGGCGGTCTCGAAGTCGTCCAGCCTGCCGTCGGCGGGAGCGGGCGTGAGCAGCGGCCAGTTCTTGGTGCGGATGGTGTGGTCGGGCGTGATCACGCCCGCCTGACTGTAACGTGCGGCCTCGCGACCGTTCACGAAATTCAGGATTGCGTCGCCCGTGCGGAATTCGAGAACCAGGCGCCGCCATGCGCCCTCGATCTTCGGATCTGGCAGGGCGACCGCACCGCGCACGATCGCAGCCACAGCGGCGAGCGACGGAGCCCTTTGTGGGAGCGTTGCGGACATGAACACGGTCTTGCGGCCCTTCGCCAGGCGCTCCTCGGCGCGCGTGACCAGTTCGATCATCCGCTCGTAGGCTTCGTGCGCGGTCGCGCCGAAGGTGAAGATGCCGTGCTTGTCGAGGATCAACCCCTCGACCTTGGGGTTCTGCTCGAACACCTCGGCGGAGGTTTTGGCGAGGCCGAAGCCCGGCATGATGTAGGGCACGAAGCCGATGCGGTCGCCATAGACCTCGTCGCAGAGGTCGCGGCTGTTGGCCTGGTCGACGATGCCGAGAACGGCTGTGGAATGCGTGTGATCGACGAACTTGTGCGGGAGGAAGGCGTGCAGCAGCGTCTCGACCGACGGGTTGGGCGCGGCCGGATCGAGGAGGTTGGCGCGCTGCAGGCGCACCATGTCCTCGTCCGAGAGCGCGGGGCGCTCGCGCAGCCTGCGCAGCGCATCGAGACGCACGGCGGGGAGCCCCGGCGCTTCGATGGTGGCCATGTCCCAGCCGGAGCCCTTGACGCAGAGCACCTCGGTTTCGTCGCCGAGGAGGTCTTTCATCCTCAGCTTGACGGAGGTGTTGCCGCCGCCGTGCAGCACCAGCTTCGGGTCGCCGCCCAGAAGCCGCGTGGTGTGGATGCGCAGCCCCAGATCGCGAGGCAGGCCGGTCGCTTCTGCGCGCGCCGCCCAGTCGGCGGCGTCGCGCTCCGCATAGCGGCTTTGCATCAGCTCTTGTCGCCGCCGCCCAGGAGGCGGCGCGACCACCAGCCGGTGCGGCGCGGGCGGCTGTCCTCGGCCTCGGCTCCACCGGGAGCCGTCGGGGTGATCGGCTCGGGCGCTGGCTGCGGCGGCACGGGGGCCATCGCGGTCTCGGCCGGCTTGGACGCGAACACCGGGGCGGGCTCGCGCACCGTCGAACGGCGTCGTGGCGCGGCGTCCGGCTTCGGCTCGTCGGAGGGCCGCTGTGCGATCGGCAGCGTCCTCGCCGCTTCGCTTGCGACCGTCATCGCCACCTCGTCGCGCGCCGGAGGCGGAGCGGACGGATAGGGCTGTTCGGCCTGCTCGTAGGCATGCGGGCGATGCCCGGCATCGTGCGCAGGATCCTCGTCGGCGTTGTCGGCGCGCGGCGCCTCGTCATGCGGATCGGCGCCGTTGCCGCCGGGATGGAAGTCCGCGTCGTCGCGATTGCGCCGGTTGCGGCGGCCCCCGCGGCGTCCACGCCGGCGGCGGCGGGGTTCGCCGTTGCCGTTGCTTTCGCCTGCCTCGTCGTCGTCGGTGTCGGCCGGAGCCGGCCCCTCTGCGCTGGCCGGAGTCCCGCTGTAGTAGGGGTCGAGGTGCGCGACCTCGTGCTCGGGAACGGTCTCGTGCGCGGCGGACGGCTGCTCGTCCGCGTTCGAATCATGCGCCGTGTCGCCATTGCGGTCGCTGCCGCGGCCGCGCCGACGCCGGCGTCGCCTGCGGCCGCCCTCGCGCTCGCCGTCGCCGGCCGCACGTTCGCCCTGCGAGGGACCGTCCTCGTCGGTTTCGGCGTCGTCATCGTCCCTTGCGCTGTCCCGGATCAACTCTTCGGCCTCGTCGGCTTCCGGGATGTCCTCGATCTCGGGCTCTTCCTCCTCGATCAGCGGTGTCGCTTCCGCGAACTGCGCAGCCAAGGCCTTCGCCTGCTCGAGCGTCATCACCTGCTCGCCGCGGTCGATGGTGTAGGTCACCGTGCCGCCGATGCTTTCGTCGGCCTCGACCGTGATCGTAATCTTATATCGCTCCTCCAGCGCGCGCAGATGCGCGCGCTTGTGATTGAGCACGTAGAGCGCCGTATCGGGCCGGGTGCGGACGATAAGATTGTGGGTCGCGCCCTTCTGTAGCGTCTCGTCGAGCGACCGCAGCAACTGCAGCGCCACCGACGACACCGAGCGGACGTGGCCTGTGCCGCCGCAATGCGGGCACTTCTCGGTGGAGCTTTCCAGCACGGATGTGCGAATGCGCTGGCGCGACATCTCCATCAGGCCGAAGTGCGAGATGCGACCGACCTGAATGCGCGCGCGATCGTTGCGCAGCGCGTCCTTCAGCTTGCGCTCGACCGTGCGGTTGTTGCGCTTCTCGTCCATGTCGATGAAGTCGATGACGATCAGGCCCGCGAGGTCGCGCAGACGGAGCTGGCGCGCCACCTCTTCGGCGGCCTCGCAATTGGTCTTGAGCGCGGTGTCCTCGATGTGGTGTTCGCGGGTCGAGCGGCCCGAGTTCACGTCGATCGCGACCAGCGCCTCGGTCTGGTTGATCACGATGTAGCCGCCGGACCGCAGTTGCACGGTCGGTGAGAACATCGCGTCGAGCTGGCTCTCGATGCCGTAGCGCGCAAAGATCGGCAGCGAGTCCTTGTAGAGCTTCACGTTGCGCGCATGGCTCGGCATGAGCATGCGCATGAAATCCTTGGCGTCGCGATAGCCTTCGTCGCCCGCGACGACGATCTCCTCGATGTCCTTGGAATAGAGATCGCGGATCGAACGCTTGGCGAGGGAACCCTCCTCATAGACCAGAGCAGGCGCGGTCGACTTCAGCGTGAGATCGCGGATCGTCTCCCACAGCCGCATCAGATATTCGAAATCGCGCTTGACCTCGGCCTTGGTGCGATTGGCGCCGGCGGTGCGCAGGATCACGCCCATGCCCTCCGGGACGTCGAGTTCCTCGGCGATCTCGCGCAGGCGCTTTCGGTCTTCGCCCGACGTGATCTTGCGGCTGATGCCGCCGCCGCGAGCGGTGTTGGGCATCAGAACCGAGTAGCGACCGGCGAGCGACAGGTAGGTGGTGAGCGCCGCGCCCTTGGTGCCGCGCTCCTCCTTGACCACCTGCACCAGCATGATCTGGCGGCGCTTGATGACCTCCTGGATTTTGTATTGGCGGCGCGGGGCGCGGGGCGCGCGCTCCATCACCTCTTCCATCGCGTCGGCGCCGCCGACGGTGTCCACCGTCTCTTCTTCTTCCTCGTCCTCTTCGTCATCCTCGTCGTCGTAGTGGGATTCGGAGGCGGGAGCATCAAAGGCCGGAGCCGAGTGGGGAGCGTCGAAGCGATCCTGCGGATGCAGTTCCGCGTCGGTCGCAGTCTCCGCCGGGTGCGCTTCGGCAGCCCCGGCTTGTACCTCGGATGAGGCCATCGGGTTTTCCGCGCCGATCTCGGCCGGCACCGGTGGATTGGCCGTCTCGCCGACGACGGGCGCTGCGATCGGCCCGGCGTGCGTCGAGGCGACCGTCGGAGCGTTCTCGGCGGCCGGTTCGCGATCCGGCGGCGCGAAATCGGCGGGCGGAGGGGCCCATGCTGCGTCGGCCGGCGCATCCGAAGCCGGCGCATCCGAAGCCGGCGCATCCGAGGCGGTGACGGAGTGGAACTCGCCTTCGGGCCTATCCGTCGCTTCGGAACCCGGCTCCGCCAGCGTCGCTTCGCCGAGCACCGTCTCGTCGTTGCGGTCGTGCCGCCGCGCCTCGCGGTTGCGGTGGCGGCCGCGTCCGCGACGGCGATTGCCGCCGCCGCTGCTCCGGCGCGGCTCCTCGTCCTCTTCATCGCCATCGCGATGGGCGCGGGCGTCCTCGTCGAGCAGCGCCTGCCGGTCGGCGACCGGGATCTGGTAGTAGTCGGGATGAATTTCGCTGAAGGCGAGGAAGCCGTGGCGGTTGCCGCCGTATTCGACGAAGGCCGCCTGGAGCGACGGCTCCACGCGCGTCACCTTGGCGAGATAGATGTTTCCGCGAAGCTGTTTACGGTGTGCGGTTTCGAAGTCGAATTCTTCGACGCGGTTGCCGCGCAGCACGACCACCCGGGTCTCTTCCGGATGCGTCGCATCGATGAGCATCTTGTTGGCCATTGAATCGTCTCTTTGGGGCGCGCCGCTGCGCTGCCGCCGATCCGAGGGCGGCGCGACGCACGGTCGGCCTGATCTTGTCGTGGAAGGGGCGGGAAGGCCCTGCAAAGCGCGAACGGCGGGCACGCGGTTGCGCACGATGCGTCTCGCTGCGATCCGCGCCGGACAATTGTTTTCGCTTCGGGCATGACCTCGAACCCGTTGTGGAGCGACCGCGCAGCGCGCGGCGCCTCTCGGCGCGCTCACGGTCCGCGAGAGATGCGCAAGCAATGTCGGCGCGCCATGCGATCCGATGGTCCTGAACAAAGGCCTCGGCTTGGACCACCCGCCGTCAGGCGCCTCGGCGCACCGGAAGGGGCGGTCTGCTTGAGGACCCGCCATGCCCGGTCCCCACCTTCCTTGACTGACGGGGAGAGCGGTCGCTGGCGGGCTTGCCGGAGGTCCGAACGCGGCACAACCGGGGTGCTCGACCGTGAGCACCGCCTACTTACGGCCGGACCGGCGCGATGGCAAGCGCGTCGCGGAAAGGACACACATATCCCGGGACAGTCTCCGCGCCGGTAAGTTTCCGTTAACCCTGCGTTCCCTAGGGTGGTATCAGGGGCGCGGAGGCTGGATTCGTGGCATTTCAGGCGGCTCGTCTGACATTTTTGGCGCTTTCGCTGTGGCTTGCCGGGCATGACGGCGGGCGAGGCGCCGACCGCGCGGCGCGCCGGTCTCGGGCTTCCCGGTCGCCACCGACACACGGCTGGCCGGAGACGAGATCCAGCACCCGGTTCGTGATGGATCTCAGCCGCAAGATCGATCTGCGGGCCTTCACGCTGGCCGATCCCTACCGCGTGGTCGCTCGACCTGCCGCAGGTCACGTTCAACCTCCCGGCACGCGCCGGCGACAGGGACGCGGGCCTGGTCAGCGCGTTCCGATTCGGGCTGGTGATGCAGGGCGGCTCGCGTCATCGTCTTCGACGTCGGCAAGGCCGGTGCGAATCGAGAGGGCCTTCGTGCTGGATGCCGGCCAGGGCCAGCCGGCGCGGCTGGTCCTGGACCTCGCGGCGGTCGACCGCGACGACCTTCATGCGGACGCTGGCGATGGAAAGCCGGCCGCTGCCACCCGCGCGCCGCGCCCCGGGAACCGAACGCGCAGCCGGCCGGCCGGGCGATCCGCGGCCGATCGTCGTCCTCGATCCGGGTCATGGCGGCATCGACCACGGCGCGAGCGCGGCCGGCAACGGCGTCACCGAAAAGCAGATCGTGCTGGAGTTCGCGCTGATCCTGCGCGACCTGCTCGAGCAGCACCGGCCGCTACCGCGTCGTGATGACGCGCACGCGACGACACCTTCGTCACGCTCGGCCAGCGGGTGCAGATCGCCCGCGAGCGCCAGGCGCCGACTGTTCATCTCGATCCATGCCGACGCGCTGCGCAAGGGCGAGGGCGACGCGCAGGGCGCGACCGTCTACACGCTTGTCGGATACGGCCACCGACTGCCGAGGCGGCGCGGCTCGCTGAGGCCGAGAACCGCGCCGACGTGATTTCTGGCATCGACCTGTCGCACGAGTCCAACGACGTCGCCGACATCCTGTTCGACCTGGCGCAGCGCGAGACCCAGGCCTTCTCCAGCGCATTTCGCCAAGACGCTGGTCGGCGAACTGAAAAGCGTCGCGCGGCTGCATCGGAATCCGCTGCGCTCGGCCGGCTTCAAGGTTCTGCGATCGCCCGACGTGCCCTCCGTGCTGCTGGAACTCGGCTATGTCTCAAGCGAGGAGGACCTGCGAGCAGCTCATGTCGGCCACCTGGCGGCAGACGACGGCCAGTCGGTGGTCCAGGCGATCGACGGTTCTTCGCCAGCCGGCTGGCGGGGCGGCGCAACGGCATCGGCCCAATGATGCAGTGCGGAATCGAAGGCAAGCCTCAGTTTGACCATAAAACCCGGCGACTTCGGGCAGGCTGGAGAGCGCGTGGCGTGATAGGCTCTCGGCTCCGGCATGTCTGGGGTGTCCGCATCCGGCCGCTTGGCGACGGGCCCTGCAAGGCGTAGCTCGACGGCCTCGAGGCCGGCCTGGCGCTAGCCGGCGTTCGGTAGAGTCCCGGACAAGTCCACGCGGCCGTGTGGTTGGCCGCTTGGCCAGGATGCGATCGGCCGGAAATCGGGGCAGGGATGGAACGTTCGCCGATGAAGCTCATGCTGCGGTTTGCAGGCTTTCTGTTTGCGGCCGGAACGATCGTGTTCCTGGTCGGCGCCGGCGCGTGCGGCCGGCCTGCTGTGGCACTTCTCCAAGGATCTGCCGGACTATTCGCAGCTTCAGAACTACGAGCCGCCGGTGATGACCCGCGTGCATGCGGGCGACGGCGCGCTGATGGCCGAATACGCCACCCAGCGCCGGCTCTATCTGCCGATCCAGGCGGTGCCGAAGATGGTGATCGACGCCTTCCTCGCGGCCGAGGACAAGAACTTCTACGAGCACCACGGCTCGACTTGTCCGGGCATCGCGCGCGCCGGTCTGCTCTATGTGCAGAACATCGGCACCAACCGGCGTCCGCAGGGCGCCTCGACCATCACGCAGCAGGTGGCCAAGAACTTCCTGCTCACCAACGAGCTGTCGTTCACGCGCAAGATCAAGGAGGCGCTGCTGGCGCTGCAAGATCGAGCGCGCCTATTCGAAGGACCGCATCCTCGAACTCTATCTGAACGAGATCTATCTCGGCTTCAGCGCCTATGGCATCGCTGCGGCGTCGCTGCTCTATTTCGACAAGTCGGTTCATGAGCTGAACGTCGCGGAGGCGGCCTATCTCGCGGCGCTGCCGAAGGCGCCGAGCCAGCTGCATCCGTTCCGCGCCCGCGAGCGCGCGCTCGAGCGCCGCAACTACGTGATCGACCAGATGGTCATCACGGGCGTGATCAAGCAGGCCGAAGGCCGAGAAGTGGAAGAAGGAGCCGCTCGACGGTCACCGCGCGGCCGACCGGCGCGCATATCTTCGCCGCCGACTATTTCGCCGAAGAGGTGCGCCGCTGGATTCACCGACCGCTACGGCGAGAAGGTGCTGTACGAGGGCGGCCTGTCGGTGCGCACCACGCTCGATCCCAAGCTGCAGGTGCTGGCGCGCAAGGCGCTCGTCGACGGTCTCGTGCGCTTCGACGAGACCGAGGGCTGGCGCGGTCCGGTGACCGAAGCTGGTGCCGGAAGGCGACTGGGCGGTGAAGCTCGCCGAGGTCAAGCAATTGTCCGATATCGCGCCGTGGCGGCTGCCGTGGTGCTTGAAACCGGCGAGCAGTCGGCGCGCGTCGGGCTTTATCCGACCCGCGAGCCCGGCGGCGCGCTGACGCAAGCGACCGGCCGACCGGCATCGTCACGCTGGATGGGCGTGCGCTGGGCGCGTCCGGCGGAGGGACCGCGGCGCGGTCGCACGCCGACCCGCGTCAACCAGGTGCTCAACGTCGGCGACGTGGTCTATGTCGAGCCGATGACTGCGGACAGCAAGGCTGGCGCGAGAGCAAAACCTGGCGGCTGCGTCAGGTGCCGGAGCTGTCCGGCGGCATCGTTGCGATGGATCCCGAACACCGGCCGCGTGCTGGCGATGGTCGGCGGCTTTTCGTTCGACCAGAGCCAGTTCAATCGCGCCACCCAGGCGATGCGTCAGCCGGGCTCCTCGTTCAAGCCGTTCGTCTATGCGGCGGCGCTCGACAACGGCTACACGCCGTCGACCGTCGTGGTGGACGCGCCGATCGAGATCGACCAGGGGCCGGGCCAGCCGCCGTGGCGGCCCGAGAACTATGCGACCGGCAAGTATTACGGCCCGCAGACCCTGCGCTTCGGCATCGAGCATTCGCGCAACATGATGACCGTGCGGCTCGCGCAGGACATCGGCATGCCGATGATCGCGGAATATTCGCGCCGCTTCGGCATCTACGACAGCCTGCCGCCCTATCTCTCGTTCTCGCTGGGCGCGGGCGAGACCACGGTGCTGCGCATGACCGCGGCTTACGCGATGCTCGACAACGGCGGCCGGCGCATCCAGCCGACCTTCATCGACCGCATCCAGGACCGCTACGGCCGCACCATCTACCGGCACGACCAGCGCGAATGCCGTCGGCTGCTCGGCCGAGCGCTGGCTCGAACCAGCCGGAGCCGACGCCTGGTCGACCGCCGCGAGCAGGTGATCGATCCGATGACCGCCTATCAGATCACCTCGATGATGGAGGGCGTCGTCCAGCGCGGCACCGCGACGGTGGTGCGCAAGGTCGGCAAGCCGATCGCGGGCAAGACCGGCACCACCAACGAGGAAAAGCGACGTCTGGTTCGTCGGCTTCTCGCCGGATCTCGCCGTCGGCGTCTATCTCGGCCACGACAAGCCGCGGCAGATCGCGCGCGGCGCGACCGGCGGCGGACTGGCGGCCCCGATCGTCACCGAGTTCATGCGCGAGGCGCTGGCCGACAAGCCGGCGGTGCCGTTCCGGGTGCCGGCCGGCATCAAGCTGGTTCGCGTCGACGCCAAGACCGGCATGCGCGCAGGGGCGGCGGGCACCGGCGGCAACGTGATCCTGGAAGCCTTCAAGCCCGGCACCGCACCGCCTGACAGCTACTCCGTGATCGGTCTGCAGGATCCGAACGCGCCGCCGCCGTCCGGGCCGATGGGCGTGTCGCCGGAGGCCGACCGCGCGGTCAGCCGCGGCGGCCTGTACTGAGCCTCGATGCCGACGGGCGGCCGGCGGCGGGTTGCGCTCGCCGCCATCAGTCGCTAAGTCCCGATCCGCAAGCCAACCTATTTTTTCTCCGCGAAGGCTCCATGCGCGCCGAATCCGAAAAGCTCGTCGAAGAGATCAAGCAGTCAGTCGGGCTGCTGAGGAGGCATCTTTGACTTCGACAAGTCACAGGCGCGTCTCGCAGAGCTGAACGCTCAGGCCGAAGACCCCAATCTCTGGAACGACAGCGCCCGCGCCCAGCGCGTGATGCAGGAGCGCAACGCGCTCGAGGATCAGCTCGGCGCCATCGGTCGCATCGAACGCGAGATGGAAGACCAGATCGGCATGATCGAGCTCGGCGAGGCCGAGAAGGATCAGGCCGTGATTGCGGACGCCGAGGCGGCGTTGCGGACGCTCGTCAAGGAGCTGGAGCGCCGCAAGCTCGAGGCGCTGCTGTCCGGCGAGGCGGACGCCAACGACGCCTATCTCGAAGTCCATGCGGGCGCAGGCGGCACCGAAAGCCAGGACTGGGCGGGCATGCTGTTCCGCATGTATTCGCGCTGGGCCGAACAACACGGCTACAAGATCGAACTGCTGGAAGAGACCCAGGGCGAGGCGGCCGGCATCAAGTCCGCAACCATCCAGATCAAGGGACACAACGCCTACGGCTGGCTGAAGACCGAGAGCGGCGTGCACCGGCTGGTTCGCATATCTCCGTTCGATTCGAACGCACGCCGGCATACGTCGTTCGCCAGCGTTACGGCGTTTCCGGTGGTCGACGATCGCATCAAGATCGAGATCAACGAGAGCGACGTGCGCACCGACACGATGCGCTCCGGCGGCGCCGGCGGCCAGCACGTCAACAAGACCGAATCGGCGGTTCGTCTCACCCATATCCCGACCGGCATCGCTGTGGTGTGCCAGGCCGAGAAGTCGCAGCACAAGAACCGCGCGCAGGCGTGGGACATGCTGCGCGCCAAGCTCTACGAGATGGAGGTCAAGAAGCGCGAGGAGGCCGCCGCCGCGGCGCAGGCCGCGAAGACCGACGTCGGCTGGGGCCACCAGATCCGTTCCTACGTCCTGCAGCCGTACCAGATGGTGAAGGATCTGCGCACCGGCGTGTCGACCTCCGACACCGGCGGCGTGCTCGACGGCGATCTCGATCAGTTCATGGCGGCGACGCTGGCGCAGAAGGCATTCGGCGGCGGTCCCGACTCCGTCGAGGATGTGGATTAGGCGGCTTTACACTTTGGCTGGCGGGAACAATGTTCCCGTCGGTGTCATTTCTTCGATTTGATCGCTCATTCGAGCCCCATAACCCCCCAATTCTCGATCCGGTTCACGCCGACCGTTCGGCGCGCTGCGATGACCGTTCGTTCAGGAACCTCATCCACGGGTGGCGCGTTGCTTCTGCGCTCTCGCGCCTCCGGCTCCGGCCGGTTTCGCGGGACGAAACCGGAGGTGCAGGCCATGTGGATCGCGCTGTTTTCGTTTGCCCTCGCAGCTGCGATTGCGCTCAGCGTCGCGGCCTTCCTGGCTCAGGACGAAGGCTTGGGCGGAGTCGAGTAGACCGCGAGCGTCTTCGAAACTCAACGAGCGCTACTGGAGCGTGTTGCCGAGGCGGATGCCGGCGCGCAGGAATTTCTGCGGATCGACCGGACGGTCGTTGATCCGCGTTTCGTAGTGGAGATGCGGACCGGTGGAGCGGCCGGTCGAGCCGACCTTTCCGATCTGCTGACCGGTCTTGACGCTCTGACCGACGCGAACCGAAATATCGGACAGATGCGCGTATCGCGTCGAGTATCCGCCGCCGTGTTCGATCTCCACCATCTTGCCATATCCGCCGTTCCAGCCGGCCGTGGTCACGCGGCCGTTGGCCGTCGCACGCACCGGTTCTCCCGTGTCGGCGCGGAAGTCGACGCCGGAGTGCATCGCCGGACCACGCCCGAACGGATCGTTGCGCACCCCGAAGCTGGACGACATGTCGATATCCCCGATCAGGGGCTTGCGAACCGGCACCGAGCCGAGCGTGCGTGAGAGCTGGTCGACATGGGAGCGCGCGAGCTTGATGCGGAACAGCTGGCGCTCGAATGCGCCCGCATTCGACGACAGCGAGGCCGGGACGTAGGGGCCGCCGACTCCGCCGCCCGCGCTCGCCACGCGGGTCGCCGGCGGCTTGCCGGGGTTGATGCCGAGATCGGTCAGCACGCCGCGCATCCGCTTGGTCTTTATGTCGTAGCTTTCCTCGATCGCGTTCAGCGTTGCGACCTGACGGCTCTCGACGCGATCGAGCGAGGCTTGCAGGCGTGCGATGGTGCCCTCCAGCCCGGCGCGCGCCGGATTGGGGACGCCGGCCAGCGCGGTGCGATTGTCCGACGCCGGCAGGGCGCGCGATTCAAGACGCGCTTCGCGGTCGGGCGGCGCGGTGAAGCGCACCGTGTCCGAGATCGGCTGGGGGCGGGGAATGGCAGGCGGCGCGGTATCCGAAATCGGCGAGGGGCGCGGTGCGCTGCGCCGGATCGAGCCGGTCGGCATCGGGTCGGGGACGGCGTTCAAGGTGGTGGCGCGCGACTCCAGCGTGCTCTGCCGCCGGACGATCTGTTCGAGTTTCTTCTCGAACTGCTCCTGGTCGAGAAGCTGGCGGCTGGCGATGCGGTCGACCTGGGCACGCAACTCGGCGATCCGGTCCTCGTAGGCGAACTGCTGTTCGGCCTGCCGCGCGATCAGGCGGGTGAGGACATCGTCCTTGAAGGCGAAGTAGGTGCCGGTCGCCATCGTCCAGCCGGCCATGATCACCAGCGTGCCGACCGCCACCCAGAAGGTGACGGGACCGAGCCGGACCTGCCGTCCGGCATGGGCGAAGGTGTAACCGGCGCCACCGCGGCGCATGGCGCCCGCGCTGAAGCGATCGGCGTCGCCGCGATGGTGACGAACTCTGGACCCAGACGACATCGACGCTCCCGTGCCGGCTTCCTGGGAAGACCGACAATTCCGGGCGCGATTTCAGCCGGGCATGGTTAATAAACCCCGAACGATTCCGTTAAAATGCACAGGTGCGGTGAATCGCCGGTGCACGGGGACTCATCGCCGGTTGCCACGACGCGCACCGGCCCGCTCGCGTCGGCCGTCACAGGGTCTTCGCCGCGGCCAGCACCTCGGCCGCGTGGCCCGGCACCTTCACCTTCTCCCAGATCCGGGCGATCTTGCCGTCCGGTCCAATCAGATAGGTGTTGCGCAAGACGCCCATGAACTTGCGGCCGTACATCGACTTTTCGGCCCAGACCCCGTAGGCCTCCAGCATCGCATGGGTCTCGTCCGAGCCCAGAGCCACGGTCAGCCCGTGCTTGTCGCGAAACTTGTCGAGCTTCTCCACCGGATCGGCCGAGACCCCGAGGATCGCAGCGCCGGCCTTTGCGAACTGGGGCGCCAGCCTGGAGAAGTCCTTGGCCTCGGTGGTGCAGCCCGAGGTGTCGGCCTTGGGATAGAAATACAGCACCAGGGTCTTGCCCTTGTAGTCCGCCAGCTTGACCTCGCCGCCGTCGTCGCGCGGCAGGCGAAAGCTGGGAGCCTTGGACCCGACGGCAATCTTTGCGGGCATACGCCTTCCTTTCGTCGTTTTCGCGGGATCAATGTCCAGGTTAGGTATACGCGGGTGGGGCTGTGGCGGACCTGTGGGATTTCGTGCGAAATCCACAGCGTTGGATTCGACGGCAGATGAATTTGCGCCTTGAGGTTCGGCACTGTTCGGGCGCGTCCGGCCGGCTGGCCTGGAGCCGGAAAGGGCAGCTTCGCCCGGTGCACAAGGGGACGGCCGAGCAGGCATGACGGACAAGGCGAGCGGTTCGTGCAAGTCGCCGCTCCAGGAGCTGGAGGCAGCTCTGGAGGAGCACAGGCGCGCCCTCAATGCCGAAGCCGCCACGCGGGCCGCGACGTCCGCGGTGACGGATGCGACCGCCACGCCCGCTTCAAACTCCAGCCGCCCGAAACCGCCTGCCTACGAATCGACAGTCCGCGCCCCGTCGAGCCTTGCAGGCCGGATGCACCTGATTTCAAATTCGGTCTTGCCCGCGCTCCGGCGCGGGCTGGGAGACCTTGGCGGCGCTTTGGCCTCAGCGGTCCGCAAGCCTCTGTTTCGCCGGTTGGGCATGGCGGCCGGAAGTCTCGCCTTGGTGGCTGCGATCGGCTTCGGCGTGCTGTGGTGGCGCCTGTCGAGCGGGCCGATCGCGTTCGACCTCGCAACGCCCTGGCTGATCTCGGCCGTCGAGGAAAACTTCGGCGGCCGCTACCGCATCAAGGTCGGCGGAACCCAGATCGAGCGCGATGCGCAAGGCCGGACCGCCGTTCGCATTCTCGACGTGGTGGTGTCGGATCGAGACGGCAAGACCGTTGCGGTCGCACCCAAGGCCGAGGTCGGAATCGCCGGCACCAGCCTGCTGGTGGCGCGCCCGCGGGCGGCCAGTCTGCGGCTGGTCGATTCCAGCATGCTGATCCGGATCGAGCCGGACGGCCGCATCGACTTCTTCGCGGGCGGCGAGCGGCCGTTCGCAAGCCTGGCTCCCGACACCGCGGTCCCGTCCGGCGACCGGCCGGTGGCCTCTCCCACAAGCTTTTCGCTGCAGTCGTTCTCGGAGCGCGACGCCGCCGCCAATCTCGCGGCGCTGCTGGCCTGGTTCGACGCACGCGGCGATAGCGGCCCGGCCGGCTTCGACGGTCAGGAGCTGACCGAGGTCGGCATCATCAACGGCGGCCTGACCATCGAGGACCGCCGCACGTCGCAGACCTGGAGTCACAAGCAGATCGGGCTCCGGCTGATCCGCCCACGCGGCGGCGGCGTGGTGTTCAACGCCGGTTCGGACCGGGCCGACGATCCCTGGCTGCTCAACGCGGCGCTGACGCCCGGCCGGATCGGCAACCGCCATCTTCAGATCGAGGCGCGCCAGGTTGCGCTCGACGATCTCCTGGCGCTGCGGATGGCGCCGTCGCCGATGCGCTTCGGCACCAAGGTCTCGGCGTCGATCCAGGCCGACATCGCGGCGAACGGAATGCCGCAATACGTCAACGGCTCGGTCGTCGCCGAAGGCGGAAGCATCGGCGATTCCGCGGACGAGCGCTTCCGCATTCCGATCGGCGCGGTCGAGTTCGGTGTGGACTGGGATGCGACCCGCGGCACGCTGCGGATGCCGTTCAAGCTCAGCTCCGGCGCGACGAAGGTCACGCTGCGCGCCGAGTTCGGCGCGCCGCGCGAGACCGGCGGCAACTGGCAGTTCGCGGTCGGCGGCGGCTGGATCCTGGTCGATCCGCTGACGCCGCAGGACCAGCAGCTGGTGCTGCGCCGGGTGGTCGTGCGCGGCAACATCGATCGCAGCCGCCAGCGCGTGACCATCGAACAGGGCGACTTCGGCACCAAGGAATTCGGCGGGGCAAATACGACCCAGGACGTGACGCTGGCTCTCTCCGGCACCTACGAATACGGCGGCGACAATCCGCGGTTGACGATGGGGCTCGCGGGCAATCCGATGCCGATGGCCTCGTTCAAGCGGCTGTGGCCGTCCTTCGTCGCGCCCTATGTGCGCGACTGGGTGCTCCACCACATGATCGACGGCACCGTCGACCGGATCGACATCGCGGCCGATGCGCCGCTCGCCTCGCTGCGCGACGACGGTCCGGCCATTCCGCCCGACGGCCTGTTCGTCGATATCGTCACCAGCAACACGACGCTGCGACCGGTGGACGGACTGCCCGCGATCCGCAACGCCGACCTCACGGCCAAGATCACCGGCAGCACCGCGCTCGTGACGATGGGCAAGGGCCTGATCGACGTGTCGCCGGGGCGGCGGCTCGCGCTGTCCGACGGCCGGTTCGAGGTGCCGGACTCCCGGCTCGATGCGCCCCCCGCGCGCGTCAGCGTCAAGGCCGAGGGCACGGTGCCGGCTGCGGCCGAGCTTCTGGCGAGCGAGCGGCTGCGCGATTTCTCGGGCGTGCCGTTCGATCCCGGCGCCAGCCGTGGCGCGGTCTCCGCGCAGATCGATCTGGAACTTCCGTTGCAGGCCGACCTGCCGCGCGGTTCGACCAAGTACCGGCTCGCCGTCGACCTGACGAACTTCTCGGCCGACCGGATGATGATGGGCCACAAGGTCGAGGCCCAGGCGCTGAAGATCGCCGCCGACAACAAGGGCTACCAGATCCGCGGCGACGTGCGGATCAACAGCACGCCGGTGCAACTCGACTATCGCAAGGCCGCCGGCGAGTTCGAGGCCGAGGTCCGGCTTGCGGCGACGCTGGACGACGCCGCCCGCGCGCGGCTCGGCATCGACTTCGGAACCGCGCTCGGCGGCGCCGTGCCGGTCCGGCTCGCCGGCCGCGTCGGCGCCGACGACATCAGCCGCTTCAACGTCGAGGCCGATCTCACCCCGGTCACGGTCGACCAGTTGCTGCCGGGCTGGGCCAAGCCTGCCGGCCGCGCCGCGCGCGTCGCCTTCATGGCGACCCGCGACAAGAACGGCACCCGCTTCGAGGACGTTCTGATCGACGGCCCGGGCGTGCTCGCCAAGGGCACCGTGGAGATCGACGCCAAGGGCGAACTGCGCGTCGCCGATTTCCCGGTTTATGCGACCTCGGACGGCGACAAGGCCACGCTCAAGGCGGAGCGCCAGCCCGACGGCACGCTTCAGGTGACGATGCGCGGCGACGTCTACGACGGCCGCAGCTTCGTCAAGTCGGCGATGTCGGGGCAGGGCGATCTCAAGAGCAAGCCCAAGCTGATCGACATCGAGCTCGACATCAAGATGGGCGCGGTGCTCGGCCATCACGGCGAGACGCTGCGCGGGCTCGAACTGCGCATGGTCCGGCGCGGCGGCCGGGTGCGCACCTTCAACCTGAACGCCAGGATCGGCCGCGACACGCCGTTCATCGGCGACATGCGCTCGCGGGTGTCGACCAACCGCCAGATTCTCTACTTCGAGACCGCCGACGCCGGCGCGCTGTTCCGATTTACCGACGTCTATCCGCGCATGGTCGGCGGCCGCATCTGGGTCGCGATGGACCCGCCGACCCAGGAGCGCACGCCGCAGGAGGGCCTGATCAACCTGCGCGACTTCGCGATCCGCGGTGAGGGCGCGCTCGATCGCGTGGTGCAGGACGGCGCGGCGCGGGGCGCCGTCGAGTTCTCGCTGGCGCGTGCGGAGTTCACCAAGGTGCCGGGCCGGCTTTCGGTGCGCGAGGGCGTCGTGCGCGGTCCGATCATCGGCGCGACGATCGAGGGCAACATCGACTATGCGCGCGACCAGGTGAACATGCGCGGCACGCTGGTGCCGCTCTATGGCATCAACAACATGTTCGGCCAGATCCCGATCGTGGGCCTGTTCCTCGGCGGCGGCCGCGACGAGGGCCTGCTCGGCATCACCTACGAGGTGACCGGCCCGCCGAGCAATCCGCGGCCGGTGGTCAATCCGCTCTCCGCGATCGCGCCGGGCCTGCTGCGCAAGTTCTTCGAGTTCCGCGACACGTCCGGCGACGCGCGCTCGTTCGCGCAGCCGACGCGGTAGTCTCGCTGCCGTCCTGTCTTTTCCTATCCTGCCTTGTTGTCCGGCTGTTCGCGACACGCGCCGCGCGCCGCTGTGTCCCGGGCGCATCGCAGCGCGCAGCGTGAGCGAAGCGGTGCGATGCAGAACCGGGACCGCGCCAATCGCGAACGCCTGCGATGTCGGTCGATTGCTGAATTGACGCGCTGGTTTCCACCGGGGTCCCGGCTCTGCGGAGCACCGCCGCGCCATCGCGCGTGAACGCTTATGGCTTGCGCTGCACCGCGTGCGGGACACGAGAGCGGCGTTTGGTACGCGCTCAAGTCCAGCTTGGCGTTCGTTCCAGATTCGGTTTTCAAACAACAACGGTTCAATCGACAGACCCGTTCGCGCAGCCGTCCGCATTCCCGCGCCCTGTGCGCGGGTTGCGAGCCGTGCAGCCGCGCCCGGTTCGAGGGCGCGCGGGACGCCGGGGTCCGTTTCGGACCCGCGGGCTCCGGTGTCTCGCGACGCCGGAGCGGGAACGGCGTCTCTGTCGAAACGCCGTCCATGTCTTATCTTGCCGCAAGTCCGCCGAACCTTCGGCGTCCCGCGCGCGGTGTTTGAGGCTTGCTCCGTGCGTCCCCCGGACCCCGGTCGTTCCGGAGGGAGCCCGCTGACACCTGCCCGCCAACAGCGCGGGGGTACGGCGCCAGTGTTGCGGGCCCCGGGCGCGGCCCCCTTGTGAGGACAGGCGCAGGACCGCACGGCTTGGACCGCCGGATGCGATCCGCGCGTCTCGCGAACCACAACCGGCCACCGCATCCCGCCCCGCGTGTCGTGACGCTCGCGAACGCCCCTCGAGGAGGGCGGGACGTTATGACTATAGTCATAATAGGAATTAAGTCAAGATGCTTGATCGGCGACGACCCGGGGGGCGGAGCCTAGATCATCTCCCGGATGCGGCGGCCGTGAATCAGCCGGTAGTAGGGGATCGGCAGGTCGTGGCTGAATCCGGCCTCGAGCTGCGCCTGCAAATCCTCCAGCACCAATTCCGTGATGGCGAGCACGTCGAGCGTGCGGGCCCTGGACAGCGGTATCCATACCAGTTCCACCAGTTCGGAATCCGGGCCGACCTTGCCCGGCACCTCGCGCGCGATGGCGCTTACGTCCGCGGTGAAAAATCGGGTGTCGTAGCGCCGCGATCGTCGCGGCGGGGTCACCGCGCGCGCGACATAGTGGACGCTGGTCAGATCGGGGTGCAGGCCGGCATCCGCGAAGGCAGCCCACGGCCCCGCCGGCGCTCGGAGCGGCGTCGACCGGGGCGCGCCCAGCAGCAGGCCGGTTTCCTCGAAGGTTTCGCGCACGGCCGCGAGCGCCAGCGCGCGCGCCTTGCCCGGACTCGGGCGGCGCATCTGCCGCATCAGCCTCTCTTCGGTTTTCGGGTGCAGGCCGAGCTCGGTCGCGATGCGGCGGTCGCTCGCATCGACGCTGCCCCCGGGGAATACATACTTGCCGGGAAGAAAAATGTGGCCGTGATGCCGCTTGCCCAGCAACACCTTCGGCTCCGGTCCGGATCGGTCCAGCAGAATGAGGGTCGAGGCATCCTTCGGAGTCACGTTCGGGTGGCCCGAAGGTGCTTCCTTGGCGAAGCGGGCAGTGAGGTCGGTCATCCGCGCCGTCTACCACGCCGGGGGCCGGGGCGGGCAGGGCCCTTGCTGAGGGGCCGGTCTTCGTTCCGGCGATGACGCGACTTGTGGCCCGCGCCGGACAAGCCTCCGCTGCGGCCTGACGACAGCAGTTCGAAGCGCAGCGCGCCGGCAACCGGCGCTGCCTCGACCAGCTTCACCGTGACGCTGTCGCCGAGCTGGTGGGTCTCGCCGGTGCGGCTGCCGACCATGGCGTGGCGCGCCTCCTCGAAGCGGAAATAGTCGTCGCCGATCATCCGGGCGGGGACGAAGCCGTCCGCGCCGGTCTCGCGGAGCTTGATGAACAGGCCGGCGCGGGTGACGCCCGAGATCCGCCCCTCGAAGCTCGCGCCGATCCGGTCGGCCAGAAAGTGCGCGATCAGCCGGTCGACCGTCTCGCGCTCGGCCTTCATCGCCCGGCGCTCGGCGGCGGAGATCTGCGCGGCTGTCTCGTTGAGCTTCGGCACGTCCTGATCGGCCGGCAATCCGTCCTTGCCGAAGCCGTGGGCGCGGATCAGCGCACGATGGACGACGAGATCGGCATAGCGGCGGATCGGCGAGGTGAAATGCGCATAGCGGCGCAGGTTCAATCCGAAGTGGCCGTAGTTGTCGGCGGAATATTCGGCCTGGGCCTGCGAACGCAGCACCACCTCGTTGACCAGCGCCTCGGATTCGTTGTCGCGCACGCGCGCGAGAATCCGGTTGAAGCCCTCCGCGCGCAGCGCGCCGCCCTTCGGCATGGAAATGTGCAGTGTTTCGAGGAACTGGCGCAGCGCCTCCACCTTCTCCAGCGATGGCTCGTCATGCACACGATAGATCAGCGGCACGCGCGCCTTCTCCAGCGACTCGGCGGCGGCGACGTTGGCGAGGATCATGAACTCCTCGATCAGCCGGTGGGCGTCGAGCCGCTCCGGCGTGATCACGCGGTCCACGGTGCCGTCGGGTTTGAGCAGGATCTTGCGCTCGGGCAGGTCGAGGTCGAGCGGGCCGCGCTCGGCGCGCGCGCGCTTGAGCGCCTCGTAGGCCGCATAAAGCGGCTTGAGCACCGGATCGAGGAGCGGCCCGGTGGCCTCGTCGGCGCGGCCGTCGACCGCCGCCTGGGCCTGCGCGTAGTGCAGCTTCGCCGCGGACTTCATCAGTACGCGGTGGAATGTATGCGAGCGCTTGCGTCCGTCGGCGCCGATCACCATGCGCACCGCGAGCGCGGCGCGGTCCTCGCCGGGTCGCAGCGAGCACAGGTCGTTGGAAATGCGCTCCGGCAGCATGGGGACGACGCGATCCGGGAAATAGACCGAGTTGCCCCGCTTGAGCGCCTCGCGGTCGAGCGGGTGGCCGGGCCGCACATAATGCGCGACGTCGGCAATGGCCACGGTCAGCACGAAGCCGCCGGGATTGCTCTTGTCGGTGTCGCGCTCGGCATGGACCGCGTCGTCGTGATCCTTGGCGTCCGCGGGGTCGATGGTGACGAGCGGCAGTCTGCGCCAGTCCTCGCGGCCGGCGAGCGTGGCGGGCTCCGCCGCCTCGGCCTCGTCCAGAACGGGCTGCGGAAAAACATAGGGAATTTCATGCGCGTGGATCGCGATCATGCTCGCGGCGCGCTCGTTCTTGAGCGAGCCGAGCCGCTCCTCGACCTTGCCGGAAGGCAAACCAAACCGGCCGGCCTTCACGACGCTCACCGCGACCAGGTCGCCATCCCTGGCCTCGAGCGTGGCATGGGGCGGGATGCTCAGCTCGCGGCCGAGGTTCTTCTTGTCGATCGGCACCAGCCGGCCGCCGCCGTTCGGCAGCGCGCGGAAGATACCGAGCGTGCGAACCTTGGCGCGGTCGATGATCTTGATGACGCGCCCGGTGTAGCGGATGTCGTCTTCGCCGGTTTCCTCGACGCGCAGCAGGGCGCGGTCGCCGACGCCCGCGACCTCGCCCGGCCGGGGCTTGCGCGCAGCGACAACCCGGATTTTCGGCGACGGGCCGTGTGCGTCCTCGTCCCATTCGGTCGGGACCGCCAGCAGTTCGCCGTCGGCATCGCGGCCGGTGACGTCGGCGAGCGTCACGGAGGGCAGGGCGCCGGCGTGATGCAGCGTTTTGCGGCGGGCCTCGATCTGGCCGTCGTCGGCCAGTTCGCGAAGCAGCCGCCGCAGTTCGGCGCGCCTGTCGTTCTTGAGGCCGAAGGCGCGGGCGATTTCGCGAGTGCCGACCTTGCCGGGCTCGCTGCGAATGAACGCCAGAACGTCGTCCTTGGAGGGGAGCAACGGTGGTGTGTTCGGGGTGCGGGATTGTTTCGGCAATGCGTTCTCGGCGGCGCGCGGCGTCAAGCCCGAAAGGCGCGACCGCACTAACTTAGAAGGCGAAGCCCTGGTTTGCCAGCCGCCTATTCGGCGGCCTCCACCTTGGGTTTCGCGCTTTTCGAACCTGTGCTTTTGGACCTGGTCCCCTTGGCTTTGCCGGACGATTTCGCGGCGCCGGCCTTCTTTGGCTTGGCGTCCGTCTTCACCGCAGGTTTCTTCGCGGACTTCGACGGCTTGGCCTCGTCGCCTTTCGCGGGGCGTTTGCGGCGGGCCGAGCCGCCGCCCTTTCCGGCGCGGGCGTCGAGCAGCGTGACGGCTTCGCCCAGCGTGATCGTATCCGGCGTCTTGTCGGCGGGCAGCGTGGCGTTGACGCCGTTGTGGCTCACATAGGGCCCGTAGCGGCCGTTCTTGACCACGATCGGTCCGCCCTTTTGCGGATGATCGCCGAGCGCCTTGCCGGGATCGGAGCCGAAACGACGGCCCTTCGCGGGCTTGAGCTTTTTCTCCTCGATCAGCGCCACCGCGCGATTGAGGCCGATGGTCAGCACCTCGTCGCCGGGCTCCAGATTCGCGTAGGTCTTGCCGTGCTTCACATAGGGGCCGAAGCGGCCGACGCCGGCTATGATCGGCTCGCGGTCGTCCGGGTGCAGGCCGACCTCGCGCGGCAGGGCGAGCAGGCCGAGCGCGCGCTCGAGATCGATGTCGTCCGGCGAGACGCCCTTCGGCAGGCTGGCGCGCTTGGGCTTGTCGTCCTTGCTGGCCGCCTCGCCGAGCTGGAGATAGGGGCCGAAGCGGCCCGAGCGCACCGTCACTTCGAGCCCGGTCGCGGGGTCTTCGCCGAGCTTTCGGGTGCCGCCGCCAGCGCCGTCGGCGCCAACCGAAAGCTGACGGGTGTAGCGGCATTCCGGATAGTTCGAGCAGCCGATGAAGCCGCCGAAACGGCCGAGCTTCAGCCCGATCCGGCCGTTGTCGCACATCGGGCACTTGCGCGGGTCGGAACCGTCGCCAGCGGCCGGAAACAGGTGCGGCGCCAGAACCTCGTCGAGCGCGTCGATCACCTGCGTGATGCTGAGCTCCTTGGTTTCGGCAAGCGCCGCCGTGAAGTCGCGCCAGAAGTCGCGCAGCACGGCCTTCCAGTCGATCTCGTTGTTGGAGATCTGGTCGAGCCGCTCCTCGAGCTGGGCGGTGAAGTCGTATTCGACGTAGCGGGTGAAGAAGTTTTCCAGGAAGGCGGTGAGCACGCGGCCCTTGTCTTCCGGAACGAGCCGCTTCTTGTCGAGGCGGACATAGCCGCGGTCCTTGAGCACCTGCAGGATCGAGGCGTAGGTCGAGGGCCGGCCGATTCCGAGCTCCTCCATGCGCTTGACCAGCGAGGCCTCGGAGTAGCGCGGCGGCGGCTCGGTGAAGTGCTGCGTCGAGGCGATCTCCCGCTTGGCGAGGGGCTCGCCGGCCGCCATTTCCGGCAGGCGGCGGCTCTCGTCGTCGTCGGAGGCGTCGTCCTGGTCTTCGTTGTAAAGCGCGAGGAAGCCGTCGAACTTCACCACGGTGCCGGTCGCGCGCAGGTCCAGCACGCGGTCGCCGACCGTGGCGGTCGACATCGACGGTGGTGCGCTCCAGCTCGGCGGATTCCATCTGGCTGGCGAGCGTGCGCAGCCAGATCAGCTCGTAGAGCCTGGCCTGCTCGGGCTCGAGCCGGCCCTTCAGGTCGGCGGGCCGGCGGGCCATGTCGGTCGGACGAACCGCCTCGTGCGCCTCCTGCGCGTTCTTCTGCTTGGTCTGATAGCGGCGCGGGGCGGACGGGACGTAGCTCTTGCCGTAGTCGCGCTCGATCACCTGACGGGCGGAAACGATCGCCTCTTCGGCAATGTCCACGCCGTCGGTTCGCATATAGGTGATGAGGCCGACGGTCTCGCCGCCGATGTCGACGCCCTCGTAGAGGCGCTGGGCGATCCGCATGGTGTGCGCCGGCGCGAATCCGAGCTTGCGCGAGGCCTCCTGCTGCAGCGTCGAGGTGGTGAACGGCGCATAGGGATTGCGCCGAGCCGGTTTGGCCTCAACTGCGCCGACCGTGAAGGTTGCGGTTTCCAGCGCGCGCTTGAAGTCCTCGGCCTCCTGGCCTGAGCCGATGTCCAGACGCTGGATCTTCTTGCCGTCGGCGCCGACCAGGCGGGCCTCGAAGGTGTCGTTTCGCGGCGTCGCGAGTTTGGCGACCAGCGACCAGTATTCGCGCGCGACGAATTTCTCGATGTCCAGCTCGCGGTCGCAGACCAGCCGCAGCGCCACCGACTGGACCCGGCCGGCCGAGCGGGCGCCCGGCAGCTTGCGCCAGAGAATGGGGGAAAGCGTAAATCCGACGAGATAGTCCAGGGCGCGGCGCGCGAGATAGGCATCGACCAGCGCCCCGTCGATCTCCCGGGGGTTCTTCATGGCGTCCATCACCGATTGCTTGGTGATGGCGTTGAACACCACGCGCTCGACCTGCTGGTCCTTGAGGGCCTTCTTTTCCTTCAGCACCTCCAGCACATGCCAGGAAATCGCCTCGCCCTCGCGGTCGGGGTCGGTCGCCAGGATCAAGGTGTCGGCCCCTTTGACGGCACGGGCGATGTCGTTCAGGCGCTTCTGCGACTTGTCGTCCACCTCCCACAGCATCCGGAAGTCCTGCTCCGGATCGACGGAGCCGTCCTTCGGCGGCAGATCGCGGACATGGCCGAACGAGGCCAGAACCTCGTAGTCCGAGCCCAGATACTTGTTGATCGTCTTGGCCTTGGCGGGCGACTCGACAACAACAATCTTCATGTCAGCCAAGTGGTTAGAGATAAATATTAAAGTGAATTGAAGCGGAATTGAACCGCCTCCGACGCCGCGAACATGGGTAAGCCGGCCCGACCTGTCAAATCAGGTTGACCCGCCGGACAAGGGAAGCGTGCACAAGGCACGCGAAAGCGATTCAACCATTGCGAGTAATATTGATTTCACAATCGTATAAATATACATACGGCATTGGTGAGTTAGGGGGCCCAATGCCAGCCACCGGAGCGATGATGACGGATGACGATGGTGAGGTGATCCCGGGGTCCCGGGAGGAGGCGGCGGCCTATGTTGCGGACCTCACCTCCGACCTCGCATTGATCGCGCGAAGGCATGGTCTGGACACGCTCGGCTACCTGCTCGACATGGCCCATCTGGAGGCCGAGAACTCGCTTCGTCACATCAATGGCCGGCGCTGATCCGACTTTACCGTGTTCGGCCGATGCCCAGCCGCTGCAGCAGCCGTTCGTCCGGGTGGCCGTCCGGAACCAGTCCGTGCTTCTTCTGCTCGGCGCGCACGAAATCCCGCATCTTGAAGTCGATATGAGCGGTGAAACGGGTCTGGTCATGCCCCAGGTCGGCCAGTTTCCGCTGAAGGGCGATCCGGTCGTCGCGCGGCAGTTGCGTGGCCTGTTTGGGCCAGGGGGCCCGGAACGGCTTTGCGCCGGTCATCCGGTCCGCGAGATGGCCGATCGCCAGCGCATAGACGTCGGAGTTGTTGTAGGCCTTGATCGCATCGAAATTGCCGGTGACGACGAAGGCCGGGCCGGGAAAGCCGGCCGGAAAGAACAGGATCCCGTCGCCGGTCGCCGGATACGAGCCGCCGTCCGCCCGGCGCACGCCCAAGGCGCTCCATTCGGCGAAGCTGGCGCGGCTCTTCATCAGGTCGAAGCCTTTGGGCACGACGACCTCGAAGCCCCAGGGCAGGCCCGGCTGCCAGCCGTGCTTCTGGAGATAGTGACCGATCGAGCCCAGCACGTCCGGCACGTTGCTCCAGATGTCGCGCCGTCCGTCGCCGTCGAAATCGACGGCGTGGTTGCGGAAGCTCGACGGCATGAATTGCGGCTGCCCCATCGCACCGGCCCACGACGAGAGGAAACGCTCGCGAGGGATGTGGCCCTCCTGCAAAATCTGCAGTGCGTGCAGCAGTTCGTCGCGGAAGAACGGATGCCGGTATCCGGCAAAGGCCAGTGACGACAGCGACCGGATCACGTCCCATGTCGGCTTGATTGCGCCGTAGGAGGTTTCCATCCCCCAGATCGCCGTCACGATCCAGCGATCCGTTCCGTACCGCTTCTCGACTCCCGCCAGCGTCTTTCGCCATCGCGCCTCCTGCTGCACGCCTTGCGCCGCGCGCTGCGGCGATGCGATGGAGTTCACATAGTCGCCGGCCGGCCGGCCGTACTCCGGCTGGCGTTTGGTCGCCGCGATCACCCGCGGGTCCGGCGTCACGCCTGTGAAGGCGACATTAAAGGTGGCGCGAGAGATTCCCTGACGCTGCGCGTCGGTCCAGAGCGCGGCGACGAAGGCATCGAAGGCCGTGCTGCTCTTGCCTGTTTGCGCCATGGCGGAAGCGAGAGGGCCATGTGCGGCAAGCAGGACGAGCGAAAGCATCAGGCGCAGAATCATCTGCCCAGTCTACACAAGCGAGACCATCGAGCCGCCGTGGCGTTCGAGCCGGCCGGCCAGGTCCAGCTCCAGCAGAACCGTGCGAACGATCGCGGGGGACGAACCCGAGAGCCTGATCAGATCGTCGATCGCCACCGGAGCGGGGCCCAGCAGCGAAACGATCCGTGCGCGATCGTTGCTCTGCGGCTCGGAGGGCGGCGATGTCTCGTCGCCGGGGTCCTGCGCGGGCGTATCCGGCATGCGCCCCAGGATCGGGCGGAGCACCGATACGACGTCGCTGGTTTCGGTGACCACGTTCGCGCCCTGCTTGATCAGTCCGTTGGTGCCCTCGGCGCGCGGATCGAGCGGCGAGCCCGGCACGGCGAACACGTCGCGCCCCTGTTCCAGCGCGAGTCGGGCGGTGATGAGCGACCCGGAGCGCCGCGCGGCCTCGACGATCACCACGCCCAGGGCCAGTCCGGAGATCAAGCGGTTGCGCCGCGGAAAATCGCGGGCGCGGGGCTCCCAGTCGAGCGGCATTTCGCTCACCGTGGCGCCGGTTTCCACGATGGCGTCGGCAAGCCCCTTGTGTTCCGGCGGGTAGATGCGGCGGTGGCCGCCGGCCAGCACCGCAATTGTACCGCTCGCCAGGCTGGCGCGATGCGCTGCGGCATCGACACCGCGCGCAAGACCGGAGACGATTGCGAAACCCTCGTCGGCCAGTTCGCGTGCGATGCGTTCGGCAAACTTCATCCCCGCAGCAGAGGCGTTGCGCGAACCCACCATCGCGACCGCGGGGGACGAAAGAATGTCCGTGCGGCCGCGCACCGAAAGCAGCGGTGGTGGATCGTCGATCATGCGCAGCCGCGCCGGATAGTCGGGCTCGCCGAGGGCGAGCATCGCGATTCCGTCAGCTCGGGCGGCGGCGATTTCGCGTTCGGCGGCTTCGCGGGGAAAAGCTTGGGCCGGCCGCGCTGCTCCGCCGCGCCGGGAAAGACCCGGCAGGGCGTCCAGCGCCGCCCGCGCCCCGCCGCAATGGTTCAGGAGCGTGAAGAAGGTGCGGGGGCCGACGTTGTCGCTGCGGATCAGCCGCAACCAGTCGAGCCGCTGCTCGTCGCTCAGGCGCACCCCCGGCCCGAAGTCCTTCAAATGCGTTGCCCCGTTTGAAGATTGCGGCGCAACCTTAAGTCGACGGAGTGGGGTGCGGCAACACCAACGGGCCGGCTCTGCCGGCCTTGAGGCCTTTAGGCCGAGCGGCCGATGCGGCTTTCGGTGCCGGCGCGCAGTCGCGCGATGTTGGCGCGGTGCATGATGAAAACAAGGAGACTCATGGTGGCAAAGGCCAAAGCCTCGGTGCGCGATCCAAGCCCGAACACCACGGCCGGCGTGACGAGCGCGGCCGCGAGCGCCGCGAGCGACGAGTATCGCGTCGCGGCAGCCACGGCGAGCCAGACCAGCGCGAAGCCGAGAGCCGCCATCCACGAGACCGCGATCAGCACGCCGATGTAGGTGGCGACGCCCTTGCCGCCCTTGAACCGGAGCCACACCGGAAACAGATGCCCGACGAAGGCGGCGAAGCCTGCGGCGATTGCCGCATCGCGGTCCCACAGCGCGCCCGCGATCAGCACGGCCGCGGTGCCCTTGAGCATGTCGCAGAGCAAGGTCGCGGCCGCGAGCCCCTTGCGGCCCGTGCGAAGCACGTTCGTCGCGCCGATGTTGCCGGAGCCGATCGAGCGGATGTCGCCGGTGCCGGCCAGCCGGGTGAACACCAGCCCGAAGGGGATCGAGCCGAGCAGATAACCGAGCAGGATTGCGAGCGCGAGGCTCATACGATCTCGTAGACGGTGCGGCCGGCGACGATGGTGCGGATCGCGCGACCCTGCATGCGCGCCTCGTCGAACGGCGTGTTGCGGCACTTCGACTTCAGCGTATCGCGATCCAGAACCCATGGCACGTCCGGATCGATCACGATGACGTCCGCCGGCGCGCCCGCGCGCAACGTGCCGCCGGGCAGGCCGAGCAGCTCGGCGGGTTTTGTCGACATGGCCTTCAGCAGCGTCAGAAGCTTGACTTCGTCGTTGTGCACCAGCCGAAGCCCGGCCGAGAGCATGGTCTCGATCCCGACCGCACCGGCCGCGGCCTCCGCGAACGGCAGTCGCTTGGTCTCGACATCCTGGGGATTGTGGTCGGACACCACGACGTCGATCAGCCCGTCGCCGACCGCTTCGACCAGCGCACGGCGGTCGTCCTCGCTGCGCAGCGGCGGCGACACCTTGAGGAAGGTGCGATAGGAGCCGACGTCGATCTCGTTCAGCGCCAGATGGTTGATCGAGGCCGAGGCGGTGACGGCAAGACCGGCATCCTTCGCGCGCCGCAGCACGTCGAGCGAGTTCCGGCAGGTGAGGGAGGCCGCGTGATAGCGGCCGCCGGTGAGCGCCACCAGGCGAAGGTCGCGCTCCAGCACGATGGTTTCCGCCGCGCTCGGCGCGCCGTCGAGGCCGAGACGGGCGGCGAATTCGCCCTCGTTCATCACGCCATCGCCGGTCAGGTCCGGGTCTTCGGTGTGGTGAACGATCAGCGCGTCGAAGTCGCGGGCATAGGTGAGGGCGCGACGCATCACCTGAGCGTTCATCACGCTGCGCGCCCCGTCGGTGAAGGCCACCGCGCCGGCGGCCTTGAGCAGGCCGATCTCCGTCATTTCCTCGCCCTTGAGTCCCTTGGTCAGGGCCGCCATCGGGTGCAGATGAACCACGCCGGTGTCGCGCCCGCGCCGCTGGATGAAGTCGACGATGGAGGGGTCGTCGATGGCAGGCTCGGTGTCAGGCTGGCATATGATGGTGGTGACGCCGCCCGCGACCGCGGCCTGGCTCGCCGACGCGATGGTCTCGCGGCTTTCGGCGCCGGGCTCGCCGACGAAGGCGCGCATGTCGATCAGGCCGGGCGCCACGATCCGGCCGCGGCAGTCCACCACCTCGGTGGCTTCGGGCACGCCCGCCGCGCCGATCCCGCGCTTTGTTTCCCGGATCACGCCGTCGGCGATCAGGAGGTCGCCGATGAAGTCGAGATCGCGCGACGGATCGAGGATCCGTCCGTTGGCCAGCAGCATGGGTCGGCGGTCGGAGAGCATTACGCGAGGCTCCGTCGTTTTGGGGCCGCGCTACGCATTGGGCAGATTCCGCGACAGTGCTTCGAGCACCGCCATTCGCACCGCGACGCCCATCTCGACCTGCTCGCGGATCAGCGATTGCGTTCCGTCGGCCACGATGGAGTCGATTTCGACGCCGCGGTTCATCGGTCCGGGGTGCATCACCAGGGCATCGGGCTTGGCGTAGCCGAGCTTCTTCTGGTCCAGCCCGTAGAAGTGGAAGTATTCCTGCATCGACGGGATGAAGGAGCCTTTCATGCGCTCGCGCTGCAGCCGCAGCATCATCACGATGTCGGCGCCGTCGAGGCCCTCGCGCATGTCGCGGGTCGCTTCGACTCCGAAGTTCTCGATGCCGGGCGGCAGCAGCGTCGAGGGCGCGACCACGCGCACGCGCGCGCCGAGCGCATTGAGCAGGATGATGTTCGATCGCGCCACCCGCGAGTGCATGATGTCGCCGCAGATCGCGACCGTCAGGCCCTCGATGCGGCCCTTCCGGCGCCGGATCGTCAGCGCGTCGAGCAGCGCCTGGGTCGGGTGCTCGTGCTGGCCGTCGCCGGCGTTGACCACCGAGCAATCGACCTTCTGCGCGAGCAGTTCGACCGCGCCCGAAGCGTGGTGACGCACGATGATGATGTCGGGGTGCATCGCGTTCAGCGTGATCGCGGTGTCGATCAGGGTTTCGCCCTTGCGGATCGACGACGACGACACCGACATGTTCATGACGTCGGCGCCGAGCCGCTTGCCCGCCAGTTCGAACGACGCCTGGGTGCGCGTCGAGGCCTCGAAGAACAGGTTGATCTGGGTGCGGCCGCGCAGGCTCGCGGTCTTCTTCTCGACCTGACGGTTGAGTTCGACGAACTCCTCGGAAAGGTCGAGCAGGCCGGTGATATCGCTTTGGGAAAGCCCCGCGATGCCCAGCAGGTGACGCTGGTGCAGAATGAAGGACGATTTCGGGGCGGCGATCATTAAAGCGCAAGCTATAGGGATCGAGGCCCCGCGTCGCAAGGCTGCAATCGGGCGGTCCACAGACCGGGTTTTTCCGCTGTGCGGTCACGCGCTGGTGAACGCAGGCCGGAACCCGGGCCCACCGCCTCGCGTTAACCGGTCGAATCCGTCGCCAACCGGCGCGGTCGGTCCTGAACGCATGAAAGTCGCGCTTGCGACCGCATTAACCAAGGAGAACTGAACGATGAAACGCTTTGTCAAACCGCTTGCGATTGCCGGTGTGGCCGGCGCGATGGCTCTGGGTGCGATGACCAGCTCCGAGGCGCGTCCGCGCGGCTGGGCGGCGGCGGGGGTCGGCTTCGCGGCCGGCGCGCTGGTCGGCGCCGCCGCTGCCAACGCTGCCAACAGTCATTACCATGGCAGCTATTACCATGGCGGTTATTACCACGACGGCGGCTACGCTTATGCGCCGGCCCCGGGTGGCGTCTATTACTCGGCCCCGGCCTATGACGGCTACGCCTACGAGCCGGCTCCGACCTATCGCTACGAGAACCGCTCGCGGGACTTCCGGGAGCGCCAGTTCAACGCCAGCAACTCGTAAGCTGGTAAAGATCTCCAAAATCAGGGGCCGGCCTGCGCCGGCCCCTGATTTTTGGCGTGGGCCAGACGGTCCAGCGCACCCTGGAGAATGAACGCGGCCGCATGCTGGTCGATCACGGCGGCGCGCTTGCGCCGGCTCACGTCGGCGTCGATCAGGTCGCGCTCGACGGCAGCGGTGGAAAGCCGCTCGTCCCACAGAGCGATCGGCAACAGCGTCAGCCTCGCAAGATTGCGGGCAAAGGCCCTGGTCGATTGCGCGCGCGGCCCCTCGCTGCCGTCCATGTTGACGGGCAGGCCCAGAACATAGCCGACCGCCCGGCGCTCCTGCGCCAGCGCGAACAGACGCTGGACGTCGGCGGTGAAGGCCTTGCGGACGATGGTTTCCACGGCGGTCGCGAGCCTGCGGTCCGGATCGCAACTGGCCACGCCGATGGTCTTCGTCCCGAGATCGAGTCCCAGAAGCGTGCCGCGGCCGGGCCAGAGCAAGGCGGCCTCCATCAGCGGCAGGACCGGCGCGGGTTTTGTCGCGGGTTTTGTGGGAGGCGCGCTCACGCGGCGACGAAGCGGATGCGGTTGCCCCACGGGTCCGCCGTCTCGAAACCCGACGCATGGGGGGAAACCGGCGCATCCGTCCCGGAGACGCGCGATTTGATGCCTGCGAGTTCGGCTTCGTTCGCCGCCTCCATGACAAACCATGACAGGCCGGCACGATCCGGATCGCGCCGTGCGGCGCCGTTGCTCTGCCAGACGTTGGCGCCGACATGGTGATGATAGCCGCCCGACGACATGAAGGTCGCGCCGCCGCGCCGGCGCGTCAGATCGAGACCCACAGGTCCGCGATAGAAGTCCTCGGCGGTGTCCAGATTGCCGACCCGCAGATGGATATGACCCACGCGCAGTCCTTCGGGGGCGGTCTGATAGTCGGCGGTCCGGGCGTCGGCCTCTTGCACGATGGCGTCGATGTCGAGCGGCCGGGTTTGCATCACGATCAGATCGTCCTCCCAGGTCCAGCGCTCGCGCGGCCGGTCGTTGTAGACCTCGATGCCATTGCCCTCGGGATCGTCGAGGTAGAAGGCTTCGCTGACGCCGTGATCGGATGCGCCGGTGATCGCAACGCGATTGCGGCGAAGATTCAAGATCCATCGCGCATGGTCGGCGCGCGTCGGCATCAGGAAGGCCGTGTGATAGAGCCCGGCCTCGCGGCTGTCGTCCGGCTTGGCGTTCGGACGGTGTTCCAGTTCGAGGAGGGGAACGCCGCCGGGCGTGCCGAGCCGCACCGTCGGACCTTCGCGGTCGATTTCTGCAAGCCCCAGGAGGCTTTCATAGAACGACCTCATCCGCTCGAGGTCGCGAACCACGAGTCCGACAGCGCCGATGTGCAGCGGCGTGCGATGGGCGAAGGTCGGTGCCGCAGAGGGGCTGAGGGCGTTCATGGCCGTTATATTGGTCCGATCGGTGAGTTTGACAACCGGCTTGTGCCTGGCCAAAGCCTGGCTTCGCCCAGCACGAATGCGTGAACCCGTCAGGGCATGGCCTGTCTCGGCGGAGAACGCCATAGTCGGTCCGCAAGCCTGAGGAGGCCGTCATGTCGCGCGACCGTGACTTCACGCAATGGCTCGGGATCGAGCATCCGATCCTGCTGGCGCCGATGGCGGGCGCGATGGATGTCGATCTGGCGGCTGCCGTGGCCAATGCGGGAGGACTTGGGTCGCTGCCCTGCGCGATGCTGACGCCCGACCTTTTGCGTGCGCAAATCACGGCGTTTCGTGCCCGCTCGCGGGGACCGCTGAACCTCAACTTTTTCGTTCACGCGCCGCCGCTGCCCAGCAATGCGCGCGAGCACGCCTGGCGGGAGCGGCTGAAGCCGTATTACGAGGAATGGGGCATCGATCCGAATGCGCCGGTGCCCTCCAGCAACCGTGCGCCGTTCGACGATGCGTTCTGCGACGTGGTCGAGGATCTGCGGCCACAGGTCGTCAGCTTTCATTTCGGGCTGCCCGATGCGGACCTGATGCGGCGCGTGAAGGCGGCCGGCTGCAAGGTGCTGAGCTCCGCCACCAGCGTCGCCGAAGCGCGCTGGCTGGAGGCGCATGGGGTGGATGCGGTGATCGCGCAGGCGCTGGAGGCGGGCGGACATCGCGGGCATTTTCTGTCCGACAATCTGGCCGGACAGGCCGGCGCCTTCGCCTTGCTGCCGCAGATCGTCGACGCGGTGCGCATCCCGGTCGTTGCGGCCGGGGCCATCGCGGACGGCCGCGGGATTGCCGCGGCGTTCGTTCTCGGGGCCTCGGCGGTGCAGATCGGCACGGCCTATCTGCATTGTCCGGAATTGAAGGTGTCGGCTGCGCATCGTGCGGCCTTGGCATCCGCAACCGACGAGTCGACGGCGGTCACCAATCTGATGACCGGACGGCCCGCACGGGGCATCGTCAACCGCGTGATGCGCGAGATCGGCCCGCTGAACGCCGTGGCCCCCGATTTTCCGCTCGCGGCCGGCGCGCTCGCGCCGTTGCGTGCGAAGGCCGAGGCGCAGGGCTCCGGCGACTTCTCGCCGCTGTGGGCCGGGCAGGCGGCCGGGCTCGGCCGCCCTTTGCCGGCGGGCGAACTGACCCGAACGCTGATGGAAGAGGCGAGGGCATTGCTGCACACCCTTGCGGCCTGACGACGGCTTGCGCGCCGGAAAGACCGGGCCCAAGATCGATCGGGCGGTCTGGGGAACGCGACCGCGTGGGCGGGGGCTCGCACATGGCCGTCGAGGCACGGTTTCTCGCGCTGTCGACAATCTGGATCGCGTTCGCGATCGCAATTCTGCCCGCGTCGGCCCAGACGTTCGAAAAGCCTCCTTCATTTCAGGCCGGCAAGATTCCGGGCATCGCCGTCAAGGGCGACAACTTCACGGTCCGCGATCCGGTCCGCAGCGACGGCCAGCTTCGGATCTGGCAGCTCGACACGCCTTACGGCGAGGTCGGCGTGCTCGGCGACCAGATGATGCGGATGCGGCAGACCGAGCTGAAGGCGCTGGCCGACCTGGAAAAGATCAGCGGATCGGATGCCTTCGGCAGGGCGCTGGTCGAGGCCGGGATCAGTCCGCTGAAATACACCGGCCGCCTGATCGTCAATCCGGTGCAGACCATCGGCGACACGATGGCCGGGATCGGAAACTTCTTCGGTTCGATCGGCTCGGGGCTGTCGAACGCCGGCCGCACCAAAGACGACCCGATTGCGGGCCTGCTCGGCGTCACGCGCCAGCGCCGCGAACTGGCCGCCCGCTTCGGCGTCGATCCCTACACCGACTTCCTGCCGCTGAGCGAAAAGCTGGCGCGGCTGTCGGAGGCGGCGGCCACCGGGGGACTGACTGTCTCGGGTGCGCTGTTTTTCGTTCCCGGCGCCGCCGGCATCGTGGTGTCCAACCTGCGCACTGCGGATTTGCTCGGCAACATCAAGATGGAGGAACTGGCGCGCAGCTACACCGCCGCGCAGATCCTCGATCTCAACCGCGGGCGGCTGCTGGAGATGGGCGCGAGCCGCGAACTGACGGAACGGCTGCTCTCCAACTCGCTCTATTCGCCGATCGACATGGCGATCATGGTGGCCTCGCTCGACAGCATGAAGGATGTGGCCGACCGGCCGTTGTTCTTCGAACTCGCGGCCTCGATCAACAACCGCCCGATCGCCTATTTCGTTCGCAGGCGCGCCGAGATGCTGTCCGACTACAGCAAGCGCGCCGGACTTTCGCGCTTCGTCATTCTCGGCGGCTATCCGTTCAACCTGACTCTGGGACGGCCGCATCGTCGGACTCATGCCGCTCGACGCGCTGTCATGGGCGCCGCATATCGCGGAGGCGCTGGGACGCGCGTCGGCTGACAAGGATCGTCTGTATCGCGGCCGGGCCGCGGAGCTTCGCATCACCGGGACGGCGACGCCGCTGGCCAAACGCCAGCTCAAGGCTCTGGGCTGGACCGTGGCGGAAAACGTCCGGTTTTGAAGGCGACAGGCCGGCCAATGCCGGGGCGATAGAGCGCCGGCCTGCGTCCGGTCGTGGCGGATTCGCCGCTTATTGCGGTGATGCCCTCGCATCCCCGCCGGAACCCCTTGGCGCGATGCGCCAGCTTTCCCCCGCGTGACCTTTTCTCTATTGTCCGGCCGTTTTTCGGACCCGGAATATGGCGACCACCACAAATCCGATCGGCAAGCCGCAAGCCTGGCGGGTGCGAAGCCTCGTGTCCGCGCTCGATTTGGCGGCGTCGTCGCATGCCCGCGCGGTTCTTGTGCTCGCGGTGGTGGCGCTGCTGGCTTTCCTGCCGGGGTTTTTCCAGATTCCGCCGGTCGACCGGGACGAGGCGCGTTTCGCGCAGGCCACCAAGCAGATGGTCGAAACCGGTGACTACGTCGACATCCGCTACCAGGACGAGGTCCGCTACAAGAAGCCGGTCGGCATCTACTGGCTGCAGACCGCCTGGGTCAAAGGCACCGAAGCCTTCGGCATCTACCGTCCGCAGACCGCCATCTGGGTCTATCGCATGCCCTCGCTGGTCGGGGCGATCGGAGCGGTGCTGCTGACCTATTGGGCGGCGCTGGCCTTCGTCTCGCGAAGAGCCGCGGTTCTTGCCGGCTTGATGATGGCGACGTCCGTTCTGCTCGGGGTCGAGGCGCGGCTCGCCAAGACCGACGCGGCGCTGCTGGCGACCATCGTCGCGACGATGGGCGCGCTGGCGCGGGCCTATCTCGGCTCGCCGTCGTTTCAGCGTTCGGGCCTTGCGGGCTGGACGCTGCCGGGCGTGTTCTGGACGTCGATGGCGGTCGGCATCCTGTTGAAGGGACCGCTGATCCTCCTGTTCGTCGGCCTGGCCCTTGCCGCGCTTTTCATCGCGGACCGCGCATGGCGCTGGGTGCTGGTGCTGCGGCCGCTGCCGGGACTGCTGTGGATGCTGCTGCTGGTCGCGCCCTGGTTCCTGGCGATCATGGGGCGGGCGGGCAGCGAGTTCTTTGCCGGGTCGCTCGGCGACGATCTGCTGACGAAGGTCTTCAGTTCGCAGGAATTGCACGGCGCGCCGCCCGGCTATTACCTGCTGCTCTACTGGGTGACGTTCTGGCCGGCCGCGACGCTGAGCGTGCTCGCGGCGCCGGCCGTGTGGGCCGCGCGAACCGAGAAGGGCGCGCGTTTCCTGCTCGCGTGGATCGTGCCGGCCTGGATCGTGTTCGAACTGGTGATCACCAAGCTGCCGCACTATGTGCTGCCGCTCTATCCGGCGATCGCGATCCTGATCGCAGGCGTGGTCGACGCGCACGGGCTGCGGCGCGACCGCTGGATGGTCCGTGGCACGTTCTGGTGGTTTGCTTTCCCGGTCGATCCTCGGCGTCGGCGGGATCGTGGCGCTGATCGTGGTCGGACGCCAGATCGGTATCGCTGGCCTGGCCGTTCGCGGCCGGCGCTATCGTCTGCGGCCTCTTGGCCTGGCGGCTATACGAGGCGGACGGGGCGGAGCGGGCGCTGCTGCGCGCGATGGCCGCGGCGGTTTTGCTGTACTTCGCGACCTACGGCGTCGTGCTTTCGTCCCTGCAAAGCCTGTTTCCCAGCAACAACCTGACGCGGATCATGCGCGCCGCCAATTGCGAGAATCCGGTCGCGGCCTCTTCGGGCTTCCATGAGCCGAGCCTGGTGTTCCTCGCGGGAACGCAGACGCGGCTGACCGACGGCAGCGGCGCGGCCGACTTCCTTCGGCAGGGAGGCTGCCGCTTCGCCTTCGTCGAGGCGCGAACCGAGCGCACCTTCCTGCGCCGCGCGGAGGCCACGGGCCTGCGCTACAGCATGCTCGGCCGGGTGGAAGGCTTCAACATCGCGAGCGGGCGGGCCGTCTCGATCGGCGTGTACCGCTCGGAGGGCGGCTTGTGAGCGGCGGAGGTCTTTTGCTGGAGCGATCCTGGATCGGCGGATTTGCGCGAAACGTTGCGGTCGGCTGGGCGACGGTGACGCGCCCGCGGCCGCGCGGGGCGCGGTCGCCGGCCTGGCCGGCCCGGTCGCGGCTTCTGTGGGGAGCTTTCGTCTCGATCGGTGTGGTGGTTGCGGTGATGCTGTCGCTCGACGGCTGGTCGTTGTCGAACGTCCGACATCTGCCCGCCGAAGTGGTCGCGACCTTCCAGATTCTCACGGATTTCGGCCTGTCGGGCTGGTTTCTGTTCCCGCTCGGTATCCTGTTGATCGTGCTGGCCGCCTTGAACACGCGATCGAGGCCGCTCTACGTCCGCAACACCTTGGCGGCGCTGTCGATCCGCGCCGGCTTTCTGTTCTCCGCCATTGCGGTGCCGGGTCTTGCGGTTGCGATCATCAAGCGGCTGATCGGGCGGGCGCGGCCTTTCGTCGAGGGACAAGACCCCTGGGCCTATCAATGGCTGGTCTGGCGACCGGACTACGCCAGCCTGCCGTCGGGCCATAGCACGAGCGCATTTTCCGCAGCCGTTGCGATTGGCGCGATCTGGCCGCAGGCGCGTCCGTTCATGTGGACCTATGCGGTGATGATCGCGCTCAGCCGCGTGGCGGTGACCGCACATCACCCGAGCGACGTGATCGCCGGCGCGATCTTCGGCACGGTGGGGGCGCTCCTGGTCCGCCACTGGTTCGCGAGCCGCCGTCTGGGATTTGTCGTCGAAGCCGGCGGCGGGGTTCGGCCGCTGCCGGGGCCGTCATGGGCGCGCATCCGGGAAACCGGCCGGCGGCTGGTTGCCGGGCAACGCGGAAGGTCGGGCTCGTGACGACGGAATCCGCATCCTCCGCGCCTGTGCAGATTTCGGTGGTCGTTCCGGTGCGCAACGAGGCCGGCAATGTCGCGCCGCTCGTCGCCGAGATTGCGGCGGCGCTGAATGGACGGTCTTTCGAAGTGATCTACGTCAACGACGGGTCGACGGATGCGACGGGCGACGAACTCAAGGCGCTGATGGCGGATCGTCCGTGGCTGCGTCAGATCCTTCACGCGCAATCCTGCGGACAGTCGGCCGCGATCCGCAGCGGCGCGAAAGCCGCGCGCGGAACAATCGTCGTCACGATCGATGGCGACGGCCAGAACGATCCGGCCTTCATTCCGGCCCTGGTGAATGCGCTGCAATCGGGCGCCCCGCAGGTCGGTCTCGTGGCCGGACAGCGGGTGGGTCGCAAGGCGACCGGCTTCAAGCGATTCCAGTCGCGCGTCGCCAACGGCGTGCGGGGAGCGATCCTGCGCGACGGCACGCGCGACACGGGTTGCGGACTGAAGGCGATCGAGCGCGAGCTGTTTCTCTCGCTGCCTTACTTCGACGCCCTGCACCGGTTTCTCCCGGCGCTCGTTCGCCGGGAAGGGCGCGAGGTCGGCTATGTCGATGTCGTCGACCGGCCGCGCGGCGCGGGCGTCTCGAACTACGGCTTCTTCGACCGGCTCTGGGTCGGCATTCTCGATCTGGCCGGCGTCTGGTGGCTGATCCGCCGCCGCCGCCGGGTGCCGGAAGCCACCGAAGTCCGTTAGGCGGGGATTTCCATCAGGCGACGATTGCAGATATGCGGCGCGCCTGGCTCAGGCCGCCGCCATCGCCGCAAAGCCGCGCTCAAGGTCGGCGATCAGGTCGCCCACGTCCTCGAGGCCGATGTGCAGCCGCACCGCCGGCCCGCCGGGTTTCCACTCCGTCGCGCTCCGGTACTCGGAACAGTCGAAGGGAATCGCCAGGCTCTCGTAGCCGCCCCACGACGCGCCCATCCCGTAAAGCGTGAGTGCGTTGAGGAAGGCATAGAACGCCTTGTCGGGGACCGGCTTGAGCACGATCGCGAACAGGCCGCATGCGCCGGTGAAGTCGCGCTTCCAGATGTCGTGTCCGGGATGGCTGGGCAGCGCAGGATGAATCACGCGCAGCACTTCGGGACGCGATTCAAGCCAGCGCGCGACGGCGATGCCGGCCTCGTTGTGGCGGGCGAGGCGGACGCCCATCGTGCGAAGCCCGCGCAGCGCCATGTTCATGTCGTCGGGACCGACGCACAGGCCCATCGTGTAGACCGTGTCCGCGAGCGCCTGCGCACAGGCCGCATTCGCCGCGACCATGCCGAACATCAGGTCGGAATGCCCGCCGATGTATTTCGTGCCGCTCTGGATCGACAGGTCGACGCCCTTGTCGAGCGCGGGAAAATACAGCGGCGTCGCCCAGGTGTTGTCCATCAGCACCAGCGCGTCGCGCTCGTGCGCCACTTTGGCGATCGCGGGAATGTCCTGCATCTCGAACGACAGCGATCCCGGCGCCTCGGTGAACACCGCCCGCGTGTTGGGCCTGAACAGGGCGGCGATGCCCGCGCCGATCACCGGGTCGTAATAGTCGGTTTCGATCCCATAACGCTTGAGCACGGTGTCGCAGAACTTGCGGGTCGGGCCGTAGACGCTGTCGCAGACCAGAAGGTGGTCGCCCGTCTTCAGCACCGAAAGCAGCGCGGCCGAGATCGCGGCGAGCCCCGACGGCAGGAGAGCGATGCCCGCGCAGGCCGGTCCCTCGATCGCCTGCAGCGCCTTCTGCAACGCCTCCGAGGTCGGCGTGCCGCGCCGTCCGTAGGAATAGGCGGAGCGGCGGGCCAGAAAGTCCTCGGCCGTCCGGTAAAGCAGGGTCGATGCGTGGTAGACCGGCGTGTTGACGTAACCGTGATGGGCGAACGGATCGCGCCCCCCGATGGCGAGCCTGGTGTCGGGTTTCAGCGCGGCGCTGGCGGTTTCGCCGGTCTCGGGCTTGTTCATTTCGGAGAGTCCTTCGCGTGCAGGCATTTAGGTCGCTATTCGCCGCGGCCGCAACCCCTTGACCTGTCACGCCGGCCGTTCTGAGATGGCGCAGCCGAGGGGAAGGCGGACCCACGGGCGTTCGCGCATTGCGTGCGCGCCTTTTCGGACGAAATTGGGAGACTTGAGCAATGACACGCGGGGCCATCCGGATCGCATTGACGACCTGTGTCTTCGCCCTCATCGGGGCGGAGTTTGCAGCGGCGCAGACGCTGAACACCGTCCGGCAGCGCGGATCGCTCAACTGCGGCGCGAACGGCACGCTCGCGGGTTTCGGCCTGCCGGACGCGCAGGGCCGCTGGACCGGTCTCGACGTCGATTTCTGCCGCGCATTGTCGGCGGCCATCTTCAACGACCCGAACAAGGTCAAGTTCGTGCCGCTCTCGGCCAAGGATCGTTTCACGGCGCTGCAGTCGGGCGAGGTCGACGTGCTGGCCCGCAACACGACCTGGACCTCGTCGCGCGACACCTCGCTCGGCCTGAACTTCGCGGCGGTGAATTACTACGACGGACAGGGCTTCATGGTCCGCAAGTCGCTCAAGGTGAACTCCGCCCTCGAACTGAGCGACGCCTCGGTGTGCGTGCAGCAGGGCACGACGACGGAACTGAACCTCGCGGACTACTTCCGCGCCAACAAGATGAAGCTCAAGACCGTGACCTTCGCGACCGCCGACGAGGCGGTGAAGGCCTACGACGCCGGCCGCTGCGACGCCTACACCACCGACGCCTCGGGCCTCGCCGGCGAGCGGCTGCGGCTCGCCAATGCCAACGATCACATCGTGCTTCCGGAAATCATCTCCAAGGAGCCGCTCGGACCGTCGGTCCGGCACGGCGACGACCAGTGGTTCGACGTGGTGAAGTGGACCCACTTTGCGATGGTGACGGCCGAGGAGCTCGGGATCACCCGCGCCAATGTGGACGAGCACATGAAGTCGCCGAACCCGGACGTGCGCCGGCTGCTCGGGACCGAGGGCGAGCACGGCAAGGCGCTCGGGCTCACCAACGACTGGGCCTATCGGATCATCAAGCACGTCGGCAATTACGGCGAGGCGTTCGAGCGCAACGTGGGGCAGGGCTCGCAGCTCAAGATCGGCCGGGGCATCAACGCGCTCTGGACCAAGGGCGGACTCCAGTACGCCCCTCCGATCCGGTGAGGCCTTGAACCGGCGAGGCCAAGCGGATGCCTGTTGCCGACGCGGTGCCGCCCCGACCATCGCCGATCCGCAATCCGAAGGTTCGCAGCTTCGTCTATCAGGCGGCGCTCTGCGGCGTGATCGCGTTCCTTGCGTGGAGCGCGATCGAAAACGCCGTTGATAACCTGTCGCGGGCGCGGATCGCGACCGGCTTCGGGTTCTGGAACAACACCGCCGGCTTCGACATCAGCCAGACCCTGATCTCCTACGACGCCACCTCGACCTACGGCCGGGCGTTCTGGGTCGGGCTCCTGAACACGCTGCTGGTGGCTGCGCTCGGAATCGTGTTCGCGACCATTCTCGGGTTTCTGATCGGCATCGCCCGGCTGTCGTCGAACTGGCTGGTGGCGCGGCTGGCCGGCGGATATGTCGAGATCATCCGCAACCTGCCGCTGCTGCTGCAACTGCTGTTCTGGTACAACGCCGTGCTGAAGGCGCTGCCGGGCATACGCGAAAGCGCGGCGCTGCCGGGCGGCGGCTTCCTCAACAACCGGGGGCTTTATCTGCCGAAGCCGATCCCGCAGGACGGCGCCGGCGCGATCCTCGTTGCGCTCGTCGTCGCCGTGGCGGTCGCGCTGGCGTTCCGGACCTGGGCGCGGCGTCGCCAGATGCGGACGGGGGCGCAAGCGCCGGTGCTGGCGGTCTCGGCCGTGCTCTTGATCGGCCTGCCGGCGATGGCGCTGATCGCCACCGGATTTCCGTTCGACTTCGTCTATCCGGAACTGGGACGTTTCAACATCAGCGGCGGCATGGAGGTGCTGCCGGAGTTCATGGCGCTGCTCTTCGGGCTTGTAACGTATACGGCGGCCTTCATCGCCGAGGTGGTGCGCGCCGGCGTTCTCGCGGTGTCGCGCGGGCAGAGCGAGGCTGCGCGCTCGCTCGGGCTCAGTTCGGGGCGCACCATGCGGCTGGTGGTGATCCCGCAGGCGATGCGCGTGATCGTGCCGCCGCTGACCAACCAGTATCTGAACCTGACCAAGAACTCGTCGCTCGCCGTGGCGGTCGGCTATCCGGATCTGGTGCAGGTCTTCAGCGGCACGGTGCTGAACCAGACCGGGCAGGCGGTCGAGGTGATCGTCGTTACGATGGCGGTCTATCTCGTCATCAGCATCGTCACGTCGGCCGTGATGAACTGGTACAACCGCCGCGTCGCGCTGGTGGAGCGTTGACGATGAGCGACCTCGCCACGTCGACCGACGCCCGCATCGCCTTCGTCCGCACCCGCGCGCTTGCGCCGTCGCCGCCGCCGCACGCCGCGGCCGGCGCGTGGTTCTGGCTGCGTCAGAACCTGTTTTCCGGTGTTTTAAACACATTGCTCACCCTGGCCTGTGTCGCGCTTGTCGTCTGGATGGCGCCGCCGCTGTTCAACTTCCTGATCTTCGACGCGGTCTTCGACGGAGCGTCGCGCGCGGATTGTCTCGTGACGGAGCAAAGGCCGGCGGTCGGGGCGTGCTGGGCCTTCGTCATCGAGCGGCTCGGATTTTTCACCTACGGATTCTATCCGGTCGAGGAGCGGTGGCGCGTTGACATCTTCTTCGTGCTCCTGATCTTCGGAATCGGCTGGCTGGCGTGGCTCGACGCGCCGCGCCGCGATCTCGGCATGATTTACTTTTTCGTCGTCATGCCGGCGCTGTCCTATGTTCTGCTGCTGGGGTGGCCGGCGATCGGCCTCCCGGCGGTTTCCACCACGCAATGGGGCGGGATTCTCGTCACCGTCGTGGTTTCGGTGGTCGGCATCGTGTTTTCGCTGCCGCTCGGCGTGCTGCTGGCGCTCGGGCGGCGCTCGCAGATGCCGCTGGTGCGGCTGGTCTGCGTGCTGTTCATCGAGTTCGTGCGCGGCGTTCCGCTGATCACCGTGCTGTTCATGGCGAGCGTGATGCTGCCGCTGTTCGTTCCCGACACCTGGTCGCCGGACAAGCTGCTGCGCGCGCTGGTCGGCATCGCGCTGTTCGCCTCGGCCTACATGGCGGAGGTGGTGCGGGCCGGGCTGCAGGCGATCCCCCGCGGGCAATACGAAGCGGCGATGGCGCTCGGGCTCGGCTACGCCAGCACGATGCGGCTGATCGTGCTGCCGCAGGCGTTGCGGATCACCATCCCGAACATCGTCAACAGCTACATCAGCCTGTTCAAGGACACGACGCTGGTGTTTATCGTCGGCATCTTCGATCTGCTGCGCGCGATCGAGGCGGCCCGGATCGATCCGCAATGGGCGACGCCGGTCACGAGCACCACCGGCTATGCCTTCGCCGCGCTGTTCTATTTCACGCTATGCTTTGCGATGTCGCGCTATGCCGTCTATGTCGAGCACAGGCTGGCGGCGGGAGAAAAACGGTGAGGCGCCCGTGACGGACACATCGGCCGGCACCCGCAATTTGAGCCGTGCGCCGATCAAGCCTGCGCCTTTGCGCACGGCGGTGGCGGTGGACATGATCGGCGTGCACAAGTGGTACGGCGATTTCCACGTCCTGCGCGACATTCATCTGCGGGTGCCGCGCGGCGAGCGGATCGTGATCTGCGGTCCTTCGGGGTCGGGCAAGTCGACGCTGATCCGCTGCATCAACCGGCTGGAGGAGCATCAGCAGGGCCGGATTCTCGTCGACGGCGTGGAGCTCACCAGCGACGTCAAGAAGATCGACGAAATCCGCCGTGACGTCGGCATGGTGTTCCAGCACTTCAACCTTTTCCCGCACCTGACCGTGCTGGAGAACCTGACTCTGGCCCCGATCTGGGTGCGCAAGCTGTCCAAACGGGAGGCCGAGGAAGTCGCGATGCATTACCTGCATCGCGTGCGCATCCCCGAGCAGGCGATGAAATATCCCGGACAATTGTCCGGCGGCCAGCAGCAGCGGGTCGCCATCGCACGGTCGCTTTGCATGAATCCGAAGATCATGCTGTTCGACGAGCCGACCTCATCGCTCGATCCCGAGATGGTGAAGGAGGTTCTGGACACGATGGTCGAACTCGCGCGCGACGGCATGACCATGATGGTCGTGACCCACGAGATGGGCTTCGCGCGTCAGGTCGCCAATCGCATTCTGTTCATGGACGAAGGCCAGATCGTCGAGATCGCCGAGCCGGAAACCTTCTTCACCAATCCGCAGCACGAGCGAACCCGGCTGTTTCTCGGCCAGATCCTGCGTTAGCCGGACCGGGAGCCGGTCATTCCGGCCGCTTGAGCCCGGCCGCCTTCACCGCCTCGCTGTAGAACGCCTTGTCGGTGCGGATCACCTCGGCCATCTCCTCCGGGGTCGTGGCGTTCGGCTCGATGCCCATGTCGAGCAGCCGCTTCGCGACCTCGGGGGAGGCGACCGCCTCGCGCACCGCGGCCGACAGCCTGTCGACGATCTCCTTCGGTGTGCCGCGCGGAGCGAAGAATCCGTTCCAGGTCGCGAGCTGGAATCCGGGAAAGGTCTCGCTCGCCGACGGCACGTTCGGGAGAACCGGAAGGCGCTTCGGCGACGAGGTCGCGATCGTCTTCACCTTTCCGCTTTCGACCAGCGGCATGATGTCCGACACGCCGGCCCAGGTCATGTCGACGTCGCCCTGCATCACGGCGGCGGCGGCCGGAGCGGACCCCTTGTAGGGAATGTTGACCACGTTGATGCCAGCGCGCACCGCGAAGCTGGTCGAGAGCAGATGGCTCGTGGTGCCGGAGCCGGTGACGGCGTTGTTGAGGCCGCGGGTCTGCGACCGGGCGTGTGCGACAAAGCCTTTGAGGTCGCTCGCCGGGAAGCTGTTGCCGACGGCCAGCAGAAACGAGATGCGGCCGAAGATGCTCACCGGCAGCAGATCGTCGGGGTTGTAGCTGATCTTCTGCGTCAGAGGCGCGATGCCGGGTTGCGACGCCGAGCCGAACAGGACGGTGTATCCGTCCGGTCGCGAGTTGGTGACGTGGGTGGTGCCGATGCCGCCGCCACCGCCGGGGCGGTTCTCGATCACGAAGCTCTGCCCGAACTTCTCGGACAGGTGCCTGCTCGCGATCCGCGCCAGCGTGTCGGTGAAGCCGCCGGGCGCATAGGGCACGACCACCGTGACGGAGCGCGCCGGCCAGTCGCTCGCTGCGGCCGGCGCCACGAGCGAGACGGCGAGTATGACGGCCAAGGCGGCACAGCCGCGGCCGGCGGGAGAACGGAAAAGGTTGAACGGCATGGCATCCTCGAAGTTCGGTTGCGGAAAGCTTGAAGGCTGTGGCGTCGGCTGGCAACCAGCAATTCCCGTGCCGCGACGTCGGGAAGCGGGCGGCAAAAGCCCGTCGCCGTGACATTGCTTTGGACAAGCGCGCCGTCGGCGGCTAAGTAGCCCGCGGAAACACGCACTCCGGGGACACGATGGCCAAGCTCAATCTCTCGGTCGCGATCGGCGACTACGACCGCAACCGCCCGCTGATCGACGGCGCCGTCCGGATCGACGGCGTCGATCCGACCTTCATGACGCTGTCGCCGGAGGAGATTTTCTTCCGGGCGTTCCGCACCGAGGATTTCGACATCTGCGAGTGCTCGCTGTCGAGCTTCACGGTCAAGACCGCGGCCGGCAACTGCCCCTATGTCGGCGTGCCGGCCTTCGTGTCGCGCATGTTCCGCCACACGTCGATGTATTGCCGGACCGACCGCATCCAGAAGCCCGAGGATCTGAAGGGCAAGAAGGTCGGCGTGCCGGAGTATCAGCTCACCGCGATCGTATGGGCGCGCGCGATCCTGGAGGACGATTACGGCGTGAAGCCTGCCGGACGTGCACTGGATCCGCGGCGGCATCGAGGAGGCCGGACGGCCTGAGAAGATCAGCATCAAGCTGCCGGACGGCGTGCGGCTCGACAACGCGCCGGAGGGCAAGACCATCTCCGACCTGCTGGCGGACGGCGAGATCGACGGCTTCATCGCGCCGCGGCCGCCGACCACGGTGGACCGAGCCGAACGTCGGCTGGCTGTTCCGCGATCCGGTTGCCGCCGCGAAGGACTATTTCAAGCGCACCGGCATCTTCCCGATCATGCACCTGATCGGCATCCGCAAGACGCTGGTCGAGCAGCATCCGTGGCTGCCCGCCGCGGTGTTCAAGGCCTTCAACGAGTCGAAGGCCGTGGCGATGGAGGCGCTGGCCGACACCTCCGCCACCAAGGTCACGATGCCGTTCGTCGAGGAGCGTCTCGCCGAGGCGCGCGAGCTGATGGGCGAGGACTACTGGCCCTACGGTCTCGAGGAAAACCGCAAGACGCTGGAGACCTTCCTGCGGCATCACCATGCGCAAGGGCTCTCGTCGCGCCTCGTGAAGCCGGAGGAGCTGTTCCATCCGGCGACGCACGAGAGCTTCAAGATCTAGGCTTTGACTGCTTTGCGCGGTCAGTTTCACCCGCGTCATCATGGCCGGGCTTTGCCCGGCCATCCAGGCCTGATGAGGTGCCAAGGCTGGGATGACCGCGACAAGCGCGGGCATGACGGCGCAAAGACCTAAGGCCCGGCGCGCAGCCGCTCCAGCACCCGCAGGCCGGCATAGCCGTCGGCGGGCTTCAGTCCCGTCTTCTTCTGGTAGGCGAGCACGGCGCGCATCGTGTCGTTGCCGACGCGCCCGTCCATGCCGCCGGTGTCGAAGCCCGCAGCGGTCAGCCGCCGCTGCAGCTCCTGCAACTCGGCCAGCGTCGGCGTGCGCTCGCTGCCGGGGAAGGGCTGCACGAACGGCCCCATGCCGCGCAGCCGGTCGCTCAGATGCGCGATCGCGAGCGCATAGTTCATCGACGGATTGTAGCTGCGCACGGCGAGAAAATTCTGGCCGATCAGGAACGCCGGTCCGCCCTTCACCGGCACCCACAGCCGCGCATTCGCCTGCGGCTGCGGGAACGCCTCGCCGTCGGCGCGGCGGACGCCGGCGGCCTGCCATGCGCGCGTAGGTGCGCATGGTTTCGTTCGAGGCGGCTCCGCCGGCGCGCACCTCGTAGCCCCAATGCTCGCCGCGCCGGTACTTGCCGCGGTTGACGAGGTAGCGCGCGGAGCCTGCCAGCGCATCGGCGGGACTGCCGAACGGCGAGACGCGCCCGTCCTGGTCGTAATCGATGCCGACATTGAGCCAGACCTCGGGCATCCATTGGGTGTGGCCCATCGCGCCGGCCCAGGAGCCGCGCATCTCCGCCGGCGTGCTCCAGCCGCGCTCGACGATGACCAGCGCGTTGAGCAGTTCCTGCTCCCAATAGGCGCGCCGCCGCGGCTCGCCCCAGGCGAGCGCGGCGAGCGCCGGGAACACCGGCCGCATATGGTTCTTCTGGACCAGCGGATCGCCGTAGGCCGAATTCGACGCCCCACAGCGCGAGCAGCAGATAGCGGTCGACGCCGAAATCGCGCTCGATGCGCTCCGAGCAGCGCGGCGTGTCTCGCGCAGCTTCTCGGCGCCCGTGCTGATGCGCCAGTCGGAGACGCGGCGGTTGAGATATTGCCAGAGCTGCTCGCGGAACTCCGGCTGATAGCGTTGCAGCGCGATAGACGCCGGTGTCGGGCTTGAGCGCCGCCCATCACGCGGTCGTAGGTCGCGACCGAGATGCCGCGCGCGGAGCGCGCGCGGCGGAAGCCCGCCACCCATTGCTCGAAGCTGTGGCTGGATGATTGTGCGCCGGCGCGCGCGCCCGCCATGAGGAGCGAGGTGGAGGCAAGCGCGCCTTGCAGGAGGAGCCGCCGGTTTCAGCATTCATGCGGCGGAGTGTAGGGGGCGCGCATGCGATCACAATCGAAGACGCCTTGAGGCGGCGTTGTTCCCGTGCCCCGGCTCAGCGTCGCGAGCGCCGCTTCTGCTGATTGCGGGCGCTCGCACCGCGCTTCTTGACGCGCTTGCGCTTCACGTTCTCGCGCTCGGCGTGCTTGCCGGTGCCCAGCGCCGGGTTCTTGTCGGTGGTGGCGATCTCGGTCGGGTCCGGAAGTTCCTCGCCGCGCGCCGCCGATCAGGCGCTCGTAGGACGCCGACCAGCGTCATGTAGGGATTGACGAACACCCAGCCGTGACGGGTCGGAACCTGCATGTCGAAGTGCAGATGATAGCTCGTGCCGCCCTCGCGTCGGCTGAAGTTCGACATCTGCCGCGATCACCTCGCCCTCGCGCACCCGCCGCCCGCTGAGCACGCCGTCGGCGATCCATCTTGCTCGGGTCCATGTGCAGGTAGCGGAACCGCAGGTGCTCGGTGCTCGGTGTTGACGACGATATAGAGCGCCTCCTGGCCGGGCGAGCGCATGATCGCGCCGTCGCGCACGGCCACGAGATCGTGCGGCCGGCAGGACGTCTGCTGCCGTCCTCGCACAGCGCGGGACGGAGATCCTGGCCCTGGTGGCCGTGGCCGCCCGGGCATTGGCCGACCGGGAAGCCGCGGCGTTCGCAGAAGTTGTCGCGCCAGGGATAGGCGTAGTTCGGCTCGTGGCCCGGCTCGATCGGCCTGTTGCGGCTCTGGAAAAGCTGCGAATTGACGAAGGCCGGCGCCATCGAGCAGCGGAAAGCGGATCTGCGAATAGACGGTGCGGTCGGCGCGGCCGTCGTGGCCGCGCACGCCGGTGCCGGGCAGCAGCCGCCCCGGGCGGAGTAGCTGAACGACGGCGATGCAGCTGGCGCGGCCGCGACGATCGGCATCGGCTCGATGCGTCCGCGGCCGGCTGCGGCGTGCCGCCGGCGACGCGCAGCGACGCGCAGGAAATGGCGCACCACCCGCGTCGGCGTCGCGGCAGGTCGGCATCCGGTAGCGCGACGACGCCGGCCGTCGAAGCAGGCGATCGACACCGCATAGGGCACGCCGAAGCGCACGAAGGTGTAGCGCAGGTGATGCTCGTGGATGAGCCGGCGGATGCCGGGAAATTCGCTCTCCAGCTCGGGGACCGGATGCGCCGCGGCGAAACCTTCTGGTCGTCGAGGTCGTAGAGCAGGGCGAGCCCGCGATGACGATCTGGAACGGCTCGCCGAATTTGATGTCTTTGAACGCCTCGCTCTCTCGGCGCGCGAAGTGCGAAGGAGGCGTCGTAGCCGGACGGCCCGGGATAGAAGAAGTACGGGCGCAGATTGAAGCCGTTGAGATAGGCCGTGCTGTCCGATGTTGCGGTGCCCCGTTCGAGATCGGTGCAGCAGCCTGTCGGTGTCGAACGGCAGGAGCACCGGCACCGGGCTCTGCGCGATGCCGGCGAAACGTTGGGCCATCGCCGCATTGATTCGGAGCAGAGGGGCGGGCACAGGGGCCGGCCGGCCCAGCCGGGACGGTTCGATCCGGGCCGCTGTGGCGGCGGGCCGCAGGACTGAGTTGACGGCGAGCGCGCGTGTTGCGGCGGCCCAGTCGACCCGTGCCGAGACCAGCCGAGGCGCGGTCATCGGGAGGGACGCCGGCCGTTCGCGCAGGGTCGAGACCGCGTCGTCACGCACCACGACAGGATCGCCCGCCGGTTTCCGCTGCAATTCCGCACGGGCTGCCGAGGCGAGCGCAAGGCTGCCGAGCAGCGCGATCGCCAAGGCGGGGAAACGCGGAACGGGCACTGTCATCGCCGCCAAAATACCGGCCGGACGCGGGATTTGCGCGTCCTTTGTCAGATCTGCGACGAATAATTCAGGACTGTGTTGCGGTTCTGTGGACGAACGGTCCGGACGCGATGTTTGAGGGCCGTGTCCCGCACCCTGTCTCAGACCGCGAAGGCCATGACGGCTGCCGCGACGATCCCAAACAGGAAAGTCAGGGCTGCTGCAGGATCGACCTGAGGCTGCCGGCGGCAATTCACGTCCCATTGCGATGTGTCGGGCGACATGGCGGGTTTTCTGCGGGTTTTCTCGGCGCGTTCCCTGCACGGAACAACGCCGAGGCTGTCGTCCGGTTCCAGCGCGGCGGTGGCCGGCTCGAAGGGACTCGAACCCCTAACCCCCGGAATCGAAATCCGGTGCTCTATCCAGTTGAGCTACGAGCCGGTCCTGACCTCCGCATGCGGCGTTGACGGCCGCAACGGGTGGCTGGCGTCCCCACGGGGAATCGAACCCCGGTCTTCACCGTGAAAGGGTGATGTCCTGACCGCTAGACGATGGGGACGGACGGCGCGAGGGACGTATAGAGCCGTTTTGCCGCAGGCGGCAAGCAAGCCGGATCCGGCGGCGGTGGACAGCCGGTTTCCGCGGCTGTCTGCAGTCGCCGACTACCAGTGGCCGGTGTTCGGCATCGAGATCCAGGGCTCCTGCGGCGGCAGCGCCGCTCCGCGTTGCAGAAGCTCCACCGAATGATTGTCGGGCGAGCGCACGAAGGCCATGTTGCCGTCGCGGGGCGGCCGGTTGATCGTGACCCCCGCCTTCATCAGCCTCTCGCAGGTGGCGTAGATGTCCTCGACCTCGAAGGCGAGGTGGCCGAAATGGCGCGCCTCGCCGTAATCCTCGGTGTCCCAATTGTAGGTCAGCTCGACCACCGGGCGCGTCGCGCCGGCCCGACTTGGTCGCCGTCCGCACCGCGGCCTCGCTCCTCCGGGGCGGCCAGGAACACCAGCGTGTAGCGGCCCTTGTCGTCCTCGCGGCGGCGGACCTCCTTCAGCCCGAGCTGGTCGACATAAAAGGACAGCGCCGCGTCCAGATTGCGCACGCGCAGCATGGTGTGGAGAAATCGCATGGAGACCTCTGTTCGGGTCTTCGGAGCTGGCGAATGCGGGCCCAGGCCGGCCAGGCGGCGAGGATATAGCAATGATCGCGCCCGATCTGGAGACCGGCATCGAGCGGCCTGCGCGAACTGATCGGCCGGCGCGGGCCCGATCGTGCCGTTCACCGGCGCCGGCATCTCGACCGAGTGCGGCATCCCGGACTTTCGTTCGCCGGGCGGACATTTGGACGCGGATGCGGCCGATCGAGTTCGAGCGACTTCCTGGCCAGCCAGGAGGCGCGCGACGAAAGCTGGCGGCGGCGCTTCGCCATGGAGGAGCACTTCGGCTCGGCCCAGCCCGGGCGCGGCCACCGTGCCTTGCGAGCCTCTACCAGGCCGGCAGGATTCCGGCCGTGGTCACGCAGAACATCGACAATCTGCATCAGGCCTCCGGGGTATCGGTCCGGCCGACGTCGTCGAACTGCACGGCAACACGACCTATGCCGCCTGTCTCGACTGCAACAAGCGCTACGAACTTGTCCTGGTCCGAGAAAAGTTTCGAGGCCGCGGGCGGCCGCGCGCCGGACTGCGACTGCGGCGGCTTCATCAAGACCGCGACGGTCTCCTTCGGTCAGGCGATGCCGGAAGCGCAGATGCGGCGCGCGCAGGCGCTGGCAGAGATCCTGCGATCTGTTTCTGGTGGTCGGTTCTTCGCTCGTGGTCTGGCCGGCGGCGGGCTTCCCTTCTGGCTCGCCAAGCGCGCGGGCGCGCATCTCGTCATCGTCAATCGCGAGCCGACCGAGTTCGACGACGTCGCCGATCTCGTCGTGCGCCACGATATCGGCGCGGTGCTGGAGCCGTTCATCGCGCAGTGATTCGACCAACTCGCGGATATTCACAGGTCACGCACACGCTGACTGCGCAAGAGCATTTATTTCTTTTCGATCAGGGGGCGAGTGCTATCGTTGCTTAGAGATTCGCGAAGCGTCCTTTTCGAAAGAGACGCCAATTAAGGGGCAGCCGCGGTTCAGATCATGGCGGCAGACGGTATTCAAAAAAGCTTGGGGCTCGGTCCGGACGTCATTGGCGATTTGGCCGACGACGAGACCGCAACGATCATCGAACTCTCCGGCGTCATCAAATGGTTCGATGTCGCCAAGGGATACGGCTTCATCGTTCCCGACAACGGACTTGCCGGATATCCTGCTTCACGTGACCTGTCTGCGCCGCGACGGCTTCCAGACCGCATACGAGGGCGCACGGATCGTCGCAGAGGTGTTGCAGCGCCCGAAGGGCCTGCAGTGCTTCCGCGATTCTGTCGATGGACGAGTCGACCGCGGTGCATCCGGCGCAGCTCCCGCCGGCCCGCACCCACGTGTCGGTCACGCCGACCAGCGGGCTGGAGCGGGCGCAGGTCAAGTGGTTCAACCGGTTGCGCGGGTTCGGCTTCCTGACGCGCGGCGACGGCACGCCGGACATCTTCGTCCACATGGAAACGCTGCGCCGCTACGGCTTGGCCGAACTGCGGCCCGGCCAGACGGTCCTGGTGCGGTTCGGACCGGGGCCCAAGGGCATGATGGCGGCCGAGGTTCGGCCCGACGGCGGTCCGCTCGGCGGTCCGTCGTCGCACTGACCGGTTTGCCCGGTCCTCTGCTATAGTCCGGCGGTTTTCATGGGACATCGCACCGTGAACCGCCGGTTTTCTTTTTCAGTCGTCCGAACGCTCCTGGTCGCCGCGACTCTGGTCGCGGCTTGCGCTTTCATGGCGGCCGTTCCGGGCTCCGCGTCCGCACAGGCCCAGGGTCAGCCCCAGAAGCTGCCGACCTCCGATCTGGAGATCGCCGCCAAGTCCGGCGTTCATTTCTTCTCCGTCGAAATGGCGATGACGCCGGACCAGCAGGCAACCGGGCTGATGTTCCGGAAATCCCTGCCCGAGGGGCAGGGGATGCTGTTCGACTTCCGCGACGAGCGTGAAATCTCGATGTGGATGAAGAACACTTATGTTCCGCTCGATATGATCTTCATCCGCGCAGACGGCCGGATCCTGCGGATCGCCGAAAACACCGAGCCGCATTCGCTCAAGCCGATCTTCTCCGGCGGGCCCGCGCGCGCGGTGCTGGAGGTGGTGGCCGGCACCGCCCGGCGGCTGGGGCTCGCGCCAGGCGACCGGGTGCTGCATCCGGTGTTTGGGACGCGAAGGTGATCGCAGGCCGCGCTCCCGAGGTCGGGGCACCGGGACTTTGCTTCGCCTGTTCGGAACGGCCTTTTGCTTTCTCTTATTCACGTCTGACTTCTGCAGGGGCGCAGCGTTGCGAAGGATGCGGCTGCCGTTGTGGTCCGGGATTTCGCCTGCCGGACGGCCGCTGCGCGAGTTGGGACCAGCATCGACGCTTTATGACCGGAAAAGGCTATCCGGCTGGCACTGTGGATGAATTGGACAAGGCCAACCCGGACAAAGCCCAATGCTCCCCCACCGAGATCAGACACAAGCGTTCGGCCAAGCCATAGGTGGCGAGACGGAGAATTGACCGGCAGGCTCAGTCATGCAATTCCCTTCGCGCTCGGAGCATAGCGCAGCCTGGTAGCGCACCTGCTTTGGGAGCAGGGGGTCGCAGGTTCAAATCCTGCTGCTCCGACCAGTTTCCGAACCGCCGACCGTTGACGGACCGCGACTGAAAACGATGATCGCCCGCATCTATCAGCCCGCCCGAACCGCCATGCAGTCGGGCAAGGCCAAGACCCGCGAATGGCTGCTCGAGTACGAGCCCGAGGAGCCGCGCGCCGTCGAATCGCTGATGGGCTGGACCGCCTCCGGCGACATGAAAAGCCAGGTGCGGCTGCGCTTCCCGTCGAAGGAGGACGCGGTGGCCTACGCCGATCGGCACGGAATCCCCTACCGGGTGTTCGAGCCGAAGCAGCCGGTGCGCCGCGGTCAGGCCTATGCCGACAACTTCGCCTTCAACCGTCGCGGAGCCTGGACGCACTGATCCGCCCCGGCCACGTCGGCGTGTCCTTGCGATCGAAGCCGTCAGGCCGATGCGGCCTCGCCGGACTGAACCGCCGGCCGGTTGTTGGCGCGCTGCTTGAGCAGCGAGACGAAGCGCTCCTCCGGCATCGGCTGGCCGAGCAGGTAGCCCTGGCCCAGATCGCAGCCCATGCTGACGAGAGCCAGCACGTCGGCCGCCTTTTCCAGTCCGATCCCGACGGCGGCGCTGCCGAACGAGTGGGCAAGGTCGATCACGGTCTTGCAGATCGGCGCGTTGACCTTGTCCGTTCCGCAATCCATCACGAACGAGCGGTCCAGCTTCATCTCGGCGAACGGAACTTCCTTCAGCTTCATGAGCGCGGTGAAGCCGCGTCCGAAATCGTCGATCGCGAGCTTGACGTTGTGCTCGCCGAGGGATTTCGCCAGTTCGTTGGCCAGACCGATCTCCGAGACGATCTGCTCCTCGGTGATGTCGATGATCAGGCCCGGCCAGTTCTTTACGCTCGGCCGGTGCGCGCGCACGATGTCGCCGACCGGCAGCTTGATCAGTGCCGGCACCGAGACGTTGACCGCGATCCGCAGGTTGAGGCCGAGCTTGGAACAATTCAGCCCGGCCTTCAGCGCGCTTTCGATGCTGCGCTGCGATAGCGTGTAGATCGCAGCCTCGTCGGCGCCGGGCATGAAGCTTCCGGGCGAGAGAATGCCGTGCTGCGGATGGCGGACGCGGGCGAAGATTTCGGCCCCGGCGAGCTGCTTGCGGCGCAGGTCGATCTTGGGCTGATACCAGAATTCCAGCCAGTTCTTCGCCAGCGCCTCGTCCAGGCCGATGCGCGCCGCTCCCGCCGGCTTGATGCCGAGCTTCTGTTCGCGAATGATTTTCTGGATGGCCGAGATATCGAAGGGTTTCTTGAGGACCGGCAGCATGTGCAGTCCGCGCGCGGTGCCGATCTGCTTGATGCTTTCGAGCACCGCGGAGCCGCGGTTGCTCATCAGTTGCACCATCCCCGGAAATCCGTTGCGCCCGAGAGTGTCGATCGACTGCGCAGCGTCCTGCAATTCCAGATTGACGTCGAGGAAGATAATGTCGGGAGACCGCGGCGTGCGCGCCTCGCGCAACGCCGATCCGTCGGGAAACTCGACCGTGTCGATTCCGGAGCCCTGCAGAATGAGCGACAGAAAATGCCGGATGCTCTGTTCTTCGTCGACGACGAAGCCCAGCGGCGTGCGCTGCGGTTCTACGGCCCTGTCGGCCGTGCCTATCTGCTGTCCCGTTGCCATCGATAGACCCACATGGCAGGGGGCGGGAAAGCCCTACCATCACCGATATTTCTGACGCAAAGACGTTAATTATGGGTTGCGGGCGGACGCTTTCGCCCGATGATCCGGAAGCGGGACGGCGTGCATGCGTTGTGCGGCCGAGCGGGGAGGATGACAATGACCGTGTTGCAATTCATGAAATCCCGGCGGCATCGCCAGGCCGGGTGGATATTCTCATGTCGTCGAAATCGTCGGGCCGGGCCGGATCGTCTATATCGCCGGACAGCTCGGGCTTTCGGTGGACGGCGCGCTGGCCGACGGTTTTCGCGCGCAGGCGGTGCAGGCTTACGAAAATCTCAAGACGGCGCTCGCCTCCGTCTACGCAGGCTTCGATGACGTGGTGAAGCTCAACAACTACATCGTCGACATCAAGGCCAACATCCAGCACCACCGCGAGATCCGCGACCGCTACGTCAACGTGGCCCGGCCGCCGGCCAGCACCACGATCGGCGTGCCGGCGCTCGCGCGCGACGGTGCACTGTACGAGGTCGAGGCCGTGGTCGTGCTCAAGTCCTGAGCGCGGCCGGGGCCTGCAAGCCGTCTTCCCCTGCGCAATTGGCCGCAAGGAGATGGCGTGGCCGGCGACGCAAATGGTGCTAGGTTCGCGCCATCATCACCAAGCAATCCCCCGGCACAACGGGGCGGATTACGATGGGAGAGAAACGATGACCGGCCCCCTGCTGCGCGCGCTTGCCATCGCGCTGACCCCTCTGTTCGCCGGAGGTGCACTGGCGCAAAGCTATCCGGACCGGCCCGTCCGAATTCTTGTCACGATCCCGCCGGGAGGTGCGCCCGACATTGCGGCCCGCCTGCTGTCGCAACGCCTGACCGAGCGGCTGGGCCAGCCGGTGGTGGTCGAAAACCGCACCGGGGCCAACGGCAACGTCGCCGGCGAGGTCGTCGCGAAGGCGACACCCGACGGCTACACGCTGATCCTGGCCGCCGACAGCCTGATCGCGGTCAATCCGCACGTCTACGGCAAGATGTCGTTCGACACGCTGAAGGATCTGGTACCGGTCGCGAGCGTGGCGTCGAACCAGTTCTTCCTCGCCGTCAATCCGAGCGTGTCGGCCAAGACCCTGCCGGAGTTCGTGGAGCTTGCCCGAAAGACCAAGCCGGCGTTGCCCTATGCGTCCGGCGGCAACGGCAGCCAGCATCAGCTCGGCATCGAGATGCTCAAGCAGCGTGCCAAGATCGACCTGCTCCATGTTCCTTATCGCGGCGGGTCGCCGGCGGGCACGGCGACGGTTGCGGGTGAGACGATGGTGGTTCTCGCCGGCGCGTCGAGCGCCGGTCTGCTGCGGACCGGAAAGTTGCGCGGCCTCGCCACCACCGGCAAGAAGCGGTCGCCGCTGTTTCCCGATTTGCCGTCGATCGGGGAATTCTATCCGGGTTACGACCTGACGATCTGGCTCGGCGTGTTCGCGCCGCGCGCCACGCCGGAGCCGATCGTCACCAAGCTGCGCGATGAGATTCACAAGGCGCTCGCCGAAAAGGATCTCGCCGAGAAGCTGAACGTCACGGGCAGCCTGGAGCCGCTGATCATGCCGCCGGCGGAGTTCGATGCGTTGATCCGCGCCGACCACGACAAATACGGTAAGCTGGTGCGCGACGTCGGCATCAAAGCACAATAGCGGTTGCGCGCTGCACGCGACCTCCGGGTTGAGCCGACCGAACGGCGCGTCTATCGTGGACGCGCCGTTCGATTTGCTCGGTGTTGCGGTTGCATCTGCAGGATACGGCTGGGGAGACGATTTATGTTGCGCGGTCTGCGGATCAATCAGGATTTCATGTCCGGACTGATGTTCATGGGCTGGGGCATCGCCGGCCTCTGGATGTCGCGCGACTATCCCATCGGCTCGACGCTGCGCATGGGACCCGGCTACATGCCGCAACTGCTGTGCTGGGGGCTGCTCATTCTCGGTCTGATCATCGCGGTCAAGGGCGCGATGGTGGAAGGGGAGCCCATCGAGCGATGGCACTGGCGGCCGCTGATCGTGGTGTCGCTGGCGCTGTTCGCCTTCGCCTGGTTGTTGCAGCCGGGCGGGCTTGTGCTCGCCACGCTGGCGATCGTGGCGATCGGCTCGCTGGCCGGGCCGGATTTCCGATTGCGTGAGGTGCTGCTGCTGGCCACCGGGCTCGCGACCGGCGCGGTCGCGATCTTCATCTATGCGCTGAAGCTTCCCCTGCCGGTCTGGCCGACGTTTGCGATCTGAGCATGGAACTTCTCGACAACCTGATCTTCGGTCTCGGCGTCTCGCTGACCTGGCAGAACGTTCTGTTCTGCTTCATCGGCGCCTTGCTCGGCACGCTGATCGGCGTGCTGCCGGGCATCGGTCCGATCCCGACGCATCGCCATGCTGCTGCCGATGACGTTCTACCTGCCGCCGCTGCCGGCGCTGATCATGCTGGCGGGCATCTACTACGGCGCGCAGTACGGCGGTTCGACCACGGCGATCCTGGTCAACATGCCCGGCGAATCCTCCTCCGTCGTCACCTGCCTCGACGGCTACCAGATGGCGCGCAACGGCCGCGCCGGCGCGGCACTGGCCATGGCGGCTCTGGGCTCGCTGTTCGCAGGCACGGTGGCGACCTTCATCATCGCGATCGCCAGCCCGCCGCTGTCGCGGCTCGCGCTGCAGTTCCTCGCCGCGGAGTATTTCTCGCTGATGGTGCTCGGCCTCGTCGGCTCGATCGTGCTGGCGCACGGCTCGATGCTCAAAGCGGTGGCGATGGTGTTCCTCGGATTGCTGCTCGGGCTGGTCGGCACCGACGTCAATGCGGGCACCGAGCGCTTCACCTTCGGCATTGCCGAGGTCAGCGACGGGATCGGGTTCGTGGTGGTGGCCATCGGACTTTTCGGATTGACCGAAATCCTCGCCAATCTGGAGAAGCGGGAGCAGCGTCAGGTCAGTCCCGTGATCGGCAGTCTCATGCCGAACGCGCGACGAGATTCGCCGCTCGGTGCCCGCCGTGCTTCGCGGCACGGTGCTCGGATCGATCCTCGGCGTGCTGCCGGGCGGGGGCGCTCTGCTGGCGTCGTTCGCCGCCTATGCCTTCGAAAAGAAGGTCTCGCGCGAGCCGGAGCGGTTCGGCAAGGGCGCGGTCGAAGGCGTGGCTGCGCCCGAGGCGGCCAACAACGCCGGCGCCCAGACGTCGTTCATTCCGCTTCTGACGCTCGGCATTCCCGGCAATCCGGTGATGGCGCTGATGATCGGCGCCATGATGATCCAGGGCATCGCGCCCGGCCCGCAGGTGATGGTGAAGCAGCCCGAGCTGTTCTGGGGGCTGATCGCGTCGATGTGGATCGGCAACCTGATGCTGGTCGTGATCAACCTGCCGATGATCGGCATCTGGGTCCGGCTCCTGCGCGTGCCTTATCGATTGCTGTTTCCCTCCATCCTGCTGTTCTGCGCGGTCGGCATCTACAGCCTGAACAATTCGGCGTTCGAGGTGATGATGACGGTGGGCTTCGGACTGCTCGGCTATGTGTTCTACAAGCTCGGCTGCGAGCCCGCGCCGCTGATCCTCGGCTTCATCCTCGGTCCGCTGATGGAGGAGAACCTGCGCCGTGCGCTGTTGCTTTCGCACGGCGATCCGCTGGTCTTCGTGCAGCGGCCGATCAGTCTGGTGCTGCTGCTGATGGGCGTCGGCCTGCTGCTGCTCGTGGTGCTGCCATCGTTCCGGAAGACTCGCGAAGAGGCGTTCCGCGAGGTCTGAAAGGCTCAGCCTGCGCGCGCGCCGGCATCCTCGGCGGCCTGCGCCGGCGCCGAAGCCGCGCCGCGCACCACGTCGATCAGGCGACCCGGATCGTCCGGCAGCGCATCGCCGCGCCAGGCGACGTGACCGTCGGGCCGCACCAGCACCAGCGCCCGTTCGTAAGCCGTCCGCAGCTCAGGCTCGTCGAGCGTGACGACGCGGAGCGGCAGGCCGCGCGCCTGTGCGGCGTGAACCAGCGGGGATGCGTCCGCCGCGTTTTCCTCCAACCGCAACAGGACGAAGCCGCGCCCAAACAGATCGAGCGTCGAGCGGCCATCCGCCAGCCAGACATGCGGCGCGCGCGAGCCGGGGCGCGCGGTCTGAACGTAATGACGGGTGTCGTCGGGCGGTGCGGGCGTGCCGTCCGGCCAGACGATCGGGGACTGGTCGTAGCGGTAGCCGAGCATCACGCCGTTGGCGAACCATTCGGCCTGCATCAAATCCGCAAACCAGTCGCCGTATGTCTTGCGGGCGGCGTCGCCCGAAGGCCCGGGCTCGAACGCCTCGGGCGGCGGCAGGTGCGTGCGGGTCGCGATCATCCGCTTGAGGTTGCGGCTCGCCTCCGCGACGTTGCGAAGTCCGACCGGACGGCGTTCGGCGTCGTAGCTCGCGAGCAGGTCCGGCCCGGCCCAGCCTTTCACGGCGGCCTCGAGCTTCCAGCCAAGATCGACCGCATCCTGGATGCCGGTGTTCATCCCGAATGCCCCGGTCGGCGACATCAGGTGCACCGCATCGCCGGCCAGAAACACCCGCGTGCTGCCGTAGCGGTCGGCCACGAGCTCGCGCCGCACCCATCGCATCACCGACAGGATTTCGTAGTCGAAGGGCTTGCCCATCGCGCGCGTCAGCGCGTCGTGAATATCGTCTTCGGAATGGGTGATCTTCTCGGGCGATCCGACGATCGACATGCGAAAGCGGTCGGTGCCGTTGACGGCCACGATCGTCAGCCAGGTGCCGGCCGGTCCGATGAAGATGAAGCGATAGGCCTTGCCCTTGTCGTGCAGCGCATCGAAGTCCGGACAGCGGAACATGACGTTGGTCGTATAGGTCAGCGCCGGGGTGCCGCTCATGCCGATTCCGAGCGCCTCGCGGACACCGCTCGCTCCGCCGTCGCAGCCGACCATGTAGCCGGCGCAGATGGTTCGCGTCCCGCCGCTTGCGTCGCGCACGATCGCGTTGACGCCGTCCGGCGTTTCCTCGAACGACACCAGCTCGGTATCGTAGTGCAGACGGGTCGTCGGGGTGCTCTCGGCGAAGCGGCGCAGGATCGGGTCGAACATGTCCTGCGGGACGCGCTCGCGCTTCTGCGGGCTTTCCGGCGGGGGCGTCTCGAAGCCGCGGCCGGGAAAGCGTTCGCGGCCGAATTCGTAGCCGTTGAGCGCGGTGAGGTAGACGCAGTCCTGCGGCCGGTCGAGCGGGTAGGGCGCGTCGCGCACCCAGTCCAGGATGCCCCAGCGCCGGCAGAACTCCATCGTGCGGATCCCGACCAGATCCATCTTGGGCTGCTCGATCGAGCCGTCGGATTTCTCCACCAGCGTGCAGGGGACGCCTCGCCAGCCCAGTTCGCCGGCGAGCGCAAGGCCGACCGGACCACCGCCGACGATCAGAACGGGCGTGTGTTCAACCATTGGCGGTCATGAATTTCCTTGTTGTGCCGCCGTATCACACCGCAGCCTGCGGAGCCGAGTGAACCACGCGAATTGCGTGCCTGCCAACCCGCAGAAATATGTTGGCAAGGCCCCGGAAGAGCAGATCAAGGCTCTGGATTGCGATAATCCGGTGGAGGGCTCCGGAAGATTCGCCGTTCACAGGGGGCGCGCTGCTCCGCCACGCCGTTGACACGATTGGGGCCGACCACTGTGGCGAGAAACCGGTGACGATGTCTCCGCCGAAAGGGCTTGCCGTGCTGATGATCCGGACCGTCCGGTGCCTGGGCATGCTGGGTGCGCTGACCATGCCGTTCGGCGTCCCGGATGCGGCCAAGGCCCAGGGTCGTCTCGACGCCCGCTACACGATCTCCTTGGCCGGAGTCCCCGTGGGAGCCGCGTCCTGGACGGTCGAGGTCGATAGCACCCGCTACGCCGCCTATGCGACCGGCCACGCCACCGGATTGATCAGCCTGCTGGTCGATGGCGAAGGCTCTGCGCGCGTGCGCGGTGCACTGGATAACGGGCGTCCGGTGCCGGGACTGTTCTACACGCGCTCGCTCAGCCCCTCCGGCCGCTCCGAGGCCTCGATGCGGTTCGAGGACGGGGTCGTCACTGACGTCAACGTCAAGGAGGATCGTCCGGCAACGGACGTGGTGCCGCTGACGAAGGCCGACCGGCTCGGCGTGATCGATCCGCTCACCGCGTTCCTGGTGCCGATGGCCGGCGCGTTCGACGTGCTGTCGCAGGACATCTGCAATCGTCGCCTGCCGGTGTTCGATGCATTCCGGCGCTACGACCTGCAGCTCTCCTTCAAACGGATGGAGCGCATTCGGATTGCGCAGGATTATACAGGCCCCGCCATCGTCTGCGGCATGACGCTTCAGGCTCATGCCGGTCATCGCGTCGACAGCATGCTGGTGAAGTATCTGTCGGAGGGCCGCACGATGGAAATCTGGCTTGCGCCGCTCGCCGGCACGCGCGTGGTCGCACCGGTCCGCGTTTCGGTCGCCGGGATGCTGGGAAATCTGACGATCGAAGCCACGCAATTCCGATCGCAGTCGCGCGCCAATGCTTCGGCGCAGAATATCGGCGTTCGACCTTAGCGGGTTACGGGATCAAGACCGCCGATCCGGTCGTGACGCGGCCCTCCACGTCTCGGTGCGCCTGCGCGGCATTCTCCAGCGGGAAGCTTGCGCCGATCTCGATCCGGATGCGGCCGCCCGCCACCATCTCGAACAGATCGGTCGCGGTCTCCACCAGCTCCGCGCGCGTCGCCGTGTAGTCCGGCAGGCTGGGGTGGGTGAGGAAGATCGATCCGAGCGGGCCGAGCCGGCGCGGCGGCACCGGGTCGGGATCGCCGGAGGCCTCGCCGTAGGACGCCAGAATTCCGCGGCGCGCCAATGCCTTCATCGAACCCTCGAAGGTGGTGCGGCCGACCAAATCGTAGACCACCGGCACGCCTCGTCCGTCGGTCAGCTCGCGCGTCCGCTCTGCAAAATCGGAATATGAAAACACATGATCGCAGCCATGGGCGCGGGCGATCGCCTCCTTCTCGGGGCTGCCGACAGTGCCGATGACGGTCGCGCCGAGATGCTTGGCCCATTGGCAGAGGATCAATCCAACGCCGCCGGCTGCGGCATGCACCAAAATGGTGTCGCCGGGCTGCACCGCGTAGGTGGCCTTGACGAGGTAGCGCGCCGTCATGCCGCGCACCATCATCGATGCAGCGGTGCGGTCGTCGATTCCATCGGGGATGCGCAGGGTTCGTGCCGCAGGAATATTGCGCGCCTCGGCATAGGCGTTGTCGGGTCCGGCCACGCACACCACCCGGTCTCCGATCGAGAAGTCCGTCACGCCGGGGCCGAGCGCCTCGACGACGCCCGCGCTTTCAAGCCCGAGACCGGAGGGCAGGGCGGCCACGGCGTGCTGGCCGCGCCGCACCAGGATGTCGCGGAAGTTCAACGCGACGGCGGTGTTGCGGATCTGAATTTGTCCTGCAGCCGGCGGATCGAGCGTCACATCCTCCCAGCGCAACACATCCGGGCCGCCGGTCTTGTAAATTCGGATGGCTTTCATGACGCTCCCCTTTCGGAAACTGATGGCACGATTGCACGACACGAAAAAGGGGATGCCGCGACTTGTCGCGATCCGGCGTTCCGGGCAGCATGCGCCGATGAACGTCAAGCCTGAAATCCCGATGGAAACGCCCACCGCGGATTCGCTGGTCGCCCGCGCGCGCGCCTTGATTCCGACGCTCGCCGCGCGCGGTCCGCAGGGCGAGCGCGAGCGCAGGATGCCGGCCGAAACCGTCGCCGACATGAAGGCGGCCGGCTTCTTCAAGGTGCTCCAGCCCAAACGCTGGGGCGGATACGAGATGGATGTGAAGACCTGCTTCGACGTCCAGTTCGCGCTCGGCGAAGGCGACATGTCGACCGCGTGGATTTATGGCGTGGTGGGCCTGCATCCCTGGCTGCTCGCGCTTTACGACGATCGCGCGGCGCAGGAGGTCTGGGGCTCCGACAATTCGGTGCTGATGTCGTCCTCGCTGATGCCGGCGGGGACGGCCGCGGCGGTCGAGGGCGGACACCGGCTGTCCGGTCACTGGAAGTATTCCAGCGGCTGCGACCATTGCGACTGGGTGTTTATCGGCGGGCGGATGAAGGTCGCTGACGGCGAGCCCGAGCAGCGGCGGCTGTTTCTTCTCCCGCGCCGCGATTACGCCATCGTCGACACCTGGCATGTTCCGGGCCTCAAGGCCACCGGCAGCAACGACATCGTCGTGAAGGACGTGTTCGTGCCGGAGCACCGCAGCGTCGGCTTTCTCGATTTGTTTCACGGCAACGCGCCCGGCCACCGGGTCAACTCATCGCTGCTCTACAGGCTGCCGTTCGGGCAGGTGTTCTTTCGCGGCATTTCCAACGCCTCGCTCGGTGCGTTGCAGGGCATGCTGAACGCGTTCATCGGATATGCCGGCTCCCGCACGAGCTGGCAGTTCGGCAGCGTTCGCGAGGACCATACCGTGCAGGAAACCTGTGCGGAGGTTGCGCTCGGCATCGACGAGATGAAAACACTGCTGTGGCGAAACCTGCGCCGGCTCGAGGACTGCGCGTCGCGGGGCGAAATGCCGCCGCTCGAGGAGCGGATGCTCTACAAGTACCATTCCGCCGCCGTCGGCGACCGCTGCGCGGAACTCGCCGCGAAGCTGTTTCGATGCACCGGCGGCGCGGGCCTGTTCGCCGAGCAGCCGTTCGGCCGGATGCTCGCAGACATCACCGCGGCGCGCCAGCATCTGTCGAACCAGTCCGAGCAGTTCGCGCGCGCCTATGGCGCCACGCTGTTCGGGATCGTCAACAACAGGGATCTTGTGCTTTAGGGCACGATCCCGAGGAGCGGGAGCTGGCCCGCCGTCACGATGGCTGGGGACAGGGAGAGACGCGAATGAAGCTGTGCCGATTTAACGACGACCGGCTGGGCGTGGTGCTGGGGGACAAGGTCCATGACGTGACCTCGGCGCAATCCGAAATTCGTGCCGCGACGCCCTACACGTTCGTCGGGGACGCCGTGATCGCGGCGCTGCCGGACTGGCGCTCACGGCTGGAGAACATGGCGACCGAGGTGGCCGGCGTCCCGCTCTCGCAGGTGAAGCTTCTGTCGCCGGTGGCGCGCCCCTCCAAGCTGCTCGCCGCGCCGACCAACTACAAGAAGCACATCGAGGAAATGCAGCGGCCGGAAAACCTCGCCAACAGCGGCGGCCGCTTTCCGATGGACATCGGCAAGGCCGGAATTTTTCTCAAATCGAATTCGTCGCTGGTCGGGCCGTCGGAGGGCATCCCGTTGCGGTTTCCCGATCGCCGGAACGATCACGAGGGCGAAATCTGCATCGTGATCGGCAAGACCGGCAGCGACATTCCGCGCAACCGCGCGATGGATTATGTCGCGGCCTACGGCCTTGGTCTCGACATGACCGTGCGCGGTCCCGAGGACCGCAGCTTCCGCAAGTCCTGCGACGGCTATTCCGTGCTGGGCCCCTGGCTCGTCACGCCGGACGAGATCGCCAACCCGGCCGACCTTCCGATCGTGCTCGAGGTCAACGGCGAGCCGCGGCAAAGCTCCAACACGTCAGACCTGATTTACGACATTCCGCGCCTGATCGAGTTCGCATCGCAGTTCTACACGCTGCATGCCGGCGACGTTTATTTCACCGGCACGCCGGAGGGCGTCGGGCCGGTGGTGCCGGGCGACGTGATCACCTGCCGCTCCGCCGCCGCGCTCGGCGAATTGCGTATCGAGGTGAGGGCGCACGGGGCCTGAAACAGCTCTGCGGCCTGGCAAAGCTCCGAAATGAAAACGCTTCGATTTCGTCGCGGGGAGACGATCCGCGTCGTTTTCGCGCGGAGAATGGCATAGGCGTTTTTCTTTTTGCGGTGCATTCTGTTCGGAATTGTCGGCGCAGACCGACCCGCATAGACGTGCGCGCGAAAGGGAGGGCTCCATGAACCGTCGCGAAATCATCAAGCTCGGATTGTCGGCCGCAGCCGGATCGGTCGCTTTGCCGTATCCGCTCATGGCGCAGGCCAATTATCCGGACAGGCCGATCCGCCTCGTCGTTCCGTTTGCCGCAGGCGGGGTGGTCGACGTGATCGGACGGCTGTGGGCCGATCAGGTGAAGTCAGGTCTCGGCACCGTCGTGGTCGAAAACCTGGGCGGCGCCGGCGGCACGATCGGCGCGTCAGACGTCGCGCGCGCGCAGCCGGACGGTTACACGGTGCTTCTCGGCAACACCAGCACCCAGATCCTCAATCCGGCGATCATGCCGAAGGCGCCCTACGATCCGGCGGCAGCGTTCCAGACGGTCAGCATTCTCGCAAGTTCTGCGGTGTCGATCGTGGTCAACCCGAGCGTGCCGGCGAAGTCGCTCAACGAACTGGTCGCGCACATCAAGTCCAGTCCCGGCAAGCTGTCCTACGGTTCGCCCGGCGCGGGCACCTTCACCCATCTCGCCGGCGAGATGTTCAAGCAGGCGGCCGGCATCACCGACCTGACGCATGTGCCCTACAAGGGAGCCGGCCCTGCGACCACCGACGTCATCAGCGGGCATATCCCGTTGATGGTGGCCAACATCACTCACCAGCTCATATCGCTGCACAAGACCGGCAAGATCCGGATCGTGGCGTCGCTGACCCCGAAGCGGCTCGACGTTCTCCCGGACGTCTCCACCGGGCTGGAGACCTATCCGGATCTCGCCGCGATGCTGTTCACCGGGCTGTTCGTGCCGAAGGCGACGCCGGCCCCGATCGTGGAGCGCATCGCCAAGGCCAACCGGCAGGCGATGTCGAACGACGAGGTCAGAAAGCGTCTCGTCGCGGCCGGTTTCGAGCCGGTTCTGGACACGCCCGCAGAAGCGCAGAAGTTCGTCGATGCCGAACGAAACCGCCTGATCCCGCTGGTGAAGCAGATCGGATTCAAGCTGGGCTGATGCGCGTGACGGGCCGGTTCCCATAAGGGTGGGGCGAGCACCGGACCGCAGGAATGCGGAGCGGATATCCTGCTGTGTGGGGGCTGCACATCCCGGGTGCGTGGTATATTCTTTCCATATTCACAAATCGGGTATGGCCAGACGAGATGGTTGTGCTCCGAAACTTTCTCAAGGGAGAAGACTTATGTCGGCTAAGGAAATGCCTGTGATCCGCATCGCTCCGAACAATCCGGTTTTCGATCTGCCGGTCATCGTCGGCATCGAGGAGGGCCTGTTTGCCGCGGCCGGTCTCGACGTCAAGTTCTCCGCGACCTACGCGGACCGCGAGAAGGACGACGAGGCACGGCCGATCATGACCCGCCTCAAGGAGCAGATGTTCGATTGCGGCAACGCCGACAGCTACAACGTCTGCGAATGGGCCAGCATCGACCGGCTGGAGCGCGGTTCGCGGGGCGGCAACATCGCCGCGCTGCGTGCGTCGGTGGCGGCCCAGGCGATCCTGACCTTCGATGAGACCCTGCAGGTGCCGCGCGACATGGCCGACGTTCCGGTCTGCGTGCAGGAGCTGACGGGCTCGCATTACACCACGATCCAGATGCTGGAGAGCGCGGTCGGCGCCGAGCACGTCAAGATCGTCAACGGCCGCCTGCCGCAAATGCGCTGGGCCGGCCTCAAGGACGGCACCTATCGCGCCGTGACCCTGATGGAGCCGTTCATCAGCCTCGCGCTCAAGGAAGGCGCGCACATCATTGCGGCGTCGTTCTACCGCGGCGGCGAAGTGGTCGCGCGCGACCTGTCGCCCGAGCAGCGCAAGGCCTACTACGACGCCGAGAACAAGGCCGTCGACCTGATCAACGCGGACTTCTACAAGTACGCGCATCACGTCACCGCGCATGCCAAGGGCGCGCTGCAGCCGAACGAACTGCTGCGGGCGTTCGTGCGCTACAAGCACGTCGACACCTACGAACTGACGCTGTTCGACCGCGCCTACGACTGGATGAAGGCCCGCGGTCTGAGCGAAGGCCAGAGCCAGCATTCGGCCCTGGTCGTCTCCTGATCGACTGCCCGTCGAAGCGAATACGAGCCGCGGCGGAGCGATCCGCCGCGGTTTTCGTTTGCGTCGCCTTTTAGCGACCGCCAAGCCTCGCCGGGGGGAGCGGCCGGACAGACAGCTCCCTCAGGACGCGCATCCCGCTTCCGGCGTGGAGGGGTGCTTTTTGGCGCCTGCCGGTCGGCCGGGCGGCCTGGGGGGAACGCATCCCGTTGCGGATCATTGGTCAATCATGGGCAAGACCAACGAAACCGAGACTGGCAAAGACCCGAAAATCAAGCCGTGGGAGCGGCCAGGCCAATCCGCGCAGGATCCGGCCAACCATCCGCCACCGGGGCCCGAGCGCAAGGACCGCGAGCAGCGGCACAACGAAACCTCATAAGCAGGCTATGGAGTTCAGGCCGTGAATGTCTTGCAGAAGGTTCTTTTCTTATGACTTTAGATATTAGACACAAACCACTGATTTAACTAGGTAGACTGAGCCTTCTTGATCCCGCGCGCTCCGCAGCGCGAGAATCGTCGCTTCCGAGCGCCAGCAGCAAATCGTCGGCGTCGTCGAACGAAGGCGGGTCCATTTCGCGGCGGACCCGAGGCCGGTATCGGATACGGGTTTTCATGCCCCATTAGTTAGGTGCCGGGCTTCGACGACCTAGCCCGGGAACCGCATGGCGGTCCGGGGTTCCATGCCGACTCGGGTCTTGCGGCCGGCGTCATGATGGGCTTGCCCCCTTTGCCCCCTTTGGCTCCAAAACGTCGCAGGAACGGATCCCGCTTCAGGGCATTGAACCGCCGCCGTCGCGGAGATGAATTCATGTTTCGGTCCAAGAAGCCCGTGCCTGTCGCGCTCGTATGCACCGCCTGCGCGGGTGCGATGGCGCACACGCATTCGATCCCGTCGGCCGTCGGTCTCGAGGAGATGCTCGCGTTCCGCTGTGGAAGCTGCGGCTGGCTGCGGACCGTGGACCGTTCGTCGGTTTCAGCGATCTGGTCGGGGTCCGCTGCGGGCTGAGGGCCATCGACCGCACGGTTTCCCGATGCAATCTGGAACGGCTGGCGACCCCGCCTGGATTCGAACCAGGGACCCTCAGCTTAGAAGGCTGATGCTCTATCCAACTGAGCTACGGGGCCGAGCGCGCAGCGCGCGATCCATAGCACGACGGGCCTTGCGGCGGTAAACCCGCGCAAGGGCCGCCGCGTCGCAGGCCGGTTGCCGCGGCGAAAGCCGTTCTGCTATATCCGCCTCACATTCCTTGAGAATCCCGCAAAGCCAAGCCCGGCACGCCCATGTCTGTCGATACCGCCACCGTCCGCCGCATCGCGCATCTGGCGCGCATCGCGGTCGCCGATGACGAGGTCGAGCACCTGAAGGGCGAATTGAACGCCATCCTGGCGTTCGTGGAGCAGCTTTCGGAGGTGGATGTGTCGGGCGTCGAACCGATGACCTCGGTCATGCCGATGACCATGAAGAAGCGCGCGGACGTCGTGACCGACGGCAACGACGCCGATGCCGTTCTGGCCAACGCGCCGGTGCGCGAGGGCAATTACTTCGTGGTCCCCAAGGTGGTGGAATAGGGCGGTCCGCATGTGCCAAGCCTGCCAGGAGATGGACCTCTATTACGCCTACCTTGACGCCGTCGAGGAGGAGAAGCGCAAGGCGCAGCCGTGGGAGTGCGAGGTCACGCTGTTCCCGCAGTCCGATGACGCGGGTGGCGCCAAGGCCGCGGCGCCGATGGTCCGGGCCAAGGCGTCGCCCTTCGCTTGCGACGAAACGGAATGACCGAACTTACGACGCTCACGCTTGCCGCCGCCCGTGATGGGCTGCGCGAGAAAAGGTTCTCCGCGGCGGAGCTCACGGACGCTCATCTCGCGGCGATGGAGCGCGCCCGTGCGCTCAATGCTTATGTGCTGGAAACGCCGGAGCGCGCGCGCGCGATGGCGCAGGCGGCGGACGCGCATATCGCCCGCGGCGATGCCCGTCCGCTGGAAGGCATCCCGCTTGCGGTGAAGGATCTGTTCGCGACGATGGGCGTGCGCACCACCGCCTGCTCGCGCATTCTCGATAATTTCGTTCCTACCTACGAGTCCACCGTGACCGCGCAGCTCTGGCGCGACGGCGCGGTTCTGCTGGGCAAGACCAACAACGACGAATTCGCGATGGGCTCGTCGAACGAGACCTCGCATTTCGGCAATGTGGTCTCGCCGTGGCGGCGGAAGGACTCCAACACGCCCCTGGTGCCAGGCGGCTCGTCGGGCGGTTCGGCCGCGGCGGTGGCCGCCAACCTCTGCCTCGGCTCGACCGGCACCGACACCGGTGGATCGATCCGCCAGCCGGCGGCCTTCACCGGGATCGTCGGGATCAAGCCGACCTACGGACGCTGCTCGCGCTGGGGCACGGTGGCGTTTGCCTCCTCGCTCGACCAGGCCGGCCCGTTCGCGCGCACGGTGCGCGACACCGCGATCCTGCTGCGCGCGATGTCGGGACACGATCCGAAGGACACGACCTCGGTCGATCTCGCGGTGCCGGACTTCGAGGCGGCGGTCGGCCAGTCCGTGAAGGGCATGACCATCGGCATTCCGAAGGAGTACCGGGTCGACGGCATGCCGGCGGAGATCGACGCGGTGTGGGAGGCGGGGCGCAAGTGGCTTGAGGCCGCCGGCGCCCGGACCGTCGAGGTTTCGCTGCCGCACACCAAATACGCCCTGCCGGCCTATTACATCGTGGCGCCGGCCGAAGCCTCGTCCAATCTCGCGCGCTACGACGGCGTGCGGTACGGATTGCGCGTTCCGGGCCGGGACATCACCGACCAGTACGAGCGCACGCGCGCGGAAGGCTTCGGCAAGGAGGTGCGCCGGCGCGTGATGATCGGCACCTATGTGCTCTCGGCCGGCTACTACGACGCCTATTATCTGCGCGCGCAGAAGGTCCGCTCCCTGATCAAGCAGGATTTCGAGCAGGCGTTTGCAGCGGGTGTCGATGCGATGCTGACGCCGGCGACCCCGTCGGCGGCGTTCGGAATCGGGGAGAAAACCGGCGCCGATCCGATCGAGATGTATCTCAACGACGTGTTCACGGTCACGGTGAACATGGCGGGCCTTCCGGGCATCGCAGTGCCGGCCGGTCTCGACGGTCAGGGGCTGCCGCTTGGGTTGCAACTCATCGGCCGGCCGTTCGACGAGGCCACGCTGTTCTCGCTGGGGCAGGTGGTCGAGGATGCAGCGGGACGCTTCTCCCCCAACAGCTGGTGGTAGGCGCTAGCCTTTGGTCGGCGCCTTCGGAGCCTCGATATTGATGGTCGGGCCCTTGGCGCTGCCGCCGCCAAAGTTACCGCCGAAGACGATGTAGCCGATCGCTGCGACAGCGATCACAAGGCCTCCGACGACAAATCCCAGAAACGCGTTGCTTCCACTGCCTTCGGCCATGATGCTCGTCCTCTCCCAAACGTGGCGAGAAAACGCAGAAGTGGGCCAGTGGTTCCGTCCGTCAGCCTGTACCTTGGGCTGGGCTCTTCGAGAAAATTGAGCGACGTCGATGAACCGGATAGGTTCCGGTCGGCATGGGGTTATTGAACGCACCAGTCCGCGTCGGACGGTCCGAGGGGATTGACGCCCTCAGGGCCTGCCTGGCGCTCTGGGTTATTCTTTCGCATGCCTATAGCTGGGCGGCCTACTATCAGGGCCCCTCTGGCGACGTGCCGTGGTTCGTCGGTGCGCCTGAGCGGTTCCTGTCGTGGGTGTTTCAAAATGCGGGAGAGACTCATCCCGCAGTCACCGGGTTCATCGTGCTCAGCGGCTATTGCGTCCATCGCGCCGGCCTGCGGATGGACCGGCTCGACGTGCGACGCTATGCGATCCGCCGTCTGTTTCGGATTTACCCGATCTATCTGGCCGCGATCGTCGCCGGCATTGCCGGATTCACGATCAGCACATGGCATTTGTCTTCGGCTCTGCAGGTCGCTGGAACGTCGAGCATTGAAGAGGGATGCGTTCTGGCCCGTGTGCTCGCGCTGGGTGCAGTATGGCAGCCGCTTCACCGTTGCCTCTTCCTCGGCAACGCGCCGCTCAATACCGTCATGGCGGAGATCGGCCTTTACGTTGTCTATCCGGTCATCCTGCTTGTGGTCGCCCGGCGCTGGAACGAACGCGGCGTATGGATTGCGCTCGGTACGATCGTTCTGGGCGGTGTGGCCGTTTTGACGTTGTGGCCACACATGGCCCATTGGTGGAACACCGCGAGCGTGTTTGGTTTCCTGTCTGCGTGGTGGATCGGAGCCAAGGCTTGCGATCCGGATTTTCAGGCCTGGCTCGCCCGACATCGAGTCCATCTCGTACTCGGGTGGGCGCTTCTTTCGCTATTCGTCCTGTTTGTTTGGGCTCCGCCAATTTTGGTCGAGGCGCGGAAACTGGCTCTATCAATTCTGTTCGCATTGCTCATCGTCAGACTGGACGGAATTGCTTTGCCCCGCTGGCTGCTGCCGCTCTCGGTGCTGGGGCTGGCCGGCTACAGTCTTTACGCCTTTCACGCGCCCATCATGTACACGGCTCTGATTTTTGGCGTCCCTTGGTGGGGCACAATCGTGCTGGCAATTGTGGGAGCTGCCGTCGGTTATCTCGCAATCGAGCGGCCGATGATGTCCTGGGGTGCGCGGATCGCTATGCGTCGAACGGTCCCGGCCGGGCCGCTCCAGATGTCGTGATTGGCGCCGCCGATGAGTATCACTATCCCGGCTCCAGCCCGTGCCTGCGGATCGTGGCTGCGGCCTCAGGCGCCGTCAGCCAGGTCATGAGCGATCTCGCCGCATCGGGCTCTTTCGCCGCAGCGTGGATCGCGCCGGAGAACGTCGTGACGTGCTGCACGGCGTCAGGCAGGGGTCCGGCATAGTCGACGCCCTCAACGTGGATCAGCTCCGGGATCTGCTGAAATCCGATCTCGGCCTCGCCCGCGGCGAGCAGGCTGCCGACCGTGCCCCCCGATGGCACGACCACGGTCTTGGCCGCCACCGTGTCGGCAATGCCGAGCGTTTCGAACAGGCCCTTGAGATAGACCCCGCTCGGCCCCGTCGAATAACCCACCGAACGAGCCGCCAGCAGCGCGGCTCGCAGGGCTTCCCTTGACGAAAGGTCCGGCTTCGGCGCGCCGGCGCGCACGGCTACACCGATGCCGCACTTCACCATCGGCCGAAGCGTCGAGCCGTCCACCTTGCCGAGGCGCGCCTGCTCTTCGAGGCCCGTGCTCGACATCATCAAAAGATCGCAGGTGTCGCCCGCGGCCATCCGGCGCTGAATGTCGACGGTGCCGGCCCAGACCGTCGCGACCGTGTGGCCCGTGTTGCGTTCGAAGCCCGGCACCAGTTCGAGATAGGCTTCCCGGATGGCGAGCGAGGTCAGAACGGCGATTGTCGCCATAACGGCTCCGTGTGCGGATCGAGGGCTTTGCGGATTATTTCGCCGCCGGGATGGTGATCTTCGCCTCCCTGATCACAGGGCCCCATTTGGCCAGCTCCTTCTTCAGGAAGCCGCCAAGTTCGCCGGGCGTCGATCCGACGACGACGATTCCGAGATTTTCCAGCCGCGCCTTGACCTCGGGATCGCCGATCGCAGCCACCGCCCCCTTGTGTACGGTCTCGACGATCTCCGGCGGTGTCTTGGCCGGAAGCATGAAGCCGAACCATCCGGTGACCTCGAATCCCGGCAGACCGGCTTCCGCAAACGTGGGAAATTCGGATGCGGCCGGCACGCGCTGAGCGGTTGTGACGGCAACGCCGCGCATCGCTCCGGCGCGCACCTGCGGCAGCACCGAGGACAGGACGTTGAACATCAGGTCGACGCGGCCGGGGATCAGGTCGTTGAGCGCGGGCGCCCCTCCGCGATAGGGGACATGGGTCATGTCGATTCCGGCCAGCCGTTTGAACAGCTCGCCGCTCAGATGGATCGAGGTGCCGGATCCCGACGAGGCGAAGGTCATCTTCCCGGGATTGGCCTTGGCGTGGGCAATGAACTCCGACACCGTTTTGGCCGGCGACGAATTCGGCACGACCATCAGGTTAGGCGTGATGCCGAGCAGCGTCACCGGCGCAAAGTCCGATACGATGTCGTAGCCGACGGACGGATAAAGGAAGCGGGCGACGGCGTGGGGGAACGACGCGATCAGAATGGTCGAACCGTCGGGTTCGGCGCGTGCGGCCTGTTCGGCGCCGATGTTGCCGCCGGCGCCGGGGCGGTTTTCGACGATGACCTGGGTCGACCAGATTTCGGCCAGCTTGACCGCCATGCTGCGGGCAAAGGCCTCGTTGGCTCCGCCAGCCGCAAAGGGCACCAGCAGCCGGACGGTGCGCGGCGGCCAGGCGGCTTTCGATTGTGCCAGAGCCGGACGTCCGAGCCCCGCGCCGGCCGCCGAGGCGGCCACAAGTTGAATGACTTTGCGGCGTGTGGGCATCGCGCTTCCTTCCCGTTTGCTGCTTTGGCCGCACGCTATCGGCTGAACTTCGCGCCCACAAGCCGGGAAGCCCGGCGCTTGCCGTCGCGTGCGGGCGTTCGCGCCCGATGCTTGACGGCGCGCGGCCTGCGGGCGATTTGAGGGGCGAACAAGGTCCGACGACGTGCAGAACCAAGCCAAACTGATCCGCGGTGCGACCGGCGACTGGGAGGTCGTGGTCGGCATGGAGGTCCATGCGCAGGTGGCGTCCAACGCCAAGCTGTTTTCCGGCGCGTCGACCGCGTTCGGCGGCGAGCCCAATTCTCATGTTTCGCTGGTCGACGCCGCCATGCCGGGCATGCTGCCGGTGATCAACGAGGAATGCGTCAGACAGGCGATCCGAACCGGACTGGGCCTCAATGCGAAGATCAATCTGAAGTCCGTTTTCGACCGGAAGAACTATTTCTATCCCGACCTCCCGCAGGGCTATCAGATCAGCCAGTACCAGTCGCCAGTGGTGGGCGAGGGCGCAGTCACCGTCGAACTGGAAGGCGGCGAGCGGTTCACCGTCGGCATCGAGCGCCTCCATCTGGAGCAGGACGCGGGCAAGTCGCTGCACGACCAGCATCCGACAGCGTCCTACGTCGATCTGAACCGCTCCGGCGTCGCGCTGATGGAGATCGTCTCCCGGCCCGACATCCGCTCGGCGGAGCAGGCCAAGGCGTTCCTGGCCAAGCTCCGCTCGATCCTGCGCTATCTCGGCACCTGCGACGGCGACATGGAAAAGGGCTCGCTGCGCGCGGACGTGAACGTGTCTGTGCGCCGACCGGGCGAGCCTTACGGCACCCGCTGCGAGATCAAGAACGTCAATTCGATCCGCTTCGTCGGTCAGGCGATCGAGACCGAGGCGCGCCGGCAGATCGAGATCATCGAGGACGGCGGCACGATCGACCAGGAGACCCGGCTGTTCGACCCGAACAAGGGCGAGACCCGGTCGATGCGCAGCAAGGAAGAGGCGCACGACTACCGCTATTTCCCGGACCCCGACCTGCTGCCGCTGGAGTTCGACCAGGCCTATGTCGATGCGCTGGCGGCCCATCTTCCGGAACTGCCGGACGAAAAGCAGGCGCGCTTCGTCGAGGAACTGGGCCTGTCGGCCTACGACGCTGCGGTGCTGGCGGCGGAGCGGGCGACCGCTGAGTATTTCGAGGCGGTGGTCGCGCGGGCCGACGGGACAAGGCGCGACGCCAAGGCGGCGGCGAACTGGGTGATCAACGACCTGACCGGGCGTTTGAACCGCGAGGGGAGGGACATCGAAGCCTCGCCTGTGCATGCCACCCAGCTCGGCACGATGCTGGACCTGATTGCCGACGGGACGATCTCCGGCAAGATCGCCAAGGATTTGTTCGAGATCCTCTGGAGCGAGGGCCCTGATGTCGATCCCCGCGCCATCGTCGAGCAGCGCGGACTGAAGCAGGTCACCGATCTCGGCGCGATCGAGAAGGTGGTGGACGAGATCGTTGCCGCCAATCCCGACAAGGTCGAGCAGGCGAAGGCGAAGCCGGCCGCGCTCGGCTGGTTCGTCGGGCAGGTGATGAAGGCTTCGGGCGGCAAGGCCAATCCGCAGACGGTCAACGACCTGCTCAAGTCGAAGCTCGGTCTTTAGGACTGCGCCTGTCCGGTGATGCGACGCCGCACGACGCGGCGATCGTGTCTTTGTCCTCTCATCTTTTGTGTCGAGAGCGCCTTTGCAGGAAGGCTTGGCGGCGTCGTGTCGCGAATCGCCCGGATGCGATTCGCTCGATTCCGGTCGGCTGATCGTCGCGCGAATGACGTTTCAGGACATTGTCCTCAAAAATTTTTCCACATCGGCAAAAACGACACAGCGATCGTTGCGCACACGTTCGGAGACGATGCGACGCGCGCACTCGTCATGCGCGATGCGCACGCAACGCGATCTTCGCGCATCGCAAAAACCCTTACGGAATCGATGTTTTCAAGTATTGCGTAGATTCGTGTGCGTTGTGCGCGCGCATCTCGCACCGATGCGAGATGCGCGCGTTTGCTGCGCTTTGCGTGGTCGCTGATGTGTGTGAAAGGCGCGCGCGTATACCCGTTGTTAAGCGGATACGCTGCTTTTTTGGTCGTTGTGTAGTAATCGGAATGTCAGTGCACGTCGATTCGCGACGGCACTGTTCCGACATCGCCACCGAGAGTGGCTAGGAGGGCAGCAATGGCGAAGAAGCGCAAGGCGAAGGCGAAGGCGAAGGCTCCGAAGAAGGCCAAGCGTAAGGCCGCCAAGAAGAAGTAACTCTTCTCCTTGGATCTTCGACTTCGTTTGACGTCGAAGTCTACGTCATACGGGACCGGTGAGCGCTAGGGATCGACGAGCGCTATGCGGTCGGAGCTGATGCGCTCCCGGTTTCCGATGGACGGCTTGAGGGCGTCGGCGAGACACCAGAGGTCTCGCCGACGCCCTCGGTCTTTTCAAGATCGGGCATCCCGGTTTTAGAAGAGGACGAGGGTCGCAGGCGTTGTGCGCCGCAGGTTTCAACCGCGGGGCACTGGAAAGCAAAAGGCTCCGCGCCGCATCAAACGCAATACGAGCGCGAAAGCCTCTGTCTTGGATGGCCCCGTCAACGGGCGGCGCGGACGACAATAAAAAAATCGCGCAGGTCCGGCTGGACCCGCGCGTCATGCAATAAGCGCAACCTGCGCCCGATCGTTCAGTTCGCCTGGCTGCTCGCGTTGCCGTCACGCTGCCAGTTCATGTTTTTGCAGATCAGCCCGCCGAGCACGCAGCCCTGCACGCGCATGGTGTTGGCGGACGCCATCTCGATGTTGGACACATAGGTATTGCCGTCGTCGGCGTTGTAGATGCGCCCCGACCACTTGTTCGCGCCGTTCGGCTTCATGCTGAGCAGCACCGGAAGCCCGATCAGGCGGCGGCCGCGCTTCGACTCGTCGGGGTTGGAACGATCGACCTTCGGCTTGCCCTGCTTGTCGAGCGGCTCGCGCAGCCAGGAGACCGAACCGCACAGCGCATCGCCGCAGCGCGTGACCCTCACCTTGGTGGAGCCCTCCTGATTGATCCACACGCCGGTCGGATCGTTGCTCTGCGCCTGCGCGGGTGTGCCGGACGCTGCAATCGCAAAGGCCGCCGCGATGGCGGCAAGCGTGGCGGTCGTCTTCATGGCGTACAGGCTCCGTGAGAATTCGGGAGAAGGGTGTCATCCGTCGTTGGCGGTCCAACGCCCGGATGCGGCAAGGGTTCGAGGCACAATGGGGCAATTGCGCGGCATCGGCCGCACGAATTGGTTATCGCAGGCACAACGCAAAGCGTTAGCGGATTTGACAGAATCGCGAAAGTCACGATTCCACGGGCATTTTTCGCATGCCCTCAGGATTTCGCACGGGAACCGTTCACGTCCGATTCATCGCGTTGCTTAAAGGGCGATTTAAATTTTATCCGGATGATCGCGATGTGGCCGGAGGGACCGGCCGGGGTGAGAGGCGCGCGAACAGGACGCGCGCGACAGGGGAGGCCAAACATGGCTCGCTATGACATCCTCGACGCCGCAACCGCGGGACTGGGCGAGGCGCCGGCAACGGCAGACACGCTGTTCGAACTCGGCATGATGTACGCCAGCGGCCGGTCGGTGCCGGCGGATCTGACGATCGCGCACAAATGGTTCAACATCGCCGCGATGCAGGGGCATGCCGAGGCGGCCCGTCTGCGCCGCGAGATCGCCGCGGAAATGTCCGATGCGGAGATCGGCCAGGCCCAGCGGGCGGCGCGCGAGTGGCTGCGGCAGAATCCGCAGGTCCGCAGGCCTTCGCCTGCGGCGGTCTACGCGCAGGCGGCCTGACGACCGGTAAGGATGAGGAGGCGCTGCGCGGCGCGCGGGCGCTCCTTTCGCCGCCTTGTCATCGCCGTTGTCGTCGGGCATACCGGCGGCGACGGAGAGGTGGCCGAGTGGCTGAAGGCAACGGTTTGCTAAATCGTCATACGGGTTACACCGTATCGAGGGTTCGAATCCCTCCCTCTCCGCCACGCTTGTCGTCCTGACTGTCAGCCCTCTTTAGAATGATCGAACCTCTTTAGAGCGGTCGGACGCCGTTCGACTGCGGTTCCACGAATCCGAACAGGCATTCAGGCCGCCCGCTGCCAGGCCGCCCGCCGCGCATCCGCAATGCAGCGCGGCTCCTGACGGCGTTTCCGGCACGGCGATTCGGCTTTGCGTCTCTGTTCAGCAAGGGTTGTTTGCCCAATTCTTTGGCTGATCGGGCAGGGGCGCCGCTGCAATCCATGGCTGTGGGAATAGGTTCCCCGCGATTTCCGCCTCGAATTGTGGTGCAAGAGTGTCAGCCGGCCGGCTTGCCGACCCCGATAGCGGTTCGGATTCCGGGAAACGCGGCGGCGATTTTCGGTCTTCTGGACCTGTGATGGTGCCCCGCGAACACGGTCGTTTTCGACTGCTTCTAAGCGGCTGTCCGGTCGCGAATTACCCTGGTTTTGCGGACGATTTACCTTAACGGGTCCAGCCAAAAACCATCGGCTGTGGATAGCTTTGGCGCTTTCGTGCCCTTTGTGCAACACCCCCCGGAAAAGGCGACTTTGGGTCTGTGGGAAGGGGGTGTTCTTCATTGCCTGCCGAGGTTCGTCGGCTAAGGTGATCGTGCGACCGAGGGGGGCACATCCCCAAGTCGCGCTGCCCGAGGTCCATAAAGGGGTCGGGTGGTTCGGGGATCAGGGGACCTTGACGGAACCCTCCCACGACGAACAACTGGAGGAACTACAATGAAGATGGTGAAAAGTCTCCTCCTCGGTTCTGCGGCCGGTCTGGTCGCTGTTGCCGGGGCGCAGGCTGCCGATCTTCCCGTCAAGGCCAAGCCGGTCGAGTACGTGAAGGTTTGCTCCCTGTACGGTGCTGGCTTCTACTACATGCCGGGCACCGATATCTGCATCAAGGTCGGCGGCTACATCCGCTTCCAGACCAGCTTCGGCACCAGCCAGCAGACCCGTCCGCACATCACGGCTGTCGGCGACCGCACCAACACGGCCGGCGCCCCGTACGGCTGGCGCACCCGCGCCGACCTGACGATCGACACCCGCCAGCAGACCGCCTGGGGCACGCTGCGCACCTACATGGTGGTCGGTCACCAGCAGGACAACGGCGGCGCTGCCGGCCTGCGTGCCACCCGCGGCTTCATCCAGATCGCGGGCTTCACGTTCGGCAAGGCGACGTCGTTCTTCGATCACTTCCCGACCGCCGGTCGTGCCTATTTCGCCGGCAACTTCCACAACTCGTCGACCGGCGACGGCGGCTGGAACGTGATGGGCTACACCGCGCAGTTCGGCAACGGCCTGTCGGCGACCATCGCCCTCGAAGAAGCCCGCAACAACCCGGTGGCGCAGATCGGCGCCGCTGGCGCGACGCCGGTGGCGTTCACCGACCGCTCGCTTTACGGCACGCTGCGCGGTCACCCGGACATCGTTGCCAACCTCCGCGTCGATCAGGCCTGGGGTTCTGCGATGATCGGCGGCGCCCTGCATGACGCTTCGGCGTCGTACTACGGCGGTGCGCAAGCTCAGGGACGGCCTGGCAATAAGATGGGCTGGGCTCTGACCGGTGCGTTGCAGCTCAACGTCCCGATGCTGGCGCCGGGCTCGGTGTTCAACATCCAGGGCATCTACTCCGAGGGCGCGGTCCGCTACGCCTCGCACACCTCGGCCACGGGTGGGTTCACCTACGCCAGCGGCTCGTCCTATGGCTTCGGCGCCTTCAACGACGGCGTGTTCGTCGGCCCGGCTGGCGGCATCCAGCTGACCACCGCGTGGAGCATCGCGGCGGCCTACCAGCATCAGTGGACCCCGGCCCTGAACACCTCGTTCTACGGGTCGTACCTCGACGTGTCGCACAACGGCAGCGCGACGGCGAGCATGTGCGCGGCGGCGGCTCTCGGCGCCGGCGGCACCTGCAACCCGGACTGGGCGGCCTGGATGATCGGTGCGCGCACCGAGTGGCAGCCCGTTCGCGGTCTGACGTTCGGCGTCGACGTGGTCTACAACAAGCTCGAGACCTCGATCTTCCACACGGCGGCTGGCGTCACCACCGGCGCGATCGCGCCGGGTGCTGGCTTCGCTGCCGGCGCCTACCGCATGGAAGACCAGGACTCGTTCACGGGCATGTTCCGCGTGCAGCGCAACTTCCTGCCCTGATCGGCGGGTGGTTTAGCAACGAAGACCTGAGCCCCCGGCAAGCAAGCCCTGCCGGGGGCTTTTTCTCTTCCGCTTCGATGGCGGTCCCGTTCGCGGGCGACCCGTCTGCGTGAAATCGGTCCCGGTGCGAGTGCGTCCATGAACCGATCGATTCCCCTGAATGCCGCGGCCCTGCGCCTGCAGGTCGACAACACGCTGCGGCTCGAGCGCGCCGCTTTCGGCGCCAAGGTTCGCACCTCGCGCGCGCTGCTGATGCTGAGCCAGGATCAGCTCGCCGCCCGGCTGGGGCTGACCCAGAAGTCCGTCCACCGGATCGAGCAGGGCGCGGTCGATCCCAAGCTGCGCACGCAGGTGACGGTCCAGCAGTTCTGGCGCGACAACGGCATTGGCTTCGAGGACTTGCCGGATGGCGGATTCCGGCTGGTGGTGAAGGCGCAGGTGCTGTTGCGATAGGGCGACGATCCGCGCTCAGAAGCTTTGACCGATGCCTTAGAGATCAATCTCAAATATCTGTTTTTCTTATAATAATATCGGCTTGAGTTGTCCGATCTCCCGCGCGCAGGATTTCGATTGCATTAACCATCGCGGCCAACGGTTTGCTGCGGCCCCATTTCCGCCCGGTTTCGGCCGCGGTATTCTTAATGCTGTGAGAACGGGTGGGGCGGGCCGGTGGGGTCGGCCCGTGTGATGCGTTTGGGGGCCGGATGCGGCAGCGGGACAGGCGGGGCCATTCCTCGCAGGTACGGGTCTGGGGCCGGGCGGCGGCTGCGGTCGCGCTGGGTTTGACCGTGGCCCATTGCGGCAAGAGCACCGGCGGCGTGGATCCCAAGTATGGCGTGGCGGCGAGCCCGCGCGTGGTCGCCGCGGGCCAGCCGGTTCCGAAGGGCGGGGGACGCTACAGCGTCGGGCGGCCGTATCAGATCGCCGGCAAGACTTACGTGCCGCAGGAGGATCCGAACTATCGCGCCACCGGCACGGCGTCCTGGTACGGCGAGGATTTTCACGGCCGCAAGACCGCCAACGGCGAAGTCTTCGACATGAATTCGATCGCGGCGGCGCATCCGACGCTGCCGCTGCCGAGCTATGTGCGCGTGACCAACCTGCGCAACAAGCGATCGCTGGTCGTGCGCGTCAACGATCGTGGTCCGTTTCACCAGGGCCGGGTGATCGACCTGTCGGTCCGTGCGGCGGAGCTGCTCGGCTTTCACCGCAACGGCATCGCGCCGGTGCGCGTCGAGTATGTCGGGCCGGCGTCGGTCGACGGCTCCGACGACGTCAAGCTGGCCGCGACGCTTCGCAACGACGGCCGGCCGGCGCCTGCGCCGTCCTCCTCGCCATCGCGGGAGGTCATGGTGGCGTCCGCCGAGACGCCGAGGCCTGAGCCGCGCGCGCGGCCGCAGACGGCGGAGCGCAACTTCCAGCGCGAATACTTCGACCCGAATCCGATGGTGGCTCCGCAGCCCCGAGCCGTCACAGAGCGTCCGGTCGAGCCGGAACGCCGTCCCGCCGTGGCGCGTGCGCCGTTGCCGGTGGCCACGCCGGACAATCGGTCGCCTGCCGCTGCGCCGCGGCAGGGCTATGCCCTCGCGTCTTCCGACAGCCGTCCGATTCCATCTCCGGCCCCCCAGCCCGGCGGCCAGTCCGGATCGCCGGTTCGCATGGTGTGGTCGGAAGGTCCGGCTCCGGCGTCCTTCAATTCGCGCTTCGGACCGGGCGCGGGCGGGGCGGCTTCGCCTTCGGGATCGTCCGCCGCCTATGCACCGGTTCGCCACGACGGTGCGGTGGTGACCGGCCGCGGTCTCTACTAGGCTGAAAGTCGGTCCAGGCTCGAGACCTTGCAGGCGCGACGGCACGAAAGGCAAACGGCGACATTTTCTTGCCGCGGAAGCCTTGCTAGACCGTTGGCCTTGACGGGCGACGGTACCCGTCCCGGCGGTCGAACGACTCCCCACCGGGCGGCAGGTGTGGAGCGCGCAATGCGACACAGCGAACAGGCGACGGGCCGGCTTTGGCTGTCGCGATGGCGTCGCCTCGCGGCCGCCGTCGTGGCCTTCGTGTCTCTGTTTCCGGCGGGAGCCGGGATCGCCGCGCCCGCCGGCGGCTTCCAGACGTCGGTCCCGACGGCGGTTCTGATCGAGGCCGACAGCGGCGCAATCCTGTTCGAGAAGAATGCCGACCAGCTCGTGCCGCCGGCGAGCATGGCCAAGCTGATGACCGCCGACATCGTGTTCGACCAGATCGCGCTCGGCAACGTCAAGCCCGACGAGGAGTTCGTCATCAGCGAGAACGCCTGGCGTCGCGGCGGCGCACCGTCCGGCGGCTCGACGATGTATGCGGCGATCCATTCGCGGATCAAGGTGAGCGACTTGCTGCTCGGTCTGATCGTCCATTCCGGCAACGATGCGGCGATCGCGCTGGCCGAGGGCATCGCCGGCAACGAGGGCGCGTTTGCGCGGCTCATGAACGATCGCGCGCGCGAGCTCGGCATGCCGCGCTCGAACTATGCCAACGCCACCGGGCTGCCGGATCCCGGAGCAGCGGGTGACGGTGCGCGAGCTGGCGCGGCTCGCGCAGCACATGATCAGAACCTATCCGGAGCAATACAAGCTCTACGGCGAACGCGAGTTCACCTGGAACAAGATCCGCCAGCAGAACCGCAATCCGTTGCTGGCGATGAACATCGGCGCGGATGGCATGAAGACCGGCTTCACCAAGGAAGCGGGGTACGGTCTGGTCGGCTCCGCGGTGCAGAACGGCCTGCGGCTGATCGTGGTGGTCAGCGGTGCGAAGTCGGCCAAGGAGCGCGCCGACGAGGCGCGCAAGCTGCTCGAATGGGGATTCAAGGCGTTCGAATTGCGCGCCCTGTTCGCCGAGGGCCAGCCCATCGCGGACGCAAAGCTTTACGGCGGCGCCAAGGGCAGCGTGCCGCTGACCGGGCAGGGCGTAATCCGGCTGATGGTGCCGCGCAACCTGACCGAACGGCTGGTCGCGCGCGTGGTCTACAACGGTCCCGTACAGGCGCCCGTGAAGCGGGGGCAGGCGATCGGCAAGCTCAAGGTCTGGCGAGGCGACATTCTGGTGCTCGAAGCTCCGCTCCAGGCCGCGGAGGACGTGGAAACGGGTCCGCTGTCGCAGCGCGCCCTCGACGCGGCCTCCGAATCGGTGATCAACCTGTTCCGGGCCGGTATCCGGAAGCTTTGAGCGGACACCGGGCGCGGAGAGGGCATGCGCGGACGCTTCATCACGTTCGAAGGCGGGGAGGGCGCCGGCAAGTCGACCCATGTGGCGACGCTCGCCGCGCGGCTGAAGTCGCTCGGCGTCGGCGTGTTGGTGACGCGCGAGCCCGGCGGCTCGCCGGGCGCCGAGATCATGCGTCATGTGCTGTTGTCCGGCGCGGCGCAGCCGCTCGGTCCCGACGTCGAGGCCTTGCTGTTCGCAGCGGCGCGCGACGATCATCTCACCACCAGAATTCGACCGGCCCTTGAGAGCGGGGTGTGGGTGATCTGCGATCGCTTTGCCGAACTCGACCCGCGTGTATCAGGGTGTGGCCGGCGCGGTCGATCCGCGTGCGATCCGCGCGCTGGAGCGCATCGTGGTCGGCGACACCAGGCCCGATCTGACGTTCATCCTCGACGTACCGGCGGAGCTGGCGATGCGCCGTGCCGCCGAGCGTCGCGGCAAGGGCGACGCCGCCGACCGGTTCGAGGCGGAGCAGGCCGCGTTTCACGAGCGCCTGCGCGACGGATTTCTGATGCTCGCGGCCAACGAACCGGATCGCTGCGTGCTGATCGACGCCACCCGCCCGCGCGAGGACGTGGCCGAAGAAATATGGCACACGGTGGTGCATCGGCTCGATCCCGCAACCGCACCGCTGTCGTTCGAATCCACCGGCGCCTGATTGCCGCGACGACCGGAATATCGGACACACATGGCTCCTCCACTCGTTCATCTGAAAGACATTGCGCTGAGTTTCGGCGGCACGCCGCTGTTGCGCGGGGTCGAACTGTCGGTGTCGGCCGGCGAGCGTGTGTGCCTGGTCGGCCGCAACGGCTCGGGCAAGTCGACCCTGTTGCGGATTGCGGCGGGATTGATCGAGCCGGACGCCGGCACCTGCTTCCTGCAGCCCGGCGCCAGCGTTCGCTACCTGCCGCAGGAGCCGGACTTCTCCGGCTTTGCGACCGTGACCGACTACGTCGAGGCCGGCCTCGGTCCGTTCGGCCAGCCGCATCGCGCGGCCGGGCTGATTTCAGGAATTGGGTCTGACGGGCGAGGAGGATCCGGCGACGCTGTCCGGCGGCGAGGCGCGGCGCGCGGCGCTGGCGCGCGTGCTGGCGCCCGAACCGGACATTCTCCTGCTCGACGAGCCGACCAACCATCTCGACCTGCCGGCAATCGAATGGCTGGAGGCGGCGCTTTCCGCGAGCCGTGCGGCGCTCGTGATCATCAGCCACGACCGGCGTTTTCTCTCGAACCTGTCGCGCGCCACGGTCTGGATCGACCGGGGGCTGGCGCGCCGGACCGAGCGCGGCTTCGCGCATTTCGAGACCTGGCGCGACGAGGTGCTGGCCGACGAGGAGCGCGAGCATCACAAGCTCGGGCGCAAGATCGTCGCCGAGGAGCATTGGCTGCGCTATGGCGTCACGGCGCGCCGCAAGCGAAACGTCAAGCGGCTCGCCGATCTTCAGACGCTGCGGGAAACCCGCCGCAGCTATCGCGGCGCCCAGGGCAGCGCGACCCTTCAGGCGGCGGAGGCCGAGAAATCCGGTGCGCTTGTGATCGAGGCCAAAGGCATCGGCAAGTCGTTCGGTGGTCCGGCGATCGTCGAGAATCTTTCGATCCGGATCCGCCGCGGCGACCGGATCGGAATCGTGGGACCGAACGGCAGCGGCAAGACCACTCTGATCTCGCTTCTGACCGGCGCGCTTTCGCCCGACACCGGGACCGTGAAGCTTGGCGCGAACCTCGAAATGGCCACGCTCGACCAGCGGCGCGAGCAGCTCGATCCGAATGTGACGCTTGCGGACGCTCTCACGGGCGGGCGGGGCGACACCGTGCTCGTCGGCGGCACGCAGCGGCATGTGGTCGGATACATGAAGGACTTTCTGTTCGCGCCGGAGCAGGCCCGCACGCCCCTGCGCGTGCTCTCGGGCGGCGAACGGGGCCGGCTGATGCTGGCTCGGGCGCTCGCCAGACCCTCGAACGTGCTGGTGCTCGACGAGCCGACCAACGACCTCGATCTCGAAACGCTCGATACGCTGGAGGAGATGCTCGGCGACTATGCCGGGACCGTTCTGCTCATCAGCCATGACCGTGACTTTCTCGACCGGGTCGTCACCGCCGTGATCGTTCCGGAGGGGCAGGGGCGCTGGGTGGAATACGCCGGCGGCTACAGCGACATGCTGCGACAGCGTGGAGCCGACGTGTCGCGTGCGGCGGTCAAGTCGGGGCGACCGGAGGCGGACGAGCCGAAGGCCGCTGCGGATGCGGTCGCCAAAGTCCGGCGCAAGCTCAGCTTCAACGACAAGCACGCGCTCGACACGCTGCCGGCCACCATCGATGCGCTGCAGGCGCGGATCGCCGGACTGAACGATCGACTGGCCGATCCGGGGCTCTATGCGCGCGACCGCAAGGCGTTCGATGCGGCCTCGCAGTCGCTCGCTGAGGCACAGAGCGAATTGTCTGCGGCCGAGGAGAGGTGGCTGGCGCTGGAGATGCTCCGCGAGGAGATCGAGGGGGCGTGATGCGGATCGCCCGATGGCTGACGACGTTCGGTCGGCGGCCTTGTTTGTGGCGGGGTCTTGGGCCTAGTTATTTTGGATTTACCAGTTCCGAGTGCATGGCCTGATGGCGAAAGAACCGATCGAGCCGATCGACGACGACGAGGCGCTGCCGCATCCGCGCCGCACCGCCGCGCTGTTCGGCCATGCCGAGGCGGAGCGCACCCTGCTCGACGCCTATCGCTCCGGCCGCATTCCGCATGCATGGCTGATCGGCGGCGTGCCCGGTATCGGCAAGGCGACCCTGGCCTACCGGATGGCGCGGTTCGTCCTGGCTCATCCCGAGCCTGCGATGCCACAGGTCCAGCGTGCGACCTCGCTCGAGGTGCCGGCCGATCATCCGGCGTTCCGCCGCGTGGCCGGTCAGTCGCACAGCGATCTGCTGGTCTTGCGGCGCGTGATCAACGAGAAGACCGGCAAGCTGTTCACCGAGATCCGCGTCGAGGACATCCGCAGGACCGTTTCGTTCTTCGGCTCGACCGCGGGCGAGGGCGGCTGGCGCGTTGCCATCGTCGATTCCGTGGACGAACTGAATCGCTCGGGCGACAACGCGCTTTTGAAGATCCTCGAGGAGCCGCCGCCACGGTCGCTGCTGCTGCTGGTCAGCCACGCCGCCGGACGCGTGCTGCCGACGATCCGCTCGCGCTGCCGTTCGCTGATGCTGCGGCCGCTGGCCGTGGAGGAGGTGGCGCGGGCGGCGTCCTCTGTGCTGTCGGCCGATCCGGACGACCCGGACCTGCGCGCCGCCGCCGAGGCGGCGGACGGTTCGGTGGCACGGGCCCTCTCGATCATAGACGGCGGCGCGCTTGAACTGCGCCGGCAGATCGGCGCGCAGCTGGAGCGGCTGCCGCAGCTCGATGCGCGGGCGCTGCACTCACTGGGAGACAAGCTGCCGACCGGGGATGTCGATTCGCTTGCGGCCTTCATGGAGACGGTCAATGCATGGCTTGCCGAGCGTCTGCATGCCGGTCCGCAGGACGCCCGTCGCATGGACCGGGTGGCCGAGGTCTGGGAGCGGGTGAATCGCGCCGCCCGCGACACCGAGGCATACAACCTCGACCGGAAGCCGCTGGTTTTCTCGGTGTTCGGGCTGCTTGCCGACGCGGCGCGCGGTTGATTTCCGTTCTGCTCCGAAGCCGACGAATTTCGAGACGTGTCGGACAGGCCGTCAGTCGGTCTTTAGGCCGACGTCTCGTCCCAATTGCTTCCACAAGGAGAACTCGCGGGCGACCAGAGTCCGCATGTTTTCGGAATCCACGGCGCGCGGCTCGCCTCCCAGCGCTTCGAGCCGGCTCCGCACGGCGGTGAGGGCGACGAGCGCCCGCATCTCAGAATTCAGCCGATCAAGAACGCCCTTCGGCAGGTTTGCGGGAGCCGCTAGGCCCATCCAGCCCGTGACGTCGATCTCCGGCACCCCCGCCTCGGCGAAGGTCGGCACGTCGGCCAGCAACTTCCATCGCGCCGTGCCGGTGACGGCGAGCGCGCGCAGCTGCCCGGCGGCGAGGCGCGCGGCGACCGGTCCGGCCGTCGCCGCGACGAATTCGACCTCGCCGGCCAGCAAAGCGAGGATGGCGTCGTTCTCGCCGCGATAGGGGATCCGCATGAATTGGACCGCGTTGCGATGGGCGATCAGCTCGACCACCATCTGCAGCCCGGTTCCGAACTGACCTCCGCCGTAGTTCAACGTCCCCGGCCGGGCGCGGGCTTCGTCGATCATCTGGCGAAGCGTGCGAAACCGTAAATCGGCGCGCACGCAGATCACATAAGGAAAGGAGGTTGCGGTCGAAATCCAGCTGAAGTCGTCGACCGCATTGTAGCGGACGTGCGCCGACAAGGCGGCGTGCATCGGATGAATGTTGGCCACGGCCAGCAGTGTGTGGCCGTCCGGCGCGCTGCGCGACACGCTCTCCGCCGCAAGCGATCCCGACGCGCCTGCCTTGGTCTCGACGATGACGGTTTGCCCCAGCCTTCTTTCAAGCCCTTCGGCGAGGATGCGCGCGACGCTGTCGACGTTGCCACCGGCCGGAAAGCCGCTGAAAATCCGGATCAGCCGGCTCGGGTAGTCTCGCGCATGCGCGGCGCCGGCGCCAAACAGCGTAGTGGTGCCGGCCAGCACGGCGCGCCGTGTGATGGCCATGCTCAGGTTCTTCCGGTGCGGCCGGCGTCGGCCAGCTTCAGCATCGACTGGAGCTGCGTCCGCTGCACCTTGCCGTTCAGGCCGCGCGGGATGGACTTCATCGCGAACACGCGCACCGGGAAATCAAGCCCTCTTGTTCGCAGCAGAGCCTCGATCTTTTTTGCGTCGGCGTCAGCGCAGTCGACCGTCGCGATCCAGATGGCAGGCTGTGCTTCGGTGTCGTCGACCAGGACCGCCGCGGCATCGGCGGCATCCCATTCGAGACGCAGGAGATGCTCGACCTCGTGCACGGGCGAGAGCTGGCCCCGCGTCGTGTCCTGCGCGGAGGCGTCGCTGGTGTCGGAGGGGCGGCCCAGCACATAAAGCTCGTCCTCGGCGCTCATCCAGCCGAGGTCGCCGACGTCGATCCAGGGGGTGTCGGACGGCGCCGCGTTCCAGCGCGGGTCGAGCCGTCCCTCGATGCGGCCGACGACGCCGGCCGGGCAAGCCTCGCCGCTCGCGTCGACGATCCGGACCTCCGCGCCCGGCAGGAGATACCCGGCAAGGCCGGGGCGGGACAGCACGTCGCGGGCGGCCGCGCGCGCCATCGGACCGAGCTCGCTGGTGCCATAGCGGCAATAGACGTCCTTGCAGACATGGACCATTGCAGCCTGCAGCAGAACCGCGGTCGGCACGCTGCCGGACACCTCGACCATGTGCAGGCTGCGAAACTGCGCGCCGGTCTTGCGCGCCACATAAGTGAGCGCCAGCAGTTGTTCGGTCGAGGCCACGACGTAATCGATTGCGAACAGTTCGATCATGCGCGCCGCCTGGAACGGCGAATTCGCGAAGCACAGCGTCTGTCCTGCCGTGAAGGCCGCGCCGAGCGCGTTGAAGGTCCAGCCCGACGACAGGCCGGGCAGGCAGAGCAGGGAACGCCAGTTGCCGCCGGTGAAGCCGCCGATGCGGACCCCGAACTCCTGCACGCTGACGCTGACATACTTGGGCTGTCCGGTCGTTCCGGAGGTCAGGATCATCCGGCATACAGCGTCGGCACGGGCGAAACCTGCGGGCAGGGTGCCGCCGGGATCGGTCTCGAACCATTCGTCGGCCACCTCGATGAAACGGTTTTGCGGATCGACCAGCGCCTTCGCCTTGTCGTCGCCGAGTACGGCGGCGAAACGCAGACCGCCGATGCCGGACTGGCCGTGCTCAAGCGAAACCGAAGGGACGCCGATGCGCACCAGCGCCAGAATCAGGGCGACGTGTCGGATGGGATTGGCGATGAGGATCGCGACCGGCGCGTCGCCGGCCAGTTCGAAACCGTGGAGACGGCGCGCGCAACGCCCGATTGCCGTGCGCAGCATCTCGTAGGTGACGACGCGCTCTTCCGTGACGATGGCCGGCCGCTGCGGCTGCGTGCGCAAATGAAACCGGATGTGGTCGAACCAGTTGTTCATGGCCGCTGCGTGACGCCTCGCTGTGCTGTCCTGCCAGCAAAGCGGAGGCCTTCGCAAGGATCGAGACGTGCGGGCTGTGATCAGAATCTATAGTTGATGCCAGCGCGCGCGACATGCGCGCTCAGGTCGGCGGAGGTGCTGATGGCATGCGCGTAGCCGCCGGGATTGCCATCTGTCAGATTGGCAATCGTGTTGACCTTGCCGAAATCGACATAGAGGTACTCGGCCTTGACGCTCCAGTTCCGCGTCAGCGCCCATTCGCCGCCGCCTCCGATCGTCCAGCCGGTTTTCAGCGCGCTCGAATTGGAGCCTCCGGCGAAATTCAAGCCGGCCGAATCCGAGTAGGTGTTGCCCACGGTCAATCGCGTCAGCGCCAGTCCGCCGGTGGCGTAGGCCAGAAGGTTGGGCGTGATGACGGCGCCGAACCGGCCGCGGAGCGTGAACAGCCAGTCGGCGCTGAACGACGTGCCGATCGTGTAAGTGTCGCCGGGGGCTGGACCCACAAGGGTAAGATAGGTGCCGCGGCCCTGCCGGGAGCCGTTGAGCCGGAACGCGCCGAAATCGGCCTCCAGGCCATAGACGAAATTGTCGCGCTGCCAGTTGTATCCGGCCTGGATGCCGCCGGTGAAGCCCGTGTCGTTGGCGGTGCCGGTGCCGCTGGCGGTCAAGGCCGCGGCGTTGTCGAGGCCGCGGGGCGTATTGTCGCAAAAATAGCCAGGGATAAAGGGCAGGTTGCAATCGATGCTGCTGCTGGCGCGCGATCGGCCCCAGGCCGCGCCGGCGTTGAGGCCGGCATAGAAGCCGGTCCAACCGCCAGGGGCAGGGGCCTGCGCCCGTGCCGGCAAGCCAAGACCCAGCGCGACCGCGGTGGCCGCAACCGTCGAGAGCAAACGGAATTTCATGAGGACAGTCCAGACAATAAACCTGTGGAACCAAGCTATCAGGATGCCCCAGAGTCGCACAAGTTGCACAGGGTACCTATATGCATCTTGGCAGGGGAAAAAGCTCGTGTTCCTGGGGGCCGGCCTCGCTTGCCGCGACGGGTACGGGTTGATAGCTAGTCGCTGAACGATGGCCGGGTCTTTGCCCTCCCGTTCCCATCTCTCCAAAAAGCGAAAATGCCCGACAAAGCGCCGTATTACATCACCACCGCCATTTCCTACCCCAACGGTCCCCCCCACATCGGGCACGCGTATGAGGTGATCGCCACGGACGCCATCGCCCGCTTTCAGCGGCTCGACGGCTACGACGTGTTCTTCCTCACCGGCACCGACGAGCACGGCCAGAAGATCCAGCAGACCGCGGCGCGCGAGGGGCTGAAGCCGATCGACCTGCTCGACCGCCATGTGCCGCGCTTCCAGGCGATGGCCAAAGCTCTGAACTGCTCCAACGACGACTTCATCCGCACCACCGAGGAGCGCCACCGCCGCTCGTCGGAGGAAATCTGGCGGCGCATGGAGAAGAACGGCGACATCTATCTCGACAAGTATGCCGGCTGGTACTCGGTGCGCGACGAGGCGTACTACGCCGAGGACGAGACCCACCTCAACGAACACGGCAAGCGCATCGCCACCAAGACCGGCACGCCGGTCGACTGGGTGGAGGAGGAGAGCTATTTCTTCCGGCTCTCGGCCTATCAGCAGAAGCTGCTCGATCTCTATGCGAGCGTGCCGGATTTCGTGCTTCCGAAGGAGCGGCTGAACGAGGTCGCGAGCTTCGTGCGCGGCGGGCTTCAGGATCTCTCGATCTCGCGCACGACCTTCGACTGGGGCATCCCGGTGCCGGGCAATCCCAAACACATCATGTATGTGTGGGTCGACGCGCTGACGAACTACATCACCGCCGCCGGGTTTCCGGACGACGAGGGCGCGCGCTTCAAGCGCCACTGGCCCGCCGATCTGCATGTGATCGGCAAGGACATCGTGCGCTTCCACGCGGTCTACTGGCCGGCGTTCCTGATGTCGGCCGGCATCGCGGTGCCGAAGCGCATCTTCTCGCACGGTTTTCTCTTCAATCGCGGGGAGAAGATGTCGAAGTCGGTCGGCAACGTGATCGATCCGTTCGATCTGGCGCAGACCTACGGCGTCGACCAGTTCCGCTATTTCTTCCTGCGCGAGGTGCCGTTCGGGCAGGACGGCAACTACAGCCATGAGGCGATCGTCAACCGCACCAACGCCGATCTCGCCAACGATCTCGGCAATCTGGCGCAGCGCTCGCTGTCGATGATCGGCAAGCAGCGGAGCGGCGTGCTGCCGGAGCCGGGCGCGTTCAGTGAGGCCGACCGGACGATCCTCGCGGCTGCCGACGCGATGATCGGCGCGGCGCGCGAGCACATGAAGACCCAGCAGATCCATCAGGCGCTGAACACGGTCTGGGCTGTGGTCGCGGACGCGAACCGTTACTTCGCGGGCGAGGCGCCCTGGGCGCTGGCCAAGACCGATCCGGCGCGGCAGGGCACGGTGCTTTATGTGACGGCGGAACTGATCCGGCAGGTCGCGATCCTGTGCCAGCCGTTCATCCCGGACTCGGCGGAGAAGCTGCTCGACCTGCTGGCGGTGCCTGCGGGTGACGCGCGCAGCTTTGCGGCACTGGGCGAGGCGGGCCGGCTCAAGGGCGGCACGCAACTGCCGCCGCCCGCGCCGGTGTTTCCGCGCTATGTCGAGCCGGCGGCGGACGCCAAGGACTAGGAATGCTCGTCGACAGCCATTGCCATCTCGACTTTCCCGACTTCGCCCACGAACTCGACGACGTGGTGGCGCGGGCCGAGGCGGCCGGCGTCAGCCGGATGGTGACGATCTCGACCCGGGTGCGGCGCGCGGCCGAACTCGCCGCGATCGCGGCGCGGTTTCCGAACGTCTACCGCTCGATCGGCACGCATCCGCACCACGCCGACGAGGAGGACGGGATTTCCGCCGCCGAGCTCGTTTCGCTGGCGCGCGATCCGAAGGTCGTGGCGATCGGCGAGGCGGGGCTCGACTACCATTACGACACCGGGCCGAAGGCGGTACAGGCGCGGGGCTTTCGCGAGCATATCGCAGCGGCGCGCGAGACCGGCCTGCCGCTGGTCATCCACTCGCGCGACGCCGACGCCGACATGGCGGAGATCCTGCGGGAGGAAACCGCGAAAGGCGCATTTCCGGCGGTGCTGCACTGTTTCACGGGCGGCCGCGATCTGGCGATGACCGGCATCGAACTCGGGCTCTATATCTCTTTCACCGGCATTCTGACGTTCAGGAACTCGCAGGCGCTGCGCGACATCGCTGCCGAACTGCCGGCGAACCGCATCCTGGTCGAAACCGATTCGCCCTATCTGGCGCCCGCTCCGCACCGCGGAAAGCGTTGCGAGCCGTCGTTCGTGGTGGAGACCGCGCGGGTGCTGGCCGAGACCCGCGGCGTGACGCCGGACGAGATCGCCCGCCAGACCACCGACAATTTCTTCCGCCTGTTCTCCAAGGTTCCTCGCCCGGAGGCCGCAGCCGCATGACCGGACTGACCGTCACCATCCTCGGATGCGGCTCGTCCGGCGGCGTGCCGCGGGCCGGGCTCGGCTGGGGCGACTGCAATCCGGACAACCCCAAGAATCGGCGGCGGCGGACCTCGCTCCTGGTCGAGCGCCGCGGCCCGCGCGGCATCACCCGGGTTCTGGTGGACACGTCGCCCGACCTGCGCGAGCAGCTTCTGGACGCGGAGGTCGATTGGCTCGACGGCGTGCTCTACACCCACGCCCACGCCGACCACACCCACGGCATCGACGACCTGCGCGCCCTCGTCCTCTACAAGAAGCGCCGCGTCGACGTGTATCTCGACGCCATGACCTCCCAGCTCCTGCGCGGCAAGTTCGACTACTGCTTTTCGACCCCGCCGGGCAGCGACTACCCCCCGATCCTCAACGAGCGTCGGCTGGTGGCCGGCCAGCCGGTCACGATCAACGGGGAGGGCGGCCCGATCGAGGCGCTGCCTTACATGCAGCAGCATGGCGACATTCCCTCGCTCGGTTTCCGGTTCGGCTCTCTGGCCTATTCCTGCGACCTGAGCGACCTGCCCCCGGACAGCATTGCGGCGCTCGCCGGCCTCGACATCTGGATTCTGGATGCGCTGCGCTACCGGCCGCATCCGAGCCATCTCAATCTCGATCAGGCGCTGGCCTGGGTGGACCGGCTGAAGCCGCGCCATGCGGTGCTCACGAACCTGCACGCCGATCTGGATTACGACGTGCTGCGCACTACGTTGCCGGCGCATGTGGAGCCGGCTTACGACGGCATCCGGCTGGAGGCGATGGTCGAGGAAGGCTGAGTCGACAGCCGATAAAGTCACTTGAAATCAGAGCCTTGCTGGGGTTTTTTCTACGCAATTGTTGGTTTTTTGGCTCGTGTGAGCGACATCCGGAATCTCATCAATATTCCATAATATGTCTTATGCGAATCAAGGTCGTGTCCGGCTGATCAGTCGCGTCCTCCGCGGACCGGCCTCGCCAGCATTGGCGCCGACACGCCGTACTTCGGCGGCGGCGACCGCTGCTCTCCCGTCTTGATCCCGATCAATGGAACTCTGCCGAGTTCCGGGCATTGTCGAGACGTGTTCCGGGCCGCACGGCCCGCTCCATTTCATCATTCCAGAATTTCGAGGTGATCCCGTGAGCAAGGTGACCAAGCTCAAGTCCCCGCCGGCTGCGCTCGACACGCCGACCGATCTCGAGACCAAGGCCGTCAAGGCGGTGTCCCAGGCGCTGAACGAGGCTCTTGCCGACAGCTACGCGCTGTACCTGAAGACCAAGAACTTCCACTGGCACGTCAGCGGTCCGCATTTCCGCGACTACCACGAACTGTTCGACGAACAGGCCGCAGCGATCCTCGCCACGACCGATGACATCGCCGAGCGCGTGCGCAAGATCGGCGGCACCACGTTGCGCTCGATCGGACATATCGCGCGGCTGCAGACCGTCGAGGACAACGACGCCGACTTCGTTCCGCCAGCCGAAATGCTGGCCGAGCTGATGGCGGACAACAAGGCGGCGGTCGAGAACCTTCGCAAGGCCCACAAGATCGCCGACGAGCACGATGACATCGCCACCGCCGGTCTGATCGAGGACTGGATCGACCAGGCCGAAAAGCGCACCTGGTTCCTGTTCGAGGCGGCCCGCCAGGCCAGCAACACCGGTCACTGACCTCCACTGCCCGATCGTCGAGCCATTCGAGGGCGTCGTTCCTGTGGGGCGGCGCCCTCGCCTTGTCGCGGGCCTGCTTGGCGGGCTGTAAGCTCGCGAAATGACACCGTCGCGCGACATCGCAAGGCTTCTGGAGATCATGGCGGCGCTGCGCACGCCCGGCACGGGCTGTCCGTGGGATCTCGAGCAGGATTTTGCGACCATCGCGCCCTATACGCTTGAAGAGGCCTATGAGGTCGCCGACGCGATCGAGCGCGGCGATCTGCACGACCTCAAGGACGAACTCGGCGACCTGCTCCTTCAGGTCGTCTTCCACGCGCGCATGGCGCAGGAGCAAGGCGCGTTCGATTTCGGCAGCGTGGTCGAAGCGATCACGGCCAAGCTGCTGCGCCGCCATCCTCATGTGTTTGGCGACGCCCGGAATCTCGCGCCGGACGCGGTCAAAGTCCTGTGGGACCGGATCAAGGCCGAGGAGAAGGCCGAACGGGCCGCGCGCGGCCGGGTCGAGCCGCAAGGCGCGCTCGCCGGCGTGCCGCCCGCAATGACCGCCCTCACCCGCGCGCTGAAGCTCCAGACCAAGGCCGGCAAGGTCGGCTTCGACTGGAACGACCCGCGCGCGGTGCTGGCGAAGATCCGCGAGGAGGCGGACGAGATCGAGGCCGAACTCGACGCCGGACGCGACGACAAGGTCGCCGGCGAGATCGGCGATCTTTTCTTTGCGCTGGTCAATCTGGCGCGGCACCTGGATGTCGATCCGGAGTCGGCGCTGCGCACCACGAACGCCAAATTCGAAAGGCGATTTGCTTCCATCGAGGCTGCGCTGGCCGCTCAGGGAAAGCGGCCACAGGATGCGACGCTCGAGGAAATGGACGCGCTGTGGGATGCGGCGAAGGCTGAGGAGAGCCGGCAGCGACAGAGCTAATCGCGCAGGAATTTCGCGCGCACCGTGTCGGCCTTGGCCGGATCGACCCGCACCGTCATCGCAAGTCGTCCCTCGTCGTTCAGAACCTTCTCCACCACCTCGGTGTGGCGATGGAGCCAGCTTACGCCGGCCCCGTCCGACGGATCGAGCGCGAGATCGATCACCACGCGGCGCGCCCCGAGCCGACGGTCGATGGCGGCCGTCAGGTCTGCGATTCCTTCGCCGGTCAGGGCCGAAACCGCAATCGGACGCCGGCCGACCGAGCGGCGCTCGACGAGATTGCGCAGGCGCTCGCGGGACGGCTCATCGAGCCGGTCGATCTTGTTCCAGACCTCGATCAGCCGGCCCTCGTCGTCCGGATCGATTCCGAGCTGGCGCAGCACCTGCTCCACGTCGTGCGACTGTGCCTCTGTGTCGTCGTGCGACACGTCGCGCACATGCAGGATCACGTCGGCCTCGATCACCTCCTCCAGCGTGGCGCGGAACGCGGCCACCAGCATGGTCGGCAGGTCGGAGATGAAACCCACGGTGTCGGAGAGGATTGCGGGGCGTCCGGACGGCAGCCGGATCTGCCGCAGCGTCGGATCGAGCGTGGCGAACAGCATGTTCGCTTCCAGCACGCTGGCGCGTGTCACCCGGTTGAACAGGGTCGACTTGCCCGCGTTGGTGTAGCCGACCAGCGCGACGATCGGATAGGGCACGCGCGCCCTGCCCGCACGGTGCAGCTTGCGGCGGCGCTTGACCTTTTCAAGTTCCTCCTCGATCCGGCCGATGCGCTCCTCGATCAGCCGGCGGTCGGTCTCGATCTGGGTTTCGCCGGGGCCGCCGAGAAAGCCGAAGCCGCCGCGCTGGCGCTCCAGATGGGTCCAGGAGCGGACCAGCCGGCTGCGCTGGTAGGTGAGATGTGCCAGTTCGACCTGCAGCGTGCCCTCCTTGGTGCGGGCGCGCCGGCCGAAGATTTCCAGGATCAGGCCGGTGCGGTCGAGCACCTTGGCGTTCCAGGCCTTTTCGAGGTTGCGCTGCTGGACGGGCGAAAGCGCGGCATCGACGATGACGATGCCTGCGTCGGCGGCCTTCACCAGACCGGCGATCTCGTCGACCTTGCCCTTGCCGAGATAGGTGGCCGGCCGCACCGTCGAAAGCGGCACGAGACCGGTTTCGACGACCTCCAGATCGATTGCCAGCGCCAGGCCGACGGCCTCCTCCAGCCGCGCCTGGGGCGCACGCACGCTGTCTGCGGCGCGCGCAGAAGCGCCCCCTGCCTGCGCGGGCCGGCGCAGATAGGGACCGATGACGAGCGCGCGGCCGGTGCTGGACGCCCGGGGACCGGAATCCCCGGGGGTCAGACCGGCTTTCGCCTGATTCCGTCGACGTGGCTCCAAATCAGACCTTGTCTCCGGCCGGCGCCTCCTCGGCGCCTTCGAACAGCTGGATCGGGTGACCCGGCATGATCGTGGAGATGGCGTGCTTGTAGACGAGTTGCGAGTGCCCGTCTCGCCGCAGCAGCACGCAGAAATTATCGAACCAAGTGACCACGCCCTGCAGCTTCACGCCGTTGACCAGAAAGATCGTCAGCGGGACTTTGCTTTTGCGAACGTGATTGAGGAAGGTGTCCTGAAGGTTTTGTGAGCGATCGGCTGCCATTGCCGTTGTTCCGTTTTTTGCTCGCGGACCACCCCCGCCGCGAGAGGTTTTATCTTATTCTCAAGTCGCAACGCCAAAGTGACACCCGGCAGACGGTGCAACTTGGGGCGCGGCCATTAGATGGCACGCCCGGCGGACGCGCAAGCCCAACTTCCCGTGATCGACGGGCAAAGCGCCGCGTTCGGTCGAGTCTGACCGTCCCGGCCGTTGCGGGCCATCAGGCGATCTCGGCATGGCTGTGGAAGTCGCGGCGCAGCGCCGACGCCACCAGCCCCGGCGCCCCGTTGCCCACCGGTTTGCCGTCGATTCGCACCACCGGAAGGACGATCTGGCTCGCCGAGGTGATGAAGGCCTCCCGGGCGGCGAGCGCTTCGTCCACGGTGAAGGCGCGCTCCTCCAGCGCCAGCCCCTGCGCCGCCAGGGCATCAATCACGACGGTGCGGGTGATGCCGCGCAGGATGCTCTTGTCGGCGTGGCGGGTCACCACCTTGCCGTCCCGGGTGACGATCCAGGCGTTGGACGAGGAGCCTTCCATCACCTCCCCGCCCTTGCTGACGAACCAGGCCTCGCGGGCGCCCTGCTCGCGCGCCGCCTGCTTGGCCAGCACGTTGGGCAGCAGCGACACCGACTTGATGTCGACCCGCTCCCAGCGGTTGTCCGGCAGGGTGATGACCGAAATGCCGGCGGCGGCGAGCTTTTCCGCGCCTGCGAGGTCGAGGTTGCGGGCGGTCACGACCACGCTCGGCCGGGTGCCCTCGGCCGGGAAGGCGTGATCGCGGCGGGCGACGCCACGGGTGATCTGAAGATAGACGATGCCCCAGCGCACGCGGTTGCGCCGGACCACCTCGCGCAGGATGACGCCCAGCGCGACGGGCGTGAAGGGCATGGCGATGCGCAACTCCGACAGCGAGCGCTGAAGCCGCTCCATGTGCCGGCGCTCGTCCACCAGCCGGCCGCCGCGCACCTCGCAGACCTCATAGACGCCGTCGGCGAACTGGTAGCCGCGATCCTCCACGTTGACCGCGGCATCCCGCATCGGGACATAGCGGCCGTTCACATAGGCTGTGCGGGACATCGGTGCGGTCCTGGGTGTTCGTCTGGCAGCTTCGTGGAGATGATTAGCCGATCCCGAGCGCCTTGAGCTTGCGATGCAGCGCCGAGCGCTCCATGCCGACGAACTCGGCGGTGCGCGAGATGTTGCCGCCGAAGCGGCTGATCTGGGCCATCAGGTACTCACGCTCGAACAGCTCGCGAGCCTCGCGCAGCGGCAGGCCCATAAGCTGTTCGCCGCCATTGCCGTTGGGCATTGTCGGCACCATCGAGCCGACGTCGGGAGGCAGCATGCTGGCGGTGATGATTGCGGACGGATCGCCGCCGGCCAGGATCATCAGGCGCTCGACGTTGTTGCGAAGCTGGCGGATGTTGCCCGGCCAGTCGTGTGACTGCAGCACGGCCATCGCATCGTCGCCGATGGTGCGCTTCGGCAGGCCGGTGGCCTGTGAAATCTGCTCCATGAAGTGCAGCACCAGATCCGGAATGTCCTCGCGCCGCTCCGCCAGCGGCGGCACCCGCACCGGGACGACCGAAAGCCGGTGATAGAGGTCTTCGCGGAATTGGCCGGCGGCGATCTCGGCCTCGATGTCGCGGCTGGTCGACGAAACGATGCGCACGTCGACGCTGACCTTGGTGGAGCCTCCCACCCGCTGAAAGGTCTGATCCACCAGAACCCGCAAAATCTTGTTCTGGGTCTCGCGCGGCATGTCGGCGATTTCGTCGATAAACAGCGAGCCGCCATGCGCCTCCTCCAGCGCCCCGACCTTGCGGGCCTGCGTGCCGTTCGAGCCCTCGACGCCGAATAGCTCGATCTCCATCCGTTCGGGTGTGATCGCGGCTGCGTTGATCACCACGAACGGGCCGGAGGCGCGGTTGGACTGGCTGTGGATCGTGCGCGCCGTCAGCTCCTTGCCGGCGCCCGAGGGACCGACGATCAGAACCCGGCTGTTGGTCGGGGCGATCTTCTCAATGCTTTGACGAAGCTGGTTGATGGACGGCGAACGTCCGATCATGCCGACGGTCACGGGCGCGAACGTCTTCAGCTCCTTGACCTCGCGCTTGAGCCGCGACGTTTCCAGCGCCCGCTCGGCGACCAGAACGAGCCGGTCGGCCTTGAACGGTTTTTCGATGAAGTCGTAGGCGCCGTGCTTGATCGCGGCCACTGCGGTCTCGATGTTGCCGTGGCCGGAGATCATCACCACCGGCAGTTCAGGGTTCTGTCCCTTCACTTCGTCGAGCAATTGCAGTCCGTCGAGCCGGCTGCCCTGCAGCCAGATGTCCAAAAACACCAGATTGGGGCGGCGTCCGGAGATTTCGTTCAGCGCAAAATCGGCGTCGCGCGCGGTGCGCGTGGTGTAGCCCTCGTCCTGCAGCAGGCCGGCGACCAGTTCGCAGATGTCGGATTCATCGTCGACGATCAGAATATCGGAGGCCATCGTTCAACGCTCATTTCGCAGTGGCGACGAGTTCGGTTCGGGAGGCGCCGGGTGAGGCGCCGTCGGGCTTTGCATTCGGGGCCTGTTCGGTGGCGAAGCGCAGCCGGACCCATGCGCCGCGCTGATCCGCAATCCGGTCGGCGGCGTCGTGCAGCTCGATGCCGCCGCCGTGCTCTTCAAGAATGCGTCCGACGATCGCAAGCCCAAGCCCCGTGCCCTTCTCTCTCGTGGTGACATAGGGTTCGAGCAGACGATTGCGGTTTGCGTTGGGCAGGCCGATGCCGTTGTCGATGACGTCGATCACCACATGGTCGCCGTCACGCGCGGCAAAGACGCGGATGCGGCCGCGCCCGAGTTCGTCGGGCGGCACGGCAGAGATCGCCTCGGTGGCATTCTTGATGATGTTGGTGAGCGCCTGCGAGATCAGACGGCGGTCAAAGCGCGCCGGCATCGGGTCTTCGGACAGTTCGAGGTCGATATCGATCTCGGAGTTTCCCACGCGCATGAGGAACACGATCTGGCGCACGGTGTCGGCCACGTCCTCGGGCGTCATGACCGCCTTGGGCATGCGCGCGAATTTGGAGAATTCGTCCACCATGCGCTTGATGTCGTCGACCTGGCGCACGATCGTGTCGGTGCACTGCTGGAACACGGCGGGGTCTTCCGTGATCGACTTTCCGTATTTGCGGCGCAGCCGCTCCGCCGATAGCTGGATCGGCGTGAGCGGGTTCTTGATCTCGTGGGCGATGCGGCGTGCGACGTCGGCCCAGGCCGAGGTGCGCTGCGCGGAGACCAGGTCGGTGATGTCGTCGAGAGTGACGACGTAACCGTGCTCCGGGTCGCCGGACTGCTCGGTCGTGATCCGGACGTTGAGGTTGCGCTCGCGCGCCTGCCGGTTGATCGTGACCTGGCCCTGAACCTCGCGCTGGCTGCCCACGGTGGCGCCCAGCACCAGCGTCGCGAGTTCGGGGACCAGATCCGCGAGCGGCTTGCCGACCGCCTCAGCCTCGGCCATTCCGAGCAGGCGCTGAGCCGACCTGTTCATGATCCCGATCCGCCCCTCCGCATCGATTCCGATCACGCCGGCGCTGACGCCGGCGAGAACCGCCTCGGTGAAGCGCCTGCGCTGATCCATGACGTCGCGGGCCTGCACCAGGTCGTCCCGCTGGGTCCGCAGCTCGTAGGTCATCTTGTTGAAGGTCTCGGCCAGTTGCGCGAGATCGCCCTCCGAGCGCTGGATCGGCACCTGCACCTGAAGATTGCCGGTCGAAATCTGGCTGGCTGCGCCGATCAGGCGGCGTATCGGCGAGACCAGCCGGTTTGCGAAGTTCAGTCCGAGCCAGGCCGCAGCCAGCAGCACCGTCAGGGCGATGACCGTGTACATCATACCGAAGGCGAGCTGGATCCCGAGCCTGCGGGATTCCAGGTTGGCAAAATCGCTGACGCTCGCCTGGGTCTCTCGCAGTTGCATCACGATCCGCGGATCGAGCGCGCGGATCGCGTGCAGATAGGCGTTGTCATAGCCGCGCAGCTTGATCACGGCGGCGACCGAATTGGCTTCGAGCACAATACCAATCTGCGGCTCTTTTTCGTTGACCGCCGTCAACCCCTGCTCCGAGGGCATCACAACCTCGTTCTCGCGCTTCATGTCGGCGCGTTCGAGCACGGTGAGGTCGCCGGAGATGATCAGCGCCGCCGCCAGTCCGCGAAGCTGCGTCTGAGCGGTCAGGAACTGCTTGAACCGTTCGCGCTCGTTGTCGAACATCGGCTTGGCGCGCGATACGTCGAACGCCATCGCCATGACGTCGCCGCGGATCGACTGGGCGTGCTCGCGCAGATAGGCGTCCGCCAGCACCACGGAGTTCTGGATCACCGCGCGCGTGCGGTTGGAGAACAGCCGGTCGAGGCCGCGGTCCAGTGTGATGCTGGCCACCACGGCGACCAGAACCGCCGGCACGGCGGCGATCACCGCGAAAAGGCCCACGATGCGCACATGCAGACGCGCCGCCGCGCGGCCGCGCCGGCGCGCCTGGATCACCAGCCAGACCTCGCGGGCGATCACCCCGAGCAGGACGCAGACCGTGAAGGCGTTGAAGAGCAGCAGACCGACAACGACATTGTGTGTCGGCACGACCGGCGTCAGATCCGCCAGGACCACAAAGGTCGTGAATGCGGAAACGAGCGCCAGCACGGCCGCCGCCGGGCCCAGCATGCGCATAATCCGTCCGGCCGTCGCGGAGGCGGAGGATGCAGGATCGAGAGGCGGAGCGGACGGCTCGGCAGTTGTCATGGGCCCCCTGAAGGCGAGCGGGACGGGCGCTCCCGCCAAAGGCCAAGCTGCGCCGCGCGTCGGCCGGTGAATTAGCCGACTGCGGCTTTCATACAACATTGTTGCCGAATTGAGACAACTTCGGGGCCGGATCGCCAGCCCCGAAGTCATTCATCATCAAAGAATTGAGGCGCCGGGTTCAGCCGCTGGTCCGGATCACCTGGATATCGAGGTCGCGGATCTTCTTGCGCAGCGTGTTGCGATTCAGCCCCAGAAGGTCGGCGGCGCGGATCTGGTTTCCGCGGGTCGCCGCCAGCGCGGCCGACAGCAGAGGGTATTCCACTTCGCGCAGAATGCGGTGGTACAGGCCGGGCGGCGGAAGGCTGTTCTCGAAGGTGGCGAAATAGCGCGTCAGGTTGCGCTCGACCGCGTTGGTCAGGCTGTCCTCGACCGGCGCCTTGTCGGCGGTGGGCGGCACTGGCTGGGCCAGTTCGGCGTCGATCACGGCCGCGGTGATGGTCTCCTGCGGATAGAGCGCGGCGAGCCTGCGGGCGAGATTTTCCAGCTCGCGCACGTTGCCGGGCCAGCGGTAGCGTTTGAGCCGGTCGAGCGCGGCCTGGTCGATGTGCTTCTCGGGCAGACCCTCGCGATGCGCCTGGTTGAAAAAATGCCGGATCAGGTCGGGCACGTCCTCGCTGCGCTCGCGCAGCGGCGGAAGCCGCAGCGGCACAACGTTGAGCCGGAAGAACAGGTCTTCCCGGAACAGGCCCTGCTGGATCAGCTGGCGCAGATCCTTGTTGGTGGCGGCGACGATCCGCACGTCGCTCTTGATCGGCGTGCGACCGCCCACGGTGGTGTATTCGCCCTGCTGGAGCACGCGCAGCAGCCGGGTCTGCGCCTCCATCGGCATGTCGCCGATCTCGTCGAGGAACAGCGTGCCGCCCTCGGCCTGCTCGAAGCGCCCCGAGGACCGGGTGTTGGCGCCGGTGAAGGCTCCCTTCTCGTGCCCGAACAACTCGGACTCGATGAGGTCGCGCGGGATCGCGGCCATGTTGATGGCGACGAACTGGCCGCTGCGACGCTTGCCGTAATCGTGCAGCGCGCGCGCCACCAGCTCCTTGCCGGTGCCGGACTCGCCGGAGATCATCACCGTCAGATCGGTCTGCATCAGGCGGGCGACCAGACGGTAGATCTCCTGCATGGCGGCGGAGCGTCCGACCAGCGGAATGGCGTCGAACTCTTCCGGCTTGCCTGAGCCTGCGGTGCGCTGCTTCGGCTCGGAAAGCGCGCGGCCGACGATGGCAATCAGTTCCTTCAGGTCGAAGGGCTTGGGCAGATACTCGTAGGCGCCCCGCTCCGAGGCGCGGATCGCGGTCATGAACGTGTTCTGCGCGCTCATCACCAGAACCGGCAGGTTGGGCCGGAGCTTCTTGATACGCGGCAGGAGATCGAAGGCGTTTTCGTCGGGCATCACCACGTCGGTGATGACCATGTCGCCCTCGCCCTGGCTCACCCAGCGCCAGAGCGTGGCCGCGTTGCCGGTCGACCGCACCTCGTATCCGGCGCGCGAAAGAGCCTGATTGAGTACGGTCCTGATCGCCGCATCGTCGTCGGCGACGAGTATGCTTCCCGCTGGCATGGATCCCTCTTGAGGTTCTCAAGATCCTTCTGCGGGTGCCGGCCCGGCGCCGTCACCGGTGAACATGGGCATCAGCACGCGAAACACCGTCTGTCGCGGCTGAGACTCGCATTCGATGATCCCGCCGTGGTCGTTCACGATCTTGGCCACCAGCGCGAGGCCGAGCCCCGAGCCGGTCGGTTTGGTCGTCACGAAGGGATCGAAAAGATGAGGCATCAGATCCTCGGGCACGCCCGGCCCGTTGTCCTTGATGCAAAACTCAAGGGGCAGCGCCACGCGCGTCTTGGTGCCCGGCAGCGACAGCCGCACGCCCGGCCGGAATGCGCTGGTGATGTGGATTTCGCCGTCGGCCGTGCCCTCGCCGATCGACTCGGCGGCGTTCTTCACGAGGTTGAGGAACACCTGGATGAGCTGGTCGCGGTTCGCGAGAACCGGCGGCAACGACGGGTCGTAGGTCTCCAGAAACTTGATGTTGCGCCCGAAGCCGGACTGCGCGAGCCGCTTCACATGATCGAGCACCCCATGGATGTTGACCGGTTCGCGCTCGACCGGCCGCTCGTCGGAGAACACCTCCATCCGGTCGACCAGCTTCACGATGCGGTCGGCCTCGTCGCAGATCAGGCGTGTCAGCGTGCGGTCTTCGTCGCCTGCGGACTGCTCCAGAAGCTGCGCCGCGCCGCGTATGCCCGACAGCGGGTTCTTGATCTCATGGGCCAGCATCGCCGCAAGCGCCGACACCGAGCGCGCCGCGCCGCGATGGGTGAGCTGGCGGTCCATCTTGTCGGCGATGGTGCGCTCCTGCAGCATCACCACGACATGGTCGGGCTGCTCGGGCAGCGGCGCGACATGCAGATCGACCAGCCGGTCTCCTGGATTGCGCGGCGTCGAGAGGTCGACCTTGTATTCGTTGACGGCGGCGCCCCGGCGGCGCACCTGCTCGATCAGGGCCAGCAAGGGGCTGCCGAACGGCACCAGTTCGCGAAGCTGGTGGCGGCGCAGCAAGTTGAGCGACGCCTCGAAGAAGGCCTCGGCCGCGACATTCGCATCGGCGATCCGGCCGTCCTCTGCAATGGTGATCACCGGCATCGGAAGCGCGTTGAGCACGGCATCGGCCGGCCGCGGCTCGGAGCCGCCGGGGCGCGCAGGACCGCGGGTCCGGACCTCGCTCATGCGCGGACGCCGTTGGCGAAGGCGTCATAGGCTTCCGCGAGCCGGTCGCGGGCGGTCGCAGGGTCTTCGGTGGTGAGCACCGAGCCGCGCCAGCGCTTCAGCGTGTCGACCGCGACCCCGGCGGTTACGGCCGCGGCATCCAGCGCCCATCCGAGGTGCTTGCGGGCGTGTTTGAGGCCGATCCGAAGTCCGTGATGCGCCAGCATCTCCTCATACAGCGCGGCCACCAGCCGAAACTGCTCACCGAGCGGGGGAGCGGGTTCACGCTGTCCGCTGTCGAGATAGCGCGCCACCTGGCCGGGCCACCACGGACGCCCCTGCGCGGCCCGGCCGATCATCACGGCGTTCGCACCGGAGGCCGCGAGCGCCGCGTCTGCGTCGTCGTAGGTGCGGATGTCGCCGTTGACGACCAGCGGAATTGAAACTGCGGCGCGGACCGCACGAACCGCGGCCCAGTCGGCCTCGCCCTTGTAGAACTGGCAGCGAGTGCGACCGTGCACGGTCACGAGTTGCACCCCCGCCGCTTCGGCGCGCCGCGCCAGCTCCGGCGCGTTGACCGATGCGTGGTCCCAGCCCAGACGCATCTTGAGCGTCACCGGGATCGACACCGCACCGACGGTGGCTTCGATCAGCGACAGCGCATGGTCGAGGTCGCGCATCAAGGCAGAGCCGGACTGCCTGTTGGCCACATGCTTGGCCGGGCAACCCATGTTGATGTCGACGATCTGCGCGCCGGAGGCTTCGGCAAGTCGCGCGCCCTCCGCCATCCAGCGCGGCTCGCATCCGGCGAGCTGAACGACGTGGATTCCCACGCCCTGCCCTTCGGCGCGCAGCAGCGCGTCGCGCCGGCCTTCGATCAGCGCCTCGCTCGCGGTCATTTCCGAGACGACCAGCCCGGCCCCGCGCTCAGCCACCAGGCGGCGAAAGGGTGCGTCGGTGACGCCGGACATCGGCGCCAGAACCACCCGGTTCGGGAGCTGATGCGGGCCGATGGCGGGCGGTGCGTTCAAATCCGGGTATCCGAAATGCGGCTGCTATTGCCTATGGAATAGGCGAACCAACTGTCTGCTTATAGTTTAGCCAAGTTCTGGCGTGACGCAAGTGCTGCATCGCAACATTAGCGTCAGCCGTGGGAAAGTCTTTCGGGTCTGTCGCTGCCGCGCTAAAGCGATTGTCCGACACGCATTTTCGACGCCATGCGTTTCGACGGCACGGCTGGCGCGCATCCGGATCATGACATGAGCCTTTCCGTTGCAGCGGTGGTGGTCGCAGCCGGACGTGGATTGCGTGCGGGCGGCGGAATTCCAAAGCAATACAGAAGCTTGTCGGGGGATCCTGTGATCCGTTCGAGCCTCTCGGCGCTGGCGTGGCACGGCGAGGTCCATACCGTCCTTCCGGTGATTCACCCCGACGACGTGACCGCATTTCAGGCGGCCGCCGCGGGGCTCAATCTGATGCCGCCGGTCTATGGCGGCGCCAGCCGGCAGGCGTCGGTCCGCGCCGGGCTGGAGGCGCTGGCCTCGGCCGCGCCGGACATCGTGCTGATCCACGATGCCGCCCGCCCGTTTCTCTCGGCCGCGCTGGTGTCGCGGGCGATCGCGGCCTCGGCCCGGAGCGGCGCTGCGATCCCTGCGCTGGAGGTCACGGACACGATCAAGTCGGTCGACACCACGGGGCGCGTGACCGGCACGCTCGACCGAGCAAGCCTGCGCAGCGTGCAGACGCCGCAGGCGTTCGCCTATGCGGCCCTGCGCGATGCGCATCGCAAGGCTGCGGCGGCCGGCCGCGAGGATTTCACCGACGATGCCGCGCTCGCAGAATGGGCCGGTCTGCCGGTCACGGTGTTCGCCGGCGAGGCCGGGAACGTGAAACTGACGACCGAAGACGACTTCGCCCGCGCCGAAGCGCGCCGGCTTGCCAGCCTGCCGGACCTGCGCACCGGCACGGGCTACGACGTGCATGCCTTCGGCGAAGGCGATCATGTGATGCTCGGCGGGGTGCGCATTCCCCACGGCCGCGGGCTGTCCGGACATTCCGACGCGGACGTTGCGCTGCATGCGGCGGTTGACGCGATTCTCGGCGCACTGGCCGACGGCGACATCGGCGCGCATTTTCCGCCGAGCGATCCGCGCTGGAAAGGCGCCTCCTCCGACCAGTTCCTGCGCTTCGCGATCGAGCGCGCCCGCAAGCGCGGCGGCGGGCTGGCGCATCTCGATATCACCATCGTCTGCGAGGCGCCGAAGATCGGTCCGCATCGCGACGCTATCCGCCGGCGCATCGCCGAGATCGCGGGGGTGGCCGTGGAGCGTGTCGCGGTGAAGGCCACCACCAGCGAGCGGCTCGGCTTCACCGGTCGCGAGGAAGGCATCGCGGCGATGGCGACGGCGACGGTGCGGCTGCCGTGGACGTGGTGAGCGCGAGAATCTGACACCGAGAGAGCGCAATGTTCGACGACGAAATCCTGCACGCCGCCCGCACTCTTCTCGCCACCTGTCACGAGCGCAAACTAACCATCGCGACCGCGGAATCCTGCACCGGCGGGCTGGTGGCGGGCGCGCTGACGGAGATCGCCGGATCGTCGGCGGTGGTCGATCGCGGCTTCGTGACCTACGGCAACGAGGCCAAGATGGCGATGCTCGGCGTGCCGGCCGAGACGCTGAAGGCTCATGGGGCGGTGAGCCGCGAGACCGCGGAGGCGATGGCGCGCGGTGTGCTGGCGAACGCGCCGGTCGACCTGGCCGTGTCGATCACGGGGATTGCCGGGCCCGGCGGCGGCACCGCCGAGAAGCCGGTCGGCCTGGTGCATTTCGCGGCCGTGGCGCGTGCCGGATCGCTCCTTCACCAGCGTTGCGAGTTCGGCGATGTCGGCCGCAGCGAGGTGCGCCGGCGCTCGGTGCTGCAGGCGCTTGCGATGCTGGGCGAACTGGCCGGCCCTTCAGAGCCGCGCTGACGAATCCGGTTTGCGCCCATAGACCTGATCGGCGCGCCGCTCGAACGCCTCGGCGAAGCGGCGGAACGCCGCCTCGAACATCGCGCCCATCAGCAGGCCGAGGGTGCGGCTTCGGAATTCGTAGTCGATGAAGAACTCGATCTCGCAGCCGCCGTCGTCGATCGGTCTGAAGGTCCATCGATTCTGCATGTGGCTGAACGGCCCTTCGAGATACTCTACCAGGATTTGAAGTTGCGGCCGGTTCAGCGTCACGCGGCTGCGGAAGGTTTCTCGCACCAGCTTGTAGGCCACGGTCATGTCGGCGACCACGGTCTCGACGCCGTCGTCGCCGGGCGTGCGCCGGCGCACGGCGAGGGCTTTGCAGAGCGGCACGAACTCCGGGTACCGCTCCACGTCGGCCACCAGATCGAACATGTTCGAAGCCGCATGACGGACCCGGCGGCGGTTGGTGAACTTCGGCATCAGGCGGGTCCGGGGGCGTGCGGCGAAGGCGCGGTCGTCATGCGCCGCGCGCCGCCTTGAGGCGGGCGAAGTCCTCGCCGGCGTGATGCGAGGAGCGCGTCAGCGGGCTGGCCGACACCATCAGGAAGCCCTTGGCGTAGGCCACGGTCTCGTAGGCCTTGAAGTCGTCCGGTGTGACGAAGCTTTCGACCGCGTGATGCTTGCGGGTCGGCTGCAGATATTGCCCGATGGTGAGGAAGTCGACATCGGCCGAGCGCAGGTCGTCCATCACCTGCAGCACCTCGTTCCGCTCCTCGCCGAGCCCGACCATGATGCCGGACTTGGTGAACATCGAGGGGTCGAGCTCCTTCACATGCTGCAGGAGCCGGACCGAATGGAAGTAGCGGGCGCCGGGTCGGACCTTGAGATAGCGCGACGGAACGGTTTCGAGATTGTGGTTGAACACGTCCGGCTTCGCAGCGACCACGATCTCCAGAGCACCGGGCTTGCGCAGGAAGTCGGGGGTCAGGATTTCGATGGTGGTTGTCGGACAGGCCGCGCGGATGGCGCGGATGGTGCGGGCGAAGTGCTCGGCCCCGCCGTCGGCCAGATCGTCACGGTCCACCGAGGTGACGACCACATGATGGAGACCGAGCTTGGCGGTCGCCTCCGCGACATGCTCGGGTTCGCTGGCGTCGAGCGCGCCCGGCAGGCCGGTCTTGACGTTGCAGAAGGCGCAGGCCCGCGTGCAGGTGTCGCCCATGATCATGAAGGTGGCGTGCTTCTTGTCCCAGCATTCGCCGATGTTGGGACAGCCCGCCTCCTCGCAGACCGTCACGAGCTTGTTCTCGCGCACGATCGCCCGGGTCGCGTCGTAGCCTTTTGAGACCGGCGCGCGCACCCGGATCCAGTCCGGCTTGCGCAACACGGGGGTGTCCGGGCGGTGCGCCTTCTCGGGATGGCGCGGCCGCCCCTGGGTGTGGTCGAGAACGACGGTCATCGGGGCTCCTGCCCCTTACTTACGAGCGCTGAGGGTGCGCCGCAACCCGGCCGGTCCGGCGTTGATGTTCAGGCCCGGTTCACAGTGTCAGAGCTATGGAATCCTTACGGTTTTCCTTCGCCTGACGCTACAATCACCCTGAGCCGGGGCACGCCCGCAGCCGGCCGATGGCCGGATCAACTCGATGCGAATTCTGAAGCACTGGGTGCCGCGCAGCGGCCACCTCGAGGCCCGTGACCTCGCCCGCTACATGCTGTGCGGGCCGTTTTACGTCATGGTCGGGCTGATGGTGGTGGAGGCGCTGCTCGCGGCCGCGACCACCTGGCTGGTGATCAAGGCCGGCCGCGACGTCGTCAACAACCAGTTCATCCTTTACGACCTGATCTGGATCGCGGCCGCGCAATCCGCGGCCTATGTCGTCGGCGCGCTGAGCTGGATCTATGCCGAGCGGGCCGGCTTTCTCGCCTATGGCCGCTACATGATGCGGTTCGCGCGCGACAACCGCGATCAGACCAAGTCCCTCACCGACAAGGAGACCCGCGAGCGGGTCGAGCCGTTCCTGACCGGGGAAACCTTCTACGTCTATTTCAACCTCATCTACGAGATCGAGCAGGATCTGCGACTGGTCCTGGGCCTGCTGTTCAACGTCATCGTCATCGGCTCGGAGATCGACGGCTCGCTGCCGATCGCCTACGGCGCGGCCTTCGTCGTGCTGTTCTTCATGCAATGGTCGATGCGCAAGCCGATTGCGCGCGCCTATCTCGAAAACCAGCGCATGACCAACCGCATGACCGCGCAGGGCTACACCGCGTGGGACAACGTGTTCTCGGGCAACCGCTACAACCTGCGGCTCTGGCTTTCCGGCTACAAGTCGAAGCTGCGCGACGGCCTCGTCGCGCAAATTAGAGCGATCATGACCAAGGAGGGTCTGAGCGCGGCCAGCGCCATCATCGGGCTGGGCATCATCTTCGGGACGATTGCCTGGGTGGCGTCGCAGAACACCGGCAATCCGGAAATCCTGATTGCGCTGGCGGCCACCCTGCCCCGCCAGATCGAGATGACCAATTCGATGCACGAGTTCACGCAGGGCTGGAACGAACTGCTCGCGGTCTGGACGCGGCTGCGCGGCGTGTCGGCCAATCTGCATCCGCAGGTCGATCCGAAGTTCGACGAGCGGATCAAGCCGGACAAGCTGGTGCTGCGCGAGGGCGACCGCTCGATGACGGTCAAGACCATCGACGAGGCCTTCGAGGTGATCGGCTCGAAACCGACCGGGCGGATCAACGTGCGCGGCGCCAACGGCGCGGGCAAGTCGACGCTCCTCATGAGCCTCAAGTCCCGCCTCACGACCCGGGCCTATTACTGGCCCACGGCGGACCGCCTGTCGTTCCAGTTCTCGCAGGGCTTCGAGCCCCAGGACCTCGAGCATCTCGACGACGATGACGAGCCTGACGACGCGCCGAAGAAGCCGGCAAAGCGACCCGGCTATTCATCGGGCGAGCGGCAGCTCCGCGCGCTCCAGGAGATCGTGGCCTTCACCGCGGCAGAGATTTACCTGCTCGACGAATGGGACGCCAACCTCGATCCCAACAACCGCGCGGCGGCGGAGGCGCTGGTGGAAGAGCTGGCGGCGCGCGCCCGGGTCGTCGAAATCTCTCACCGCGACCGGATCTAGGCCGCCTCGTCCATCGTGAAGCCGACCTTCAGCGTGACCTGATAGTGCTCCACCTTGCCGTCGGCGATGTGGCCGCTCTGGCGCACGATCTCGAACCAGCGCAGGTTCCGCAGCGTCTTGGAGGCGCGGTCGATGGCCTGCCGGACGGCATCGTCGATGCTGCGCTCCGAGCTGCCGACGATTTCGATGACACGGTAGGTGTGGTCGTTCACAACGGGTCTCCCTTGGGTTCATCCAGGGGATAACCCGCGAGCGGCCTACATGTTCAACACGCGGCCGTAGGCGTCGAGCACCGCCTCCTTCATCGTCTCCGATAGCGTCGGATGCGGGAAGATGGTGTGCATCAGCTCCTCCTCGGTCGTCTCCAGGTTCATGGCGACGACGAAGCCCTGGACCAGCTCCGTGACCTCCGGGCCCACCAGATGCGCGCCCAGAAGCTGGCCGGTCTTCTTGTCGAAGATCACCTTGACCATGCCCTGGTCTTCGCCGAGCGCCACGGCCTTGCCGTTGCCGACAAACGGAAAGCGCCCGACGCGGATGTCGAGCTTCTTGTCCTTGGCGGCCTGCTCGGTCAGTCCCACGGAGGCGACCTGCGGGTGGCAGTAGGTGCAGCCCGGGATGAGGCTCTTGTTCATCGGGTGCGGATGCAGGCCCTTGATCGCCTCGACGCAGATCACGCCTTCATGCTCGGCCTTGTGCGCGAGCATCGGTGGGCCTGCCACGTCGCCGATGGCGTAGATGCCCGGAACGCCGGTCTTGCCCAGGCCGTCGATGGCGATGGTGCCGCGCTCGATCTTGACCCCGAGCTTCTCCAGCCCGAGGCCCTCGACGTTGCCGACCACGCCGACCGCGGAGATCACGCGGTCCACGGTCATCTGCTGGGTGCCGCCCTTGCCGTCGTCGATGGTGGCGGTGACGCTGTCGGCCTTCTTGTCGAGCTTGGTGACCTTCGCGCCGGTCAGGATCTTGATGCCCTGCTTTTCGAATTGCTTGCGCGCAAAGCCGGCGATCTCGGCGTCCTCGACCGGCATGATTTGCGGGAGAACCTCCACCACCGTCACATCCGCGCCCATCGTGCGATAGAAGCTCGCGAACTCGATGCCGATCGCGCCGGAGCCGACCACGAGCAGTGATTTCGGCATCCGGTCTGGATTCATCGCCTCGAAGTATGTCCACACCAGCTTCTTGTCGGGCTCGAGGCCCGGCAACACGCGCGGGCGCGCGCCGGTGGCGACGATGATGTGCTTGGCCTGGTAGGCGCCCGGCCCGAGCGTGTCCTTGGGCGCTGCGACCTGAGAGGCCTTCAGGGTGATCTTGCCGGGCGCGTCGATAGCGCCTCGCCCCAGATGACCGAGATCTTGTTCTTCTTCATCAGGAAGCCGACGCCGGCGTTCATCCGCCCGGCGACGCCGCGCGAGCGCTTGATGACGGCGGCCGGGTCGAACGACACGTTGTCGGCGGACAGGCCGTAATCCTTGGCGTGCGTCATGTAGTGGTAGATTTCGGCCGAGCGCAGCAACGCCTTGGTCGGGATGCAGCCCCAGTTCGAGCAGATGCCGCCCAGAAACGCGCGTTCCACGATCGCGGTCTTGAAGCCGAGCTGCGCCGCGCGGATCGCGGTGACGTAGCCGCCTGGGCCCGCGCCGATGACGATGATGTCGAAGGACTCTGCCACTGCCGTCTCCCGGTTTGGCCGCTGCGAACCGTTTATTCCGCCGGTTGGGTACTCTGCGAAAGCCGCCTGCGCAACAGGTGGCGACGGACCAGCCATTCGATCAAAGCCAGCGCCAGCCCGCTCGCGACGGCCGCCGCCACAGCCTGCCCCGCCGGGGTCTGAAGCATGATCCCGGCGGACGGGCCGCGAGCGAGGCTGCGATCTCGAGGCCGAGGGGATTGAGCAGCGCAAAGCCGCAGGCTCCCGTCGCGAACCAGGGCCAGACGCTCAGCTCCTCGTCGGCGCGGGCCTGAAGGAAGCGCCGCCGGACCAGGCCCCACTGGATCAGGACCGCCAGTACCGATGGCACGGCGAAACCGAGCGACGGAAACAGCTCCGGGCCGCCGGGCGACCAGGCCTGACCGGACAGCCGGTCGGCGAATGCGATCAGCCCGCCGATGGCCGTTGCGACGACGATCAGGACCGCAGCCGAGATGGCCAGCGCACCGGCGCTGCGCGCGGTGGCGGACACCATCGTCAGAGCGGCCATTGCAGCAGCGGTGAAAACGGCGAGGCCGGCCAGAACCGGCAGCAGCTCGTCCGCCGCGCCAAAATGGTCGGCGAACTGCAGGGCCGCGAGCAGCCCCACGAACAGCGACAGCAGGAAGGTTCCGGGCAACGCGAGCACGACCCGATCATGCCCTACCCGGCCTGCACCGGGTAGGGCTTGCACACATGCGAATTTCGAACGGGGCGGATCAATCCATCGTCAGCTTGAGCTGTTCGACGATGGGTCTCATCTGCGCGATCTGGCGGCGGAGCATGTCTCTCATTTCGGTTTGTGTGGAGCCGGAAGGCTCCGCTCCGACGTCGGTCATACGCTTGGCGAGGTCGGGACGCTTGGCCGCAGCCGCGAACTCCTGCTGGAGCCGGGCGACGATCGCATCCGGAGTGCCCTTCGGTGCGAGGAATCCGTTCCAGCCCTGAACCTCGAGGTTGGGAAATCCGAGCTCTCGAACGGTCGGCACCTGGGGCATGGCCGCCGATTTGGTGGCGACCGCCATCGCCTTGAGCTTGCCGCCGCGGACGTGCTGGAGCGAGCTGGAAAGCTGGTCCCCGCCGAACTGAATGCGGCCCGACAGCAGCTCCGTCACCAGCGGCGCAGCGCCGCGGAACGGGACATGGTCCATCTTGATTTCGGCGTCGCGCTTCAGCACTTCGCCCAGCAGATTCATGATGCTTCCGGCGCCGGTCGAACCGTAGAACAGCGGCTTGTCGGACTTTCGAGCGAAGGTCACGAATTCCTTCAGATCGTTGGCCGGCACGTCCGGTGAGCGAGCAGCCAGAACGGCACATAGGCGCCGACCGAAATCGGCACGAAGTCGGCTTCGATGTCATGGCGGGCTCGCTTGGCGAGTTGCATCACCAGCGTGGTGGTGGTGAAGGTGATGTTGTGGAACAGCAACGTGTGCCCGTCCGGCGCCGCGCGCGCGACGTTCTCCGCGCCGATGGAGCCGCCACCGCCGCCGATGTTTTCGACCACCGCATTCTGTCCGATCCGCTCGCTCAGGTGATGAGCGAACAAGCGGGCCAGCATGTCGGTGGTGGCGCCCGCGGGAAACGGAACCACGATGCGAATGGGTCTGCTGGGAAAGGCCGCCTGCCCGATGGCAGGCCTTGGAAGAATTGATGCGGCTCCCAGCGCCGTGGCGCCGCGCAGAATATCCCGTCTCGTCTTGGACATGTGTCGCTCCCCGAATATGTTTTCTGCCGACGTTTAGCCGCCGGTCGCAGACGATCTTACCATCTGCGTTTGTTGCGCCATAGACCATCGGCTGATTTTCATGATTTCGAAGGTGACGTCCGTCACGTCCGTCGGGTTTTGGCGACCGGTTAGGATTTTTGTGAGCCCTCGGAGGCCGCTCGATCGTGGTTACATATTGATATTTGGCCCCAGGATCGCTTCGAACCCAATCGTAACTATTCGATACCACAATCGCTGCTGGTTTAGTCTGGGAGCGACATCGTGACAGAAGAAAGCAGGACCGCCCTCTTCAACTTGATCACCGCCAACGACGATGGCTCCGGCCCCGAAAGCGGCACGATCAAGCGGGCGCTGCAAGTGATCCGCTCCCATCTCGGCATGGAAGTGGCGTATGTGTCGGAGTTCGTCGACGGTCGCTCGGTGTTTCGCGAAGTCGACGCTCCGGGGCTGGAAGCCTTGGCCAAAGTCGGAGATTCTCATTCTCTCGACGATGTCTATTGCCGTCACATTCTGGCCGGCCGTCTTCCGGAATTGATCCCTGACACCGCCGCCAATGAATTCGCTGCGACGCTGCCAATTACCAAAGCGGCCAATATCGGTTCGCATATGAGCGTGCCGATCCGGCTCGCGGACAGCAGCACCTACGGCATGTTCTGCTGTCTCGGATTTCATGCAAACCCTTCGCTCAATCAACGAGACCTCGGGATGATGAGGGCGTTCGCCGATCTGGCGGCCTACGAAATCAACCGGAATATCGAGTCCGAGAAAGCGGCCAAGCAAAAGATTGCTACGATCAGCAACGTGATCGAAGACGGGCTTTTCTCGATTGTCTATCAACCGATCTGGAGCGTGGCCACGCTTCGTCCCGTCGGTCTGGAATGCCTGACGCGATTTTCGGCAACGCCTTCGCGTCCGCCGGATGTGTGGTTCAATGAAGCCGCCGCCGTCGGGCTGGGCAAGGATCTCGAACTTGCGGCGATCAGGGCGGCCTTGCGGGCGTTTTCTTCGACGTTGCCCGAGACGGCTTATCTTGCTCTGAATGCGTCTCCGGACACGGTTGTGAGCGGCGAATTGTCCGCGGTCTTCGATGGTATGCCGCTAAGCCGGATCGTTCTGGAGGTGACCGAACATGCGCATGTCGTCGATTACGACCGGCTGCTCGGTGTGCTGGAGCCGTTGCGGCAGCGCGGCGTGCGACTGGCGGTCGACGATGCCGGGGCTGGCTATTCCGGATTGCAACACATTCTTCAATTGCGCCCCGACATCATCAAGCTCGATATGGCGCTGACTCGGCACATCGATCTCGATCCGGCGCGGCGGGCTTTGGCCTCTGCGCTGATCTCGTTCGCACGCGACACCGACAGCCGGATCGTCGCCGAGGGCGTGGAGACGGCGTCAGAACTCCGGACACTCAGCGAACTGGGTGTCCAGATGGCCCAAGGCTATTTTCTAGCGCGTCCGATGTCTGTCGAAAGTGCGGTTGCCGTCTTCGACGCCGATACGGTCCTGCAAGCGCAAATCGCCTGAGAGGTCTTAAACCACCATCATCACCGGGTTTTCGATCAGCGTCTTGAACGCGCCGATCAGCTCCGCTCCGAGCGCGCCGTCGACCGCGCGATGATCGCATGACAAGGTCACGCTCATGATGTGAGCAGCCTCGATCTTGCCGTTCCTTACGATCGCGCGCTCCTCGCCCGCGCCGACCGCGAGGATCGTGGCGTGCGGCGGATTGATCACCGCGGTGAAGTCCTTGATGCCGTACATGCCGAGGTTCGACACCGCCGAAGTGCCGCCCTGATATTCGTGCGGCTTCAGCTTGCGGCCGCGCGCGCGCGCCGCGAGATCCTTCATCTCGTTGGAGATCGCGGACAGCGACTTGGTCTCGGCCTTGCGCACGATCGGCGTGATCAGGCCGCCCGGCAGCGCGACGGCGACGCCCACGTCCGAATGCCGGTGCTTGAGCATCCCGGCTTCAGTCCAGCTCACGTTGGCGTCCGGAATGCGCTGCAGCGCGAGCGCCAGCGCCTTCAGCACGAAGTCGTTGACCGAGAGCTTGTAGGCGGGCTTGCCGTCCTTGTCCTTGGGCGCGGCCGCGTTGATCTCCTCGCGCGCGGCGAGCAGCTTGCCGATGTTGCAGTCCATCGTCAGGTAGAAATGCGGGATGGTCTGCGTCGAAGCCGTGAGCCGCTGCGCGATGGTGCGGCGCATTCCGTCGTGCGGCACGATCTCGTAGGTGCCCTCCTCGAACAGCGCGATCACCTGCTGGTCGGACAGCGCAGGCGCGATCGACGGCGCGGCGCCGCCCGCCGGAGCGGCAGCGGACCTGAGGCCCTTGCCGGACCGGGCGCCTTCGACGTCACGGGCGATTACGCGGCCGTGCGGACCGGTGCCCTGGATCCGCGACAGGTCGATGCCGGCGTCCCTGGCCAGCCGCTTGGCGAGCGGCGAGGCGAACACGCGGTTGTCGCCTTGCCGCGGCGCGGCCGCCGCATCGGTTTTCGCAGCAGCAGGTTTCGGGGCTTCGGACTTCTGAGCCTCCGCAGGCTTCGACCCGGCCTTCTCCTTGGTCTCGGCGGATTTGGTCTCGGCGGGCTTTGACGCGGTTTTTTTCGCCTCCGCCGAACCGGCGGCATCGCCGGCCGCCTTCACGTCCTCGCCCTCTCCGGCCAGAACCGCGATGAGCTGGTTCACCGGCACGTCGGCGGTGCCTTCCGCCACGAGGATCTTTGCCAGCGTGCCCTCGTCGACCGCCTCGACCTCCATCGTGGCCTTGTCGGTCTCGATTTCGGCGATCACGTCGCCCGGCTTGACCTTGTCGCCCTCACGCTTGAGCCACTTGGCAAGGTTTCCCTTTTCCATCGTGGGCGACAGCGCAGGCATCAGAATGTTGATGGGCATGAAACGGCTCGACGCTTCGGATTTCAGGAGATCGGCCCGACCTCGCTGTGCACGTCGGGCGGATTGTTCATGTCAGCCTCGAACGCGGCGCGGATGGCGGCCAGAACCTCGTTGAAGGCTCCGCGATCCTGCTGCGCGTAGGCGCGCGAAATCTGGAAGCTGATGTCGGCCAGCACGCGCCCCCACAGAACCGGATCCTCGAACACCGGACGCAGCGTCACATGCAGGCCGTCGTCGATGATGCCGGCGCGCAGGATTTCGACGCCGCCGCGGTCGAGCGCCGACGGCGGCACCTGAAGGGCGTCGAACACCTTGGGGGCGTTGGAGTTGAACGGGCTGCTCATGTCGGCCTCACCGGTAACAGACGGATTTCGCAGCTTCGACCACTTCGGCGACCGAGGGCAGCGCGAGCTTTTCGAGATTGGCGGCGTAGGGCATCGGCACGTCCTTGCCGGACACCCGGGTCGGCGGCGCGTCGAGATAGTCGAAGGCTTCGCTCATCACCCGCGCGGCGATCTCGGCGCCGACGCCGGCCTGCGGCCAGCCCTCCTCCACCGTAACGATACGGCCGGTCTTCTTGACCGACTCGACCACGGTTCCGGTGTCCAGCGGGCGCAGGGTGCGAAGATCGATGACCTCGGCTTGGATGCCGTCCTTGGCCAGCTCTTCTGCGGCCTTGAGTGCATAGGTCATGCCGATCGAGAACGACACGATGGTCACATCGCTGCCGGTACGGGCAATTCTCGCCTTGCCGATCGGCAGGACATAGTCGTTGAGCTTGGGCACCGGCCCGCTCTGGCCGTACAGGATCTCGTTCTCGAGGAAGATCACCGGGTTGGGATCGCGGATCGCGGCCTTGAGCAGGCCCTTGGCGTCGGCCGGGTTCGACGGCGCGATCACGATCAGACCCGGAATGTGCGAATACCAGGCCGAATAGTCCTGGCTGTGCTGCGCGGCGACGCGGGCGGCCGCGCCGTTCGGGCCGCGGAACACCATCTGCGAGGCCATCTGGCCGCCCGACATGTAGCGGGTCTTGGCGGCCGAGTTGATGATCTGGTCAATCGCCTGCATGGCGAAGTTGAAGGTCATGAACTCGACAATCGGCTTGAGGCCGGCAAGCGCCGCGCCGACGCCGAGACCGGCGAAGCCATGCTCGGTGATCGGCGTGTCCACCACGCGCTTGGAGCCGAACTCCTGCAACAGGCCCTGCGTGACCTTGTAGGCGCCCTGATACTCCGCGACCTCCTCGCCCATCACGAACACCGCCTCGTCGCGGCGCATCTCCTCGGCCATCGCGTCGCGCAGCGCCTCGCGCATGGTGATGGTGGCCATCTCGGTGCCTTCGGGCACGTCGGGATCGGGCTGGGTCTTCGGTTGCGGCGGCGTGGCAACGGCGGATTCGGCCGGCTTCCGGTCGGCTGTCTTTCCGTCCTGTTTCGCTTCGGCCGGCTTCGCTTCGGCGGACGCGCCGTTCGGCTTGCCCGTTTCGCCCTTCGGCGTCTCGGCCGCTGCCGCGGAGGCGTCCTCGCCATCGCCCAGGATCACGGCGATTGGCGTGTTGACCGCCACGTCGGGCGTGCCCTCTGCGACCAGAATTTTGCCGAGCGTGCCCTCGTCGACCGCCTCGACCTCCATCGTGGCCTTGTCGGTCTCGATCTCGGCGATCACGTCGCCGGATTTCACCTTGTCGCCCTCGCGCTTGAGCCACTTGGCGAGGTTGCCCTTCTCCATCGTGGGCGAGAGCGCGGGCATCAGAACTTGAATTGGCATGGACGCTTCACCGGCCTTAGGAGGAGACGCGGGACAGATTGGTGGCGATCGACGTCGCGGCGGCCGCGAACATCACACAAACGATAAAGGCGACCAGCGCCTTGTTCACGCGCGCGGCCTGTTCGGCCGCCGCGCCCTGCAGTCGCTTCGTCGCGAACGGCCAGGCGAAGATCGCCAGCGCGGTGTTGTGCGCCCGGTCCGCGCCGTCGATCGCCCGCAGCGTCTGCACGAAAAAATACGCGCCGGCAATCCACGCGGCGACGGCGCCGGCCACGGCGGTCCCTGCAAGGATGGTTGCTGCCAGCGCCATCGACAGGCTCACGCGAGAATGTCGGTGTAGAGCTCGGACACATCCGGCTCCGGATCGTTGGTGGCGAACTCCGCGGATTCGTTGACGATGTCGCGGACCTCGGCGTCGATCGCCTTGAGGTCGGCCTCGCTCGCCCATTTCTTCTCGATCAGCCGCTGGCGGACCTGGTCGATCGGATCCTGCTCGCTGCGGATCTTCTCGACCTCCTCGCGGGTGCGGTACTTGGCGGGATCGGACATCGAGTGACCGCGATAGCGATAGGTCAGCATCTCCAGGATGTAGGGACCGTTGCCTTCGCGGCACCATTTCACCGCCTTCTCGCCGGCGGCCTTGACCGCGCGGACATCCATGCCGTCGACCTGCTCGCCGGGAATCTCGAACGATGCTCCGCGCGTCGAAAGATTCGTGGTCGAGGCCGCGCGCTTGAGCGAGGTGCCCATCGCGTACTGGTTGTTCTCGATGATGTAGATCACCGGCAGGCTCCAGAGCTTCGCCATGTTGAAGCTCTCGTAGACCTGCCCCTGGTTCGACGCGCCGTCGCCGAAATAGGTCAGCGAGACGTTGTCGTTGCCGCGGTACTTGTTGGCGAAGGCCAGCCCGGTTCCGAGCGGCACCTGGGCGCCGACGATGCCGTGTCCGCCGTAGAACCCTTTCTCGGCGGAAAACATGTGCATCGAGCCGCCCTTGCCTTTGGAATAGCCGTTCCGGCGGCCGGTCAGTTCAGCCATCACGCCCTTGGCGTCCATGCCGCAGGCCAGCATATGGCCGTGGTCGCGGTATCCGGTGATGACCTGATCGCCCTCCTTCAGGGCCATCTGCATGCCGACGACGACCGCCTCCTGGCCGATGTAGAGGTGACAGAAGCCGCCGATCAGGCCCATGCCGTACATCTGGCCGGCCTTCTCTTCGAAGCGCCGGATCAGCAGCATGTCGCGATAGGCGGCGATCGTCTGATCCTTGGATAGCTCGGGCGGCGCGCGTCCCGCATCTGCCGGCTTTGCGGCAGGGGGCTTCTGCGCAGCGATCGGCTGCGCCTGTTCTTTGGCGACGGCCATTGGCTCTCCTCGGGCGAAGGTGCCGCGGTTGGCGGCGTTACCCATCCCCATAGCCCAAATCGCACCGGGGAGAAAGCGCGAGCGTTGGTCGCACACAGATGCGACGCAATGCACAAACGCCTGAATGCAAAAGAAAATTGCGAGAACGCGGCCTCCGCCGCAACGTTCTGAACGCAGCGTCTCAGCGCCGCGGAAGCATCATCGTGACCTCGCGCGGATCGAGGTAGTTGAGAACGGCGCGGGCGCGCTCGTCGAGCATGTCCGGATCGATGCTTTCGGCCTTCAGCAGCGCCACGCGCGCCTGCCAGGCGGCGCGTTCCGTGCGCAACTCCGTCAGTTCGGCATTCAGCCGGGCATAGGCCTCGTCGAGATCCTGCCTCGCCTTCAGCCCGTGATCGCCGGTGTAGGCGTTGACGCCGAAATACCCGATGAGCAGCGCGGCGCCGACATAGAGCGCAAGCGTCGTCAAAAACGTTCGCAGCTTCCGGCGCGTGACCATTGCGGCAACATGCCGTGCGCTGCGTTAAAGCGCCTTTAACAACGCGGCGGTTCCGCTGCGCGATCGCGCCGCAAGCGCGGCCCGTCAGCGGGATGCCAGTCCGCGCAGCGCGCCCGGGACGCCGTAGCGCGCCTGCGGACCCAGTTCCTGCTCGATGCGCAGGAGCTGGTTGTATTTCGCCGTGCGGTCGGAGCGCGCGACCGAGCCGGTCTTGATCTGTCCGCAGTTTGTCGCAACGGCGAGGTCGGCGATGGTCGAATCCTCGGTCTCGCCCGAGCGATGCGACATCACCGCGGTGTAGCCGGCCTTGTGGGCGGTCTCGACCGCGGCCAGCGCCTCGGTCAGCGTGCCGATCTGGTTGACCTTCACCAGAATCGAATTGCCGAGGCCCTTCTCGATGCAGGTGCGCAGCCGCTTCACGTTGGTGACCATCAGGTCGTCGCCGACGAGCTGGCAGCGGCCACCGATCAGGTCGGTCACGCGCTTCCAGCCGTCGAAATCGTCCTCCGCCATGCCGTCCTCGATCGACACGATCGGATAGCGCGACACGAGGTCCGCAAGGTACTTCGCCTGTTCCTCGATCGAGCGCTTCCTGCCCTCGCCTGCGTAGTCGTAGACGCCGTTCCTGAAGAACTCGGTCGAAGCGGGATCGAGCGCCAGCACGACATCCTCGCCGGGCTTGTAGCCGGCGGTCTCGATCGCTTTCATCACGAAGCTGAGCGCGTCCTCCGCCGATTGCAGGTTCGGGGCGAAGCCGCCCTCGTCGCCAACGTTGGTGTTGTGGCCGGCGTCGTGCAGCGACTTCTTGAGGGACTGGAACACCTCCACGCCCATGCGCAGGCCCTCCGAGAAGGTCTCGGCGCCGACCGGCATGATCATGAACTCCTGAAAGTCGATCGGATTGTCGGCGTGCACGCCGCCGTTGATGATGTTCATCATCGGAACCGGCAGCACGCGCGCCGAGGTGCCGCCGACATAGCGGTAGAGCGGCAGGTTGTTGGCCATCGATGCCGCCTTCGCGACCGCCAGCGAAACGCCCAGGATCGCATTGGCGCCGAGCCGGGCCTTGTTCGGGGTGCCGTCGAGCGCGATCAGCGTCTCGTCGATCCCGACCTGGTCCTCGGCCTCCATCCCGCCGATGGCGTCGAAGATCTCCGTCTCGACTGCGGCGACCGCCTTGGTGACGCCCTTGCCGAGATACCGGCCTTTGTCGCCGTCGCGCAGCTCCACCGCCTCGTGCGCGCCGGTCGAGGCGCCGGACGGCACCGCCGCGCGGCCCTCCGAGCCGTCCTCCAGCACCACGTCCACTTCGACCGTGGGATTGCCGCGGCTGTCCAGGATTTCGCGAGCGATGATATCGACGATGGCGGTCATGAGGCTCCCCGGCGTTCGCGGCCGCTTCTAGCGGATCGCCTCCCGCCGGAAAAGCCCGCCGTCGGGTCCGCTTCGCGGTTCATGCGATGGCCGTTGACGCGGCTCGCGAGTTTGCCTCTATGGGCGCATGACCGCAAAGCCCCGCCAGCTCGGCCGCCCGGTGGCGCTGCCCGCTTCCCCCGACCGGGCCGAACTGGAGCGCGTGCCGAACCCGCATGTCGACACCGCCTATGTCGCGCGCTTCACCGTGCCGGAGTTCACCACGTTGTGCCCGATCACCGGCCAGCCGGACTTCGCGCATCTGGTGATCGACTACGTTCCCGGCCGCTGGCTGGTGGAATCGAAGTCGCTGAAGCTCTATCTCGCGAGTTTCCGCACTCACGGCGCCTTCCACGAGGATTGCACCGTCGCCATCGGCAAGCGGCTCGCCGGACTGCTCAAGCCGAAGTGGCTCAGGATCGGCGGCTACTGGTATCCGCGCGGCGGCATTCCGATCGACGTGTTCTGGCAGACCGGCCGGCTGCCCAAGGGCGTCTGGGTGCCGGACCAGGGCGTCGCGCCTTACCGCGGGCGCGGCTGAGCGAGGCCCGTCAGCAGAGCGGCGACCGTCGCGCCGGGATCGTCCGCGCGCATGATCTCTCCCATAACCGCCACACCCGCAGCGCCGGCGGCCATGACGTCCGCCACGCGATCCGGTGTGATCCCGCCGATGCCGACGATGGGAGTTGTTGCGCGGGCGATGAAGACACACAGGCCCTCCGGGCCGATTGCCGGACCGTAGCCCGGCTTGCTCGCGGTCTCGTAAACCGGTCCGGCGATCGCATAGTCGAGGCCCGCCGCCACGAGATCGTCCGTGCTGTGCACCGACAATCCGATCAGCGCCGCGGAGCCAAGCACGGCGCGGGTCTGCTGGGGATCGGTGCCGGCCGGCAGATGGACGCCGTCGACGTCCGCCGCTTTCGCCAGTTCCGCATCGCCGTGAATTGTCAGGCGGGCGCCCCACCGGCGCGCCAGCGGCAGCAGGCTATGTGCCAGTGCGATCTGTTCGACGATCGGCAGATCCTTCTCGCGCAGGCTGGCCCAGCGGCAGCCGGCGGCGAAGGCCGCCGACAGCACCTCGGCCAGCGGACGCCGAGCCTGCATGCGGTCGGTGATCGCCAGCAGGGGCGGTTGCGGCAGTGTCACGTCCCGACCAGTCCGAATTGCGGGCTCGAGGCCTCGGCATGCGGACGCCGCGGCATCCGGCCGGCGAGCCGCGCCAGCCGTCCGGCCTCGACGCCGGCGCGCATCGCGGCCGCCATCCGGACCGGGTGGCGCGCCTTGGAGACGGCGGTGTTCAGCAGCACCGCGGCGCAGCCCAGCTCCATCGCCAGCGCGGCCTCCGACGCGGTGCCGATGCCGGCGTCGAGCACGACCGGCACCGGCGAGCGGGCGCAGATGGTCTCGATCATGTGCGGATTGCAGATGCCGAGCCCGGATCCGATCAGGGCGCCGAGCGGCATCACGGCGGCCGCGCCGGCATCCGCAAGCTTGCGGCAGGTCACGGGATCCTCGTTGCAATAGGGCAGCACAACGAAACCGTCGCGCGCCAGCGTCTCGGTGGCGCGCAGCAGCTCTTCGACGTCGGGGTAGAGCAATTCGCGATCGCCGATCACTTCGAGCTTGATCCAGTTCGTGTCGAGCGCCTCGCGCGCCAGTTGCGCGGTCAGGATTGCGTCGCGCGCGGTCTGGCAGCCGGCGGTGTTTGGCAAGAAGCTGGCCCGCCCGGCGAGATCGTCCGCGAGACTTTCGCCCTCTCCGCTCAGGTCGATGCGGCGGATCGACATGGTCACCATCTGCGTGCCGCTGGCCTCGACCGCGTCCAGCATCACCTTGCGATTCGGATAGCCGGCGGTGCCGAGAAACAGCCGTGAGGTGAAGCTGCGGTCGGCGATCGTCAGAACATCGGTCATGGTTCACCTGTCATCCCGGTCAGCCGCCCTGCCGGGCGATCACGATTTCGATGGCGTCGCCCGCCTCAAGGGTCGTGGACGACCAGCGCGCGCGCGGCACCAGCGCGCCGTTGCGCGCGACGGCGACGCCGCGTCCGCCGGCGTCGATGCCCTTTTCCGCGAGCAGGCCGTCGAGCGTCGCCACCGACAGCGGCTGCTCCTCGCCGTTGACGTGGATGCGATGCGCCGGGTTCGGCATCGTGGTCTCCCTCGGTCAGGCCGCCGAAGCGGCGGCAAAGCGATCCATTCCGAAGCCGGCAAAGGCCGGATCGAGCGCGCCGTCGAGGATCAGGCCTGCGACCGCATCGGCCGTGAGCGGCGTCAGCAGCACGCCGTTGCGATGATGACCGGTCGCATAGATCAGACCTTCGATCCCGGCCGTCGCCACGATCGGGGCATCGTCCCGGCTGCCGGGACGGTGGCCGACCCAGGTTTCGATCAGCGGCAGCTCCTCGATGCCCGGCAGCACGCGCCACGCCGCCTCAAGAAGCGAGAGCATGCCGCCGGCGGTGATGTGCGCGTCGAAGCCGCGCTCCTCCACGGTCGCACCGATCAGCAGGCGACCGTCGAGCCGGGGCACGAGATAGACACCGGGCGCCCAGAGCACATGGCGCAAAATCGGCGCCTGCGGGTCCATCTGCAGCGCCAGCATCTGACCTTTGATCGGCCGCACGGGCGGCAGCGAAGCCTTCGGTACGCCGGCGATCTGTCGCGACCATGCCCCCGCGGCGAGAACGACGAAATCGGCTTCGATCTGCTCGCCGCTTTTCAGCACAACATGCGAAGCGCGCGCCCCCCGCGTTCCGATCTCCGCAACCTGCTCGCCCTCCCGGATCGAAACGCCACGCCGCTCCAAAGCCGCGCGCAGCGCAGCCACGACCTTCCGGTTGTCGACCTGATGATCCTGCGGACAGAATACGGCGCCGGCGGCGCCGGCAAGGTGCGGTTCGAGCCGGCGCAGTTCCGCTGGGTCAATCCACTCCGCCGGAAGGCCAAGGTCGCGTTGCAGCTCCAGCTGGTGCGACAGCCGGGCCCGCTCGTCGGCGGTCGTTGCGACGAGCAGCGTTCCCTCCGTCCTCAAATCGACCGCCAGTCCGGTTTCGGTTTCGAGTTCGGCGGCAAACGCCGGCCAGCGCCGCTGACCCTCACGGCACAGCGCCACCAACGCCTCCTCGCCCGGCTCGGCCTCCGAACAGGCCGCGAGCATGCCGGCGGCTGCGTGACTGGCCTGCCGCCCCGCTGCGCCGCGGTCGAAAAGGGTGACTGTTGCGCCCTGCCGGGCAAGCCGCCAGGCAATGGCGAGCCCGATCAAGCCGGCGCCGATCATGGCAATGGTTGGCTGACGATGGCGCGCGAGCGCTGGCTCGCTCATCGGCTCCTCCCTCCGCTGGCATGACCCAGACAGGTTCGATGGGTGTAATCTCAGTCGCGCACCGGCGCGACACCCCAGGCCGTGCAGCCATGATCGCGGGTTCGGGTGGCGCGCGCAACCCCCGCCGCGGATGTCAGGCGACCGACGGACGCCGCACCAGAAGCTGCGCGCTGAACACACCGATCAGCGCGAGCGCGACCGCCGAGACGATGAGCGTCGGCGACGCGCCCATCGACGCAAGACCCAGACCGAACACGATCGGGCCGATGCCCTGTCCGACGAAGAACGAGAAGGTGTGGAATGCGACCGACGAGCTGCGGCTTTCAGGAGCAAGTTCAGTGACATAAACCTGGATGCTCGCGTGCAGCATGTAGAACCCGCAACCCATGATCGCGAACGCGAGACATTGCCATTGCCAGGGCGGCTGGAACGCCACGGACGCCACCGACAACGCCATCAGGATTCCGCCGACGATCATCACCTGCTTCTGACCGAACCAGCGAAGCAGGTGCGAGACGGTCAGCGAATAGACGATCCCGCCAAAGGCGAAGGCGCCCAGCACGAGGCCGGCGATTGCCGCGCGCGGCTCGCCGGCGGCCGTGAGCAGGACGGCGACGTAAGGGAACAGGCCGAACAGGAAGATGCCTTCCAGCGCGACCGCGATGTAGCAGACCCGGGCGGCGGGGATGCCGAAGATCACGCGGAAGCGGCGCACCACGGTGCGCGCGTCGAGCGGCTGCGGTGGCGTCGGCGGCACCGAGCGCAGGCCGAAGGCGGCGAGCACCACCGCGCACAGCGTGAACACCCCGAGGATCGCGAACACGCTGCGCCAGTGGATCAGGTCGGCGACCACGCCGGACGCCGCGGAGCCCAGCAGGTTGCCGGTGATGGTCGCGGCCAGCAGCCGGCCGATCATCACCTGCCGCTGATGCACCGGCACGAGGTCGGCGAGGATCGCCATCGCCACCGGAAAGCTGCCGCCGCAGGCTGCGCCCGCAATCGTGCGCAGGACCAGCAGCAGCCAGAAGTCGGTCACGATCGCGGTCAGGAACGAGCACAGCGCCAGCACGGCCAGGCAGACCACCATGACGCGGGTCTTTCCGACCGCGTCGGCGACCGGGCCCAGCACCGGCTGCACCAGTCCGTAGGCGGCGAAGGCGGTGGCCAGCATCGCCGCGGTGGCCGGCGTGACCATGAAGTCGGCGGCGATCTGCGGGATCACCGGGTCGGCCGCGCGGGTCGAGAGCGCCGAGGTGAAGGTGCAGAAGCTCAGGACGGCGAGCGTGCGGTTCATCGCGCCTTAGGGCCACAGCAGGCGTTACGCCGCAACGGACGTTTGTGCGGCCCGCCCATCCGGCCGCCGCATGCGACCGATCAGGCAGCCGCCCCAGCCGGTGCCTTTGCGATCCGGTCGAGCGCCTGCAGCGTGCGCAGCAGCGGCTCCAGATCGCCGAGCGCGATCATGTTCGGGCCGTCCGACGGGGCATGGTCCGGGTCCGGATGGGTCTCGATGAAGACGCCCGCCACGCCGACCGCCACGGCCGCGCGCGCCAGCACCGGAACGAACTCCCGCTCCCCGCCGGACGACGCGCCCCTGCCGCCCGGTTGCTGCACCGAATGGGTGGCGTCGAAGATCACCGGCGCGCCGGTGGTGCGCGCGAGGATCGGCAGCGCCCGCATGTCGGAGACCAGCGTGTTGTAGCCGAAGGAGGCGCCGCGCTCCGTGACCAGCACGTTGCGATTGCCGGCTCCGGTCACCTTGGCGACCACGTTAGCCATGTCCCAGGGTGCGAGGAACTGGCCTTTCTTGACCTTCACGACCTTCCCGGTTTGTGCCGCTGCGACCAGGAGGTCGGTCTGCCGGCACAGGAACGCGGGAATCTGCAGGATGTCGACGGCGGACGCGACGCGCGCGCATTGCTCGATCTCGTGCACGTCGGTGACGACCGGCAGGCTAAGGCTCTCGCGGATTTCGGCGAGGATCGGCAGCGAGCGCTCGAGCCCGAGCCCGCGCGCGCTCGATGCGCTGGTGCGGTTGGCCTTGTCGAACGAGGTCTTGTAGACGAGGCCGATCGTCAGCCGCGCAGCGATCTCCTTCAGCGCCGACGCGGTCTCCAGCGCATGCGCGCGGCTCTCGAGCTGGCATGGTCCCGCGATCAGGGTCAGCGGCAGCGCGTTACCGATGCGAATCTCGCCCACTTCGACCGTGGCGTTGGGAATGAGGTCGGCGTCCATTTGGCTTTCCGGTTGCGCCAACATGGCCGCGGCGCGACGGACGGTCAACGACCCTGGGCCGCTACACCAGTCGGCTGCGCTCGACGGCGGCTCCGATGAACGACTTGAACAGCGGATGCGGATCGAACGGCCGCGATTTCAGTTCCGGGTGGAACTGGACGCCGATGAACCAGGGATGGTCCTCGAACTCGACGATCTCCGGCAGCACGCCATCCGGCGACATGCCGGAGAACCGCAATCCGTGCTGCTCCAGCCGGCCCTTGTAGGCGGTGTTGACCTCGTAGCGGTGGCGGTGGCGTTCGAAGACGTCGGTGGTCTGGTAGATGTCGGCGACGCGGCTGCCGCGCTCAAGCGTGGCCGGATAGGCCCCGAGCCGCATGGTCCCGCCGAGGTTGCCGTTGGCGGCCCGCTTCTCCAGCTCATTGCCCTTGAGCCATTCGGTCATCAGGCCGACCACCGGCTCCGGGGTCGGGGCGAATTCGGTGGAATTGGCCTCGGCAATTCCGCAAAGGTTTCGCGCGGCCTCGATCACGGCCATCTGCATGCCGAAGCAGATGCCGAAATACGGCACATTTCGCTCGCGGGCGAATTGCGCCGCCCGGATTTTTCCCTCCGCGCCGCGCTGGCCGAAGCCACCGGGCACCAGGATGCCGTTGACGTGTTCGAGAAACGGGGTGGGGTCTTCCTTCTCGAACACCTCGGATTCGATCCAGTCGAGATTGACCTTGACCTTGTTGGCGATGCCGCCGTGGGAGAGCGCCTCGATCAGCGATTTGTAGGCGTCCTTCATGCCGGTGTATTTGCCGACGATCGCGATCGTCACCTGGCCTTCCGGATTGCGGACCCGCTCGTTGATGGTCTTCCACTGCGTCAGGTCCGGCGGCCGTGCCGGGCTCCATGCCGAACGCCAGCAGCACCTCGCGGTCGAGGCCCTCGGCCGAATAGGCCTCCGGCACGGCGTAGATGTTGTCGACGTCGCGCGCCTCGATCACGGCGCCCTCGCGCACGTTGCAGAACAGCGCGAGCTTCCGGCGCTCCTCCTTCGGGATCGGCCGGTCGGTGCGGCAGAGCAGGATGTCCGGCTGGATGCCGATCGAGAGCAGTTCCTTGACCGAATGCTGGGTCGGCTTGGTCTTGAGTTCGCCCGCGCTCGGGATATAGGGCATCAGCGTGAGGTGGATGTAGACGGCGTGGTCGCGCGGCAGTTCGTTGCCGAACTGCCGGATCGCCTCCAGAAACGGCAGGCTCTCGATATCGCCGACCGTGCCGCCGATCTCGACCATGACGAAGTCGTAGCCCTCGTTGCCGTCGCGGATGAAGTCCTTGATCGCGTTGGTGACGTGCGGAACCACCTGGATGGTCGCACCGAGATAGTCGCCGCGCCGCTCCTTGGTCAGGATGTCCTGATAGATGCGGCCGGTGGTGATGTTGTCCTGCCGATTGGCGGGCCGACCGGTAAAGCGCTCGTAATGGCCGAGGTCGAGATCGGTCTCCGCCCCGTCATCGGTAACGAAGCACTCGCCGTGCTGGTACGGCGACATCGTGCCCGGATCGACGTTGAGATAGGGGTCGAGCTTTCGGAGCCGCACCGAATAGCCGCGGGCCTGCAGCACCGCGCCGAGCGCGGCCGATGCCAGACCCTTGCCGAGCGATGAGACCACGCCGCCGGTGATGAAAACGTACCGCGTCATGGGGACCGACCTTTAGACCCCGGGACTCGATTCGACGAGGGTGCGATTCGGGTAACCCACAGGGCCGTGTCGCAGCCCAGCAGAAATTCAAAAAATCTCTCAATTGCAATGCGCTGCACTGCATTCCTCGTGTGATGCTTGGTCTAAAAGGCGAAGGGCCGGCACCGCCGGCCCTCTTGGTCGCTCAGCGCGATTGCGGCGCCTGGGGAGTTGCCGGCGCCTGGGGAGCTGCAGGCGCCTGGGGAGCCGCAGGCGCACCGCGAAGCTGGTCGAGCACGCCGCCTCCGCCGCCCAGCGGCGCGGCCGGGCCGCTCGGAACCGAAGGAGCCGCCGGAGCCGCCGGCGCGGTGTTCAGGATCGAGCGCGGAGCCCGGTTCATGCCGGCGATCACCGACAGGATCAGGCTGGTGGCGAAGAACGTCGCCGCCAGGATCGCCGTCGAGCGCGTCAGCATGTTGGTCGTGCCGCGGCTGGACATGAATCCCGCGCCGCCGCCCATTCCGAGGCCGCCGCCCTCCGACTTCTGCAGGAGGATCAATCCCACCATCGCGAGCACGATCATCAGGTGGATGACGATGAGAACGGTCAGCATTGCGGTTTCCGATCATGCGCACGCCGGCCGAAGGGCCGCGCCTGCGCCGGTCATATAGGAATTCGCCGCGGTCTCTACACGATCCCCGGCGGATTTTCCACCCTGCCCGGCCGGCCGGCACCCGCGACGCAAATCTACCGGTAAGCGTCTGCTATCCCGAGAAAATCGGTGGCCTTGAGGCTCGCCCCGCCGACCAGTGCGCCGTCCACATGGGCGACGCCCAGGAGTTCCGCCGCATTGGACGGCTTCACGGAGCCGCCGTAGAGCAGGCGGACGGCCTGGGCGACATCGCCGCCGTGACGGGCCGCGATCCGGTCGCGAATGAAGGCATGGGCCTCGGCGACGTCGGCCGTCGTCGGCGTCAGGCCGGTTCCGATCGCCCAGACCGGCTCGTAGGCGACCACCAGATCCGACCCGGTGGCGCCCTCGGGCAGCGAGCCGTCGATCTGCCGGCCCAGCACATCGAGCGTCTTTCCGGATTTGCGCTCATCGGCAGTCTCGCCGATGCAGACGACCGCGACGAGCCCGGCCCGCCGAGCCGCCTGTGCCTTGGCGCGGACGTCGGCGTCGGTCTCCCGATGCAACGTGCGGCGTTCGGAGTGCCCGACGATGACCGCGACAGCGCCGGCATCGGCCAGCATCTCGGCGGAGATGTCGCCGGTAAAGGCGCCCGCCGCTTCCGCGTGGCAGTCCTGTCCGCCGATGGCGAGCGCCGATCCGCGCGCGGCCTCGGCCAGCGCGGCCACCAGCGTCGCCGGCGGACAGATCATCGTATCGAGACGTCCGGCGCGCGCGGCGGCTCCGGCCTTGATGGCGGCGAATTCCGGCATGGCCGCCTTCAGCCCGTTCATCTTCCAGTTGCCGGCCACCAGCGGACGCCGCGTCGAGGGTGCCATGTCTCACTCCGTTCCTGCGCCGGTCTGCGGGTAGCAGAGCGGGCTTTGCCGCGCCAGATGGCGGTTTGACCGTTTTCCCTGTCTCCGGTAGGGGTTGCGCATGCTTCGAGGAATAAAGAACGCGACGTCGAACTGGCTCGGCAAGATCGTGCTGAGCGTGTTGCTGGGCCTGATCGCGATCAGTTTTGCGATCTGGGGCGTGGGCGACATGTTCCGCGGCACTGGTCCGCAGACCGTGGCCAAGATCGGCAACACCGAGATTTCGCGTCGAGCAGTTCCGGCAGCTCTACACCGACCGCGTCCAGCAGCTCAGTCGTCAGGCCGGCCGGCCGATTTCGCCCGATCAGGCGCGCGCGCTCGGTATCGACCGTCAGTTGCTGGCGCAGACTGTCGCGGAGACGGTGCTGGACGAGCACGTCCGTTCGCTCGGCCTTGCGGTCAGCGACGCGGAAATTGCACGGCGGATCGTGGAAGACCCGAACTTTCGGGGTCTCAGCGGCCAGTTCGATCGCGGCCGGTTCGAGCAGTTGATCCGCCAGATCGGCTACAACGAGCAGCGGTTCCTTGCCGACACCCGACGCACCATGCTGCGCCAGCAGCTCGTCGGCACCGTCGGCGGCGACCCGATCATTCCGAAGACCGCGACCGATCTGTTCAACCGCTTCCAGAACGAGCAGCGCAGCGTCGATCTCGTTCTGCTCGGCAAGGCGCAGGCCGGCGACATTCCGGCCCCCACCCCCGAGCAGCTCGCGAAATACTACGAGGAGCGCAAGGTGACGTTCCGCGCGCCGGAGTACCGCAAGCTGGTGGTGCTCGAACTGACGCCGGAGCGGATGGCGGCCAATTCCGAGGTTCCCGAGGCGGAGCTGCGGAAGGCCTACGAGGATCGCAAGGCGGCCTACGAGACAGCGGAGCAGCGCGAGCTGCAGCAGATCGTGTTTCCGAATGCCGAGGAGGCGAAGGCGGCTGCGGAAAAGATCGCGCAGGGCGCGACCTTCGAGCAGATCGCCGGCGAGCGAGGCCTCAAGGAGGCCGATCTCTCCATCGGCATGGTGACGAAGGCTTCGATCATCGACCCCGCGGTGGCGGAGGCGGCGTTCGCTCTGAAGGCCGGCGAGGTCAGCGCCCCGGTGCAGGGCCGGTTCGGTCATGTGATCCTGCGAGCCGTCAAGGTCGAGCCCGGCCGCGCTCGCCCTCTGGAAGAGGTTGCCGACGAGCTTCGTCGCGACGTGGCCACGGCGCGCGCGCGCAACGAACTGTCCAACATGCACGACAAGATCGAGGACGAACGCCTGAGCGGCGTGTCGCTCGTCGAACTTGCCAAGAAGCTCAATCTGCAGGTGCTCGAGGTCGAGGCGGTCGATCGCTCCGGCCGCACGCCGGACGGCGCCCCGATCAAGGATCTGCCGCAGAACGTCGATCTGCTCTCGGCCGCCTTCACCGCCGAACAGGGGCTTGAGAACGAGCCGCTGAACGTGCCCGGCGGCGGCGGATATGTCTGGTACGAGGTCGCCGGCATCACGCCCGCGCGGGATCGTCCGCTCGAAGAGGTCAAGGATCGCGTCGAGACGCGCTGGCGCGACGACGAGATCGCGCGTCGTCTCAACGCCAAGTCGGCAGAGATGCTCGAAAAGCTGAAAGGCGGCGCGTCGCTCGCCGAGGTCGCAGCCGCCGACAATCTGAAGGTCGAATGGCGCCCGGGCCTGCGGCGCGGTCAGCCGGCCCCCAATCTTCCTGCGCGGGCCATCGACGCGATTTTCCAGACGCCCAAGGACGGCTTCGCGGCGGTTGACGGCGCGTCGCCGCAGGAGCGCATCGTGTTCCGTGTGTCCGAGATCACCGTTCCGAAAATCGACATGGCCTCCGACGAAGCCCAGAAGCTCGATCAGGCGCTGCGCCGCGCTTATGGCGAGGAGCTGATCGCGCAAATGGTTACGCGGCTTGAGAAGGACGTGGGCGTTTCCATCAACCAAGCCGCTTTGAGACAGGTCGTCGGCGGCGCCGCGAACTGATCCGTCATGCAGATCGAGCCTCAGGCGTCAGCCTTTGCCGCGCGCTACGCCGCAGGCGAAGCCCAGGTGGTCTGGACCACCCTTGTCGCCGACCTTGAAACGCCGGTCTCGGCGTTTCTGAAGATCGCGGGCGGTCGCCCGATGAGCTTCCTGCTGGAATTGGTCGAGGGCGGCGCGGTGCGCGGGCGCTACTCGGTGATCGGGCTGGAGCCGGACGTGATCTGGCGCGCCGAGGGCACGCAGGCGTCGATCAACCGCCGGGCGCGGTCGCGCCCCGATGCCTTCGAGCCCTGTCCGCAGCCGCCGCTCGACGCACTGCGCGCGCTGATCGCGGAAAGCCGGATCGATCTGCCTGAGACGTTGCCCCCGATGGCGGCCGGCGTGTTCGGCTATCTCGGCTACGACACCGTGCGGCTGATGGAGCGTCTGCCCGCACCCAATCCGGACCCGATCGGCATTCCGGACGCGGTGATGATCCGGCCGACGCTGATCGTGGTGTTCGATGCGGTCAAGGACTCGATCACGATCGTCACGCCGGTTCGCCCCGAGACCGGCGTGAGCGCGAACGCGGCGCTGGCGCGTGCGACCGAACGGCTGTCGGCCGTGGTCGACGCGCTCGACCGCCCGCTCGACAAGGCCGCGTCCGACGCCGATGCGGGGCCGCTCGACGTGGCCGCAATCTCCAACACCCCGCCCGACGAGTATCGCGCGATGGTGCTGCGGGCCAAGGAGTACATCCTGGCCGGCGACATCTTCCAGGTGGTGCTCTCGCAGCGCTTCGAGGCGCCGTTCTCGCTGCCGCCATTCTCGCTGTATCGCGCGCTGCGGCGGGTCAATCCCGCGCCCTTCCTCTACTTCCTCGACTTCGGCGGCTATGCGGTGGCGGGGTCGAGCCCGGAAATTCTGGTGCGCGCGCGCGGCGGCACCGTCACCATCCGGCCGATCGCCGGCACGCGACCGCGGGGCGCCACGCTGCACGAGGACAAGGCGCTCGAAGAGGAGCTGCTTGCGGATCCCAAGGAGCGCGCCGAGCACCTGATGCTGCTTGATCTCGGGCGCAACGACGTCGGCCGGGTGGCCAGGATCGGAAGCGTCGAGGTCACCGACCGCTTCTTCGTCGAGCGCTACAGCCATGTCATGCACATCGTCTCCAACGTCGAGGGCGCGCTGGCGGAGGGGAAGGACGCGGTCGATGCGCTCGTGGCCGGCTTTCCGGCCGGCACGGTTTCCGGCGCGCCCAAGGTGCGGGCGATGGAGATCATCGATGAACTTGAGAAGGAAAAGCGCGGGCTTTATGCCGGCTGCGTCGGCTATTTCTCGGCGGCCGGCGAAATGGATTCGTGCATCGTGCTGCGCACGGCGCTGATCAAGGACGGCACGATGTATGTGCAGGCCGGCGCCGGAATCGTCGCGGATTCCGATCCGGCCTCCGAGCAGACCGAATGTGTCAACAAGGCCAAGGCCCTGTTCCGCGCGGCCGAAGAGGCAAGGCGTTTCGCCAGCGCCGCCGGCCGCCGGCAGTGACCGTGCCGCTGCGGATGCGGCGTCCGGCTGAAACGTGGTAAGGACAGGGTCGCCATGATCGTCCTGATCGACAATTACGACAGCTTCACCTTCAATCTGGTCCACTATCTCGGTGGACTGGGCGCGGATGTCGTCGTGCATCGCAACGACGCGATCACGCCCGCCGACGTCATCGCGCTCAGGCCGGAGGCCATCGTGCTGTCGCCCGGCCCCTGCACGCCGAACGAGGCCGGCATCTGTCTCGACCTGATCGAGCAGGCCGCGTCGGAGATTCCGATCATGGGAGTCTGCCTCGGCCACCAGTCCATCGGCCAGGCGTTCGGCGGAAACGTCGTGCGCGCGCCCTCCCCGGTGCATGGCAAGCTCTCGGAGGTCCGGCACGAGGGTCAGGGCGTGTTCCGCGGCATCAACGGTGTCTTCAAGGCCACCCGTTATCATTCGCTCGTGGTCGAACGCCGCAGCTTTCCGGAGCCGCTGGCCGTCACCGCGGAAACCGACGACGGTCTGGTGATGGGCCTGTCGCACAAGTCGCTGCCGGTGCACGGCGTGCAGTTTCACCCCGAGAGCATCGCCTCCGAGCACGGCCATCTGATCCTGAAGAACTTCCTCGACCTCGCAGCGCAATGGAATGCGCAGCGCGGCCGGGTCACGCATTGAGGGACGCGCCGTGTCCGACGATTTCAAGTCCGTCATCGCCCGCGTCGCCTCCGGCTCCCAACTGACCCGCGAAGAGGCGGCGCAGGCCTTCGACCGGATGATGTCCGGCGAGGCGACGCCGTCCCAGATGGGCGGGCTGCTGATGGCGCTGCGCGTGCGCGGCGAGACCGTCGACGAGATCACCGGCGCCGTCACTGCGATGCGCGACAAGATGCTGCGCGTGGATGCGCCGCCGGACGCGATCGACGTCGTGGGCACGGGCGGCGACGCCTCCGGATCGTTCAACATCTCAACCTGCGCCGCGCTGATCGTGGCGGGGGCCGGCGTGCCGGTCGCCAAGCACGGGAATCGCGCACTGTCGTCACGGTCGGGCGCGGCCGACGTCCTGATGGCGCTCGGCGTCAAGATCGATCTGACGCCCGAACAGGTCGGCGCCTGCATCCGCGACGCCGGCATCGGCTTCATGTTCGCGCCCGCGCATCATCCCGCGACCAAGAACGTCGCGGCCACCCGCGTCGAACTCGGCACCCGCACGATCTTCAATCTGCTCGGGCCGCTGTCCAATCCGGCCGGCGTGAAACGCCAGATGATCGGCGTGTTCTCGCGGCAGTGGATCGAGCCGATGGCGCAGGTGCTCAAGAACCTCGGCTCCGAACGGGTCTGGGTCGCGCACGGCTCCGACGGTCTCGACGAGATCACCACCTCCGGCCCGACCGCGATTGCCGCGCTCGAGGACGGCAAGGTGACGACCTTCGAGATCAAGCCGGAGGACATTGGCGTTCAGCGGGTGGCGCCGGATGCGCTGCGCGGCGGCGATGCCGAGCGCAATGCGCAGGCCCTGTCGGGCGTGCTGGCGGGTGAAAAGGGCCCCTATCGCGACGTGGCGGTGTTCAACGCCGCGGCCGCACTGGTGGTCGCCGGCAAGGCGAAAGACCTGAAAGAGGGCGCGGCGATCGCGGTCCATTCGCTCGACAGCGGCGCGGCGCGAGGGCGGCTCGACACGCTCAAGGCGGTGTCGAACCTGAGCGCGTCATGACCGACATTCTGAAGACAATTGAAGCCTACAAGCGCGAAGAGATCGCGGCGGCGAAACGCGCCCGGCCGTTTGCCGCGGTCGATGCGGTCGCGCGCGCGCAGGAAAGGCCGCGCGGCTTTGCCGATGCGATCCGGCGCAAGCTCGCGGCCGGCGACCATGCGCTGATCGCCGAGATCAAGAAGGCCAGCCCGTCCAAGGGCCTGATCCGCGCCGACTTCGATCCGCCGGCGCTGGCGCGGGCCTACGAAGCAGGCGGGGCCGCCTGTCTTTCCGTGCTGACCGACGCGCCCTCGTTTCAGGGCGCGCCCGAGTTTCTGACCGCCGCGCGCGCGACGACCGCCCTGCCCGCCCTGCGCAAGGATTTCATGTTTGATCCCTATCAGGTCGCGGAGGCGCGGGCCTGGGGCGCGGACTGCATCCTGCTGATCATGGCCTCGCTCGAGGACGGGCAGGCCCGGGAGCTGGAGGACGCCGCCTTCGGCTACGGGATGGACGTTCTTGTCGAGATTCACGACGAGGCTGAACTGGACCGCGCGCTGGTGCTGCGGTCGCCGCTGATCGGCATCAACAACCGCGATCTCAAGACCTTCCGCACCACGCTCGACGTCTCGCGCCGGCTCGCGCCGCTGGTTCCGGGCGGCCGCATCGTGGTCGGCGAAAGCGGCATCTCGACGCCGGCCGATCTGGCCTTTCTCGCGCAGTTCGGCATCTCGACATTTCTGGTGGGCGAGAGCCTGATGCGACAGCCCGACGTAACCGCAGCGACCCGCGCGCTCCTGCGGCGCGAGGATGCGACCCGCGGGCGCGCGGCGGAGTGAGCGAGATGGCCAAGGACGCAGGCAAGTCCCTCACCCACATCGGCCGGTCCGGCGAGGCCCGAATGGTCGACGTCTCCGACAAGGATTCGACGGAGCGCCTCGCGATCGCCGAGGGCCGCGTGATCATGACGAAGGACACGCTCGACCTGGTGATGGCGGGCAATGCCGCCAAGGGCGACGTGCTGGGCGCCGGCCGGATTGCCGGCATCATGGCGGCCAAGCGCACCCACCAGCTCATCCCGCTGTGTCATCCGTTGCCGATCACCAAGGCCGAGGTCGACATCACCGCGGATCACCAAATTCCGGGACTGATCGTGCGCGCGCTGGTCAAGGTGACGGGCCAGACCGGTGTCGAGATGGAGGCGCTCACGGCGGTCTCCGTCGCCTGCCTCACCATCTACGACATGGTGAAGGCCGTGCAGCGCGACATGCGGATCGAGGGCATCCATCTGGTCGAAAAGTCCGGCGGCCGCTCCGGTCACTACAAGGCCGGAGACTAGCGGCGTGAAGCCGAACCTGCTTTCGGTGGCCGACGCGTGCGCGCTGGTGCTGGCGGATGCGAGCCCGCTTTCGGAGGAAGCCGTTCCGCTCGCCGAAGCCTGCGGTCGCATCCTGACGCGCGACGTCGCCGCGCTTCGCACCCAGCCGCCGGCCGATCTTTCGGCGATGGACGGCTATGCGGTGCGCGCCGCCGATATCGCGGCGACGCCCGCGACGCTTGCGCTTATCGGCGAGGTCGCCGCCGGCCATCCGTTCCACGGTGCCGTGGCGGCAGGACAGGCCGCGCGCATCTACACCGGCGGCGTGGTGCCGCCCGGCGCGGACACGATCGCGATCCAGGAGAACGTGCGCCGCGATGGCGACCGCGTCACCGTTCTGCAAAGCGAACCGCCCGGCCGGCACATTCGCAAGGCGGGACTTGATTTTTCCGAGGGCCAGGTTCTGCTGGCGAAGGGTCGCAGGCTGACCGACCGTGACGTGATGCTGGCGGCCGCGCTCAATCATCCGGTGCTGGCCGTTCATCGCGCGCCGCACGTTGCGATCCTCGCCACCGGCGACGAGCTGGTGCCGCCGGGCGCCGCGCCGGGACCGGGCGAGATCGTCTACTCGAACGGCTTCGCGCTCGCCGCTCTCGCCCACAACAACGGCGCGCGGGTGACGGACCTCGGCATCGCACCGGACCGGATCGACGAGACCGCGGCTGCGATCCGAAAGGCGCGTGAGGCCCATGCCGACGTGCTGGTGACGACCGGCGGCGCTTCGGTCGGCGAATACGATCTGGTGCAGAAGGCGCTGGCGTCCGAAGGGCTCGACCTGTCGTTCTGGAAGGTGGCGCTGCGGCCGGGCCGGCCACTGATGCACGGACGGCTCGGGGGCATGCAGGTGCTCGGGCTGCCGGGCAATCCGGTGTCCGCCTACGTCTGCGCGCTGCTGTTTCTCGTGCCGCTGCTGCGGCGCCTGTCCGGTGAGCGCGAGGTCGCTCCCCGAATCGAGGCCGCCGTTCTAGGCCGCGATCTGCCCAAAAACGACGAGCGCGCCGACTACATGCGCGCGACGCTGACGCGGGCCGCAGCCGGCGAGCCGGTCGCCACGCCCTTCCCCGCGCAGGATTCCTCGATGATGGCGACGCTCGCAAACGCCGACTGCCTGGTGGTTCGCGAGCCGAACGAACCGGCCGCCAAGGCCGGCGATCGGTGTTCGATCCTTAAGCTTACGCCCGCGTTTTAGCGGTCCCTCGACTTGTTCACCTCAAATTAAAGGGTTGCGGAACATGAGTGGAACATATAGTGTCCGTTCATGATTTGTTTTCGAGGGCTTGTGGCTCTCGGAAACGCCCCCTGCGCTCCGTCCCGTTGGAACGCCGGCACCCGGAGAACAAGGCCGATGCTGACCCGCAAGCAGTTCGAGCTTCTGCGTTTCATTCACGAGCGTCTGAAGGAGGCCGGCGTGCCGCCCTCGTTCGACGAGATGAAGGACGCGCTCGACCTGCGCTCGAAGTCCGGCATCCATCGCCTGATCACGGCGCTCGAGGAGCGCGGCTTCATCCGCCGCCTGCCCAACCGGGCGCGCGCGATCGAGGTCATCAAGCTGCCGGAGCCCGTCGGGCACGGCACGGCGCGGCGCGGTTTCACGCCGAGCGTGATCGAAGGCAATCTCGGCAAGGTCCGTCCGGCCGCGGCGGATGACGACGGCGACAGCGCCGGTCGTCCGGTCGCCATTCCGCTGATGGGGCGGATCGCCGCCGGCACGCCGATCGAGGCGATCCAGAGCCGGACCCAGACCATCAGCATGCCGCCCGACATGCTCGGCACCGGCGATCATTTCGCGCTCGAGGTGCGTGGCGACTCGATGATCGAGGCCGGCATCCTCGACGGCGACACGGTGCTCATCAAGAAGACCGAGGCGGCTGACACCGGCGATATCGTGGTCGCGCTGATCGACGAGGAAGAGGCGACTTCAAGCGCTTCCGCCGCCGCGGCGCGTCGATCGCGCTGGAGCCGGCCAACACCTCCTACGAGGTTCGCATCCTGCCGCCGACGCGGGTGCGCATTCAGGGCAAGATGGTCGGGCTGTTCCGCCGCTACTGAGCGGCCCCCATCGGCTGGCGGCCGTCAGTCGCCGGGCTCCAGATCCTCTGTGCGCGGCGTGGAATTGCGCAGCGGCCGGCTCCGCAACGGCGTTGGAACGTTCGTCCGTGGGCTTGTCGCTGATGGGCCTGTTGTCGAAGCGGCGGCCGTCGGCGTCTGGCTCCGCTCGGGCTGGCGCGTCCAGGGGCGCAGCAGCCCTTGCGGGCGTGCGAATTCAAGCTCCGGCCCTCCCTCTCTGAAGCGGATCGCGGCCGCGCCCTGCGCGCGCAACTGCGTGCGGTCCACGACGAGCGCCTGACACCACGGCGGCGCTTCGCGGGCGACGATCACGACCGCTGCGATCCGGCAGTCCTCTTCGAAGGCCTCGGGCCGCAACGCCAGCGCCACCGCCTGTCCGGACGGCGCGCGGCCGATGCAGCCGTTGTCGTCGCAACGCATCCCACCCCTGAGCGAGGCGTCGTCCGGCGCGCGGTCGTCGCCATCGGCGGCGAGCCAGGTCCGCACGGCGAAGGCGTCGCCGCCCGGGCTGCGATGGACCGAGAGCCGTCCGTCGCTGCCGCGCACGGCGATGCTGCGGCCGTCGCCGGCCACCAGCACGTCGGGTTGAGGCGCGCGCCACGCAAGCACGCAGGCCGTCACCGCGAGAAGCGTCCCGGCGTGACGCAACGGCGTTCGCAGAATGCACAGGATCGCCATCCCGATCGTGCACAGCAGCAGCGGCCCGGCGCCAAAGGCGGGCATCCGGAGGTTGGCGCCCGGAAGGCTCGCCACCCAGATGGCCGCTGCGACCATCCAGGAAATCCCCTCGCCCATCAGCCGCCACAGCAGCCCGTCGAAGCCGAACGGCATCAGCAGCAGGGCGAGCAGCCCGCTCGGCATGACCCAAGCGGAGACGATCGGCATCGCCACCAGGTTGGCGAGAACGCCGTAGGGCGCGATCCGGTGAAAGTGGTAGGCGGCGTAGGGCATGGTCGCGAGACCGGCCACGACCGAAGCCAGAACCAGCGCGGCGACCTCGCGGCCGCCCCACAGCGCGACGCGCGCCGCCAGCGAACTGTCCGCGCTGGCGCGCCATCCCGCGGAGTTCTCGTAGGCTGCGACCAGCGCCAGCGTTGCGGCAAACGACATCTGAAAGCTCGGATGCACCAGCGCCTCGGGCGCGATCGTCAGCACGGCGAGCGCCGCGAAGGCGAGCGTGCGAAGCGTCAGCGCCGGACGGTCCGCGATCACGCCGATCAGCACGACCGAAGTCATGATGAAGGCGCGCTGGGTGGCGATCGCCCCGCCGGAAATCGCCAGGTAGAACGCCGCGCCGGCGAGCGCGCCTACGGCCGCCCATTTCTTGATGGGCCGCCGGCTGGCGAAACCCGGCACGAGGGCGAGCGCCGCGCGCAAGGCAAAGAACACGACGCCCGCCACCACCGCCATGTGATAGCCGGAGATCGAGAGCACATGAGCGAGACTCGAGACGTACATCGCCTCGTTGATGTGAGCGCCGATGGCGTCCCGCTTGCCCGTGATCAGCGCCGAGGCGATCGCGCCGGCGTCGCCCGGAACGGCTTGCTTGATGCGGCGGTCGATCGCCTCGCGCAGACTTTCGATCGCCGCCGCCGCGCGCATCCCCGCGGTGATCTCGCGGGCCTGCTGCGGCTGCGACACCGTCACGGCTCCGAGCACGAAACCGGTTGCGCCGATCCGCTGGAAATAGAGATCGCGGGCGAAGTCGTAGCCGCCGGGCCGCAGCGGCGCCGGCGGCGGGCCGAGCCGGGCCTTGAACGTGACATGCTGGCCGACCGCGAGCGGCGTGCCCTTGCGCAGCGTGACGCGGACGCGCTCCGGTTTTACGCCGAGACGGGGCGCCTCCACGCGTGTCGCCAGCACCACGATCCGGTCGGATCGCTCGCGCATCTCCAGCCGCTCGATGAACCCGGACACCTCGACGTTCCAGGCGGGGGCCTGCAGAACAGGATGAGCCAGGCGCGTCGCCTTCAGGCTCGCGACGGAAAAGCCGAGAGCGGCTGCCGTTGCGATCAGCGCCGCGCCGAAGCCAAGCGCGCGCCGGCGGGCGAGACACGCAATGAGCCCGCAGATTGCTGCCAGCGTCGGTCCGGCCCAGACCAGCGGTTCGTGCTCGGCGGTGAAATAGAGCGCAATGCCCGCGCCGAAGGCGATCGGCAGCCACGGCAGAAGCCGGCCGGGGCCGCCCTCAGCCTCCGCCCAGGCGCCGATCCTCTGGCGCAAGCTCGAACCCAGCAGCGCGCCAAGACGCGGCAAATTCCAGGCAGGCAGGACCGCGGCCCGCCGCCGGTCGTCCGCGCCCGCAACGCCGGCCGCCGCCGGCGCGCCGCCCTTTCCCGGCGGCCGCTCCCTGCCCCACTCCACCATGTGCGGCGTCCCCACAACGCCGGGCGATTGCAACCGTGTGCGCACGCCGTGGTTGCGATGCTAGCGCGGGGTCGGGGACCGATGCCAGCGTTCGGCCGTGCGCCCCGCCCGCGGCAAATGGCGCGGGGGAACTGTCGTGCGTCTGCGGTCAGCCCTTGGCGACGGCCTTGGCGAAGCTGTCGCGCAGGCCGACGGTGCGGTTGAAAACCAGCCGTCCGGGGGCGGAATCCGGATCCTGGACGAAATAGCCCTGCCGCTCGAACTGCACCGCGGCCGGCTGGTTGCCCGGCGTTGCGAGCGCGGCCTCCACGCGGGCCTCGCGGAGGATGTCCATCGATTGCGGATTGAGGCCGGCCGCAAAGCCCTCGCCCGCTGCGGGCTCGGGATCGAGGAACAGCGGATTGTAGAGCCGCACCTCCGCCGCAACGCTGTCGCGCGCCGAGACCCAGTGAATCGTCGCCTTCACCTTGCGGCCGTCGGGTGCGTTGCCGCCGCGCGTGGCGGGATCGTAGGTGCAGCGCAATTCGACGACCTCGCCGTTGGCGTCCTTCACCACCTCACGGCAGGTGACGAAGTAGGCGTAGCGCAGCCGCACCTCCGCACCCGGAGAGAGACGGAAGAACTTCTTCGGCGGGTTCTCCATGAAATCGTCGCGCTCGATGAAGATCTCGCGGCCGAACGAAATGCTGCGCATGCCCGCGTCCGGATCGTCCGGATGGTTGGCGGCTTCGAGCGCCTCGCCCGGACCCTCGTAGTTCTCGATCACAACCTTGAGCGGACGCAGCACCGCCATCCGGCGCATTGCCGTCTTGTTCAGAACCTCGCGGATCGAGAAATCCAGCAATCCGGCATCGACCACGCTGTTGGCCTTGGCGACGCCGATGCGCCGCACGAAATCGCGCAGCGCCGCCGGCGGCACGCCCCGCCGCCGCAGCCCCGCGATGGTCGGCATGCGCGGATCGTCCCAGCCCGCGACGTGCTTCTCCTGCACCAGCCGCGTCAGCACGCGCTTGGACAGCAGCGCATGCGTGAGATTGAGCCGTGCGAACTCGTACTGCCGCGGCCGCGAGGGCACCGGCAGGTTGTCGAGCAGCCAGTCGTAGAGCGGGCGGTGATCCTCGAATTCAAGCGTGCAGATCGAGTGCGTGATGCCCTCGATCGCGTCGGACTGGCCATGCGCGTAATCGTAGCTCGGATAGATCTTCCACTGCGTGCCGGTGCGCGGGTGATGCGCATGCAGGATCCGGTAGAGCACCGGGTCGCGCAGATTGATGTTGCCGGACGCCATGTCGATCTTGGCGCGCAGCACCCGCGCGCCGTTCGGGAACTCGCCGGCCCGCATGCGGCGAAACAGGTCGAGATTGTCCGCAACGCTGCGGTCGCGGAAGGGGCTGTCGGTTCCCGGCTCGGTCAGGGTGCCGCGGTTCTGCCGCATCTCGTCGGGGGACTGGTCGTCAACATAGGCTTTGCCCGCCTCGATCAGAAGCTCGGCCCACTGGTAGAGCTGCTCGAAATAGTCGGAGGCATAGTGCAGGTGATCGCCCCAGTCGAAGCCGAGCCAGCGAACGTCCTCCTGGATGGCGTCGATGTATTCCTGCTCCTCGCGGGTCGGATTGGTGTCGTCGAAGCGCAGGTGGCAGCGGCCGCCGAACTCCTGCGCGATGCCGAAGTTCAGGGCGATCGACTTGGCGTGGCCGATGTGCAGGTAGCCGTTGGGCTCCGGCGGAAACCGCGTGACGACGGTCTTGCAGCGGCCGGCGGCGAGATCGGACGCAACGATGTCGCGAATGAAATCGCGCCCCGCCGCGCCTTCAGTGCCGCCCTCGACGTGGTCTGCCGCCATGCTGCCTTGATCCTGTCGTCGATGGCGCCGGCCGGTTGCCGCGCCCGGGTTATCTGCCAAATCCCGGCGGGACAGCCAAGCCCGAGATCCGGCCGGCCGGTTCGGGACGTCGTCTGTCACCTTACTTGTCGCCTTTCTCGTCGTCTTTTCTTGCCGCCCTTTCTTGCCGCGCGCGTCCGCGCTATGGAACGCCAAGTCGCTCTCCTCTCACCAGCCGGACATGAACGCTCCCGTCGTCACCCGCTTCGCGCCGTCGCCGACCGGCTTCCTGCATATCGGCGGAGCCCGCACCGCGCTGTTCAACTGGCTCTATGCCCGCCGTTTCGGCGGCCGGATGCTGCTGCGGATCGAGGACACCGACCGCGAGCGCTCCACGCAGGCTGCCATCGAGGCGATCCTCGACGGGCTCTCCTGGCTCGGCCTCGATTGGGACGGCGATGCGGTCTACCAGTTCTCGCGGGCGGAGCGGCATCGCGAGGTCGTGCAGACGATGCTCGACGCCGGGCGCGCCTACCGCTGCTACGCCTCGGCAGAAGAGCTGACCCAGATGCGCGAACAGGCCCGCGCCGAGGGCCGCACGCGGCTCTACGACGGCCGCTGGCGCGACCGCGACCCGTCCGAGGCCCCGGCCGGCGTCAAGCCGGTGATCCGCCTGAAGTCGCCGCTCACCGGCGAGACCGTCATCGAGGATCAGGTCCAGGGCCGCGTCGTCTGGCAGAACGAGAACCTTGACGATTTCGTGCTGCTGCGCTCGGACGGCACGCCGACCTACATGCTGGCCGTGGTGGTGGACGATCACGACATGGGCGTGACCCACATCATCCGCGGCGATGATCATCTCAACAACGGCGCACGCCAGAAGCAGATCTACGAGGCGCTGGGCTGGGACGTGCCATCGATGGCGCATATCCCGCTGATCCACGGGCCCGACGGCTCGAAGCTCTCCAAGCGCCACGGCGCGCTCGGCGTCGACGCCTACCGGGCGATGGGCTACCTGCCGGCCGCGGTGCGCAACTACCTGGTGCGGCTCGGCTGGAGCCACGGCGATCAGGAGATATTTTCCACCGAGGAGATGATCGCGGCGTTCGACCTGCCGCAGATCGGCCGCTCCCCGGCCCGGTTCGACTTTGCGAAGCTGGAGAGCCTCAACGGCCACTACATCCGCCAGAGCGCGGACGCCGATCTGGTCGCGGCGATCGACGCGCTGCTGCCGCATCTGCCGCAGGGCGCGGACATCGCAAAAAGGCTGACGCCCGACGCCCGCATGCGGCTGCTGGCGGCGATGCCGCATCTCAAGGAGCGCGCCAAGACGCTTCTCGAGCTGCTGGATGCCGCAGGCTTCCTGTGGGCCGACCGGCCGCTCATGCTGGACGAGAAGGCGCGCGCCCTGCTCACGGACGAGGCGAGAGGCCTGATCGGCTCGCTGGTGGCCCGCTTCGAGGAGGCGTCCGCCTGGGATGCGCCTGCGGTGGAGGCCCGGGTGCGCGGCTTTGCCGATGCCCGGGGCATCAAGCTCGGCGCCGTGGCGCAGCCGCTGCGCGCGGCGCTGACCGGACGGGTGACGTCGCCGCCGATCTTCGACGTCTTGGCGGTGCTCGGAAAGGAAGAAAGTCTGGCGCGCCTGCGCGACCAGGCGCGCTGATGTCGGGCCTGGTTTTCTGAGTCCAGCCCTGCAATCTGCCTATTTGCCAGGCAGCCCCAAGGGTGCTGTATCTTGCAGCGCACACATGAATGGGCTACCCAAAATTACGGGTGGTACAGCCGGGCCGGGCGTCGGTCCGCATAATGCGAGGGCACGATCATGGACGCGAAAACCGGCTCGAACGTCAAGACCGGCAAGCTTTCCGTGGGCGACAAAAACTGGTCGTTCCCGGTCTACGAGGGTTCGATCGGCCCGGACGTGATCGACATCGGCAAGCTCTACGGCGAAACCGGGATGTTCACCTTCGACCCCGGCTTCACCTCGACCGCCTCCTGCGAGTCGAAGATCACCTACATCGACGGCGACGAGGGCGTGCTGCTGTATCGCGGCGTGCCGATTGAGCAGCTCGCCGAGCACGGCGACTTCCTCGAGACCTGCTACCTGCTCCTGTACGGGGAACTGCCGACGCCGCCGCAGAAGTCCGACTTCGACTATCGCGTGACCCGCCACACGATGGTTCACGAGCAGATGAACCGCTTCTTCCAGGGCTTCCGCCGCGACGCCCATCCGATGGCGGTGATGACGGGCTCGGTCGGCGCGCTGTCCGCGTTCTATCACGACTCCACCGACATCTCGGATCCGGTGCAACGCATGATCGCGTCGATCCGGATGATCGCGAAGATGCCGACGCTCGCGGCGATGGCCTACAAGTATTCGATCGGCCAGCCGTTCGTGTATCCGAAGAACGATCTCGACTACGCCACCAATTTCCTTCGCATGTGCTTCGCCGTGCCGGCGGAGGACTACAAGCCGAACCCGGTGCTGGCGCGGGCGATGGACCGCATCTTTATCCTGCACGCCGACCACGAGCAGAACGCCTCGACCTCGACGGTGCGGCTCGCCGGCTCGACCGGCGCGAATCCGTTCGCCTGCATCGCCGCCGGCATCGCCGCGCTCTGGGGCCCCGCGCACGGCGGCGCCAACGAAGCCGCGCTCAAGATGCTCGGCGAGATCGGCACGCCCGATCGCATTCCGGAGTTCGTGAAGAAGGCCAAGGACAAGAACTCGGGCTTCCGCCTGATGGGCTTCGGCCATCGCGTCTACAAGAACTACGACCCGCGCGCAAAGATCATGCAGAAGACCGCGCACGAGGTTCTGAGCGAACTCGGCCATCGCGACGATCCGCTGCTGCAGGTCGCAATCGAGCTGGAGCGGGTGGCGCTCTCCGACGAATACTTCATCGAGAAGAAGCTCTACCCGAACGTCGACTTCTATTCGGGCATCACGCTGAAGGCGATGGGCTTCCCGACCACGATGTTCACCGTGCTGTTCGCGGTCGCGCGCGCAGTCGGCTGGATCGCGCAGTGGAAGGAGATGATTGAGGATCCGAGCCAGCGCATCGGCCGTCCGCGGCAGCTCTACACCGGCGCGCCGCGCCGCGACTATGTGCCGATTTCGCGGCGCAAGTGATGGCCGTGCAGGCCGCGGCCTGCGGCAGGCGAAACGATCAAGGGGCGCCTGCGGGCGCCCCTTTCGCATTGGAAGTTCGTCGCATGACAATCAGTGGCTGTTGTAGGCCCAGGTCACGTAAGCGCCGCCCCAGGTGAAACCGCCGCCGAAGGCCGCGAGGATCAGGCGGTCGCCGGCCTTCAAGCGGCTTTCGTAGTCCCACAGGCAGAGCGGGATCGTCGCGGCCGTCGTGTTGCCGTACTTCTGGATGGTGACCATCACCTTCTCCATCGGCAGCCGCATGCGCTCGGCCGTGGACTCGATGATCCGCCGGTTGGCCTGATGCGGGACCAGCCAGTCGATCATCTCGGCCTTCAGGTTGTTGCGCGCCATCAGCTCGGTCGAGACCTGGGCCATGTTGGCGATCGCGAACTTATAGACCGCCGCCCCTTCCTGGTAGACGTAGTGCAACCGCTTTGCGACGGTCTCGGCGCTCGGCGGCATCCGGCTGCCGCCGGCCTTCTGGTGCAGATGCGGCATGCCCGCGCCGTCCGAGCGGATCAGCGTGTCGAGAATGCCGTGGCCGTTGTCGCTCGGTTCCAGCATCACGGCGCCGGCGCCGTCGCCGAACAGAACGCAGGTGGCGCGGTCCGTGTAATCGATGATCGTCGACATCTTGTCGGCGCCGACCACGACCACCTTGCGGCACTGTCCCGTCGCGATGAACTGCGAAGCCACCGTCAGCGCATAGACGAAGCCCGAGCACGCCGCCTGGATGTCGAACGAGCCGATGTTGCGGATCCCGACCATGTCGCAGATCAGGTTGGCGGTCGACGGAAACACCATGTCCGGCGTGGTCGTGGCGCAGATCAGGAGGTCGATCTCCTCGGCGCGGGCGCCGGTTGCGGAGAGCAGGCCGCGCACCGCTTCGGCCGCCATATGCGATGTGCCGAGCCCCTCGCCCTTGAGGATGCGCCGCTCCTTGATGCCGGTCCGTTCGGTGATCCAGGCGTCGCTGGTGTCGACCAGTTTCGCCAGTTCGGCGTTGGTCAGAACATAATCCGGCACATAGCCGTGAACGCCTGTGATGGCGGCGCGGATGGGGAGATGGGTGGTCATTGCCGGGTGCAAACTAGCCGTTTCGGATCGCGCCGGCAAAGCCAAGTTCCGACCGCTGCAGCGTCTCCAGAACCGCCTCGGCGGCCCGGCGCGCGGGCGCTTCACGGCCGATTTCCATGATGGCGTCGAGGCTTGCGAAAGCCTCGGTCTGGAGCTGCCGGGTCTGCGTGTCGTTAAGCAGGGGCGCAAGGGCGTCCGCCAGCCGGCTGGGCGTGCAGTCGTCCTGCAGGAACTCGGGCACCACGTTCCGGCCAAGCACGAGGTTGGCCAGGATCACGGTCGTTCCCCGGACCAGGCGGCGTGCGACAAGCGCCTCGATCGCGGAGACGCGATAGGCGGCGACCATCGGAACCCCGGACAGGGCCAGCTCCAGCGTGACGGTTCCGGACTTGGTCAGCGCCGCGCGCGCGATGCGCATGGCGGCGCGCTTGTCGTCCTCGGAGGTCACGACCCGGACCGGCACCGGCCAGGTCGCGCAGGACCGGGTGACCGGGTCGGACAGATGCGGCGCGGTCGGAACGACGACCTCCAGGGAATGGGTGCTGCCGACACGCTCGGCGAGCAGACCCAGTGCCTCGCCGAACACGGCGGCGTGCCGCTCGACCTCGCCCCGGCGGCTGCCGGGAAGCGCCAGCACGGTCCACGGCTTGCGCGCCCGGCGGTCGGCCTCGTCCGGCGAAGGACGCAGGGCATCGACCTGCTCGCTCAGGGGATGGCCGACGTAGACACAGGGCGGGCCGCCGAGCTTGCGATGCTCTTCCGGCTCGAACGGCAGCAGCGCCAGCACCCGGTCGACATAGGCGCGCATGGCGCGCGCGCGCCCCGGCCGCCAGGCCCAGACCGACGGTGAAACATAATCGACGATCGGGATGTGCGGCGCCCGTCGCCGCACGCGCCGCGCAACGCGATGGGTGAACTCCGGGCTGTCGATGATCACCAGCCCGTCGGGCCCGGCGGCCACCGCTGCGTCCGCCGCCTCGCGAATGCGACGCAGGATGTCGGGCAGGCGTTTGGGAATGGCGGAAAATCCGACGATGGCGAGATCGTCGATCGGAAACAGGCTTGTGAGCCCCTCCGCCGCCATCGCGCGGCCGCCGATCCCGCGCAGCTCGATCCGTCCGTTCGTGGCCTCGCGCAGCGCGCGGATCAACGCCGCACCGAGCCGGTCCCCGGATTCCTCGGTCGCGACCAGAAACAGCCGCAGCGGCCGGCTTGTGACGTCCGTGCTCACGCCGATGCGCCTTCCTCGTCGAGGCCCACAACGAACAGACCGCAGCGGTCGGCAAGGCCTGCGATGCGGTCCGGTTCCGCGACGACGGTGCTGCCGGAAATAACCGCGATCCCCGCAAGGCCCGCGGCGGCAGCGCCCTCCACCGTGCGCGGCCCGATCGAGGGCAGGTCGAAGCGGCGATCCTGTCCGGTCTTGGGCGCCTTCACGAGCACGCCGCGGCCGGCCGGTGCCCGAATGCGACCGGACTGCCGCAATGCAGCCAGATGCGCAAGCATGGCGTCGGTGCCCTCGGCGGCCTCGATCGCAAGCACCCTTCCGTCGGCGACGATGGCCCCCTGCCCGATGTCGAACGGACTCGTGGCGCGAAGCACGGCCAGAGCCGTTGCGATGTCGGAGCGGTCCGGCTGGGCCGGCTGCCGTTGTCCCAGCGCACCCGCGGGCATCAGGATCTCCGGAGCGATTTCATGGGCGCCGACGAGCCGGAAGCCGTTGTCCTCGCAGATCGCCGCGACGCCCCGCAGCAGATGATCGTCACCTCCGCGGAACAGGATCAGCAGCCGCGGCAGCAGAACCGCCGCTGCGAAATCCGGCCAGAGCTGTCGCAGGGTCGGCCGCACCACGCTTCCGATCATCGCGACCTCCCGGCAGCCCTCCGCGCGCGCCAGCCGGCGGAAGCGTCCGAGTTGTCCGAGCCTGATCCAGTGATGGGGATAGGCCGCGATCGCCTGCGGATCGGCAAAGCCGGCCAGACCGAACAGAACCGGCCACCGGCCCCGACGCCGCGCCGCGGCGGCCACGGTGTAGGGGAGCGCACCCCCGCCGCAGATGATGGCGAGCGGAGCGCCCTCGTCGAGCGCTGCGACCGTGCGGCTCTGGCCCGGCACGGTCATCGGCTCACTCCTCCGCCTGGCCGCCGGGATGGCAGAGCGGGCGCCTGTCGCGCGGGCTGCGGACGAATTCGACGATCTGCGCCACCGCAGGGTCCGAACCGAAGCGGCCTTCGATTTCGGAAATCCGCTCGGCGAGCGTGCCTCGGGCTGAGAACAGAAGCTTGTAGGCCTCGCGTGCGGCACGGATCAACTCGTTGGAGAACTTGCGGCGCCGCATGCCCACGACGTTGATGCCGCTCAGACGGGCGAACGGTCCGGCCGCGATGCCGAACGGGATCACGTCGCCGCGCAGTCCGGTCAGACCGCTGATCATCGCGTTCGCGCCGATATGGGTGAACTGGTGCGTGGCTGCGAACCCCGACATGAAGACGTTCTCGCCGAGCACGCAATGGCCGGCGAGCAGCACGTTGTTCGCCAGGATCACGCCGTTGCCGATCCTGCAGTCGTGTCCGACATGGCTGTAGGCCATGAAGAAGCCGCCGTCGCCGACCGCGGTAAGGCCGCCGCCCGCAACGGTTCCCGTGCTCATGGTGACGCCCTCGCGGATCGTGCAATCCGCACCGATCGTGAGCCGCGTCGGCTCCCCGCGATAGCCGGTCGATTGCGGCGCTCCGCCGAGCGAGGCGAAGGGATGCACCTGGGTTCGCTCGCCGATGGCGGTGACCCCGTCCACGTTCACATGCGCCACAAGACGGACGCCGGCGCGCAATTCGACGTCGCGTCCCACGATGCAATAGGGGCCGACCTCCGCGTCGTCGGCGAGCCGCGCCCCTTCGGCCACGCGCGCGGTTGGGTCGATCTGCGGCATGGTCAGCCGTCGACGATCATCGCGCCGAGCTCGGCTTCGGCCACGATCTGGCCTGCGACCTTGCCTTCGCCGCGGTACCACCACATGTTCTTGCGCCTTTGAAGCCGGGTCATGTGATACTCGAGCACGTCGCCCGGCAGCACCGGCTTGCGGAACTTGGCCTTGTCGATGGTCATGAAATAGACGAGCGACGGACTCGTTTTGTCCGGCTTCGATCGGATGCAGAGCACGCCTGCGGTCTGCGCCATTCCCTCCAGAATCAGCACGCCCGGCATCACGGGGTTGTTCGGAAAGTGTCCGAGAAAGTGCGGCTCGTTGATTGTGACGTTCTTGATTCCGATGCCGTGCTCGTCGCCGCGAATGTCCTTCACGCGATCGACGAGAAGAAACGGATAGCGGTGCGGAAGCGCGGCGAGCACCTCGCGTATGCCGATGGCGTCGATCGTCTCACCGCTCATGTCGCTTCTCCGTCCTCCTTGCCTCGCGATGCGCCGCGGGGCAATCCGGCGCGCCGCGCCAAATCCCGAAACGCCGACGTCGCGCGAAAGAAATCCTTGATCGGCATCGCCGGAGCGCCGCCCCAGCGTTCGCCGGCCGGCACCGATTCCATCACGCCCGACTGGGCGGCGATCTGGGCCCCCTCGCCGATTTCGATATGGTCCGAAAGCCCGGCCTGCCCGCCCAGAACCGCGTAGTCGCCGATCGTGCAGCTTCCGGACACGCCGACCTGAGAGACCAGGATGCAATGCCGTCCGATCTGCACGTTGTGGCCGATTTGAACCAGGTTGTCGATCTTGGTGCCCTCGCCGATCACCGTGTCGCGCAGGCCGCCGCGGTCGATGGTGGTGTTGGCGCCGATCTCGACATCGTCCTGAATGATGACGCGGCCGATCTGCGGAATTTTCAGGTGGCTGGCGCCGGCCAGATAGCCGTAGCCGTCCTGCCCGATCCGCGCGCCCGGGTGTACGATCACCCGGTCTCCGACGATGGCGTGCGCCAGGGTGGCGCCCGCGCCGATCGTGCCGTCGCGTCCGATGCGCACGCCCGGTCCGATCACCGCGCCCGGCCCGACCGTCGTTCCGCCACCCACCTGCGCATCCGGTCCGATCACCGCCCCCGGGTCGATCGAGACGCCGTCCTCAAGCCGTGCTCGCGGATGCACGAACGCGCCTTCGACCCGGCCCTGGGCGGCGTACATCGACGACGGTCTCAGCGATTCGGGAAACATCGCGCGGGCGACGGCGACGAAGGCGCGGTAAGGGCTCGCCGTGCGCATCATGTTCATGTGCGCGGGTGCTGCGACGTCGAGCGAGGGCGGCGCGAGGCACAGCCGTGCGGCGCAGCGGGCGAGATCGGCCGCGAAGCGGGCCTTCTCGATGAACACGAGATCGTGGGGACCGGCACGGTCGAGCGGCGCGAGATTGGTCACGCGCGCATTCGGATCGGCACCTGCGGGAACGTCGGCGCGGATGAGCGCGGCGATCTCCGCCACGCTCATTCCCGATCCAGCCTTGAAGAAGATCGGATCGGTCATCGCAACCGCCCCGCGGCCGTCCGGGTTCGATCCGGGCGGGTCAGAACCGCGTGCCGCCGCCGAACCGGAACTGCTGCACCCGGTCCTCGCCCTGCTTCATCAGCGGGATCGCGTAATCGAACCGCAGCGGACCGAACGGCGAATTCCAGATCAGGCCCACGCCGACCGAGGCGCGGATGGCCTCGGAATCGAGCGGCGAGATCGTCTGCCCCTGGAACGAGGTCGGGCCCTTGTAGCCCCACAGCGAGCCCGCGTCGGCGAACACGGCGCCCTTGATGCCCACGTCCTTCGGGATGAAGTGGAACGGGGTCTGGGCCTCCACGCTGGCGCCCCAGTACATGGTGCCGCCGACCGCGTCCTGCGTGGTGTTCGGCGTCATGTCGCGCGGACCGATGCCGGCCGTTGCGAAGCCGCGGACCAGGTTCGGACCCATCTGGAAGTGATCCAGCATGCGCAGATCCTTGCTGCCCCAGCCGCCGAGATGGCCGCCCTGCAGGCGCACCACCGCGACCACGTCCGAGAACACCTCGTAGTAGCTGCGCACGTCGGCGGTCGAGCGGATGAAGTTCACGTCGCCGCCGACGCCGGCGAAGTCCTGCTTCAACTCGGCAAGGATGCCGGTGGTCGGGTTCTTGTTGTTGTCGAGCGTGTTGTAGGCGAGCGTGTAGCCGACCAGCGACACCAGCGAGCGGCCGTCCGCCAGCTCCTTGCGGACCGGCAGCGACGCGCAGAGCGTCGACGACGTCTGCGGATTACAGCTCACCTGCCCGCCGGGCAGCGAGATGTTCTGCTGGTAGGCCGAGTAACGCGCCTGGAAGCTCAGCTCTTCGCTGAGCGCGAAGCCCAGGCGCAGGTTTCCGCCCGCGATCTCGTTGTCGTAGGAGTAGTAGCTCGACGCCAGCGTCTGCTTGGCGAAGACGTCGACGCCGGCCGCGAGCCGATAGCCCAGGAAGAACGGCTCGGCGAAGGACAGTTCGAACCCGCGCGCGCGCTGGCCGTACTGGATGGCGGCGCGGGCGTACTGGCCGCGGCCGAGCAGATTGCGCTCGCCGACGCTGACCTCGCCCATGAAGCCGTCCGCGGTGGAATAGCCGCCGGCGATCGACATTTCGCCGGTGGGCTGCTCCTCCACGTCGACGTTCAGCACGATCCGGTCCGGCGCGGAGCCGGGTTCGTTGGTGATCCTGACCGATTTGAAGTAATTCAGGTTCTTCAGCCGCCGCTCGGCGCGATCGACGAGCGCACGGTTGAAGGCGTCGCCTTCCGCGAGGTCGAACTCGCGACGGATAACGTAGTCGCGGGTGCGGGTGTTGCCGCGCACGTTGATGCGCTCGATGTAGACACGCGGGCCTTCTTCGATGAGGTAGACGAGGTTGATGCGGGCGCTGTCCGGGTCGCGATCGCCGCGCGGACGAACGACTGCGAACGGATAGCCGCGGCGGGCCGCTTCGATTGCCAGATTCTCAACCGATTTCTCGACCAGTTCGGCGTTGTAGACGGTGCCGGCGCTGGTTCGCAGGGTCGAGCGCACGCTGCCGGGATCGATGGCCGGCACGTTCGACTGGATGTCGACGGTGCCGAAGCGGTACTGCTGGCCCTCGTCGATGGTGAAGGTGACGACGAAGCCCTGACGGGCCGGATCGTACTCGCCGACCGCCGACACGATGCGCACGTCCGCGAAGCCCTTCTTCAGATAGAAGCGGCGCAGCAGGTCGCGATCGGCTTCGAGCCGGTCGGCGTCGTAGATGTCGTTCGACTGCAGGAACGACAGAAAGCCCGGCAGGAACGTGTACGAGGTGCGGATTTCGTCGCGCAGGCGGGTCGCCGAGAAGCTGTTGTTGCCGACGAAGCTGATCGAGCGGACCGAGGTCTTCTCGCCCTCGTTGATTTCGAACACGAGGTCGACGCGGTTGTTCGGCAGCTCGATGATCTTGGGCTCGACCCGCACGTCGAAACGGCCGTTGCGGCGATAGATTTCCACGATGCGCTGGGTGTCGGACTGCACGGTCGGGCGGGACAGCGTGCCACGGGAGCGAGACTGCACCTCACCGACGAGCTGCTCGTCCTTGACCTTGCTGTTGCCCTCGAAGGCGACGCGGTTGATCACCGCGTTCTCGACCACGGTGACTACGACGCGGCCGCCCGACGGGGTGATCCGCACGTCCTGGAACAGGCCGGTCTGGTAGAGCGCCTTCAGGGCGTCGTCGAGCGCGCGGGCATCGAGACGGCCCGGCGGGAAGTACGAACGGATGGTGTCGGCCTCAACGCGTCGGTTGCCCTGAACAACGATCGAACTGGCGGTCTGCGCATGGGCGCGATCCACCAAGGACGTTACGGACAGCGCGCCGCCGAAAGCCACCCCGCCGAGAACCAGGCCGGCCAGACCCAGGCCCCGAAGCAAACCCACCCACCAATTCATGCGCAACGCGCCCTTTTTGACCCTTATGACCGACTGAACGGCGAGATTGCGTGCCTCACTCAGCCCCATGTTTGTACAGGGATTTTCGGTCATCGCAACACCACTCGGCCCGTTCCGGCCCGTTACCCGCAGGAAGTTGCCCATCGGCCACGCTGTCAGGACGCCCAAAGCCTCGGCAAAAGCTGGAAAGTGTCATTGATGGTTGTGAAAATCATCAACATCAACACCAGCGCGAGGCCGAATCGGAAGCCCAGTTCCTGCGCCCGTTCGGACAGAGGCCGCCCCCGGACGGCCTCGATGGCGTAGAACAGCAGGTGGCCGCCGTCGAGAAGGGGCACCGGAAAGAGGTTAAGAAGCCCGATCGAGACCGACAGCATGCCGGCCAGTTCGAGAATCGGCAGGAAACCGAGGGTCGCCACCTGCCCCGAAATCTGCGCGATCCGGATCGGCCCGCCGAGCTGGTCGACGCATTCGCGGCCGGCGAACAGGCCGACGATGTAGCTGGCGGTCCGGTCGACGATGAACCAGGTCTTCTCTGCGCCCAGCGCCACGGCGCCGATCGGCCCGACCGACTCGGTTTTCACGTCGTCGGCCCGGATCGCGCGGGTGACGCCGAGCACGGCGTGGCAGGTGTTGTTGCCGAAATTGTCCTTGCCGCGCCGAAGCGCCGGCGTCGCCGCGAGATTCATCTCGACGCCGCCGCGATCGATCCGGAAGTTCAGCGTCCGGTCGGCGTTGGCGCTGACGATGCGCTGCATGTCCGAGAAGCTTTCGATCCGGCGGCCGTCGATCGCCAGCACGATGTCGCCCGACTGGAAGCCGGCGGCGGCGGCGGCCGAATTCGGCTGCACCGAGTCGATGCGCGCCACCGTGGTCTGCTTGCCGAACACCAGGGCGACCGAGGCGAAGATCACGATCGCCAGGATGAAATTGGCGATCGGCCCGGCCGCGACGATCGCGGCGCGCTGTCCGACCGATTTGTGGAAGAAGCTGTGGCGGCGCTCCTCCGGCGGCATCTCGGCGACCGCCTTGCTGTCGGGAACGCTCGCGGCGTTTTCGTCGCCGTGGAACTTGACGTAGCCGCCGAGCGGGATCGCCGAGATTTTCCAGCGGGTGCCGCGGCGGTCGTAGAAGCCCGCGATCTCGGGGCCGAAGCCGATCGAGAACACCAGCACCTTCACGCCGCACCAGCGCGCGACAAGGAAATGGCCGAGCTCGTGGAAGAACACCACCACGCTCAGGCCGAACAGGAACGGCATGACCCAGCCGACCCAGCCGGATCCCCACAGGCCGAAATCGCTCAGAAAACCCATTGTGGTCTTCGTCCCCGCTCCCAGACGTCCCCAAACATCACGCTACTACGACGCTTTTGCGGCGATTTCGCGCTGCAACTCTAGAGCCAGCTTTCTTGCCATATGGTCAACGGCGAGCGCCACCTCGACATCCGGCGGATCGCCGGCGATCCCGCGGGCCGCCGCGGCCTCCAGCGTGGCCTCGACCAGCGCCACGATCCCGGCAAATCCGATCTGGCGTGAAATGAAAGCCTCGACCGCGATCTCGTTGGCAGCGTTGAAAATTGTGGCGTTGGCGCCGCCCGCTTCCATGACCTGCCGGGCCAGCCGCAGCGACGGAAACCGCCCGGCATCCGGCGCCTCGAACGTCAACTGGCCGAGCGCGGCGAGATCGAGCCGCGGCGCCGGCCCGTCGATCCGGCCGGGCCAGGCCAGGCAATGGGCGATCGGGATCCGCATGTCGGGCGCGCCGAGCTGGGCCACCACCGAGCCGTCGCGGAACTCGACGAGGCCGTGCACGATCGATTGCGGATGCACCAGCACGTCCAGCTCCGCGGGCGCGAGCGCGAACAGGTGGTGCGCCTCGATCAGCTCCAGCCCCTTGTTCATCAGGGTCGCGGAATCGATGGTGATCTTCGGACCCATGGACCAGTTCGGGTGCCGCAGCGCCTGCTCCGGCGTGGCATCCCGCATCGCCTCCGCCGTCCAGGTCCGGAACGGCCCGCCGGACGCGGTCAGGATCGCGCGCCGGACATCCGCCCGGCGGCCCGCGCCGAGAGCCTGAAAGAGCGCGTTGTGCTCGGAATCGACCGGCAGCACGGTCGCGCCCGAATTCCTGGCCGTGTCCATGAAAAGCCGGCCCGCGCTGACGAGACATTCCTTGTTGGCGAGCGCCACGGTCGCGCCGCGCTCCAGCGCCGTCAGCGCCGAACGCAAGCCTGCGGCGCCGCTGATCGCGGCCAGGAGCCAGTCCGCCGGGCGTGCGGCGGCTTCGACCAGAGCAGCCTCTCCCGCTCCGGCGGCGATGCCGGTGCCGGACAGCGCGTCCTTCAGCTCGTCGAAGGCCGCGGGATCGGCGACGGCGGCAAAGCGGGCGCCCAGTTCGATCGCCAGTTGCGCCAGCTCCCGCGCATTGCGATGCGCGGTGACCGCCTCGACGCGATAGGCGTCGCGGTTTCGCCTTAGCAGATCGACCGTGCTGGATCCGACCGAGCCGGTGGCGCCGAGCAGAGTGACGCTGCGCGTGGCTCGAACGGAGGCCTGACGGTCGGATCGGGGCGGGACGGAAGCGGTCACGGGATCACCACACCAGAAGGCCCTGGGCCGGCGCGGCCGTGCCGCCGCGCGCAAGCCCGATGCCGGCGGCGCAAACCGCCGCGACGGCATAGCCGTCGAGCCGGTCCATCAGGCCGCCGTGGCCGGGAATGAGCGCGCTGGAATCCTTGACGTCGAAACGGCGCTTGAGTGCCGATTCCGCAAGATCGCCCGCCTGCGACGCCATCGAAAGCAGAAGGGCCACGAGCCCGACCGGAAGGATCTGGGTGTAGCCGAACCCGGCCGCCAGCCCCACCCCGCCGGCGATCGCGGCCAGCGTGCCGCCGATCGCACCCGACCAGGTTTTCTTCGGGCTGACGCGCGGCATCAGCTTCGGGCCGCCGAAGGCGCGTCCGGCGAAATAGGCCGCGATGTCGGTGAGCCAGACCACCGCGAAGAGAAACAGGATCGCAGCAAGCCCGGCCAGCGGATCGCTTCGCAGCAGGACGGTCGCGGCTGCAAATGCGCTCGCATAGACCGCGCCGGCCAGCGCCCAGCGCCAGTGCCGCGCGCTCCATTGGGCCGGCGCGAAGGCCCGCCCGCCGGTCGTCAGGTTGATCCATTCCCAGAATACGATCCCGCCGGCGAGAACCCAGAACGCGGCGAACGGCCAGCCGCCCCACACGGCGAGCGCGAGCGCGAGCGGCGCCAGAACCAGCGAGGCCAAGATGCGCAGGCGCAGGTTGGACCGCGCGTCCGAGGCCTCCGTCCGGTCCGGATGCCCGATGGGCGGCGCGCCCGCCACGTTCTAGGAGCCGGTCTTCGCGACGAGCCCGCCGAAGCGGCGTTCGCGTTTGCGATATTCGTCGATCGCGCTTTCGAAGGCGGCGTGATCGAAGTCCGGCCAGTAGATCGGGATAAACACCAGTTCGCTGTAAGCGGCCTGCCAGAGCAGGAAATTCGACAGCCGCTGCTCGCCGCTGGTCCGGATGACGAGATCGGGATCGGGCAGGTCCGGCGCATCCAGGTGGCGGCCGATCAGATCCGCGGTCACCGCCTGCGGCGCGAGCCGGCCCTCCGCGATCTCCTGGCCGATGCGCTGCGCGGCGCGGGCGATCTCCTGACGGGAGCCGTAGTTGAAGGCCACCACAAGGGTCAGGTTGGCGTTGTCGCGGGTGAGCACCTCGGCCTCGTCGAGCAGCGCACGGATGTCCGGCGCCAGCGACTCGCGCTCGCCGATGACGCGGACCTTGACGCCGTTCTGGTGCAGCTCCGCAAGGTCGTTGCGGATGAAGCGGCGCAGCAGTCCCATCAGGTCGCGGATCTCCGAGGCCGGGCGCGACCAGTTTTCCGAGCTGAACGAGAAGATCGTCAGATAACGGATTCCGAGGTCGCCGGCGGCCCGCACTGCGCGGCGCAGCGCCTCGACGCCGCGGCGGTGGCCCTCGGTGCGCGGCAGACCGCGGGCGGCGGCCCACCGGCCGTTGCCGTCCATGATGATCGCCACATGCTGTGGAACGCCGGACGGGTCCGATGTTCGGGGCAGCGGCGCCGGGGCATGGGACATCGTGAGGTGCCTTCGCGTGCTGATTCCTGGTCCGGGAGGCGGGGATGGAGACCCTGCCGATCCCGCCAAACCGACTCGGAACGCGCCCGTGCAAAAAGTTTGGCAGTTTTCCGGGGTGCTAGGCTAGTGGCGCGGTCGCGTCATCCGCACCTTCCCGCTCTGCATGGCTTGCAGTCGCGGCGGCGCGGAACCGTCAGACCGTCATGATTTCCTTCTCTTTGGTGGCGAGCAACTGGTCGATTTCGGTGATCGACTGGTCGGTCGCCTTCTGGACGTCGCCGTCCATCCGCTTGTGGTCGTCCTGGCTGATGGCGTTGTCCTTTTCCATCTTCTTGAGCGCATCGAGACCGTCGCGGCGGACGTGACGCACGGCGACCTTGGCGGCCTCCGCGTATTTGTGCGCGATCTTGACCAGCTCCTTGCGGCGATCCTGGTTCAGCTCCGGGATGCGCAGGTGCAGCACCTGGCCCTCGATGGTCGGGTTGAGCCCGAGGTTGGCGGCCTGGATCGCCTTCTCCACCGCGTTGACCATCGAGCGGTCCCAGACCTGCACGCTGATCATGCGAGGCTGCGGCACCGTAACGGTTGCGACCTGGTTCAGCGGCATGGTGGAGCCGTAGGCCTCGACCTGGATCGGATCGAGCAGATGCGCGGAGGCGCGGCCGGTGCGCAGACCGTTCAGCTCGGTCTTGAGCACGGACAGTGCGCCATGCATGCGGCGCTTCAACTCGTTGATGTCATGGGTTGGGGTCGCCATCGCATCCTCCCGGCTGGCCATTGCCGCATCGTGACAAAATCCGTCGCCGCGCGCCGCTGGATCAGGCGGCGACCAGCGTCGACACGCCGTTTCCGCTCAGAACCGCCGCAATCGCCCCCGCGGTTTCGATCGAAAACACGATGATAGGCGTGCGATTCTCGCGGGCAAGCGCGAAGGCAGTCGCATCCATCACCTTGAGGTCGCGGTCGATCGCCTCCTGATGGGTCAGGCGCTCGTAGCGCGTTGCGCTCGGATCCTTTTTCGGATCGGCCGTGTAGATGCCGTCGACATTGGTGGCCTTCAGCACGGCGTCGCAGCCCATCTCGGCGGCGCGCAGCACCGCGGTCGTGTCGGTCGTGAAGAACGGATTGCCGGTGCCGCCGGCGAAGATCACCACGCGGTTTTCGTCGAAGTGGCGCAGCGCGCGCTGCCGCTCGTAGGTCTCGCAGACCTGGGGCATCGCCAGCGCCGTCATGGTGCGCGCCGACACGCCCATGCGCTCGATCGCGGCCTCCAGCACCAGCGCGTTCATCACCGTCGCCAGCATGCCCATCGAATCCGCGGTCGGCCGCGACAGGCTTTCGCTCGACATCCGCACGCCGCGCAGGATGTTGCCCCCGCCGACCACGACGCCGAGTTCGAACGCCGAGTTCGCGCGCGGCGATCAGGTCTTTGGCGATGGCGTCGATGGTCGGCTGATGCACGCCGAAGCCGTGCGTGCCGGCGAGCGCCTCGCCGGACACCTTCACGATCACCCGTCGATACAGCGAACGGCCTGCGAGCGAGGCCGATGCAGCGCCAGAGACGGGCGTGTTCATGGGCGGCTCCCCGGGTGCGGCGGTCTCCGCGTCAGCTCTTGACGCCGGCCTGGGCCGCAACCTCCGCAGCGAAATCCGACTCCTGCCTCTCGATGCCCTCGCCGAGCGCGTAGCGCACGAAGCCCGCGACCTTGATCGGGCCGCCGACCTTGCCTTCGGCCTCCTTCAGGGCCTGGGCGACGCTCTTGCCGGAATCGTGGATGTAGGGCTGCTCCAGAAGCGTGACCTCCTTGTAGAAGGTTTTCAGGCCGGATTCGACGATCTTCTCGATCATCGCCTCGGGCTTGCCCTGCTGCCGGAACTTGTCGGCCAGCACGTCCTTCTCGCGCTGGACCACGACCGGGTCGAGACCCGATGAATCCACCGCCTGCGGGTTCGACGCCGCGACGTGCATCGCGAGCAGCCGGCCGAGCGCTGCCAGTTCGTCGGTCTTGCCGGAGGATTCCAGCGCGACGATCACGCCGATCTTGCCGAGGCCGTCGGTCACGGCGTTGTGGACGTAGGCGCCGACCACGCCCTGCCCGACCGAAAGCTGGGCGGCGCGGCGCAGCGTCATGTTCTCGCCGACCTTGGCGATGGTCTCGGAAATGGTTTCCGCGATCGTGATGTTGCCGGCCTTCGCAGCCTTGATGGCCTCGACGTCCGAGCCGACGTCGAGCGCGACGCTGGCGATCATCTTGACCAGACCCTGGAACAGGTCGTTGCGCGCGACGAAGTCGGTCTCGGAATTGACCTCCACCACCACGCCCTTGGGGCCCTTGACCGAGACGCCGATCAGGCCTTCGGCGGCGACGCGCCCGGCCTTCTTGGCGGCCTTGGACAGGCCCTTCTTGCGCAGCCAGTCGATTGCGGCCTCGACGTTGCCGTCGGTTTCCGAAAGCGCCGCCTTGCAGTCCATCATGCCTGCGCCGGTCTGGTCGCGCAGATCCTTGACCATCGCTGCGGTGATGTTGGCCATCGTTTTTGTTTCCGTTGCGCTCTGAAGGGACGAGACGCGGGCCGCGAGGGCCCGCGCGGCGTTACTCGGTCTCGGCCGTCAGTTCCTTGGCCTTGGCGACCCAGCCCTGTACGCGGCCCGGCAGACCGACCTCTTCGCCGACGTTGTGCGCGGCTTCGGAGCTGAACTCGGCGATCTGCGAATAGTGGAAGATGCCCAGATCGTTAAGCTTCTTCTCGATGGTGGGCGAAACGCCGGCGAGCTTTTTCAGGTCGTCGGCCACGCCGCGGGGGCCCGGCAGCGCCTCGAAGCCGAGACTGGCTTCGGCCGGCTTCGGCAGCTCCTCGACCACCGGCTTCTCGGCTGCGCCGAGATCGATGCCGGCGCCGCCCTGGGCGCGCGAGATGCCGTCGATCGCCGCACGAGCGACCAGATCGCAGTAGAGCGAGATGGCGCGGCTGGCGTCGTCGTTGCCGGGCACCACGAAGGTGATGCCGTCCGGATCGCAATTGGTGTCGACCACCGCCGCCACCGGCACGCCGAGGCGGTTGGCCTCCTTGATCGCGATGTCTTCCTTGTTTGTGTCGATCACGAACAGCATGTCGGGCAGACCGCCCATCTCCTTGATGCCGCCGAGCGAGCGGTCGAGCTTGTCGCGCTCGCGCTGCAGGTCAAGGCGCTCCTTCTTGGTGTAGCCCTGGGCCTCGTTGGAGGAGAGCATTTCTTCGAGCTTGCGCAGGCGCGCGATCGAGCCGGAGATGGTCTTCCAGTTGGTCAGGGTGCCGCCGAGCCAGCGCGAATTGACGTAGTATTGCGCGCAGCGCTTGGCCGCTTCCGCCACCGGATCCTGCGCCTGGCGCTTGGTGCCGACGAACAGGATGCGGCCGCCCTTGGCGACGGTGTCGCTCACAGCCTGCAACGCCTGATGCAGCATCGGCACGGTCTGGGCGAGGTCGACGATGTGAATGTTGTTGCGGACGCCGAAGATGTAATTCCCCATCTTCGGGTTCCAGCGGTGGGCCTGATGGCCGAAGTGAACGCCAGCTTCCAAGAGCTGACGCATGCTGTAATCGGGCAGCGCCATTGGTCTTCTCCGGTTATGTCCGCCGCGGACCTGTGGACCCGGCGGACGGGATCGAAACCCCGGTCCGGGCCACCGGACGGCCCGAAGGCCAATGTCCGCGTGTGAGATGGCCGTGCATATAGCGGCCGAACGGCCGCAACGCAACACAAACGGCCGGCTCCTGGGCCGCCGGGAGTGCTTCGTGCCCTTGGATCAGCGGCCGGGCGCGGCCGGGCCTGTGGAACCGGGCTCCGCCCCCTGCCCGCCGCCGGACCGCAGCAGGCCCCCGGCGATGTCGTTGAGCGCCGGCCGGGGCAGTTCGGCGAACGGCAGCGGCCGAGCCTGCTCGATCGCCAGCAGCCCGAGCCGGGCGGTCAGGAGCCCGTTCAGGACACCCTCGCCCAGCTTGGCCGAGAGCCGTGCGGCCACGCCGTGGCCGACGACCTGCTGGATCAGGCTGTCGGTCACCGCGACGCCGCCGGTCATCGCCAGATGCGACACCGTCTGGCGCAGGAGTTTGAGAACCCCGAGCGTGCCGGGCCGCCCGCCGTAAAGGATCGCGAGCCGGCGGATCAGCGTCAGCGTGTTGAGCAGCACGAACAGCATGTCGATGGCGGCGCGCGGGCTCACTGCGGTGACGACCGAGACGCGGCGCGACGCGGCCGATACCAGCGCCCGCGCCTGCGCGTCGAGTTGCGGCATCAGCTCGCGCTCGGCCAGCCCCACCAGATCGCGGCCATCGATGATGTCCGACAGATGCCGCTCCAGCCGCGCGCGGCCGCGGGCGAGCTGCGGCATCGGCCGGACCAGCGAAAGAAGATCGTCGACCACCGCGCGCGCGGCGGCTCGATCGTCGCTGACGAGGACGGCCGCGGCGCGCTCGCGCAGCGCCTCGATCGAGGACAGGCGGGCCAGCCCGTAGATCTCGCGCGCGATCAGCGCCAGCAGCCCGAGCCCGACCGCCAGCGCGAGCGCAAGGCCGATGCCGCCGAGCCACGGCGAACGCGCGAACAGGTCTTCGACGAAATTCGCGACCGTGACGCCGAGCGCCAGCATCACCAGTCCGGTGAGCCCCGACCAGAACAGCCCGCTCCAGCCGAAGCGCCGCCGCGGCCGGGGCGGCAGCGGCACGGGCAGCGTCGCCGGGTCAGCTTCGCCTGCGAGACGCTCGAATCCCTCGTCGGGCGAGGCGACCGCGACGCGCGGGTCGTCGAGGCTGAAGGCCGCGGGGCGGCGGCCGGTCGGGTGCGGACGGCTCATCGCAGCCGGTCTCCGATCAGGAACTGCAACGCACGGTCCAGCCGAATATGCGGCAAGGCCGGCGCGCCGTCATCCGCGCGCTCCAGCGGCGGCGGCCGCAGCCGCACGAAGCGATAGTCGGTCTCGCCGGCAGGATCGCCGGCCTGCGCCTGGGCCAGACCGCGGAAGCCGGGCGCGTCCGGCGCGAACAGGTCCACGTCCTCGCCCGGCAGGTCGCCCGGAAACATCGCCACTTCGGTCTCGCCGTCGAAGACGCGGCCGTCGATCCGTTCGCCCGGCGCGGCGGTGCCGACGATCGCGGGCAGCAGCCCGCCGTCGCTGCGGACGTCCGCCTCGCGGGTCGCGCGCACTGCGGCGAGCGCCACCACGTCGATCTCCGCGCCCGCCCCGCCCGCACGGTCGATGGCGCGCTGGACCATCCGGCGCAGGATCGCTTCCAGCCGGTCGTGCGCGCTGTGATGCAGATGATCGGCTTTGGTCGCGGCGAACAGAATGCGGTCGGCACGCGGGCTGAACAGCGTGCTCCACAGGCTGCTGCGGCCGACGCGGAAGCAGTCGAGGATGGCGGTGAGCGCGGCCTGCAGGTCGCGCAGCGACTTCAGGCCCGGCGTTGAGCGCGGCGAGCGCATCGACCAGAACGATCTGGCGGTCGAGACGCGCGAAGTGGTCGCGGAAGAACGGCCTCACCACGACCTCGCAATAGGACTGGTAGCGGCGGCGCATCATCGCCCACAGCGAGCCGCGCGGCGGCTCGCCATCGGAGGGGACGTCGAGCGGCGCGAAAGTCAGCGCCGGCGAGCCCGCCATGTCGCCCGGCATCAGGAACCGGCCTGGCGGCAGGAGGCTCATGGCGGTGCGCTCGTCGCGGCACGCGCGCAGATAGTCGGTGAACAGGCGCGCGGCCTCGATCGCAGCGGGTTCGTCGGCCTGCGCCTGCGGATCGAGCGTCGCAAGATGCGCGAGCCAGGCCGCCGCGTGCGCCGCGCGCGGCCCTTCGCGCGACTGCGCCAGCGTCTCGGCCGACCATTGCTCGTAGCTTTTGTCGAGCAGCGGCAGGTCGAGCAGCCACTCTCCGGGATAGTCGACGATGTCGAGGGTGAGCGTGCGCATCGCGCCGGAGCGCGACTGATAGTCGAGCGTCAGCCGCAACTCGCTGATCTGGCGCGTCGACTGGGGCCAGCGCCGCTCCTCGACCAGCGCCTTCAGATGGGTCTCGTAATCGAAACGCGGCACCGCATCGTCGGGCTGCGGCGCGAGCCGCGCGCCCGCGATGCGGCCGCCGGCCATCGCCTCGAAAACCGGAAAGCGGCCGCCGCGCACCAGCCCGTGCACCAGCGCCGTGATGAACACGGTCTTGCCGGCGCGCGACAGGCCGGTGATGCCGAGCCGGACGGTCGGATGGAGCAGGTTCTCGCCGAAGTCGGCGACCGAGCGGGCCGCAAGCCGGGCCTGCTCGATGATGCTGTCGAAGGTCGATGCCACGGGGAATGCATGTGGCCCCGCCCGGCCGCCGGTGCAAGACCGGCGGTCCGTGACGGTGGGCCGGTCAGGCGACCGCGGCGGCGTCCCTGAGGCTGTCGAACAGCGCGGCGCGGCGCATGAACGCCTTGGCGGTCACGGGGTTTTCCGCGGTGCGGCGCAGCTCGTCGAAGTTCCTGGCGCGCACGGCCGGGTCGCGCTCTTCCATCATCTTCTTGTTGGCGATGGTCTGCGCCTGAACGTAGTTCACCGCCGCATGGCGGCGCTGGCGGCTGTAGAGGTCGAGCAGGCTCTGGTCGGCCTCGCCATGAATCACCCGCGCGAGCTTCTCGGCGAGATTGATGCCGTCGTGGATGCCGCCGTTCATGCCCATGCCGCCGATCGGATTGTTGGCGTGCGCGGAATCGCCGGCGAGCAGGATGCGGCCCTTGCGGAAGGTCGCGGCGACTCGCTGGTGGACGCCGTAGACGTTGACGTATTCGACGTCGTAGGCGCCCTGCTTCGGGAAGAACTTCTGCAGGCGCTCCTCGACGCGCGCCGGCGACAGCGCGGTGGCGTCGTCCTCGCCCTCGGCCACCGGCAGGATCACGCGCCAGAGGCCTTCCGGGGTCTCGCCACGCACCTTGAACAGGTTCGCCCATTCGTCAGGATCGGAGAAGTAATTGCGATAGCAGAGGTTGGGATTGACGGTCTCGAAGTCGAAGGTGGTGGCGATCTTGATGAACCGCTCCGGCCAGGTGAAGCCCTCGAACTCGATGCCGGCGAGCTTGCGCACGGTGCTGCGGCCGCCGTCGCAGCCGATGACATAGGCGGCGTCGATGCGCTCAACGCCGCCCGGCGAGGTGTATTCCACCACGACGCCGTTTGCGGTTTCCTTGACGCCGGTGACGTTGTGCGAAAACCGCACGTCGAAGTCGGCCGCGTTGGCGTATTCTTCTGCGATCGAGGCGGTGAGCTTGTACTGCTCGTACTGCAGCACGAACGGGAATTTGATCTCGTCCTTCAGCAGATCGAGGTTGAATTCGGCCACCACCTGGCCGCTCGGCCGGTCGTGGAAGCGGTAGGTCGTGGAGTAGAGGCTGAGCGGGACGATTTTCTCGGTGATGCCGAGCTCGTCCAGCATCTCCAGCGTGGTCGGATGGATCGTGGCCGCGCGCTGGTCCTTCACCGGCGCGGGCTCGACCTCGAACACCGTGACCGGCACGCCCTTCCGGTTCAGCGCCAGGGCGCAGACCATTCCGACCGGGCCTGCGCCCACGATCACCACACGCTTGTTGTTTTCGCTCATCCGTTCCAATCCGGCGTCGTCCGCCGCTCACTGCTGCTTGATGTTGAGATCCATGATCACGCCGCGCCAGCGGGCGGTGTCGTCCGCGATCAGCTTCGCGAACTGCTCCGGCGTGTTCTCGACGGTCTCCACGCCGATCTTCTCGATGCGGGCGCGGAACTCGGGACTTTTCTCCGCGGCGATCAACTCCTTCGACAGCGCGGCGATCACGGCGTCCGGCGTGCGGCCTGGCGCGAGCAGGCCGTTGTAGGTGACGACCGGCGGCACGCCCTTCACCGTCTCCGCGACGGCCGGCACGCCGGGCATCTGGGCGGAGCGCTTTTCGGCGGTGATGGCGAGCGGTTTCACTTTTCCGGTTTCCAGAAACGGCTTCAGCTCGACCGGCGACGCGGAGAGCATCGAGACGTGCCCCGCCAGCAGATCGTTGAAGGCGGGACCGACGCCCATGTAGGGCACATGGATCATATCCAGTCCAGCGGCTTTCAGAAACACAACCGATGAGACGTGTGTGAGGCTCGCGGTTCCGCCGGAGGCATAGGTGATCTTGCCGGGCTGCTTGCGCACATGGTCGATGAAGCCCGACAGCGTGTCGGCGGGAAATCCGCCGGCCACGGTGATCACGAACGGCGTCGCCCCGACCGCCGCGATCGGCTTGAAGTCGCGCACCGGATCGAACGTGACCTTGCTGTTGGTGAGCGGCGCCATCGTGATCTGGAAGATCGGCGTGAACAGCAGCGTGTAGCCGTCCGGCTGCGCCTTCGACACCCGCTCCGCGGCGATGACGCCCGCAGCGCCCGGCTGGTTCTCTATGATGAAGGTCTGCTTCAGCGAGGTCGTGAGCCGCTCGGCGGTCAGGCGGGCGAGAATGTCCGTGATGCCGCCCGCGGCGAACGGCACCACGATCGTGACCGGCCGGGTCGGATAGGCCTGCGCGGCCGTGGCCGCCAGCACGCCCGCGGCAACCAGCAATTGCGACAGCCTTCTGCCGATCGTGTGCAGCATCGTGGTCCCCCGTCGGTCGTGTCCGAGAATGGACGATGCACGCCTTCATGCACGCCGCGTGCCATGCAAACGGTCGGGCGGGGCGCGACGAAACGCAACCGGTCTGCGAACGCGGGGCCTCGCCTCGCCGCTACATCATTTCCACGGTCACGACGCCCGGAACAGCCTTGATGGCGCCGGCGATCTGCGGCGAAACCTTGTAGCGGCCGGGCAGCTTCACCTCGACCTCCGCGCCGTCATCGAGTTGCAGCACGACGTTGACCTCGCCGTCGCCGCGGCCTTCGAGCCTCCGCGCCAGCGGCTCGATCGGACCCGCGTCGCGCAGGAACACCCGCAGGCCTTTCTGCAGCCGCGCCGCCGCCTGATCGAGCGGCTCCGCCGACTGGATGCGCGCGCGCACCTCGTCGCCCTGTGCCTCCGCGGTCAGGAACAGGAGCACCGGCGAGCCGGGCTCGAGCCTCTCGCGATATTGCTGCAAGCCCTCGGCGAACAGGATGGCCTCGTAGTGTCCAGACGGATCGGAGAGCCCGACGATGCCCATCTTGTTGCCGGTCTTGGTTCGGCGTTCGGTGCGCGAGACCACCGTCGCGGCGACGCGGCCGGCGCTCGCGCCGGCCTTCACCGAACGGCAGAAGTCGGTCCAGCATTGCAGGTTCATCTTGCGCAGCGTGTCGGCGTAATCGTCCAGCGGATGGCCCGACAGGAAGAAGCCGATGGCGTCGTACTCGCGCTGCAGCTTCTCCGCGGGCAGCCACGGATCGACCTTCGGAAGCACCAGTCGTTCCCCGCCTCCGCCGCCGCCGAACAGCTCGTTCTGTCCCACGGTCGCGGCCTCGTGCGAGCGTTGCGCCGTGCCCATCAGGACATCGACCGCCGCATGGGCGCAGGCCCGGTTCGGCTCCAGCTCGTCGAACGCGCCGGCGGCCGCAAGACTTCTCCAGCACCCGCTTGTTGACCGCGCGCGGATTGATGCGGCGCGCGAAGTCGGCCAGGTCGGCAAACGGGCGCTCGCCGCGGGCTTCGACGATCGACTCGACGGCCTGCTTGCCGACGCCTTTCAGCGCCGCCAGCGCGTAATGGATGGTCTGGCCGTTCACCTCGAAATCGATGCCGGAGCGGTTGATCGACGGCGGATCGACCTTGATGCCGAGCCGGTTGGCCTCGGCGCGGAATTCCGACAGCTTGTCGGTGTTGCCCATGTCGAGCGTCATCGAAGCGGCGATGAACTCGACCGGGTAATTCGCCTTCAGATACGCGGTCTGGTAGGCGACGAGCGCGTAGGCCGCGGCGTGGCTCTTGTTGAAGCCGTATTCCGCGAAACGCTCCAGCAGGTCGAAGATCGCGTCGGCCTGCGCCCTCTCGATGCCGCGCTCGGTCGCGCCTTTGACGAACTCGGCGCGCTGCGCCTGCATCTCGGAGCGGATCTTCTTGCCCATCGCGCGGCGCAGCAGGTCGGCCTGGCCGAGCGAATAGCCGGCAAGAATCTGCGCGGCCTGCATCACCTGCTCCTGGTAGACGATCACGCCGAAGGTCTCGCGCAGGATCGGCTCGAGCTTGGGATGGATGTACTCCGGCTTTTCGAGCCCATGCTTGCGCAAACAATAGGTCGGGATGTTCGCCATCGGACCCGGGCGATAGAGCGCGACCAGCGCGATGATGTCCTCGAAACGGTCGGGCTTCATGTCGAGCAGCGCCCGGCGCATGCCCTGACTTTCCAGCTGGAAGATGCCCACCGCCTCGGCCCGCGACAGCAGCGCGTAGGTTTTGGCGTCGTCGAGGGGAATCGACGACAGGTCGAGATCGACGCCGCGGCGCTTGAGCAGCTTCACGGCGGTCTGCAGCACCGTGAGAGTCTTGAGGCCGAGGAAGTCGAACTTCACGAGGCCGGCCTGCTCCACCCACTTCATGTTGAACTGGGTGACCGGCATGTCCGACTTCGGATCGCGATACATCGGCACCAGCTCCGAGAGCGGGCGGTCGCCGATCACGATGCCGGCGGCGTGGGTCGAGGCGTGCCGGTACAGGCCCTCGAGCTTGAGCGCGATGTCGAAGGCGCGCTTCACGCGCGGATCGTCGTCGCGCTCCGCCTGCAGCTTCGGCTCGCCCTCGATCGCCTTGGCGAGCGTCACCGGCGCGGCCGGGTTCTGCGGCACCAGCTTGCAGAGCCGGTCGACGTGGCCATAGGGCATTTCGAGCACGCGGCCGACGTCGCGCAGCACGCCCCTCGCCTGCAGCGTGCCGAAGGTGATGATCTGCGCGACCTGATCGCGACCGTAACGCTGCTGGACGTAGCGGATCACCTCGTCGCGGCGGTCCTGGCAGAAGTCGATGTCGAAGTCCGGCATCGACACGCGCTCGGGATTGAGGAAGCGCTCGAACAGCAGGTCGAAACGCAGAGGGTCGAGATCGGTGATGGTGAGCGCATAGGCCACGAGCGAGCCGGCGCCCGAGCCGCGGCCCGGCCCGACCGGGATGCCCTGCTCCTTCGCCCACTGGATGAAGTCCGACACGATCAGGAAGTAGCCGGGATACTTCATGCCCTCGATCACCTTCAGTTCGAAGGCGAGCCGGTCGCGATAATCGTCGAGGCTTCGGCCCGGCGCGAGCCCGTGCGCCTGGACGCGGCGCTGCAGGCCGGCCTCGGCGCGGGCCTGCAGTTCGGCCGCCTCGTCGGCGCGGCCGTCGCCGACCGAGAATCGCGGCAGGATCGGCTTGCGGGTGGTCGGACGATGGGCGCAGCGCTGCGCGATCTCGACCGTGGAGGCGAGCGCCTCCGGAAGATCGGCGAACAGCGCCGCCATCTCCTTGCGGCTCTTGAAGCTGTGTTCGGCGGTGAGCTGGCGGCGGTCGGTCTCGGCGATGGCACGGCCCTCCGCGATGCAGATCAGGCCATCGTGCGCGTCGTAGTCCTCGCGGCGGGCGAAGTACGGCTCGTTGGTCGCGACCAGCGGGATGCCGCCGGCGTAGGCGAGGTCGAGCAGGCCGGGCTCGGCGGCGCGCTCGGCCGGCGTGCCGTGGCGCTGCAGCTCGACGTAGAGCCGGTCGCCGAACAGCGCGGCGAGCGCGGCGCAGCGCGCCTGCGCCAGCTCGATCTGGCCGACGGCGAGCGCGGCGTCGAGCGGCCCGCCGGGCCCGCCGGTCAGCGCGATCAGCCCGTCGGTGCCGTCCTCCTCCAGCCAGGACAGGCGGGCGTGCGGCCGCTCGGTCGAGGCGGTCTCCAGGAAGGCGCGCGAGTTGAGCCGGATCAGCCGGCGGTAGCCCTCCTCGGTCGCCGCCAGCAGCACGATGCGCGGCATGGCCCGCGCCACCTTGCCGTTCTGCCGCGGGTCGCGCGCGTCATCGCCGAAGTCGAGGCCCAGCGCGCAGCCGACGATCGGCTGGATGCCGGACGCCGCCATCTTCTCGGAGAACTCCAGCGCGCCGAACATGTTGTCGGTGTCGGTCAGCGCCAGCGCCGGCTGGTAATCCGCCTTGGCCAGTTCCGCGAGCTTGCCGATGGTGAGCGCACCCTCCAGCAGCGAATAGGCGGAATGGACGTGCAGATGCACGAAACCGGGATCGGCGGTCACGGTACCCTCGGGGTCGTCGGGCTTGCCGCAACGGATGGCGGCCACGCGAAGCTTGGCTGATTCTGGGTCGAGATTGCGGAGGCCGGTCTGCCCTGTCCACCCCGCGGGGCCGCCGCGGGCGATCTGATGCCGGCTATCCCCAGCAGGCTGTACGCCGGCCAATGCACCGGCGCGACTCCCGCGTCATGGCAGCGGAGCCGGGACCAGCCCGGGCATCCGTTGCCATCCACATCCGTCGGGGTGGGGACCAGGACGTGGATACCCGCGGCGGCGGGCATGACGAGGGGGACGCGAAGACACGACCAAGCGAAGACGATCGAACGCAGACGCAACAGGCACGCAGGCGACCGGCCGGGGCGGAACCGGCGGGTCGCAAAACACGCGGCTCAGAGACTGGAGATCACCTGGGCCCACACGGCGATCATGCCGAGAAACAGGGCGATCGAGGCAAGGGCGGCGGCTTCTTCGACGACGATGCGGAACATGGGGCTCTCCCTGAACGGAAGGAGAACATAGTTCATTGTTTGTTCTCACGTCAAGTGCAATTTGAATCAGACTGCGAGGCGCCAGCGTCCCATCGCGGAAGTCTTTGTCGGGATAGCGTTTTCAGCCGATCTCGCGCGACTTGGCCCGACGGAACGGCCGGGGCCAGGGTCGGCGGTCTACGGCAGCTCGACCACGAGACCGTCGCGCAGGGTCACGCGGCGGTCCATCCGGGCGGCAATGTCCATGTTGTGGGTGGCCAGCACCACGGTCAGGCCGGAGGCGCGCACGAGCTGCTCCAGCGTGTTGAACACATGCTGCGAGGTGTGCGGGTCGAGATTGCCGGTCGGTTCGTCGGCGAACAGGATGCGCGGCGCGTTGGCGACCGCGCGCGCGATCGCGACGCGCTGCTGCTCGCCGCCGGACAGTTCTGCCGGCCGGTGGGTGAGCCGTTCCTTCAGGCCGAGATAGGCCAGAAGCTCGGATGCGCGCATCCGCGCCTCGGCGCGCGCCAGCCCCCGGATCATCTGCGGCATCATCACGTTCTCCAGCGCCGACAGCTCGGGCAGAAGGTAATGCGCCTGGTAGACGAAGCCGATTTCGGAGCGTCGCAGCCCGGTCCGCTCGGCGTCGCTCAGCCCCGAGGTCGGCTGGCCGTCGAGATAGACCTCGCCAGCGTCGGGATGCTCCAGCAGGCCCGCGACGTGCAGCAGCGTCGACTTGCCGGTGCCCGACGGCGCCACCAGCGCAACGGTCTGGCCCGGCCAGACCGCCATTTCGGCGCCCTTCAAAATCTCCAGAACGCTTTCGCCCTGATGATAGCGCCGCTCCACGTTGTGGAGAAAGACGACGGGTGTTTCCTGGTCCGCCATCGGCTACTCGTACCGCAGCGCTTCGACCGGATCGAGCCGGGCGGCGCGCCATGACGGATAGAGCGTCGCGAGCAGCGACAGCGCCAGCGCCATGATCACCACCGCCGTGGTCTCGCCGGCGTCGAGCTCGGCCGGCAGCCGCGACAGGAAGTAGAGCTCCGGCGAGAACAGCTCGGTGTTGGTCAGCCAGGACATGAACTGGCGGATCGAACTCGATGTTGAGGCAGACGACAAGACCGACAACGAAGCCGGTGAGCGCGCCGACGATGCCGATCGACGCGCCGGTGATCAGGAACACCCGCATGATCGAGCCCTGCGTCGCGCCCATCGTGCGCAGGATGCCGATGTCGCGGCCCTTGTCCTTGACCAGCATGATCAGGCTGGAGGCGATGTTGAACGCCGCGACCAGCACGATCAGCGTCAGGATCAGGAACATCACATTGCGCTCGACCTGCAGTGCGTTGAAGAACGTCGAATTGCGCTGTCGCCAGTCGACCATGAAGATCGGTCGCTTGGCGGCGTCGCTGACGAGCTGGCGGAACTGCTGGATGCGATCGGGCGCGTCGGTGTAGACCTCGATCGCGGTCACGTCGCCGGATCGGTTGAAATAGGCCTGCGCCTCGTTGAGCGGCATGAACACGAAGGCGGAATCGTATTCCGACATGCCGATCTCGAACACCGCCGCGATCCGGTACGCCTTGATGCGCGGCGTCGTGCCCATCGGCGTCACCGCCCCGCGCGGCGCCACCAGCGAGAGGCTGTCGCCGGCGCGCACGGTGAGCTGATCGGCGAGCCTGCGGCCGATCATGATCCCCTGCCCTTGGTCGAAGCCATCGAGCGTGCCCTGCTTGATGTTGCGGGCGATCGAGGTGAGCTTGGTCAGGTCGGCCGAGCGCATGCCACGCACCAGCACGCCCGAGGCGTTGAACGGCGACGACGCCAGCGCCTGCCCCTCCACGATCGGCGCGGCCAGCCGGATGCCCTGCACGCCGGCGATGCGCGCGGCCACCGCCTCGTAATCCGTCAGCGGCGATTCCAGCGGCTGCACGAGCAGATGGCCGTTCAGGCCGAGGATCTTGTCGAGCAGCTCCTTGCGGAAGCCGTTCATCACCGCCATCACGATGATCAGCGTGGCGACCCCCAGCATGATGCCGAGGAACGAGAACCACGCGATCACCGAGATGAATCCCTCCTTGCGCCGCGCCCGCAGGTAGCGCAGCGACAGCATCCACTCAAAAGGGGCGAAGGGACGTGTCCCGGTCGATTGGGTCATTCAGGGCTCTCGCACTGGGATTTCATCCGATTCTGGCGGTTTCAAGCCAGAGCCGGCCGCCCGTCACGGCGCTTCGCGCACAAATTCATCGTGAGAGCAGGTCGAGCGCCGCCGCCGGGCTCACATTCTCGCGGGTTCCATCGGCCCGGCGCTTGATCTCCACCGTACCGGCGGCCAGTCCCTTGGGACCGATCAGCACCTGATAAGGAATGCCGATCAGGTCCGCCGTCGCGAATTTCGCGCCGGGCCGCTCGTCGCGGTCGTCGTAGAGCGCATCGACGCCCTTGCCGGCGAGGTCGCGATACAGAACTCTCGGACGCGGCGTCGGTCGCGGCGTCGCCCTGCTTCAGGTTCAGGATCGCGACCTTGTAGGGCGCGACCGCCTCCGGCCACTTGATGCCGGCGTCGTCGTGGAAGGCCTCGATGATCGCGGCCACCAGCCGCGTCGGCCCGATGCCGTAGGAGCCCATGTGCACGGCATGGTCCTGGCCGTCCGGGCCCGCGACCACGGCCTTCATCGGCTCGGAATATTTGGTGCCGAAGTAGAAGATGTGGCCGACCTCGATGCCGCGCGCCGACACCTGCCGGTCCGCCGGCACCTGCGCGAACGCTGCCGCCTCGTGCTTTTCGGAGGTCGCCGCATAGAGCGAGGTCCAGCGGTCGACGATGCCCTGCAGGCCCGCCACGTCGTCGAAGTTCACGTCGGCGGCCGGCACGTCGAAGTCGAGGTAGTCCTTGTGGCAGAAGACCTCGGACTCGCCGGTCGAGGCGAGGATGATGAACTCGTGGCTCAGGTTGCCGCCGATCGGACCGGTGTCGGCCACCATCGGAATCGCCTTCAGTCCGAGCCGCGCGAAGGTGCGCAGATAGGCGACGAACATCTTGTTGTAGGAGTGCCGCGCCCCGGCCTGATCGAGATCGAACGAATAGGCGTCCTTCATCAGGAACTCGCGGCCGCGCATCAGGCCGAAGCGCGGCCGGCGCTCGTCGCGGAACTTGAGCTGGATGTGGTAAAGGTTCAGCGGAAGATCCTTGTAGGAGCGCACATAGCTCCGGAAGATTTCCGTGATCATCTCCTCGTTGGTCGGGCCGTAGAGCATCTCGCGCTCGTTGCGGTCCGTGATCCGCAGCATCTCCTTGCCGTAGTCGTCGTAGCGGCCGCTCTCGCGCCACAGATCGGCGGACTGGATCGTGGGCATTAGCAGTTCGACGGCGCCGGAGCGGTTCTGCTCCTCGCGCACGATCGCATTGACCCGGTTGAGCACCCGCAGCCCGAGCGGCAGCAGCGTGTAGATGCCCGCCGCCTGCTGGCGCAGCATCCCGGCGCGCAGCATCAGCCGGTGCGAGACGATTTCGGCTTCCCGCGGGGGCTCTTTGAGGATCGGCAGGAAGTATCGGGACAGACGCATGATGCTCTCGAGAATCGCCCGGCCGGGGCTCGCGGCGAGTGAAACCGGATCGGGCCGGAAAAGACAAGCGCCGCAAGGGTCTGCGGCACGGACGCGCAAGCGTTCCCCGATGCAACCGACCTGATGACACGGACAAAGGGATGGGCTAGATTTTGCGCGCCGTCCGGTCCGGCTGGCCATCGCCGGGTCCAGGAATGCGGCCTAAGTTCTTGGGAGGGTTGTCCAAAGCGCGAGAACAGCGCTTTCGCCTCGCGAAGAATGCTGGAAGCGGGGCGTTGGACGGGAAGGCCTCGACACGGAGCAGGGCTCAGTCCCTGCTCTTTTTTTGTCTGTACGCGGACAATCGCTCGGCGGACAGCCGCAGAGCGGACGTCAGCGCGTCGTCTCCCGCTACAGCCCGAACGGCCGCGCCAGGTCGTCCAGGGTGACGAGCCCCGTGAGATAGACCGCCGCTCCGGCGGCAAAGACCACCCCCGACACGATGGTGGTCCAGACGAGCCGCAGCGCGATGCGCGCGGCGACCGGCGCACCCGGATCGGTGCCGGGCTCGCCCTCCTCGCCCTGGGCGCGGATGCCCCACGGCAGGATCGTGAACAGGGTCAGCCACCAGACCAGAAAGTAGATGGCGATCGCGGTCGTAACGGACATGCTCTAGAGCTCGACTTGTTGAGATTGAATCACGCGCGACTGGCTTTTCTGCCGTTTGGGCGCGATCTTGCCGGAAAACCGGTTGCCACTTTTCCGGATCGCGCCCTAGGCCTGCTCCAGTTCCACCAGCGTGCCGCAAAAGTCCTTCGGATGAAGGAACAGCACCGGCTTGCCGTGCGCGCCGGACTTGGGCTCGCCGTCGCCGAGCACGCGCGCACCCTCCGACCTGAGGCGGTCGCGTGCGGCGATGATGTCGTCCACCTCGTAGCAGACGTGGTGGATGCCGCCGTCGGCGTTCTTCTCGAGAAATTTCGCGATCGGCGAGGCCTCGCCGAGCGGCTCCAGCAATTCGATCTTGGTGTTCGGCAGCGTGATGAACACCGTGGTGACGCCATGCGCGGGCTGCGGCACGGCATCGGAAACCTGAGCGCCGAGCGTCGTGCGATAGACCTCGGACGCCCTGGCGATGTCCTTCACGGCAATGGCGACGTGGTTGAGCCGACCGATCATGCGTGTGTCTCCTTCGGCCCGGCAGGCTGACGGCGGCCGGACCCTAACACGGCTTGCCTGCGTGCCGCCCTGTCAGACCTCGACCACCTGCACCAGGCAGTTCGGCTTCTTGCGCCAGTGCTCCGCCACCGCGGCGCGCACGCTGCGGCGGACCGACTCGGCCAACGCGTCCGGGTCGCGGCGCTGCGCGCGCGGCAGCGCGTCGAAGGTGCGCTCGACCGTGCGGTACACGACCTCGGCCATCGCCTCGCCCGCCGCCGTCGTCTCCGGAATGCCGAGCAGGTCGACCTCCGGATCTCCGGCCAGTTCGCCCTTCTCCGTGACCGCCAAGGCGACCGCCACCAGCCCGCCGAAGGACAGCCGCTTGCGGTCCGCGACGGTCTTGCCGGCGGCCGGCACGAGAACCCCGCCGTCCTTGTAGAGCCGCCCGACAGGAACCTCGTCCACGATTTCCGGAGCGCCGGGCGCGAGACGCACCAGATCGCCGTTGCGGCATGTCAGCACCTTCAGCCCCAGACGCCGTGCGAGTTTGGCGTGCTCGTGGAGATGCAGGGCCTCGCCGTGCACGGGGATCACCGTCGTCGGGCGCACCCAGCCGAGCAGCTCCTCCATCTCGGCCTGCCGCGGATGGCCGGAGACATGCACCAGATGGGTCCGGTCGGTGATCACCTCGATGCCCTGCTCGATCAGGCCGTTGATGACGCGGCCGACGGCCTTTTCGTTGCCCGGAATGGTTCGCGAAGAGAAGATGACCGTGTCGCCGCGCGACAGCGTGACCTCCGGGTGCTGGTCCTCCGAAATCCGCGACAGGGCCGCGCGCGGCTCGCCCTGCGATCCGGTGCACAGCGCCAGCACCTTGTCGGGCGGCAGGTAGCCGTAGGCCTCCTGCGAGCGGAACGGCTGAACGCCGTCGAGATGCCCGGTCTCGCGGGCGACCTGCACCACCCGCTCCATCGCGCGGCCGACCAGCACCACCTCGCGGTCGGCGGCGCGCGCGGCCTCGGCGACGGCGCGCAGGCGCGCGACGTTGGAGGCGAAGGTCGTCACCGCCACGCGGTTCGGAGCGGCCTTGATCAGCCGCGTCAGCGTCTGCGCCACGTCGGCCTCGGAGGGCGAGCGGCCCTCACGCACGGCATTGGTGGAGTCGCCGATTAGGACGTGGCAGCCCTCGTCGCCGAGCGCGCGCAGCTTGCGCTCGTCGGTCGGCGCGCCGACGCCGGGCGCGGGATCGAGCTTCCAGTCGCCGGTGTGCAGGACGTTGCCGTGCGGCGTGCGCAGGATCAGCCCGTTCGATTCCGGGATCGAATGCGCCATCGAGACCAGTTCGATGTCAAAGGGGCCGACGTTGAAGCGCGAGCCGGGCGCGATCACCTCGATCGGTATTTCGGGCGCGCCGGGCTCCGACAGGCGCTTGGCGGTGAACAGCGCCGCCGTGAACGGCGTCGTGTAGACCGGCACCTTCAGCTTCGGCCACAGGTCGATCAGCGCGCCGAAGTGGTCTTCATGACCGTGGGTCAGAACGATGCCCGCGAGGTTGCGCCGCTCATCAACAAGGAACCGGATATCGGGAAACACCAGATCAATGCCCGGCAGGTTTTCCTCCTGCGCGAACGACACACCGACGTCAACGATCAGCCAGCTTCGTTTGCGGCGGTCGCCGATGCCGTAGATCGCGAGATTCATCCCGATCTCGCCGACGCCGCCGAGCGGCGCAAACGTGAGCTCTTCCTGACCTCCGGTCATGAACTAGGACTCCACCTGTGCGGCGATCCGATCCGCGGGCGACGCCACCTCGCCGGCCAGCACCGTGTCCAGCCGGCCGTCGGGAGAGCGCAGCAGCATGCATCCGCGATCGTCGATGCTCTCGAAAATGCCTTCGCGTTCACCGTCCGGCAGCGACACCCGCACGCGTTTTCCAAGGCGCGTGGCACGCGCCAGCCAGTCGGCACGCACCGATGCGAAGTCCGCCCCGCGCTGCCATTGCTGCAGCCGGCGCACCATCGCGGCCGACAGCGTCACCAGCACCTCCTCCGGCGCACGCCGCACCCCGGCGGTCGCGAGATCGGTCGCGGGATAGGCCGTTCGGTCAGGATGATGCGCGCAGTTCACGCCGATGCCGACGGCGACCGCCCGCCCCTCCGCCTCGACCAGAATGCCGGCGACCTTGTTGCCGTCGATCAGGACGTCGTTCGGCCACTTGAGCGACAGCCGCGCGCCCAGCCCGGCGACCGGCGCGGCGAGCGCGTCGTGCAATGCGAGCGCAGCGACGAACGACAGTTCGCTCAGCCGCTCCGGCGGACCGGGATCGCTCAGGAGCAAGGTGGCGTAGAGATTGCCCGGCTCCGAGACCCAGGCCCGGCCGCGGCGTCCGCGGCCCTCGGTCTGGCTGCGGGCCACGATCCACATCGGGCCGCGCTGGCCGGCGCGCGCCAGCCGCAGCGCCTCGGCGTTGGTCGATCCGATCCGGTCGTGGGTCAGAAGCCCCACGCCGGCCAAGGCGGCGGAGGGATCAAGCCGCATCAAAACAACGACTTCGCCGCCGCTCCCGCCGCCGCCAGCAGCGGGGCCGGATAGACGAAGAACAGGAGGTTGAACAGGCCCGTGACACCGACGACCGCCTTCAACTCCACCGGCATGGGCTGGAAGCCCTCGGCCGGCTCGTCGAAATACATGATCTTGATGATGAGCAGGTAGTAATAGGCGCCCACCACGCTCGCCAGAACGCCGATCACCGCCAGCGCGAACAGGTTCGCCTGGATGGCGGCCAGGAACACATAATACTTGGCGAAGAAGCCCGCGAGAGGCGGAATGCCCGCGAGCGAGAACAGCAGCAGCGCCAGGAAGAACGCCATCGGCGGATGGGTGCGTGCCAGCCCCGCCAGATCGGAAATGTCCTCGACCGCGCCGCCGGCGCGCCGCATCGAAAGCACGATGGCGAAGGTGCCGAGCGTCATCGCGAGATAGATCGCGACGTAGATCAGAACGCCCTGCACGCCCTCGGCGGAGCCGGACGCGAGTCCGACCAGCGCGAAGCCCATATGTCCGATCGAGGAATAGGCCAGAAGCCGCTTGATGTTGCGCTGGCCGATCGCCGCGAAGGCGCCGAGCGCCATCGAGGCGATGGCGACGAACACCAGGATCTGCTGCCATTGCGGCACGATGCCGGGAAACGCCGTCACCGCAACGCGCGCGAAAATCGCCATTGCGGCGATCTTCGGCGCCGAGGCGAAGAACGCCGTCACAGGCGTCGGCGCGCCCTCGTAGACATCCGGCGTCCACATGTGGAACGGCACGGCTGAAACCTTGAAGCAGAGACCTGCGAACAGGAACACCAGTCCGAAGATCAGGCCGACACCGGCGCCGGCCTGCGTCGCCTTGGCGATGCCCGCAAACGACACGGTGCCGGTGAAGCCGTAGATCAGCGAACAGCCGTAGAGCAGCATGCCCGACGACAGCGCGCCGAGAACGAAATACTTGAGGCCGGCCTCGGTCGAGCGCGCGGAATTGCGATGCGAGGCTGCGACGACGTAGAGCGACAGGCTCATCAGTTCGAGGCCGAGATAGAGCGCGATCAGGTCCGACGCCGAGATCAGCATGCCCATGCCGACCGAGGAGAGCACGATCAGGATCGAATATTCGAACTTGCGCTGGCGCTCCGCGACGGAATGCGTGAGCGACATCACGATCGCGACGGCCGATGCGCCGAACGCGAGGATCTTCAGGAAGCGCGCGAAGTCGTCGACCACGAACGAGCCGCCGAAGGTGACGAGCCGGCCGGCCGGCAGCCACGCGACCAAAAGCGCCGCCAGAACCAGCAAGCCGATGGCGCCGAGGTCGACGAGGCTTTCGCTGCGCTTGCGGTAGACGCCGACCATCAGCAGCGCCATCGCGCCGACCGCGAGCACGATTTCCGGCAGGGCCGGCATCAGCGAAGGAACTTGAGCGGCGTTCATGGCCTCGGCCTCACTTCGCGGCGGCGGTTTTCGCGCCGCCGATCGACGTCTGGTAGCTCTGCACGAGATTGGCGACCGAGGCGGACGACATGTCGAGAACCGGCTTGGGATAGAAGCCGAACAGCAGCGTGCCGACGATCAGCGGCACGAAGATCGCGATCTCGCGCAGGCTCATGTCGGAGATGCCTGCAAGCTGCGGCTTGACCAGCGGCCCGAGCGTCACGTTGCGATAAAGCACCAGCGCATAGCCGGCCGACAGGATGACGCCGAGCGTGGCGATGGTCGCGACCGGGACGTTGACCTTGAACGTGCCGAGCAGAGTGAGGAACTCGCCGACGAAGCCGGAGGTGCCCGGCAGGCCGACGTTGCCCATCGTGAACAGCAGGAACACCGCGGCGTAGACCGGCATCCGGTTCACGAGCCCGCCATAGGCCGAAATCTCGCGGGTGTGCATGCGGTCGTAGGCGACGCCGACGCACAGGAACAGCGCGGCCGAGATGATGCCATGCGACACCATCTGGAAGATGCCGCCGGCGATGCCCTGCGTGGTGGCCGCGAAGATGCCCATCGTGACGAAGCCCATGTGGGCGACCGACGAATAGGCGATCAGCTTCTTCATGTCCTGCTGCGCCAGCGCCACCAGCGACGTGTAGACGATGGCGACAACCGAGAGCCCGAACACCAGCGGCGCGAAGTCCGCTGAGGCGTGCGGGAACATCGGCAGCGAGAAGCGCAGGAAGCCGTAGCCGCCCATCTTCAGAAGGATCGCGGCAAGGATCACCGAGCCCGCCGTCGGCGCCTCGACGTGCGCGTCCGGCAGCCAGGTGTGTACCGGCCACATCGGCATTTTCACGGCGAACGAGGCGAAGAAGGCGAACCACAGCCACGGCTGCATTTCGCGCGGGAACGCGTGCTTGAGCAGCGTCGGAATGTCGGTCGTCCCGGCCTGCCAGTACATCGCCATGATGGCGAGCAGCATCAGGACCGAGCCCGCCAGCGTGTAGAGGAAGAACTTGAAGCTGGCGTAGACCCGGCGCGGGCCGCCCCAGACGCCGATGATCAGGAACATCGGGATCAGGCCGCCCTCGAAGAACAGGTAGAACAGCACAAGGTCGAGCGCGGCGAAGGTGCCGATCATCAATGTTTCAAGCACCAGAAACGCGATCATGTACTCCTTCACGCGGGTCTGGATCGCGAACCAGCTCGCGGCGATCGCAAGCGGCATGATGGCCGTCGTAAGCACCAGCAGCGGCAACGAAATGCCGTCCACGCCCATGTGGTAGGAGGCGTAGCCGCCGAGCCAGGATACCTTTTCGACGAACTGGAATTCGGCCGAGGTCGCGTCGAACTTCGCCACAAGAACCAGCGACACGAGGAAGGTGACGATCGTCGTCCAGAGCGCGACCCAGCGTGCGTTGCGGCGCACGGCTTCGTCGTCGCCGCGCAGCGCCATAATGAACAGCGCGCCGACGACCGGCAGGAAGGTTGTGACGGAGAGCACGGGCCAGCTTGCCATCAGTGCGCTCCCCCGGGGCCCGAGAACATGAACCAGGTGATGAGGGCGGCCGCGCCGATCAGCATGGCGAAGGCATAGTGATAGAGATATCCGGTCTGCAGGCGGACGACGCCCCGGGTGACGTCAAGGACGCGGGCGGAAACCCCGTCCGGCCCCATGCCGTCGATGATGCGGCCGTCGCCCTCTTTCCAGAGCACGCGGCCGAGCCACAGCGCGGGCCGCACGAACAGAAAGTCGTAGATCTCGTCGAAGTACCACTTGTTGAGCAGGAACCGGTAGAGCACCGGATGCTGCCGCGCGAGCCCGACCGGGATGTCGGGGCGGCGGATGTAGAACTGCCAGGCGAAGGCGAAGCCCAGAACCATCATCACGGTCGGCGACCAGACCACCCAGGCCGGCGCGTTGTGGAGCGCGTCGATGATCTCGGTGCCCTGCTTGATCGACGCGCGGAAGAAATCCCCGATGTGATGGCCGACGAAGTATTCCTTGAAGGCGATTCCGGCGGCGAGCGAGCCCACCGCGAGAACCGCGAGCGGGATCAGAATCACCGGCGGACTTTCGTGTGCCGCGTCGTGGTGATGGCGGTCGTGCGGCTCGCCGTGGAAGGTCTTGAAGATCAGGCGCCAGGAGTAGAACGACGTCAGGCCGGCCGCGATCACGGTCATGATGAAGGCATAGGCGGCGAACGGGTTCTGGCCGACGAAGGCGGCCTCGATGATGGCGTCCTTTGAGAAGTATCCGGCGGTGAACGGGAATCCGGTGAGCGCCAGCGTGCCGATCACCATCATCCAGTAGGTGAAGGGGATCTTCTTTCGCAGGCCGCCCATGTTCCGGATGTCCTGCTCGTGGTGCATCGCCATGATCACCGAGCCGCAGCCGAGGAACAGCAGCGCCTTGAAGAAGGCGTGGGTGAACAGGTGGAACATGCCGACCGAATAGGCCCCCACGCCCATCGCGACGAACATGTAACCGAGCTGCGAACAGGTCGAATAGGCGACGATGCGCTTGATGTCATTCTGCACGAGGCCGACCGTGGCGGCGAAGAACGCCGTGGTCGCGCCGAACAGCGTGACGACAGCGAGCGCCACCGGCGCAAGCTCGAACAGCGGCGACATCCGCGCCACAAGAAACACGCCGGCCGTCACCATCGTGGCCGCGTGAATGAGCGCGGAGACCGGCGTCGGCCCCTCCATCGCGTCCGGCAGCCAGGTGTGCAGCAGGAATTGGGCGGACTTGCCCATCGCGCCCATGAACAGCAGCAGGCAGATCAGCGTCAGCGCATCGGCCTGCCAGCCGAAAAAGTCGATGGTCTTGCCGGCCATCGCGGGCGCCTGCGCGAACACCGTGTCGAACTCGATCGAGTTCGCCATCAGGAAGACCGCGAAAATGCCGAGCGCAAAGCCGAAGTCACCGACGCGGTTGACCACGAAGGCCTTGATCGCGGCGGCGTTCGCCTCGGGCTTCCTGTACCAGTAGCCGATCAGCAAATAGCTCGCGAGGCCGACGCCCTCCCAGCCGAAGAAGAGCTGGGCGAGATTGTCGGACGTCACCAGCGCGAGCATCGCGAAGGTGAACAGCGAGAGATAGGCCATGAAACGCGGCCGGTACGGCTCCTCGGCCATGTAGCCGATGGAATAGAGGTGCACGAGCGCGGACACGGTGGTGACGACCACCAGCATGACCGCGGTCAGGCCGTCGATGCGAAGCGCCCAATCGACCTTGAGGTCGCCCGACATCATCCACGAGAACAGCACGATGCGCTCCTCGGCGCCGCCGAACCCGACGCGCACGAAGGCGATCCAGGACAGGATGCATGCGATGAAGAGCAGCGCGGTGCTGATCACCTCGGCCGCGCGGGCGCCGGCCGCCGCCGGCTCGACCGGGCCGTGGCCGTGATCGTCGTGCGCGCCCGCCGCATGCGGCTCGCTGTGCGTCTCGTGAATGACGGCGTGATCGCCGCCTGCATGGGGCGCGGAACGTCCATGGCCGGCATGCGTGTCATGCCCGTGAACGGCGTGGCCGTGCGCGTGGCCGTCGGCAGGCTCTGCTCCGGGAAACCGCTGACGCGCGCCCCAAAGCGCGATCGCCCCGGCGATGATCGCGCCCAGAAGCGGCAACAGAACGATGGCGAGGTACATGATAATTATCGCTCTTGGCGCAAGATCTGATCCGAAAACCGGCTTCCACTTTTCGGGATCATGCGTCAGCCCTTCATCAGATTGATGTCCTCGACCGCGATCGAGCCGCGATTCCGGAAATAGACGACGAGAATGGCGAGGCCGATGGCCGCTTCGGCGGCCGCAACCGTCAGAACCAGCAGCGCGAACACCTGGCCGACGATGTCGCCGAGGTGGGTGGAGAACGCCACGAGGTTGATGTTGACCGCGAGCAGGATCAGCTCGATCGACATCAGGATGACGATGACGTTCTTGCGGTTCAGGAAGATGCCGAAGATCCCGAGGGTGAACAGGACCGCGGCGACCGACAGGTAATGTCCAAGGCCGATGGTCATGCCATTTCTCCAGGCATGATCATGTCCGAAATCGGGTTTCCACTTTTCGGGATCATGCTTACAGCCCCTGCCCCGGCCGCACCTTGACCACCTCGATCGCCGTCTCGCGGGTGCGCGCGTTCTGCACCGGGACGCTCTGGCGTTTGACGTTCGGCCGATGCTGCAGCGTGAGCACGATCGCACCGATCATGGCCACGAGCAGCACGAGGCCCGACGCCTGAAAGAAGTAGATGTATTTCGTATAGAGCACGAGGCCGAGCGCCTCGGTGTTGGTGACGTCGGTCGGGATCGGCGCTTCGATCGCCTTCGGAATGCCGGGGCCGATCGTCCAGGCTCCGACCACCAGGATCAGCTCCGCAAGGAAGACCAGCCCGACCAGCGCGCCGACCGGCAGGTACTGCAGGAAGCCCTGGCGCAGCTCGGCGAAATCGACGTCGAGCATCATCACGACGAACAGGAACAGCACGGCGACCGCGCCGACATAGACCACGACCAGGATCATGGCGAGGAATTCGGCGCCCATCAGGATGAACAGGCCGGCCGCGTTGACGAAGGCGAGGATCAGGAACAGGACCGAATGCACCGGGTTTCGCGCCGCGATCACCATGAAGGCGGAGGCGATGCACACGCCGGCGAAGAGGTAGAAGAAGAGTGCGTGGAGGATCATCGCGGGCGCCCTATCGATACGGCGCGTCGAGCGCGATGTTCTTCGCGATCTCGCGCTCCCAGCGGTCGCCGTTCGCGAGCAGCCGCTCCTTGTCGTAATAAAGCTCCTCGCGGGTCTCGGTCGCGAACTCGAAGTTCGGGCCCTCGACGATGGCGTCCACCGGGCAGGCCTCCTGGCACAGGCCGCAGTAGATGCACTTCACCATGTCGATGTCGTAGCGGGTGGTGCGGCGGGTGCCGTCGTTCCTTCGCGGGCCGGCCTCGATGGTGATGGCCTGCGCCGGGCAGATCGCCTCGCAAAGCTTGCAGGCGATGCAGCGCTCCTCGCCGTTCGGGTAGCGGCGCAGCGCATGCTCGCCGCGGAAGCGCGGCGAGATCGGGCCCTTCTCGAACGGATAGTTCAGGGTCGGTTTCGCCTTGAAGAAATAGCGCATCGCCAGGAAGAACGCCGAGACGAACTCCCAGAGGAAGATCGAACGCGCCGCCTGATCCAGTCTCATGCCAGTCCTCGCTTGCGTGCTCATTTCGGAGCGAGCCCCCCGAATTGCAGCACCGCCGCGACCAGCACGACCATGCCGAGCGAGATCGGCAGGAACACCTTCCAGCCGAGCCGCATGAGCTGGTCGTAGCGGTAGCGCGGCACGATCGCCTTGGCCATCGCGAACAGGAAGAAGATGAACAGGCACTTGAGCGTGAACCAGACCACGCCCGGCACCCAGGTGAAGGGCGCGATCGGGAACGGCGGCAGCCACCCTCCCAGGAACAGGATCGTGCCCATGGCGCACATCGTCGCGATCGCGACGTACTCGCCGAGCATGAACATCATGTAGGGCGCGGAGCCGTATTCGACCATGAAGCCCGCGACCAGTTCGGATTCCGCCTCGACGAGATCGAACGGCGGCCGGTTGGTCTCCGCCAGCGCGGAGACGAAGAAGATCACGAACATCGGCAAGAGCGGCAGCCAGTACCACTGCAGCATGCCCCACGGGCCGTTCTGCGCCTCGACGATGGCGGAAAGCTTGAGCGAGCCCGCGCACAAGAGGACGGTGATGATCACGAAGCCGATCGAGACCTCGTAGGACACCATCTGCGCCGCCGAGCGCAGCGCCGACAGGAACGGGTATTTCGAGTTCGAGGCCCAGCCGCCCATGATGATGCCGTAGACCATCAGCGACGAGATCGCGAAGATGTAGAGAATGCCGACGTTCAGGTCGGCGATCACCCATCCCGCGCTCACCGGGATCACCGCCCAGGCGGCGAGCGCCAGCACCGTCGTGACCAGCGGGGCGAGGAGAAACACGCCCTTGTTGGCCCCGGCCGGGATCACCGGCTCCTTCAGCACGAACTTCAGGAGGTCGGCGAAGGATTGCAGCAGGCCGAACGGCCCGACCACGTTCGGGCCGCGCCGGATTTGCACCGCCGCCCAGATCTTGCGGTCGGCCAGCAGAATATAGGCGATCGCCACCAGCAGGATCACCAGCAGCAGCAGCGACTGCGCCACCATCACGATCAGCGGCCAGACATAGGCGGTGAAGAAATCGGCCATGTGCCCTACTCCGCCGCCGCGAGCGTGCGCCGCTCGGCCAGCGCCGAACACTCCGCCATCACGGCCGAGGCGCGCGCGATCGGATTGGTGAGGTAGAAGTCCTCGACGGCTGAACGGAACACGGTCTTTTCCGGTGTGCCGCCGAGCGCAGCGAGCTTGCGGATGTCATCGGTCTTGCCGGGCTCGATCGCGTCGATGCGCTGCAGATGCGGATGAGCCTGGAAGATCGCCTGCCGCAGTTGCGCGAGCGAGTCGTAGGGAAGCCTCTGTCCCAGGACGTCCGACAGCGCGCGCAGGATCGCCCAGTCCTCACGCGCCTCGCCGGGCGGAAACGCGGCCCGGTTGGCCATCTGAACCCGGCCTTCCGTGTTGACGTAGAGCCCGGACTTCTCGGTGTAGGCCGCGCCCGGCAGGATCACGTCGGCGCGGTGCGCGCCGGTGTCGCCGTGCGAGCCGATGTAGACCACGAACGGCCCCGGCGGCACGTCGATCTCGTCGGCGCCGAGCAGGAACAGCAGGTCCGTCGCACCCTCCTTGGTCATCTCCAGCGCCGTCTTGCCGCCCTCGCCTGGGACGAAGCCGATGTCGAGGGCGCCGACCCGCGAGGCCGCCGTGTGCAGGACGCCGAAGCCATTCCAGCCTTCCTGGATCGCGTTGAACTGGCCCGCCACCTTCGCCGCCATCGACAGGATGGCAGCGCCGTCGGGCCGCGCCAGCGCGCCCTGCCCGACCAGCACGATCGGGTTGGTCAACTCCTGGAGCCGCCTGTCCGCGAGAGCCGCCAGCGTCTCGGGGCCCGCCCCGAGATATTCGTAGTCGTAGGTCAGATCGGCGCGTTCGCCGATCAGGCTGACCTTGAGGCCGCCCGCCCGCCAGCGCTTGCGGATGCGCGCGTTGAGAACCGGCGCCTCGCGGCGTGGATTGGAGCCGATCAGCAGGATGCCGCCGGCCTGCTCGATGCCCGCGACGGTCGGGTTGAAGATGTAGGAGGCGCGGCCGAATTTCGGATGCAGCGCCGAGCCGTCCTGCCGGCAATCCAGGCTGGCGACGCCCAGCCGGCCCATCAGCTCCTTCAGCGCGAACATCTCCTCGATGGCGGCGAGGTCGCCAGCGATCACCCCGATGCGCCCGGGCGCGGTCGCGCGAACCCGCAACGCAATGGCGGTGAAGGCCTCGGTCCAGGTCGCAGGACGCAGCCGGCCGTTTTCGCGCACATAAGGCTGGTCGAGCCGCTGGGTGCGAAGCCCGTCCACCACATGGCGGGTCTTGTCGGAAATCCACTCCTCGTTCACGTCCTCGTTGACGCGCGGGAGTATGCGCATGACCTCGCGGCCGCGGGTGTCCACGCGGATCGCGGAGCCGAGCGCGTCCATGACGTCGATGCTCTCGGTCTTGGACAGCTCCCAGGGCCGCGCGGCGAAGGCGTAGGGCTTCGAGGTCAGCGCGCCGACCGGGCAGAGATCGACCACGTTGCTCTGCAACTCGGACGACATGGCGTGTTCGAGATAGGTCGTGATCTCCATGTCCTCGCCGCGGCCGATGGCGCCGAGCTCCGGCACGCCCGCCACCTCGGCCGAGAACCGGATGCAACGCGTGCAATGGATGCAGCGGTTCATGATCGTCTTGACCAGCGGGCCGATATACTTGTCCTCGACCGCGCGCTTGTTCTCCTGATAGCGCGTCGTGTCGACGCCGTAGGCCATCGCCTGGTCCTGCAGATCGCACTCGCCGCCCTGGTCGCAGATCGGGCAGTCGAGCGGATGGTTGATCAGCAGAAATTCCATCACGCCTTCGCGCGCCTTGCGCACCATCGGCGTTCTCGTCTTGACCTGCGGCGGCTCGCCGTTCGGGCCCGGACGGCAGTCGCGCACGCCCCAGGCGCAGGACGCCACGGGCTTGGGCGAGCCGACCAGCTCGACGAGGCACATGCGGCAGTTGCCGGCGATGGACAGGCGCTCGTGGTAGCAGAAGCGCGGAATCTCCGCGCCCGCGGCCTCGCACGCCTGGAGCAGCGTGTACTCCGGCGGGACTTCGACTTCGATGCCGTCGACGATGAGTTTGGTCATCGCAATCACTCCGCCGCGACCAGGACCGCGGCATGCGGGTCCGCGTTGCGGGAGAACTCGTCGATCCGGCGCTCGATCTCCGGACGGAAGTGCCGGATCAGGCCCTGCACCGGCCAGGCCGCGGCGTCGCCGAGCGCGCAGATCGTGTGGCCCTCGACCTGCTTGGTGACATCGAGCAGCTGGTCGATCTCGCGACGGCTGGAGCGGCCCTCGACCATGCGCATCATGACGCGCCACATCCAGCCGGTGCCCTCGCGGCAGGGCGTGCACTGGCCGCAGCTTTCATGCTTGTAGAAGTAAGAAAGTCTGGCGATCGCGCGCACGATGTCGGTCGACTTGTCCATCACGATCACCGCCGCGGTGCCGAGACCCGATTGCAGGCCGCGCAGCGTGTCGAAGTCCATGTAGGCGTCGGCGATCTGGTGCGCGGGCACCAGCGGCACCGACGAGCCGCCGGGGATCACGGCCAGCAGGTTGTCCCAGCCGCCGCGGATGCCGCCGCAGTGCTTGTCGATCAGCTCGCGGAACGTGATGCCCATCGCCTCTTCGACGTTGCAGGGCTTGTTGACGTGGCCGGAAATGCAAAAGAGCTTGGTGCCGACGTTGTTCGGCCGGCCGATGCCGGCGAACCAGGCCGCGCCGCGCCGCAGGATGTCGGGAGCGACCGCGATCGACTCCACGTTGTTGACCGTGGTCGGGCAGCCGTAGAGGCCGACGTTGGCGGGGAACGGCGGCTTCAGCCGCGGCATGCCCTTCTTGCCTTCGAGGCTTTCGAGCAGCGCGGTTTCCTCGCCGCAGATGTAGGCGCCGGCACCGTGATGCACGATCACGTCGAAGTCGTAGCCGGAGCCGCAGGCGTTTTTCCCGATCAGGCCTGCTTCATACGCCTGATCCACTGCAGCCTGCAGCCGCTCGCGCTCCCTGATGAACTCGCCGCGAACGTAGATGTAGGCCGCGACCGCGTTCATCGCGAAGCCGGCGAGCAGACAGCCTTCCACGAGCAGATGCGGATCGTGCCGCATGATCTCGCGGTCCTTGCAGGTGCCGGGCTCGAACTCGTCGGCGTTGACCACGAGGTAGGACGGACGGCCGTCCTTCAACTCCTTGGGCATGAACGACCACTTGAGTCCGGTCGGGAATCCCGCGCCGCCGCGGCCGCGCAGGCCGGACGCCTTCATCTCGCCGACGATCCAGTCGCGGCCCTTCTCCATCAGGCCCTTGGTGCCGTCCCAGGCGCCGCGGGCGCGCGCGCCCTCGAGGCCCCAGTCGTGCAGGCCGTAGAGATTCGTGAAGATGCGATCCTTGTCTTCGAGCATCAGTTGCGCCTCGGATCGGACGAATCCGCGATCGGCGGCTTGGGCACCGGCGATTCGCTGACGTTGGCGGCGGCCCCCGCCTTCTTCGGTTCGGCATCGGTCAGGGCCGCGCCCGGGTTGTGTTTGGTCCTGCTGTAGAGCGCCGCGTCGGTGAGCGAGGTCGGCCCGCCCTCGGGGGCGGAGAACTGCCGGTCGATCTGCGGACCCGGCCGGACCGGCTTGCCGCTTGCGAAGCCATCGAGCAGCCGCTCGAAATTCTCGGCGGTCAGATCCTCGTAGGTGTCGCTGCCGATCAGCGCCATCGGCGCGTTCACGCAGGCCCCGAGGCACTCGACCTCTTCCCAGGAAAAGTCCCCATCGGGGGACACATGCAGCGGATCATGATGGATCCGGCGGCGGCAGACCTCGAAGATCGCGTCAGAGCCGCGCAGCATGCACGGCGTGGTGCCGCAGACCTGGATGTGCGCCTTTCGGCCGATCGGCGCGAGCAGGAACTGGGTGTAGAAGGTCGCGACCTCGAGCGCGCGGATATATTGCATGTCGAGCATCCGCGCGACCGCCTCGATCGCCTTCTGCGGCAGCCATCCGCCGCACTGCTCTTGCGCGCGCCACAGCAGCGGAATGATCGCGGACGCCTGACGGCCCGCCGGATATTTGGCGATCCGCTGCTTCGCCCATTCGAGGTTCTCCGCCGTGAAGGCGAAGTCCGCGGGCTGCTGCTCGGGAGGGGCGAGACGACGATTGGCCATGCTCAAATCTCGCCGCTGGCGTTCCCTTCCCCTGCAAGGGGGAGGGTCAGGGAGGGGATTGTCCAAGCGGCGGCCCCATGGACCCCCACCCGGCGCTTCGCGCCGACCTCTCCCTTGCAGGGGGAGGTTGAAGCCGGCATCCACGGAGCGGTCATCGGTCCACCTCTCCGAACACGATGTCGAGCGAACCGAGGATCGCGGAGACGTCGGCGAGCATGTGGCCCCTGCAGAGAAAATCCATCGCCTGCAGATGCGCGAAGCCCGGCGCGCGGATCTTGCACTTGTAGGGCTTGTTGGTGCCGTCGGCGACGAGATAGACGCCGAACTCGCCCTTGGGCGCCTCGACCGCGGCGTAAATCTCGCCGGCCGGAACGTGATAGCCCTCGGTGTAGAGCTTGAAGTGATGGATCAGCGCCTCCATCGACTTCTTCATCTCGGAGCGCCGCGGCGGCACGATCTTGTTGTCCTGCACCATCACGGGCCCCTGGCCTTCAGGGGCGCGCAGCTTTTCGATGCACTGCTTCATGATGCGGACCGACTGCTTCATCTCCTCCATGCGGATGTGATAGCGGTCGTAGCAGTCGCCGTTCTTGCCGATCGGAATGTCGAAATCCATCTCGGCGTAGCACTCGTAGGGCTGCGACTTGCGCAGATCCCAGGCCGCGCCGGAGCCGCGCACCATCACGCCGGAGAAGCCCCAGGCCCAGGCCTGATCGAGCGTCACCACGCCGATGTCGACGTTGCGCTGCTTGAAGATGCGGTTCTCGGAGAGCAGCCTGTCGAGATCGTCGACCACCTTGAGGAACGGATCGCAGAAGCCCTCGATGTCGTCGATCAGCTTCGGCGGCAGATCCTGATGGACGCCTCCGACGCGGAAATAGGCCGCGTGCATGCGCGAGCCCGACGCGCGCTCGTAGAACACCATCAGCTTCTCGCGCTCCTCGAAGCCCCACAGCGGCGGGGTGAGCGCGCCGACGTCCATCGCCTGCGTGGTAACGTTGAGAAGGTGCGACAGGATCCGGCCGATCTCGCAATAGAGCACGCGGATGAGCTGGGCGCGGCGCGGCACCTCGATCTTCAGGAGCCTCTCCACCGCGAGGCAGAAGGCGTGCTCCTGGTTCATCGGCGCGACATAGTCGAGCCGGTCGAAGTACGGGATCGCCTGAAGGTAGGTCTTGGCCTCGATGAGCTTTTCGGTTCCCCGATGAAGCAGCCCGATGTGCGGATCGACGCGCTCGACGATCTCGCCATCGAGCTCCAGCACGAGGCGCAGCACGCCATGCGCGGCCGGATGCTGCGGCCCGAAGTTGATCGTGAAGTTGCGTTCGGCTGGCCGCTCGCTCATGGACCGCTGTTTCCCCCGGAGGCGCCAAAGGCAGCGAACACTTCCGCGCCGGTCATGCTTTGAGTCTTGTTGGCGAACTCGTAATAGGCCGGCTTCTCGTCGATAAAGATCTGGCTTGCGAGACGAAGACGGGAGCCGTCGTCGATTGCTTCCGCCGAGATGGCCGTGAAGTCCTTTCCGACCAGGCGATAGAACAGCACGCTGCCGCAGGTCTTGCAGAAGCAGCGCTCCGCCCACTCCGAGGAACGATAGACGCCGAGACTGGACGGGTTCGCGACCTGCACCGCGCCTTCGCACTCCATCGCGAAGAACGGTCCTGCCGACCACCGGCGGCACATGCTGCAATGACAGACGCCGACATCATGGTTCTTGGGCGTTGCGATGAAACGCACCGCACCGCAGAGGCAGCCGCCGGACAGCGCCGTGCTCATGTCGGGCCTCCGCTTTTCTTCTCGTCGCCGGGCAGCACATAGTCGGTGCCTTCCCAGGGCGAGAGGAAATCGAAGTTGCGGAACTCCTGCGCGAGCCGGACCTTGTCGTAGACCACGCGCTTCACCTCGTCGTCCCAGCGCACCTCGACGAAGCCGGTGAGCGGGAAGTCCTTGCGCAGCGGATGGCCCTCGAATCCGTAATCGGTCAGCAGCCGGCGCATGTCCGGATGGCCAGTGAACACGATCCCGTAGAGGTCGTAGGCCTCGCGCTCGAACCAGTCCGCGCCGGGGAAGACGCCGATGATCGAGGGAATGCGGGTGTCCTCGCCGGCCTCGATCTTGATGCGGATGCGCCGGTTCAGCACCGGCGACAGCAGGTGGTAGACGACCTCGAAGCGCTGCTCGCGCGCCGGCCAGTCGACCGCCGTCGCGTCGATGAAGCTGACGAAGCGGCAGCGCTCGTCGTCGCGCAGAAAGGTCATGACGCGGACGATATCGCGGGCCGACGCGGTGATCGTCAGTTCGCCGTTGGCGACCCAATGGCCGATCACCGCTCCGGACAGCGCCTGAGCGATGGTCTGGCCGAGGGTGTCGAGATTTTCGTCCGTGACGGATGACATGACGGCCTAACGCTCGATCGTTCCGGTGCGGCGGATCTTCTTCTGCAGCAGCAGCACGCCGTACAGCAGCGCCTCCGCGGTCGGCGGGCAGCCCGGGACGTAGATGTCGACCGGCACGATGCGGTCGCAGCCGCGCACCACGGAATAGGAATAGTGATAGTAGCCCCCGCCGTTGGCGCAGCTTCCCATCGAGATGACGTAGCGAGGCTCCGGCATCTGGTCGTAGACCTTGCGCAGCGCCGGCGCCATCTTGTTGGTCAACGTGCCGGCGACGATCATCACGTCGGATTGCCGCGGCGAGGCGCGCGGCGCGAAGCCGAAACGCTCCACGTCGTAGCGCGGCATCGAGAGCTGCATCATCTCGACGGCGCAGCAGGCCAGGCCGAACGTCATCCACATCAGCGAGCCGGTGCGCGCCCAGACGATCAGGTCTTCGGTGGTGGTGACGATGAAACCCTTGTCGGACAGCTCGCTGTTGAGTCCGGAGAAGAACGGATCGTCCGCGCCGACCGGCTTGCCGGTGCGCGGGTCGAGAATTCCCCTCGGCGCGGGAGCGACCAGGGTGCCTGCGGACGGGGTGCTCATGGCTGGATCAATCCCATTCCAGCGCCCCCTTCTTCCATTCGTAGATAAACCCGATCGTCAGCACTGCAAGAAACACCATCATCGACCAGAAGCCATAGGCGCCGAGATCCCCGAACGTCACGGCCCAGGGGAACAGGAACGCCACTTCGAGGTCGAAAATGATGAACAGGATCGCGACCAGATAGAACCGCACGTCGAACTTCATGCGCGCGTCGTCGAACGCATTGAAGCCACATTCGTAGGCGGACAGCTTCTCGGGATCGGGCGACTTGTAGGCCACGAGGAACGGCGCGATCAGCAGGGCCAGCCCGAGGCCGAGCGCAACGCCGATAAACACCACGAGGGGGAGATAGTCCTGCAGCAAAGCGGTCATCGCGGCGACCTTCCCTCACGTCTCGCGCCCGTCACGTCCGTCCGGATACGCGCTCGGGCCAATACCCATGCCGGAACCGGTGCCTGCGCCAGAGCGGCGCCCGCAAGTCCCCCCGACGAAATCCCCCAGAGGAGTTCGGATTCGTTCCAAAGACAGGTGGGATGACGCTTAGCGCAGCGCACAAGGGGAGGCAAGGCGCGGGGTGGATAGCCCCAAAGCCCCGCCCGCCTCCGATTTGCCGCAGTCCGGGACGGCTGTTTACGCTGTGTTCAAAAGGGTCTGACGGTGCCGTTCGGTGTTGTTTCGTCGCCATTTCGGACGTGGTTGAATGGGTCGCGGTCGATCGATCATGGGAGTGCGCGGGTGATGCAGCAGCTCACGGCGGGAATCACCAAGGCAGGCACGGGCCTCGAGGGGATCAGCTGGAACATCCTCGGTCAGACCTACGTTCCGAAATCACTGAACGACCAGTCGTTCTCCTGGCACGCCACGTTCCCGCCCGGCACCTTCGTGCCGCCACACATTCATCCGACCCAGGACGAGTTCATCTACATGCTCGAGGGACGGTTCGACCTCGTGCTCGACGGCAAGGATTTCGTCGCGACCGCCGGCGACCTGGTCAAGCTGCCGATGCAGATCCCGCACGGCATCTTCAACAAGACAGACCAGACCGTGAAATGCCTGTTCTGGGTCACGCCGACGCGCAAGCTCTACGATCTGTTCTGGGGCATTCACTCGATGAAGGACCAGAACCCGGATCAGGTGGTCGCGCTGTCGGCGATGCACGAGGTCGTGTTCCTGCCCCCGCCGCAGGAGTGATCGGGGCGAATCCCGTCTTCCGAATTGCAGCATCGGGATCGAGCCGCGGCTAATGCCCGCGTGTCGGCTGACGGTTGACTTGCGCCTTCGCGTATCCGGCGACGCCGGCGTAGCCACGAACGATGGCCTTGCGCTCCTCGTAGGACAGCACCGCATCGATATCCGCGAAACCGTCAGGCGCGCGCTGCTCGACCGCGTCGATCACGCCCTCCGGACCGCCCGAACGGTTCATCCGCACGATCTGCGCTGTCGGCGGCAGGCGCTCCTGCTCGTAGGCCCACAGGGCCTGCATCGGATGCTCCGCGCGCACCAGCCAGTCGGCGAGACTCCGCGCGTCGAGAATGGCCTGCGACGCGCCGTTGGAGCCGACCGGATACATCGGATGCGCGGCGTCGCCGAGCAGCGTGACCCGGCCGTGCGACCAGCGCGGCAGCGGATCGCGGTCGCACATCGGATACTCCCAGAATTCGGGCGTCGCCTCGATCAGCGCGCGGGCGTCGACATAGGGAATGGCGAAGCGCTGGACATACGGCATCAGATCCTCGAAGCGGCCGGGCCGCGACCAGTCCTCCCGGGCGGGTGGTGGACCGCCCTCGCCCACCTTCGCAAGAACGGCCCAATTGGTCAGAGGGCGACCGTCGCGAGCGCCCTCGCCGATCGGATAGACCACGAGCTTGCCCGCCATGCCGCCGGCGATCACCATCGAACGTCCGGTGAGGAACTGCGGCCAGTCGGTCGCGCCGCGCCAGAGCATCGAGCCGTTCCAGCGCGCCGGACCTTCATCCGGGTACAGCGTCTGGCGGACGCAAGAGTGGATGCCGTCGCAGCCGATGAGAACGTCGCCGCGCGCGGTGTGGCGGTGCGAGCCGTTGCGATCGAAGAAGTACGCGGTGACCCCTCCGTCGTCCTCGCGATAGCTGGCGAGCCGGCGTCCGGTGTGCAGCCGGCTCTCTCCGAGCCGCGCACGCACCGCCTGATGGATCACACCCTGAAGCCGGCCACGATGGATCGAGAACTGCGGCACGTCGTAACCGGCGTCGAGGCCGCGCGGCTCGCGCCAGATCTCCTGCCCCAGCCTGTTGGTGTAGATCAGCTCGTGGGTGCGGATACCGACCGCATCGAGCCGGTCCAGCAGGCCGAGCGATTTCAGCTCCTTGATCGCGTGCGGCAGCGTGTTGATGCCGACGCCGAGCTCGCGCACGCTCTCGGACTGCTCGAACACCTCGCAGTCGATGCCGCGCGCATGAAGCATCAGGGCCAGGGTCAGCCCGCCGATGCCGCCTCCCGCGATCAATGCCTTCACGGCCGATCCTTCACGCTCAGCACGCCGCAAGGCCTATAATGTTCCCCGGGCCGGGAAGCGCAACCGCTTCCGGATCGTTTGGTTGACGGTCCCGACGCCGGCATCAGGGAGCGAAAATGGCCCGCAAGGTGATGATTTCCTGCGCCGTGACCGGTTCGGCCGACACGCCGGGCCGCAATCCGGCCGTGCCGGTGACGCCGGAGCAGATCGCGCGCTCCGCGCTGGAGGCCGCCTCCGCCGGCGCGGCGGTCGTCCACATCCATGTCCGCGATCCCGCGACCACGAAGCCGAGCATGGACTTCGCACTCTATCGCGAGGTCCACGACCGGATTCGCGAAGGCAAGACCGATGTCCTGATCAATCTGACCACCGGCCCCGGCGGACGCCTGATGCCCGCGGCCGACGATCCGATGAAGGCCGGGCCGGGCAGCAACATGAAGCAGCCGCAGGAGCGCGTGGCGCATGTCGTCGCCATCCGGCCCGACATCTGCAGCCTCGACATGGGCACGTTCAACATGGGCAACCGGCTGTTCGTGAACATGCCGGCGCATCTCGAAGTGATGGCGGCGGCGATCCGCGACGCCGGGGTGATGCCCGAACTGGAGGTGTTCGAGACCGGGCACCTGCTGCTGGCCAAGAGCTTTCTGGAGAAGGGACTGGTGAAGGGACCGGGCCTCTTCCAGATCTGCCTCGGCATTCCGTGGGGCCAGCCGGCGACGCCGGAGGCGATGACCTACATGCGAAACCTGCTGCCGGCGGGTGCGCCGTGGTTCGCTTTCGGCATCGGCCCGCACCAGTTCCCGATGGTGGCGCAGGCGGTGCTGCTCGGCGGCCACGCGCGCGTCGGGCTCGAGGACAACATCTATCTGGAGAAGGGCGTGCTCGCGCCGAGCAACGCGGCCCTGGTGGAGAAGGCCGGAAAGATCATCCGAATTTTGGGGGATGAGGTCGCCACGCCTGCGGATGCGAGGCAGATGCTGGGCCTGGGGTCGAATATCTGAGCGTTACGCTTCGTCATGGCCGGGCTTGTCCCGGCCATCCACGACTTTCTTGCTGCACCAAGACGTGGATGCCCGGCACAAGGCCGGGCATGACGTGGCTGGTGTCATTTCGCTTTCGCGTACTTCCCGCCGGTCTGCGGCGTGTGGACACCCTCGCCGCCGCTTTCCTTGTGCTTGAGGCGGGTGATCCGCGCCCAGGTCCGCTTCAGATCGTCCTTGATCATGACGTGCAGCGTGCCGAGCCCCTCGGTCGTCAGTTCGATCTTGTCGCCGTCCATGAACGGGTTGAGGCCGCGGTGGTTGGTGCCGGTCGCCACGATGTCGCCCGGCAGCAGCGTATGGATCGACGTGACCCATTCGATGCAGCGCGGGATCTTGTGCGCCATGTCGTCGGAGTTGAAGTTCTGCATCACCGTGCCGTTGTTGGTCAGGGTGATCTGCAGCTTGTGCGGATCCTTGATCTCGTCGGCGGTGACGATCCACGGACCGATCGGGGCGAACGTGTCGCGCGACTTCATCTGGTAGAACACGTTGGTCGGCGGCACCACGCCGCGCGCCGAGCCGTCGATGAAGTTGGTGTAGCCGAAAATGTAGTTCATCGCGTCGGCGGCCTTCACATGCGAGGCCTTCTTGCCGATCACGACCGCGAACTCGGCTTCGCCCTCGAAGATGCTCGCGGGCATGTCCGGCAGCACCATCGTGTCGCCGTCGCCGATGATGGAGCTGGGCGACTTCATGAAGGCGTTGATCGGCGCAGGCTCCGGGAGCGTGCCGTCCTCCATGTAGTTGACGGCCATGCAGATGATGTTCTCGGGCTTGGGCAGCGGCGGCCGCAGCCGCACCTGCGAGAGCGGCACCGCTTTGCCCTTCGCCGCCGCATCCGCCAACCGCGGCTTGTAAGTGGCGAAATTCTCGATCACGCCGCGGATCACGTCCTGCGGGCCGAGGCGCGGAATGTCCTTCACGGCTTCCGACACGTCGACGACCGTGTCCCCGTTCACCACGCCCAGTTGGAAATCGTTGAAAAAGCACAGCTTCATTGGCGGTTCGCTCCCTTCATGATCTTGGATCGTCGGCTGATCGGAAGAGTTTAGCCTGCCGGGTTCCCGAATGAACAGGCAGGCCGCCGCCGCCGTGCGGAGCGGCCTCGCCACAACGCGGGAGTGTGCTAGCCTTCGTCCAACAACATCGAGCGTCAGGGAGGATCAGCATGCGACACGCGGCTTTCGCCGTGGCCGTTCTGGCTGCGGGTTTTGCCGGCGCGACGGACAGTCCGGCGCGGGCGCAGACCTATCCGGCACGCAGCATCACGCTGGTGGTGCCGTTTGCCGCCGGCGGTCCCGCCGACATCACCGGACGCATCGTCGCCGATATCCTGTCGCGCGGTCTGGGACAGCAGGTCGTGGTCGAAAACGTCGCCGGCGCCGGCGGCGCGACCGGCACCACCCGCGTCGCACGCGCGGCGCCGGACGGCTACACGCTCTCGCTCGGCCATATGGGCACGCATGCTGCGGCGGTCGCGCTCACGCCCAACCTCGCCTATCGCCCGGTCGAGGACTTCGAGCCGATCAGCCTGGTGGCGATCCAGCCCGTGGTGCTGGTGACGCGCAAGGGCATTCCGGCCGCGAATTTGAAGGAGTTCGTGGCCTATGCGAGGAGCAACCAGGCGAAGCTGAACATGGCCCACGCCGGAGTTGGCTCGGTGTCCTACACGAGCTGCCTGCTGTTCAATGCGGCGGCCGGGATCAAGCCGACCATGGTTCCGTTCACCGGTACCGCCCCGGCCCTGAATGCCCTGCTCGGCGAGCAGGTCGACTATGTTTGCGATCCGATCCTCGGGCCGCTGCCGCATGTGCGGGCCGGAACGCTCAAGGCCATGACGATCGCCACGACGCGGCGGCATCCGGCTCTTCCCGACCTCTCGACCTCGGCCGAAGGCGGCCTGCCCCAGTTCCAGGCCGCGCCCTTCTATGCCGTGTTCGCACCCAAGGGCACGCCGCGGCCGGTGCTCGACCGGCTTGCCGCCGAACTGGTGAAGGGGCTCGACGATCCGGTGTCGCGCAAGCGCCTCGTCGATCTCGGCGCCGAGGTCGCCGAGCGCAAGGACCGCGGGCCGGAGCCGCTCGCCGCGCTGGTCAGGAGCGAGATCGCTAGGCTGACGCCGATCCTGAAGGCGGCGACGGCGCAATAGACACGCCGAAACTGTGGCAGCGCACCCGGCCGGTCGACTTAAGCGTGCGACAAATTGAGCGCGTCATGGCGGGAACGATGGTGCGTGGGGCTGGTTGGGCAAGCGTCAGCCGCCAGAAGGCGGGCCGAGCCGGAGGATTGAATCATGGAAAGACGCGCATTTTTGACGGGGCTGCTTGGAGTTGCGGGCGTCGCCGCGATGGCCTCGATGACCGGAGGAACGGCCCAGGCCGCCCCGCTGGCCCGCTCGATGGGAATGCCGGAGACGCCGGAACCCGACGTCGCCCGCACGCCCGACGGCACCGAAGTGACCCAGGCGCAGGCCCGCCGCCGCTATTATCGCCGCGGTCCGCCGCCCCGGGCGCGCCGTTACCATCGCCGCCGGCGCAGCCGGCTGGTGTGCCGGAACACCCGCTGGCGCGGCCGCTGGGTGCGTCGCTGCCGACGGGTCTTCTACTGACCGGCGGCGATTATGACGTGAGAGCCTGAATTGAAAGCCCCGGCATGCCGGGGCTTTCGTGCATTCGTTTCGGGCCGAACCGCGCAGCCGGGCTTGCCCGGCGGGGCTGATCGTCTGCGAAACGAAGGAAAATGGCGGGAGCGACGGGACTCGAACCCGCGGCCTCTGCCGTGACAGGGCAGCGCTCTAACCAACTGAGCTACGCCCCCGCGGGCGTGGGGAGGGACTTAAAGGCCGGGCTGCTCCAAGTCAAGGATGCGAAATCGGGATCGCCGCGAAGCGAGCGTGACGCTGTGCGAACGATCGGAAGCTTACGTTCCGGAGGTCGCAATTTCGATGTGGTGGGCGGTGACGGGATCGAACCGCCGACATCCTGCGTGTAAAGCAGGCGCTCTGCCAGCTGAGCTAACCGCCCTGCCGGGCCTTATCGCGCTCCCCCGTCGCGGGCGCAAGGGAGCCCCGAAACGCAAACGCTCTCCCGACCGATGGCCGGGAGAGCGCTGCGAATTTGAAAACCGCCTGAGACGTTACTTGTTGATCGCTTCCTTCAGGCCCTTACCGGCCGAGAAACGAGGCCGTCGCGCCGCCTTGATCTTGACCGGCGCGCCCGTCCGCGGATCGCGACCCTCGCGCGCTGCACGCTTGACCACCCGGAAATTGCCGAAGCCCATGATCTTGACTTCGCCGCCCTTCTTCAACGTCACGGTGATGGCGTCGAAGGTCGCGTCGACAGCCGCCGATGCCGCCGTCTTCGTCATTTGGGCCTTGTCGGCCACCATTGCGATGAGTTCATTCTTGGTCATGTGACCATCCTTTCCTTCGCTCGCAATCGAATCAACGGTGCGTCGCCGTTGAGTGCGCGGAGAGTTTGCCCAAAAGCCCCCGAAAGCAAGCGATTCGTTCGGAAAATGGGGCTTTGTCGCGAATCGCGCAGCCGCATTCAACCGAATGCAAGCGCAATTCATGCCGCCTCCACGCGCAGTCGCTTGATCCCGCCGCGCGGCTGCGGAACACTCGCCTGCGGCTCGCGGATGCGAGCGGCCTGCGCTCGATGAGAAAGCGCGCGCCGTTCGTTCACAAGCCGCCAAAGAAACCACGACGCGAGGATCGCCCGATGCCCGGCACTCTCCTTCTCCGAGCGCTTTGCTCAGCAACGCTCGTCACCTGCGTTTTCGCGACCGATGCGCCGGCGCAATCCGAGTTTCCGTCGCGCACCGTCCGCATCATCGTGCCGATCCCGGCGGGGGCGACCGCCGACACGCTGCCGCGCATCGTCGCCGAACGCCTGACGGCAAAATGGGGACAGCCGGTGATCATCGAGAACCGCGTCGGCGGCGCGCTCAACATCGGCGCCGAGGCGGCGAGCCGCGCGGAACCGGACGGACACACGCTGTTCGCCACGCCGCCGCCGCCGCTCTCCGTCAACCAGAACCTCTATGCCAAGCTGAGCTACGATCCGGCGGCGTTCGTGCCGGTCACGGTGATGGCGTCGCTCCCGAACGTCCTGATGGTGCATCCGAGCGTGCCGGTATCGAATCTGAAGGAGCTGATCGCACACGCGAAGGCCAATCCCGGCAAGCTGACCTACGGATCGGCCGGCGCCGGCAGCACGCCGCATCTGTCGATGGAGCTGCTGAACTCGCTCGCCGGGATCAAGACCGTGCATGTGCCCTACAAGGGCCTCGCTCCCGCGCTCAGCGACCTTTACGCAGGGCACATCAGCATGATGTTCGACAACCTCGGCAACGCGATCAATCCGGTGCGCGACGGCAAGCTCACGGGGCTTGCCATCGGTACGCCGAAGCGGATCGCCGCGCTCCCCAACGTCCCGACGCTGGCGGAGACCTTTCCCGGCGTCGAGTTCGAAACCTGGTTCGCCATCGTTGCGCCGCCCAAGACGCCGCCTGCGGTGGCGGAGCGGATCTCGAAGGATATCCGCGACGTGCTGAACGAGCCGGAGGTGGCGAAACGCATTCAAGCCTTGTCGCTGACGATCGTCGGCAACACGCCGAAGGAGACCGCAGGGTTCATCGTCGAAGAGCGCGAGCGGTGGCGCAAGGTGATCCAGGAGGCCGGTGTCAAGCTGAACTGACCATGCCCAAACGTCGTGCTCTCATCGTCGGGGGATCGATCGGGGGGGTGTTCGCCGCGGCGCTGCTGCGGAGCACCGGCTGGGACGTGACGGTGTTCGAGTGCGCGCGCGGCAACCTGGGCGACCGCGGCGCCGGCATCGGCACGCGGGAGGAGCTTTTCACCGTGATGCGCCGGGTCGGCGTCAAGTTCGATCCTGGCATCCGGGTGGACGTGATCGGCCGGACCGGGCTCGACCGCAGCGGCGCGACGGTGCTCGAGTTTCCGGTGCGCTCGATCACCAGCGGCTGGACGCAGATCTGGCAGCCGTTGCGCGACAGCCTGCCGGAGGGCTGCTACCGGTCCGGCATGACGCTCGTGCGCGTCGAGCAGGATGCAAGCTCCGTCACCGCACGGTTCGAAGACGGCAGCAGCGAGACCGGCGATCTCCTGCTGGGAGCGGACGGCCCGCTGTCGGCCGTGCGCTCGCAATTCCTGCCCGAACTATCGCCGACATACGCGGGCTATGTGGCCTGGCGCGGGGTCGCAAGCCCCGACCGGATCGATCCGCAAACCCACCCGCTGCTTCTCAACCGGATGGTGTTCGGCTTCCCGGACGGCGAGCTGATGCTCTCGGTGCCGATGCCGGCGACGCCGGGAAGCCACGAGCCCGGACGCTGCCATTTCGTCTGGTTCCGCCCGATGACCGAACCGGCGCTGGGCACGCTGTGCGACAGCCAAGGCCGCTGGAACGGCGCTTGGATCATGCAGCGCAACCTGCGGCCCGCCGCGCTCGATATGCTCAGACGCCACGCCGAGGCCCTGCTGGCGCCGCAACTCGCGGCGCTGGTGGCGAATGCGTCGCAGATCATCCTGCAACCGATCTACGACCTGGAATCGCCGCAGATCGTGTTCGGCCGCGTCGCCCTGCTCGGCGACGCCGCCTTCGTCGCACGCCCGCATGTGGCGACCGGGGTGATGAAAGCGGCACTCGACGCGGAACGGCTCGCCGATGCGCTGGCCGATGTGGAAGGCCCGCTCGATGCGGCGCTGGCCCGCTACGACCACGAACGCCGGATGTTCGGAAAGTGGCTGGTGGAGCGCGGCCGGCACATCGCCGGATACTTCTCCGCGACCGACGGCGACCCGGCGGTCCGCATCCGGCGGCTGATGCGCGAGTACGGCGCGGCCGGCGTCATCGCCGACGAACCGATCACGGTTCGCCTGCCCGGCTGATCCAGATTGTCCCGCTGTGCAACGCGAGGCTGAACGCAAAAGCAAACGGCGGCGCCGAAGCGCCGCCGTGCATCCGATTTCGCAGGCGGTCAGTGGGCGGTGAGGCCCGTGCCGTCCTCTTCGACCACGGCATCGACCGAGGTCTGAACCGGCTTCTTGGTCTCGTCCCATTCGATCGGCTCGGGCTTGCGCACGAGCGCCTTGGCGATGACCTCGTCCATGCGCGAGACCGGAATGATTTCCAGCCCGCTTTTGATCGTGTCGGAGATTTCGACCAGATCCTTGGCGTTCTCCTCCGGGATCAGCACGGTCTTGATGCCGCCGCGGTGGGCCGCGAGCAGCTTCTCCTTGAGTCCGCCGATCGGCAGCACGCGGCCGCGCAGCGTGATCTCGCCGGTCATGGCGACATCCTTGCGCACCGGGATGCCGGTCATCACCGAGATGATGGCCGTGACCATCGCGACGCCGGCCGAAGGCCCGTCCTTCGGGGTCGCCCCTTCCGGAACGTGGACGTGAATGTCGCGCCGGTCGAACATCGGAGGCTCAATGCCGAAGGCGACCGCACGGGAGCGCACATAGGACGCCGCCGCGGAGATCGACTCCTTCATCACGTCGCGCAGGTTGCCCGTGACCGTCATCTTGCCCTTGCCGGGCATCATGACGCCTTCGACGGTCAGCAGCTCGCCTCCCACCTCGGTCCACGCCAGGCCCGTCACGACACCGACCTGATCCTCCTCGTCGATCTCGCCGTAGCGATACTTCGGCACGCCGAGGAAGTCCGACAGGTTCTTCACGTCGACCGCGATCGACTTCTTGCTCGAGATGGTCAGCTCCTTCACCGCCTTGCGGATCAGGTTCGATATCTCCCGCTCAAGGTTTCGCACGCCTGCCTCCCGCGTATAGCGGCGGATCAGCAGAAGCAGCGCCTCGTCGTTGATCGACCATTCCTTGGACTGCAGGCCGTGCTTGGAGACCGCATTCGGAATCAGGTGCTTCCGGGCGATCTGGACCTTTTCGTCCTCGGTGTAGCCGGCGATCCGGATGATCTCCATGCGGTCCATGAGCGGCGCAGGGATGTTCAACGTGTTCGCCGTGGTGATGAACATGACGTTCGACAAGTCGTAGTCCACTTCGAGGTAGTGGTCGCTGAACGTGCTGTTCTGCTCGGGATCGAGAACCTCGAGCAGCGCCGACGACGGGTCGCCGCGGAAGTCCGCGCCCATCTTGTCGATCTCGTCCAGCAGGAACAGCGGGTTCGACGACTTGGCCTTGCGCATCGACTGGATGATCTTGCCGGGCATCGAGCCGATGTAGGTGCGCCGGTGGCCGCGGATCTCGGCCTCGTCGCGCACGCCGCCAAGCGACACGCGCACGAACTCGCGGCCGGTCGCCTTGGCGATCGACTTGCCGAGCGAGGTCTTGCCCACGCCGGGCGGACCGACCAGGCACAGGATCGGTCCGGTCAGCTTGTTGGCGCGCTGCTGGACCGCAAGATATTCGACGATCCGCTCCTTGACCTTCTCAAGACCGAAGTGATCGGCATCGAGCGTGTCCTGGGCCAGCTTGAGATCCTTCTTGACCTTGGACTTCTTGCCCCACGGGATCGACAGCAGCCAGTCGAGATAGTTGCGCACCACGGTGGCCTCGGCGGACATCGGAGACATCTGCCGGAGCTTCTTCATTTCGTGCTGAGCTTTGTCGCGGGCTTCCTTGGAGAGCTTGGTGCGCTTGATCTTCTCTTCGAGTTCGGCGAGTTCGTCCTTGCCGTCCTCGTCGCCCAGCTCCTTCTGGATCGCCTTCATCTGCTCGTTGAGATAGTACTCGCGCTGCGTCTTCTCCATCTGGCGCTTGACGCGCGTGCGGATGCGCTTCTCGACCTGAAGGACCGAGATTTCGCTCTCCATCAGACCGAGAACCTTCTCGAGCCGCTGCGCGACCGAACGGATCTCCAGGATGGTCTGCTTGTCGGTGATCTTGACCGCCAGATGCGAGGCGACGGTGTCGGCGAGCTTGGCGTAATCCTCGATCTGCTGGACCACGCCGACGACCTCGGGTGACACCTTCTTGTTGAGCTTCACATAGCTCTCGAACTCGGAGACGACCGAGCGCGCCATCGCCTCGACCTCGACCTTCTCGCTTTCGGTGTCGTCTAGAACGTCGGCTTCGGCCTCGAAATATTCGCTGCGGTCGGTGTACTTGCGGACTTTGCCGCGCTGCACGCCCTCGACCAGCACCTTCACGGTGCCGTCGGGCAGCTTGAGCAGTTGCAGCACGCTCGCCAGCGTGCCGATTTCGAAGATCGCGTCGGTGGCCGGATCGTCGTCGGAGGCGTTCTTCTGCGTGGCGAGCAGGATGAACGAGTTCGTTCGCATCACCTCTTCGAGCGCCTTGATCGACTTCTCGCGTCCGACGAACAGCGGAACGATCATGTGGGGAAAGACGACGATGTCGCGCAGCGGGAGCACCGGATAGGACCGGACCTCTCCCGACTTCAGCGGCGGACGCGGTTTTGCGAGTGTCATTCCCAGCTTCCTTTCTGTGTGCCCCTCCTCAGCGGCCCGCTTCTGCGCAACCGACGTGGAGTGCCGTCATGACCGGACAAGGGAAACGCGGAAGCTGGACCAAGTCTCCGATCCGAGACCGCCGCCGCATCAAGGTGCCCAGCCAGCCCTGCCCGGGCTGTCGCAATTGCGAATCTGGCTGTGCCGTTTCGTTCGATGCGTATTAGGTGGATACAGGCAGGCAGGGTGTCAAGTAAGCCTGTAGATTCAACGAAATATGCAGGGCCGACCCGCCGTCAGGCGAATCGGCCCCAGGAGCTCCATCAGCAAAAATTGCGGTCAGGCGCTGGTCGCGCCCGCGTCGCCGGCGCGATCCGCGTAGATATAAAGCGGCCGGGCGGTTCCCTCGACGACCTCCTTGGAGATCACCACCTCCTCGACGCCCTCCAGGCTGGGCAGATCGAACATGGTGTCGAGCAGGATCGCTTCCATGATGGAGCGCAGGCCGCGGGCGCCGGTCTTGCGCTCGATCGCCTTGCGCGAAATGGCGCCGAGCGCCTCTTCCGCGAGCGTCAGGTCGATCGACTCCATTTCGAACAGCCTCTGGTACTGCTTTACCAGGGCGTTTTTGGGCTCGACCAGGATCTTCTTGAGCGAGGCCTCGTCGAGATCCTCCAGCGTCGCGACCACCGGCAGGCGGCCGACGAACTCGGGGATCAGGCCGTACTTGAGCAGATCCTCGGGCTCGACCTCGCGGAAGATCTCTCCGGTCTTGCGATCTTCCGGTGCGCGCACCTTGGCGCCGAAGCCGATGGAGGTCGTGCGGCCCCGGCTGGAGATGATCTTGTCGAGGCCGGCGAAGGCGCCGCCGCAGACAAACAGGATGTTGGTCGTGTCGACCTGCAGGAACTCCTGCTGCGGATGCTTGCGGCCGCCCTGCGGGGGCACCGAGGCCACCGTGCCCTCCATGATCTTGAGCAGCGCCTGCTGAACGCCCTCGCCCGACACGTCCCGGGTGATCGACGGGTTGTCGGACTTGCGCGAAATCTTGTCGATCTCGTCGATGTAGACGATGCCGCGCTGTGCGCGCTCGACGTTGTAGTCGGCGGCCTGCAGCAGCTTGAGGATGATGTTCTCGACGTCCTCACCGACGTAGCCGGCCTCGGTCAGCGTCGTCGCGTCCGCCATCGTGAACGGCACATCGAGAATGCGCGCCAGCGTCTGCGCCAGCAGCGTCTTGCCGGAGCCCGTCGGACCGATCAGCAGGATGTTGGACTTGGCCAACTCGACGTCGTTGTGCTTGGCCTGATGGTTGAGCCGCTTGTAGTGGTTGTGAACGGCGACCGCGAGCACCTTCTTGGCGTGATCCTGTCCGATCACATAATCGTCGAGAACCTTGCGGATCTCCTTCGGCGTCGGAATGCCGTCGCGCGACTTCACCAGCGAGGACTTGTTCTCCTCGCGGATGATGTCCATGCACAGTTCGACGCACTCGTCGCAGATGAACACCGTCGGCCCGGCGATAAGCTTGCGGACCTCGTGCTGACTTTTGCCGCAGAACGAGCAGTAAAGGGTGTTCTTGGAATCGCTGCCGCCGACTTTGCTCATTCGCTTCTCCGTCGCTCCAGCGACTCGGATGAGCGCGCTGGAACTGAGCTTGTCATACCGGGCCCGGCCTAAAAAAGCGTAGCAGGACCGTTACAAACCTGACGCACGTCCCCCTTCGACATTAGCGAAGCACGCTACGACAGGAACAATCAAGATTTGATTAACGATAATGCAGCCGTCCCGATGGCATTTTCGGGGCCATCGGAGCCGCGGGATGCGTCACGCCTTCGCAGCCAGCGTCGGTTCCTCCGGACGCTGCTCGATGACCTTGTCGATCAGACCGAAATCCTTGGCGGCCTCGGCCGTGAGGAAGGTATCGCGCTCCAGCGCGTCCTCGATCTTCTTGAGCGGCTGACCGGTGTGCTTCACATAGATTTCGTTCAGCCGCTTCTTCAGGTTCAGGATTTCCTGCGCGTGCAGCATGATGTCGGTCGCCTGCCCCTGGAACCCGCCGGACGGCTGATGCACCATCACGCGCGCGTTCGGCAGCGCGAAGCGCATGTCCTTGGCGCCTGCCGCGAGCAGCAGCGAGCCCATCGAGGCCGCCTGGCCGCAGCACAGCGTGGACACCGGCGGACGGATGAATTGCATCGTGTCGTAGATCGCCATGCCGGCCGTCACCAACCCGCCCGGCGAGTTGATGTACATGGAGATTTCCTTTTTCGGGTTCTCGGCTTCCAGGAACAGAAGCTGCGCGACCACCAGCGTCGCCATCCCGTCCTCGATCGGCCCGGTGATGAACAGAATTCGCTCTTTGAGAAGCCGCGAGAAGATGTCGTAGGCCCGTTCGCCGCGGTTGGTCTGTTCGACCACCATCGGCACCAGGTTCATGTAAGTGTTGACGGGGTCTTTCATCGTGGCTCCTGCGGCGTGGCGGCATCGCGACGAATCGCGGTTCGCCTCCGACTATATAGGGCTGGATCGCGCGGGTGCGACCGGGGCCGACTTATCCAGACGCCCGCACGACATCGGCTGCGGGCGCTCCCACAGGTATGACGGAACGCCGGCACGGCAAGTGCCATCCTGACGGTTGCCATCCTGACGGTTGCTGCGGGGCGCGCTCCGACGCGGGTCTCCCGGAAGGCCGGTCGGTCCGTCGCCCCGGCCTTAACGTCAGGCTTCGTCGTCCTTGTAGAGCTCTTCGCGCGAGACGGTCTTTTCGTTGACCTTCGCAAGCTCCAGGATGAAATCGATCACCTTGTCCTCGAAGATCGGCGCGCGCAGTGCGGCGAGCGAGTTGGGATTGTTGCGATAATGATCCCAAACCTCCTGCTCCTTGCCGGGGAACTGGCGGGCGCGGTCCATCACGGCGCGGGTCAGCTCCTCGTCGGTGACCTTGATGCCGTTGCGCTCGCCGATCTCCGCGATCACGAGTCCGAGACGAACGCGACGTTCGGCAATCGCCTTGTATTCCTCGCGCGCCTTTTCTTCGGTCGTGTTCTCGTCCGCGAAGGTGCGGCCCTGCTGCTCGAGGTCGGCGTTGATGGTCTTCCAGACGTTGTCGAACTCGTCGTTGACGAGAGACGGCGGCGCCTCGAACGTGTGCGCCTTGTCGAGCTGGTCGAGCAACTGCCGCTTGATCCGCTGGCGGGTCTGGCCGGCGTGCTCGGCCTGCAGACGGTTTTTCACCATCTCCTTGAGCTTGGCGAGCGATTCCAGGCCGAGCTGCTTGGCGAAGTCGTCATTGAGGGTGACCGCCTGCGGTGCCTCGATCGACTTGGCGACCACGTCGAACTCGGCCTCCTTGCCGGCGAGATTCGGCGCCGGATAGCTCTGCGGGAACGTGACCTTGACGAGGCGCTTGTCGCCCGCGGCGATGCCGACGAGCTGGTCCTCAAAGCCCGGAATGAACGTGTTGGATCCGATCACCACGCCGACGTCGCCGCCGGTGCCGCCCTCGAACGGCGTGCCGTCGAGCTTGCCCGTGAAGTCGATCACCACCCGGTCGCCCTTCTCCGCCTTGGCGCCGTCGCTCTTGGCGCTGAAGGGCTTGTTCTCGTCGGCGATGCGCTGCAGGGCCTCGTCGACCTCGGTGTCCGCCACCTCGGCCACCGGCTTCTCAACCGTGAGGCCCTTGAAGTCGGCCAGTTCGATCGGCGGCATGATTTCGATTGCGACCGTGTAAGCCAGATCGGACTTGCCTTCGATCACCTGCTGGACGGCGTTTTCTTCGGTCGGCAGCGTGACCTCGGGTTCGCGCACCAGCTTGAAGCCGCGGTCGGTGACGATCTTGGCATTGGCCTCGCGCACCGCGGTCTCGATCGATTCCGCCATCGCGGACTTGCCGTAGAGCTTCTTGAGATGCGCGACCGGCACCTTGCCGGGACGGAAGCCGTTGATGCGAACCTGGCCCTTGAGCTGCTCGAGCCGCTCGCCGGCCTTGGTGGCCAGATCGGCGGCGGGCACCACGACTTTGAACTCGCGCTTGAGGCCGTCGCTGACGGTTTCGGTCACCTGCATCACGTCAATCCTTCGTGGCCGCGGACGCGGCGTCCTTCGTTCGTTGCCCGGTCGGGGGCTGGCCTAGAGCGGTGCGACCCGGCGTGGTGCGGGCGGAGGGACTCGAACCCCCACGACTTTCGCCACCGGAACCTAAATCCGGCGCGTCTACCAATTCCGCCACGCCCGCCCGGAGGCTTCGCGCAGCACCGCTGTCGGCCGAGCGCGCGGCTTATACCACGGTGTTGCGGCGGGGCATCAAAAAAATGGGGGATCCCGGCCGCTGCGGGAAATTACGGCCACGCCCCGAGATCGACGAAAAGCCTACGGTAAACAGCCGGCAATGCCTCCGGCAGATCCTCGGCGATCAGGCCCGGGCCAACCTCCTGGCCGGCCTCACCGTGCAGCCAGACCGCAGCGCAGGCCGCCTCGAAACCCGGCATGCCCTGCCCTAACAATCCGCCCGCGATGCCGGCGAGCACGTCGCCCGATCCGGCCGTCGCCAGCCAGGGCGGTGCGTTGACAGCCACCGCAATGCGGCCGTCCGGCGATGCCACCACGGTGTCCGGCCCCTTAAGCACGACGACCGCGCCGGAGCGGACCGACGCGCGTCGCGCGCACTCAATTTTTCCTTCTTGATCAATAGTCTCTGGGGCAATGCTAAAAAGCTTGAAAAACTCCCCGAGGTGAGGTGTCAATACTACCTCTCTTCCATTTGATTTAATTGATGAAAACAGTTCATCGGCATGGCCTTCAAAGGACGTCAGTGCGTCGGCGTCCAGAACGATCCCGCACCCAGCCTTGAGCGCAGCCAGAACCATGTCGCGCATCGCCGGACCGGTGCCGCCGCCGGGGCCCACAACAAGCGCCTTGATCCGCGAGTTGGAAAGCACACCCGAAAGCGCCACAGGGTCATCGACCTGCCGAACCATGATCGCGAGATTGGCCGCGGCGTTCACCGCGACCGCGTCCCGGGGCGTGGCAAGCGTGACGAGGCCGGCCCCTGCCCGCAGCGCGCCACGCGCGGCAAGACGCGCCGCCCCGGTCATCGGCAGGCTGCCTGAGACGATCACGGCATGACCGCGGGTGTACTTGTGTCCCTCGGTCTGCGGGATCGGAAACCGCGAGCCCCAGAGGTCGATCGTGTTGACCGCCGCAGCCGGCTGGATCGCCTCGATCACACGCTCCGGAATGCCGATGTCGTGCACCGTCACCCGCCCGCAATAGGCCCGTCCCGGATACAGCACATGGCCGGGCTTTCGCCGGAAAAACGTCACGGATTCATCGGCGCGGATCGCCGCGCCGCGAACCCGTCCGGTCGCGCCATCGATCCCGCTCGGAAGATCCACGGACACCACATAAGCGTCGCTGGCGTTCACGGTCCGGATCAGTTCGGCCGCAGACCCGCTGATGTCGCGCGATAGGCCGGCTCCGAACAGGGCGTCGATGAGGATGTCGGCCTCAGCGATCCCGGCCGCTGACGCCGGCTCGACCGGCCCATTCCAGCGCGCCGCGGCCAGCGCAGCATCGCCCCGCAAGGCCCCCCGATCGCCGAGCAGAAGAACGCGGACCGGCAGGCCGCGGGCCTCGAGAATGCGCGCAGCCACGAATCCATCGCCACCGTTGTTGCCCGGACCCGCGAGCACGACGACGCGCGGCGCACCACCAAGGTATCCTGCTGCCGCATGTGCGACCGCGAGCCCGGCCCGCTCCATCAGGTCGACGCCGGGGACGCCGCCCGCGATCGTCATCCGGTCGGCTTCTGCCATCTCATCTGGCGTCAGGAGCTCGAACATCACCCGAATCTAGCAGATCCCGCCCAAGTTCGGGATTGACCTCAGAATAGGCATACTGATTAAACCGAAGGCATGGCTGGACCTGGATGGCATGCAAACGGCCCGCTTTTGGCCAGCAATGCTGACAAAATGCGCGGTTTCCGGTTCATCCGCGCCTTGGCACGGACCCTGCTATCGGAGTGCGAAGCGCCACGGATGTTGCCGGCTGGCGCGGGAGACGAAACGCGATGAAGAAGATCGAGGCCATCATCAAGCCGTTCAAGCTGGACGAGGTGAAGGAGGCTTTGCAGGAGGTCGGCCTGCAGGGGATCACCGTCACCGAGGCCAAGGGCTTCGGCCGCCAGAAGGGCCACACGGAGCTTTATCGCGGCGCCGAATACGTCGTCGATTTTCTCCCCAAGGTGAAGATCGAGATTGTTCTGGGCGACGAGATGGTCGAGAAGGCCATCGATGCCATTCGCCGCGCGGCGCAGACCGGCCGCATCGGCGACGGCAAGATTTTCGTTTCGAATATCGAGGAAGCGATCCGGATTCGAACGGGCGAATCCGGATTGGACGCCATCTGATCACCAAACTGATCGCCGGTTCCATCCGCTTTAAGTCCATGCCCCGCACCGAGAGGGAACACATTCCATGACGACGGCCAAAAACGTCCTGAAAATGATCAAGGACAACGACGTGAAATACGTCGATTTCCGCTTCACCGACCCGCGCGGCAAGTGGCAGCACGTCACCTTCGACGTCTCGATGATCGAAGAGGACACGTTCGCGGAAGGTCAGATGTTCGACGGCTCCTCGATCGCCGGCTGGAAGGCGATCAACGAGTCCGACATGTGCCTGATGCCGGACCCGGCCACCGCCACGATCGATCCGTTCTTCGCCGAGACCACGCTGGTGCTGGTCTGCGACGTGCTGGAGCCGACCACCGGCGAGCCTTACAACCGCGACCCGCGCGGCATCGCCAAGAAGGCGGAAGGCATGGTCAAGTCGATGGGCGTCGGCGACACCGTCTTCTTCGGCCCCGAGGCCGAGTTCTTCGTGTTCGACGACGTGCGCTTCTCGGCCGACCCCTACAACACCGGCTTCAAGCTCGACTCGTCCGAGCTGCCGACCAACGGCGACACCGTCTATGAAGGCGGCAACATGGGTCATCGGATCGGCACCAAGAAGGGCTACTTCCCGGTGCCGCCGCAGGATTCCATCCAGGACATGCGTTCGGAAATGCTGGCCTCGATGGCCAAGATGGGCGTGAAGGTCGAGAAGCATCACCACGAGGTGGCTTCGGCGCAGCACGAGCTGGGCATGAAGTTCGCGACGCTGACCTCGATGGCCGACCAGATGCAGATCTACAAGTACTGCATCCATCAGGTCGCGCACATCTACGGCAAGACCGCCACGTTCATGCCGAAGCCGGTCTATGGCGACAACGGCTCGGGCATGCACTGCCACCAGTCGATCTGGAAGGGCGGCAAGCCGGTGTTCGCCGGCAACAAGTACGCCGACCTTTCGGAGACCTGCCTGTCCTACATCGCCGGCATCATCAAGCACGCCAAGGCGATCAACGCCTTCACCAATCCGGGCACCAACTCCTACAAGCGGCTGGTCCCGGGCTATGAAGCCCCGGTGCTGCTGGCCTATTCGGCCCGCAACCGTTCGGCCTCGTGCCGCATCCCGTTCACGTCCAATCCGAAGGCCAAGCGCGTCGAGGTCCGTTTCCCGGATCCGCTGTGCAATCCGTATCTCGGCTTCGCCGCGATGCTGATGGCCGGCCTCGACGGCATCAAGAACAAGCTTCATCCCGGCGACGCGATGGACAAGGATCTCTACGACCTGCCGCCGAAGGAGCTGAAGAAGATCCCGACCGTCTGCGGATCGCTGCGCGAGGCGCTCGCGAATCTCGACAAGGACCGCGACTTCCTCAAGGCCGGCGGCGTGTTCGACGACGACTTCATCGACAGCTACATCGAGCTGAAGATGACCGAGGTCATCCGCTTCGAGCACACCCCGCACCCGGTCGAGTTCGAGATGTACTACTCGGCCTGATTGCCGGACGTCGACCATCGAGCGAAGGGCGCCCTCCGGGGCGCCCTTTGTCGTTTCAAGACGCGGAGGTCGTGGCGAACCGCATGGTCTTCGGATACCGTGCGCGCGGGAGGATCGTCGATGCTCAGAGCGACGCGGCTTGCGCATATCACATTGACCACGCCGGACCTGGACCGGGTGGCGGACTATTACGAGTTGATCATCGGACTGGTCGCGACCGCGCGCGACGCGCGGCGGGTCGTTCTGTCGACCGCACTCGGGGTCGAGACGCTGGTGCTCGAGGCGGGAGACCGCGCAGGACTGGCGCGCATCGGACTTCAGGTCGAACCGGGCGCCGATCTGGCGGAGGCCGGACGCTGGCTGGCCGCGCGCGGCGTCAAGGCGGAGCGGCGCAGCGCGATCACGCCCGGCGTGGCCGACGCACTGCTCTTCCCGGACAATTGCGGCACGCCGCTGGAGGTGTTCGCCGACTATTCATTTGCCGCGCCCACGCGCCGCCATGCCGGCATCATGCCGGTCAAGCTCGGCCACACCGCGCGGTTCGTGCCCGACGTGAAGGGGACCGAGACCTTCTACCGCGACGTCCTCGGCTTTCGCACCTCGGACTGGCGGACGACGGTGAGCGTCTTCATGCGCTGCGGCCCGGACCATCACACCATCAACGTCTTCAGGGGCGAGAAGACCGAACTCGCGCATATCGCGTTCGAGGTGAAGGACTTCTCCGAGCTGCAGCGCGCCTGCGACGTGCTTGCCGGCAACGGCATGAAGCTCGACTGGGGGCCGAGCCGGCATAACATCGGCCACAACGTTGCCTGCTACCATCGCAGCCCCGACGGACTGCGCATCGAGGTCTACACCGAGATGGACCAGATCAAGGACGAGGCGCTCGGATACTTCGAGCCGCGCCCCTGGCACGAGGACATGCCGCAACGCCCGAAGATCTGGCCGGCCGAGACGTCGAAAAACTACTGGGGCTTGTGGGGCGCGACGTAGCGCGCACTCCGCATCCCGGCGGGTGCTACGCCGCCCGCTTCGGCAGCGCCGCGAAGTCCGCGAGGATGCGATCGCCGGACTGCGTCAGCGCATCGAGCTTAGCGGACAGATTGTCGACGAGCAGCTTGCCGCCGCGCTTGGCGAAACGCCCTGCGATCATCACCGAGTTCACGTTCGCAGGCGAGGCCTGCATCACGGCGCAGCCGACCATGTCGCGCATCGGAATCATGTTCATGTCGGTGGTGCGCAGCATCACGAGATCGGCCTGCTTGCCCGGCGCGAGCGACCCGATCCGGGCATCGAGCCGCGCGATCTTCGCGGAATTGGTCGTGACCCAGGCCAAAGCGTCGCGACAGGTCACAGGCGTGCTTTGCGGGCGCTTGCCGGTCTTGCCGAGCGTCTCGACGATGCTGCTGTTGCGCTCGTGCTGCAGCGTCATGCGCATGCAGGTGAACAGGTCGCTGCCCACGGCCGGTTCCACGTCGGTTCCGATGGCGACCGGCGCGCCGAGCGAATGCACGATGCCGGTCACCGGATCGCCGTAGCCCATCTGCAGCTCGACGTCGGCCGTCACCGTGAAGGTGCCGCCCTGCCCGGCCAGCCTGCGGATCGTCTCGGCCGGGATGTCGTTGCCGTGCACCACGTTGAAGCGATCCGAAATCAGCCCCTCGCCGAGCAGCCGCTCGAACCCGTCCGGCGTCAGCGGCGTGCCGCCGCCGACATGCATGCTGGCGAGCAGGTCGAACTCGCGAGCCAGCAGGGTGTCCGTGCGTGCGACGTCATAGGTCGAATAGTACGGGCCGAGGATCGCGAGACCGAGCGTGACAAGGCCGTCCTGGCTCGCGAAGCGCCCCTTGCGCAGCCGCTCGACCTCGCCGCGCGGCATCGGGATTTCGCTGAAGTGAGGCTGGCCGGGCTTGGGGTCGGGCTTCGGCGAGCCGTGCAGGAACAGCGCGCGGATGCCGGACTTGTCGAGCCCGCGGATCGCGGCGTCGGTGTGCGCCGGCGTCGGGTTGTTGTGATACCAGTCGACCAGCGTGGTGACGCCGTTGTTGATCTGGTTCAACGCGCCGCAGAGGTTGGCGATGTAGATGTCGTCGGGCTTGAACAGCGTCGCGAGCCCGCGGTGCATCGCCTGCATGTATTCCGCGACCGTCCAGTCGGCGGCCAGCCCGCGCAGCGCGGTCTGCCATGTGTGCAGATGGCCGTTGATCAGGCCGGGCAGGATCAGGAATCCGGACGCATCGACGACCTGTGCGTCACCGGCCTCGACGGACGCGCCGATCGCCACGATCCGATCGCCGTCGATCAGGATGTCGCCCCTGGCCAGATCGCCGACCGACGTGTCCATCGATACGATCGCTCCGCCGCGCAACACCGTCCGCGCCATTCCCCGGTCTCCCTCTGTCTGCCGGCTGCAAAACCGCCGAACGGCTCTTTTCCTGCACCGCCGGACGCGCGCCGGTCAAACGCAAATCGCGCGGTCGCCCGTGACCGGGGTGGGCCGCGGCCCTTGTGTCGCGGACGGCGCCGCAGCACAATTTCCAATAGGAACGCTCGATTGGCGCGGGGGCCGCGACGACGAAAAGCCGCGCCTGGGAGGATCGCCATGCAGCATCGTGTCCTGACGCTTGCCGCTGCGCTCGTCGCAGCCTTTGTCCTCGCACAGCCCGCCGCCGGCCAGCAGATCAAGCTGACGCTGGCCGACCAGAACCCGCCGACCGCCTGGGGGCCCAGCAACGCCCTGCAACCCTGGGTGAAGCAGGTGGAAGAGGCGACCAAAGGACGGGTCAAGATCGAAATCTTTCCGTCGCAAACCCTGGTGAAGGGGCCCGACATGTGGCGCGCCGTGCGCAGCGGCATCGCCGACATCGGCTGGTGCTTTCACGGCTACTGGGCCGACATGACGCCGCTCGCCGACGTCATCACCCTGCCCTTCATGCCGGTGCCGTCCGCGGAAAAGGGCAGCGAAGTGCTCTGGCAGCTCTACGAGAGGTTTCCCTCGATCAAGAAGGAGTTCTCCGAGGTCGAGCCGCTGCTGCTCTACACCACCTCGCCCTACTTCCTGCTGACGACCAAGAAACAGGTCCGCACGCTGGAAGACCTCAAGGGCATGAAGATCCGCATCGTCGGCGGCCCGCCGACCGCGATGGCGCGCGCGCTCGGCGCCGTGCCGACGCCGATCCCGATGCCGGACATGTACCAGGCGCTCGACAAGGGCACGGTCGACGGCATGGGCGCGCCGTGGGAGGCGGTGCAGGGCTTCCGGCTTTACGAGGTGGCGTCGAACTACACGATGGCGCCGCTGTTCACGGTCTATTTTTCGCTGTGCGCCAACAAGCAGAAATGGAACAGCCTGCCCGCCGACGTGCGGGCGCAGATCATGAGCGTGAGCGGGCTTCAGGGCGCGAAGTTCTGGGGCAAGAACTTCTTCGACACCGCAGAAGCCGACGCGCTTGCGAAGATCAAGGCTGGCAAGCACGCCTACAACCGCCTCGAACTCCCGCAGGCCGAACTGGCGCGCTGGCAGAAGATCGCCGGCGAACCGCTCTGGGAGGAATGGGTCAAGCGGATGGAGTCGCGCGGCCACAAGGACGCGCGTGACATCCTGAAGACGACGCTCGAACTGCTCCGAAAGTAATCGACGCTCGACGCGACCGGCGGGTGCGCGAGCCCGCCGGCCGCTTCGATGTTCTCCCCGATCCGGATTGCGCCGATGCTCCTTGCCGCCCGCGTGCTGCTGCGCTGCGAGGCCGTGCTGATCCAGCTCGGCGTTCTGGCAGCTTTGGCCATGATGCTGCTGACCAGCGCCGACGCCGCCAGCCGTTACCTGCTCAACAGTCCGATCCTCGGCGCCTACGAAATCACCGAGAAATACCTGATGGTGGCCGCGATCTTTCTCGGGCTGTCCTATGCGTATCGGGGCGGCGCGCTGATCCGCGTCACGTTTCTCGTCGACCGGCTGTCGCAGCGCGGCCGGCTTGTGGCCGATCGTTTTGCGCATGCCGTCACGCTGGCGTGGTGTCTGATCTTCCTGTTCGCATCCGCCCAGCAGGCGCTGATCGCACTGTCCGACGTCACGACGCTGACAACCGTGCCGATCCCGATCGGGCCGTCCTACCTGTTCGTGCCCGCCGGATTCCTGGCAGTCGCCGTGCTGCTGCTCGCGGACCTGCCGCGGGTGCGGCGCGGCGATGCAATCCTTTTCCGACCTGACGCGCCCGACAGCTGAGCGGGCCGAAAGATGGCGAACGCTATTCCGCTTTTGACCCTGCTGCTGATGCTGCTCTCCGGCGTGCCGATCGCCGTGGCGCTGGCCGGCTCGGGCATGCTGGGCATCTGGATCGTCACCGGCGATGCGACGCGCGTTCTCGCGATCCTCAGCCTCGCGCCCTATTCGACGGTCGCCGATTACACGCTCACGACGATCCCGATGTTCATCCTGATGGCCTATTTCTCGGCCTCGTCGGGGCTCGCGAAAGACCTTTACGCGGCCGCGGCCGCGTGGCTTTCGCACATCCGCGGCGGGCTTGCGATCGCCACGGTGTTCGCCTGCGGCATCTTTGGTGCGATGTCGGGGGCAAGCGTCGCGGCCGCCTCGGTCATGTCGAAGATCGCCATGCCGGAGATGCGCCGTCACGGCTATTCGGACGAGCTGGGGGCAGGCTCCATCGGCGTCGGCGCGACGCTCGACATCCTCATTCCCCCGAGCATCGCGATGGTGATCTATGGGATCGCCACCCAGACCTCGATCGGCAAGCTCCTGATCGCCGGGATCGTGCCGGGCATTCTGGTCGGCGTTCTGCTCGCGATCATGATCCACGCCTGGGTGCGCATCAGCCCGCAGCACGCGCCGGCCACCCACCGCACGCCGCGCGCCGAACGCCTGGCCACGCTGGGCCGGGTCTGGCCGAGCCTGCTGCTGATCGCGCTGGTCATGGCGCTGCTCTACACCGGGGTCGCAACGCCGAGCGAGGTCGGCGCGCTCGGCGCGCTGCTGGCGGCGCTGATCGGCGCAGCCTTCGGCCGCCTCACCGGCCCCGGCGCGGTCGAGGCGCTGAAATCGACGCTGCGCGCCTCGGCGATGATCTTCCTGATCCTGCTCGGCGCGACCGTGTTCGGCTATTACATGACGCTCAGCCGCATTCCGCAGTCCGTGGTCGCCATCGTCACCGAGATGGAGCTGAATTCGCTGGGTGGTGATCGTCGGGATCGTCGTGGTCTACTTCATCGTCAGCATGTTCATGGACGAGATCCCGCTATTGCTGCTGACGCTTCAACTCACCTTCCCGCTGGTGACGGCGCTTGGATTCGACCCGGTCTGGTTCGGCGTGGTGTCGATGCTGATGGTGGCGATGGGACTGGTGTTTCCGCCGGTCGGCCTGATCGCCTTCGTCGTCGCCTCCACCGCAGGAGTTGACCTCGTCAAGGTGTTCAAGGGCACGACGGTGCTGATGGGCGCGATCGTGGCGACCACCGTGCTGGTGATGGCTTTCCCGCAGATCGCGCTGTGGCTGCCACAGACGATGCGCTGACGCTCAGACGAACGCGATCAGAAGCAGCAGCGTGGCCACGAGCAGCGCGCCGTACCAGATTTCGCTGTGCATCCGCCCGCCGTCATAGGCCCCTTCGGCCCGGCGGCGCGCGACGATCTCGGCCTCGTACTCGGCCGAATTCGAGTAAGGACAGGCCAGTGCGAGTCCGGCCCTCGCCGCGAGCGCGTCAAGCACCGCAGGATCGACGGCCGGCCGGAACGTGGTTGAACCCTCAGACATGACGCCCAGCGTAGCAGGCCCGGGTAAAGGACAGGTTTCGGTGCCGTAATGCACAAGGATACAAGGGCTTAACGGGCCGCCGGCGCAGCCATGCCGGCCTGGGACACCGGCTTTGGCGAAACGTGTTGCGGATTTGCGCCTGGCGTTGCCGGCGCAGCGAGCGGCTCGGCCGGCTCCACACGGTTGCGGCCGTTCTCCTTGGCGCGATAAAGCGCGCCGTCCGCACGCGCCAGCAGTTCGTTGACGTTCACCGGCCCGGTTGCGGACGCGGTTCCGATGCTCACCGTCGATTTCATGGCGTGGCCGGCGATCTCGCGGCCGGCGATCTCGTAGGCGGCACGCACGCGCTCGGCCGCCATCATCGAATCCGAGGTCGATCCCGGAATGATCGCGACGAACTCCTCGCCGCCGATCCGGCCGAGCACGTCGGTCGCACGCATGGTCGCACTGGCGGTTCTGGCGAAGGTCCGCAGCGCGTCGTCGCCGGCGGCATGACCGAAGCGGTCGTTGATCGATTTGAAATGATCGAGATCGAACGCCAGCACGCTCACCGGCGCATTCGCACGGGACTGCTTCGCGATCATCGCATCGGCGGCCTCGAAGAACGCGCGACGGTTGAACAGACCGGTCAGCGGATCGGTCATCGCCGCGGTCCTGTGGATCGTGACGATCCGCTCCTTCGCCATCACCAGAACGAGGAAGGCGGTGCCGACCACATAGAGCAGGATTTCCAGCGCAAGCAGAACGAACCAGCTGCCCGGCGACGCATCCGGCGGCACGATCATCGTCATCGCAATGGGTGACAGAAAGATCATGCCGTGCAGCAGCGGAACGATCAGCGCGAGCCTGCGCCCCGCTCCGCTCCTGCGACGATCGCTATGCAGCTCCCGCGCCGTCAGGAAAGCGTAGGATGCGATGATCAGCGACGAAAGCACGACGCGCGCCGTATCCGAAGCCGCAAAGGCCGGCGCCTGCATGGCGGCAAGCCAGACGGCGGCCCCGATGCAGATCTCGACCGGGCGCGGCGACTTGCCGTGAAAGAGCCGGGCGCCGCTCCACACGATGCCGCAGGCCGCAAACAGCAGGGCGTTGGGAACCCACGGCGCCAGGATCGGGTTCGCGCCCTCGACGCCCCACAGGGACACTGCCGATCCGCCGATGATATAGGCCGTGCCCCACCAGGCGAGCGCACGGATGCTGCGCTCCTGCGCCCAAGCGGCCAACAGAAAGATGCCGAGCACCAGCGCGACAAGGGTGATCACGGCCAGCAGGGTCGGTTCGTCGAGCACGCAAGGCTCCTGCCCGGGCGACCCTCGAATGCCGGCGCCCGAACCTCCGTTCTAGCGGCGCTCGTTTGCGGAAGACTTGCCGCGACCGCCTGCATTTTCGCAGAAATTGTCCGTAATTTTCGCCGGCCGGCCGCGAACCTTCGATTTTTCGGGACGGCGTCGCGTCACCGACACAACCAACAAACAAAAAGGGCGCCTCGCGGCGCCCTTTCGTCCAAAGCGACCGTCAGCCGGTCAGCGCTTGGAGAACTGGAAGGAGCGGCGGGCCTTGGCCTTGCCGTACTTCTTGCGCTCGACCACACGGGAGTCGCGGGTCAGGAAGCCGCCCTTCTTGAGCGCGCCGCGCAGGTCCGGCTCGAAGTGGGTCAGCGCCTTGGCGAGGCCGTGACGCACCGCGCCGGCCTGGCCCGACAGGCCGCCGCCGGAGACGGCGCAGATCACGTCGTACTGACCGGCGCGGTTGGCGGTGACGAGCGGCTGGTTGATCAGCATGCGCAGCACCGGCCGGGCGAAGAACACCTCGATCGGACGGGTGTTCACGACGATCTTGCCGGAGCCCGGCTTGATCCAGACGCGGGCGACCGCGTTCTTGCGCTTGCCGGTGGCGTAGGCGCGGCCCTGCTTGTCCAGCTTCTGGACGTGCTTAGGCGCCTCGGGCGTCGCAGGCTTGATCGCCGAAAGCTGATCGAGCGATTGCATGGTCTCGGCCATCAGGCGGCCCTCGTGTTCTTGCGATTCAGGGATGCGATATCGAGCGCTTCGGGCTGCTGGGCGGCGTGCGGATGCTCCGCGCCGGCATAGACCCGCAGGTTGCCGAGCTGGACGCGGCCGAGCGGACCGCGCGGCAGCATGCGCTCCACGGCCTTCTCCAGCACGCGCTCGGGATGCTTGCCCTCCAGGATCGAGCGCGCGGTGCGCTCCTTGATCCCGCCGATGAAGCCGGTGTGGTGGTGGTAGACCTTCTTTTCGCGCTTGCGGCCGGTCAGGACGACCTTGTCCGCGTTGACGACGATGACGTTGTCGCCGTCGTCAACGTGGGGCGTGAAGGTGGGCTTGTGCTTGCCGCGAAGGCGCATGGCGATAATGGTGGCGAGCCGGCCGACCACCAGACCGGTGGCGTCGATCATCACCCATTTCTTCTGCACTTCGGCGGGCTTGGCCGAATAGGTTGTCATGTCAGATCAAATCCGGTGCTGGAGAAGCCGGCTGCCGGGAGCGAGAATATGGCGCTGCCAGCAGGGTTGCGGGCTTGTACACGCGAGCGAAAGCGTGGTCAATGCACGATAATGAAAAATAATCGATCAAATACAATGGCTTACAATTTAGGTCATATAATACCTATCGTCAAATGACTGATATCAGACCACGACGCTCTCGGCCGAGGCGTGCAATCGCCGCCGATCGGGGCTAGATGCAGAAGCGACACGCCGTGAGGCCGCCATGAACCACGCTCCCATGAAGCCCACGTCCGGTCCCCCCGCCCCGGCCCCGCAATCCACCGGCAGCCACGATTCCAGTGTTCTGCTGCGCGAAAATCGCGGTGGCGTGGTGGTCCTCACGCTGAACCGTCCGAACGCCCGCAACAGCCTGTCGGAGGCGCTGATCGATGCGCTCGCGCAGGCGCTGGCCGCGATCGGACGCGACCCGGCGGTGCGCGCCGTGGTGCTGTCGGCCCACGGCCCGGCGTTCTGCGCCGGGCACGACCTGAAGGAGCTCACTGCGCGGCGCAGCGATCCGGACGGCGGCCGCAACTATTTCCACCACATCATGACCCGGTGCAGCGCGATGATGCAGGCGATCGTCGCCCTGCCCCAGCCGGTCATCGCCAGCGTCCAGGGCGTCGCGACCGCAGCCGGCTGCCAGTTGGTCGCCACTTGCGATCTGGCGGTCGCAGCCAGGAGCGCGCGCTTCGCGACGCCGGGCGTGGACATCGGCCTGTTCTGCTCGACGCCGATGGTGGCGCTGTCGCGCAACGTCTCGCGCAAGCATGCGATGGAGATGCTGCTCACCGGCGAGATGCTGTCGGCGGAGGATGCCGCCCGCATCGGCCTGATCAACCGGGCGGTGCCGGCCGGCGAGGAGCACGGCGCGGCGCTCGCGCTTGCGGAGCGGATCGCCGGCAAGTCCCGCCACACCGTCGGGCTTGGCAAAGCGGCGTTTTACAGGCAGTCCGAAATGCCTCTGGCCGAGGCCTACGCCTTTGCGGCGCAGGTGATGACCGAAAACATGATGGCGCGCGACGCCGAGGAAGGCATCTGCGCCTTTATCGAAAAGCGCCGGCCCACATGGCAGGACCGCTGAGACTGACAAGATTGCCGAAAGACGATAACGGGAACGCATCTTTCCGTCAGGCCCCGTCATGAACCACGACAATTATCCCGATCCCTACATCCGCGGCATCCTGAACACGGTGAAGACCGTTGCGATGGTCGGCGTGTCGCCGAAGGACAATCGGCCGAGCTACTTCGCCTTCAAGTATCTTCTGGAGCGCGGCTACCGGATGATCCCGGTCAATCCGGGGCAGGCCGGCAGGACGCTGCTCGGGCAGACGGTCTACGCGCGGCTGGCCGACATTCCCGATCCCGTCGATATGGTCGACATCTTCCGCGCCTCGCAGCATGTGCTGCCGGTGATCGACGAGGCGCTCGCCATGACGCCGCGCCCTTCCGTGATCTGGATGCAGCTTGGCGTGCATCACGCGGAGGCTGCGGCGAAAGCCGAGGCGGCGGGCCTCAAGGTGGTGATGAACCGCTGTCCGAAGATCGAGTACGGCCGGCTGTCGTCGGAGATCGGATGGATCGGCGTGAACTCGCGGACGCTGTCGTCGAAGAAGGCGCCGCTGCTCGGCAAGGGCGTCCAGCGGATGTCGCTGAACCGGACGACCTGGGGCGGCAGTGCGGGAATCGCATCCAGCACGGCGACTCCAGCCGTCGCGCCGGAAAAGCCGAAGAATTGATCTCCTGCGCCGACGCGGTTTTGCAGCAGCGATTGCTACGCCCGCGTTGCCGGCGGGCATCGCATTTTCCGTCTAAGATGACGAGGTTCTGCGCCTTGACGCTCCCGGACCGTTCGATAAGGCTTCGCGGTGGCAAGCGGCCGGACGAGCCGGACGATGCGCCCTTTCACGACGCCATCATGAGGAACGTCCTGCCATGACCGATCGCGCTCCCGGATTTTCCACGCTCGCCGTCCATGCCGGCGCGCAACCCGATCCGACGACCGGCGCACGCGCGACACCGATCTACCAGACCACGTCTTTCGTGTTCGACGACGTCGACCACGCGGCATCGCTGTTCGGCCTTCAGACCTTCGGCAACATCTACACCCGCATCGGCAATCCGACGACCGCCGTTCTGGAAGAGCGCGTCGCGGCGCTCGAAGGCGGCACGGCGGGACTGGCCGTGGCATCGGGCCATGCCGCGCAGGTTCTGATCTTCCACTGCCTGATGACGCCGGGCGACGAGTTCGTCGCCTCGCGCAAGCTCTACGGCGGCTCGATCAACCAGTTCAATCACGCCTTCAAGAATTTCGGCTGGAACGTGGTGTGGGCGGATCCCGACGACCTCGCCTCGTTCGAGCGGGCCGTGACGCCCAAGACCAAGGCGATCTTCATCGAGTTGATCGCCAATCCCGGCGGCGTCATTACCGACATCGCGGGCATCGCCGCGATAGCACGCCGCGCCGGCGTGCCGCTGATCGTCGATAACACGCTTGCGACGCCCTACCTGTGCCGACCGATCGAGCACGGCGCGGATATCGTCGTGCACTCGCTCACCAAGTTTCTCGGCGGTCACGGCAATTCGATCGGCGGCATGATCGTCGACGGCGGCACCTTCAACTGGTCGCGCGAGGGCCGCTACCCGATGCTCTCGGAGCCGCGCCCCGAATACAACGGCATCGTGCTGCACGAGACCTTCGGCAATTTCGCCTTCGCGATCGCGTGCCGCGTGCTGTCGCTGCGCGACATCGGGCCCGCCCTGTCGCCGTTCAACGCCTTCCTGGTGCTGACCGGAATCGAAACCCTGCCGCTGCGCATGCAGCGCCACTGCGACAACGCCAGGGCCGTCGCCGAATGGCTGGCGGCGCACGACCGGATCGCATGGGTCAGCTATCCGGGCCTGCCGGGCGACCGCTACCACAAGCTCGCGACCCAATATGTGCCGAAGGGTGCGGGCGCGGTGTTCACCTTCGGCCTCAAAGGCGGCTACGACGCGGGCGTGAAGCTCGTGTCCAACGTCCAGCTTTTCTCGCATCTGGCCAACATCGGCGACACACGCTCGCTGATCATCCATCCGGCCTCGACCACCCACCGGCAGCTTTCGGATGCGCAGAAGGTGCAGGCCGGCGCAGGGCCTGACGTGGTTCGGCTCTCGATCGGCATCGAGGACAAGGACGACATCATCGCCGATCTGGAGCAGGCGCTGTCGGCTTGAAACGCGCGAACGCCCGGACGATGGAGACGATGGGAAAATGCCGAAAAGCGGCATAGAGTGCCCCCAAGGCGAAAGCATCGCCGTTCAGGGAGGTATCATGTCGCTTGCGCGCGCATTCGTTCTCACCACATTGACGGTCACGTTCATGACCACGGCGGCCCTGGCGCAGAAAACCAATGTCTCGATGGCGACCGCGACGCCGGGCGGCGGCTTTCCGTTCTTCGGCGACAATGCGGCGGCGGTGATCAACGAGACCGACGCCACGCTCAACGTCCAGACCCAGAACACCAAGGGCAGCGGCGAGAACATCGGTCTTCTCGAACAGGGCAAGGTCGACATCGCGCTGGTCGCCGGCGAGCCGGCCTACGAGGCCTTTACCGGCATCGGCCGCAAACCGACCAATATCAAGATCATCAGCGCGATCTATTCGAACCCCGGCATGTTCGCTGTGCGCGGCGACAGTCCCGCGCAGACGCTGAAGGATCTGATCGGCAAGCCGGTCGCATGGGGCACCCGCGCGTCGGGCCTCACGCTGCTCGGCCGCTACGTCACGGACGGGCTCGGGCTCGACCGCGACAAGGACTTTCAGGCGCATTATCTCGACAAGGCCGGCGACGGCCCCGTGATGGTGGCGGACGGCCGGGTGGCGGCGCTCTGGGGCGGCGGCATCGGCTGGCCGGGCTTCACCGCGGTGATGAAGGCCGGCGGGCGTTTCGTCGGGCTGACGCCGGACGAGGTCGCCAAGGTCTCGGCCAAGCACAGCTTCCTCAAGCCGATCACCGTGCCGGCGGGCTCCTACGAGGGTCAGAAGGAGCCGGTAAACTCGGTCGGATCGTGGAGCTTCGTTCTGGCGCGCACCGACCTGCCCGACGATGTCGCCTACCGGCTCGCCAAGGCTCTGCATCAGGGACATGCTGCGCTGGTCAAGCGGGTGGCGCAGGGTCGCGAGACGACTCCTCAGAACACGAAGATGGCGGCGCCGAAGCCCGACCAGATTCATCCCGGCGTGCAGAAATATCTCAAGGAGCTGGGGCTGTAGTCCCGGCCCGGCCGCACGCCGCGACGTCAGGCCCGGCCTTGCGCCGGGCCTTTCGTTTGGACGGGCTGTCGTCGTCGCGTGCTATGACTTCTTCAGCGTCGCCTCGACATAGGACCGAACCCGAGCGATCGTCTCGGGCGCTGTCCAGATGCGCTCCGCCTCCGCATCGATCACCGCGCCGTGTGCGGCCATGCGATCGGCCACCGGCTGCCGGATTTGCCGCTTGGTCAATGTAAAGGTCGCGGGCGGCAGCGCGCCGAGCGTGCGTGCGACCGCGGTGGCGCGCTCGATCAGCGAGTCCGTTGGTGCAAGTTCGTCCACCAGTCCGCGCCGCAGGGCCTCGTCGGGCGGGAAGGTCGCGCCCGAGAGCATGCCATCGGCCAGAAACTGCGGCGCCGTCGCGAACCGCATCACCTCGAAGGTCAACGCGGGAAACGGCACGCCGACCAGCAGTTCGGTCACGCCGATGCGGCCGCCATCGGCCGCCGCGATCCGCCGGTCGGCGCAGCAGGCCAGCACGCAGCCGCCGGCGATGGCGTGACCGTTGATCGCCGCAATCACGGGCTTCGGATGGAAGAACGCCGTGTCGTAGAGCCGGTGCAGCGCCTTGAGAAAGCCGCGAACGTAATCCGCGCCGCCCTGCGCGAGACGCACCAGATCGACGCCGGCGGAGAACATCCGCCCCTGCCCCGTCAACACGATCGCCCTGTCGTCCGAATGTTCGAGGCGTTCGAGCGTCGCGACGATGGCCGCGCACAATTCCAGATCGAGCGCATTCGCCTTGCCGTGGCTCAGCCTGACCACGGCCACGCCGGCGCTTTGCTCGACGGCGATCACGACACCGCCCGTGCGTCTGGAACGGCTGCGAGAACAGCCCGCCGCGTCGGCGTGAGGCGCGCCGCGTGCCACACCGCAAGGCCCAGCACCACCACGGCCATGCCCTGGTGCAGCAGCCCCAGCGAGATCGGAACCTGATGCAGCAGGGTCAGAACACCGATTGCCGCCTGAAGGGTGATGGCGACCGCCAGCGCCAGCGCGCCGTTCAGCGCGGCGCCGCCGGCGCGGGACCGCACGACGTCCGCCACATGCAGGACCGCGAGCGCAAACAGTCCGTAAGCCAGCATCCGGTGCGCGAACTGCACCGTGAGGATGTTGTCGAACAGGTTGATCCAGCCCGGCGAGAGCAGCGCGAGCTTGCTCCATTCGGGGATGAAGCGACCGTCGATCAGCGGCCAGGTGTTGTAAATCAGGCCGCCCCGCAGGCCCGCCACCAGCGCACCCCAGAAGATCTGCACGAACACCAGAGCCAGAAGAACCTGCGCCGTGCGCCGCAGCCGCGCCGGCGCAGCCGGCGTCTCCGGCGACGTGAGCCGCTGCAGGGTCCAGAGAATGGCGGCGTAGATCACGCAGGCAAGCGTGAGGTGAAAGGCGAGCCGCTCGTGCGCCACGCTGACGCGCTGCGAGAGACCCGACGCCACCATCCACCAGCCGACCGCGCCCTGCAGCGCGCCCAGGCCGAAGATCGCCCACAGCCGGCCGCGCAGGCCGGGCTCGATCCAGCCCCGCCACAGGAAGAACAGAAACGGCAGCAGGAAGGCCGCCCCGATCAGCCGGCCGAGCAGCCGGTGTCCCCACTCCCAGAAATAGATCGTCTTGAACTCGTCGAGGCTCATGCCGCGGTTGAGTTCGCGGTACTGCGGGATGGTCTTGTATTTGGCGAACTCGACGTCCCAGGCCTGCTGCGACAGCGGTGGCAGCGTGCCCGTGACCGGCCGCCACTCCACGATCGAGAGGCCGGAGCCGGTCATCCGGGTCGCGCCGCCGACCAGCACGATTGCGAAGATCAGCGCGGCGATGGTCCACAGCCAGAGGCGGACGGCGCGGCGGTGCGAGGCGTGGGGCAAGACGTGGTGCGGAGCGTTTGTCATGGTCCGGATCGGCGCTATATAGGCCCCGTCCTGCTTCCGCAGCAATGGGAACACATGTCCGTCCGCATCCGCAAGCTGATCGGGTCTGTGGCGCTGATCGTGCTGGTCACGGTCTGGGCGCTGCTGGCGATGGCCGTCGCACAGTTTCCGCCGATCCGCGGCGGCGGCTGGATCGCGGGACTGTATTATGTGGTGGCGGGCATGGGCTGGGTGCTGCCCGCCATGCCGCTGATCAAATGGATGTCGAAGGGACAGCCCGCGCCGCCGCGGCTGTAAGCGCCGCCTGGGATTCATCCAACGGCGTTGAATCAGCCCGCCGCTTGTCTTCATGTTTGAGCACGATCCGGTCCGAAAACCGGTTCCCGCTTTTGGGGATCGTGCTCTACGCGACGTTGAGGCGGCGAAAGCCGTTCCACAGACCGGTCGCCGCGCCCGAAACCAGCACCCGTGCATAGCGCGGCTTCTGGAATTCGCCGTTCAGCGACACCCGCGGCAGCGCCATGAGATGTCCGGCGTGTGCCTTGAAGATCACCCCCGGCCGGGTGGTGACGGCGGTCTTGAATCCGAGTTCGGCCGCAATCGCGAATTCGCGCGCCCCCGCCGAGGTGGAATCGCCGACCGGATAGGCCAGATGCGCGGGCCGCCGCCCGAGCGCCGCCTCGATCACCGCGCGGCTGTTGGCCAGTTCGGAGCGCACCTGCGCATCGGTGGTCTTGGCCAGGATCGGATGATTGACGGTGTGCGCGCCGATCGTGACCAGAGGATCGGCGGCTAGCGTCGCGATTTCCTGCCAGTCCATGCACAGCTCGCGGCAGAACGCGACCATGTCCACCTTGTGGCGGGCCGCGAGGTCGCGGACCATCGCGCGGATCTCCTCGTCGGTCTTGCAGCGGCGCAGCCACCAGTAAATCTCATCGAAGAGCTGGCGCTTCTGCGCGACGCTGCCGCATTCGAAATGGCGGTCGCGGCCGTCGATGCGAAACCCGATCATCTCGTTCTTCGCAATCACGGCCTCCAACGCGAGCCACCACATCTCGCCGATCCGGTCGGCGAAGCTGGTGGCGACATAGACCGCATAGGGCGCGTCGTATTTCTTCAGGACGGGATGCGCGAACTGCATCGTGTCGCGGTAGCCGTCGTCGAAGGTGATGCAGACGAAGCGCCGGCGGAAGTCGCGCTCGGTCAGGCGGCGATGCATCTCGTCGAGCGAGACGAGATCGACCCGCGAGCGCCGCAGCTTTCGCACCACCCTGTCGAAATAATGCGGCGTGACCTCGAGCAGCCGGTTCGGCTGAAAGCGATCGCGACGCGGCGGCCGGACGTGATGCAGCGTCAGGATCGCGCCGACGCCGCCGGCGAGCGGCCGCATCCAGAGATGAGCGCCGCTGAAATAGAGTCCCTCCATCGCGAGACGGAAGATCGTGTTGCGAAGCCCGGCCATCGTTTCGCCCCGCGTTCAGGCCGCCGCGGTTTCGGTTGCCGCATGCTCCAGCGTCGGAGGCGGCCCGGTCAGGACGGTGACGTCGGCGAAGCCCGCCGCCGAGAACTGGCCGCGCAGGATCTCCGCGTTCGCTTCCGGCGTCGCACCGGCGACCAGCACCGCGCGCGTGGCCATGCGGCTGGCGGATTCGAGGGAAAGTCCGGTCTGTGCGCCGGCGTCGATCACCAGATGGTTGTAGCTCTGCGCCAGCGCCTCGATGGCCGACTGCAGCATGTGCGACTCCATGAGCCTCGCTGCATCCCCATCGAGTGTGCCGGTCGCCACGAGATGCAGCCGCGAATAGCGGTCGCGCGTGATGATGTCGCCGAACGACGCCGCGCCGCGCACCAGGTCGGCGATGCCCGGCGCGTCGGGGATGCTGGAGATCACGTCGATGTTGGGCGAGGCGAAGGCGAGATCGACCAGGACCACGCGCGAATGCCGCGCCAGCGAACGCGCCAGCGCGATCGCGGTCAGCGTGGTGCCGACCTCGCGCGCGGCTCCCACGACGAGCACGCGGCGGCCGGCCTCGCCGTCGGCCTTGAGCGCGCCCGCCAAGGCGTCGATCGCGGCCGCGGCCGTCTGTGCCGGAGGCAAAGGCTTTTTCACGAGCGCCGGGCGTGCCGATGCGAGTGGAGAAGCGGCGGCGGCTTGCGGCTCGGCGCGGACGGCGGCAAGCCGGACCGGGGCCTGCGTTTCATCGGGGGGGCCGCACTGTCGTCCGGCTCCCGATACGGCATCGGGAATGGCTCACGCGCCGGGGCTCCGCCGTTCAGCAGCGCGCCGGTGACGACAAAGGCCGAACACAGGCAGAAGGTCGCGAGCGCTGCGATCATGACGATCGGAAGCTTCTTCGGGAAATACGGCGTATGCGACACCACGGCGCGCGAGATGATGCGCGCATCGGCGGGGGCGGCGGCGATGCTGTCGCGCGCGGTCGCCTCGCGATATTTGGCCAGATAGGATTCGAACAGATCGCGCTGCGCCTTGGCCTCGCGCTCCAGCGCGCGCAACTGCACGTCCTGATCGCTGGTGGAGGCGGCCTGCTTCTTGAGCTGGTCGAGGCTCGCGGTCAGCGTCTGCAGCCGCGCGTCCGCCACCTTGGCGTCGGCCTCGAGCGTTCGCACCAGGCGCTCGCCCTCCTGGCGGATCTGGCTGTCGAGATCGGAGATCTGGGCGCGCAATTCGCGAATGCGCGGGTGCTGCTGCAAAAGCGTGGACGACTGTTCGGCGAGTTGAGCGCGCAGCGTGATGCGCTGCTCGGCGAGTTTTCGGATCAGTTCGGAGTTGACGATCTCCGAGGATTCGATCGACTGACCGGCCCGCAACGTATCGCGGATCAGCCTGGCCTTGGCCTCGGCGTCGGACTTCTGGGCGCGAAGCTGCGTCACCTGGGTGCTCAGCTCGCTGAGCTGTATGCTGGACAGGCTGGTGTTGTTGGCGCCGACGAACAGGTTGGACTTGGCGCGGAAATCCTCGACCTTTGCCTCGGATTCGGACACACGAGCCCGCAGCTTCTCGAGTTCGCCGGACAGCCACTGCCCGGCCGCGCGCGCCTGATCCTGCTTGGCGATCTGCTGAAGCGTCAGGTAATTTTCGGCGATGACGTTGGCGGCGCGCGCAGCGAGGTCCGGATCCGCGGAGCGGAACTCGATGGCGATCACCCGCGACTTGTCGATCGGATAGGCGCTCAGCCGCTCGAAATAGGCCGCAAGCACCCGCTCGTCGACCGACATGGAGGCCGGGTCGCGCCCGAGTCCGACCATGCGCAGGATAGCGCCGGGCGAAATTTCGCTTGCCGCCGTAAACTCCGGAAGCGTGTCAAGGTTGAGCTTCTTGACGACCTCGCGCGCCAGATCGCGCGACAGCACGAGTTGCACCTGGCTCGTGACGGCTTCCTGATCGACCACGGCCCGGTCCATCAGCGTCTTCTCGGCCTCGGCCCGAAGGAACACGTTCTCGCGGCCCTCGACCAGCACGCGGGACTCGGACTTGTAGCGCGGCGTCATCAGGTTGACGGCAATGAAGGCGGCGGCCGCAATCGCCAGCGTGGGCCCGATGATGCGCCGCTTGTTCTTCCATATCGCGCGCGCGATGGTGCCGAGATTGGGTTCCGAGTTGTACGCCCCGGCCATCGCCAGCCTGTCCGTCCTGCGCCGCATACCCACTCCCAGGGGAAATCGGATTCCAACGCTCGATTCCCGAACGCCGCCATGACGACCGATTATGGTTGCCGGCCCGTTAAATCTCCGTTGTCGGATGCCGCGGATGCGAAAGGCGGCGGTCATCATTTGTTAACCGGACGCCGCGCTAATTCCCGTCTCGGCGCGCCGATCGCGGCATTCGCATGGCGGCCCGCGATGGTGTGACGTGGCCGACGACCCCGCGCCCCTTAAAATTCTCCATGTGTTGCGCGCGCCGGTCGGCGGGCTGTTCCGCCATGTTCTCGATCTGGCCGAGGGGCAGGCCGCACGCGGCCATGCGGTCGGGATCGTTGCCGCGGTCGGCGGCGGAATGGCCGGCGAACAGCGCCTTGCCGCACTCGCGCCGGCGCTCGCGCTCGGCGTCCATCGCATCGCCATGTCGCGCCAGCCGGGCGTGGGCGACCTTGCCGCCATCCGGACGGTGGGCCGGATCGCGCGCTCGCTCGCGCCAAACGTGCTTCACGGTCACGGCGCAAAAGGCGGCGCCTACGCGCGCTTCGCGTCCGCTCGGGGAGCGTTGCGCGTTTACACGCCGCATGGCGGATCGCTGCACTACGGCGGATCGCTTCTAGGTCGAATTTTCGCCGTCGCGGAGCGCGCCATGATGCGACGCACCGGTCTCATCCTGTTTGAAAGCGCCTTTGCCCGGTCGGCCTTTGAACGACAGTTCGGGGTGCCGCGCTGTGCGGTGTCGGTCGTGCCCAATGGCGTGGCGGCGACCGAATTCGAACCGGTCGTGCCGGCGGGCGACGCGACAGACCTCGTCGCCGTCGGCGAACTGCGGCATCTGAAGGGCATCGACGTCCTGATCGAGGCCGTCGCGCTTCTGCAGGCGCGCGGCATGACGGTCACAGCCACCATCGTGGGCGAAGGCCCGGATGGCGAAGCGTTTCGGGCGCTGGCGAACCAGCGGGGGGTGGCAAGCGCCATCCGCTTCGCCGGATTTCAGCCCGCACGGCGTGCGTTCGCGATGGGCCGCGTTCTCGTCGTCGCCTCGCGGGCGGAGTCCCTGCCCTATGTGGTCCTGGAAGCCGCCGCGGCCGGCCGGCCGATGCTCGCCACCGATGTCGGAGGCATCCCGGAAATCTTCGGTGGCTCCGAGGCCCTGTTGCCGCCCGGCGAGCCGGAGGCGCTGGCCGCAGCGATCGAACGCGCGCTCGCCGGTCCGGATGCGACGCGCGAAGCGGCCGCGCGCCTGCGCGAGCGGGTGCGCGAGCGATTTTCTCAGGATGCAATGGTCGTGGGCGTTCTGGACGGGTACCGGGGTGCGCTTGCCGACAAGTTTCGACGATCGCACTAACGGTTTTTTGAATTCTCTTAACTAGTTTTCCGCCTGAAGCGCGCCGGATCGCAACCGGCGCGCTTGCGCCCTTCAAGCGAGCGTTTCATGTCCGAGTTCGATTTCCGCGCAGCAATCCAGGCCCAGCCGGCGGCCGTATCCGGCGGCGGCCCGACGGCCATGGCCGCGACGCCGCGCTCGCTCTCGCCTCTCGCCGAATCCGTGGCGGCCGAACCGCTGCCGTCGCCGCTATCGCCGATCGTGCTGGCCGGTGCGGTTCGGATGATCGAAATTGCGCTGGTCGCCTTCATCGGCTTCGCCATCTACGTCGCCTATGTGGTGCCGACCGAAGGATTCGAATGGCGCTACATGGGCGCCGTCGGTGGAATCGGCGTTCTGGCGCTGCTCGCGTTCCAGATCGCGGACATCTATCAGGTTCAGGCCTTCCGCGGGCTGGAGAAGCAATACTTCCGTCTGGCCTCGGCCTGGTCCGTGGTGTTCCTGCTGGCGATCGGCGTTTCGTTCTTCGCCAAGGCCGGCGATCAGTTCTCCCGGGTCTGGCTCGGCAGCTTCTACATCGTCGGCCTGTTCGCGCTGCTGGCGTTCCGCCGCGCGCTGTTCCTCATGGTGCGCCGCTGGACCCGCGAAGGCCGGCTGACGCGCCGCACCGTCGTGGTCGGCGGCGGCGAGCTTGGCGAGCAACTCGTCACGGCCCTGTCCGAGGTGAAGGACACGGATCTTCGCATCGTCGGGCTGTTCGACGACCGCGGCGACAGCCGTTCGCCGGATGCGATTGCTGGTAAGCGCAAGCTCGGCAATGTCGACGACCTTGTGGAGTTCGCGCGCCGCACCCGTGTCGACCTCGTGATCTTCTCGCTGCCGATTTCGGCCGAAGCCCGCATTCTCCAGATGCTGAAAAAGCTCTGGGTGCTTCCCGTCGACATCCGGCTCGCCGCCCATTCCGCCAAGCTGCACTTCCGGCCCCGCTCCTATTCCTATCTCGGCGCTGTGCCGGTTCTCGACGTGTTCGACCGGCCGATCGCCGATTGGGACGTCGTGATGAAATGGCTGTTCGACAAGATCGTCGGTACGCTCGCGCTGGTCGCCGCGCTTCCGGTGATGGCGATCGTCGCGATCGCGATCAAGCTGGACAGCCGCGGACCCGTTCTGTTCAAGCAGAAGCGCTACGGCTTCAACAACGAGCTGATCGAGGTCTACAAATTCCGCTCGATGTATGTCGAGCAGACCGACGTCGACGCCTCCAGGCTCGTCACCAAGGGCGATCCGCGCGTCACCCGCGTCGGGCGTTTCATCCGCAAGACCAGCCTCGACGAACTGCCGCAGCTTCTTAACGTCGTGATGGTCGGCAACCTCTCTCTGGTCGGCCCGCGTCCGCACGCGGTCAACGCCAAGGCCGAAGAGCAGCGTTACGACGAGGCGGTCGACGGCTATTTCGCGCGGCATCGCGTCAAGCCGGGCATCACCGGCTGGGCCCAGATCAACGGCTGGCGCGGCGAGACCGACACCTACGAAAAGATCCAGCGCCGCGTCGAACACGACCTCTATTACATCGAGAACTGGTCGGTGCTGTTCGACCTCTACATCCTGTTCAAGACGCCGTTCTCGCTGCTCAAGACCGAGAACGCCTACTGATGTCCGCGGCATCGGCCCATCCGATGCCGGTGCCGGCCGCGCATGGTGCGCTCGAGCCGCTGCGCCTGTTCATGCTGTGGCTGACCGGCGCCGCCGGTTCGCTGGTGTTCATCGAACCGAGCCCCTACGAAATCGCGTCGCTTGCGGCGATCGCGGTCTTCGCCGCGACCGGTTTGCGGTTTCGGGCGTCGCTGCTGCCGTTCGCGTTTCTGCTGGTTCTGATCAATCTCGGCTACACGATCTCGTCCAACGCGCTCCTCGGCCAGAAGGCGATCCTGACCTGGGTGCTGGTGTCCTGGTATCTGGCGGTCACGGCGGTGTTCTTCGCCCTCGCGCTTCAGGTCAACACCGAGCGGCGGCTCGAACTTCTGATGCGCGGCTGCATCGTCGCGGGCGTTGTTGCCGCACTGGCCGGGGTGGCCGGCTACTTCCGGCTGGTGCCCGGCGCCTCGGACATGCTGCTGCTCTACGATCGCGCGCGCGGCACGTTCAAGGATCCGAACGTGTTCAGCGCGTTCCTGATCCTGCCGGCGCTTCTGGTGCTTCAGCGCGTCATCACCGGAAACGCGATGCAGGCGATGCGGGCTGCAATGCTGCTCGGCCTGTTTGCCGCGGCGCTGCTGGTGTCGTTCTCGCGCGGCGCCTGGGGCCAGATGGTGTTCGCCGGCGGCATCGTGCTGTTCCTGACCTTCGTCACGTCGCCGTCACCGCACCAGCGCATGCGCGTGGTGCTGCTGACCGGCGGCGGCGTTGCCGCGCTCGCCGTGCTGCTGGCCGGCCTGATGTCGCTCGATGTCGTGGCGGACCTGTTGAAGGAGCGTCTCAGCCTGAAGCAGAGCTACGACGTCGGCGAGCAGGGCCGGTTCGGCCGCCACCTGCTCGGCGCGATCATGGCGCTGGATTTCCCGCTCGGCATCGGGCCGCTGCAGTTCTCGAAATTCTTCCCCGAAGACCCGCACAACACGTTCCTCAACGCCTTCGTCTCCGGCGGCTGGCTGTCGGGCCTCTGCTATCTCACGCTCGTGCTGCTGACGCTGGCATTCGGCCTGCGACCGGCGTTCGCCCGCACGCCCTGGCAACCGACCGCGATCGTGGTCTATGCGGCCTTTGCGGGCGTGGCGGCCGAGAGCGTCATCATCGACATCGACCACTGGCGTCATCTGTTCCTGCTGCTCGGCGTGCAGTGGGGCCTGATCGCGGCGACGCAGGCGCATCTGGCGGCGGCCCGTCGCGCCGACGCCATCGAGACCGGGGACACGGGTCGCGCGGGCTGGATGCCGGCCCCGGCCACGGGCCTTGCACCCCTGCCAAGGGGCCATTAGACAGGGGCCAGTCGGAGCGTAGCGCAGCCCGGTTAGCGCACTAGTCTGGGGGACTAGGGGTCGTGGGTTCAAATCCCGCCGCTCCGACCATTCATCCCCGAACGATCTTGCGAGACAGACCTGTGCGGCGGTGCGTCAGCGCGCCTCGTCCGCAAGGGCCGCATCCAGCAGACGCCGGCATTCGGAAAGCTCGTGCAGCGCGCCCTGCAGCTTTTGGGCATCGTCCCGCGACAGGCCGGGTTCGGGTGCGCTCGCCGCTGCGGGACGAGCCGTTGTGGACGCCGCGGCCGAGGGCTGGCGCGCCTTCGCTTCGTCGATCGGCGTGGCCTCATCGTCGGCCACATCCGAAGGCTCCAGCTCGGGTTGCTCCGCACCCGGTTGCCAAACCCCCTGCACGAAGCGCGCACCCTGCTCCTTCAGGATCCGCTGCACGCCACGGATCGTATAGCCTTCGCCATAAAGCAGGTGGCGGATGCCGCGCAGCAGATCGACGTCCTCGGGACGGTAATACCGCCGGCCGCCGGCCCGCTTCATCGGCTTGATCTGACCGAACCGACTCTCCCAGAAGCGCAGGACGTGCTGAGGAATGTCGAGGTCTTCGGCGACCTCGCTGATGGTCCGAAACGCGTCAGGCGCCTTGTCCAAGGCCGTTCACTCCGAGAGGAAAAGAAACGCGACGCCCGTGGAGTGGATTTGACAAACGATCGGGCCGCCAACGCGAGACGCGCATGTCAAATCCAAAACTCCACTGGAAACCTATACATACTGGCTGACCTTTGATTTTAACATTCGCAAACGTGCCCGCCAGAATGGGAGACGAATGTTGTAATCGGATCGCTAGTTGGTTTCCGGTTCGTCGGCGACTTCGACGCCATTGATCCGCTGCTTCAGGATCGCGGAGGGCTTGAACACCATCACGCGCCGCGGCGAGATCGGAACTTCCTTGCCGGTCTTGGGGTTACGGCCGATCCGCTGACCCTTTTTGCGAACCACGAACGATCCGAACGAGGAGAGCTTCACCGTCTCTCCGCGCTCAAGACAATCGGTGATTTCCTGCAGGACAAGTTCGACGAGCGCCGCGGACTCGGTCCGCGACAGGCCTACCTTTTGGTAGACCGCTTCGCACAGGTCTGCTCGTGTGATGGTCTTGCCCGACATCGCCCCCGCTCACGGCGATCATTATCTCGCTGTTTTTTCGACGATATTCACTTGATCAGGAGCGGTCAACGGCCGTGCGACCGCCGCGCGCCGGTTTTTCAACCCACGCGCGGGACGTGAAAATCCGATCCCTTGCGCGTCAAAGATCTCGAAACATGACGAGAGCATCGACAAATCCCGCTTGCGGGTGCCGGAATGCCCTGGGAAGCCGGCCGACCACCGTAAATCCGAGGCTTTTCCAGAGCCGGATGGCCCTTTCGTTGGTCGAAACGACGAAATTGAACTGCATGGCAAGAAAGCCACGGTCGCGGGCAATCTGCATCGAGTGTCCCGCCATCGCCCGGGCCACGCCCTGCCCCGCGGCCTGCGCCGAAACCATGTAGCCGCAATTGGCGACATGGGAGCCGCCGCCCGCCTGGTTGGCGCGCAGGTAATAGGTGCCCACCACCTCCCGATCGTCCGCCAGCGCCCGCTCCGCCACGAACACGCTGTGGCTCGGGCCGCACCAATAGGCCAGCGCGGCCTCCCGGCTCATGTCCTGCGGCAGCGAATAGGTGTCGCCGGCCCGCAGCACGGGTTCCACGATCGCCCAGATCGCTTCCAAGTCGGCCGCCGTTGCAGCGCGGATTTGCAGGCCGGTCACCAGCGGACCAGCGCGGAGCCCCAGGTGAAGCCGCCGCCCATCGCCTCCAGCAGCACCAGGTCGCCCTTCTTGATGCGGCCGTCCTTGATCGCCGCGTTCAGCGCCAGCGGAATCGAGGCCGCCGACGTGTTGCCGTGCATGTCCACCGTGATCACCACCTTCTGCGGCGCGATCCCGAGCTTGTGCGCCGAGTCATCGATGATCCGCTTGTTGGCCTGGTGCGGCACGAACCAGTCGATGTCGTTGGCGGTGAAGCCCGTGGTGCGGAACGCATCTTCGATCACGTCGGTGATCATCGCGACCGCGTGCTTGAATACCGCGCGGCCCTCCATGCGCAGATGACCGACGGTCTGGGTCGCCGAGGGCCCGCCATCGACATAGAGCTTCGACTTGTGGCGGCCGTCCGATCGCAGGTGCGTGGTGAGGATGCCGCGATCCTCGCGCACCGAGCCCGGCTGCTGCTGCGCCTCGATCACGACGGCGCCGGCGCCGTCGCCGAACAGAACGCAGGTCGTGCGGTCGGTCCAGTCCAGAAGGCGCGAGAAGGTTTCCGCCCCGATCACCAGCGCACGGGCATAGGTGCCGGTGCGCAACAGCGCATCCGCGGTCGCCAGCGCATAGACGAAGCCCGAGCACACCGCCTGCAGGTCGAAGGCGGCGCCGCGGGTGATGCCGAGGCCGGCCTGAACCGACACTGCGGTGGCCGGGAACGTGTTGTCGGGCGTCGAGGTCGCGACCACGATCAGGTCGATGGTCTGCGCGTCGACATGAGCGGCGGCGAGCGCCGCGCGCGCCGCGGCGATGCCGAGGTGGGACGTCAACTCGTCCTTGGCGGCGATATGACGTTGTCGGATGCCGGTGCGCTGAACGATCCACTCGTCGGTGGTGTCGACCTGGGTTGCCAGTTCTGCGTTGGTCAGCACGCGCTCGGGCAGATAGGCGCCACAGCCGAGAATAACGGAGCGTAACGCAGTCACGATGCCGCTCCGCCGGCAACCTGCGGCCCTTGCGCGGCGGCGCCCGGATGGCTCAGCGCCTCGTTGATCTTGGTCAGCAGTTCGTAACGCACCATGTCGTAGCCCATGTCGATCGCCGCGGCGAAGCCTTCGGGATCGGCGCCTCCGTGGCTCTTGATGACGACGCCGTTGAGGCCGAGAAACACGCCGCCGTTGGCCTTGCGGGGGTCCATCTTGTCGCGCAGCGTGCGAAACGCCTGGCGCGCGAACAGATAGCCGATCCTGGCCCGCAGGGTGCGGCCCATCGCGCTGCGCAGCCAGGTCGCGAGCTGGCGCGCGGTGCCTTCGGCGGTCTTGAGCGCGATGTTGCCGGCAAAGCCCTCGGTGACGACCACGTCGACCGTGCCCTTGCCGATGTCGTCGCCCTCGACGAAACCGGCGTATTGCATATCCGGCAGCGGCCGCTCGCGCAGGATCTGACCGGCCTCGCGCACCTCCTCGAGCCCTTTGACCTCCTCCACCCCGATGTTGAGGAGCCCGACCGTGGGCCGTTCAAGGTCGAACAGCACACGCGCCATCGCACCGCCCATCGTGGCGAGATCGATCAGATGCTTGGCGTCCGCGCCGATCGAGGCGCCGACGTCGAGCACGATCGACTCGCCGCGCAGCGTCGGCCACAACGCCGCGATCGCGGGCCGCTCGAGACCCGGCAGCATCTTCAGGTTGAAACGCGCCATCGCCATCAGCGCACCGGTGTTGCCGGCCGAGACCGCAACGTCGGCCTCGCCCTTCTTCACTGCGTCGAGCGCAAGCCACATCGACGACTTCCAGCGGCCGTGGCGCAGCGCCTGGCTGGGCTTGTCGTCCATCTTGATCGCGACGTCGGTGTGGACGATCCGCGAGGCCGCCTTCAGGCGCGGATGCGCCTCCAGCAGCGGCTCGATCCGGGCGCTGTCGCCGATCAGGATGAACTCGGTCTCGGGGTGACGGACCAGCGCGATTTCCGCCCCCGGCACCACCACAGACGGTCCGTGATCGCCGCCCATGACGTCCAGCGCGATGCGAACCTTTATCGGCATGAAACAGCCTGGCCGGTGCGGCCGAAACGAACGGCCTTTCGATCGGGGATGAGTGCGGACAATAGCCGCTTGAGGCGTGGTGACAACAGGATCATGGCTGGAGTTTAGGCAGGTTCGGCTCTTGTGGCGGTTCAGACATCCGCATCATTCGTGCTGCGAGCGCATCACGCGGACTTCTGAACCCAAAGCCACACTAGATCAATAAGTTGCCAGTGTCCTTCGATTGTGAAGTTCGCAAACGAGGGGGGCCGCAGAACGATGCGACCGTCGGAATCGGAACCCTAGCGATCCGAGCCGTTCGGCCCCTTTTTCAACGCCTGCAACGCCGCAAAGGGTCGTTCCGAGGCATCGGGCTTTGGGGAGGCATCGCGAAATTCCACCCCGGCCTTGCGGGGATAGGGATCGATCCCGAGGATCAGAAACTCGCAGGCCAGCGCCCCGAGATCGACAGCGCCGCGGTCCAGCGGCTCCGGCTGCTCGTGACCGCGATCGCCGGTCCAGTCGCCCGTCTCCGGCGCGATCTCTGCCGATGGCGCATCCGGCTCCGCTTCCGCGACGAACACCAGATCGACCGATTCATGCACGGCATTCTCGACCGGCTCGAGCGTCACCACGCAGGCCTGGCGCACCAGCGCATCGATGGAACCGGTCACGCGCAATCCGCCGCGGCCGTGGCGTGCGATGTCGAACGTGGCATCGAGGCGCAGCACCGCATCGACCGCAGCCAGGCCGGCCAGCGCATTCCGGACCGCCGGGTCCGCCGACAGCGCCATCTGCAGGCCGGCTTCGGGCACCTCAGCCGCCGCCACGTGCACGCTCCAGGGCAAAGGCGGAGCATCGCCGCGGCGCGGCTGCGGACGAGAATTGTCGAGTTTCATCGGGCCTCGTTCGCCTCCCGGATCGGCGCAACCGCATCGGGGGCCGGATAGTGGAGGTTCCCGCCGCGGATCGCATCGGCCGGCTGCCGCTCGAGAGCCTCCACAGCCATAGTGACGTAACCGGCCAGCCGGTTCGCCGCCTCGGCCACCGGTGTCCCGTGGACGTTGCGCGCGAGCGCGACGGCGAGCGCCGCGCGATCCTTCGCATCGAGCGCGGTGTCATAGGCCTTGGCTCGGCCGTAGAACGCCTCCGCGATCCGCTTCATTTCCTTGGGCACGCTCAGGTCGCCGACGCCCATTTCGCGGAAATTGTCGTCCATGTCCTGGCAGAACAGATCGAACAGGTTCTGTTGCAACGATCGGGTGCCGGTCTCCTCGCTGCGCAGCCGGCGCAGCAGAAGCGCCAGATGCAGCATGATCATCTCGATCCGGCCCGGAACGGTGTCCGGCACGCCATAAACGCCGTAGAACTGCGGCGCGCGCGCCTGCGCCACGATCATGCCATAGAGGGCACGAATGGTGGGGTCACGGTCGGGGCGGCGAAAGGGCAGCGGGATCATCGGGGTTCGCTCTTCGTCCACGGATGGAGTCCACGGATGGACCGTTGGAAAGCGGTCGGAAATCGGGTACGCCGGGGCCGACCCGGGATGCAAGCGAAATGACGCGCACCACGAACACCCTCCAAACGGCGCCTCGCGCCCGAAGGCTTCGATTCGGCCTGACGGTTGCAGGCCTGCTGGCCGCCTGCGCCCTGCCCGCCTGCACGGATTCCTTCACCCAGAACTACCAGCGCGGCTACGTCGTTCCGGATGGCGCGCTGGAGCAGATCCCGATCGGAGCCACGCAGGAGCAGGTTCTGATCGTGCTGGGCACCCCCTCCACGGTCGCCACCGTCAGCGGTGAGGCGTTCTATTACATCTCCCAGCGCGCGCAGCAGGCCGCCTCCTTCATGCCCCAGCGCGTGACCGACCAGCGCGTGATCGCGGTCTATTTCGACAAGAGCCGGCGGGTGGAGCGGCTCGCGAACTACGGCATCCGCGACGGCAAGGTGTTCGACTACATCAGCCGCACCACGCCGACCGGCGGCCAGGAGCTCGGCTATCTCGGCTATCTGTTCAACATCGTGCCGAAGTTCTGAGGCGGCCTGGCGGCCGCCCGCACCCGCACAGGGCGCCCGGACAGCGATTCATAAAAAACCCCGCGGCCTGCGCCGCGGGGTTTGTCGTTACCGGACGGACCGGGCCGGTCAGTGCGCCAGCACCGCGAGCAGCAGCAGCGCCACGATATTGGTGATCTTGATCATCGGGTTCACGGCCGGGCCGGCCGTGTCCTTGTAGGGATCGCCGACGGTGTCGCCGGTCACGGCCGCCTTGTGGGCGTCCGAACCCTTGCCGCCGAAATGGCCGTCCTCGATGTACTTCTTGGCGTTGTCCCAGGCGCCGCCGCCCGAGGTCATCGAGATCGCGACGAAGATGCCGGTCACGATCACGCCGAGCAGCATCGCGCCGACAGCCGAGAAGCCGGCCGACTTGCCTTCGATCCCGCCGCCCGCGACGAAGTAGATCACGAAGTAGACGACGATCGGCGACAGCACCGGCAAGAGCGACGGCACGATCATCTCCTTGATCGCTGCCTTGGTCAGCAGGTCGACGGCGCGGCCGTAGTCCGGCTTTTCGGTGCCCTTCATGATGCCCGGCTTCTCGCGGAACTGGCGACGCACCTCCTCGACGATGGCGGAGGCGGCGCGGCCGACCGCGGTCATGCCCATCGCGCCGAACAGGTACGGCAGCAGGCCGCCGATCAGCAGGCCGGCCACGACATACGGATTGTTCAGCGAGAAGTCCGGCGCGACGTTGGCGAAGTACGGGTAGGTCTGGGCGTTGGCCACGAAGAACTTCAGATCCTCGTTATAGGCCGCGAACAGCACCAGCGCGCCAAGGCCGGCGGAGCCGATGGCATAGCCCTTGGTGACCGCCTTGGTGGTGTTGCCGACCGCATCGAGCGCGTCGGTCGACTTGCGGACCTCCTTGGGCAGACCGGCCATTTCGGCGATGCCGCCGGCGTTGTCGGTCACCGGGCCGAAGGCATCGAGCGCCACCACCATGCCGGCGAGCGCGAGCATCGTCGTCACCGCGATGGCGATGCCGAACAGGCCCGCGAGCGCATAGGTCACCAGAATGCCGGCGACGATCACCAGCGTCGGCAGCGCGGTCGATTCCAGCGAGACCGCGAGGCCCTGGATCACGTTGGTGCCGTGACCGGTCACCGACGCCTGGGCGATCGACTTCACCGGGCGGTACTCGGTCCCGGTGTAGTATTCGGTGATCCAGATGATCAGGCCGGTGACCGCAAGGCCGACCACACCGCACCAGAACAGCGTCGTCGAGGTGAACGCCAGCCCGCCCGAGGTCTTCAGCGGCGTGCCGAAGCCGAACAGCAGGTGGATCACCGCGGCAATACCGACTAGCGACAGCACGGCCGATGCGATGAAGCCCTTGTAGAGGGCGCCCATGATCGACTGGTTGGCGCCGAGCTTGACGAAAAACGTACCCGCGATGGACGTCACGATGCAGGCGGCGCCGATCGCCAGCGGCAAGACCATCATATTCGCGAGATAGGGCGTGCCGGCAAAGAAGATCGCAGCCAGAACCATGGTCGCGACCACGGTCACGGCATAGGTCTCGAACAGGTCGGCGGCCATGCCCGCACAGTCGCCGACATTGTCGCCGACGTTGTCGGCGATGGTCGCCGGGTTGCGCGGATCGTCCTCCGGAATGCCGGCCTCGACCTTGCCGACGAGATCGCCGCCGACGTCGGCGCCCTTGGTGAAGATGCCGCCGCCCAGACGGGCGAAGATCGAGATCAGCGAGGCGCCAAATCCAAGCGCGACCAGCGCGTCGATCACGGTGCGCGAGTTCGCGGCATAGCCGAGCGGGCCCGTCAGGATCATGTAATAGACCGCGACGCCGAGCAGCGCGAGGCCGGCCACGAACATACCGGTGATCGCGCCGGCCTTGAAGGCCAGTTCGAGGCCGCCGGCGAGCGAGGAGATCGCGGCCTGCGCCGTGCGCACGTTGGCGCGCACCGAGACGTTCATGCCGATAAAGCCGGTCACGGCGGAGAGGATGGCGCCGATCGCGAAGCCGATCGCGACCAGAAGTCCCAGCAACCACCAGACGATCGCGAAGATGACCACACCGACGATGGCGATGGTGGTGTACTGACGCTTCAGATACGCCTGCGCGCCTTCACGGACGGCGGCGGCGATCTCCTGCATGCGCGGGCTGCCTGCGTCTGCCTGCATCACCGACCAGATGGCCCAGATGCCGTATACGATCGCGAGCAGACCGCATGCGACGACCAATCCCAAAGCTGTCATGGAATCCTCGATTGTTGGGGGCCGAGCCGGGCCCCGTCCCGGCTGGAATGTGGCGCTCGTATAGCCAAAAACCGGCGGTCTGCGCAACGCCGTAGCGTGCGCCGAACCCAGATTCTCGCCGAATTTTCGGGGATTTAGGGCCGCTCAAACAGCCGGCCGGCGCTGTTTCAGGGTGAGCCAGAGCAGAAGCGCGGCCGCCAGCAGAATTGGCGGGAACACGACCTGGTTGACCCAGACCCAGCCGAGCGTCGCCAGAAGCTTGCCCGAGGCGAAGGATCCGATCGCCATCGAACCGAAGATCAGGAAGTCGTTGAAGGCCTGGACCTTGTTGCGCTCCTCGGGCCGGTGACATTCCGTGACCAGCGCGGTCGCGCCGATGAAGGCGAAGTTCCAGCCGACGCCGAGCAGGATCAGCGCGGTCCAGAAATGCGCGACGGTGATGCCGGCCATGCCGACCATCGCGCCCAGCAGGATCAGCGCCAGCCCGGCGAAGATCACGCGGGCGATCCCGAACCGCAGGATCAGGCTGCCGGTCACGAAGCTGGGGCCGAACATGGCGAGCATGTGCCACTGGATGCCGAGCGTCGCGTCGGTGACCGAGTGGCCGCAGTCGATCATCGCGAGCGGCGCCGAGGTCATCACCAGATTCATCATGGCGTAGGCCGCCACCCCGCACACGACGGCGGCGACGAACTTCGGCGTACGCGCGATCTCGAAAATCGGCCGGCCCGGACGCGCCCCCGCCTGCCGCGCCGGCGGCTTCGGAATTCGCAGGAAGATCAGGACCACGCCGGCCAGCGCCGCGAAGGCGGCCTGCCCGATGAAGGTCGCGGCGAACAGGTAGGGCTGCCAGACGTCCTTGGTGACGATCACGAGCTGCGGACCCAGAAGGCTCGCGAACACGCCGCCGGCGAGCACCCAGGAGATCGCCTTCGGCCGGAACGCGTCGCTCGCGGTGTCGGCGGCGGCGAAGCGGTAGGACTGATGGGCGGCGGCGTAGAAGCCGGCGCAGAACGCGCCGAGGCAGAACAGCACGAACGAGCCCTGCAGCACCGCCACGCAGGACACCAGCCCAGCCAGCACGCCGGCGGCGGTGCCGGCCTGCAGGGCGAAGCGGCGGCCGTAATTCGCGGCGAGCCAGCCGATCGGCAGCGTGCCGAGCCAGGTTCCGACCACCATCATAGTGATCGACAGCGTGGCCAGTCCGCGGTCGGGCGCGAGCATGGCACCGACGATGCCGCCGGTCGAGATGATGACGGCGTTGTTGCCGCCCGACAGCGCCTGCGCGACCGAGAGGATCAGGGCGTTGCGGCGAGCCAGCCGGTCGTCGACCGTGATCTGCGGCGCTTCGGCGACGGCCGACATGGATGCCCCTGGGCTTTGCGACAGGCGGACATGCGGCCGCCGGACCCGCTTAGCCGAATGCGGCCCGGCAGACCATTGCCACGGCTGCGGGTCAGAACTGCAGCGCCCCCGAATGGCGGACCCGCACGTTGCGGGCCTCGGCCGGCGAATGCGCTCCGATCTGGCCGAGCGCCGACTGCAACTCGTCGATCAGCAGGTCGATCACATGATCGGGCCCGTCGTTGCCGAGCGCGCCCAACCCCCACAGGAACGCCTTGCCGGCGAGCGCCGCCGAGGCGCCGAGCGCCAGCGCGCGCGCCACGTCTGTCCCGCTGCGCACGCCGGAATCGAGCAGCACGGTGGCGCGGCCGTTCACGGCCTTCACGATCGCCGGCAGGCAGTCGATCGACGGCGGCAGCGCCTCGATCTGCCGGCCGCCGTGGTTCGACACGAGTATGCCGTCGGCGCCGAGCGCGACCGCCTTCTCGGCGTCCTCGGGATGCAGCAGGCCCTTGACCACCAGCGGTCCCTTCCAGGCATCGCGATAACGCTTCAGCTCCTCCCACGAGAACGCGCCACCCATCTGCTGGCGGGCGAAGGCGATCGTGTCGTTGAGGCTGGCGTTCGCGCCGGCGTAGGGCTGGATGCTGGCGAACCGCGGCTGGCCGTTGCGCAGTTGCGCCATCGCCCAGCCGGGCGAAGCGAGAATGCCGGCGAGCATGCGCAGGTCCGGCCGGAAGTAGCCGCCGCCACCCATGCCGACCTTGACCTCGCGCGAGCGCACGGTTCGCACCGGCACGTCGAGCGTGAGCATCAGCACCTTCACGCCGGCTGCGGTCGCGCGCTTGATCAGCTCGAAGCCGATGGCGTGATCGTTCTTGGCGAAGCGATAGAGCTGGAACCAGAACACGTCCGGTGCGATCTGCGCGATTTCCTCGATGGTCGCGCCGCCGGCAACGCCCAGCGTATACGGCACCCGCGCCCGTTGCGCGGCTTTGGCGAGAACCTTGTCGGCGCCCGGCCACACCACGATCGGGCTGCCCATCGGCGCCACGCCCAGCGGGGCGGCGTAGCTCTGTCCGAACAGCTCGCACTGCACCGGCGGCAGCGACGGCATCACGCCGTAGCGCGGGATCATCTCGATGGCGTCGAGCGCATCCCAATTGTGGCGGATGCCGGTGTCGGCGCCCGCACCGCCGTCGCCGTATTCGTAAGCGAAGTGCGGCAGACGCCGGCGCGAGCCTTGCCGCAGATCGTAGATCGTCGGGAAGCGGCGCTGGTGCCGGTTGAAGTTCGGGCTCTTGCTGTGGGCTTTCAGCGCTGCGCTCTTCGCCGTCATGTCGTGCATTGGCAGTTCCCCGGCCTGTTCGCGCCCGAGTATAGCCGCTCGAACCGAGTCAGAAATGGCTGAATGACATGCGCCGGAAGCGCAGCGCCCTTCCATCGGCGCCGATGAAGCGCGCGCCCTCGCCGCTGACGATCCGTCCGATTTCGGCAACCGGAACGCGCGCCGTGCGCGCGGCGCGTTCGAAGGCGGCGGCGTGCGACGGCCGCACCGTGCACAGGATTTCGTAATCGTCGCCGCCGGCGAGCATGGTTTCCAGCGCGCCGGGGTCGGCCGCCAGAGCGCTCCAGGCGGCGTCGGAATGCGGCACCAGCACGGCATTGACCTCCGCGCCCACGCGCGACACGCGGCAGAGCTTGGCGAGATCGCCGGCCAGTCCGTCCGAGACGTCCATCGCCGCCGACGCATGGCGCCGCACCGCCTCGGCCAGCGCGGTTCGCGGCTGCGGCACGAGATAGCGTTCGGCGAGATGCGCGCGAAATCCCGGCGCCAGCGCCCAGCGCCGCGACGCGACGCGGTCCGAGCGCAGAACCAGGCCGAGGGCGGCGTCGCCGATGGAGCCGGTGACGTAGATGCGGTCGCCCGGCTTCGCGCCGGCGCGGCGCACGATCGAGCCTCTGGGCAAGGTGCCATAGGCGGTCACCGCGACCGTCAGCGGTCCGGGCGTCCGCACCGTGTCGCCACCCATGAGAGGGCAGTCGTAGCGCGATGCATCGGCGCGCAGTCCGCGCGCGAAAGCGGCCAGCCACGCTTCGTTCGCGGACTTCGGCAGCGCCAGCGACAGCAGAAAGCCCGCGGGCTTCGCACCCTTGGCCGCAAGATCGGACAGGTTCACCCGCAGCGCCTTGCGCGCGATCGCCTCCGGCGGATCGTTCGGGAAAAAATGCACGCCGGCGACCAGCGCATCCGCCGTCAGAACGAGCTCGTGCCCGCGCGGCGGCGCGTAGGACGCCGCATCGTCGGACAGCGCGGCGGCGCCGCGATGGGTCGCGATCGGACGGAAGTGGCGCGCGATCAGGCGGTCTTCGGCGGAGGCTTTCGCGGTCTCGCGCCGGGCCATGACGGTCAGCCCGCCGCCGGACCGAATTCGGCGGCCCTGAGCTTCTTCGCCAGTTGGTCGAGCACCGCGTTGACCATGCCGGTCTCCTCGCGGTCGACGAAGGCGTGCGCCACGTCGACATATTCGGAGACGACGACGCGCGCGGGCACGTCCGGCTTGCGATCCAGCTCGTAGACGCCGGCGCGCAGGATCGCGCGCAGCACGGTCTCGATCCGCTTCAGCGGCCAGCCGCGCGACAGCGCCTCGTCGATCATCGGATCGAGCCTCCGCTGGTCGTCCACCACGCCGCGCACCACGTCGCGGAAATGCGCGGCCTCGGCCGGAAGATACTGCTCGCCCTCGACCTCCTGCCCGATCCAGTGGCTCTCGAACTGCGCCAGCGCCTCGTTGATCGGGGTCGCTGCGACGTCCATCTGGTAGAGCGCCTGCACCGCGGCCAGACGCGCCGCGCCGCGCTTGTTGGCGCGGCGGGGCTCCTTGATGTCGGCGGGTTTGGCCATCGCCTTACTTCAGCGCGCACTGGCGCTTGATGGCGACCATCGCCAGCGCCGCGCGGGCGGCGTCGCCGCCCTTGTCGCCGTTGTCGAGCCGCGCCCGGGCCCAGGCCTGCTCCTCGGTGTCGACCGTGAGGATGCCGTTGCCGATCGGCAGGCGGCGGCTGACGGTCATGTCCATGATCGCGCGTGCCGACTGCATCGCGACGATGTCGAAGTGAAAGGTCTCGCCCTGGATCACGCAGCCGAGTGCGATCACGCCGTCATAGGGCTTCTTTTTCTTTTCCGCGGCGTCGACCGCAATCGCAATCGCGCCGGGAATTTCCAGCGCGCCGGGAACGGTGATCCGGTCCCAGGTCGCCTTACCAGCCTCGAGCGCGCGAACCGCGCCCGACAGCAGCGTGTCTGCGAGTTCGTCGTAGAAACGCGCTTCGACGACGAGGATGCGCGCGCCCTCCGACGTCGCGGTCTTCGCCGTTTTGCCGCCCTTGGCGGTTGCAGCGGCGGGTTTTGCAGGCTTGCGTTTCGGGGCGGCCATGTCGGTTCTCTCCGGGCCCGGTGACTAGCAAGTGCGGGCGGCGCGAACAAGGCGTCGCAACGCGCGGCTCCGGCAGACGCTATCTGGTTTCCAGCAGGCGCGCCGCGTAGCGCGCCATCAGATCGATCTCGATGTTGAGCCGGTCGCCCGCCCGGCGTTCGCCGAGCGTGGTAACGGCGAGCGTATGCGGGATGATCAGCACCGAGAACGTGTCGCGCGTCGTCTCGTTAACCGTCAGCGACACCCCGTCGAGCGTCACGGAGCCCTTCTGCGCCACGAAACGCATCAGGTCGGACGGCGCCCGCAAGGTCAGCCGCGCCATGTCCGGCAGGTCTTCCCGCGAAACCAGTTCGGCGACGCCGTCGGCATGGCCCGCCACGATATGCCCGCCCAGTTCGTCACCGATCTTGAGCGCGCGTTCGAGATTGAGCCGGGTGCCGGAGGTCCAGGCGCTGGCCGTGGTCATGGCGAGCGTTTCGGCCGCGGCATCGACCGTGAACCACGTTCGCACATTGTCTTCGCCGGTCGCGGTCACGGTCAGGCATACGCCCGAACAGGCGATCGAGGCGCCAAGCGCGATGCCCTCGCGCGCGTAGCTGCAGGCGATCTTGAGCCGACGCAGCCCTTCGGCCCGCGGCTCGACCGACAGCACTTCGCCCACGTCGGTGACAATTCCCGTGAACATCAGATCCGCTCGTAAATCGTCAGAGTATCGGCGCCGACCGGCTCCTGCGCCACCGCCTTCAGATGGTCGGACTCCGTCAGCGCCTCCAGCGGCAGGCCTTCCAGCGCCGCGATGCCCTCGCCGATCTCGGCGGGCGAGCGGAACAGCGCCGCCTCGTCGACGAGCCCCGCCGTCAGAAATCCCGCCGCGACGGTCGGACCGCCCTCCACCATCAGGCGGGTGATGCCGCGTTCGGCCAGCGTCTTGAGCACCGCACGCAGATCGAGACGCCCGGCGTCCGCGGGCACGCGGATCACGTCGACGCCCCTGGCGCGAAGGATCTCCTCGGCCATCGCCGATGCGTCCGGCGCACCGAACGCCCAGGTCGGAATCTCGCGGGCGCGCCCCACGATGGCGGACGCCAGCGGCACCCGCAGCCTCGCGTCGAGCACGATCCTGACCGGCGAGCGCGCCTCCATGCCGGGAAGCCGGCAGTTGAGCACCGGATCGTCGGCCAGCACGGTGCCGATCCCGACCAGGATCGCATCGGATTGCGCCCGCATCATGTGCACGCGGGTGCGCGCCGCCTCCCCGGTGATCGGCATCGGGCGGCGCCCCGGCGCGCCGGCCTTGCCATCCGCGGAGACCGCGAGTTTGAGCAGGACGTGCGGCCGGCCCTCGCTCATGCGCAGGATGTGACCGGCATGCTCCCGTTTCGCCTGTTCGGCGCAAAGCCCGACCTCGACGGTCATGCCGCGCTCGCGCAGCATCGCATGGCCGCGACCGGAGACCTCCGGGTTGGGATCCTCAAGCGCGGAGACGACACGCGCGATGCCGGCCTTCACCACGGCATCGACGCAGGGCGGCGTCTTGCCCTGGTGCGAGCACGGCTCGAGCGTGACGTAGAGAGTCGCCCCGCGCGCGGCCCGGCCGGCGCGCTTCAGCGCCTCGGTCTCGGCATGCGGGCGGCCGCCAGGCTGGGTCCAGCCGCGGCCGAGAATGATGCCTTCCTTGACCACAATGGCCCCAACCGCGGGGTTCGGCCAGGTGTTGCCGAGCCCGCGCCGGCCGAGCGCCAGCGCCAGTCGCATGAAACGGAGATCGGAGGCCGGGTCCGCCGGCTCCGCTGCAACGGAGGGCGACTCCGTCATTTCTCGGCCGTCGAAGCGGGTTTGGGTTCAGGTCTGGACTCGTCCTCGCCGCTCAGCTCCGCCAGCGCGTTCTCGAAGTCCTTGGGCTCGCGGAAGTTGCGATAGACCGAGGCGAAGCGGACATAGGCCACGTCATCCAGCTCCCGCAGATGCTCCATCACCATCTCGCCGATGGTCTCCGACGACACTTCGCTCTCGCCGAGGCTTTCCAGTTCGCGCACCACCTTGGACACGAACTGCTCGATGCGCTCGGCCTCGACCGGCCGCTTGCGCAGCGCGATCTGGATCGAGCGCGCGAGCTTGTCGCGGTCGAAGGGCACGCGGCGGCCGTTGCGCTTGATCACCAGCAGCTCGCGGAGCTGGACCCGCTCGAAGGTCGTGAAACGGAAGTTGCAGGCGAGGCAGACCCGCCGCCGCCGAATGGCGGCGGAATCCTCGGTCGGACGCGAGTTCCTTCACCTGGGTGTCGAGCGACCCGCAACTTGGGCAACGCATGTGCTCCCCCCGAACACGTCACACCACACCGGACACGGCCGGACGGCCGCCCGGTCATCGATAGATCGGAAACCGGCCGAGCAGCGTCTTGACCTTGCCGCGCACCACAGCCTCCACCGCCTCGTCGGCCTCCGCGCCTTTGGCGGAGAGCGCATCGAGCACCTCGGCGATCAGCTCGCCGACGTGCTGGAACTCGGCCACGCCGAATCCGCGGGTGGTGCCGGCCGGCGTGCCGAGCCGGATGCCCGACGTCACCATCGGCTTTTCGGGATCGAACGGGATGCCGTTCTTGTTGCAGGTGATGTGGGCGCGCCCCAGGGCCACGTCGGCCACCTTGCCGGTCAGCCGCTTCGGTCGAAGATCGACCAGCATCAGATGCGTATCGGTGCCGCCGGAAACGATATCAAATCCTTTGTTCTTAAGGGTTTCAGCCAAAGCCTTCGCGTTTTCTGCGACATTTTTCGCGTAGAGCTTGAACGACGGGCGAAGCGCCTCGCCGAAGGCCACCGCCTTGGCCGCGATGACGTGCATCAGCGGCCCGCCCTGCATGCCCGGGAAACACGGCCGAGTTGATCTTCTTGGCCAGCTCTTCGTCATTGGTCAGAACGAAACCGCCGCGCGGGCCGCGCAGGGTCTTGTGGGTGGTCGAGGTCACCACATGGGCGTGCGGGAACGGGCTCGGATGCACCCCGCCCGCGACGAGGCCGGCGAAATGCGCCATGTCGACCATCAGCTTGGCGCCGACACTGTCGGCGATCTCGCGGAACGCCTTGAAGTCGATGATGCGCGGATAGGCCGAGCCGCCGGCGACGATCACCTTCGGCTTGTGCTGCTCGGCAAGCCGCTTCACCTCGTCCATGTCGATGCGGTGATCGTCGCGGCGCACGCCGTAGGGCACCACGTTGAACCACTTGCCGGACATGTTGACCGGCGAGCCGTGGGTCAGGTGCCCGCCGGCGGCGAGGTTCAGGCCCATGAAGGTATCGCCGGGCTGCATCAGCGCCATGAAGGCGGCGGCGTTGGCCTGCGCGCCGGAATGCGGCTGAACGTTGGCGAAATCCGCAGCCGAACAGCTTCCTGACCCGCTCGATCGCCAGGTTCTCGGCGACGTCGACGTACTGGCAGCCGCCGTAATAGCGCCGGCCCGGCAGGCCCTCGGCGTATTTGTTGGTCGAGCACCGAGCCCTGCGCTTCGAGCACGGCGCGGCTGACGATGTTCTCCGAGGCGATCAGTTCGATCTCGTCGCGCTGGCGACCGAGTTCGAGCCGCACGACCTCGGCGATCTCGGGGTCGATCCTCGGCCAGCGAGAGCAGTGAACACGGCTTCCGCGGCCGGACCGGCGGACCTTGGGTCACGGACATTGAGGGTTCTCCAGACAGCGGATCGCGTAGCATATCGGCCGGAACGCGCCAAGGCTGGCGTCGCCGCGCGCGAGCGTCCGCAATATCTGGTTGTCGCGCCTGCCTGCGCCAGCGCAAAAATGCTACGACGTGCCGCCCTGATCGCGAGCAAGCCGGGCCTTAAGCTTGCGCAGCGCCAGTTTTTGCAGGTCGCCCCGCGCAGCCGTGACCGGGCCGATCACAACCACCTCGGTGGCGGTCACGCTGTCGATGGCGGTGACCCGCATCGACGAGCCGACCGGCTGGAACTCGAAATAGACCTCCCACCCCGCCGGCTCGCCCATGATGGTTGCGCGACGCGCCCCCTGCGTCAGCCGCGCTGGGCCGCAACCGCGCCGAGCCCGTCGCGGTTGTAGATGTCGTCGCGGAACTGGACGACGCCGTCGGGCGTCGCCCAGGCGGTGACGTAGACCCAGTAGAGCGGCACCGGCTTGGCGATCCGGGCGTCCTTGCGCTCGCCGCTCTTGATCACCGCGTCGATCTCCTCGCGGCCCCAGTTCGGGGTCTCGACCAGCAGCCAGCCGACGAGTTCGCGCACGTTCTGGATGCGCACGCAGCCCGAGGAGTGGAAGCGGAAATCCTCGCCGAACAGATTCTTCAACGGCGTGTCGTGCATGTAGACGCCGTGCGGGCTCGGGAAGTTGATGCGGATCGAGCCCAGCGAGTTGAAGTCGCCGGGATCCTGCTTGAAGCGGTAGTTCACCGCTTCGTTGGAGTACCAGTTGATCTGCGCCGGCGGCAGCTCGTTGCCCTTCGGATCGTAGATGCGGATGCAGTTCTTGGTCAGGTAATCCGGCTCCGCCTGCATCTTCGGGATCAGGTCGCGGCGCACGATCGAGACCGGCACAGTCCAGAACGGATTGAAGTTGATCTCGACGATCCGGCTGTTGATGTCGGGCGAGGCCCGGTCCGGCTTGCCGACGACGGCGATGTGGCGCGACACCGCCGACGCCGCCCTCGATCGCCTCGATCTGCGCCGCCGGAATGTTGCAGACCACGAAGCGGCCGCCGAGATTGCCGCTCATGCTGCGCAGCCGCACCAGATTGGTGCGCAGTTGCGCCAGCCGCACCTCGGCCGGCACGTTCAGCGCCGCCATCGTCTGGTTGCGCACGATGCCGTCGACCGTCAGCCCGTGGCGCGCCTGGAATCGCCGCACGCCGGCCTCGACGTAGGAATCGTAGATGTCGGACATGCCGGCGTTGGGATCGAGATCCCCGCCGGCGATCAAACGCTGGCGCAGCGGGATCACGGCCGGATTGCGATGGCCAAGCCTCAGGCGGTCGACCTTGGTCACGGCGGGCCAGCCGCCGCGCGAGACGATGCCCTCGTATTGCGCGATCGCCTGCCCGGTGTGCTCGACGGTCTGCGGCGACAGGGTCGGAAGCGACGCCTTCGGCATCTGGATGGTGCGCGAGGCGGAATCGAAGCCGTGGCCCATTCCGCCGCGCTGATGCTGGTCGATCAGGGCCTGAAGCGCCGCATCCTGGGCCAGGGCCTGGCCCGCGAGCACAGTTCCGCCCGCAACCGTCGCGGTGCGCAGGAACGCCCGGCGGTTCACATCCGTTTCGAGAAAGGTCGGCTTTTTCATCGAATCCCCGAATCCCTACCCGTTCGACGCCCCTAGAAGGCCGAATCCGTCCGATCCGGCAAGGGCCGTCCCCTCAAAGATTCGTCATCGGGTAGGTGCGTCAGCGGGCGATTTTATGACAGATGCCGGAATGACGCAGCCGTGAGACCGCGGGGCCGATGCTTGGGCTTCGCAGATGCTCCACAGGATTGCGTCTGGCCATGCCGAGCCGGCCTTGTGCCCGCGACCGCGGCCTCAATTCCCGAATCGCTTCGCGAACTCGTCCGGACTGAAGGTCCGGCCGTCCTGGGTATCGGTGATCGTCACCCCGAGGCTGTCTGCTGCGCCCGCGGCGAGAAGCAGGGCGTCGGACGGGGTGTCCCGCTCGTAGGACTGCTTGCCGTCGAGCGTGTTCACATCGATGCGAAAGCGCATGGTGCATTCTCGCACGGTCTGCACAGCCGCGTAAGCGGGACCGGCTCCAAACGCCGCAGGCCGCCCGGCGGGCTGGAGGCACCCACCGGACGGCCCGTCAGCGTTCGAACCGGCGATCAGAGCCGATACAGAATCTGGTCGGTCCAGAACCGCTCGAGACGATGCAGCGACTTGTTCAGCGTCGCGAACTCGTCGGCGTTGATGCCGCCGACCTGCTCCACCGTGCGCACATGCTTCTGATAGAGGCCTTCGACGATGTCGCGGACCTCGCGGCCGGCGTCGGTGAGCCGGATGCGGACCGAGCGACGGTCGACGCGCGAGCGCTGGTGATCGAGGAAGCCCATCTCGACGAGCTTCTTCAGATTGTAGGAGACGTTGGAGCCGAGGTAGTAGCCGCGCGTGCGCAGTTCGCCCGCGGTCAGCTCCTTGTCCCCGATGTTGTAGAGCAGCAGCGCCTGCACCGAATTGATGTCGGAGCGCCCGCGCCGATCGAACTCGTCCTTGATCACGTCGAGCAGACGACGGTGCAACCGCTCCACGAGCGTCAAGGCATCGAGATAGAGAGGCCGGATGTTGTCGAAGCGCGCCTGACGTTCGGCGGGCTCGACCGTTTTCATAACGGTCTTCATTGTGACGCCTTCCCGTGTTCTTTGTTCGGTGACGGAGCCCTGTTTTCTCCGTCCCATGCGTCGCAACGTAGCGGGGAACGATCTAAGATCGGTTTAAATTGTAGAGTGAAGATTAGCTTTATCGGCGATAGTAAACCTTCGGTATTCGGCGATTTGAACGATCGCCTTTACCTCGGATTCACCCTGCGATTCCGGCGCAGGAATTGCGCCCAAACGGATCCTGTCGCGCGATCGCACAGGCACGATCGGAAGGCCGCACGTCGTGCGGCCGTCGCCCTAGAAACGCTGGATCAGGCGACGCGCTCGCCGGGGACCGCGATCCATGCCGCGTCGCGTGTCCAGGAATGCTCGACGCCGCAATGCGCGCAATAGACCCGCCCGACGAAACCGATGGCGCCGGCCAGAGCCCGCCGGTCGGTTTCGATCCCGGTGTCGAGCCGGACGCCGGTTACCGGACAACGCGTGAAGACGGGACCGGTCTCATCTGGCACATTCATCGTCGCAACTTAGAGTATTGCTCCGATCCGCGGCATACACTTTGACATAGCAGGCGGATCAATCTCGGGCCCTCCCCTGTCGGATTGTCGCGGCTGCGATCCGATGAACGGTTATTAGATGAAGGGCCGGCGATGGCGTGGCTGCGCGACCTCGTAGCCCGCGATTCCGATCAACCGGTCGCGGTCGATCAGTTCGAAGCGCCGCTCCTTCCAGCGCACCGCCTTCGTGGACGTGAGCTTGCGCAGCGTCTTGTTGGTGTGGACCAGCGACATGCCCAGCGTGTCGGCGATGTGCTGCTGGGTGAATGGAAACTGAATGGCGCCGCCTCTCACGAGGCCAACCTCTTCCGCGCGCACGAACAGATGGATCAGGAGGTAGGCGACGCGCTCCAGCGCCGAGCGCCGCCCGACCGTCATCAGATGCTCGTCGAGGATCTGCTCTTCGCGCGCGGCGAGCCAGGTTATATCGAAGGCGAGCGTGGGATAATGCGTGTAGAGCTCCCACAGCCGCTCGCGCGGAAACAAGCACAGCACCATGTCGGTCAGCGCTTCGACCGAATGGTGCATCTCGTCGACCACCGAACCCTGCAAGCCGATGAAGTCGCCCGGCAGCGCGTAATTGAGAATCTGGCGGCGGCCGTCCGCCAGCATCTTGTAGCGAAACGCCCAGCCGGTCAGCACCGTGTAGAGGTGCGCGCTGTTGGTGCCTTGCAGAAACAGGTTGGTGCCGGCCTCCGCGTTCAGCTCGCCGGACTTGAAGCTCGAGACGAACTCCAGCTCCTTCGGGTCAAAGTCGCGAAACAGCGGCTTGCCGCGCAGCGGACATTTCTCGCAAGGAACCTTGCGTCCCGCACTGGGCACCGGCACCGCCACGCCTTCCCTCCGTATGGGCCGTCCACCGGCGCCAACAACGCGCGCCCGGCGAAACAGGTTCCCGAGCCCGGCCGTCCGATTGCGGCAGCCAACAATTATCGGATTGCAGGCCCGAAAGAAAACGGCGGCAGGCTTCCGCCCGCCGCCGCCGAAAAATTCCCGCGCCGCTGGTTCGGCGCGAGGGCCGTCACTTTTGCGTGCCCACGCCCGCGGCCTTCGCCAGCGAGACCGCCAGCGGCGCCTCCTTGGCGATGCGCGCGTCGAACTCGGCCGGCTTGAGCAGGAGCGGCTCGGCCCCGATCTTGGCGAGCTTCTCCTTCACGGCCGGCGTGTTGACCGCCTTCGCAACCTCGGCCTGCATCCGCTCGACCATCGCCCGTGGCGTCTTCTTCGGCACATACATGCCGACGTAGAAATCGAAATCGGAATCCTTGTAGCCGGCCTCTGTGGTGGTCGGCACGTTCGGCAGAGCCGTGGCGCGGGTCATGCTGCTGACCGCCAGCGGCTTGACCTTGTTGCCTTGAAGCAGACCCATCGCCGGCGCGAGCGGGCTGAAATAGACGTCAACGCGACCGGCCGAGACCTCGGTCAGCGCCTCGACCGCGCCCTTGAACGGCACGAGTTGGCCGGAGATTCCCGCCGCCATGCGGAAGCGTTCCATCGTCAGATGCGGCGGCGAACCGATGCCGGCGGCGGCGTAGTTGAGCGAGCCAGGCTTGGCCTTGGCCTGATCGACGAGCTGCTTGAGCGTGTCGATCTTCTTGTCCGGCGAGATCACCAGCACCAGCGGCACGTTGGCCAGCGGCGTGACGCCGGCGAAGTCCTCCACCGGATCCCAGTTGACCTTCTGGATCGCCGGCGAGGTCACGAATGCGTTGGAGTGCACAAGGATGGTGGTCCCGTCGGGATCGGCGGACTTGACCGCGCCGACGCCGACCGTGAAGCCTGCGCCCGGCCGGTTCTCGACCACGAAGGTCTGGCCGGTCTGCGCCTGCACCTGCTCGAAGATGATGCGAGGCACGAGATCGGTCGCGCTGCCGGCGGAGAACGGCACGATCACGCGCACGGTCCTGGTCGGCCAGTCCTGAGCGGCCGCAGGGCCCGCCGCCATCGCCAGCGCGAGAAGCGCGCCCGCAGTCTTGGTCAATCCCGATGTCATCCCTTCACACTCCCTTTGAGGCGTTTCAAACGATCCTCCCGGCGGCGGCGCAGCAGCGGCGGCCATTGAAGGCCGTCGATTGAGCGGCGGCAAGCGATCCGCATCATTGCGGATGCTCGCGCGCCGACTGAATCGCAAGGAACAGGTATCCGAACAGCAGCAGGCCCTCGACGAGCACCACCGACAGACGGCCCCCATAGACCTGCGGGAAGAACACTTCAACCGCGGCCATCGAGACTGCGGCCGTCAGCCACACGACCGCGCCCCAGGCCGCGGCAAGCCACAGACCGACTGCGGCCACCAGATCGATCACGGCAAAGAACACGGTCGCGGTCTGCCACGGCACCGGCTGCGCCTCGAAGCCGCCCTCCGGCCCCGCAAGGCCGCAGACCAGCGCCCAGTGATAAAGCCCCTTGAGCATCGACAGCCCGGCCATCACCCGCAGGAACAGCACCAGCCGGTCGGTCCACAAGCTCGGGTTGGTTTCGTCGGCGCCGGTATGCACCGGCTCCAGATTGCGCGACGGATCGTTGGCGTAAGGCTCGGTCACGGCCGCGCGCTCCGCGCGTGCCGACCCGGTCCACAGCCTGCAGGAGTGGTCGGAAAATCGGCGGATTCTGTCCGATAGAGGCCCGTCGCGATCATGGCCGCAGACCCTATGCGGTTTCGCAGGCGGTTGCACCCCCATGCCGGCCTGCCCACCCTTCCCGCTCTGCCTTCAAGGCAGCGACCGCCCCGACCCTGGATTGCGGCCAACGAAAAAATATTGCTGCGCGGCCGAACAAAGACAGCTCCGAGAGCGTTGAATTTCGTTTCCCACACGATGGCCAGCATGAGCCAAGACGTATCCGATCCGGCGCTGAGGAAGGCCCTCGTCCGCCGTTACTGGCGATCCGCGCGCGGCTTCTGGAGCGGCAACCAGCGCCGCATCGCCTGGATGATGAGCGCAGGACTGGTGGTCCTGGTGGTGATGCAGATCGCCATCGCCTACCGCATGAATGTCTGGAATCGGGAAATCTTCGACGCGCTGGAGAAAAAGGACGGCGCCGCCGTCCTGCACCAGTCGATGATCTTCCTGCCGCTGGCGGCGATCAGCATCGCGGTCGCGATCTCGGTGGTCTGGGCGCGGATGCGGCTGCAACGGCGCTGGCGCGCCTGGTTCACGGAGCATGTCGGCGACCGCTGGCTCGGCAAGGGCCGCTACTACCAGCTCAACCTGGTGGCGGGCGATCACGCCAACCCCGAGCACCGACTGACCGAAGACACGCGGATCGCAACCGAAGCGCCGGTCGACCTCGCGGTCGGAATTCTGACCGCCTTCCTGACGTCGGTGACCTTCATCGGCGTGCTCTGGTCGGTCGGCGGCAGCCTGCCGCTGCAATGGGCCGGCGGCGAGATCGTGATCCCGGGCTATCTGGTCATCGCGGTGGTGATCTACTGCATCGTGATCTCGTCCGGCATGATGCTGATCGCGCGCAGCTTCGTGCCGACCGCCGAAGCCAAGAACCAGTCCGAGGCCGAGCTGCGCTATGCGCTGATGCGGCTGCGGGAGAACGGCGAGAGCATCGCGATCCTCGGCGGCGAGAAGGAGGAGCGCGTCGGCCTCGCGGGCCTGCTCGGCAACGTGATGAAGGCCTACAACCGCCTCGCCAGGCAATACATGCGGACCACCTTCGTCTCGCACGGCAATTTCATCGTCGCCTCGGTGATCCCGATCATCCTCTGCGCGCCGAAATATCTCGCCGGCACCATGACGCTCGGCCAGGTGATGCAGGCGGCGGCCGCCTTCATCCAGGTGCAGTACGCCTTCAACTGGATCGTCGACAATTATCCGCGGCTCGCCGAGTTCGCCGCCTCCGCACGCCGGGTCGCGAACCTGATCGTCTCGCTCGACCGGCTCGACGCCTCGGGCGCCTCGGCGATCAGGCGCATGCGAGGACGCCGACGTGGCCATCCGCCTGCGCGACGTCTCGGTCGAACTCACCGACGGCACGGTGGTGATCGACGAGGCCGATGTGGTCGTCCAGCTCGGCGAGAAGGTCCTGCTTGCCGGCGATTCCGGCTCCGGAAGAGCGACGCTGGTGCGCGCGATCGCCGGCCTCTGGCCGTGGGGCGAAGGCGAGATCGCGCTCAAGCCCGGCGCGCAAGCTGTTCATGATGCCGCAGAAGCCCTATGTGCCGCTCGGCACGCTGCGCCGCGCCGCCGCCTATCCGCAGGCTGCCGACAGCATCGACGATGCCGCGCTGAAGCTGGCGCTCGAGAAGGTCGGACTCGAGCCATGTCGTCGAGCGCATCGACGAGGAAGACGTCGCCTGGGACCAGACCCTGTCCGGCGGCGAGAAGCAGCGGCTCGCGTTCGCGCGCCTGCTGCTCGACCAGCCCGACATCGTGGTGATGGACGAAGCCACCTCCGCGCTCGACACCGAAAGCCAGGCGAAGCTCATGCGAATGATCGGCGAAGAGCTGCCCGCAGCTCGCCGTGATCAGCGTCGGCCATCGCGCCGAGCTGGAAGAATTCCACCAGCGCAAGCTCAACCTCGTCCGTCGCGAAGGCGGCGCGAAGCTCGTGTCCTCGGAAATCATCGCGCCGCCGGTCAGCATCGTCAACGCGCTGATGCGACGCTGGCGCGGTCCGGAGCGCGCACCGGGACCGCCGGCCAATGCCGCATAACCCGGCCGCGCGCCCCGGTGGCGGCGGCCTGCCTCCCGCGATAAGCTGAAGCGCCGGCCGCAGGACCGGCTGCCGGGGTGCACTGCATGGCCATCAAGTTCGGAAAACCGCTGGAAGCGACCGCCCGGCTCAAGAGCGTGGACACCAAGGCCGCTCGCGCGACCGCTCTCGATCTCGCCGTGCGCCCACGCCGCAACCGCCGCACCGAGTGGTCGCGCCGCATGGTGCGGGAAAACGTCCTGACAACCGCCGACTTGATCTGGCCGCTGTTCGTGGCCGAGGCCGATGCGCCGGTCGCTTCGATGCCGGGCATCGAGCGCCTGACCGTCGATGGAATCGTGCGCGCCGCCGAGCGCGCCGCGGCCCTGACCATTCCCTGCATCGCGCTGTTTCCCTACACCGACCCGTCGCTGCGCGACGACGGCGGTTCGGAGGCGCTGAACGCCGACAATCTGGTGTGCCGTGCAGTGCGCGCCGTGAAGAAGGCCGTGCCGGATCTGGGCGTGCTGTGCGACGTCGCGCTCGACCCCTACACCAGCCACGGCCACGACGGGCTGATCGACGACGGCGTGATCCTGAACGACGAGACCGTAGACGTTCTGGTCCGCCAGGCGGTCCTGCAGGCGCAGGCCGGCTGCGACATCATCGCGCCGTCTGACATGATGGACGGCCGCGTCGGCGCGATCCGCGCCGGGCTCGACGAAGCCGGCTTCGCCGACGTGCAGATCATGTCCTATGCGGCGAAATACGCCTCGGCCTTCTATGGTCCGTTCCGCGATGCGGTCGGGTCGTCGGCCACGCTGGTCGGCGACAAGCGCACCTATCAGATGGATCCCGCCAACACCGACGAGGCGCTGCGCGAGGTCGAACTCGACATCGCCGAGGGCGCCGACATGGTGATGGTCAAGCCCGGCATGCCCTATCTCGACATTCTGGCGCGCGTGAAGGAGACCTTCGGCATGCCGACCTTCGCCTATCAGGTGTCCGGCGAATACGCGATGCTGACCGCTGCCGCGCAGCACGGCTGGCTCGACGGCGACAAGGCGATGATGGAGAGCCTGATCGCCTTCAAGCGCGCCGGCGCCGACGGCGTGCTGACCTATTTCGCCCCGCGCGTGGCAGAGGCGCTGCGCAAGGGCTGAGCGCCTTCCGCCCCGGGCGACCTGAACCAGGGCGCGACGCCGCAGGGCGAGCCGATAGCGGTCGGCTTGGACCGCGTGGGGGCAAGGGCATGGAGATCGACGACATCACGGCAGCCGAGCCGCCCCGGCGACGCTGGCTGCTCAAGACCATCGCCGTGGTGCTGCCGTCGCCCTGTGCATCGGCGGCGCGGCGCTCTTCATTCGCAATCATGTGTTGCCGCCAACCGTGGCGATCGGCGATCGCCTCTCGCTGGCTTCGCATCCGGCAGCGCATGTCACCCCAGCCGAAGCGACGCGGCGGCATGTGCCGTCGGCCGTTATCGCCGCACCGTCCGAACCGCAAACCACCGGCAGCGCCACGCCCGCAAACGCTCCGAGCGCGCAGGATGCGACGGCGCGGGTCGCTTCGGTCTGGGACTCGATGCCGGTGCCGGTGCCGGCGCCGGCCTCGCCGTTCCCGGACCAGCCAGCCGCCTCCGCGGCTCCCGATCCGCGTCCGGCGATCGCCACACCGGCTACGACCCACTCTCCGCTCGCCGAACCGGTGCCGATGCCGCGAGCGAGGCCGAAGATCTATTCCGCGCGCGTCAGCGGCCTCATCCCGCTGCCGCCCGAGCGGCCGCAGCGTTCGAGCTGTCTCAAGCAAAGCTCTCAGTCCGCGGTCTCGCCCGGCGCGACGCGCTGCGGTGCGAAGCCGTCCGCAGCCAGCGCCGCTCCGATTTGTTCGGCATGCGCCGCATCGCGCGTCTCCACGGTGATGTCGAGCCGCGCGCCCTTGGCCGGCATGTCCAGCAGATGCCGCTTGTGCTCGACCTCCAGAATGTTGGCGCCCAGGTCGCCGAGCCGGGTGGCGATCCGTCCCAGCACGCCCGGCTGGTCGGGAATGGTCAGGCGAAACGAGATGATGCGGCTGTCGCGCTCCAGCTCGCGCACCATGATCGAGGACAGCACCCGAGGATCGATGTTGCCGCCGGACAGCACCAGCCCGACGCGCCGGCCGCGAAACCGCTCCGGCTCCGCCAGCAGCGCGGCAAGGCCAGCGGAGCCCGCGCCCTCCACCATCGTCTTCTGCAAGGTAAGATAGGCGTTGACCGCACGCTCGATGTGCGACTCGCCCACCAGGACGATGTCGCTCACGAGATCGCGCACGATCGGCAGCGTCAGCGATCCTGCTTCGCGCACGGCAATGCCTTCGGCCAGCGTCGCGCCGCCAATCGGACGATCCGCGCCACGCAGCGCGTTCCACATCGACGGGTAAAGTTCGGATTCGACGCCGACGATTTCGATCGACGTGTCGATCGCCTTGGCCGCGATCGCCATGCCCGAAATCAGCCCGCCGCCGCCGACCGGCACGACCAGCATCTCCAGGGTCTCGACCTGTTCCAGCATTTCGAGTGCGATGGTGCCCTGCCCGGCAATCACGTCCGGATCGTCGAACGGATGCACCCAGACCAGCCCGCGCTCCTGCGCGATCTGTTGCGCCCGCGCCTGCGCCTCGGACAGGCCCTCGCCCGCGAGCACGACCGCGGCGCCGAAGCTCTCGGTCGCGGCGATCTTCACATAGGGCGTGGTCACCGGCATGACGATGGTCGACGAGACGCCAAGCAGCCCGGCGTGATAGGCTACCGCCTGCGCGTGGTTGCCGGCCGACATCGCAATCACCCCCCGCCGGCGCTCCTCCGGCGTCAGCCGGGCGAGCTTGACCCGTGCCCCGCGCTCCTTGAAGGCGTTGGTGACCTGCAAGTTCTCGTACTTGATGAAAACCGTGGCCCCGGTCAGCGTAGAAAGCCTGGGCGCGGGCAGCGTCGGAGTGGGCAGGACGAAACCGGCGATGAGCTGACGTGCAGCGCGAATATCCCCCAGCGTGACGCTCACAGGCTGTATCCGCGTGGCATCGGGACGCTTCCCTCAGAAGACCGTCTGTGAAACATTCCGGCGGAACGACCATACGCGCCCAAGGAACATTGTGTGAAGATCGGAAAGACCGCCGACCCGAACAGCTCGATCGCAACCGCCAACGCCGAGACCATAGTCGTGCGTGGGCATGACCTGTGCAAGGAGCTGATCGGCCAGGTCTCGCTCACCGAGCACTTCTGGCTTCTGGTCACCGGCAAGCGCGCCACCGCCGCGCAGGCGCGCGTGCTCGACTCGTGCCTCGTCGCCATCGCCGAGCACGGACTGGTGCCGAGCGTTCAGGCCGCGCGGATGACCTACGCCGCAGGCCCCGAGGCGATGCAGGGCGCGGTGGCCGCCGGCATTCTCGGTTGCGGCTCGGTCATTCTCGGCAGCGCCGAAAACGCCGGGCGCTTCATCGTTCAAATCCTTGAGCACGAGAGCAACGGCAACCTGCCGGCCGCCGCGCATGCCGTGGCCCAGGACTATCGCAGCCGCCGCCAGCCGTTCCCGGGCTTCGGCCATCCGCTGCACCGCGACGCCGATCCGCGCGCGGCCCGCCTGATCGCGGTGGCCGCCGCCGCCGGGCTTTCTGGCACGCATGTGGCCGCGGCGCAGGCTGCGGAAAAGGCGATCCATGAGATCACCGGCCGCAGCCTGGTGCTGAATGTGTCGGGCGCGATCCCGGCGGTGCTGCTCGACGCCGGCTTCCCGCTGCAGGGCCTGAAGGGCGTGCCGATCCTGGCGCGTGCCGCGAGCCTCGTCGCGCATCTCGTCGAGGAGCAGACCCGTCCGATCGGCTTCCTGCTGTCCGAGGCCGGCGAACATGCCATCGGTTACGACGGCACGGTGCCTGACGGCTTCAAGCCCGGAGCGCATTGATGGCCGGTCCGCTCGACGGGGTTCGCATCATCGAACTCACCACCATGATCACCGGCCCGCTTGCGGGCATGCTGCTCGCCGACCTCGGCGCGTCGGTGATCAAGATCGAGAATCCGGAGGGCGGCGATCCGTTCCGGTACTTTCGCGGCGAACGCTACGGCGGGCACTTCATCGCCTACAACCGCAACAAGCGCAGTCTGACGCTCGATCTGCGATCCGCCGAAGGCAAGGATATCCTTCGCGACCTGCTCAAGCAGGCCGACGTGCTGATCGACAACTTCCGTCCCGGCGTCCTCGACCGGCTGGGCTTTGCGCAGAGCGAGCTGCAGGCGATCAATCCCCGGCTGATTCATTGTTCGCTGACCGGCTTCGGCGGCGACGGCCCCTATCGCGACCGGCCGTCCTACGACGCAGTGGCGCAGTCGCTGTCCGGCGTTCTGAACCAGTTTCTCGATCCCGACGTGCCGCAGCCGGCCGGGCCGACGGTCGCCGACAACATCACCGGATTCTATGCGGCCTACGGCATTCTCGGCGCGCTTTACGAGCGCGAGCGCACCGGCCGCGGCCGCCGCGTCGAGACCTCGATGCTGGAGTCGACCATCGCATTCGCGCCCGACGCCTTCATCAACAACAAGCGCTACGGCATCGAGATCGGGCCGCTGACGCGGGTCAGCGCGTCTCAGTCCTATGCGTTCCGTTGCGGCGACGGCAAGCTGATCTCCATCCATCTCTCGTCGCAGCCGAAGTTCTGGGAGGGCCTGCTGGCCGCGCTGGAGCGTCCCGACATCGGCGCGCATGCGAACTACGCGACCCGCGAAAAGCGCATCGCGAACTATCTCGAATTGCGCGACGAACTGGCCAAGACCTTCGCCGCCCGGCCGCGCGCCGAATGGGCCCGGCGGCTGGAAGAACAGGATGTGCCTTACGCGCCGGTCTACGGCGTCGAAGAGGTGATCGACGATCCGCAGGTCAGGCATCTCGGCACGTTCTACCAGATCAGGCACCCGAGCGAGGGCGAGATCTGGGGCGTGCAGCCGCCGCTGTTCTTCGACGGCAAGCGGCCGGGCACGATCGCCCCGCCGCCGGTGCTCGGCGAAAACGTCGAGGACGTCCTCGCCGAGCTCGGCTTGTCGTCCGAGAGGATTGCGGACTTGAAGGCGCGGAAGGTCGTCTGACCTTCATCGAAACTGGCTGAAGCAGAGCCGTCCGAAAGCACGGCCGAAGGGAGGAAGCGATGCGACGATTGATGACCGGCCTTCTGGCCGCGAGCGTTCTGTTCGGGGCCAGCTCCGGCGCCACGCTGGCGCAGGAGGCCTATCCCAACCGCCCGGTCAAAATCCTGATCGGATTCCCGGTCGGCGGCCTGCTCGACACGGTGTCGCGCATCGTCGGCGAGAAGATGACGACGCTGCTCAACCAGCAATTCATCATCGAGGCGCGTCCGGGCGCCGGCGGCTCGCTCGCCACGCTCGCGCTCGCGAAGTCGGACCCCGACGGCTACACGCTGATGATGGTCAACGACAACCACGCGCTCAATCCGGCGACCATGAAGAGCCTGCCCTACGACAGCGTGAAGGACTTCAAGCTGATCGGCTTTGTCGGCTACACGCCGCTGGTGTTCGCCGCGCATCCGAGCGTGCCGGCCAAGGACGTCAAGAGCCTCGTCGAACTCGCCAAGAAGGATCCGATCACCTACGGCTCGGTCGGACCGGGCAGCGCCAGCCATCTCGCCGGCGTGATGCTCGCGTCGGCCTCGCAGGCCAACTTCCAGCACATTCCGTATCGCGGCGGCGCGCCGGCGATGACCGACCTCCTGGCCGGCCATGTGAAGACCATGTTCCTCAGCCCGGTGATCGGCCTGCGCAACATCGAGGCGAAAAAACTGACCGGGCTGGCGCTCGCCGCCGACAAGCGGATCGAAATCCTGCCCGACCTGCCGACCATGAAGGAGGCCGGCTACCCGGTCGAGGCGTCGTACTGGTTCGGCCTGATGGCGCCGGCCAAGACGCCGCCCGCGATCGTGGCGCGGCTGGAGAAGACCCTGGCCGAGGTGCTGGCGATGCCGGACGTGCGCAAGCGCTTCTCCGATCTGGGCGCCATCGTACAGCCGCTCAACGGCAGCCAGTTCGACGCCTACATGTCAGCCGAACTCGCCAAGTGGGCGAAGATCGTCAAGGACGCGGGCATTCAGCCAAACTGAACGCCGTCACGGACCGATCGAAGAAGCACCGGCCGCCCTGCGGCCGGTGCTTGTTTTTGTCTCCCCGCGTCGGCATGCGCCCGGGCGCCGGAGGATCGCCGGCCACGGGCGAGTGTTGCAGAACCGAAGAGAGGCGGCTCCCGTCGCGCTCGCAAGGGCCCGGTCAGTTGACGAGCTCGATACCGGCCGCGATCATCGACTCGCGGATGCGGACTCCCGAACGCTTGATCTCCGCCCTGAACTCGGCCTGGCTCGATCCGACCGGCAGGATCGCGTGATGATTCAGCCGCTCCATGATCTCCGGATCTCTTGCCGCGGCCATCGTGAACTTTTCCATTGCCGCGATGGCCTCCGGCGGCGTGCCTTTGCGGGCATAGAAGCCGTTCCATGACGAACCCTCGAAGCCCGGAAACGTCTCGGCCACGGTCGGCACGTCGGGCAGCTGGGGAATCCGCTTGGACGTGCTGACCGCAAGGAACCTGATGCTCTTGTTGTCCTTCTGCGCAAGCAGTTCGGTGCTGTTGCCGAAGTACATCTGAACGTCGTTGGCGAGGAACCCCATGAGCGCGGGCGGGCCGCTCTTATAGGGGACGGCGAGCATCTTTATGCCGGCCTGCTTAAGCAGCAGCGAGGTCGTGAGGTTGAGGTTGCCGGAGACGCCAGCGGTCCCGTAGTTCAGCTTGCCCGGACGCTCCTTCACATAGGCGATGAACTCAGGCAGCGTCTTTGCGGGGATCTCCGAGCGGATCGCCAGAATCTGCACGCCGGTTCCAAAGATGCTGATCGGGATGAAATCCTCGGACGGGTCGTATTTCACCTTCTGCATCATCGGGATGTTGAAGATAGGCGCCGACGAGCCGAACATGAAGGTGTAGCCGTCGGCCGGCTGATTCAGCGTCACCATCGCGCCGATCAGCCCGCTTGCGCCCGGACGGTTGTCCATGACGAGCGGCTGCCCGATCTGCTTCGAAATGTAGTCGCTCGCGAGCCTGGCCATCGCATCGGTCTGACCGCCCGCCGAATAGGGCACGACGATCGTGACCGGACGGGTCGGCCAGCCCGAAGCGTGCGCGGAGCCCGCAGTTGCTGCGAGCGCCGTGGCGCCGAGGCCCAGCAGGGCGGTGCGGCGGCTAAGGGACGCGGACGCTAAACGGGTAACATGATCGTCGTGGCGCATCATTGCTCTCATTGTTCTGTTTTGGAGGTGCTGATTTTTTTGGAGGTGCTGTTTTTTGAATCGCCAGGCCGGCGCAGAGGTGACTGGACCGGCGGCGTCGGCGCGCGCGTCGCTGAGGAACGCGGCGTTGATGAAGGCTAACACGCACCCTTCGGGCTCTAAAGCTTATAGAGCCGGCATTGCTTACGGCGGGTTGCCGCCGAAGCAAGCAGAACCATGCGGCGCCCTTGGAGGACCGCGGCGCCAGGACGCCGGCATTCGGCCGAACCGAAGCCGTAGCGGACCGATTGGCGGCTCAGGCCCCTCGCCGCGGCCGGCCCTCTTATTTGCGGGTCCGCCCCCTCCGCGACCGCCTGCGCCCCCTTGCATCGGCGCGCTTTGCGCTACACTTGCGAAGGACGCAAGCAGGAACCGAATCATGTCCACCAACGAGCCCAGACGGATCGGCGTATCCTTCGAGATGAAGCCGCACGCCTTCGATCCGGCGACCCAGCCGGAATGGTTTGAAGGCGTGGTTGCACGGCGCATGGTCGCCTTCGTGATCGACTTCATCATCCTCGCCATCCCGGTGATCTTTCTGGCGATGTTCATCTTCGTCGCCGGCATCGTCACGCTGGGTCTCGGGTTCCTGCTGTACGTTCTGCTGTGGCCGGCGATGGTGATCTGGGCGATCGTCTATTACGGCTTCACCTTCGGCGGACCGCATTCGGCGACGATCGGGATGCGGCTCATGGACCTCGAAATGCGCACCTGGTACGGCGCGCCCTCCTATTTCGTGCTCGGTGCCGCGCATGCCGTGGTGTTCTGGGTGACCGTGTCGGTGCTGACCCCGTTGGTGCTGCTGGTTCCGTTCTTCAACCATCGCCGGCGCTGCCTGCACGACCTGCTGCTCGGCACCGTGGTGGTCAACAACGAGGAGCGGGCCGCGGCCCTGCGCCCGCGCCGCCCGGCGGAATGAGGCCCGGGCCGACCGCCGCTGATCGAATTTCCGCCTTTGACGGCGGACCCGGTTCACGCAAGAATCCCGTTCGGGCGGCCTTGGCCGCCAACAGGTGCATCGGCCGGCCGTGACCCAGCATTCCCGCGACACGCCGCAGTTCTATCTCACGGCACCCTCGCCCTGCCCGTATCTCCCGGGCCGCGAGGAGCGGAAGGTCTTTACCCACCTGGTCGGCGAGCGCGCTCCGGGCCTCAACGACCTGCTGACCCAGGGCGGCTTTCGTCGCAGCCAGTCGATCGCCTATCGGCCGGCCTGCGAGTCCTGCCGCGCCTGCGTGTCGGTGCGGGTTCTGGTCGACGAATTCCGGCCGACGCGCAACATGCGCCGGGTGACGGAGCGAAACGCCGACCTGATCGGCGAGATGCGCGCGCTGGTGCCGACCTCCGAGCAATACGGCGTGTTCCGCGCCTATCTCGACTCGCGCCATCGCGACGGCGGAATGGCGGACATGACAGTGCTCGACTATGCCATGATGGTGGAGGACAGCCATGTGAAGACCCGCGTGGTCGAGTACCGGCCGCGCGGTCCCGACACCGGCTTCACCGGCCGCGGCGCCGGCGATCTCGTCAGCGTCGCGCTGACAGACGTGCTGAACGACGGCCTGTCGATGGTCTATTCGTTCTTCGAGCCGGCGGAGGCGCAACGTTCCCTCGGCACCTTCATGATCCTGGATCACATCGAGCGCACCCGGCGGCTCGGGCTGCCCTATCTCTACCTGGGCTATTGGGTGAAGGACTCGCGCAAGATGGACTACAAGGGGCGCTTCCTGCCGCAACAGCGCCTGACCACCGAAGGCTGGACCCGCTTCGAGCGTTGAGGCCGTGCCCGGCACGGCCCCGCCGATCGGTGAGAACGACAAGCCGAACTCCGCCCAACAGACAGGACTGCGGTTTGCTCCACGTCCGGGAGCGTGTTCGCTCCTCCAGCCTCCTGCGACGCCTCGCGCCCCGCCTGCCCCACCGGGCCGGTTACCGCGGCCCGCCCGCCCTCCTCCCGCAATCAGCGCACGACAACGAAGTTGCAAATCGTTCGCAATCTCATTGACATTCGTTCTGGAAATGGGCGTAATGCGAATAAGTTGCAATAGCGTAGTATAGCGGAGCGAAACCCAATGCCGGGCTCTCACGGTCCCTGTCTGCCGAGCCGCCGCAGGCTGCTGGCGCTGGCCGGCGCGGCGCCGTTCGCAACCCTTGCGTTCTCCGGTGCGGCGCAGGCCCAGAACAAGCCGCTGCGGATCGTCACCACGGTGTCGATGGTGGCGGACGCGGTGCGCGCCGTCGGCGGCGCGCGGGTCAACGTCACGAGCCTGCTCGGCGAAGGCGTCGATCCTCACACCTACCGCCCCACCCGCACCGACATCGCCCGCCTGTCCGCAGCCGACATCGTGTTCGCCAACGGGCTTCACCTGGAGGCGCAGCTCAACGAGACGCTGAAGTCGATCGCGCGCAGCAGGCCCGTGGTGTTCGTTGCCGACGCCGTGCCGCGCGATCGCCTGCTGGTCGACGAGGACTACAAGGACCGTTCCGATCCCCACGTCTGGATGGACCCGACGCTCTGGGCCTTCGCCGTCGGCGCGGTCCGCGACGCGCTGACCCAGCGCGATCCTTCGGGACGCGCGAGCTACGACGCCGGCGCCAAGGCTTACGTCGCGGAATTGACCAAGATCGACGCCTATGCCCGCAAGCTCGCCGCCACCATTCCGGAAAACGAGCGCGTGCTCATCACCGCGCACGATGCCTTCGCCTACTTCGGTCGCGCCTACGGCTTCGAGGTGCAAGGCATCCAGGGCGTCTCGACCGAAAGCGAGGCCGGGCTGAAGCGCATCGAGGAGCTGGTCACGCTGGTCACGACCCGCGGTATCAGGGCGGCCTTCTTCGAAAGCTCGGTGCCCGACCGCAACGTGCGTGCGCTGGTGGAAGGCGTCGCCGCACGCGGCCGCAAGCTCGCAATCGGCGGCGAACTTTATTCGGACGCGCTCGGCACGCCGGGCACCTACGAGGGCACGCTGATCGGGATGCTCGATCACAACGTCACCACGGTCGTGCGCGCGCTGGGTGGCAACGCGCCGGTGCGCGGAATGGCCGGCAAGCTGAAAACGGGAGGTTGACCGTTGCTGGCGCCGCTCACCGATCCCCGGTTAAGCTCGGCCGCAATGGAAAGCCCGCCGATCTCGGTTCGCGATCTCACCGTGCTCTACGACGGGCGCCCGGCGCTCGACGGCGTCGACTGGGACACGCCGGCGGGTGGGCCTGGTCGCCATCGTCGGCCCGAACGGGGCGGGCAAGTCCACGCTGCTGAAGGCGATCCTCGACCTCGTCCCGCGCGCCACAGGCGAGATTGCCGTCGACGGCGTGCCGGTCGCGCGCGCGCGCGACCGCATCGCCTATGTTCCGCAGCGCTCCGCCGTGGACTGGGACTTTCCCGCGACGGCGCTCGACGTCGTGGCGATGGGGCTCTATCGCCGGATCGGCTGGCTTCGTCCGGTGCGCAAGGCCGACCGCGACGAGGCGCGTCGTCACCTTCGGACGGTCGGCCTCGCCGAGCTTGCCGACCGGCAGATCGGGGCGCTGTCGGGCGGGCAGCAGCAGCGCGTCTTCGTCGCACGCGCGCTGGCGCAGCGCGCGCGCATCTATCTGCTCGACGAGCCGTTCGCCGGCGTGGACGCCACGACCGCGATGATCCTGATCGATGTGTTCCGCAACCTGCGCGCCGAAGGGGCGCTGGTGGTCTGCGTGCACCACGATCTGGCGACCGTCGCCTCCACGTTCGATCATGTGCTTCTGCTCAACCGGCAGGTGGTCGCCGCCGGCCCCACGGCCGAAGCCTTCACCGCCGAGAGCGTCGCCCGCACCTACGGCATGCCGGTCGGCGTCGGAAGCCTTCCGCTCGCTCCGACAGGCTGAGGCCGTGGCGCTCTCGCATTTCGACTGGACCGCGTTCGCGCCGGTGCTGCTGCTCGGCGGAGGCTACAATACGACCGTGGTGATGCTCGGCGCCGCGGCACTGGGCGCGGCCGCCGGCGCCGTCGGGGTCTTCGCCATGCTGCGGCGGCGCGCGCTGGTCGCCGACGCGATCGCGCACGCCACCCTGCCCGGCGTGGCGCTCGGATTTCTCGCTGCAGTCGCGCTCGGATTTCCAGGCCGCTCGCTGCCGTTCCTGATGGGCGGCGCGGCACTGACGGCGCTGGCGGCGGCGCTCGCCATTCTCGCGATCCGCAGCCGCACCCGGCTGCCGGAGGACACCGCCATCGCGTCGGTGCTCGCAACCTTCTTTGCGCTCGGCATCGTCCTGCTGACCGTGATCCAGACCCTGCGCACCGGGGACAGGCCGGGCTCGACGCCTATCTGCTCGGCGCGACCGCCGGGATGCTGCGGCACGAGGCGATTTCGCTGGCGGTGTTCTCGTTGATCGTCGCCGGTATCATCGTCGCCATGTTCAAGGAGCTGGTGCTGGTCGCATTCGACTCCGAGTTTGCGCTGGCGCACGGGTTTGCCGTGCGCGCCATCGACCTCGCCATCCTCGGTCTCGTGCTGGCCGTCGCGGTCATCGGATTGCGGGTCGTCGGGCTGATCCTGATCGTCGCGCTGCTGGTCATCCCGCCGGCGGCGGCCCGCTTCTGGACGAACCGCGCCGGGCGGATGACCGCGGTCTCGGCCCTGATCGGCGCGGCCTCCGCCTATTTCGGCGCCGCGGTCTCCGCCGTGCATCCGCACACGCCGACCGGAGCGATCATCGTGCTGGTGGCCTTCGCGCTGCTGATCTTCAGCGTGTTCTTCGGCGGCGCGCGCGGGCTCGTGCCGCGCGCCGTCGGCTGGAGCCGGATGCGCACCCGCGAGGCCGCGCCGTGATCACCTTTCTGCAGATCGACGGGCCGGCGATGCTGGTCGGCATGCTCGCGGCGCTGACCTGCAGCCTGGTCGGCAACTTTCTGGTGCTGACCCGGCAGGCGATGTTCGGCGACGCCATCGGCCACGTCGTGCTGCCCGGCGTCGTGATCGCGTTTCTGGTCGCCGGCTCGACCGCCACCTGGGTGATGCTGGCCGGCGCGGCCGCCGCGGCGCTGGTGACCGCGGCGCTGGTCGAGTTCCTCCGCCGCGTCGCCGGCATGGACCCCTCGTCCGCGCTTGGCGCGGTGTTCACCGCCATGTTCGCGCTTGGCGTCGTGCTGCTGGAGCAGACCGGCGTGGCGCGCACGACCTTCGACGTTCACCACATCCTTTTCGGCAATGTCGAGGCCGCGATCTGGCCGGACGCCACGGGGCTAGCGAGCCTCGCCGATCCGCAGGCGCTGGCGCAACTTCCGAAGCAGATCGAGCGGCTGGCCTTCGGGCTTTGCGCGGTCGCAGCGGTCGTCGTCCTGTTCTTCAAGGAGCTGCGGCTGGTCAGCTTCGATCCGGTGTTCGCGCAGGTCGCAGGCGTCTCGCCGCGCCTGATCGGCGGGCTGATCACCGCGCTCGCCGCGCTCGCCGCAGTCGTGTCCCTCGAGGCGGTCGGCGTCATTCTGGTGGTGGCGATGATGGTTTGCCCAGCCGCCGCCGCGCGCATGCTGACCGACGACCTGCGCACGCAGGTGATGCTGTCCGCAGCGATCGCGATCTTCAGCGGGATCGTCGGCTATTGGGTCGCGGCGTTCGGTCCCGCCCTGTTCGGGCACGACATTTCGCTCGGGGCCGCCGCCACGATCGCGGTCGTCGCGGGGCTTATCCAGCTTGCGGCGATGATCGCCGGTCCGCGGCGCGGACGCCCCCGCGCGGTCTGACCGTCCGCTCCAAAGCCAACCGACCTAGCCGCCGTTCTTGCCGTTGTCCGGCAGCCGGCCGAAATGATTGCTCTTCGGGAAGCCCTTGGGCGCGAGGCGTCCGGCGTCGGCGCGGTTGCCGCGCCAGTCCGACAGCTCCTTCAGGGACAGCGTGAAGGTGCGTCCGGCGGAATCGAGCCAGGTCAGCCCGTCCGCCGCCTTGAAGGTCTTCACGTCGGACAGGCCGCCGTCCTTGTAGCGCTGCAGGCGGACGCCCGCGCCGCGCGCCATCTCGGGCACCTGCTCCAGCGGGAAGATCACCATCTTGCGGTTCTCGCCCACGACCGCGACGAGTTCGCCCTCGACCGTGTTGATCGCCGCGGCCTTCTCGCCGGCCTTCACGTTCAGCACCTGCTTGCCCTTGCGGGTGTTGGCGACGCAATCGTCCTCCGCCACCACGAAGCCACGGCCGTCGCGCGCGGCGACGATGAACTTGCGGCCGGAGCTGATACGGGAACACCGAGATCACTTCACCGTCCTGCTCCAGATCGATGAACAGACGGATCGGCTCGCCGTGACCGCGCCCGCCCGGCAGCTTCGCCGCATCGAGCGTGTAGAACCGGCCGTTGGTCGCGAACACCAGACACTTCGACGTGGTCTCGGCATGGAACGAGAATCCGAGCGCGTCGCCGGCCTTGAACGCCACGTTCGACAGGTCGGTCTGCGTGACCGCGCAGCGCGCGGATCCAGCCCTTCTCCGAGACGACGACGGTGATCGGCTCGCGCACCACCAGCGCCTCCTCGATCGCGGCGTCGTCGTGCGCCGGCGCTTCGGCGAAATCGGTGCGGCGCTTGCCGAGCGGCGTCTTCTTGCCGAACAGGTCGCGGACCTTGCGGATCTGGTCGCCGACCGTCTTCCACTGGTCCTTCTCGGACTTCAGCAGCTTTTCGAGGCCGGTCTTCTCGTCGCGCAACTCCTTGTCCTCGCGACGGATCTCCATCTCCTCGAGCTTGCGCAGGTTGCGCAGGCGCATGTTGAGGATCGCTTCGGCCTGCACCTCGGTGATCTTGAAGGTCTTGATCAGGACCGGCTTGGGCTCGTCCTCGTTGCGGATGATCCTGATCACCTTGTCGAGGTTCAGGTAGGCGACCAGCAGACCGCCGAGCACCTCGAGCCGGTGCTCGATCTGCCTGAGGCGATGCTGCGAACGCCGCAGCAGCACCTCGCGGCGATGATCGAGCCATTCGCGCAGCACCTCGGCGAGGCCCATCACCTTCGGAACGCGGCCCTTCGACAGCACGTTCATGTTCAGGGGGATGCGGCTTTCCAGCTCGGTCAGCTTGAACAGCGACTCCATCAGGATCGCGGCGTCGACCTTGCCGGACTTCGGCTCGATCACGATGCGCACGTCCTCGGTCGATTTCGTCGCGGAAGTTCTCGACCAGCGGCAGCTTCTTCTCGTTGTAGAGCTCCGCCATCTTTTCGATCAGGCGGGTCTTCTGCACGAGATAGGGAATTTCGGTGACGACGATCTGGTAGGTGCCGCGGCCGATATCCTCGCGGGTCCAGCGCGCGCGCACGCGGAACGAACCGCGCCCTGTCGCATAGGCTTCTTCGATCTGCTCGCGCGGATCGACGATCAGGCCGCCGGTCGGAAAATCCGGGCCCCGGAACGTATTTCATCAGCGTCCTGGAGCGCGCGTTCGGATTGTCGATCAGGTGCAGCGCCGCGTCGCAAAGCTCGGCGGCGTTGTGCGGCGGGATCGAGGTCGCCATGCCGACCGCGATACCCTGCGAACCGTTGGCCAGCAGATTGGGAAACGCGCCCGGCAGAACGACCGGCTCTTCCGACTGGCCGTCGTAGTTCGGCCGGAAGTCGACCGCGTCCTCCTCGATTCCCTCCAGCAGCAATCGCGCGACCTCCGTCATGCCGCGCTTCGGTGTAGCGGTAGGCGGCCGGATTATCGCCGTCGATGTTGCCGAAATTGCCCTGCCCGTCGATCAGCGGATAGCGCGAGGCGAAGTCCTGCGCGAGCCGCACCAGCGCGTCGTAGATCGCCTGGTCGCCGTGCGGATGGAAATTGCCCATCACGTCGCCGACGATCTTGGCGGACTTCTTGAAGGCGGCGCCGGGATCGAGCCGCAGCAGCCGCATGCCGTAGAGAATGCGCCGGTGCACCGGCTTCAGCCCGTCGCGGGCATCCGGCAGCGCGCGGTGCATGATCGTGGAGAGCGCGTAGGCGAGATAGCGCTCCTCCAGCGCCTCGCGCAGCGCGATCTCCTGGACGTCGGACGGCTCGGGGGAATCAGGCGTTGACCCATGCCGGATCAGGTAACGCGCGGACATTCGGCGAACAAGGGCGCTCTGGCCGGCTGCAAACAGCGGCCTCCCCGCGCCGGGCCGAAGCCCGGCGCCGAAGGGGCAGGCTTGCAGGCGCGCAATTCAGGACCGATTTCGGATTGTGTTTGAACCTTGTGCCCGCGTGAACGACGAATGAATCGGCTTGCCAACCGCGAATTCATGCAACGTCTGACTTACTGTCTGTCAGGAACGACAGGGCCGTTTGTCTGTTGCCTCCGCGGCAAAGTGAACCACGGTTGCCGGCTTTTGTCAGAATTAACCCAGAGGGTTTTCTATGCGACGTTTCCTCTACTCCCTCGCCGCCGCAGCGATCGTCTCGGTCGCGTCACTCGCGCCCGCCAAGGCCATGACGCCCAGCGCCGCCACCGGCATTCTCGGCGCGCTCGAAGACAACAAGCTGACCGAAGAGGTCCGCTACGTCTGCCGCCATCGCTGGCAGACCAGCCGCCGCGTCTGCTGGTGGGTGCCCGGCCGTCCGGTCTATCGGCCCTATTACCGCCCGTACCGGCCCTACCGCGGCCGCCGTTGGCGCTAAATCCGGCCGCTATAGGCCGCGAATCGGCGGGTCTGCCGAGGCAGACTTGCCTTTTTGTTGCCCGGAAGGTCGCCGCGGCCACCGAATTGCGGGGCTTGAAAGCCGCGGCCGCCGTCGGGCATTCTATGGTTAATGCGGCGTTTAATGAGCCTTGGTGGAGGCGCCGGGGCTTCGGGAGTTTTTGTCATGCGAAGCATGACCGCTGCAGCCTGCCTCGCCCTCACCTTCGCTCTGAGTTTGTTCGCATTGGGTCTGGCGGTTCCGCTTTCGGGATCCGCGTTCGCGAACGAGCGCGCCCTGCGGACCGCGCCGAAGGCGTCGTCGAGCCACAACTATTCGCAGCGCGCCGATCAGCCCCGCTACGAGCGCAAATGCGTGATCATGGCATGCGGCACGCCGTGGTGCTTCAACACCCGCGTCAACTGACGAGCGTGCGCGGCCTCAGGGCGCTGCGCTCAGACGCCCGCCACGCCGCCACCGACCGCGGCGATGAAGCCGTCGCGGGCGTCGGCAAAGCCGATGCCGCGCGGCTCCAGCACATGACGAGTGAGGAAATAGCCGGTGAGCGCAAAGCCGTCGGCGAGATCCTCTTGGCTCGGCTCCACCGCCTCGCTTACGAAGGCCGGCAGACGAAACAGGCGCTCGCGCCAGGGCTCGCCGGCAGCGCGCGATACCGCCCGCCCCGATTTCGGCGACACATAATCGAGTTCCGTGATCGCACCGGTCGCCGCGCAGGCCGACAGATCGAGGCCAAATCCGAGTTCGGCGAGAATCTGCAGTTCGAAATGCACCATCAGAATGCCGGCTGCCGTGCGCTCCTCCAGATGCTCCAGCACGGCGGACAGCCGCTCGTGCAGGTCGGGATGCGGATCGCGCTCGGGCAGAAGCCGGCACAGCGCCGCCAGATGCGTCACGCCATAGACGACGTGAGCGGCGGCGCCCTGCGAGGCGGCGTGAGTCGACAGCAGCTCGACCGCGTAATGGCCGAGGTGCTCGTCGAGCCGCGCGCGCCACACCAGCCGCACCGCGTTGCCGGGCTGCAGCATCGGCCGCAGCCGCGATCCGCCGCCGCCGCGCACCAGACCGAGATGGCGACCGTGCTCGCGCGTCATCACCTCGAGGATGGCATTCGCCTCCCCGTGGCGACGCGCGCCCAGCACGATGCCCTCGTCGGTCCATTCCATGCGCGTCTCGTCGGGACGGCGTTCAACGCCGCCGGATCAGCCCCATCGGCAACGGACTGGCCTTCTGCGATTCCGAATCCGGGATGACGAAGCAGCGCGGATGGATCGCCTCCGGCACCCGCGGATGAGTCAAGCAGCGGTGAAACACGTTGAGGTCCGTGAGCCGCCGATACAGCAGAAACGGATGAATAAGGAAGCGCTCGTTGCGGCCTTCGATGTTGCCGGTCCTGTCGATCTTGCCCTTCAGGTCGGGTTCGACGGCGAGGATCGCCTCGCGCAACGTCTCGCCCTCGACGAAGTTCTCGGGAAGCTGGTCGAACGGCCCATCGTAGGGCGTGTTGAGCTGGGAGTTGCGCTCGTTGACGCCGATCAGAATCGCGCGCTCGCCGTCGCGATAGAAGGCGAAGCCGGTGCGTTTGCCGACGATGATCTTCGGATTGTCCTGCAGCGGCACGAACTGGTCCGGCACCGGCTGCGTCATGTCGAGCAGATAGTGAAACACCTTGTGCGCGGTGTTGAACACCAGAAAGAACCGGAACGCGGATTCGTCGAACACCGGCCCGATGTAGGTCTCGTCCGCGGTCATTAGCCCGTCGGGCGGCTTCACGCCGGACAGATCGTTGAGCGCGAAGGTGACGCTGCGCTCCTTGTGGGTCACGCGATAGACCAGGTTCTCGACCTTCTCGACGGTCACGCCCTCCTTGGCGTGGAGCGTCAGCCGGCGGGTTTCGATCGCCGCGCGCCAGTCGTTCGGCTGATCGCCGTAGGCGAAATGCAGCACGCCCTCGTCGCGATCCTTTGCGGCAAGGCGCAGGTTGCCGACATAGGGTGCCCCGTTGTGGGTGAAGCGGAAGTAGTAATAGTTCTCGGTCGGCCGGACGTTCACCCGGTCGGGCAGCCGGTCGAGGATGAACGCGAAAACCGCCATCGGGTCGGCGACGTCGAGCGTGACGCGCGCGACGAACTCGGCGATGTCGCCTTCGTTGGTGTGCAGCGTCTGCGCCGCCGCCGGCCCGGACGGCCCCAGCGACAGCAGCGCGACGAGGACGGAGCCAAGGAGCGGTTTCATTCCTTTGGAAACTCCAGACCCATCTGCCGGTATCGCTCCGGATCGTCGCCCCAGCCCTCGCGGACCTTGACGAAGAGGAACAGATGCACGGGCTGCTCGATGATCTCGGCCAGCTCCTTGCGCGCCGAAGCGCCGATCGCCTTGATGGTGCCGCCGCCCGCCCCCAGCACGATCTTGCGCTGGCTTTCGCGCTCCACATAGATCGTCTGTTCGATCCGCACCGAGCCGTCCTTGCGCTCCTGCCAGGTCTCGGTCTCGACCGTGGAGGCGTAAGGCAGCTCCTGATGCAGCTTCAGGAACAGCTTTTCGCGGGTGATCTCGGCGGCGAGCTGGCGCATCGGCGCGTCGGACACCTCGTCCGGCGGATAGTGCCACGGACCGGCCGGCACATGCGCCGCGAGCCAGTCGCGCACGTCGGCCACGCCGTCGCCCTTCGAAGCCGACACCATGAAGGTCGCCTCGAACGACGCTTTGGCGTTGGCCTCGCTCGCGAGCGCCAGAAGCCGCTCCTTCTCGACCAGGTCGACCTTGTTGAGCACCAGGATTTTCGGCTGGCGAACCTCCGAGAGCTTGCCGAGAATGGCCGACGCTTCCTCGTCGAGCCCCTTCTTGGCGTCGATCAGCATCGCCACGATGTCGGCATCGCCCGCCCCGCCCCAGGCGCTCGTCACCATCGCCCGATCGAGCCGCCGGCGCGGCGAGAAGATGCCGGGCGTGTCGATCAAAACGATTTGCGAATCGCCCGCCATCGCGATCCCGCGCAGCAGGGCGCGCGTGGTCTGAACCTTCGGCGACACGATCGCGACCTTGCTGCCGACCAGCGCATTGGTCAGCGTCGACTTGCCGGCGTTGGGCGCGCCGATCAGCGCGACGAAACCGCAGCGCGTCTTCTCCGGATCGGGGGCGATTGCGAGCGGTGCGTCAGCCATCGGTGCGCTCCATGCGGACGCCCTCGCGCTTGAGCATGGCCGCAGCCGCCGCCTGCTCGGCGGCGCGCTTGGAGCGGCCCTTGCCCTCGCAGGGCTCGCGGTCCGGCAGCGCCACCGACACGCGGAATTCCGGATCGTGATGCGGGCCGGTGCGCTCGACCTCGGCATAGGTCGGCGTCGGCAGCCCGCGCGCCTGCGCCCATTCCTGCAACAGCGTCTTGGAATCGCGCAGCGGCCGCACCGGCTTTCGCATGCGCTCGCCCCACAGCCGTTCCACCAGCGCGGCCGCCGCCGGATAGCCGCCGTCGAGAAACACGGCGCCGACCAGCGCCTCGCAGACGTCGGCGAGTATGGCGACACGGGTCCGCCCGCCGGCATTCGCCTCAGACGAGCCGAGCCGCAGGGCCGCGCCGAGATCGATGGCGCGCGCCACGTCCGCGCAGGTCTCGCGCCGCACCAGGTCGGCCAGCCGGCGCGACAGCTCGCCCTCGTCCGCCTTCGGGAAGGCGCGGAACAGCAAGTCGGAGATCACGAGTCCGAGCACATGGTCGCCGAGAAACTCGAGACGCTGGTAGCTGCCGGTGCGACTGCCCGCCGGCGAGCGCGGAGATGTGCGTCAGCGCCCGGTCCAGCAAATCCGGATCGGCGAACGTGTGTCCGATGGTGGCTTCGAGCTGTGCGACGATCCCGGGCTTGCGGCGAACGGCTCGCGGTCGTGCCGACCCGCGCGAGGCTGCGGGGCGCGACGGCGTCGAAGCGGCGGCAGGCTCGGGACGTTCGGCGGGCTCGCCGCGGTCGGCTCTTCGGGTTTCGGCTTGCGCCTCATCGGACGAGCTGGAACAGGCGGCTCCAGCGCACCGACCAGGGCCAGCGCCAGATTTCCCAGGCGCGCTCGCCCTCCTGCACGGAGAAGAACATGATCTGGGCGCGGCCGATCAGATTCTCGAACGGCACGTAGCCGACCTGCGGGAACCGGCTGTCGGTCGAGTTGTGCCGGTTGTCGCCCATCATGAAGTAATGGTCGGCCGGCACATGATAGACCTCGGTGTTGTCGGCCTGCAGATTGTACGGCAGTTCGAGCGTGTTGTAGCTCACGCCGTTCGGCAGCGTCTCGCGCCACTGGCGCACGCGCTGCGGCCGGCGGCCCTCCTCGATATCGATGAAGTCCTCGACCCGCTCGCGCTTCACGGCGGCGCCGTTGATGTGCAGCACGCCCTGAACCATCTGGATGCGGTCGCCCGGCAGGCCGACGATGCGCTTGATGTAGTCGGTGGAGTCGTCCTTGCGGCAGGCGGAACACCACCACGTCGCCGCGGTCGGGCTTGCTCAGGACGAGAATGCGGCCGGAGAAAATCGGCGGCGACAGCGGCAGCGAATAGTGGGTGTAGCCGTAGCTGTACTTGGAGACGAACAGGTAATCGCCGACCAGCAGCGTCGGCTTCATCGAGCCGGAGGGGATGTTGAAGGGCTGAAACAGCAGCGTGCGGATCACCAGCGCGATGATGCCCGCATGGATAAGGAGCCGAATGAACTCGCCGACGCCGCCCTCTTTGCGCTTCGCGCTGGTTACGCTCATCGGCCGTTCTCGTTCCTCTCGTCGTCCACGGCCGTTGTAGCGGCTGGCACGGTGCGGCGCAACGAAACGCGGCACCGCCGTGCCCGGCCTCCCGGAAAGACATTTTTCTCAATCAGATCAATGGGTTTTGGCAGGATCATGCAGCCGTCGCGCGGTCGCCATTCACGGTCAATCAGCGGCCGCCCGCAACGCCCGGATAGGGCTGATTTCAAGAAGACGGGCCAGATGCGCGGTGCTGGAGGCCAGCATCGGGTTCCATTTCGCCAGCGCCTTCGGGGTCTCCTTCAGATCCTTGTAGTCCACCGAGCCCATCGCCTCGCCCACCCAATAGGTCGCCCCACCGGCCGGCACCGTGAAGCCGACCTCGGTCAGCGCCTGCATGATCTCGGCCGCGCTGTGGTGCGCGCCGTCCTCGTTGCCGACCACCACGGCCAGCGCCACCTTGCCGTAGGACGGCATGCGGCCCCGATCGTCGGTCTCGCCGAGAAAGGCGTCCATGCGCTCCAGCACGCGCTTGGCGACGCTGGACGGCTGGCCGAGCCAGATCGGCGTGCCGATCAGCAGGATGTCGGACTGCACGATCCACTGCCGCAGGCCGGGCCACTGGTCGCCCTCGCCTTCGTCCGAGCTGACGCCGGGCTTGATGTTGTAATCGGCGGCGCGCTCGATGCGGCCCTGCGCGCCGTGCGGCTTCAGCGCATCGAGCATCTGGTTGAGGAGCACGTCCGTCGAGGACGCATCCTCGCTGCGTGAGGACTTGAGGCTGCAGTTGATCGCGGCGACGCTGAGTTCGGACATCCTGTGCTCCGGAATGCTGCGCCCCGCAGATCGTCTTTACGGATCAGCCTTGGGGCCAACGTCCCCCGCGCGCGCAGGTTCCGGATCAGGTTTTCGCCGGCACCGCCTGGATGATCACATAGGCGACCGCCATCGGGCCCTCGTCGGCGATGGTGAGCTGGATGTCCGGCTCCATGCCCGCGGGCACCATCGCCATCAGCCGCTTCAGCGCGCCGCCGGTGAGCTTCATCGTCGGCCGGCCGGACGGCAGATTGACCACGCCCATGTCGCGCCACCAGACGCCTTGCCGCAGCCCGGTGCCGAGCGCCTTCGAGCACGCCTCCTTGGCCGCGAAGCGCTTGGCGTAGGTCTCCGCACGCAGCTTGCGGCGATCGGCGCGCGCGCGCTCGACCGGCGTGAACACGCGATCGAGAAACCGGTCGCCGTGACGCTCGATCACCTTCGCAATGCGGCGTGCGTCGCAGATGTCGGAGCCGATGCCGAGGATCATGACCGGCTCACCCTGCCCGCCGTGGCGCGGCCGCGATCCATCGCCGCGCGCATGGTGCGGATCGCCTCGCGTAGGCCCGTGAACACCGCCTCACCGATCAGGAAATGCCCGATGTTCAGCTCCGCCAGTTCGGGCAAGCCTGCGATCGTGTCGGCGCTCGCGAAGTCGAGGCCGTGGCCGGCGTGCACCTCCAGGCCGAGCCGACGGGCCAGCGTGGCGCCGTCGCGAATGCGCCGCCACTCCGCATCGGCGTCGGCCGTCCGGCCATCCGCGCGAGCGTGGCACCACGCGCCGGTGTGAATCTCGATCACCGGCGCGCGCAGCGTCGCCGCCCTCTCGATCTGCGCAGGATCGGCGGCGATGAACAGCGACACCCGGATGCCCGCATCCGACAGCCGAGCAACCTTGTCGGCGAGCGCCGTGCCGCCGCCGATTGCGTCGAGGCCGCCCTCGGTGGTGCGCTCGGCGCGCCGCTCCGGCACCAGGCAGGCCGCGTGCGGACGGGTGCGCAGCGCGATGGCGACCATCTCGTCGGTCGCCGCCATCTCGAGGTTCAGCGGCCGGGCGATCTCGGCCTTGAGCCGCGCGATATCCTCGTCGCCGATGTGGCGGCGGTCCTCGCGCAGATGCGCGGTGATGCCGTCGGCGCCGGCCTCGACCGCGAGCTGCGCCGCGCGCACCGGATCGGGATGCGTCCGCCGCGCGCGTTGCGGATGGTCGCGACGTGATCGATGTTGACGCCGAGGCGAAGCGATGGGGACTGCATGATCTTCTGTTTCGGCGGCTATCCGTTCACCCGCTCCGCCCCGGCGACCACCTTCTTGGCGCGCAGTTGCGCGATGATCGCATTGAGGTGCTTGAGGTCGTAGACCTCAAGATCGATGGTGCAGTCGGTGAAGTCCGGCGAGCGGCGCGTCATGCGCACGTTGTCGATGTTGCCGTCGTGCTCGGCGATCACCTGGGCGATCTGCGCCAGCGTGCCCGGCTCGTTGAGCGATTGCACCGCGATCCGCGCCGGGAAGCGCTCGGGCGCGCGGCCCTCCATGTCCCAGCGCACGTCGAGCCAGCGTTCGGGCTGATCCTCGAAGTCCTTCAGCGCCGGCGACTGGATCGGATAGATCGTGATGCCCTCGCCTGGCGTCATGATGCCGACGATGCGGTCGCCAGGCACTGCGCCGCCATTGGGCGCAAAGCTGACCGGAAGATCGGAGTTGATGCCACGGATCGGAATCGAGCCTGTGTCGGACGCCGACGGCACCTTGAACTTCACCGCCTTGCCGCGCTTGAGGCCGAACCAGCCGCTTTCCGACTTGGGAGGCGGCACCGCCGCGATCCGCTCCTCCTTGTAGTCCGGATACATCGCGCGCGCGACGTCCGACGGCCGCATCTCGCCGCGTCCGACAGCCGCGAACACGTCGTCGATCGAAGCCCGCGCCAGCCGATGCAGCGCACCCTGAAGCTTTTCGTCGGAGTATTCGCGCTTGGCCCGCTGGCACAGCCGCTCCACGATCCGGCGTCCAAGCTCCGCGTATTGCGAACGCACGGCGACCCGCGTCGCCCGGCGGATCGCGGCGCGCGCCTTGCCGGTCAGCACCAGCGATTCCCAGGCGGCCGGCGGCGCGGTCTGGGCCTTTGAGATCAGGATCTCGACCTCGTCGCCGTTGGACAGTTCGGAGACCAGCGGCGCGATCTTGCCGTTGATCTTGCAGCCGACCGCACGGTTGCCGATGTCGGTGTGAACCGCATAGGCGAAGTCGATCGGGGTGGCGCGCCGCGGCAGCGCGATCAGCGTGCCCTTGGGCGTGAAGCAGAACACCTGGTCGTGGAACAGTTCGAGTTTGGTGTGCTCGAGAAACTCTTCCGGATTGGAGCCTTCGGCGAGCAGCTCGATGGTCCGGCGCAGCCAGCCATAGGCGTTGGATTCGCGCGACAGCGTCTCGTTCGGCGAGCCCACCGCGTCCTTGTAGAGCGCGTGCGCGGCGATGCCGTATTCGGCGATCTCGTGCATCTCCTCGGTGCGGATCTGCAGCTCGACGCGCTGCTGCCCGGGGCCGATCACGGTGGTGTGGATCGAACGGTAGTCGTTCTGCTTGGGCGTCGAGACATAGTCCTTGAAGCGGCCGGGCACCACCGGCCAGGTCGTATGGACGACCCCCAGCGCGCGGTAGCACTCCGGCAGCGTCCGAACCAGCACGCGGAATCCGAAAATGTCGGAGAGTTGCTCGAAGCCGACCGACTTGCGCTCCATCTTGCGCCAGATCGAATAGGGCCGCTTGCGCCGGCCGATCACCCGCGCCTCGATCCCGGATTCCGCCAGCTTGCGGGTGAGCTGCGCCTCGATTTCGGCGATCAGGTCCTCCTGGCGCAACGCGAGCGAATTCAGGCGCTCGCTCACCACGCCGTAGGCGTCCGGATAGATCTGGCGGAAGGACAGCTCCTCCAGCTCCTCCCGCAGGCTGTGCATGCCCATGCGCCCGGCGAGCGGCGCGTAGATGTCGAGGGTCTCCTCGGCGATCCGCTTTCGCCCCTCCTCCGGCATGTATTCCAGCGTGCGCATGTTGTGCAGCCGGTCGGCGAGCTTGACCAGCAGCACGCGCACGTCGTCGGCGATGGCCAGCAGCAGCTTGCGCAGGTTTTCGGCCTGCTTGGCCTCGCGCGAGACAAGGTCGAGCTTCTTGAGCTTGGTCAGTCCCTCGACCAGATGGCCGATGTCCGGCCCGAACAGGCTGTCGATTTCGCTCCGGGTGGTCGGCGTGTCCTCGATCGTGTCGTGCAGGAGGGCGGCCGCGATCGTGGCGTCGTCGAGCTTCAGGTCGGTCAGGATCGCTGCGACCTCCAGGGGATGAGAGAAATAGGGATCCCCTGAAGCGCGCTTTTGCTCACCGTGCGCCTTCATGGCGTAGACGTAGGCCCGGTTGAGCAAATCCTCGTCGGTGTTCTTGTTGTAGCGGCGAACCCGATCGACCAGTTCGTACTGACGCATCATCGGCGTTGGGGAGCGTGTTTTTATCTTTTGAACAAGAGGTTGCGGACGGTTGTTCACAACGCGTGGCACCCCCGAGCGCGGCCTTGCGGGGGTCTGCATCCGTGGCAGATCAGTCTTTGAACGCGCCATCCGTGCCTTCGGCCGCCTCGGCGAAGCGGAACCGGCGGCTTTCCGGACAGGATATCACGCGGAGACCGCGGCGCCGCAAGGGCATCCATCAACGCGGTTCACGAATGCAAAACGGCCCGGACCTGGGTCCGGGCCGTCGAAAGCTCTGCGCGCCGTCCGGCGCGATGGCCCTATTCTTCGTCGGACTCGGGCTGTTCTTCCGGCGGGGTCAGGCCTTCCAGACCCTTCAGAAGCTCTTCCTCGCTCATATGCTCGACGGTCACGTCGGTGTCGTCGGCATCCACCGAACCGCTCGAACCGATCAGCGGAACGTCGGCCTCGGGTTCGTCAACCTCGACATACTTCTGCAGCGTGTGGATCAGATCTTCCTTCAGATCTTCCGGCGAAATCGTGGTTTCCGCGATCTCGCGAAGCGCCACCACCGGATTCTTGTCGTTGTCGCGATCCAGCGTGATCTGGGAGCCCGACGAGATCATCCGGGCACGGTGCCCGGCCAGCAGAACCAGGTCGAACCGGTTCTCCACCTTGTCGATGCAGTCTTCCACGGTCACACGAGCCATGCGCGCGCTCCACCACGAGTCGTTGTGTTGGGATATTGACCTTTAGCTATAACCCTGCGACCAAAAGCGCAAGCGGGAATTCTTGGTGACCCGCGCGGCGTTTGGTACGCAAACCGGCAGGAACCGGCTGCGCAATCGCGAATTTTAGAGGTTGCGGCTCCCGGCCGCGCCGGATTTGAACCCGGCCGCTCCGCTCCCAACGCTCGATGTTGCGGACCGGACGTCCGGACCGCAGTTTTAATGGATTGTTGGCCGGTCACGCGCTCCGGCCGCTATCGACCCTTTTGCATGACGAGAGACACAACAATGGCCGCACCCAACGAAAAGATCGCGCTGTTCATCGATGGCGCCAACCTCTACGCGACCGCCAAGTCGCTGGGGTTCGATATCGACTACAAGCGCCTGCTCAATGAATTCCGCAGCCGCGGAACCCTGATCCGGGCGTTCTATTATACCGCCGTGATCGAGGATCAGGAGTATTCGTCGATCCGTCCGTTGATCGACTGGCTCGATTACAACGGATATTCGGTCGTGACCAAGGCAACCAAGGAGTTCGTCGACCAGACCGGCCGCCGCAAGGTCAAGGGCAACATGGACATCGAACTGGCGGTCGATGCGATGGAACTGGCCCCGCACATCGACCAGATGGTTCTGTTCTCCGGCGACGGCGACTTCCGTTCGCTGGTCGAGGCGGTGCAGCGCCGCGGCGTCCGCGTCACCGTGGTCTCTACCATCTCGACCCAGCCGCCGATGGTCGCCGACGAGTTGCGCCGGCAGGCGGACGTGTTCCAGGACATCGTCGAATTGCAGAGCAAGATCGGCCGCGACCCGTCCGAACGCGCCGCCCGGGAGTCCCGCGAACCGCGCCACACGCCGCAGTTCCTGCAGCGCAGTCCGCAGAGCCAGCGGCCGCCGGCAGCCCCGGACGACGATTTCGACGACTAGGGTCCGATCCAACTGCGTCGAACCAGACCGTCGTTTATCTTCATGCTTGACCACGATCTTGTCCGAAAACCGGATTCCACTTTTCGGGATCGTGCTCTGAGCGCCCTCGCGCCTTCGGACCGACCATGCCAACGCCAGCCGGAAAACCGGGACGCGATTGCCCGCTGTGCCCGCGGCTTGCCGCCTTCCGCGATCAGTGGCGCGCGAATGAGCCCGGCTGGTTCAACGCGCCGGTGCCCTCCTTCGGCCCGCGCGACGCGCAGCTCCTGATCGTCGGCCTCGCGCCCGGCCTTCGCGGCGCCAACCGCACCGGCCGGCCGTTCACCGGCGACTACGCCGGCGATCTGCTCTATGCCACCCTGAAGGAATACGGCTTCGCGCGCGGCGACTTCGAGGCGCGGATCGACGACACTCTCGAACTGATCGATGCCCGCATCACCAACGGCGTGCGCTGCGTGCCGCCGGAGAACAAGCCGACTCCAGCGGAGATCAACACCTGCCGCACGTTTCTGTCGCCCACGCTCGCAGAGATGCCAAGGCTGCGCGCGATCGTCACGCTCGGCCGGATCGCGCACGAGACCACGGTGCGCGCGCTCGGCGGCCGGCTGAAGGAAACCCCGTTCAAGCATGGCGCGCGCAGCGTACTCGGCCCGCTTGCCCTGTTCGCGAGCTATCACTGCTCGCGCTACAACACCAACACCGGGGTGCTGACGCCCGAGATGTTCCGGGCGGTGTTCGCCGGGGTGCGGGACTTTCTCGATGCAACGCCGGGGCGACGGCCTCAGCGGCGATAGGACATGAACTCCATGAGCGAGCCGTCGGGGTCGCGGAAATAGACGCTGGTGCCCGGTCCTTTGGCGCCGAAGCGGGTCATCGGCCCGGCCTCGATCGCGATGTTATGGCGCTGCAGGTGCGCGATCGCATCCTCGATCGGCCCGGCCCATTCGAAGCACAGATCGCTGTTTCCCGGCTGCACCGGCAGGCGCGCGACCTCCGCCGGACGGATGCCTGCGCCATGCACGTTGAGCTGCTTGTCGCCGAAGCGGTAGGCGAAACCGGGGTTGCGCGCGACCAGCTCGGCGCCCATCACGTCGCGATAGAAAGCGTTGGAACGCTCCCAGTCGGAGACGTGGATCACGCAATGGTCGAGCGTCACCGGCAGCGCCATCGCAATCTCCCGAACCCGCGGCTCAGCCTTTGTCGCGCAGCAGCCGGCCCTTCTCACGATTCCAGTCGCGCTGTTTTTCCGTCTCGCGCTTGTCGTGCAGTTTCTTGCCCTTGGCGAGCGCGATTTCGAGCTTGGCGCGGCCCTTGTCGTTGAAATAGAGCTTGAGCGGCACCACCGTCATGCCCTCGCGCTCGACCGCGCCGATCAGCTTGTTGATCTGGCGGCGATGCAGCAGCAGCTTGCGCGGCCGCTTCGGCTCGTGGTTGTAGCGGCCGGCCTGCTTGTATTCGGAGATGTTGGAGTTGTAGAGCCACAGTTCGCCCTGGTGCGTGCCGGCGAAGGCCTCGCCGATGTTGGCCTTGCCGGTGCGCAGCGACTTGACCTCCGAGCCGGTCAGCGCGATGCCCGCCTCGAACGTCTCGCCGAGCGCATAGTTGAAGCGCGCCTTGCGGTTGTCGGCGACGAGCTTGAAGCGTGGGTCGGGCTTTTCGGCCATGATCCGGGCAATCGATCAAAAGCCGGCACGACGGTCAACCGAAGGATGCGGCGACCGGCGGACCGGCCGCCGATCCGTCAGTTCAGCAGTCCCGCGTGCACCATCGCCTCGCGCACCGCGGCCTTGGACTTGTCCGACAGCGGGACCATCGGCAGCCGCACCGTCTCCGAGCAGCGGCCGAGCAGCGACAGCGCATACTTGGCCGGCGCCGGATTGGTTTCGATGAACAGGTGCTGGTGCAGCGGCAGGAGCTTGTCCTGCAGCGACAGCGCGGTCAGGTAGTCGCCCTTCAGGCAAGCGGCCTGGAACTCCGAACACAGCCGCGGCGCCACGTTCGACGTCACCGAAATGCAGCCGTGGCCGCCATGCGCCATGAAGCCCAGCGCGGTGCCGTCCTCGCCGGACAACTGGTTGAAGTCGTCGCCCATCGCCGCGCGCTGCTGCGAGACCCGCAGCACGTTGGCGGTGGCGTCCTTCACGCCCGCGATGTTGGGCAGTTCGAACAGCCGCGCCATCGTGTCGACCGACATGTCGATCACCGAGCGCGGCGGGATGTTGTAGATGATGATCGGGATGCCGACGGCGTCGTTGATCGCCTTGAAGTGCTGGTACATGCCCTCCTGGGTCGGCTTGTTGTAATAGGGCGTCACGATCAGCACGGCGTCCGCGCCGGCCTTCTCCGCATGCTTCGACAGGCTGACCGCCTCTTCGGTGGAGTTGGAGCCCGCACCGGCGATCACCGGCACCCGGCCGCGCGCCTGGTCGATGCACCATTCAACAACACTGTGATGCTCGTCGTGCGACAGCGTCGGGCTCTCGCCGGTGGTGCCGACCGGCACCAGGCCGTTGGTGCCCTCGGCGATCTGCCAGTCCACGAGGTCGCGGAACGCCTTCTCGTCCACCGAACCGTTTTTGAACGGCGTGACGAGCGCGGTGAAGGAGCCACGGAATCTCGTCTTGGCGGTCATCGTTTCGTTCCCCGGCATGGCGGGCGCGCCGTTCGCGGCGCACCGGCCGAACTAAGATAGCAGACAAGTACCGCCCCGGCACCGGACAGGAAAGGCCTGCGCAGCCGGTTGCGTGATCTCGCCAGCGCCGATCGGCCGCATTCGTGAGGCATCGCAAACGTGCCTGCCGCCGAACTCTGGCCGCGATTTGGGTGGATTAGTCTTTCGTCAATCCGATCAAGGGAATAGGTATTGGCGGCAGTCCGGTGATTCGAGCCGCTCAAGGAGCTGGATTTTGAATCGAGGGAACCCGCGCAAGACTCTGCAATCCTTGGCAATCCTGACCACCGTCGGTCTGGTTCTGCCGCTCGGCCCGCACGGCCTCGTTGCGCCGGCCGAGGCGCAGGAGCGCAGCGCCGCGAAATCCAAGGCCAAGTCTACCGCAAGCAAGTCGACGGCGAAAAAGTCCGCGACCCCCGCTGCAAAGAAGACGGCACCGAAGGCTGCGGCCAAGAGCAGCGCGAAGTCCAAGGCCGCCCCGAAGGCTGCCTCCAAACCCGCGACGCAGCCGGCCAAACCCGACGCCGTTCCCCTCCCCCAGCCTGCCCCCGCAGCCGCATCGGTCGCCGTGCCGACGCCGACGCCTCGCCCCGACGGCAACGGCGCGGCCGCACCGGCCGCCATCGCAGCGATCGCGACCGGAGGCTCCGCCCTGGCCGTGGCCAAGACCCCGCCCGCGTCTTCGGTCGAGATCGCCGCGGTCAAGCGCGCCGTCGAACTGGTGCGGGGCCGCAAGCAGACCGAGGCTGCGACCGTGCGCGACACGATCACCGACCCGGTCTCCCGCACCCTGATCGAGTGGATCATTCTGCGCAGCGACGACGCCGGCGCGTCCTTCGCCCGCTTCGCCGAATTCATCGCGGCCAATCCGGGCTGGCCCTCGATCGTGACGCTACGCCGCAAGGCCGAGTTGATGGCCTACAACGAACGCCCGGACCCCAACGCGGCGCGGCGTTTCTTCAGCGTCAATGCACCGCTTTCCGCGCGCGGCAAGATCGCGTATGCGCGCGCGCTCAAGGCGGTCGGGCAGCACGCCGAAGCCAATGCGCTGGCGCGTGAGACCTGGCGGCAGGACTCGATGAGCGCCGACATGGAGCAGCGCCTGCTCGACGAGTTCGGCAGCATCATCACCCGCGCCGACCACAAGGCCCGGATGGACCGAAGGCTCTACGAAGCCGACGACACCGAAGCCGGACTGCGCGCCGCCAACCGGCTGGGCGGCCATGAGCCCGCCATCGCCAAGGCTCGCATCGCGCTCCTGAAGAACGCCAACCGCGCCGCCGTGGACGCGGTGCCTGCCGCCGCCCGCGACGACATCGGCTACCAGTTCGCGCGGCTGCAGATGCTGCGCCGGACCGACAAGTTGAAGGACGCCGTCGCGCTGCTGCGCACGGTGCCGAAGCTCGACGACAGCCACGACCTCGACGAATGGTGGGTGGAGCGCCGCCTGCTGGTCCGCCGCCTGCTCGACGACGACGATCCGAAATCCGCCTACGCGGTGGCGCGCGATGCGACCACGCCATCGCGCGACAATTACCGCGCCGAGCAGCAGTTCACCGCGGGCTGGGTGGCGCTGCGCTACCTCAACGATCCGCAGACCGCCTACGCGCATTTCAGCAAGATCCCCGAAGGCCAGCAGAACCCGATCGCGCTGGCGCGCGGCTATTACTGGATGGGCCGCGCGATGGAGGCGATGCGACGACCGCAGGAGGCGCGCGCGCTCTATGAACGCGCCGCCCGGCATCCGACCGCCTATTACGGCCAGCTGGCCCGCGCCAAGGCCGGTCTCGGCGAACTGGCGTTGCCGCCAACCCCGCGCCTGACGATGGACCAGCGGCTTCGCGCCGGCCGTCTCGAGGTCGTGCGGGCCGCCTCGATCCTCTACGCCATCGATGCGCGCGACATGGTGCATCCCTTCCTCGCCGATCTGGGCGACAAGTCGGACGACGTGCCGGCGCTGATCGCGCTCACCGAACTTGCCGAGAAGAACAAGGACGCGCGCGGCGCCATGCTGGTCGGAAAGCTTGCGCTGGCGCGCGGCCTGCCGCTCGATCAGGTCGCGTTCCCGACCTACGGCGTGCCGGCCTACAAGCCCATCGCTCCGGAGGTCGAGCCCGCCATCGTGCACGCCATCGCCCGACAGGAAAGCTGGTTCAATCCGCGCACGATCTCGCGCGCCAACGCGATGGGACTGATGCAGGTTCTGCCCTCGACCGCGCGCGGACTGGCCAAGAAACACAACGTGCCGTTCGACCAGAAGCGCCTGCTCGACGATCCGGTCTACAACGTGCAGATCGGCGCGGCCGAACTGGCCGGCGTGGTCGGCGACCATCGCGGCTCGTACATTCTCGCCTTCGTCGCCTACAACGCCGGCCGCGGCCGCGCACGGGACTGGATCGCCCGGTTCGGCGATCCGCGCGACCCCAAGGTCGATCCGATCGACTGGGTCGAGCGCATTCCGTTCGCCGAGACCCGCAACTACGTCCAGCGGGTGATGGAGAACGTCCAGGTCTATCGCGCCCGGTTCGGCAATTCGCAGAAGCTGATGATCGAGGCCGACCTGCGGCGCGGCGCGGCGAACTGATCCGGCTGCGGAGCGAGTCGCTCCGCCCGCGCTTGCGGGCCGGCGGATTTTCGGATTGATCGGGGCAGGAGACCGATCATGGCCGCGTCCGCCGAAACTCTTCCCGCGCCGCAAACCTACGAAAGCCTCCATGTGAGCGCCCCGGACGGGTTGCGCCTGCACGCCCGCTCTTACGGACCCTCGCATGGCACGGCCCTGCCGCTGGTCTGCCTGCCCGGACTCGCGCGAACCGCCGCCGACTTCGACGCGCTCGCGACCGCGATCTCCGCCGACGCCGAGACGCCGCGCCGGGTGCTGGCCATTGACTATCGCGGGCGTGGCGGTTCGGAACACGACCGCAATCCGGACAATTATTCGCTGCCGGTCGAACTGGCGGACGTGCTGTCGGTGCTGACCGCCACCGGGATCGGCCGCGCCGTGTTTCTCGGCACCTCGCGCGGCGGCCTGCTGACGATGATGCTGGCGACCGCGCGGCCGGCCGCCATCGCAGGAGCAATCCTCAACGACATCGGTCCGGTGATCGAGCCCAAGGGTCTGATCCGGATCAAAAGCTATGTCGGAAAACTGCCCGAACCGCGCACCTTTGCCGAGGGCGCCGAAATCCTGCGCCGCTTGTTCGACGCGCAGTTTCCGAGACTCGATCATGCCGACTGGCTCGTGGCGTCGCATCGCACCTGGGAAGAGCGCAAGGGCCGGCTGATCCTGACCTACGACCCGAAGCTCGCCCGCACGCTCAGGAGCTTCGATCCTTCGATGCCGGTGCCGCCGATGTGGGGCGCGTTCGACGCGCTGGCCGACGTGCCGCTGCTGACGATCCGCGGCGCGAACTCCGATGTGCTGTCCGAGGACACCGTCTCGGCCATGCAGGCGCGCCGCAAGACGATGGCGACGATGGTGGTCCCGGACCAGGGCCATGCGCCGCTGCTGGCGGAGCCGGACACCATCGGCCGGATCGCGGATTTCGTGGCGGAGTGCGAATTGCGGGACCGGGGCTAGGAACCGGCTCGAGGGCGCCGGATCGGTCCCCGGGACGTTGACGCGCCGCCGTTCCCGGCCAGAATAGAACCAACAAAAACAGAAGGCCGGGGAGGAAGCGCGTGAAGCCAGCACCGTTTGGCTATGCGAAGGCGCGTTCGATCGAGCACGCGCTCGAACTGCTGGCGCAGCCCGATCACGAAGCCCGCCTGCTCGCCGGCGGCCAGAGCCTGATGCCGACGCTCAACATGCGGCTGTCGCAGCCCGGGCTGCTGATCGACATCAACGGCCTCGCGACACTTTCCGGCGTCGCATTGAAGAACGGCACGGTCGAGATCGGCGCGCTGACTCGCCACGTCGAACTGGAGCATTCGCGCGTCATCGCCCAGCATGCGCCGCTGATCGCGCGTGCGATGCCGCACATCGGACACCCCGCGATCCGCAACCGCGGCACGATCGGCGGCTCCATCGCGCTCGCCGATCCGGCCGCCGAGCTTCCCGCCTGCCTGCTGGCCATGAACGGCGAAGCGGTGATCGCGGGACCGGCCGGCCGCCGCACGGTTCCAGCCGACGAATTCTTCCACGGCCTGTTCGAGACCGCGATCGGCCCGCGCGATCTGCTCATCGCCATCCGGCTGCCCGCGGCGAGCGCGCAGACCCGCATCGGCTTTGCCGAGCTGTCGCGTCGCCACGGTGACTACGCGATGGTCGGTCTCGCCGCCAGCGCGCTGGCGGACGGACGACACCTGCGCGATGTGCGGATCGCCTGTTTCGGCGTGGGCCAGACACCGCTGCGCGCGCGCAGGGCGGAAGCCGCGCTGGCCGGCGGCGACATCGAGGCGGCCGTCGCTGCCCTCGCCTCCGACCTCGATCCGCCCGACGACGTGCAGGCGAGCGGCGCGACCCGACGGCATCTCGCCGGCGTGCTGCTGCGGCGGGTCGCCGTGCAACTGGCGGAGGATCGGCGATGAACCGGAGCATGACGATCGCGCTGACCGTCAACGGCGATCCGGTCGTCGAGACGGTCGAGCCGCGCACCAGCCTCGTCGATTTCCTGCGCGAGGCGCTGGCGCTGACCGGCAGCCATGTCGGATGCGAGCACGGCGTCTGCGGCGCCTGTTCGGTCCGAGTCGATGGCGTCGTGGTGCGCGGCTGCCTGATGCTGGCGGTGCAATGCGACGGCGGCCGGGTCGAAACGATCGAGGGCGTGTCCGATACGGGCGAACTCGCCGACCTTCAGGCGGCCTTCGAGCGACGCAACGCGCTGCAATGCGGCTTCTGCACGCCGGGCATGTTGCTCACGGCGCAGGAGTTGCTGACGCGCGACGGCACGCCCTCGCGCGAGGCGATCCGCGAGCACCTGTCCGGCAATTACTGCCGCTGCACCGGCTATCAGGCCATCGTCGACGCCGTCGAAACCGTCGCTAAGGCCCGCGCAGGAGACCCGCGATGACCGTCGCCGGCGACGTTCCTCCCACCCTGTCGGCTCTCGACCGGCCGAACTCCTACATCGGCCGATCGGTGCCGCGGCCGAACATGGGACGGTTGCTTCAGGGCCGCGCCCAATACGTCAGCGACGTCACCCTGCCGCGCATGGTGCATGTCGCCTTCGTGCGCTCGCCGCACGCGCATGCGAAAATCCTGCGGATCGACACGAAGGATGCGAAAGCCGCGCCGGGCGTGGTCGCCGTCGTCACCGGCGCGGACCTCGCCGGAGTGATCACGCCCTGGGTCGGCGTGCTCACGCACCTCAAGGGCATCAAGTCCGCGCCGCAGCACGCCATCGCTGTCGACCGCGCCTGCTGGGCCGGCGAAGCGGTCTGCGCCGTCCTGGCGCGCAGCCGCGCCGAGGCCGAGGACGCATGCGAGCGCGTGCAGGTCGTTTACGAGGAGCTTCCGGCGATCACCGATCCGGAGACCGCCCTCGATCCCGGCACGCCGGTGCTCCATCCGGAGCTGGGCGACAACCTGACCTTCGAGCGCGTGCATGTCGCCGGCGATCCGGACAAGGGTTTCGCAGACGCCGACACGGTGGTGGAGCAGACCTTCGTGTTCGGCCGCCACACCGGCGTCTGCAACGAGCCGCGGGCGATCGTCGTCGACTGGAACCCGGGCGAGCAGCGTCTCACCGTCTATCAGGGCACGCAGGCGCCGCACATGATGCAGAACCTGTTCGCCAAGCATCTCGGCCTGCAGGAGCATCAGGTCCGGGTCGTGACCAAGGATGTCGGCGGCTCGTTCGGCATCAAGGTCCACACCTATGCCGACGAGATGGCCGCCGTGGCGCTCTCGAAGATGCTGAAACGTCCGGTGAAGTTCGTCGCCGACCGGGTCGAGAGCTTCGTCACCGACATCCATGCCCGCGACCATCGCGTGCATGCGAAGATCGGCGTGAAGAGCGACGGCACGATCACCGCCTGGGAGATCGACGATCTCACCGGCATCGGCCCCTATTCGGTCTATCCGCGCACCTCCGGCATCGAGGCCAACCAGGTCGTGAATCTGACCGGCGGCCCCTACACCTGCGGAAATTACCGGGCGCGCGCCCGCGTCGTGTTCCAGAACAAGAACGTGATGTGCCAGTACCGCGCGGTCGGCCATCCGATCGCCACCGCCGTCACCGAAGGCCTCGTCGAGCTGGCGGCGCAAGCCATCGGCATGGACCCGCTGGAAATCCGTCGCCGCAACCTCATCGCCGACGACGCGCACCCCTCGCAGGGCCCCTCCGGCATCAAGTTCGAGGCGCTGTCGCACCACGCCTCGCTCGCCCATCTCGATTCGATGATGAACTACGCCGGTCTGCGCGCCGAACAGGCTTCGCTGCTCAAGCAAGGCGTCTATCGCGGAATCGGCTTCGCCCAGTTCATCGAGGTCACCAATCCGAGCGCGGCGTTCTACGGCGTCGGCGGCGCGAAAATCTCGGCGCAGGACGGCGCGACCGTTCGGCTCGACGCCACCGGCGCCATCTTCTGCCACACCGGCGTCTCCGAACAGGGCCAGGGCGCCGAGGCCGTCATCGCGCAATGCGTCGCGACCAGCTTCGGCGTGCCGCTCGACCGCGTGCGCGTCGTCATGGGCGACACCGACCACACGCCCTACGGCGGCGGCACCTGGGCGTCGCGCGCGGCCGGCATCGGCGGCGAAGCGGCATGGCAGGCCGGCAAGGCGCTGCGCGAGAACGTGCTGGCGGTCGCGGCCAGCATCCTGCAGGCGTCCCCGACGTCGCTGGACATCCGCAACGGCACGGTCGTGAACCGCGACGGCGGCGCCGAGCGCATCGGGCTCGACGAAGTGGCGCGCATCGCCTACTTCCGGCCGGACACCCTGCCCGCCGGCATTCAGGCCGAACTGGTCGCGACCCGGCACTACGTTCCGCGGCAATACGCCTTCGCCTTCACCAACGGAATTCAGGCCAGCTATCTGGAGGTCGACACCGACACCGGTTTCGTGAAGCTCCTGAAACTCTGGTGCGTCGAGGACTGCGGCACATTGATCAATCCGCAGCTCGTCGACGAGCAGATCCGCGGCGGCATCGTGCAGGGCATCGGCGCGGCGCTGTTCGAGCAGTGCGTTTACGATGCGCGCGGCCAGCTTCTGAACGGCAACATGGCGGACTATCTCGTGCCGATGGCGATGGAGATGCCCGACATGCAGGTCGGTCACGTCGTCACTCCGACCGCCGACAGCGAGCTGGGCGCCAAGGGCGCGGGCGAAGCCGGCACCGCCGGCGCGCCCGGCGCGGTGATGAACGCGATCAACGACGCGCTGCGCCCGCTCGGCGCGTCCCCGCTCACCGACATGCCGTTCACGCCGGACAAGATCCTGCGGGCGCTCGGGAAGGTCTAATTTCCCCAGCATCACCAGACGGCCGGACGCCACGGGGTCACGGTCGATCCGGCTCAATCCACGAACGCCAGCATCCGGCCCGCGACGATCGCCGAAAGCCACAGCGCGATTGATAGCGCGCCCGCCGCGCGCAACCGCATCGGCGGCGCGACGCCTGCGTCATGCGTTCCCCGCTCCCACGCCAATGCGCGACGCAGCAGCAGCGCATTGGCAACGCCGCAGACGACCAGCGCCATCTTGACCCAGAACAGGGGCATCGCGGCGTATTCGCTGGCGCGGATCGCGAACAGGAACAAGCCCGCCATCACCGCCAGCGCCAGCCCCGTCGCCGCGACCGGAACCAGCACCCGCGCCAGCGCGCGGATCGAGACGCCGCGCCAGAGCCCGATCAGCCGCAGGTCCAGCGGCACGATTGCGCCGAACAGCAGCGCCAGCCCGACGATGTGCCCGGCATTGACCGCAGCATAAGACCAGCGCCCGGACCGCAGCGCCGCGACCGGCGCGAGCGCCTCCAGCGCAGCGAACCACGCATCCATCGCGCGCGCCGGCTAGCTGCGGTCCGGATACAGCACGAAGGTCTGGCCCTTGATGACGATGCGCGCCGCCTTCACCACCTTGAGCTTGGGATCCTTGGCGCGGTTGCCCTGCACCGTCAGCTCGACGCCCTTGGTCAGCATCGAATCCTTCAGGCCGGCGCGCGCGTTGCGCCACGGCTGGCCGACCTCGACCGTCCACTGGCCATCCTTCGCCGCGATCCGCAGAACGCCATGCGGATTGCCGAGCTTGGCCGAGACGATGGTTCCGGTAACCTCGAACGTCGAATCCTCCGCCCAGCTCCAGCCGTGGTGAGCCTGCGCCGCGCCTGCAAGCGCGAGCGATACCGCCGCGACACCACCGAGAATCGTGCGCCTGTTCAGCATGGCTTGCTCCCTGTCGCCCCGCCGGCGGGGCCGTTCCGCATGACGCGGGCAGGACCGGTTGCATCGGCTTGCCGCGTCGGTCCACTATTCGGGGATAACACGCGACTGCCAAAACAAATTCCCGGGAGGATCATGTGTCGATGAACATCAAGGTCGGCCGCGCCGCCATCGAGGAGGCCTCGAAGAAGCTGTCGAACTGGGGCCGCTGGGGCAAGGACGACCAGATCGGCACGCTGAACCACGTCACGCCCGAGGACATCGTGCGCGCATCCGGCCTGATCAAGACCGGCAAGGTGTTCGCGCTCGGCATTCCGCTCGACCGCTCGGGGCCGCAGACCGGCCTGTTCGGCGGCCGCTTCAACCCGATCCACCAGATGCTGGCGACCGGCACCGACGCCATCGCCGGCCAGCAGGACTGGAACAAGATCCGTTACGCCGACGACACGCTGATGCTCTGCGTGCAGGGCGCGACCCACTGGGACGCGCTCGGCCACATCTTCTACGAGGACAAGGCCTACAACGGCCACGACGCCAAGTTGATCGACGCGCGCGGCCTCTCGGTGCTCGGTATCGAGCATTCCAAGAGCAAGATGGTCGGCCGCGGCGTGCTGCTCGACATCGCGCGCTTCCGCGGTGTGCCGTGGCTCAAGGACGGCGAAGGCATCTCCAACGAGGAGCTCGACAAGTGCGCCCGCGCGCAGAACGTCGAGATCCGCAAGGGCGACTTCGTGATCGTGCGCACCGGCCAGATGGAGCGCTGCCTGAAGGAAGGCGAATGGGGCGGCTACGCCGGCGGCGACGCGCCGGGCGTGATGTTCGAGAACTGCTACTGGTGCCAGGACAAGGAGATCGCGGCGATCTGCTCCGACACCTGGGGCGTGGAGGTGCGCCCGAACGAAACCACGGAGGCGAACCAGCCGTGGCACTGGGTCGTGATCCCGGCGATGGGCCTGTGCATGGGCGAGATCTTCTATCTCAAGGAGCTGGCCGAGGACTGCGAGAACGACGGCATCTACGAGTTCTTCTTCGCAGGCCCGCCGCTGATTATTACGGGCGGCACCGGCAGCCCGATCAATCCGCAGGCGATCAAGTGAGGGCGTAGCGGTCATCCCGGACGGCGAGACATACTCAGACCGTCACCCCCGGGCTTGACCCGGGGGGCCACTTCTTTCTTGTGCCGAAGACGTGGATGGCCGGATCAAGCACGGCCATGACAGCGGAGATTGTTCGCCGACCAGCGAGAATTGCATATGAAGAAAGCAAAAATGGCGTGCGTTAGGCTGGGAACGCTCACGCGCGCCGCGCAGGCTGTCGGACGAAATTTGCGGCTGGAGTTGGCCTGAAACTCACAAGACTACGCTGGTCCTCACGCCGCCTTGCTCGGCCTCAGCGTCAGCTTCAAGCCCAGCGGCTTCAGCGCCTTGTTCAGCGTTTCCAAAGTTGGGTTGCCCCCGGGCCGGAACGACTTGTAGATCGCCTCGCGGCTCAATCCGGTCTCCGTCGCAAACGCGCTGATGCCGCGCGCCTTGGCGACGTCGCCGATCGCGACCGCGATGAACGAGGGATCGTCTTCGTCCAGCGCAGCCGAGAGATAGTCGATCTGCTTGCGCTTGGTCTTGAGGTGATCGCCAATATCGAACTTGGTGGTCTTGAGAGGCATGTCAGACATCCTTAGCCAGTTGTTGCGCCTTCGCGATATCGCGGCTTTGCGTTTTCTTGGTCCCTGCACAAAGCAGGATCACAACGGCGCCGCCGCGTCGGACGAAATAGACCCGAAAGCCCGGACCATAATCGACCCGGATTTCGCTAACGCCGCCACCGACCGACTTCGCCTCACCGAAGTTGCCCAATTCGATTCGGCGTAGCCGCGTAACGATGCGAGCGGTCACGTCGTTGTCCTGACGGGCCAACCATCGAATGAAAACGTCGGTCTGACGAATTTCCGACATGTGTATCATAGTACACAATTATCGTGGGGTTCAAACGCCAAACGATTTCTCTTGATTATATTCCTATCACCCTCTATGTTCCTCCCATCCCGTTCATCGAGGGGCGCTGTCATGAGGCGTCTTGATGGTGGAGCGGGATGCGGCTCCGCGCGTCAGACCTCGCAAGTCTGACTCCCAGACGGCACCGGGGCTCCGCCCGGGGGCACTATGACCCCCTGCCAGGAGCCTGGCTGACGGAGAGGGCGATGCCCTCACGAAAAGCGCGGCCCGGTCCCGACAAAAGCCGCGGTGGAGCGCCGGCCGGCGTGCGTCCCCCCGATAGCGGGACGCCACGCCTGCCAAGGCGTGATCCGATGTTGCGCCGACCGGCGCTCCATCGCCCTCTCATGTTCCGGAGAGGGCACAAGACAAAGGCGTACCCCGCGCCTTTCAAACAACAGGGGCGGCGGAGCCTTGGCTGTTTGACAATTGGGTTTGTGACGAGAGCGGTGCTTGCAACAATCGCAGCCGTCATCACCGGGCTTGTCCCGGTGATCCCGCTTATAGCGTGATTGCTTCAAATTGAATCGCGTAGGCGGTGTTTGCTCTCCCTCCCCCTGAAAGGGGGAGGGTTGGGGTGGGGGTCCGCCATCCGGAAAACCGATCCCCATCCGGCGTCCTTCGGCCGCCGACCTCCCCTTTTCAAGGGGAGGTGACAACCGCAAACGCTTCGATCAAAGGCAACGACGCTATAGGCGAGCACCGCATCCCTAAGCGGGATGCCCGGCACAAGGCCGGGCATGACAAGCAAGAGAAGCGCCTGGCATGAAACGACAGAAGCCGATCGATACCTGCCCCCGGTTGAAACCCTTGCCCTGAAAATGGCATGACCGGAGCAACGAACTTTGAAATGGAGGAACCCCCATGATCCGCTTCCTCAAGCGCGGAATGGACGCGAGCGAGATCAGGGCCGCCGACGCCAAAGTGCGCGAGACCGTCGAGGGCATCCTCGCCGAGATCGAGACGCGCAAGGACGCGGCGGTGCGCGACCTCTCCGAGAGGTTCGACAGATGGTCGCCGAAGGATTTCCGGCTCTCGCCCGCCGAGATCGAGAAGGCCATCGCGCAGGTTTCGAAGCGCGATCTCGACGACATCAAGCTTCGCGCAGGCGCAGGTGCGGAATTTCGCGCAGAAGCAACGCGACACGATGCACGATCTGGAGGTCGAAACCCTGCCCGGCGTGGTCCTCGGCCATCGCCACATCCCGGTGAACGCGATCGGCTGCTACGTGCCCGGCGGGCGCTATCCGATGGTCGCCTCCGCGCATATGTCGATCGTCACCGCCAAGGTGGCGGGCGTGAAGCGCGTCATCGCCTGCGCGCCGCCGTTCCAGGGCGGGCCGCATCCGGCCATCGTCGCGGCCATGCACTTCGGCGGCGCGGACGAGATCTACGTTCTCGGCGGCGTGCAGGCCGTGGCCGCGATGGCGCTCGGCACCGAGAGCATCGCGCCCGTGGACATGATCGTCGGCCCCGGCAACGCCTATGTCGCGGAGGCCAAGCGGCAACTGTTCGGCCGCGTCGGCATCGACCTGCTTGGCCGGCCCGACCGAGACGCTGATCATCGCTGACGAGACCGCCGACGGCGAAATCTGCGCCACCGACCTGCTGGGCCAGGCTGAGCACGGCCCGACCTCCCCGGCCGTGCTGCTGACGAACTCCGAGAAGCTCGCGCGCGACACGATGGCCGAGGTCGAGCGCCTGCTCGCGATCCTGCCGACCGCCGACGCGGCGGCGCAGGCGTGGAAGGATTACGGCGAGGTGATCGTCTGCGACAGCGCGGCCGAGATGATCTCGCGAGGCCGACCGCATCGCCTCCGAGCACGTTCAGGTGATGACGCGCGACCCGGACGTGTTTCCTCAACGGCATGCGGAACTACGGCTCGCTGTTTCTGGGCGCGCGCACCAACGTCGCCTACGGCGACAAGGTGATCGGCACCAACCACACGCTGCCGACCAAGAAGGCCGCGCGCTACACCGGCGGGCTGTGGGTCGGGAAATTCCTCAAGACCTGCACCTATCAGAAGGTGCTGACCGACGAGGCGTCGGCGCTGGTCGGGGAATACTGCTCGCGGCTGTGCATCCTCGAGGGCTTTTCGGGGCACGCCGAGCAGGCCAACGTGCGGGTGCGCCGCTACGGGCGAAAGAATGTCGGCTACGCCCAGGCGGCGGAGTGAACCGATGGCGGTCCGCGACGTAATGACGAACGACGCAACCGAAACCGCCGCGCCACTGGCGATCCAGCCGGACCGGCCGGGGAGTCCGCACGATGCCCGCCGTCGTTCCGCTTTACACCGCCCTCTTCGCGGTGATGTGCATCGTGCTCGCCGTGCGCGTGATCGGGGCGCGGCGAGCCTTCCGGGTCGGGATCGGCCACGGCGGCCATGCGCCGCTGGAACGCACCATGCGCGTGCACGCGAATTTCTGCGAATACGTTCCGCTGGGGCTGCTGGCGCTCGTGCTCGCGGAATTGCAGGGGCGACCGCACTGGCTGCTGCACGGGCTCTGCTCGCTTCTGCTTCTGGGGCGGCTTCTGCATGCGGTCGGCGTCTCTCGGACCGACGAGGATATTCGGCTCCGGCAGGCCGGTATGACGCTGACCTTCACGGTTCTCGCTTTTGCCGCGGCGCTGCTGTTCTACGGGTCGCTGGCGGGCTGACCCTCTGCGCGCCGGCCATGCAACGGAGGCGAGCGCGATGACCGTCGCCCTCACCCGCACGCCCTCGTTCCGGCTCGACGGCCGGCGCGCGCTCGTCACCGGCGCGGGACGCGGCATCGGGCTCGCCGCCGCCGGGGCGCTGGCGGACGCCGGCGCGCATGTGACGCTCGCGGCCCGCACGCAGGACGAAATCGAGGCGGCCGCCGCCGCGATCCGCGCGCGCGGCCGGCAGGCGGATGCGCTGACGCTCGACGTGCGCGACGTCGAGGCCGTGAAGATCGTCATCGCCGCGAAGGCGCCGTTCGATATTCTGGTGAACAACGCCGGCACCAACCGCCCCGCCCCGCTGCTCGACGTCAAGGTCGAGGACTTCGACTTCGTGTTTTCCCTGAACGTGCGCGCGGCCTATTTCGTCGCGCAGGCTGTGGCGCGAAGGCTTGTCGAGGCGGGCAGGCCCGGCTCCCTGATCAACATGTCCTCGCAGATGGGCCATGTCGGCGGGCCGACGCCGCACGGTCTATTGCGCGACCAAGCACGCGATGGAGGGCTTCACCAAGGCGATGGCGATCGACCTCGCGAAGCACAACATCCGCGTCAACACCATCGCGCCCACGTTTATCGAGACGCCGATGACCAAGCCGTTCTTCGAGAACGAGGCGTTCCGCAAGGACACGCTCGCCCGGATCAAGCTCGGTCGGCTCGGTCAGCTCGAAGACCTGACCGGCGCGATCGTGTTCCTCGCCTCCGACGCCTCGGCGCTGATGACCGGCACGTCGATGGTGATCGACGGCGGCTGGACGGCGGAGTGACGCGCCCGCAAGCGTCAGAACAGCGGCTTGAGCGTTTCCGGATTGAGGCAGCTCACCGGCGGCCGGCCCTCGATCAGCGCGATGGTGTTGTCCACCACCACATGAGCCATGCCCTCGCGCAGCTCCAGCACGGCGCTGCCCAGATGCGGTGTCAGAACCACATTCGGCATCGCGACCAGTTCCGGCGACACCGCCGGCTCGTGCTCGTAGACGTCGAGACCGGCGCCGGCGATTTTCCTGTCTTTCAACGCACGCACCAGCGCGGCCTCGTCGATCACCGGGCCGCGCGAGGTGTTGATGACGAAGGCCGTTGGCTTCATCAGCGCGAACTGCGCATCGCTCATCAGGTGGCGCGTCGCCGGCGAAAGCTGCGGATGCAGCGAGACGAAATCGGCCTCGCGCAGCAGCTCCTCGAAGCTCATATGCTGCGCGTCGAACCTCGCCTCTTCCTCGGGCGGCAGCCGTCGCGGATCGGCGTACACAATCTTCATATCGAAGCCGCGGCCGCGCCGCGCCATCGCCTGACCGATCCGCCCGAAGCCGACGAGACCGAGCGTCTTGCCGGACACCGCCGCTCCCGCGAGATGGTTCGACTGCGAGCCCGGATACACGCCCTGCCGGAACAGCCGGTCGCCCAGCGCGATGTTGCGCGCGACCGCGAGCAGCAGGCCGAAGCCGATGTCCGCGGTGGCGTCGGTGACGATCGCCGGGATGTTGGTCACCGGAATGCCGCGCGCGGTCGCCGCCGCCAGATCGATGCGATCCTGCGTGATGTTCATCGACGACACGGCCCTGAGGTTCGGATTCGCCGACAGCACGTCGGCGTCGACCGTGTCGTGCAAGAGCGACAGCAGGATGTCGCAACGCTTCACGCCCTCGATCAGCCCGTCCTTCGAGAGCACGCAACTCGAATCCGGATTGACCTCGACATCCGCCACGGCGCGCAGGCGCGCCAGCGCGCTCTCGGCGATCGGCTGGGTGACGAAGATGCGAGGCCGGCTCACCACGATGCTCCAGGCTCAGGACGCCTTGGTCGTCGGCCGGATCGCCGCATTGACCTTCGGCATCACCTTTTCCGCCATCAGCGTCATCGAACGCTTCGCCAGTTCGGGATCGCGCCAGTCCTTGCCGGCATAAAGCAGCGTGCCGAAGTCGCCGACGCGCTCGCGGAATTTCAGGATCTCGTCCGCCACCTTGTCCGGCGAGCCGTAGATGATCAGCTCGTCGCAGATCGAGTCGAGCGTCACTTCGCTGTCCGGCTGGTCGCGCCGGGTCTTGAACAGCTCCAGCCGGCCCTTCTTCAGCTTGGTATAGAGCTGGTTGTAGTAGAAGCGATACGGGCTGTTCGGGTCGGTCGCGTAGGCCTTCGCCGTCTTGTCGTCGTCGGCCACGAACACGCTTTTCGCCACCCGCCAGTTCGCCGGATCGGCCGGACGGCCCACGCGCTCGCAGCCCTCGACGTACTTCGGCCAGTGGCTCTTGACCCATTCCGGCATCAGGAAGTTCGCCGAGATCGGCTCCCAGCCGCGGGCGGCGGCCTCTGTCACGCCCTTGGAGAACGGAGCGACCGCGGTGACCACGATCGGCGGATGCGGGCGCTGCAAGGGCTTGGGCAAATAGCCCTGCCCGATCTCCGGCACGAACTGGCGCTCGACCTTGATGGTCCAGTGCTTGCCTTCGATGTTGTAGGGCGGGTCGCGCTCCCAGATCGCAAGCACGGCGTTGATCGCCTCGAGAAACATCGCGTTGCGGTCGGCGTCGAGATTGCCGAACGCTTCCGCGTCCGAAAGCAGCCCTCCGGGGCTGATGCCGAAGATGAACCGTCCGTCCAGCATATGGTCGAGCATGGCGACGTTCGCCGCCACGGCCGCCGGATGGGTGTTCGGCATGTTGATCGTGCCGGTGCCCAGCTTGATGGATTTTGTATCGTGCACGAGGCTCGCGATGAACATCATGCAGGAGGTGATGTTCTCGGCCTTGTCGGTCGAATGCTCGCCGACGTAGCCCTCCGTGAAGCCGAGCCTGTCGGCCAGCAGGAACGCCTCGCGATCTTCGCGCAGCGACACCCGCCAGTCCTTGTCGATCGGATGGATCGGCATGGTGAAAAATCCGAGATTCATCGGGCCTCGCGTGTCCTCGAAAGAATTTGCATCGGCATCAATTCTAGCCGCTCTGGTCGCGCCATCCGAATTAATATAAAAATCGGTACGGCATCATATTTTATAATGGGAACGCGATGGCGGCCATTGCGCTGAAGCAGATCCAGGCGGTGATAGCGGTCTGCGAGGAAGGCTCCTTCACCCGCGCAGCGGCGCGCGAGAACGCCACGCAGTCGGGTATCTCCCAGCATGTCGCAGCCGTCGAGCGCGCGCTCGGCGTTCGGCTGTTCGAGCGCACGCCGTCGGGCGTCAGGACCACGCCGGCGGGGCTTCGGTACTACCGTCGCTGCGTCGATGCGGTGGGCCAGCTCGAAAGCGCCGGCGAGGAGGCGCGCGGGCTGAGCGGCGCGGTCGCGGGCGACCTGCGCGTCGGCCTGATGCCGACCATGACCCGCGCGGCGCTGGCGCCGACGCTCGAAGCCTTCGTTCCGCGCCATCCCGACGTGCGGCTGCATCTGGTCGAAGGCTACAGCGGCGTTCTGACCGACATGGTGCTGGCCGACGAGCTCGATTTCGCGGTGGTGCCGACCTTCGAGGGGCGCACCGGGCTGAAGTCGCGACTGCTTGTGCGCGACCGCGAGATGCTGGTGTCGAGCCCCGCGATGGCCCGAAGGCTCGGCCTCAAGCCGCTGGCGCCGGTTCGCATGCGGGACTGCGGTCCGCTGAAGCTGGTGGTGCCCGGACGCTCGAACATTCGCCGGCGCAATATCGAGATCTACCTCAAGACCCACGGCGTCGAGATTTCGGACCGGATCGAGATGGATGCGATGATCGGCACGCTGGAGTTCGTGGCGCGTTCGGACTGGGTGGCGATCCTGTCCGGCCTGATCTGCGTCGGCGACGTCGGCGGACGCGAACGCACCGTCAATCCGCTCGCCGACCCGCCGCTGTTCGCCGAATTCGTGGTGATCTCGCCGTCCCGCCGCACGCTGTCCGCTCAGGCGCGCCGCTTCCTCGAAACGCTGGAGGCCGAGATCGACCGCATTCAGGCAGTGTGGCGACAGCTCGATGCTAGGCCGCCGGCGCGCCGCGCTGCTTCGAGGGGTGCGCGCGGCTGAAGGCGTCGTTTTCCATGCAGGCGGCCACGATCCGCGCCACGGTCGGAAACGGCGCGGTATCGACCTTGTAGAACGCCGCGCCCGCCGCCTGGCTCGCCAGGCAGATGTCGGCCAGCGTGATCGTGTCGCCGTGACAGAACCGGCCGGTCTGCTTGTCCTGAAGATGCGCCTCCAGCGCCATCAGCGCCGCGCGGATCCAATGCTGGCACCATTTCAGCCGCGTCGCCTCGTCGAGCTGCAATTCATGCTCGAGATATTCGCGCACGCGCGGCACCGCCAGCGGATGCGAGTCGCAGGCGACGAGCTGCGCCAGCCCACGGACGCGCGCCCTCGCCTTCGGCTCGAACGGCAGAAGTCGCGGATTGGGATGGATTTCGTCGAGATATTCGATGATCGCCAGCGACTCGAACAGCGCGGGCCCCTCGCCGTCGACGAGCGCCGGGATCGCCATCATCGGGTTGACCGCACGATAGCTCTCGTCGCGCTGGCGTCCCTTGACGAGATCGATGTCGAACTCCTCGTCCGGCGTGAGCCCCTTGAGGTTCATCGCGATGCGGACGCGATAGGTCGCGAGCGACCGCCAGAACGAATAGAGCTTCATGGCCCCTTCTTCCGGTTCGGCCAGTACGCCGAGACCGTACACATCTCGTCGTCGCCGGAGGTGTTGGCGCGCGCTTCCTTCAGGCAATCGAGCGTCTTCGCCAGAACCGGAAGCTCGATGCCCTGCCGCTTTGCCTCGTCGAGCATCGCCTGCACATCCTTGATGCCGCCGTCGAGGTTGAACGTCACCGGACTGGGATCGCTCCCCTTCATCGCGGCGGCGACCATATGCGAACGCATCGGAAGCACATTGGCCGCGCCGGAGGTGTTGGAAAACAGATCGAGCAGTTCGGTCGGATCGAGCTTGAGCGGCTTGCAGATCGCCAGCGCCTCTCCGAGCGCCTGCCAGTAGATCATCAGCGGCAGGTTCACCGCGAACTTGAGCACCGCCCCGGACCCGACCGGCCCCGCGTGCTGCACCCGCCGGCACAACTGGTCGAGAATCGGCCGCGCCCGCGCGGCGTCCTCCGGCGAAGCGCCCATCAGGCCGAGCAGCTTGCCCTGCCGCGCCGGCGCCGTACTGCCGCCGACCGGGCATTCGACCAGAGCCGCGCCCTTGGCCCGCACCTTTTCCGCGAGCCGGACGTCGGTCTCCGGCGGCACGGTGCTCATCTCGATGAAGAGCTTGCTCTTGACGTCGCCGGACAGCAGGCCGTCGGCGCCGTTGTAGACAGCCTCGATCGCATCGGCGTTGGTGAGGATGGTGATGATCGACTCGCTCGCGCCGCCAGTTCGGCCGGCGTACGAACCGCCGTGGCGCCGGCATCGGTGAGCGGCTTGAGCTTCTCGGCCGACCTGTTCCACACCGTGACGGTGTGACCCAACTCCATCAGCCGCTCCGCCATCGCGGCGCCCATGCGACCGACCCCGGCAATTCCGATCTTCATGCACGATCCTCCCTCTGTTGCGCAGGACGATAGGCGATCCGTGCGGAAGGCGGAAGTCCACAGCCGGCCCGCCGATGCGCAGACGAGAGCGTGTCGCTCTTGGCGCGCGTGGTGCCCCGCCCTAGTGTGACGCCGGACGAGATTCCTCGGGGCACAGGACGAAGACAAGATGGCGCGCAAGGCGAAGGGCACGGTCGGCATCATCGGTCTCGGGATCATGGGCGGCTCGTTCGCCCGCAATCTCGTCAAGGGCGGCTGGACTGTGATCGGCACCGATCTCAGCACGGCGCGCCGACGCGAACTGGCGAAGGCCGGCGTCGCGATCGAGACATCCGCCGCGGCGGTTGCAGCGGCTGCGCCCGTCATCATCACCAGCCTGCCAAAGCCGGAGGCCCTGCAGGCGGTCGTCAGGGAGATCGCCGCTGCCAAGCTTGCCGAAAAAGATTCTGGTCGAGGCTTCCACCTTTGCGATCGAGGACAAGGAGAAGGCCGAAAAGGCGCTCCGCAAAGCCGGCCATGTCATGCTCGACTGCCCGGTGAGCGGCACCGGGGCGCAGGCCAGAACCGGCGACCTGGTGATCTACGCCGCGGGCGATTCCAAAACGATCGCAAGGCTCAAGCCGATGTTCGCGGCGTTCTCGCGCCACACCTACGACACCGGTCCGTTCGGCAACGGCAGCCGGATGAAGTACGTCGCCAACCTGCTGGTCGCCATCAACAACGTCGCCGCGGCGGAGGCGATGGTGATGGGCATGAAGGCCGGCCTCGACCCGCAGACGATCTTCGACATGATCTCGAACGGCGCCGGAAACTCCCGGGTGTTCGAGCTGCGCGCGCCGATGATGGTGAAGAACGACTATACAAACGTGACCATGAAATGCGCCGTCTGGCAGAAGGACATGGACGTGATCGGTTCCTTCGCCAGGAAGGTCCGGGTTCCGACGCCGCTGTTCAGCGCCACGCTTCCGGTCTATCGGGACGCGATCAAGGGCGGCCATGGCGAACACGACACCGCCGCGGTCTGCGCCGTTCTGGAAAAAAAGGCGAAGCTGAAGCGCCCTCGTGCGCGAAAGGCCCGGACGCGCTGAGCGCATGGCGGACTTGTCGCCGCCCTCGGTCTCTCGCTAACGTCCGCTCCGGAATGTCCGGGAGGAAGCCATGTCTTCGATCGAAGGCCAGGCCGCAATGGCGGCGGCCGCCACGCATCGTCACCGCAGCGACGTGCGCGACGGCATGCAGATCGAATGGGACGTGCCGATCCGCATGGACGACGGACTGGTGCTGCGCGCAGACGTTTTCCGCCCGATCGCGGAGGGCCGCTACCCGGTCGATTCTGACCTATGGACCCTATGCCAAGGGGCTGGCCTTCCAGGACGGCTATCCGAGCGCATGGCAGCGCATGGCCGAGAAGCATCCCGACGTGACGGCGGGCTCGTCCAACCTCTATCAGAGCTGGGAGGTGGTCGATCCCGAGAAATGGGTGCCACACGATTACGTCTGCGTGCGGGTGGATTTGCGCGGCGCCGGCTGCTCGCCCGGCAGGATCGATCCGTTCTCGCCGCGCGAGACCAGGGACTATTACGACTGCATCGAATGGGCTGCGGTCCAGCCGTGGTCGAACGGCAAGATCGGGTTGAACGGCATCTCCTACTACGGCTCCAACCAGTGGCATGTGGCGACGCTGCAGCCGCCGCACCTCGCCGCCATGTGCGTCTGGGAGGGCTGCGCGGACTGGTACCGCGACATGACCCATCACGGCGGCATTCTCTGCACGTTCTGGGAAAACTGGTACGACATGCAGGTGAAGACCGTGCAGTACGGCGCGGGCGAACGCGGCAAGCGCAGCCGTGTGCATGGCGAACTGGTCTGCGGACCTGAAATTCTTTCGGACGACGAACTGGCCAGAAACCGCGTCCCGTTCGGCGACGACATCCGCAACCATCCTCTCGACGATGCCTATCACCGCGCCCGCTCGCCGATCTGGGAGAACATCACAGTTCCCCTGCTCTCGTCCGCCAACTGGGGCGGCCAGCCACTGCATCCACGCGGCAACTTCGAGGGCTTCGTCCGGGCGGCCTCGAAGCACAAATGGCTCGAGGTGCATGGCATCGAGCACTGGACTCATTTCTACACCGATTACGGTCGCGAACTTCAACTTCGGTTCTTCGACCACTTCCTGCACGGCAAGAAGAACGGCTGGAACCGGCAGCCGCGCGTGCTGCTCCAGGTCCGCCATCCCGGCGAACGCTTCGTCGAACGCGGCGAAAGCGAATGGCCGATCGCGCGAACGAAATGGACGAAGCTCCATCTCAATCCCGCGACCGGTTCGCTCGCGCCCAAACCCTTTGCCGGAAAGGCCGTTCAGTCTTTCGAGGCGATGGGCGAAGGCGTCACCTTTCTGAGCGAGCCGCTCGCCGCACCGACCGGAAATCACCGGGCCTTCGTCGCTCAAGCTCTTCGTGTCGTCCTCGACCGCCGACGCCGATTTGTTCGTCGTGCTGCGGGTGTTCGACGGAGAGATGAAGGAGGTCACCTTTCAGGGCGCGATCGATCCGCACACGCCGGTGGGACAGGGCTGGCTGCGCGCCTCGCACCGTCGCCTCGACAAGCGGCTGTCGAAGCCTTACCGGCCGTATCACACCCACGACCGCAAGGAGCCGCTGAAGAAGGGCCAGGTCGTCGAACTCGATATCGAAATCTGGCCGACCTCCATCGTCATCCCGGCCGGGCATCGCATCGGGCTTTCGATCCGCGGCAAGGACTACGTCTATCCGGGGCCCAGCGGCGGAAAGCTCTCCAACTTCAAGAACGAACTGACCGGCTGCGGCCCGTTCCTGCATGACGATCCGAAAGACCGGCCCCTCCGCATTTTCGGCGGCACCACCGGCCTGCATTTCGGGCCCGCGCGGCGGCCCTTCCTTCTGCTTCCCGTCATCCCCCCGAAGCGGACGACTGGAACGAAAGCCGCAATGAAATCGAAGACGAAAGGCAAGCGACGCTTATGACCGGACTCTGGAACAAGTACGAGCCGACGGCGGCGCGCAAGCGCGGACGGCCGGGGCGCGAATGCAGGCCGCAGAGCATCACCGTCGACATTCATGCGCATGTCGCGATCGCGCGCGCCGGGGAAATCGCCGGCCCTCACGTCGACCCGACCCGCGTGCCGCTCGATCATTTCTCGACCCCCGAGACCAAGGCGATCATGGCGAAGCAGGCCGCCGACATCGGTGAGCGTATCCGCGACACCGACGCGCGCTTTCGCGTGATGGACGAAATGGGCGTGGACGTGCAGCTCGTCTCTCCCGGCCCGCCGCAGCTCTACTACACCGTCCCGACCGAAGTGGCCGTGAAGGCCACCCGGGCGCTCAACGACGGCATCGCCGAATATATCGGCAAGCACGGCGACCGGCTGTGCGCCCTCGGCGGCGTTCCGCTTTCCGACACGGCCGAGGCGGTGGCGGAGCTCGAGCGCTGCATGACGCAGCTCAATTTCAAGGGCGTCGAAATCCTCACTAACGTGGACGGTCGGGAGGTCTCCGACCCGGCGTTCGCTCCGTTCTGGAAGAAGGCCGAAGAACTCGGCGCGCTGGTGATGATCCACCCCAACGGCTTCACCGAAGCCGGCCGGCTGTCGCGCTTCTACTTCAACAACGTGATCGGCAATCCGCTCGATACGACCATCGCCCTGCACTATCTGATCTTCGACGGCATCCTGGAGCGGCACCCGAACCTGAAAATCCTCGCGGTTCACGGCGGCGGCTATCTCGGCGCCTATCCCGGCCGCATCGATCACGCCTGGGGCGCGCGCTCCGACTCCAACGCCGGCCTGCCTAAGCCGCCGACCGAGTACCTCAAGAAAATCTACGTCGACACGGTCGTGTTCACGCCGGAGCAGTTGCGCGCGCTGGTCACGACCTTCGGCTCCGACCATGTGATGCTCGGCACCGACTATCCGTTCGACATGGCCGACTACGATCCGGTGGAGCATGTCGTTTCGACCGGATTCGACGAGGCGACGACGGCAAAGCTGGTCGGCGGCAATGCGAAGCGGCTGCTGGGACTGTAACACGCCAGCCGACAGATCTTGCTCCGGATGAATTGCAGGCTGATGCGCTGCAATTCATCCGGAGCCCTCAGGGCCGCTCCAGAAAGTCCACCAGCGCGGTTTCCGCCATCACCGCCTGCGCCGTGCTGTGCCGCACCGAATGGGCCCGCTCCTCGTCGGTCTGGCTGGCCTGCAGATAGGCGCCGAGATGGCGGGCGCGCTCGATGATGCGCCGGCCGACCGGCAGACGCGCGGCCTCGAACCGGGCGAGGCCGGATTCGATGTCGCCGTCAGCCACGCATTCCGCCAGAACGCGCGCATCGTCAGCCGCCTTCGACACGCCAGCCCCGACGTGCGGGCGCGCGACGAAGGCCGCATCGCCGATCAAAGCGACCCGCCCGAAGGCCATTTGCGGCGTCTCCAGATCGTAGATCGGCTGCAGGATCGGCTCGTCGATTCGACGAACCACCTCGCGCAATTGCGGCGCCAGCAGGCGCTCCGCCGCCTGTCGCATGGCATCGACCGCCGCACGCCGGATCAGCGGCGGCGGAATCGAGATCGCATGGGTGACGCCCCGATCATCCGTCAGCAGCCTGCGCAGTTCATCCGCCTCGCCGGCCGGCCGGTACCAGACCACGTTAGCCGGCGGTGGCCCGGCCGAAGGTCGTTGTCCGGCCCCGCCACGGGATAGGTCAGGAACTGCTCGCCCGGCGGCAGGCAGAATCCCATGTAGGGAAACACCTCGCGCTGGATCTCCGCAGGAAGCACGCCCTCCGGTACCAGCGCCCGCCACGCGACGTAACCCGCGTAGCGCGGCAGAAGATCAGGCAAAAGCTGCTGTCGCACGGTCGAGCGGATGCCGTCGGCGGCAACCACAAGCTCGGCCTCGGCCGACGTGCCGTCGGCAAAGGCCGCGACCGCAATCCCCGGCCGCATTTCCACCGCAACGACGGCGCGCCCCCGCCGGTACCGCTCCGCCGGAAACGCATCGCGCAGCAAACGGTAAACCCGCTCCCACGAGGTCAGCACCTGCGGACAGGACATCTCCAGTTCGACACGGCCGTCGGCGCTCCAGATGCGCCGGTGCGTCATGGACACGCCGAGTTCGGCGGTTTCGATTCCCAGCGCGTCCAGCGCGGCGAACATCGGCGGCTGCGCCACGATGCCCGCGCCACGCCCCGCGAGTTCGCCCTCGACGCGCTCGCAGACCGTGACGTCGAAACCGCATCGCCGCAGGAAAAGCCCGGCGAACAGCCCGCTCATCGAGCCGCCGATGACGATGGCGCGGCGCCGCTCCGATGTCCGCGCGACCTGTTCCGCCATGTTTCCGTCCCACCGATTGCCCTATACTGTGCCAGCAAACGGCGGAGGAACGCTATGGCTCTCAGCATGCTCGACAAGAAGGCGGCGCATGAGGACCGTTCGGAGTGGCCATCGGACATCCGGGCCGAATTCGATGAGGAAAGCCGTAACCCCAACGGCTGCGTCGGCACCGAGCTTCTCTCGGAGACGGACAAGGTCCGCGTCTGGATCATTCGCCTCGCGCCCGGCGAGCGCGTCGGATTCCACCGCCACGTTCTCGACTACTTCTGGACCTCGGTGAACGGCGGGCGCGGCCGCCAGCACCTGATGGACGGCAGCACGGTCGAGCACACCTACGCGCCCGGCGAAACGCGGCACGAAAGCTACGGGCTGGGCGAGTTCAAGGTGCACGATCTTGAAAACCTCGGCGACCGGGAGATGATCTTCAACACCATCGAGTTTCTCGACAGCGCCAACGCCCCGCTGCCGGTTCCCGAATCCGTGCGACGGCGCGCGGCGGGCTAGCGCTGCCGCTCTACGCCCGACCGCAACGGCACGACAGTCGAAACGACAGCCTCAGCATGTGGACGCCGTGCATGCGGACATTGCCGGCCGCTGCCGTTGTGGGACGCCGCGCCCACACCTCTCAATTCGGCGGCGCATCGCTCTAGCCAAGCCAGTTCGCTTCCTGCACACTGACGCCCAACAAGCCGGGGCAAAGATCCCGGCATCCAGGGGGGAGCCGGGGAGCCGATGGATTTTCCGTTCGAGCTGCTCATCAACGCCATCATCGCAGGCCTGCTGCTCGGTGGATTTTACGCCGCGGTCACGGTCGGGATTTCGATCTCCTTCGGCATCCTCGACATCGTCAACATCGCGCATCCTGCCTTCATCATCCTCGGCTCCTACATCGCCTATATCGTCAACCAGACCTTCGGGCTCGATCCGATCGTCACCTGCATTCTCGTGCTGCCGCTGTTCTATGCGCTCGGGGCGATGATCTATCAGGTCTATTACGTCTCGTTCGAGCAGCGCGGGCAGGACGCGCTGCGCGGGCTGGCGTTCTTCTTCGGCCTGCTGTTCATCACCGAGGTCCTGCTGATCCTGACCTTCGGCGTGGACTATCGCTATGTGAAGGCCGGATACATCGACCAGACGATCCAGATCGGCTTCGTCCATCTGCCGATGCGAATGCTGGTGCCCTGCGTGATCTCGCTGCTGATGCTGGCGGCGCTGCAGCTCTACCTGTCGCGCACCTTCACGGGGCGCGCGATCATGGCGGTGTCGCAGGACCAGCTCGCGCTCCAGCTCATGGCCGTCGATCCGATCCGGATCAAGCGCACCGCTTTTGCTATCGCGATCGCCACTGCCGCCATCGCCGGCGCGTTCCTGATCGTGATCCAGCCGGTGGAGCCCTCGGTCGGCCGCGAATACATCGGGCGCGTGTTCGCCATCGCCGTGCTCGGCGGCCTTCAAAGTCTGCCCGGGACGGTGATAGCGGCCATGCTGCTCGGCGTCATCGAAAGCATCACCGCGACGTTCTACGGCCCGTCCTGGGCGCCCGCGGTGGCCTTCGGCTTCCTGCTGCTGACGCTGGCGTTCCGGCCGGCCGGCCTGCTCGGACGCTAGGCGGAAGGGCATCATGCGGACGCCCCTGTTCATCGCCATCACCGCCCTGGTCGGCGCCGCCGTCTTCGCGCTCGCGCGCTACATCGGCAACGACTACCTGTTCTTCGCCGGCTACACCGTCGTGCAGTTCGTCGTGCTGGCCACCGCCTGGAACATTCTCGGCGGCTATTGCGGCTATGTGAACTTCGGCTCGGCCGCGTTCTTTGCCGCCGGCGCCTATTCGACCGTGGTGCTGCACAAGATCGGCACCAACGTGGACCGGTTCGCCTGGGAATGGCTCGCGCCTTTGCTCAAGTTCGTGATGCCGATGTCGATCCCGAGCATGATCGTGATCGGCGGCGTCGTGGCTGGCCTGATCGGACTCGGCACGGGATACCTCACGTTGCGGCTGCGCGGCGCCTATTTCGCCATCGCCACGCTTGCGCTCGCCGTCGTGCTGCAGACCCTGATCGTGAACTGGGACTTCGTCGGCGGCTCGCGCGGCGCCTATGCCATCCGGCCGCAGACGATCTCCATCATCGGCGTTGCCGTGCCCTACATCCAGTACCTCTTCGCGCTGATGGTCGCACTCGCGGTCGCGGCGCTGGTGATCGCCCGCAGCATCGAACGCTCCCGGCTGGGCTACGGCTTCGCCACCATTCGCGACGACGAACTCGCCGCCGAGGCCTGCGGCGTGCCCACCCTCCGACTTAAGCTCTACGCCACGACGATCTCCGGCGCGCTGATGGGCATGGCCGGCGCGCCGTTTCCCTACTACATCGGCTATCTGGAGCCGGCCTCCGCGTTCAACCTCGCCTATGCGGTGAACGCCATCGCCATGCCGATGATCGGCGGAACGACGTCGTGGGTCGGCCCGCTCATCGGCGCGCTGGTGCTCGGGATCATCCAGCAGGTCGCGACCGTGACGATCTCCTCCGCGGTCAACCTGCTGATCGTCGGCGTCCTGCTCGTCGCCTTCGTCATCATCGCGCCGCATGGAATCGTCGGGCTCTGGCGGGATCACGTCGCCGCACGCTGGCGCGCCCGGCATGACGCCACGGACGCACCCGGCGTGGATTCGCCGCCGGAAGCCTCGCGGACGGGGGTGCAGCCGTGACCGCGCTTCTGCAGGTCGAGAATGTCGGAAAGCGGTTCGGCGGATTCGTGGCGCTGGACGGCATCGATCTCGCGGTCGCGCAGGGCGAGCGCGTGGGCCTGATCGGCCCCAACGGCTCCGGCAAGTCGACGCTGGTCAACTGCATGTGCGGCACGCTGGCCAACGAGACCGGTAGCGTGCGTTTCGACGGCCATGACATGAACGGCCTCTCCGCGCACCAGCGCACCCACCGCGGCATGGCCCGCAGCTTCCAGCTTCCGCGGCCGTTTCACACCCTGACGGTGGCGCAGAACCTGCGGGTGCCCCTGCTCTACACCGTGGCGTCGCGGCCGGGCGGTCATCTTTCGAGCGCGGAGCTGAACGACCGCTGCAGCGAGCTGAGCGCATTGGTCGGTCTGCAGCCCAAGCTGCACAAGCTGCCGAAGGATCTCACGCAGGTCGAAATGCGCAAGCTCGAACTGGCGCGCGCGATGGCGGCGGAGCCGAAGCTCCTGATCGCCGACGAGGCGATGGCCGGGCTGTCGCAATCGGAGGTCGGCGACATCGTCGATCTCCTGATCCGGATGAACGAGCGCGGCGTCACCATCATCATGATCGAACACATCATGCGCGCGGTAATGAGCTTCTCGCAGCGGCTGGTCGTGCTGGTCTCCGGAAAGAAGATCGCGGACGGCAACCCCGCCGACGTTGTCGACAATCCGGAGGTGATAGGAGCCTACCTTGGCCAGTAGCATCCGCATCGAGAACGTCGACGCGGCCTACGGCGCGGTGCGCGTGCTGGAAGACGTCTCGCTGGATGCGCGGCCTGGCGAGACCGTGGTGCTGCTTGGCACCAACGGCAACGGCAAGAGCACGCTCATGAAATGCATCATGGGCATGGTCAGGCCGAGCGCCGGCCGCGTCACCGCCGAGATCGACGGCGTACATCACGATCTCTCAAAGCTCTCCACCGAGCAGATCGTCGATCTCGGGATCGCACTGGTGCCGGAGGGCCGGCGGCTGTTTCCCAAGCTGACCGTCGAGGAAAACCTCGCGCTCGGCGCGTTCCGGCCGACGGCTCGGGCCGTAATGTCGGAGAACCTCGCGGCCTGCTACGAGACCTTTCCGCGGCTTGCCGAACGCCGCACCCAGCTCGCGGGCTCGATGTCCGGCGGCGAGCAGCAGATGCTGGCGCTGGCCCGCGCGGTGATGACCGCGCCGAAAATCCTGCTGGTCGACGAGCCTTCGGTCGGCCTCGCCCCGATCCTGGTGAGCCGCACCATCGACATGATCAAGGAGCTGAAGGAGCGTTACCAGCTGACGGTGCTGATGGCCGAGCAGAACTTCAACCAGGCGGTCCGCATCGCCGACCGCGGCTATGTCATCGTCCACGGCAAGATCGCGTTTCAGGGCAATTCGGCGGACGAACTCAACAACAACGACCTGATCCGGAAATTTTATCTCGGGCTTTGAACGGCCGGAGAACGGTTGCGACCACGCCCGCGCGCAACGTCAAACCGCCAGAAAAACGCCGCGCAGCCTATGCCGCGCGGCGCTTTCGTATCGGTGGCGATCGGGACAGAGGCCGCTTACTGCCTCGCCTTCTCGAACGGATAGATCACGTCGCCGGTCTTGTAGCGGTCCGGCGTCAGCACGTTCTGATAGCTCATGCCACGCCAGGTCTCGAGGCCCGCGCCGGCCTTGATGCCGTGATACTGCACCTGCAGCATCCCCGACTGGGTCCACTCGCCGTTCTTGCCGAATTTGACCTCGCCGTGAATGGTCTTGAACGTGCCCTTGGCCAGCGCCTCCGCGATCCGGTTGTCGTCGAGGCTGTTGGCCGCGCGGATCGCCTGTTCGAAGACCTGCAGATAGGCGTAGCCCCAGCCGCCGAGGTAATAGCCGAGCGGATCGACGCCCTCGGCGCCCGCCCGCGCCTGGTATTTCTTGAAGAACTCCTCGGTGCCTTCGAACGTCAGGCTCTTGGCCGGCACCCAGGTCTCGTAATTGACCCAGCCGTTGAGGAGCGGGCCGAGCTGGTTCTTGAACACAGTGGCCTGCAGGCCGACCATCGCGCCGCCGATCATCTTCGGCTTGAAGTTCAATTCGTTGACCGCGCGCACCATGCCGACCGAGTCGAGCGGATAGGAGCAGATCGTCACGAGGTCCGGGTTGGTGGCCGCGATCGCACGCACGATCGGGGCGAAGTCGGCCGTGGCCGGCGGATAGCGCCGGTCATAGACGATCTTCAGGCCGTGCTTCTTGGCGTTGGTCCGCGCGCCGTCGCAGGCGTTGTTGGCGAACTCCGCGTCGGCGGCGACGATCGCCACGGTCTGCGGCTTCGGCGACTGCTTGGCGGCGGTGTCGAAGAAGCCTTCGGTGAACGACGGCTTGGGATCGGGCCCGGTCGGGATCATCGCGAAATACTTGGGGTAATCGAACTGCGAGTTCACGGCGAGGCCGAACAGCGCCATGAACACCTTGCCCTTCTGCATGACCACGGGCATCGCCGGCGCGATCATGTTGGTGGCATAGGGGCCCATCACGAGGTCCACCTTGTCCACGTCGAGCAGCTTGGTGTAGATGCCCGGCACCGTCGAGGGCGTCGACTGGTCGTCGTAATGGATTAACCGGACCTGGCGGCCGAGCAGGCCGCCCTTGGCGTTGATCTCCTCTTCCCAGATCTTCATGCCGAGCAGCGACTGCTTGCCGATGGCCGCAAGCGGTCCGGTCAGCGACATCGCAAAGCCGATGGTGATCGGATTGGCGGACTGCGCCGCGGCCGGAGTTGCGGCCGAAGCGGCAAGAGCGAATGCGGCACCGGCCGCGCAGGCGAACAATTTCAGCTTCAGAGTCCGAAGCATCTGCATCCTCCCGGGTCATGTCTGTTGCGCGCGTTCTGCTGTCGCGCGTTATGCCGCAGTCTAGCCGCTTTGCCGGCGGGTCCGCTAGGCAAAGGCCATGCGCAGGGCTTTGCCCACGCCGGCCCACCCGACCGAAGCCTAGACCGGCGTGGCGTCGCCGCCGTCGACCATGATGGTCTCGACCTCCCCGTCTCCGGCCCGCCGGAACGCCGCAGCCGCGTTGTATTCCTCCGAGGTGAAGCAGGCCACGCCCTGCTCGAAGGTCGGAAACTCGATCACCACGAAGCGATGGAATTTGTCCGGGCCCTCCATGATCTGGAAGCGGCCGCCGCGCGCCAGAACCCGGCCGCCGTGCTTCGCGATAATGCCTGGAACCAGATCGGTGTATTTCTTGTATTCGACCGGATCGGAAATCCGCGATCGCGCCACCCAATAGGCCGGCATTCCATCCTCCCTGTGCGCGGCTGGACACGTCCAGCCCGATGCTTAAGACTGTCGCCGAACGAGACCTGCAGGCAAGCGACCGCATCGGCCCTGCCTCGCCAAAGACAATCAGGGAGGCGAACATGCCCTTGAACTACATGGAACATTTTCTCCTGCAGACCGAGGATATCGAGAAGACGCGGGAGTGGTACGAGACCGTTCTGGGCTTCCGGGTCGGTCCTGCCCCGGACTTCAAGTTTCCGGTCTACTGGCTCTATCTCGGCGACCGCGATGTCCTTCACATCACGACCGGCGGCAAGAACGTCAGCGAGAACCGCAAGGCCTATGTCGGCCAGCAGTCCGACGCGACCGCCGGCACCGGCGTGATCGATCACGTCGCCTTTCGCGCCACCGGCCTCGACCAGATGATCGACCATCTCAAGGCCCACAAGATCGAATTCAAGGAGCGCCAGGTCGACGACCAGGGCCTCTACCAGCTCTTCCTGTTCGATCCCAACGGCGTGAAGGTCGAGCTCAACTTCGACAACTCCGAGGTCAAGGGCCGGCAGGCGCAGATCAAGGCGAGCGATCTCGCCCCCGCCCGGAACTGAGGCGCGCCGCAAGCCGCACGTCCTGCAATCGTGCGTGAGGCGCTCAAGCCGAATGGATCGTCGGCTTTGCGCCGCGCGACAGGGCAACCGCGACCGCGTCACATCGCCTGCGACTCTTTCCGCGGCCGATACAGCCCGAGGTTGCCCACCCCTCCCCGCCTCGCTACCATCCATGCGTCGCATCGGAGACCGGCAAAAGCCGGCACGGCGCAGCGGGGGCGTGACGCCAACGCACGAAAGGGAGGACATCATGGACCGACGTCAATTCGTCGCCGGGTCGGCTGCGGCCGCCGCGGCCCTCACAACCACCCCCGGCTTCGCACAGGCCTACCCCGCGCGGCCCGTCACCTTCGTCAATCCGTTCCCGCCAGGCGGCGCCGCCGACGTTGTCGGTCGTCCGTTCGCGGCGGCCATCGAGCCGTTTCTCAAGCAGCCGGCCATCATCGAAACCAAGGCGGGCGCCGCAGGCGCCGTGGGTGCGCAATTCGTCGCCAGCGCCAAGCCGGACGGCTACACTTTGCTCCTGCACATCGTGTCGATCTCCGGCTTTGCCGAGGTGGACAAGCTGTTCGGTCGCGAGCCGAAGTTCACGCGCGCCGACTTCATCCCGATCGCGCGCTTCACCGAAGGCCCGATGGTGCTGATCGTCAACGCGCAGCAGCCCTACAAGACGCTCAAGGATCTGGTGGACGACGCCAAGAAGCGGCCCAACGGCATCGTGTTCTCGTCTTCGGGGCTCTACGGCGCGTTGCATCTGCCAACCGCCCTGTTCATGAAAGCGGCCGGCATCCAGATGCGTCATCTTCCGACCAACGGCGGCGGGCCGGCGCTGACCGCGCTGCTCGGAAACAATGCGCAGGTTCTGGTGTCCTCGGTCGCCGCCGCGAACGCCCAGGTGAAGGCCGGCAAGGCCCGCGCCCTCGCCTGCTTCTCGGCCAAACGAACCTCTGGCATGCCCGACGTTCCGACCCTGAAGGAGCTGGGCTACGACGTGGAGTTCTCGCTGTGGGTCGGCCTGTTCGCTCCGCGCGGAACGCCAGACGACATCGTCAGGAAGCTACGCGAAGACGCAGGCAAGGCGGTCGAAAGCGACACGTTCAAGAAGGCGATCGCCAATCTCGGCGACACCGTCGCCTACCTCGACCAGCCGGCCTTCGCCAAATTCTGGGACGAGGACGCCAAGCGCGTCGAAAGCGCGGTCCAGGCGATCGGCAAGGTCGCCGGTTGACGCGACTCAGACCTCGAATGCCGGGAACACCTCGGAAGGGCTCCGCGGCTTAAGCCGTCGCGGAGCGGACTCAGGTTCTTATGACGCTTCGCTCCGACACCGCCGCCGGCCTCGTCTTCATCCTGCTCGGCGTCCTCGTGTTCGCGATCGGGACCGACCTGCCGTTCGGCAATCTCTCGACGCCCGGCGCAGGCATGATGCCCAAGCTGATGGCGCTGCTGATGATGGGCTTCGCGATCGTCGTCATGCTCGGCGACGACAGCGCCCCGCTCAATCGCCTGGACTGGAGCGACGTCTGGCACGCGCTGCAGCTCGTCGCCATCACCGCTGCGGCCACCATGCTCTATCGCCACCTGGGATTCATCGTGACGATGGTCCTGCTGGTGTTTTCGCTGCTCGTCGCCGTCGAGCGCCGCGGTCTCCTGCCCGCCGCAGCCTACAGTATCGGCCTCACCCTGTTCGCCTACTGGCTGTTCGGCAAGGCGCTGAAAGCGCCGCTCGAACGCGGCCTGATCTGGTTCTGAGCCCGTGGAAATCCTCGACAGTCTGGCCCTCGGATTTTCGGTCGCGCTGCGGCCGGACATTCTGATGTACGCCTTCATCGGCTGCATCGTCGGCACGCTGGTCGGCATGCTGCCGGGCATCGGTCCGCTCGCCGGCATCAGCATCCTGCTGCCGCTCACCTTCGGGCTCGACGCCACCAAGGCGATCGTGATGCTCGCCGGCATCTACTACGGCTCGCAGTATGGCGGCTCGACCACCTCGATCCTGCTGCGCATTCCGGGCGAAGCGGCGTCGGTCATGACCTGCATCGACGGCAATGCGATGGCCCGCAAGGGCCGCGCCGGCGCTGCGCTCTGCATCGCAGCCGTCGGATCGTTCGTCGCCGGCACCTTCGGCGTGATCATGCTGACGCTGCTTGCGCCGCCGCTTGCGATCTTCGCGCTGCGCTTCGGCCCGCCGGAATACACCGCGCTGCTGGTGCTCGGCCTGATCTTCCTCGCCTACATGTCCACGTCCTCGCTGCCGCGCACGCTGCTCATGGCCGCGCTCGGGCTTCTGATCGGCACCATCGGCATCGACGTGATGACCGGACACTTCCGCTTCTCGTTCGGCATCGCGGAGCTGGGCGACGGCATCGGCATCGTCCCCGTTGCCGTCGGCCTGTTCGGATTGGGCGAAATCCTCGCGACCCCGAGCCGGCGGGTGAACAACGACGTGGCGCGGCCGAAGCTTCGCGAGCTTCTGCCGAGCCGTCAGGAGTGGCGCGAGGCCGCCGCTGCCGATCGGGCGCGGATCGGTTCTGGGCTTCTTCATCGGGATCATCCCGGGCTCCGCCCATATCATTTCGACGCTTCGTGTCCTACGCGCTCGAGAAGAAGATTTCGAAGACGCCGGAAGAGTTCGGCAAGGGCGCGGTCGCCGGCGTCGCCGGGCCGGAAAGCGCGAACAACGCCGCCTCGACCGGCGCATTCGTCCCGATGCTGGCGCTCGGGCTGCCGACCGGTCCGGTGATCGCGGTGCTGATGGCGGCGCTGCTCATCCACGGCGTGCCGCCGGGACCGTCGCTAATCAACGATCACCCGAACGTGTTCTGGGGCTTCGTCGCCTCGATGTACGTCGGCAACCTGATGCTGCTGCTTCTCAATCTGCCGCTGGTCGGCGTGTTCGTGAACCTGCTGCGCATTCCCTACGCCTACCTCTATCCGATGATCATCATGTTCTGCATCATCGGGGTCTACGAGGTGAACCATTCGATCGTCGACGTCTGGATCATGCTGATCTTCGGAGTGATCGGCTACGGCCTGAAGAAGTTCGGCTTCGATCCTGCGCCTTTGGTTCTGGGCCTCGTGATCGCACCGATCTTCGAGCTGAGCCTGCGGCAATCGCTGATCATGTCGGACGGAACGTGGGCGATCTTCTTCGAGCGCCCCATCGCATTCGTCCTGCTGTTGCTCAGCCTTCTGCTGCTGGCGATGTCGGCCTGGTCGTATCTGCGACGGCGCGCCGACTGGCGGGCGCGGCTCGCCGAGGCCGAGGCGAGCGGCGAGAAGAATTGACGCCGGGTGCAGTTCGGCACGCGCGGCTCAACGCCCCGCCGCGTAATGCGCCAACGCCACGAGATCGGCGTCGGACAGGCCCGCCAGCGGCACGCTCATGTTGGTGTCCGCGCCGGCGCGGGTGCCGTCGCGAAATTCCTTCAGCGACTGGATTAGATAGTCGATCCGCTGCCCTGCGATCCGGGGAATCTGCTGTTCGCCTTCGAGACCCGCGAGATGACAGGTGCCGCAGATGCGCTCCTTTGCGAGCGCAGCGCCACGCGCGGCGAGCGCCGGATCGATCGGCTCGTCACTGCGTTTCGGCGGCAGCTTCGCATAATGTTGCGCCAGAGCCTCGGCGTCGGCGTCCGTCAGTCCCTTGACGAACGGCGTCATGGCCTCGACCGGGCGCACGCCCTCGCGCATCAGGATGAGCTGGTTGAGGACGAAGAACGCCGGCTGCCCGGCGAGCGACGGCACCCGCTCGAGCCGGGCGTTGCCGTCCTCGCCGTGACAGGCTGCGCATTGCGCGACCCGCTCCTCAAGCGGTTGCGAGGCGGCCGGAGCGACGAATGCGGCCAGCCACAATCCGGCGGCGGCCGCGAGCCGGAACGTCGACGGCCGCAGCGCAGGACGAACGCTATTTCCCTGCATAAGTGATGCGATAGACCGCGCCATTTTGCTCGTCGGAGACCAGGAGCGAACCGTCCTGCAACGGCAGCACATAGGTCGGCCGGCCGTGGAATTCGTTGGCCTTCTCGTCCAGCAGGCCGGCCATGAACGGTTCGATCGTCGCCGTCTCGCCGTTGATGCGCGCCACGACAACGTCGTAGCCGAACTTCTGCGAGCGGTTCCACGAGCCGCGCCGCGCGATGAACGCGACGTTCTGGTACGACGCCGGAAACATATTGCCGGTGTAGAACTTGATGCCGAGCCCCGCCGAATGCGGTCCGGTGAGCGCCGCCGGCATCACCACGCCCGCGCAGGGATTCGGAATCCGGATGTCGGGATCGGGAATGCCGTTGGCGTGGCAATAGGGGAAGCCGAAGAACGCCCCCTCCTGCCCCTTGCCGATCCGATTCAACTCGTCCTCGGGACCGTCCTCGCCGCCCCAGTCGCGGCCGTTGTCGGTGAACCAGAGTTCGCGTGTCGCCGGATGCCAGTCGAATCCGACCGTGTTGCGCACGCCGCGCGCCACGATCTCCATGCCGGTTCCGTCGGGATTGTAGCGGCGGATCTGCGCGTGGATGCCCGGATTGACCTCGCAGGCGTTACAATTGGCGCCGACCTGGATGTAGAGCTTCCCGTCCGGCCCGAAGTCCGCGTATTTCCAGTTGTGATGGATCTCCGGCGGCAGGCCGAACCGCTCTGTCAGGTCCACCGGCTCGCCGGGATTGTCGAGCTTGTCCTCGATGTTGTCGAAGCGCAGCACGCGGTGGATCGCGAGGACGTAAAGCGCGCCGTCCTTGAACGCCAGGCCGTTCGGCTGGGTCAGGCCCTGCAGCAGCACCTTCACCTCGCGCTTGCCGCCGCGATCGACGATCGCATAGACCCGCCCGAGCTGGCGCGTGCCCATGAAGATCGTGCCCTTCGCGCCCTGCACCATCGTTCGCGCGCCGGGATGGCCGTGCGAATAGACCTCGGCCTTGAATCCGGCCGGCAGACGCAGCTTTTCCAGCGGCAGCTTTTCCAGCGGCGTCACGACCGGTGGCGTGGCGTGGGGCCTGAGCTTGGTGTCCTGCTTGCTCTCCGCCGGTCGGGTCTTGTCGATCGGGCTGAAGCCCGGCGGCGCCTGCGCCACCGCCGGCCGCACGACGGCCGGCTGAACTACGAAAGACGTTCCGCAAAGCGCCGCCGCCAGCAGCAGCGCGCGATGGTGTCTCGATCGGGTCATGGTTTTCTCCTCCGCAGCGGCCGCTCTGCCTCGCACACGAAACGCAGGTGCGATCGGCGGCCTTTTTGTCCAGTCTGCCACGCCTGCCGTGCCGAGCAACCGGAGATTGCAACCGACCGGTGAGAGTTCAGCGGCGTTCCCGGAACTCGCAGGCGCGCGAACTGTCAGGCGCGTGAACTGTCAGGCGCGTGAACTGTCAGGCGAATGCATCGCTCGTTCGGTCCGCCACCGATGTCCCGGTCAGCGCCTCGGTCTTCGTGCGGAATTCCACGAAGGCCGGTGCGCCGAACCAGACGTCGCGCAGCGAACGCTCGGGAACCCGCCACGTTTCGTCACCCATAAGCGACGGCGCGGATGCACAAGGGCTTGCCGCGCCGGACGGCGATACGAGAATCGTCAGCCCGTCGGCGTGATCTTCCGTGTGCCCGACGGACAGACGCCCGTCATGCTGCATCCGAAGCCGGGCGATCTCAGCCGGCAACGCCGCTCGCACATCCGCGGCGAGCGACAGGACATCGTGGCTGCTTGCGGCCCGACCGATAAATTCAACGGGATGAAACGTGATGTGCTGCGCGCCCATCGCGGCCGCCCGCGCGCAGAACGACTCGAGACGTCCGGCGTTGTCGCGATGGACGACGGCGTGAACCGAAAGCGGCAGGCCGATCCGTCCCGCCTCCGCCGCAAACGCCAGCTTGCGCTGAAACGCCCCGCGCCGGCCGCCGTAGCGATCCGACGCCACCGCGTCGAAGTCCTCGAGCGAAAGGTCGATCCGGTGCAGGCCCGCCTCCCACAGATCGCGCAGCGTGCGGGTGTCGATCCCGACGCCCGAGGTGATCAGCGTGGTGACGAGACCGGCGTCGTGGGCGGAGGCCGCGATTTCGACCAGGTCCGTCCGGGCGCCGGGCTCGCCGCCGGACAGATGCACCTCGCGCACCCCCAGATCCGCCGCCTGGCGGAACACCTGCATCCATGCAGCGGTGTCGAGTTCGTGTCCCCGCGGGGTGCCGCTGGGCGGATTCGAGCACCAGGGACAGGCCAGCGGGCAGCGGTGGGTCAGCTCCGCAATCAGAACTCGGGGCGTTAGCACGGGTCTGCGAGCCTGCGGATCGCCCGCGGGCCCTTCCGACCGGCCCCCTCTGCGACCCACACAGCCATCAAAACCGTCGCCTCCACAACCTTGGGCGTGATATAGGACCGCCGCCGGAAAAAACATTCTTTTCCAATATATCGGAGAAAACGCCCATGAGCGCACCCCGTGCGACCGCGAGCCTGTCCGCGAGCCTGATCGCCCTCGCCGCCGTAGCCATGACCTCGGCGACGGCCCAGGCCCAGACCTATCCCAGCAAGCCCGTCACCTTCATCACCCCCGCCGCCGCCGGCAACAGCCCCGACGTCGTCACCCGCATCGTCGCCGACCGGCTGACCCAGATGTGGAAGCAGCAGATCGTGGTGATCAACCGTCCCGGCGCGGGCGGCCTGATCGCGGCGCAGGCGGCTGCGGCGGACAGCGTCGCCAAGGACGGCTACACGCTCTACATGACGCAGGCCTCGACCTTCAACGTCCTGCCGGTCATGCAGGGGGCCAAAATGCCGCTCGACCTGCACAAGGCCTTCGTCGCGGTCGGCATGGTCGGAGAGCAGCCGATCGCCACCGCCGTCAACAAGGACGTCAAGGTCAACAACATCGCCGAGCTGATCAAGCTGGCCAATTCGACCAAGGACGGCATGCTGTTCGGCGCGACCAACCGCGGCGGCCAGGCGCACCTCACGGGCGAACTGTTCCGCGACCGCTCGAGGGCCAACGTGGCGTTCGTGCATTCGGCGGGGGCTGCCGCGACGCTGAACGATGTGATCGCCGGCCGCATCCCGATCATGTTCGAGGGCCTCGCCGGCCTCGCGCCGGGAATCCAGGGCGGCGGCGTGCGAGTGCTGAGCGTGGCCTCGCACAAGCGCCTGCCGAACCTGCCGGACCTGCCGACGACGTCGGAGACCGTGCCCGGCGTGGTGTCGAGCGGCTGGATCGTGCTGATGGCGCCGCGCGGCGTGCCGGACGAGATCATCCAGAAGCTCAACGCCGATCTTCGCAAGGTCGTCGCCATGCCGGAGGTGGTGGAGCGCTTCCAGCAGCTCGGCACCTATTCGCGCGACCTGACGCCGGCGCAAACCGACGCGTTCATCCGCAGCGAGGAAAAGCTGTGGTGGCCGATCGTGCGCCAGGTGAACGAGCAGCAGGGCACGAAGTAAGCACTACGATTTCCCCGCTTCGATAAGCCATCGTCTCGGCCGGACCGGCGCAAGCCGGTCCGGTTTTGTTTTGGCCACTCCACTCTTGGCGCTCCACTCTTGGCCACTCCACCCGCTTGCGGATCCCGTCCGAGCCTGACGCGATCCCGACTGCCGCTCTCGCCGCTAGAGCGCCGCCCACACATCGGCCGCGACAACACCGCCCCTGTCCTGCCTCGGCCGCGCAAAGCAAAAACCCCCGGCAGTCGCCTGCCGGGGGTCTTGTCTTCAGATGTTGCGAACCGTCTGCCGATCAGGGCAGGAAGTTGCGCTGCACGCGGAACAGGCCCGTGAACAAGTCCTGGTCCTCGATGCGGTAGGTGCCGGCCGGATAGCCAGCGCCCGGAGTGGCGAGCGCCACGGTGGTGCCAGCCGCCGTGCGGAACACCGACGTGTTGAGCTTGTTGTAGACCACGTCGACGCCGAACGTCAGACCGCGGACCGGTTCCCATTCGGTGCGCGCACCGAGGTTCCAAGCCGCCCAGTCCGGGTTGCAGGTGCCGCCAGCGCCGACAGCCGCTGCGGTGCAGATGATCGTGGTCGCCGCGCCGTTGTACGACACGTCGAGGTACGACCCGTAGAACGAGGTGTTCAGGGTCGGGGTCCACTGATGCTGGTAGGACGCCGCGATGCTCCACGCGGTGGTCAGGTTGATGCCACCCGGCGCGGCACCGAACACGCCGTCGGTGAAGGCACCGAAGCCGATCGAGTTGCCGCTCACGTAGGTGTAACCGCCGGTCGCGGAGGTGTGCGAGGCGTAGCGGACAGCGCCCTCGGAGTAGATACCTTGGACGTTGAACACCGAGCCACGAGCGCCGAGCGGAACAGCAAGCTGCAACGCACCGGTGATGGCCCAGCCCATCTTGTTGCCCGGGTGGCCGTTGTTGACGAGGCCGCCGTAGTACGACGCCGAGGCGTCATGCAGGGCGCCGGCAATCATCGCAGAACCCCAGGCCTGATCGACGCGGAGGTTGGCAACGACGTCCGGATAGCCACGCAGCGTGCCGTGCAGGGTGCGGTCGGTGAACACCACCGGGGTCGCGCCAGCAGCACCGACTTCCGCAACCGGGTTCACGCGGCTCTCTTCGAGGGCGATGGTCGCCGACAGGCCGTTGCCGAACTGCGCGGTGTAGGCCGCATCACGTTCCAGCCGCCGTCGCCGGTCGACGAGTTGTGGAAGTTGCCGGCGAAGTAGGCACGACCGGCGGTCGGGAAGTGATCGAAGAACGACGTCGCCTTGCCGAACGTGAAGCCCGCGATCTGGATGAAGCCGCGGGTCGCACGCAGAGCAGCCGCACCGCCGTTGTCCTGTTGCCAGCCCACCACCATGTAGGTGCGCAGCGTGCCCCAGGCGGTCTGCTGGCGGGTGTCGATCGTCAGGTCGGAGCGGGTGCGCCAGCCGTACTGGGCGCCGGCTTCGTTGGTGCGCGAGCCGACAGCCGTGATGTGCGGACGGGTCTGCTGGCTGGTGCCGAAAGTGGTCTGGAAGCGGATGTAGCCGCCGACCTTGATGCAGATATCGGTGCCCGGCATGTAGTAGAAGCCAGCACCGTACAGGGAGCAAACCTTCACGTACTCTTCTGATCTGGCCGTTTGCGCCACCCTTCCGGCTCTCGATTCCGAAGACATGCGGCAACCGAAAGCGCCGAGCCGGCCGGCGGCGCGAACGACTGGCTGGGACCGGTCTCGGTCGCCCGTTGAGGTTCGTTTTTCATTCGCGTCGCAGACTCGAACGCGCCGCCGCGCTCGCGTGCTTGGAGCGCGCAGATCGTCTGCGCGAAGCCTCGGGCCTGCCTAGGACAACACGAAACGCAATAGCCGGACGTGAACGCGCGGACGCACGCGCCATCGCGGCGCATCCGCCAACGCTCACCAGCACTCCATGCGATTCGGAAAGAAAGACCAACGCTTCAAGCGCGCCGGCTTACGTCCAGGGACTTGAAATCCGCAGACTTGCGCGCGCGATTGCGCATCGACTGGCCGCGCCGGGCCATACCGGCCGGCGTGCCTTTTGCGTCTACAGCCGCGCCGCCTCGACGTGCGCTGTCGCGGACGCTGGCTCGGAGCGCGCCGGCGGCGACAGGCCCGCGAGCGCGCCGCTCACGGTCTCGGCCGCTTCCAGCAGCGTGTCGGCGCGTGAGATGCGCGTAGCGCTGCGTGTAGCGCGCATGGGCGTGGCCGAGCAGGCCCTGCACGACGTAGAGCGAAACGCCGCTGTTGACGAGGAAGCTCGCGAACGAATGCCGCAGATCATGCAGGCGCAGATCCGGCAGGCCGGCCCGCATGCGGATGCGCTGCCAGGGAAAATACAGCGACGGCGACGGCCGGCCGGTCGCCGGCGACGGAAAGACGTAGGGGCAGCCGTCGATCGGCACGATCGAGCGCAGCAGCGCGAGCGCCGCGCGTTGAGCGCGATGCCGCGCGGCTTGCCCGACTTCGACAGCGGCACCAGCAGCGTCCGCTTGTCCCAGTCGACGTGCTCCCATTTGGCGTGGGTGATCTCGTTGCGCCGCGCGCCGGTGAGCAGCAGCAGCATGATCGCCTTGCGCGGCGACCTCGTTCTCGTCCTGCTCGATCGACGCGATCAGGCGCTGCGCCTCCTCGACGCTGAGGAAGCGCTCGCGGTTGACGTCGGGCGCGAGGTCGAGACCCGGCGGTCGGATTTTCCGCGACGCCCGGCATGCGCCACTTGCGCGCCAGATTGAAGATGTGGCGCAGCACGATGACGACGCGGTTGGTGGTGCCGGTGGCATAGCCCTTGTCGCGCATCCGCTGGACCAGCGCGGCGATCGGCTCGCTCCTGATCCGATCGACGATATTCGGTCCCGAACGCCGGAAGGATGTGGACGCGCAGCACGGTCTCGTCGGTCTGCCAGCTCCGCTTGTAGCTCTTGACGTGCGGCAGATAGCGGTCGCGCACCAGCTCGGCGAGCGTCGGGATCGGCCGCAGCTCCGCCCGCCGCGCCTGCGGATCGGCGCCGACCAGCGCCTGCGCCAGCACGGTGCGCGCCTTTCGCCGCGCCGCCGACAGCGCGCAGCACGTCGGCCGGCCCGATCTTGAACTGGCGCTCGCGGCCGCGCGCATCGGTGTAGCGCTGATAGAAGGTCTTGCCGCCGGAGCAGCGCACCTCGAGCATGAAGCCGCGCTGCTCGAGGTCGAAATAATCGATCTTGCGGCGCCCGTCAGGACAGGCGGCCGTACTCACAAAGGATGCGGACAGGCACACACGCGGCATGGATTAACACTAGGTAAAGAACGGCGACTGCTCCGTCGCTTTCCCGAAAAAATCGCATTCCAAGTCCATGATTCATATACTTGGATGCCTGAGAATCACTGTGATTGCGGCACTAATGGATTCATCGACGCATTAATCGAGTCATCATGTGTCGGCTTCTTCGTCGTCCTGTGGATGCATCTCTCGGCCTGTGAATGCATGTCTCGAATTGTCCGCACGAGACATGCGCGGTTTCACAGCCGTCGAATGAGTTCCATTAAGAAGCAGTTGCCCCACAGCGCCTGCGGAAAACCCTGACGACTTCGCGCGTGTCGCGCGCATCAAACGACGCTTTGCGCGGTCAGATCGGCGCTGGCGTCAATATGTCACCACGTTTCGCGCAAGCTACACGTTACAATCGAAGAGCACTCCACGAGTCCGCTGCGCAATTTGCGCCGATCATCCACCCAGTCAGGCACGTTTCTCATGGCCCGGGTTCGATATATCGAACGCACGTCGCGCAACGTCAGGGGCGACATCGATCTCGACATTCTCAAGCGCAAGTCGTGGCCCGGAATCGCGGCCGAGTTCGTGCGTTTCGCGCCGCCGGAGGACTACGACTTCCGGCTGGTCGACAACGCCAGCTATCTCGCCCTGCTCAACATCCATCGCACCGATGGCGAAACGATCGTTCCCGGATATCCGCGCGACACGCGCAAGGATCTTCGCAACAAGCTCACCTTCGTTCCGGCCGGCTGCGAGCTGTCGGGCTGGTCGCATATCGAAAAGCCGGGCTCGGTCACCGCCGTCTATTTCGACACATGCTCGTCGGATGACGGCCGCGCCGATCCTTCGCAATGCCCGCCAATGCTCGGCTTCGAAGACAACATGCTGCGTGCCGCACTCTCCCAGTTTCAGGCGTTGCTGAACGATCCCGATCTGGATACGCCGGGTTACGCCGAAACGCTGGGCGTGCTGCTGGCCTACGAGCTCGGCCGGTTCAAGAACCAGCTCAAGCAGCCGGCGCCGCTGCAGGGCGGCCTGACCGCGCGGCAGGTTCGCCTCGTCATCGAATTCCTCGAAAGCCGGCTGACAGACAAGACCTCGGTTTCGGAGCTTGCCGCCCTCGTCGATCTCAGCCGCTTCCACTTCATCCGCGCCTTCAAGAAGACCGTCGGAATGCCGCCGCACCAGTATCTGGTCCACCGGCGGGTCGAACGGGCCAAGGAGCTTCTGACCGATCAGAAGCTTTCGGTGACGGAGATCGCCGAAAAGTCCGGCTTCAACAGCACGACGCAACTGACGCGATCCTTCCGCCGGATCGTCGGCACGACGCCGAGTTCGTTCCGCCGCGACGCGATGTAGGCGAACGCCGCCACCTTCATCAGCGCAGACCCGAGCGCCCGCCCCCGTCCCGATGCGCGGCCGGCGCGCGTTTCCCGCTTGCGAGACCTGCAAGGCCGCCCCTTCCCGGGGGCACGATCTGCGCTATGGTTCGACGACATCGCGCTCGCAAGAACGTCGTCTCGAGCGCGGCAACGACCGCATCGTCCGCTCGCAGGCGGCCCCCCCGCTGAAGGAGACCCGCACCCATGATGTCCACCGTCGTCGGCGGAGCCATGCTGCCGCACGCGCCGCAGTTCTTCACCATGCCCGAGACCGAGGACAAGGCCGTGGTCGAGCAGGTCCGCGCAGTCGCCGCCGACATCGGCGCGAAGCTGAAGGCGCTCAAGCCGGACCTGTGGATCATCTTTTCCAACGACCACGCCGAGCAGTTCTTTCACAACGTCGCCCCGCCGTTCACCATCCACGTCGGAGGCGAAGCCAGCGGCGAATTCGCCGGTCGCAAGTTTCACTGGAAGGTGCCGAGCGAGATCGCCTTCGAGCTGGTGCGCCAGCTTTACCGGCAGAACTTCGACCCGGCGTTCTCCAGCACCGCCAAAATCGACTACGCGATCGGCATCCCCCTCACCCATCTCGGCCTGACCGACCCGGTGCTGCCGATCTACGTCAACGCCTACCTGCCGCCGCAGCCGACGATGGAGCGCTGCTACGCCTTCGGCCAGGCGGTGGCGCGCACGGTGACGGCGATGGGGCTCCGCACAATCATCCTGTCGTCCGGCGGCATGTCGCACTTCCCCGGCACCGACCGCTATTCGAACCCCGAACTGGCCTGGGACAAGCGGGCGCTGGAGAAGCTCGCGGCCGGAAATCTCAAATCGCTGATCGGCTACGACGAGGCGGAGCTGGACGAGACCGGCAACATCGAGCTGCGCTGCTGGGCCTGCGCCGCCGGCGCGCTGGGGGAGCGAAAGCCGGACGTGGTGTCCCTCGATCCGAGCTGGCACCACAACTACGCCTCGCTCGGCTGGACCGGCGCGGGCACGGCCGACCACGCCGCGCACTATCCCTCGATCCGGCCGGAGCTGGTGGAGCTGACCGCGGCGCTGCACGCGCTGGCGCACGAGGACGACGCGCGCGCCGCCTTCATGTCCGACGCGCCGGCCTACGCCGCGCGCTTCAACCTGCCGGCCGAGCAGCGCGACGCGCTGGTCGGCCTCGACCTGCCGTCGATCGTGAAGATGGGCGCGCACCCGCTGGTGCCGTTCCTGGCGAACATGCAGATCCAGCGGCTGCGGAAGCCGAAGTGAGGGCTTGAGGCTCCGGCGAGGAAACCGTTTCGCAAGACCGGGCGCTGCTCTATGTAGGCGGCGACGGAAGGGTGGCCGAGTGGTTTAAGGCAGCGGTCTTGAAAACCGCCAGAGGGGCAACTCTCTCGTGGGTTCGAATCCCACCCCTTCCGCCACGACACCGGCCGCCTGCGTTCGCCTTTGTTCAAAAACACCAGTGAATCAGCACAATTTCAGCGACTTTCGTCTTGCTCTGTTCGCTCCGATCCGCCACTGTATTGTTGGTAGGAACGATGGTTTGGAGGATGGGTGAGAGGACGACTGACGCAGGCGCAGGTAGACAAGCTTATAATCACCGGAATGCATGGCGACGGCGGCGGCCTGTATCTTCAAATCACCGGGCCCACTTCCAGATCGTGGATTTTTCGCTATAGCATTCGCGGCCGAGCTCGATGGTTAGGTCTTGGATCTGCCAAACATCTTACATTGGCAGCGGCCCGCGCGGCGCGAGATGATGCGCGCACCGAAATCCGCAGAGGAGCTGATCCGGTTGCCACAAAGCGCCTCGAGCGAACGGCGAGCCGCACTGAAGCGGTCGCTCGCACAACCTTCCGCGAGCGTGCTGAACAATACATTCAAGCGCATGAGGGCGAATGGCGTAACGGTAAGCACCGACTTCAATGGCGCTCCAGCCTCGAAACATACGTTTACCCGCTAATCGGTGCAGAGCCGGCTGCGCAAGTCACTGCAGCCCACGTCGTAGACATCCTACGTCCCATATGGACGCAGAAGCCTGAGACGGCGAGACGCGTGAGGGGGCGCATAGAAGCAATTCTAGACTACGCTGCCGATCCAGATGACCCACAATTCCGAAATCCTGCCGCGATGACGGAACAGCTTCGCAAGAAGCTGCCGAAACTCTCGTCAGGGAGGATCAGAGGTCACCATCCTTCGCTAGCCTACTCCCAGTTGCCAGCATTCATGCGAGATCTTCGCGACCGTAAGGGGAGCGCTGCGCGTTGCTTAGAGTTCGTAGTCCTAACGGCGGCCCGCACCAACGAAGCTATCGGGGCGCGATGGGACGAGATCGACATGTCTGCGGCCGTGTGGCGTGTGCCGCCTGCACGAATGAAAAGCGCTCGCGAACATCGTGTGCCGCTCTCCAAAGGTGCATTGGAGACCCTAGAACTGACGGCCGCCGCTGGCAGGCTCGAGTACGTCTTCCCAAGTTGGCCGCATGAAAAGCCGCTGTCGAATATGGCGCTCTTGGCTTTGCTTCGCCGAATGAACCGTGCCGAGATTACAGTGCACGGGTTCCGCTCGACCTTCAAAGACTGGGCACTGGAGCAGACGAACTTCGCCAATGAAGTTTCGGAAATGGCGTTGGCGCACGTCGTGAATGACAAGACGGAAGCGGCCTACAGGCGCGGCGATCTTCTGGAGAAGAGGGCCCAGTTGATGGAGGCCTGGTCGCAATTCGCCCAAGGAGACGCGCGGGAGCCTAGTTAGCGTGGAGAGCGTGCGGTTTACCGATGCAAATTTGTCTGCGGTGTTGGCGGCTGTGGGCAAGCGCTATGTCCCGGGAAATATCGACCATCGTAGGCTGCAGCTTCGCATTTGCGAGGTATTGGATTTTTACGGAGCGCGCCATGAAATGACCAAGCGGCGCAGCCGCCAAGGCATGGTGGCCGCTACGCTACCTAAAGCCCGGGCGCTTGATAAGCAGGTCAGCCAAATCAGGGCGCAGAGTGCTCTAAGGCAAATACTAGCTAAAGCCGCCAAAGAAACTGCCGACCCTATTGTCGGCTACACCATGTTCGGGGTGCCTATCACGCGCAGCGTCGCCCTCGAAGAGAAAGACGAGAAGGAGAAGGTACACGAGGCTGTCGAGCGCGAGTTTCTCGACCTGCATGAGGACATTGCCGTAGATCGAATCCTCGCGGCCATCTATGTATTTCGTACGTGGTGTGAGCACGTTCATTCATCAGAACGCGCCCCGAAACAAAGACGCCCCGACTTTGATCTGATTGGACGAGCGCTGCCCAAGATTTACCAGAAGTTCTTCAAACGAAAATACGGTGCCAGCAAGAAAGCGGACGGACGCGCTACCGGCCCCGGCCTACGTTTTGTGGATGCGGTGCTGCGGCAAGCTGGGGTTAGGAACCAACTCGGCGATCACTATTCACTTGAGACGATCGCTACCTATTGGAGATTGGCCAAGAGGGCCCGGTCAAAGCTCCCGGCCTCCGGGTGACACTTTCGACAGGGATTTATTTTTCATTCTCCCTGCGTCTCGATTGATCATCGCTCCAATGTTCGAGCGTCGCCGCCGAGATTCGGCGACGTTCATCAGGGAGCAGAAAATGCAGACTAACCAGCGTCTAGCGCACAGTATTTCGGAGGCGTGCGCGCTTTCGGGTATCCGGCGAACGCGGCTTTACCAAGCAATCGGTAAGGGTGACCTTCGCGCCGTGAAAAACGGCCGTAGAACTCTGATCTTGGATACCGACCTACGAGCATGGCTAGCTCGCTTGCCGGCCGTACGTGAGGCCCGCCGTGCTTCGTGAAAGGGGCCGCACAGGGCCCTACAAGGCACTCAAGACCAGGGCCTACCGTTCCGTCTTGTTGCATGCCCAACTCTGGCCCTCATCGAAGAAAGTGCTTGGCGTGTTGATTGATCATCACAACCTACGAACTGGGCAATGCAATCCGAGTTTAGCCCGACTTTCTCTTCTTACCGGCTGCGATCGAAGGACCGTGATGCGAGCCCGCAATCAACTTCGCGAGCTCGGATTGATAGTGTGGGATGACGGAGTGGGTGGTCGAGGACTTAGCTCCAGATACACGATTGACTTCGAGCAGCTGGGCATGGAGGCCCATCAGTACGAGTCCGTAAATTCGAAGCAGGGAAGATCAGACCGCAGTGGACTGAGCGCTAATGCAGCGGGAAAAGGGGGGCAAGGCCAGTCTGAAACGGGGGCGGCGCGGTCTCAAAACGGGGGCATGGGCGCCCCCCGAATACCTATAGAACATCACGAACAGCAAATTCGCGGCAAGTCCGAGGCTGATGTTCGAAGGGCGACGCAAGGCATTCACGTTACGTTGCTGAGGGGACAAGGAGCCCTGCCTTACGCCGAAATAATTGAATGCATGGACGTAACTCTAGAGAGGGAAGCTGCGATGGCGGAGATTGATAAGCCAGGCGCTGGTCTCCAGACCATTCTTCGGGCAGTGCTGCTCAGGCGGGCTCGCAGACTGCCGGAAACATGTCCGTCATTGTCCAACAACACTCGGTAGTTGGGAATGCCCTGCCCCGGGCTGAGACCCGCCACGCGGGAAATGTCTCAATCATTGCTCAAAAATTGGTTCGAAGGCCTCCGATACTTCAAGAGCGAAGCGGCTCAGATTCCAACTGGGATGTAGGGGGTAGATTGCGCCAACTTGTCCGCTCGGACAGTCCGAACAGGTTGGTGCGGTTTAAGCGACTAAATGCGAGATAAAACGCCGAAGTCGTATTACTTCATTCGCTGCGCAGACGACGGAAGCTGAGCTATCGGCAGAATGCCGACAAGCGCCAGCATCCAGACCGAAAGTGTAGCCACGTAGTGGCTTTCGGATACGCCAGTCGATGGACAAAAGAAGGGGGTGGCGGTGGTGACAGTCGAGATGGGCCCTGCCACTGACCGAGCCCGCTATCGAATTGAAGCTGAGGAGATGGACCCGCGCTCCGGCGCGACCCGAACGTCGATCTATGATTGGAAAGAGATCTATGGATTTCCATCCGTGGAGACCCTCGAACTCTGGAGAAGAAGGTTCAATGAGAGCTTCCTGCCAGGTGGGGTCAATCATTCGGTGGCGCTGGAGGCCGGCTATATTCCGAACTTTACTTCAGCCCGCCTAATTGAAGTGGCGAGTGGCAGAGTGATTGCCGTGGCGTCGAGCTGACTGACTTGCTTCGCAGCGGCTTGTCATCAGAGCGCAAGCGCTATTTCATGTTCGGCCGAACATGCAACGCGCGAAATTAGTCGTAAGCTACTGATTACGCCAATGAATCGGCCTCGGTGTTCGCGCGTAGTGTTCGCACGGGTCAAGGCCCTTTTTGGCCCCGAACATTTCAAGGCGTGACGGAGTGCTGGTAGCCAAGCGGATACCGGGTCACGCCCTCTGCATTAGAGGTTCCGTACTGTTGGAGGCGAGCCCAATAAGGTAGTACGGCTCCCTGGCACCGGCATGGTTCAGAGCTGCTCGGAGCGGGCCAGACAGTTCGACGGAGGCGGCGTCCGCCGCCCGGAAAGCCGAACGCTCGCCATTGGTTCACTTTTCCGGCTCGCAATACTCTGATGCCTCATCCTACCACCGCCATGCCCACAGATTCGCGCGCGCCCTTGCCGAAATCGCTGCCCGTCCTCCTGGCATACGACAGTCCTTGCGACCCGAAACGATACGTCTCGCCGCAGGATCGCTCCGATTTGCGACATAGGTCCGCTGCGTCAGACGTTTGCGCATAGATTGCGGGGCAAATAGAATTTGGTTACGAGAAATCGGATGAAAGCGGGTGGGGACAGCCGATGCAATTGATGCCCCGGCGGGGCGATTTTGTTCGGCTCAGGACGCGTCGGTGGCTTGTCGAAGACGAGCGGCAGATCGGCGCCTTGACCGCGCTTCGCCTGGCCTGCGTCGACGACGACGCCCAGGGCGAGACGGTCGAGGTCCTTTGGGACGCCGAGCTCGACGCCTCGGTCCTGCAGGACGAAGGCTGGGGCAAGCGTCGCACAAGTACGGCACCGACGATCCGACGGTCTTCTCCGCCTATCTGCGCACGCTCCGCTGGAACACGGCGACCGCCGCCGACCGGGACCTGTTCCAGGCGCCGTTCCGCGCCGGCATCCACCTCGATGCCTATCAGCTTCTTCCGCTGCGAAAGGCGCTGCGGCTGCCGCGGGTCAACCTGCTGATCGCCGACGACGTCGGCGCCGGCAAGACCGTCGAGGCGGGCCTGGTCCTCCGCGAAATGCTTCTGCGGCGGCGCGTCGATTTCGTTCTCGTGGCCGCGCCGGCCGGAATGGTCCGCCAGTGGCAGGACGAGCTTGAGGCCAAGTTCGGCCTGTCGTTCACGCTCGTCGATCGCGAATATCTCGCCGCGCTCCGGCGCGAGCGCGGCTTCGCCGCCAATCCGTGGTCCGCGGGATCGCGCTTCATCATCTCGCATTCGCTGCTGGCCGACGAGACCTACGTCGCGCGGCCTTGCGCGATCTTGCTGGGCGATTTCCGCCCGCGAGCGCTTGCTGATCCTGGACGAGGCGCACCATGCGGCGCCGGCCAGCGGCTCGCGCTACGCGATCGACAGCCAGTTCACCCGCGCGGTGCGCGGGCTTGCCGAGCGCTTCGAGCACCGGCTGTTCCTGTCGGCGACGCCGCACAACGGCCACTCCAACTCCTTCTCGGCCCTGCTCGAAATCCTCGACCCGCAGCGCTTCACGCGCGGCGTGCCAGTGCGGCCGCGCGAGCTCGACGCGGTCATGGTCCGCCGGCTGAAATCCGACCTGCGGCACTTCGGCGAGAGCTTTCCGGAGCGGCACGTCGAGCCGATCCGTCATCGATGGTCTGCCGACGATGCGCCGGAGCTCGTGCTTTCCCGCAAGCTCGCCGCATATGGCGAAGCAATCCGGGCGCAGCAGCGGCGGACCTGCCGCCGCGGCGAGGCGGGCTATGTGCGGCTGACCTTCGTCGGGCTGCAGCAGCGGCTGCTGTCGTCGATCGCGGCCTTCGCGAAGACGCTGGAGGTCCATCGCAAGGGGCTCGTTCGAGCGACGACGCCGACGCCGCGAAGGCCGCCGCCGAAGCCTTCGTCCAGGGCGGCGCCGAGATCGAAGACGAGCCCGAGGACGAAGCCGCCGCCGAAAAGCTGATCCAGGACGAGGAGGACCAGGCGGCCGAGGCCGCAGGGGCGGTCGCTGCGGGCGTCTCCGACCTCGCGCATGGTCGACGAGATGCTGGAGATCGCGCGGAAGCACGCGCACCGGCCGGACGCCCGCATCGTCCGGCTGGCCGAGTGGATCCGCGCCAACATGGCGCCGGGCGGCCGCTGGAACGAGCGGCGCCTGGTTCTCTTCACCGAATACGAAGACACGCGCCGCTGGCTGGAAAAGCGGCTGGCCGAGGCGCTCGACGATCTGCAGCCCGACGACCGGATCGCCTCGCTTCACCGGCGCGACGCCGCCGATCCGCCGCGAGGAGCTGAAGCGCCGCTTCAATGCCGATCCGGCGAAGGATCCGCTGCGCATCCTGATCTGCACCGACGCGGCGCGCGAAGGCATCAATCTGCAGATGCGCTGCCACGACCTCATCCACTTCGATCTTCCCTGGAACCCGGCGCGGCTCGAGCAGCGCAACGGCCGCATCGACCGCAAGCTGCAGCCGTCGCCAGCAGGTCTGGTGCCGCTATTTCGTCTATGCGCAGCGCGAGGAAGACGTCGTCCTCCAGGCGCTGGTGCGGAAGACCGAGCTGATCCGCGACGCAGCTCGGCTCGGCCGGCCAGGTGATCGGCCATCGGCTGTCGGACCGCCTCGAGCGCGAGGGCATCTCGCGAGCCAAGTTCGCTCGCGCGACGAGATCGACGAGGCCGGCGAACGACGGACCTCGCAGAAGACCGCCGTCGAGCGAGATGGACGACGAGACGGCGGCGCGGCGCGCGCGGCAGGCGAAGGAGATCGACGATCTCGCGATGCCGCGCTCGAGCGCTCGCGCGAGAGCGTGGGCGTCGACCCCGACGAGCTGCGCGCGTCGTCTGCGACGGCTCTTGCCGCGCGCCGGCACCTCGCTCGACGCGGCGCCGCGCCGGCGAGATCGGCGGCACGCCGCTCTTCCGCCTCGACCCCGCCGATCCGGCCTTTGCGGGCGGCGGCTGGCCGGAGGCGCTCGACGATCTGCGCATCCGCCGCCGCAAGCGCCCGAGACAGCTCAAGGACTGGCGCGCGACAGCGCCGCTGCGCGCCATCTCGTTCCGCCCGGCGACTCACCGAGGACAGGGTCGATGCCGAGGGCGTCGTGCAGCTCCATCTGGAGCATCGGCTGGTGCGCCGGCTGCTGTCGCGCTTCCTGAGCCAGGGCTTCGCGTCCGGGCCTGTCGCGCGCCTGCGTCGTCATCGGCCCCGGCGCCCAGCCGCGCGTGATCCTGCTCGGCCGGCTCGCGCTCTACGGCCCGGGCGCGGCGCGGCTGCACGAGGAGATCATCCTGGTCACCGCCGCCTGGACGGAGGCCGGGACGCGGGACGAAGCCGCTCAAGCCCTTCGGCATCGGCCGGCGAAGGAGCGACCCTCGACCAGCTCGACGAGGCGTTCCGAGAAGCCGCGGCCGCCGGCGCCACAGCGTCGATCGAGCGCATCCGGCCGATGGGCGGCGCAGGATGCCGCTGATCTGGAGCCCGAGCTGCGCGACCGCGCCGAAGCAGCGCAAGGCCGGGGCGGTCGAAGCAGCTCGCCAGCGGTGGGCGAGGCGGAGGCGAGCTCGCTTCAGCGCCTGCTGCGAAGACCAGCGCGCGCGGATCGCCAAGGCCGACGCCGAGCCCGACGAGCAGGCAGCTCTCGCTTCTGCCCGACGTCGCGGAGGAGGCGGAGCAGCGGCGGCGCGACCGGCGCCACTGGAAGGCGAAGCTGGAGAGACTGACGATCGACATCGAGACGGGAGCCGGAGCGCGTCCGGCAGGGCCTATACCGTCGTCGGCCGACCGGCTGGAGACCATCGGCCTCGTCTATCTCTGGCCGGAGAGCAACTGAGCATGGCCGCGATCGATCCCAACGACGAATGGCTCGGCCACGTCCAGCCGATCGGCCTCGTCGTCGCGCCGACTGTCCTCGCCCGCCACGGCCTCAGTCCCGAGGAGCAGACGCGCGCCGACACGGAGGCGGTGCGGTCGCTGCTGTCGCCGAACGAGGACGGGCCGGCGCTGCTCGATCCCTGGGCGTTCTTCGCGCGAGGTCCTCGGCTGGCGGCCGCGGCCAAGTCGCCGGCGCGCCGGGCGGGCCGCCGCTGCCGGACGACGTTGTCCGTCCGCATCGAGGAGAGCGACACGAGCTCGCGCCACACTGGGCGGTGGCCGATCCGGACAGAGCGGCTGGCAGATCCTGGTGCGGATCGAGGCGCCCGGCGTCGATCCCGATGAGCGCGGCGCGCTCGAAGGCTGGGAGGCGACGCCGCACCAGCGGCTCGAGCGGCTGCTGCGCGAAACCGGCGTGCCGACCGGAATCCTGATGACCGACGGCGAACTGCGCCTCGTCCATGCGCCGCGCGGCGAGACCAGCGGCTGGCTGACGTTTCCGCTGCGCTCGCTCGGCGAGGTCGGCGGCCGGCCGATGCTCGGCGGCCTCAAGCTGATCCTCTCCTCGTTCCGGCTGCACAACGACGCGCCGGACCGCCGGCTGCCGGCGCTGCTGCAAAGCGAGCCGCGACGCGCAGGCCGAGGTCTCGACCAAGCTCGCCGCGCAGGTGCTCGGCGCGCTGCACGAGCTGCTGCGCGGCCTCCACGCCGCCGACCGGGAGCGGATCGAGGCGCTGGCGGCGAGCCGGCCCGAGCATCTCTACGAGGGCCTGCTGACGGTCCTGCTGCGCCTCGTCTTCCTGCTCTACGCCGAGGACCGCGACCTGATCCCGTCGCGCACCGACGCCGACGCGCGAGGCGCTCTACGACCAGGGCTATGGCGTGCGCTCGCTCTATGCCCGTCTGCTCGACGATCGCCGCGCTCATCCCGACACCATGGACGAGCGCCGCGGCGCCTGGGCCCGGCTGCTGGCGCTGTTCCGGCTCGTCCACAGCGGCGACCGCACCGGCTGGATCCGCGGCCGCGGCGGCAAGCTGTTCGATCCCGAAGGCGTTTCCGTTCCTGCAAGGGCAGGACGGCCCAGAGGATCCGCTCGCGCCGGCCGACCGTCTCGGACGGCTGCATCCTGCGCATTCTCGACCTGCTGCTGAGCGCTCGACGGCGAGCAGCTCTCCTACCGCACGCTCGACGTCGAGCAGATCGGCTGCGTCTACGAGACCGTGATGGGCTTCACGGTCGAGACGCGGCCCGGCCCGGCGCTCGCGATCAGGGCCGGCAAGAACGACCGCACGCCGGTCTTCGTCGATCTCGCGGCGCTCGCTGCGAAGAAGGGCAAGGAGCGGTGAAGTTCCTGAAGGAGGAGGCCGACCGCGGCTCAGCTCGCCGACAGGGTCGGCAAGGCGCTCGACGGCGGCGACCGATGCGGCCGAGCGTGGTCGCGGCGCTGCGCCCGATCGTCGACGAGCGCGGCTCGCCCGGCGGCCAGGTCGCGCCGCCGGGCACGCCGCTCCTGCAGCCGACCGACGAGCGCCGGCGCACCGGCAGCCACTACACGCCGCGCACCTCACCGAGCCGATCGTGCGCCACGCGCTGGAGCCGGCCTTCGAGCGGCTCGGGCCGGACGCGACGCCGGAGCAGGTGCTCGATCTCAAGGTCTGCGACCCGGCCATGGGCTCGGGCGCCTTCCTGGTCGAGGCCTGCCGCGCGCTCGGCGGCGCGGCTGGTCGCAGGCCTGGGCGCGCTAGCCCGAGAAGAAGCCGGCCATCCCGCCGGACGAGGACGAGGAGCTGCACGCCCGCCGCCTGGTCGCGCAGCGCTGCCTCTACGGCGTCGACAAGAACCCGCTCGCCACCGATCTCGCCAAGCTGTCGCTGTGGCTCGCGACGCTCGCGCGCGACCACGAGTTCACCTTCCTCGACCACGCGCTGAAATCGGGCGACAGCCTGGTGGGCCTGACGCGAGGCGCAGATCGCGGCGGCGCATTGGGACACGTCGAAGCCCGGCCTGCCGCTGTTCCGGCAACTGGTGAAGGACCGCGTCGCCGAGGCGATGAAGGGCCGCGCCGAAATCCAGGCCGCGCCGGACGACACCGCGCGCGCCATCCAGGAGCAGCGGCACCGCTCGTTGGAAGCGCGGCTGAAGGACAGTCCGCCTGATGGGCGACGCGGTGATCGCGGCGTTCTTCGCCGAGGACAAGCCGAAGGCGCGCGAGAAGAAGCGCGCCGAGGTCGAGAGCTGGCTCGGCGGCTCGCCGGTGGCGTGGGACAAGCTCGCGGCGATGGCCGCGACCTTGAAGCAGGGCGCGCATCCGCTCACGCCGTTTCATTGGGAGATCGAGTTTCCGGAGGTGTTTGCGCGGGAGAATGGCGGGTTCGATGCGATCGTGGGAAACCCGCCGTTTGCAGGAAAGAACTCAATTATTGCTGATAATCGTGAAGGGTATCTATCTTGGCTACAAACGACGCATGAAGGATCACACGGCAACTCTGACCTGGTCGCCCATTTTTTTCGCAGTTCATTTGTACTTTCTCGGCTTGGCGGAGTTTGTGGACTCATTGCGACCAATACCATTGCGCAAGGGGATACGCGGACAACAGGTTTGGAGAAAATTGCCGCCACTGGTGGCGAAATAATCGCGGCGATAAGGCGCCTTCCCTGGCCTGGCGCAGCACAAGTAACAGTCAGTACTGTCCACATATACCGGGGTCGTTGGAAAGGTATCCGCTGGCTCAACAATCGAGCAAATCTCGTTGAAGTGATAACACCATTTTTGCTGCCGGGTGGGCCTCAGACTAATCCAGATCGCTTGGCAGCAAACTCGCGGATTGCATTTGTAGGATATGTGATCATGGGAGTGGGTTTTTCATTTGATAGCAGTTCGTCTGCCGGGGTCGCCAAGCAAATCTCGGATATGGACGAGATAATCGCTTCAAACTCTGAGTCCGCAGATCGTATTTTTCCATTTATCGGAGGAGAAGAAATTAACAATCATCCCAGGCACCTTCACCATCGGTATGCAATAAATTTTGAAGATTTCCCGCTTGCTCGGTCGGGGATGGCGTTGCCGTGGGATGAAATGGCAGAAAAACCCTACAAGATCGGCCACTCCTGGGCTGTTGCGCCTGCAACGTATGAGGGGGCCGTGGCAGCAGATTGGCCTGACCTTCTTGCGATAGTCTACAACTTGGTGAAGCCCGAGCGAGACAAGCAGAAACGAAAGTCAAATCGTCTGCGTTGGTGGACATATGCCGAGAATTGGCCTGGCCTCACCGAAAGGCTTAGGCGAACGGACCAAGTACTCGCCATTTCAATGGTAACCCCCCATCTGGGCTTCGCACTATGCGATTCACGCGCTGTGTTTTCACACAACGTAGCTATAGTAACTGATGCACGAATGCAGACGTTTGCATGCGTTCAGTCGAGGCTTCACGAGATTTTTTCATGGGTGTTTTCGTCGTCGCTAGAGGATCGTTTGAATTATCGACCTACCGATACATTCGAGCTGTTTCCATTCCCGGCGAGTTTCGGTTCTTCGCTCGCTCTCGAATTGACCGGCCGTAGTTATCTCGACCACCGAGCCGCGCTCATGGCCCGCCGCAACGAGGGCATGACCAAGACCTACAATCGTTTCCACGATCCGGCCGAAACCGCCGACGACATTCAGCGCTTGCGCGAGCTGCACGCCGCTATGGACCGCGCCGTGCTCGAGGCCTATGCCGCGAGCGCAAGCACCGCGGAAGAAGCAAGAGCCTGGCGCGACCTTGCCGCGCGCGCGCAGCCGGTCTTCCTCGACGAAACCAACGAGGACGACCACACCTACCAGGGCCGCCTGTTCTGGCCTTCCGACTTCCGCGACGAAGTCCTCGCCCGCCTGCTCGCGCTCAACGCCGAACGCCACGCCGAAGAAGTTCGGCAAGGCATCGCGCCGGGGATGAAGGGCAAGGCCGAAGACGAAGGCGAGGACGATGCAGATGCAGAGTGATCCTCGGTCCCGGAGCAGAGCGGTCCGTGCCAACCTGCAGCCAATGCGGCAGCGAAATTGAGTTTCGCTACATAGATGGACGCTGCATACCGTTGCACATCTACGGTGGCGGATGCGGCGGGTCAGCCCGTTCGGATGTCAACGACTATGCCGGCTACAGCCACAGCAAGGAAAGCCGCTGTTTCCAGACACAGTGTCCCGAATGCCATCGACCCGTTTACTTCATCCGCCACAACGGCGGCAGCGTCTGGATCGATCCTCCGCTGGGGCCGCCCTGGTACAAGCATCTATGCATGGACAAGGCCTACGTGGCGTCGAGCGGCGTCCGCTCGACGGTCGTTTCCGAGTCCAGGCTCGCAGAGTTCAAGGCACGGGACGGCTTAATCATGGGCATCGTCTCGGAAACGGAGACATCGCTTTCGAAGCGCTGCACGCTGATCAACATCGAGACCGGAAAAGATCAGAGCATCGTCCTGCTGATCAAGAACAATGCGGGCTTCCTCGCCGGCGGGCTCGTGGTCTACGACCAGCGCGGCAAGAGCGTGTCCTTGATCGAGGACGACAGCTACACGTTCCGTGTCGTCGTCCGCCTCAAGCCCAGATATGAGCGGCCGGACTCACTCGCCCTGCGGATCGAGTGCCCGGAGTGCCTCGGCCAGATCGGCACCGGCGAAATTGCGAACCATCTCGCGCGGCTGCATGGATTTCCCAGCCGCATTGACCTGAGCCGGATCCCGGATCAACCCGTGCGGCCGCTGCGCAAGCTTCCGGCCGGACGCAGCACAAGGACAACGGCCGTATCCCCGCAACACATTTGTCCCAATCCGTCCCGATGGAGCGAAGTATTTCAGAAATTGCTTCGCCACGCCGAAACACATGACTGTGACCCGGACCGGCCGCCGGCGCCGCTCATCCTCAATGGGTGGGCCTTCAGCAACGACGTTCAGAAAATGCAGCGATGGAAAGAGACGGTTGACTGGGCCGAGGCCAACGGTTGCCGCAGCATAGTCGAACGAATTTCCCATCAAGATTTTTACACAGTCGAAAAACCGTCCGCGCAGCCGATTGGTCCGAGGGGCGGTCCGTGTTACCGCCCGTGGGACTTCGAAGTCAAAGAGCGGCCCGAGGACCACGAGTTGGCGAAACACTTCGAGCATCTGTCGGCCCATTGGACCGAGATTGCAGGGCCGCGCCTGTCAGCGGTCACACGCCCGGTTAGCTTCACCGGCAAGAAGGCGCGGCGATTGCTCGTGCAGACCGAGAGCACGGCAAGCCCGCCGTGGGGTGGCTGGTCGCATCGAGACACGGATGAACCTAGGCGCCGGACGTTCACGCTCTTTCGCAGTGCGGTGAACGCGGCGATCGGTCCGCATGAAGTCGATCACATCAGCTTTGTAGAGACCTCCGGCGAGAAGCAGCCATGACCTCGTCAGCCACCATAAAAACAACTGGACGTTGTCCGATTACTTTTGCTGTGATGTGCAAAAAGGAGGGGGAAGCAATGGCGAAAAGACGACGAACAGTCGAACCGCGCGGTGCCGTGAACATGCAGAAGTTCGAGCAGCTATGAGGGAGAAGGTTCGCGAAGCGACGGTCGGCAACGCTACCCTGCGCCTGTTCAAGGAAAATGGCGCCTACAAGGGTGCGGTCATCGTCGGAAACTCGGTCAGGGTCCTGGAAGGTCCGGACGCCGATGACGTCTGGCGCCGGCTGCACGACGAGGCCGGCAAGGCTAACCCAAAGTATTTCGGCTTCGACGGCGCTCGCAACCGGTTTCTGCATTTCTTTCCGAATGGGTTTCAGTCGGACGGCTATGCCGGGCAGGAGCGCGACTACAAGGTCGCCGCGAAGACAAGGCTCGATGCGGCCGTTCCGGTCGAGCAGGCGAAAGGCGGTGCGGGATTTGGCGAGGCGATCCTATCAGTGTTCAGGGCGACCAACCTTCTCTCGCCATTCGAAAAGACACGGCTGCAGGACGTGCTCCGCGGTCCGCACGGCGATCCGTTCGTCCAAGCGGCCGCGCGTTTCACGCTCGGCGAGGGTAAATCTGCGCTTCGCGACATGGAGCGGGCTCTCAAGCCGCACGACAACGCCAAGTGGACGGTGGTGACCTATCTGCCGTTTCTCTGGCGGCCGGCCGAGCACATGTTTCTCAAGCCCGAGGTCACGAAGGATTTCGCGGCGCGCATCGGGCACCGGTTTGCGTCCGACTACGAGCCGCGCCTCAATATCAACGTATATGAAAGCCTGCTCGATCTTGCGTCGAAAACCACCCACGAGCTTGCGGACCTTAAGCCGCGCGATCGGATCGACGTGCAGAGCTTTATCTGGGTGGTGGGCGACTACAAGGAAGAGTCGGAAAGACCGATGCCATGACAGCAACTGACGTCCGTGCCCGCGTTGTCGATGTGCTGCGCCGCGACCTGATCGGTCCCGGCCCGGCAGACGCCGACCTCGCTCGACGAGCGGCTGAAGGACAATCCTTCGCGCTGGTATCTCACCGGCTTCCTCGCGCCTGCGCCCGAGGCTGAAGCCAACGGCGCCGAGAGCCAGAGGACGAAGGCGACCCGCTGTTCGGCGAGGAGCAATCCGCCGACCCGGAGACCGGGACCTGGCGGCGCGCCGCCGATGATGCACCCGACGACGAACCTTCGGCGCGGAAGAGCCGCGTGCCGTCCTCGTGCGGACTCACGGTCCTGGTCGATGCCTCGGTCCACGAGGTCGAGGTCCGACTGAGCTGGGGCGACTACGTGACCGTCCCGCCGCTGCCGGACGAGGTCTTCATCGACGAGAAGGCGCAGTTCGACCCGGCCTTTCGCAATGTCCAGTGGCAGCGCGTGCCTGGCCAGGCGACGCGTCGACCTGCCGGTGCCGGAGAACGGGCGTGGCCGGCCGGTCATCGTTCCCGGCTCGGCCGGCGCGCAGCGCCCCGGCGGCGCGCTCGTGCTCGAGGCGCATGCGCGGCCCTACACGCTCGATCAGCCGGACGGCACGCAAGCGACAGCTGCGCGGCGCTGACGGTGATGGTCGTCAACCGCCGCGCAGCACGTCCGCCGCCGCTTCGCCGACGTCACCTTCGCGTTCCAGGTGCGGCTCGAGGTGCGCTGCCGCGGCCGGTCTCTATCCGCGCGCCGACGTCACCGGCTATCGGCTCGGCCGATCCGGACGCGGCGCTTGCCGACCTGCACTATCGCGACGTCGCGGAATATGCGGTCGGCTGCAACACTCCGCCGGCTGGGCGCCCGATGAAGACGGCGTCGTCCGCGCCGCCCAGACCGACTTCCTGCCCGCAGCCGAAGTCGAGCGTGTCGAGCCGAACGAGAGACATCGACGATGTCGAATTCGGCATGGAGGCCCTGGCGGCGCTCGCAGCGCAGCGGACCGGACGCGCTGCGCGACGCGCTCGCGCAGCTCCCGACGCACTACGAGACCTGGATCGCGCAAGCAGGCAGGCGACGATTGCCAGGCATCGCACGGGCAGCCGCGGCAGGCGACAGCGCAGCGGCTGATCGCCGCGGCCCGTCAGGCGCGGGACCGCATCGCCGCGGGCATCGCGCTCCTCGCGGACGGACCGCCATGCGCGGCTCGCCTTCCGGGCGATGAACGAGGCCGTCGCCCGCGCCGCCCGGCAGCGCGACGCTGGCCAGGGCGGCGATCCGGCGGCGCAGCGAGCACCCGACGTGGCGGCCGTTCCAGCTCGCCTTCATCCTGCTCAACCTGGCCGGCCTGCAGGACCGGCTGCACCCGGACCGCGAAATCGTCGACCTGCTGTTCTTCCCGACCGGCGGCGGCAAGACGGAAGCCTATCTCGGCCTCGCCGCCTTGACGATCGCGCATCGCCGCCTCACCAACGGCGGCATGCTCGGCGCCGGCGTCGCCGTGCTCATGCGCTACACGCTGCGCCTTCTGACGCTCGACCAGCTCTCCCGCGCCGCCGGCGTCGTCTGCGCGCTGGAGCTGATGCGCGGCGAGCCGGCCTGGCAGGAAGGCGGCAAGCGCCTGCTCGGCGACTGGCCGATCGAGATCGGCCTCTGGGTCGGCTCCGCGGCCTCGCCGAACCGGCTCGGCAAGACAGGGGACGGCCGCAACGACACCGCCGTCGCCCGCGTGCGGCGCTATCGCAAGACGGCCGGCGAGGCGCCGGCGCCGATCAAGGCCTGCCCGTGGTGCGCGACGCCGTTCGACCGCGGACAGCTTCGCCTGCATGCCGAACGACAGCGCGCCGCAGAACATGGAGATCCGCTGCGCCAATCCGGCCTGCGACTTCACCGGCGACGCGGTCGCTGCCGATCCTGACCGTCGACGAGGCGATCTACCGCCGCCTGCCGGCCTTCCTGATCGCCACGGTCGACAAGTTCGCCGGCCTGCCCTGGGTCGGCCGAGGCGGGCGCCTTCTTCGGCCATGTCGACCGCGAGGACGAGTGGGGCTTCTACGGCGCCGCCGATCCGAGCGGAGCGGGAAGCGCCGCTGGACGGCGGCGCCACGCTCGACCCGCCGGACCTCATCATCCAGGACGAGCTGCATCTCATCAGCGGCCCGCTCGGCACCGTCGCGGCGCTCTACGAGGTGGCGCTCGACCGGCTGGCGACGCGCACAGTGGATGGGACAGCGCGTGCGGCCCGAAGATCGTCGCCAGCACCGCGACGGTCCGGCGCGCCGGCGCGCAGATCAAGGCGCTGTTCGACCGCGACACGAACGGAGGTCTTCCCGCCGCCCGGTCCGGACCGCCGCGACAGCTTCTTCGCCCAGACCGTGCCGCCGTCGACAGAAGCCGGCGCGCCTCTATGTCGGCCTCGCCGCGCCCGGGAAAGGCCCGAAGCTGATCTTCCTGCGCGCGCTGACGACGCTGCTCGCCGCGGCCGAGAAGGAGGCTGCAGGACGGCGGCGACGCCGACCCCTACATGACGGCGCTCTGCTACTTCAACGCGCTGCGCGAACTCGGCGGCGCGCGCCGCATCGTCGAGGACGAGGTGCGCGCCAGGCTCGCCGACCTACGGGACCGAGCGGCGGCGGATCGCGCCGCCCGACCAGCCCTTCGCCGACCGGCGCCTGCGCGACGTGCTGGAGCTCACCTCGCGCGAGAGCACCGACAAGGTGGCCGCGGCCAAGGAGGCGCTTGGCGAAGCCGTGCGCCGATCCGAAGCACGGCGTCGACGTGGCGCTCGCCACCAACATGATCTCGGTCGGCCTCGACATCGGCCGCCTCGGTCTGATGGTGGTGCAGGGCCAGCCGAAGACCGCCGCCGAATACATCCAGGCGACGAGCCGCGTCGGCCGGCAGGCCGGACAAGCCCGGCCTCGTGGTGGCGCTCCTCAACGCGCACAAGCCGCGCGACCGGCTGCACTACGAAGGCTTCCGGCATTTCCACGCATGCTTCTACCGCGCCGTCGAGGCGACCAGCGTGACGCCCTGGGCGGCGCGGGCCCTGGACCGCGCGCTCGCCGCCGTCGTCGTCGCCGCCGCGCGGCACCTCATCCCGGCGCTGACGCCCGACGAAGCGGCCGCGGCGAGATCGCTGACTACAAGTCCGCTCGCGCCGAGATCGTGAAGATGATCCTCGACCGCGCGCCGCCGGCGCGAGGTCGTCGGCGGCCATGCGGCGCTGCAGCGCGGCTGTCGACGAGCTGCTGGATGCCTGGGAGGCGTCTGGCCGACGACAGGCGCGCCAACGCCGAGAACGCTCTACTACGGCTATCCGCGCGACAAGGCGCTGCTGCACGATCCGCTCGATCCGCTGCTGCGCCACGCTCGATCCGGCGTATCCAGAAGTTCACGGCCGGCCGTTCGATGCGCGACGTCGAGCATGCGTCCGCCCTGAAGATCACCGACCCCTATGGGCAACGCGCTGAGCTGAGCGAGCGCAGCCATGGCAGACGACAAGGTTCGGCTGAGCCAGGTGGTCGGGGTGTTCGGCCCCGGCGCCATGCTCGATCTGCCGGACCGGTCGGTCCTCGTGCAGGGCCTCGACCACTGGGAGATGTTCGGCACCGGCACGTTCCAGGTGATCGAGGAGCCGCGGCTCGCGCGGCTCCTGCACCAGCGCCTCGCGGACGACGGACGGCGACTCGTCGGCCGACCGGCCGCCGGAGTTGCGGACGCCGCCGATCGATGCCGGCGATCCCAAGCGGCCATCGCCCGGCGATCAAGGCAACGGTGTTTCCCGCGCTGGTTCGCCTGCGATGCCATCGCCGGCGACCCGCCACAACCGCCGCCGGCTCGTGCGCTTTCAGGATCTCGAGCCGCCGAAGCGGCTTGAGCACAAGGGCGACGACGGCAAGCGCCGGAAGGCGTCGCCGATCCGCTTCGTCTGCGGCTGCGAGAACGGCCATCTGCAGGACATCGACTGGCGCCGGGTCGTCCACCAGAACTTTCGCGGCGAGGCGGCGGCCGGAGCGCCGGCCCCTGCCGCGAGCAGATGTGGCTGGAGGATGCGGGCACCAGCGCCGATCCGCGCGACACGCGCATCGTCTGCGACTGCGGCGCATCGCTGTCGCTGGAGGAGCTGTTTCAGCCGGGCCGCCTCGGCCCCTGTCCGGGCGAGCGGCCCTGGATCGGCGACCAGGATCCGAACGCATGCAACGCGCCGAAGGGACTTCGCCTGCTCACCCGCAGCGCGACCAACACCTATTTCCCGCAGGTCGCGCGGGTGATCTCGCTGCCGCAGACGGTCGATGAGCTGGCGCGGCGCATCGAGACCTTTTGGTCGGTCCTGGACGGAATGCAAGTCGATCGAGGACATCCAGGCGGCGCGCCGGTTCAATCCGGCAGTGAAGGCGAACCTCGACGGCTATTCCGACGAGGAGATCTTCGACCGGCTGCTTAGCCAATGCCGGCGGCGGCGCGCAGGCCGATGACGCCGAGGATCCCAGGATCGCCGAATTTCAGCTGCTCGCCAGCGGCGCGCGCTTGATCGGCGAGAACCGTCCGGCGCACATCTGCATGCGGAGACGCTGACGCGCGACGATCTGGGATCCGGATGGGACGCCCGCACTGCAGCGGGATCACTGCCCTCGTCGCGGTCCACCGGCTGCGCGAAGTCGCCTGCCTCTATGGCTTCACGCGGTTCGAGCCGGCGCCGCTCGCCAACGACGAGCTCGAGGATGTCGGACTTGCCGTCAGCGGCGCGCCGCTCGGGCAGAATGCCCGACTGGCTTCCGGCCGTCGAGCAGTTCGGCGAAGGCTTTTTCCTCCAGTTCGCTCCGGAAGCCCTGGCCGATTGGCTGTCGCCGCCCGGCCTGCAGAGCCGGGCGAGCCAGCTGCAAGCCGGCGCCGCTGCTTGGATCGCCGCCAGAGCGGGCGAGAGGCATGGCGGTGAGCGAGAACAGCTTCGCGCGAACGCGAGCGGCCCGAATACGTCATGGCGCACAGTCTCGCGCACGCGCTGATGACCGAGGTGGCGATCGACTGCGGATATCCGGCAAGCGCGCTGAAGGAGCGCATCTACGTGCTCCCGCGCGTCCCAGGGCAGCCGATCCAGTGCGGGATCCTGATCTACACCGCCACCGCGGGCAATCAGGGAACGCTGGGCGGTCTCGTCGAGGTCACGCGGCGGTTTGCCCGAGTCTTAAGTCCGCACTGGAACGCGAGCGCCTTTGCTCCGGCGATCCTGTATGCGCCGATCACGACCCGATCTCTGCTGACGAGGACCGAACGCTGCATGGGGCGGCTTGCCACGGCTGTCTGCTGGTCGCGGAGACGAGTTGCGAAGCGCGCAATGTTTTCTTGGACCGGGCTCTACTAGTGAACACGGTAGGGTCGGACGGTACAGGGTTCTTCAATCCATAAGCAACGAGGCACCCCACCGAGAACGGAGGGCGTTGGTCAGGAAATAGCTCAACAATACCCGACCGCCACGTTTATCAGTGGACGGGGCAGTCAATACCTATGCTATTCCGCACGGCAGTTTGTACGGGAGCATTCATAGGGTATCTTCATCCTGCTTCTTCCTTGTTAGCTCCAATGACGTCGAGCCCATCATATGAAAACTGTTCTAAATCAAAAACTAATCAGTCAATTGACTGATTTATTTGGCAACAAGATGCTTTCGGCCAATCCGGAATATCAACGGGGAGCTGTGTGGAACGATACACAAAAGAAGAAACTTATTGACTCGGTTCTGAGAGGCTATCAACTCCCTCTAATCTACCTGCACCATATCGTTCGTGATGTGGCAGGTCACCGACGCGAGGATTTTGAGGTCATCGACGGTCAACAACGAATAAATGCCCTGTATGAATTCTCCGAAGGTGCATTTTCACTTTTCGACCCTGTAAAAGACGATGCTAAAGCGAAATTTCCGAGCTTTATAAAGCGCCAGCCCTGTCCTTGGGCTGGGAAGACTTTCGCCTCACTTGAGCCGGAGTTGAAGAAGCAATTCAATAACACAGTATTGCCCGTCGCTATGATCGAGACGACCGATGCGAACGAAGTGCGGGACCTTTTCATTCGCCTTCAGAGCGGCTTACCCTTGAATGCGCAAGAAACCCGCGACGCGTGGCCCGGGAAACTAACTCATTTTATACTTGGATTAGGGGGGAAGCCGGACATCAAGCGATACCCGGGGCACTCGTTCTTCAAGGAGACCCTGGGCATGAAACCTCAGGCGGACCGGGGAAAAACGCGCCAACTCGCGGCTCAGATTGCGATGTTGTATCTTACAAGACGAGAGAAAGGCGTAGATGCCTTCTGCGACATCAACTCATCCGCGATCGACTCGTTCTATTATTCAAATCTGGATTTTGATGAAACTTCGAAAGAAAGTGTGAGATTGCTAGAAATCTTGGATAAGCTTGCTTCCCTTCTAGATGCGAAGTCTCGTCGGCCTCTGAAGGGTCATGATGCTATTCATCTTGTCCTCCTCGCGGATATGCTCTGGGATGATTACGCTCGAAGCTGGGAAGACCGCCTTCCAAAGGCTTTGGATCGATTCCTGGAACAGCTCGCCAAAGCGGCAGATACTAAAGACTCGGATCAGCCATCTGAGTTTTGGCTGCATTATGGGCAGTGGACGCGGGTCAATTCGGATCGTGGCGACCGTATTGCTCGGCGCCACCATTTTTATGCACGAAAAATGCTCGAGTTTCTGCAGCCGCTTCAAAAGTTAGATACTAAGCGTTTGTTTGGCGATCTGGAACGAGAGGTTCTCTTTTATCAGCAGAACAAGTCGTGCGCTGTATGTGATGGCATCGTTGATTGGCGCGATGCAGAAGTGCATCATGTCGACGAACATTATAAAGGCGGACCCACTAAGCTTGAAAATGGAGCGTTGGTCCATGCGAAATGTCATCCCAAAGGGGATTCGCTACCCAGGCTTTCGCACAGAAGTTCCGCGCCAAACAATCGACCGCGGGTGGGCATGCAAAATCAACTGACGATTTGTTGTGATCGGCGAGAACATGTCCTTATCATAAGCTGACGCAGAGGGTAGCAAGATGAATAACAGCCAACGCGTCAGAGTAAGCGGTAGGCCGCCGAGCCCGGCCTACTTGCAGAGGTGTAGGTAAGTTGGGGGTAGGGGCAGCAAAAGCGGCAATTCGTTAGTATCGTCAGAGGAATTCGTCGGACACCCCTTCCGCCATAAGGCTATGATCTATATGAATAATTTCAATATTTCAAGAGTTACGCACAACTCTGCGAACAATGAAAAATCAGTTGAATGCTATGCTTGCCTCTAGGTCCTAGGGGAGACGAGCTAGAAATGCGTCCTCGACTTTCAATGATCCAGCGACCATCTCACGCAACTTCCTTGCATCGGGGTAAGGGAGCGGATCACCGATTATCACACCGTAAAAGTCGTTGTTCTGTCGAGGATCGGAAGTAAATACATGGGCGTTCGGAAGCGCTTTTTTACTCGCTCCAGCATCACCGTAGCTTCAGCCCGCGATCTGTATGATCCAACGACAACGCGGTAGCGTGCATGGTCTCGTCCAACGCCAATGAACTGTCGCCATCCATCGAGTATTGATATCCCTTCACCACCGGCCGGTGATTGATCCCCAGCCATCGCGGCCCCGATAGGATTAATATACTGGATGAAGGAAGCCTCACGGGCTGCCGACCGCGTTGCATCCGCTTTCACGCCTCCGGACCAAGTGGTAAAGAGAGCTGGACCAGCGGCGGCAAGTGCAAGCAACTGGAGCCGCGAGTTTTCATGCGAAGCCCAAGTGATAATACTGCCGATGAAGCACACAACTATCACTGTAAGGGCGTAAATGATGGCAAGATTTATAATGCGAACATATTCCTTCGTATCCAAATGCACATGCACCCAGTAGAGATCTTGACCATGGAACTTGGCCCCGACTGCGGCCAACCCTCCAAAAATCCGCATACAACCTTGGTGAAGGTAGACAAGTCTTCGTTCGTCATCGTTGAGTTCCCCCCGCGAACTATTGGTCTGAATAACACAAACCGCAAGCTTTATACGGTCAGGATAGCCACGCGTCCTCGATACCGCGAACTAAAAACGCTCAGCGACGCCCGGAACTACATCCTTAAAATGGGCCGGCGGTCGGATCGCCAAGAGTGGCAGACGACGATCAAACGACTCTTGGAGGCCGCTGGAAGGCGGCAACGTGGAACTCGCGACACGGCAAATGGTGGTCGCCCTATTGATGGACGGCACGCTCGGGCTTGTGGAATGAAAAAGAAAATGGCCCGGCCGCCTATGACGACCGGGCCGCAAGGACTTGCGCCGCGGGGGGCCGGGGGGATGGCACAAACGGCGCAACTGACCAATCCCCTCTAGAGCAAATCGTTCCGCGGCCTCAGATGGAAAAGGCCGCTGCAGACAATCGGCCGCTCATGATCGCCCAGCTCGGCGCGGACATGAACGTGCTGCATCTGGCTCGCGAGATGATTGACTGCGGCGAACGCAACGATCTTTCCAAGCACTGCCGAGCGACCGCTATCCGCTAGTAGGAAGGGACTGCGGTTACGCTGCTAGCGCCTCAGCAAACGGGTTCGAACTTCCGTTCTCACTCTCCGCCAAAAGGACATTTCCTTTTACTGATCAAACATTATCTGAAAATAATCGCTAAGCCACGCTTCTAACTCAGCAGGTCATACGCTGTAACAACGAGGGTTTTTTTATGGAAATCCGGTTCGGCCGACTGCCCGATAACCATTATTTTATAATAATTACAAGACCTTTAGTGGAGTGGTCATTCAAGTTGCTCTCATGGCTTCTAATTGCAGCCACGCTTTTGCTCGCCGCGGAGAAGTCTGGAAGCTATGTGCTGTACGGTGCCGCCTCGCTAGCATCAGTTCTGCCGTTCGCATTCATTTACGCATTTTTACACTGGCTCTGGTCGATTGAACCGTATGAGAGGAAACAGGGAACGACCGCGCGCCTCTCATGGTGGGGCAAAGTGCGAAAACTTGCCGTAGTCACTATGGCGCTTGCGTTGTGGTGGACGCTCGTGTTTGCGACACACCTTGCCTTAAACCAAACACTGTTGGCGATCGTCGAAGTTCAGCGTACCGCGGGCGCGCCAAACTAATCATCGACGATCAACCACTATGCACAGGCTTCCCGCTAGCAACATTATCGCCACACCTCCGCTCGCCTTGCCGGTTGTGGCATAATCCGGCCCGCCACCAGGAGCCGATTCCGTGACCGCGACCTCGTCCGCCCAGAGCCCTCAGCAGCCCCACGAGCTGACCCAGACCTTCGAGACCGAGGGCCTGAAGACGCTCGACCGGCCGAGCCTCGTCACCCGCTTCTTCATGCGGATCGTGGCCTTCGCCGAGCGGCTGAACGTGAAATACAGCAAGGTCGGCAATCCCCCGGTCTATGACAACGCGGTGTTTCCCTGGGCGGCGGAGATCGAGCGCGAGGCGCCGGCGATCCGCGCGGAGCTCGATCGGGTTCTGCTGCGGCAGGCCGAACTGCCGGGCTTCCATCAGATTTCCACCGACGTGCAGAGCATCACCCAGGACATGGGCTGGAAGACGTTCTTCTTCTGCGGCTACGGCGCGAAGGCCGAGGCCAACATCCGGCAGTGCCCGGAAACCTGGCGGATCGTGAACAAGGTGCCGGGCCTGATCACCGCCATGTTCTCCATTCTGGAGCCGGGCAAGCACATCCCGCATCACCGCGGGCCCTACAACGGCGTGCTGCGCCTGCATGTCGGGCTGATCATCCCGGAGCCGCGGCTCGCCTGCAAAATCCGCGTCGGCGAGGAAATCTGCCACTGGTCCGAGAACAAGGCGATGATCTTCGACGACGCCTACGACCACGAGGCCTGGAACGGCACCGACAAGACCCGCGTGGTGCTGTTTGTCGATTTCGTGAAGCCGCTGCGCTTTCCGGCCAATCTGGTGAACTGGCTCCTGCTCAATCTGGCGGTGTTCACGCCCTTCATCCGCGAGAGCGTCGACAACCAGAAGGAATGGGAGAAGAGGTTCTACGCCGAGGCCGAGGCGTTCCGGAATCGCTGACCGCACGCCGGGTCCGGGGCGCCGGGCCGCGGCCGCCTTTCGGCTCCGGCACGGCCGGGGACGGCCGGCCGGCCACTCAACGCCCTTGATCCGGCCACGGATCGCCTGTAGCCCCTGCCGCCATGCCCACCACCCCTGCCCCGGCCTCCGGCGGCGCCGCGACCGAAACCGGGGCCGCGCCCCGCATCAGCTTCGTCTCGCTCGGCTGCCCCAAGGCGCTGGTCGACAGCGAGCGCATCATCACGCGCCTGCGCGCCGAGGGCTACGAGCTGACCCGCGAGCACAAGGGCTCCGACCTCGTCATCGTCAACACCTGCGGGTTTCTGGATTCCGCCAAGCACGAAGTCGCTCGAGGCGATCGGCACCGCGCTCGCCGAAAACGGCAAGGTCGTCGTCACCGGCTGCATGGGCGCCGAGCCCGAGCAGATCGCGGAGAAATATCCCAACGTCTTCGCGATCACCGGGCCGCAGCAGTACGAAAGCGTTCTCGACGCCGTGCATCGCGCCGCGCCGCCGCAGCACAATCCCTATCTCGACCTGGTGCCCCCGGAGGGCATCAAGCTCACGCCGCGGCACTACGCCTATCTGAAGATTTCCGAGGGCTGCAACAACCGCTGCACCTTCTGCATCATCCCGAAGCTGCGCGGCGATCTCGTGTCGCGTCCGGCCGCCGACGTGCTGCGCGAGGCGGAGAAGCTGGTCACCGCCGGCGTCAAGGAGCTTCTGGTGATCTCGCAGGACACCTCGGCCTACGGCGTCGACATCAAGTATGCCGCGAGCCGCTGGCAGGACCGCGAGGTCCGTGCGCGGTTTCTGGACCTGTCGCGCGAACTGGGCTCGCTTGGCGCCTGGGTGCGGCTGCATTACGTCTATCCCTATCCGCATGTCGACGAGGTGATCGGCCTGATGGCGGATGGAATCGTGCTGCCCTATCTCGACATTCCGTTCCAGCATGCGTCGCCGGACGTGCTGCGGCGCATGAAGCGGCCGGCCGCGCAGGAAAAGACCCTCCATCGCATCGCGCGCTGGCGCGAAATCTGTCCGGACCTCACTCTCCGCTCGACCTTCATCGTGGGCTTCCCCGGCGAGACCGATGCCGACTTCGAGATGCTGCTGGACTGGCTCGACGAAGCGTCTCTGGATCGCGTCGGCTGCTTCCGCTACGAGCCGGTGAAGGGCGCGGTCTCCAACGATCTCGCCGATCTCGTGCCCGACGACGTCAAGGAGGACCGCTGGCATCGCTTCATGAAGAAGCAGCAGGCGATCTCCGCGCGCCGGCTCCGGCGCAAGGTCGGCACCCGCCAGCAGGTGATCGTCGACGAGGTCGGGCCGACCGTGTCCAAGGGGCGCAGCAAGGGCGACGCGCCGGAGATCGATGGCGCGGTCTATCTGGCAAGTCGCCGGCCGCTGCGCGTCGGTGAAATCGCGACCGTGAAGATCGAGCGCGCCGACGAATACGACCTGCACGGCACGGTGGTCGGGTTCTAGAGTTTCATTGCGCCGTTTGAATTCCAATCACTCACCGCGTCATGCCCGGCCTTGTGCCGGCCATCCCGCTTGGAGACGCACCGTGCTCTCCTGAGCGGGATCACCGGGACACGCATCTTCGGCGCGGCCCGGCGATGCCGGTCGCGTTCAGCCCTTCAGCACCTTGCGGATCGCGCCCGTCAATAACGACAGTTCATCCGCCTCGATCGTGAAGCCCGGCGCAAGATACACCACCTTGCCGAACGGACGCACGAACACGCCCGCCTCGACGAAGCGCGCACGCAGGGCAGCCAGATCGTCGATCCGCTCCAGCTCGACCACGCCGATCGCCCCCCGCACCCGGACGTCCGTCACGCCCGCAAGGTCGCGGCACGGCGCCAGTTCGTCGCGCATCTGCCGCTCGATGGCCGCCACCTGGTCCAGCCGCGGCTCGCGCTCGAACAGGTCGAGCGAGGCATTGGCCGCGGCGCAGGCCAGTGCGTTGCCCATGTAGGTCGGCCCGTGCATCAGCGCGTGGTCGGGATCGTCCGACCAGAACGCCTCGAACACGCGCCGCGTCGCGACCGTCGCCGCCAGCGGCAGCGTGCCGCCGGTCAACGCCTTCGAGAGCGTCACGATGTCGGGCACGACGCCCGCCTGCTCGCATGCGAACATCGCGCCGGTGCGGCCGAAGCCGGTGAAGATCTCGTCGAAGATCAGCAGCAGGCCGTGCCGGTCCGCGAGCCGGCGCAGACGCTGGAGCACCTCCGGTTCGTGGAACAGCATGCCGCCTGCGCCCTGCACCAGCGGCTCCACGATCAGGCCCGCAAGCTGGTCGCAATGCACCGTGAGAAAGCCCGCCAGCGCCGCTTCGCCGGCAGCATCCCGCGGCAGCGGCAGGACATGATGCGCCGGCAGCACGCCCGCAAACAGCGCATGCATCCCCTCGTCGGGATCGCTCACCGCCATCGCGCCGGTGGTGTCGCCGTGATAGCCGCCCTTGAAAGACACGAAGCGGGTGCGGCCGCGTTCGCCCCGGTTCAGCCAGAACTGCACCGCCATCTTCATGGCGATCTCGACCGCGACCGAGCCCGACTCCGAAAAGAACACCCGTTCCAGATCGCCGGGCAGAAGCGCAGCGAGCCGCTGCGCCAGCCGCAGCGGCTGCTCGTGTGCAAGTCCACCCAGCATCACATGCGGCATCGTCGCAAGCTGGCGCTCCACGGCCGCGCGGATGTGCGGATGGTTGTAGCCGTGGCAGGCCGTCCACCAGGATGCGATGCCGTCGATCAGTTCGCGGCCATCGGCCAGCACGATCCGGCAACCCTGCGTGCGCGCAACCGGCAGAGGCGGCCGCGCGGTCTTCATCTGCGCATAGGGCAGCCAGACATGGGCGAGCCCTGCCGCATACCAGTCCGGAGGCGCTGCGCCGCTCATTCGCCCTTTGGCCTTTCGTTCCGCGCGGGTCCGCTCTACACCGGCAGCGTCATAGCAGAGGTTCCGGTCCGGGACATGGATTCGCTCGATCGCAGCGCCAGCGAACGGCTGGCCGCATTGGAGGCCCGCACGCTGCGCCGCGCGCTGACGCCGACGGTGCGCGGCGCCGGCCTGTGGGCGGAGCGCGGCGGGCGACGTCTGCTCTCGTTCTCCTGCAACGACTACCTCGGCCTGACCCAACACCCGGCCGTCAAAGCCGCCGCCATCGCGGCAATCGAACGCTACGGTGCGGGCTCGGGCGCCTCGCGTCTCGTCACCGGAAACCATCCGCTTTACGCGCAGCTCGAAACCCGCCTCGCCCGGCTCAAGGGCACCGACGCGGCCTGTGTGTTCGGCTCCGGCTATCTGGTCAACGCCGGCGTGCCGCAGGCGCTGGTCGGGCCGGATGACCTCATCCTGATCGACGAACTGGCGCATTCGAGCCTGTGGACCGGGGCGCGGCTGTCGCGCGCGCAGGTCCACGCCTTCCGCCACAACGACGCCAGCCACGCGCGCGAAATCCTGCGGGAGCATCGCGCCGGCCACCGCCACGCGCTGCTCATCACCGAGGGCGTGTTCTCGATGGACGGCGACCGCGCGCCGCTTGCCGATCTCGCGGCGCTGGCCGGGGACTTCGACGTCTGGACCCTGGTGGATGACGCCCATGATCTCGAATTCGCTCACGCGGCGCCTGCACCCTTGCAGATCGGCACGCTGTCCAAGGCGTTCGGCGGCTACGGCGGCTATCTCGCGGCCTCGCAGCCGGTGATCGACCTGATGAAGAGCCGCGCCCGCACGCTGATCTATTCCACCGGCCTGCCGCCGTCGGTCGTGGCCTCCGCCATTGCCGCGCTCGACCTGATCGAAGCCGACCCGGCGCTGCCGCGCGCGCCCCTCGACAAGGCCCGCGGCTTCACCCGCGCGGCGGGCCTTCCCGAAGCGCAAAGCGCCATCGTTCCCGTGCTGATCGGCGCGGCGGACGACGCGCTCGCGGCCTCGCGCCTGCTGGAATCCGAGGGCTTTCTGGTGGTTGCGATCCGGCCGCCGACCGTGCCGGAGGGCACCGCCCGGCTGCGCATCGCCTTCTCGTCGGACCATCCGGATACCGAAATTTTACGGCTGGCGGACATCGTGCGCGCCAAAGTGCTGCGGAACGCATGAGCGCCACCTTCATCACCGGCACCGGAACCGACGTCGGCAAGACCTTCGTCACTGCGGGGTTGATCCGCTACTGGCGGGGCCTCGGCCTCGCGGTGCATGCCTTGAAACCGGTCGCAAGCGGCTTCGATCCCGACGACTTCGACAAAAGCGACCCGGCCGCGCTGCTCGCCGCCCTCGGCCGGCCGGTCGATGCCGAACAGATCCATCGCATTGCGCCGTTTCGCTTCGCCGCCCCGCTGTCCCCGGACATGGCCGCGGCGCGCGAGGGCCGCACGCTCGACTACGACGCGATGGTCGATTTCTGCCAGCGTGCCGTGGCGGCGCATCGTGGAGTCCTGCTGATCGAGGGCGTCGGCGGCGCGATGTCGCCGCTCGACGAGCGTCGCACCGTGATGGACTGGATGATCGCGCTCGGCCTGCCGCTGGTTCTGGTGTCGGGCAGCTATCTCGGCAGCATCAGCCACACGCTGACCTGCGTGGATGTGCTGCACCGGCACGGCCTCACCATCAATACGGTCGCCGTCAGCGAGACCGAGGGCTCCGGCGTGTCGCTCGACGAGACGGTCGCCGCAATCGCCCGCTTCATCGCGCCGGTGCCGGTCGTCGCGGTGCCGCGCATGGCGAACGGCTACGACCGCGCGGTGTTCGAGAAGATCGCGGAGCAGTTCTGAGCATCACCCTGCGGCTGCGGGCGCGAAGTCCTCGATAAAGCGGATCAGCGCCGCGACCGCGAGCCCCATGTCGACCGGGCTCGCATACTCCGCCGGATTGTGGCTGATCCCGCCGCGGCAGCGCACGAACAGCATCCCGACCGGACAAAGCTTCGCCATAGCCTGGCCGTCGTGACCGGCACCCGACCATAGCCGCCGGGCCTCCCGTCCTTCGACCTCAGCGACGGCCTTCGCCAGCCCCTCCTGAATCGCCGGGTCGCAGAGCGTGGTGGCGACCTCGCGCGTCTTCGCAATTTTCACATCGAGCGATCGTGCGGCGGCGATCGCACCGCAGCCGTCCTTCAGTCGCTCGACGAAGCGCGCGCGCAGCGCCTCGTCGCCGGAGCGGATGTCGAACACCAGAGCGGTCCGGCCGGGCACCACGTTCGGCGCGCCCGGTTCGACCGCGAGTCTGCCGACGGTCGCCACAAGTTCGCCCTGGGTCTCGCGGGCCAGCCGTTCGCCCAGCAGCACGATCTTGGCTGCGCCGGCGAGCGCGTCGCGGCGCAGCGCCATCGGGACCGTGCCCGCGTGGCCCGCCATGCCGGCGATCTCCACGTTCAGATAGGTCTGGCCGATGATCGCCGTGACCACGCCGAGCGCACGGTTCTCCGCCTCCAGCACCGGCCCCTGCTCGATGTGGACCTCGAGATAGCCCACCGCATCCTGCGGCCGGTAGGCTGCCGCCGGGATCCCCGCCGGATCCTTGCCGTAGCGCCGCAGCGTCTCCGCAAGGGTGACGCCGTCGGCGTCGGTGCGCTCCAGCGTTTCCTCTCGAAAGAGTCCGGCGCAGGCCAGCGACGAATTCAGCGTCACCGGAAAGCGCGAACCCTCCTCGTCGCCGAACGCCAGCACGTCGATGCCGAACGGCAGCGCACGGCCGGAGCGCAGCACATGCCCCGCCGCGAGAATTCCGGCGATCACGCCGAACGTGCCGTCATAGAGACCGGCGTCGATCACGCTGTCGATGTGCGAGCCGATCAGGAGCCGCGGGCCCTGCCCGGCACGGCCGCGCACGGTACCGAGCGAGTCCTCCTCGACCGCAAGCCCGGCCTCGCGCATCCAGCGCGCCACCAGATCGGCGGCGCGGCGATGCTCCGGCGAAAGGAACAGCCGCACCATCCGGTCCGGTTCTGCCGAGATGGCGCCAAGTTCGCGGATCATCGCCTCGGCCCGCCGGCCAAGCGCCTCGACGTCGGGCGGATCGTTCGCGTGCGTGCCCATCGCCGGCCCCCGTCAGCGACCGGCCGAGAGGAAACGGCCCAGTGCGGCGCGCTCCTCGTCGGTCATGCCGGTCTGGTTGCCGAGCGGCATCGCGCGGTTCTGCACGGTCTGCTGGATCACCAGCTTGCCGTAGCGGCGCAGGTCCGCGACCGTCTCCAGCGCCACGTTCTTTGGCGCCTCGGCAAATCCCGGATGCGACGGCTTCTTCGCGTGGCACTGCATGCAATGTTTGGCCGAGATCGCCAGCGCCTCGGTTTCGCTCACCGGCGGTCCAGAAGCAATCGGCGGGCGGGCGGGCGCGGTGACGTAGATCACGGAGATCAGCGCCATCGCCGCCACCGGCAGCGCCCATCCGTAATTGTCCCATGGCGAGCCCGCATCGGCGCTGTTGAGAATGTGGCGCACCAGCGCGCCGGTCATCAGGATCAGCGCCACCACCAGCCACGAATGCGGATGGCTGAACAGGAACGGATAGTGCTGCGACACCATCATCAGCAGCACCGGCAGCGTCAGATAGTTGTTGTGGATCGAGCGCTGCTTGCCGACCGCGCCGTAGCGCGGATCGGGATCCTCACCCGCGATCATCTGCGCGATCATCTTCTTCTGCGCCGGAATGATCACGCCGAACACGTTGACCGCCATGATGGTGCCGACCAGCGCGCCGACATGGATGAAGGCGCCGCGGCCGGAGAACACCTTGGTGTAGAGCACGGCGGCGGCGAGTATCAGCGCGAAGGTCAGCGCCGACAGCAGCACCGTTCGCTGCCCGATCGGGCTGCGGCACAGTCCGTCGTAAATCAGCCATCCCACGCCAAGCGAAACAACCGATATGCCGATCGCCTGACTCTTTGTCAGAGGCATGACCGCCGGGTCGATCAGATAAGCCTCGGCGTGCAGGTAATACTGCACGATCAGCAGACCGAAACCCGTCATCCAGGTGAGATAGGCCTCCCACTTGAACCAGTGCAGGTGCGACGGCAGCGCCGGCGGTGCGACCGTGTATTTGGTGACGTGATAGAAGCCGCCGCCGTGCACCTGCCAGGCGGTTCCGTAGACGCCGGGATCCTTGCTGCGGCTCAGCGAGAGATCGAGTGCGATGAAATAGAAGGAGGTGCCGATCCAGCCGATGCCCACGACCAAGTGAGCCCAGCGCAGCAGCAGGTTCAGCCACTCGCCGAGAAAGACGACGTCCATCGTTCAGCTCCCCCGGCCGTCCGAAGGACATGGAGCGGTCGGGATTCCGAAGATTGGAAACGGAGCGGTCAGGCGACGCATCCTTGGCCCTGGTGTCATCGCCGGGCCTGACCCGGCGATCCATCGCTTATTTGCAAAGCAAGATGGATGCCCGGGTCAAGCCCGGGCATGACGAACTGCACAAATCCCCGTCCGCAGAGGCCGTCAGGGCACCAGAATCGTCGAACCCGTGGTCTCGCGGGCCTCAAGATCCTTGTGGGCCTGCACCGCATCCTTGAGCGCATAGCGCTGGTTGACCGGAATCTTGACCTTGCCGCTCGAAACGACGTCGAACAGGTCGTTCGCGGTCGCCACCAGGTCGTCGCGCTTGGCGACATAGGTGTTGAGCGTCGGACGGGTCGCGAACAGCGAGCCCTTGGTCTGCAGCAGGTTGATGTCGAAGGCCGAGATCGGGCCCGACGCGCTGCCGAAGCTTGCGAACATGCCGAGCGGGCGGATGCAGTCCAGCGAGGCCGGGAACGTGGACTTGCCGATGCCGTCGTAGACCACGTCGCAGAGCTTGCCGCCGGTGATCTCCTTCACACGCGTCGGGAAGTCCTCGGTGCGATACAGGATGGTGTGGTGTGCGCCGTTGGCCTTGGCGATCTTGGCCTTCTCCTCGTTGCCGACGGTGCCGATCACGGTCGCGCCGAGCGCGTTCGCCCACTGGCACAGGATCACGCCGACGCCGCCCGCGGCGGCGTGCACGAGGATCGTGGAGCCCTTCTCCACCTTGTAGACGCGGCGCAAAAGGTATTGCGCGGTCATGCCCTTGAGCATCATGGCCGCCGCCTGCTCGTAGCTGATCGCGTCGGGCAGCTTCACCGCGCGATCCGCCGGCATCAGCCGCTCCTCGGCATAGCCGCCGAGCGCGACCACATAGCCGACCCGGTCGCCGACCTTGATGTCCTTGACGCCCTCGCCGACCGCAATGACCTCGCCGGCGCCCTCGTTGCCCGAGGTGAACGGCAGGCCGACCGGCGACGGATACATGCCCATGCGGAAGTAGGTGTCGATGTAGTTCACGCCGCAGGCGTGCTGCTTCAGCTTGATCTGGCCCGGCCCGGGCGCTCCGATCTCGACCTGCTCGTATGTCAGAACCTCGGGGCCGCCGTGTTTATGCACCCGGACCGCTGCGACCATGGTTTCTCTCCCGTCGTTTCTGGAAAATCTCAGCCGAATGGCTCGGCCGGGATCATAGGGGCCCGGCCGGGCAAGACAAGGCGGCGTGCGCCCGCACCGCTTGCGCTCAGCGGCCGCCCGAGACGTTGACGATCGCGCCAGTGATGTAGGAGGCGGCCGGCGACAGCAGGAACAGAATGGTCTCAGCGACCTCCTCGACCCGCCCTGCGCGGCCCATCGGCATGTTGGGCATGATGCGCTCCAGCCGCCCCGGCTCGTGGATCTCCGTGTCGATGGCGCCGGGCGAGACCGCGTTGATCCGGATGCCCTCCTTCGCCACCTCGCGCGCCACGCCGACCGTCATGGAATTCACCGCGCCCTTGGCGGCGGCATACCAGACGTATTCGTTGGTGCCGCCGAGGTCGGCAGCCATCGACGACAGCATCACGATCGCGCCGCCCTGACCGCCGTATTTGGTCGACATCCTGCGCACAGCCGTGCGCAACGTCAGCAGCGCGCCGAAAGCATTGACATCGAGTGCGTCGCGGATGGTCCGGGTGTCCGCCGTGTCGAGCCGCCCGTTCTTTCCGGTGATGCCGGCGCTGTGAACGATGTGGGTGAGAGCGCCGAGTCTTTCGGCCGCGGCAAAGGCGGCCTCGACGCCATTCTCGGTCGCGAGATCGGCCTGCACCGAAAGCGCATTTGCGCCCTTCTGCTTTGCGGCCTCGACGACGGCAGCCGCCGCCGTCGCATTGCCCTTGTAGGCGATGGCGACGTCGTAGCCCCCTGCCGCCGCAAGCCGCGCTGTTTCCGCGCCGATGCCGCGGCTGCCGCCGAGCACGAGAAGAACGGGACGGGCCATGTCGCCTCCGGCGTTTCTGCTGTCGTTGTTGCAAGCTTAGCGCGCGGTGCGCGAGAGCGCCAAACCGCCAAAGCCGCTATCGCATGCGCCCCGAGGGCACGAGCCCTGCGAGAAGGAAATAGATCGCAATCGCGCACAGCCCGGTCGCGACCCACGGAGCGGGCTGCAGGCCGTCGAGCACCGCCCAGAGCGCCAGCGCGGACCAAATCAGCAGCAGAAACAGGGTGAAGGACCGCAATCGTTTGACCCGGAATGGATGCACGAAGCGGATCGGCATGAAGGTCAGGATCGCGAGCAGCGCTACGACCGAAAGCGTCACGGCCATCGAAGGCCGCAGCAGGAGAAAATAGAACGCCACCAAATTCCAGACCGCGGGAAAGCCGAGGAAGTGGTACTCCTCGGTCTTCATCCGGCTGTCCGCGAAATACAGCGCGCCGGACACCACGATGGCTCCGGCGGCTGCAAGATTCCACGGCTCCGGCAGGAGCCCGGCTGCGGCCACCGCATAGGCCGGCACGAACACATAGGTGGTGAAATCCACGACCAGGTCGAGCACCTCGCCCGACCAGCGCGGCACACGATCCGCAACGCGCAGGGCGCGTGCGAACGTCCCGTCGATGCCGTCGATCAGCAGCGCCAGCCCGAGCCACAGGAACATCATCGGCCAGTCGCCGCCGACCGCGGCGAGCAGGGCCAGCAGCGCCAGCGCCGCGCCGAGCGCGGTGAAAACGTGGACGAGGAAGGCGAGCGCACGCACGCCCCTTGTTAGCCCGGCCGGGCATTCCGCGAAAGCCGGACGGCTCGCGTCGCCGCTGGCGGCGATGCTAGAACCGCGTCATGAGCGACACCGCCGCACGCCCTGAGAACGACAGCCCCGCCGCGCCGGCCTTCGACGTGGCGGTGGTCGGCGGCGGGCCGGCCGGCCTGACCGCGGCCGTGGCGCTGGCCTCCGCCGGCGTCCGAACGGCGCTCGTCGCGCGCGCGCAGCCGGACGATCACCGCACCAGCGCCTTGCTGGCCGGCTCGGTGACCGCGCTCGAGACGCTGGCGGTCTGGGAGCGTTGCCGCGCGCCGGCCGCGCCGGCCGCGCCGCTGCGCATCATGCGGATCGTGGACGACACCGGACGGCTGATCCGTGCGCCGGAGGCGGCCTTCGCCTCGGACGAGATCGGTCTGGACGCTTTCGGCTACAACATCGCCAACCGCGACCTCGTGGCGGCGCTGGAGGCCCGCGCCGCCGAACTGCCGGGCCTGACCCGGTTCGACGGCGAAGCCGCCGCGCTCGACATCGGCGACCCGGCTGTACGGATCACGCTGAAGAACGGGCGGCGCCTGACCGCGCGTCTTGCCGTCGGCGCCGATGGCCGCCGCTCGATCTGCCGCGCCGCGGCCGGCATCGAAACGAGCACGAGCCGCTATCCGCAGGTGGCGCTGACCTTCACGCTGTCGCACAGCCGCCCGCACCGCGACACCTCGACCGAATTTCACACGCCCGATGGACCGTTCACGCTGGTGCCGCTCCCAGGCCTGCAATCCAGCCTCGTCTGGGTGACGAACCCGCGCACCGCCGAGCACGTGGCTTCGCTCGACGACGACGCGCTCAACGCCGAGATCGAGCGGCGCGCGCATTCCATTCTCGGCCGGGTCTCGGTCGGACCGGGCCGCGGCTCGTTTCCGCTCGCGATCGAAACCGCACAAGTGTTCGGCCGCGACCGCGTCGCGCTGGTCGGCGAAGCCGCCCATCTGGTGCCGCCGATCGGCGCGCAGGGCCTCAATCTCGGGCTGCGCGACGCCGCGACCCTTGCGGAGCTGGTCGCCGAAGCCTTGCGCGAAGGCGGCGATCCCGGGGATCCCGGCCTGCTGGCGCGCTACGAGACCGCCCGCCGCGCGGACGTGACCGGGCGGGGCATCGCCGTCGACCTGCTCAATCGCTCGCTGCTGACCGATTTCCTGCCGGTGCAGGGCCTGCGCGGACTCGGCCTCTATCTCGTCGACCGGATCGGGCCGCTGCGCCGGGCGGTGCTGCGCGAGGGCGTCGAGCCCGCCGCCGCGCAGCCGCGGCTCATGCGCGGCCAGGCGATCTAACGAACGAGCCCCGGCAGCGCGCGCTGGAGGCGAATGTCAGAATCGGACCACCAGCCACATCACGGTGGTGAGGGTCGCGACCGACACAAGCGTTCCCAGCAGCACTGAGCCCGACGCCGGCGCGATCCAGGCGTCGTACTGGCGCGCCAGAACGAACACGTTCAGCGCCGGCGGCAGCGCCGCCATCAGCACCGCCGCCGCGATCCAGCTCGGATCGAACGGCCCGAAGGCGAGCAGCATCGCCAGCATCACGACGGGATGCAGCACGAGCTTGATCGCGACGAGCACCGGCACCTCCCACGGCACCCGCTCGAAAGGCCGCAGCGCCACCGTCAGCCCGAGCGCAAACAGCGCGCAGGGCGCGGCGGCGTTCTGCAGGAACGCCATCAGCCGGTCGAGCGCGACCGGCGGGCGCAGGTCGAGGGCGGCCGACAGCACGCCGAGCGCGGTCGCGATCATCAGCGGATTGAGCAGGATGCGGCGCGCGACCTCGCCGGCAAGCCGCGCAGCCCCTGCGCCCGACGGCCGCGCCAGCCCGATCAGCAGCGGCGTCAGCGTGAAGAACAGGATGGTCTCGAAGCAGAAGATCAGCGCGACTGGCGCCGCGGCCTGCGCGCCGACGGTCGCCAGCGCCAGCCCCGGTCCCATGTAACCGGTGTTGCCGTAGGCGCCGGCGAGCGCGCCGATCGCCGCATCGGCCACATTGCGGCGGACCGCGAAGGCCACCGCGAAGGACAGCGCCAGAACGAGAAAGGTCGCGAGCGTGGTCGCGACGATGAACGGCACGTTGTTGAGCTGCTCGAACGGCGTCTGCGCGATGATCCGGTAGAACAGCGCCGGCAGCGCGAGGTAGAGGATGAACACGGTCATCCATTCGAGCCCGCTTTCCGGCAGCCGCTTGAAACGGCCGAAGGCAAAGCCGAGAAAGATCAGCCCGAAATACGGCAGCGCCAGATTGAGAACGTCGATCATGCCGCAGGGATGCCTTTTGCGCCCGCATGGGCCAGGATCGCGCATCTTGGCGCAACGCTTGCATTGCTCTAAACCGCAACCGGGCGTTTTGGAAGACAGCCATGAAGCTCCCGCGTTCGTTCTATCAGCCGCTCGCCATCGGCGCGCCGATGCCGCTGCGCGAAGTGCCGGTGCGGCTCGAGCGCATGATCCATTTCGTGCCGCCGCATATCGAAAAGGTGACCGCCAAGGTGCCGGAGCTGGCGCGGCAGGTCGACGTGGTGCTCGGCAACCTCGAGGACGCGATCCCGGCCGACGCCAAGGAGGCGGCGCGGCGCGGCTTCATCGCGATGGCGAGAGCCACCGACTTCGGCGCGACCGGCCTGTGGACCCGCGTCAATGCGCTGAACTCGCCCTGGGCGCTCGACGACCTGACCGAGATCGTCGCTGCGATCGGCAACAGGCTCGATGTGATCATGCTGCCGAAGGTCGAGGGCGCGTGGGACATCCACTACCTCGACCAGCTTCTCGCGCAGCTCGAGGCCCGGCACGCCATCGCGAGGCCGATCCTGATCCACGCCATTCTGGAAACCGCGCAAGGCGTCAACAACGTCGAGGCGATCGCGGCGGCCTCGCCCCGAATGCACGGCATCAGTCTCGGTCCCGCCGATCTCGCCGCCTCGCGCGGCATGAAGACCACGCGGGTCGGCGGCGGCCATCCCGATTACAGCGTTCTGGCCGACGCGAACGGCGACGCTCCCCGCGCGACGTTCCAGCAGGATCTCTGGCACTACACGACCGCGAAAATGGTCGACGCCTGCGCAGCCGCCGGCATCAAGGCATTCTATGGCCCGTTCGGCGATTTCGGCGATCCGGCGGCCTGCGAGACCCAGTTTCGCAACGCCTACCTGATGGGCTGCGCCGGCGCCTGGACGCTGCATCCCTCGCAGATCGCCATCGCCAAGCGGGTGTTCTCGCCCGACCCGGCCGAGGTCGCGATGGCGCGCAGGATTCTCGCCGCCATGCCGAACGGCACCGGCGCGGTCATGATCGACGGCAAGATGCAGGACGACGCCACCTGGAAGCAGGCCAAGGTGGTGGCGGACCTCGCCGATCTCGTCGCGGCGAAAGATCCCGACATGGCGGCCGCCTATCGCGGCTGACCCATGAATCTGACCCATGAACCTGCATTCACTTCGAGGCCTGTTGCCTGCCACAATCCCGGCGTAGATTGGATCGCATGACCAAGACTCACAGCCCCTCGCCCGCACCCGAACCGCCCGTCGCCGTGGACCCGGCGGAAATGCCGGTCGCCCGGTTTCAACTCGGCGACGTGGTGAAGCACCGCGTCTTTCCGTTTCGCGGCGTGGTGTTCGACATCGACCCGGTGTTCAACAACACCGAGGAATGGTGGCTGTCGATCCCCGCGGAGGTCCGCCCGCGCAAGGACCAGCCGTTCTACCACCTGTACGCGGAGAACGCGGAGACCGAATACGTCGCCTATGTCTCGGAGCAGAATCTCCTGCCCGATTATTCCGGCGATCCGATTCGCCATCCCGACGTGGCCGAGAGCTTCGAGCGCGACGAGGACGGCCGATACCGGCTGCGCCACCGGGTTCTCAATTGAACGACCGGAGACCCCGCAATTGAAAAGGCGCGCCGTCCGGCGCGCCTTTCCGATTCCTGCGATTTCGCGTCGCCGTCGTTACATCCCGTTCCAGATTATTTGGGCTGCGCCTGCAGCCGCTTGCGGGCCTCTTCGGCGCGCTTCTGGAGCTCGTCCTGCAGCTTCTTCTGCTGCTCCTCGAACACCTTCGGATCGGTCGGCGGACCGTCATAGGCCTTGGCGAAATCGTTCGAGCGCGAGCTGCGGGCTCATCGGCTGGCCGTTCATGTGAATCGCCTGAACGGTGAGCATCTTGCCCTTCTTCATGCGATTGATCATGTCGACGCTGGCTTCGTAGTCGGCGATGCAGCCGCCCGGCGGCACCACCGGCGGCAGGCAGGTCACGAACGGCGAGGTCGCCGGCGTGTCCTGGTCGACGATCAGCCGGGTGCCGTGCTGAAGCGCAACGCCGTAAGGCATGCTGACGCGCACCAGCTTGCGCTGCTCCCCCTCCATTTCGATCAGCGCGACGCTGACCACCAGCAGGCCGGATTCGATGCGGCCGTCCTTCACCGTCACGCAGATCTGCTTGGAGTTCGGCGCCGGATCCTTGTTGCAGAGCTTCACCCAGGGCGAAAAGATCAGTTGCGGCTCGGCCGGCGTCGGCTGCTGAGCCGGTTGCTGCTGGGCAGGCTGCTGCGGCGCCGGCTTGGCCGGCTGCGCGGGCTTGGCCGGCGGCTTCTGCTGCGCCATCGATTGCGAAACCCCGGCGAACGCCACGAGGGTCGCCGCCGCGACGGTGGCGAACAGGGCGGCGGAGGCTTTCGCCCGTGCGGACGCGATCCGAGCGGACATCATCCGTACGGATACAAACCGATGGGTCATCAACTGATCCTCTCTCGAGCGCCTGATTGCAGGCGCCTGGTGTCCCGCGCTTGAACGGGTCGAGCGCTTCAATGTCGTGCGCCGCGCGCAGAGCACCGGCAGCCGGTGCCCGCGTGTCTCGACGCCAATCAAGGCGGGAGCGTGACGCGGAAACCCAGCCTGATTAGCCGAATTTCCCGCTCCGATCAAAGCCCCGATGCGACGTTCCGGCGACTTACAGTTACCGCGCCGAACGCGTCCGGCCGTCGTCCGGGTGCGACGATTGATGGCAGGCGGGGAGCCCGATGGTCCGCCGTGCTAAACGGTCATGGAAACCCCGCGATTCGATGCGATCCCGTCCGACCGTGACCGAACGACAGCCCATTCCCGATCGACCGCTGTGGATGGTTGCCATTACCGCGCTGGCGACGGCCGCGCTGGCGTCCTTCGCCTTGGCGGTCGCCGGCGTCGGGGCACGCGCCGAGCCGAAGCATGCCATCGCGATGCACGGGGTGCCGGCGATGCCGCCGGGCTTTTCCGCGCGCGCCTACGTCAACCCCGACGCGCCGAAGGGCGGCCGGCTGACGCACGGCGTGCTCGGCACCTTCGACAGCCTCAATCCGTTCGTCGTGAAGGGCATCGCCCCGCCCTACATCCGGGGCTATGTGGTCGAGAGCCTGCTCGCGCGCGGCTACGACGAGCCGTTCACCCTCTACGGCCTTCTGGCCGACCGGGTGGAGACCGACGACGCGCGCAGCTTCGTCACCTTCCACACTCCATCCGGCGGCGGCCTTCTCCGACGGCAAGCCGGTCACGGCGGACGACGTGATTTTTTCGTGGGAGATCCTGCGCGACAAGGGCCGCCCGAACTTCCGCATCTATTACGCCAAGGTGAAGAAGGCAGAAGCTCTCGACGACGCACCGTGCGCTTCGATCTTTCGGACAGGACGACGACCGCGAACTGCCGCTGATTCTCGGCCTGATGCCGATCCTCGCGCAAGCACGCGACCGATCCGGAGAACTTCGAGGAGACCACCTTCGCGCCGCCGCTCGGCACCGGCCCCTATGTCGTCGCCGACGTCAACGCCGGCCGCACGCCTGACGCTCAAGCGCAATCCCGACTATTGGGGCCGCGACCTGCGCGATCAACCGCGGCCTGTGGAATTTCGACGAGATCCGCGTCGACTTCTTCCGCGACGCCAACGCCCATTTCGAGGCCTTCGCGCGCGGGCTCTACGACGTGCGCTCCGAGCACGACGCCGGCCGCTGGGAAACCGGCTACGACGTGCCGGCGCTGCGCGACGGCCGCTTCGTCAAGGAGCCCTTCGAAGACGGCCTGCCGAAGCCGATGTCGGCCTTCGTCTTCAACACGCGCCGGCCGGTGTTCGCCGATATCGCGCGTGCGCGAGGCGATCACGCTGCTGTTCGACGCCGAATGGGTCAACCAGCAACTTCTTCTTCGACCGGCTACCGCCGCACCGCGAGCTTTTACGAAGGATCGGAACTGTCCGCGCACGGCCGGCCCGCCGACGCGCTGCGAGCGCGCGCTGCTGGCGCCGTTTCCCGGACGCGGTGCGCGCCGACGTGATGGAAGGCACAATGGTCGCCGCCGAAGACCGACGGCTCCGGCCGCGACCGGACCACGCTGCGGCGCGCGCTCGGCCTGCTGCGCGAGGCCGGTTGGGATCTGTCGGCACGCGAGCTGCGCTCGCGCAAGACCGGCCAGCCGTTCGCGTTCGAGATTCTCGTGACGGACAAAGAGCAGGAGCGGCTCGCCATCGTCTTCGCCCAGCATCTCAAGCGCGCCGGCATCACCGCCGATGTGCGCATGGTCGATGCCGTGCAATACGACCGTCGCCGCATCGCCTTCGACTTCGACATGATCGAATACCGCTGGAGCCAGTCGCTCTCCCCCGGCAACGAACAGGCGTTCTACTGGGGCTCCGATGCCGCCGATCAGCACGGCACGCGCAATTACATGGGCGTGCAGTAGCCCGGCCATCGACGCGCTGATCGCCGCCATGCTCAAGGCCCGCGAGCCGCGAGCGACTTCGTTTCGACCGTGCGCGCGCTCGACCGGGTGCTGATCTCCGGCCATTACGTGATCCCGCTGTTCCACCTGCCCGAGCAATGGGTCGCGCGCGCCGGCGCATATCCAGCCGGCCCGAGCGCACGTCGCTGTTCGGCTATCTGCCGGAAACCTGGTGGCGCAAGGCGCCGTAGCGGGTCTCCGTGCGCAGCCGGCGCGCGGGCCTTCCGACTCGGTCGCGCCTGTCGTAACAAGTGATGCGAACGTTAGGATCGGACCATCAGCGCGATGAGGCACCCGTGATTCCCGGCGAGACGCACACGCAGCACGACGCAGGCGCGGGGACGTTCGACGCCACCCGCCAGGCGCTGCGGCAGGCGGCCCCCCAGGCGCTGCCCGGCGGGCGGGCGACGCTCGACGACCTGTTCCGCCGCGCCGGCGTGCGCCGCCCCGACGCCATTGCCCTGATCGATCCGCCGGACCGCGACCGTCGCATTGTCCGGCCCGCCGCGCCGCATGACCTATGCCGAGGCCGACCGCGCCGTGACCGCGATCGCCGGACGGCTGCGCCGGCTCGGCTTCGCGCCGGAGTCGGTGGTCGGCATCCAGCTTCCGCACACGATCGAGAGCGTGCTGACGCTGCTTGGCGTGCTGCGCGCCGGGACTGATCGCAGCGCCGCTGCCGCTGCTGTGGCGGCGAGCCGAACTGGCCGACGGCGCTGTCGCGGCTCGGCGCGCGCGTCCTGATCGCCGGCGGAGCCACCACAGGGATCGCGCTTCGGGACGCTTGCAGCCGAGGTGGCCGCCAAGGTGTTCCCGATCCGCTATGTCTGCGGCTTCGGCGACGCCCTGCCCGACGGCGTGATCGCCGCTCGACGACCTGCTGAGCGAAACGGCGCGCGAGACCCCGATGTGCCGCCGGGCCGCAACGGCAACCCGGCCCAGCACGTCGCCGTCGTCACCTGGGACGTGACGCCAGCCGGCCTCGTTCCGGTGGCGCGCAGCCATGCCGAACTGATCGCCGGCGGGCTCGCGATGCTCCTCGAAGCGCGGCTTCAGGAGGACGCGATGATCCTGTCCACCTGCCCCGGCGCCAGCTTCGCCGGGCTGGCGCTGGGCGTCCTGCCCTGGCTCCTGACCGGCGGCACGCTGGCCCTCCACCAGCCGTTCGATGCCGCGCTGTTCGCAAGCCAGTGCGACGAGACGCAATGCGACGCGGTCGCCGTGCCCGGCCCGCTCGTCGCGCGGCTTGAGCGAGGCCGGACATTTCGACCGCGGCCGCGTGCGCCATGTGCTCGGCCTGTGGCGCGCGCCTGAGCGGATCGCGAACGCCGCGCGCTGGACGCATCCGCACGCGACGCTGACCGACGTTCTGGCGTTCGGCGAGGTCGGACTGATGGCGGCCCAGCGCGGCGAGGACGGACTGCCGATCCCGCTTCCGCACGGCCCGGTCATCGCGCCGCGCGGCGCGCCCGGTGCGCTGCTGGTCGCGGAGACCGCGCGCACGACCGACGGCTCGCTGTCGCTGCGCGGCCCGATGGCGCCCGCCGCCGCATGGCCGCCCGGGGCCGAACGCAGCGGCGAGCCCTGTCTCGCACCCGACGCCGCTGGCTTCGTCGACACCGGCTACGCCTGCCGCATCGCTGCCGACACCCTTGTGGTGACGGGGCCGCCGCCGGGCATCGTCAGCGTCGGCGGCTACCGCTTCCTGCTGCATGACCTGCAATCCGTGGCAAACCGCGCCGAATTCGGCGCCGGGCTCGCGGCCCTGCCGGACGCGCTCGGCGGCCATCGTCTGGCGGGCCACGCCGAGGACCGCATGCGGGTGCGCGAGCTGCTCGCCAGCGCGGGGCTCAATCCGCTGATCGCAGACGCCTTCCGCGGCCGCAACGGCTCCGACGCCGCCAGCCGGCTCCACACCAACGCCTAGACGCAGCCGACGTTAGCGTTGACCGCACGTTAACGCCGCTCACCTAGCGTGCAGCGGTTCCTCTCCTGCGTTGCGTGAGCGTCATGTCCCTTTCCGGTCCGATCGTCGTCGTTGCCGAGAAGCGCTCGGAGGGACTGGTCGCCGCCATCGCCGAAGCCGGCGCGTTTCCCGTGGTTGAAACCCCGTGGGCCGACGTGCCGTCCGCGCTGGAAACCATCAAGCCTTGCGCCGTGGTTCTGGCCGACGCGGCGCCGGATACGCCCGAAGCCGCCTCTGCGCTCGCGTCGCTCGCCGAGCGGGCCGGGCCGGCGCTACCGGTGGTCGGGCGCGCCGCGGATGACGGCGCACCACCCTTTCCCGGCGCGCTGACGATCGAACCGCAGGCTGCAGTCGGACAGATGATCGCGCGCATCGCTGGTGCGCTGCGGCTTCGCACGCTGGAAAGCACCGTCCTGCGCCGTGCCGAAACGTTGATGGCCGAACGGCGGATCGTGGCTGAAATGCCCGAGACCGATCCGGTCGAGGATGCCACCGTGCTCGTGGTCGGCCGCGGACGCTCGCACCCCGCGCTCGGCACCGCCTTCGGCGAACGCTGCGGCCTGATGGGCGCGCTGTCGATCGACGCCGCCGCACGCTGCCTTCAGGCACGCGACATCGAGGGAATCGCGATCGGCGAAGGCCTCGGACCCCGCCATGTGGAGGCGCTGATGTCGGCCCTGGCGGCCGACGGCCGCTTTCGCGACCTCCCGGTCGGCCTGCTCGGCGACTGGCCCGCGCCGGACGCCCTGCTGAATCTCGCGCGCGCTCGCGAACCCGGTTTGCTGGTCGAACGCATGATCCCGCTGCTGCGGCTGCGCGCCTACGAAGTCCGGCTCAAGCGCATGCTGGCCTCGATCGAGAAGATGGGGATGCTCGATCCCGCCACCGGCCTGCTCAACGCCGACGCCTTCGACCGCGACCTCGCCCGCGCGGTCGAGGACGCCCCGGAGCACGGCAGCGCGCTGACCGTGGCGCGCTTCAGCTTCCAGGGTGTCGCCGACCGCCGCGCCATGCTCGACGCCGCGCGCCTGATGGTGCGTCTGATGCGCACCGCGGACTTCGGCTGCCGGCAGGACGACGGCTCGATCGTGACCGCCTTTACCGGAACCGACCTGCGCTCCGCCCATGTGGTGGCACGTCGGCTCGCCGCCATCCTGCGCCAGACCATGCTGCCTGCGGGCGCCGGCCGGCAGCCGGCGACGCCGCACATCACGCTTGCCACGCTCAAGCCGTCCGACAGCGCGCGCTCCCTGATGGCGCGGCTTGCGCCACCCGCGGTTGCCCCGGAGCGCGCCTCGGCTTAGGTGTGGGCTGACGTCAGCCACCACCGCCCGAGGCCACCATGTCCGAGCCCGCCACACCGGCCGTCCAGCCGCTCACCATCGACGTCGTCTCGGATGTCGTCTGCCCGTGGTGCTTCATCGGAAAGCGTCGCCTGGAAAAGGCTTTGGCTCTGAAACCGGATATTCCGGTCGAGGTGCGCTACCACCCCTATTTCCTCAACGACTGGGTGCCGCGCGAGGGCATGGACCGCGACGCCTACCTGACCGCCAAGTTCGGCTCGCCCGAGCGTTACAAGGACATCGCCACCCGGGTGGCGGCCGCGGCAGCGGCCGAAGGCCTGACCTATGCGATCGACAGAATGAAGCGGCAGCCGAACACGACCGACTGTCATCGCCTGATCCTCTGGGCCGGCGAGGTCGGCAAGGCCCCGCAGATGAAGCAGCGACTGATGGACCTCTATTTCACCGAGGGCGCGGACCTGTCCGACCGCGAGGTGCTGGTCGCAGCCGCCGCCGACGTCGGCCTGCTCGCGGACCGGGTCCGGGAGATGCTGGCCACCGACGTGGACGTCGACCGCGTCACCGCCGCCGCCACCCGCGCCAAGGAGGCCGGCATCGACGGCGTTCCGGCCTTCATCTTCGGCGGCATCGCCGCCGTGTCCGGCGCACAGGCCCCCGACGTGCTGGCCAACGCCATCGAGCAGGTGGCGAAGAATCGCGAGCGTTTCATCGCCGACATGCAGGGACAGAACACTTAAAGCGTTACGCGAGCCTTTTTATCTAGGCCACGAAATACAACGCCCACCACACGAGAGACGCTGCACAAATCGCAGCGCCGCACACTCGCAGAACCGTGCGCCGCCAGGCCGGTGACTGCGGCCCGGCGAAGCGACCGGCCACAAAGGCCGCGGCCAGCGTCAGCAGCAGGGCGCCGATCCCTGTGCCCGCAAGCATCCGGTTGGCGACCGACACCGACACGACCTCCGGCGGCGAGTCGAGCCCCACGGCGAAGCCCGCCACCAGAGCCAGAACCCGCGCCTCCTTCTCCGGCAGCGCCCACCCCCTGGCGCGATCCCAGGCGAGCGCGAGGCCGGCGATCCCGGCGCAGGCGAGCACCGTCACGGCGGCGTAGCGCGGCACCACGCCGAACCACAGAACGCCGAGCCCCGCGACCAGCCCGATCGCCAGCGCCATGACGACGCTGCGGCCGTAACCCTGCTGCGCCATCAGGAGACCGAGCCCGGCGAGCGCCAGCGCGTGCGCCGGCACGACCAGCGGATGGAGCAGCCCGCCGGTGAAGCCGGTCAGGCCCGGCCCCGGAGCATGCGCCAGCGCCGGGGCGACCATGGCCCCCGACAGTCCAAAGGCGAAAAGCAGAACGCGCGCGATCATTGGCGAAGCATAGCCTCCCGCATTCCGGGATGCGCTACGCGGCCTTGGCCTGCTCGGCGATCCGCACCAGGTTGCGCAGCACGGCGGTGGCGCCATGCAGGCGCTGGCTTGGCTTCTCCCAGTCGTAGAACAGCACGACCTTCATGTCGGGCCGCACCTTGGCCGACGCACCCTGCCGGCCGATGAAGGCGATCAGACCCTCCGGATTGGCGAAGGAATTGTCCCGGAACGACAGCACCGCGCCCTTCGGACCGGCGTCGATCTTCTCGACATTGGCGCGCCGGCACAGCGACTTGATCGCCATGATCTTGAGAAGATGCTGGACCTCCTCGGGCAACGCGCCGAACCGGTCCACCAGCTCCGCGCCGAACGCCTCGATCTCCTGCTCGTCCTCGATGTCGGCCAATCGCCGGTACAGCCCGAGCCGCACCGACAGGTCGGCGACATAATCCTCCGGGATCATGACCGGCGTGCCGATGGTGATCTGGGGCGACCAGCGGTCGGCGACCGGCTCGGCGATGCCGGCCTTCAGGCTGACGATCGCCTCCTCCAGCATCTGCTGGTAGAGCTCGAATCCGACCTCCTTGATGTGGCCGGACTGCTCGTCGCCCAGGAGATTGCCGGCGCCGCGGATATCGAGGTCGTGCGACGCGAGCTGGAAGCCCGCGCCGAGCGTGTCGAGCGACTGCAGCACCTTGAGCCGGCGCTCGGCCTGCGGCGTGATCTTCTTGTGCGCCGGCAGGGTGAACAGCGCATAGGCGCGCACCTTGGAGCGCCCGACCCGGCCGCGAAGCTGGTAGAGCTGCGCCAGCCCGAACATGTCGGCGCGGTGCACGATCAGGGTGTTCGCGGTCGGGATGTCGAGGCCGGATTCGACGATGGTGGTCGAGAGCAGCACGTCGTACTTGCCGTCGTAGAAGGCGGACATGATGTCCTCCAGCACGGTCGGCGGCATCTGGCCATGCGCCACCGCGACCCGCGCCTCCGGCACGGCCTTGTCGAGGAAGTCCTTCTGGCCCGCCAGATCCTCGATCCGCGGGCAGACGTAGAACACCTGCCCGCCGCGGTAGCGCTCGCGCAGGATCGCCTCACGCACGATCAGCGGATCGAACGGCGACACGAAAGTGCGCACCGCGAGCCGGTCGACCGGCGGCGAGGCGATGATCGAGAGGTCGCGCACCCCGGTCATGGCCAGTTGCAGCGTGCGCGGGATCGGCGTCGCCGACAGCGTCAGCACATGGACCTCGGCGCGAAGCTGCTTGAGCTTTTCCTTGTGCGCCACGCCGAAGTGCTGCTCCTCGTCGACGATCACCAGGCCGAGATCCTTGAAGGACACGCTCTTGCTCAGAAGCGCGTGGGTGCCGACCACGATGTCGATGCTGCCGTCCGCGATGCCCTTCTTCACCCGGTTCAATTCGGCGCTGCCGACCATGCGCGAGGCCTGCCCGACCTGAACCGGGAAACCGCGAAACCGCTCGGTGAAGGTCTTGGCGTGCTGGCGCGCCAGCAGCGTGGTCGGCACCACCACCGCCACCTGCTTGCCGTTCATCACCACGTCGAAGGCCGCGCGCAGCGCCACCTCGGTCTTGCCGAAGCCCACGTCGCCGCACACCAGCCGGTCCATCGGACGGCCGGCGGCGAGGTCGTCGAGCGTGGCGTCGATCGCGGCCTGCTGGTCCTCGGTTTCCTCGTAGGGGAATCCGGCGGCGAACTCGTCGTAGGCGCCGGGCGTGATCGTAAGCTTGGGCGCCTCGCGCAGCTTGCGGGCGGCGGCGACCTTGATCAGCTCGTGCGCGATCTCGCGGATGCGGTTCTTGAGCTTGGCCTTGCGGGTCTGCCAGCCGGTGCCGCCCAGCCGGTCGAGATCGACATTGGTGTCCTCGGAGCCGTAGCGCGACAGAAGCTCGATGTTTTCGACCGGCAGGTAGAGCTTGGCGTCGGCGGCGTAATGAATTTCGAGGCAGTCGTGCGGCGCACCCGCCGCCTGGATCGTGGCTAGCCCGACAAACCGGCCGATGCCGTGATCGACATGCACCACCAGATCGCCGGGCGACAAACTCGTGGCCTCGGCGATGAAATTCTCCGCGCGCTTGGAGGCGCGGCGCGGCCGCACCAGCCGGTCGCCGAGAATGTCCTGCTCGCCGATCACCGCGACCTGCGCGGTCTCAAAGCCGGTCTCGATGCCGAGCACCGCCAGCGAAACGGCCGCCGGCTCCGCCGCCATCACACCGCGCCAGTCCTCCACGGGCACGAGCTGCGCGAGCCCGTGATCCGCCAGAACGTGCTTCATGCGCTCGCGCGAGCCCTCGCTCCAGAGCGCGACCGCGACCCGCCGGCCCTGCCCCTGCAGCGCCTTTACATGCGCCGTCACCGCATCGAACACATTGGCCTTGCCGTCGGCGCGCTCGGCCGCGAAGTTGCGCCCGGTGCGGGCGCCGATGTCGATCACGTCGCGTTCGTCGGGCACGGCGAACGGCGACAGCCGCGCCAGCGCGACCGTGCGCAACCGCTCGCGCCATTCGTCTTCGGTCAGATAGAGCCGGTCCGGCGGCAGCGGCTTGTAGGGCGTGCCGGCCTCCTCGGCGAGCGCGTCCTTGCGGGCCTGATAGTAATCCGCGATCTGGGTCAGCCGCTCGGTCGCAGCCTCCTCGTCGAGATGTTCGAGCATGACCGGCGTGCCCGGCAGATAGTCGAACAGCGTGTCCATCCGGTCGTGGAACAGCGGCAGCCAGTGCTCCATGCCGGCATGGCGGCGGCCCTCGCTCACCGCCTCGTAAAGCATGTCGTCGCGATCCGCTGCACCGAAAGCCGCGACATAGCCGGTGCGGAATTTGCGGATCGTGTCGGAGGTGAGCTGGAATTCGGCCACCGGAACGAGATCGAGCCCCCGCATGTCCATCACCGTGCGCTGGGTCTCGGGATCGAAGCTGCGGATGGTCTCCAGCGCGTCGCCGAAGAAGTCGAGCCGCACCGGCAGATCCATGCCGGGCGCGAACAGGTCGAGGATGCCGCCGCGCACCGCGTAGTCGCCGGGCTCGCGCACGGTGGAGGCGCGCACGAAGCCGTTCAGCTCCAGCCATTGCTGGATGCCCTGCATCGGCACCACCTGCCCCGGCGCGGCCGACAGCGCCTGCTGGGCGATCGTGTCCTTCGCCGGCACGCGCTGAAGCACGGCGTTGACCGTGGTCACGACGATCGCCGGCCGGTCGCGGCCGGTGACGCGCGCGAGCCGCGACAGCGCGGTCATGCGCTGCGCGACGATGCCGGCGTGCGGCGAGACCCGGTCGTAGGGCTGGCAGTCCCAGGCGGGAAACTGCAGCACCTCGATGTCCGGAGCGAAGAACGCAAGCGCACGCGCCAGCGCCGCCATCCGCGGGCCGTCGCGGCAGATCGCCAGCGCGCTGGTCGCTGGCGGATTCTTGCGGGCGGCGATCGCGCGCGCGAGGTCGGCGATCACGAGGCCCTGCGCACCGTCGGCGACATTGGCGAGCGTCAGCGGGCGGTCGGGCGCGAGCCGGTCGGCGGGGGATGCGATGTCGGTTTTCACAGGCCGTTCTTCAAATGAAAGTCGCGCAGCTTGCGGAACAGTGACGTGTCCTGCTCCGGCGGAATGGCCGCCTGACCGGTGACCCAGGCGAGCAGATCGTGCTCCTGGGCATCCATCAGGCGCTCGTAGTCGTCGAGTTCGGCTTCGCTCATCGCGCCGATGTGCGCGTCGGCGAACCGGCCCATGATCAGGTCGGCTTCGCGGATGCCGCGATGCCAGGAGCGGAACAGGAGCCGCCGCCGCCGCGCATCGAGCCCCTCGCTGGTCCGTGTCGTACCCGTCAAAATCCAGACTCCGCACAACGCCAAAAGCCCGGCGGGTGCCGGGCGCGCGCTTCATATAGGCGGACGGGCGGCTGGTGTCAGCCGCCCCCGGCAGATTTCCAGAAGTCGGTCGATCGGCCGCTAGTCTTTCGGCAGCGCGCCGCCGGCCTTGGCGGCCTTGCCCCATTTCTCGATTTCGGACTTCACGTATTGGTCGAGATAGGCCGCCGAGCGCCGCTCGGGTGCCACCAGCACCGCGCCGAGCTTGGCGAGCTGCGCGCGCAGCTCCGGCGTTTCCATCGCAGCGCGCATCGCTTCGCCGAGCTTGTCCGCGACCGGTTGCGGCGTGCCCTTCGGCAGGAAGATCGCGGTCCAGGTCGAGGCCTCGACGCCCTTCAGCCCGCGCTCCGCCGCGGTCGGCAGGTCGGGCAGCACCGGCGAGCGCGCGGTGGAGAGGTTGGCGATCGCCTTCACCTTGCCGCCCTGAATGTGCGTCACCGCCGAGGTGGAGATGTCGCACAGGAAGTCGAGCCGGCCCGCGAGCAGATCCTGCATCGCGACCGCCGTCCCCTTGTAGGGCACGTGGGTGACGTCGACACCCATCGCGGTGGTGAGCATGAGGCAGCCCAGGTGCGCCGCAGAGCCGACGCCGGCCGAGCCGTAGTTCATCTTGGCCGCGTTCTTCTTGGTGTAGGCGACGAACTCCTCGACGGTGGACGCCGGCAAGTCCGGCCGCGCGATCAGCACCAGCGGGATTTCCGCGATCAGGCCGACCGGCACGAAGTCCGTCACCGAGTTGTAGAGCGGCTTGGAGCCGAGAAGTTGCGGGTTGGCGTGGGTCGCGAGCGTGCCGAGCAGCGCGGTGTAGCCGTCCGGCTCCGCCTTCACGACGCGCTGGCCGCCGAGCGTGCCGCCGCCCCCGCCGACATTCTCGATCACCACGCGCTGGCCGAGCAGCGTGCTCATGCGCTCGGCCATGATCCGGCCGAACACGTCGATCGGTCCGCCGGCTGCGGCCGCCACCACCATCGACACCGGACGTGTCGGGTAATTTTGCGCCTGCGCCAGACCCGCCGTGCAAACCAGCGATAGCGCCAGCGCGCCCGTCTTCAGAAACGACATTCCAGACCCCTCTGTTGGTTCCCGGCCTTGCATTCCCGAACCATAGGCAGGCTTGTTGAAGCGCGTCAAAAACCCGTGCAGCGTGTGCCGCGCGGGCCGTTCGCCCGAAACCCGTTGAGACCGCATGCGGCCGCCGCTCCTCGATCCGCTGTTCGCCTCGCTGAAGAGCCTTCCGGGGGTCGGCCCCAAGGTCGAGAAGCTGTTCGCGCGCCTGCTCGACCGCAACGAAGCCGCGCCGCGCGTCGTCGACCTGCTGCTGCACCTGCCGACCGGCACCGTGGACCGGCGCGCGCGGCCCAAGCTGCGCGACGTCGAACCCGGCAGCGTCGCGACGCTCGCCGTCACCATCGACAGGCACCGCGCGCCGCCGCCCGGTCGCTCGCGCGCGCCCTATCAGATCTACGCCAGCGACGAGACCGGCGACGTGGTGCTGACCTTCTTTCACGGCCGCAAGGACCATCTCGAAACGCTGTTGCCGGTGGGCGAGTTGCGTTACGTCTCGGGCGTGACCGCGCTCTACGACGGCATGCTGCAGATGGTCCATCCGGACCGGATCGTGAGCGAGGCCGAGCTGCACAAGCTGCCCGCGGTCGAGCCGGTCTATCCGCTGACCGAGGGCCTTTCGATCAACCTGGTGCGCAAGGTCGCCGAGGCCGCGCTCGGCAAGCTGCCCGCCCTGCCGGAATGGCAGGACGACGCCTGGCGCAAGCGCAACGGATTCCCCTCCTTCGCCGACGCGCTCGCGGCCCTGCATCGGCCCGAACGAGCCGGAGGATGTGCGGCCGGACGGCCCCGCCTGGACGCGGCTCGCCTACGACGAATTTCTGGCGGGCCAGCTCGCGCTCGGCCTCGTGCGCGAGCACCAGCGCAGCCAGCCCGGCCGCGGCTCGTCGAGCGAGGGCCTGCTGCGTGCGCGCATCGTCAAGGCGCTGCCGTATCTCGCTCACGCCCTCGCAGGTCCGCGCGGTCGACGACATCGTGATCGATCTGGCGCGGCCGCAGCGCATGGTCCGGCTCCTGCAGGGCGACGTCGGGTCCGGCAAGACGGTGGTGGCGCTGCTCGCGGCCGCGACCGTGATCGAGGCCGGCCGGCAGGCCGCGCTGATGGCCCCGACCGAAATTCTGGCGCGACAGCATTTCGCCACCGTGCAGCCGCTCGCCGAAAAGGCCGGCGTCCGCATCGCGCTGCTCACCGGCCGCGACAGGCCGAAGGAGCGCGCCACGACGCTGGAGCGGCTTGCGAACGGCGAGATCGATTTCGTGGTCGGCACCCATGCGCTGTTTCAGGACGAGGTCGCGTTCCGCGACCTCGCGCTCGCCGTGATCGACGAGCAGCATCGCTTCGGCGTGCACCAGCGCCTCGCGCTGGCGCGCAAGGGCGACGCCGTGGACATGCTGGTGACTGACCGCGACGCCGATCCCGCGCACGCTCGTGCTGACCTATTTCGGCGACATGGAGATTTCCGAGCTGCGCGAGAAGCCCGCCGGCCGCAAGCCGATCGACACCCGCGCCCTGCCGCTGTCGCGCCTCGACGAGGTGGTGGACGCGGTCGGCCGCGCGGTCGACGAGGGCCACCGCGTCTATTGGGTCTGCCCGCTGGTCGAGGAATCCGAAACCGGCGATCTCGCCGCCGCCGAAGAGCGATATTCCGCGCTCAAGCAGCGTTTCGGCGAGCGCGTCGCACTGGTGCACGGCCAGATGAAGGGCCGCCGACAAGGATCGCGCGATGGCGCGTTTCGCTTCCGGCGAGGCGCAGGTTCTCGTCGCCACCACCGTGATCGAGGTCGGCGTCGACGTTCCGGCCGCGACCGTGATGGTGATCGAGCACGCCGAGCGGTTCGGGCTGGCGCAGCTTCACCAGTTGCGCGGCCGCGTCGGCCGCGGCAGCGCGCGCTCGACCTGCCTGCTGCTCTACCGCGCGCCGCTGGGCGAAACCGCCAAGGCGCGGCTCGCGATCATGCGCGAGACCGAGGACGGCTTCCGCATCGCGGAGGAAGATCTGAAACTGCGCGGCGAAGGCGACCTGCTCGGCACCCGGCAGAGCGGCCTACCGGGCTTTCGGGTCGCCCGCATCGAGTTGCACGCCGGCCTGCTCGCGGCCGCGCGCGACGACGCGGCGCTGATCCTGTCGCGGGACGCGACGCTGCAGACCGAGCGCGGTGCGGCGCTGCGCCACCTGCTCTATCTGTTCGAGCGCGACGAGGCGATCCGGCTGCTGCGGGCGGGGTGATGTTGCATCTTGCGCCTGAACCTTAAGACGCGATCTGGTTCGGCTTCTGCGGCAGTTGCGTCTTCCTCGCCGCATCCGCCATCGCCGCAAGCTTCTTCTGGGCGTCGCCGTTGGGCTGCACCATGCCGGCGGACATGATCAGCGCCATCGCGGATTCCACGCGTGATGTCGAGTTCGATGATGTTCTCGCGGCGCGCGAAGAAGAAAAACCCGGTGGTCGGGTTGGGCGTGCACGGCAGGAAGCACGAGACATAGCCGTCGCCCGGCAGCCTCGTCGAGATCTCCAGGCTCGGCGGCTGCGAGAGGAACACCATCGACCACATGCCCGCCGGAAACTCGACCAGCGCGACCTTGCGGAAGCTCGATCCGGACTTCGAGAACAGCGTCTCGAAAATCTGCTTCATGGTGCGGTAGATCGGCCGCACGATCGGCATGCGGTTGAGCAGGTTCTCGCCGAATTCGACCAGCGTTCGGCCGACCAGGTTGGCGGTGAGGAAGCCGAGCAGCGTCAGCCCCGACAGCGCCATGATCAGGCCGATGCCCGGCATGCGGAACGGCAGATAGGTCTCGGTCCGCAGCCACATCGGGATGAACGGCCGCATCAGGTCGTCGAACCAGTTGACCAGCCACCAGGTCAGGCTGACGGTGATGTAGAGCGGCCCGACCAGGATGAGGCCGGTCAGGAACCAGTTGCGCAGCCGGCTGCGCGACACTGGGCGCGTCGTCGTCGGCCGGCGGCGGAACCGTGGCGTGGGGATCGTGGATGGTCATGGGTGACGCCTGTTTACTCGACCGTCACCGATTTCGCCAGATTGCGCGGCTGGTCGACGTCGGTGCCCAGCGCGACCGCCGTGTGATAGGCGATCAGTTGCACCGGGATGGCATAGACCAGCGGCGTGACCGTGGTGGCCATGTCCGGCAGCACCAGCGTGTTCCACCGAAGCGACGGTGGACTCCTTCGCGCCGCGCGGGTCGGTGATCAGGATGATCCGCCCGCCGCGCGCCGCCACCTCCTGCATGTTGGAGACGGTCTTTTCGAACACGCCCTCGCGCCGCGCGCTCTTGTCGTAGGGCGCCACGATCACGACCGGCATGGTTTCATCGATCAGCGCGATCGGCCCGTGCTTCAGCTCGCCCGCCGCATAGCCCTCGGCGTGGATGTAGGAGATTTCCTTGAGCTTCAGCGCGCCCTCCAGCGCCAGCGGATAGGCGGTGCCGCGGCCGAGATAGAGCACGTCGCGGCTTTTCGACAGATCGCGCGCCAGCGCCTCGATCTGGGGCTCGAGCTTGAGCGCCTCGGCCATATGGCGCGGCACCTCGATCAGCGCGCGCACCAGGTTGCGCTCGTCCTCCTCCGACAGCACGCCGCGCAGCGCGCCCCGCCGCAATCGCGAGACAGACCAGCGCCGCGAGCTGGCAGGTGAAGGCCTTGGTCGAGGCGACGCCGATCTCGGGGCCCGCCAGCGTCGGCATCACCACGTCGCTTTCGCGCGCGATGGTCGAGGTCGGGACGTTGACCACCGACATGACGTGCTGCTTCTGCTCGCGCGCGTAGCGCAGCGAGGCCAGCGTGTCGGCGGTTTCCCCGGACTGCGAGATGAACAGCGCCAGATCGCCCGGCGCGCAGCGGCGCCTCGCGATAGCGGAACTCGGACGCGACGTCGATTTCGACCGGCAAGCCGCGCAAAGCGCTCGAACCAGTATTTCGCGACCAGCCCCGCGTAATAGGCGGTGCCGCAGGCCGAGATCGAGAGCCGCTCCACCTTGGTGAGATCGAACGGCAGTTCCACCGGCAGCCGCACCCGCTCCGCGCCCATGTCGAGGTAATGCGCGAGCGTATGGCCCACGACCTCGGGCTGCTCGTGGATCTCCTTGGCCATGAAGTGCTTGTGGTTGCCCTTGTCGACCAGGAACGCCGAGGCGTTCGACTTGAGCACCGCGCGCTCCACCGGGCGGCCGGAACCGTCACGCACCTGCGACGCCCTTGCGCGTACAACACCGCCCAGTCGCCGTCCTCGAGATAGCTGATGGTGTCGGTGAACGGCGCGAGCGCGATCGCGTCGGAGCCCAGATACATCTCGCCGTCGCCGTAGCCGATCGCGAGCGGCGAGCCCTTGCGCGCGCCGATCAGCAGATCCTCCTCGCCGGCGAACAGGAAGGCGAGCGCGAACGCGCCGCGCAGCCGCGGCAGCGCCGCCTTCACCGCCTCCGCCGGCTTCGAGCCCCTTCTTCATCTCGTCGGTGACGAGATGCGCGACCACCTCGGTGTCGGTCTCGCTGCCGAACTGCGCGCCCTTCGCCTCCAGTTCCTCGCGCAGCTCGCGGAAGTTCTCGATGATGCCGTTGTGGACCACCGCGAGCCGGTCGGTGGCGTGCGGATGGGCGTTGTTCTCGGTCGGCTTGCCGTGGGTGGCCCAGCGGGTGTGGCCGATGCCGACCGTGCCCGCGAGCGGTTCGTCCTGCGAGCCGGCTGCTCCAGGTTGCGCAGCTTGCCTTCGGCGCGGCGGCGGGTCAGCGCGCCGCTTTTCCAGCGTCGCCACGCCCGCGGAATCGTAGCCGCGATACTCCAGCCGCTTGAGCGCGTCGACCAGTTGGTCCGGCCACCGGCTCACGACCCAGAATTCCGACAATCCCGCACACGCTTGCGATCCCCCTCGCCGCATCTCGTGGATCGACCACTTGCGGCGGATCAATGTCTAGACGGGTGAGCCGCCGTTTCCGAAATCAAAATGCATGTCTGCTTGTGACATTCTTATGTCTTATGCGAACGCGCCCCGCGGTCGCTCTGCGAACAGGCCCGTCAGCCTCCGGTCCCCTTGTTCTTGCCTGCGCCCTTGAGCGCCCGCAAGCGGGCGGCCCAGCCTTGCTTGACGCTCTGCCGCCCGCGGCCGATGGCGAGCGAATCCGCCGGCACGTCGGCGGTGATCACCGAACCCGAGCCGATATAGGCGCCGTCGCCGATCTTCACCGGCGCCACCAGCGACGAGTTCGAGCCGATGAACGCGCCCTTGCCGATGTCGGTGCGATGCTTGGCCGAGCCGTCGTAATTGCAGGTGATGGTGCCGGCCCCGACATTGGCGCCGGCGCCCACGCGCGCGTCGCCGATATAGGTCAGGTGATTGGCCTTGGCGCCGGCCTCGATCGTGGCCTCCTTCACCTCGACGAAATTGCCGATGTGGACGTTCTCTTCCAGGTTCGCGCCCGGCCGCAGCCGCGCGTAGGGACCGACGATCGCGCCCCTTGCCGACGTGGGCGCCCTGCAGATGCGAGAACGAGCGGATGGTCGCACCGTCCTCGACCGTCACGCCTGGGCCGAACACGACGTACGGCTCCACCGTGACGTCGCGGCCGAGGATCGTGTCGGCGGACAGATGCACCGTGTCCGGCGCGACCAGCGTCACGCCCGCGTCCATCGCCGCCTGCCGCAGGCGACTGCTGCATCACGGCCTCGGCCTCGGCGAGTTGCGCCTTGGTGTTGATCCCGCTCACCTCGTCCTCCGGAACCTCGATGGCCGACGCCCGCAGACCCATGTCGCGCGCAACCGCTACGGCGTCCGTCAGATAATACTCGCCCTTGCGGTTGGCATTGCCGATCCGGTCGAGGATCGACAGCGCCTTGTCGCCCGAAAGCGCCATCAGTCCGCCGTTGCAAAGGCCGATGCGCGCGCTCCGCAGTCGCTGGCGTCGGCATGCTCGACGATCCGGATCAGCGCGTCGCCCTGCGTCACCAGCCGGCCGTAGCCGGTCGGATCGGCCGGGCGGAACCCGAGCACCGCCACCGCCGCGCCGTCCGCCAGCGCCTCGCGCAGGCGCGTCAGCGTCTCCGGCGTGATCAGCGGCGTGTCGCCGAAGATCACCAGCACGTCGTCGGTCGCCGCGGCCGAGCGCCGCCGCGCGCCGCCAGCACCGCATGCGCGGTGCCGCGCCGCTCGGTCTGCACGAAGGTCTCGGCCTGCGGCAGCGCCGCGTTTCGCTTCGCGCGCCACGTCCTCGCGGTCCGGCCCGACCACCACCGCGGTGCGGGTCTGGCCGGCCCCGGCCAGCGCATCAGCACATGCGCCAGCAGGGTGCGGCCGGCGACCGCGTGCAGCACCTTGGGCAGCGCGGACCGCATCCGCGTGCCCTCGCCCGCCGCCAGCACGATCGCCAGACACGTCCGGTTTGCCATTCCGCCTCCGCCTCGTCGCGGCCGTCATACAAGAGCGGACTTAACGAAAAAAGCGCCACGACCGCGTCGAACCCCTCGAAGGAAGCCGAATCGGACCGAATCTGCTAGTTTTTTCAACAGGGTGATTCGGGCTCCCCATGATCGGATCTGAAGGCTTCATGACGCGCAGGACTGTGCCCGGCGCCGGTCATTCGGACAGCGGCTTCACCGAGCCGTCGGCCCGGATGCGGCTGCGCGGTCTCTGGCTCACCGGACGCTGGGGGCTTTGCGCGGCGCTGGCGCTCGGCGCCGCCGTCTATGCCGCCGGCACCGAGGCCGGCGGGGCCCGGCTGGCGACGGCCGTCGCGCTCTGGTCGGGCGAGCCCCCCGCATCTTCGGACACCATCCTGTCGCCCGCGCAGGCCGCGCTGGAGCTGGAGACCCGCCACCTGACCCAGAATGTGCGCGCGCTGGCCCAGGACCGCGACCGCCTGCTCGCGCGCATCGAGTCGCTTGAGCGCGGCCTCGACGACGTCACGGGGTCGGTGGTCCGGCTCACCGAACGCTCGCCCGCTGGTCCAGCGCCGATTGCGGGCAGCCCCCCACCCCCGGCCAATTCCGCCACGCCGCCACAACCGGTGGCGCCGGGCTTCGTGCTGCTCGAACCGGCGCTTGGCATCGGACGCGCTCCGATCACGCCCGAGACAAGCGACGCGATCTGGAGCGGCGTGCCGATGCCGCGCCCGGCACAGCGCGAGCGCGAGACGCCGCTGCACACCGCCTCGATCCCCCCTTCGGTTCCCACGCATGCCCAGCACACCCAGGACGAGACGGCGCAGCCGCCGGCCGCGCCGCAAGCGGGCGGCGCCGGATTCGGCGTCGATCTGGGCAGCGCGTCGAGCGTCGAGGGGCTGCGCGCAATCTGGGCGGGCGCGCGCGCCCGCAATCCCGCGCTCGCGGCGCTGACTCCCGCGGTGGTGTCGCGGCCATCGCCGCAGAGGCCGGGCGGCGTACAGCTTCGTCTGGTGGCCGGTCCGCTGCCGACGGCATCGGCCGCAGCGCGGCTGTGCGCGACGCTGACCGCGGCCCGGGTGCTGTGCCAGCCGGCGCCGTTCGACGGTCAGCCGCTCGCCTTGCGCTGACCGAAATCGCCGATCATGGTGCCGGCATGACGTCGCGCAGCGCCGGTTCGCTTTATCTGCCTTCGACACGCGGCCTGGTGGCGCTTGCCGGGCTCGCGGCCCTTTCGCTCGGGCTGGCGTTCTGGATGCGCTATCAGGTGATCGAGAATTCGACGGTCGGCATCGCCTGCGACAGCGCGCGCACCTGGCTGTGTTCGAGCCGCCGGCTCGCGATCATGCTGTTCACGCCGTCGGTGTTCGGCTGGAGCGCGCTGATCGCCGCGCTGATCCACCTCTGGCGGCCCTCGACGATCGTCTGCGCGGTGGCGCTGGTCGCCGCCGGGCTCGGCCTCGTGCTTTACAACGTGCAGCTTTCGGCGCTCGCCGCGGGCCTCCTGATCGTCAGCCTCGCACGGCGCGCGCCCGAACCAGAATGACGGCGAGCGCCGTCAGCGCGCCGCCGAACCACAGCGCCTGCCAGTTCGACGGCGTCTCGTTCCAGACAATGTAAAGCGCACACAGCGCGAGCACCGCGCCGGCCGCAAGCTCGGCGCGCGCCGGGCCGCGCTCGACCGGCCGGGCCAGCAGCATCAGCGCCACGAACGGCGCGAGCGCCGCCGTCATCGGAGCGAACGGGAAATCGAGATAGCGCGGGTTGAACGCCAGCCCGAGCGCCGACTGCACCGCCAGCACCGTCAGCGCGAGCAGCAGCCAGCCCGACGCCCGCCGCAGCGGCTGCGACGTGCGATCGGCAACCGGCCCGACCAGGCCGGCGAAGGACGCCGGCGTCGCACGGCGCGCCAGCGCCGCAGCGCCGACCAGCGGCGCGGCCGCCGCAACGAACGCAAACGCCAGCGAACGCAGCCAACCGCCGGCCCCCAGCGCCTTCGAACAGCATCGCCTCGACCGTCCAGCCGACCAGCACGCCCGACACCGCGGCGACCGACGCGATCGCAAGCCACGGCGGCTCCTGCGCCGGCGTCTCCTCCGCTCTGCGCCGGCGCGCGCGCAACGCCGCACCGAACACCAGCGCAGCGAAGCACGATGCCGCCCGCCGCCTGCCAGCGCCAGTGCGGATGGTCGGAGACCGGCTCGCCCCAGACGAACTTGCGCTGGCGCGGCGGATCGGTGATCAGGCCCCAGTGCCCGCCGACCGTGCCCTCCTGGTGGCGCTTCCACGGCTGGTCGAAGGCCTCGATGATGTTGACCCGGTAGCCGCCGGACTTTGCGCGCGCCAGCAGATCGTGCATCACCCGCGCCTGCGCCGACGGCGACGGCAGCGCGCCCTCGCGCATCCGCCCCGCGCTCGGCCAGCCGACCTCGCCGATCAGCATCTCCCTGCCGGGAAACTCGCCCGCCACCCGCTTGCGGATCGAGTCGATGTGATCGGCGGCGATCCCGGCCGCGATCGGCTCGTCCTCCCAGTACGGCAGGATGTGAACGGTGACGAAGTCCGTGACCTTTTCGAGCTGGCGATGGCGCAGCCAGAATTCCCAGACGTCGGCGTAGGTCACGGGCATCGCGACCTGCTTCTTCACCGTCGCGATCAGGCCCGCGAGCGCGTCCGCCGACACCTCGCCGCGCAGCAGCGCCTCGTTGCCCACGATCACCGCCTGGATCGTGTCGGGGAAACGCCTGGCGAGTGCGATGCCGGTGTCGATCTGAAGCTTCGTGCGATCGGCGTGGCTCGACACCCACAGGCCGAGCAGAACCTTCAGCCCGTGCCGCTGCGCGATCTCCGGCACGTTCTCCAGGCCGAAGTCGACCGAATAGGTGCGCACGCAGTCGGTGATCCGTGCGAGCTGGGCGAGATCCTCGTCGATCTGCGACGGCGCGATCTGCATCGACAGGTTGAGCGGGGATCTGGCTGCCGCGGAACGGGGCGTAGGACACGCAGTGAAGCTTCTCGCCCTGCGCCAGCGGCGACGGCGGCATCGCCACCGGCGCGCCGAGCCACCACCATGCGCCGGCGATCGCCAGCGCAGCGAGAGTGAACAAACTGACAGGTTTGGTCGTCGCGTTTCGGGCGGCCATCATTGAAGCGGCATAATCGGTGCGAAGCGCTCTGCCAAGCCGCGGCAATTTAAGCACGATCGAAGCACCGTCTGGACAAGCGAAGCGAAGCTTCGCAATCTGCGACAACCGGTCGATGGACTCGTTCGGAGTGGCGGGCCACGCCGCAAAACCGACCTAATCGATGTCCAGAGAACGGACGGGCGACGGTCGCGCATGGCGCGACCCAAAACAATCGGCGGGGATCATGACTTTTCTATTGCGTGCGCGAACCGCGGCTCTCGCACTCTGTGCGGCAATATCGGTTTCGATGGCTCTGCCGGCTGCAGCCCAGAGCAACGACCCCAAGCCCGGCGACAAGGCCGCCGCGGAAACCGCCGCCAAGGAAGCCCAGCGCAAGGCCGACGAGTTTGCCGAAGCCGCTCGCGTGGTGAGCGGACCGGGCGGCAATCCGGAGTGCGTCTGGCTCGGCCGCCGCGTCGTCAGCCTGCTGTGGCGCGACGACCTCGACACCGCCTTCCGCCATCTCGACCTGTACGACCGGTTCGGCTGCCCGGGCGGGCATATCCAGGCGACCTTCCGCTGCGTGGTGCGCCAGGGCAGTATCGATCCCAAGGCGGACCCCAAGGCCCAGAACAGCCTGACCGCGCGGGTCCACGCCTGCTGGCTCAATCAGAGCGACCCGGACGACAAGCCGGCGCCGGCGGCGGCTCCGCAGCCCTCCAATTCCGGAACCCCTACGAAGTAGAGGCGTTGCGTTGGAAGGGGCGGCGTGTGCCATCAATCGGCCACGCCAGTGGTGTTATTGTCCGATGACTGGAACCCTGATAGGCTGCATTGCAGCAATGACCCGCCCAGGGGACGGCGCGGGTGATTTCTCACTAAGCCCCATTCGGTCGATTTGATGCGCGTCGTTGTCGCCGTTTGCGCGTTTGTGGCATGTCTGCATGCTGGTGTATGGGCACTGACCCAGCATCAGGTCGACGCCCCCAATTTCTCCGGACAGTTGGCGAGCGTGTCCTACACGCCGTTCGACGGCTCCGCGCATCCCGACAGCGGCACCACGACGACCCCGCAGCAGATCCGCTCCGATCTCGCGACGATCTCCGGCTACACACGCACCGTGCGCACCTACTCGTCGACCGGCGGCTCCGAACTGGTGCCGCTGATCGCCAACGAGTTCGGCATGCGCACGTCGGTCGGCGCCTGGATCGATCGCGACAACGTCCGCAACGAGCGCGAGATCCGCTCGGTCATCGATCTGGCGCGCCGCCATCGCAACATCACCAGCGTGGTGGTCGGCAACGAAACGATCTATCGCGCCGACCAGACCGTCGAAGAGCTGATCAAGAAGATCCAGCACGTCAAGCGCGAGACCGGCCTGCCGGTCACGACCGGCGAGATCTGGCACGCCTGGCTCGACCATCCGGAGCTGGTGTCCGCGGTCGACTACATCGCCGCGCACGTTCTTCCCTACTGGGAGGGCATCCCCGACGTGGGCGCGGTCGATCAGGCGATCCGCGTCTACAACCGCCTGCGCGCCGCCTACCCCGGCAAGCGCATCGTGATCGCCGAGTTCGGCTGGCCGAGCGCCGGCCACAACCGCCGCGACGCCGGTCCCGAGCCGCACGTCGCAGGCGCAGGTGCTGCGCGAGTTCGTGCCGCGCGCCGAAGCAACTCGGCATCGACTACAACATCATCGAAGCCTACGACCAGCCGTGGAAGACCTTCGAGGGCGGCGTCGGTCCGTACTGGGGCTTCCTCGACACCAGCCGCGCAGCCCAAGTTCTTCTGGACCGGGCCGATCGGCGATCCCAACCATTCCAAGCTCGCCATCGTCGCGCTTCTGATCGGCGTGCTGCTGTCGCTGCCGCTGCTCGCGATGTCGGCGGTCACCGCCGGACAGGCTGCGACGCTGTCGATTGCGGCCCATGCGGTCGGCGCCTGGTTTGCCTATGTCTTCGGCTTCTGGAACGGCCATTACTTCGTGACCGGCGCGGCCATCGCCTTCGGCGTCGCCATGCTGCTGCTGATCCCGCTGGTGCTGATCGCGATGGCGCGGGTCGAGGAGATCGCCGCGGTCGCCTTCGGCCGCCGGCCGCAGCGTCTGGTCGGCGCGCCCTCGATCGTGCCGGACGCGCCGGACGGTTACGCGCCGAAGGTCTCGATCCACATCCCGGCCTACAACGAACAGCCGGAGATGCTGAAGCAGACGCTCGATTCGGTCGCGCGGCTGGAGTACCCGAATTTCGAGTGCATCCTCGTCATCAACAACACGCCGGATCCCGCCCTGTGGCGTCCGGTGGAGGAGCACTGCAAGTCGCTCGGCGACCGCTTCAAGTTCATCCGCGAGGACAACCTGTCCGGCTTCAAGGCCGGCGCGCTCCGGCTGGCGCTGGACCACACCGCGCCGGACGCCGAGGTGATCGGCATTCTCGACGCCGACTATGTCGTGCAGCCGGACTGGCTGCGCGATCTGGTGCCGCTGTTCGCCGATCCGCGCGTTGGCATGGTGCAGGCGCCGCAGGACCACCGCGACAGCCAGCGCAGCCCGATGCACACCGCGATGAACGCGGAATACGCCGGCTTCTTCGACATCGGCATGGTGCAGCGGAACGAGGTCAACGCGATCGTGACGCACGGCACCATGTGCCTGATCCGGCGCGAGGCGATGATCGCCGCCGGCGGCTGGTCGAGCGACACGATCTGCGAGGACACCGACCTCGGCCTGACCATTCTGGAGCTGGGCTACCTCGCCCATTACACCAACCGGCGCTACGGCTACGGCCTTTTGCCCGACACCTACATCGCCTTCAAGCGCCAGCGTCACCGCTGGGCCTACGGCGGCTTCCAGATCCTGAAGAAGCACTGGCGCCGCTTCCTGCCGGGCGCTAGCCGCCTGCAGCGCGACCAGAAGCGCGAGTTCGCGCTCGGCTGGCTGAACTGGCTCGGCGCCGAAAGCCTCGGCGTGCTGGTCGCGATCCTCAACCTGATCTGGGTGCCGGTGGTCGGCGTGCTCGCCATCGCCGTGCCGGACAAGGTGCTGACGATCCCGATCCTCGCGACCTTCGTCGTGTCGGTCGTGCACTTCGTCGCGCTTTACCGGCTGCGGGTGAACGTCCCGGTGCGCCAGATGATCGGCTCGGTGTTCGCGGCGATGTCGGTGCAGTGGACGGTTGCGCGCGCGGTCGGCTTCGGCCTCGTCAAGGACGCGATGCCCTTCGTGGTCACCGCCAAGGGCGGCAAGGCCCAGCGCGGCGAGGACTTCCCGGCGTTCTGGGAGGCGGTGCTCGGCGGCCTGCTGGTGGCCGGCGCCGTGTTCCTCTACTGGACCAACTGGGAGCGCGTGCAGGAGATCAATCTGTTCGCCCTGGTTCTGGTGGTGCAGTCGCTGCCGTTCCTTGCTTCCGCCGCGCTGGCTGCGCTGGAGGCCTCGCGTGCCAACGACTACGCGGCCTGGCGCGCGCTCGACGCCCGCCTGGCGCCGCTGATGCCGTGGCGCGTGGCGCCCGCCCCGCTCGCGCCGGCGCTCGCCGACGCACCCGTCGCCGCCGCGGTGGAGCCGCGCGCCGAGCCGGCGCAGGCGCAGTAGGCGCCTGCATCCGGGTCGTCAGCCCGGCATCGCGGTTTCGACCAGCCGCACCCAGTACGACGTGCCGACCGGGATGATCCCGTCGTTGAAGTTGTACGATGGGTGATGCAACCCCGCGCTGTCGCCGTTGCCGACGAAGATGAAAGCGCCGGGCCGCGCATTCAGCATGAACGAAAAGTCCTCCGCGCCCATGACCGGCACCACGTCGGTGTCGACGCGCTCGCGGCCGACCACTTCGGCGGCCACGCTGGCGGCGAAGGCCGTCTGTTCCGCGTGGTTGCGGGTCACTGGATAGTCGCGCTTGTAGGTCAGCCTGGCCTTCGCGCCGTAGGTGCGAGCGGTGCCCTCCACCACCTCGTGCAGCCGCTTCTCGACGAGATCCTGCACCTGCGGCGTCAGGCTGCGCGCCGTGCCGCGCAGCAGCGCGGTCTGCGGGATCACGTTGTCGGTGTTGCCGGCCTCCACCATCGTGATCGAGACCACCGCCGAATTCAGCGGGTCCACGTTGCGCGACACGATCGACTGGATGTTGTTGATCATCTGCGCGGCGACCAGGATCGTATCGACCGAGAAGTGTGGCCGGGCCGCATGGCCGCCGACGCCCTCGATCTCGATCCGGATGCGGTCGGCCGCCGCCATCATCGGCCCCGGCCGGATCGCGAAGTCGCCGACCGGGAAGCCCGGATAATTGTGCATGCCGTAGACCTCCTCGATCCCGAAGCGGTCCATCATGCCGTCGTTGACCATCTCGCGGCCGCCGCCGCCGCCCTCTTCCGCCGGCTGGAAGATCACCACCGCGGTGCCCGCGAAGTTTCGCGTCTCCGCCAGATACTTCGCAGCGCCCAGCAGCATCGCGGTGTGGCCGTCGTGGCCGCAGGCGTGCATCTTGCCCGGCACCGTCGACTTGTAAGGCAGGTCGTTGGCCTCCTCGATCGGCAGCGCGTCCATGTCGGCGCGCAGCCCGATCACGCGGGAGCCGGTTCCCTTGCGCCCCCTGATGACGCCGACCACGCCGGTGCGGCCGATCCCGGCCACCACCTCGTCGCAGCCGAACGCCTTCAGCTTTTCCTGCACCGAGGCGGCCGTGCGATGCACGTCGAACTGCAGCTCCGGATGGGCATGCAGATCGTGCCGCCACGCCGTAATCTCGTCGTGCATGTCGGCGACGCGGTTCACGATCGGCATGACGGGCTCCCTCTGCGCGGCCGCCGGTGCAACCCGGCGACGCGTCGCATTGTATCAGAGCCTCGCGCGCGTGCGCGATGCGAAACACACCCGGACAAACACGCTCGGACGAGCGGCCCGTAACGCCTGATCGCTTCCAGCGCGACAAATTGGGCGCGGACGGAACGATGACGGGATCGGCACGTTGCGCCCTCGCCATGACCGTTCTGAACGACGACGACTGCCGGCTGCTCACCAAGGCGATGGATCACGCCTGGGAGCTCTACCTGAAAAGCCGGCGCCTCACAGCGCAGAACCTGCATCTGGCGCAGGGCGCGATCGCCTACGCGCTGATCGAGGTTGCCCAGCGCGGCGAGCGCAACGCCCGCATGCTGGCCAAGACGGCGCTCGAACGGGTCACGGAACACGAAGCGCGGCTTCAGGAGCTGCGCGTGCTGCGCAGAGACTGAGGCATTTCCGGCGAAGAACCGAAAATCGAAGTCAGGCCGAAACTCTAGATCCGATCCAACTGCGTTAAATTAGCCCCTTCGCTGATCCTCGTGTCCGAGCTGATCGTGTCCGAAAACCGGTTCCCACTTTTCGGGATCATTGCTCTAGGGCCGCTTGCGCTCGAACGCGGCCGAAACCGCGACGAGCGGCGCGTCGCGCACGGCGTCCTCGAGCGCGCCTCGATCGGCCCGCCGTCGCGCGTGGCGGATCGCCTCTCCGAGCTTCGAAGCGATCCCCCGGGGCGTGAGGCGCAGCAGGGTCAGATGGCACTTCATGCCCTTGCCGCCCTTGACCAGTCCCAGGTCTCGGACAATGCAATAGCTGCCGTCGCTCATCCGGGCGAGCCGGCCGCCGCGAAAGTAGCTTCCGATTCCCATGGCGCGATGGAGGCAGCGCCCCGCCCGCGAGTCAATTCATCGCGGCGGCGCGGGCGCCCGTATCCCCAGGGGGATCGCAATGCTCGACTGGAGACCGGAATGTCGGGGAGTGGTGAGCCCGCTGGGACTCGAACCCAGGACCCCGTGATTAAAAGTCACGTGCTCTAACCGGCTGAGCTACGGGCTCTCCGCGGGCACATCTAGGCCAAGGGTCGCCGCTTTCCAAGCGCAAATTGGCCACCCCGGCGCGAACGGCTTGATCGCACACACGATTTTCCCGATCCGGCGGCCCGCAATTGTCATCAGCATTTCATCGGGCGGACTCGCTGCGGCCACACGGCGCGATCAGGTTGCCGGGGTCGGCAGGAGCCGGCGAATCGACCCATCGAGAGGAGCGCGCCATGCAACTACAGACCGCCAAGGCATCCGCCCCGGCGATCGCGGGCTTCTTCGCGAGACCCTGCTGCCCGCGCTGCGGGATCGAGCAGCTCGCGCCGGAGCGCTCGGCCTTCGTCGGCGACGGCGAGGTCAAGCACCTGTGGGCCTGCGAGGACTGCGGCACCGCCTTCACCACCGTCGCCGCCTTCGGCGCGTTCCGCGGATGATCCGCGGCTGCGCCGTTCAGGCGGCCGGGCCGCGCGATGCGGGCGCCGCGCGGATCGCCGCCCGGAGCAGGATGTAGAGCAGCGTGCCGTTCAGGATGTGCCAGAGGAAATGCGTGCCGAGCGGCAGCGCGCCGCACAGCGGCACGTCGAGCGTGCGAAACGTCAGCGACACCGCGAACACGCCGGCCGCCAGCAACAGCGCGCGCCCGCTCGGCTCTCGGCGCGCCAGCCCGCCGATGACGAGCATCGCCAGCAGCGCCGGCAGATAGCTCGCAAGCCCGCCGCGCAGCACGCCCGGCAGCAGCACCGGCAGGCTGTGCGACAGCGCCACGAAGGCCACGAGCGTGATCGCCGAAAACCACAGCGGCAGGCGCAGGAACCGCACCAGCGCCAGCAGCAGATAGCCGTAGATGAACACCGCGATCGGCAGCGTATCGGCCAGCGCCGCCCAGCGCGTGGCGTAGGTGTGGAACAGGAACGAGCCGATCCCGATCAGCGTGCAGACGCCGATCAGCAGCAGCGCGGGCACGTCGCGCGCGCCGTGGGCGCGCCAGTGCACGAAGGCCGCACCGGCCGCGATCAGGAACGCCAGGTTGGTGACGGCGTTGACCGGCTCGGACCAGAACTCCGGGCCGGTGCGCTCGCAATAGATGTCGACCGATGTGAACCATGACGATGCGGCCATGCCGCATCAAGCCACGGGGCCGCGCCGAAAAGCAACGGCCCCGCGCGGACGCGCCGCACGGGGCCAAAGCGATCGGGTTCGTTGCGAAAGCGCGGTCGCGGGGCGATCAGCGCCGCTCGATCTTGGCCTTGACGATCACGTCGTCCCACTTCTTGATGTCGTCGACCAGACGCTTGTGGATTTCGGCCGGCGTGCTGGCCTTGAGATCGATGCCCAGTTCGAGCGCGCGCTTGCGCAACGCGGGATCGGCGAGCACCTCCTGCAGCGCCTTGTTCAGCGTGTTGATCACCGGCTGCGGCGTGCCGACCGGCACATACATCGCGTTCCACGACACCACCTCGAAGCCCGGAACGGTGTCGATCGCCGCGGGAATTTCCGGCATCGACGGCGACGGCGTCGGGCCGGTCCAGGCCAGCGCACGGGTCTTGCCGTCGGAGAGGCCCGCGCGCAGCGCGGCGAGGAAGTCGATCACCATGTCGACGTCGTTGCGCAGCAGGCCCACCACCGCCTCGCCGGTGGTCTTGAACGGCACGATCACGAAGTCGAGCCCGGCGGTCGACTTGAACAGCTCCGCGGTCAGGTGCTGCGTGCTGCCGGCGGCGATGGTGCCGACGTTGATCTTGCCCGGACGCGACTTGGCGGTCTTCACGAAGTCGGCCAGCGTCTTGTAGGGCGAGCCGGCGTTCACCACCATCAGGCACTCGAAGGTGCCGATGCTCGACACCGGCAGGAAGTCCTTGGTCGGATCGAACGGCAGGCTCTTGAACATCGGCACGCTGATCGCGGTGCCGTTGGTCATCAGCAGCACGGTGTGACCGTCGGTGCCGCCCTGGCTCGCCGCGCGCGCCGCCGCGATGCTGCCCGGTCCCGGCATGTTCTCGATCACGAAGCGCTGGCCGAGCTTGTCGCCGAGCTTCTCGGCGACCAGACGCGAGGTCGTGTCGGCGACGCCGCCCGCGCCGAACGGCAGGATGAAGCGGACCGGCTTGCTGGGATAGGTCTGGGCGAGCGCGAAGCCGGCCGGCAGGGCGGCGAGCAACGGCGCCAGCGCCACCGACTTGCAGAAGTCGCGACGCGACGCGGACGGGCGGACGGGCTTGGTCATGAGCGATCCCTCTCTGGACTGAACGATTTGAGGGGCACTTAGGCCGCCGGATGCCGGTTTGGCAAGCGCCCGGGGGGCTTGCGCGACGCCACGGCGCAGGAGGGCGCAGACCGCTGGCGACAGGCGGACGCCCGACGCCCGCCTCTTGTGCAACGCGGAAGATGCCGCGGAAAGCGGCAGCGCGGAATGTCAGCCCAATGCCCGCTTCACCCGCTCCGGCGTCATCGGCAATTCGCGGATCCGTCGCCCGGTGGCGTGCGCGAAGGCGTTGCCGATCGCCGCTGCGGCCGGCCCCTGCGAGCCCTCCCCGGAGCCGAGCGCGCGCTCGTTCGGCCGGTTGATCAGTTCGACCTCGACCTTCGGCGCCTCGGGCATGGTGATGATCGGATAGCTCGCCCAGTCGCGCGAGAGGACGCGCTCGCGGTCGAAGCGCACCTCCTCCATCAGCGTCCAGCTTGCCGACTGGATCAGACCGCCCTCGATCTGCGCCTTGAGACCGTCCGGGTTGATGACGAGCCCGGCGTCGGTCGCGGCCCATGCGCGCGGGATGCGGATGCGTCCGCTCGCCCGGTCGAGTTCGAGATCGACCACCACCGCGACATAGCAGGCCGTGTTCTTGTATTGCGAGAAGGCGAAGCCGCGGCCGCGCGCGCCGTCGCCCTTGGCGCCCGCCTGCCAGTTCGCCATCGCCGCGGCCTTTTCGATCACCGCGCGCGCCCGCGGGTTCTTCATATGCGCGAGACGGAACGCCACCGGGTCGGCTTTCGCCGCCAGCGCCGCCTCGTCCATGAAACATTCGGCGGCATAGACGTTGGAATAGGCGCCGAGCGTGCGAAGGGCCGACGCACGCAGCGGCATCGCCGTGACGAGGTGGTTGATCACCTTGCGTCCCGGAATGTCGTAGAGCGGGATCGCGTTGCGGTCGCTGCCGCCGCCGAACTGGATCGGGATGTTGCGCGGCGTGCCGTGCTTCTGCGGCTCGGCCAGATGCCACGCCGCCAGCAGGTTGTTGCCGTCCGGCGCGTTGGGCCGCATGTTGTGGGTGTTGCTCCACAACTCGTGCTCCCAATGCGTCAGTCTCCCTTCGGGCGTGAGCGACGCGCGCATCGCCATGACCATCGCGCCGCCATAGGGCGACCACGCGAACTCGTCATCGCGCATCCATTGCACGCGCACCGGCCGGCCGCCGGCGGCGCGCGCCAGCAGCGCAGCGTCAAGGGCTGCATCGTCCGCGCCGTTGTGGCCGTAGCAGCCCGCGCCTTCGGCATGGATGCAGCGCACCGCGGCCGGCGGCAGCTTCAGGCTCTTCGCCAGATCGTTGCGCAGCGGATAGGGCCCCTGGGCGTGGGTCCACACCGTCATCCGTCCGTCGGCGAACTGCGCCAGCGCGCAGGACGGGCCGATCGACCCGTGCGCCATGTAAGGCTTGAGATAAGTCGCCTCCAGCCGCGTGGCGCCGGCCGGCGCCTCGGCCTTGGAGTCGAACACGGTCTCGCCGCCGTTTGACGGCAGCGCGCGGAATTCGTCGTAGAGCTTCGCCGGATCGGGCAGCGGGTCGCCGCCCGACCAGCGCGCGCCATCGATCAGCGCCGCGCGCGCCTTGATCGCCACCTCCTCGCGCTCGGCGATCACGCCGAGGAACGAGCCGTCGCGCACGACCGCGACCACGCCCGGCAGCGCGCGCGCCCTGCTCTCGTCCACGCTCTCCAGCCGGGCGCCGTAGCGTGGCGGCCGCACCGCCCGGCCGTGCAGCATGCCGGGCAGCCGGATGTCCTGAATGAAGGCCGCGCCGCCCGTGACCTTGGCCGGAATGTCGATGCGCGGGATCGACTGGCCGACGATGCGGTGCGCGGAGGCCGGCTTGGGCGGCACCTTGGCGGAGGCTTCGCGCTTGAAGTCGGCCTCGGCGGCAAGCTCGCCATAGCCGACCCTGCGCCCGTCGACCGCAACGACAATGCCGTCCGTCACGGTCAGGCTGTCGGCGGCGACGCCGAGCCGCCTGGCGGCGAGCCCGAGCAGGATCGAACGCGCCTCGGCGCAGGCCAGCCGCAGCGCCACGCCCGAATTTTCGATCGACTGGCTGCCGAAGGTGAAGCCCTCGTCCGGCGAGCGCGCGGTGTCGACCGACAGGATTGCGACGCGCGCAAACGGCAGGTCGAGCTCTTCGGCGGCGATCTGCTTGAGCGCGGTGAGAATGCCCTGCCCGAGTTCGACCTTGCCGGTGCTGACGGTGGCACTGCCGTCGGGATCGATCCGCAGCCAGGCGTCGAGCACGCGGTTGCCCTGCAGGCTGCCGGGCAGCCGCGGCGGCTGGGCCTGCGCGCGCGCGCCGGGGCCGCCGAGCGAGAAGGTCAGCACGAGACCGCCGAGAGCCTGGTTGAAACGGCGGCGGGTGAGCGCGGGAGCGGTCATGGTCACGTCCTCCCCGTTCCGCGGGCGGCACGCAGCACGGCGGCCACGATCCGGTTGTGGGTGCCGCAGCGGCACAGGTTGCCGGCGAGCGCATCGCGCACCTCGCCGTCCGTCGCCTTCGGGTTGCGGTCGAGCAGCTCCTTGGCGCTCATGATCATGCCGGGAATGCAGTAGCCGCACTGCGCCGCCTGTTCGTCGATGAAGGCCTGCTGCAGCGGATGCGGCCGCTCGATCGTGCCGAGCCCCTCCAGCGTCGTGACCTCGGACGCGCCGAGCGAGCCGACCGGCGTCACGCAGGAGCGCACCGCCTTCCCCGCCACCAGCACCGTGCAGGAGCCGCATTGCGCCTGACCGCAGCCGTACTTGGCGCCGTTGAGCTGAAGGTCGTTGCGCAGGACATAGAGCAAGGGCGTGTCGGGCTCGGCCGGCACGCGATGGCTCGCGCCATTGACGCGAAGTTCGATCGACATGGACGCTCTCCCCAGAGCCGGCGGGGCGCTTCTGCGCCCTCGTCGTGGAACGCTTCTTGGAACGCTTCCATTCTGCGCCCGCGTCCGGCGCGCGTCGAGAGGGCCCGCGGGAAAATCAGGGGCGGCGGAACGCCGATCAGAGTGGCGGCAGATCGCCCCGCGCCCAGTCCGCCTTGGTGGCGGCGCGGAAGTCGGCGAACCGTCCCTCCGCGATCGCCGCCCGCATGCCCGACATCAGGTGCTGGTAGTAGGCCAGGTTGATGGTCGAGAGCAGGATCTGGCCGAGCATCTCGTTGGCGCGGATCAGGTGGTGCAGGTAGGCGCGCGAATAAGTGCGTGCGGCCGGGTGCGGGCTCTGCTCGTCGAGCGGCCGCGGATCGTCGCGATGGCGCGCGTTGGCGAGCGCGACCGGGCCGAAGCGCGTGAAGGCCGCGCCATGGCGCCCGTTGCGGGTCGGCATCACGCAGTCGAACATGTCGATGCCCCGCGCGACACCTTCGAGCAGGTCGTCCGGCGTGCCGACGCCCATCAGATAGCGCGGCCGGTCGGCCGGCAGGAGTGGCGTCACCTCCTCGACCATCTTGAGCATGACCGCCTGCGGCTCGCCGACCGCGAGGCCGCCGATCGCGTAGCCCTGAAAGCCCATATCGGTGAGCGCCCGCGCGCTCTGCACCCGCAGAGCGCTGTCGTCGCCGCCCTGCACGATGCCGAACAGCGCATAGCCCTCCCGCGCCCGCGCCTCGAAGGCGCGCTTGCAGCGTTCGGCCCAGCGCAGCGAAAGCTGCATCGCGCGCTCGATCTCGTCGCGCTCGGCAGGCAGCCTGATGCACTCGTCGAGTTGCATCGAAATATCGGCGCCGAGCAGTGCCTGGATTTCGACCGCGCGCTCGGGCGATAGCTCCACCATCGCGCCGTCGATGTGCGAGCGGAAGGTCACGCCCTTTTCGGAAATCTTGCGCAGCGCCGACAGCGACATGACCTGGAAGCCGCCGGAGTCGGTCAGGATCGGCCGCGGCCAGTTCATGAAGGCGTGCAGCCCGCCCTGCGCCGCGATCCGCTCCGCGCCGGGGCGCAGCATCAGGTGATAGGTGTTGCCGAGCAGGATGTCCGCGCCGGTCTCGCGCACCGCCTCCGGATGCAGGCCCTTCACCGTCGCCTGGGTGCCGACCGGCATGAACGCCGGCGTGCGCACGACGCCGTGCGGCGTGTGCAATTCGCCGACCCGGGCCATGCCGTTGGTGCTGTGAAGATGGAAGGCGAAGGCCTCGGGCATCATGGCTCCGCCCGGAATAGCAGACTCGCATCGCCATACGAATAGAACCGATAGCCGCCCGCGATCGCATGGGCGTAGGCGCGCTGCATCGTGTCGAGCCCGCACAGCGCCGAGACCAGCATGAACAGCGTCGAGCGCGGCAGGTGGAAGTTGGTCAGCATGGCGTCGATGGCGCGGAAGCGATAGCCCGGGGTGATGAAGATATCGGTTTCATTCGCAAAGGCCCGGATCGTGCCGTCTTTGTCTGCCGCGCTTTCCAGCGTGCGCAATGCGGTCGAGCCGACCGCCACGATCCGCCCGCCGTTCGCGCGCGTCGCATTCAACGCAGCGGCGGTCGCGGCGGTGACGACGGCGAACTCGGAATGCATTTTATGGTCGGCCGTGTCGTCGGCATGCACCGGCAGGAACGTGCCCGCCCCGACATGCAGCGTCACCCGATGCAGCACCACGCCGCGCGCCGCGAGCGCGTCCAGCAGCGCGGGCGTGAAGTGCAGCCCCGCGGTCGGCGCCGCCACCGAGCCGTCCTCCTTCGCGAACAAGGTCTGGTAGTCGGCATGGTCCTGCGCGTCGGGCTTGCGCTTGGACGCGATATAGGGCGGCAGCGGCATGTCGCCCCGCTCGGCGATGGCGCGGTCGAGGTCCGGCCCGTGAAACGAGAACGACAGCGTCACCTCGCCACCCTCGCCCTTCGCCTCCACGGTGGCGTCGAGCTGGCCGAGGAAGCAGACCCGGCCATCGTCGCCGAAGCGGATCGCGTCGCCCGCAGCGAGCTTCTTCGCCGGCCGCACGAAGGCGCGCCAGCGCGAACCGTCGAGCCGTTTGATCAGCGTCGCCTCGATCTTTGGGCCTTCTTTCGGTTCGGTGTCGCGGCCGAGCCTGCGGCCCGAGAGCCGCGCCGGGATCACGCGGGTGTCGTTGACCACCAGCGCGTCGCCCGGATTCAGAAGGTCCGGCAGGTCGCGCACGACCCGGTCGTCGAGCGCGGGCGCAGCGCCCGGCCGCACCACCAGAAGCCGCGCAGCGTCGCGCGGAGACATGGGCCGCAGCGCGATCCGCTCGGGCGGAAGCTCGAAGTCGAAGAGATCGGTGCGCATGATCTGGACGCTGTCATGGCCGGGCTTGTCCCGGCCATCCCGCTCAGGCGGGTTCGAAACCTGATGAGGTTGCGTGCCTAATAAATCGAGATGGCCGGGACAAGCCCGGCCATACGACGCCAATCGGACGCGAGGTCAAACAGACTACGCCGCCATCGTCGCCTTGACGATCTTGTCCGGGTTCTGCACCGGCTCGCCGCGCTTGATCTTGTCGACGTTCTCCATGCCCTCGATGACCTTGCCCCAGGCGGTGTATTGCCGGTCGAGGAAGGTCGCGTCGTCGAAGCAGATGAAGAACTGGCTGTCGCCGGAATCCGGGTTCTGCGCGCGCGCCATCGAGACCACGCCGCGCACATGCGGCTCGCTGTTGAACTCGGCCTTCAGCTTCTGGCCCGAGCCGCCGGTGCCGGTGCCGTGCGGGCAGCCGGTCTGGGCCATGAAGCCTTCGATCACGCGATCGAACACGATTCCGTCGTAGAAGCCGGCCTTCACCAGCTCCTTGATGCGCTCGACGTGCCCCGGCGCGAGGTCGGGGCGCATTTCGATCACCACGCGGCCCTGCGTGGTTTCGAGGATCATGGTGTCTTCGGGCTTGGCCATCGTCTGGTCCTGTCTTTCGTTGGAGAAAAGAGACGCGACGCGCGCGGCGCGCGGCACGAATGTCGCAGCGGCGATTGTTACTTCTCGATCGTGGCCTTCTTGACGAAGTCCATCCGCGGGAAGGCCTTGCTCAGATAGGCATTGCCCTCCATCTGCACGCGGCCCTGGTCGGGACCGCGGCCGCGCGGCGCGCCCTCGCCGTACTCGGCGTTGAGCGCATCGACCACGTTCATGCCGGACACGACCTGCCCGAACGGCGCGAAGCCCTGGCTGTCGAGGGCGGTGTTGTCGCCGAAGTTGATGAACACCTGGCTGGTGCGGGTGTTCGGCCCGGCCATCGCGTAGGTGATTTAGCCGCGGCGGTTGCTCTGGCGCACCGGATCGTCCTGGATGCGCGCCTCGCGCCACTTCGCCGAGATCGCCGGATCGCCGTTGATGCCGAACTGCACCATGAAGCCGGAGATCACGCGGAAGAACCGGACGTTGTCGTAGAAGCCGTTCTTCACGAGGTTGTAGAAGCGGTCCGCGCCGTTCGGCGCCCAGGCCCGGTTCACCTGCACGACGAACGCGCCCTTCGAGGTGTCGAAGCGCACGCGGTAGGTGTCGGGCGCCTGCTCGCGCAGCGCCGCCGGATTGGACAGCGCCTGCGACTGGGCCTGCGCCGGGGTCGCAACCAGCGCCGGGGCGGCAAGCGACAGGACGGCGAGAGCGCCGACGATCGAACGAAGCATGGAATCTCCTCTTGGTGCGAGCATGATCTTCTCCGAAAACCGGTTCCCACTGTTCGGGATCATGCTCTCGGCGGTCAGCCGGCCTTGCCGGCGAATTTGGACTTCAGACGGGCCGCGACCGCCGCCGGCACGAAGGCCGAGACGTCGCCGCCCATGCCCGCGATCTGCCGCACCAACGTGGCGGTGATCGGGCGGACCATGGGAGACGCCGGAAGAAACACGGTCTGCACGTCGGGCGCCATGGCGCCGTTCATGCCGGCCATCTGCATTTCGTAGTCGAGGTCGGTGCCGTCGCGCAGGCCCCGGATCAGGATGCCCGCGCCGGCGCGCTGCGCCGCGCTGACCACGAGGTCGGAAAAGGTGGTGGCGACGATTTCCACCCCCCGCGCCCGGCCGAGCGGCGCGCAGACCTCGTCCAGCATCGCCAGCCGCTCCTCGGCGGTGAACATCGGGGCCTTGCCGGGATGGACGCCGACCGCGAGCACCAGCCGGTCGGCCAGCGAAAGCGCCTGCCGGACCACGTCGAGGTGGCCGTTGGTGACCGGATCGAACGACCCGGCATAAAGGGCGATTCTGGGCATCGGGGCGGTCTAACCCGCCGCTTCGGGCCGGGCAAGGCCAGGCCTGGGGCCGGACTGGCCCCCCGGCCCGCTCGCTACCCTGGGTTCCAGCCGTTTACCCGCCGTCAACCGCGCCCGCCGGGGAGCGCCCCGATCCGGACAATTGTCGGAAACCGGTGAACCTGCCGGCCACCCGGCGCGACTACTTCCGTGAGAGGCCCGGGCAACGGGTCACAGGTTGGGGCCAAAGGCTCAGGGGCGCGTCATGACCAGGACTACCTCCCGCACCGTTTCCGCCGCGATCGCCGCCGCTATCGTCGCCGGCATCATGACCATCCTGCCGGGCGCCAGCGAGCAGGTTTCGGCCTCCGCGCCGATCGGCATCGGCAAGAGCGACCGCATCGACGTCCGCGTTCCCGACGCCCGATGCGCCGCCCAGACCTGGCCGCATTTCGACGCCGCCTGCCTCAAGGACCGCCGCCAGCCGATGGGCCAGGCACGTCAGGTACGGATAATCTCGACCGACCGCGCGGTGCAGTAGACGACGCGCACAAACCAAATAAAAAAACTACTTCACGGATCGTCAATTACTTCTTCTTTGAACCTACCCTTGGTGGACGAATTGGAGGATGAAGCGCCTTCAGTTTCTTCATCGCCTGCTTAATTGGCGAAATTACATCATTCCGTTTCTGCAGCGACTTTTTGGCTTTATGCGCCTCAGACTTTTTCGAACTTTTGAAAGCCCATCCTTTGTATTTCTTCGTCATTTTCGCACTATCGGCCTGTAACTCGCTGAATGAAAAGGCCACACTGAGGCAAAAACCCAATGACAGAATGGGATACTTAGTCGTCGTTTTTCAGCTTCTGTTTCGCTTAGCAGCATATCGACGGCCGAATTGTAAGCATTGGCTTTAATTGCACGATAGACGACCGGTGGCTCACCTGCGGAAGTCCGATGCAATGCAGCTTGCCAACGCTTACAATTCTCTGGTGACAAGTTACTCTCTTCAACATCTGCCAGTAATTCGAAATAACGCGCTCGAAGGGTCGTATGCGCTTGAGCTTTAGTCCCAGGAGCAACAACCAAATCAAGCGTGGAGACGACAACAGGAATTATAGAAATCAAAGGCGCCCAAGGAGCAATCATCGGCCAGAAAGCTAAAGAACTAATTGCAGCACTACTTGATAACAACACAACTCCCATAAAAATTCGATGCATTCGATCAAAATAGCCAGCCCTTGCTGCATGATATGTAGCATTGTCAAAGCAGCAAAAACGGAGATCGAACTTTGGATCGTCTAACGGGGAGGACGGATTGGTGGTGCCTGCCGAGTCCCATCCCCCGGTGGTGGCGGCGCAGGTTGCGGCTCTCTCGCTTTGCGAATTCTCCACCGAAAACTCCTCATGTCATGCACTCCACCTGACCATGAAAATAATTTCTTAGAAAATGACCTGCATCGTCAAGAATTATCAGAATTATTCCACAAATATGAAAAAATATTCATCCCCGATAGCTAAGGTTGATTCTTCTAAATATGAATACATAGACTTCAGCGTGACGCATTTGCAGAAAACCATCTTCACACCGCCGCCGTCGTCGCATCATAGGTGAACAGCCAGTCGTAGCGGGCCTTCACCTTCTCCTCCTGCCACTCGCGCGTGACGTAGGCCTCCGCCCCCGCCGCGTCCGCAAGCTCCGGATTGTGAAAACGCCGCGCGTTGTCGAGCGCCGCCGCCACGCACCGGTTCGCCCGCTCGCGCCGCGCGCCCTCGTAGGCCGCAAGCGCCGCCGGCGTCGCGCCATGCGCCGCAATCGCGCGAGCCAGGACCATGCCGTCCTCGATCGCCATCACCGCGCCCTGAGCCATCATCGGCAGCATCGAATGGCACGCGTCGCCGAGCAGCGTCACCCGGCCGCGAGTCCATTCCGGCATCGGCGGCCGCGCGAACAGCGCCCACTTGTAGGGCGTGTCGCCGGCGTGGATGGTTTCGTGAATGTCCGGATGCCAGTTTCTGAAGTCGTGGGAGAATTCGTCCTTGCTGCCCTGCACGGTCCAGCTCTCCACCCGCCAGTCGTCGCGCTCCATCAGCCCGACGAGATTGAGCAGCGCGCCGCCGCGCACCGGATAGTGCACGACATGACCGCCGGGCCCGACCCAGTTGGTTCCGACCTGCATGCGGATGCCCTTGGGCACGCGCTCGCGCGGCACCAGCACGCGCCAGCACACGATGCCCGTGAACTCCGGCTTGTCCGCGCCGAACAGCGCGGCGCGCACCCGCGACTGCACGCCGTCCGCGCCCACCGCGATCGGCGCGCGGACGGTTTCGCCGCCCTCGAACGCGAGCTCCGCGCCGTCGCCGCTCTCGCGCACGCCGACGCATTTCCGGTTGAGCCGGATCGCGTCGGGCTTCTCCTTGCGGATCGCCTCGAGCAGGACCGCGTGCAGGTCGCCGCGATGAAACATCATGTAGGGCGCGCCGTAACGCTCCACCGAATGCGCGCCGAGGTCGAACAGCTTCCAGGTCTGCCCGGTGCTCCAGAGCCGGATTTCCTTGCCGGCGACCACGACGCCAAGCCGCTCGACCGGCTCCTCGAGGCCCAGCGCATGAAGCACGCGGGTGCCGTTGGACGAGATCTGCACGCCAGCGCCCAGTTCGCGCAGTTCGGGCGCCTGCTCGTAGACCGTGACATCGACGCCCCGGCGCAGCATGGCGAGCGCCGCCGTAAGCCCGCCGATCCCGCCGCCCACGATGGCGACGCTCCCTGTGGTTTCCATTGCTTGTTTGCCGTCCGGTTTCAGCGCAGATTTTGTGACCGATCCTTAGCAAAGCCGCCGTGGGGGCGACAGGGAGAACGGCATGCCCGGAATGCGAACCGCGTCGGTCGCCGTGCTTGCAGCGGGGATCGCCATCGCCGCGCCGTTCGCGAAGGCATCGGCCCAGACCGCGCCGTCGCAGGCCGAGCTGAGCGTCTATGCCGGACTGCACGACGCGGCCGCGCGCGGCGATGTCGAAGCGATCCGCAGGCTGGTCAAGGAGGGCGAGAACCCGAACATCCAGGACAGCCGCAGCCGCACGCCGCTGCACGTCGCGGCCTTCCTCAAGCATCGCGACGCGGCGCGAGTGCTGGTCGAACTCGGCGCCAATCCCAACGCGCTGGAAATCGACCGTTACGACATCGTCACCATCGCGGCGGTGGCGAACGACGTCCCGATGCTCCGGCTCGCGCTCGAACTCGGATGCAGCGCGCGCAACGTGACCAGCCGCTACGACGGAACCGCGCTGATCGCCGCCGCGCATCTCGGGCATGTCGAGGTCGTGCGCATCCTGATCGCGGCCAAGGCGCCGCTGAACCACGTCAACAACCTCGGCTGGACCGCGCTGATGGAGAGCATCGTGCTCGGCAACGGCGGAAGGAGCCACATCGACACGCTGCGCGCGCTGGTCGAGGCCGGCGCCGACGTCAACATCCCCGACCGCAACAGGGTGACACCGTTGCAACACGCCCGCCGCCGCGGCTATGTCGAGATGGCCCGCATCCTCGAGGCCGCCGGAGCGCATTGAAGTATGGCATTCGATTCCCGCACGACGGCCGAGGCGACCAGTAGCGCACGGCTGGAACTCTCGATCGCGCTGTCCGACAACGAGAACACCCGGCCGCTGCTCGACGGCGCGATCCAGCCGCAGGGCGCGAAACTCCTGCCGACGGCGGTGCATCCCTCCGAGATGTTCTGGCGGCAGCTCAAGTTTGGCGATTTCGACATATCGGAAATGTCGATGTCCTCGCTGACCATCGCGACCGCGCACGGGCCGACGCCCTGGGTGGCGCTGCCGGTGTTCACCTCGCGCGAGTTCTTCCACACCCGCATCCTGGTGCGCGCCGACGCCGGGCTCGACGAGCCCGCGGACCTGCGCAACACCCGCATGGGCGTGCCGGAGTATCAGCAGACCGCGGCGATCTGGTCACGCGGCGTGCTGGAGCACGAGTTCGGCGTGCATCCCCGCGAGATCGACTGGTACATGGAGCGCACGCCGGACAAGAGCCACGGCGGGGCCACCGCCTTCACGCCGCCGCCGGGCGTGCGCGTCACGCAGATCCCGTCCGCGACCGACATCGGCGAGATGCTGCTGCGCGGCGAATTGCACGGCACCCTGCTCTATCTCACCAACCGCAATCTGGTGGACCGCAGCCGCGCCGATCTGACCGCCGACCCGCGCTTCAAATATCTGTTCCAGGACCGCAAGGCGGAGGGCCGGCGCTACTTCGCCAAGACCGGCATCTATCCGATCAACCACACCGTCGTGGTGCGGCGTTCGCTTCTGGAGCGTCATCCGTGGCTGGCGCTCAACCTCTACCATGCGTTCGCTGCGGCGCGCGCCGAGGTGCTGCGGCGCGGTCAGGAGATGCTGAAGTCCTACGACGATCTCGGCCTGATCGGCGCGGAGACCGGCCGCGCCTTCGGCTTCGATCCGATGGGCTACGGCGTGAAGGCGAACCGAAGGGTGCTCGACACCATCACGCAGTACGTCCACGAGCAGGGGCTGACGCGCCGCCGCGTCGGGCTGGAGGAGCTGTTCGCGCCGGCGACGCTCGATCTGTGAGCGGCCACGCACGCTTCGCGACGGGCGTGCGAATGCCACCTCGGTTCGTGCGCAAAGCCGAATGCGGTGGTCGCCGGCCGCTTTCCGGCGCGACCTGCCCCTTGCGTTAACCATGTAAGTGGTCAAAAATCCTTGCGTTCCGGCGGAAGGTGGCGGCCGGCGCGGGGCCCGGGCGGACCGGTCCCGCGCCCGCGCCTTCGAGCGGCGGCTCATGGAGGCGATCATGCGAAAGAGCGTGCTGGCGGCGGCGCTCGCGATCCTGTGCGCGGCGGGTTTCTGGACGGCTCCGGCTGGGGCAATGGCGCTGCCCGCGCCGGCCGGGCTCGGCGGCGCGGCGAAGGCGATCGATCCGGTGGAAACGGTGGCGTGCCGGGCGGTCTGGCGGTGCGGCCCCTACGGCTGCGGCTGGCGGCGCGTCTGCTATGCGCCGCGCTATTACGGCGGTCCGCGTGACTATCGCGCCTACCGCTACGGCCACCGGCCCTATTACCGGCCGTACCGCTCCTATTATTCGCGGCCGTACTACCGGCCTTATCGCCCTTATTACCGGACCTATGGATACCGCCACCGGCCTTACTACGCACCGCGACCTTACTATGCCGTCAGGCCGTATTATGCGCCGCGGCCCGATTACGGACAGCGCGTGATCTACGGACCCTACGGCTACGGCGTCTACGATCCGCGAAACGTGTGGTGGTGAGCGGTCACGGGCTGTCGCGATCTGTGTCCCGGGCGCAGCGCGTCATGAGCGCAGCGAAATGATGCGCTGCTGAACCGGGACCGTCACGAAGACGGTCTCCACCCAACCAAGGCATGGAAAGGCCCGGCTCGGCGACGCAGCGCTTCGCTCGCGCTCACGCTGCATCGCATCCGGGGTGCAGCCCCTCACCCGCCGTTGCCGTTCTCCTCGCCGCCGTCCTCGCTCAGGCGCTCGACCGAGACCACGCGCTCCTCGTCGGCGGTGTTGAAGACGATCACGCCCTGCGTCGAGCGGCCGGCGATGCGGATGCCCGAGACCGTGGTGCGGATCAGTTGCCCGCCGTTGGTCACCAGCATGATCTGGTCGCTTTCCTCGACCGGGAACGAGGCCGCGAGCCGGCCGGTTTTCGGCGTCACGGCCATCGCCACGATGCCCTTGCCGCCGCGTCCGGTGACCCGGTACTCGTAGGACGAGGTCCGCTTGCCGAAGCCGTTTTCCGAGACCGTGAGCACGAACTGCTCGGCCGCCGACAGCTCGACGTAGCGCTGCTCGCCGAGCTCGATCGCCCCTGCCGCCGCGTCCTCCGCCTCGGCCGGCGCGACCGCCTCCGGCTCCTCGCCGTTCTGGCCGCGCCGCACCGCGCTCGCGCGCTTCAGATACGCCGCGCGCTCCTCGGCGGTCACCTCGAGGTGCCGCAGGATCGACAGCGAGATCACCCGGTCGTTCTCCGCCAGGTTGACGCCGCGCACGCCCATCGAGGTGCGGCCGGTGAACACCCGCACCTCCGGCACCGCAAAGCGGATGCACTGGCCGGCGGCGGTGGTCAGCAGCACGTCGTCCTTCTCGGTGCAGATCTGCACGTCGAGGATCGACTCGCCCTCGTCGAGCTTCATCGCGATGATGCCGGAGCGGCGCACGTCGACGAAGTCGGACAGCTTGTTGCGGCGGACCGTGCCCCGCGTCGTGGCGAACATCACGTCCAGCTCGCCCCAAGTGCTCTCGTCCTCCGGCAGCGGCATGATGGTGGTCAGCGCTCGCCCTGCTCGATCGGCAGGATGTTGATCAGCGGCTTGCCGCGCGCCTGCGGCGCGGCCGCCGGCAGGCGCCAGACCTTCTGCTTGTAGACCCGGCCGCGGTTGGTGAAGAACAGCACCGGCGTGTGGGTGTTGGCCACGAACAGCCGCGACACGAAATCCTCGTCGCGGGTCTGCATGCCGGAGCGGCCCTTGCCGCCGCGCTTCTGCGCCCGGTAGGTCGACAGCGGCACGCGCTTGACGTAGCCGACGTGCGAGACGGTCACGACCATGTCCTCGCGCGCGATCAGATCCTCGTCCTCCATCTCGCCGTCCTGATCGACGATCTGGGTGCGGCGCGGCGTGGCGAACTCGGCCTTCACCGCCGCCAGCTCGTCCTTGACGATCGCCTGAATGCGGGCGCGCGAGCGCAGGATGTCGAGATAGTCGGCGATCTCCAGCGCGAGCTTGTCGAGCTCCTCCTGGATCTCGTCGCGGCCGAGCGCGGTCAGCCGCTGCAGGCGCAGGTCGAGGATCGCCTTGGCCTGCTCCGCCGACAGGCGATAGGTCTCGCCCTCGCCCATGCGGTGGCGCGGATCGTCGATCAGCAGCAAGAGCGCGGCGACGTCCCGCGCCGGCCAGTCGCGGCCCATCAGGCCCTCGCGCGCCTCGTTGGCGTCCTTGGAGCCGCGGATCAGCCTGATCACCTCGTCGATGTTGGCCACCGCGATGGCGAGGCCGACGAGCACATGGGCGCGGTCGCGCGCCTTGTTGAGCAGGAACTTGGTGCGCCGCGACACCACCTCCTCGCGGAACGCGACGAAGGCCGTCAGCATGTCCTTGAGGTTCAGCGTCAGCGGACGGCCGCCGTCGAGCGCCACGATGTTGGCGCCGAAGGTCGATTGCAGCGCGCGTGAAGCGATAGAGCTGGTTCAGCACCACGTCGGGGATCGCGTCGCGTTTCAGCTCGATCACGACGCGGTAGCCGTCGCGGTCGGATTCGTCGCGCAGCGCCGAAATGCCCTCGATCTTCTTCTCGCGCACCAGCTCGCCGATGCGCTCGACCATCACCGCCTTGTTCACCTGATAGGGAATCTCGGAGATGACGATGGCCTCGCGCTCGCCGCGCAGGGTCTCGAACTCGACCTTGCCGCGCATCACGATCGAGCCGCGGCCGAGGTGATAGGCGGCGCGGATGCCCTGCCGTCCGAGGATGATGCCGCCGGTCGGGAAGTCCGGCCCGGGCACGATCGTCGATCAGCTCGTCGATGCCGAGCGCCGGATCGTCGATCAGCGCGATGCAGGCGTCGATCACCTCGCCGAGATTGTGCGGCGGGATGTTGGTCGCCATGCCGACCGCGATGCCGCCCGCGCCGTTGACCAGCAGATTCGGGAAGCGCGCCGGCAGCACCGCCGGCTCTTTCTCGTTGCCGTCGTAGTTCGGCCTGGAAGTCGACCGTGTCCATGTCGATGTCGGCGAGGATCGACATGGCCGGCTTGGCGAGCCGGCACTCGGTGTAGCGCATCGCCGCCGGCGGATCGCCGTCGACCGAGCCGAAGTTGCCCTGCCCGTCGATCAGCATCAGGCGCATCGAGAAGTCCTGCGCCATGCGCACCAGCGCGTCGTAGATCGCGCTGTCGCCGTGCGGGTGATACTTACCCATCACGTCGCCGACGACGCGCGCCGACTTGACGTATTTCTTGTCGGGCGTGTGGCCCTGCTCGTGCATCGAATAGAGGATGCGCCGGTGCACCGGCTTGAGCCCGTCGCGCACGTCAGGCAGCGCGCGCGACACGATCACGCTCATCGCGTAATCGAGGTACGAGCGCCGCATCTCGTCGGTGATCGAAATCGGACGCACGTCCGAGGGCGGCAACTCCCCGCCGGACGGGGGATTTTCGGGATCGGCCAAAGGGTGATGGTCCTGCGAAGACGGGATGCGAATCTGCTGCGGATTTCTTAGCCGATTCAACGCAGCAAAGCCAACGGAAACGGCCGATTTGAGATGGTAATTCCGCGCGTATTTTCAATAGCTTGAAAGGAATTCTGACGGCGGAATGACGGCCGGCGGGCGCGCCCCGCGTCCCGGCCTGGAAACCGTGCGGCGGCAACGCCCCGCGCAAGGCCGATTGACCGCGCCGCAGCCGCCCGCCACGGTCGCGCCATGCCGGTCGAATTCGCCGTCTCCGCGCTGGTCACGCTGTTCGTGGTGGTCGACCCGATCGGCCTCGCGCCGGCGTTTCTGGCCGTCACCGACGGGCTCGATGCCAAGCAGCGCCGCAGGGTGGCGCTGCGCGCCTCGCTGATCGCGGGCGCGATCCTGATCGGCGCAGCCGCATTCGGCGACTGGCTGCTGCGCCAGCTCGGCATTTCGCTGCCGGCGTTCCGTATCGCCGGCGGCCTGCTGCTGTTCGCCATCGCCTCCGACATGGTGCTGGGCTGGCGGGTGGAGCGCGAGGCGCGCACCGCCGAGCAGGCGGTGGAGGAGCATGTCCGCAACGTCGCGGCGTTTCCGCTGGCGATCCCGCTGCTGGCCGGGCCCGGCGCGATCACCGCGGCGGTGCTGCTCGCCGGCCAGGCCGCGGGCCGCCCGCTCTGGCTCGGCGCGCTGGCGGCGGTGATCGTGCTGATCGCGGCGGCGAGCTATCTGACGTTCTGCGTGGCCGAGCGGATCGGCAAGCTGATGGGCATCACCGGCAACGTGGTGCTGTCGCGCCTGCTCGGCGTGATCCTGGCGGCGCTCGCGGTGCAGTATGTGATCGACGGCGTGAAGGCGGTCGGGGGATAGACGAAGACGAAAACCGGTTCGGCGACGTCGAGACGAAAATGCCCGGCATGAAGCCGGGCATGACGAAGCAACGGGCTGCGCTGCGACGCGCGCGATTTAAGCCTCAGAACGGAATCTCGTCGTCCATGTCGCCGCGGCGTCCGCCGCCCGCGCCCGCCATCGCCGGCTTGCGCTCGCGCTGCCGCCGGACACGCCGGACGATCCGAAATCGCCGTCGTCGAACATCGCCGCCGCCCGCGCCGCCGCCGGCGCGGCCGTCGAGCATGGTCAGCGACGAGTTGAAGCCCTGCAGCACGACCTCGGTCGAATACTTGTCGTTGCCGTCCTTGTCCTGCCACTTGCGGGTCTGCAGCTGGCCTTCGAGGTAAACCTTCGAGCCCTTCTTCAGGTATTGCTCGGCGATCTTGCAGAGACCTTCGTTGAAGATCACCACGCGGTGCCACTCGGTCTTTTCCTTGCGCTCGCCGGTGTTCTTGTCGCGCCAGGTCTCCGACGTCGCGACGCTGAGATTGGCGATCGGGCGGCCGTCCTGGGTGCGGCGGATTTCCGGATCCTTGCCGAGATTGCCGACGAGAATGACCTTGTTGACCGAGCCTGCCATCACACGCCTCCTGCTGCACCGCGCTCCGGCGACGCGCCGGTTTTCCGGATCAAATTCAGACCGAACCTAGTGCGCCGTCCGCGCGCCACAAGCGCGTTCGGACCGCGCTCCCCGCTCCGCGATCCTTTTCCACAACCGCCCGAGGAGAAATGTTCTCTTTTTGTTCCTATCATGCGACCACCCGAGCCGCAAGCCGCGCGGCGCCCTCCCCCGCCATCCGCCGCTGGTCCACAGAGACACGAATCGCCGGAAGGGCAGATGGCAACCGACAAACATCGGTTCCCCTTGAAGATTTTCGCTCGCGCCGCGCTGCAACTCACATATCCACAGGCTGTGGACAATTTCGCTGCGCGGCCGCGACCGGCGGTTCTGCGCACCCAGGGGAGCTTGGCGGCATGACGGGATTCGCACGCACGGTCGCGGCACGCAACGGCGTGCCCGGTCGAACACGCAACAGGCGCGCTGGCCTTGCGACGGCCATCGCAGGCGCGACGCTTTTGTTCTCTCAGGCGGCCTTCGCCGCCGACGTGCCGCCGACACGCACGCGCGGCGCGCTGGTGCCCGTGTCGGTGCCGTTCTTCACCTGGAACGGGGCTTACGGGGGCATTTATGCCGGTTACGGCTTCGGCCACGCCAACTGGACCTCCTCGCTCGGCCCGAGCACGGGCAACTTCAACGTGAGCGGCGCCACCGCCGGCGTCACGCTCGGCTACAACATGCAGTTCAACGCGCTGGTCCTCGGCATCGAAGGCGATCTCGGCTGGTCGGGAATCAAGGGCTCGTCGTCGAGCGCGCTGTGCGCGAGCGGCTGCCAAACTCGCAACACCTGGCTCGGCAGCGCACGCGGCCGCATCGGCTACGCCTTCGACCGCTTCCTGCCTTTCGTCAGCGGCGGCGCGGCGTTCGGCGGCCTGCGCATCGAGGACGGCGGCGGCGCCGCGACCGCCAACAAGGCCGGATGGACGCTGGGCGGCGGTCTCGAATACGCCTTCACCAACAACTGGTCGGCGCGGCTCGACTATCACTATGTCGATCTCGGCAAGGCGTCCTGCGGCGCGGGCTGCACCGCCGGCGCGCCGTTCGACGTGGGCTTCAGCACCCACCTGGTCCGTGGCGGGCTGAACTACCGGTTCTGATTCTCGAAAACCCTCCCTGCGGCAGGCTGCCGCAGGTATTTGGTTATGGACGGTCCTTCGGGACCGTCTTTTTTGATTCCGGAGCCGGGAGTCGCGTGCCCAACAGAGCATCAATTCGCACGGTCATATCCGAACCTTGTCTGAAATGTGGCATAAATTAGAACGACTTAAGTTCCATTTTTCGCGGTCCTAAAGTTGTGCAGTGTGGCCGGGAGGTGACAGCCAAACCCATACAAGCTCGTTATGAAGGGGCTACTTCAAGAACTGACCCCTTCGGGGGCTGGAGGACAACAAGATGAAGCGTATTCTGATGGCCACCGTCGCAGCAGCGGCGTTCACTGCGACCGGCGCCCTGGCGGCGGACATTCCGGCCCGTATGCCGACCAAGGCTCCGGCCTACGTCGCGGGCTACAACTGGACCGGCGGATACATCGGTCTGAACGCGGGCGCCGGCTTCTCGGACAGCCTCGCCGGCACCACCACCACCGGCTTCGTCGGCGGCGCGCAGATCGGCTACAACTGGCAGGGCATGGGCAGCCCGCTGGTGCTCGGCATCGAGGCCGACTTCCAGGGCTCGACCCAGCGTAAGTCGGAGACCGTCGGCACCACCACCGTGTCGGCCCGTCTGCCGTGGTTCGGCACCGTCCGTGGCCGCGTCGGCTACGCCTTCGATCGCGCCATGATCTACGCGACCGGCGGTCTGGCCTACCAGAACGTCAAGGTCAGCGCGACCGACCCGGCGTTCGGCACCATCTCGGGCAACAGCACCAAGGCTGGCTGGACCCTCGGCGGCGGCATCGAGTGGGCGCTGTGGGATCGTTGGACCATGAAGGCCGAGTACCTTCATGTCCGCACCAACAACCACAACGTCGTCACCCCGCTGTTCGTGGCGGGCGGCAACGCCAGCAACAACATCGTCCGTGCCGGCCTGAACTACCGCTTCTGATCGGCGTCAGACAAAAAGACTGCAAAGGGCCGGCCCAGCGCCGGCCCTTTCGCTTTTGCGGCCTGCAAATCCGCAATCCACAAATGCAATCCACAAACGCCGAAACGGATGATCCGACGGGTCTGGCAAAGTCGTATCGTTCTTACTACGTTCCGAAACGCTGACCCCGAAACGACAAGCCTCCGTGCGCGGCCGCGCTCGCCGCCGCGGCGTCCCATTCCGCGGCACCCATGAACGACCTTTTCGAAAAGAGCCGGCGCGCCGGTCCCCGCCCCTCGGAGCAGCGCGCCGCGGATCGCCGCGTGATCGCGATTCGCGGGGCGCGCGAACACAACCTGAAGAACGTCGACGTCGAGATCCCGCGCGACAAGCTGGTGGTGTTCACCGGCCTGTCGGGCTCCGGCAAATCCTCGCTCGCCTTCGACACGATCTACGCGGAGGGCCAGCGCCGCTACGTCGAATCGCTGTCGGCCTATGCGCGCCAGTTCCTGGAGATGATGCAGAAGCCGGACGTCGACCAGATCGACGGCCTCTCGCCCGCGATCTCGATCGAGCAGAAGACCACCTCGAAAAACCCGCGCTCCACGGTCGGCACCGTCACCGAGATCTACGACTACATGCGGCTCCTGTGGGCGCGCGTCGGCGTGCCCTATTCGCCGGCCACCGGGCTTCCCATCGAAAGCCAGACGGTTTCGCAGATGGTGGACCGCGTGCTGGCGCTGCCCGAGGGCACGCGCATCTACCTGCTCGCGCCCGTGGTGCGCGGCCGCAAGGGCGAGTACCGCAAGGAGCTCGCCGAGTGGCTCAAGAAGGGCTACCAGCGCGTCAAGATCGACGGCGCGTTCCTGGAGATCGGCGACGTCAAGCCGCTCGACAAGAAGTTCACCCACGACATCGACGTGGTGGTGGACCGGCTCGTGGTGCGGCCCGACATCGCCACCCGGCTCGCCAATTCGCTGGAACAGGCCTTGAAGCTCGCCGACGGCATGGCGGTGGTGGAGCTGGCCGACACGACCACGACCCGCGCCAAGGCCAACGCCGGCCGAAACGAGAACGCCGAGCGCATTATCTTTTCCGAGAAATTCGCCTGCCCGGTCTCCGGCTTCACCATCGCCGAAATCGAGCCCAGACTCTTTTCCTTCAACAACCCGTTCGGCGCGTGCCCGGCCTGCGGCGGGCTCGGCGTCGAGCAGCACATCGACGCCGACCTCGTGATCCCCGACAAGGACGTGTCGCTGAAGAAGGGCGCGATCGCGCCCTGGGCCAAGTCGTCGAGCCCCTATTATCTCCAGACGCTGGAGGCGCTCGGCAAGCACTACCGCTTCGCGCTCGACGCCAAATGGAAAGACCTGCCCAAGGCGGTGCAGAAGGCGATCCTCTACGGCTCCGGCGACGACGAGATCAAGTTTTCCTACGACGACGGCATGCGCGCCTACCAGACCAAGAAGCCGTTCGAGGGCGTGATCACCAACCTCGAGCGCCGCTTCAAGGAGACCGAGAGCGAGTGGGCGCGCGAGGAGCTGGGCAAGTATTTCACCGACATCCCCTGCGCCGCCTGCAATGGCCACCGCCTCAAGCCCGAGGCGCTCAGCGTGAAGATCGCGCAGATGCACATCGGGCAGGCCGCCGAGCTGTCGATCCGTGCCGCGAGCGAATGGTTCTCCGCGCTGCCGGAAAAACTCACCGCCAAGCAGAACGAGATCGCCGGGCGCATCCTGAAAGAGATCCGCGAGCGGCTGCGCTTTCTCGTCGACGTCGGCCTCGACTACCTCACCCTCGCCCGCGCCTCCGGCACGCTCTCCGGCGGCGAGAGCCAGCGCATCCGCCTCGCCTCGCAGATCGGCTCCGGCCTCACGGGTGTCCTCTATGTTCTGGACGAGCCCTCCATCGGCCTGCACCAGCGCGACAACGACCGCCTGCTGGTGACGCTGCGCCGGCTGCGCGACCTCGGCAACACCGTGATCGTGGTCGAGCACGACGAGGACACGATCCGCACCGCCGACCATGTGCTCGACATCGGCCCCGGCGCCGGCATCCACGGCGGCGAGATCATCGCGGCCGGCCAGGTCGACGACCTGATCGCCGAGCCGAAGTCGATCACCGGCAAGTATCTCTCCGGCGAATGGGACGTGCCGGTGCCCGCGCGCCGGCCGGTCTCGCGCCGCGCGCTGCGCGTCGTCGGTGCGCGCGGCAACAACCTGAAGAACCTCACCGCCGACATTCCGCTCGGCGTGTTCGCCTGCGTCACCGGCGTTTCCGGCGGCGGCAAGTCCACCTTCCTGATCGACACGCTCTACAAGGCGATCGCGCGCAAGCTCAACAACGCGAGCGAGGCCCCCGCCCCGCACGACCGCATCGAAGGCCTACAGCACATCGACAAGATCATCGACATCGACCAGTCGCCGATCGGCCGCACGCCGCGCTCCAACCCCGCGACCTACACCGGCGCGTTCACGCCGATCCGCGAGTGGTTCGCGGGCCTCCCCGAGTCGAAAGCGCGCGGCTACGAGCCCGGCCGGTTCTCGTTCAACGTCAAGGGCGGGCGCTGCGAGGCCTGCCAGGGCGACGGCGTCATCAAGATCGAGATGCACTTCCTGCCGGACGTCTACGTCACCTGCGATGTCTGCAAAGGCAAGCGCTACAACCGCGAGACCCTCGACGTCACCTTCAAGGGCAAGACCATCGCCGACGTGCTCGACATGACGGTCGAGGAAGGGCTGGAGTTCTTCAAGGCCGTACCAAAAGTGCGCGACGTGCTGAGCCTGCTGCACCGCGTCGGCCTCGACTACATCCACATCGGCCAGCAGGCGACGACGCTCTCCGGCGGCGAGGCGCAGCGCGTCAAACTGGCGAAGGAACTGAGCAAGCGCGCGACCGGCCGCACGCTCTACATCCTCGACGAGCCGACCACCGGGCTGCACTTCCACGACGTCAAGAAGCTGCTCGAGGTGCTGCACGAGCTGGTCGACACCGGCAATTCGGTGGTGGTGATCGAGCACAACCTCGAGGTCATCAAGACCGCGGACTGGGTGATCGACCTCGGCCCCGAGGGCGGCGACGGCGGCGGCGAGATCGTGGCGCAGGGCACGCCCGAGGACGTGGCGAAGGAGAAGCGCAGCTACACCGGCGCGTTCCTCAAGCCGGTGCTGGCGCGGAAGGCCGTGGCGAAGAAGAAACGGGTCGAGGCGGCGGAGTGAGGCACCACACCTCCCCCTGAAAGGGGGAGGTCGGCGCGCATCGCGCGCCGGGTGGGGGTCATGGGCAAGCGGCCGGTGATCGAAAGCCAAATCCAAAGCCAAGCGGGTTCATTCACGAGGCTTGCGACAACTGCGGCAGAGTAGCGGTTGGCTCGAATTGCAGCCGATGCTAGAATTCTCTGCCCAACGGGAGCCGGTCCGCAATGCCTTCCGACATTCAACGCGAAGAATTCGAGGCCCGCGTCGGCGTGCTCGAACGCGAGGTCGAGGGCGAAAAGCTCGTCACCCGCCATGTCCTCGAGCAGACGCGGCGCAACGGCGACGACCTCGCCGCCATCAAGACCCGCCTCGGCCGCGTGGAGAGCCGGCTCGACGACGTGACCGACGAGGTGCGCGGCGTCAAGGCGACCCTCGACGATCTGGCGCGCAGCCTGCCGAAGATCGTCGGCGAAGCCGTTCGCGGCGCATTGCCGAAGCGCGGGCAGGACTGACGCGAGCGGCCATTGGAATCGGGAGCCGTGAATTGACACCCCGAACTACGATCCGCAGAAGCATCGAAATCATCCACGAAGGTCGTTTCGCCGCCGAGGTGGACATCGACCTTGAGTATGGCGACGAGAGCTGGTCGCCGACGATGTCGCTCGACGACGCCCGAAAGCTTGAAGCGGTGCGGCTCGCATTGAAACGCGGCGATGTGGCCGCAGCGGCGAAGCACGGCAAGGTGTTCGAGTTGAAGTCGGTCGCGGCGGGCTGAGCTAGGCTTGCTCCAGTGACCCCATCGCTTTTCCCTTTCACCTCATTGAATAGCGTTGGCCGTGTATATGCATTTCTTGATTTGGAGCACCCTGCCGTCGCATGGGCAGTAATGCGCGGAATGCTCGTTTCCAACAGTCATGCGTCAACTTCTTCTGGCTTTATATCGTTTATGCAAGCCGGGATGATTTTGGCTGGAGATAATCGAAGACTCTACAACGAAACGATCATTGAAATTTTTCGCGCAAGATATTTTCCAGGTTCTGTGTCGCGTATGCAAGGAATTTATTTTTTCGAGACAAAAGCAGAAGCAGAATCACGGATTGGTGACAACAATTGGCCACCATATTTTACTTCAGAAAACCTTCTTGAGCTTGAGTTATTCACAGATAAGCCCCTGACAAAGGCTGATGCAAACTGGATCACATTTGCAAAATTCGACTTATCGACAGGTCAAATTTTATTAAACGATCTGAGTTGGATTTTTGATTATTGGAGTGGATTACCCAACAAACACGGTTCGGTTTGGGAGATTTTGGCAAATGGTGTGGCGCTCGTTTTGGATCCCGCCGTGCGACGTCACTGCGAAACGCAGCTAGAAAAACTTTTTCCTCAATCGCATATACCAATTTTAATGGCCCGACTGGCATCGGAATCTGGAACGCGTGGCGGCCAAATTCATCCTTTTTTGTTAAGGCAAAACGAAGAAACTGTAATGCTTCAATATTTATCAAGTGATGCAGAATTTCATGATAAAGATGCGATCGAAGCGATCAGCATGCATCCGGATAGCGGGCGACTAATGTGGCTAATTTCCCAACACGAGACTTGGAACATGCCAGATTTTCGACCTTGGGGACGTTTATTTAATTTAGCTCACCGTCCGGTACTGAAATTAGCAGGACTTTTAGTTCCTTCAGTGCATAATAATTGGGCTCATCACCAGCGTGGCTTGGATTAAACGCGACGAAAATTGTTCAATGCCGGGCGCTTCGACGAGATTATCGAGCGAAATACGGTTGTGCGCTAGCCAGTCGCGCAGGCGCTCGACGAAGCCCGCAATCCCGGCAAGGTAAGCTCCGCATAATCATTCCTGAAAGCCCGCGCAGCATAGTCACGTTTCGCCGTCGCGCTGCTCCGCCTCCACACATTCGTCATGCCCGGGCTTGGTGTATAGCCCGGCCATGACTGGCGCGGGGCCGGTGGCCGCTCGGGACCGCCCGCCACGCTTCGCAATCTCCGTTTGCCGGGTTTTCCTGTCCGCCCTCCCGCCTCTCCTGCGCGCCCCTTCGCGCCCTCTTCGCGTCCCTTGACAGGATCATATTCCTTGGGTATATTCTCCTAATCCCGCTCACTGAGGGGCGCTTCCGGAGGCGTTCGGCTGGCGGGCGGGGGTGCGGCGTCCGCGCCGTGCGCCTCGCAAGCGCACGTCCCGGGCGGCGCCGGGGGCCCGCCCGGAGGCACTACGACCTCCCGCGACGGGTTCGCTGACGGACGGAGGCGACGCTCGCCGCCGGGCCACGGGCATTCTGCGCCCGTCCCCCGGCCCGAACCGGGCCTCCGACGAAAAGCGCGGCCCCGGCGACCGGAAAGCGCCGCGACGGAGCGCCGGAGGGCGCCCGCGGGTCCGAAAGGCCCCGCGGCCAGACTGAAAGACCGGTGCGCCGTCCGGTGCTCCGTCTCCCCTCGCTCCGGGCCTCGCGCCCGCCGGCGGGGCGTCCCCGAAGGCTGCGCGGCCCTGCGCCGCCCTCGCCGGATTCCGTCCGCCGCCAGGCCCGCCTCACCCCCCATCGTCACGACGACAAACCAGCACACCTGAAAGGATCGCAAATGAAGGACGACCTGCCCTCGCCGCATCTGTATGTGCCCTACACGCCGGACCAGCTGCGCGCCGACGCGAAGGCCCGCCTCGCCGCCCGCGAGGCCGCGCGGGCCGCCGCGCCGAACACCGACATCATGCGGCGCATCGCCGACAGCCTCGCGCGCATCGTGCGCCGGCAGGCGATCGAGCTCGCCCGCGAGCACGAACGCTGCGGCAAGGCCGCGTGCCGGCGCGCGGGCGGCTGCCGCGGCCGCGCCTGCGAGCCTGAGCCGCACACCCGTCGCGAGCAAGACATCCCGCCGCGCGGTTGCTAACCTGCCGGCCCAACGCAAGGAGAAATGCCCATGCCCGTCACCGCCAAGTCCCTGATCGAAGCCGCCAACGCCGCCGTGCCCAGGATCTCCGGCAAGGAGGCGCAGGAGATGGTGGCGAACGGCGCGGTGCTGATCGACATCCGCGACAGCGCCGAGGTCGCGGCCTCCGGCAAGGCCGCCGGCGCGCTGCACATCCCGCGCGGCTCGCTCGAGTTCAAGGCCGACACCACCTCCCCCACGGCCGAGAAGGCGCTGGCCACCGACAAGCCGGTGATCCTGCATTGCGCCTCCGGCGGCCGCGCCGCGCTCGCCGGCAAGCTGCTCAAGGACATGGGCTACGAGAAGGTCTACAACCTCGGCGGCTTCAAGGACTGGGTCGAGGCCGGCGGCAAGGTCGAGAAGTAGGCCGTCCGGCGCGGGCGCAAATCGGGCGCCTGTGGACCGACAACCATGACAGACTCCGTCCGCCACAACGCCGCGGAAAGCCGCTTCGAGCTTGCGGTCGACGGGCATGTGGCGGCGGCCTTTTACCGGGCCGCCGAGGGCGTGCTGACCTTCGTGCACACCGAGGTGCCGCCGGAAATCGGCGGCCGCGGCGTCGGCACGCGGCTGGTGCGCGGCGCGCTGGAGCAGACCCGCGCGATGGGCTTCAAGGCGGTGCCGCGCTGCTCGTTCGTGGCCGCGGTGATCGCGCGCCATCCCGAATTCAACGACCTGCTGCTGTGAAGGGGCGACGATGGCCGCGCGCGACGCCAGATCAGGAGCGCAGTCCGGACCGGCGGCGACCGACCACGCTGCGGCGTTCCGGATCAAGCCCGGCACCGACGTGCGGCTGCGCGACCGCGATCCCGCCGATCTCTCGCATGTCCCCGACAAGAAGGCGGCGCGAAAGCAGACCGAAAACGACGCCGCCGCGATCGACGCGCTGCAGGACCGGCTCTATGCCGAGGGCCGCCGCGCGCTGCTGGTGATCCTGCAGGGCACCGACACCGCCGGCAAGGACGGCACCATCCGCGGCGTGTTCAACGCCGCCGGCCCGCTCGGCGTCACCGTCACGCCGTTCCGCCGGCCAAGCGAGGAGGAGCTGGCGCACGACTTTCTCTGGCGCGCGCACCGCGCCTGCCCGCGCCGCGGCTTCATCGGCATCTTCAACCGCTCGCATTATGAAGACGTGCTGATCGGCCGGGTCCGCAAGCTCGCGCCCGAGCGCGCGATCGAGGAGCGGTACCGGCAGATCAACGACTTCGAGCGGATGCTGGTCGAGAACGGCACGACGGTCCTGAAGTTCATGCTGCACATCTCCAAGGACGAGCAGCGCGAGCGGCTTCAGGCCCGGCTCGACGAACGCAAGAGCCGCTGGAAGTTCAACCCCGGCGATCTCGAGGACCGCGCGCTGTGGGACGCCTACCAGGCGGCCTACGAGACCATGCTGCAGCGCTGCTCCACCGCCTGGGCCCCCTGGCACGTCATCCCGGCCGACCACAAATGGGCGCGCAACGCAGCGATTGCGGCCATCGTGCGCGCGAAGCTGGAGGAGATGGCCCCCGACTACCCGGAGACGGACTGGAAGCCGTCGGACTTCAAGGTGGAGTGAACGGGGAAAGTGGAGCGAACGGGCGCGAAGCGGGCGGCGCCGCGAACGGGCCGCCCCGCCCCCACCCGGGTCAGCCTCCGACCGCGTCGGTGACGCACTTCTTCATGTGGCTGTTTTTTGCCGCGCCGGCGAGCTTGCGCGAGCTCGAAATCCGCCTCGCATTTGGCATTGGCGTCGGCTTCGCACTTCTTCATGAAGCTCGCGAGCGCGGCGCCGGCCAGCTTCTTGGATGCGGCGTCCGCCTTGCAGCTTGCGAACGCGCCCGTGCTGGCGAGCGACAGGGCGGCAGCCAGTATGACGACTCTCATGCGTTCCTCCTCGAATGCGCCGGCCCGCCGCACGGTGCGGCCGATGCGACCGGCTGACGCAGCCTAGCGCGAACTCCAAGGCAAAGGTGCGACAGGCTTTTCCCGCAAACAGCAAAATCTTCAGGGCCGGCTTCATGTTGCGGCGCACTTGCCGGTCGGGCGGAATTGCGGGACGATTGCGCCAGCCGCAAGCGGCCGGAGAGCCGGACTCCATCGCTTGAGCGGCGCAATTCAACGAGGCCCGAAATGCGTTTTCTGCGTCCCCTTCTGTTTCTGTATGCCGCCCTCGCCGTCGTGCTGCTCGCGGCCTCCGCTGCGGCACAGACCTATCCGGCCAAGCCGATCCGGCTGATCTGTCCGTTCCCGCCCGGCGGCGTGGCGGACGTGGTGGCCCGCGTGATGGCGCAGCGCATGTCGGAATCGCTGGGCCAGCCGGTCGTGGTGGAGAACCGCACGGGCGCAAGCGGCACCATCGGCGTTGACGTCGTCGTGAAGGCTCCGGCCGACGGCTACACGCTGCTCATGACCACCGGCGACTTCATCACGGTGCCGAGCATGATGCCGCCGATGCAGTTCGAGCCGCGCACCGCGCTGATCCCGATCACGATGGTGGCGACAGCGCCGCTGATTCTGCTCGGCAATGCCGATGCGCCGTTCAAGTCGGTGAAGGAGCTGATCGCCGCGGCCAAAGCGGCCCCCGGCAAGATCGCCTTCTCCTCGCCCGGCACCGGCACCATCAATCACCTTGCTGCCGAATGGCTCGCGATCGACGCCGGCGTCCGGCTGCTCCATGCGCCCTATCGCGGCGGCGCGCCGGCGGCGGTCGCGATCGCCAACGGCGAGGTTCAAATGGGCGTCGTCACCCAGCCCTCGGCGGTCACGCATGTGCAGTCCGGCAAGGCGCGCGTCATCGGCGTCATGACCAAGGACAAGCCGGCCTTCCTCGGCGACATGCCGACCATCGCGGAGACCGGCATGCCATCGATGGACGCGAGCCTGTTCGTCGGCCTGTTCGCACCGGCCAAGACACCGGACGCAATCGTGAACCGGTTGAATCAGGAGGTCGCCACGATCCTCAAGGATCCCGAGATCCGCAAGCGGCTGAACACGGTCGGCGTCGAGGCCAACGGGATCAACGGCAAGGCGTTCATCGATCACATCGCGGCCGGCGCGGACCGCTACGCCAAGATCATCCAGGCCACTGGCATCAAGCCGGAGCGTTGAGGGGCGGCCTCCCGGCCTTGCGGCGCCGCGCCCGCGCGGCGTCCAGCGCCGCGGCGGCAAGGCCTATGCCCAGCACGAACCAGCCCGGGCGGATCGAGTGCCAGTCGAACTCGAAGGCCGACTGCAGCACGCGAATCGGCGAGGTGTTGAAGGCGATGGCGATGCCGATGGCTTCCGCGGCGAAGGTCAGCACGGCGGCGGCGACGCCGAGCGCGAGCAATGGAAGCGTTGCCAACTCGTTGCGGCGGCGCGAGGCGATCAGACGATAGCCGAGCATCCATGCGAACAGCCCGGCCACGAGCGTCGGCGCCCAGACGTCCACCTTGTTCTGCTGGAAGTAGTGAACGATGGCCAGAACGGCCAGCACGTAGACGATCCGGTGCAGCCGCTGCCAGCGGCTCGCGCCCAGGCGACGCACCATCGCATCGGTCGAGGTCGCGGTCAGAACCGCCAGACCGAGAAGCGCGATGAAGCCGATGGTGAGATAGACGCGCAGCACGATCTCGCTTGCGGCGCGAAGCACGTCATACTTCAGGTCGGCGACGTAAAGCAGGATGTGGGCGACCGCATACACGAATGCGCCGACGCCGATCATGCGGCGCACGTCGAGCAGCAGGCCGAAGCGGCCGATCCGCGACAGCGGCATGACCGCAAGCGACGCCATGAGGAAGATGAGCGCCCAGTATCCGGTGCGGTGGATCACGTCGTTCAGCGGGCGCGGCCCGAACCCGACGGTCAGTCCGTCCCACACCGCGATGCCGGCCGGAACCAGAAGGGCCGCAAGCGTCACGATCCGCAACCACGACAGCCGGCCTGCCGGGTCGCGCCACACCGCAAATGGATGGCGGCGGCGCTTTGTTTGTGTCGGATCGGTCATCCTGCGCGCGTAGCATAGCGTGGCTGCGCCCGCCAATCACGGCCATGCGGGGCCGGCCGCAGCGGGCAATGACGCGGCCGTGATCGTCGGATCCGCGTCCTGGGCTTGACCGCGTCGCGGTCCGGGCAGAGGCTTTGCGGGTCGGCCAACTCCGTCGGGGACATTCGATCGCACCCCGAGCCCGGACCAAGGTCCGGATCGCCTGACCCGGCGCCGCTGGCCGCGCCCTTCGCCCTCTGACGCGGAGATATGGTCATGGCTCAGGTTCACATCATCGGCGGCGCGTCCGGTACACTCGACCGGCCGGTCGTGCGCCGCATCCACATGCGGGACGTGCTGGACGCCCTCGCCCGCGGCGTCGATGACTTCAGGGCAATGCCAAGCCACGCGGTGTTTCTCTGTCTGATCTACCCGGCGGTCGGCCTGTTCCTCGGCGCGTCTCTCTATGGCCAGAACATGCTGCCTCTGCTGTATCCGCTGGCTGCCGGATTCGCACTCGTCGGGCCGGTCGCCGCGATCGGACTCTACGAATTGAGCCGGCGGCGCGAGCAGGGGCTGGACAGCGACATGACCCACGTTTTCGCGGTCACACGGTCGCCGTCGCTGCCGGCGATCCTCGCCATCGGCGGACTGCTGATGGTTCTGCTGCTGACGTGGCTCGCCTGCGCACAGTGGCTTTATCAGTCCCACTTCGGCGTGCTCGCGCCAGAATCGATGTCGGTGTTTCTTTACGAGGTCGCGACCACTCCGGTCGGCTGGAGCCTGATCGTCTGGGGCAATGTCATCGGATTCGGATTTGCGCTTGCAGCCCTCACGATCGGCGTCGTCTCGTTTCCGCTTCTGCTCGACCGCGACGTCGGAGCGGCCGCGGCCCTGATGACGTCGGTGCGCGCGGTCTGGAAGAACCCGCTGCCGATGGCGCTGTGGGGCCTGATCGTCGCGGCGCTTTTACTGATCGGCTCGCTGCCGGCCTTCGTCGGACTGGCTGTCGTCATGCCGGTGCTCGGTCACGCGACCTGGCATCTCTACCGCAAGGTCGTGGAGCGATAAGCCGGCTCAGACGCCGAACCGGCTTGCTAGATCCTGTAGATCGGCGGCCGCCATCTCGACCGGCACCGAAGGTGCGGCCTCGCCCCGGCCGGGTCCGTGCTCGTTGGGCCGCGCGATATGCGCGGCGCGAAGCCCGCAGGCCGCGGCGCGTTCGAGATCGTAGGAATGGGCCGCCACCATCATGCATTCGTCCGGCTCAAGATCGAACGCCGCGCAGGCCGACAGGTAGACGCGCGGCTTCGGCTTGAAGTCGCCGGCGATCTCTGAGCCCAGGATCGCATCCCAGACGAAGCCGTTGCGCCGCGCGATGTCGGCCATCAGCGAGATGTTGCCGTTGGAAACCGGCGCCAGGCGAAAAAGCGTTCGCAGCCGGGCAAGGCCCGGCGCGGAGTCGGGCCAGCCGTCGAGCCTGTGCCATGCGAGATTGAGATCGGCGCGGATCGCTTCGTCGAGCGCCTCAAGCCCAAAGCGCGGCAGGATGCGCTCGAGGTTGCGCCGGTGCAGGACGTCGAGCTTGCAGAATGCGGCGCGGCCGGAGCGGATTTCCTCCATCGCCGGCTGGTATTCGGCGCGCCAGGCGTCGGCAAAGGCCAGCCAGTCGAGCGCATGCCCGAGCGGAGCGAGGATTGTCTCGGCCTCGCGCGCGACGCCGCGGCGCCAGTCCACGACGGTGCCAAACACGTCGAAAAACAGCGCCTTAGGGTGCGGGAGGTTCGCCATTGTCAGGCGGCCGCAGCGGCCGGTGCGATCTCGCGCATCCGGGTGACGGGGAGCGCCGACTCGCCGTCCGGCGTGCGCTCGTAGCCCGCGACGCGCACGATGCCGCGCGCGGCGCACATCTCGACGGCGAGACGGGTGTATTTGTTGAGAACCGGCGGCGCGACCCAGCCGAAACCGCCGGCCGCGAAGCCGCCCGACCAGTCGCGTAAACCTTCGTAGCGAAGACGGCTCTTTTCCGCGGCCTCCTCGGTCGAGCGGATCAGAAACTCCTCGTTGCCGACGCGGCCCTCCCAGCCGTCGCGGCGCACGAACCAGTCGTTGGCCGCACCGGTCTCGTGTTCGCGCGTCAGAAATCCCGTTTCGGTGCGCTCGATCACACAGCGTTCACCCGGCTTCGTTCCAGCCAGCGTGAAGATCACGGCCCGCGCGATCGGCGTTTCTTCCAGCATGCGGCGCGCTTCCGCGTAAGTGCTCGCCTCTTCGAACACCTTGCGTAGAAGCTGGTCCGGCGGACACGTGCGCGCCTTCGCATAGGTCCGCACCGCGTTCGCACACAGATCGTAAGGACGCAGCCACGGATGCCGGGTGCTGCGCTGGAGCGGCGCCTGGTTGACGCAGCCCGCGAAACGACCGGGTGCGCAGGCGGTCAATGCGCCAGCGTAGCCCGGCCAGGTGACGTTGAAGAATTCGCCGGCCGGCCCGCGCATGCGCGCGATCTCGACCTGGCGGCCGAGGCCCGAGAACGGCCAGTCCAGCGTGCGAGCGAGCCACGGCGCGCCGTTCTCGTCGCGCGTGCAGGAGGTGCAGGACCATTGATAGGAGCCGTTGAGAAACCAGACGCCCGGAAAGCCCAGAACCGCCGCGATGGCACAAACCTCCGCGGTGTAGGGCGACGCCGAACGCACGAGCCATCGCCGGGCCAGCGCATCGAGCAGCGGCAGCAGCGGACGCGCCGGCCACGGAAAGAACGCGAGGCAGGCGTCGCGCAGCGCGCGTGCTCCCTCCCGGCTCTCCTGCGCATGACGCAACGGCCCGCCCTCGCGAACGTCGATCACAGGGATCTCGGCCAGGGGCACAGTCGTGGGGACGGTCATGGCCGCAATGTCATCGCCGCCGCAGCATCCGTCAATGCCGCCTTCAAGGCCGGCGGCACAGCAGCCAAAGTCCTGCGATCATAATCACGTTCACGACGGCAAATGCGAGCAGGATCGCTAGCGTCGCGTCGGCGCCCGCACGCTCCACCAGCACAGCCCCGATCGACGGCGCGAGGGCCTGCGCAATCAGGCTCGGAAACGCCAGCCGGCCGATCAGCGAGGCGTAACGTTCGGGTCCGAACAGCGCCAGCGGCAGCGTGCCGCGCGCCACCCACATGATGCCGTAGCCCGCGCCATAGATCACGACCGCCACCGCGAGGATCGCAAAGCCGTCGGTCAACAGGCCGAGACCGAGGGCCATCAGCGCGCAGGACGCCACCATCGTCCAGATCGGATGATACGTCTGCCCGAACAGGCGCTCGATCACACGCGCGCCGACCTGCGCCGGACCGAACAGCGTGCCGAGCGCCACCGCCAGTGCGAGGTCGGCTCCGCGCGCCTGCATAAGGATCATGAAATGCACGATGACGATCGAGCCGATCGCAGCGGCGATCGTCATCACAAGCGCCAGCACAACGAAGATTGCGCGTTCGTATCGAAGCGGTTGCGGCGCAAGGGCCGGTGTCAAGGACGTATCGTCGGAACGCGCCGCCGACGTCGCCTTCAGGCTCGGCATCACGGCAAGCTGCAGCGGCAGCGCCACGGCAAGATGCAGCGCGGCATAGGCGAGACAGGCGCCGCGCCAGCCGAAGGACTCCGCAAGCAGCGCGCTCAGCGGCCAGCACACAGTGCTGGCAAAGCCGCCGATCAGCGTGAGATTGGTGATCGGCGCGCGGGCGTCGCGGCCATAGCGTTTGCCGAGTGCGGCGAAGGCTGCATCGTAAAGCCCGGTCCCCATCGCGCCGCCGATCACCACCCAGCCGGCGAGATAGGCCGGCAGATTGGGTGCGGCCGCCAGCGTCAACAGCCCCGCCGCGTGCAGCATCGACGACAGAGCCAGTACCGGCCGTCCGCCGTGATGTTCGATCGCCCGGCCGACCCGAGGCGAGATCAGACCTGCCACCAGAAGCCCGATCGAAGTGCCGCTCACCACCCAGAAGAGGGACCAGCCGGTCTCGCTCACCACAGGCCCGGCCAGGACGGCCGGGAAGTAGATCGACGTCCCCCAACCCAAAATCTGGGCGACACCGAGTGCGGCGATGGTAACTGAACGGGAGGCCTGCATGGTCGGTTCAGGATCGCGTCTCGTGGAACTCGAAGCGCATGCCCTCCCCACTCACATGACAATCTTGCGGTTCATTCAGAAACATGGCGCAAAAAAAGGCTTGATTCTGCCTCAATGCTTAATCTCTGGTTGTAATTGATATGAGTAATTTGCAAAGCTGCAGCGCAACATCATATGTTTCGCGATGCAGCATTTCACCCTATGTTCCTTCTCGACGCAGCGAGGGAATTCGCCCTTGCCCTCAGAAGGTTAACGGCCATGATCCTGTCTCACATCGTCAGCGCGTTCCAGCAGTGGCGTCGGTACAATCAGAGCCTCCGCGAGTTGAATCGCCTCGGAGACCACGAACTTGCCGATATCGGCATCACCCGCTCGGACATTCCGCGTGTCGCATGGGAACATTCCGAGCGCTGAGCGCATAGGAACTTACAACCCGATCGCGCCCGCCTCGTCGCGGGCGCTTTCTTTTTAGGCACCCCAAAGTACCTAATTTCGCGCGTGCCATTCCTGCAATGGCAAAATGTCTGGTCGTTCGGCATGTCCGTGAGGCCAGGGATCGACCGCCCACTTGCGCCCCTCCAACCGCTCTTCGAGCACCGCCGTGGTGTGAGGCCGCCCCAGAAGCGGCATGAAAGCCGTCGATTTGGGCTCGGCCACCCGGTGGTGACGCAGCGCGCCGAGCCGCTGAGCCACGATGAGAAGGGCCGTGGTGTTGACCGTGCGGTCGAAGCAATCGAACTGCGAACGGTCGCCGGCAAGTCCTCGGGCATTGGCGCGCGCCCGCGTCGTCCCCGTCTCGCCGCCAATCCTGCGGTCGAACCAGACCACCGCGCGTCCGACGCCGGCGCGTTCGGCGTGTGGCGTGGCGCCCCGCACCAGGCCAGCCAGGGTCGCACGATCGGCCGTGCTGAGCCGGATCGGGGTGCGGGCGAAGCATCCGAAGCCATGACACACGACGATCGTATCAGTCGTCGGCGGCGCAACGGACAGCTTGCGGAACCAGCCCGCGCCGGGCAATTCGGATGCTCCGCCCGGCGCGACGCCGGCGGGCAGGATGCCGAGTGCCACGGCCACCGCGCCGGCTCCCGTATGGCACATCCATCGCCGCATCTCCGCCTCGCTGCGCCGCCATTGCCGCCCTGCGGCGACCGGGCTGGTGGTCCAATTCTAACGTTCGCCCCCTGTCGCACCAGGCGCTTTTGAGAATGCTAAAATCTGAGAAGGCACCGAAAGCATAGGTATTTGATGGAGTTTTGGATTTGACATTCGCTTCTCGGGTTCGCATCTCGATGGAGAGCGCATGTGAAATCCACTTCACTCGGTATTTTGAATGACATCGTCGCACATGCAACCCATACATGTGATCGGCGGCGGCCTCGCCGGCTCGGAGGCTGCCTGGCAGATCGCGCAGCGTGGCGTGCCGGTCGTGCTCCACGAGATGCGACCGCAACGCACCACCGCGGCGCATCGCACCGAGGGGCTGGCCGAGTTGGTTTGCTCGAACTCCTTTCGTTCCGACGACGCCACAGCCAACGCGGTCGGCCTGCTTCATGCCGAAATGCGCCGGCTCGATTCGCTTGTGATGCGCGCGGCCGACTCCAACCAGGTGCCGGCCGGCGGCGCGCTGGCTGTGGATCGCGACGGCTTTTCCCATGCGGTCACGCAGGCCCTCGAAACCCATCCACTGATCGAGATCCAGCGAGAGGAGATCGCGCAACCGCCCGACGTCTGGCACCACGTCGTCGTCGCCACCGGTCCCCTCACCTCGCCGGCGCTGGCCGAGACCGTGCGTCGGCTGACCGGCGAGGACTCGCTCGCATTCTTCGACGCCATCGCCCCGATCGTGCATCGCGACACGATCGACATGGGCGTCGCCTGGTTCCAGTCGCGCTACGACAAGGCCGGGCCGGGCGGCACCGGCGCCGACTACATCAACTGCCCGATGGATCGCGATCAATATGAGGCGTTCGTTGCGGCGCTCGTCGCCGCCGACAAGGTCTCCTTTCATGAGTGGGAGGCGACCACGCCCTACTTCGACGGATGCCTGCCGATCGAGGTGATGGCCGAGCGCGGCCCGGAAACCCTGCGCCACGGCCCGATGAAGCCGGTCGGACTGACCGATCTGCACCGGCCCGACCGCAAGCCCTACGCCGTCGTTCAGCTTCGCCAGGACAACCGGCTGGGGACGCTGTTCAACATGGTCGGCTTCCAGACCAAGCTGAAGCACGGCGAGCAGACGCGCCTCTTCCGCTCCATCCCGGGCCTGGAGAAGGCCGAGTTCGCCCGGCTCGGCGGCCTGCACCGCAACACGTTTCTGAACTCGCCGAAACTGCTCGACGGTACGCTGCGGCTGAAGGCGATGCCGCGGTTGCGCTTCGCGGGCCAGATCACCGGTTGCGAGGGATACGTGGAGTCGGCGGCGATTGGCTGTCTCGCCGGGCGCTTCGCCGCCGCCGAGTGGCGCGGCGAACCGATGGACCTGCCGCCGCCGACCACTGCGCACGGTGCCCTGCTCGGTCACATCACCGGCGGCCATATCGAGACCATCGACGCGGGGCCGCGCTCCTTTCAGCCGATGAACGTCAACTTCGGTCTGTTCCCGCCGCTGGCGCGCGTCCCGTCGCATGGCCCCGACGGCCGAAGGTTGCGCGGACCCGAAAAGGCGCTGGCCAAGAAGAACGCGCTGTGCGCCCGCGCACTTGCGGATCTCGAAGCCTGGACGGCGGGGGCCGCAGCCGCGGCGGAATAGCGTTCAGAACGCGCCACGCAGTCCGCGTCGCGCCGCGCGCCACAGCGCCCATTGCTTTCGCCACTGCGGCACGGCCGTCGGTTGGAACGCCCGATAGCTGCGACGCTCCATGCGATCGAGCGCCAGCCGCGCCAGCGAGAGCGGCAACAACGCAGGCAGCACCGCCGCCGGCAATTCGTTCAATCGCTCCCGTGCCGACGCAAGGCGCCCGCGCGCCAGGCTCCGCAATTCCGCGAGCGCCGCGCGCAGTTCGTCGGTCTCCTGTCCCGCCAGCACGTCCTCCGGCCTGGCTCGATGCCGCGCGAGGAGATCGAGCGGAAGATAAAGCTGTCCGCGCGAGGCATGCAGTGGCAGCGCCTGCAGCAGCCCGGCGATCGCATAGGCCGTTCCGGCGTGACGGAACAAGTCGTCGGCCCGCACCGGCTTTCCACCGTTCAGAACGCGCGCGGCCAGTGCGAAGGGCGTGCCGGCGGTGTGGAAGGCGTAGCCCTCCAGCTCCTCGATCGTGCCCATCGGGTCGTCGTAGAGATCGAAGGCGCGCGCGTCGATCGTGTCCGACAGCGACTGCGGCGGCAGTCCGTACCGCACCACGGTGTCGCGCAGCGCAGCCGCGACCGGATGCGCCGAGACGTCGCCCCGGGCGCCGCCGCCCAGCACGTCGCGCCACCATTGCAGCCGGATTTCGCCCGGCATCGGCTCGCGCGCCAGTTCCCGCACGCGCGCCACCTCGAGGTTGAAGGCATGGATCGCAAACAGCGCACGCCGGTGCTTGCCGGGTGCGAACAGCGTGGCGAGAAAGCGGTCCTTGTCGCCCGCGCGCACCTCCGCTTCACAATGATCGAATGCGTCCGCCATGCCGCGTCGGTCCGTCGTCCTGCGCCGGCTCAATCGACCGCGATCAGGGCCGCTGCGACCCGCCGGCCTTCGTCGAGCAGGATATTGTAGGTGCTGACCGCAGTGCCGGTGCGCGCGACCTCGACGTTCAGCCTCGCCTCCCGGAACAGATCGTGAAGGGTCTCCGGCATGATCCAGCGGTCGCGGCCGGCGCCGATCAGCAAAAGGCCGATATCTCCGGCTTCGGCGAGCACCGGCGCCAGCGTGCGCGCGTCGATCTCGCTCGCGGACTCGATGTCCCAGGCCCAGATGCCGCTCGGCAGGCACAACAGGGAGCCGCGATGCGACATGCCGGCGAAACGAAAGCCGCGACGCCCGTACCCTTCGATCGGCGCCGGCCGCGGGAAATGCGGCGTCGGCCGCGGCCCGGTCACTGGCTCGGCTGGTCGGTGATGGCCGCCTCGCGGCCGTGGCCGACGCCGAGATAAATCAGGAGAGGCGATGCGATGAAGATCGACGTGTAGGAGCCCACCAGCACCACGCCGAACGTCATCACCATGACGAAGCTGTTGATCGCGGTTCCGCCGAAGAAATAGAGCGCCAGAAGCGCGAGCGTGACGGTGACGTGGGTGATGACCGAGCGGGACATGGTCGAATTGACCGACGCGTTCAGGATCTCGGGCATCGGCATTCGCTTGTATCGTCGCAGCATCTCCCGGATGCGGTCGTAGATGACGACGGTATCGTTCAGCGAATAGCCGAGAATGGTCAGGAGCGCGGCGATGCTGGTCAGGTCGAAGTCGATCTGCATCAGCGCCATGAAACCGATGGTCAGCACGATGTCGTGCAGGTTGGCCACCATCGCCCCGAGCGCGAACTGCCATTCGAACCGGAACCAGAGATAGACCAGGATGCCGAGGATCGCGAGCACCAGGCCGAGCGTGCCGTAGGCCAGGAGCTCGGCGGAGACGCGCGGGCCGACCACTTCGATGCGCCGGTACTCCAGGTCGGAGCCAAGGGCCTCGCGCACCTTGACCACCGCCGCCTGCTGCGCCTCCTCGCCGCCGGGCTGCTGCGCCACGCGGATCAGCACGTCGGCGGCCGAACCGAACTGCTGCAACTGCACCTCGCCGAGCCCGAGACCGCCCAGAACCTCGCGCATCTTGGCGATGTCGGCCGGTCCGGTTTTCGACTGCACTTCGATCAGCGTTCCGCCGACGAAGTCGATGCCGAAGTTCAGACCCATCCCGAAGTAGAGCGCGATCGCCAAGATCGACAATACGGCGGACACGGGAAAGCTGATGCGCCGGAAGCGCATGAAATCGAAGCGGGTCTCATCCGGCCAGAGGCGAAGAAGGCGCATGTTGTCGCGAAACCTTGAGGCTGGACGTCAGATCGGAATGACTTTGGGCCGCCAGATGCGGTACCAGACCGCCACCATCAGCCGCGTGAGCGTAAAAGCGGTGAAGACGGTCGTGATGATTCCGATTCCGAAGGTCACGGCGAAGCCGCGCACCGGCCCGGTTCCGACGTAGAACAGGACCGCCGCTGCGATGAAGGTGGTGATGTTGGAGTCCATGATCGTGGCCAGCGCCCGCGTGAAGCCGGCGTCGAGAGCCGCGATCGCCGACCGGCCCGCCCGCACCTCCTCGCGGATGCGTTCGTAGATCAGCACGTTGGAATCGACCGCGATGCCGACCGTCAGGACGATGCCGGCGATGCCGGGCAGCGTCAGCGTGGCATTGAGCATGGAGAGCACGCCGAAGATCATCGCCACGTTGATGCCGACGGCGATGTTGGCGAACAGCCCGAACAATCCGTAGGTGATGAACATGAAAATCACCACCAGCGCCGATCCGATCCAGGCGGCGCGGGTTCCCGCCTCGATCGAATCCTGGCCGAGACCCGGACCGACGGTGCGCTCCTCGATGATCGTCAGCGGCGCGGGCAAGGCGCCCGCGCGCAGCAGGATCGCCAGATCGTTGGCCTGCTGCACGGTGAAGCTGCCGGAGATCTGGCCGGAACCGCCGAGAATCGGCTCGCGGATCACCGGCGCGGAGATCACCTCGTTGTCGAGCACGATCGCAAACGGGCGACCGACGTTCTCCTGCGTGACCTGCGCGAAGCGCCGGGCGCCGTTGTTGTTGAAGCGGAAGGTGACGATCGGCTCGCCGGTGCGCTGGTCGAAGCCCGGTTGCGCGTCGGTCAGGTCTTCGCCGGACACCAGAATGCGGCGCTCGATCAGATAGGGGGTGCGGCCCTCCGAGCGCGATCCCGTCAGCAGTTCCGATTCCGGGGGAACGCGACCCGGACCGACCTGATCCGGCGGCACAGAGCTGTCGACCATCCGGAACGCCAATTTGGCGGTCTGACCCAGCAGAGCTTTCAGCCGTGCCGGATCCTGCAGACCGGGCACCTGCACCAGCACACGGTCCGCGCCCTGACGCTGGATGACAGGCTCGACGGTGCCGAGTTCGTTGACGCGCCGCTCGATAATCTGGATCGACTGATCGACCGACTGGCGAATGCGCTCGACGATGGCCGGCTGCGTGGGCGTCAAGCGGATCAGCCCGCCGCCGGCATCGGCCACGTCGAGACTGCGCTGGCCGGTGGCGCTAAGCAGCCCTCCCAGCGGCTGGGACAGTTCGCGCAGCTTCTGCAGCGCCAGGGTGCGGTCGACGCCGTCGCGCACCCGGAATTCGACGGTTTCGCCGCGGATCGTCACCTGGGCCGGGCTGCCCAGCCGGTTTTCGCGCACCACGCGGCGCACGTCGTCGCGCAGCGTCTCGATCTTTTCCTTGCGAACCGCGCCGGAGTCGACTTCGAGCAGAATGTGCGAGCCGCCCTGCAGATCGAGGCCCAGCACGATCTGGCGCTGGGCCCACTTCGGCAGAGAGTTGACCGTGCTCTCCGACAGGAAGTTCGGAAACGCCGCCAGACACACCAGGAAGGTGACGAGCAGGGTCGCGGTGGTCTTCCAGCGGGAAAAATGCAGCATGGTTTCGCGCCGCCTGTCCGGATCGCCTGCGCGATCAGGAGGCGTTGTCCTCCTTCACGGGTTCGCCCTTCGCACGGACGTCGGAGACCATCGCACGGACCTGCTGAACGCGCACGCCGTCGGCCAGTTCGATCTCGATCTTGTCGTCGTCGATCACCTTGGTGACCTTGGCGATCAGACCGCCGGAGGTCACGACCGTGTCGCCGCGGCGCACGTTCTTGACCATTTCCTGATGCGCTTTCACCCGCTTCTGCTGCGGCCGCAGGATGAGGAAGTACATGATCACGAAGATCAGGATGAACGGCAGTAGGGACACCAGCATGCTGTCGCCGCCGAACGGAGAGCCGGCTTGAGCAAAGGCAGGGGTAATGAACATGAAGGCCTCGGAAGCGGCGGCGGACCCGGCGGCGCCTGCCGCCGCGGCGGGCGCCCGAAATGTGCGCGGAATATAGCGGCCGGCCGCCCAATTGCAATGTCGACTGCGCTGCGGCAAAGCGGCCAAAGGCCCTTGATCCCGCCCGATTTTTCGGGTTCCGGCGGCTTGCGAGCGAGCCGCGGGACCGCTAAGGGAGCGGCCATCCATCCCCGTTCCAAGTCAGGCCGCCTGCGATGTCCGCGAAACCCCGTCCCGATTCGCCCGCCGCGCCCGCGCCGGCCGGAGCCACGCGCGCCGTGGGCGTCGATGTGCTGGAGCGCATCGCCGCGAGCCTGGAGCGAATGGCGCCCCCGCCGCCCGGCGCCGTCGACTTCAGCGTCGCCGACGCCTTCATCTGGCATCCGCAATCGCATTCCTTCACGCCGGTGCCGCGGGTCAACCGGGTCGACATGGCCCTGCTCAAGGGCATCGACCGGATGCGCGACACGCTGGTGGAGAACACCGAGCGCTTCGCACGCGGCCTGCCGGCCAACAACGCCCTGCTCTGGGGCGCGCGCGGCATGGGCAAGTCGTCGCTGGTGAAAGCCGCCCACAGTTCAATCAACACGGCCTCTGGCCGCAAGGATGGACCGCTCAAGCTGGTCGAGATCCACCGCGAGGATATCGAAACCCTGCCCGAGCTGATGGGCCTGGTGCGCGGCGCGCCCTATCGCTTCATTCTGTTCTGCGACGATCTCTCGTTCGACGCCGAGGACACGTCCTACAAATCGCTCAAGGCGGTGCTCGACGGCGGCATCGAAGGCCGGCCGGAAAACGTGCTGCTCTACGCCACGTCGAACCGCCGTCACCTGATGTCACGCGACATGATGGAGAACGAGCGCTCGACAGCGATCAACCCCGGCGAGGCGGTCGAAGAAAAGGTTTCGCTGTCGGATCGTTTCGGACTGTGGCTCGGCTTCCATCGCTGCAGCCAGGACGAATTCCTGGCGATGGTCCAGGGCTACGTCAGCCACTTCAGGATTCCGATCGCGCCCGACGATTTGCGGCGCGAGGCGCTGGAATGGGCGACGACCCGAGGCTCGCGATCGGGCCGCGTGGCGTGGCAGTATATTCAGGACGTGGCCGGCAGGCTCGGCGTCAGGCTGTCGGACGCGGCGTAGCCGCTTCCGATCAGCTCGAACCGCCGCGATCCAGGAACGGCATCGGGTCGACCGGCGCCGAGCCCTTGCGAATTTCAAAATGCAGTTGCGGCGCCGAAACGCTGCCGGTCTGGCCGGCCTTGGCGATCACCTGCCCGCGCTTCACCGGCTCGTCGCGCTTCACCATGATCTCGCTGGCGTGCGCATAGGCCGTCACGTAGCCATTCGAGTGACGGATCAGGACGAGGTTGCCGTAGCTCTTCAGCTCGTTGCCGGCATAGGCCACGACGCCGTCCTCGGCCGCCTTGATCGGCGTGCCCTCCGGCACGGCGACGTTGATGCCGTCGTTCTGCTGGCCGCTCGGGCGCGGACCGAAGCCGGCGATCACGCGGCCGCGCACCGGCCAGCGGAAGCCGGGCATGGTCGAGGCGGTGTTGTCGGCGCGAGCCTTCGGCTCGTCGGGCGTGTGCGACACCGGCGTTGCGACGCGCGCGGTCGGCGCTGGCTGGCTCGAGACGGCGGCAACCCGCGGCGGAGCCGGCGGCCAGTTCTGCTGAACCACCGTCGAGGGCGAAGGCTGCGGCGCGGGCGCGGCGGCGACCGACGCGGGACGCTGAGGCTGCACCTGCGGAGCGGCGGCGGTTCGTTGCGCCTGGGCGCCCGGTATCACGATGCGATCGCCAATCTTCACCTGCGTATGGGCCGGGATGTTGTTGGCGCGCGCGATCTCGCTCAGCGACTTGTTATACTGGCGCGACAGCTTCATCAGCGTCTCGCCCGGCGCGATCGTATGAACGACCTGCGTCTGGGTGGCCTGCGGCGCCGAGATGGCCGGCGCCGGACGCGGCGGCGCGCTTGCGGTCTGACGCGGCATCGAGGAGCCGGTGACGAGGGCTGCGTCGTAGCGCGGGATCACCAGCCGCTGACCGGGCTTGATGGCGGCGGCGTCCGGAAGATTGTTGGCGCGCGCGATCTCTGCGGCGGGGACGCCGTAGCGCTGCGAAAGCGTGCCGGGGGTGTCGCCCGGCCCGACCGTGACGGGCGTGCCGCCCTCCCAGGTCCAGCCGGATGCGGGACGCGACGCGGCGGTCGCGTTCGGCGACACCTGCGGCGGCGGCGGCAGCGCAGCGGCCGTGCGCGGAACCGAACCCGTGACCTCCTGCGCCGGCGCGACCGGAGCCTGATACGAGGCCATGCCGCGCGAGCCGCCGGCCGTCGAAGAGACGGCCGGGCGCGTGGCCGGAGCGGATGCGGAAGGCGGCGGCAAGGCCTGGCTTTGAACCGCGGGGCGCGGACGCTGCGCCACCGATCCGGTCACCTCATGCGAGGGACGCTGCGCGGTTTTCGCGGAGAAGGGATTTTCGGCAAAGCGCGTGGCCTCGGAGCTGCAACCGGCCGCAAGGACGGAGACTGCGGCGAACAGGACCGGACGCGACCATGACGGGAGCGAGCTGCGGGGCTCGTCAACGCAACGCATAGGACTACCCACTCGTACGCACCAAACAGACGCCGTGAGTTAAGCATCGCGCCGGTAAATAAGCCTTTAAGCAATCAAGGAATCCTCAACCCTAACCGGGCCCGAACGGATTTCCGCCAATCCGCCTGTGCCAATTCAGCGTCTGTCGGACATCGGGCCTCAAAGCTCGCGGGCCTGGCCGGGCAGCAGCGGCACGAAGCGCACGGCGAGCAGATCCTCGCGGCGCAGCCCGTCGCGGGTCGCAGTGAGGCGAACCAACTCCTGGGTTCCTGCATGCGGGCCGAGCGGCAGAACCATGACCCCGCCGTCCGCAAGCTGCTCGACCAGCGCCTGCGGAACCTCTTCGGCCGCCGCCGTCACCAGGATGCGGTCGAACGGCGCACGATCCGGCGCGCCCTTAAGGCCGTCGCCCAGCATAACTTCGACATTGTCGTAGCCGAGGGTGTGCAGGCGCGTGCGCGCTGCCTCCGCCAGCGTGCGATAGCGCTCGATGCTGACCACCTCGCGCGCCAGCCGGGACAGGACCGCAGCCTGATATCCCGAGCCTGTGCCGATCTCGAGCACGCGATGCCCGGGCTTGATACGAAGCTGCTCGGTCATGTAGGCGACCACATAAGGCTGACTGATGGTCTGCCCGCAATCGATCGGCAGCGCCCGATCGGCATAGGCGGTTGCCGCCTGCGCGGCCGGAACGAAGTGCTCGCGCGGTACCTCGTCCATGGCACGCAACACCGCCTGGTCGACGATCCCCCGCCGCCGCAGCGCCAGCAAAAACTCCATCCGCTCGACGCTGTCGCTCACCTGAGAGTTTGTCATTGCCTGCACCGCATCGGCCGTGAACCGCCGCGCCCGTATCATAGCGGCTTTCCGCGTGCGACGACCAAGGCTTCGGCTCTGGCCGGGCCCCTCGAATCCCCCTAGGCTTTCCACGGGTTGCTGGATGAGCATTCGGGTGCGCCAGAATCCGGTTGCGCCGCGTCGGAGGGGCCTTGTTCGCAAGACTGACTGCGCTCTGGCAGCCGATCGACGGCGTCGTCGCGAAGTGGCCGGGCGCAATCCGCCGCTATTGGTTCAGGACGGGCGGCGAACTCTCGCTCGGAATCTGCCGCATCGCGATCTTCGCATCGATGATGCACACGCTGTTGCTGAACTACCGCGACGCCGCCGCCGTTTCAGCCCATCTCGCGACCGCCAGCCCCGAGAACTATCTCCCCAAGGGCATCCTGAAGCTGTTCGGGACTCTGCCTCTCTCGGCCGATCTGATGACCATCGTCTGGTGGGTCGCGTATATCGCGACCGCGATGGCGATTGCGGGCTTCGTCACGCGGCCGGCGATGATCGTCAGCACGCTCTGCACGCTCGCGCTGATCTCGCTCAAGGAATCCTTCGGCCCGCTCTGGTCGCACGGCTACAACGTCGTCATGTGCGCCGGTCTTGCGATCATGTTCGGGGCGGCCGGCGCCTCGCTGTCGCTCGATCGCATCCTGCATGTGTGGCTGCGCTGGCCGTTCGGCCGCGCACCGGCTCCCGATGGCTACTACTGGCCGGTGCTGGCCGCGCAGATCGCCGTGGCGCTGTTTTACTTCGCCGCCTTCTGGGCGAAGCTCTACCACGGCGGGCTCTACTGGGCGTTCAGCGACAACATGCGGATCATGCTCGCCATCACATGGGAGCATCCGTACTACGCCGTTCCGATCCCGGCCTACATCCAGTGGATGATGGATCACAAGCTGCTCTGGCAGCTCGCGGCCGTGGCGCATCTGCTGAGTCAGGCGCTGCCGCTGTTCGCGGCGTTTCTCATCCATCGGCCGCTGGCCCGCCTCGCCGAGGGCGCAATCTTCGCAGGCGGCATCTACGGCCTCTATCTGGTCATGGACGTCTGGAATCCGCAGTGGTTCTGGCTGGTTGCGGTCTTCGTCGACTGGGAATGGGTGTTCGGTCTGCTGCGCCGGCTGGGCGGGTTCACCCGGTCGAGCGCACCGGCCTGGCTCGTCCCGCGAAGTTTCGTACCGGGAACGCACGGCGGCGCGCCGCCTCCCGAGGTCACATCCGCCCACCGGAGCAAGGCGCCGCGCATCGCGACCCTTAGCTATCTTGGCATCTTCCTCGGTTACTACGTCGTGGTCTTCGCGTTTCAACTCGGCGAACGGCATCTGAACTATCCGTTCTCATCGTTCGACTTCTACGCGGTCAATTACGCCTATCCGCCCTACAACCAGCACCGGCATTACACCTTCATGGCCGGCGGCATCGTCTTCGAGGTCGGCGATTGCAGGAATATGCGCAGTGACGGCGCGGTCGCGGCGTCGACGTTCGTATGCCTGGACGGCACCGCCGAATTCAACCGGCGCATCAAGCAGAATTCGACGATCTTCGGCTATTACAGCGCGAACACGCACGAGCGCGTGACCGGCGCGCTCAAGGCGATCCGTGCCTATGCCGACCAGCGTTATCCCGGCTTCATCCCCGCCGATGCGCGCGTCTCGCTCTCGACGCGGCTCTGGCAATATCCGCCCTATCCCGAACCGGTCGCACCGCGCGTCTCGCTCGATGTGCTGCGCGGCGTGCTGTTGCCCGACGGCACAAGCCTCAGCGCGATCGGCACCGAGCGCATCCGCGACGGCGAGCGACTGGTCGAGATCAGCCTTCAGGGATTCAAAAATCCGCAGGTGACGATGCTCTATCGCCACGATCCCTGGTACCGTCACGGCACCTTCGCACCTGAGCCGCTGCCCGGCGCGTGGATCGAGGAGAAAAAATCGTTCCGCGTCGACGCCAAGGCGCTGAAGCGCCCGGCCTTCTCCAGCATTCAGGTGCGCGACGGCGAGCGGACCTACGAATTCTGGGGGCCTATCCTCTATTGATCACGGCGATCGACCGCGGCCGCGACCACTCCGCGTCGCATTCACGGTTGGATCGGACCGCGTCCGAGCAGCCGCAGCGCGATGCCGCGGCCCAGCCGCAGCAGCGGATACAACAGGCGCGACAGCGGGCGGCTGCGAAAGATCGCGGCGTTGATCCGGTTGAACAGCGACGAGCCGGTGGTGAGCAGCGCCATCGCATGGATCGCGTCCGGCCCCCAGTAAACCGAACCGCCGTTCACGAACAGCATGCCCTTGTCGAGGTCGTATTCCTCGTGCAACGCCGACAGCGTCTGCCGATCGAGCGTGCGCGCATTCCTGAGCGTGACCGGGCCGGCAAATTCGCGCAGCCGGGTCCACGCCACATAGCGCGAGCAGAACGGGCAGTCGCCGTCGTAGACGACCAGCGGCTCCGGTCCGAGCGAAGCCAGGATGGCGTGTGCGTTCAGAGCCTGCGCGTTCATGGCCCGATGCTACCGCATTTCGCCCTGCGACGCCCGTCCGCTATCCGAACACCGCCGCGAGCTGGGTCATGAACGGCTCGTCGGTGAGGTCGAGCCGCAGCGGGGTCACCGCGATGCGGTTGTCGTTGAGCACGTTGAGATCCGTGCCGTTCTTGCCGGTCGGCTTCACGCCGCGCGCGAAGGCGATCCAGTAATAGGGATTGCCGCGGCCATCATGGCGCGGCTCGATGTGCAGGAGCTGCTGGTCGCGCTTGCCCTGCGCCGCCACCGCGACGCCCTTCACCGCGCCCGGCGCGCAATCCGGGAAGTTGATGTTGACCAGCACGTCCTTCGGCATGCCTTCCTTCAGCACGCGGCGGATGATGTCGGGCGCGAGCCGGATCGGCGTTTCCCAGTAAGGCTCCAGCCCCTTCGCGGAGTTGTAGGCCTGCGACAGCGCGAAGGCCGGAATGCCGAGCACCGTCGCCTCCTTGGCGCCCGCGACCGTGCCGGAATAGAGCACGTCCTCGCCGGCGTTGCGCCCGCGGTTGACGCCGGACAGCACGAGGTCCGGCCGGTCCTTCATGATGTGGCGCGCACCCATGATCACGCAGTCGGTCGGCGTGCCCTTCACCGCGAACTTGCGCTCGCCGACCTGCCGCAGGCGCAGCGGATCGTTGAGCGAGAGCGAATGCGAGACGCCGGACTGGTCGTACTCCGGCGCGACCACGGTGACGTCGTCGGAGAGCTGGAGCGCGATCTTCTCCAGCGCGCCGAGCCCCGGCGCATGAATGCCGTCGTCATTGGTGATCAGAATGCGCATCGGATCTTTCCACACACGCTGCTCTGTTCCCCTCCCCCTTGTGGGGAGGGGTCAGGGGTGGGGGCCCACATCGAGCATGAGCGTTCAAGCAGCCACCCCCCTCCCCGACCCTCCCCCTCAAGGGGGGAGAGAGGGGAGAGAGCGCGTCGCGTTGCGTTACGAAGCTGCGACACCGTCACGCCCGTTTCCCGATCGTCTTCATCCCGCCCATATAGGGCGCGAGCGCGTCCGGCACCACGATCGAGCCGTCGGCCTGCTGGTAGGTCTCCATCACAGCGATCAGCGCGCGGCCGACCGCGACGCCGGAGCCGTTGAGCGTGTGCACGAAGCGGTTCTTGCCGTCCTTGCCCTTGACGCGCGCATTCATGCGCCGCGCCTGAAAATCGCCGCAGACCGAGCAGGAGGAAATTTCGCGATAGGCGTTCTGGCCGGGCAGCCAGACCTCGATGTCGTAGGTCTTCTGCGAGGCGAAGCCCATGTCGCCGGTGCACAGCGTCACGACGCGATAGTGCAGCCCGAGCCGGCGCAGGATTTCCTCGGCGGACGCGAGCATGCGCTCGTGCTCGTCCTTCGATTGCTCCGGCGTGGTTATCGAGACCAGCTCGACCTTGGTGAACTGGTGCTGGCGGATCATGCCGCGGGTGTCGCGGCCCGCCGCGCCCGCCTCCGCGCGGAAGCAGGGCGTGCAGGCGGTGAGACGCATCGGGAGTTTGGATTCGTCGACGATGGATTCGCGGACGAGATTGGTGAGAGGGACTTCGGCGGTGGGGATGAGCCAGCGAGTAGTTTCGAGAATCGGGTGAACACCAATCACTCGTCCATCGACGAACCGCGGATTGTCGAGATGCACCTTAGCTTTGCCGTCCGAAATAGAAAAAGACCTTTCCAGCGCGTCTTTGCGTGGGCCTACAAACCTAAAATTTAATTGGCCAGGGCCAGCAACCATCGCTTCAAACTCATTGTCGCCGACTATTTCCTCTGACTTGATCGAGAATTGATCGTCTTTGAACTTCGGCAACTGCGCCGTCCCGAACATCGTGTCATCGCCAACCAGGATTGGCGGATTGACCTCCTCGTACCCATGCTCGCCCGTGTGCACGTCGAGCATGAACTGGCCCAGCGCGCGCTCCATGCGCGCCAGCGCGCCCTTCAGCACCACGAAGCGCGCGCCGGAGAGCTTCGCAGCCGTCTCGAAGTCCATCAGGCCGAGCGCCTCGCCCAGCTCGAAGTGCTGCTTCGGCGTGAACGCATAATCGCGCTTCGCCCCGAACCTGTGATGCTCGACGTTGCCGTGCTCGTCCGCGCCGTCCGGCACCTCGTCGAGCGGCAGGTTCGGGATCGTGGCGAGAATTTTGTTCAGTTCGTCCTCGGCCGCCTTCGCCTCGGCCTCCAGCGCCGGCAGCGTGGTCTTGATCTCGTTGACCTCGGCCATCAGCGCCGACGCGCGTGCCTCGTCCTTCGCCTTCTTCGCCTCGCCGATCTCCTTCGAGGCCGCGTTGCGCCGCGCCTGCGCCTGCTCGGATTTCAGGATCGCCGCGCGGCGGCGCTCGTCGATGGCGAGCAGCGCGGCCGACGAGAACGCCTTGCGCGCCTCGTCATCGAGCGACCGGCGGCCGAGCGCCTTGTCGAAGGCCGCGGCGTTGTCTCTGATCCATCGAATGTCGTGCATGGTTTAGCCGGCACATAGCTCAGTTGAGGAAGCCGCTGACTCTTCATCAGCGGACCGGATGGAATCGTGGCGCCCTTATAACGGTTCGGCCAACGCTTCGCCGCCCCTGTTCTTCAAGACGCGGGGTGCGTCCGCCCTGTTTCCTGATCTCCCGCAACGGAAGATGGAGCGCCGGGAAGCGCCGAAGGGCTTGCGAAGCCCTCCTGGCGGACCCTTGACGCGGGTCCGCCGCGCGCCGATCCGGACGGGGTGCGAATCCCGCCCGGGGGCGCGCGGGCCCAGTGACGCAGGGCCCGGCGCCTCCCGGCGCTCCACCGGACCGCAGACAGCGCTCCGGAGCGCTTCCCTGCAGCCAGCGCCGATCTAGGTATTATATCCTATCAAGAAAGTCAAGCGTCGCTGCTATTCCGCCGGTCGGGCTTCGCCGTCCGCGGGGGCTGCGGCCGCCTGCGGGGCCTTCTTCTCCACGATCTTCACCGCGAAGATCGCCAGCTCGTAAAGCCCCATCAGCGGCAGCGCGAGAGAGAGCTGGCTGATCACGTCCGGCGGCGTCAGGATCGCGGCGATGACGAAGGCGCCGACGATGAAGTAGCGCCGCTTGTCCTTCAGCATCTGCGAGTTCACGACGCCGATGCGGCCGAGCAGCGTCAGGATCACCGGAAGCTGGAACGCCACGCCGAAGGCGAGGATCAGGCTCATCATCAGCGACAGGTATTCGCCGACCTTCGGCAGCAGCGCGATCTCGGCCTGGCCGTCGCCCGGCGTCTGCTGCATGCCGAGCGAGAACCGCACCAGCAGCGGCATCACCACGAAATAGACCACCATCGCGCCGAGCACGAAGAACACCGGCGTCGCGACGAGGTAGGGAATGAACGCCTGGCGCTCGTGGCGATAGAGGCCGGGCGCGACGAACATGTAGATCTGCGAGGCGATGATCGGGAACGAGATGAAGGCCGCGCCGAACAGCGAGAGCTTGAGCTGCGTCAGGAAGTATTCGAGCAGCGCGGTGTAGATGAACTTGGTGTTCTCGATCCCGGCGATCCAGACGTAGGGCCAGACCAGGATGTTGTAGATCGGCTTGGCGAAGAAGAAGCACACGATCACGGCGATCAGGAACGCCGCCAGCGCCTTGATCAGGCGCGTGCGCAGCTCGATCAGGTGATCGATCAGCGGGGCCTTGGAGGCCTCGATCTCTTTCTCGTCGGCTTCGCTTCTCATGACGCGCGTCTCATGCGCCCTGCCCCGCTTTGGGTTCGGGAGCGGCGGCGGTCTCGGGCGTCGGCGTCCGCGTGTCGGCCACCGCGTTCGGCGGCGATGCGGACGGCGGCGCCGCGGTTTCGGCGGACGGCGCAGGCGGCGCCGCCGGAGGATTGGCGGCGTCGGCCGGTGCGGTCTGCGGCGCGGGCGGCGGATCGGCCATCGAGCCGGAGGACAGCTTGTCGATGTCCTTCTGCATGTCGGCCAGCGGATCGAAGTTCGTGTAACCCTTCGCGGTGTCGGTCATCTCGTCGACCTGCTTCTTCAGGTCGGCGACCTCGGCCTCCCGCATCGCGTCGCGGAACTGGTCCTGGAACTCGGACGCCATGCGGCGGACCTTGCCCATCCAGTGGCCGAGCGCGCGCAGCGCACCCGGCAATTCCTTCGGCCCGATCGCGATCAGGGCGACCACGCCGATGATCAGGATTTCGGTCCAGCTCAGGTCGAACATCGGATGTCTTCGTTACAGGATGCCGCGAGGCCCAACCGGACCGGGCGCGCCGGGGACCGGCCGCCGCATCGGTCCGCTCCGATGGCAAGGGGCGCCGACCGTCCGGCCCGCGCCCCCGAAAGCTTCGGACATCGTCCGCCTCCCGGCCGAGAGCCGCTCAGCCGGCGGAGCTTTCGAACTTGCGCTCGGTCTGGCTGTGCTGGGCGGTCGACGAGGACGACGCCGGCGCCGGGCTCGAGGCCATGGGCTTCTGGTCGATCGGCTTGTGATCGATCGTCTTGGGATCGGCCGGGGTCTCGGGCTTGGCGGGCTCGTCCTCGGCCATGCCCTTCTTGAACGACTTGATGCCCTGGGCGACGTCGCCCATCAGCTCGGAAATCTTGCCGCGGCCGAACAGCAGCAGGATCACGGCAATCACCACGATCCAGTGCCAGATGCTCAACGTACCCATACTTAATTCCTCCGGACCGAGCGGCGCATCCCCCACGCCTGAACCAGCCGTGCTCGGATTCTGACCCGAACCTAGGCCCCCGGAAAGGCAAAAACAAGGATGACCGATGGACGCGACGGCCGCGTCGGCGGCCGGTCAGGCCGCTGATTCAGTGCGGGAAAGCCAGGGCCGCAGGGACGCGCCTTATCCCTCGACGCGCTCGGGCGGCGGGGCCAGGCCCAGATCGAGATCGCCGGGCTCCAGCGGGTCTTCGTCCTCGCGCAGTTCGGGATCGTCGGAGGGCATCGGAACCGCGAAGCCCGGCGGCAGCCGGCCATCGAGCATGCCGGAGCCCTTCAACTCCTCCAGTCCCGGCAGGTCAGACAGCGCCTCGAGGCCGAACTGCTGCAGGAAGGCCTCGTTGGTTCCGTAGGTGATCGGCCGGCCGGGCGTCTTGCGTCGGCCGCGCGGGCGGATCCAGCCGGTCTCCATCAGCACGTCGAACGTTCCCTTCGACATCGCCACGCCGCGGATCTCCTCGACCTCGGCGCGCGTCACCGGCTGGTGGTAGGCAATGACCGCGAGCGTCTCGATTGCGGCGCGCGACAGCTTCTTGGTGACGACCTGCTCCTTGGTGAGCAGCCACGACAGGTCTGCCGCGGTGCGGAACGCCCACTTGCCGCCGACCTTCACGAGGTTGACGCCGCGCGGCGCGTATTCGAGCTGCAGGGCGCGCAGCGACTCGCGCACGTCGACGCCCTCCGGCAGGCGCGCCCCGAGCGTCTTCTCGTCGAGCGGCTCGGAGGCTGCGAACAGCAACGCCTCCAGCAGGCGGAAGTGCTCCGGCCGCGGCGCGGCGATGGCCTCGTTCTCGGTCGCCGTCTCGCTGTCCGCCACGGCCTGCGTCTCCGTTTCGGGCTCAGGTCCGGTCTCGGCCTGGGGCTGCGCTTCCTGATCGAAGCGGGCCTCCGCCTCGGCCTTGCGCTCGGAGCGCGATTTGAGCTCTTCGTGAGGAATGATCTTCCGCTCCGCCAGGGCCGCCATGAACGTTCGTCTCCCTACTTCAGACTTCCAGATGACTTCGGCGCTCGTGCGCCGTCACTCCACCACGCGCAGCGCGGGCGCGCCTGCACCCGCCGGCGCCGCCGTGGTCTCGCGCCGACGCATGTAGATCGGCGCGAAGGCCTCGTGCTGGTGCACCTCGACCTGGCCCTCGCGGATCAGCTCCAGCGTCGCCGCAAAGCTCGACGCCATGACGCTCGCGCGCATCTCCGGCTGCGCGAGATACTCGACGAGGAACGTGTCGAGCGTGGCCCAGTCCTGCGACAGACCGATCAGCCGGCCGAGCGCCTCGCGCGCCTCGGACAGCGACCACACGTTGCGCGCCTTGAACTGCACATGCTCGAACACCGACTTCTGGCGCTGCGCGGCATAGGCCGACAGCAGGTCGTAAAGCGTCGCGGTCCATTCCGGATGCTTGATGTCCGAGATCGGCTCCGGATCGCCGCGGCCGAACACCTCGCGATTGAGCTGCGGGCGCTCCATCAGGCGGTTGGCGACCTCGCGGAACGCCTCCAGCCGCTTCAGCCGCCAGGCCAGCGCATTGGCCATGTCCTCGGCGCTGACGCCGTCGGGAGCGGTCTGGGTGTCGGGCAGCAGCAGCCGCGATTTCAGATAGGCGAGCCACGCCGCCATCACGAGATAATCGGCGGCGAGTTCGAGGCGCAGCTTTCGCGCCTCCTCGATGAAGGCAAGGTACTGGTCGGCCAGCGCCAGAATGGAAATCTTTGCGAGATCGACCTTCTGGCTGCGGGCAAGCGACAGCAGCAGGTCGAGCGGACCTTCGAAGCCTTCGACATCGACGACCAGCGCCGGCTCGTCGGTCGCGCGGTCGAGATCCTGTTCGAATGCCGCCGTGTCTGCGTTCATGCCACGTCCTACGCCGCCAACAGGGTTTCAAAGCGCCGCCGCGCTGCCGCTTCGTCGAAGTCCTTCGCGTTCTTGCGGGCCGCCAGCGCGGCCGTCGTGCGCCGCGCCGCATCGCCCGTCAGCACGGGAGCCTCGGCCGCGACCTCCTGCATCTCGTCGAGCCGGCCGTTGCAGTGCAGAACCAGATCGCATCCCGCGCTCAGGCTCGCGCGCGTGCGCTCGGCGATGGAACCCGCCAGCGCACCCATCGAAACGTCGTCGCTCATCAGGGCCCCGTCGAATCCGATGAACGTGCGAATCACTTCGCCTATCATTGTGGCGGATGTGGTCGCGGGCCGCACGGGATCGATGGCGCTGAACACAACATGTGCGGTCATGCCGAGCGGCAGGTCGGCCAGCGGCCGGAACGCGGCGAAATCGGTCCGCTCCAGCGTCGCGCGATCGGTGTCGACCACCGGCAGACGCTCGTGGCTGTCGGCGTTGGCGCGGCCATGCCCGGGGATGTGCTTGAGCACCGGCAGCACGCCGCCCTGGGCGAGCCCCTCTGCCACCGCGCGGGCCACCGCGGCCACCTGCTCGGGCGTCGTTCCATAGGCCCGGTCCCCGATGATCGGATCCGAGCCGTCCACCGGGACGTCCGCGAGCGGCAGGCAGTCGACGGTGATGCCCAGCGCCGAGAGGTCGGCGGCGATCAGCCGGGCACCGAGCCGTGCCGCTTCGAGGCCGAGTGCGGGATCGCGCCCGTACAACCGCGAATAGGCCCCGCCCGGCGGATAGGCCGGCCAGTGCGGCGGTCCGAGGCGCTGCACCCGGCCGCCCTCCTGGTCGATCAGCACCGGGGCGTCCATGGCTCCGATCGCATCCAGAAATTCCGCAACAAGACGAGCAACTTGCTCCTTGTTTTCAATATTTCTCTTGAACAGGATCAAGCCCCACGGCAACGCTTCGCGCAGAAAGGCGCGCTCGTCCGGTGCAATGTCGAGCCCGGACAGGCCGGTGATGAACGCGCGAGAAGGCATGGCCTCGCGAGTTAGCGCGCGCAATTTCTAGGGGTCAAGGCGGGCCAAGGCCCAATTAGTTGCTTTGCACAACGCAGTCGCCGCCCGCCGACTTGAGGCTGGCGCACAGTTGAACGGCCTCGTTGCGGTTCGCGAACGGGCCCACCATGGCGCGATAGAACGTGCCGCGATCGCCGAGATCGGCGCGACGCACGAACGACGGCTGGCCACCCAGAACGCTGCTATAGCGCGACTGGATGTTGCGATAGGCCGCCTGGGCGTCCGCCTCGCTGCGCTGCGACGACACCTGCACCACGAAGCCGCCGCTCGAGGGGGCGGACGCGACCCGCACCGGCGCAGGCGGCGGAGCGGCTGCCGACGCATTGGCGTCGGGCGTCAGCGCCAGCGGCGCATTCGACGGCGCCGCAGTGGGGCGCGCTGGAACATTGCGCACCGGCGCCTGCGGCGACGGCACCGCCTGCGGCGTCACCTCGAGCGGCATCGAGGACGGCTGGGCCGAGGCCACGGCGTTGCGAGGCGAGACCTGCGGCGGCGGCAGCGTGCTGGCCTGCGGCACCGCCGGCAGCTCCTGATCCGGACGGATCGGCACGGCGCGCACCCGTCGCGGCTCGGAAATGATGTTCGGCGGATAGTTCGCGGCGCCCTGCCCTGGAGATCCCGCGCCAGCGGTCGGCGCGCCCGGAAGCACGACGCGCGGCTCGCTGCTGCGGACCAGCGAATTGATGTCGACTGGCTTCTCTTCGCGCGGAACCAGCTTCTCGTTCTGGCTGCGGTCGCCGAAGCGATCGTAGGCGAGTTTCGCGGTGTCTGCGACCGGCTGCGGCGGCGGCACCACCTTGGTGGGCTCGGTCGACGCGCGGATCACCGGCGGCGGCCCCGCGCTCGAGGTGCCGAACACGCTGCGATAGGCAAACGCCCCCGCGGTGCCGGCGAAGGCCAGCGCCAGCACCGCAAGCACCGGCACCAAGCTGCGCCGGCGGCGCTCGCCGTCCTGATAGAAATCGTCGGGCGGCGGCTCACGCCCGGCGCGCGAGAACGGCGGCGGCATCTGGAACGGCGGTGCATTCTGTTCCGGATGGGCAGCGGTCTGCTGCGCCTTGCCGAGAAACGACGGAACGGGACCAAGCGCTGCGCTCGCATAAGCATCCGACGGCATGCCGTCCATCCGCGGCTCACGCATCGGCACGCCGGCGGTCTGCATCTGCACCGGCGAACCGCGCATCGTATCCGGCATCGAACCGGTGCGGGCCACCTCCTCGGCCGCCGCTGCGTAGGGATCGCGCGGCGCTGTCGCGTAGGTCTGGCTGTGGAACGCTGGCGGAGCCGCCGGCGGCAGCGGCGCACGCGGATCGGTATAGGACTGCGGATCGTAGCGCCGGCCACCGTCCGGCACCTGATGAACCGGCGCGGCGAACGGATCGTAAGCCGGTGCGGACGCACGCGGCGGAGCGGCCTTCGTCTCAGGAGCCGACGTCATCCAGGCCGGCTTGGGCCAGCCGTCGTCCTGCGCGGGCTGGGATGGCAGGGGCGGCTGCCAGCCGGCGCGGGTCCATTCCGCGGGCGGCGGCTCGGCATAGGACTGCTGCTCAGGATAGGCCTGTGGCTCGGGATAGGGCTGCGGCGCCTGAGCCGCCGGTTCTTCGTAGGCCGGTTGCAAATAGGTCTGTTGCGGCGCCTGGGCATAGGCCGGTGGCGCGTAACCTGTCGGGTAACCCGCTGCCGACGGATAGGCCGTCCGGTCGTAGGCCCCCTGCTGCGCAGGAAAGCCGTCGTGGGCGCGGGCAACATCCCGGTCGTCGTAGGCTGCGTCGTAGGCTGCCGGGCGGGGATCGGCGCGGTCACTCTCGTGACCATAGCCGTCTTGGCGATAGCCGTCATGACGATCGTAGGCCGGGCTTTCCCAATGTCGCGAGTTGTAATTGGCCGCACGTTCGACCGAATCATACGACGATGCCCGATACGGCTCGTCGTCCTCCTCGTAGCCGGAGGCCTGCCGGCGGTCGCGATCCGGATCGTAGCCGTGACCGGTTGCAAAGCGCGGAGTTTCGTAGCCATCGGAACTCCGCAGGTCCGCCTCATAGCGGTCGCCGGTGGCGGTCCTTTGGTGGTCGTTCTGCGGCTCGTAGGATTTGTAGGATGGCCCCCGATAGGCGGCCTCGTCGTAAGATGACGCGTCGTAGGATGGCGCATATCCGCGATCGGCCGCGTACTCGCTGTGCGATCCGCCGTGATACGGATCGCTCTGGCCGATCAGCCGCGCCAATTCCGCCAGCGGATCGTTCGGCTGCTCGCCGTATCGGTCGGCCAAGGGCTCCCGATCGTAGGCCTGATCGCCGGGTCGGGTGCGAGGGTCGTAGGGGTCGGCCATTCCGATGTCCGGTTCCGGTGACGACTTAGTCAGCCTTTGCCGCAGTGGACCACGTCCGACCGAGTCGGGCTACCGCATCTCCAGCGGCGCCCCGACGCCGAGCAGCGTCAGACCAGATGCAAGGACGGTCGCCACGCCCTGAACCAGCGCCATTCGCGCCAGGGTGGTTTCTCGATCATCCGCAATAATGAAGCGTAAATGAGGCGCATCGTTGCCGCGGTTCCAGAAGGCGTGAAATTCGCTCGCCAGTTCATAAAGATAGAACGCCACCCGGTGCGGCTCGTGGGCCTGCGCCGACGCCTCGACGAGACGCGGCCAGGACGCGAGCTTGCGCAGGATCGAAAGCTCCGCCGGATCCTGCAGGGGCGCGAGCGAAACCTGCGACAACATGGCGGCGCGCGCCTCGGCGTCCGCCGGCAGATCGGGAACAGCGGCGCGCGCGTTGCGGAACACCGAATGGCAGCGGGCGTGGCCGTACTGCACATAGAACACCGGATTGTCCTTGGACTGCTCGATCACCTTGGCGAGGTCGAAATCGAGAGCCGCGTCGTTCTTGCGATAGAGCATCATGAAGCGGGTCGCGTCGCGGCCGACCTCCTCCACCACCTCGCGCAGCGTCACGAACTCGCCCGAGCGCTTGGACATCTTCACTTCGACGCCGCCGCGGGTGAGCTTCACGAGTTGCACGATCTTGACGTCGAGCGCGGCCTGCCCGCCGCTCACCGCCTGCACCGCCGCCTTCATGCGCTTGATGTAGCCGCCGTGATCGGCGCCCCAAACGTCGATCATGTCGCGGAAGCCGCGGTCGAACTTGGACTTGTGGTAGGCGATGTCGGAGGCGAAATAAGTGTAGCTGCCATCCGACTTCTTCAGCGGACGATCGACGTCGTCGCCGAACGCGGTGGCGCGGAACAGGGTCTGCTCGCGGTCCTCGTAGTCCTCGGGCGGAACGCCCTTCGGCGGCGGCAGGCGGCCCTCGTAGACGTGGCCCGCCGCGCGCAACGCGGCGATGGTCTCGCCGACGCGGTCCTTGCCGCCCTCGATCAGCGAGCGTTCGGAGAAGAACACCGCATGGCGGACGTTGAGCGCCGCGAGATCGCCGCGGATCTCGTCCATCATCATGTCGATGGCCTTGGAGCGCGCGAGCGGCAGCCATTCGGCTTCGGTCATGGCCGCCAGCTTCGCGCCGTGTTCGGCCACAAGCGCCGCGCCGACCGGCTTCAGATAATCGCCGGGATAAAAGCCCTCGGGGATCGCTCCGATGTCCTCGCCGAGCGCCTCGCGGTAGCGCAGAAATGCCGAGCGCGCGAGCACGTCGACCTGCGCGCCGGCGTCGTTGATATAATACTCGCGGGTCACGTCATGGCCGGCGAACTCCAGCAGATTTGCCAGCGCGTCGCCGAACACCGCGCCGCGACAATGACCGACGTGCATCGGCCCGGTCGGGTTGGCGGAGACGTATTCGACGTTGACCTTGCCGGCCCCCTGCCCGCGCCCGAACGAAGGCCCCTCGGCGACCGCCGCCGAAAGCGCCGCGCGCCACACCGCAGGATCGAGCGTCAGGTTGATGAAGCCGGGCCCGGCCACCTCGGCCTTCACGATGTCGGGGCGCTTGAGCAGTTCGGCCGCGATGTCCTCGGCCAGTTCGCGCGGCTTGCGGCCGGCGTCCTTCGCCAGCGCCATCGCGGCATTGGTGGCGAGATCGCCATGGCTCGCCTCGCGCGGCGGCTCGACCACGATGCGGTCGAGGTCGGGCGCGCCGGCGAGCGAGCCTGCGCGGGCGAGCGCCTCGACGGCGGTGCGGACATGGGCGGTGTATGCGGCGAAAACGTTCATGGCCGCGCCCCATAGCAAATCGTCCCCGGCGGGGCGAGTGCCTTGCGGAGCCGGCCCGCCGCGCGCGCGTCAGTGCGGGATCGGGCCGACGCCGAACAGCCGGGCATGCTCGACCATCGCGAAGCGGTCGGTCATGCCGGCGATGTAGTCGGCCACCCGCAGCGCCCGGCCCGGCCGGTCGGCCGGATCGAGACCCGCCAGCCAGCCGGCCGGCATATCCTCCGGCCGCCCCAGGAAATGGCCGTAGAGATCGGCCACCACCTGCTCGGCCTCGCGCATGATCTGCATGATGCGGTCGTGACGATAGAGCCGCGGATAGAGGAAGCTCTTGATCGCCCGGTCGCCCTCCGCCATTGCCGGCGAGAAGCCGACCAGCGCCCGGCCGGCGTTGCGTACACCGTCTGCCGACCCGACGCCGGCCTCCGCGCAGCGCCGCCGGAACTCGGCGATCACGTCCTCGATCATGCGGGTGATCAGCCGGCGGATCAGCTCGTGGACCCGCCGCACCGGCTCGATGCCGGGATGCTGCGCGTCGATCTCGCGCAGGATGTCGCCGGTGAGCGGCAGGTCGGCGAGATCTTCGATCTTCAACATGCCGGCGCGCAGACCATCGTCGATGTCGTGGGCGTCGTAGGCGATGTCGTCGGCGATCGCGCCGGCCTGCGCCTCGGCGCTCGGCCAGGACCAGAGCTGAAGATCGTGTCGCGCGCTGTAGTCCGCCACCGTGCGGGGCACGCCGCCCCGGCCGTGCCCGGCGAGCGGCGCGCCGTCGCGGCCGGTCAACGGCCCGTTGTGCTTGACCAGCCCCTCCAGCGTTTCCCAGGTCAGGTTCAGCCCGTCGAAGTCCGGATAGCGCTTCTCCAGCGCCGTCACGATTCGCAGGGTCTGGGCGTTATGGTCGAAGCCGCCGAACTCCGCCAGGCAACGGTCAAGCGCGCGCTCCCCGGCATGGCCGAACGGCGTGTGGCCGAAGTCGTGGCCGAGCGCGCAGGCTTCGGCCAGATCCTCGTCCAACCCGAGCGCGCGGGCCAGCGAGCGGGCGACCTGGGCGACCTCCAGGGTGTGCGTCAGGCGCGTTCTGAAGTGGTCGCCCTCGTAGAACACGAAGACTTGAGTCTTGTGCGCGAGCCTGCGGAACGCGGTCGAATGGATCAGCCGGTCGCAGTCGCGGCGGAACGCGCTGCGGCTGCCGCCTGCGGCCTCGGGATGGAAACGACCGCGGCTGCGCGAGGGATCCGAGGCGAAGGGCGCACGGATCGGAGCATCGACCGCCATGAAGCCGGCCTCAATTGACGTTCTGGACCGGCGCACTTAACTATCGGGCACGGTCTCTGGCAATCGCCGCACGTTCCGGCGCACCGGAAGCCCTGTTTCGAGCCTTTCGAACCAACGCAGACGAACCAACGCAGACCGCATGAGGCGGACGCGATGAACGAAGCGGATGGCATGTCCCAGAGCGTGACGGTGACCGAGCGGGCGGCGCGGCGGATCGGCGAAATCCTCGCCGGCGATCCCGGCGCGAAGCTGCGGGTCAGCGTGGAAGGCGGCGGCTGCTCGGGCTTCCAGTACAAGTTCGACGTGGAGCGCGAGCAGGCCGAGGACGATCTGGTGATCGCGCGCGACGGCGCGACCGTGCTGATCGATTCGGTCTCCCTGCCCTATCTCGCGGGCTCGGAGATCGACTTCGTCGACGACCTGATCGGCGCATCTTTCAAGGTCAAGAACCCGCAGGCGAAAGCGTCCTGCGGCTGCGGGACCAGCTTCACGCTCTGATCCCTCGCAGCGCGAGACATTCCGCTCTCGCTCACGGCTGGGTCAGCCCCGCGGCCTTGGCAAAGCTCGCATAGGTCACGATCTCCTGCTTGACCTGATCGTCGAACTGCTTCGCCGAAAGCGGCATCGCCTCCACGCCGAGCTGCACCAGTTTGCTCTTCACGGCGGGGGCATCGATCGCCTTGCGCAATTCCTCGTGCAGCTTCGCGACGATTGCGGGCGGCGTCTTGGCCGGCATGAACACGCCCATCCAGAACGTGTAGTCGGAATCCTTGAAGCCGAGTTCGAGCGTGGTCGGAATGTCCGGCAGCGCCGAGGCGCGCTGCGGACTCGACACCGCGAGGCCAACAAGCCGGCCGCCCTGGATGTGCGGCAAGGCGGTCGCAATCGGCAGAAGTAGTAGTCGACGCGGCCGGCGATGATCTCCGTCAGCGCATCGGCGCCGCCCTTGAACGGCACATGCACCGACTCGTAACCGGCGCTCAGGCGAAAGCGCTCCGCGCTGAGGTGTACGGCCGAGCCGATGCCGACCGTCGCGAACGAACTGGCCTTCGGATTGGCCTTGGCGTGCTTGACGTAGTCGACCGCCGACTTGAACCCTTTCGAGGGCGCGATGATCATCACGTTCGGCACGCTGCCGATGGCGCCGACCGTCACGAAATCCTTCGCCACGTCGTAGCTCAGCCGCGGATAGATCGAGGGCGCGATCGTGTGCGCCGAGGAATGCACCAGCATGGTGTAGCCGTCGGGTTCGGCCTTCGCCGCCGCAGCCGTTCCGATCGAGCCGCCGGCGCCGCCGCGATTCTCCACCACGATCGCCTGTCCGAGTTGCCTGGACAGTTGCTCGAACACGATGCGCGGCACGACGTCGACCGCACTGCCCGCTCCGAACGGGATGATGGCGCGGATCGGCTTTGCCGGCCATGTGTCGGCGAAGGCGCCGGTCGTCAGCGCAGCGAAGAGGCCGAGAGCGGCCAGAAGCGGGCGATGCATGGAACGTCCTCCTTGCGGTTGTCGGAGGACGAAAAAGCAAGTCCCGTGCCGCCAAATCAGGTGGAAGCGGTGTCGGGATGCGGCGTCGCCCCCGGATGGGGAACGCGCCCGTCTATTGCCGGCCGTCGCACTTGGAATTGTCGAGCTTGCAGAACCTGCGCCGCTCGCGCGGAGCGGCCGCCCGGCAATTGTCGACCGCCTGCTCCTGCGCCTCGGTGAGCGTGGCCGCCACCGCCCAGCCCATACCGCTGGAATCCGTATCGGGATCGAAGGCGATCGCCATGCAAAGCTTGTCGGCAGCACCGATCAGGCGGCACTGGCGCGAGGCGCGAGGCGCGTCCTTAAAGTCACGGCACTGCCGCATCGCCTCGCGGCGGGCCTCGTCGACGGTCTCGTAATTGACCGCCCAGCCGTAGGCCAGCCCGTCGCGCGGATTGTCGGTCACGCCGACCGCCAGCGCGCTCGCGGCATGCGCCGCGCCCGCGAGCCCCGCCGCGGCGGCGATCGCCACGGCAGCCGCTGCCAGATGCGTTGCAAACCGCATCGACCGTCCCGTCTATTCGGCCGCGACCGCCGGCTTGAGCGGCTCGTCGGCGAGTTCCTCGACCTGCGGCTCGAGACGGCGCTTGAGCTGGCGGTCGATCTTGTCGAGGTAAATGTAGATCACGGGCGTGATGTAGAGCGTCAGGAGCTGCGAGACGCACAGCCCTCCGACCACCGCGATGCCGAGCGGCTGGCGCAACTCCGCGCCCGCGCCGGAGCCGAGCGCGATCGGAAGCACGCCGAACACCGCCGCGAAGGTCGTCATCATGATCGGCCGGAAGCGCAGCAGGCACGCCTCGCGCACCGCGGGCTCCGCCGCCATGCCGAGCCGTCTTCGCTCGATGGCGAAGTCGATGATCATGATGGCGTTCTTCTTCACGATGCCGACCAGCATCACGATGCCGATCATCGCGATCACCGACAGGTCCATGTTGAACAGCATCAGCGTCAGGATCGCGCCGATGCCGGCCGACGGCAGGCCGGAGATGATGGTGATCGGGTGGATGAAGCTCTCGTAGAGGATGCCGAGCACAACATAGGCGGCGAAGATCGCGGCGAGGATCAGGATGCCCTGCCCCTGCAGCGACTGCTGGAACACCTGCGCGGTGCCCTGGAAGCCGGTCGCGACCGTCGCCGGCAACGCAGACTCGCGCTCGATCCGCTGGATCGCCGCCACCGCGTCGCCGAGCGACAGGCCCGGCGCGAGGTTGAACGAGATCGTCACGGCCGGCTGCTGGCCCTGGTGGTTGACCTGCAGCGGGCCCACGGACGGGACCAGCCGCGTCACGGCGCTGAGCGGGATCGGCGGGCCGGCGAGCACGCCGACGCCGGAGACGCCGCTGCTCGGTGCTCCTGCGGTTGCCGCGGGAGTGCCGCTGGACCCGCCGCCGGCGGCGTTGGTCTTCAGATAGATCTTCGACAGTGCATTGGGATCCTGGCTGAACTCCTTCTGGACTTCGAGGATCACCTGATAGTCGTTGGACGACGTGAAGATGGTCGAGACCTGGCGCGAGCCGAAGGCGTTGTAGAGCTCCTGTCGGATCTGGTCGGTGGTGATGCCGTAGGCCGCCGCCTTCTCGCGGTCGATCTCGACGGTCATCTGCGGATTGCGGATGTAGAGGTCGGTCGCGACGTCCTGGAGGCCCGGAAGCTGCGCGATGCGGTCGCGGATGTCCGGCGCGATCCTGTAGAGCGTATCGGTGTCGCTGCTCTGGAGCGTGTACTGGTACTGCGCACGCGAGATGCGGCCGCCGATGTTGATGTTCTGGATGATCACGAAGGTGGTGCGGATGCCCGTCACCTGCGAGGTCGCCCGCCGCAGCCGCTGGATCACCTGCTGGGCGGAATCGCGCTCATTCTTCGGTTTGAGTGCGACGAACATCCGGCCGTAGTTGGTCGTCGGGTTGGGACCGCCGGCGCCGACCGTGGAGTTGGTGTAGTCGACCGCCGGATCCTGTCTGATGATGGCGGCGATCTCGCCCTGACGGCGGACCATCGAGTTCGAAGGACGTGTCGGAGGCGGTCTCCGTCACCGCCACGAGGAAGCCGGTGTCCTCGGCGGGGAAGAAGCCCTTCGGCACCACCATGTAGAGCCACACCGTCGCGCCGATGGTGGCGAAGGTGACGAGCAGCGTCACGGACTTGAAGGCCAGCACCTTGTCGAGCGTCCACTCGTAGGCGCGCAGCGAACTGTTGAATCCGGCCTCGAACATCCGCAGCACCGGGTTCTGCTTTTCCTCCCCGTGGTGCCCCTTGAGCATCCGCGCGCACAGCATCGGCGTCAGCGTCAGCGCCACGAAGCCGGATATGATGATAGCGACCGAGATCGTCACCGCGAATTCTCGGAACACCCGGCCGACCACGCCGCCCATCAGCAGAACCGGGATGAAAACCGCGATCAGCGAGAACGTGATCGAGACGATGGTGAAGCCGATCTCGCGCGCGCCCTTGAGCGCGGCCTCGAACGGACGCATGCCGCCCTCGATATGGCGCACGATGTTCTCGAGCATCACGATGGCGTCGTCGACCACGAAGCCGATCGACAGCGTCAGCGCCAGCAGCGTCATGTTGTTGATCGAGAAGCCGAGCGCATACATCACCCCGCAGGTGCCGATCAGCGAGATCGGCACCGCGAGGCCGGGGATGACCGTCGCCGGCATCGAGCGCAGGAACAGGAAGATCACCAGGATCACCAGGCCGAGCGCGATGGCCATATGCATCTGGACGTCGGTGACCGACTGGCGGATCGAGATCGAGCGGTCGAGCAGCGGGCGCAGTTCGATCGAGGCCGGTATCTGCGCGCGCAATTGCGGCAGCTTGGCGCGGATCGCATCCACCACCTCGACCGTGTTGGCGTCGGGCTGGCGCTGGATCGCGAGCACGATCGAGCGCTGGTCGTTGAACCAGCTCGCGACCTTGTCGTTCTCGACGCTGTCGACGACGCGCGCCACCTCGTTGAGTTTGACCGGCGCACCGTTGCGCCAGGCGACCACGACGTCCCGATAGGCCGAGGCGCGATCGAGCTGCGGCGATGCCTGCAGCGTTACGCTCTGCTGCGGCCCCGAAAGCGTGCCGACGGGAACGTTGGAATTGACCTTGGCGACGACGTTGCGCACGTCGTCCAGCGACACGCCGCGGGCGGCGGCGGCGACCGGATCGACCTGAACGCGAACCGCGAATTTCTGCGCGCCGTAGACCAGAACCTGAGCGACGCCGGTGATCTGGGAGATCTGCTGGGCCAGCACCGTGTCGGCGTATTCGTGAACCTTCGAGAGCGGCAGATCCTGCGAGACGTTGGCGATGAACAGAACCGGGAAGTCGCCCGGATTGACCTTCCGGAACGCCGGCGGCGTGGTCATTTCGGCCGGAAGCCGCCGCTGCGCGATGGTCAGCGCGGTCTGCACGTCCAGCGCGGCGGCGTCGATGTTGCGGTTGAGATCAAACTGGATGGTGATCCGCGTCGTGCCCTGCGAGGAGGCCGAGGTCATCGAGCTGATGCCGGCGATGGTGGCCATCTGCCGCTCGATCGGCGAGGCCACCGACGAAGCCATCGTCTCGGCGCTGGCGCCAGGCAGCGTGGCGGTGATCTCGATGGTCGGGAAGTCGACGCGGGGCAGAGCGGAGACCGACAGAAGCTGGTAGGCGAAGATACCGAAGACGATGATCGACGCCGTCATCAGCGTCGTCATCACCGGCCTGCGGATGCAGACTTCGGAAAGCCTCATCTCAAACCCCTGTCTTGCGATCCCGTATCGTGACGCGCGCGCCGTTGGTGACGAGGATGTGGCCGTCGGTGACGATGGTCTCGCCGCCCTTCAGTCCGGTTTCGATCACGCTGTCGAGCCCGAAGGTGCGCGCTACCTTCACCGGCTGCGCGCGGGCCACGCCCTTTTCGACGACATAGACGAATGTCCCCTGCTGGCCGACCTGCACCGCCATCGTCGGAACCGTCACCGCCTCGTCGGTGCGCAGCGTGAGCTTCACGTTGGCGAGCGCGCCGGGCCACAGAAGCTCGTCCTTGTTCGGCATGGCGGCGCGGATGGTGACCGTGCCGGTGGCGACGTCCACGGTGTTCTCGATCAGCGAAACCGCGCCCCGCGCCACCCGCTCGTCGCCGGGGATGCGGGCCTCGACGGTCGCCGTCTCGCTCGCCAGCGCCTGCCGGATGTCGGGAAGATTGCGCTGCGCCACCGGGAAGGTGAGGTAGATCGGAGCGATCTGGATGATGGTCGCCATCGGCGCGGTGTCGGCCGGCCGCACGAAGTTGCCAACCTTGGCGACGGCGGTGCCGATGCGGCCGCTGATCGGCGCGCGGATGGTGGCGTAGCTGAGCTGGACCTTCAGGTTGTCGAGCAGCGCCTGATCGGTCTGGATCGCCGCTCGGAAAATGTCGGCCTGGGTCTTGGCGTTGTCGAGATTGGTGACCGGCGTGGCGTTGCGGGTCACCAGCTCCGTGAAGCGGCGCACGTCGCGCTCGGCACCTTCGAGCTGCGCCCTGGAGCGCGCCAGCGTGCCCTCGGCCTGACGGAACTGGGCTTCGAGCGTGCGGCTGTCGAGCGTGAAGAGCACGTCGCCCTGCTTGACGAAGCTGCCGTCGGCGAAATGGACCTTGACCACCTCGGTTTCGAGTCGGGCCTTGATCGCCACGCTCGCGATGGGGGTTACGGTGCCGAGCGCCTCGATCTGGAATGGAACCTTCGCGACGGCCGACGTGGCGACCTCGACCGGGACGCCGCGCGGCGCTCCGCCGCCGGCCGGGGTCTGGACGGCGGCGCGAGGCTCGCTCCAGGGAGCGCGCGTATAGACCACCGCTCCCGCGACAATCAGAACCGCGGCGAGTCCAACCACCAACGTCCGTCTTTTCATCCGCTCTTCGGCGCGGACTGCATCAGTCCGCACCTGAACTCCCTGCTGCCCCGCGCCGCGGAGCTCCCTCGACCCGTATCAATTTGTATCATAGCGCAAGATTTGTTGCATCCGTCCCCATCTCATTAAACACCGGAGGCCGGTGATTTCTTCGCCGCAGCCGTTCCGCGATCCACAGGCCACCCCATCCACCGCCGCTCCGGGACGCCTGCAACATTGAAGCCCGAAGCCACTCGTGCATGGTGCGTAAAGCATGTCGCGGGCCATTTTTGCCCGCACCGATACGGACCCCTGAATGCGCATCGCCACCTGGAACGTGAATTCGATCCGTCAGCGCATCGAGCCGCTGACCGCCTGGCTGCGCGAGCGCGAGCCCGACATCGTCTGCCTGCAGGAGACCAAATGCGTCGACGACGCCTTTCCGCGCGAACACTTTGAAAGCCTCGGCTACAACGTGGCCGTGCATGGCCAGAAGACCTTCAACGGCGTGGCGATCCTGCTCGAAGCTCAAGCTCGATGAGGTCACGCCCGGCCTGCCCGGCGATGACGCCGACGACCATGCCCGCTTCCTTGAGGCGACGGTGTCCACCGCCGCCGGCGCGCTGCGGGTGGCCTGCCTCTACCTGCCCAACGGCAACCCGCCCGATACGGAAAAATACACATACAAACTCAAGTGGATGGAGCGGCTTTCTCGCTATGCACGCGAGCGTCTTGAACTGGAAGAGCCGCTCGTTCTCGCGGGCGACTACAACGTGATCCCGACCGAGAAGGACGTTCACGACCCGGCGGCCTGGATCAAAGACGCGCTGTTCCTGCCGAAAACGCGCGCGGCGTTTCGCAGTCTGGCGGCGCTAGGGCTGACGGACGCGCTTCGCGCCACCACCGACGCAGCCCGGGCTCTACACGTTCTGGGACTATCAGGCCGGAGCCTGGCAGAAGAACTGGGGCATCCGGATCGATCACCTGATGCTGTCGCCGCAGGCGGCGGACCGGCTGGTCACCGCCGGCATCGACAAGCATGTGCGGTCCTGGGAGCGGCCGTCAGACCACGTCCCGGTCTGGATCGACCTCGATATCGAGGCGGCCGGGTAAAGCTCAGCGCCGGCCTTCGACCCAGCGCTCCAGCATGACCAGCGCGAGCTGGCGCTCGCGGTCGGTCGCCTCGCTGAAGGCGCTTTCGCGCAGCGCCGAAATTTCCGGCACGCTGCCGCCCGGTCCGTCGCAGGCGATCGTCAGCCACATCAGGCCGGTCGCCGGCTGGCGGATGCCGTGCTCGCCCTTGAACAGGATGCGTCCGAGCAGCGCCTGCGATCGGTAATGGCCCTTGTTTGCGGCAAGCACCAGCCACGGCACCGCCCGCTTGATGTCGCGCGAGACGCCGGTTCCATCGACATAGAGCATCGCGAGGCGGTATTGCGCCTCCGGATCGCCGAAATAGGACGCCGCGTGATAGAACATGCGCCGCGCCCGCTCGGGGCTCGGCGACACCGGCGAGTCCGGAATGCCGGCGAGATAATACTGGCCGAGCGACACGAAGGCGTCGGCCACGAAACGCGAGCGCGGAATCGACGGCGGCACGTCGGCGTGGGAATCGGCGAAGTGCTGCAGGTATTCGAACGCGCGGTAGCGATCGCGCGGCACGCCGTCGCCCTCGTCGTACATCTTGCCGAGTTGCCAGAGCGCGAAGCCGTGGCCCTGCTCGGCGGCGTATTGCAGCGAGGACAGCGCCCGCTTCTTCTCGCCCGAGCGCAGCGCCTCGGTCGCATTGCGGAAGGCATCGACCGCCGAGACGCGCGCGGCCGGCTCGGACGGCGTGCCGTCGAGCGACAGCGTGGGCGTCGGCCCGAGCCCGAAGGCCAGGCCGAACACCGCAGCGATGGCGATCCCGTCAGATATCCGCATAGATTTGCTTTTCACGGGCCGCGCCCGGGTGAGTCGACCGCGCCATCGACCGCGGAGCCCACCTGTTGCGCATATTTCCAGAGCGCGCCGGAGCCGAACTGGTGCTCGCGCGGTTTCCAGTCCGCGCGTCGCCTGTTCAGCTCCTCGTCGCTGAGCCTGACGTCGAGTGTCCCCTTCACGGCGTCGATGGTGATCACGTCCCCGTCGCGCAGGAGCCCGATCGGACCGCCGACCGCCGCCTCCGGCCCGACATGGCCGATGCAGAAGCCGCGGGTTGCGCCGGAGAACCGGCCGTCCGTGATCAGCGCGACCTTCCCGCCCATGCCCTGCCCGTAAAGCGCAGCGGTGGTGGCGAGCATCTCGCGCATCCCGGGGCCGCCCTTCGGACCCTCGTAGCGGATCACCAGAACCTCGCCCTCCTTGTAGGTGCGCTTGCGCACCGCCTCGAAGGCCGCCTCCTCGCCGTCGAAGCAGCGCGCCGGACCGGTGAACACCAGTTCGGACATGCCGGCGACCTTCACGATCGCGCCTTCGGGTGCGAGGTTGCCCTTGAGTCCGACGACGCCGCCGGTCGGCGTCAGCGGCTTGTTCGCCGGCAACACAACGTCCTGGTCGGGATTCCACTTCACCTTGGCGAGATTCTCCGCGATCGTCCGCCCGGTGACGGTGACGCAGTCGCCATGCAGGTGGCCGTGGTCGAGCAGCGTCTTCATCAGCAGCGGAATGCCGCCAACCTCGAACATGTCCTTGGCGACATAACGGCCGCCCGGCTTCAAATCCGCGACATAAGGTGTTCTTTTGAAGACCTCGGCGACATCGAAGAGGTCGAATTTGATGCCGCATTCGTGAGCGATTGCAGGCAGATGCAGTGCAGCATTTGTCGAGCCGCCTGAAGCGGCCACAACTGCGGCGGCGTTCTCCAGCGCCTTGCGGGTGACGATGTCGCGCGGCCGGATGTTCTGCTTGATCAGCTCCACCACCATCTCGCCGGCGGTCATGCAGAACCGGTCCCGGATCTCGTAAGGCGCCGGCGCGCCGGCCGAATACGGCAGCGCAAGACCGATAGCCTCGGAGACGGTCGCCATCGTGTTGGCGGTGAACTGCGCGCCGCAGGCGCCGGCCGACGGACAGGCGACCTGCTCCATCTCATCGAGGTCTTCGTCCGACAGCGCGCCGGTGCTGTGCCGGCCGACCGCCTCGAACATGTCCTGAACGGTCACGACCTGTCCGCGGAAGTTGCCGGGCAGGATCGAGCCGCCGTAGATGAAGATCGACGGCACGTTGAGCCGCACCATCGCCATCATCATGCCGGGCAGCGACTTGTCGCAGCCGGCGAGCCCGACCAGCGCGTCGTAGGCATGGCCGCGCATGGTCAGTTCGACCGAATCCGCGATCACCTCACGCGAAGGCAGCGACGAATACATGCCGGCATGGCCCATGGCGATGCCGTCGGTCACGGTGATGGTGCAGAACTCGCGCGGCGTGCCGCCGGCGGCCGCGACGCCCTTTTTCACCGCCTGCGCCTGGCGCATCAGGGCGATGTTGCAGGGCGCGGCCTCGTTCCAGCACGAGGCGACGCCCACGAACGGCTGGTGGATCTGCTCTTTGGTCAGACCCATTGCGTAATAATACGAGCGGTGCGGCGCCCGCGCCGGTCCCTCGGTGACATGCCGGCTCGGCAGTCGCGACTTCAGATCAGTCTTAGCATCCATCGACGTACCAGGGCCCCCCGGCCCGTCCGCCGCCGTCCCCCCGCGGGAATCTGCGTCGGAATGTGTTGGTCCCTCGGCTGCGCCGGCCGTTCGGACTTGAGAACGAAAGCCGCAACATTGGACGGCCTCCGGTCTCTGCGGAGGGTATGGCCAAATCGCGGCGCGCGCCGGATCATCACGCCGGTTCCCTTAAATGTTCTAAAGATGTGGCGCGCCCGCCACAGGCGGTGGCGCAGCCCTGGCGCGATGGCGACTGCAGAATGTCCGGGTCGGGCTGGGGCCGAAATGCCGCACCCGCGGTTGGATCGCCAACCAGCCACGGCTAGGAAATCCGATGCCCGAACGCCTGTCTCGCGCCTTCTTCGCCCGCTCCGTGCACGCGGTCGCGCCCGACCTGATCGGCGCGACGCTGCTGTTCGACGGCGTCGGCGGGCGCATCGTCGAGGTCGAGGCCTATCACCACACCGATCCTGCGGCGCATTCGTTTCGCGGCGAGACCGCGCGCAATGCGACGATGTTCGGCCCGCCCGGCCGCGCCTATGTCTACCGCTCCTACGGCATCCACTGGTGTCTGAATTTCGTGTGCGAGCCGCGGGGGTCGGCCAGCGCGGTGCTGATCCGGGCGATCGAGCCGCTCGACGGGCTTGCCGCCATGCGCCGGCGCAGAGGCCTCGTCGACGCGCGGCTGCTGTGCTCAGGCCCCGGCCGGCTGGCGGAAGCGCTGGGCGTCATGGGCAGTCACGATGGGTTGGCGCTCGACCGGCCGCCGTTCGCGCTCTATGCGCGCGAGGGCCAGCCGGAGATCGTCACCGGCGTGCGGATCGGCATCACCAAGGCGGCGGACCTGCCCTGGCGCTACGGGTTGAAGGGCTCGCGGCATCTGAGCAAGCCGTTCCGATAGCATGGGCATACACGTCTTGCGGGTATTATCGGGTCGCTCTACCATCGAAGTCGGACTGCCAGTGCAACCTCAATCCACAGACTGGGTGCTTCAATGGGTAAGTCCGTTTTTCTAGTCGCAGCCATCACGCTCGCAACGACATCCTTGGCCATCGCTCAATCGAACTTGACCATCGCTCAATCGAACAAGGGATAGATCGTCAACGAGCCGTCGCACAACCAGATCGATCCGAAGACCCTGGAGCTCAAAGAGCGGCCAGCCGAGAAAACGATTTTCGACAAGAACCGCGAAGCGATCGACAGAGCTGAAAAGGCCGGCAAGGTCGGAAGCAAATAGAGCACGCGAACCGCCCCGTCAGGCTGCGGCCTTCGCCGCGTTCGGATCCTTGATGTCGCGGAACACGATGCCGGGCGCGCGCTCGCGCGTGTAATCCAGCCGGAACTGGTTGCCTGCAAGGAACACCAGATCGCCGTCGAGGTCTTCGGCGATGCCCATCCGGTTCGTGTTCACGAAGGTTTCGAGCGCCTTTTTGTCGTCGGACGAGATCCAGCGCGCCAGACCGAACTCGGCAGTGTCCCAGAGAATGTCGAGACCGTACTCGTCCTTGAGCCGCACCTGCAGCACGTCGAGCTGCAGCGGGCCGACCACGCCGACCAGCGCCGGCGAGCCGTCCACCGGGCGGAACACCTGCACCACGCCCTCCTCCGCGAGCTGCTGGAGCGCCTCCTTCAGCTTCTTGGCCTTCATCGCGTCGGGCAGCCGCACACGGCGCAGGATTTCCGGCGCAAAGCTCGGCACGCCAACGAACTTCAAGTCTTCGCCCTCTGTGAGCGTATCGCCGATGGTGAGCACGCCGTGGTTCGGAATGCCGACCACGTCGCCGGCATAGGCCTCCTCGGCGAGCGCACGATCCTTGGCGAAGAAGAACTGCGGCGCGTTCAACGCCATCGACTTGCCGGTGCGCACCTGCTTGACCCGCATGCCGCGCGTCAGCTTGCCCGAGCACAGCCGCGCGAAGGCGATGCGGTCGCGGTGGTTCGGATCCATGTTCGCCTGGATCTTGAACACGAAGGCTGACATGCGCGGCTCGTCGGCCTCGACCAGCCGCTTGTCGGCCTTCTGCGCGCGCGGCGGCGGCGCGATCCGGCCGATGGCGTCGAGCAGGTCGCCGACGCCGAAATTCTTCAGCGCCGAGCCGAAGAACACCGGGCTCAGATGCCCTTCGCGGAACGACTCCAGATCGAAGCGCCGGCAGGCCTCGCGCACGAGACCGAACTCCTCCTCGATCGCGGCGGCGTCGAGATTGGCGTTGAGCGCGGCGACCTCGGGAATGCTCATGGTGCGCAGCGTGCCGGCCTTGCCGGCGTCGCCCTCCAGGAGCCGCACGCCGCCACCCTCGATCTCGATCGTGCCGACGAAGTCGCGGCCGCGACCCACGGGCCAGTTCACCGGCGCGGTGTCGAGCGCCAGCGTCTTCTCGATCTCGTCGAGCAGATCGAACGGATCGCGGCTCTCGCGGTCCATCTTGTTGACGAAGGTCAGGATCGGGATGTCGCGCAGCCGGCAGACCTCGAACAGCTTGCGGGTGCGCGCCTCGATGCCCTTGGCGGCGTCGATCACCATCACGGCGGAATCGACCGCCGTCAGCGTGCGGTAGGTGTCCTCGGAGAAGTCCTCGTGGCCGGGCGTGTCGAGCAGGTTGAAGACGTGCGCGCCGTACTCGAAGGTCATCACGGACGTGACGACCGAGATGCCGCGCGAACGCTCGATGGCCATCCAGTCCGACTGGGTGGAGCGGCGATTCTTCTTGGCATTGACCTGGCCGGCGAGCTGGATCGCACCGCCGAACAGCAGGAGCTTCTCGGTCAGCGTGGTCTTGCCGGCGTCGGGATGCGAGATGATCGCGAAGGTGCGCCGCCGCTCGATCTCGTCGGCCAGCGGCGACCGGTTGGGAATGCTCATGGCCGGGGTATTGGCAGGCTTAGGGGCCGGATTCAAGGAATTTGGGCCCGTGCCCGGATGCAATGAGAGCCGTTGGCCGTGTCCCGGGCGCGGCGCAGAACGAGCATCGCGAAGTGATGCATCGCGTCCGGGACACAAGAACTCACGAATACGCCACCACGAACTCGCAGCCGGCCGCGGTGGACACCCTGCGCGTGACCCGGCCGGTCGCGAGTTCGAACTCCCACATTTCGGCGTCGTCGTGGCAGCAGACATAGGCGTGCCTGCCGTCCGGCGCGAAGCCGAAGCCCATCGGCCCCTTCCCGACCGGGATCGAGGCGGTCTGTTCCGGCCCGTCAGCGAGAAAGATCGCGACATGATGATCCTGGTTCGACGAGATCAGAAGGTGCCGGTTGTCCGGCGAGACCCGGACGCGGCGCATCTGGCGCCTGCCCGCGTCCGCGCCTTCGATCGGGACGCTGTGGCGCAGCGCGTGGGTCGCGGCATCGATGACGTAGAACTCGGCCGCGTCCTGTGCGCAGGCATAGACCGTGGCGCCGTCCGGCGACACCGCGAGCCCCTCGACCACATGCGGCAGCGCGATCCGCTCGATCACCGTGCGCGCCTTGCGGTCGATCACGACGAGATGGTCCATCTTCACCGAGACGAACACCTTGCCGGTCGCATGGCTGACCGCGACCCAGTGCGCGGTGGCGCCCACGTCGATGTGCTGGACCTTGTCGCCGGCCGGATCGATGGCGAGCACGGCGTCGCCCATCTCGCCCGACGACCAGAGCGTGCCGTCCTCGTCCATCATCAGGCCGTGCGGCGCATAGATCGCGCCGAGGTCGATGATGCGCGCGAGCCGCTTCGACGGCAGATCGATCACCACGATGCGGCGATCCGGATTGACGCGCTTCGCGAAGATGCCGTCGCCGTAGACCGAGCCGTAGGCGGTGCGGCCGTCGGCCGACAGCGCAAGCTCGTGGGTCGAGCCCGGCATGTCGAGCGTCGCATTGATTGTCAGCGTCGCCGCGTCGAGGAAGTGCACCTTGTGCGCGGTCTTGGCGGTGACGATCAGGTTCGGTCCGCCGGGCCTGTTGTTGATGTCGGGCAAGCTCTGCTCCCTCGGCCTGTCGTTATGGCATCGCGCGCAGGAGACCCCCTCCTCATTCCTCCCCCTTTCAGGGGGAGGACGATCGTGCGGCGAGTCCTCCCTCCCCCTGAAAGGGGGAGGGTCGGGGTGGGGGTCCGCTACGTTTGCGTTTGCAATCGAACCCCCGCATCGAAGCCCAGTTCGCGTTTTGCCTTCTCGCTCGACACCGAGCCGCCGTCTTGGGCGACGTTATAGATGCCGGGCGCGCCGTGCGTGACCGCGAGCAGCGCCGCCTGCGCCGCCGCGTCGACATGCAGCGGACAAGGCCCGGTCGGCGTGTCGAACCAGGTGCCCGGTCCGTAGAAGCCGCCGTAGCGCAGCACCAGCCCGTCGATGCCGGGCGTTTCCAGCGTCTGCGTTTCGAGCGCGATCACGCCCTCGACCGTGCGTGCGTAAGGCCCCTCGCTGAGCAGCGGATCGCTTTCGACGTGCGGCCCGTCCTTTGGCGCGTAGACGAAGGCGATGCTCTGCCCGATCGCGCGCGTGACGCCGCAAACCTGCGCAGCGGCCATCAGGTTTTTCGTGCCCTCGATGCGCAGGCGCGCGTTGGCGTCGAACACCGACGCCGGCGCGTTCGGATCGAGCGTGTCGGGCAGGTCGGTCAGTTGATTGATCAGCACCTCGGGATAAGCCGCCGACATGGCCTTCAGCAGCGCGCGCGCGTCGTAGACGTCGACCACCGCAGGCTCCGCCCCCATCGCGACGAGCGCCGCGGCCCGCTCCGGCGAGCGGGTGGCACCGGTGACGCTGTGGCCGGCCTCGCGCAGCAGCGCCACCAGACGCCGCCCGACCACGCCGGTCGCACCCGCGAGAAAGATGTTCATGCGCGCTCTTTCCGGTTCATGGCGCGGCGCCCCGCGCCTATGCAGCTCCCTTGAGACGCTCCAGCGCCTCGGCGATCTTGGCGCGCCGCGCCACCGCCTCCTCGCGCTTCTCGCGCTCGGCCTCGACCAGCTCCTCGGCGGCGTTGGCGACGAACTTCGGATTGGCGAGCTTCTTCTCGACATGAGCGATGTCGGCGTCGGCCTTGCCCAGCTCCTTCTGGAGCCGCGCGCTCTCGGCGGCGAAGTCGATCACGCCCTTGAGCGGCAGCGCCGCAGCCTCGCCGCGCACCAGCAATTGCACCGAGCCGGCGGGCGGCGCATCGGCAAACGAAAGCTCCGACACGCGCGCCAGACGCTTGACGAACTCCGCCCAGCGTTCGGCGCGGGCGCGGCTCTCGGGCCCGGATGCGACCAGCACCAGCGGCACGGCCGCCGTGATGTTCATTTCCGAGCGCAGCGAGCGCACGCTCGTCACCAGATCGACCACCCAGCCAATCTCGGCCTCGGCCCTGTCGTCGTCGAGCCCTTCGAGCACCGGCCATTGCGCGAGAACCAGCAGGCCCTCGCCGCGCGGCGCGCCCTGCCCGGCCGTCACGCCCCACAGCTCCTCGGTCACGAACGGCATGAAGGGGTGCAGCAGCTTGAGGATTTCGTCGAGCGCCCAGGCCGCGGTGGCGCGGGTCTCGTCCTTGGCCGCGCCGTCCGGGCCGGTCAGCACCGGCTTGGACAGCTCGACATACCAGTCGCAATAGACGTTCCAGACGAAGCGATAGGCCGCGCCCGCCGCCTCGTTGAAGCGATAGGCCTCGAGCGCGGCGGTGATCTCGCGCGCGGCCTTCGCGGTCTCGTGCGCGATCCAGCGGTTGAGCGTCTCCTTCGCGGCCTTCGGATCGAAGCCCGCCACCCGCGCCGCGCCGTTGAACTCGACGAAACGCGCGGCGTTCCAGAGCTTGGTCGCGAAGTTGCGATAGCCCTCGACGCGCTGGGTGGCGAGCTTGATGTCGCGGCCCTGCGCGGCCATCGCGGCGAGCGTGAAGCGCAGCGCGTCCGCGCCATACTGGTCGATCAGCGCCAGCGGGTCGATGACGTTGCCCTTGGACTTCGACATCTTGGCGCCCTTCTCGTCGCGGACGAGCGCGTGGATGTAGACGTCCTTGAACGGCACCTCTTTCTGGAAATGCAGGCCCATCATCATCATGCGGGCGACCCAGAAGAAGATGATGTCGAAGCCGGTGACGAGCACCGAGGTCGGATAGAACCGCTTTACCTCCGGCGTGTCGTCCGGCCAGCCCAGCGTGGAGAACGGCCACAGCGCGGAGGAGAACCAGGTGTCGAGGACATCCTCGTCGCGGGTCAGGAACGCGCCGCGCTGCGCTGCGTCGGTCGCCATCGCACGCGCCTGCGCGTCGGAGATGTGGCCCCGCTCGACATAAAAGCCGAGCGCGGACGAGACGGCCTCGTCCTCCGTCTCGGCGACGAACACTTTGCCGTCCGGCCCGTACCACGCCGGAATCTGGTGCCCCCACCAGAGCTGACGCGAGATGCACCACGGCTGGATGTTCTCCATCCACTCGAAGTAGGTCTTCTCCCAATTCTTCGGGACGAAGTTCGTCTCGCCCTCGCGCACGGCCGCGATGGCGCGCACCGCCATCGCCTTGGCGTTGACGTACCACTGGTCGGTCAGGAACGGCTCGATCACCACGTTGGAGCGGTCACCGTGCGGGACCATGTGCGTGTGCGGCTCGATCTTGTCGAGCACGCCCGCGGCCTCCAGCCGCTCCACGATGATCTTGCGCGCATTGAAACGGTCGACGCCGTGCAAGTCCATCGTCTCGGCGAGGTGCGAGGAATGCGGCACCCTGTCGAGGAACGCCTCGTTGCCGTTCAGGACGACCTTGCCCTCGACATCGAGCACGTTGATCTGCGGCACCCCATGCCGCTTCCCAACCTCAAAATCGTTGAAATCATGCGCCGGGGTGATTTTCACCGCGCCGGTGCCCTTCTCCGGATCGGCGTAGTCGTCGCCCACGATGGGAATGCGCCGGCCGACCAGCGGCAGGATGACGTTCCGGCCGATCAGGTGCCTGAGCTTTTCGTTCTCGGGATGCACTGCGACCGCCGTGTCGCCCAGCATCGTCTCCGGCCGCGTCGTCGCGACCACGATAAAGGTCGAGGCATCATTCGGATCGAACGTGACGCCTTCGAGCGGATACTTGATGTAATAAAGATGTCCGTTCGGATTTCGGTCCAGCACTTTGCCGAGCTTCACCGCATCGAACGGTTCTTCGCCGCCGGCCGTCCACTTGAAGCTGCCCGTGCATTCGACCTGCACCACCTCAAGGTCGGAGATCGCGGTGAGCAGCTTGGGGTCCCAGTTGACCAGCCGCTTGTCCTTGTAGATCAGGCCCTCGTTGTAGAGCTGAACGAACACCTTGAGCACGGCCTGCGACAGGCCCTCGTCCATCGTGAACCGCTCGCGCGACCAGTCGCAGGACGCGCCGAGCCGCTTGAGCTGGTTGACGATGGTGCCGCCGGATTCCGCCTTCCACTCCCACACGCGCTTGAGGAAGGCGTCGCGGCCCATCTCGCGGCGGCCGGGCTCCTGCCGCTCCATCAGTTGGCGCTCGACCACCATCTGGGTGGCGATGCCGGCGTGGTCGGTGCCGGGCTGCCAGAGCACGTCCTTGCCGCGCATGCGCTCGAACCGGCAGAGGATGTCCTGCAAGGTGTTGTTGAGCGCGTGGCCCATGTGCAGCGAGCCGGTGACGTTCGGCGGCGGGATCACGATGCAATAGGGCTCGGCCGCGGCGCGCTCGGGCCGGCCGGCCCGGAACGCGCCGGCCTTTTCCCAGGCCTCGTAGATGCGGCCTTCGACCTCGGCGGGCTGGTAGGTTTTCTCGATCATTCGCGCAGTTCTTGCCGGTTTTGCTTTGGGGATTCGCGCGGTAGAAAGCCCTCCGCCCCCGAGGCTGTCAACGGCAGCCGCCAAAGCCCGAAAGCCGCCGCCCCTTGCCGCCCGCGCCCTCCCCCAACCGCGCCATCGCGTTCCTCGCGGTCGCGAGCTTCGCGAGCCAGGCGATGGTGCGCGCGGTCGACAGCCTGCTGCCGCAGATTGCGGCCGACGTGGGAACCACGGTCGGCATCGCCTCGATCGTGGTGACGGCCTACGCGCTGACCCACGGCACCGTGCAGCTCATCATCGGGCCGATCGGCGACCGGGTCGGCAAGTACCGCACCATCGCCTTCGCCTGCGCGGCATCCTCGGTCATGGTGGCGCTGTGCGGGCTGGCGCAGTCGCTGGAAACGCTGACGGTCGCGCGGCTCGCCTCCGGCGCGGCCGCCGCCTGGATCCTGCCGCTCGGCATCGCCTATGTCGGCGACGTGGTGCCCTACGAGCGCCGCCAGCAGGTGCTGGGCCGCTTTCTCGCGGGGCAGATCTTCGGCCAGGTCGCGGGCCAGGCGGCCTCGGGCGTCCTGGGCGACCTGTTCGGCTGGCGCGTGGTGTTCTTCATTCTGGCCGGACTCTTTGCCATCGCGGCGCTGGTGCTGTTCTACGAAATGGCGGTGAACCCGCTCACCCGCGCAAGGCCGCAGGCCTCCGCTCGAAAGCCGCTCGCCGATTACGCCACCGTGCTGGGCAACCCGTGGGCGCGCTTCATCCTGATCGTGGTCGCCGTCGAGGGCGCGCTGCTGTTCGGCACCTTCACCTATGTCGGCGCCGACATGCACCTGCGCTTCGGCCTGTCGTTCACCGGCGTCGGCCTCGTGGTGGCGGCGTTCGGTCTGGGCGGCATCGCCTATGCGCTGACGGTGCGCTGGCTGGTGAGCCGGCTGGGCGAGATCGGCATCGCCCGCATCGGCGGGCTGGCGATGGCGGCGGCGTTCCTGACGCTGGCGTTCCAGCCGGTGTGGTGGCTCGCGCCCATCGCCGTGACCGCCATCGGGCTCGGCTTCTACATGCACCACAACACGCTGCAGACGGTCGGCACCCAGATGTCGCCGGAGGCGCGCGGCACCGCGCTCGGGCTGTTCTCGTCGGTGTTCTACGTCGGGCAGAGCGTCGGCGTGGCGCTGGCCGCGCCGGTGGTCGACCGCTTCGGCGCGCCGCCGGTGTTCGTGGTGAGCGCGATCCTGCTACCGGTGCTGGCGTGGTGGTTCACCCGCGGGCTGTCGCGCCGCGCGGCGTGAAAAATCAGCGGCTGCGCGAGACCCGCTCGATCTCGGCGCGCACCAGACGCTCGACCATCCCCGGCAGGTTGTCGTCGAGCCAGGACTTGAGCATCGGCCGCAGCATCTCGCGCACCAGATCCTCCAGCGTGCGGGCGTTGTGCACCAGCACGGTCTGGGCCAGCGTGTTGAACGCCGAGTCCACCGCCGAGTGGGCCGCATTCGACAGCAGCGAGCGGTCGTAGGCGGCAGAGGACGGCGGCGGCGGGGGTGGCGGCGGCGCGTAGCGGCGCGGCTCCTCGCGCGGCTCCGGCTGCGTGTCCGCGAACACCACGTCGGGCTCGCCGTCGATGGTCTGGAAGCTGCCGCCGAAGCCGGCCGGCTCTTCGGTCGGTTCCGGCGCGGCCATCGCCTCGGTCAGCTCCAGCACGTCGGGCTCCGCGCTCGCGCCGCCGGGCGGGGCGTCGAGCCCGGCCATCATCGCGTCGATGTCGTTCTGGGTGTTGGTCGCAACCGGCGGCGGCGGGGGTGGCGGCGGCGGCGGCGCGGCCACCAAGGGTCGCGGCGGCGGGGCCGGAGCGCGCGCAGCGGCCGGAGACGGCGCGGACAGCGGTGGCGCTGCGGGCGGCGGCGCGGGCTTCGGCGGCGCGGCCGGTTTCACCGCGTCGTCGTCGGCTATAATGCGGCGGATGGAGGCTAGAATTTCCTCCATCGAGGGCTCATGAGCCTTCGCCGATTGGGTCATGCCGGGTTCCTACTCCGTCGCGCCGGAACGAGGCGCTCGCCGCCTGCGGCGAATCGCTGCCACACACGCAATAAGTAACCGGATCGCTCCGGCGATGACATGGGGTCCGGCCAACTTCGCCAGACTCATGTGGATAGATGCGCGGGAGACCGGTTCACGGTGCCGGCGGCCCGGACGCCGCCCTGTGGATCACTTGCCGTCGGGCGTGCGGACCCCGACCCAGGTGTCGCGCACCTGATGGTAGTGCACCGCCGGATTGTAGATCGGCACCCGCAGCCCCAGCACCTCCGGCGACAGCCGGCCGACCGCGGCAAGCAGCGTGAACGACGCCACCACCCGGTCGCGCTGCGCGGTCACCATCGCCACCCGGGCGTTGACCAGCTCCTGCTGGGCATTGAGCACGTCGAGCGTGGTGCGCTGGCCGACGCGCGCCTCCTCGCGCACGCCGTTGAGCGCGATTTCCGCGGCCTGAACCTGAGCTTGGGTCGCCTGGATCTGCGCCTTGGAGGCTTCGAGCAAGCCCCACGATTGCACCACCTGCTGCTGCACCTGCTCGCGGCTGGTATCGAGTTCGATGCGGCGCTGGCCGAGCGTTTCCTTGGCCTGCCGGATCGCCGAATATTCCGCACCGCCCTGATAGATCGGCACGGAAACCTGTCCGGCGATCGAACCGTTGAACTGGTCCAGCAGGTTCAGCGACGACACCGACCCGTAGGACTTCTGCGCGCTGCCCACGATGTTGACGCTGGGATAGAGCGCGCCCTCGGCGACCTTCACCTGCCATTGCGCCACGTCGATGTTGTGCATCGCCGTGGTCACGGAGGGGTGCTGGCCGCGCGCATGCGCCACCGCGTCGCGCAGCGACGGCGGCGAGAAGCGGTCGACCGGCATGCCGGGCGCGAGCCGTCCGGCGTCGGCGCCGATCACCTGCCGGTAGACCGCGCGCGAGGTGGTGACGTTCGATTCCGAATTCAGCATCGACGAGCGGCCGGCCGCGAGCCGCGACTCCGACTGCGCCACGTCGGTGCGCGTCACCTCCCCCACGTTGAAGCGGTCGCGGGTCTGGCGAAGCTGCTCCTCCAGCACCTCGACGTTGCGGCGCTGCAGGTCGAGGATTGCGGTGTCGCGGATCAGATTCATGTAGGCGGTGACCGCCTGCAGCAGCACGGTCTGCTCGGTGAACCGCAGCGTCTCGCGCGCGGCGTTGACCTGCGCCTCGGCCTGCCGGGTGCGGTTCGCGGTCTGGAATCCGTTGAAGATCGGCTGGGTGACCGTGGCGCCGTAGGTCTGCACCAGCGTGTTGCCGGAGATGCTGGAGTAGATCGGGCTGCCGGTGGTCGAGGTCGTGCGTGAGCGGCTGTCGAGATAGTTTTCGGTCACGCTCGCAGTGGCGCTGACGCGCGGCCGGTAGCCGGCCAGCGCCTGCGGCACCGCCTCGTCGGTGGCGCGCACGGCTGCGCGCTGGGCGTTGAGCTGCGGATTGTTCTGGTAGGCCTGCGACAGCGCCCCGAGCAGCGTATCGGCCGAAGCCGGCGAGGCCAGCGCGGTCAGCAGCGCGCCGGTTGCAACGGCGCCTGCCCTGGCGACGCGCCACGCGCGCGCTCCGGATGCCTCACCACGCCGCTGGCTGACACTCCAACCCATCGACCCACGCAAACGCGCACCGGCGCAATACGGTCCGCCCCAGGGCCGGCGCAAACCCGCGCCGTGCCTGAATTCCCGGAAAGCCTCATACGGAGCTTACGGGCCCCCGCCTGACGTGGGAACCCCTTGTTCAGGCACTGCACAAAAAGTTGCGGATGTGGCGCATCGCAGCAACAGGCGCCGGATGCAGCGAGAACGTCTCAGAAAACGAAGGCCATTTCTCGCGCAAAGCCGGGCAGCAGCGCCGCGCTGGCGTCGAAAATCGGACGGCCGCTGTAGCTGTCGCCGCCACGCCGGTAGAGCATCGCCTTGGCGCCCGGCCCGGCGCCCTCCACGCAGACCAGACGGCCGCCGTCGCGAAGCTGTCCGAGCAGCCCCCGCGGCGCGACCTCCGTCGCGCCCTGCATCACGATGGCGTCGAACGGCGCGTCCCCGGGCGCCCCGGCCGCAAGCGGACCGATCACGAGCCGCACGTTGGACAGATCCGCGGCGGCAAACGCCTCCGCCGCCTGGCGGGCCAGCGCCGCATCCTCTTCGAGGGCGACAACCGACCGAGCGATGCGCGCCAGCACCGCCGACGAATAGCCGGTGGCGCAGCCGACATCGAGCACGCGGTCGGCTTCGGCGATCTCGGCGGCCTGGATCAGCTTGGCCAGCACCATCGGCTTGAGCAGGCGGCGGGGCGCCGCGCCCTCGCCGACCGGCAGGTCGAGGTCGAGATAGGCGATGTCGGCCTTGCGCTGCGGCACGAAGCGCTCGCGCGGCGTCTCCATCATCGCGGCGATGAGCCGGTGATCGGTGACGTCGGCGGTGCGCACCTGTCCGTCCACCATCATGCGGCGCGCGGTCGCGAAGTCGAACATGCCAGGTTCCTCGACGGCCGGAATCGCGAAACTCTTGCGGCAAGGCCCGGCAAAACGCAAGAACCGGACGGGACCGCGCTTTTCGTATCCGCGCGCCTGCGGACGTTGTCGCCGCCGCGGCGCTCCTATATAGCGAAGGCCGGACGGCCACGTGGCGGAGTGGTGACGCAGCGGACTGCAAATCCGCGTACCCCGGTTCAATTCCGGGCGTGGCCTCCAGACTTCATATCCCGGACCTCCGAGCGAGACACCGGACGCCGGTGTGCGGACGCGACATCTTCGCTTTGCAACGGCCCGCGCCTTTGTTATAGCCCGCAGACTCGCACGAGCATCGTTCCCCGGTAGCTCAGTGGTAGAGCAACCGGCTGTTAACCGGTTGGTCGCTGGTTCGAATCCGGCCCGGGGAGCCACACAGCCGTTTCATATTTGTTCTTCCCTCAACATAGCTCCACAAAATCAAAGGCTTCCACTGAGTTGTTGATGCATTGCTGCACATAGCAGACGGTGCAAATGCGGGTAGACCGGGGTACAATTCCGGGTAGACGTACCCGCAACCCGGAGCACTTCGCATGCTTACGCAGCTTGCAATTCAGCACGCGAAGCCGCGTGCGAAATCCTACAAACTTTCGGATGGACAAGGCCTGTGCTTGCTCGTGCAACCCACGGGCACGAAGGCGTGGCGGTTCCGCTATCGCTACTTCGACAAAGAGAACATGCTCGCGCTGGGATCGTATCCAGAGGTGAGCCTGGCTGAGGCGCGAGAGCAGCGGACAGCGATTCGTAAACTTCTCGCCGCAGGCATCGACCCGTCCCAGCATCGCAAACAGGAGCGGTTCCGCAAAAAGGCGGCGATGCGCAATGCGTTCAGCTCCCTCGCCGACGACTACATTGAGCAGCTCAGAGAGCTCAACCGCGCCCCTCGGACGATTGAGAAAAACGTCTGGCTGCTAAAGAAGGTCGCTGCACCGCTCGCGCACCGGCCCATCACGGACATCACCCCGCACGAGCTCCTCGCGCTTCTGAAGAAGATCGAGAAGGCAGGGAAGCGGGAAACGGCCGTGACCCTGAAAGGCACCATTGGCAGCGTCTTCCGGTTCGCGATTGCAAACTTGCGGGCGCAGAACGACCCTACCTATCCCTTGCGGGGCGCCCTGCTCCCGCCCGTCGTAAAGCACCGAGCGGCCATTACGGACGAAGTTGCCCTTGGCGGACTCATGGCCGCCATTGACGAGTATCCGGGGTGGAGGCCGCTGCGGCTGGCGGTCCTCTTCCTCGCCCTCACCATGACCCGTCCGGGGGACGTGCGCTTTGCTAAGCGGACGGAGATCATTTTTCCCCGGTCGCTGTGGCGTATCCCGGCCGAGCGCATGAAGATGCGCCGTCCGCATGATGTCCCGCTTTCCACCCAGGCACTCGCGATCGTTCGGGAGGCTTGGCAACTCTCGGAAGGCAGCGAGTACCTGTTTCCGGCGGAGCGGGACCTGGGAAAGCCCCTCCAGGAAAACGCGCACAACTACCTCATCCGCAAGCTGGGCTACGGGAAGGAGGACATGACGGCGCACGGCTTCCGCGCGTCGGCATCCACCATTCTCAACGAGCGAAGGTTTGACGCGGATGTTATCGAAGCCGCCCTCGCCCACGAGGACGACAACGAGGTGCGAGCGGCATATAATCGCTCTACCTACCTGCCCCAGCGCATTAAACTGATGCAGGACTGGGCCGACCTCATGGACCAGTTCCGCCTCCAGGCGGCAGAAGTCGCCCGAGCCCGCGCATAGTCGCGGGCTTTTTCTTTCCCACAACCGGCGCTAGCATGGACCGTCGGCTGACTTAACAGCCGTTGCAACGGCTCCACTCAAAGGAGCTTTGCAATGACTGGCAAGGAAGTGGTCAATTGGAAGGGGCTCAAGGCGCTCGGTATCCCGTACAGCCGCGCGCACGTTTGGCGGATGATGGAAGCGGGTACGTTTCCCAGAGCTTTTAAACTCGGGCCGTACCCCAACTCGCCGCCCGTGTGGTGGTTGCACGAGATCATCGCGTGGCTTGAGAAGCTCTCTAAGGCCTAACGACGAATGCAGCTCCCGAAAGGGAGCAGACCCCCGGCTCCAACCCGGGGGTCTTGCGTCTTCTCCCGCTTATTGACCTTCTATCTCGGACGCGGACGGTCCCAATGAGGGTGATGTTCCGCTCCAGTGCAGAAGCAAGCTGTAGCAACGCGCGACCGCTCGCTGTCCCAGACCCATCCGACAGGAGAGGCGCCTTTGAGACGCTCGTCGCTATCTAAGACAAAGCTGACTTTCAGGTCCCCTTCGAGTTGGACCATATGCGACGGCAACGGCTCAAAGCCATTGTCTGTGTGCATGTGCGGCATAAAAACCCCGAGACCATAGTGCGACAATTCTCGAATGAGCTTCTGCACCTCGGGTTTGTCGACATTCGCGATTGCGTCTTCAACCATGCCCATTATTACCTCCCCATTTAGTTAGGTTGACGGTTCAGTATACTGTAGGCCTATGTCCGGGGCACGTAGGCCCACGGAAAAAGCCCACAGTTGACCGTCAGCACCGCCACACAGTCCGTCGGTCTCACGACACGACCAATCTTGTTTTTCTTGCCTTCCGCTACTCGCTTCAGTCTTCGATAAACCCACTCGCGTGCGGGGCGGCCATATGAATTACCACTACAGGGTAATCATCCGCCTTCCGACACCGCTCGGGGAAAACAAGATTGGTCGTGTCGCTCGCGCGCCAACGACGGACTGGTGGCGGACCGTTTCGCTGACGCGCAATTCACATCGCGACGAGCGCGACAACTATTCACTCATGTTAAAATTTCAGAGCGGTCGCGAGATCGAAATCCAGCCGGACGAAAGAAGCCCCTTCGGGGGTTTCTTGCGTTCTCGTGCTAGAATGTTGGCAGAAGCACAAAGCTCCCTACCGCGTCTGGTCCGCAGCGCAACCCTCTTGAAGCAAAGCCGTCGTCCTCAAGCGACGGCTTTTGCGTTCTCCAGGGCGGTGGCATCGGCCGTCTTCACCCAGCCACAGCACGCGCAGCGGAAGACGTACATCTCCGGCAGGCCGACGGCCGAGGGGATGCAGTCAGTCTTCTGCATGACACTCGCGCACACAGTGCACACAAGGCCAACGGCCTGCGGCATTTCCTTGCTCAGAAACATTGAGAAGACCCCTCCGGATTGCGGGGTACAATTCGAGCGGAGGTCATTAGTTCCTTCGTGCGAAACGGTCGGCGTCCGACATCCAGAGCCACGTCCTGGCAACGCGGCACGGGTTCTGGCTCTGGGCTGGCGCTGACCCCTTTGCATGAACCGCCTGGTGATCGGCGCTCCGGATAAGACCGGCTACCTGCTCTCGCTCATGGCGTGGGACTTTGCCGATGGCTACGTGCTCCTCGACACAACTGGGCACGTTGCCGAGGCGGCGGCCAACGCCCTGCCGGTCCACCTGACCGAGCAAGTCTGCTACCTGGACGCCGCCGATATTGAACATCCGTTCGGCTTTAATGTCCTTAATGGCGTTCGGCCGGATGATCGCTACCGGGTCGCAAAGGACATCTGCGCTGTCTTTGACGTGGTCTTCCCGGAGGGCCCGAGCACCCTCACCCGTCGCCGGTCATCGACGCTTCTGCTCAACGCCTTACTCGTCATCATGGAGGCACCCCGTCCGAACTTTCTCTCGGTCCCTCGCTTCCTATCGGACAACACCTATCGGACAGAGCTTCTGAGACAGTGCACCAACCCGGTTGTCCTTGAGTTTTGGAAGAAAGACTTTCTGGACTGGAGGGACGACGACACCCTGCCGCTCAAAGCAAAATGCAACGAGCTCTTTGCCTCGCCGCTCGTCCGCAACATCCTGGGACAGCAGCACAGCACGTTTAGCCTGGAGCCCGGCCGGGTTGTGCTCGTCAACTTGAGCCGCGCACGCCTCGGCGACGCCACAGCCTTCCTGCTGGCGTGTCTCATCCTCAGCCGCACCCAAGGCTACGTCTATCTGACCGACACCGGGTTTCTGGGGAGTGATGCGCTTGCCAGTGCGCTGCAGGAGGAGCGGTTTACGATTGTTTGCCGGTACCTGGACGAGTTGCCGACGAAGCTTCGGCAGGCTGCGCTCTCGATCGGTGAAAAGATCGTCTTCCGGAGCACGAAAGAGGACGCCGAGCGACTTGCGCCGTACTTGCAGCTGATCGCTCTCCAGGAGCTAACGGACATGCAGGCGGACCATCTTTACACGCGCGATGGCGTTTTCCTTGTACCGGCGATCCCAGCGGGCTGCCGCTTGAGAGCCGTCAAACGGCGCTCCCGGACATCATTCACGCGCCCCCGCCGCAAGGTTGAAAGCGAGCTGCTCCGCTACTTGCACGCTTGCACTCCCCGCCTCAGCTCCCGGTTGAATGGCGCGGGGATTTCTAGGGGGGAATGAATGTACTTGCGGGTACGGCGCGACCAACGCTCATCGTTGTTGGGTAAAGTCATCTTCCAATTGGATGTAAAGGCAGAGCTAGAGCAGTCGGAAGCCGAAGCGTTATCCCGGTACAAGTTCGGCGACGCGATCCTCTACAGCAAGTTTGAAATGGCGGACGGCGGCTCCGGGCTCCTCGGGGTCGCATCACGGCTCGCGTTCAAAGCTGCCAACATCTCCGTCACAGTAGACGACTTAGTGCGCGGCAAGCGCATCGAGTGCAAAGACATCGTGGAGATGCTTGCGGTCGAGGAGCAAATCAAAGAGGCCGCGAAAACCTTCAAAAACGTTCTCTCCGCAGCCGCGCATTTCGGCGGGGAAGAAGCCATTGTCATCGAATAACATCCTCTATTGGGCGCTCGGCAATATGTTCGAGTGGAATAACACTCGGGCACATTTTGCTGGGTCAATGGTCGAGCGCGACCGTGCTGAGGTCCGACGACTGTACGCGAACCTCGCGCACGTCCCAGCTCTCTTCGCCGACCAAGCAGCCCTCGTCGCATACGTGCGCAACTTCATGGCAGATGCTCACGAGGCTGCCGGTAAGCAGGCGACCAACGTGCTATGGCAGCCATTAGGAGAGGCAATCGGCGGGCTACTCGCGTTCCCGCCCCTCTTCTACGGTGAGCTCGAGCAGCCGGACTTCGACAACCTTTCGTTTGGCGAACTCTCGACGCTCTTGAATACGCTCAGGGTCCGTGAGCGCGTGCTGCAGGACCCCGGAAAGTACCTCGGCTTGTGGCACAGACACATGATGGCCGTGGTCACAGCAATGCTGCGGCACTTCCCAGATGCGTGTTTTGAGGAAACTGAAGGAACGCCTTTCCACATTCCCCTCATGGAAGTCACTCGGGACCTACCGTACCTCATCGAAGGAGTGATGGCAGAATTCTTCGCCGACGAGTTGGTCAACGCAGGCCTTTTCGCCCCGCTCCGCACCATCCTGAACAATAACCTGGCCCGTTTGTCGGGTGTACCGGTGGAACGCCTGGCGCCCACGGTGATCGTTTCACCGACCAAGTCGGGCGCACCGCCAGAAGGCCTGCTTAGCTATCTCGCAGGCACTCCTTTTGCGGATGTTTTTAAGACCCCCGTCCCCTTCGTAATCGACCAGAAGCTGCGTTACGAGGGCCACTGGATCGTTGCGCCCCCCGGACGGGGTAAGACGACGCTCCTAAGCGCGATGGTCGCCAATGATCTGCCGAAGCAGGCCTCCATCATCGTTATGGACAGCAAGGGTGACCTGCTAAAGCCGCTTCGCGACCTGGATGGCATTGAGGACCGTTTAGTCATTCTTGAGCCGGATGCAAACTTCCCCCTTGCGCTCAACCCGCTCGACATCTCGAAGGATACCGCCAGCCTTAACGCCCAAGAGCAGCGGCTTCGCACCAACCGAGTGGTGCTGCAACTGGAGCAGCTATTCGGCGGACTATTCGAGGCGAAGATGACCGCGCTGCAGTCGCGCTTCTTCCGCATTGTTCTGCGTTCAATCATTACGGCCGCGCCGCGCCCAACGTTGGCCACCTTCCGAGCTATTTGCCAGGGAGGGTATGAGGATCACCTCGACCTCGCCAAGTTGAGCGAAGAAGACCGCCTGTTCTTCCTCAAAGAATTCAAGAGCAAGACGTATGCGGACACCTGCAATCAGGTCCTGTGGCAACTCGGCCTCTTGATGGACGATCCGGTCTTCAGCGCGATGTTTTCCGCTGAGAAGACCAAGGTCGACATGGGCGAGCTCATGGACAGCGGCAAGGTCGTACTTATCAGCAACTCAAAGGCCGTGTTGGACGACAGCGGGGCCGAGTTCTTTGGCCGCTTCTTCCTTGCCTTAGTGCGATCTGCCGCGCAGCAGCGCTCTCGCCTCGACAACGACGAGAAGCTGCCGGTCTTCTTCTACATGGACGAGTGCCAGACCGTCATCAAGCGGGACGAGAACATCGCAACCATCATCGACGAGTGCCGGTCGCAGAAGATCGCTCTGATAATGGCGCACCAGCGGGTTTCGCAAATCACCAGCCCCAACGTGCTTGATGCGCTGTCCAACTGTGCGCTGCGATTTGCCAACAGCGATGAGGACGCTCGCTATTTAGCGTCCGGCCTGCGCACCAGTCCGGAGTTCTTGCGCCAGCCCCGAGGATCATTCGCGGCCTTCATCCGCGACCAAACCGAGACGGCGATTTCTTTGCGGGTGCCCAACGTGAAGCTGGCAGACTTCGCACGCATGGACCGGGAGAAGCGGCGTTCCGTCATAGACCGCATGCGACAGCAGTATTGTCTCCCCGCTCCAGACCAGGAGAGCGCTACTCCAGCCGCACCTCCGCCTAAGCCGTCCGCAGATGCGCGACCCAGACCGCGCCCGGCAGACCCTGCGGAGAGGGATGACGACGCTGCCACCCCATCAACCAACTACTAGGAGATCCGCATGCTACCAGTGCCATTTCTGATGCCTATCTTGAAGGTTGTCGGCATCTTCTTCGCAGTCATGATCGTCATTGGCGCGTTTGTCGGAGGATTCGAGAGCAGCCCCGGCACCACGTTCTTGGTGCTTTTTCTCGTCTTGGCGATAGGCGGCCTCGTCTTGCGAAATAAAGTGCGTGCTAACATGGGTGCACGGAGCGGCCCACGGCGCTTCTAGGTTCATCATAGCGACCTTTGACGAAGCTGCAGCAGCCGGTCATCACGTCATGTATGGAGAAGATACGATCACGATTTATCGCTGAGCCGAGCGGCAAAGCCTTCCGTGTCACCGCAAAGGATCTTGCCGTCCTGACGCTCTTGCAGCGGTACCGCTACTTGCCGAGCAGCTACATTCCCGTGTTGCTTGGATGGGAGGGCGAGTACCACAAGGACTTGCTTCGCAAGCTCCGCCACGATGCCGAACTCATCGACTGCCCGTCCGCATCCTGGTCCGCTGCAAACGCCCGCTATAGGCCAGCCGTCTACGGATTGACCAAAGCAGGAGAGCAGTTTCTCAAAGCTCGGGGGCTCTATGTCCCGCACCACAAGACCGGCCACGAGTTCAACCATGAACTTATGGTCTGCCTTATCCAGGCATCCTTCGAGATCGGCGCGCAAGCCAAGGGCCTCCAGCTCATCACGGCCGACGAGATCATAAGCCACCCCGCTTGCCCGCGGGCAACCAGAAATGAACGGGAACCCTGGAGTGTCCCGGTCAAGTTCAAGTACGACGGGCATGCCATCGAGCAGAATATCGAGAGCGACGGTGCCTTCTTCGGGATCGCCAAGAAGACCCCGACCGGACGCGCATCCCTCATCATTCCGGGCTTTGAGGCTGACCGTCGCACTGAACCGCTTGAGCCGGAGGCCTACGAGCGTTCCAGCATCAAGAAGAAGCTATTGGCTTACCGCGCAGCGGCGAGCCAAGGCGTGTACAGGTCGCGCTACGGCATCCAGAGTTTCGTGATCCCGTTCATCACCATCAACGAGACGCACAAACGTTCGCTCATGCGCGTGGTTGATACGCTGACAGAAGGCAAGGGCTCGAAGCTGTTTATCTTCAAAAGCTTTCCGAACTTTGCATCCTTCGAGAACTTCCCACCGGCAACCGGCCATATGCTCACTGAGCCATGGGAGCGCGTTGGCCATCCGCCTTACAACATCGTCACCGAGCTCGACAACGCAGGGAAATAGAAAAGGCCCCGGTACATTCCGGGGCCTTACTGCTAGTCGGTCTTCGCCTCGCGCGGGAAGAGCACGAGCCTGCCGTCAATCGGCGTGGCGTTGAGCTGCACGCTGATTCCGTCTTTGGCGACGTTCCAGGCGCTGCCGATTTCCGTGTAGTAGGTCTTGTCGCCGTTCTCGCGGGAGACCAGCACTTTGTAGTCCGGCTTCTTGCCAGCCATGACCATCTCTCTTTCTCCCGCTCTCAGGTGCGGGATAGGAAGGCCAGGATGCTGTTCTAAAGTCGCGACGAGCCAGGGTAAGCCACTCGTCACGGGTCGCCTTTCGCAGCACATCCAAAAATCGACCGCGCCTTCCTATTCCACACCCGAGCCAACGACCTTCTGAGCGAATGGTACCATTGGGAAGGACAGGTCCTTCCCACTATCCCCACATCGCAGGAGGCTTCTATGGCGGTCGCCTTTGTTGACTTCGCCGAGCTGAAGGCTCGCGTGAAGATTCAGGATGTCGTCGCGCTTCTGCAGCTCAGCATGCAGCAGAAAGGCGACCAGTGGCGCGGCCCATGCCCCGCCTGCAACCAGGGCGGCGAGCGTGCGCTCGCAGTCAATACGAGCAAGCAGAGCTACTACTGCTTTGCAGACAAGAAGGGCGGCGACCTGATTGCATTCGCGGCCCACGTGAAGGCCGTGAGTCAACGTGACGCAGCGCTCTTCGTTGATAAAAGCTTGGGGAACAGTGACACTGTTAAAGAACAGTCCACTGTCACTGTTCCCTCACAGCGCCCCCAGCCCCAGGGTGCTCAGGAGAAGATCCTCCAGCCGCTGCAATACCTGGAGGCCACACACCCGAAGGTGCAGGAGCTGGGCATCTCACCAGAGACTGCCGCGATGTTCGGAGCCGGTTACGCGCCGAAAGGTGTCTTACGCGGCCGACTGGCGGTGCCGGTTCGATCGCGTGACGGCAAGCTCCTGGCCTACTGCGGCATCGCGGTAGAAAAGGAGCAGAGCCCTCGCCTGCTCTTCCATAATTTCGACCCGCACTCCGCGCTCTTTAATCAGGAGCGCGTAGCAACTGGAGCGGAACTCTGGATATGCCGCGACCCGCTGCATGTATTACAGGCAGTGGAGAATGGCATCCCGCAGGAGAGCGTCGTGTCCGTTCTAACCGACGGCATCAACCCGATGCAGTTCGAGCAGCTCGCAAGTCTCATGGACGAGCGGCAAATTGAACAAGCGCAACTTTGTTAAGGCCCGCCAAGCGCGGGTCTTTTTCTTATTTCGGTTCTTACCCGAAGTCCTGTCGTCGCAAGGTTCAGGCACGTCCAAAGCGCCGTGCCCTCACCAACGCCGATAGGACTTCGCTCACCAGGGAGACTGACTCCCGCTCGCCTTTGAAGGTGGAAGCGGTGGTGTGCTGGCGGCACGAGGCATTGACACCTCCACATTTGCAATCTCGGGTGCTTTGACGTGTTCAAGGCGCGGTAGAATGGAGGGGTGGCTCGCTATTACAATGGCACACCCAACAACCCTCCGACCTATATTCCGCATTCATCCATGACGATGTGGGAGCGGCATCTAGAGAGCATTCCCGCTTCTGCAGCAGCTCACAAAGATAAGCGTTTGTATTTTGAGAGCGACTACGAACGGCGCTTTGATAGGAAGATTAAAGATGCAGCGCGTCAACGTGTACGCATTGAGGTTCGCGCTGGTCGTTTGAAGAAGAAGCCCTGTCATTGCGGAAATATTAAAGTGCAGGCGCACCACCCTGATTACCTGAAGCCGCTAAAAATTGTCTGGCTGTGTTCAAAGCATCACAGCGAACGACACAAACTTGACGGATACACTATCCCCTCGCGTAGTGTTTGAGGAGCTGGCGCATTTGTATCTTGCCTGTAAGATATAGTTATTAGTAATTAAGCCATTTCTTGAGGTATGGCCAAATCAATAAAGGTTGCGTGCGAGTGCGAGGGTACAGGTTTCGTAGCAGTACCCGACATCGGTGGCGAAGGCGTAGAGCACGTTGAGTGCGGAGCCCACCACCCTTCTTACCAAGACAAGTTCACCATCATGGACCGTGTGCGAACGAGCGACGGGCTCGTGGGCAAGGTCATCGAGTTCGACGAAGGTGACAGTGTGCGCGTCGGCATTCGCACGATAGGCGGATACCACCGCCGCTGGTACGGACGTCATGAGCTTACGAAGCTAACCAACTAGCATATGCGCGAAATCAAGTTCAGAGCCTTCTATCAAGGCATCATGTACCAAGTGACAGAGATATTGTGGTCGACTGGGGAAGCATATCTTTATGAGCCAAGTGACGAGGAAGAGGGTTCAGGCTTCCTCATCTCACTCCAGGATATCGAGCTCAATCAATTCACCGGCCTCAAGGACAAGAATGGGAAGGACGTGTTCGAGGGCGACTTAATCCGCCGCGAGGACGATGACGAGGCGACGCCACCCGAGCGGGTCGAATATGGCAGTGGCGGCTTTGCCGTCGACACCGAATACCTACACGAGCTGCATGTTGCCTCTTGGGTTGTCATTGGCAACATCTACGAGAACCCGGAGCTATTAGCTAACAACTAACGTATGAAAAAGTATCGCGTATGGGTGAAGGACATAGCAATTCAGGACGTTGAGGTTGAAGCAAGCAGCCCGAACGAGGCTCGCCACATCGTAGAAGCCCAGATAGCTGACGGTGGCGGCCCAGACATCAAGGAGTACGGCGAAAGCATTTGGGAGGTGGAGAGCGTTGATGAGATTACAAGCTAAGAAGCACAATACACATCGACAAACTTATGGGAATGTTCAACTCAATAATGGTGCCGTGTCCTAACTGCGGCGAGCGTGTGGAATTTCAGACCAAGAGCGGTTCATGCCTGCTCAATACATGGAATGTAGAAAATGCTCCAAATCAAGAGCTAGAAGGCATTCTTGGCGATAGTTGGGGGTGTCGATGCGGACACACTGTGCGTGTAGATGATGACCGACCCGAACCACCTCGTATTCCGATACGCATTAGCTAATCCTCACACCATGCATATGGAAACTCAGAAATTTAAGAAGGGTACGCTGTGCGTGCGGTGTGGTTGCGACCGTAAGGAGCAGCGCAAGTATAAGCATAGCTGTTCCGCTTGGGGCGTGCGTCACCCCGCCCACCTATGGAACAAGCGGGACTTCCAGTGTGTGGTGCACGTCGTCAGCACCAACCCGCACTAATACGTCGCACATGAAACGCTACTCACTAAAGAAGGCGCGGCAGCTCAACGCCAGTGCAGGCGGCAAAGCTAGTGCAATGGCGCTTACGCCGGAGCAGCGAAGCGCACGGGCGAAGAAGGCCGTCATGGCCAGAGAGGCCAAGCGATTAAAAGATAAGAACTAGTGGCTTCCAAGCCGAAATGCCCGCCGCATCATGAGACGCAGCGGGCATGTTCGTTCGGACGCTTAGTCGATGATTTGGATGACCTTGCGGCTCGACGGCTCGACCAGGACGACACGGTTGTCGTAATAGACGTAGCGATACTTGGTCACGGACGGACCCCAATCGGCCGGAACCGCGCGGAGCTCCACATCGGCGGGAAGCGTGACGCCGACAGAGACGCGCTCCTTGATCGCCACGGGCTTCACCTTCTCCTTGACGACGTACTCCTTGATTTTGGTGCGCTGCTCGGGCTGCAACTCGATGGTGGTGCTGACCGCCTGAGCGAAGGCCTGGCTGGACGCCATGATGCCGAGAGCTGTAACGGCAGCGACGCAGAAGCGTTTCATTCTAGTCTCCTGTGGTAGGGCGTGAATTTTGCCCGGAGGAAAACTTCTGCTCATGACCTTCGTTCCGCAGGAACTTTTGAACGGTTATTCAGGAGCCGTCAGGAGATTCCCTAGCCATATCCGGCTCCGATAGCTCCTCATCGTCCTTCGTAAAGACCGGCCGGGGACCACCGTTTTCCTGCCAGTCCTTGTGCCGAGCATCGATCGACTGAGCGTGCGTGGTGCGGGCCGCCTTCATCGCAGCCGTGTTGCTCGCGTACTTCCCAGAAGCGATGTGCGCCTTGGCATGTGCCAGGTAGCAGTCAAACTCCTGCCGTGACATCTGGCTCACCCGTGCATCCCACTCCTTCTCGGAGACGACACGGCGCGGGTCGTGGACGATACGGAAGGTGTGTCGCTCGCCGGGTGGATTGCGCAGGTGCTCACGCAGCTCTTCGAGCCGCTTTCCGGTCAGCACCTCCTTCACAATCATGAAGGGCAGCGCGGCAATCATGGGCGCATGTCCGAGAGTCTCACCCATGGCTAGAGTTGAGCCGCGCTTGCGCAACAATCGAGAGCGCGAGCGGACCTTCTTACCCTCCCGCCATCGTTCTTCGAGGTAGATGTACGGCCTGCCCTTGATGATGCGTTCTCGGATGAATGCCATACGCTGAAGCTACAAAAATATTTTGCAAAGTCGATTTCTTGCATGGCGCCTCATAGCGCACGCGTCTTCTCGCCGTTCCTCATCGCGACCTTAGACGGCGCCAAATAAATCGCTCATCGTCGCGTTGTTGGTTGAAGCGCTCCCAGCAACTTGAAACCGGGGACGCCCGGTTCTTTTTCTCCATGAACCTCAAAACTGAGCAAGAGGCGAACGACCGGCTCCGCACCACGTTCAAGGGCGGACAGGTACTCATGACGCCCACGGTGCATGAGTTGCCGCCGGAGTTGCGCGGTCGGATGCTGTACCGACTTTCGCTCTACGACCGATTTCCACCCGGAGAGTGCGCATGATGAAGGCGTGCTCATTTTCGCGGGATATACTTGGTATTGGAAGATCGAGATGAGTGAGGGCGTCCGCACGCTCTCCATCTACCTCAAAGAGGACCTTCTCCTCCCGATGCGCGACACCCCTCCCCGGGCGTCCCGCTAGTGAGGAGAAGCCCTATGCTCTTTCGCAACTACTACCGTTGCCCGTGCGGCAACGAGTGGACCGATGAGTGGTCCGCGACCTGTGACGATCGCTGCGACCGGTGCAGCACGTCGTGCTCTCCCCATACGAGCGAAGAAGTGGAGCTCAGCGATGAAGACCGCTGACCTCTACGAAGCTGTCACCCAATCCATCATCGCTGACCTGGAAAAGGGAGTGGCCTCATGGGTCAAACCTTGGAAGTCTGGCGGCGGCGTCATGCCGTTCAACTACGCTACCAAGCGCGAGTACTCCGGCATCAACATCCCTATCCTCTGGCACGCTGCGCACGTTCGCGGTTACGGCGTGCAAGGCTGGCTCACCTACAAGCAGGCGCTCGCCGCAGGCGGTCAGGTTCGCGGCGGCGAAAAAGGCACCACCATCGTCTTCACCAAGAAGCTCATGGTGAAGCAGGAGGAAGCCGACGAGGAGAAGCAGATAGCGATGCTACGGGCCTTCACGGTCTTCAACGTGGCCCAAATCGACGGGCTCACCCAGGAGACCGTCGAGGTGCCGCTCCTGCCGGGTCCGAAGACGAAAGCCTACGACCTCATCATGGCTGCGAAGCCTGACATCCGACATGGCGGGGGACAGGCGTTCTATCGGCCCAAGGATGACTTCATCATGCTGCCGGAGGCGTCAGCCTTCGAGACCTACGAGCACTACCTGGCGACGGCGCTCCACGAGCTCTGTCACTGGTCCGGGGCCAAGCACCGGCTCGATCGCGACCTTTCCGGGCGGTTCGGTACGCAGTCATATGCGGCCGAGGAGTTGGTAGCGGAGCTTGGAGCGGCGTTCCTGTGCGCTCACACGGGCGTGCAGGGCCAGCTCAGGCATGCGGAGTACCTGGCCAGTTGGCTCAAGCTCCTGAAGGAAGATAGCCGTGCAATCTTCACGGCCGCCAGCAAAGCCTCACAAGCTGCGGACTACCTTCGGGCGTTCTCCCAACCAATAGCACAAGCAGCTTAGCCCCCTATTCGGGGGCTTTTTTTAGACTGACTCGGTAGCCCACCTCGCACTATGTCGGACGTTTGGGTATCCGCCCAACCTTGGACCAAGAACCTGATTTACATCGGGGACAATATGCGTAGGTCGGAGCAAACAATTTGGCCCAAAACCCCGAGCGGACGGCGCGCTTCTGTAATATGCAGCTGGTGCAAAAAAAGTACCTGCATTCGTCGCAGCGACAAACATCAGTTGGATAATTGCTGTTTCCTCGTGAAGAACATGCGGGACATTGCGTATATTCAGCCATTGGCTCACCCCCAGACACCATGCCGCCTCTGCTGCGGGGTTACAATGGGCTAAGTGCAACGCATCACCCTATCGGGAGAGCCGAAGAGCACGCAGCACATCTACGGCCTAACCTGTCGCGGCGGCTTTGCCACGCGGTACATGACACCGGCAGGGAAGGATCTGAAGGACCAGTACCAGTGGGAGGCGAAGGCGCAGTGGAAAGGCTCTGCTCTCACCGGCCCGGTGTCGCTAACGGCGCGCTTCTACTTCGGCAGCAAACGCAAGCGCGACCTGGATAATCAGAACAAGCTCATTTTGGATGCGCTCACCGGCATTGCGTACGAGGACGACAGCCAGATAGCGGAGCTGCATCTGTACCGGGACTACGACACGGTCAAGCCGCGCATTGAGCTGCGAATTTCCCTCGTATAGGGCTCTACCAGCCCGATAAACCGGGTCTCTTGCCACAGTTCAAAACGATGCGCCTTACACTTCTCTTCCGCGATTGTAATCGCGGTGGAATTGTCCGTGGCCATGAACTTATAGCTGGCGATGATATGCCCGTCTGAACCGAGCACGTTCAGTAGATAATCCAACATTGGCTGTTCCTTCAGTGAACGGCCAACGTTGGCATCTCGTGAAATTTGGGACTGCGTTCGACCTCAAGGAGAGCCAGTCGCTCCCACACCTCCGCGATGTGGTTCAACATGACCCGTTCTTCCTCATGAAGCGCTGCGCGGGCGAGGTCGGCACATTCTCCAGCGCGTTCTCGGCAAACGGAGCTTTTCATGTATAGCCTCCTGTAGCCTCCGCTGATTTATATTGCCTAAGTCAACCCTCTATGCAAGCAATGTTTCCCTACAACCCATTGTTTTTAAAGGCATTTTCTACTGTTTTGCCGTCTTCTCCCCATTAGGTATGGAAGCGGACTTGCCAGGCCATGAATAATTTTTACATTAGGCCTTATCAGGCTCAAGTTACTCATTAAGCGTAGAATGAGTGCTTATGAATTGGAGTATATTCCTTGTCATCTGGCGACCTCACACGTGGTGAGCGGCTGCAGATTATGCTGACGGCAGACGAGCTGCGTGCCATCGACGACTTCCGATTTAACCATCGCTTGCCAAGCCGAGCAGCGACGGTGCGCGAGCTGCTGCGTCTCGGGTTGAAGGCTGTGGGATACGATTCTGGCGAGAGTAATCGCGCCTCAGGCAGCTACAGCGTGCTGGACCCGAAAGCACCTGAACCCGAATAGTCTAAAAACCTGGATAGATCCGGTCCTGGTAGGGAAGCCGCTTGACGGGCTTTTCCCATCTGCATCCGAGCGTTGTTGCACGCTTCAGGATAGCGCTCGTAGTGCGACGGAGCCGTGCTGCGAGTTGCTGCGGCGATACCCCCGACGCAGCACCGTTGCGAATGGTGGTGTCCTCATCCGCGCTCCAAACCTTCCGACGCTTCATGTTCAGATGCCCCGTACTGCCCAACAGGGAACCCTGGTTCGCTTTTGACATGGGCGCCATCGCATGTGTGTCTTGGTTCTACGAGGCAATCACCGTGGCACGTCGTTCGTTCCGCCCTGCGACGTTTACGCGTGGTATGCTGTAGACGTTGATTTCTTGATTTCTGATTCATTCATGCATGGTGGCGCAAGGCCAGGAGCAGGCCGACCTCAAGGCTCCAAATCTCCAGCAACGCTAGAACGCGAAGCCGCGCTCAAGGCCTTTCGCGATATGGCCATTGAGCAGGTGAAGCCATTCTTCAATGCCCAAGCCCTCCTCGCCAAGGGAGTTACGTATTGCTTCAGGATCGACATAGGGGCCCGGGGCGGCCGTAGCGATCCCGTGCTCGTTACCGACGTTGACGAGATGCATGAAGCCATTGCCGCGATCGACGAAGGCGGCGGCCGTGGCGAAATCTACGAGGACAGCGGCGGCCCGGACGAAGAATTGATCACACGCCGCTACTACTTCCTCAGCACAAAGGCACCCGACAACAAAGCGCTCGACAGCATCTTAGACCGTTCGCTCGGAAAGGCAGTTGGTCTCGTCGAGTTGCCGCCGGACTCTGACACTGGTGCAGTAGTAGCCTTCATCTTCAAAAGGAATGAAACAAATTCAGCCGGAGATCCGGCCAACAATTAAGCAAGAGGCCGCTTGGGACCGGCTGCTCGACAACATCACCCGCTTCCTCCTCTTTGGAGGTGGCGCAGGAGGTGGGAAGACTTGGCTGTACTGTGAGTGGCTCCTTACGCAGTGCTACCAGCACCCAGGCTCTCGTTGGTTCATTGGCCGCAATGAGCTGAAGCGTCTGATGTCATCGACCTACGTCACCTGGACGAAGGTCTGCGCCCATCACAACATTCCGCGCGCAGACTGGAAGCTCGACGGCAAATACAACGTCATACGCTTTCGTAACGGCAGTACCATCGACCTACTCGACGTGAAGTACCTGCCAACCGACCCTGACTATGAGCGATTTGGGTCGTTGGAATACAACGGCGGCTTCGGCGAAGAGATAGGGGAATGGCACTTCAAAGCGTTCGATGTCCTGAAAAGCCGCATTGGTCGCCACAAGCTGATCCGAGACGGGAAGGATGTAACTCCGTTCCCGAAGTTCGGGCTGTCGTGCAATCCGACCAAGAGCTGGCCCTACCGCATCTTCTACAGGCCCTGGGTTGAAGGCACCCTGCCCGAAGGCTACGCGTTCATTCAGTCGCTGTACCTGGACAATCCGCACACCTCAGAGGAGTACGGCCGCCAGCTCGATGAGCTGACCGACCGCGCGCTGAAGCAACGCCTGAAGGATGGCAACTGGGAGTATTCAGAGGATGCCGGGACGCTCATGCGTTTCGATAACATCCGCGATATTTTCACCAATACAATCGTCAAAGACGGCCAGAAGTACCTAACCGTGGATGTGGCCCGTTACGGCCGGGATAAGACCGTTTTGAACGTTTGGGAGGGTCTGGAGAGCGTCAGGCGGGAGTTCTACCAGGAGCAAGGGACCGATAGGACCGCTCAGCTCATACGGGACATCGCAGCGGCCGAGCGCATCCCCTACTCGCACATTCTGGTGGACGAGGACGGCATAGGCGGCGGCGTCGTTGACCAGGTTTCCGGCATCAGGGGCTTTACGGCAAACTCAACGCCCATCGCCACCAAGACGATGCTCCGGCGGCAGATGCTCCCGGCTGCTAACCTCACCGTGGAAGGCGGGCGCATGGTGGCCAACTTCCAAAACCTGAAAGCCCAGTGTGCATTCAAGCTGGCAGAGCTCGTCGAGACGCATCGGATTGCCGCCAAGCCAGGCGGCGACCAGGACGAGATCATGGAGGAGCTGGCGCAGATCAAGCAACGCGACATCGACAAGGACGGGAAGCTGAAGATTGCGACCAAGGAGGGGATGAAGGAGGCGCTTGGACGGTCACCCGACGTGGGGGACACGTTCCTCATGCGGATGTACTTCGAGCTCATCAAAGATGCGACGACGGGGACCCACGAGCAGTCGGTGTCGGCGATGCAGCGTGGTGTTATCGCACGGACACCCAGAACGCGCGGCCTGTAGCGTCAGCTATCCCCAGCGCGCACCGATCCTCCTGTAGCGTGCGGTACACTTAATCCATGAACAAGCGCACCCGGCGTTTTCTCAACAAGCAATGGCGGCTTTATTGGATGCGCTCAGCCAGTTTTTCTTTATTCGCAAACAAGAGCTTCAGCTTTCGACCTATTGGTAAGGAGGTTGGCCGCTTCTACGGTTTTCCCGTTTACAGCCGCGAAGTATGAAGGACCTCTACGCGCAAGTTGAAGACCACATTGCGGAGTACGATAACGGCACCATTCCCTTGTCCGAGGACATTCCGTTTTCCATGCGGAAGACAGTGCGGCAGATCACCCACTACATCCTCTCGCGTTACATGGATGGCGGGGCGGATAACCTGGACCCGGTCAGCAAACAACGCCGTCCCTTCCGCAATATTGGCAACTTCATTGTCGATCTTGAGACCCGCGCCAAGAACATTGACCGCAAGTCGGTAGACGCCACATCCCTGGACGGCGACTACGTCTTCTCGCTGCAAATCAAGAAAGAGCTGCAGCACTGGATGAAGGTAAACGGGTTTGGCCGAACCATCGACAAGTATCAGCGCAAAAAGAGCGAGTACGGCAGCGTCCTTTTGAAGAAAACTGAGACTGCGGACCAGCTCATCATTGAGCCGGTCAATTGGTCCACCATGAAAGTTGACCCCCGTGATATTGCGAACGGGATGAAGATCGACACCAACTTCCTGACGCCTCTTGAGCTGAAGATGAAGCGCGGCTTCTGGGATGAGCAGCATGAGGGCGAGGATGCCATCGACGCCGTCCTTGCTGCTGCGAAGAAGACATTCAGGTCCGAAAAGGGCGAGAAGCGCATCGAGGTGTTGGACGTAGAGGGCCAATTCGAGGCGCGGACCGTTTACCCGGAGGACTACGCAGAGGACGACGAGGCCGGTGATGAGATTGGTCTCTACAACGTCATCATCGCCGTTGTGAAGAACAAGAAGTACACGCTCTACCGCACTAAGCTTACGGAGAGCCGCTACAAGCATGACAAGCGGAAGTCGGTCGAGGACCGCGACTTCGGTGTGGGTGTTTGGGAAGAGGTGTTTGAGCCGCAGATTTGGACCAACGAGGCCGTCATCGACGAGCGCGAGGCGCTCAACATTGCAGGCAAGGTGGTCGTTAAGACCAACAAAAAGGGCATCCCGTCGGCGCTTAGCCTTATGCAGGGCGAAGTCATTGACCTGGAGGCAAACGAGTTTTTCGACGCTGTACAGCTCCGTCCGAACGCTCTTCCCGAGTTTCAACGCGTCATAAATTCCTGGTTCACCAACACGCAGCGCGACCAGTCCGCATACCCGGGTGTTACGGGCGAGGAACCGAAGGCGAGCACACCGGGCATTTCCCTAGAGCTTCAGGCCGCACAGGGCGGGTCTATCTTCAATCAGCGGCGCGATCAGGATGCCTTCTTCCTTCAGGAAGTCATCACCGACTGGGTCATTCCGTTTCTCATTAAGAAAATCGAGAAGGAGCATGTACTCACGGCGTCCTACTCCAAAAAGGAGCTGGAACTCATCGACCGCGCCTACCGTGAGCATATTTCCAACAACGAAGCACGCGAGCGCACGCTCAATTTTGACCTGAGCCGCCTCGGTATGGGTGAGCTGTTTACGAATGACGATAAGATGGCGGTCGAGGCCCAGGTGCAGGAGCAGCTAAACCGCGACGGCGATAAGCGCAAAGTCAAAGTGCCGAAAGGCTACTTCACGCTCAAGCGTGTGGAGGAGAAGGTCCGCTTTGACATCACCGACGAGATGAGCGGAAGCCAGCGCCGTATGAACGTACTGGCTGCTGCCCTATCGAACATGGCGCCGGACGACCCGGGCCGCGCCGACATCCTGGCCGAGTTGATGGAGCTTGGCGGCGTATCTCCCGCATCGTTCCCGCTCAGCGGTGGTAGCTCAGGTGCTCCCGCGTCTTCGCCGCGCCCCACAAGCGCCTCTCGGGTACAGGAGGTACTGCCAGCCGGACAGCAATGAACGTCAACCCTTACCTAAAAGCGTTCTTCGAAGACAAGGCCGCGCAGCAAGCGTGGGCCGAGTTCATCCTGGCAGAACTCAATGAGGAGGCGCTGGAGCGTGTCTATCTAGGCAAAGACACGACCGCGGTTAAGGAGGCCAAGGAGGTCATCGAGGCCTCCTTCCGCAAGCTCAATGCGCTATTCACACCCAAGAAGAAGCGAGAGCCGAAACCGCGCGGGGTGTGATGCATACTTAGGGCATTATCAGTTAGTTCGTATCATGCATGCTTACCACGCACCTCAACGGCTCCCAGGTCGGCTCAGGCACTCAGCTTGAGCTTACGGCCAAGGGCGCTTCGTCTAGCTTCGACGGAAGCAAGACAACGTACAGTCTGGATCCGGTCATCGCGGTCGCTACGGTGCAGCTCACCAACGCCGAAATAAAGGCGCTGCGGGCTACCCCGAAGACGCTCGTAGCAGCACCAGGCTCAGGCAAGGTTCTTGAGTTCGTTTCCATGGTCCTGAAGAACAACGGCGGCGCCAATGCGCTCACGGAGTCCACGGACAACATGGCGGTCAAGTACGAGAACGGCTCAGGCACCATCGCTTCAGACGCGATCGAGGCCACCGGCTTCATCGACCAGACCGCGGCGACGATCACGACCGCTCGGGGCAAGGCTGACGCCATTGTCGCCTACGCTTCTGCGGCCAACAAAGCGCTCGTGCTCCATAACACGGGCGACGGCGAATACGGCGGCAATGCCGCTGCTGACGTGACCATCACGGCCATCGTCACCTACCGTATCCACACCCTGTAGCTCGACACCGCGTAATGCGCGGTACACTTCAATTATCAAGTTAGCATTCTTCTCAAAATGCCCAACCCAACTGACGAGCCGGAAGTCATAGAAACACCGGCACCCGCTCCAGAAGACATCGAAGAAGAGGATGACCTGGAGCCCGAGGTACCTGGCGAAGCCCCTCCCAATGAAACGCCAGAGCAGAAGGACGCACGTATTGCCGAGCTGACAGAGCGCAACGGAAAGCTCTACGCTCGCATCCAACGGATGAAAGGCAAGAACGCGAACCCTGCACCGGCCAACCCTGCCCCAGCAGCACCTGTTGCTCCAGCAGCTCCGGCCGAGACTCCCGGTCTCACTCGCGAAGAAGGCATCCTGTTCGCCCGCGGCTTCTCTGAAGCCGAGGTAGAGCAAGCCAAGAAGGTCGCCACACTCCAAGGAGTGAAGCTGACCGACGCCGTCAACGACCCGCTTTTCACCACGTGGAAGGGGATCGAAGACAAGAAGGCCAAGGACGCCAAAGCGCAACTTCCAGCTTCCCGTGGCGGTAAACCCATCACGAAGAAGACCATCGGTTCTCCCGGCCTATCGGACGCGGATCACCAGGAACTCTGGAAAGAGAAATACGGGAGATAGCATCACGCCGTTGAGTGATGCTGGGGCGATTACTCTCTCACTCACTCAACTTCTATGCCTACAGGCACTTTCACGGCGACTGACCTCGCCGAGATGATCCCGGAAGTCTGGGGTTCCAAGCTCAATGACTTCTATCGTCAGAAGCTGAAGATCACCCAGTTCTTCGTCAACCGCTCGGATGAGCTCGCTGAAGGTGGCGACACCCTCAACACGCCGGGCCTCACTGAGATGGCGGCCAACGCAAAGGCCAACGCTACGGTTGTCACCCTTAACAGCCCGACCGAAACCAAGAAGCAGCTGGTCGTAGACCAGTGGTTCGAGGTGTCCTTCATGATCGAGGACAAAGAGGCCGTCCAGGTCAAGCGCTCCTACGCGATACAGCAGCGCTACATGAAGAACGCCGCTTACACCGCAGCCAAGAAATTGGAGGTGGCGGTAGCGACCCTCTTCCAGGGCTTCTCGACTTCTGTCGGAACGACCACTCAGGCGCTCAGCGACGCGACGGTTCGCGCAGCTATTGCCGCTCTGGAGAGCGTCAATGCCGACTACGAGGAGGCCGCATGGTTCTTGCACACCAAGACCCTCTGGACCGACCTTATGTCTATCGACCGCTTCGCGCTGAAGCTCAACACCGCCGGGGCTGACCCGGTCGTGAAGGGTGCTATCGGAGAAATCTATGGCCGCCCGGTCATCACCTCGACGCTCATTACCAAAATCAACGCGAACGCTGACTACGCAGGCGCGTTGGCTGTACCGGATGCCATTCACTGGGCAACCGCTCCCCTTCCCGGGCAGCGCGACCCGATGGGTGTCCGCTTGCAGTCCAACTACATGCCGGAGTACCTCGGCACGCTCACCACGGCCGACATTCTGTACGGCTGCGTTGAGAACCGTGACGCAGGTGGCGTACGGATAGTGTCCGCTGTGTAATTGTTTCTCTTGCCCCTCCACGCCAGTTCGGTAGGGGCAAGATGAACTGGCAACAATCATGGCTGAAAACAAGAAAAGCAAAATCAAAGTCGTGGTCGCCGACGCTCCGAAGCGTCAGGCGGTCATGCTCAACAAGGAGGGCAAAGTCCTTGCTGAAGGCACCACCTCTATCCAGCTAGCCAAGAAAATCTATGGCGGAAAGTAAGCACGACCGAGTGATTGAACTCGAAGATGAGCTGCTCCTCTCGATGGTGCAGCAGAAGGGCGAGATGGTGGAGCAAGGCCGCGCCATCTCCAAGCAGATGGAGGATCTAGCCAAGCAGCACGAGAAGCTCACCAAGGACATGGAGGCGCTGACGGGCAAGCTCAACAACCACAAGCTCGGCATCTTCCGCCGCGTTCATAAACTCGCCAAAAATCAGCTCGCCGAGTTCGAGATTCCGGTCACGACCGAAATCCGCAAAGGCAAGCTCGTGCTCGTCGTCACGGACGCCCTGTCCGAATTCAAAGAGACCTTCGCCGGGTTCGACAAGTGGAGGGAACCCGTTCCCCAAAAGAAATAGTCATGCAGTTCAACGACACCACAACTAAGCAAGGCCTTATTCAGGAGTGTGAGTTCTGGACGGGCCTTGGCGATGGTGTCATCTCGGGCGACAGCACGCTGCTCAAAGTGTTTACCAATCGTCTCAATCGGGGCTTTGACCGCGTGCTTCCCCTCGTCCTCTCAAAGGACGATACCCTGCAGTTCGACGACCCCAACCATACCGATGAACCGATAGCCGTCACGAACCTTGTGGCAGGCCAGCAGGCTTATTCCGCGCTTAGCGATGAGCACGGCAATTCCATCCTCAACGTGGTGAAAGTCTTCATCTTCGATAGCGCTACGGCTGTTGACTACCGGCCGTTGCGCCGCGTCGAGGTGGGCCAGGGCCGCGAAGACCGCATCCTTAGCCCTGCGAGCACCTTCACCGGCATCCCCAGTGAGTATGTGGAGCGCGGAGGGATGCTCTTCCTCGGTCCAGTTCCGAACTACAACGCGACCGGCGGCGTCAAAATCATGTTCGAGCGCGCGCAGTCCTACTTTGCCTCCAACGATACGACCAAGACGCCCGGCATTCCTTCTCCCTATCACCAGCTCCTTGCGCTCCATGCATCCCTTGATTGGCTCCTGGTCAATAAGCCGGAGTCCACAACGCTCATCACGAGGGTGGAGACGCGCATAGCTGCGCTGGAGAAGGACCTTGCCGCTCAAAGTGCCGCACGGCACCCGAAGCGCAAGCGCGTCATGGGTGGGAAGGTTCGCAGCGTCTAATTACTAGGTTCATCGCACAAGCTTTATGGCAACCATTATTCCAAACAGTTTTAAGAAGCACATCATGAATGGCGGTATCGACCTGGATACCGACACCATCAAGGTGATGCTGCTCAGCAGTTCGCACACACAGGACCAGGACAATCACGAGTTCATCGACGATGTAAGCGCCAATGAAGTCTCTGGCACCGGCTACAGCGCTGGCGGCGCCACGCTCGGCAGCAAGACCGTTACCCAGGACAACACCGACGACGAAGGCGTCTTTGACGCTGCGGACGTGACCTGGGGCTCCTCGACCATCACTGCGCGGTATGCCGCCATCTACAAGGACACCGGCACGCCGTCGACTTCTCCCATCATCGCCATCATCGACTTCGGTGAGAACAAGACCTCATCCGCTGGCAACTTCACGATCCAGTGGAACGCAGAAGGCATTCTCAATCTGAACTAGCCGGTCGCTGGTCCATTCCGCGCCTCAGCCATGGGGCTCGGAGCTGGGCGCACACGACCATATGGCTTACGCGACATGGAATTCCAGCGACAAGGCGAGCAAGGTTACCCTATCGAATGGCAACCTAACCGCCGCATCAGCTTCAAGTGACACCACTTGGGGTTCTGTTCGTTCAAATATCGGCGTTTCGTCCGGCAAGTACTATTGGGAAGTCACCATAAACAGCATCGACGCCGGGCGGTTCATTATGATTGGCGTTGCCCAATCAGGGGCATCAATCACGAGTTACTTAGGCGCAAGTTCTGTTGGCTGGCAGTACTACGGTGAGGCAGGCAACAAGATCAACAATGACTCTCAAGTTGGTTACGGCGCCACCTTTACATCGGGAGACATCATCGGCGTAGCGCTCGACAGAGACGCCGGAACACTCACGTTCTACAAGAACGGTACGACGCAGGGGCAGGCGTATTCCGGGCTTAGCGGTACCATTTACGCAGGCGTTAGCCTTCGCAACATCGGCAACCAGATCACCGCGAACTTCGGTGCCTCTGCATTCGCATACACCCCGCCCTCAGGATTTGTCGGCCTATCGGACAGCACGGATGCCACGGTAACGCCCGCCGCAGCGTCCGCGACGTTCTCCGTTCCGGCGCCAACGGTCATCACCGACGCAGTGTTGTCGCCTGCTGTAGTAGCCGCAACCTTCTCAGTCCCCGCCCCGATCGTGTCAGGTGCGGCATTGGTCACCCCCGCTGCGGCCAGCGCGACGTTCAGCGTACCACCGCCGACGGTCCTCATTGCCGACACCACGGTTGAAGCGGAGGTCGCGAGTGCGACGTTTTCCGTCCCTGCACCGACTGTCATTACCGACGCGGTCATGACCCCCGAGCCGGTGGTCGCCACGTTTTCAGTACCGACGCCAGCTATCGAAGTGGTGGCTCATGTCACGCTCACCCCCTCGCCCGTTGTCCTGACCTTGAGCGTGCTGCACCCAACGCGGATAGGCGGCCTATGGCAAAATCAATCAAGGCAAAGCACCACCTGGACGAACCAGGAGCGTCCCACTGCGTAACGTATGATCAAAATTCTTGAACTCACTGAAGAGCACTTTCCGACCGGCATAGGTCCGGATGCCAACACGCAGAACCGCGGACTCTTTCACAAAGCGGCGGGTATTTCGGTCTTCAGCGATCCGTACCAGCAGAGCAATACCGTCGGCATGTTACAAGCCGGACCGGCACCGACCGACATCAGCGCCAGTGTGATTGCGGATGCGCCTTTTGCGTGGGTGTCTGACGTGAGCTCCGCAATCTCGGCTTTCATGTACATCTGGGGAAACGCGGGCAACCTCTACAAGCTCGACCTGAGCGGCGACAACACGCCGACAAACGTTTCGAGCGGAGCGACCGTCAGCAATCCGGCAAACGGTCTTCTCATCATGCAGGCCGCTGGCGGTACCAAGTACGTCCTGTACTTCCAGCAAGGGCAAATCGGCCGCTGGGACCCGACGGCCGCATGGTCCACCCGGACAAACAATTGGAAGACTGGCCTCCAATCGACCTCGTGGCATCCGACCCACAAGTTTCAGGACCGCGGTTACTACGGCAATGGTCAGTACGTCGGCTTCATTTACGACAATGGCTCGGCGGACCTCGACACGGAGAAACATGCCCTCGACTTCGAGGCAACTGAGCGCGTCAACTGCATCAGCGACGACGGTGTCTACCTCGTCGTGGGCGTTACCAAGAACCTGTCTTCGGACGGGCTCACGCACGGTGCCACCCGCATTGTCTTCTGGGACACCAATCAGTCCTCCTGGCAGCGCGAGTGGAGCATCCCGGACGCAACAGTGCTGTCGATCAAGCGTGTAGGCGGCGTGATGGAGGCCCTCACCTCACGCGGCCTATTCCGCTTCACCTTTGACCAGGCGCCGGTTCAGCCCTTCCCCTACTTCTCCAGCGCGCTCGCGATGCCGCAGAACAACCCGACGCAGTTTGCTGCGGACAGCTGGGGCGGTGCGTTGGTGTACGGCAACACCGGGACTGTCTCGACGATCGGCAAGGTGCTGCCGCAGCTACCAGCAGCGGTCCTGACCCCCTTCACCGGCTTCAATGCCAACTACGAGGTCACCATGGTCGCCGCCAACGTGAAGACCAATACGCTCTACGTCGGCACCACGCAGAACAAGCTCTTCCGTGTCCGTCCGGGCGATACGCCCGCTACGGGAGTGGCTGCGGAAACCATCTTTATCGACCTGAAGCGTTGGTACCAAGTTGGCCGGATCGTGGTGAACTTCCACCAGCCGCTGGCGTCGGGCGACAACATCTCGATGCAGGCCACGCCGGATAGCTCCGTGAGCTTCACGACCTTCGGCACGGCAAGCTACGCAGCGCACGGCGCCATTCGCGTCAAAGAGTTCTACAAGAGCCTGGAGGCCCGCAAGCTGAAGATCATCACTAACTTTGTGACGGGCGCAGCCAAGATACGCAGCATTGAAGTGTGGGGAGATCCGATTGCTAACCCTAGCCACACCCGCGCATGAAACAGAAACCAGCCATCAGCCTGAAGTACGACGAGCCGGGCAACGGCAATGCACAGCAGACGCCGTCCACTGGACCGGGTTTTGAAAAATTGTGGGGTACAATTCGCGTAGTGTCCGCGGCACCGGACTGGACGCCTCGGGGACGATTGGAGGACTCACTCGCCCTCTACATCAACGGTTCGACGTACCGCCTCTACATCTTCGACCCCATCAACGCAGCCTGGAGGTACGCATCACTCACCTAGCCTATGCCCACTCAAACAGAGGAACAACGATTACGGGCGATACGAGACAGCGGCATGGCGCCCGCGCCTGTTGCCGCCGCGATAGAACTCGGCAGGTTGAATGCGCCCACGCCTGCCGCCCCGGTAGAGCTCGGGAAGTTGAATGGGGCCATCGACATTGCCGCACTATCGGGTGGCACCGTTCCTTTCACCCTTCCCCCAGCCCCGACAAGCCCTAGCTATGATTGGGCTGCTTTCCCAAGCCTCGACATCCTCTTCAGCCAGCCTAAAACAGCCACTGAAACGCGCCAGGATGCCCTGAGCGAGGAGTTCGCTATCAAGTCGGGCAAACTGGCCACCCGGGCCGCTGCCCAAGCTCAGGCGGAGAATACGGCCGGTGTCGGCCAGGCTAGTGCCGCACTTGACGAGACGATGGCACAAATACAGACGCTCGATGCAGAGGCGCTTGCTGCGCAAAACAGGTCTGAAGATCGCTTGGCACCCACCTTTGCTATACGTGGGGAGCAGGCACAGATCGATCGACAGCGAGCGGTACAACGATCTGGCCTTGCGGCTGTAGCACTGGCGCGACAAGGCAAACTCTCTGCCGCTCAACGAGAGGCGGACCGCGCCGTTGAGATTGAATTTGGACAGCTACAGGCCGAAGCCAACTACCTGCAGCAGGCGATAGAAAATAACGCAGCAAAACTTGAACGCGAGGACAAGAAGCGTGCCGAGGTGATGCAAGTCGCGCTACAGGAGCGCCAGCGTCTGCTGGACGAGGAAAAGGCCAACAAAGAAGCGGTCAACAAGGTGCTCATGATTGCCGCGCAGTTCAATGCGCCCGCGGCAGTGCTCAATCAAATCACCAGTGCAAGGGATATGGCAGGCGCCATTGCCGCCGCTGGCACCTACCTTCAAGACCCGAAGGCCAAGTACGAGCTAGAGAGTGCGCAGCTCGACAACATCCTGAAGCACGAGCAAATCAAGACCGCCCAGGCGCAGCGTGCGCAGATTGGTCAGCTAACAGCCGCCGAGCGCCGGGCAGTTGAGCAGGAGATGCAGGCCGCGCGCGACGCCATCCCTGTCATTGAGGACAAGATCAAGATGATCGGTACACTCACAAATCACTCAGGCCTCAACTCTGCTGTCGGGCCGAACGGCTTCGCGCGCATGGCTTTCGTCGATCAGTTCGGCGCCAAGCAGGAGTTCATCGGAAAGGTTCAACAGCTCGTCAGCAAGGACACACTCGACACCCTTATTGCTCTAAAGGCGCAGGGTGGCACGCTCGGGGCGCTTTCCGACCAGGAGCGTGTGATGTTGCAGACCGCGGCTACAGCCATCGGAAATTGGGCGATTTACGAGGACAAGAACAATCCCACTAAAGTGACGGGCTATAACGTTGACGAAGCGTCTTTCAAACGCGAGCTGTCCACTATTCAGACGCTGGCACAGCGGGCGCTCGACAAAGCCATCGGAACCTCACAGGTGGTAAAGCCTGAGGAATCTGCAGCCATCCATTCACTCTTTGGCGGCTCGGCCCTCGTCGCACCCGTTAATTTCAACCCCGCCGGTTATTACTAACACCGTACTCTATGGCCTTCACTGAACAAGAAAAACAACTCATCCTTTGGGGCAAGCAGAACGGCAAGACGCCCCAGGAGGTGGAGCAGGCTTTAGCCCGATTGCGTACCGGCGTGGCGCCGAAGGAGGTGGCGGTCAACACGAGTGTAAAGGAGCCTTCCGGCTTCATAGCTGCCGTCAAAGACATCCCGAACGATATTGGCGACGCCTTCAAGGGTTCCGTTGCAGCTGTGTCGCGAGCAATGGACACCGCCCGAGACATCACGGGACGCGTCGAGAGCGGCGAGACCTCCCCTCTCTCGGGTACGTTGCAGACCATCGGAACGGGCCTACGCGCCGGTGCAGAAACGGTTGGCCAAGGTCTTCTCGGCATCGGAAAGCTCTTTCTTCCACAGCAGGCAGAGGACGCTATAGGTGAAACTGTGCAGGGCGTTTCGGATAAGGTCGTTCAAACCAAGCCGGTACAGAATCTCATCGGCGCCTATCAGAACCTTTCGCCCGAACTCAGCGGAACGTCCAAGCTGTTGGTGAGAGTGCCGAAGGCTTGGCGACCGCCTTCGGTTTCGGTCCAATCATCGGAAAATTACGCGGCACCATCAGTGACAGTGCCCGCCTGGCGCTCGAAGCTTCAGACGCCGCGCTGGAGCGTTCCAAGCGTACGGCTGCTCAGGTGCCCGTCCCGACCGTCGCAAAGGGCAAAAATCTCATAGACAACCTGCGTTTCAATCTCAGCGAAATTGACCCGCAGGTTGATACGATTCTCAAGCGCAGCACCTACAACGACGTGAATCGCTATTTCCAGCAGGCCAACAACACGAAGCGCGATCCCGGCAAAGATATGCCGTTCTCTATTGCCAATGACCACGCCCAATCTGCTTACAATGCGATCGATGAGGCTCGATCGTCGGCTGTCCGTGGCAAAAAAGCGATCTTAGACAACGCCGCCACCAAACGCGTCTCTGGCAACGTCATCAACGACGTGATGGCTCGTGGCATCCAACTCCTTGGTGAACGCTTTGGCGCGACCATCAACGCACAAGGCGCAGTCACGCAGGCGAAGGGCCGCACCTTAAAGCTCGACGCAAGCGACACCAAACTTGTGTCCGACTTTTTCTCACGCCTTAACGCATTGGGCGTCAGCCCGACGGTCATGCAAGTGGACGACTTCGTCGATTGGGCACAAGGCCAGCTCTACAAGCAGAGCCAAACTCTTAGCAAATTTGAGGTTGCATCCGAGCCGGTGGTGCGAGAGTTGCAGAACATTACCGGCGATTTGAACGCACGACTTAAGGATGCGGTGGGCGGCGGATACGGCGAGGTAAATGCCCGTATCTCTCATCTGATCAAACTCCAAGACGAGCTCAGCAGCGCGCTGGGCGCAGATGGGCGAAAGGGAACTAGCCTTATGAAGCGTTTGTTCAGTCCCTTGGGAGATGAAACGCGCCGCATCTTCGAGGAGATACGAAAAGAGACCGGCATTGATCTTGTTAAAGAGGCTACGCTCGCCAAGTTCGCGATGGAGAGTGTTGGGGACAGCCGCCAAACTTCTCTATTGAAATCGCTGGACGTGTTGAAAGACGCCAATCAACTCGACCTCACAAAGCCGATGACCATCATCAACTTCCTGCGGGAGCACGCCGACATGGACGGACAGCAACTCGCAAACGAGATTATCCGTCGGACTAGCGCTTCAAAATGACGCCTATGACCAGTCCAATGACCCACAACGTGAGCATACCGGCCAGATACGCTCCTAAAATTCCCATTCGCCTATCATAACATATGGTGGAACTTCCCTATTCCAATCGCGAACTCGACCACCGCTTTACCGAAGTGAGCGGCAAGCTCGACCTCATCATCCAACAAACGACGAAGACCAATGGCCGCGTGTCTTCTCTGGAACGGTGGCAGTCTTACGTCCTTGGCTTCTGCGCTGCCGTCGCAACCTTGCTCATTCCGATATTCTTTATGCTTCTCAGCAAATACGTATGAGACTGCACGAACCAATCCCCGGCTTCAAACCACTCTCCTACCCCCAAGGAGATGTCATGCAGTGGTTCGGTGAGAACCCTGCCCTTTACCGAGCCTGCTGCAACCTCGAAGCGCACTCTGGTTGGGACATCGTGCGCGCCCACGGCACCCCTATCCTCTGCGTCCAGGCAGGCAAGGTGGTGGACGTGAAACATGACGTTGGCGGCAACGGCAAGCACGTGCGCATCCTCTGTGAAGACAACGAGTGGATATACGGCCACCTGTCACGCATCGACGTGACGCTGGGCCAGGAGATAGAAGCCGGACACCAGCTAGGCCTGATGGGCAATACCGGCTTCGTCACAAGCGACCCGACGCCCTACTGGAAGTACAACCCCTACGCAGGCACGCACCTCCACCTCACCCGCTACCCGGTCCACAACAAGCTCGGCAGATACAATCGCTACTACCCTTCTGGCGATAAGACGTACGTCCTCGACCAGGACAACGGCTATCGAGGCGCCGCGGACTTCAAGCCGAGCGACTTTACGGGCCATGCGGCAACGGACGAACTGAAGGCCTCAGACCGCGTAGCCCTGCTCGCTGCAACCGCCCAGGCCGAGGGTCACAAGGATGCAACGGCGTTGTGGGCTGTGGTCCGCTTCCTCAAAGCATTCAGCCTATGACGTACGACTGCGCACTTTGCGACCAGAAGGTAGGCACCGTGTACGACACGCCGCTTGGCCTGCTGTGCGACGAGTGCTGGGATGACCTTGAAAGCGAGGAGGACGATTCCGACTAGCGGCCCGGCGATCTTTTTCGCGAGCTTGCCCGCAACCAGCAAGCTCGCCGCCGGGGCCGGTGGTCAGAACCACCACTTACTCGTAACCATCATCACTATGGAATTACTCATCGGCGCAGTCGTGTCATTACTCGTGCAGGCGCTTAAGCAGAAGAGCGAATGGCATGCGCTCGCGATCGTGGCTCTCCTCTCGTTCGTCGCAGCAGGCCTCTACAACGCCCTGGTAGCGGCAGGCTATTGGGAGACCGTCCTCCAGGTGCTCCTCACTGCAGGCGCCTTCTACGCCTTCGTCATTCAGCGCTTCGAGGGCAAGAACCTCTTGGAGGTGGAGGAACCGGACCGCTAGACCCCCTCTAGAACGCCGTATACGGCCATTAGCGAGGCGTTAAGGTCGGAGCCGATAGATTCCCCGTCCTGAGGGATCTGGTGTCGCAGAGGGGTTCACGGGCCGTCGCAACCTGCTAGGCTCAGCGATCTTTCTGTTTCATCCCCCTCCCTGGACCCCCGGTGTCCCCCACCGGGGGTCTTTCTTTTGGGAGTGGGAGGAACGTCCTCGTGACCCTGGGCTTGTCTCTGCAAAGGAGACATCAATGACCAATCGCTACCCAGACGACAGAAACGCTGCGCCGAACGGGCGTGAGTATCGCCGAGGCTCCAATTCACTGTTTTGGATTCTGGGCGGTGTGATTGGAGCCGTCATTCTGTTCGGCGGCATGATTTACAGCGGCAACCGCGACCAAACGGCGCGGGTCAACACCGGCCCTGGCATCAATACCCCTGCGGCGAACGTCGGGTCCAACACCAACACGACGACCGGCTCGGGCTCCCTCAATCAGACCGGCAACGTTCCGCCCCCCGCACCCGCTCCGGCGCCGACAGCACCACCGCGATAATAAACCGACGGAAACTGGCTAGGGTCAGAGTTCCTCTTGTTCATCAATCCTGACCCGGTGCATACTCGCACCGGGTTTTTTGTGCTCACAAGGTCAAGCCTCGTGCCAGACCCCAACAAGCCAGTCTTTCGACCCGGCCATGAGCCAACCCTTCTTAAGGAACAAGTACGCGTCAACTACACGCGTCTGGTTTGGCCTACCATAGGTGCCGTCATCATCACTGCACTGGCTGTCTGGGCAACCATCAGTCGATTTGAAATATTTGAGTAGCGCCCGACTTTTCCCTCTGATCACCAGTCGGAATGAAGAAGCTGCGACAAGCTGTGTGTATCTGCTTTCCCTAGAACATCTCTCTCCGATGCTGTTCAGATGGGAGGGTCAGAGTCGGCAACTGATTTCCCCTCCTTTCGCAACAGAACCTGAGTAGAGCTTTGGGTTTCGGCGCTATTGGGTTTACGTCCGTTGAGCGGCGCGGACGTGCGGGATTGCAGAATTGTCCAAACAGCACGAAGGCCACCCTGACGAGTGGCCTGAAGTGCTATGACGCCGTTACGAGGCGGCTGTCTTGCGACAGCTTATGAAATTGTACCTCGTAACTGGTCATGCACCAATTGAAGCATGCCCCGGATATGGCGCAAGCTGTCAAGTGGGGATAGCGGCGCGGTCATTTTGTGAGAGGTGCAGCAACCGGCGAACTCAAGACGAACGTCGAGTCGGTGGATCCATCGACGTAGCGGAAGGCACTCACCGACTTGCTTGCACAGACCGTGCACCGCAATCGCTTCGTCAAAATGCTCAGCGAGGTGTTCTTGTCGAGTCCGAAGTGCCGTAGGTCCGCCTCGCTCATCGACATACAGTGTCCACACGCGAGACAGTCAATCGCTATGCGGGGCTCCGGCCGTGATGCTTCCGTAGGGGCAAGAGGCGGTCCGTCCACCAAACCTAGCTCACGCGCTTTGTAGTCGATTTCCCTTTCCTGCTTTGCAAGCAGTTCGGCGACTTCCGAGCGGGTGGACCCGCGCATGACCGCCTTCTCAAGCAGAGCTTCTTCTTCCGGCGACCATTCACTAGACATGTTCATGTCTCGGTGCGTTGGGAACGAGCGGCGGGCTGTGTGTGATGCCGGACAGAGCGTCGAGCGCCTCTGATACGTCTCGATGGCACAAAATTGCCGTAAGCTTTGTCAAGGCGATGTCAGAGTCGGCTCTCGGGCCTTCGTGCATGAAGGCGTCCAATTCCCGGCGGGAAAGGCGCACCGCTTCCATCAGGGTGGTAACCAGGTCGTTCATACGCAGCACTCCACTGCGGAAGAGAACGCTCCAGGGCGAAGTTGGTTCGAGTGGTATAGCCCGGACCGATTCTAGGTAGTCCGTTCCGCGATATCCAAAAGCTCCTTAAGCGTGTTCTCGACGCTCGCCACGGCTATGCGGACCTTGGCGAGATCGGGTTCCGCTTCAACCAACCGCAACTCATTGAGCGCTACTGACACCATCAGAATTACCTGACCGGGTAGTGCGTCTTTTGCGTCTGACATCGTCCCTTCCGCTTCTTAACTCGAGGTATGACTGCCTAGGGCAGTTTGCCTAAGTGCTAGCGGTAAGGGCAATGATTGGTTGCCCCCGCAGCACGTTGAACATCGGTTCAGGATTCTCCTTGGAACGCCAATAGTTTACGCGCGTTTGGGTCTCATCACCACGGAGGTATCAACCATGCGTAAACTTCTTATTCCTCTGGCTGCCGCTGCGGCGGTTGCGGGTTCCGCCCTTCCCGCCTCTGCCCAGTACTACTGGGGCGGTGGTCCGAGCATTTCCTTCGGCATCCATTCTGGCCCGAGCTACCGCTACTACGACCCGGGCCGCGCTATCACTACCGGCATCGTCACCATCACGGGTACTACGCCTATGGGCGCGGTGACCGTTGCATTGTGAATGTGCGGCGGCATCGTGCCGATGGAACGGTCGTCATCCGTCGCATCAATCGCTGCTGACGGTCCGACGACAAACAAGAAAAAGCCCCGGTCGGTTCCGGGGCTTTTTCTGTTCTCTCGCCTGCTACCAACTGACAGGCGATTTGCCGAAGTGCGAGTTAGAAGGGAATGTCGTCCGGCTGCGGCTCTGTTGATGCCGGTCCTCCCAGTATACGCGGCTTGACCGGCTTGCCGGGCTCCGGCTGCTCGATCGCACCCTCCTCTACAGCCCTGTCAATGGCGTCAGAGTGGCGGATACGCATGCCGTACTCCTCGCTGGACTTCATCTTTTTCTGGATGAACTCGGGAAGCGCATCAAGCTCCTCGAATGGGATGGAATTGATGTCTAGCGCGCGTGTCTCATTGAAGATGTCAGGCGCCTCCATGCCCTTCGGTAGCGGCGACGCGTTCTGAATGTTTGCGTAGGTCCGGCCGTCACTGTCTGCATGCACGACGTTCAGCAAACATGCCTTGCCGAGCAGAGCTTCAAGGTCCGGGTGCTCGTCGTCGAGAATCTTCTCGCCAGTAAGACCTTCGATGAAGGGGCGAAGGTGGCCCTTGGCGCCGAATGAATAGGTAAACTCACGGGAGATGGAGAACGGCTTCTCGCCCTCGCCTTCCTTGAACTCCTTGCGCTCATTGCAGAGCTCGAAGGTGAGACGGATCTTGTCCGTCATCTTCTCCTCACCTTTGAAGGTGGTCGGGATGGTCCCGATGTGGATGATTTCGTAAAGGCGGGCGACATGATTGCCCGCAGGCACGACTTCGAACTGAGTCTTCTTCGGAGGTGTAAGTGTCATAGGTGTTGTTGGATTATGGTTGTTGTTATTGCCCTACGGGATACGACAGCAAATCCCGTTCTATCGCCCGGACTTCATCGGCCGCCAGCATGTAGCGGTGCCGTGCTGCCTTCGCCTTCAAGCTGTGTTTCGTTGCTTTGCTGCTTTGCGCCATGAACTCGGAGAAGGCCTCATCGCGAGCTTGGCGTGCTGCTTCTAACTCAGGCATTGTTTTTTGTTAGCTCTAAGAACTCATCGACCCATTGCAATGCGAGTTTTGCAACGGGGTTGTTCTCTGGCGTATCGCCTTTACGTATGGCAAGGAACCAGCGTTCTGCCGGACTGGACGCATTAGCAAAGGGAAGAGTAGAGCCGTCAGTCTTTCCTTGTGCCTTGGCAAGCGTGCCGCATAGGCATGAACATTCACCCTGATAGACAGAGCCATCGACCTTCCCCTCAAGCAGCGCTTGCCGCAAGAACGGCACCTCCGCACGAGACTGAAGCAATACACCCCAGATATCGTGCTTGATAACACGCAGGTCCGCCCACGAGAGGTTCGCCTTCGAGAGGTTCGCCCCCGAGAGGTTCGCCTTCGAGAGGTCCGCCCCCGAGAGGTTCGCCCCCGAGAGGTTCGCCCCCGAGAGGTTCGCCTTCGAGAGGTCCGCCCCCGAGAGGTTCGCCCCCGAGAGGTTCGCCTTCGAGAGGTCCGCCCCCGAGAGGTTCGCCCACGAGAGGTCCGCCCCCGAGAGGTCCGCCCACGAGAGGTCCGCCCCCGAGAGGTTCGCCCCCGAGAGGTTCGCCCACGAGAGGTCCGCCCACGAGAGGTTCGCCTTTGCTTTCATTGCGGCTTCAATTGCGAACCGAAAACTTTCAGTTTCGACCGCGAACAGAACTTCGCCTGACCAGCGGTGCTTAATTTCAAACTTCATAGGTGATGATTATCGCTCGGCGCTGGCCGCAGTCGGCCCACGGCCAACGCGAAGCGTCCGACTGCTTAGAGAACTTGTAATGCGAACGCTGCACCGGCTGAAAACCAGAACAGGGTGTAAGCGGTGGCGAGAGAGATAAGACCTAACGTCCCGCGACGCTGACCCTTACGGTATCCGCGCTCTATGCGAGCGGGAGAACCGACGTAACCGACATCAAACATGATGATGAAATGGATGGGCTGCTAAAGCTCGACCTACGCTCATTGTAGCACAGGCAAGTGCCCCGAGCGGTGCATATGGGGATAACGGGGCTTGCGGTGTGGAGCGCATGGTACGCTTAGGACATGGCCAAAGAACCATTAGTGCAAGTGCGCCTTTATAAGCGCGAGCACGGCATCCTTCGCCGCCTCGCATTCCGCAAGAAGACGACCATCGCAGAGATTATTCGCCAACTCATCAAAGGAGCATGAATACAAACAATCGTAAGCATCTTCGGGGCTTCGCCTCGATGGATAAGGTCAAACAGCGCGAGATAGCGGCAAAAGGCGGGGTAGCCGCACACAAGGCAGGTACTGCTCACGAATGGAGCTCAGAAGAGGCAGCCGAGGCTGGCCGCAAAGGTGGCCTTGCTCGCCGCCTATCACCTAACAAGCCAATATGACTTGGAAGAAACCCAAAGCCGTCAAACCGAAGCTTCAGTGCATCATGTGCGGCCAGAAGTTCTCAACCGCGTCACAGCTTCAATTCCATTCGGACCAGAAGCATCAGACTTCGCTGTTCGACCCAACCAAGAAGCTATGACCACCCGCCTCTGCCTTCGCTGTAAACGCGAGACCGAACAGCACAAAGAACAATGGCAGTCGGTTTGGGCTTGGTTCTGTCATCGGTGCAATCGTGCGGTCGCTATCAGCAACAACAAGAACGTATGAAGCACGAATGGGAAAAGGAGTTTGAAAACACAACTTTTGCCAAGGGTGGAGGCTCTTGTTTTGAGTGCTGTGACTACGAGGGTATGTATACTGACCTCAAAGACTTCATCCGCACCCTACTGGCCTCAGAGGAGGCTAGGGTACGGGGGGAGGCAGTAGAGGCAACCTACGACGCCATTGAGCGCCAGGCAGAGTTGTTTCCGACAGCTAGTACCAAGAACATTATCGCTAAGCTACGCGCCCTCACCCCACTCCCAGCACAGCACTACAGCACGCGCATAGTAGACGAAGTGCCTGACATTGATTGGTCAGAGCCCCAAAGCAAAGGGGAGTGTTGCGAAATATGCACTGGAAGAGTTGAAGACGAAGATGGTTTTGCAAGGCACTACGGTTGTCAATTCGAGGTCTGCCCCTGCCACAAGGAAGCCGCCGTACGCTGCAAGGAGTGTAGGTCGCCTTTTCAAGAGTACCAGCACAAGCACATCACCCGAGCGGGTACCTACCACACCAACTGTTATAAGAAAACGCACGGCTCCCTAACCGCTGAGGAAGCCGCAGAGCCTAGGAGGAAGGGGGAGAGCACAACGAACTAGCTATGAGCCGCACCTCCCTTAAAGCCCGCATCTTCACCTTCCTCCGCAGTCATCCCGGTGTCTGGTTTGCATCGTCGGCAATCGAACGCGTGACGTTCGAGAAGACCGGCTACGTCGCCAGTAACGCTGCACGCCGATTGCGTGAGCTGCATGAGGAGAAGCCGGAGCGGATTGAGCGGGAGTACCGGAAAGGAGCGAACGGTGAGACGCTGGCGTTCTATCGGTACGTTCCCTCGCCCTACGAGATGCACCACGCTGCGGTACAGGCCGTTTGAGCCCAAGGCGTCTTCTCTCTGAAACACTAGAATGCTTCCAACGTTCCCAAGTGACGGTATATTTCGCCGCCATGGGTGGAAGAATATTCAGGGTGTCGGGCATCGCTCGACAGTACAAAGTGTATTACGTGGTCGCTGAAGCAGATGCAGGTCACGCCCTCGACATCCTGCACAGAGCCATTGCACCGGAAACCCACTCGTTTGAAGATTTGGGGTGGGTCAACGACGAGCTTGTTGCTGCTCTGGGTTTGCGGCAAGGCGAGCATCGCCTTCTCTAGTTGAACCCTTCGCGGTCTGGGACGTTGTTTCGTTCAACCACGGAGGATGCCATGCCGAGAGAACTCATTGAGCCGCACAAGGGCGACAAGCGCTACGTCCGCCGCGACGAGGAAGGCAAGTTCAAGGAGAGCGACGACGTGAGTCTGCAGCCTGTCTGCCGACCAACGGCAGAAAGCAAAGACAACTTCCAAGAAGGGCGAAGGCGACAAGGGCGATCGCAAGTCATAATGGTTGGCAAGCGCGTCCAGTTCGACGACGAGACCTGGCGGGCGCTGGACCTCCTCGCCCAGGATAAGATGTCCACGTTTCAGGAGCTGGCAGACGAGGCGTTCCGCGACCTCCTGCGCAAGCACGGGATCCCCGCATCGTTGCGCGAAGCCTTAAGCCGTAGCGCGGGCAAGAATGGCGGCAACGTTACGCCCTTCAAGCGCAAAACTAAGTCGAAGCGGAAGGCCAAAACGTGAGAAGACGCCCCCTGTGGCCGGACAGGGAGCGTCTTCTACAGCCAAGCGCTAGATTTTGCTTGGCCCCAGACACTGGGGTAATGCGCAGCGCAACCGACCGTTCCAAAAAGAAAGCACCCCTCCTCGCGAGAGGGGCGCTTTCGATGCTGCCGTGAGGGGACCGCGACAGCAGGGGGTCGTCCAACGGGACATCAGCCCAACCTCACACCCGCCAGGGCGTTCCCCAAGAACGGTCTAAAATCAGATGCCGCGGCAGTTGACCGCGGCCCCATTTGTTCGCTATTTGTTCTCCATGCGCTTCATCCTTCGCACCATCGCCCAGCAAGCGAAGCTCGAAGGCCGGGTGCCCGTTTCCGAGGACCCGGACGACTACGCCGTGGTGGTCGACGGCCCGGTGGTGGGCCACATCTCCCGGTTCAAGGTTGGTGTCTTCAAAGACCAGTGGGGTTGGTTTCTGCACTGGCCGGTCAACGCGAGCGGATGCGGTTCGAGCCTGGAAGACGCGACCGCCAAACTTCGCGCATCCTGGTTCGACGAGCAGAGGAAGTTGAGACGTGACTGAAGACGGTCCGAAGCTCTCCGCCTATCTTGAAGCAGGCAGCCCCCTCTCCTGCTTCTTGCCGTCGTGCCGCAAGCCGTTCATCGGCATGTGCGTGCATGCCAACGACGGACACTTCTACTGCTCGCACGACTGCGCCGACGAGGGCGAGAAATTGGGCCTGCGCGAGGTTCGGCAGCTCAGACGGTCCAAGTCCTAGCCCGCCCCGCAACGTCGCTCCTGGGGCCGTATAGCGCCTCCTAGAGGGTAATTTCGGGGGATAAGTCGGAATTTCCGGAGTCACAGGGTATGGAACGGGGTAGCCCGTACCCCGAAAAGTGCAAAACAGCTCGTGAAATCGGGCCTTTCGTGATGTCTGATTGCGGCCCGGGGAGCCAGCTTTACAATACATTTCAGGTCGCTTCGCTCGGTCTGGGCCTTGCCCTGGGCCACAATCGGTGTCGATCAGCGCGGCCGTCGGGACGAGGCGGCCGTTGTTCTCGCCTTCAGCTCCCGGCAACAGCGGAGCGATCAGCGATCACCCAAAAAATCCCTCAGAACGAAGCGCGCCAAGCGGGTCTTTCCCCTTGCGGGCTTCCAACCTCGCCCGGCCTTCATCCCCGACCGTGGGGAGCCAAGCGCGTCTCGCGACTGTCCCGAACGTCCGAAGGGAAAACTCCCCTCGGTGGAGCCGAACATTTTCCTGCCGCAAAGCGTTGTGCTCGTGTTCAGGTCGCCCGGTCCAGGCTGGCGCGATCAGGCAGAGACGTCCCGGCCCGACCGGGGCACACGGAGACCATCATGAAAGGACTTCTCGTCACGGCCCTGGGCCTTGCCGCCCTCGCCGCCCAGGCGTCGACCGCGGTCGCAGCCGACGGCTGCGGCCGCGGCTGGTACTGGAACGGGTTCCAATGCGCGCCGCGTTACGCGGCGCCGCAGCGCCATTACGGACCGCCGCCGGGCTACCGCTCCGGCTACGACCGGCCGATCTACGGCGAAAGCAACTTCGGCCGGCCGGAGGTTTATTTCCGTCCTTATGTCGACCAGCGCGGCCGGCTGGTCTGTCGCCAGCGCGGTTTCACGGTGCAGGACGGTATCTGCAAGCCGTATCGCGGTTACTGAGGTGCGATCCCTATACTGAGGTGCGATCCCTATAACGTGCGCCCCGATCGCGCGTGGCCGCGACGGTCCTGATCGTCCGCGATCAGGCGCGGTTGAGCCGCTCGAGCTCGTCGGCGATCGCGGAAAACCGCGTCGCCTGCGCACGGTCCGAGCGAAATCGCGCCAGCTCCTGTGCGAGCGCGACGAAGCTCGCGTGGGCGTCCTCGAACATCGCCTGGATATCCTGCGCGACGTCGTCGCTGGTCTTCTGGGCCAGTTCCAGCGACTGGGTCACGGTCTCCACCCGCTTGCCGAGCGACTGAACCGCGGCGCGCATGAGGGCCGGCGCGTCCTTCTTCATGCCGGCGCTGTCGTTTTTGCTTTCGATGGCAAGCCGGGTGTCGTTGGCGAGCTTGCGAATTTCCTGTGCCACGACGGCGAAGCCGCGGCCCGCGTCGCCGGCGCGCGCGGCCTCGATCGTCGCGTTGAGCGACAGCAGGTTGGTCTGCTGCGCGATGCTGCGGATAATTTCCAGGATCGCCTCGATCGAGCGGCCGACCGAATTGAGCTGCTCGAAATCGCCGAGAAGCCCGTTCTGAACGGCCATGTGATCGAACGACGATCCCAGCCCCTGCTGAAGCCGCGCCTGCGTCGTCTTCATCGCGGCCGAAAGTTCGGAGACCCGCTCGATGAGGTGATCGACGCGATGCGCGAAGGCGTCGGACGCCTGAAGCTCCAGGCGGAACGCGTCCACGAGCCGCTGGCGCGACCGCATCTGGAAATCCGCGAAGGTCAGGCGGCGGTGCAGGAACCAACTTTTGAAGCGAGCGTAGTGAACCGCGAAATCGTCGGTGTAACGGTCGCGGAACGCCGCGCCGTCGGCCGCGTCGAAGAACACCACCGCGCAGAGCGTCTGGTTGATGTTGATCCCCAGCAACTCCCCGAAGGTCGAGAATCCCGCGACCGGGATGCCGGCGAAGGTCTTGAGCGCGCCGAGCGCGTCGCTGTTGTAGAGCCTGCGGCAGACGCAATCGTTGAGCAGCGCGCCGATCGGCGGCGGCTTGTCCTTGAGAAAGGCCGCGAAGTCGGCGTCGGTCTTGCTGACGAAGCCATCCGCCACGAGCAGGCGCAGGCGGTCGCCGGGGGCGATGTCGCAGTAGAAGCTCACGACGCCCGCATCGAGGTCGACGCCGGAGACCGACCGCACGAAAATCTCGCCGTCGATCTCGATGCCGAAGGAAGTCGATTGGGTCAGGCGGTCGTAGAGCGCCTCCGGCTTGCAGCCGAAGTGCCTGACCAGCGCATCGACCACGTTCTCGGGCTCGAACCCCTCGCCGGTCGCCACCTGGCTGACCGTCCGGCGGATCGGGTCGGACTTGCAGACCAGGAAGCTCGCCGGCGTGGCGCGGAAATTGTGGGTCTTGAACACGCCGAAGCGGCGCTCCGGGGCCATTTTCAGAAACGCGATCACCGCCGCGTTCTCGACCACCGACGTGCCGTCGAACAGGAACGTGTGCTTGAAATCGAACGTGCCGCCGGCCGAGCCGCCGACGAACAGGCAGGGGAAGCGATCGTCGCGGTAGACCGCCTCCATCAGAAAGCTCTCGCTGGCCGACAGGCCGTCGATGAAGGTCAGGGCCAGCGTTTCGGTCGCTCTCAGCGGGAACGGCGGTCGAACGTCGGCCAGTTCACGCCGGATCGCGTCGATCCGCTCGTCGATGCTGCGGACCGGCCCGCCGGCGCGAATGTCGGCACTGTGCAGCGGCACGGTGTGGAGCGACACCGCCGACACCAGGTCGCGCGAGAACATCTGCAGCACCACGGTCGACCAACTCGCAGGCGCGGCGCAATAGAGCGCGTCGCCGCTGCCGGGCGACGACGACAGTTCGCCAGCGGTCGACACCGCCAGGAAGGCGGTGCCGGGCGCGAGGCGGGACTTGATCCGCCGCGCGACCTCGGCGAAATCGAGATGCGGAGAGATGAACCCGACAACCAGCGACGGCGCCTGGCCGTCGACACGCCAGTCGATGCCCGCCATTGCGCGATCGTCCGTCGCCATGTCGAGCCGCAGCACGCGCATGAACTGGCGCGCCTCGGCCGGCTCCGGCTCCGGTCCGTCCGCCTCGACGGCGGGCGGATCAACGCGGGACGATCGGGGCAACAGCCAGCGGGCCAGCATGCTCGAATTCTCGTGGGCATTTTTTCATAATCAAATGTGGTTAAAACATGCTTGCCGCAGCGCCCGGCGGGCCCCGCCGGAACGATCAAAAAGCAGGCAAATCCGGCACCCCGGCAAAATCGTTTCTCAAGGCCTTGAAATCTCCACAAGAACAGGGCATCTGATGCGCATCGGATTCGACCCGGTTCGTCCGGGCCTTTCCGCGGGCCGCGTGCAAGGAAATTCACGGCGCTGTTTGTTGCGCCACGGCTTTCAGCCCGCCTTATCCGTTCTCCGTCTCCTAGCCGACAGCCCAGGCCACGCGGGATGTCTCTTTTCCCCGCGTTTCGCGGCGTGCGCAATTCTGCGCGGCGCCCCGACCCGCATACCGAAAGACCGATCTTGACCACGTTTCAGGACTTCAACCTCGCCGCGCCGATCCTTCGCGCGCTTGCCGAGGAAAACTACACGACCCCCACCCCGATCCAGGCCCAGGCCATCCCCCTCCTCTTGAACGGCCGCGACATCGTCGGCATCGCCCAGACCGGCACCGGCAAGACCGCCGCCTTCGCGCTGCCGATCCTCAACCGGCTCGCGCTCGCCCCGCGACGGCCCGAGCGCAAGACCTGCCGGGTTCTGGTGCTGAGCCCGACCCGCGAACTGTCCGGCCAGATCCTCGACAGCTTCAATGCCTACGGCCGCCACCTGCGCCTGCAGGCCACGCTCGCCATCGGCGGCGTGCCGATGGGCCGCCAGATCCGCGCGCTCTCGGGCGGCGTCGACATTCTGGTCGCCACGCCGGGCCGCCTGCTCGACCTCATCAACAACCGGGCGCTGTCGCTCGACCGGATTGAGGCCTTCGTGCTCGACGAGGCCGACCGGATGCTCGACATGGGCTTCATCAACGACATCCGGAAGATCGTCGCCATGCTGCCCAAGGCGCGGCAGACGCTGCTGTTCTCGGCCACCATGCCGAAGGACATCGCCGATCTGGCGGAGCGGATGCTGAACGATCCCGCCCGCGTGGCGGTGACGCCGGTCGCGACCACCGCCGAGCGGATCGCCCAGCGCGTCATCCATCTCGACCGCGCCGCCAAGTCGGCCGCGCTCGCCGACATCCTGCGCACCGAGCCGGTCGACCGCGCGCTGGTCTTCACCCGCACCAAGCACGGCGCCGACAAGGTGGCGCGCGGGCTCGAACGCGACGGCATTTCGGCGGAGGCGATCCACGGCAACAAGTCGCAGAACCAGCGCGAGCGCACGCTGGCCGCGTTCCGCGCCGGCCGCATCCGCACGCTGGTGGCGACCGACATCGCCGCGCGCGGCATCGACGTCGATGGCGTCAGCCACGTCGTCAACTTCGACCTGCCGAACGTGCCGGAAAGCTACGTTCACCGCATCGGCCGCACCGCGCGCGCCGGCGCCGAGGGCGTGGCGATCTCGCTGTGCGCGGCCGACGAGGTCGCCTACCTGCGCGACATCCAGCGGCTGATCCGCATGGACATCCCGGCCAGCGGCGACGTGCCGCCGGCCGGCCGGGCCGCCCCCCGTCCCAAGCAGCAGCAACAGCACAACGGGCGCGGCCGGAACGGCTCACCTCAAAACGCCAGAGGACGAAACGACGGGGGCCGGAACGAAGGACGCCGCAACGACAATGGTCCCAATGAGGGCCGCAACGGCCAGAGCCGCAACCGGCCGCAGCAGGGCCGGCCGAAACACGGCAAGAACGGCAACGGGCAGCCGCGTCGCGACGATCAGCGGCCCCGCAACGAGGCCCGGCCTCAGCACCAGAGCGCCGCCCGCTCCGCGTCCCACGCTCCGCAGGCGGAAGGAGCACGGCCGGTCGCTTCGACGCAGCCGATCGGCGGGGCTTTCGCCGGCGTCGGTTTCATGCAATCTCGCCAGTAAGCACCAAGGACGAATCCGATGGCCAAGGAAGAGATGCTCGAATTCGACGGGCATGGTGACGGAGGTTCTTCCCGACGGAAACTTCCGCGTGAAGCTCGACAACGATCACGAAATCCTCGCCTACACCGCCGGCAAGATGCGCAAGTTCCGCATCCGCACCGGCGTCGGCGACCGGGTGATCGTCGAAATGTCGCCTTACGACCTGCAGCGCGGACGCATCAGCTTCCGCCACAAGTCGGCGGCGCCGACCACCGCCGCCACTGGCCAGCGCCGGGCGCAGTGGCGCAACCGCGGCTGATCCCGCGAGCCTGAACGATTGAAAGGCGTCTCGGTCTGAAGATCGGGACGCCTTTGATTTTTCGCCCGGGCGCTACCCCTTCCCCCGTCCCTTCGACAGCGGCAGTTTGGCGATCTCGCGGATCGCGTCGCGGTTGGGCTCAAATCCCAGTCCCGGCGCCTCCGGCGAAGTGAAAAAGCCGCCCGACGGCATCGGCAGGCTCGTGAAGAGCTGCCTGTAAAGCTCGACCGCAAGATAATGGTGCTCGACCAGCGTGCCGTTGGCGACGCCGGCCTGCAGATGCAGATTGTGGAAGCCCCACGCGCCGCCGTTGGCGACCGGCATGTTGAAGGCCGCGGCCATGCCGGCGATCTTCTGGCATTGGGTGAAGCCGCCGGTGATCAGCACGTTCGGCTGGGCGTAGTCGATCGCCTCCTTCAGCATCAGGTCGCGGAAGCGGAACGACAGGCCCTCGTTCTGGCCGCAGGCCAGCGCCATGCCCGTCGAACGCCGGAGCTGCGCCATCGCCAGCACGTCGTTCTGCGTGATCGGCTCCTCGAAGAACGAGATGCCGAACGGCTTCACCATCTCGGTCAGTTTGGTCGCGTGATAGGGATCGAGGTTGCAGTTGGCGTCGATGAACAGTTCGACGTCCGGGCCGACCGCCTCGCGCACCGCCCGCACGCGCGCCGCATCCTCGCGGATCACGTCCATCAACGGACGCGACGCGCGCTTGCGCAGCGCCTCGTTGCCGACCGTCATCTTCAGCTTGCCGAAGCCCTGCGACACCCAGAGCTTCGCGGCGGCCGCAAGCTGCTCGCGATCGAAGAAGCCGAAGCCGAAGGTCGCATAGACCGGCACGCGGGCATGCGCGCCGCCGAGCAGCTTCCAGACCGGCTGGCCGAGCGCCTTGCCCTTGATGTCCCACAGCGCCACGTCGATCGCGGCGAGCGCATGGGCACCGTAGCCGGTCTGGCCGCGCGGCAAGAGCATCCAGTAGAGCTTGTCCCAGATGCGCTCGGTCAGGAGCGGATCGTCGCCGACGATGGCGGGGCCCGCCACGCCGTTGACGATCTGCGCGACCACGTCCTCCTCGGTGATGCTGGTCAGGCCGTGACCGACGATGCCGGTGTCGGTCTCGACCTCGACGTAGCAGGCCGCAAGCGATGTCCTGCGATCGACGCCGACCACGTCGATATGCAGCGGGACGTTGAGCGGCGTGGCCGCGACGCGGGCGATTTTCATGCCTTAGTCTTTTTTGAGCATGATCTTGTCCGAAAACCGGTCCCCACTTTTCGGGATCATGCTCCGGCCGCCGTGCCGCCGCGATTCCAGCCGCGCGCGCCCTCGCCGTAAACCTCGTGGCCGGTGTCGGTGACGATCACCGTGTCCTCCAGCTTGATGAATCCGCATTGCGGATGCGCGAGCGTGGTCTCGACCGACACGACCATGCCGGCCTCGAGCGCGCGATGCGCGTCGTAGTCGTCGTAGGGCACCGGCCCCGTCTTGGTCAGCCGCGGCGCCTCGTGGCTGACGAGGCCCATGCCATGCGCCAGGAAGTGCGAATGGTTGTGGTGCTTGGACTTCGCCAGCCGCGCCTCGCCGGCCGCGTAGATCTCGCTGCCCATCGCGCCGGCCCGGATCGGCTTCATCGAGGCGCGCTGCACCTCCTCGATCTCGCCCAGCATGTCGACAAGCTCCTGGTCGGGCTCGCCGTGGATCGCCATCCGGCAGATGTCGCCGATGTAGCCGTGGTAATTGCCGCCGGAATCCAGTGAGAGGATCTCGCCCTCGCCCCAGACCTGATCGGAGGGCGCGCGGTTGAGACTGGTGCCGGCCGTGATCAGGCAATACTCGAAGGTCAGCCCGCGGTTGGTCTCCTCGCGGCGCAGCGCCTCTACCAGTTCGGCCTTGGTTGCACCCGGCCTGTGCCCGGCAATCACAGCTTTCATCGAATCCAGCACCGCGTCGGAGGCGATCTTCAGCTTCGCAAGCTCCTGCGCGCTCTTGATCGCGCGCATGCGCTCCAGCGCGAACAGCGCATCCTTGATCGCCACGCCGGGGAACGCATCGCGCAGCGCATTGCCGGCCTCGAACGGCAGGAACGCGAGTTCGACGCCGATCGCACCGATCTTCACGCCGGATTTCTTCAGGTGATCGACCACCTTCGCGACGGTGTCGAGCGAGCCCGACGAGTTGCACTGCTGCACCGGGGTCCAGAACGGCTTGTTCTCGCGCTGGAAGTTCTCAAGCCGATGGCCGAAATATCCGGCCTTGTCGGTCGCGCCCTTGAAATAGACCACGATCGGCAGGTAGCGGCTGACGCCCATCGCGTCCATGTAGTCGAAGAAGAACGCACGATGCCCGCCGAGCAGGTACTGCACATTGTGCTTCGAGCTCGCCAGCAGGACGTCGATGCCCTCCTGCTCCATCAGCCTGTCGAGACGGGCGGCGTCGAACGGGATCGACGAGGCGGCGGGCTTGGCCGATGTCGAGCATGGTTCGTCCTTCCATCACGCAGGTCAGTTGCGATAGCCCGGATCGATGCCGTCCAGCACGCGCAGATAGGCCGGCCAGTCGGCGGCGCCGCGTCCGGAATCGTGCTTCTCGTACTGCGCCGACACCTTTTCGCAAATTTCCGGCGGCACCTCGATCAGCGCGCCGCCGGTCGCTTCCATCCGGAGCTGGATGGTCGCAGCCGACATCAGGTACTTCATCAGGATGAAGGCCTCGCGCGCGGTCTGCCCCACCGTCAGCAGGCCGTGGTTGTGCATGATCAGCGCGCGGTTCTGGCCGAGCGCCGCGAGAATGCGTGTGCGCTCGCCGAAGTCCTCGGTGATGCCCTCGTAGGCGTGATAGCCGATCCGCTTGTGAAACCGCATCGCCTGCTGCGAGACCATGCGCAGCCCGTGCTTGAGGCCCGAGATCGCCATGCCGGTTTCGGTGTGAACGTGAACGGCGCAGTTCACGTCGGGGCGCCCCTTCAACACGCCGCCGTGCAGCGTGTAGCCAGGACGGTTGACGCCGGCGAACTCGTCGAGATCCTCGTTCATGTCGACCTTGCGCAGGTTCGACGCCGTGACCTCGGTCCACAGCAGCTCGTGCTGCTTCATCAGGAACTTCGATGGCTCGCCCGGAACGCGCATGGAGCAATGATTGTGGATCACGTCGTCCCAGCCGTATTTGGCGCACAGCCGGTACACCGCCGCGAGATCGACGCGGGCCTGCCACTCCTCGGACGTCATGCCCGCGGGCGCGGACGATTCACCGGCCGCGAGCGGCGCGACTTTCTGGTGCACGTTCATGGCGTTCTCCCTGCAACGGGTGGACACTACCGAAACCGCGCGGACCGCGAAAGAACCAGGCCGGACGCGCCTCCGCCCTCAGTTGATCGAGAGCCCGGTTTCAGTCGCGAGCTTCTTCCATACGCCATACTGCTGCGCGACGATGTCGCGCATCTCTTCCGGCGTCGTGGCGCGCGGATCGCCACCCATCGCGCGCAGCTTGTCGGCGACCTGCGGATTGGCGACCGCCTTGCGAACCTCGGCGTTGAGGCGATCGACGATCGGGCGCGGCAGCTTCGCCGGTCCCGCAAGCCCGGTCCACGAGATCACTTCGAAGCCCGGTACGCCCGCCTCCTCCACCGTGGGCACGTCCGGCAGGTCGCGCCAGCGGGTCTTTCCAGTCACGGCCAGCGCGCGGAACTCGCCGGACTTCAGCCGCGTGCTGATCAGGCCCGAGGTCGCGGCGATGAAATCGAAATCGCCGGTCAGGAGCCCGGTCAGCGCCAGCGCCTCCCCGCGATAAGGAATGTGCAGGAACCGGCTTTTGGTCTGATGCGCCAGAAGCTCGACGGTGGTGTGCAGGATCGAGCCGACGCCGGCCGAGCCGTATTTCAGGTCTCCCGGCCTGGCCTTCGCCGCCGCGAGCAGGTCCTGCAACGTCTTGAACCGAGAGTCCGCCCGCACGCAGATGATGAACGGATAGAAGCTCGCGACCGAGATCCACTGAAAGTCGTCGACGACGTCGTACTTGACGTTCTTGGCGAGCGCGCCGTGCGCCGGATGCGCGCTCGGCAGCACCAGCAGCGAATAGCCGTCCGGCTCGCTGCGCGCCACCGCCTCGGCGGCGAGACTTCCGGCCGCGCCGGGCTTGGCCTCGACGATGACGGTCTGGCCCATCGACTTCTGCAATTCGCCGGCGAGCAGCCGCGCGATGAGGTCGATGTTGCCGCCGGGAGGGAAGCCCTGCATCAGGCGGATCATGCGATTGGGATAGTCCTGCGCCGCAGCCGGCGCGGCCCAGACCCCAAGGAATGCCCCAAGGAATGCCCGAGAATCAAGAGCGCGACGGCCAGTCTCTTGCGCATGCCTTCCTCCCGAATGTGCGGTCCGCCGGACGGCCGCTTTCACCCCGGCCGGCGGCCGGGATCGTTCGGGCGATTTCGCGCCGCCGACGGGGCGATGTCAACGCACGCCGCGGCGAGCGGGACGGCGCGGGTTTATTTTCCGACCTTGATGCCGTTCTGCTTGGCCACGGCGGTCCAGCGAAGGATCTCCGAGGACACCAGCTTGCGCAGCTCCTCCGGCGGGCCGCCGGCCACCGTGATGCCCTGCGCGCCGAGTTTTGCGGCCACGTCGGGTTCGCGAAGGATTCGGGCGATCTCGCGGTTCAGGCGGTCGATGATCGGCTGCGGAGTCGCGGCCGGCGCGAACACTCCGACCCACGTCACCGCCTCGATGTCCGGAAACCCGGATTCCACCATCGTCGGCACGTCGGGAAACTGCTTGTCGCGGCTGGCGCTGCCGATGGCCAGCGCACGCAGCTTGCCGGAGGCCACATGCGGCGCGGACAAAAGCGACGACATCACCGAGAACTGCGCCTCGCCGGCCACCGTGGCGATGATCGCCGGACCGCCGCCGCGATACGGCAGGTGCTGGATTTTCACGTCGGCGAGATTGCTCCACTGCGACACGATCAGATGCGCCTGGCTGGCGGCGCCCGGCGTCGCGTAATTGTACCTGTCGGGATTCGCCTTCACGAGCTTGGCGAACTCCGCCATCGTCTTGGCGGGAACACTGGCGTTCACGAGGAACATCAGCGGATTTTTTCCGACCAGGATCACCGGGGCGAGATCCTTCTCGGTGTCGTAGGGCATCGTGGGATTGACCGCCGGGTTGACCGAGTGCGTCGCGAGCGCGACGCCGAGCGTGTGGCCGTCCGGCTCCGACTTGGCCACCATGTCGGTGCCCAGGATGCCGCTCGCGCCGGGCTTGTTCTCGACGATCACCGGCTGGCCCAGCGATTTTTCCAGCGACGGCTGGATCAGGCGGGCGACGATGTCGTTGGCGCCGCCGGCCGCGAACGGCACCACCAGCCGCACCGGCCGGGTCGGGTAAGCCTGTCCCGAAGCCTGCGCGTGAACCTCGGCGACGCCGACGCCCACGAGCGCCAGAACGCCCAGTCCGATCGCATATGCACTCTTCATGACGAACCCTCCCGGCCGAATTTTGTCGGCATTCCTTTTGAGCGCGGTTCGCAGACCGGTCAACCCGCTGCGATAATATGGCGCTCCGAGGAGTTGCGCAGGATCGACACCGCTCGCCCGGGTCGCGCGACCGCACAGACAGAATCGACGCCGCCTCAGGCCGGAATCTGGACCCAGCCTACCGGCGGCTTCTTGCCGGGATGCACGGCGCCGCACGTCTTGCAGGTGCGCGCACGCTCGTCGCTGAAAAACGCCTCGTAGAGCGGCGGCAGGTCGCGCACCAGATGCTCGACCTTCACCTCGATGCGATGGACGAGGTTGCCGCATTCGAAGCAGTACCATTCGAAGGCGTCGAACGGATCGTCCTCGTAGCGCTTGGGCTCGACCACCAGCCCGATCGAGCCGGCCGGGCGCTGCGGCGAATGCCGCACATGCGGCGGCAGCAGGAACACCTCGCCCTCCCGGATCGGCACGTCGTAGAAATTGCCGTTGTCGCCGACCTTGAGCACCATGTTGCCCTTGATCTGGTAGAAGAACTCCTCCACCGGATCGTCGTGATAGTCGCAGCGTTCGTTCGGCCCGCCGACCACCTGCACCGTCATCTCGCCGTCCTCGAACACCTTCTTGTTGCCGACCGGCGGCTTCAGAAGATGCTGGTTCTCCGCGATCCATTTCTGGAAGTTGAACGCCTTCAGGCGGCCGGTCTTCATGGGGATCTCCTCGACTGGCGTGTCCCGGATGCGCCGCCGCGCCCGGGCCGCGGGATCAGGCCGCCGACGACGTCGTCACGGCACCGAGCTTCAGTCCGCAGCCCTCGAAGGCCTTGCGGGTCGCCTCCTTCTCGGCCTCTGTCAGTTCCAGCATCGGCGCGCGCACCCGGCCGCCGACCTGGCCCAGCAGCTCCTGCCAGTATTTGGAATGCGCCGGCGGCTTCTCGCCCGGCCGCGAGCCGCGGAACGCCTTGCGCACCGGCTCCAGGCTGTCGCGGATCGCCTTCGCCTTGGCGACCTCGCCCTTGAATGCGAGATCGGTGTAGTCGCGCATCCGGCGGTCGACCTTGGTCTGGTAGAGATAGGGCGGCGACGAGCAAAGATAGAGCCGCCAGCCGAGTTCGACGATGTTGTCGAACCATTCCTCCTCGGACGCGGTCGAGACCTGGATCCTGTCGCCGACCAACCGCGTCAGCTTCACATACATCTCTCTCGGAACGCTGTATTTGATCGCGACGATGTTGGGCAGCTCCGCGATCCTGGCGCACAGCTCCGGGCTCATCAGGTAGCCGGAGTCGGGATGGCTCCACATCGCGATGCCGATGTCGATCTTCTCGCTGATGGTCTTGTAATACTGGTACAACGTCTCGTCCTGGCCGTGCAGGAAGTGCAGCACCGGCGCATGCACCACGATCGAGGTCGCGCCCACCGCCTTCGCGTGCTGGGCCAGATCGATCACCACGTCCATGTTCTGGTCGGAGCACGACATGATCGTGCCGGCGCGATCGCCGATTGCCTCAATCGCCAGTTCGAAGCAGCGCTTGCGCTCCGGCACCGACAGCGAGAAGAACTCGCCCTGCTTGCCGGCCACGAAGACGCCGTCGACGCCGAGATCGTCGACCCAGTGCCGCAGGTTGGACTTGTAGCCCGCCTCGTTCATCGACAGATCGTCGTGAAACGGCATCAGCGCCGCGGCCCAGATTCCACGCATGTGCTCGCGGGCGAAATCCTTGGCGTCTTTCCGGCTGTATTTCATCGTCGTCCTCGGCTTCGATCCGTGCCGCATGATGCCTCAAAACCCGGGACACGCACACCCGGCTTTTTCGCAGATCGAGATCGTCGGCGCACGCAGGGCTTGCGGCCGCGCGAATTGGCGCAGTCGAGCGCTCGTCGGCCGCAGCCAGCAGGATGAACGGGATCGCGATGGTGACCAGCACCGCTTCGAAGCTCGGCATCGTCAACCACACGCTGTCGAACACCTGATGGGTCGGCGACAACCGCGATCTCGCGGAGCACGGAGTTCCTGCACATGGTTTCGGTGGGTTGCGATCCGAAGGCCCGGTTTGATCGTATGGCAAGCAGGCTTTATCGCTGTCATCCCGCCGCAGCCCTCCAATCCGCACGTTTCCGATGGCCCCCTCCCGCGAAACACGTCCGTCACCGACCATCGTCTGGTTTCGCGACGACCTGCGGCTCGCCGACAACCCGGCGCTGAGCGACGCAGCCGCCAGCGGGCAGCCTGTCCTTTGTGTCTATCTGCTCGACGACGAGAGCCCGGGGCTGCGTCCGCTTGGAGCGGCGGCGCGCTGGTGGCTTGCCGGTTCGCTGCGTGCGCTCAACGCCGCGCTGCGCGAGCGCGGCGGCCGGCTGATGCTCCGGCGCGGAGCGGCGGAGACGGCGATCCCGGCGCTGGCGCAGGAAGCGCAGGCCGCGTCGGTGGTCTGGAACAGGCGCTACGGACCGGGCGCCGCTATCGACGCGCGCGTGGAGCGGGCGCTCGCCACACAAGGTGTTCCGGTGCGCACGTTTCAGGCCTCGCTTCTGAACGAGCCGCCGCTGGTCAACATGAGCGGCACGCCGTTTCGGGTGTTTACGCCGTTCTGGCGCGCGGCGCTTGCGAAGGGCGCACCGCGACGCCCGCTCCTTGCTCCATCCAACATTCGCGCCTTCGAGGGAGCGGCTTCGGACCCGCTCGACGACTGGACGCTCGAACCGACCGGACCGGACTGGGCCGGCGGCATGCGCGAGGCCTGGAGCCGCGGCGAGGCCGGAGCACGCGACCGGCTCGCCGAATTCCTCGACGACGAACTGGCCGGCTATGCCGAGAACCGCGACCGTCCGGACCGGCCGGCGACCTCGCGCCTGTCGCCCTATCTTCGGTTCGGGGAGATCAGCCCGTTCCAGATCTGGCATGCCGCGCAAATGGCGGCCGAGTCCGGACACGGACGACGCGCAAACGGCCGCGACGTCGAGAAGTTTCTTTCCGAAGTCGGATGGCGCGAGTTTTCCTGGCACCTTCTGCACCAGCATCCCGATCTGCACCGCACCAACATCGACCGTCGCTTCGACCGCTTTCCGTGGCGCGACGATCCGGCGGCGCTGCGCTCGTGGCAGCGCGGCGAGACCGGCTATCCGATCGTCGATGCCGGCATGCGCCAGCTCTGGACCACCGGCTGGATGCACAACCGCGTGCGCATGGTCGCGGCTTCGTTTCTGATCAAGCATCTGCTGATCGACTGGCGCTGCGGCGAGCGCTGGTTCTGGGACACGCTGGTGGATGCGGACGACGCCAACAACCCGGCGAGCTGGCAATGGGTGGCGGGCTGCGGCGCGGACGCAGCGCCCTACTTCCGGATCTTCAATCCGGTCGCGCAGGGCGAGAAGTTCGATCCGAACGGCGACTACGTTCACGCCTTCGTGCCGGCGCTCGAACGGCTTGCCGCGCCGACGGTTCACAAGCCCTGGGCCGCGGCGCCGCTGGAGCTGGCTGCCGCCGGCGTCACGCTCGGCAAGACCTATCCCGCGCCGATCGTCGATCACAATCTCGCTCGCGAGCGCGCCCTGAAAGCGCACGCGAGCCTGCGCGGCCCGTAATCCCCGCGCGCATCGAAGCGTTCGTTCTGCCGCGCGCCGATCCGCGAGAATGTTTGCGGTGCGAGCTGCGACGCTTGCGGAAGATTCGTTCTGCGAACCTGTCGCCGATGCTTTCGAGCGTGCAAAACCTTGTCGTGCGCGGGCCCGTCCTCTAGCTTCGGCGGACCCAAGGCAGGTGCATTCATGCCCGTTCGCGACAGCATCGTTGAGGCCATCGGCAACACGCCGCTCGTCAAGCTGCGCAAGGCCTCCGAGCTCACCGGCTGCACCATTTTCGGCAAGGCCGAGTTCATGAATCCCGGAGGCTCGGTCAAGGACCGGCCCGGCCGGCACATGATCCTCGAGGCGGAGCGCCGGGGCGATCTCAAGCCCGGCGGCCTCGTCGTCGAAGGCACCGCCGGCAACACCGGCATCGGACTGGCGCTGGTCGCGGCCGCGCGCGGCTATCGCACGCTGATCGTGATCCCGGAGACGCAGAGCCAGGAGAAGAAAGACACGCTGCGGCTGTGCGGAGCCGAGCTGGTCGAGGTGCCGGCCCTGCCCTATTCCAACCCGGATAACTATCAGCATGTGGCGCGCCGTCTCGCCGACCGGCTGCGAAAGACCGAGCCGAACGGCGTGCTGTTCGCCGATCAGTGGAACAACCTCGACAACCGCAAGGCTCACTTCGAGACCACGGGACCGGAAATCTGGGAACAGACCGGCGGCCGCATCGACGGATTCATCTGCGCGGTCGGCACCGGCGGCACGCTGTCGGGCACCGCCGGCTTTCTGCGCGAGAAGAACAGAGACATCGTGATCGGCTGCGCAGACCCGCGCGGCGCGGCCATGTTCAGCCTTTTTTCCTCGGGCGTCGCCAAGGCGAGCGAGGGCGGCTCGATCACAGAGGGCATCGGTCTCGGGCGCGTGACGCCGATCATCGAAGGGCTGACGGTTGAAAAGCCCTATCTCGTTCCGGACGAAGAGGCCGTGCCGATCATCTTCGATCTGCTCGAACACGAGGGCCTGTGCCTCGGCGGCTCGTCGGGCATCAACGTCGCCGGCGCCATCCGTCTGGCCAGGGATCTGGGCCCCGGCCACACCATCGTCACGGTGCTCTGCGATTCCGGCACCCGGTATCAGTCCAAATTGTTCAATCCGTCGTTCCTGCGCTCGAAGAGCCTGCCGGTTCCGGCCTGGCTGGAGCGCCGCCCGAGCATCGACATCCCGTTCGAAAAGGCCTGATCCGGCGGGACTGTCGACGCCGTCCCGCCGCGGATCGAACCGTTGCGTGCATGGCGCGTTGGTGTCGGGCATGATGGACGGAGCGTCCGCTCCGCGGGCTTTCACCGATGCGGCCCTTCAACGATTGCGACAGCGAGTTTTCATGACCGACACCCGACCGCCCGCCAGCAAGAACCTCGTCACCACGGAATGGCTCGCCGCGCGGCTCGGCGAACCGGAGGTCGTGGCGGTCGACGGGTCGTTCTATCTGCCGGCGCAGAAACGGGACGCCCGCGCCGAATATCTCGCCGGTCACATTCCCGGCGCCGTGTTCTTCGACATCGACGCGATCGCCGACCATTCCACCGACCTGCCGCACATGCTGCCGGGGGCGAAGCACTTCTCCGAGGCGGTCGGCGCGCTCGGCATCGGCAAGGACGACACCATCGTCGTGTATGACGGCGCGGGTCTCGGCGGCGCGCCGCGGGTGTGGTGGACCTTCCGCATCTTCGGCGCGAAGAACGTCTATGTCCTCGATGGCGGCCTGCCGAAGTGGAAGGCGGAAGGCCGGCCGCTCGAGCCCGGCGAGCCCCGGCGCACGCCGCGCAAGTTCGACGCCGAACTCGACACCTCCCGCGTCGCCATCGCCTCCGACGTGCAACTCGTCCTGATGAACGAGTCCGCCCAGGTGGTCGATGCGCGTCCCGCAGACCGCTTTCGCGGCGAGGCGCCGGAGCCCCGCCCCGGCGTTCGGCCCGGTCACATGCCGGGCGCGCTGAACGTGCCGGTGACGACGCTGATCGAGAACGGGCGGCTGGTGGCGCCGGACAAGATCGAGCAGGCCTTCAAGGCCGGCGGCGTGGATCTGTCGAAGCCCGTCGTCACCACCTGCGGCTCGGGGGTCACCGCCGCCACGCTGTGGTTCGCGCTCGACGCCATTGGCAAGCCCCCGAAGCAGCTCTACGACGGATCCTGGACCGAATGGGGTTCCCGGCCGGATCTTCCGGTCGAGAAATAAAGGTAATTTTTTACCAGAAATGGATCTGCTCTTGAACGGTGGGGTTTCCGGGGCCGCTCATGGCAGCCGGACCAGCCTTGCGATAGCGTTTCGCAAATGTCGAACCGCTCCCGCCCCCTCGTCACCGGATTTTATCACGACCCGTCCGGAAGCATCGCCTATCTGCTGCGCGATCCCGACAGCCGGCACGCCGCCATCGTCGATCCGGTCTGGGACTTCGACGAGAAGGCCGGACGGGTTTCGACCGAATCCGCGGACGCCATGCTGGACGCTATCCGCGCGCAGAACCTGACCGTCGACTGGATCCTCGACACCCATGCGCACGCCGACCATTTTTCCGCAGCCGCCTATCTGAAGCACAAACTCGGCGCGCCGACCGCGATCGGATCGGAGATCGTCGGCGTTCAGGCGATCTGGCGAAGCCTCTACAACCTGCCCGATTTCCCCGCCGACGGATCGCAGTGGGACCGGCTGTTCGCAGCCGGCGACGTCTTCAAGGTCGGCGGCCTGGATGTGCGGGTGATGCATTCGCCCGGCCACACCTCGGCCTCGATCACCTATGTCGCCGGCGACTGCGCCTTCGTGCACGACACGCTGTTCCAGCCCGACAGCGGGACGGCGCGCGCCGACTTTCCCGGCGGCGACGCGGGCCAGCTTTACGACTCGATCCAGGCCATTCTTGCGCTGCCCGGCGACACCCGGCTGTTCACCGGCCACGACTACCGCCCGAACGGGCGGCCCGCCGCCTGGGAAAGCACGGTGGACGAACAGAAGCGCAGCAACACGCATTTCGGGACAACCCGAGCCGCGAGGCCTATATCGACCTGCGCGAGACGCGCGACCGCACCCTGCCGATGCCGCGGCTGATCCTGCACGCGCTTCAGGTCAACATCCGCGGCGGACGCCTGCCGCCTCCGGAGAACGACGGCAGGAGCTATCTGCGGATTTCCGGTCGGCGCACTCTGAGACGGGTGAAGCCGGAACGATCCGCGAAAGGATCCGGTCGCCTTCGCAAATGCAGGCGGCCGACCCGGTCGCCCGGATCGGCCGCGCATCGTGACGGCGTGAGTCCGATCAGCCGAAGATGTCGGCGACGATGCCGTTATACCAGTCGATCGACTCCTGGTAGTTCTGCTTGCGCACCTCTGGGGGCTCGCCCTTCTGGCTGACGAAGGCCGTTCCCTTGGTCGTGACGATCTTGCCCTCGACCGGCTCGTAATTGGCGCCGACCTTGATGTCGTCGTCGGTCTCGATCAGCGACCAGCAGGTGTTGGAGTAGCGCGCCGGGAAGGTGCGCGACATGGTCAGTTCGCCGCGGATCAGCATGGCCGCGACCTTGGCCTGACTGTTGGCCGAGAACGCCGATTTCGGCATCTCGCCCGCGATCGAGGCATCGCCCACCACGAAGATCGCGGGATCGACCGTCGATTTCATCGACGCGGCGTCGATCGGGCAGAATCCCGACTTGTCGGCGAGCCCGGCGTCGAGCGCGATCTTGCCGGCGGTCTGCGCCGGGATCACGTTGGCGAGCGCCGCCTTGTAGTCGGCGAGCGCGGTCTTGATCGTGCCGGTCTTGGCGTCGACGCTTTCGATTCCGCCGTGGGTCTTGGGATCCTGCCACTCGATCATGCCGGGATAGTGCTTCTCCCAGCCCTCGACGAACACGCCCTGCTTGGAGAACGCGGACTTGGGATCGAGGATGATGATCTTCGACTTCTTGTGCCCCTTGGCCTTGAGCACATGCGCGAACATGGACGCGCGCTCGTAGGGTCCGGGCGGGCAGCGGTACGGGTTCGGCGGCGCGATCATCACGATGAGGTCGCCGTCCTTCAGCGCGTTCAGCTTGCGCACCAGCAGCCGTGTCTGCTCGCCCGCCTTCCAGGCGTGCGGCATGACACGCGCGGCGTCCTCCGAATAGCCCCGCACCGAATCGTACTTCAGGTCGATGCCCGGCGACACCGCGAGCAGGTCGTAGGGCACGCGCCGGCCGCCGGAGAGCACGACCTGCTTCTTGTCGCGGTCGATCGCGGTGGCGGCCTGATGCACCATCCGCACGCCTTCCTTCTGGACCTTGTCGTAGCCGTGGGTGATCGAGGCGAAGTTGCGGTAGCCGCCGACATAGATGTTGGAGAAGAAGCAGGTCGTGAAGCGGCGCTGCGGCTCGATCAGCGTCACCTCGATCGCCCCCTCGGAATCCTTGTTGACGTAGCGTGCAATGGTGCCGCCGCCGGCGCCACCGCCGATCACCACGAGCTTCGGTCTGGCCTTGGACTGGCCCAGCACTGCGGGCGCGTAAAGCGGAGTCGTTGCGGCGGATAGCAAGGTCGCACCGGCAAGGCCGGAAAACCGGCGGCGTGTCAGGTCTGTCATGGATTTCTCCCCTCGTCTCGTGACCGTTGGAATTCGCAAGGCTCGGCACGCAAGGCGTCAGGGCTTTTTGGCCCGCGCGAAATAGGCTGCCAGCGCTTCGATCTCGTCGTCCTTGAGGTTGGCGGTCTGGGTCTGCATCACCTCGTTCGGCAGCTTCTTCTCGCGGTAGGCCTTCATCTGCGCGACGAGATGCGCGGCCGGAACACCGAAGATGTTGGGAATGGCCACACCGGCCGCGCTCGCTGCGCGGTGACAGGTCATGCACTGGTTGGCGAGGTAGCGGCCCAGCTCGAGGTCGGGCGCGGCCGCAACCTGTCGCGGATGGGCGGCGAACAGCGCCAGAGCCGCGGCGACAGCCGGCGCGCATCTATTGAAAGCATCGCAAAAGAACCTGACGCGCGACATACGGGAATCCATCCGATATCCGGCGCACGTTACCGCAGAAACCCGGACGGGTTGCGACCAAAGTTTCCGACGCCCGGGAAACGGCATTTCCCGATTTCGACCATTTAGCGAACAACATTCTCCGCAGTTAAGAGCCGACCCGGCTGCGGGACCGGCGCAACGTCGAGCAGCCGCATCTGCACCCGCTCCGCGCCATTCCAGCGGTCGATCGCCAGACAGCCTGCGGCGTGAACCGCCTGCCCCCGGTGGGCCAGCAAGGTCTGGCCGAGCGGCTGGCCGACCGAGCGGAAGGCGATGGCGTTGAGGAGGCTGCCGTCGCCCGCGCGCAGCCGCACCCGGACATGGGCCTGGCCCACCTCCTCCGCATAGGCCACCACATGCGAGGGCAACGCGATCACCGGCTCCGGATTGCCCGCGCCGAACGGCCCGGCCTGCGCCAGGGAATTGACCAGTTCGACGGTCGCGCCGCTGGCGCTGACGGCGCCGTCGATCGAGAGCGACCGGTCCTGCCGCGCCGCCGTCACGTCGGCGGCGAGCGTGTCTTCGAGCCAGGCGCGGAAGGCCGCGAGCGCGTCCCGCCGCAGCGTCACCCCCGCCGCCATCGCGTGGCCGCCGCCCTTGAGCAGCAGTCCGTCCGCCACCGCGCGCCGCACCGCGCGCCCGAGATCGACACCCGGAATGGAACGTCCTGAGCCTGTGCCGGTGCCGCCCGGTTCGAGCGCGATCGCAAAGGCCGGACGGTTGAACCGCTCCTTCAGCCGCGCGGCGATCAGCCCGACCACGCCGGGATGCCAGTTGGCCGCGGCCGTCACCACCACGGCGCCCTTCTCCTCGATGCCGAGCGAGGCCAGCGCCTCGGCTTCGGCCTCGGCAAGCATCGCCTGCTCCATCGTCTGCCGCTCGCGGTTGAGCCGGTCGAGTTCGGCCGCCATTCGCCCGGCCTCGGTCGGATCGTCCTCCAGCAGCAGCCGCGCGCCGAGATCGGCGCGGCCGATCCGTCCGCCGGCGTTGATGCGCGGCGCCGAGCATGAAGCCGAGATGCCAGCCCTCCGGAGGCCCCGACAGCCGCGACACGTCCATCAGCGCGGTGAGCCCGGCGCGCTCGCGCCTTCGCAGCGCGATCAGGCCCTTCGACACGAAGGCTCGGTTCAGCCCCTTGAGCGGCACCACGTCCGCGACGGTGCCGAGCGCGACCAGATCGAGAAAGCCGAGCAGGTCCGGCTCCGGCCTGTTCTCCGTCCAGAAGCCGCGGGCGCGCAGCACGCGATTGACCGCGACCACGGCCATGAAGGTCAGGCCGACCGCCGCGAGATGACCCAACTCGGACAGATCGTCGAGCCGGTTGGGGTTGACCACGATGGCGTCGGGCAGCTGTCTCGTCGGCCTGGTGATGATCGAGCACCACCACGTCAAGGCCGAGCGCGCGCGCCTGCGCCAGGGGCTCGATGCTCACCGTGCCGCAATCGACCGTGACCAGAAGCGTCGCGCCGCGCTGCGCGAGATTGCGGATCGCATCGATGTTCGGTCCGTAGCCCTCGAAGATACGGTCGGGAATATGCAGCAGCGGATCGAGGCCGCCGGCGCGCAGATAGCGCGCCAGCAGCGCCGAGGCGGTCGCGCCGTCCACATCGTAGTCGCCGAAGATCGCCACGCGTCTCGCCGCGCTGTCACGGCGTCGCGCGATCCGCGTCGCGGCCTGCTCCATCGCCGTCAGGACATAAGGGTCCGGCATCAGGTTCCGGACAGTCGGATCGAGATCGGCCTGCACCGCGTCCGGCTCCACGCCCCGCCCCGCCAGCACCCGCGCCAGCAGTTCGGGCACCGCATGGCGCTGGGCGATGGCGAGCGCCTGCGCGCTGCCGCGCTCGTCCAGCCGGTCGCGCCAGGCGCGGCCGCAGGCGGAACGCTCGACGCCCAGGAAAGAACGCCCTTGCGGCCGGTCGTCGCAAGGGCCGGCATCGCGGTCATGTCGGATTCGAATTCCGGCATTGCTGATGCCCGGAATGTGGCCAGGACCACGTCCCGGCCCGCGCCAGTGCAGATCCGCGCAAGACCGTGTGGACCGGACGGCGTTTCAGCCGTCAGCCACCTCGGCATGGATGCGCAGAAGCTCGGGGATCGTATCCGGCACGCGCCGGCCGAAGCCGCATTCGGTCGCGATGGAAAAATCGCCGACGACCCTCTCGGCCGCCGCAAGCCGCGCCGCGTGCCCGCGACGCCGTCGGTGTGGTGCACGAGGCCGAGGCACAGCTCGGTCTCCGGCTTCAGCCGCAGTCCTTGGCGAGCGGCGCAAAATAGCCGTCGTCGGAGCGGTCGCGCGGCACCGGCATATGGATCAGCTCGATCGGCCGCCCGATCGCCGGCCGAAAGCCGGTTCGCCATGTCCACCATGTCGCCCATGTCGGTCGGCTCGACCACATGCTTGTGGTTGGAATCGCCGTAGCAGAAATGGAACAGCAGTTCGATGTCGACCGGCACGTGCTCCGCGAGATCGACCAGGATGCGGGCGAACGTCGCCTGAGTTTCGTCGCGGCTTCTGCCGTAGGCGCTGACGTCGCCGCGCTCCAGCCGCGCGAACACGGCTGAAGCCACGTCGAACTGAATCGACCAGTTCGTCGTGCGGGATCGTCGCGGCGAGCTTGTCGATCTCGCGCTTGACCGCCTCGTTGTAGATCGGATCGACCGGCGCATGCAGGTCGTCCTGCAGATAGAGCCACAGCACCGAATGCGCCGGCACCAGATCGACCTGGAAGCGCGCGCCCTTCGGCACCTTGCCCTTGCGCCTTCAGCCGCTTGAACGCCGCGTAGGATTGCTGCGCGATGTCGGCATAGAACAGATTCTCGAAGCGGACGTCCGCAACCGTCTTGCCGGGCTGAGGCGGTAGCGCGTGCGCGGCGGCGCGGTCGGATGCAGACGGAACACCTCGCCGGATTTTTCCAGGCGCCGCTCGCGGCAAACACCGGCTCCAGCCAGGTGATCCAGTCGCCGCGTTCGCCGGTTTCCCCATCGGGGATGCGCTTGAGCCGGTCCCCAGCGCCGCGCTCACGCTCTCAAACACCTCGGCCGCATCGTGACCGGGAACGCTGCCGACGAGATGGACGTGGCGGGGCATCGGACCTCCCGAACATCGTTTTTGTTCTGACGTCGATGGTTATCCCGGTCGCCTCGGACCTGCACAAGACCTCACGACATCGCGACCCGCCATGCGATACAAAAAATGCGAGGCGACCGTTTCCGGCCGTCTCGCATTCAAGGGATCAGTCACACGAGATTGGACCGAAGCCCACTTCAATCCAGGTGAAATTTCTCGAGCTGCCGGTGCTCGGCGACGATCTTGCGCACCGTGCCGGTGACGGAGCGCATCACCACGGTTTCGGTCTCGATCATGTCCTTGCCGAAGCGCACGCCGGCCAGCATCGGGCCGGTGGTGACGCCGGTGGCGGCGAACAGGCAATCGCCCTTCACCATGTCCTCGATCTCGTACTTCTTGCGCGGATCCTTGATGCCCATCTTAAGGGTGCGCTCGCGCAGCGCCTCGCTGTCGATCACCAGCCGGCACTGCATCTGGCCGCCGATGCAGCGCAGCGCCGCCGCCGCCAGAACGCCCTCGGGCGCGCCGCCGATGCCGAGATAGATGTCGATTCCGGTCTTGGGCTCGGCGCAATGGATCACGCCGGCCACGTCGCCGTCGGAAATCAGGCTGACGGCCGCGCCAGTTTTGCGGACCGCCGCGATGATGTCGGCGTGGCGCGGGCGATCGAGCAGGATCGCAGTGATCTCCGACGGCTTCACGCCCTTGGCCCTGGCCAGCGCCAGGATGTTCTCGTCGGCCGGCGCATCGAGATCGATGGTGCCCTTGGGATAGCCGGGTCCGATCGCGATCTTGTCCATGTAGCAGTCCGGCGCGTGCAGCAGCGTGCCGGCGTCGGCCATGGCGAGCGTCGCGATCGCGCCCGGCATGTTCTTGGCGCACAGCGTCGTGCCCTCCAGCGGATCGACCGCGATATCGACCGCCGGGCCGCCCTTGTTGCCGACCTTCTCGCCGATGAACAGCATCGGCGCCTCGTCCATCTCGCCCTCGCCGATCACCACCGTGCCGTCGATCGGCAGCCGGTTCAGTTCGCGGCGCATGGCATCGACCGCCGCCTGGTCGGAGGCCTTGTCCTTGCCGTGCCCGCGCAGGCGCGCGGCCGACACCGCGGCGCGCTCCGTCACGCGCACGATCTCGATCGAGAGCATGCGCTCCATCAGCAGGTTCGGCTGCACGGCGATCGGCGAAGACATCACGAAACTCCCTGGCGTTTCCCGGACCGCCCGATCCGGGCACCCATCATCGGTTTTTTTCGATCCGGATCAATTGCGGCGCCCCGGAAATCACCCGGTCGCGCTTGACGGCGGCGAGCGCCTTGCGCACCGCGTCCTCGGTCGTGGCGTAGGTGATCAGGATGACGGGAACCGGGCCCTGCCCCTTCGCAGCCCCGCCGGCCGGCGGACCGGAATGGCGCTGCACGATAGACTCCATCGAGATGCCGTGCTGCGCCAGCCGCTTCGCAATCGCGGCGGCGGAGCCCGGCCTGTCCACGGCCATCAGGCGGATGTAGTAACCGCCCTCGTGGCGCTGCATCGGCGCCTTCCTGCTGGCGGTGAGCTTCGCGGACGGACGGCCGAACGGCGACGTCCGCACCCCGCGGGCGATGTCGGCGATGTCGGAGACGACGGCCGATGCGGTGGCCATGCCGCCGGCGCCGGGACCGACCAGCGTGATCGGCGCGATGCCTTCAGCGTCGACGGTCACCGCATTGGTCACGTCCATCACCTGCGCGATGGCAGACTCCTTCGGCACCATCGTCGGATGCACGCGCTGCTCGATGCCCGCCGGCGTCTTGACCGCGACGCCCAAGAGCTTGATCCGGTAGCCGAGTTCGTCGGCGGCCTCGAGGTCCGCGGTGGTGATCGAAGTGATGCCCTCGACGTAAAGCGCCTTGGGATCGACCCGGGTGCCGAACGCGAGGCTCGCCAGGATCGAAAGCTTCTGCGCGGTGTCGTGGCCCTCGATGTCGAACGAGGGATCGGCCTCGGCATAGCCGAGGCGCTGCGCCTCCTTCAGGCAGTCCTCGAACGACAGCCCCTCGCGCTCCATGCGCGTGAGCATGTAGTTGCAGGTGCCGTTCAGGATTCCGTAGATGCGCGAGATCGAATTGCCCGCGAGGCTTTCGCGCAGCGTCTTCACGATCGGGATCGCGCCGCCGACGGCGGCCTCGTAGTTGAGGACGACGCCGGATTTCTCCGCGAGCGCGGCCAGAGCCAGCCCATGACGCGCCAGGAGCGCCTTGTTGGCCGTGACCACCGGCTTGCCAGCCTTGAGTGCAGCCGACACCGCGGCGCGGGCCGGGTCGCCCTCGCCGCCCATCAGTTCGACGAAGGCGTCGATGCCGGAATCGCTGGCAAGCGACACCGGATCTGGCAGCCAGCGAACGCCGGAGAGATCGACGCCGCGCCTCTTGCCCTTCGAGCGCGCGGTGACGGCCACCACCTCGATCGGCCGGCCGCAGCGGGCGGCGAGTTGAGCGCGCTGATCCCGGAGCAGCGCGACGACCGAAGCGCCCACGGTGCCCAGTCCCGCGATGCCGATTTTAAGGGGAGCGGCCATCAGCGTTCACCGCCGCGCCGGAGCGCACCGCCGCAACGCACGACTCGCCGAGCCGTGCGCCCGGGTTGTGCGCTCGGAAATCGGGCCGCCTTCCTGACAGGAGCCCGGAAAAAACAACCAAAAGCCTGCATCGGATCAGCGCCGCGTGGCGAGAGGAACCACGTTGTGCAATGTTTCCGCGCCTGTTTCAAGGAAACGCCGGATGTTGCGCGCGGCCTGGCGGATGCGCTGTTCGTTCTCGACCAGGGCGATGCGCACGAAGCCCTCGCCGCGCTCGCCGAAGCCGGTGCCGGGCGACACCGCGACCTCGGCCTTCTCGACCAGAAGCTTGGAGAATTCGACCGCGCCCATCGACTGGAACGGCTCGGGGATCGGCGACCACGCGAACATCGACGCGCGCGGCGGCGGCACATGCCAGCCGGCGCGGCCGAAGCTCTCCACCAGCACGTCGCGGCGGCGCTTGTAGATGTCGCGCATCTCCACGATGCATTCTTCGGGGCCGTTGAGCGCCGCGGTCGCCGCGACCTGGATCGGCGTGAACGCGCCGTAGTCGAGATAGGACTTCACGCGGCCCAGCGCGGCGATGATGCGCTCGTTGCCGACCGCGAAGCCCATGCGCCAGCCCGGCATCGAGAAGGTCTTCGACATCGAGGTGAACTCGACGGTGACGTCGTTGGCGCCCGGCACCTGCAGCACCGAAGGCGGCGGCGCGCCGTCGAAATAGACCTCGGCATAGGCGAGATCCGAGAGGATGAAGATGCCGTGCTTCTTCGCGAAGGCGACGAGATCCTTGTAGAAGTCGAGTTCGGCCACGAACGCGGTCGGGTTCGACGGATAGCAGACGATCACCGCGATCGGCTTCGGGATCGAATGGGTGATCGCGCGCTCCAGCGCCGGGAAGAACTCCGGCGTCGGCTCCGACGAGACCGAGCGCAGCACGCCGCCCGCCATCAGAAAGCCGAAGGCGTGGATCGGATAGCTCGGGTCGGGGACGATCACGACGTCGCCCGGCGCGGTGATCGCCTGCGCGACGTTGGCGAAGCCTTCCTTGGAGCCGAGCGTCGCCACCACCTGGGTGTCGGGATTGAGCTTCACGCCGAAGCGGCGCGCGTAATAGGCCGCCTGGGCGCGGCGCAGTCCGGCGATGCCCTTCGACGCCGAGTAGCGGTCGGTGCGCGCCTTGCCGAGCGTCTCCTTCATCTTCTCGATGACATGGGCCGGCGCCGGCAGGTCCGGATTGCCCATGCCAAGATCGATGATGTCGGCGCCGGCGTTGCGGGCGGCCGCCTTGGCGCGGTTCACGGTCTCGAAAACGTAGGGCGGAAGTCGCTTGATGCGGTAGAAATTCTTCCATGATTTCAATCTCTCGACCGTCGAATCCCAGCGCGCGGCGCGGGCCCTGCTTTTAGCACCATCCGCGACCCGCGCCAGCGAGGGAATCGGCCGGCCTGGGCCGGATCCTCAGTAGATCGTCCGGCTGCTCGGGGCCGGCGTCGCCCCCGACGCCCCCGGCCGGTTCTGATGCCCCTGGGACTGCGATGGGGGCTGGGATGGGGGCTTGGGCCTGGCCGGCTCCTGGATCGCCGGCAGACCGGCCGCGGCCCGGTGGCGGTTGCGGACCGCCACGAGATCGTCCTCGGTCCGCTGGACCTCGGTCTCGTTCATCAGCGCGGCGGGACGCGCCGGCGGCATGTCGTGAACCGCCGGATAGACCGCCGGCGTCGCCGGCCGCGCCGGCGCATTGGCCGGAAGCCCGACGCCGGGGAGGTCCGAGGCGCGCTCGGCGATACTCTCGGAAATCGAGCCGCAGCCTGCGAGTCCGGCCGCAGCGGCAAGCAACGCGGCCAGGCTCACGGCGCATCGCGCCGCGGCGCGCGGTGGTTCGGCACGCTGCCGGCCGCCAGACGGCGATGCGCCAAGGGTTAATGCGCCAAATCTTGATGCGCCAAGTCTTGATGCGCCAAATCTTGATGCGCCATGCCGTCGCAAGACCAACGAACCCTCTTTCGCTCGGCCCGTCGTCACCCAACTAAGGTCTCGGACGGCTCATGGACGAATCCCACAGCGACTTGTGGGGCTATCCGTGAAATTGACGTAAACTCAACCGATTGTTGCGAGCTTCAGGTAGCCCGCCAATATGGTCAAAGCAAGGTTCGGCCGGAACCGGCATTCGCATGCGAATGCAGGATAGCACGTCACAGGGAGGCGATCCGGTGAAGGCGGATTCGGGACACGAAACAGCATCGGCCCCGGACGCTGGAACGCGGTTTGCAGGCGATCGCACGCCATGAAGGACAACGTCCAACCCGCACCGCCGGCCCAGCCGGTCACCGCCGTCGACGTCGAGGCGTTTTCCAAGAACGTGGCGCGGCTGGTCGAGGAAGGCGGCAAGGCGCTCGCCGCCTACATGAAGCCGCGCGAGGAGGGCAAGGCGGACGGGCCGCTCTCCGACGAGGTGACGGATGTGGTCCGCACCCTGGGCCAGGTCGCCGAATACTGGCTGGCCGATCCCAAGCGCGCCGTCGATCTGCAGACCCGGCTCGGCAAGGCCTATCTCGACCTGTGGGGAGCGGCCGCCAGGCGGCTGGCCGGCGAGCCGCAGCAGCCGGTGGCCGAGCCCGATCCGAAGGACCGCCGCTTCGCCGACCCGGAATGGAAGTCGAACCAGTTCTTCGACTTCCTGATGCAGGCCTACCTGCTGTCGACGCAATGGGCCGACATGCTGGTGCAGGACGCCAGGGATCTCGATCCGCACACGAAGCAGAAGGCCGAGTTCTACGTCCGGCAGATCGCCAATGCGGTGTCGCCGTCGAACTTCGTGCTGACCAATCCCGAGCTGCTGCGCGAGACGCTCGGCTCGAACGGCGAGAACCTCGTGCGCGGCATGCACATGCTGGCGGAGGACATCGAGGCCGGCGGCGGCGACCTGCGCATCCGCCAGTCTGACGCGACCCAGTTCGCGGTCGGACGCAACCTGGCGCTCACACCCGGCAAGGTCGTGTTCCAGAACGAGCTGATGCAGCTCATCCAGTACGCGCCCGCCACGCCGCAGGTGCTGAAGACGCCGCTGCTGATCGTGCCGCCGTGGATCAACAAGTTCTATGTCCTCGATCTCACGCCCGAGAAGTCCTTCATCAAATGGTGCGTCGACCAGGGCCTCACGGTGTTCGTGATCTCCTGGATCAATCCGGACGAGCGCCACGCCGCGATGGGCTTCGAGGAGTACATGCGGCTCGGCCCCCTCGCCGCGCTCGACGCAATCAAGCAGGCGACCGGCGAGGACCGCGCCCACACCATCGGCTATTGCGTCGGCGGCACGCTGCTGTCCGTGACGATGGCGCACATGGCACGCAGGAAGGACGACCGGATCGCGTCTGCCACGCTGTTCGCCGCGCAGGTCGACTTCACCCACGCCGGCGATCTCAAGGTGTTCGTCGACGAAGATCAGCTCCAGGCGATCGAGCGCCGGATGGCCGAGCGCGGCTATCTCGAAGGCAAGAAGATGGCGAGCGCGTTCAACATGCTGCGCTCGAACGATCTGATCTGGCCCTACGTCATCAACAACTACCTGCGCGGCAGGATGCCCGGCGCATTCGACCTGCTCTACTGGAATTCGGATGCGACGCGGATGCCCGCGGCCAACCATCGTTTCTACCTTCGCAACTGCTATCTGGAAAACACCCTCACCCGCGGCCGGATGGAAATCGCCGGCGAGACGCTCGACCTCTCCGAGGTCAAGGCCCCGATCTACAATCTCGCCACCCGCGAGGACCACATCGCCCCGCCTCAGTCGGTGTTTCTCGGCTCGAAGTTCTTCGGCGGCCCGGTGAAGTTCGTTCTGTCCGGCTCCGGCCATATCGCCGGCGTGGTCAATCCGCCGGCCAAGGGCAAGTACCAGTACTGGACCGGCGGCAAGCCAGGCAAAGGCAGCCTCGAGAGCTGGATCAAGAAGGCCACGGAGCACCCCGGCTCGTGGTGGCCGGACTGGATCGACTGGATCCGGAGCCATGGCGCCGAGTTGGTCGAGGCGCGCGAGCCGGGCGGCGGCGTGCTGCGTCCGCTGGAGGAGGCGCCGGGCAGCTACGTCCGGATCAGGGACTGAGCGCGGACCGGCTGCGTGGCGCGACTCCGCTCCGGATGCTATATGACCAGGATTATCGTGGGAGCGCCGCCATGACCCGCGACATCAAGGCCTCCGAATTCGAGGCCCAGTGCCTCGCGCTGATCGACGAGGTCGCCAAGACCGGCGACACGCTCATCATTACCAAGGACGGGAAGCCGCTCGCCGAACTCGTGCCGCATCGTCAGGCGCAGGGGGAAAAGCCCAGCGCTTTCGGTATTCTCAAAGGCCAGATCGAGATCACCGGCGACATCATCTCTCCCATCGACGTCGAATGGAACGCGATGAAGTGACAGCCGATGCTCGTCTCGGGACCAGAAGCCGTGCAATGGCGCTTCAAGCTCTGCAGGACGCACAACTTGCTGTCAGCGCCGTCAGTTTCTGGGAAATCGCCATGCTGGTCGGCAAGCGCCGGCTTCGTCTTCTGCAGCCACCAGCGATGCAAAGGGAGACAATCCTTTCGACCGGAATCAAAGAAGAGGCGCTAACCGGCGAGATCGCAATATCATCGGTGGAATTGGCCGGTCTTCACGGCGACCCCGCAGACCGCTTTATAACCGCAACCGCCATTGCGCGGGATGCAACGTTAATGACCGCGGATGCCACATTGCTGCGCTGGAATCACCCGCTCCCGCGGATCAATGCGGCGACGTGACCGCCAGATTTTCCGAGCTCAAGGAAACAGCGCGACCTGCTCCAGTCCTGCGTCCTCGGGCCAGCCCATCAGCATGTTCATGTTCTGCACCGCCTGCCCCGACGCGCCCTTCACCAGATTGTCCAGCGCCGAGATCACGATGGCGCGGCCCGGCACGCGATCCTTCGCGACGCCGATGAAGGTCATGTTGGAGCCGCGCACATGCCGGGTCTGCGGCGTTTTGCCGAACGGCAGGACATGCACGAACGGCTCGTCCGCATAAGTCTTCGACAGGATCGCGTGCAGATCCTCCGGCGAGGTGCCGCGCGTGCCGCGCACATAGATGGTCGAGAGGATGCCGCGGTTCATCGGCACCAGATGCGGCGTGAAGCTGACGATCACCTCGTGGCCCGCGGCCTTCGAGAACTCCTGATCGAGCTCCGCCATGTGCCGGTGATGGCCGACGCCATAGGCATGGAAGCCCTCCGACACTTCGGAGAACAGCATCTCCTCCTTGGCCGCGCGGCCGGCCCCGGTCATGCCCGACTTGGAGTCGATCACGATGCCGTCGGTCTCCACCGCCTTCGCCTTCAAGCAGCGGCGTCAGCGCAAGCTGCGCGCAGCTGGTGTAGCAACCGGGATTGGCGACAAGCTGCGCCTTGCGGATCTCGTCGCGATAGACCTCGACCAGCCCGTAAACGGCCTGCCGCTGCAGCTCCGGTGCGTGATGCTCGTGGCCGTACCATTTCGCATAGGCCGCCGGATCGTCGAGCCGGAAGTCGGCCGAGAGATCGACCACCTTCAACCGCGGCGCCTTCGACAGCAGATCCTTGATGACCTTCTGGGTCGTGGCGTGCGGCAGCGCGCAGAACACCAGATCGACGCCGACCTGCGCCCAGTCGATGCTCTCGATCGACACCAGCCCCGGCAGATCGAACGGCGCGAACTGCGGAAACACGTCGGCCATCGCCTGCCCGGCCCGGCGATCGGCGGTGAGCAGCGCGATCTCCACCTGCGGGTGGCGCAGCAGCAGACGCACCAGCTCCGAGCCGGTGTAGCCCGACGCGCCGAGAACGCCGATTTTCGCTTTTGCAGCCATGGTCTGCGCTATAGCCGCGCCGCCTCCCGGCGGTCAAGGAACCTCAAATTTTCGTAAGGCCGATGACAGGAGCCCGGGGCGCGCCTGAGGTTGCACCCGTCATGGGCGCCGTTCCGGACCGCTCCCGCCTTGCTGCGCGCCGCGCCGGCCGTGGCGTTCGGCGTGCTGACGCTTTTGCAGGCGCCGGCGATGACGGTGGCGCAGGTCGCGCCCCTGTTCGGGCACGACCGCAGCCTTGCCGGCGACGCGCATCGTCAGGCGGATCAAGATCATGCGGGACACGATCATGCGGGACATGCGAGCGGCGGCCATCGTCATCACGCCGCCGACGACGCACGGCCGCCCATTCCGGCGCCGCTTGCGGCCTGTCAGAGCGTCGACTGCTGCGTCGGCGTCTCGCCGCCGGCGATCGTGGCGCCAGCGCTGATCCCCGTTCCGCTGGCAACGCTCGCCTCGCAAGCGCCCGCGCGCCTCGCCCTTCATGCCCGAGCGCATCGACCCGCCTCCCCGCTTCTCCTGACTTCGGCTTTCGCATTCTCGTTCCGATCCGGCCGAGGTTCGCACAACCTCGAAAGCGGCCCGGCCGAAACCGAAATCCATGGAGATGACCGATGAAAACGATGGCGATTTTCGCTGCGGCCGGCCTTGCGCTGGTGTCCGCCGCCGCCTTCGCGCAAATGCAGCACCACGGCCACGGCGCAGGGTCGCCGGCTCAGAGCAATGAGCCGGGCGGCATGCAGCAGAAGATGATGCAACAGAAGATGCAGGGTCCGCACCATGGCGGCATGAACCACGGCAACATGCAGCACGGCGGTACGCAGCATGGCGGCCAGGGTGGCGGCCACGGCGGCGGTCATGCCGGACACGCGGCCGACAAGCCCAAGGGCGACACCGGCCCCGCGTCGCAGGCGTTCCGCGCCATCAACGAGAAGATGCACCGCGGAATGGACATCACCTTCACCGGCGACGCCGACGTGGACTTCGTGCGCGGCATGATCCCGCATCACGAGGGCGCGGTGGACATGGCGAAGATGGTGCTCGCCTTCGGCAAGGATCCAGAGATCCGCAAGCTCGCCGAGGAGATCGTCCGCGCGCAGGAGACCGAGATCGCGCAGATGAAGGGCTGGCTCGCGCGCAACAAGCGATAGCGCCAGGGCGCTTTGAAACCGGCGCTCTGAAAAACGGCGCGCTCTGAAAACGCGACGGCGGGGCCTCGAAGCCCCGCCGTTTTTCTTTTCGGGATCGCCGCGTCCTATGCCGGAACGAACCGATAGCCGTTGCCGTCTCGCTCGATCCGGCCGTAGGCCGGGAACGGGAAATGATAGGCCTGCACCGTCATCCGCTCGTCCGCCAGCATGTCGTAGACGCGCGCGGCGCGTCGCCGCGGCCTGCTCCGGATCCTGATCGAACCAGCCATGCCAGTCCGGATTCTGCGCGAACAGGATCGCGTGGTTGCAGACGTCGGCCTGGATGAAGAGCCGCTCGCTGCCCGACGTCACGATGTAGGACGTGTGGCCGATGCTGTGGCCGGGCGTGCCGACCGCCTTGACGCCCGGCGCCACCTCCTCGTCCCACGCATAGGTCGTGACCTTGCGGCCGAGCGCGTCGAACACCCGGCGGTTGTTCTTGAACAGGCCCTCCATGCGTCCCTTGGGCGCGCGCGCCATCTCGGCGTCGCCCATCCAGAAGCCCATTCGACCTCCGGCATGCGGACCTCGGCATTCGGGAAGGCGGGCGAATTGTCCGCCATCAGCAGGCCGTTGACGTGATCGGCATGGCAATGGGTGATGATCGACGATGTCGATCGAGGCGCGGTCGATGCCCGCCGCCTTCAGATTGGCGTTGAGCGTGCCGCGCTCGCCCCTGCTTTCGTCGAACGCGGCCTGGCCGTTGCCGGTGTCGAACAGCACGCGCTTGCCGCCGGTGTCGAGCACCACCGGAGCATAGGTGTTCTTGAACTTGTCGGTCGGCAGCCCCGCTCCGGCGAGCGCGGCGGTCACCTCCTCCTTCGGCGCGTTGAGCACCGTGCCTTCGACATCGGCCATCCGGTATCCATCGGACAGAACGGTGACGGTGATCTCGCCGACCTTGTAGCGGTGGACTTCGGACGTCATCGGCAGCCTCCCTCGTGCGAAGGCCGCCCCGAAGGGCGGCCTCCTGAATTCAACGACGATTTCACGATCTCAATATCAGAGCGCCGACTGCCACGGAACGTAGTTCTCGCGGTAGCCGTTGCCGGCCTTCTCGATATAGGCCAGCGCCGGGAACGGGTAGTGGAAGCCCTGCACCGGGATCCGGTCGGCCGACACCATGTCGTAGACCTTGCGGCGCGTGGCCTCGGCCATCTGGGCGTCCTGATCGAACATGATGGCCCAGTCCGGGCGGCGCACGAAGAGCGGAATGTTGGTCACGTCGCCCTGGACGAACACCCGGTCTTTTCCGGACGAGATCATGAACGACATATGACCCGGCGTATGGCCGTAGGTCGCGACCGCCGAAACGCCCGGCAGCACGTCCTTGCCGGCGTCGTACTGCGTCACCTTGCGGCCAAGCGCGTCGAACACCCGCCGCGCGCCGGCGAACACGCCCTTCATGCGCTCGGTGGTCTGTTTGCCCATCTCGGCGTCGTCCATGAAGTATTTCCACTCCGGCGCGGGCACCATGACCTCGGCCTTCGGGAACACCGGCTTGCCGTCGGCGCCGAGCAGGCCATTGATGTGATCGCCGTGGAAGTGCGAGATGATGACAACGTCGATCTGCGCGGGGTCGATGCCCGAAGCCTTCATGTTGGTCTGGAACTGGCCGACGTTGCCCTTCGACTTCTCGAACATGCCGGGGCCGGTGCCGGTGTCGATCACCGCCAGATGCTTGCCGGTGTTGATGACGACCGGCGAATAGGGCACCGCCGCCATGTCGGGGGCGGGCTGCAGGAAAGCCGCCGCGAGCCCTTCGTTGATCTCGGCGCGGCTCTTGTTGGCGACGAAGCCGTCGGGGAATTTGAAGCGGTTGACGCCGTCGGTGACGACGGTGACCTCGATGTCGCCGACCTTGTAGCGGTACCAGCCGGCGTTTTGCTTGCCGAGTTGCGGAGCGGATGCGAGAGCGGGACCGGTCGCGGCCAGCGGCGTCAGCGCCGTGGCGGCGGTTGCGGCGGCCGCGCCGGCTAGTACGGTGCGGCGGTTGAAATCGATCATGAGCTTTCTCCCTGGAAAAGGCGATCCTTGCCGGTGGCAACGGATTTCTGCCGGGCGCATTGTAGCCGCCGCCCCCCGGTCTGGTGATACGAGCTGAAGCGCCCGCGTCGTCGAGCCCAACACCTGAGCCGCGATTCTATTCCCGCGATGACACGGATTCCGTGATGACACCGGGTCGCAGGCGCCGCGGGCACCGGCTATCCCCAGAATCGCTTGATCAGCATCGACGTGACGTCGCCAAGCAGGAGCAGGACCGCGGCCCAGACCAGGGCGGAGCTGACGTTGGCCGCCTGAAAGCGCCAGAACGGCATGTGAAAGATGCCGGCGACCAGCGGCACGGTGGCCCGCAACGGACCGGAGAAGCGGCCGACGAAGATCGCCACCGCGCCCCATTTCTCGACGAAGCGCTCGGCCCTCGGAATCATCTCGGGATGCCGGGACAGCGGCCACATGTGATAGACGCGCGTTCCGAGCAGCTGTCCGATCCAGTACGAAACCCAGTCGCCCAGCGCCGCGCCCGCCGCGCCGGCCAGCCAGATCGGCCAGAAGTTGAGACCGCTCGCACCGATCAGCGTGCCGATGCCGACCAGCGCCGCCCACGCCGGGATCAGCAGCGAGATGAACGCCAGCGATTCCGCAAAGCACAGCGCAAACACCACCGGCGCCGCCCAGGCCTGGTGCGTCTTCACGAATTCGATGATCTGCTGGGCGTAGGCTTCGAGGTCCATCGGGGCCGTTTCGGCGCTGGCGCCACGGAGGCGTCAGGGGGCGATGTCCCTTACCGCGCCCGCGCGGGATAGGCCAGCGACGGGCATGGTCCTTCCCCAGCGAGTCGTGCCACAAGGCGGGGACCGCCGTTCCGGCACCCCCTGCCCCTGCCCCTGCCTCCGCAACGCGATCCGCAATCCATGACCGCCCCCGTCTACTTCAGCGACGAAATCGGCCGCTTCGAGCACTGGAAGCGGCGGCTGTTCTCCGAGACGCTGCGCCGGCTCGGCTACACCAGCCATATCGTCAGGGCCGAGGGTGCGCTGTTCGTGGTTGACACCACCGATCTGATCGGCCGCTCGCTGGCCTGGTACGGCACCTGGGAGGCCAGCCGGCTCGACCAGCTCGCGCGCATCTGCGTCGAGCAGAAGGCCGACGCCTTTCTCGACATCGGCGCCAATGTCGGCGTCTACAGCGTGATCTTCGGCGTGCGGAAATTCGTGCCGGAGCTGGTGGCGTTCGAGCCCGACCCGAAAAACTATGCGCATCTGCTCGCCAACCTGCACGTCAACGGCCTGGTCGGCGTCGTGCGCACGCTTCCGCTGGCGGTCGGCTCGGCGCCCGGCGAGGTGACGCTGATGGAGGCCGGCCCGCACAACCGCGGCGAGTCCTGGGTCGTGCATGCCGACCAGCCGCCCGAGGAGGCGCCGGGCGTCGCCACCCACACCGTCAGGCAGATCCGCTTCGACGACGAGTTCGCCTATGCGGGCAAGACGCTCGTCATCAAGATGGACGTCGAGGGCTCCGAGTTCCACGCGCTGCGCGGCATGGAGCGCACGCTGCGCGACAACCGATGCTACCTGCAGGTTGAGCTTTACTCGGACCGAATCGAGGAACTGAAGGCGTTGTTCGCCGGACTCGGCTACCGGTTTCTCTACACCTCCGACATCGACCATTATTTCACCAACATGCCGGACGTTGAGTAACGCCCCCGGCAAAGCAATGCCGCCGTCAGCAGGCGCGACGATCGCGGCGCGTGTCGCGCCCGTGACGCTCGCTGCGACGGCCACAATCCCATCCGCCGGCCCGGCCGTGGCATATTCGGCCCCCAACTGATTCGACCATCGACCGATCCTCATGGCCAAGACTGCAAGCAAGACCGCAAAAAAGACCGCCAAGGCCGACGCGAAACCCGCGGCCGGTGACCTGTTCGCGCAGACGCCGGCGGCCGCGCGCCGCGAAGCGGAGCGCAGCAAGGAGCGTGCGGCCGAGCGCACACCCGCGCGCAAGGACAAGCCCGCACGCGGCGCAGGCGACGGCGGCTATTCGGCCAAGCACATCGAGGTGCTGGAGGGGCTCGAGCCGGTGCGGCGGCGTCCGGGCATGTACATCGGCGGCACCGACGAGAAGGCGCTGCACCATCTGTTCGCCGAGGTGATCGACAACGCGATGGACGAGGCGCTGGCCGGCCACGCGACCTTCATCGAGGTCGAACTGGACAACGACGGCTTCGCCGCCGTCACCGACAACGGCCGCGGCATTCCCGTCGACCCGCATCCGAAATTCAAGAACAAGTCGGCGCTCGAAGTGATCATGTGCACGCTGCACGCCGGCGGCAAGTTCGACTCCGAGGTCTACGAGACCTCCGGCGGCCTGCACGGCGTCGGCGTCTCGGTCGCCAACGCGCTGTCGTCGCGGCTCGAGGTCGACGTCTGGCGCGAGCAGCAGCACCACCGCATGGCGTTCGAACGCGGCCATCCCAAGGGCAAGCTCGAAAAGCTCGGCCGCACCCCGAACAAGCGCGGCACCCGCGTGCGCTTCAAGCCCGACCCGGAGATCTTCGGCCCCAAGGCCGCGTTCCGCGCCGACCGGCTGTTCCGGATGACGCGCTCGAAGGCCTATCTGTTCGGCGGCGTCGAGATCCGCTGGTCCTGCGATCCCGAGCTGGTCGCCGGGACCGACACGCCGGCGGAAGCGAGGTTCCACTTCGCCGACGGCCTGCGCGACTATCTGGCGACCGCGCTCGAAGGGACCACGCTGGTGCACCCGGACATCTTCACCGGCATGGCCGGCAAGACCGGCTCGCACGGCGGCGTGCAATGGGCGGTGGCCTGGACCGCCGACGCCGACGGCTTCCTGCACTCCTACACCAACACGATCCCGACGCCGGACGGCGGCACCCACGAATCCGGGCTGCGCTCCGCCCTGCTGCGCGGTCTGAAGGACCACGCCGAGCGCGTCGGTCAATCCAAGCGCGCCGGCAACATCACCAGCGAAGACGTGATGGTGGGCGCGGGCTGCATGCTCTCGGTGTTCATCCGCGAGCCGGAGTTTCAGGGCCAGACCAAGGACCGGCTCGCCACCGCCGAGGCGCAGCGCATCGTCGAGAACGCGATCAAGGATCCGTTCGACCACTGGCTCGCGGCCAACCCGGCGCAGGCCAACAGGCTGTTCGACTTCGTCGCCGATCGCGCCGACGAGCGCATCCGCCGCCGTCAGGAAAAGGACATCTCGCGCAAGACCGCGGCGCGCAAGCTGCGCCTTCCCGGCAAACTCGCCGACTGCACCAGCAATGCGGCGGCCGGCTCCGAACTGTTCATCGTCGAGGGCGACTCGGCGGGCGGCTCCGCCAAGCAGGCGCGCGACCGCGCCACGCAGGCGGTGCTGCCGCTGCGCGGCAAGATCCTCAACGTCGCATCGGCCGGCCGCGACAAGCTCGCCCAGAACGCGCAGCTTGCCGATCTGGTCCAGGCGCTCGGCTGCGGCACCGGCGAACGCTATCGCGACGACGACCTGCGCTACGACAAGGTGATCGTGATGACCGACGCCGACGTGGACGGCGCGCACATCGCCTCGCTGCTGATCACGTTTTTCTATCGGCAGATGCCGCAGCTCGTCGACAACGGCCACCTCTATCTCGCGGTGCCACCGCTCTACCGGCTGTCGCACGGCGGTAAGATCTCTCTATGCGCGCGACGAGAAGCACCGCGACATGCTGCTGAAGTCCGAGTTTCGCGCCAACGCCAACGTCGAGATCGGACGATTCAAGGGGCTCGGCGAAATGATGGCGCACCAGCTCAAGGAAACCACGATGGACCCGCGCAAGCGCACGCTGCTGCGGGTTCGCGTCGTGGAGGACGACCGCAAGAACACCGACCGTTCGGTGGAGCGCCTGATGGGCACCAAGGCCGAGGCGCGCTTCGAGTTCATCCAGGAGCGCGCCGCGTTCGCCAGCGAGGAGCTGCTGGACGTGTAGCGAAGCCGCCGCGTCATGGCCGTGCGACCCGGCCATGACGTTTGACTTCATACGGGCGACTTCATACGGGCGATTTCAACGCGCGACGTCGGACGGGTGGCGCCAACTCAGACGAGCGCGGCGCGGGCAAAACCCGTCTATCGGTTCGAGCCCCGCGTTCGCGATCGTCGCCCGGCCTCGTCGGCCGCACCTTCGATGATCGTCAGCATGTAGGTTGGAAACGTCGCCGAGCGCAGTTCGGCATCCTGCGTGAACCACTGGCAATCGATGTTGTCGCCGTTGACCGCATGGACGGTCATGAGCGGACCGCCCGACCGCATCCGGACTCTGTCTCCAGGCTTGATCTGATCGGCCATCGCCCCCTCCCGTTTTGGCTGCTTGATCCAATCAATGCTACTATCGCGAGAATATCGAGGCAAGGCATGCATCCTGGCCAACCGACGCCTCTAGCGTTTTGGAGCGAAGTGGATGCCGTTTCGCGTGACGAAAACGCGTCAAAACGAAAGACAGAGCCCCGGCTCTGACCATCAAAGCCGGAAAGGCTCAGTCGGACGTGTTGCCCTGTGAACCCGTCGCGCCCTTCCGCGCGCTGGTATGGCTGCGCTTCGCCATCCGCTGTCGCAGCGCTTCAAGCTCCTCCTCGGTGAGATCCTCGATGTCGATGAGCCGCTCGTTCCCAGAGGTGGCGCGGATCAGTTCGTCAAGCTTGACCTGAATGGCCGCGCCGTCGCGGTTCTGGGTGTTCTGAATCAGGAACACCATCAGGAACGTGACGATGGTCGTCGACGTGTTGATGACCAGTTGCCAAGTGTCGGAGAAGCCGAACAGCGGCCCGGCCGCAGCCCAGACGATCACCAGAAGGCAGCACGCCACGAACGTGACCGGCTTGCCGACGGCATGCGCCATGCCGGAGGCGATCACGGTGAACCGTTTCGACAGCCACGTGGCTTGTTTCGGATGATGCGGCATCGGCTTGCGCCTGATCGGGCTCGACCAGACAATTCCCGACGGCCGGTTTGGTTGCCTGCCGCGCGCCCTATTCCACCGGCAGGCCGGCGTAGTTCTCCGCAAGCGACCGCGCGGCGCTCTCCGACGACACGAGATAATCCAGCTCCGCGACCTGCCGCTTGCGGTCGAACGGGTTCTCGTCCGGGAAGAGATGCAGCAGCCGCGTCATCCACCAGGAGAACCGCTGCGCCTTCCAGACCCGCCGCAGCGCCGTGTCGGAATAGGTTTCGAGACCCGCGGTGTCGCCCGAGCGATAGAACGCGGTCAGCGCGCGCGCCAGCACGCGCACGTCGGCGAACGCCAGGTTCATGCCCTTCGCGCCGGTCGGCGGCACGATATGCGCGCTGTCGCCGGCGAGAAACAGCCGGCCATGCCGCATCGGCTCGGCGACGAACGAGCGCATCGGCGCGACGAGCTTCTCGGTGATGGGGCCGCGCCGCAGCGGCCGGACGCCGCCGAGCCGCGCCTCGAGCTCGTCCCAGATCTTCTCGTCCGGCCAGTCTTCGAGCTTTTCGTCGGGACGGCACTGGATGTAATAGCGCACCACCGAGGGCGAGCGCATCGAGAACAGCGCGAATCCGCGCGAGTGATAAGAATAGATCAGCTCGTCGGCGACCGGCGGCGCGTTCGCCAGAATGCCGAGCCAGCCGAACGGATATTCGCGCTCGTAGACCGCAAGGCGCGACGCCGGCACACTCGGCCGGCTGGTGCCGTGAAAGCCGTCGCAGCCCGCAATGAAATCGCATTCAAGCGTCTGCGAACGGCCGTCATGACTGAACGCGATCGACGGCGACGATCCGTCCGCGCCCTGCAGGACCACATCCGAGCATTCGAACAGGACCGCGCCGCCATCCGAAAGCCGTTTCGCGATCAGATCCTTCACGACCTCCTGCTGGCCGTAGATCGTCACCCGCTTGCCGACCAGATTCTGGAAATCGAGATGATGAAGCGCGCCGGAGAAGCCGAGATAGATGCCGTCGTGAACCAGCCCCTCGCGCCTGAGGCGCTCGCCGACGCCGGTCTCGATCAGCATCTCGACCGCCCATTGCTCCATCAGCCCGGCGCGCACCCGCGCCTCGCAATAGTCGCGGCTGCGGTTCTCGAGGATGACGCTGTCGATTCCCTCGAGGTGCAGGATATGCGACAGCAGCAGCCCGGCCGGTCCAGAACCGACAATGCCAACGCGCGCGCGCATCGCTCCTCCCTTTCCGGGCCGGATCATGTCGGGCGAGCGGCGTCGCACCAAGGCACGCCAGCCGGATTCGCTGGCACATTCCGGAACCGCAGGGAGCGCTCGAACGCACGAAAGCCCCGGAAGACCGGGGCTTTCGCCAGTTCGGCGGTGTCGGAGAACCGCGATCAGTTGAACTTCAGATTGGCCGCCTTGATCACGTCCACATAGCCCTGGATGTCCTTGTCGATCATGGCCTTGAACTCGTCGGCCGAGATGTTGCCCGGCGTCACCGCCATGCCGCGCAGCTTCTCGGAAACGCCCTTGTCGGAGATCGACTGGCGCAGCGCATCCTCCAGCTTCTTGGTGATGGCGGGGGGCGTCTTGGCCGACGCAAAGAAGCCACTCCAGAGCTGGGTGTTCACGTCCGGAAAGCCGGACTCCGCCATGCTCGGCACGTCGGGAAGCTGGTCGGACCGCTGCGAGCCGGTGACGGCGATGGCGCGCACCTTCTTGCCCTGGATCATCGGCATGGCGGGCGGGCCGTCGGTGATGGCGAGCAGCGTGTGGCCGGCGGCCACGCTCGACACCATCTCGTTGCTGCTCTTGTAGGGGATCATGGTGCCCGGCATTCCGCTCTTGAGCTTGAGCAGCTCGGTGGCGGTGATGAAGGCCGGCGACGTCGAGGCGTAGTTCGACTTGTCCGGATTTTTCTTCGCCCAGTCCACCAGCTCCTTCACGGTCTTGGCCGGGTGGTTTTCCGGGATCACCAGGATCAGCGGGAAGCTCGCGATCATCGCCAGCGGCGCGAATGACTTGGTCGGGTGATACGGCAGGTTCGGGTACGCCGCAGCCGCGACCGACATCACGCCGCTGGCGCCGACGAACAGCGTGTAGCCGTCGGCCGGCTGCTCCAGCACGAAGGCCGCCGCGGTGCGGCCGCCCGCGCCCGGACGGTTCTCGATGATGATCGGCTGCTTGAGGATTTCGCCGAGTCTTCTGCCCGACGAGACGCGCGAACAGGTCGTTGCCGCCGCCCGCCGCGAAGGGAACGACAACGCGGATCGGCCGGTTCGGATAATTGGCGGCCGAGTTCCTGCGCCTGGGCCGGCGTCGAAGCCATGGCCGTGATGCCGAAGGCCGTCCCGACGGCGGCGCCCAGCATGAGGCGCCGAAAGCGGTTCACTCGCATGGAAGTCCCTCCCTATGTCCTTGCGCCCGTCCGCCTTTGCGTGGCGGCTCGTTGCGCTCGGAACAAAGCCTAGAGCATGATCCCCAAGCAAAGGGGAAACCGCATTTTGCCGACGCCTTGCCTTCGCGGCGCCAGAAGCCCATCGTGCGTCCGTCGCCGTCAGTTGAGCTTCAAATTCGCCGCCTCGATGACCTTGCGATAGCTCGCGATGTCGGCATCGATCAGCTTGCGGAATTCGTCCGACGGAATGCCGCCCGGCACCGAAGCCATTTCGATCAGCTTGGCGTTGACGACCGGATCCGCGATCGCCTGACGGAACACCTTCTCCAGCCGTTCGACGATGGCCGGCGGCGTCTTGGCGGCCACGAACACGCCGCTCCACAGCCTCGTGTTGACCTCCGGGAAGCCCGCCTCCGCCATGCTCGGAACGTCGGGCAGCGACGGGTCGCGCTTCGATCCGGTGACCGCGAGCGCGCGCACCTGACCGGCCTTGATCTGCGGCACCACCGACGGCGGCGACGGCATCGAAAGCTGCACGTCGCCCGATATCACGCTGAGGACCATCTGGCCGCTGCTCTTGTAGGGGATCATCGTCGCCGGCATGCCGCTCGCAAGCTTGAGGGTTTCGGTGGCGAGGATGAAGGCCGGCGAGCTCGAGGCGTAGTTCACCTTGTCCGGATTTTCCTTGGCCCAGGCCACCAGCTCCTTCACCGTCTTCGCCGGGTGCTTCGACGACACGATCAGGAACAGCGGAAAATCTGAGATCATCGTCAGTGGCACGAAGCTCTTGGTCGGGTGATAGGCGAGCTTGGGATAGGCCGCGGCCGCGATCGACATGCCGCCGCTGGCCGCGACCAGCAGCGTGTAGCCGTCGGCCTCCTGATTGGCGGTCCATTCGGCGGCGGGGCGACCGCCCGCACCCGGCCGGTTCTCGATCACCAGGGACTGCCCGAGAATCTCGGAGGCCTTCTGCGCGACCAGCCGGGCGAAGATGTCGTTGCCGCCACCGGCCGCAAACGGGACGATCACGCGGATCGGCCGGTTGGGATAGTTCGCCGCGGCGTCGGACTGCGCCGCTGCGAGCCTCGTCCCGACCGGCATGGACAGCGCGGCGACGCCACCCGCGGCGGCCCCCAGCAACAGGCGCCGACGGTCGTATTCCCGCATGATCTCCTCCCTGATTTCGCCGCCGCCCAACCCGGCGGCGTCTTGTGATGACGGGAGACTAGTGAAGTTTGCGTCGAACTCGAAGGCCGCCAATGCCGCAGGGTTGGCGGCGCGGACCGAACGGCCGGGAGAGCGCACGGCGCCTGCTGTTCGTTCCGAAGTGCCGGCGGCAAGCCTATGATCTCATATGATTATTTCAACGCCGATCGTTGCCCGACGACAGCACGGCCCGGCTCCGGCGCTTGCCGACGCAGCGGAATGGCGTCCCCGGACACCGGCCCATGACACCCTGGCGACAAATTTCAGACGACGGATGAAGAACTTGATTTAACCTATGAAGGGCCGCGAGCATTGACTTTCGCGGTTTGAACCCTATGTTCCGCGCGTACGGTACGAACGCAGATTCGACCGACCCTCCCCCGCGCATTCACCGTCGTCCCGTTTTGTCCGGCGCGGCCCCGGGCGGTCCTTCAGAGGCTCTATGCCCTTTTCCGACCTCGGCTTGTCCGACAAAGTTCTCTCCGCCGTCACGGCGGCTGGCTACACCGACCCCACCCCGATCCAGGAACAGGCCATCCCGCACGTTCTCGCGCGCCGCGACGTTCTCGGCATTGCGCAGACCGGCACCGGCAAGACCGCGGCCTTCGTTCTTCCGATGCTGACCCAGCTCGAACAGGGCCGCGCCCGCGCGCGCATGCCGCGCACGCTGATCCTGGAGCCGACCCGCGAACTCGCCGCCCAGGTCGAGGAAAACTTCGTCAAGTACGGCGCCAAGCACAAGCTCAACGTCGCGCTCATCATCGGCGGCGTGTCCTTCGAGAACCAGGACGCCAAGCTGACGCGCGGCGTCGACGTTCTGATCGCCACGCCGGGCCGGCTGCTCGACCATTTCGAACGCGGACGCCTGCTGATGTCCGGCGTCGAGCTTCTCGTCATCGACGAGGCCGACCGGATGCTCGACATGGGCTTCATCCCGGACATCGAGCGCATCTGCAAGCTGGTGCCTTTCACCCGCCAGACGCTGTTCTTCACAGCGACGATGCCGCCGGAAATCCAGCGGATCACCGAGCAGTTCCTGCACAATCCGGTCCGCGTCGAGGTCTCGCGCCCCGCGCAGACCGCGGCCTCGATCACCCAGCAGCTCGTGAAGTGCGGCCGCGAGGACTTCGAGAAGCGCGAGACGCTGCGCCGCCTGATCCGCGCCGCCGATCCGTTCAAGAACGCGATCATTTTCTGCAACCGCAAGCGCGAGGTGGCGCAGCTTCACAAGTCGCTCGTCCGCCACGGCTTCTCGGCCGCCGCGCTGCACGGTGACCTGGAGCAGCCGGCGCGCATGGCGGCGCTGGACGCCTTCCGCAAGGGCGAGGTGAAGCTCCTCATCGCCTCCGACGTCGCCGCTCGCGGCCTCGACATTCCGGACGTGAGCCACGTCTTCAACTTCGACGTGCCGCACCATCCGGACGACTACGTCCATCGCATCGGCCGCACCGGCCGCGCCGGCAAGTCCGGTATCGCCATCACCATCGTGGCTCCGAGCGACGCAAGATCGGTCGCGGCGATCGAGAAGCTGACCGGCCAGACCATCGCCTGGGCCGGCGATCCGCTCACCACGGACGAGCACGAGGAGCCCCGCCGGGGGCGCGGCGGCCGCAGCGGCGAACGCCGGGGCCGCAGTGCCGAACGCCCCGCCGGAGGCTCCGGACAGCGTGGCCGTCGTTCCGAGCGCGAACGTCCCCAGCGCGATAGCGCCGTGGGCGACGCCGCCCCCGCCCCCACCTCCGCGCCCGCCCCCGCGGCGTCCGCCCCCGCGCCAGTGGCGCGTATCGACGAGGCCCGCAAGCGACAGGCCCCCCCGCCGCGCCCGCGCGAGACCTCCGGCGACAGCGAGCCGTTCGGTTCGCACATGCCGGCGTTCCTGATGCGGCCGGTTCGCCTGAAGGCCTGAGCGGCCCACTCCCACTCCGTCGTCGCCCCGACTCCGACCGCACCCCACCCGGGCCCGCGTTCGAGGTCCGTTTACGTCTCGTTCATGCGCGTGGACTAGCTTTGGGAGAACCCCGGGGCTCTACACCGCCCGGGCTTTCGTCATCGACATCGGGGTAGGGTTGCAGGGCATGAGGCGCCTGCAGCACGGGGGTTCTGCGGATGACCGTTCAAGGCGACGATCACGAACGCACAATGGCGTTCGCGGAAATCGCGCTGGGCCAGATTAAGGCGCTGCGTCATCAGGCAACGCCGCGCAATTACGAGGTCTGGTACGCCTACGCGACCGGCTATAACCCCTCGATCAACCAGAGCATCAACGAAACCCTGGCCCGCAACGGCACGCTCGGCGAGGCCGATCTCGAACACGTCTACGCCGCTTATCTTTCGCCGTCCCGCCTGACCGACAAGATCGACACCGTCAATTCGCGGGTCATGGACGAGATCGAGCAGGTGATGGCGATGGTCGACGCCGCCGTCGGCACCGCCAACAGCTACAGCGAAAGCCTCGCCGACGTCTCCTCCAAGCTCGGCCAGTCCAAGGACCGGGAGGGCCTTCGCGCCATCGTCGAGAGCCTGGTCCAGACCGCGCAGGAGATGAAGGAGAACAACCAGAAGCTCGAAGCCCGGCTGACCGCCTCCAAGCAGGAGATCAACCAGCTTCAGGAGAACCTCGAAACCGTTCGGACCGAGAGTCTCACGGACCCGTTGACCGGATTGTCCAATCGGAAGTTCTTCGACGACGCCCTCGCCCAGTCGATCGAGGATTCGATCGAGCGCAGCGAGCCGCTGGCGCTGCTCATGACCGACGTCGATCACTTCAAGAACTTCAACGACACCTGGGGCCACCTGACCGGCGACCAGGTGCTGCGCCTCGTCGCCATGTCGGTGAAGCAGAACGTCAAGGGCCAGGACATCGCCGCCCGCTACGGCGGCGAGGAGTTCGCCGTGATCCTGCCGAACACGGTGCTGCGCTCGGCCATCACCGTCGCCGATCACATCCGCCGCGCCGTGATGTCGAAGGAGCTGATGAAGCGTTCGACCGGCCAGAATCTCGGGCGGGTCACGATCTCCATCGGTGTGGCCACGGTGCGCAACTACGACACGCCGCAATCGCTGATCGCGCGCGCCGACGCCTGCCTCTACGCCGCCAAGCGCAACGGCCGCAACCGCGTGATCTGCGAGACCGATCCGGAGTTCGCGAGCGCCAGCCCCGAGCCGAAGGTCGCCTAAACGACGCGTGCCCGCGTTCGGCGCGGACGCCGGCGGATGCATCGATCCATTCCAGAACGATCCGTGCGGCGGCTTCAGCGCGCCTCGACGCCGTCGGCTGATTGCGCCGGCGTCAATTGCACGGACTCGCCGCAGCCGCAGGCCGACGTCTGGTTCGGATTGTTGAACACGAACTGCGACGACAGCTTCTCGACCTTGTAGTCCATCTCGGTGCCGAGCAGGAACAGCACCGCCTTGGGATCGATCAGCAGGGTCACGCCCCTGTCGACCACGACCTCGTCGGTCGGAGCCGCCGCGGCGACGTATTCCATCGTGTATTCCATGCCGGCGCATCCGCCGTTCTTGACGCCGACGCGCAGCCCGGCGATCGGCCGATCGGCCTTCGCCATCAGATCCTTGATGCGGGACGCTGCGGCATCTGTGAGCCGCATCACCTGGGGCCTGGGCCGGGCGGTGGCCATTCGATCCTCTCCTCACCCGCCCTGCGGCGGGTTCGTCGTGCGATCCGAGCTGGAATAACTCAAAAACACCAATTCTTTCTGTACGATATGTAGGGGTGTCGGCCGCCGGCCGCAACTCACCACATATTGAGCACGAGTCGCGCCTCGTCGGACATCCGGCTCGGATCCCACGGCGGCTCCCAGACGATCGTGACGGTGGCGGCCGACACGCCCGGCACGCTGGCCACGGCGTTCTCCACCATCTGCGGCAGCTCCGCCGCAGACGGACAGTTCGGCGTCGTCAGCGTCATGTCGATCTTGACCGAGCGATCGTCCTCGACGTCGACCTTGTAGATCAGGCCGAGCTCGTAGATGTCGGAGGGAATCTCCGGATCGTAGACGGTCTTGATCGCCGCCACGATGTCGTCGGTGAGCCGCGCCAGCTCGCCCTCCGGAATCGCCGATTTGGCAAGAGGCTCGGTGGCCGGCGCTGCGGCATCCGCCGGAGTTCTCCGCGTCGCGCGCGGGCTGCGGACGTTCGGTTTCGTCGCGTTTGGTTTCGTCGCTCATGCGAACATGTCCTGGGCTTTGACGAGAGCCTGCGCGAGAACGTCGATCTCCTCGCGTGTGTTGTAGAGGCCGAACGACGCCCGGCAGGTGGCGCTGACGCCGTAGCGTTGCAACAGCGGCATCACGCAATGGGTGCCGGCGCGCACCGCGACGCCCGAGCGGTCGATCACGGTCGCCACGTCATGCGGATGCGCGCCCTTCATCTCGAACGAGACGATCGGGCCCTTGTCCTTCGCATGGCCGAGGATGCGGATCGAATTGATCTCGCGCAGACGCTCGTGGGCATAGGCCACGAGCCCGGCCTCATGTTCGCGGATGCGCGCCTTGCCGATCGACCGAACGTAGTCGATGGCGGCGCCGAGTCCGATCGCCTGCACGATCGGCGGCGTGCCGGCCTCCAGCCGGTGCGGCGGCTCGCCGTAGCTCACCGCATCCGGCGTGACCTCGCGGATCATCTCGCCGCCGCCGTTGAACGGCGGCATCTGCGCCAGCAGATCGTATTTGCCCCACAGCACGCCGATGCCGGAGGGACCGTAGAGTTTGTGGCCGGTGAAGACGTAGAAGTCGCAGCCGATGTCCTGCACGTCGACGTCGAGATGCACCGCCGCCTGGCTGCCGTCCACCAGCACCGGAATGCCGCGCGCATGCGCGAGCCGCACGACCTCCTTCACGGGCACCTGGGTGCCGAGCATGTTCGACATCTGGGTGATGGCGACCATCTTGGTGCGCGGCGATAGCAGTTTCTCGAATTCCTCGAGATGGAAGTTGCCGTCCTCGTCGACCGGCACCCATTTCAGCACCGCACCGTGGCGCTCGCGCAGGAAGTGCCACGGCACGATGTTGGAGTGGTGCTCCATGATCGAGAGCACGATCTCGTCGCCCGGCGCGGCGATGCGCTCGCGGCCGAAGGTGTAGGCCACCGCGTTGATTGCCTCGGTGGCGTTGCGGGTGAAGATCACCTCCTCGCGGCGCGGGGCGTTGAGGAAGGCCGCGACCTTGTCGCGTGCGCCCTCGTAGCCTTCGGTGGCGGCGTTGGCGAGGTAATGCAGGCCGCGATGCACATTGGCATATTCGAAGCTGTAGGCCTGCTGGATGCGATCGAGCACCGCCTTCGGCTTCTGCGCCGAAGCGGCGTTGTCGAGATAGACCAGCGGCTTGCCGTAGACCTGCATGCCGAGCGCGGGGAAATCCTCGCGGATGCGGGCGACGTCGTAGGCCCCGTTGGAAACCGCCGGATGCATCGTCCTACCTCGTTCGCCGCCGCAGCCAGTCCGCGACCGCGTCCATGAGCGCGTCCCGCAAGCCCGCGTGCTCGACGGTCTCCACCGCGCCGCCGACGAAGGATTGCACCAGCAGCGCCTCGGCCTCCGGCTTCGGAATGCCGCGCGCCATCAGGTAGAATTTCAGGTTCTCGTCGAGCGCGCCGGTGGTCGCGCCGTGGCCGCACTGCACGTCGTCGGCGAAGATCTCCAGCTCCGGCTTGTGGTCGGCCTCCGCGTCGTCGGAGAGCAGCAGCGCGCGCGTCTCCATCCGTGCGTCGGTCTTCTGCGCCTTCTGGCGCACGATCACCTTGCCCTGAAAGACGCTGCGGCCCGCGCCGTCCACCACGCCCTTGAACACCTCGCGGCTCTGGCAATGCGGCGCCACATGCTCTGCGACCAGCGTGTTGTCGACGTGCTGGCGGCCGGCGATCAGGCTCGCGCCGCCGAGGCTGGCGATGGTGTGCTCGCCCGCGAAGCGCACGAAGCTCTGGTTGCGGATCGCGCCGTCCCCGGTGTTGAAGACGAAGCTGTTAAATCGGGCTTGCGCGCCGAGGCTTGCGAGGATGGACGAGACGTGCAGTCCGTCGGCCGCGCCCTGCACCAGCCGGACGTGATCGACATGCGCCTCGTCGCCCACGACCATCTCGAAGGCGGCGTTGACCTGATGGCCCGCGCCGCCCGGATGGCTCTCGATCACCATCGCGCGCGCGCCCTTCTCCACCACCAGCAACGACCGGGCGAACACCGATGCCGGACGATCGCCGGCCAGAAACACGAGATGAATCGGCCGCTCGACCGTGGCGCCCGCCTTCACATGGATCACGATGCCGTCGCCGAACAGCGCGGTGTTGAGCGCCACCGCCGGGTCGGCCGCAAACTCGCGATCGACCGCGGACGATTCCATCGGATCGTGCGGCGCGGACGGCGCGACCGACAGCGCCGAAAGGTTGTCCGCCAGCAGCGCGTCGCCGGCGCGCAGCGCCTCCGCCATCGAGCGGATCGCAACGCCGCTCTCCAGCGCCCCGAGATCGGACCGCTCGGGCACGAACGCGCCATCGACGAATGTCAGTCGCCGCGCCTCGAAATCGTCCGGCAACAGCGACGTCTCGCGGGATGCCGGGGACGACGCGACGCCGGCGCGGCGCGCGGCCCCCGCCGCAAGCGGCTTCGCGTCCTTCATCATCGCGCGCAGGTCGGTGTATTTCCACGCCTCGGTGCGCCAGCTCGGCAGGCCCTCCGCCTCGAAGCGGCGGAACGCCGCCTCGCGCGCGGACGCCACCGCGCCCGCGCCCGGCAGCGCGCCGCGCGCCTTGGCGAACAGGTCGGCGAGCGCCTGTTCGGCCGCGGTCCGGGTGGGTTTGACCTCGAGGTTCATCGGCTCAGGCCGCCTCGTCCTGGAACTGCGCATAGCCGGAGGCTTCCAGTTCGTGCGCCAGCTCCTTGCCGCCCGACTTCACGATCCGGCCGCGCGAGAGCACATGCACTACGTCCGGCACGATATGATCGAGCAGGCGCTGATAATGCGTGATCACGACCATCGCGCGCTCCGGCGAGCGCAGCCGGTTGACGCCGTCCGCCACGATCTTCAGCGCGTCGATGTCGAGCCCGGAATCGGTCTCGTCGAGCACGCACAGCCGCGGCTCCAGCAGCGCCATCTGCAGCACCTCGTTGCGCTTCTTCTCGCCGCCCGAAAATCCGACGTTGACCGCGCGCCGCAGCATCTCCGGATCGATCTCCAGCGACTTGGCGGTCTCGCGCACGCGCTTCATGAACTCGGGCGTCGACAGTTCGGCCTCGCCGCGCAGCTTGCGCTGCGCGTTCAGTGCAGTGCGCAGGAAGGTCATGGTCGCGACGCCGGGAATTTCGAGCGGATACTGGAAGGCCAGAAACACGCCGCGCGCGGCGCGCGCGTCCGGCTCCAGGTCGAGAATGTTCTCGCCATCGAGCAGGATTTCGCCTTCGGTCGCCTCGTAGCCGGGCTTGCCCGCCATCGTGTAGGACAGAGTCGACTTGCCCGAGCCGTTCGGCCCCATGATCGCGTGGACCTCGCCCTTGTTCACCGCGAGGTTCAGCCCGTTCAGGATCTGCTTGCCGTCGACCGTGACGTGCAGGTTCTTGATATCCAAAAGCGCCACTTCAAACCGTCCTTTTTACTCCCGTCATCGCCGGACCGCGCCCTGGGCGCTTCGGCGATGACCGCGGCTGTCGTCACAAACTGAAGTGCGAAACGATTTCCGCAATCAGCTCCTTTTTCTTCGCGGCGTTGTCGCCTTCTGCTGCAGGCCCGAGCGAGCGGCCGTTCACGTCGATCTCGCCCTGCTCGCCCACCACGATCATCAGGCCTTCCGCGTAGACGCCCTCCGCCGGCTTCTGCAGCAGCAGCCGCATCCCGTCGAAACCCGCCTGCACGCCGTGCGCCCGCAGGGCCTTCGAGGGCGCGATATCCGTCTCGAAGAAGGCCTTCAGAAACGCCGCCGACGTGCGCTGACGCGCCTTGCGCTCGGCATCGTCCCTTGCCCGCTTCTCCTCCAGCTCCGCGACCGCCGCGTCCAGCGCCGACATACCCGCCCCCGAAAGCTCGCCTAACCCACCGAGCCTTCGAGGCTGATCGAAATCAGCTTCTGCGCCTCGACCGCAAACTCCATCGGAAGCTGCTGCAGCACGTCCTTCACGAAGCCGTTGACCACCAGCGCCACCGCCTCCTCCGCGGACAGTCCGCGCTGCCGGCAATAGAACAGCATCTCCTCGGAAATCTTCGACGTGGTGGCCTCATGCTCGACCACCGAGCCCGCATTCTTCGATTCCAGATAGGGCACGGTGTGCCCGCCGCACTTGTCGCCGATCAGGAGCGAGTCGCAGTTGGTGAAGTTGCGCGCGCCCCTGGCGCGCCGGTGGATCGACACCAGCCCGCGATAGACGTTGCTGGAGCGGCCCGCCGAGATGCCCTTGGAGATGATGCGGCTGGTGGTGTTCTTGCCGAGGTGCAGCATCTTGGTGCCGCTGTCGACCTGCTGGCGACCGTTTGAGATCGCGATCGAATAGAACTCGCCGCGGGAGTTGTCGCCGCGCAGGATGCAGGACGGATATTTCCAGGTGATGGCCGAGCCGGTCTCGACCTGGGTCCAGGAGATTTTCGAATTGGCGCCGCGGCAGTCGCCGCGCTTGGTCACGAAGTTGTAGATGCCGCCCTTGCCTTCGGAATCGCCGGGGTACCAGTTCTGCACGGTCGAATACTTGATCTCGGCGTCGTCGAGCGCCACCAGTTCGACCACGGCGGCATGAAGCTGGTTCTCGTCGCGCATCGGCGCGGTGCAGCCTTCGAGATAGCTCACATAGGAGCCCTTGTCGGCGATGATCAGCGTGCGCTCGAACTGGCCGGTGTTCTTCTCGTTGATGCGGAAGTAGGTCGACAGCTCCATCGGGCAGCGCACGCCCGGCGGGACGTAAACGAACGAGCCGTCGGAGAACACCGCCGAGTTGAGCGTGGCGAAGAAATTGTCCGACACCGGCACCACCGTGCCGAGGTACTTCTTCACGAGGTCGGGGTGCTCGCGCAGCGCCTCGGAGATCGGCATGAAGATCACGCCGGCCTTGGCCAATTCGGCCTTGAAGGTGGTCGCCACCGACACCGAGTCGAACACGGCGTCGACCGCGACGCGGCGCTCGCCCTCCGGACGAACGACGCCCGCCAGCATCTCCTGCTCGCGCAGCGGGATGCCGAGCTTCTCGTAGGTCCGCAGGATCTCGGGATCGACCTCGTCGAGCGAGGCCAGCGCGTTCCGCTTCGGCGCGGAGTAATAATAATAGTCCTGGTAGTCGATCTTCGGATAGTCGACGCGCGCCCAGCCCGGCTCCTTCATGGTGAGCCAGCGGCGATAGGCCTCCAGACGCCAGTTCAGCATCCACTCCGGCTCGGCCTTCTTGGCCGAGATGAAGCGGACGATGTCCTCGGACAGGCCCTTGGGGGCCTTTTCGGATTCGATGTCGGTAACGAACCCGTACTTGTACTGGTCGACGTCGATACGGCGGACCCGTTCGATCGTCTCTTGCACGGCCGGCATTTCTTCCTCCGCTCACGGTTTCAAGGACCGTGGGTTGGATCGTCGTCACAGGCGCTGGGCCGCCCTCGTTCAATGTCCTTCAGCAAAGCCGCATCATGCGGCGATCACTTTGGGTTTCGGGGCTTTATATAGGCGGTACATGACCTTGGCCCAAGCATTTAGGAACCTATCGACGTCGGTTTCGGTGGAGCCATAGCCCAGGCTCAGGCGAATCGCGCTCTGCGCCAGCGCCGGCTCGATGCCCATCGCTGCGAGAACATGGGACGGCGCGACCTTGCCGGACGAACAGGCCGAGCCGGACGAGACCGCCACGCCCTCCAGATCGAAGCCGATTACGGCGGTTTCGGCCTTGAGCCCCGCAAGTCCGACCAGAATCGTGTTCGGCAGCCGCAAGGTATCCGCGGAGAAAATCACGGCCTCCGGGGTGACGGAGCGCAGCCCGGCCTCCAGCCGGTCCCGCAACGCCGCCATGCGCGCGGCCTCGGTGGACCATTCCCGGGCGACGGCCTCGGCCGCCGCCCCGAAACCCGCGATCGCGACCGCATTCTCGGTGCCGCCGCGCACGCCGCGCTCCTGCCCGCCGCCGCGGATCAGGGGAGATAGCGCCAGGCTTTCGCGACGGATCAATGCGCCGACGCCCTGCGGACCGCCGATCTTATGTGAAGACAGCGTCATCAGATCGGCGCTGAGCGCCTTGAAATCACACGATATTCGCCCCGGCGCCTGAACCGCATCGACATGCAGCAGGCCGCCCGCGGCATGAACCGTGGGGGCCGCCTCCGCCACCGGCTGGACCGCGCCGGTCTCGTTGTTGGCCATCATCAGCGACACCAGCGCCGGCCCCTTCCCAAGCGCCCGTGCAAGCGCGGCGAGATCGGCCACGCCGCGGCCATCGACCGGCAGCGTCTCGACCGCCGCAGCCGGAAACCGGCCGCCGCCCAGAACGGACGGATGCTCGACCGCAGAGACCAGCAACCGCGACGCCAGCGCGGGATCGAGCGCCAGCGCGTTGGCCTCGGTGCCGCCGGAGGTGAACACCACCTGCCCGGGCTCGGCCCCGACCAGCGCCGCCACCCGCGCGCGGGCCTCCTCCACCAGACGGCGCGCCGTCCGCCCCTCGGCATGAACCGAGGACGGGTTCCCGGCGATTTCCAGCGCCGCCAGCATGGCCTCGCGCGCCTGCGACCGCAGCGGAGCGGTGGCGTTCCAGTCGAGATAGGTGCGCGCGGCGTTCGGTTCGGTCATCGCATCGATCGGTTGAGTGTCCGGTCGTTTCGACCGGAGAACCAGGGGGCGGGCCAAGGTCGAGCCGGGCCCTTCACCTCGTTCATTTGACTTGCTTTTGCTCCGGGCGCTTGTGGTAGAAGACCCCGCCCGCCCGGCGGGCTCCGCGCCCAGCGCGGACCTGCCGACGCCGGGGCTCCCGAGAAATTAGAATTATTCTAAAGAGTTACGCGCGCCAGCCGATCCCGTCAAGCGCACTGTAACCCATGCCAATCCGGGCGCGAACCCGTCGCCCGTTGCCGTTTCGAGGTCCAGACACATGCCCGAGGTCATCTTCGCCGGTCCTGCCGGCCGGATCGAAGGCCGGTACCATCCCGCGCCCCAGAAGAACGCCCCGATCGCGATCATCCTGCACCCGCACCCGCAGTTCGGGGGCACGATGAACCACCAGATCGTCTACCAGCTCTACTACGCCTTCGTGCACCGGCAGTTCTCGGTGATCCGCTTCAACTTCCGCGGCGTCGGCCGCAGCCAGGGCTCGTTCGACCACGGCACCGGGGAACTGTCGGACGCGGCCTCCGCACTCGACTGGGCGCAGTCGATCAATCCGGAAGCGCGCTCCTGCTGGATCGCCGGCTTCTCGTTCGGCGCCTGGATCGGCATGCAGCTCCTGATGCGCCGGCCCGAGATCGAGGGCTTCATCTCGATCGCCCCGCCCGCCAACCTCTACGATTTCTCGTTTCTCGCGCCCTGCCCGTCGTCCGGCCTGATCATCCACGGCGACAAGGACGCGGTCGTGCCGCACAAGGACGTCACCGCGCTCGTGGACAAGCTCAAGACCCAGAAGGGCATCGTCATCGAGCAGAAGGTCGTGCCCGGCGCCAACCACTTCTTCGATGGCGGCAAGGTCGAGCCGCTGATGCAGTCGGTCGGCGCCTATCTCGACAAGCGGCTGAAGGAGCGGCGCTAAGCCTTCTCCGCACGAAACGCGAGCAACGTCAGCAGGCGTGAAAGCCGCGCCCCGGCAGCGGGGCGACGTGCAGAATTCCGAGCAGGCCGAATTCGCGCCCCGCAGGGTCGAGCACCAGCGCCGCGCCTTCCGGTAAGGCCCGGCCGCCGACGCGCGGTCCGATCACCATGATCGCCGGCGTGCGGTGACCGACCAGCACCCGGTTGCCGCCCTTCGGCGGCGGCTCGCGGAACAGCTGGCGATGCTCGTCCAGCACCCATTGCAGGCGCGCGCCCGCGTAATCGTCCGCGAGCAGGCTGTCGGTCACGCGCACACGCTTCGCGCCGAATGCCTCCTCCGCGGTGTCGCGCGCGCGATAGACCGGACCGGCCAGCACCGGATCGGCCACCGGAATGCGCAGCGCCTCGAATGCCTCGCCGATCGCGCGGGACTGGCGGCGGCCATCCTCCGAGATGTTGCGCTGACCCGGCCGGTCGCCGACCCGGAAGCTCTTGTCGCACGGCATGCCGGTCGTGTCGGCGTGGCGGAAGAACAGCACATGCCCGCCCTTGCGCAGGCGCTCGACCAGAACCTGCCCCTGCGGATCGTCGGGCGTGACCGCCCGCAGCTCCTGCGCCGCAGAGGGTAACGGCCCGAATGCGCAGAGCAGCGCGACGAGGCCGCGCGCAAACCAGATCTTCGATCGAACCATGACCGTCCGCTGCCGATCCTGCTGCCGATGCCGTTCTTGCCCGGTCGCGACGATACCGGTGGTTTTCGACAGGACTACGGCCGCGCCACCACGCCGCCCTGCATCGGACGCGGCGCGCCGCTCGTGGTCGGAAAAGTGATCGGCAGCCCGCGCAGGCTGCGCACCGCCAGAAACGCGAAGGCCTGCGCCTCCAGCGCATCGGCCGAGAAGCCGGCCTGGTCGGCGGTCTCGACCGTCGCCGGCGCGAGCCGCTCGGACAGCATGCGCATCAGCGTGGCGTTGCGCGCGCCGCCGCCGCCGACGATCCAGGCGCGCGGCGGCTCCGGCAGGTGCGGCACGATGCGCGCCACCGCCTCCACCGTCAGCGCCGACAGCGTCGCCGCCCCGTCGGCGGTCGAACAGTCCGGCAAGCCGATGCCGGCCAGCGCGAAGTCGTTGCGGTCGAGCGACTTCGGCGGCTTCTGCGCGAAGAACGGATGGTCCAGCACGCGGACGATGAACGAGCGGTCGGGCGTGCCGGTCTTCGCCACGTCGCCGTTGTCGTCGTAGCGCGCGCCGGTGCGCGCACGCATGAAGTCGTCGATCAGCGCGTTGCCCGGCCCGGTGTCGCAGGCAATCGGATCCGGTCCGCCGTTGCAGAAGGTGACGTTGGCCACGCCGCCGATGTTGAGCACCGCGACCGGATGCGGCCGGCGCACGGTCTCGACGATGGCGCGGTGGAACACCGGCACCAGCGGCGCGCCCTGCCCGCCCGCGGCGATGTCGGCGGCGCGAAAGTCGTGGACCACCGGGATGCCGAGCCGGCGCGCCAGCGCGCCCGCATCGCCGACCTGAACCGTGAGCCGCTCCTGCGGCCTGTGGATGACGGTCTGGCCGTGGAAGCCCACCAGATCGATGTCGCGGGCCGGCAGACCAGCCTCCGCCAGCAGGCTCTCGACCGCCTCGGCATGGGTCCGGTTGACGATGCTCTCGGCTTCGCCGACCGCGCCGGGCCGCGCGTTGCGGTCGGTCAGGGTCACGGCCTCCTGCAGCGCCTGCCGCAGCACCGCGCGCTCGTCGTCGGAATAGGGCCGGTAGAGGGCCGGGCCGAAGCGTTCGATGCGCTCGCCGTCGGTTTCGATCAGGGCCGCGTCCACGCCATCGAAGGACGTGCCGCTCATCAGGCCGATCGCGCGCAAATCCCCGCCCCGTCGGTTGAATCCCGCGCCGGACCTGTTACACCAGCCGCGCGGAAGAGAGTAGCCGATGAGCGCTTATAAGTCCGAATTCCTTAACGTTCTCGCGACCCGGGGCTTCATCCACCAGATCTCGGAGCCGGACGCGCTGGACGAACTCGCGCGCAAGCAGGCGATCACCGCCTATATCGGCTACGACTGCACCGCGCCCTCGCTGCACATCGGCCATCTGCTGCCGACCATGATGCTGCACTGGATGCAGCAGACCGGCCACCGGCCGATCGCGCTGATGGGCGGCGGCACCACCCGCGTCGGCGATCCGTCCGGCAAGGACGAGTCGCGCAAGGTGCTGACCGACGCGGTGATCGGCGAGAACCTCGCGAGCATCCGGCAGACCTTTTCCAAATTCCTGAAGTTCGAAGGTGCAGGCGGCAACGCCATCATGGCGAACAACGCCGACTGGCTGAACACGCTCAACTACATCGACTTCCTGCGCGACGTCGGCCGGCACTTCTCGGTCAACCGCATGCTCTCGTTCGACTCCGTCAAGCTTCGGCTCGAACGGTCGCAGGAATTGTCCTTCCTCGAATTCAACTACATGATCCTGCAGGCCTACGACTTCGTGGAGCTGCACAGGCGCACCGGCTGCGTGCTGCAGATGGGCGGCTCCGACCAGTGGGGCAACATCGTCAACGGCATCGACCTCGGCCGCCGCATGGCGAATGCGCAGCTCTTCGCATTGACCGCGCCGCTGATCACCACGTCGTCCGGCGCCAAGATGGGCAAGACCGCGGCCGGCGCGGTGTGGCTCAACGCCGACCTGATGAGCCCGTATCAATACTGGCAGTTCTGGCGCAACACCGAGGACGGCGACGTGGCGCGCTTTCTCAAGCTGTTCACCGTGCTGCCGCTCGACGAGATCGCGCGCCTCGGTGCGCTGCAGGGCGCGGAGCTGAACGAGGCGAAGAAGGTGCTCGCCACCGAGGCGACCGCGATGATGCACGGCCGTGCCGCCGCCGACGAGGCCGCCGAGACCGCCCGCCGCACCTTCGAGGAAGGCGCGCTCGCGGAGAACCTGCCGACGGTCGAAGTGCCCTCGGCCGAATTCGCGAGCCTTGGCGTGCTCGCCGCCTTCGTGAAGGCCGGCCTCGTCACCTCGAACGGCGACGCGCGACGCCAGATCAAGGGCGGCGGCCTGCGGGTGAACGACACGCCGGTGACGGACGAAAAGCTGGCGCTGTCCGACAAGGTGACGCCGGAGGGCGTGGTCAAGCTCTCGCTCGGCCGCAAGAAGCACGTTCTGCTCAAGCCGGTTTAGTAGCGCCCCTTCGCAGACGGCGACGGCCAGACGGGACCGGCCTCCGCTTCGTGTCTCCCGGGCGCGCGCAGCGCGATTGTCTGTGCTGCGTTCCGGCATCCGCCCTGCAAAGGACTATATTCACAAATCCGTGATCGGCTTATCCCCGGTCGGCCGGGCGGCCTTATCATGCGCGTGTCCCGCCTCACTCGAGGGGCGTGTCGCGAGCGTCACGGACGCGAGGCGGGATGCGGTGGCCGGCTTCGGTTCGCGAGACGCGCGGATCGCATCCGGCGGTCCAAGCCGTGCGGTCCCGCGCCTGTCCTCACAAGGGGGCCGCGCCCGGGGCCCGCAACACTGGCGCCGTACCCCCGCGCTGTTGGCGGGCAGGTGTCAGCGGGCTCCCTCCGGAACGACCGGGGTCCGGGGGACGCACGGAGCAAGCCTCAAACACCGCGCGCGGGGCGCCGAGGGTTCGGCGGACTTGCGGAAGACACGACAGGATCGCTGCTCTTACGAGCGGCGATCATGCTCCGGCGTCGCGAGATTCCGGAGCCCGCGGGTCCGAAACGGACCCCGGCGTCCCGCGCGCCCTCGAACCGGGCGCGGATGCACGGCTCGCAACCCGCGCACAGGGCGCGGGAATGCGGACGGCTGCGCGGACGGATGCGCTGTCTGACAATTCGATGCTTAAACGTCGCTGTTTGAAAATCGAATCTGGATCGCGCACCGAGCGCCGCCAAGTCGTGGATGCGCGGGTCAAGCCCGCGCATGAAGGGAAGAGAAGATCGTCCCTGATCGGGATGGCTGGACACAGGCGAGCGATGCAACGCCGTGCGCAGAACCGCGGGCCCGCAATGACGGAGGAAACAGCGTCGGAAGGCAGGCTGGATTCCGTATGGCGGTCCCACCGCCCCGCCCCCTGATGCCGCCCAAAGAGCGGGGAAAACGCAGGATTCAGGCCGCGAATCCGTGCTTTCTTGACATTCCCGGCCCGCCGACTAGGTTGCGGCCAAATCCCGAGCCCCGAGGTTTCCTATGGCCAAGGCCGTCACCACCAAGATCAAGCTCGTGTCGAGCGCCGACACCGGCTTCTACTATGTGACCAAGAAGAACTCGCGCACCATGACCGACAAGCTGGTCATGAAGAAGTACGACCCGATCGCGAAGAAGCACGTCGAGTTCCGCGAATCCAAGATCAAGTGAACGCGCACCATCTGCGAACGGTTTAAGGGCGCCGCGAGGCGCCCTTTGCTTTTGGCCGCGCTTGCGGCGCAGCCACGTCAGCCTTCGGTCGTCAGTGCTCGGCAGCCGATGTCGGAAAAAGGTGGCTGGCCGGGAGCGATGTCATGAGGAGGCCACTCGCATCACTCCCGGCGCAGCCGAACCCCACGGACCCAGGAGATGCGGCGGACCTGAGCAACCCGCAGGGTTGTCTTCGGAGAGGGACGCCGTGGCATTCCGGCTGGCTCGCCGGTCCTCCTCGGAGAACGCGACCGCGTCCGCTCCGTCTGTGTTTTCAAGCTATCGGAACGGACGCGAGAAGCAATTTGTAACTGGCCGTTTACCTTGGCTCTCGCGCGTCAACCTAAAGCGTTATGGTTGACCGGTACGGTGAATGTGCGAACGCCCGCGGAACCGCGGGCGTTCTGCTTCGATTCGGATCGGAATGCGCTATGCGGCGTCGGCGACCACGCGATTGCGCCCCGTCCGCTTGGCGCGATAGAGCGCCTGGTCGGCGCGTTTGAGGATGGTCGCAGCGGTGTCGTCCGCAGCATCGAGCGTTGCGATTCCGATCGAGATCGTGACGTCGAGCGCACCCTGCCCGCTGTGAATCGGAAACGGCTCGGTGGCGATGCGCCGGCGCAGGCGCTCTGCGACGATGGTCGCAACCGCCATGTCGGTTTCCGGCATGATGACGACGAACTCCTCGCCGCCGAACCGGCACGCGAGATCGATGCCCCGGATCGACTTTCGGATGCGGGTGGCGAACTCGCGCAGCACGTCGTCGCCGGCGTCGTGGCCGTGCGTATCGTTGACCGACTTGAAGTAGTCGATGTCCATCACCATCGCGGTCAGCGGCTTGCCGCGCGAGGCCGCCTGTTCGACCAGGGCGCTCAGATGGCTTTCCATGTAGCGCCGGTTGTGCAGGCCGGTCAGACCGTCGGTGATGGCCATCTCGATCGACTGCTGGACGCTGTCGCGCAGCCGGTCGGTGTAACGCTTCTTGCGAACCTGCGTGCGTGCGCGCGCCAGCAGTTCGTTGCGGTCGACCGGACGCATCAGGAAGTCGTTCACGCCGATTTCGAGGCCGCGCATCATCCGCGCCTGATCGTCCGGATCCGCAATCGCAAGGATCGGCGCGTTGCGGGTGCGCTCCAGCGAGCGGATCTGGCTGCACAGCCGCAAGGCGTCGAAGTTGGACAGCGACAGGGACACGCAGATCAGGTCGTAATTGCCATCGGCGGCATGAAACAGAGCGTCGTTCGGATTGGTCTCGATATCGACGGCGTGCTCGCCATTCAGCATGGCGGCAATCCGCTCGTAGGACGATGCGCGATCGTCGACGATCAGAACCTTGCCCTGGCGGCCCGCATCGGCAATCGCCTCGGCCTCGGCGGTCTGCAGGCCGATTTCACGCGATGTCAGCGCGCGCATTCGCAGTTCGTCTGTCATCATCTTGAGCCGCGCCAGCGAACGCACGCGCGCGATCAGGGCCACATCGGACACCGGCTTGGTGAGAAAGTCGTCGGCCCCCGCATCCAGCCCACGCACGCGGTCGGCCGGCTGGTCGAGCGCCGTCACCATCACCACCGGGATGTGGTGGGTCGCAGGATTGCTCTTGAGCCTGCGGCAGACCTCGAAACCGTCCATGTCGGGCATCATCACGTCGAGAAGAACGATGTCGCACTCGGCCCTCTCGCACAACGCAAGGGCCTGCAAGCCGTTTATGGCCGTTGAGACGTCGAAATATTCGGCGGAAAGGCGGGCTTCCAGCAGCTTCACGTTGGCCGGCACGTCGTCAACGACGAGGACGCGAGCGGTCATCGGACGTCTCCTCAGGCATTTCCAAGAAAGTGTCGAATGGTCTCTATGAACTTTCCGACCGAAATCGGCTTCGAGAGATAGGCTTCGCAGCCGCCTTCGCGGATGCGCTCCTCGTCACCCTTCATTGCAAAGGCCGTGACGGCGACCACCGGGATCGATTTGAGCTGCGGGTCGTCCTTGAGCCATTTGGTGACTTCCAGTCCCGACACCTCCGGCAACTGGATATCCATCAGCACAAGGTCCGGCATGTGCTTGCGGGCCAGATCGAGTGCTTCAATGCCGTTGCGCGTGCCGACGGTCTTGTATCCGTGAGCCTCCAACAGGTCGTGGAAGAGCTTCATGTTGAGCTCGTTGTCTTCCACGATGAGGACGGTTTTGGCCATCGGACTGGTCAGCCCCACTTCGTCAAAGGCGACCTCGCGCCGGCCGGCGGATCGCACCGGCTCGGCACCGCGCCGAACCATCATCATACTTGGGCAAAATGATTAACAACGTGATCGCGAATTAAAGGCGAATGGCAAATGAGCCGTTAAGATTTGATTTGGGTTACCATTCTACCGCCCCGATCGATGTCCACAGACGATGGTCCGACGCTCTGGCGCGCCGGGCCCGAAAGCCGATGATGCGCCTATGACACGCAGACCGATGGACGCCGCCGGCCGGCAGAGAAGCGCTTCGGCCCAAGGCCTGGCAATTCAGGCCCTGGCCTGGCTCGCAGCCGAACCGGAGCGCATCGGCGCCTTCCTGGCGGCTTCGGGAATCGGACCGGAATCGATCCGCGACGCCGCGCGCGACCCTCAGTTCCTGGCTGCCATCCTCGATCACGTGGCCTCCGAGGAGAGGCTGACCTTGGAATTTGCCGCGCACGCCTCTATTCGGCCCGAAGAGATCGGCCGCGCACGACACGCGCTCGGCTCGGTCTGGGAACGGGACGTGCCCTGATGCCCGGGTTCTGCCGGGACTGCCTCGGCGACGCACCGGACGGCGCGCAACGCTGCCCGTCCTGCCGGTCTCCGCGTCTCCTGCGGCATCCCGAGATCGACCGGCTCACCATCGCCCATGTCGATTGCGACGCCTTCTACGCGACCGTCGAGAAGCGCGACGATCCCTCGCTTGCCGACAAGCCCCTGATCGTCGGTGGCGGCCAGCGCGGGGTTGTCACGACGGCCTGCTATATCGCCCGCACCTACGGCGTGCGTTCGGCGATGCCGATGTTCGAGGCGCGCAGACTCTGCCCGCAGGCCACGATCGTGAAACCGAACATGGCGAAATACGTCGTCGTCAGCCGCGAGGTGCGCGCCCTGATGCAGGCGCTGACCCCGCAGGTCGAGGCGATCTCGATCGACGAGGCGTTCATGGATCTTGCCGGCACGGCGCGGCTGCATGGCATGATCCCGGCGAAGGCGCTGGCGCGCTTCGCCACCCAGGTCGAGCGCGAGATCGGCATCACCGTGTCGGTCGGACTGGCCGCCAACAAGTTCCTCGCCAAGATCGCCTCCGATCTCGACAAGCCGCGCGGCTTCGCTGTGCTGGGGCAAAGCGAGGCCGCGGGGTTTCTGGCGGACAAGCCCGTGACATTTATCTACGGCGTCGGCCGGGCCTCGCAGACCCGCCTCGCGAAGGACGGCATTCGCCTGATCTCGGACCTGCAGCGCGCCGACGAGCGCGACCTGATCCGCCGCTATGGCGTCGAGGGCCAGCGGCTCTATCGGCTTTCGCACGGTCTCGACAGCCGCGCGGTCAAGCCCGACCGCGAGCGCAAGAGTGTCTCCGCCGAGACCACCTTCGCCCGCGATCTGACCGCCTTCCGGCCGCTGGAAAAGCGGCTGTGGGCGCTTGCCGAGGAGGTTTCGGACCGCCTCAAGGAAAAGCAACTGGCCGGCTCGACCGTCACCCTCAAGCTCAAGACCGCGGACTTCCGGATCCTCACCCGCGCCCGGTCGCTCGAAAGCCCGACCCAGCTTGCCGGACGGATCTTCAGCGCGGCGCGCGATCTGCTGACCCGCGAAACCGACGGCACCCGCTATCGCCTGCTGGGCGTCGGTGTCAGCGCACTCGCAGACGCCCGCGACGCCGATCCCGCCGACCTGATCGACAAGGATGTCGGGCGCCGCGCTGCGGCGGAACGCGCCGTCGATCGCGTGCGCGGCAGGTTCGGTCCGGACCTGCTGAAAAAAGGTCTCGCGATGGATGACGATTGAAGATGGATGACGACTGAATTCGTCGCTGGCAATGCGAAAACGCAGCGTTGCGGGACGAAATCAGTCGTTCAGGGACACGGCTTGGCCGTCTTCATCTCGATCGACGTCATCTCGCCGGAGACGACGAAATCGTTGTAATCCAGCATCAGCGCCCGCGAGACGCCATTCTCGTACATCTCGAAATTGATCGAATAGACCGGCGTCGCCTCGCCGCCCGACTTGTCCCGGTCGAAATAGCTGATGGTCACCGGCCAGCGCGCAAGGCCGGTCAGCGCGGCCTCCTGGCCGGCGGCATCGGCGGGCTTCTTCTCGTCGGCTTCGATCTTCTTTCCAATCACCGTGAGCGTGTCGTACACCTTCTCGCCGCTCTCCGAGCCGTCGTAGACCGTCACCTCGAGAATGGTTTTTCCGTCCTTTGCAGCAGCCAGAACACGGCGGACGTGCTCGGTCGGAAACACCAGATCGAGACCGACGTCGAACGATTTGTCGGACGGCTTCTTCAGCCGCACCGCAATGCCCTTGTCGATGCGCTCGGCCTGCCCGTTCACGGTGTCGCGCAGCGCCTGATCCAAAAAGTTCTCGGACTGGAAGGTCAGCTTCTTGCCGTCCCCGCCCTCCCACGTGCTGGCGCGCAGATCGCTCACGATCACCCGACCCTCGCCGCTGTCGAGTTCGGAAACCTGCCGGAACTGGAGCGCATAGCCTTCGCACGGGCTGCCGGTGAAATCGTAGAGAATACGGCCGCGGACGGACTGCATCGGACGCTTGCCGCGGTTGGTGGCGAGCTTGAGGTCATAGACCGCGCGGTGCGGGGCAAGGCCGGGGGCGGCGCCCTGAGCGGTTGCCGGCCCCGCAAACGACACCCAAGCGAGTGCGAGGACGCCCGCGCAGGAGAGCAGAGCGACGCTCTGGACCGGCCTCATGAAGAATCTCCCTCGAATGCAGCATCTTGAACATAGGCGCCGACCCAAAGACCGGCAACCTCGCGGGCGCCCGGCCGCTTGCCAGCGCGGGTCCAATCGGCGAAGAGAATGACGGCATTTTGTGGGCTGCACAGGGCGGCCGGCGCAAGGAGGGACTATGCCAGGAACCGTCGAACAGAAGCTCGCCGAACTCGGAATCGTGCTGCCGACCCCGGCGGCTCCGGTCGCCAATTACGTGCCGTTCGTGCGCACCGGCAACCTGCTCGTGATCTCCGGCCAGCTTTGTTTCGATGCGGAGGGCAAGCTGGTGGCGACCGGCAAGCTCGGTGGCGGCGTTTCGATCGAGGACGCGCAGCAGGCCGCGCGCGCCTGCGCGATCAACCTGCTGGCACAGATCAAGGCCGCCCTCGGCGATCTCGACAAGGTCGCCCGCGTCGTCCGGCTCGGCGGCTTCATCAGCTCGGTGCCCGGCTTTGTCGACGGACCGAAGGTGATGAACGGCGCCTCCGATCTTATGGTCGCCGCCTTCGGCGACCGCGGCCGCCATGCCCGCACCACCATCGGCGTCGCGGTGCTGCCCGCCGATGCCGCGGTGGAGGTCGAGGGCATGTTCGAGGTCAACTAGCGCGATGCCGGCCTGGCTGACGGCGCGTCCGGTGGCGCACCGTGGGTTGCATGACGCAGCCGCCGGTGTCGTCGAGAACACGCCGTCGGCCTTCCGCGCAGCGGTCGAGGCCGGCTACGCGATCGAGTGCGACGTGCAGGTCAGCGCCGACGGTGAAGCGATGGTGTACCACGACGCCACGCTGGGCCGGCTCAACGAGGGCGACGGCCGTGTCGACACGCTGACCGCCGCTCAACTGCTGCAGATCCCTTACAAAACCACGGCCGACCGGATGATCACGCTCGGCGAGCTGTGCGATCTCGTCGACGGCCGGGTGACGCTGGTGGTGGAGATCAAGAGCCGGTTCGACAACGACCTGCGGCTGGCGCGACGGACTGCCGCCGTGCTTGCCGGCTACAAGGGTCCGGTTGCCGCGATGTCCTTCGATCCCTCCCCCGTCGCGGCGCTGCGCGATCTTGCCCCCGGTCTGGTTCGCGGACTGGTGGCCCAGCGGCGCGATCGCAGCGATCGGGAAACCGATATCTCGGCGGCTCGCTTCGTCCTGCAGGCGATGTCCGCCCGGCTGCAGTTTCTGGCCTACCGGGTGCGCGACCTGGCGACGCCGGTGCCGCGGGTCGCGCGCGGCGTTCTCGGGCTGCCGCTGCTGACCTGGACGGTGCGGACGGCCGAGGATCGGGCCTTGGCGGCGCGGTACGCCGACCAGATCATCTTCGAAGGTTTTCGGCCCTGAGCGGCAGGCTGCCGCAACTTCGCCGCGTCACGGGCGTTAAACGGTCGTGGAGGGCGCGAACCGAGGACGCAGAGATGTTTCACCGCACCACCCTGATCGCCGGACTCGCCGGAGCCGGCTTGTTGCTCGCCCTGCCCGCCGTCGGGGGCGAACGGCCGGCCAGCACGCTCGGCCTGTCCCAGGCGCCCGACCTCGAGATTTCCGACCAGCGGCGCAAGCGCCAACGCGCCGTTCGTCGCGGCGGCGGCCAGCAGATCGCCTGCACACGCTGGGGCTGCCGGCCAATTCCACGCAACTGCCGGATCACGACCGAATACGACTTTTTTGGTAATCCGAGCGGCTTCGACGCGGTGGTTTGCCGCTGACGAACGGTTTTGTTCTGCCGCAAGGGGTGCGACAATGACCGGCCGGTTCGGCTCCGTCCTGTCGCGCCCATTGCGCCCTTGATGAACGACCTTCCGCTTAAGCTTCGCGTCGTCTCCACAATCTCCGAGGTCTCTCGGGAGGCTTGGGATGGGTGCGCCAACCCGGATGCCGGGCCAACCACCGCTGACATTGCGCCTGAAGAGGCTGAAGAGAATTCTTATAAATATCCCTATAATCCCTTTATATCGCACGACTTTCTTCTGGCACTCGAAGCCTCCGGATCCGCAATCGCGCAAACCGGCTGGCAAGCCCAGCACCTTCTCGCAGAAACCCCGGACGGCAAGCTGCTGGGCGCGGTGCCCTGCTATCTGAAAGCGCACTCGCGGGGCGAATACGTTTTCGACCGCGGCTGGGCCGAAGCGTTCGAACGGGCGGGCGGCGACTACTATCCCAAACTCCAGGTCTCCGTACCCTTCACACCGGCAACCGGCCGCCGTCTGCTGGTCGCGCCCGGTCCCGACGTTCGGAAGCTGCGCGGGCACCTCACCGCCGGACTTTTGGAGCTTTGTCGGCGTCAAGAAGCCTCCAGCGTGCACGTCACGTTTTTGCCGGAGAACGAGGCCGCAGAACTGGGCACGCTGGGCTTCCTGCGACGAACCGACCAGCAGTTTCATTGGGTCAACGCGGGCTATGCGTCGTTCGACGCCTTTCTCGAAGCCCTGTCCGCGCGCAAGCGAAAGACGATCCGGCGCGAACGCCGCGACGCACTCGGCGACGGCCTGAGCATTCACTGGCTGACCGGTTCGGACCTGACCGAAGGAGTCTGGGACGCCTTCTTTGCGTTCTATACCGAGACCGGCTCGCGCAAGTGGGGGCGTCCCTACCTGACCCGCAAATTCTATTCGCTGATCGGCGAACGCATGGCCGACCAGATACTTTTGGTCATGGTCAAGCGCGCGGGCCGCTGGATCGCCGGCGCAATCAACTTCATCGGATCGGACACTTTGTTCGGCCGGCATTGGGGTGCGGTCGAGCACCACCCGTTCCTGCATTTCGAGGTCTGCTACTACCAGGCCATCCAGTTCGCGATCGAACGAAAGCTTGCCCGGGTCGAAGCCGGCGCGCAGGGCGAGCACAAGCTTGCCCGCGGCTATCTGCCCTGCACCACCCACTCGGCGCACCACATCGCGCATCCGGGGCTGCGACGCGCGGTCGCCGATTATCTGGAGCGCGAGCGCGAATACGTCGCCGAAATGGGAGAAGAGCTTGCAGCCGCCGGACCGTTCCGCAAGGATTTGGCCGAGCAGGACTGACTCGAAAGCCGCATCGAAACGTCTTGCCGCAGCCGGAGCCCGACGCCATGCCCGCATACGACCCCAACAACATCTTCGCCAGAATCCTGCGTGGGGAGTTGCCCTGTCACAAGGTCTACGAGGACGAGAAAACCTTCGCGTTCCTCGACATCATGCCGCGGGCGCCCGGCCATACGCTGGTGATCCCGAAGTCGCCGGCGCGCAATCTCCTGGACGTACCGCCCGACGATCTCGCCGCCGTCGCCCGGATCGCGCAGAAGGTCGCACTCGCCGGCATGAAGGCGTTTTCGGCGGATGGCGTGACGGTGCAGCAGTTCAACGAGGGGGCCGGCGGACAGGTGGTGTTTCACCTTCATGTTCATGTCATCCCGCGCAAGGCGGGCGTGCCGATGAAGCCGGCGGCGAGCGAGAAGGAGAAGCCGGAGGTGCTGGCCGACCACGCGCTGAAACTGTCTGCGGCGATGCGGGATCTGTGACCATACGCCCGCGGCGCTACGGGACCGTGAGCCACGCGCCTGCGAGCAGCGTAACCTCGCCGACCACGACGCCCGCGAACACCGATTTGCGCAGCGCGAGAAACGCCGCAAAGCCCGCCACCGCCGCGCCGACCCGCACGCCCAGCGGAATCGCGGCGAGCGCCCCCGACGACGCCAGGACGAGCTGGGCCAGCACGCCGGCGAGGATCGCGGTCGCCACCGCACGCACCCAGACGATGATCTGGCTCTGCTCGTCGATGCCGCGCACCAGCACCAGGCCCAGCACCCGCCAGACCTCGTTGGGCAGAAAGCCCACCAGAATGAGCGCCAGATAGGGCCCGATGTCGGCCATCGTCGCGGTCATGGCGCCGTCCCCTGCTTCGCCTCGCGCCAGCGATGCACCGCATAGGCGATGGTGCCGGCGATCACTCCGGTCCACAGCAGGTCCAGCTTGATCTTCTGCGCCGCGATCAGCGGCCCGATCACAAGGCCGAGGACGAACGCCAGCCGGTCGATCATCTGGGTCGCATTGCGCGAGGCCGACATGAGCAGCGACAGCGGCGTGAGAAACAGCAGCGTGGCGGCGAACAGCGGCGGCAGCCGCGCCGCGAGATAAAAGCCGATGGCGCTCGCCACCGTCGCGGACAGCAGCAGTCCGCTGCCGAGCCCGTTGACGAAGGCGACGCGGTCGTCCCGCGGCACGCCGGGCAACAGACGGAAGGATTCCACCCAAACGCTGATCGCCGACAGATGCGCGGGCATGATCAGGTGCACCTGCCTGGTGTGCGCGGCGCGCAGCATCGGAAGCAGCGCGACCACCATCGGCAGAAAGCGCGTGCTCGACAGCGTCACCGCGATCGCGACCTCCAGCAGGGTTGCGGTGCCCAGCGTCGATATCAGGATGACCTGCGCCGGCGCGGCCCAGATCAGCACCGTCGACAGCATCATCCAGCCGACGCCGAAGCCGAACTCGTAGGACAGCGCGCCGATGCCGATGTAGTTGCCGAACAGGACGTAGAAAAACACCGAGCGGGTCGCGGCGCCGAGGCCGTCGAGATAGACGGCCAAGGCGGAGCGCGGCGGTCCTTCCGGCAAGTCGGGCGTGGGCGTCTCGGGCGCAGCCATGATCTGGCTGTCCCACAAGGCCGGATGGACCGCAACCACCCCCGCCCAAAAAAGAGCCGGGCCCCGCGGTGTCGGGGCCCGGTCCCAAGCGAAGATGCCGCCGGCTCAATCGTCGAGCTTTTCCTTATAGATGTTTCCGGCGAAGTCGATATGGACCTCGACCTTCTCGCCGAAGCGGTTGCGGGCTTCGACCTCCCAATGGTGCTTCTTGCGGTCGAAGTCGTCGATCCGCGTATAGCCGGCGCGCTCCAGCCGGGCGACGATCTCCGATCGCGGCAATTCATCGGCTGCAGAAACGTGACGCGGCCCCCGCTTGCTCTCGATCGGCGCCGCGGCGCGGCGATCCCGATCGTTCGTGCTGCGCCGTGGTCCGCCGCTCCACGGCGGAGGCCCGCGATCGGGACGTATCTCCTGACGGGTGCCATCGGCGCGCACGATCGTGAAGGAATCGAACGATCCGCCATCGGGGCGACCGATCACGGTCAGCTTGTCGCCGCGCTTGACTTCGATCCGGTGAAACCAATCCGGTCCGTTGTCCACCAGAATGCGGCCCGAAGAATCCTCCAGAACGAACTTGTTGCCGAACACGTCGGTGACGGTGCCGACGATCGTGATCGCACCCGAGGTCTGAAGCGTGCCGATGGCGGTCTGCGATGCCGCGGGCGCGGCAACGGCAAGCCCCGCCGCAAGGGCACCCGCGAGGAGCAGTGCTGGTGAACGTCTCATGAGGAACCTCCTGTTGATGGACGATATCCCCTGAATCTATCGAATTCGAAGCAGAACCGATCCCAAACCGGCCGGTTCAAGTTCGGTTCAAGAAGAACGGGTAAGGTCGTGACGCCATGACGAACACAGATATGAGGCTGGACCGCGTCGCAGCATACGCGCCACCGCGAAACGCGACCGCGCTCATTTCAGATCATGGCTCGCGCATGAGACACCTGGGTCTGGCTATCCTTGTCCTGATTGGTCTTGCGATGGCTGCGCCGCACGCGACCGCGCAGGAGCGTCATGCCGAGACCTTGCCGCTTTCGCGCATCATGGACATTGTCGCCAGCCGATACGTCGGCAAGGTCATCGACGCCGACGTGACCGGCGTTCGCCGGCGAGAGATCGAAGATCGGCGTTCCGGGGTCGTTTACGAGATCCGCCTGCTTACAGCCAAAGGGCACATCATCCGCATCCGGATCGACGCCTACACTGGGGCGTTTCTGGAGGTGGATGGCCACGGCTTTCTCGATGCCCTGCGGAACGGGTCGAAGCCATGAGAATTCTTCTGGTCGAGGACGACGCCCGGCTGTCGGCAAGTCTCGCCGGCGCGCTCCGTGAGGCCGGATACGCGGTGGACATTGCGTCCGACGGCATCACGGCCGAGCACCTCGGGGCGCACGAGCCATATGATGCGGCCGTTCTCGACCTGGGCCTTCCGAAACGAAGCGGCATCGAAGTGCTGTCGAACTGGCGGCGTGAAAATCGCACCCTACCGGTTCTGATCCTCACGGCGCGCGACGCATGGTCCGACAAGGTCGAAGGATTCCGCGCCGGGGCCGACGACTTCCTCACAAAGCCGTTCAGACTCGAAGAGGTTCTTCTGAGGCTGCGCGCACTGATCCGCCGCGCCAGCGGCCACGCCAGCCCGGTTCTGCGTGCGGGCGCTCTTGAATTCGACACGCAGCGCGGCACGTTTCTTCTGGACGGATTGCCGCTCAAGCTCACTGCTTTCGAGTGGCGGGTGCTGTCATACCTGATGCATCAGTCGGGGCGGACCGTGAGCCGCACCGAATTGAGCCAGCACGCTTACGAGGATCACGTCGACCGCGACCACAACTCCATCGAGGTCATCGTCGGACGCATCCGCAGAAAGATCGGACGTGAATTGATCACGACCGAGCGCGGCGTCGGCTACCGGCTTGCGGCGGAACGCAATGACGTCGCTCAGGCTGCGCCTCCTCGTCGGCGCCGCGATCTGGATCGGGCTTGCACTGGTCGGCGCGGGCGCTGGAATTTCATGGCTGCTGCGCGACCATCTGGTTCGTACATTCGATGCACGACTCGATGCCTTTGCAGTGGGGCTGATGGCCGTGCTCGAGACCGATCCCGCAACGGGCGCGGTCAACCTCAGCCGGATCCCGGTGGAGTCCAACTTCGCCCGCGTCGGATCGGGATGGTACTGGCAGATTTCAGACGCCACCGGCGTTCGGATCAAATCCCGTTCGCTGTGGACCGACGATCTTGCGGTCGGCGGCGCCCTGGAGTCGGGAAAACGGACCGTGATCGAAATGAACGGCCCAGGAACCATCCCGTTGCGCGGACTTGCGACCGACGTCACCGCACCGGGCGACGCCGCCATCCTGCGGATCGTGGTGGCGGGGCCTCGATCGGAAATCTACGAAAACGTCGAACGGATCGAGCGGCCGCTCATGATCGCACTCGTTCTGCTCGGTCTCGGCCTCGCCGCAGCGGTTCTCATCCAGATCACCATCGGATTGCGGCCTTTTCGCGAGTTGCGAGAGCAACTCGCCGACGTGCGACAGGGCCGCCGCGAACGCCTGCCGGAACGAACGCTCAAAGAGGTGGCTCCGCTTGTCGCCGAGGTCAACAGCCTGCTCGATCACAACGCCGCGGTCGTTGCACGGGCTCGCATCCATGCGGCCAATCTCGCCCACGCTCTCAAAACGCCGTTGTCTGCACTCGCCGCCGTCGCCCCCCGCGCCGGGGGACCGCACGACAGCACGATCGGAGAAACCGTCACCGCGATCGACCGGCTCTTACAACATCATCTGCGCCGAGCCCGGGCGGCGGGGTCGGCCGGTCTTCTGGGTGCGCGCGTGGCCGTCGGCCCTGTGCTTTCTGACATTCTGACCGTGATGCGAAAGATTTACGCGGAGCGCGGAATCGAGGTCAACGCAACGATCGCCCCCGACGCGATCTTTTCCGGCGAAAGGCAGGATCTCGAAGAGATGCTCGGAAACCTGCTCGACAACGCCTACAAATGGGCGCACGGCCGGATCGAGTTCTCTGCATCGATGACCGATGGCCGTCTCGTCCTTGCAATCGGCGACGACGGCGGAGGCATGAGCGACAAGGACTACGAGACGGCGCTTGTTCCCGGCACCAGGCTCGACACCGCGACGCCGGGGCACGGTTTCGGTCTCGCGATCGTGCGCGACCTCGCAGAATTGTATCGCGGAACTCTGACGCTCGGCCGCTCGCGGCTCGGCGGTCTCGAAGCCGTTCTCAGGCTATAGGATCATCCCCCGAACGCAACCGCGCCGCCGATCAGCGCCGCCTCGCCGGCCAGCACGCCGGCAAAGGCCGAGCGGCGGATCGCGAGAAACGCGAGAAAGCCGATGCCGAGCGCTGCGATCCGCACCTCCATCGGAACGGTCGCCAGCGAACCCGGCGGCAGCATCACGATGCGCGCCACCACACCGGCGATCAGCGCGGTGGCGACGCCGCGCACCCAGAGGATGACCTCGGAGTTCTCGTCCAGTCCGCGGCCGATCGCCAGCCCGATCCAGCGCCAGACCTCACTCGGCAGGAAGCCCAGCAGCACCAGCGCGAGATAGGGCTCCATGCCGAAGGTCATGGCGCAGCCCTGCGGGTGCGATGGATACGATGAACGAGATAGGCCAGCGTGCCGCCGACGATGCCGGTCCACAGCAGGTCGAACTCGACGCGATAGAAGGTCAGGAGCGCGCCGATCACGAGACCGAAGCCGAGCGCGGCCTTTTCCAGCAGAATCCGCGCGTTGCGCGCGCTGGAGATCAGAAACGAGAGCGGCGTCACGAACATCGCCGCCGCCCCGAAGAGAACCGGCAGCGCGGACTGAATGGTGTAGCCGACGACGGTGGCGATCGTGCCGGCCGCCACCAGCCCGACGCCGAGGCCGTTGCAGAATGCCACCCGGTGCGGCCGCGCGATCGAAGGCGCGAAGCGCGTCGCCTCAACCCACACCGCCACCGCCCAGAAGTGCACGGTGAAAAGAAGCTGGTGCCAGCGGGTGTCTTCGTTGCGGACGGTCGGCAGCAGCGCCACCACCATCGGCAGCAGGCGCACGCTCGAAAGCCCCACCGCCACCGCGGTCTCGATGGCCGGCGTTCCGGCCCCGTAGGCGGTCAGAAGGATGACCTGGGCCGGGCCGGCCCAGAGCAGAACGGTGGAGAGCGCCGCCCAGCCGACCGACAGGCCGTAGTCGTGCGCGAGCGCGCCATAACCCAGATAGGTCACGGTGATGACCACCGCGAAAACCGACGTGGCTGCCACCCGCAGCCCGCGCAGAAAGGCGGTCAGCGCAGTGCCGTCGCTCGGGAGGGCGGGTTCGTCAGGCGGAACGGACATGCTCCGGCTTCGTCACACGACCAGACAGGCCGCGCAACAGGCACGGGCGACATAGCCCCATGCAACCCGGCCTCGTCGGCCTATCGCGGAGCTGTCTCTTGTCACGGCCTGATGCAGCGGTGCGGCCGATCGCCGGACCGCCGCCATTTCCAGGCTAGGCCTTGACCAGCGGCACCTTGGGCACCGACGAGCCGCCCTTGGGCGGATCGCCGCCGCCATTCTTCGGACCCGGCGGCTTGCGCCGCACGGCGGCCTTGCGTCTGGGCTTGGCGCGCTTTTGCTCCGGCACCTTTTCCGCCTTGGGCTGGACCGGTCCTTCCACATACTCGAAGCCGAGCTTGTCGCGGCCGCCGTCGTCCTTGACCACGACCACGCGGACATGGCCGCCGTTCTTGAGCCGGCCGAACAGAACCTCGTCGGCAAGGCCCTTCTTGATGTGCTCCTGGATCACGCGCGCCATCGGCCGCGCGCCCATCAACTCGTCGTAGCCCGACGCGATCAGCCAGCGCGTCGCCTCCTCCGACAGTTCGATGGTGACGTTGCGATCCGCAAGCTGCGCCTCGAGCTGCATCGCGAACTTCTCGACCACCTTGGCGATGACCTCCGGCGACAGGTGCGAGAAGGTGATGGTGGCGTCGAGACGGTTGCGGAATTCCGGCGTGAACATCCGGTTGATCGCCTCCATGTCGTCGCCCTCACGCTTGTTGCGCGTGAAGCCGTAGGCCGACTTGGCGAGATCGGACGCGCCCGCGTTGGTCGTCATGATCAGGATGACGTTGCGGAAATCCACCTGCTTGCCGTTGTGATCGGTCAGCTTGCCGTGGTCCATGACCTGAAGCAGCACGTTGAACAGGTCCGGATGCGCCTTCTCGATCTCGTCGAGAAGAAGCACGCAATGCGGATGCTGGTCCACGCCGTCGGTCAGGAGGCCGCCCTGGTCGAACCCGACATAGCCGGGGGGCGCGCCGATCAGCCGCGAAACGGTGTGGCGCTCCATGTACTCCGACATGTCGAAGCGGATCAGTTCGACGCCGAGGCTGGTGGCGAGCTGCTTGGCCACCTCGGTCTTGCCGACGCCGGTCGGACCCGAGAACAGGTAGCAGCCGATCGGCTTTTCCGGCTCGCGCAGGCCGGCACGCGCCAGCTTGATGGAGGCCGACAGCGCCTCGATCGCCTTGTCCTGGCCATAGACCACGGTCTTGAGCGTGGTCTCCAGATGCTGGAGCACCTCGGCGTCGTCCTTCGACACGGTCTTCGGCGGGATCCGCGCCATCGTGGCGATCGTGGTCTCGATTTCCTTGACGCCGATGGTCTTCTTGCGCCGGCTTTCCGGCAGAAGCATCTGCGCCGCGCCGGATTCGTCGACCACGTCGATGGCCTTGTCCGGCAGCTTGCGGTCGTGGATGTACTTCGCCGACAGCTCGACGGCCGCCTTGATGGCGTCGTTGGTGTATTTGAGCTTGTGATAGGACTCGAAGTACGGCTTGAGCCCCTTCATGATCTCGATCGCATCCGGCACCGACGGCTCGTTGACGTCGATCTTCTGGAAGCGACGCACCAGCGCGCGATCCTTCTCGAAATACTGGCGGTATTCCTTGTAGGTGGTTGAGCCGATGCAGCGCACGGTGCCGGCGGCCAGCGCCGGCTTGAGCAGGTTGGAGGCGTCCATCGCGCCGCCCGAGGTGGCGCCCGCGCCGATCACCGTGTGGATCTCGTCGATGAACAGGATCGAGCCGGGATAGTTCTCGATTTCCTTGATCACCTGTTTGAGCCGCTCCTCGAAGTCGCCGCGATAGCGGGTGCCGGCCAGCAGCGTGCCCATGTCGAGCGAGAACACCGTGGCGTTGCGCAGCACCTCCGGCACCTCGCCATGGATGATGCGGCGCGCCAGACCCTCGGCGATCGCGGTCTTGCCGACGCCGGGGTCGCCGACGAACAGCGGATTGTTCTTCTGGCGACGGCACAGCACCTGGATGGTGCGGCTGATCTCGTTGTCGCGCCCGATCAGCGGGTCGATCTTGCCGTCCTTGGCCTTCTTGTTGAGGTTGACGCAATAGGCCTCCAGCGCGTCGCCCTTCTTCTTGGGCTCGTCGCTGCCGCTGCCGCCCTTGGCGTCGCCCTCCTCTTCCGCGCCGCGCACCGGTCGCGACTCCGTCATCCCCGGACGTTTGGCGATGCCGTGGCTGATGTAATTGACCGCGTCGTAGCGGGTCATGTCCTGCTCCTGCAGGAAATAGGCGGCGTGGCTCTCACGCTCCGCAAAGATCGCGACCAGCACATTGGCGCCGGTCACCTCCTCGCGGCCCGACGATTGCACATGAATCACCGCGCGCTGGATCACCCGCTGGAAGCCGGCCGTCGGCTTGGAATCGTCGCCGGCATCGTTGACCAGATTTTCGAGCTCGGTCTCGAGATAGGCGCCGAGGCTGCGGCGGATCTTGTCGAGATCGACGTTGCAGGCCCGCATCACGGCGGCGGCGTCCTGATCGTCGAGCAGCGCGAGCAGCAGGTGCTCGAGCGTCGCGTATTCGTGATGGCGCTCGTTGGCGAGCGCGAGCGCCCGGTGAAGCGACTGTTCGAGACTGCGCGAGAAGGTCGGCATCAGGTTCTCTTCGCTCTTTGAATTGGAATTGGACGGTGCCCCCCGGTCTCGTCGATATAGGCGTCGCTCACTTCTTTTCCATCACGCACTGCAAAGGATGCTGGTGTTTGCGGGCAAAGTCCATCACCTGAGTGACCTTGGTTTCGGCGACCTCGTAGGTAAAAACTCCGCATTCGCCGATGCCGTGGTTGTGGACATGCAACATGATCTGGGTCGCGGCCTCGCGATCCTTGTTGAAAAACCGCTCCAGGACGTGAACCACGAACTCCATCGGGGTGTAATCGTCGTTGAGCAGCAAAACCCGGTACATGCTGGGCCGCTTGGTCTGCGGCTTGGTCTTGGTGATAACGCCCGTTCCAGGCCCACGCTCGCCCCCGCCGCGATTGCGTTCGTCGTCGGCCATGCGGGGCATGCCGGACGGCGTCTTGGTGCCCCCGACGACAGGAGAAACGCTCCAGCCGGCCGCGGCCAGGCCGGATACGGGTCGTGCGGATCGGTGGTGTCCGTTCAGAAGCATTCCAAGGTCATTTCGTCGGTCGATTTGCCTGCGTCCGGTATCTGCAAGCCCTCATCGATCATAGAGACCCGAACCCCGGGCTGCCAGATTGCAACCGGCATGCCTGTTCAAAGTCCACCGGACATCCGGAGCCAGATCCCGCCCGAAGCGATAGATAGGCGCTGGCGCCGGGCATCCAATGCCTGCGGATCACGGCAAAATTGCCAAAATTTCCGCCAGCGGGCCTCTCTGGCATCAAGATACGGCGGCACACCGTAACGTGCCTCGACCTCGGAATTGAATTCGTTGCGTCCGAAACTCTTCCGTCGGGGTCAGCCTCAGCGGCGCCACAACGGCGACGGATCCGCCATGCCGGGCACGCCCGCGCCCGGCCCGTGAGCGAGGCCCGTGAGTGAGGCCCGTGAGTGAGGCCCGTGAGTGAGGCCCGTGAGTGAGGCCCGTGAGTGAGGCCCGTGAGTGAGGCCCGTGAGTGAGGCCCGTGAGTGAGGCCCGTGAGTGAGGCCCGTGAGTGAGGCCCGTGAGTGAGGCCCGGTCATCCAAATCCCGATCAGGCTTCGCACCATCCGTTAACCCATTCCATCACAACGGCCACGGATTTGCGCGGCGTTCCGTCGCAGTTTTCTTCAAATGCAGGGTTTTTTCGCCCCACTTTCCGATCGGCTTTACCGGTCGTTTATCGGCGCGGGCGCCACTGGGCGCACGGACCAACGTGCAACCGACGAAGTGGGCCATCGCCATGTCACGCCACCGGGTTCCGACCGCCTTGCGCTGCGCGCTCGAAGCATTCCGAAGGTCCGAACGCGCCAACGTCACCATCATGTTTGCGCTCGCCACCATCCCGATGATGGGCTTCGTCGGCGCGGCCGTGGACTACAGCCGCGCCAACTCGGTGAAGGCCGCAATGCAGGCGGCCGCCGATGCCACGGCCCTCATGCTCTCGCGCGAAGTGCACGACATGAACAACGCGCAGATCCAGACCAAGGCCAAAGCCTATTTCGACGCCCTGCTCAACCGCTCCGAAGCGCGCGCGGTGCAGGTCAGCGCCTCATACAGCACGAGCGACGGCTCGCGCGTGATGGTCGACGCCAGTTCGCGGGTGAACGCCGAATTCATGAAGCTGATGGGGTTTTCCGAGCTTAACGTCTCAGTGCAGTCGCAGGTGCGTTGGGGCAATTCCCGGCTTCGCGTTGCGTTGGCGCTCGACGTCACCGGATCGATGGCCAGCGCGGGAAAGATGGCGGCCATGAAAACCGCCGCCAAAGGCTTCCTCACGCAGTTGCGCAGCGCCGCCAGCAAGGAGGGCGACGTCTATGTCTCGATCGTGCCGTTCGCCAAGGAGGTGAACTTCGGCACCGGCTTCCGCACCAACACGACGGACATCCGCTGGGATCTGTTCAGCAGCAGCGACGGCGACTGCACCGGAGCCTCGTCGAGCGGCGGCAACAACGGCAAGGGTAAAGGCAAGGGCAAGGGCAACTCCGGCAGCTCGGACTACGACAACCGTTCGGACTGCGAGCGCAACGGCGGCACCTGGACGCCCGACAACAGCTCGTGGGACGGCTGTGTGGGCGATCGCGACAAGGACTACGACACGACCAACACCGCCCCCTCCTCCTCGATCCGCGCCACCCAGTTTCCGGCGGTGGAAGCCCGCGATTGCCCGGAGCCGCTGATCCAGCTTTCCTCGAACTGGCAGGCGCTCAACCGCAAGGTCGACGACCTTCAACCCGTCGGCATGACGAACCAGACCATCGGCCTGCAGGTCGCATTCCAGACCCTGACGGCGAGCCCGTTCACGGTGCCCGCCAAGGAACCCAACTACGAATACTCCGACGTCATCGTGCTGATGACCGACGGGGACAACACCGAGAACCGCTTCGGCGACAACCGCCAGACCATCGACTCGCGAACCACACGAACCTGCAACAACGTGAAGGCGGCCGGCATTATCCTCTACACCGTGCAGGTCAACACCAGCGGCGGGCGAACGCAGGAGTTTCTGCGGGCCTGCGCCAGCAGCCCCGACAAGTTCTTCCTGCTGACCTCCGCCAGCCAGCTGAGCGGCACCTTCCAGCAGATCGGAACGTCGCTTTCGAATTTGCGGGTGTCGAAGTAGCGCGCGGCAACGGTCACCCGACCGTCAAGATTAAAAACCCGATAACGCCGCCGCGCGACCTTGAAGGATCGCGCGGCGGGTTTGTTTACGCCGCTTCGAGACCGTCTTGCGTATGGGCGAATGCCGCGGATTTCCGGCGGATTTGAGCCTGTTTCTTCATTCCGCTTTACGCCCCCTTTACGCGCCCCTGCGACATTCTGACCGATTATCGTAGGAGTGCGTCAAATGAGGCCCGCGTCGTTCTTCAAACGTGCGCAGAGCATCCTCAGCCGTTGGCGGAACGCCCGCGGCGGCAACGTGATCGTCACCTTCGCCATCGCCTCTGTCCCCATCATGGGATTTGTCGGAGCCGCCGTGGATTACAGCCGCGCCAATTCGGTCAAGGCCGCCATGCAGGCCGCCGCCGACTCGACGGCGCTGATGCTGTCGCGCGACATCGCCAATCTGAACAACGCGCAGATCCAGACCAAGGCGAACGATTACTTCAACGCGCTCTTCAACCGGCCGGAAGCCAATGGCGTGCTGGTCAACGCCACCTACACGATGTCCGGCGGTTCGCAGATCGTCGTGAACGCCAGCAGCAACGTGAAGACCGACTTCATGCAGATGATGGGCTTCAGCTCGATGAAGGTGGCGGTCGAGTCCCAGGTGAAATGGGGCAACACTAAGCTGCGCGTCGCGCTGGTCCTCGACACCACCGGCTCGATGGACGCCGATGGCAAGATGCCGGCGCTGAAAACCGCAGCGAAGAACCTGTTGACGCAATTGCAGAACGCGGCCGCGCAGAACGGCGACGTCTATGTTTCCATCGTGCCGTTCAGCAAGAACGTCAACGTCGGCGCGAGCAATTACAACGCCAGCTGGATCGACTGGACGGACTGGGAAGCGCCGCCTGCGACGCTGACGTCCTGGATCGCAAGCAACACCAGCTCCTGGGAGCAGATCGGTCCGGGCTCCAGTTGCCCCCTCACCAACAACACACACGGGTTCCGGTGCGCGGCCAATCCGACCAGCACCTCGATCGTATCGAGCATCCCGTCGAGCGGCACCTACAGCGGCTACATCTGCCCCAGCACCGACACCGGCGGCAAAGATTCCAAGAAAATCGGGATCATGTACAACGGCTGCTACAACAGCGTTCAAAGCACCCGCACGATTGCGACCGGATCGAGCGCGAGTTGCAGCGGGGCGGCCAATTGCTCGTGCTCGGGAAGCGGCAGCAAGAAGGTCTGCACGCAGACCTATTACCAGCACAACTGGGTGAAGAACGCGAAGAGCACCTGGAACGGCTGCGTGACGGATCGCGGCACGGCAGCGGCGCCGAATAACGACTACGACCGCAAGGTCACCTCGCCGAGCCCGAGCATTACGGCATCGCTGTTCCCCGCGGAACAGAACTCCTACTGCTCGCCGCAGGTCATGGAACTGAACTACAATTGGAATTCGATGAAGACCGCCATCGACAACCTCTATCCGCTGGGCGCCACCAACCAGCCGATCGGTCTGGTGTGGGGCTGGCAGTCATTGGTCGGCGACGGCCCGTTTCCCGCCCCGCCCCCGAAGAATACGCAATACACCTACAGCGAAGTGATCGTGCTGATGTCGGACGGCCTCAACACCCTCAACCGCTGGAGCGGCAACGGCTCGGCCACCAGCACGGACGTCGACAAGCGGATGCACGAATCCGCCAGCGTCGGCACCTGCGCGAACATCAAGGCCGCAGGGATCACGATTTATTCCATCCATGTGAATACGAACGGCGACCCGATGTCGACGCTGCTCAAGAACTGCGCCAGCCAGGAGGACAAATTCTGGATGGTCACGTCGGCGAGCGGCCTGACGACGGTGTTCAACCAGATCGGCACCCAGCTCTCCAACCTCCGGGTTTCCAAGTAGCCCGCAGGCCCCTCCGGCGACACGCAAACAAAAAGCCCGACACTCGCGCCGGGCTTGAAGTCTGCGCCGCCAGGGAGGAAAGCAGCGCAATCGAACAACCGAAGTCCAGGTCCGCGGCCTTACTTGGCGGACTTACTTGGCGGCCTTACTTGGCCGGCACGACCTTCGCGAACGCCTCGAAGGGCTTGTAGCTCTCCTTGGCAAGGTCCGTATAAAGCTCGCCGATCTTGGTCACCTGGGCGACGAAGCCCTCGTAGGCCGTCTTGGCGTAATCGGTCTGGATCTCGATCGCCTTGTCGAGAGACTTGGCGCCCAGCATCTTCTCCAGCACCTTGCTGCCGTCCTCGAACGACTTCTTGGAGAAGTCGGCGAACTCGGCCGCGATCGCCTGCGAACCCTTCGACACCGCGCCGAACGACTTCATCGTGGCATCGACGTTGTCCTTGCCGAGCTTCTGAATGTCTTCAAAGGTCTTGACCATTTCCGCCTCTTTCCGTCCCACCGTATTGCGGTCGGAACTTTGATTGCCTGAAAATTGCGCAGCTCAACCGCCCGCATGAGGGCAATATATTGCACTGCACAATAATCGCAAGAGCTAATTTTGCGGTGCGACAAAAATCAACCTTACCTGGCGAAAACGCCCGGATTTGGCCTTGATTTACTTTAACTTTTTCGAAACCCCGTCACCATAGTTTCACCCGATGTGCTGCGCCGGCCACGGTCGGTCGGGTCCCCGAGCGACGTGCGGTGCAGCAGCAGGGGCATTCAAGCGGGCTGGCGTGCCCATCAAGCGCAACGCGGGGCGGACGGGAGTCATCCATGTATTGCGTACCGGTCGGGGCCAACCGGCGGATCCGTCTGGCTGCTGTCGGCTTCGTTGCCGTGGCAGCCATGCTCGCCGCCTCCATCGACGACGCCGAAGCGCGCAAGCGCAAGCGCGGCCCAGCCAAGAAAGCCGCGGCGGCCCAGACCTACAACCCGCGGGCCGCATCGATCGTCCTTGACGTCAAGAGCGGCGCCACCCTGCAGGAATCCAACGCCGACGCCATCCGCCATCCGGCGTCGCTGACCAAGATCATGACGCTCTACATGCTGTTCGAGCAGCTTGAAGCCGGCAAGGTCACGCTGTCGACGCGCATGCCGGTCTCCGCGAACGCCTCGGCGGAGCCGCCGACCAAGCTGGGGCTCAAGCCCGGTGGCACGCTGGAGGTCGAGGACGCGATCAAGGCGCTCGTCACCAAGTCGGCCAACGACGCGGCGACCGTTGTGGCCGAATTCCTCGGGGGGAGCGAGGCCGAATTCGCACGCCAGATGACGCGCAAGGCCCGCGCGCTCGGCATGAAGAACACGGTCTACCGCAACGCCCACGGACTGCCCAATCCGGAGCAGGTGACCACCGCCCGCGAACAGGCGTTGCTCGGCATCGCCATCCAGGAGCGGTTCCCGCGCTACTACCGCTATTTCTCGACCACCAGCTTCACCTTCAACGGCCGCGGGATGCGCAACCACAACAAGCTGCTGGGCCGCGTGCAGGGCGTCGACGGCATCAAGACCGGCTACACCCGCGCCTCGGGCTTCAACCTGGTGACGTCGATGCGGCGTGGCGACCGGCAGATTGTCGCCGTCGTGCTCGGCGGAGCCTCCGGGGCGCAGCGCGACGCGCGCATGCGCTCGCTGGTCGAAGGCCACATCATGGAGGCGTCGGTGCGCCGCACCGCGCCGACCGTGGTCGCCGATGTGCCGACCGTCGCTCCGATCCCGGTGCCAGCACCGCGCCACACCCCGCCGGCGCCGCAGACCGGTCATCAGCTCGCTGCCATCGGCAGCACGCCGGTCGCCGCTCCCGCCGGCGCGCAGGCGCCCCGGCTCGGCTCCACCGATCCGATCCGCCCGCTGATCGTTCGCAGCGTCAATGTGCGTTCGGGCGGTGCCGCCGCGATGGCCAAGGCGCAACCCGCCGACCGTCCGGCCGCCATTCAGACCGCCTCGATCGCGCCGGTCGCCATCCCGGCGCAGGACGAGACGCCCGCGGCGTTGCCGCCGCGCCGGCCGGGCGGTCTCAGCTCCGCCCTGCCCGCGGCCGTCGCCGCCGCCTCGAACGCGATGACCTCGACGGCCAAGGCCGCCGACAACAAGACTGCCGATGCCAAGCCGGCCGCCGGCACGAAGCCCGCGCCGCGCAGCGGCTGGGCGATCCAGATCGGCGCCTACGAAGCAGAGAGCGAAGCCAAGCAGAAGCTCAGCACCGCAAAAACCAAGGCCGCCGCCGTGCTGAAAAAGGTCGAGCCCTACACCGAGAAAACCAAGAGCGGCGCGAAAACCTACTACCGCGCTCGCTTCGCTGGCTTCGGCGAACGCGACGAGGCGCTGGCCGCCTGCAAGCAGCTCAAGCGCAGTTCAATTCAGTGCATGGCGCTGCGAATCTGATAGACGTCGCGCAAAGGGCTTCAACGATGCCGGCGCAACAGAACTTCTTTGGCCTCATTGATCTGGGCCGCGAGATACGTCGACCCCCCCTGGTCGGGATGGAGTTTCTTCATCAGCGCCCGGTGGGCCCGTCCGATCTCGTCGGCCGGGGCGCCCGGCTGCAGGCCAAGGATCTGATAGGCCTCCTCATCCGTCATTTTGCTCCGCGACCGCCCGCTCCCCGCACCCGGGTCACCCTGCGCGTGTTCGCGCCATCGGGGCTCCCGGCGGTCCAGATACGCTGCAAGTAGCTGACGGCTTTCGTCGTCGATTTCGCGCAGCAGATTCGAGCAAGGCATTCAAATCGAGCGTGTCGAGCGCACGGCCGCGATACGGACCGGCGAGCACCGTCCCCTGCATGGCGCCGCTGTCGTGATCAAGCTCCATTTCAAGATGCGCCGAGCGCACCTTCGAGGCCTGTCCCGGGGTCTTCTGCGTGCGCTGAAACACGCTGCTCGACGCAAACGGCCCCCAGCCCAGCAGACCAAGCCCGCCGAGACCGAGAAAGATCGCAGTCTCCAGATGGCCGCGCATGCCCAGAAACACCGCAAGGCCGAGCGCGACGATGCCGCCGGCCGGCCGCAACACGCGTGCCACGACCCTGGGATCCGCCTTGGAATAGGCGTTGAGCGCCCAGAGCGCGAGGATCAGCACCAGCAGGCCGAACACCAGCGTCGGCATCGCTACCTCAACTGCTCCAGCAGCAGCGTGGCGCCGCCGTTGCGTCCGCTCCGGAGATTTTCCAGCGCCTTGATCCCGCCAGCCGCATAGGCGGCCGCGGCGCGCAGAAGCTCCGCCAGTTGCTGCGCCGAGCCCGGATCGAACCGGCAATAGGCGCCGCGCGACAGTCTTGCGATCTCGCGGAACGCGCGCTCCGCAACCGGGTCATATCCCTCCTGAAAAACGAAGGCTGGAACCCCGATCAGGCCCAGCGTGCCGGCCGCGGCGCACAGGTTGTCGATCGGCTCCTCCATCGCATCGCCGACGAACACCAGCGCCTGCACCTTCTGCTTCTCGCTTTCGCGTCTTGCGTGGGCGAGCACCTTGCCGATCTGGGTCTGGCCGCCGCGACAATCGATCCGTTCCATCATGCGCGCGAGGTCGGCGGCGTCCGAAACCCAGCGCGAGGCGCGGCACTCCGCCAGTCCGCGATAGTAGAGAAGCTGAATATCCAGCCCGCCGATCGAGGCCGCCTCGCGAAACATGTCCGCCTGCAGCTTGCAGGCCGTGTCCCAGAGCGGCTGGCGGCTCATGGTCGCGTCGAGGGCGAAGATCATGCGACCGCGCATACCGGTGCGCGCCGCAGGCTGCAGCGATTGGACCTGGGTCAGGAAGGCGTCGATCTCCGCGCGCGACGAGGACTCCACGAGCGGAGCGCGGGTCGCGTTTCGGGGTGGGGTTCGGTCGTTCGGCATCGGTCCTGCGTCAAGCCGGGCTCGAGCGGCACGGCGTCACCCTATAAGTGACGCTTCGCCCGCAGGGCGCAATGGTTTGCGACACCGCAGGGTGGTCAAAGCACGGATATTCGAGGAGAAAAGCCCGCAAAACCGGCCACGGTCGGGCCGTCAGGTCGCCAGAATGTCGTCGAGTTCCAGCGGCCGGTCGGCCGTGGCGAACCACTCGGCCCGGGCATCGGCCCGCCGCAGCCCACGCACGTCGAACGGCAGGCGAAGCGCCCCAAGCAGGGTCTCGACCTCCTGCCGCGCCGTGACGTGGGACATGCTCGGCCGGGTGCCGAGCGTCGCCTCGTCGAGCGTGTCGAGCGCGGTCAGGCCCCGCGGATAGAACTCGCGGAAGATCACGCGCTCGGCAAAGCCGTCGACCGCCCGGAAACCGAGCCGCAGCGACAGTTCGGACAGGCCCTCGCCGATCATCTTCTTGTTGCGCGAGCCGAGCATGGACAAGCGGTTTCGAACCACGATCCAGTCCGTGGTGGCCTGATCCACGACCCGGCGCTGACGGCGGGCCTCGCGGACCATCTCGGAATAGTGGCTGGTGCCGGTGACGGCGAAGGTCGCCGGATCGACCGTTCCGAGCACGTCGAAGTCGACGAAAGAATTGTTGAGCGGCGTGATCAGCGTGTCGGCCATCGAATGCGCCAGGCGCATCAGATAGCTGTCGTGGCCGGGCGTATCGATCACCACGAAGTCGTGGTTGTGCTCGACCGCGTCGACCGCGGCGGCGAAGTCGCCAAACTCGGTGGCCTCGTTTTCGGTCACCACCGCGCCGTTCGAGCGCGCGATGCAGATAGTGCCTGGGAATTTCCAGGTTGAGTTTGCCGCGCTGCGCCCAGGCGCGCCGGTTCTCGATGTAATGGGTGAAGCTCTTCTGGCGGAGAATCGAGGTCGATGGTCGCGACCTTCTGACCGGCCTTCATCAGCGCGATCGCGATATGCATCGCGACCGTCGACTTGCCCGAGCCGCCCTTCTCATTGCCGAGAACGACAACGTGAGCGGACCGCCTGCGCTCCGCATCCTGAACCGACATGGCACTCCTCACGCCGACAGTGTCGATTTTCGCTCGATTTGAATCAAGTCGCGTGACAAAAAACGATCATTCATGATTAAAGTGCACCATGCCCGTCCGACCGACAATTGCCAGATCGATCAAGGCCTTACGTCGCGCAACGGCCCGCCACCGTGCGGCCGGGGAGACGCTTGCGCTGGTGCCGACGATGGGCGCCCTGCACGATGGGCATCTGGCCCTCGTCCGCCTTGCCCGGCGCCGCGCCGACCGCGTCGCGGTCTCGATCTTCGTTAACCCGACCCAGTTCGCCGCCCACGAGGATTTCGGCACCTATCCGCGAACGTGGAAGGCGGACCTGGCCGCGCTGACGTCGCTTGGCGTCGATCTCGTTTGGGCGCCGACGGCAGAGGAGATGTATCCGGAAGGGTTCGCCACGGCGGTCGCACCGGCCGGACCGGCGCTTGCAGGCCTTGAAGACAAATTCCGCCCGCACTTCTTCGGCGGGGTCGCGACCGTCGTTGCCAAGCTGTTCATCCAGGTGGCGCCGGATGTCGCCGTGTTCGGGCAGAAGGACTATCAGCAGCTCCAGGTCGTCACCGCCATGGCGCGCGATCTGAACCTTCCCGTCAAGGTGATCGGCGCGCCGACCGTGCGCGAACGCGACGGACTCGCGATGTCGTCGCGCAACGCCTATCTCTCGGCCGAAGAGCGTGCGACCGCACCGACGCTGCATCGGGTTCTGAAGGACTGCGCGTCACAGATCTCGGACGGCCGGCGTATCCGCAATGTCTTGCAAAGTGGACGCGCTGCGATCGAACGCGCGGGCTTCGTGCTCGACTACCTCGAAGCACGCCATGCGGAGACGCTCGCCCCGATCGGGAAAGCATCCGAGGGGCCGATCCGCCTGCTGGTCGCCGCTCGCATCGGGCGCACCCGGCTGATCGACAACATCGCGGCCTAAAGCAGTCCCAGCTCCCGCAGCTCGCGGCGCATCGGCTCCGGCATGGTCTCCAGCCCCTTGGCGACGCGACCGAGATCGGGCGGCGCATCCCCGGCATCCAGATAGCGCCAGCCCTGAAACGCCCGGTAGGGCCGCGGCCGCACCGGAATGCATCGCGGGTCGAGGATGAGCCGACAGCGTCCCACGCCGTCCTTATCGGTGAACGGCTCGATGCCAAGCACACGCTCTCGGCAGGCGATTGCGCCCTTGATCACCCAGTAGATCGATCCGCCCTCGAGAATTTCGTCCATGCGCTTGGGAACCATGCGCGTGACGTGAATCCGCCGCGGCTTTTTTACGCCGCGCGCGCGCTGTTCCTTGAGCTTCTGCTTGATCCAGCCTTCAAGATCCTCGACGGAATCGGTTCCGACCGAAAGTTTGATCAGGTGCAGCGGCATGGCTCTCTCTAACACATGCGGCTCCGGTGCGGGAACGGAGGCAAGCCGACCGGTGGATGGTGCTCAGGGCGAATCCGCCCCCTCGCTCCCCGCGGTCACCGTCATCAGCACCGCGCCGTCCGCGACCTGACGGCCGGCCTCGACCGAAATCGTTTCGACGATCCCGTCGCCGGCGGCGACCAGCGCATGCTCCATCTTCATCGCCTCGACGATGACGAGCCGCTGCCCCTTCGTTACCCTGTCGCCTTTTGAAACGAGAACGGCCAGCACCTTGCCGTGCATCGGCGCGCGCACCGCGCCGTCGCCCGCACCGTCCGACGAGGCCGAGTCCGGATCGGGCGCTCGCACGATCGTTTGGCGTCCGAGCCGAACGACGTGCATCGCATCGCCGGCTTCGAACGCAACCGCGTCGTCTGCGACGCTCTCACCCTCGACGGTCACGGCAAGCCCGTCGCAACCCCAGGACAAGACCGCCGTGACGGGTTCGCCGTCGGCAACCACGCGCGTTTCAATCCTGCGGACGCCGGAAAGCTGAAATCCGTCGCCGGCATCCCAGGGCGAAGCCGGCCGATCCATGTCGCCGGTCTGCGACATCGACCGTTCGCGCTCGCGCGACACGAGCCGCGCGACGCCGCAGGCAATGGCAGGAGCGTCGATGCCGCGCCGGAACCAGTGCGGCACGCTCCGCGGTCGATGAAGCCGGTGTCGACCGCGCCCGCGCGGAACGCCGGCGTCCGACAAAGCGCCGCGAGAAAGGCGAGATTGCTTGCGCGGCCCCGCCACCACCGTGTTGTCGAGCGCCGCGGCGAGGCGTTCGCACCGCCGCCTCGCGCGTCGGCGCATGCGCGACGATCTTGGCGATCATCGGATCGTAATACGGGCGTGACCGCGCCGCCCTGCTCCACCCCCGTGTCGACGCGCATGCCCTCGCCTTCGGGAAAACGCAGCGCGAGCAGCCGCCCGGTCGACGGCAGAAACCCGCGCGCCGGATCCTCCGCATAGAGCCGCGCCTCGATCGGCGTGGCCGACGCAGACGAACCTCCTCCTGCCGCAGCGGCAGCGGCTCGCCCGACGCGACGCGGAATTGCCACTCCACCAGATCGAGCCCGGTGACGGCTTCGGTCACCGGATGCTCGACCTGCAGACGGGTGTTCATCTCCATGAACCAGAACCCGTCCGGCGCGAAGGCCGGTGCGCCATCGGCGATGAACTCGACCGTGCCCGCGCCGACGTAGCCGACCGCCCGCGCCGCACTGACCGCCGCCGCGCCCATCGCGGCGCGCAGCTCCGGCCGTCATTCCCGGCGCAGGCGCCTCCTCGATCACCTTCTGGTGACGGCGCTGCAGCGAGCAGTCGCGCTCGCCCAGGTGGATCGACGTTGCCGTGCCGTCGGCGAACACCTGCAACTCGATGTGCCGCGGCGCGGCGATCCATTTTTCGATCAGCACGCGGGCGTCGCCGAACGCGCTTTCCGCCTCGCGCCGCGCGGCTTCCAGCGCAGCATCGAACTCGGCATGGCGATCGACGCGGCGCATGCCCTTGCCGCCGCCGCCCGCCACGGCCTTGATCAGCACCGGGTAGCCGATCTCGTAGGCCTTCTCCTTGAGAAAGCCCGGCTCCTGCCGCTCGCCGTGATAGCCTGGCACAACCGGCAACGCCGGCCTTCTCCATCAGCGCCTTGGCCCGGTCCTTCAGGCCCATCGCCCGGATCGCCGCCGGGCGGCGGGCCGACAAACACCAGACCGGCGGCGGCGCAGGCCTCGGCGAATGCTGCGTTTTCGGACAGGAAACCGTAGCCCGGATGCACGCATTCGCGCCCGACCCGTCGCGGCCGCGTCGATCAGCCGGTCGATCCGACAGGTAGCTTTGCGTCGCGGGCGCGGGGCCGATCGGAAAGCGCCTCGTCGCATAACCGCACATGCGGCGACGCGCGTCCGCTTCGGAGTAGACCGCCATGGTGCGCATGCCGAGACGGCGCGCGGTGCGCGCGATCCGGCAGGCGATCTCGCCACGGTTGGCGATCAGAACGGATTCGAACATCGCCGCATTACACCAGAGCGGCTGCGGCTTGTCTCAGGCTTGCGCCCGGCTCAGCGCTGCGACTGACCGATGGTTGCCGGCGGCTGCGCCGGCACGATCGAGGTGGGCTCGCCGGCGGACGGTTGCGGTGCAGGCGCCGGACGCTGCGCGCTCTGACGGCGCTGCGCCGGCGCGCGCTGGCCCGCCGAGGGAGCGGACGGCTGAGACACAGTCGCGGCGGGACGTGCGGGCTCCGGCTCCATGATGCTCACCGCGGGGATCGAGTCCGACGAGGGAAATTCGTAGCGCGAGGTCGGCGGCGAAGCCGCGGGAGGAACAGGCGAAGAGTTGGCAGGAACCGGGACGGCCGGCTGCAACGCTGCGGGACTGCCGGGCGTCGTCAGCGCCAGAAGCGGCGATGCAGAGGGCGATAGGGGCGTGGCCGACGCAGGCGCCTGAACCGGCGCGGAGGCGAGCGCCGGTCCCTCGGCCGTCCAGGCGCGGCCGTGCAGGGCCACCTGCGCGTCGAATGTTCGCTCGCCGAGGTTGGCGGCAACCTTGCGGGGATCGCGCAGCAGCGCAAAGGCCGGGCATTGCGCAACGGTGCAGCCGCGGGTCTCCAGCACCTGCGCCACGAGCCCGTAGGGATCGGCCTCCAAAGCGCGCCGGGAGCGCTCCAGCGTCGCGGCGAAGACCGGGTCGCGCGCCGCAAGCGGCAGCGCATCCGCCAGAAGCGTGAGGCGCGCATCGACGTAAGCCAGCGCCGACGCCAGCGTTTCAGGATTGGCGTAGAGCGTACGCTGGCATCCGGCCTCAAGCGCAGGGCTCCCGACTCCGTCGAGACATCCGAGCGGCGACCCCGGCACGAGAGTGCGAGCCTGAAGCTCGGCGGATCGAGCTTCGAACGCCCGGCGTTGTGCCGTGCGGTCCGGCGCCGTGAGCGCGTCGGCAGCGGCCCATGCAACCAGCGCGGCCAGTGTCACAAGTCCGGCCCGCCAAAGCATGGTGTGAAGCGTGCGGCCGTACAGAAGAACCGCAGCGACGAGCACCAGCAGCCCCAGGGTTCCCGCCGCCATCCAGAACGGCAGCCCCAGTTCCGAACCGATTCCCTGCCCGAACACCGGCATTGCACGCACTCTCACCGCACCGCGTCACACGCCGCCATTATGGCGCACGGGCCGAACGCTGGCCACGACGAAGAATCACGAGCACGGGATCGACACGCGCCGTGCCGGAAGGGTCACAAAGCAACGGACCGCGAACGCCTGGTCCGCGGCCCGCCGGTTTGGAGAGCGATGGAACAAAGCCTATTTGCGGACCAGTCCGGCCGCCTTCACGACGCCGGCCCACTTCTCGATGTCCTTGTTCAAATAGGCCTCGAACTCCTTGGTCGACATCGCGAGGGGAACCGCGCCCTGCTTGTCCCAGGCCGCGCGAACCTCGGGCCGGTTGATCGCCTTGTTGATCTCGGCGTTAAGCTTGTCGACGATCGCCTGCGGCGTGTCCTTCGGCGCCATCACGCCGAGCCAGATGGTGGACTCGTAGCCGGGCACGCCGGCCTCCGACAAGGTCGGCACGTCGGGCAGCACGCTGGAGCGCTTCGCCGCGCTGGTGGCGAGCGCGCGAACCTGCCCGGCCTTGACGTTGGCAGCCATCGTGGTGATGGCGTCGAAGGCCATCTGAACATGCCCGCCAAGGACGGCCGTGCGCATCTCGCCCGACGCCTTGTGCGGAATGTGGACCAGATCGGTGCCACTCATGAATTTGAAGAGCTCACCGGCCATATGATACGGCGTCGCCGGTCCTGACGAGCCGTAGTTCATCGTGCCGGGCTGGGACTTCGCCAGCGCGATGAACTCCTTGAGGTTCTGCGCCTTGACTGACGGATGAACGACCATCAGCAGATCGGAGTAATTGATCGCGGCCACCGGCACGAAGTCGCGCATCAGCACGAACGGCTTGTTCGGCGTCATCGTCTCGTTGACGGTGTGAGTGTTCGACATCACCAGCAGCGTGTAGCCGTCGGCGGGCGACTTCGCGACCTCGTTGGTGCCGATGATCGAGCCCGCGCCCGGACGGTTTTCCACCACGAAGGGCTGTTTCAGGCTTTCCTGAACATGCTGGGCAAGCTGCCGCGCGAACACGTCGGCCGGTCCGCCGGCGCCGAACGGCACGATGACACGAACCGGCTTTGCCGGATAATCCTGCGCAACGGCCTGTGTGGCAGTCAGGCTTCCGACGGCCAGCGCAGCAGCGGCTGCAGTCAACGCCAATCGCTTCATGTTTCCCCCCTTTTGTCCGTTGACGACTTGTCAGGTTAACGTCTGACGAGCCCTGATATTCCATCTCGGTCCACGGAGCCAGAGACCGCGGCGACACACCGCGCCGTCGGCCGGGCCGGCGGCTTACATTCCGGCCGAGCGGAAACCGGTCGCAAGATCCGCCGCCGCGGCGAAAGCGCCCTTGGCCTCGATCGTGGTCATCGCCAGCGTGGTGCGAAGGTCCGTGACGCCGCCGCCGCCCGCCACCGCAAGAAGCACAGCTGCGATCTGGGTTTCGCTCGGCGCCTCCGAGATCAACAGGAAATCATATTCGCCGAACGTGAAGTAAAGACCGATCATTCTTCCGCCGGCGCGTGACAGCAAACGGGAGACGGCCTCGGCGCGGTCCTCGGGCCGCACCAGCAATCCTTTGACGGCCTCGCGCGTGTAGCGCCCCTGGGTGATGAAGATCGGCATCGCGCTCCTCCTGCTCCGGCGATCGACAGCCATGACCATATCTGAGTCCCCCGGGCCGCAGGGGGTGAACGGAACCGTCTGGAACCAAATCCGCGCATGCGGCGTTTCAGCCGCACCAGACACGGGAGAGGTTCATGCGAATTCTGTTCGGTATGATTCTCGGCGCAGCGCTGACGATCGGCGTGGCCTATTTCCACGACTCCGGTACCGCTTCAACGGCCACCACCGGCACTTCGACCACGCTTTCCGAGCGTAACATGGTCAATTGGGACGTGGTCTCGCACAACTGGTCGCACATGCGTCAGCGCATGCAGGACACCTGGACCAGCCTGTCGCAGAAGATGGCCGGTTAAGCCGGCCTCCACCGATCGATCGCTCCGGACCACGACCGCCGTAAAAAAAACGGGCTCATTCGAGCCCGTTCGCCTGTTGGACTTTTCGATCGTTTAATGATCGCGATCGAGCTGGCTTTCCTTCGCTACACGCTCGAACGCCTCAGTGGTGCTCTTGATCCGATATTGATGTTCGTCGCCCTCGGACGGCAACAGCTTGATCACCTGAAACGCCGCCGACGCGCCGGTGCGACCGAACGGCCCCGCCGTGTAGCGTACGTTCTGGCCGACGGAATACTTATGGGTTTTCAGCAACTCCGGTCTCCTGTGAGAAACACGCAATACCGCGACCAGCCGGTCCGGCCCGCCATGACGGTGCGCTGCATGCAGCCGCATGAATGACCATTCACGTCTTATAGCATCAATTGGCGAAACAGGGCTGAAAAAGCATCAAGGGGTGAAACCCCGAGCAGAACGGGCCCCTTCTGAATTCCTCATATTTTTCAATATTTTATGCGCATTTTCATAGAATGTGCCGTCCCTGCGGCGTCCAGGCGGAGGCGGTGTTCGCCGCCAATCGGGTGTTCAACCGGTCGTGAACTCCTCGTTCAAAATGACCGATTTCCGCCCCTCCACGCGCGCAATGGGGCCGCTTCCGCATATCAGTTTGATGACCGAACAACCTTCGGAAGGATCTAACCAACATGGAACGTCTACAATTCATATGCCCCAACACCGATGCTGAAATCGACGCCGGCATCGAAACCGAACTCGAAACTCTGCTCCGCATCCGACAAAAGGCCGTGCGCATCCGCTGCCGGGCTTGCGGCGAGTTTCATCAATGGCGGGTCATGGAAGCGCAACTCCGCACCGCGGCCTGAACAATCCAACCGCCAATTCTAAGCCGGAGAACCGTCAGCGGGCGCCGCCAGGCAAGCAGCAATCTGCGAGCGCGACAGACAGGTGCCGTCGTCACCAGCCAAGCGTCCTGAACTCTATGAACAGGCAATGCTGTCAAGCGGTGAAGGCGGTTCGCGGTTCGCTGCCCGCTGTTCGCTGTTCGCTGTAAACCTGGAACATCTCGAACTCCATTCCCGGGAGCCCGACGAACGCTGTGAATGCGCACGAGCCTCCGGCTTTACGCCGGAGGCTCGTCGCCGCACCGCATAGGTTCGCTGATGCGATCCGTCTGCGATGTTTCAAAACAACGTCCGGACCATCCGAACGTTCCGACCCTTAACGACGGATCTCGGTCTCCTGACAGACCACGTCGCCGTTGCTCTGGCGGACGCATGTCCGCTCGTTCACGGCCGGACGCCGCCGCTCTTCCTCGATCACCACAGTGCTCGAGCTCGAGGGCGCCGCACCTGCGCCGACCGTTCCGCCGACGCCAGCACCCACCGCCGCGCCGACCGGTCCACCGACCGCAAAGCCGGCGCCGGCGCCGATCGCCGCGCCTGCGGCCGCACCGCCCGCCGCGTTCGGGTCTGCACTCGCAAGATTCGGGGTCAGAGCCATCGCCGCTACGGCGGCTGCCGCCATCAACATGTTTCGCATCGTTCGTCTCCTCTGGTTGTTCCCTCGAGCCCACGCGTGCTCGCGATGCCGGGAGACAAACGCAGCGAACGATTTGCGGTTCCGACGGCGGATGCAGGTTCCGCGTTGGCTTTGAGATCCCCGACCTGACAGTGCGGAACCGGTGCCGATCGCACCAGGTTCCCGCCACGCCCTTTGAACTCGAAACAAGGCTGGCAAATCGACGTCCGTCAGAACCGTTCCATCCAGGGCCGCACCTCGATTTCCCAGGACCACGCGCTGTGCGGTTGGTGGATCAGATGCAGATAGGTCGCCGCGATCGAATTCGGATTGAGAAGCGTCGCGGTCTGTCCGGCCGGCTCCGGGCGCCGATCGCTTCGGATGCCACCATCGATCACGACATGCGCCACATGAATGCCTTGCGGATGAAGCTCCCGCGCCATGCTCTGTGCTAGACCGCGCAGGGCGAATTTCCCCATCGCGAACGCCGCCGATTGCGCGTATCCCTTCACGCTTGCGGATGCGCCGGTGAACAGGATCGCTCCGTGCCGTTTTGGCAGCATCCGTTTTGCCGCCTGCTGCGCAACCAGAAATCCGCCGAACGCCGAAACCGCGAGCGAACGCTCGACCTCTGCGGGGTCGAGATCGACGAGGGGTCCGCGCGTCCGGTGGCTGGCGTTGTAGATGACAATCTCGGGCGCGCCGAAGCTGCTTTCCAATTCCGCGAACAGGCGCTGGACATCTTCGGTCTTGGAGGCGTCGCATGCGTGGGTTTTCGCCCCGATCAATTCCGCGAGCGAGGAAAGATCGGCTGGCGTTCGCGAGGCCAGCGCGACCGAGATCCCTTCACTATGGAGCGCCCGTGCCAAGGCGGCGCTCAGACCCGCTCCAGCGCCCACAATCAGGGCCGTGTTGAACTTGACGTAGGGCATGCCGTTCTCCCTTGCCATTGTCCGCAATGCCATTGCGGGACCACCTGTCTCGCGCCCAGAATATCGGCTGGCATCGTGGCGACCAGACGAACGGGGAAATTCAATGCGGGCAGCCTATTACGAGAGCAACGGACCCGCGCGCACGGTCCTCCAAGTGGGCGACGTGGAAAGGCCATCGGCCGGACCGGGACAGGTTCTCGTGCGGATGGCGACATCCGGCGTCAATCCGTCTGACGTCAAGTCACGCGAGGGCCGAACCCGCAAGATCGCCTTCCCGCGGGTCGTCCCGCACAGCGACGGCGCTGGCGTAATCAAATCCGTGGGCGCTGGCGTTCCGGCGTCGCGCATCGGCGAGCGGGTGTGGATCTGGAACGCGCAGTGGAAGCGCGCCTTCGGCACCTGCGCGGAATACGTCGCGCTTGCCGCCGATATGGCCGTGCCGCTGCCGGACGGCGTGAGCGACGAGGCGGGCGCCTGCCTCGGCATTCCGGCGATGACCGCATATCACGCGGTTGCGGTTGCGGGCGACGCCTCGACCGTCCTCGTCTCCGGCGGCGCGGGCGGCGTCGGACATTATGCGATCCAGTTTGCCAAGGCGCGCGGCGCCACGGTGATCACCACCGTCAGCAGCGAGCGCAAAGCCGCGCTGGCGCGCGCCGCCGGCGCCGATCACGTTCTCGACTACAAGACCGAAGATGTCGCCTCCCGAGTCTCGTCGCTCACCGGCGGCAAGGGCGTCGATGCGGTGGTCGAGATGGATGTCGCGGCCAATGTCCGGCTGTATCCCGGCGTGCTGAGACCGCGCGGCACGGTTTCGATCTACGGCACCGGAACAGCCGAATTCGCCGTGCCCGGCCAATGGCTGCTGGTGAACGCCATCGCCCTGAAGTTCGTCTATGTGTACGAGCTGACCGCAGACGAACGCGCCGCCGCCATCGGCACGATCGACCGTATGCTGAGAGACGGTCGGCTGATCAACAACGTAAGCCTGACCCTTCCGCTGTCGGAAATCGTAGCGGCCCATGAGGCCGTCGAAAAGGGCGCGGCCTTGGGCAATGTGGTCGTGACAATCCCATGACCCATGAAAAACGCCCGGCGTCGCCGCCGGGCGTGTCCACAATCACGAACCCGCGGAGCAATCGCAGATCAGGCCGACTTGAGATTTCCGGCAGCCTGCTTGCCGCGTTCGGTGATAATGTCGAACGTGACCTTCTGGCCTTCGTTCAGGGTATCCAGGCCGGCGCGCTGCACCGCTGAGATGTGAACGAACACATCCTTGCCGCCGTCGCTCGGCTGAATAAATCCATAGCCTTTCTGGGTATTAAAGAACTTTACGGTACCGGTGGCCATCAGGCCCCTCCTGCTTTGCTTTCGACCGGCGTACGCGGATCGTACGCGGGGCAGCCATCCGAGTTTGGGGAGTGTCTTGTAGCGCGGCCCAAACGGGAGCGAAGCAAGGCAGCCGAAATTCGATGTTGCGCCCGTCATTTTATCAAGTTGCTGCGGCGCGTCAATTTCCCACAGGTAAAAATAGCTAATGCAGCAGATTGCGACGGCCGGACACGACCCCCCGATCAACGTCCGCCTAAACGGCGATGACTGACGTCGGCGCCGAACGACTGGAAGGCCCGGCAAACCCGGGGCCGCTTTGCATGGGACGCACACGACGCTACATCCGGAATACGCCCCAGCGCGTATCGGGGATCGGCGCATTCAGGGACGCGGACAGCGCCAGCGCCAGCACGCGACGGGTCTCGGACGGCAGAACGATGCCGTCATCCCACAGCCGCGCCGTCGCATAATAGGGATTGCCTTCTGCCTCGTAACGGTCGCGGATCGGCTGCTTGAACGCCTCCTCCTCTTCCGCCGACCAGCTTGCGCCATCCGCTTCCATCCCGTCACGCTTGATCGTCGCGAGGACCGATGCCGCCTGCTCCCCGCCCATCACGGAAATCCGCGCGTTGGGCCATGCGAACAGGAAACGGGGACCATAGGCGCGTCCGCACATGCCATAGTTTCCGGCGCCGAAAGAGCCGCCGACAATGAGCGTGATCTTCGGCACCTCTGCGCAGGCCACCGCCGTCACGAGCTTGGCGCCATCCTTTGCAATTCCGCCGGCTTCGTACTCGCGACCGACCATGAAGCCCGAGACGTTCTGCAGGAACAGCAGCGGAATGCGCCGCTGACAGCAGAGCTGGACGAAGTGCGCGCCCTTGAGCGCGCTTTCCGAAAACAGGATCCCGTGGTTGGCGAGGATCCCGACCGGCATTCCATGCAGATGGGCGAACCCCGTCACCAGCGTGGCGCCATACAGTGCCTTGAACTCGTCGAACTCAGAGCCATCGACCAGCCGCGCGATCAGCTCCCGCGGATCGACCTGTCGTCGCAGATCGCTGGGGACGATCCCGTCCAACTCCTCCACCGGGTGGAGCGGATCGCGGGCAGGCCGCAGCGGCAAATCGGCGGGTCTGCGAGAGCCGAGGTTCGAACGATCCGTCTTGCTAGCACCAGCGCGTGCTCGTCATCGACCGCAAGGTGGTCGGCGACGCCTGAGCGGCGGGTGTGCAGTTCCGCGCCGCCGAGGTTCTCCGCGGACACCACCTCGCCGGTCGCGGCCCTCACCAGCGGCGGACCGCCGAGAAAGATCGTGCCCTGCCCTTTCACGATGACGGTTTCGTCGGCCATCGCAGGAACGTAGGCGCCGCCCGCCGTGCACGAGCCCATGACCACCGCAATCTGGGCGATGCCTTCGGCCGACATCCGGGCCTGGTTGTAGAAGATGCGCCCGAAGTGTTCGCGGTCGGGAAACACTTCGGTCTGGTGCGGCAGGTTCGCGCCGCCGGAATCGACGAGATAGATGCACGGCAGCCGGTTTTCGCGCGCGATCTCCTGCGAACGCAGATGCTTCTTCACCGTCATCGGGAAATAGGTGCCGCCCTTGATCGTCGAGTCGTTGGCGACGATCACGCATTCGCGGCCTTCGACCCGACCGATGCCCGTGATGAGTCCGGCGGCATGGATCGCGTCGTCGTACATGCCGAAGGCGGCCAGCGGCGACAGTTCGAGAAACGGCGATCCGGGATCGAGCAGCCGCATGACGCGATCGCGCGGCAGCAACTTGCCGCGCGCCAGGTGTCGCTCGCGCACGCGCTCCGGTCCGCCCTGTGCGGCTTCGTCGCGCCGCCGGTTCAATTCGTCGGACAGCGCGCGCATTCGCGATGCGTTCGCGCGAAATTCTTCTGCGGTGTTTTCGACGGACGTTGCCAGGCGCAATCGTTCCTCCCTCGCGAGCCCTGCACTATAGGCAATCGTCCTGTGCGAATGAACGCCCCTTCAGAATGGAACAAACGTGAAAATTACGAAATGCAGGAACGTCGCGTGACGATCTCTCGTTGACATCGCGACCCTACGGTCTCGCGGGGAGACATCAAGGAGACGAGTCGTGATGAAGACCACCCGATCCACATTCCTGGCAAGCGTCGCCGCCGTCGCGCTGCTGGCGGGCCCCGCGCTCGCGCAGACGCTACAGGCGCCGCCGAGCAACGTCGAACGATCGGCGCCGCCGCCGGCTGCACAGCAGAACGCGCCGGCCGAGAGGATCGCACCTCCGGGCCCGGTTGCGCCGGATCGCGGCGCACAGCGCGGCGCGCCCGAGACCAAGCGCGACGGCGCCACCACCGGACAGTCTCAGCCGAAACAGGATGCGGCACCGAAGGGCGGGGCCCAGACGCAGGCTTCGCCGCCTGCCGCCCGCAACGCCGACGATCCCAAGGCCGGGGCGAAGCCGGGCGACCGCGCCAGCGACAAGCCGGCGGCCCAGGGCTCCCGCAGCGCGGCTCCGGCCGGCACGGAGACCAAGACCGATGCCCAGACCAGGGGCACGGCCGACACCAAGGCCGGAGCGTCGGTGCAACTGAACACCGAGCAGCGCACCAAGGTCCGCACCAGTGTTCTGAAGGCCAGCGGTGCGCCGCGCGTGACCAACGTCAACTTCTCCATCAGCGTCGGCACGGTCGTGCCCAAGACGGTGCGGGTCGTGGCGGTCCCGCCAACGCTGGTCGAGATTCAACCGAGTTGGCGCGGCTACATGTACTTCATCCACGGCGACGAGATCGTCATCGTGGAGCCCGGGACGCTGCGGATCGTCGCGGTCCTGGTCGTGTAGCGACGAGCGATCGCAAAATCACAAGGGCCCGGCTTGCGCCGGGCCCTTGCCTTGTCGTCGTCTCGTTCCAAGACTTGGTGGTCCCGCCTACGCGCGGACCTCCTGGCGCTGAAACGCGACATAGCCGATCACATAAAGCAGGATCAGCCCTGCAACGAGGCTGACCGTCTGCGGCCACGCCTGCAGCAGGCTCTGCCCGAACGTCAGCGGCGCGCCCATCAGGCGCCCCTGAAACTGGGCCAGCAGGTTGGTCAGGTTCTGGGCGTCGGGGTTCAGCATCGCCACCACGACCTCACCGTAAAGCGTGCCGGGCGACAGGCGCGCCAGCGCGGTCTGCCACGCGAGCGTGTCCGGGGTCTGGAGCCCGAGCGCGGTGAAGCGCATGTCGGGCGGCGAGATCGCCGTGCCAATCACCTGCGCCAGCGCCGGCCACAGCAGCGCGAGGAACAGCCAGAGCCCCAGCGACACCAGAGCCGCCGTGGCCGTCGAGCGGAAGATGATCGAGAACAGCATGGCGACCGCCAGCCAGACGCCGGCATAGATGATGGTGATGAACAGGAACACCAGCGACCGCAGCAACTCCTCCGTGCCCGGCGGAATGCCGAGACGCAGCAGGCCGAAACCGACGATCAAAAGCCAAAGCGTCAGCAGCGTGATCGACAGCGTCGCGAGACCCGCCAGAAACTTTCCGAGCAGCAGCGCATCGCGATAGATCGGCTGCGACAGGATGCGCGACATGGTGCGGCGGTTGTATTCGCCGTTGATCGCGTCGAAGCCGAGTCCGATCGCCATCAGCGGCACGAGGATGCTCAGAACCGCAACGAAGGACAGCATCGTCTGGCCCGGCGGCGCGAACAGCCGCAGGAACAGGAACGGATCCTCCGCCGTGGTCTGGCGCATCTGCTCGACCGCAAAATAGACCGCGGCCGCGCCGAACAGGATGACCAGCGCCTGAAGCACCAGCATGCGGGCGCCGGTCAGGTGATCGAACAATTCGCGGAAGAACACGACGTTCAGTCCGCGCCAGGGCGAGCCTTCACGCCGCATGCTGCACCCCCTGATTCTCGAAGTAGCGGTTGTAGATCGTCTCGAGCGAGGGATTCTCGACCGAAAGCTGGCGCAGCGAGCCGCCGGCGTTGACCACCGCAGCCGCAGCCGCCGGGCGAACGTCGCCCTCGGCGAGCAGGCGGAAGCGATCCGCCCCCACCGTTTCGACCGAACGCACACCCGGCACAGCCGCGAGCTTTTCCGCAAGCCCCACGCCCAAGGCCTCCACCTCGACGGCGTATCCGCCGCCGAGCACCTGCTTCGCTAGCTCGGGCACCGTTCCCAGCAGGCGAATGTGCCCGCCCTGGAACAGCGCGACCCGATCGCAGATGCTCTGCACGCGATCGAGCAGATGCGACGACAGCAGCACGGCGACGCCGTCCCGCTTGAGATCGCGGATCATGTCGAGAAGTTCGAGCGTGGCCTGCGGATCGAGACCGTGGGTCGGCTCATCCAGGATTGCGATCTCGGCCCGCTTCATCAGGATCTCGGCGAGCCCGAGTCGCTGGCGCATGCCGCGCGAGAACGCAGCCACCCCCTTGCCGCCGACCTCTCCGAGACCGACGCGCTGCAGTGCTGAGCGGATGCGCTCGCCGCTTTCGGCCGGTGGAATGCCGATCAGGCCGGCGGTGTAGTTCAGGTTGTCCCCGGCCGACATATGATCGTAGAAACCGACCGCGTCGGGCAGGTAGCCGACGCGGGTCTTGACCTGCAGCGGCTCACGCACCGGATCGTACCCCAGTACGCGAACGCTGCCATTCGTGACCTCGGTCAGGCCGAGGATCATCAGGATCGTCGTGGTCTTGCCGGCGCCGTTCGGCCCGAGCAGCCCGAAGATCTCGCCCCGCTTCACCGCGAACGAAATGCCGTCCACGGCCGTGGCCGTGCCGTAGCGCTTGGTCAGCGCCTCGGCGACAATGACGTTCTCGCTCATCGTCGCCCGAACCTCGCCACAGCGCCGACCATGATCAGCAGCGCAATGCCGATGATGCCCGCGCCGACGATGCCCCACATGGTCGAGGTGGAGACCGTGATGCGGAACTGGGCCGACGACGTCTCGCCGCGCGACGCGACGTTGAGCGTCGGCGCATAGTCGCCGGCGATGGCCTTTTCCGGCGGGGTGATCAGCGCCTGAACCTCACGGTTCTGCCCAGGGGCGATGCGGTCGATGGCCTTGGGCTCGAACGCGATCTTCCAGCCGTTCGGCGCGGTCGAGGTCAGTTCGATCTCGTCGGCCGGCGCGGTGCCGGTGTTCGTGACCACGATCGGGATCGAGGTCTCCTTGCCGGCTTCGGCGCGGGCCGAAACCAGCCCGTCGCGGCCGGCGATGGTCAGGCGCGGCTGTCCGCTGATGTCGAGCGCAACCTTGGCTTCAGCAACCGCATCCTCCGCGGAGGCACGCACCACCACCGGATAGGTGTTGGCGCCCGCCGTGGTCGGCGGCCGGACCTTCAGCTTGACGGTCTTGGACTCGCCGGCCGGCACCGGGATCGAGTTCAATTCCTGGCTGCCATACTGCTCGGTGAAGGTCGCCTCGAAATTCTGCGGCGCCTGCGCGCCGAGCGCGATCACGAGATTGCGGCCGGAGTCGTTCTTGATGTCGAGCTGATACTCGAAATTGGAGCGCGCATTGCCGCGCAGCGACGGCAGTTGCGGCGTCAGCGAAAGCTTGGCCGGCAACTCCTTGGCAAGCGTCACCTGGATCGGCAGGTTCACCTTGGTCTCCGGCCCGGCTGCGGTCACAGTCAGGCTCTGGGAGCCCATCTCGGCGCCGGCGGGCACATCGAGCCGAAGCTGCAGGGAGGTGCTCTGGTTCGGCGTCACCATCGCGGCCGCCACCGGCTGCCCGCCGCCCAGAATGGTCGCGGTCCAGCCCTTCGGGACGCCCTCCACCGCGAGAGAGAAGCGCTCAGGCGGGAGCTGATAGTTCTGCAAGCGCAGGTTGATGGTCGATGTCGTTCCCGGCCGCACCGTCACCGCCGGGTAGTCCGTCAGGAGAAACATGCCCTTGACCGGCGGCTTGTCCTCCTGCGCGCCCGCGGGGACCGCGGGCAAGGCTGCCGCAAGAAGAGCAGCAAAAAGCACGTTACGAAGTCGCATGGCGTCCGTCTCCCCAAACCTGAAAGGCCAATCTGACCGCAGAAAGCCGTTTCGTCCACAAGGCTGCCCCCGGAACGCAACAGCATCTCCACACTCAGAAAATACGGGCGCGAAAATTGGATCGATTTCCGGCTTTTGCAAGCCTCCCCGGGCGGCAAAATGCAGCGACCAAGTGTCCGCGCGCTGCGATGCCCACGACGCCCGGTCTCCGGCCTGGGGCAGACCGTCAGGGAATCTCATCCTTGGCACGAACCCAGGGTTCGGCGCGCCCGGCGTCGGCCCATTCCCTCCACGCCGGCAAGGCCATCACCGCCTCCATGTATTCGCGCGCCGAACGCGCGACAGGTACGGCATAGGTGTGCAGCCGCGACACCACCGGTGCGTACATGGCATCGGCCGCCCCGAAGCGCCCGAACAGAAACGGGCCGCCGCGTCCGAACCGCGCAAGGCAATCAGACCACATCGCCTCGATCCGTGCGACATTCGCCTTCACGTCGTCGTCGAGCGCGATCGGCTTCGGCGGTCTGCGCATGTTCATCGGACAGGCCCGGCGCAACGGCTGAAACCCGGCGTGCATTTCCGATGCAATGGTTCTCGCATGCGCACGCGCCGCTTGATTGGACGGCCACAAGTCTGCTTGGGGAAACCGCTCGGCGAGATATTCGAGAATGGCAAGCGACTCCCAGATGCGGATGTCGCCATCGATCAGCACCGGCACCTTGCCGGTCCCGGACACTGCATCGACGCGCGCTCTGAACTCCGGCGTATCGAGCGGATAGACTTCCTCCTCGAACGGGATCTCCGCCACCCTCATGGCGATCCACGGCCGCAGCGACCACGACGAATAATTCTTGTTGCCGACGATTAGCGTAAGCGCCACGGCCGACGTCCCTCACAATTCTCGATTGAACACAGGTCGCCTCAAGGAGCCGAGCGATCAGACCTTCGGCCTGTCGCCCTCCTCCACCGGGCCGCCCGCCTTCTTCCAGGCGCCGAAACCTCCGCGGATGTGAGCGACGGGCTTCAGTCCCATGCGCTGCGCCGTCTGTGCCGCGAGCGCGGAACGCATGCCGCCGGCACAGAAGAAGACGTATTTGCGATCCTCGGCAAACTGCGCCTTGTGGTAGGGGCTCTGCGGATCAATCCAGAATTCGAGCATGCCGCGCGTGCAGTGAAACGCCCCGGGCACGCGCCCGTCGCGGCTCAGTTCGCGCGGATCGCGGATGTCGACCAGCAACACGTCGCTGCGCCCGTGCAGCTTCAGGGCCTCCTCGACCGAAAGCGTCTCGACTTCGCGTTCGGCCTCCTCGACCATCGACTTGCTGGAGACGGTGATATTCTGACCCATGCGGCGCTCCGGTTCGCGGCGCTCGATGGTGCCAGATGTCTTGCGGGGGTCAAGCGGTCGCGGCCGGCGAAACGCGCCACGATACGAACGCGGCGCCGGATCCGGCGCCGCGCCCGGCTTGGATCGCATCGGCGACTAAAGGAGACGATTAAAGGAAATGCGTCACGCTATCGACGAGAAAAATCCCGCAAACGCAGGCAATCAACGCAAGAGCAGGCCAAGTCTCGGCCAGGAATCCAGACGGACTTTGAGAAGGGGATGATGTCATACGGGTGTTCCCTGCTTCCGGCTCGGATGTCGCAAACCCGCGCACATTCGAACCCATAACGTCACCCCAAATAAATAAAGCGCATCGCGCCGGCAGGTTCCATCGGCACATGACCGCAGTGTACGATCCGATGCATGGCGTCGATTCCACAATCTCGACGTTCGAACGCCGAAGGTTGCCATGCCGCTCTTCTCCACGATCGATGTTTTCGCGCTCTCGTTCTTCCTGCTGACATGGGCGGTCTATTCGTTCGCGATCGCACGCAGCGAAAACCGGCGGCGCGGCCTGAACGCGGAAATGAATCGTTACCGTGATGGCTGGATGACCCAGATGCTCGGGCGCGACATCCGCATGGTCGATGCGCAGATCGTGGCCGCCCTGCAGAACGGCACGGCATTCTTCGCCTCGACCTCGCTGATCGCGGCTGGTGGCTCTCTCACGCTGGTGCGATCGACGCGCGAGTTTATCGATGTGGTCTCGGCGCTGCCGTTCGGCATCCAGACCTCTGCCGTGCAGTGGGAGGCCAAGACGATGGGCCTGACGGTCATCTTCGTCTATGCGTTCTTCAAGTTCGGCTGGGCTTATCGCCTGTTCAACTACGTCGCGATCATGGTCGGCGCGACACCGCCCTCAACGATGAAGGACGATGCCGACGCCAAGGCGCATGCCGCGCGCGTCGGCCGCCTGTGCGACGCCGCCGGACGGCATTTCAACCGCGGGCAACGCGCGTTCTTTTTCGCTCTCGGCTACCTGGGATGGTTCGTCAGCCCGTGGCTGCTGATCGTCACCACGATCGCGGTTGCGGTCATCATGTGGCGACGCCAGTTCGGCCCGGAGTTGCGAACGATCCTCGGCCTCTGAGGCGGTCAGGCCCAGTACATCAGGACGCCGATCGACGTCACGAAACCGACCGCCATCGCGACACCGGTCACGGTGACGAACGTCTCGGCCCAAATGAAATCAGAATCGAAATCCGACTCGAAATCGGTTGCAAAGTCGCGTTCGTACGCGGCCTGAAAGGGATGCGCGGTCCTGTCGGGCTGCATCGGGGGTTCCTTGTCGCAGGCGACGGGCCGCCGCCAGGGCACCACGAACTGACGCGATGGGATCGGCGCGAACGCCCGGCGACAACGCGCAACGGTTCGCAACGAATCGCCCCGACGACGCGAGCTTACGCCCGGCGCCACCGGTACGAAAGGTTGCAGCAGCAAGCTCCCGCAAGCAACTGGATCCGGAACCAAGGACGCTTGCGCGCCGGTCTCCCACGCTCCAGACAGGACGGATGAGGATTCGCCGATGAGCGTAAACACCGAGCAGGTCGAGGCCGTCATATTGCGCCTGCTGGCCGAAGCCGGCGACGGGAAAACCGTGTCGCCGCCGGACGTAGCCCGTGCGCTTGAGCCCAGCCCGGAATGGCACCGCATGATGACGCCGATCCGGCGCGCCGCGATCGCGCTCGCGATGCAGGGCCGGATCGTGATCTATCGCAAGGGCCGCGCCGTCGATCCGAACGACTTCCGCGGCGTCTATCGCCTCGGCCTGCCCCGCCAGGATTCGACTCCCGCTCGTCAGCCCGAGCGCGGCCCCGGAAACAGCGCGTCGGTGCGCCCGCTCAGCCAGTAGACGAAAAGCCCGACCCATTCGCGCACGGCGTTGTCGGTGCGCGCCAGCCCGCCGGAGGCCGAGAAGAACGTCTCGTATGCCGACTGCGGACCCTCCGTGCGCCAGTCGACCGGATGGGCCTCGACCGGAAATCCGGCCTGCCGGAAGATTCCGATCGACCGCGGCATGTGCGACGCGGATGTAATGAGAAGCCAGCGCTCGCCCGGTTTCGGCTTCACCAAATCGCGCGTGAACGCCGCGTTCTCCGCCGTGTTGCGCGAACGGCCCTCCAGTTCGATGCGCTCGCGCGCAATTCCGAAGCTCTCGAACAGGGCTGCGACCACGTCGGCCTCCGCCCGGCCGCTCGGCAGCAGACTGCCGTCACCGCCGGTGAACACGATGCGGGCATTCGGGAAGCGCCGTGCCAGATCGGCCACCACCGTCATCCGCTCGGCGAACTCGTTGAGCGCCGGGGAATGGCGGCTCGCGGAGATGTCCGGATTGATGGCGCCCCCCAGGACGACGATGCCATCGGGTGCGCCGCGCGAGGCGTCCCACGGCGGAAATCGCTCCTCAAGCGGCAGGATCAAGGCATTGCCCAGCGGCGACCAGGCCGCGATCGCGAGCATCGTCATCGCAGTGATGCTGAAAATCCGGCCGGCACGCGCAAACCGGGTGAGCGTGAGAGCCAGCCCCGCGAGCGCCAGCACCAGCAGGCTGTTGGACGGCAGCGCAAAAAATCCGATGGTCTTGGACAGGACGAAGAACATCGGATCGACCTCTCGCTCGAAGGCAGGCGCGGCTGCCGGCTGCGGTTCAGGCCGGCGCCAGCCCCAGTCGCGCGTCGCGCCGGCGCAAAAGCATGATCAGCGGGATCGCCAGCAGCACCATCCAGCCTTTCCCCACCACCTGGCCGGCAAGATAGGTCAGCGAGCCGAAGGCGAGCCACAGGAACACGATCGAATCCACGACCAGTCCGACCACGCTGGACGCCACCACGGCCGCCACCAGCCGCCGGCGCGCCAGCGGCGTATAGACCGCGAGATCGGCGATCTCCGAAATCAGGAAGGCCACGCCCGAGGCCAGCGCCAGCGCCGGCGGCGCGACCCAGGCCGACAATGCCGCGCCGATCACCACCGCCAGCGCCGAATAGGCAACGCCGAGCCGGCGCTGAACGAGATCGCGCAGCACCAGCGCCACGCCGATCAGGAGAACGCCGGACGGCGCGGTCAGTCCCGGCGCGACCGGGATCAGGCACGGACCTTTCGGCACGCATTGCGTGCCGACGTTGCCGATCATCCAGTTCGCCAAGGGAATAGTGAGTGTGAACGCCAGAAAGAAGACGATGCCTTCGATCACGCGGCGCGGTTCGGGAGAGGTCTGCTCGATCATCGTCTGCCTGATTGAAATCTGTTGTAACCGTCGGCGCGCAACCGGCACGCCGGGCACGCGCCGCAGCCGTAACCCCAGGGGTGCCTGCGGCTGCGGTCGCCGAGATAGCAGGTATGGGTTTCCTCGACCACCAGATCGAGCAGCGCCGCCCCGCCCAGGCTTTGGGCTAGCGCGAAGGTGCCCGCCTTGTCGACCCGCATCAGCGGCGTATGCACCTCGAGCGGCCGGTCCATCCCCAGCGCGAGCGCGCGCGCCATCGTCTGGATCGTGTCGTTGCGGCAGTCCGGGTAGCCCGAGAAATCGGTCTCGCACATGCCCGCGACCAGATGATCCGCGCCGCGGCGATACGCGAGCGCACCGGCGAATCCGAGGAAGATCAGATTGCGGCCCGGCACGAAGGTGTTGGGCAGTCCGCTGGCGTCCAGCTCGATCGCCATGTCGCGGGTCAGCGCGGTGTCCGAGACCTGCGACAGCGCATCGAGGCGGATCGTATGATCCTCGCCGAGCCGCTCGCGCCATTGCGGACGAAGCGCGGCCAGCCGATTGCGGATTGCCGGACGGACCTCAAGCTCGACCGCGTGCCGCTGGCCGTAATCGAAACCGACCGTCTCGACCCGCGCGAATCGCTCGAGCGCCCAGACCAGACAGACGGTGGAGTCCTGTCCGCCGGAAAACAGCACCAGTGCGCTCGTCGAACGATCCGAAGCCATCGCTGCCAGTCCTTGCTGCGATGGTTTAGCGCGTCAGGGCACGCGACGCGATGCGCAAACTTTGGGCCTTCGGCGGCGTCAGTCCCAGCGCGGCGCCCCGCCCCAGTCGACGATGCGCCCGTCCCCCTTCGCAAGCCCCGCGATCTCCTTCATCTGCGCCACGGTCAGCTCGAAATCGAAAATCGCCGCGTTTTCCGTCAGGCGTGCGGTTTTGCTGGTCCGGGGAATGACGACGATCCCCTGCTGCACCAGCCAGCGCAGGCAGACCTGCGACGCGGTCTTGCCGTGCGCCCGACCGATGCGACCGAGCAAGGCGTCGCCCTTGGCCTGCCCGCGTGCGATCGGGCTGTAGGCTGTCACCGCCATGCCGTGCTTGCGGCTGGCGGCGATGACCCTGGACTGATCGAGGAACGGGTGACATTCGATCTGGTTGCAGACCAGCGGCTCGGTCGTGAGCTTCGCCGCCTCATCGAGCAAGGCGGTCGTAAAGTTCGAGACGCCGACATGGCGCGCGAACCCCTCGCGCTTCATCTTGCAAAGCGCGCCGATGGTGCCCGATAGCGGGATCGATGGATTCGGCCAGTGGATGAGCAACAGATCGACGGCGTCGAGCTTCAGCTTGCGCAGGCTGTCGCGCGTTGAGCGCTCGAAGTCGCGCGGCGCAAGATCGCTCTGCCAGACCTTGGTGGTGACGAAAACACGGTCCCGCGCCACGCCGGAGGCGCGCAGGCCTTCGCCCACCGCCTCCTCGTTGCCGTACATTGCCGCGGTGTCGACATGGCGATAGCCGACCCCAATCGCCTCCGCGACCATCCGCACACAGGTCTTGCCGCGCAGATCCCAGGTGCCGAGGCCGAGCAGCGGAATGCGCGCGCCGCCGGCTTCGGCCGCTGGAACGCCCGCCTCCGCCATCAGCTATCCCACTCGGGATGATGCGCCGGGTTGACCACCCGGCCGTCCGGCCGGTGCAGCTTGCCGATCTCGGCCATCTCGGCATCGCTCAGACGCCAGTCGAACACATCGAGATTGGCCTTGAGATGGTCCGGGTTGGCCGAACGCGGGATCGGGATGATGCCCTGCTGGGTCAGCCAGCGCAGCGAAACCTGCGACGACGACTTGCCATGCGCCTGGCCGATCCGCTCCAGCACCTCGGCGCCCGGCACCTTGCCGCGCGCGATCGGGCAATAAGCGGTCACCGTCAGACCGTGCTTCTTGCAGGCGGCCAGCACCTTGCTCTGGTCGAGGAAGGGATGGACCTCGATCTGGTTGTTCACCAGCGGCTCGGTCGTGAGCTTCATCGCCTCGTCCAGGAGCGCTGACCGTGAAATTGGCGACGCCGACATGCTTGGTCTTGCCCTCGCGCTTGGCCTTGCACAGCGAAGCGATCTGGTCGGACAGCGGAACGGTCGCGCTGGGCCAGTGGATCAGCAGCAGGTCGACCGAGGAAAGCTGGAGCTTCTGCAGGCTGGCGTCGACCGACTTCTCGAAATCCGCAGGCGCGAGCTTGTCGACATAGACCTTGGTGGTGACGAACACCTTGTCGCGCGAGACGCCGGAGGCGCGAAGCCCCTCTCCGACCCATTCCTCGTTGCCGTAGCGTTCGGCGGTGTCGAGGCTGGTGTAGCCCATGCGCAGGGCGGCAGAGACGGCGTCGACGCAAACCTTTTCCTTGAGCGTCATGGTGCCCATCCCGATCGCCGGGATCTTCGCGCCGTGAGCTTCGATAACAGGCACAGACATGGTTCGCTCCCCAGATCACAATGATTTTGTGCCGGGACCATGCCGCGCCGAAAGCCCCGGAGCAAGCGGGATCGGCGCGGTTTTCGCAATCGTCTGGAGGCCGATTGCCGTGCGGAGAACCTACTGGGTTTTGCCGCCCAGCACCGAAAACGCCACGTCCGGAACCTGATTGATCAGCCGGAGCAGCGCCCGTGCCGGACCGCGCGGGGCGCGCTTGCCCTGCTCCCAGTTGCGCACCGTTTCGATCGGCACGCCGATGCGCGCGGCGAATTCGGCCTGGGTTAGCCGGGTCTGCGAGCGCACCCGCTTGGCATAGGCGGCGTCGATCGCGGTCATCGGTTGCGGCAGGTGTTCGGTGGTCTCACGGTCCGGCGAAATCGACGGCGAAACGACGTCGGGAAGCCGCGCCGGATCGGACGGCGGCAGCGCGCGCTCGCGTCCATCGGCCAGGATCTCCACCAGTCGTCCGTCGGCCTTCAATCGCACGCGCATCATGGCGGTCTCTCCCCTGTCGTGGTTCAGAGGCCCAGCAAGCGTCGATTCGGTAAATCGCGGCTTAACGAACGGACGAATGTCTCCTGACGTCAGGCCGTCTTCTCGAAAATCTCGCGCCCGATCAGCATCCGGCGGATCTCGCTCGTGCCCGCGCCGATCTCGTAGAGCTTGGCGTCGCGCAGCAGCCGCCCGGCCGGATAGTCGTTGATGTAGCCGTTGCCGCCGAGGCACTGGATCGCCTCCAGCGCGCACCAGGTGGCGCGCTCGGCGGCATAGAGGATCGCGCCGGCGGCGTCCTCGCGGGTCGTGCGGCCGGCGTCGCAGGCGCGCGCCACCGCGTAGACGTAGGACTTCGCCGCGTTCATCGTGACATACATGTCGGCGATCTTGCCCTGCATCATCTGAAAGGTGCCGATCGCGCGGCCGAACTGCTTGCGGTCGTGCACATAGGGCACCACGAGGTCCATGCAGGCCTGCATGATGCCGAGCGGCCCGCCCGCCAGCACAACCCGCTCGTAGTCGAGCCCCGACATCAGGATGTTGACGCCGTTGCCGACCGCGCCGAGCACGTTGTCCTCCGGCACCTCGCAATCCTGGAACACGATCTCGCCGGTGTCCGACCCGCGCATGCCGAGCTTGTCGAGCTTCTGCGCCGTCGAGAACCCCTTGAACGTCCGCTCGACGAGAAAAGCCGTGATGCCGCGCGAGCCCGCGGTCGGATCGGTCTTGGCATAGACCACGATCACGTCGGCCAGCGGACCGTTGGTGATCCACATCTTCGAGCCGTTGAGAACGTAGCGATCGCCCCGCCGGTCCGCGCGGGTGCGCATCGACACCACGTCGGAGCCTGCGCCCGGCTCGGACATGGCCAGCGCGCCGACGTGCTCGCCGGAAACCAGCTTCGGAAGGTAGCGCGCGCGCTGCGCATCGTTGCCGTTCCTGCGGATCTGGTTGACGCAAAGATTGGAGTGCGCGCCGTAAGACAGACCGACGGAAGCCGAAGCCCGCGACACCTCCTCCATCGCCACGCAATGGGCGAGATAGCCCATGCCGGCCCCGCCCCAACGCTCTTCGACGGTCAGTCCGTGCAGCCCCAACGCGCCCAGTTCGGGCCAGAGATCGCGCGGGAAGGCGTTGGAGCGATCGATCTCGTCGGCGCGCGGTGCGATCCGGTCCTGCGCGAAGCCGAGGACGGACTCGCGCAGCATGTCGATGTCTTCGCCGAGGCCGAAGTCGAAGCCGGACCACCCCTGCGGCAGCATGATTCATATCCTCGCGGGTAGCTTTCCGGACATTATGTCTGCCGGGCCGCCTGTTGTCAGGCGCTGTCGCTCAGCCCGCGTTGCGAAGCCCCAAGTTCGCAGGCAGCGCGTCGCTCAAAAGCCGGTCCATCGCCTCGCGCGGGCCCGGCCGCGCGAACAGGAAGCCCTGCATCTCCTCGCAGCCGGCGAGCCGCAGAAGCACGCGCTGCTCCTCGGTCTCCACGCCCTCCGCCAGGATGCTCAGCCCGAGCGCCCGTCCGAGCCCGACGATGCCCTGCACGATGGCGTGGCTGTCGCTGGAGCGGCCGAGCGGCGCGACGAAACCCTTGTCGATCTTGAGCTTGTCGAAACGGAACCGCTGCAAATAGGTCAGGCTGGAATAGCCGGTGCCGAAGTCGTCGAGCGCCAGCCGCAGGCCCAGTTCGCGCAATGCGTCGAGCCGCGCCTTGGCCTCGTCCGGATTGTCGATGAGCATGCCTTCGGTCACTTCGAGGATGAGACGCGAAGCCGGCAATCCGGTCTCGCTCAGAACCTCGCGCACCATGTCGACCATCGCCGGATCGCGCACCTGGACCGGCGACAGGTTGACAGCGATGTCGATGCCGGGCCAGCGCATGGCGTCCGTCAGCGCGCGGCGGAGCACGAACGCGCCGAGCTGTCCCATCATGCCGGCCTGCTCGGCGACCGCCACGAAGATCGCCGGCGGGATCGCCCCGCGCTCCCGATGGGTCCAGCGCAACAGCGCCTCGGCACCCACAATCCGGCTGCCGTCCGAGGTCACGATCGGCTGGTAATGCACGGCAAGGGCGTTGGCGGCGATCGCCCGCTTGAGCTCCCGCTCGATAAAGCGTCGCTCAGCCACTTCGATATCCATGTCCGGCTTGAAGCGAAGGACGCTGCCGCGGTCGGAGCGTTTGGCCTTGCGCAACGCGAGCTCCGCGCGGCGGATCAGGTCTTCACGCCTGTCCGCGTCGGTGGGGGCATAGGCCAGCCCCGTCGTGCATCCGAGCTGAACCGCGCGATCGGCAATCCAGAACGGACGTGCCAGCGCCGCCGCGACCGCGCGCAGATCCGTTTCCACGGCGTTGGCATCGGGACCGGTCAGGACGATGCCGAATTGGTCGCCGTCGAAACGGCCGCAATCGGCCACGCCGACGGACTCCGCGAGTCGTTGCGACCACGCCTCGACGAAAGCGTCGCCGGCCTGATGGCCGTGGACTTCGTTGATCTCGTTGAGGCCATCGATATCGACCAGCGCCAACCCCACCACTTCGCCTGGCGTCCGCGAGCTCAACCGCTCGTCGATGCGCTCGCCGAGCTTGCGCTGGTTCAGCAACCCGGTGACCGGATCCTGGTGCGCCAGCACCCAGGCGCGGTGCTCGCTGATCGTCAGAGCCCGCATCGTCCGTCGGACGTGCCACAACGCCAGTCCCGAAAAGCCGAAGACCAGCAGCCCGGTCAGCGCCATGAGCGGGGACAGCTCCAGCATGGTGCGCGCGACCGCGCGCTGCGGCTCCCAGCTGAGCCAGCCGACGATGCGGCCCTGGCCGTCCAGCACCGACTGCAACTCGCGCCCGCGCCCCGCCGGCTCCGACTCGAATTTCAGATCGCCGGCCCCGGTGATGCGCTCCAGACGCGTCAGCAGAGCAGCATCGAATCGAAGCGGCTCCCCGCTCGCACGGATGTCGTCGATGGCGTGAAGCAGGGCGGTGCGATGCTCGATCGCGTGCGCCTCATCGGCCTGGCGGACCAGGGAATAGCCGGCAACGCCGCAGGCAGCGGCGGCCGCAGCCACCAGAACCGCCAGCACGCAAACCAGACGTTGGGCCAGCAACCGGTGTCGCTCCGGCTGTCCGGCGGACCCCATACCCATGCTACGCGTCCGCTCCACAGCCCCGGCGATCCACTCCCGGCCAATCTAGAGAGGGATGGTTAACGCGCGATGAGTGACGGCTCCGGGCCGGATGGGCCGAGATTGAAGTGGGACGAGGCCCTCAATGCAGCCCGAACCAGACGGTCGCAATTCCGAGAAACGTAAAAAAGCCAATGACGTCGGTCATGGTGGTTACGAAGGGGCCCGAGGCCAGAGCCGGATCGATCTTCAGCCGGATCAGAGCGATGGGGATCAGGATGCCGCCGAGCGCGGCTACGACCAACACGCAAATCATGGCCAGCCCGATCACCAAGCCGAGATCGGCTATCTGGAACCAGAAGGCCGCGATCGCTCCCATGATCACGGCGAAGCCGAGACCGTTGATCAGCCCGACCAGCAGCTCGCGGCGAACCACGCGCCAGGCGTTCGCATCGCTCAGATCGCGGGTCGCCAGCGCGCGCACGGCGACGGTCATGGTCTGGGTGGCGGCATTTCCCCCCATGCTCACCACGATAGGCATCAGCACGGCGAGCGCCACCATCTTCTCAATGGCGGTGTCGAACCGGCTGATGACCCAGGCCGAGATCAGGGCCAGGCCAAGATTGGCCAGCAGCCAAGGAAAGCGGCTGTGGGCGATGGTGGATACGGAGTCCGACAGCTCTTCGTTGCGGTTCACGCCGCCCATCGCCTTGATATCTTCCTCGGCCTCCTCCTCGATGACGTCCACCACGTCGTCGAATGTCAGCACGCCCACCAGCGTTTCATTCCCATCGACCACCGGAGCAGCCACCAGATTGTAGCGCTCGAACTGCCGGGCCACCTCCTCCTGATCGTCGGTCGCGCGAACCACCCGCCGGTCGGGCTCCATGAGATCCGCAAGCGGAACCGGACGTTTGGTGCGAAGCAGCCGGTCGAGCGACACCGCGCCGAGCAGCTTCCCGTCCGATGCGACGATATAGAGTTCGTAGAACCGGTCCGGCAGTTCGTCGGTTTCGCGCATGTAGTCGATGGCATGGCCGACGGTCCAAGACGGCGGCGCCGCGATGAACTCGGTCTGCATGCGCCGGCCAGCCGAGTTTTCCGGGTAATCCAGGATTCGGCGTAGCGCCACGCGCTCGGGTGGCGGGAGCTGCTCGAGGATTTCGGCCTGCTCCTCCTTGGTCAGATCCTCGAGGATGTAGGCGGCGTCGTCGGAATCGAGATCGCGAACGCCCTCTGCGAGGGCCTCGGTCGGCAGCTCCTCGAGAATTTCCTCGCGGACAGCGTCCTCGACCTCGGTCAGTGCGGTGAAGTCGAAGTCGCGGCCGAGCAGTTCGATGAAGGGAGAACGCAGCTCGGGCGGCAGGGCCTCGATCAGATCGCCGGCATCGGCTTCGTGAAGGTCGCCGGCCAGATGCTGGAGCGTCGGCACATCCGCCTGCTCGATGGCGGCGGTCACTTGCGCAAGATACGCAGCGTCGATCACGCCTTCCGCGTCGCGCACCATCCCGCCATGCGATTTCTGTTCGGTCATGGGCGCTTGATCGAGCATGCCGAGCCTTACAACGCGCGAACGGGGTTTGGGCCGCTTGTACGCCCGCGATCCTGTGGACGCAATCGAAAGCGAGGAGCTACAGACAAATTGCGATCAAACGGCGACGGCACCGCGTGCATGGCGTCCACGTGGTCGGATGACGCATGTCACCTGCTGTAAAGTGACCTGCGTTAAACATGACGCTTAAACATGCGAAGCGAAATCGCATGCACGCCCGCCAATCCTGCTTAAGAGTATTGCAAGACAGGGGCGCCGCGGAGCCGGGCATGTGACCCGGGCACCGGCGGCGGGATGCCGTGCGACCGATTACGCCGCTTGTGGCCGCGACAATCCTGACGCTCGGCGCCGTTCCATCGGCGCATGCGTCGGGATGTCCCGGCAATCCGCGCGCGCTCGGCACCAGCCGCATCCTGACGCTCGCGCCCGGCCAGATCGACCGGATCGGCATCATCCAGTACGCGCGGTCGCTGCCGTTGCGCGACAAGGAGGTGGTGCTGACCTTCGATGACGGACCGCTGCCGCCGTTCACCAATCGCGTGCTCGAGATGCTGGCCGCGGAATGCGTGAAGGCCAATTACTTCCTCGTCGGCCGCATGGCGCGCGGCTATCCCGATCTCGTGCGGCGTATCCATGCCGACGGCCACGTCATCGGCACCCACAGCCAGAATCATCCCCTCACCTTCGACCGGATGCCGCTGTCCGAGGCGCGGCGCGAGATCGAACAGGGCATCGCCTCGATCGCCAGCGCACTGGGCAACGCCGGCGCGCTCGCGCCGTTCTTCCGCTTTCCGGGATTGAAGCGGGCGCCCGGGGTGGAAAGCCTGCTGCGCCAACGCGAGATTTCCGTCTGGAGCGCCGACCTCACCGGCGACGACTGGACCAACATTTCCGCCACCGAAGTCGTGCGTCGCGTGATGTCGCGGCTCAAGGAGCAGGGCAAGGGCGTGGTGTTGCTGCATGACATCCAGCCCGCCACCGCGCTCGCACTGCCGGAGTTGCTGCGCCAGCTCAAGCAGGGCGGATACCGGATCGTGCAAGTGGCGCCCGCGGGCTACAACGGTCCGGCGATCGCAGCGAAACCGCGGCCACCCGCAAGCGACCTGACTGCGGCGGCAGCGGCGGCCACCGGTCAGTTCGTCGCGCTCGTGCCGCCTCGCCCGGCTCCGGTGAACGTTCAGACGCCCCCGGCTCACCCCGCCACGCGGGTCGCGGAGCAACAGGTCACGGCACCAACTCCGACAGCAGCGCCGACACGCCCGGCCGCGCCCCAGGCGCCGCGTCCGGTCGCAAACGTCGGCGCACAGCAGTTCGCCCCGGTGCCGCCGCCCTTCCCGTCGAGCGCGACGCCCGCGCCGATCATGCCTGTGCCGGCCAAGCCTGCGGCCTCACCCGAGCCCGCGCCGCCGCCTTACGTCCGCCCCGCTCCTGCCGCGGCCAACGCACCACCGCCCTATGTTCAGCCGGCGCCTGTAACCCAACCGGCCTCAGAACCGCCGCCAGCCGCCACGAAGCCCGAACGGCCCGAGCCGGAGGCCACCGCCACGGCCCAGGCCCCCTCCGCACCGGCGATCGAACCCGAAGCCGCCGGCGTCGCTGTCGTAGCCAACCAGACGATGGCCGATCCACAGCCTCAGGCCTCCGCATCAACGCCAGCCCCCGCCAGCACCGCCGTTGTGGCCGCACCGCCGCCTGCAACCTCCATGCACCAGGCGACGGCGCCGGTTGCGATCGCGTCGCCCGCGCTCGCGCCCGCGTCGACGGGAGAACCGAACGTCGCGCCGGAACCGTCCCCGCCCGAAACCGAACTCGTCATCGTCGTGCCCGGCCCCACCTTCGGCTCGGACCACGAGAGCCGCGCAGCCGAAACGCGACCGTTCGAACCGGGGCTGAAGGCGTCGCAGGGCATGACGGCCTCCACCAAGATCGCCACGCCTCCGGGCTAAAGCGTTCAGCGAACCCTCGAAACAGGCGCGCAAAGAATTTTATTCATTGCTCGATGTTTCCTTCCTAAGAATTTGATTTTAATAGCATAATATAAAAACAAAAAGGCGGCCTCTCCCACCCGGGAGAGGCCGCCTTTTGCAATCTGGTGCGGCCGAGAGGACTCGAACCTCCACACCTCGCGGTGCTAGCACCTCAAGCTAGTGCGTCTACCAATTCCGCCACGGCCGCATGAGGAGGGACGCGGGGCGCAAGCCCCGGCGTCGAGGTGGGCGCCATGTAACAAATCGCCCTCCGCGGGACAAGTGCGCGCTGCGGGCGCGCACAGACATCGGGATCAGCGCTGCTCGGGCGAACGGGGCAGGAGTTGCTTCACCTCGACCGCGATCCGGTTGCCCTGAACGACCACGGTGCCCTTCGCCACCGGGAAATTGTTGGCGAGGATGCTCACCTCGTCGTCCTCCGACGCATCAAGCTCGATGATCGCGCCGCGGCCGAGCCGCAGCACCTGATGAATCGGCATGTTGGTGGTGCCGAGCACAACGGCGATATCGAGGGAAACATTGTCGAGCGTGGGCATTGTCCATCCTGACCGCGAGGCTTCCGCGTCGGAGGTCAGCACGGTATGGTGAACGGCCCGTTAACGCCCTGTTTTCCGCTGCATTGGCAGCCGTTCGGGCAGCCGTTCGCTGTTCGGAACAAGCGAGCAATCGGATGAGGTTGCGTCATGAACCGGCGTTTCGCTCTTTCGGGATTCGCTTTGATGCTGGGAGGGGCGATCGGACTCTCCGCATCGCTCACCGCGCTGGCCGGTCCCGCAGTTGCGACCAAATGGCGGCTGACCGGAACGGCACAGACCGACTGCCTGGGATACGCGCGTGCGGCGATCTTCAAATCCGGCTTCGACGATGCCGGTCCGACCTCGCAATCGCGGAGTGGCCGGCGTGGCGATTACACCGCCTCGATCCGATGCGTGTCGGAGCAGCGGATGGTGTTTTTCGTGGTCTCCGGGCCCGATGCGCGTGAGGTGGCGCTGTTGATCGACCGCCTGTATGAGAGGTTCTGAGCCTCCCCCTGTGAGAGGCAGCCCCCTCGCCTCGAAGGCCTCATCCGGTGAACGTCCGGGCCGCTCTCGATCTGCTTCCGCATCCGCCCGGACTGGCTCCGGTCGAGTGGCGCATTGACGACGGCCAAGTCGCCTACGACCAGGCCTTGGAGCAGATGGAGCGCCGCGCCGCCGCTATCGCCGCCGAAAACGCCCCCGAGCATGTCTGGCTGCTGGAGCATCCTTCGCTCTACACCGCTGGAACCAGCGCACAGCCGAAGGACCTGGTCGAGGCGCGCTTTCCGGTCCATGCCACCGGTCGCGGCGGCCAGTTCACCTATCACGGTCCCGGCCAGCGCGTGGCCTATGTGATGCTGGACCTGAACCGGCGGCGGCCAGACGTGCGCGCCTTCGTGTTTACGCTGGAAGAGTGGCTGATCCGCACGCTTTCAGCGTTCAACGTCCGCGGCGAACGTCGCGGCGACCGGATCGGCGTCTGGGTCCGCCGTCCCGACAAGGGTGACGGCTTCGAGGACAAGATCGCCGCCATCGGCATCCGGGTGAAGCGCTGGGTGTCGCTGCACGGCATCGCGCTGAACGTGGAACCCGACCTGTCGCACTTCTCGGGCATTGTTCCCTGCGGCGTCTCGCAGTCCCGCTACGGCGTCACAAGCCTGGCGGACCTCGGCCTGCCGGTCACCATGCCGGATGTCGACATGGCCATGCGCAAGGCCTTTGAAGAGCTGTTCGGGCCGACCGTCTCCGGCTGATCTCTCATTGCGTCGGCAGGATCGAGAACGGCTCCCCGGCGCGTCGGAGCGCCAGATCGGCAGCACCTCCGTCCTGATCTTCGATCGCATCCACGCGCGCGCCAGCCGGGCCCCGGCGAAGCGCCGCCATGAGTTCGCCGAGCGCGTCCGGCGATCCGGCCAGAACCGTCTCCACCGTCCCGTCGCGGCGGTTGCGCACCCAGCCTTGGACGCCGCGCGCCGCGGCCTCCTCGGCCACGAAAACGCGATAACCGACACCCTGCACCCGCCCGCGGACCGAGAGACGACGGATCGCGGTCATCGCAGTTCTCCGGTTTCAGGCGCTCGCGTCCCACGTAAACGCGCAGGCGCGAAGCGTTGCAGCGAGCGGATGTAAGGTTCGGGGAGATTCCACTCCCTCGCCGCCTCGATCACGAGCGCCATGTAACCCGGTTTCGGCCGGCCTTCGCCCGTTTCGCCACCGATGTAGACCAGCGCGCTCACACGGCCGCAATCGGCCTGCACCGTCATACGGGTCGCGCGATAGAGACCCGATCCGAGACTTTCGTATGCGTTCAAAGCCGCGATATCGCGCGCGGTCAGTTGCCACTGCACGCCGAACGCCGTCGAGCCGGGATTCGGGACAACCGAAGCATATCCGGACCGCATGATCGTGAAGCGGTGATGCGGCAGCCGCGCAACGCCAAGCGGCTTTGCCTCCGGTGCATGGATCGCCATCAGCCGGCGGCTCATGTTGGACCCGTAGGCGAAGTGCAGCGTCACGGCGCCGTCGCACGCGGCCGGGTCGCCGTCCACAGCGAAAAGCCGACCGCAAGCGCCCAAGGCGTCAGCGCGATCAGCGCCAGCAGGATCAGGACGAGGCCGCCCGCCCCGATGTCGATTGCGCCGAACAGGCCGGCCAGGACAAAGGCCATCGCAAACCAGCTCATCAGCGGACCGCTGCGCGTTGTCTCCTCGATGAGAAAAGTCTCCTGCAGAAATCCAAGGATCAGCAAGAGCAGGAGCGCCGCCAGACCGCAGATCGCGGCGATGCCGGCGGCCGCGCCGGCGGGCCGGCCCGCGTCGCGCAGCCGCCGCACATGCAGCGCGTACCAGACGCTCAGCAGAAGCGCCTGCGTCGCGGCAAACAGCCAGAGCCCGCCATAGGCGAGCGCCGGCTGCGACACCAGAAGCTGCGAGGCGAAGCCCGCGACATAGACGGCCAGCACCAGCGCCGCGAATGGGCGCGGCGCAAGACAGCGGCCGGACGGCATCGGCTTGGACGGCGCGGGCACGGACTGCGTCATGAGCCAAAAGATGCCACGCCGCTCAGGCGAACTCCATGATGACGGCATCGACCGCGAGGCTGTCGCCGGGCCGCGCCTTGACCGTCTTGATGACGGCATCGCGGTCGGCGCGCAGCACGTTCTGCATCTTCATCGCCTCGACCACCGCCAGCGGCTCGCCGGCCTTGACCTCCTGACCTTCGGTCACCGCAATCGACACCACCAGTCCGGGCATCGGGCAGAGCAGCAGCTTTCCGGTGTCGGGGGGTGCCTTGTCGGGCATCAGGCGTGCGGCCGCCGCCTCGCCCGCGGTGTAGACCAACGCACCGGCCTCGACCCCGCGGTGCGCCAGCAGGAATCCGTTGAGGACCGGACGCACCTGAACCGCCACGGGCTCGCCGCCGACCGAGCCCGACCACAGGGGATCGCCGGGCTTCCAGTCGGACACCAGGATCCGGACCGGCCCGGGCTGTCCCGATGCATCGACGAAGCGCACGCCGATGCCGCCGTCCTCGCGCACCACCTCCAGTTCGTGCTCTCCGCCGCCGAGCCGCACGATGCGGCGACGTTCGCGGATGACCGCGCGCCCCGCCATCTGACCCGAAATACGCCGCTTGCGCTCGCCGAGCACATGGTCGATGGCGGCGGCGACCGCCGCCATGGTTTCGGCGACGGTCTCCTGCGGTTCGACCGCACGATAGCCGCCCGGAAATTCCTCGGCGATGAAGCCGGTCGAGAGCCGGCCCTCGCGCCAGCGTGGATGCGCCATCAGCGCCGCCAGAAACGGCACGTTGTGCCGGATGCCGTCGACCACGAAGGCGTCGAGCGCGTGGCTATGCGCCTCGATCGCGGCCGCGCGGGTCGCGGCGTGCGTCACGAGCTTGGCGATCATCGGATCGTAGTGGATCGAGATTTCCCCGCCTTCGAAAACACCGGTGTCGTTGCGCACGGTCACGCCGCTGGCGCTCGCTTCGGACGGCGGCCGGTAGCGCGTCAGACGCCCGGTCGAGGGCAGGAAATTGCGGTACGGATCTTCGGCATAGATGCGGCTCTCGATCGCCCAGCCGTCAAGCCTGACGTCCTCCTGCCGGATCGACAGTTTCTCGCCCGCCGCCACGCGGATCATCTGCTCGACCAGATCGATCCCGGTCACAAGTTCGGTCACCGGGTGCTCGACCTGCAGCCGGGTGTTCATTTCGAGAAAGTAGAAGCTCCTGTCCTGGCCGGCCACGAACTCCACCGTGCCGGCGCTGTCGTAACCGACGGCCCGGGCGAGAGCGACCGCCTGCTCGCCCATCGCCCGGCGCGTCGCATCGTCGAGCAGCGGCGACGGCGCCTCCTCGATGACCTTCTGATTGCGACGCTGGATCGAGCATTCGCGCTCGCCGAGATAGATGACGTTGCCGTGCTTGTCGCCGAGCACCTGGATTTCGACGTGGCGCGGGTTGACGATGAACTTCTCGATGAAGACACGGTCGTCGCCGAAGCTCGCCTTCGCCTCCGCGCGTGCCAGACCGAAGCCTTCCGCGACCTCGCCGGCGTTGTGCGCGATCCGCATGCCCTTGCCGCCGCCGCCGGCCGACGCCTTGATCATCACCGGATAGCCGATCTCTTCGGCGATGCGCACCGCCTCCTTTTCGTCCGCGATCACGCCGAGATGGCCTGGCACGGTCGATACGTTCGCGCGCGACGCGGCAATCTTGGACTCGATCTTGTCGCCCATCGCGGCGATCGCCGCCGGATTGGGTCCGATAAAGACGATCCCCGCCGCCTCGAGCGCCTTCGGAAAGGCCGCCCGCTCGGACAGGAATCCGTATCCGGGATGCACCGCCTCGGCGGCAGTCGCCTTGCAGGCTTCGACGATCTTCTCGATGACAAGATAGCTTTCGGCGGCGGCCGCCGGCCCGATCGCCACCGCAGTGTCGGCCATCTCGACATGCAGCGCGTCGCGGTCCGCCTCGGAATAGACCGCGACGGTCTCGATCCCCATCCGGCGAGCCGATTTGATAATCCGGCAGGCGATTTCGCCGCGATTGGCAATCAGGATGCGCTTGAACATGCGGACACCGTCACGGCGGTTGGATCGCGACGAATGGCCGGCGCCCAGTCACGATGCGATGGCCGTCAACTTAGCCGCAAGACCGTCGCATCGCCAACCGGGAGTCGCACGTCGTCCGAGAGGCCTCCGGGCTATTTGGAAATCCTGATTCCGGTTTCGGCCACGACCTCCTTCCAGACCGCGAACTCGCTCTTGATCTGGGCAGCGAATTCGGCGGGCGACCCGAGCGACGCCTCCGCTCCCTGGGTCAGAAGGATCTTCTGCACGTCCGGCGACTTGAGCGCCGTCGCAATCGCCTTGTAGAGCCGGTCGACGATCGGCTGAGGCGTTCCGGGCGGCGCGAGCAGGCCCGTCCAGAGGCCGGTCGCATAGCCGTTCACGCTGGAGCCGATGGTCGGAAGCTTCGGCAACGCCGCCGCCGGCTTTCCGGTGGAAACGGCCAGCAGCCGCAGCTTGCCGCTCTCGGCATGCGGCAGCACCGCCGACATGGTCGGCATGGCGAGATCGAGGTTGCCAGCAAGCAGGTCGGTCACCACCGGCGCGCTGCCCTTGTAAGGCACGTTGGTCATCTGGGTCTTGCTCATGTGGGTGAACAGCGCCATGCCCAGATGGGTGGTCGAGCCGGTGCCGGCCGAGCCGTAATTCAGCTTGCCCGGATTTTTGCGCGCGTAATCGATCAGCTCCTGCGTGGTTTTCACGGGGAGTTTCTCGGAAACGGTCAGCACCAGCGGCACGGTCGCGATCAGCGCGACCGGCGTGAAGTCGCGCTGCGGATCGTAGGGCACGTTCGGACTGACGTTGGGATATTGCGCGATTTCCGAAGTCGAGCCGAGCAGCAGCGTGTAGCCGTCCGGCGGGGCCTTCACGACCTGCGCCGCGCCGATCGAACCGCCGGCGCCGGGCCGGTTCTCGACCACCACCTGCTGGCCGAGCGCCTCCGTGAGCTTCAGTGCGATGACGCGCCCCACGGAATCCGAACCGCCGCCGGCCGCAAACGGCACCACCATGCGGATCGGCCGCTCCGGCCAGACCTGCGCGGCCGCGATTCCCGGCAGCGCGAAACACACCGCTGCGCCGATCGCCGCCAGCAGCGCGCGGCGGCCCCCATCGTGTCGTGCCATCGTCATGACGTCGCTTCCCTCGTTGTGCGCCCCGCTACGGCGCATAAACCCACAGATCGACCTGAACCGTGCAGCCCGGCACGATCAGCGGTGCCGGCACCCGCGCCGCGCTGATCGGCAGCGGCACGCCCGGCAGCCGTCGCTGCCAGACCCGCATGGCCGGCAGGACGTCGCCAAGGTCCGTGTGAACTTGCAGAATCCGGGCCACGTTGCGCAGGCTGGTGCCCGCTTTCGCGCAGGCCGCTTCGGCGCAGTCGAGGATGTGCTCCATCTGCGCCTCGATGCCCGATGCGACGTAGCGGTCGCGATCCGCAATGCGCGCCGCAGGCACGAGCCCGCCCGCATCCGCGCCCGACAGACCCGAAAGCAGCAGCAGATCGCCGGCCTTCACCGCAACCGGATGGCCGTCGCACACGGCCTGCGCGCCGGAGCCGCCTTCGATGCGCTGGATTTCCGCCTGTGCAGCGCAGGCGACCAGATTGATCTCGATGCGCGAGTCTTCGATCGCGAAGCCCGGATTGTCGGTGGGCGTGATCGAAGTCGCCGGCGGTGCTCCGCCGAACGCCTCGCGCCACACCTGGTTGAACGCCGGCACGTCTTCGATGTCGCGCAGGAAGACGTTGGCCTTCACCACATTTTCCAGCCCCAGTCCGGCACCCGCCAACGCCGGGATCAGCTTCTGCTGGATGACGTATTTGGCCTCGAGCGAGATCCGGTTGCCCTTCCACAGATGCCCCTCCGGCACCTTGGCCTCGGCCGCGACGCCGTCGAGATCGCCCGGTCCGCTGGCGGCGAGAAAGCCCGCGATGAAAACCATGTCGCCGGCACGCGCCACCGGAACGAACGACGAGGTCGACGGCAGATCGAGCGCCGCCGGAAAGATCGGCTCAACCTTCGGCCCGCCGTCGGCAACCGCGACCATATCGGTCATCATGTCGGCGCCGGGCACCAGCGTCTCGGGCTGCAGGATCGACGTGCTCGGCGCGATGTAGGAGCCGCAAGCCGCGCGCCGCGCCTGATGGAAGAACGGAACCGCTCGCCAGTTCGAGAAGAACTGGTCGCAACGCACGATCCGGGACACATCGGAGCCGCCCTCGTGCAGGATTTCGCCCGCCCGCTTCCAGATCGAATTGGCTTGCGTCAGCCAGACCGGCTCGCCGGAGCGCGACCGCTGCGGATCGCCGAGCGCCTGCGGCAGCAGACCCGAAACAAACACCCAAGGACCGGCCCGAACGCCGCCGGCCAGAACCAGTTTTCCGGGTCCAATCTCCCGGACGGAAAGCGCGCGAACAACCGAATCTGACGCCATGCGTTGAACTCTCGGAAGCATTGCCTTCATGAACGCTACGCAAGGCCGGCATCGTCGTCTATGTTGCCCAGGTTGTCATTCGAGGACGGCAGGCCATGTCCGGCGGCGATCTCGGCTTCACCCACCGCTTCGTTCCGGCGACACGTTCTTCGCAACCGGCCCTTCTGCTGCTGCACGGCACCGGCGGGAACGAGAACGACCTGCTCCCGCTCGGTCCTCTGATCGCACCGGGATCCGCAGTGCTGTCGCCCCGCGGCAAAGTATCGGAAGCCGGCATGCCGCGGTTCTTCCGCCGCGACGGCGAAGGCCGCTGGGACCGTGACGACCTGCAGGCCCGCACCGCCGAGCTGGGTGACTTCGTTCGACGCGCCCGGCAGGCCTACGAACTGCCGAAGCCTCTCGCCGTCGGCTATTCCAACGGCGCCAACATCGCCTGGACGCTGATGCTGGCCGAGCCCGACGCGCTGGCCGGCGCCATCCTCATGCGCGCCATGCTGCCATTCGACCCGCGCCCGTTGCCGGACCTGCAAGGATTGCCCGTGCTGCTGCTCGCCGGTCGCCACGACGAACTGATCCCAATCGAGCAGGCCGGCTTGCTCGCCGCCCTGCTGGGCGAGGCCGGCGCCGAGGTCACCTACGAGGTGATGCCGTCCGGACATGGACTGACCGAGGAGGACATCCGGCTGGCGTCGTCCTGGATCGCCGGCCGGCGCTGGACCTGACCCGGACGCTGTGGCAAGCGAAGCGCCGTTCGCTTTCGCTCAACACGGATCCTCCCATGCCCGACGATCGCCAGCCACCGTTCTCACGCTTTATGGGCATGAAGGTCACGCACGTATCGCCGGAGCGGGTCACCGCCGAACTTCCCGTCACCGAGGATCTCGCCAACCGCAACGGCGTGCTGCACGGCGGCGCGCTGATGGCGCTCGCCGACAATTGCGGCGGCACCGCCGCATCCGCCAACCTGCGGGACGGCGAAGCCACCACAACGATCGAGAGCAAGACGAATTTCTTTGCCGCAATCTCGGTGGGCGACACCGCGCATGCGGAATGTACGCCGTTGCATCGCGGCCGCACGACGACGGTCTGGCAGACGCGCGTCACACGCGGCGACGGCCGCCTCGCGGCGCTGGTCACACAGACCCAGCTCGTGCTGTCGAAAAAATCGGGTTGATCAGGCGACCTTCGCCGCGCCCGAAGCCGCCCGGCGCATCACCTGCGCCACGGTGACGTACAGCGCGGTCCAGGCGTTCCGTGCCTCGGCCGTGAACCCCGGACCGAGCCCGCGCTCCAGCGTCCAGATCAGCGCCTCGCCCACCGTGTCGTAATGCTCGTCCTTCACGCCGTAGGCGACGTGACGCCGTGCCAGCGCCTCCAGCGTCGCGACCAGCGTCGGCATGTCGCGCAGCATCCCGACCGCAAGCGCCAGCGTGTCCATCAGCTTGCGGGCCTGGGCGTCGATGTCGCCGGTGAAGAGCGGCCTCACCTCCGGCGCGATCGCAAACAGCCGATCGTAAAACATGCGGCCGGCCTGATCCTTGATCGTCATCGCCTGTGCGAAGGTCAGCTTGATCAGTCTCACCTGGTCGGGCGTCACGCCAGGCTCCTATGCCGATGCGGCGTTGGAATGAACCGAATGGACTTCATCGGACAGCATCTTGATGCGATCGCGAATGCGCTGGGTCCGCTCGCTCAATCCGCCCGCGGCCGCGCGCAGGCCCTCGACCGCAAGGGCCGTGTCGCTGGCGCCGGCCTCGATCTCGCTCACCGCATGATTGACGTTGACGACGCCGATGGACGCCGCATGCGCATTGCCTGCGATCTCGCGGGCGGCAGCAGCCTGCTGTTCGACCGCGGCTGCGATCCGTGAGGAAAACTCGTCCAGCGAGCGAATCGTGGTGGAGATCGTCAGGATGGCTTCCACCGAGCGGCCCGCCGAGGCCTGCACCGCGGCGATCCGCTGTCCAATCTCCTGGGTCGCCGCGGCGGTCTGAGCCGCCAAGGCCTTGACCTCCTGCGCCACCACAGCAAAACCGCGGCCGGTCTCGCCGGCGCGAGCGGCCTCGATCGTGGCGTTGAGGGCCAGCAGGTTGGTTTGTCCGGCGATCGCGTTGATCAGGTCGGTGACCTTGCCGATCTCGTGCACCACCGCCGCCAGTTCATCGATGGTTTCGCTGGTGCGGGCCGCCTCGCCGACGGCATCCGCGGCAAGGGTTGACGACCGCGCCGCGCTCGATCCGACCTCGGCGATTGTCGCCGCCAGTTCTTCGCCCGCGGCCGCTGCCATCTGCACCTTCTGAGCCGTGTCTTCGGAGGCCACGGCCGCCGTCACGGCCTGCGCGCTGGCGTGGGTCGCCGTCCGGCTCAGGCCGTTGGCGCTGCTATAGAGGCTCTCCGCCGCGGAATGCAGGAATTCGGTCGACTCGGCGATGTCGCGTTCGAAACGAGCCAGCAGCGCCTGGATGCGCTCGCCCCGTTCGACGGTCGAGGAGAGTTCGGCTTCGCGCGCGCCAGCCAACGTCTTCAGTTCGGCGGCCGCACTCTCCGCGGCACGCTGCGCCGCGGCCGCCTGACCGAACGCCGAGCGGATCGCCTGGCCGATGCCAAGAAGCATCAAGGTCTCGACCACCACGAACAGCGCATGCACAAGCACCCGCGGCAAGTCCGACCCGCCGCCGTAGATCGCCGATGGCAGGACGGCGTTGAGCGTCAGGTGATGCAGCGCAATCAGGCACGCCGCGGCGAGCAGGACCAGCGGCTCGCAAAACCCGGCCACCATCGCCAGAACCACGAAGTAATAAAAATGCATCTCCACCTGCCAGGGATGGCCGGAGAAGACGAAGACCAAAATCGACGTGTGGCCGACGAGCACGACCGCGAGCGCGAAGCCTATGGTCTTGATCGGGCGTCGGAGCGCCAGCGCAGCAACCGGAGCCGCCGTCAACGCTGCGGCGGCCGCCAAATTGAGCCAAAGCTCGCGACCGATCGCCCAGCATGCGACCGCGAGTATGGCCAGATGCAAAACCGAAAGCACGGTCAGCGCCTGGGCGACACGCAGTTGAAACGCCTGCAACCCGATCACCCGCGACGCTCCGCAATCGATTTCGGAAGACAGGCTGCCAGCAGTTTCGGATCGGCCACCAGCCACGCCCCGGCCATCGCAACGCGCTCGCTGTAGTCGTCGTCATCGGGCACGACGACGGCGACGAACGGCAAGCCCCCGAAGCGGACGAACCGCGCCCCGGATTCGACGGCGCGCACGAAGGCGGTCTCCTTGGCGGTCCAAGGCGAGAACACCACGGCAACGCCCTCATGGGGGGCGACAGGCCTCAAACCCTCTCGCGCCGCAACAGCGAGCCCGCCGAGCGACAGGGTGGCCAGCAACAATCCCTCCAGCACGGAGCGGACGGTTGTAAAACGGTACGACAAGCTTGGATTCCCACCCACAGACAAAACATGTGTAAGGCGGCAAGGTTAAGGACAAATGAGCAAATTTGGCGTGCGAGCCCCCTGAAGGGCGCAATTCTGGGTTGATCGATGTCAAGAGGAGGCGCCGTGCGATGGTGCTATCGCGTGGACGACCCTGCCTGCCAGTTGACCAGCGCGACGCCGACGACACACACCGCCATCCCGCCGAGCGCGAGCGGACCGAGCCGCTCTCCGAACAACGCCCAGGCCATCAGCGCCGTCGTCGGCGGCGTGAGATAGAACAGGCTCGCGAGCCGCGCAGCGGCCGAGCGGCGGATCAGAAAATACAGAAGCCACACCGCGCCGAGCGACAAAACCACCGCCAGCCACAAGACCGCGAACACAAATTCGGCGGTCCATTGCACGCTGCGATCCTCGAACGCAAGAGCCGCCAGTGCGAACACCGCTCCCGCAGAAGCGTACTGCACGAGCAAGCCCGGCCGCCAGTCGATCCCGCCGCCAAACCGCTTTTGGTAGAGCGTGCCGATCGTAATGCCGAGCAGCGCGACGAGCGCGGCCAACCATCCCAGTGCGCCGGCTTCGGTCTCGCTATGGGTCCGACCTTCGACCACGAGGGCAACGCCGATCACGCCGAGCAGAAGCCCCGACCACTGCCGGAGAGTCACGGTTTCGCCGAGAAGGCGGTTGGCGAGGGTCGAAGCCAGAACCGGCTGAAGACCCACGATCAGTGCCGTGAGCCCGGCGGGCAAACCCTGGTGAATCGACACGAACACGCCGCCGAGATAGCAGCCGTGGACCAGGATGCCGGTCAGCGCGCTGTGACCCAGCGAAGCAGCGCCAGGCCACACCGGCCGCGTCAGCACGACGATGACGGCGAGCATCGCCACCACCGCAGCCATGCGCACCGTAAGAAACGTCATCGGCTCCGCATAGGGCAGTCCGTACTTCGCACCGATGAATCCGGACGCCCAAAGGATGACGAACACTGCAGGCGCGGCAAAAACCGCGACGTCGGTCAGGCGTTGCGAGGAACCCGGCATGGCGTCCGTTGGTAGCGGATTCCGAATGCGGCGTCCGTCGACGTCGTCGCATTTCTGCCCTGCATGGGACGCCGCTTTTGCCGGAACCTCCACCGCCCGGATCGGTTGACTCTGCAACTGGAGCGACGAACCCGGAGTTCTGCCATGAGCGACCCCCGACACACTGATCCACGACTGACCGACCCGCCGCATCCCGACGAGCCGCGCTTCGAACGGGCTGCAGAACTTGAGAAATCAAGCAATGCGATGTGGGGCTGGATCGCAGGCGGCGCGGCGTTGGCCGTGCTGCTGGTCTTTCTGTTCGCGAGAACGCCGGACGGAACCGATACGGCCGGCACCACCGCGCCCGAGCCGCCGGCAGCGACCACCAGCGTCCCGCGCACCGCTCCGGAGACCACGGGACAGGGCGCAAGTCCGACCCCTCCGCCCGCCGTGACCCCGGCTCCTGCGCCGGCCTCGATCGCACCGCCCGCGCAGTAATTCGAAAGCGGCGAAACGCCCCGGCCCGGCGCCGGGGCGTTTCCGTTTGTACTCAGCGTTCGAACGCGGGATCCACGGGCACGCGATAGCCATTGGCGAGCCGGTTGGTTTCGTTCGCCATGCCGACCACAGCCATCAGTTCGCCGAACATCGCCTCGCTCATGCCGGCCTTGCGCGCCGCCGCCGTGTGGCTGGCGATGCAATAGCCGCAGCCGTTGGTGATGCTGACTGCAACGTAGACCATCTCCTTGGTCAGCGGATCGAGCGCACCCGGCCCCATCACGTCCTTCAGAGTCTCCCAGGTGCGCTTCAGCAACGCCGGATCGCGCGCAAGATATTTCCAGAAGTTGTTGACGTCCTCGACCTGCCGCGTCGCCTTGATGTCGTCGTAGACCGCTCGAACCGCGGGCGATGCGTCGAGGTATTCGACCGGGCTTCGGCTGTCCTGATTCTTCTGGGTGCTCATCGTTCCTCCCCTCGCCACATTGCGGCAACCTGCCACAGCACTGTGAATGTTATCAGGTCGCGCCGGTTCTCCACGCCTCCAATCTGCAAGGGCAACGCCCCACAACGACAGAGAGGCTTCCATGAGCCGCCTGCATCATCCCACCGCGTCGCACGCCTACTCGCTCGATACCGCCCGCATGCCGAACCGCTTTTTGCGCGCGCGCGCCGCTCAGAACTCGGAACGCTGGCCTTATGCGGTCGCGCTCGCGACCGCCACCGCAGTCGCTTTGGTGCTTGCCGGTGTCATGTCGAGCCAGCGCGATCCGACCGGCCCCTCCGCGGTGATCGCCTATCCGGCGGCATTGCCGGGCGGCGCTGCGCCTGCAGTGCGGATCGTTGCGCAGGAGCGCGGCACGAGTCTTCGCTGAACGATCTGCGCCGCACCGCCGCGGCGTCGAATCCGGAACTCGCACGCGGGCCATCGGTTGTCCTTTCGAACAGGAGAACCGCCATGTCCGACCCGATCCGCCCGCCGCAGGAACCGCTCACCACCGCGCGCCAGCCCCACATGGAAGCCGGCGCGCAGCCGAACCCCAATCGCAACACGTCATCGAGCACGCGCTGGACCGTCGCGGCCGCAGCCGGCGCTGTGGTGGTTGTGGCGATCGTGCTCTACGGGATGTCGCAATCCGGCAACGAGATGGCGGCCAATCCGCCGGCCGTGACCACGACGCCGGCCACCACCTCGAACAATCCCGCGCCGCCGCCGCAGACCACCGCCGGGCAGACGCCGGCTGAGACCACCGGACAGGGCGCGCCGCCTGCGGGTGATGCGTTCAATCCGCCGGCAGGCTCGCCGCCCGCCGCCTCGCCGCAGCCGCAGGATCAGACGCCGGCACCGGCCAATCCCGAGCCGCAGCGCCCGACCGGACAGGACACGAGCCCCGCTCCGAACTAACGCGCGGAGCGCAGAGCGCCATACCCAAGCATCGTCTGCACGCGCGGCCTCAATGCAGGTCGCGCGTGTAGACAAATTTCGGCATCTCCCATTTGAAGTGGATCGCCAGCAGGCGGAACGTCAGCCCCACCGCGAAGGTGGCCGCCGTCGCCACATCCGCCGGCAGGCCCAGGCGCAGGCACGCGACATAAACGCAGCCCGTCACCACCGACACGCTGGCGTAAAGCTCGGCGCGGAACAGCAGCGGAATGTCGTTGCACAGCACGTCACGCAGCACGCCGCCGACGCAGCCCGTGATCATCCCCGCCACGATCACGATGGCGAGCGGCTGGTTCATCTCCATCGCCACCTGACAGCCGGCGATGGTGAAGACGACAAGCCCGACCGCATCGAGAAACAGAAACGTCAGCCTCAGATGATGCGCGACCCGCGCCAGCGCGATGGTGGCGAGCGCCGCGCCGGCCGTGAGCGCAAGCAGCCACGGGTTCGCCACCCAGGTCAGCGGATAATGCCCGAGCAGCACGTCGCGCGCCGAGCCGCCGCCCAGCGCCGTAACGCAGCCGAGCAAGGCCACGCCGACCCAGTCCATACTGCGCCGGCCGGCCGCGAGCGCGGCCGTCATCGCCTCCGCGACCAGCGCGATCAGGAACAGTGCATAGAGGATGGTGTCGAACGGCATGGACGCCCGCGGGTCAAAGCGGGCTGAGCTTGCGTCAGCCCTTCACGCCAAGCAACTCGACCTCGAAGATCAGCGTGGCGTTCGGCGGGATCACGCCGCCCGCCCCGCGCGCGCCATAGCCCAGCGACGGCGGCACGATCAGCGTGCGCTTGCCGCCGACCTTCATGGTCGCGACGCCCTCGTCCCAGCCCTTGATCACGCGGCCCGCTCCGACCGGAAACTCGAACGGCTGGCCGCGATCGACCGACGAGTTGAATTTCTGGCCCTTCTGACCGTTCACCGACAGCCAGCCGGTGTAGTGGACCACGGCGGTCTGGCCCGGTCGCGGTTGCGCGCCGGTGCCCGGCGTGGTGTCGATGGTTTGCAGGCCGGAGGATGTGGTTATGGGCTTGGCGGATTGGGCGCTCGACTTGTCCGACATGATGCTGGAACCAATGGCGATGAGTGAAAGAACGGAAAACAATCTAAAGGCACGAACAACAATCGTCTGCATTGAATTTGCTCCTGTCGAACGAGACGAATGGGTAGCACGATCCCAACGCGCGCGACACGTCTCGCTGTCCCGCTCAAATCACCATCAGATGTCTCTGCTCCGCGCCGCGCACCGATTGCGTTGCGATCCCGCGATCGAAGGTGACCAGCCGTCCGCCGTTCTTCACGGCGAGCGCCAGCAGGTAGGCGTCGGTGATCTGTCTCGGCCCGAGAAGGCGGCTGCGGTCGAACAGGCCTGCATCGGCGATCGACACATCGTCCGGCCAGAACGCATGGTCGGAGCCGACAATCTGCCGTCGCAATTGATCGACGGCGTTGGCGACCGTCGGTCGTCCCGGAAAAATGCTCTGGCACGAGATGCGGACGAAACCGTTCTGCGTCAGCGGGCACGATGCCCAGCCTTGATCCTTGTCCGACCGCCACCACCGCAACGCTGCGCGATGATGGACGTGATCTCTATCCATCAGTGCCAGAAGCACGTTCACGTCCAGCAGGGCCCGCATCCTCGCGATCCAGTTCGCTCTCGATCCGCTCGATCAATTCGCTGGTAACGATGCCACCGCGCGAAGGGCGGACGTACCAGCCGTCTTCGTAGAGAAACCCGTCTCGCATCTCCGCGGATCCGACCGCGGCCGCGGCTTGCGTCAACGCCTGCCGGACCAGGTCCGATATGACCTTACCGGCCGTGGTCTTTTCCTCCACGGCCCGGCGTTTGGCCGCCGCCAGCACGTCATCGTCGATGTCGAGTGTCGTCCGCATGCATCAGATGATAATGCATCAGATGTACAATTTCAAGGTGTAATAATTTTGATCTACACCGGCAGATTATCGTGCTTCCTCGCCGGCATCTCCGCCCTCTTCCCCTTCAGCATGGCTAGCCCCCGCGCGATCCGCCGCCGCGTCGAGCGCGGCATGATCACGTCATCGATGTAGCCGCGCTCGGCGGCGACGAAGGGCGACAGGAAGCGGTCCTCGTATTCCTTGGTGCGCGCTGCGATCTTCTCCGGATCGTTCATCTCGGCGCGGAAGATGATCTCGACCGCGCCCTTCGCGCCCATCACCGCGATCTGCGCGGTCGGCCAGGCGTAGTTCAGGTCGCCGCCGATGTGCTTCGACGCCATCACGTCATAGGCGCCGCCGAACGCCTTGCGGGTGATGATCGTAACCAGCGGCACGGTCGCCTGCGAATAGGCGAACAGGAGCTTCGCGCCGTGCTTGATCAGCCCGCCGTACTCCTGGTCGGTGCCCGGCAGGAAGCCCGGCACGTCCACGAAGGTCACGATCGGGATCTCGAAGGCGTCGCAGAAGCGCACGAAGCGCGCGGCCTTTCTTGAGGCGTCCGAGTCGAGCACGCCGGCCAGCACCATCGGCTGGTTGGCGACGAAGCCCACGGTGCGGCCAGCGATCCGGCCGAAGCCGGTGACGATGTTCTTGGCGAAAGCCGCCTGGATTTCGAAGAAGTCGCCCTCGTCCACGACCTTCCCGATCAGCTCCTTGATGTCGTAGGGCCTGTTCGGATTGTCGGGGATCAGCGTGTCGAGCGAGGGCTCCTCGCGCTCGATGTCGTCGTGGCTCGGCCATTCCGGCACGCCGCTCAGATGGCTCGCCGGCAGGAAGTCGATCAGCCGGCGCATCTGGAGCAGGCACTCCACGTCGTTGTCGTAGGCGCCGTCGGCGATCGAGGACTTCGCGGTGTGCACGCTCGCGCCGCCCAGCTCCTCGGCGGTGACGACCTCGTTGGTGACGGTCTTCACCACGTCCGGACCGGTGACGAACATGTAGCTGGTGTCGCGCACCATGAAGATGAAGTCGGTCATGGCCGGCGAATAGACGTCGCCACCCGCGCAGGGGCCCATGATGACGCTGATCTGCGGGATCACGCCCGAGGCGATGACGTTTCTCTTGAACACCTCGCCGTAACCGCCGAGCGAGGCCACGCCCTCCTGGATGCGCGCGCCGCCGGCGTCGAACAGGCCGATGATCGGCGCACGCGCCTTCATCGCCATGTCCTGCACCTTGACGATCTTCTGCGCGTGGGTCTCCGAAAGCGAGCCCCCGAACACGGTGAAGTCCTTGGCGAACAGGAACACGGTGCGGCCGTTCACGGTGCCCCAGCCGGTGACGACGCCGTCGCCCGGGATCTTCTGCTTCTCCATGCCGAAGTCGGTGGAGCGGTGCTCCACGAACATGTCGAACTCCTCGAACGAGCCTTTGTCGAGCAGCAGCTCGATCCGCTCGCGCGCGGTCAGCTTGCCGCGCTTGTGCTGGGCCGCGATGCGGGCCTCGCCGCCGCCCAGCCGCGCCCCGGCGCGCCGCGCTTCGAGCCTGTCGAGAATATCCTTCATGAACGCCCCTGCCCGCGACTTCGGATCACGATGGATAGCATGAGGGGTTGCAAGTTTCAGGCCCCGGCGGGCATACCTGACCCTATCCATCCACGCCGGACAGCGCCGCAGCAGTGATCTCCCCCGCCGCCGAAAAAACCCTCCAGGACGCCATCGCCCAGCACCGGCAGGGCAACCTGGCCGCCGCGCTGGAGCGCTACATGAAGGTGCTGGCGGAGGATCCGCGCCACCCGGACGCCCTGTATTACGTCTCGGTCGTCGTGTTTCAGGACGGCCAGCCCGACCAGGCGCTGGAGCTGACCGAGCGCGCGCTCTCGCTCGATCCGCCGCCGGGCCGGCCACAGGCGCGGCTGCATGACCTGCTCGGTCGCATCCTTGCGAGCCGGGGCGACGGCGCGCGCGCGCTCGCGGCCTACGACCGCGCGATCGCGGCCGACCGCAGCTTTGCGGACGCGCACGGCAATCGCGCGCTGTTGCTTTCAGATTTGGGCGATCTCAACGGCGCGATGGCGGCGTTCGACAATGCGCTGACGCTGCGGCCGGATTCGTTCGAGGACTGGTGCAACCGGGGCGCGGTGCTGCAATGGCTCGGCCGCGCCGAGGAGGCGCTGCGCAGCTTCGAGCGCGCGGTGGCGCTGAAACCGGACTTTGCCGGCGGCCATCTCAACCGCGGCCAGGCGTTGCGCGAGCTGGGACAGATCGCGGCGTCGGCCGGCGGCGCGCCGGATATGCTGTTCGATCAGGCCGAGGCCGCGCTCGGCAAGGCGCTGGAGCTGGAGCCGGGCTTCGCCGACGCTCACACCGCCCGCGCGCTCCTGCGGCTGGTGCGCGGGCATTGGGGGGACGGTTTCCGCGACCGCGCGCGCGGCGCGCCCGCTCCCGCGCCAACGAAACATCCGCGCTGGACCGGCGGCCCGCTGCCGGTCGGGCAGCGGCTGGTGCTGGTCGCGGGGCCCGGGCTCGGCGACACCGTGGCCTTTGCGCGCTTCGCGCCGCTGCTCGCCGCGCGCGGCTTCGCGGTGACGCTGCTGGTGCGGCCGGATCTCAAATCCCTGCTGGCGACGCTGCCCGGGCCGGTGGCGTTCGCGACCTCATGGGACGAGATCGAGCGCGAACTCCGCACCGCTGCACTGGACGCCGGCGATGGACGCCGCGGGCCTGCTCGGGCTTTCGCCCGACAGCGTGCCGGCGCAGACGCCCTGGCTCGCGGCCGAGCCGCAGCGCGTCGCGCATTGGCGGCGGCATTTCGGCGAGACCGGTTTCAAGGTTGGCATCAACTGGGCGGCGGGCCCCTCGCCCGACCGAAACCTGCAACGACGCAACCTGCCGCTTTCGGCCTTCGCACCGCTCGCCGCGCTCGACGGCGCGCGGCTGGTCTCGCTGCAGAAGGGGCCCGCCGTGGCGGAGATCGCGCGCGCGCCGTTCCGCGAGCGGATCGAGACCCCGCCGCACGACCCGGACTGGAATCCGGACAACGGGCTCGACCTCGCCGCGATCCTCTCGACGCTCGATCTGGTCGTGACCTGCGACACGTTCGTCGCGCATCTGGCCGGCGCGCTCGGTCGCCCGGTGCTGCTGGCGCTGCCCGCGGTCGCGGACTGGCGCTGGCTCGCCGGCCGCGAGGATACGCCTTGGTATCCGTCGATGCGTCTGATGCGCCAGCGCCGGCCCGGCGACTGGAGCGATCCGATGACGCGCATTGCCGCGGACGTGCGGGAGCGGATCGGCGCGACGTCTTAAGATCAGCGCAGCGCGTCGAGCACCGTTGCTGCGGCCCGCATCTCTCCGAACCGGAAACTGCGGCGCTGCAGCGCGAGTTCGTCGCGCCCCCACTGGCTCATGTTCCAGTCCTCGTCGACATGCGCCGCGGTCCACGCGGCATCGACGTCGATCCGCCCGCGCATCAGCGCGAGCCCGATCAGGGGCGATCCGGTCAGCGTCATGACCGAGTGCAGCGCGCCGAGCCGCCACGGCTCGTCCGGCACGGCTGCAAGCGCGGCCGCGATCGCCTGCGGCGGCTGCGTCACGAAGCCCACGCCCTGCGCCAGCACGAAGCGCGCGCCGAGATCGTCGCGCGCCCAGTTCAGCAGCGGATCCCATAACTGCGCCTGCATCGCCAAGAGGCCGTCCGGCCCGTCCGCGCGGTAGAACAGGAGGTCGGAGCCAAGGTACTTTTCCACCTCCGCCGCCACCGCGTCCGGAGCAGACGCCACACCGTCGAGGACCGAATTCGCGAGCCGCGTGACCGGCATCCGCGCCGGATCGATCAGTCCCTCCTGGCTCTGCCATTCGGCGACGATTGCCTCGGCGATGGCGCGGGCGGGAGCCTCCAGCGTCCGCCGCGCCGGAGTGCGCACCGGCCGCCCGTCCAGCAGGACGGCAAAACCGTCGTTCTGCGGAGCGGCCGACGCCGTCTCGTAGAATCGCTTTCGCAGGCCAGCACGCAGGGAGCGGCGCGCAGCCTCCATCGGATTCTGCGGCTGGTTTTCGTAGATGTCGTCGAAGATGTCGCGCATGGCCGGCTTCTGATTGTGCGCTGCAATAGACCGCCCCGCGCGACACTGCAACGCTGTCCCGCGCGGTGATTTCGGCCCGCAACAGTGGAATTCGTTCTCTCAGTCTACTAAAATTCAAAATTGGGAGCCGGGATTAACACCGGCCCAGGGACGAGAAACGCGACGCCGGGGAATGCACCGCGACGCTCCATGCGCGGCACCGGCCGCCATCGAGGAGCCGATGCAAGACACCGACATTTCGGCGCCGGACTATTTCCATAAGGTGGTCGATTGCCAGTGGGCCTGCCCGGCCCACACGCCCGTCCCGGAATACATCCGCCTGATCGCCGACGGCCGTTACGGCGATGCCTATCTGATCAACTGGAAATCCAACGTGTTTCCAGGAATCCTCGGCCGCACCTGTGACCGGCCGTGCGAGCCGGCATGCCGGCGCGGTCGCGTCGAGAAGGATCCGGTCGCGATCTGCCGGCTCAAGCGCGTCGCTGCCGATTTCAAGGACGACATCCGCGAACGTCTGCCCAAGCCTGCCGAAAAATCGAACGGCAAGCGCGTGGCGCTGATCGGCGGCGGCCCGGCCTCGTTGGCGGTGGCGCGCGATCTCGCCCCGCTCGGCTATCGCTGCACGGTGTTCGATCAGGATCCCAAGGCCGGCGGCATGATGCGCACGCAAATTCCGAAGTTTCGACTGCCGGACTCGGTAATCGACGAGGAGACCGGCTACGTCCTCGGACTCGGCATCGACTTCGTCGGCGGCAGACGCATCGATAGCCTCAAGTCCCTGCTCGACGAAGGCTACGATGCGATCTTCGTCGGATCAGGCGCGCCCCGCGGCCGCGATCTCGACCTGCCCGGCCGGACCGAGGCCGCGAAGAACGTCCACGTCGGGATCGACTGGCTGTCATCCGTGTCCTTCGGACATGTCGAAAAGATCGGCAGGCGCGTCATCGTGCTGGGCGGCGGCAACACCGCAATGGATTGCTGCCGCACCGCGCGTCGTCTCGGCGGCGAGGACGTGAAGGTCATCGTGCGTTCCGGCTTCGAGGAGATGAAAGCCTCTCCCTGGGAGAAGGAGGACGCCATCCACGAGGACATACCGATCCTCAATTTCCTGGTGCCGAAGGCCTTCACCCACGAGAACGGTCGCCTGACCGGCATGACCTTCGAGAAGGTCAAGGCGGAGTACGACGACAAGGGTCGCCGCCGGCTGGTGCCGACCGGAGAGCCCGATCCGCATTTCGAATGCGACGATGTGCTGGTGGCGGTCGGGCAGGAAAATGCCTTCCCCTGGATTGAGCGCGACATCGGCATCGAATTCGACAAGTGGGGCATGCCGGTGGTGGACACGACCACGCTGGCATCCACCCATCCGAAGGTGTTCTTCGGCGGCGACGCCGCGTTCGGCCCGAAGAACATCATCTGGGCGGTGGCGCATGGCCACGACGCCGCGCTGTCGATCCACAAGCTCTGCTCCGGCGAGGTCGTGACCGAACGGCCGCTGCCGCAGGTCACGATCAGCAGCCAGAAGATGGGCATTCACGAGTGGAGTTACGACAACGACATCTCGCCCGACAGCCGTTATCGCGTCCCGTTGCGCGACAAGGCGCTCGCGCTCAAGGATATCCGCACCGAAGTCGAGCTCGGATATGATCCGAAGCTCGCGCTCGGTGAGGCGCATCGCTGTCTGAACTGCGACGTGCAGACGGTGTTCTCCTCCCAGCTCTGCATCGAGTGCGACGCCTGCGTCGACATCTGCCCGATGGACTGCATCACCTTCACCGAGAACGGCGACGAGGCCGAGCTTCGCACGCGGCTCAAGGCTCCCGCGCACAATCTCACGCAGGATCTCTATGTGGCGAACGGGCTGAAGACCGGCCGGGTGATGGTGAAGGACGAGGACGTGTGCCTGCACTGCGGGCTGTGCGCCGAGCGCTGCCCGACCGGCGCCTGGGACATGCAGAAATACCTGATCGAAATGACTCACGCGGGACAATCATGCCAGGCCCAAGCCCGATCGTAAGCGTCAACGATTTCGTCGTTCGCTTCGCCAACGTCAACGGCTCGGGCTCCGCCAGCGCCAACGAGCTGTTCGCGCGGTCGATCCTGCGAATGGGCGTGCCGGTCTCGCCGCGCAACATCTTCCCGTCCAACATTCAGGGCCTGCCGACCTGGTACGAAGTGCGGATCACCGAGGACGGACATCTCGGCGCGCGCGGCGGCGTCGACCTGATGGTGGCGATGAACCCGCAGACCTGGGACAAGGACGTCGCGTCGATCGAATCCGGCGGCTACCTGCTCTACGATTCCACCAAGCCGATGCCGCGCTCGAAATTCCGCGATGACATCACCGTCATCGGCGTGCCGCTGACCGCGATCACCAATTCCGAATACACCGACCCGCGCCAGCGCCAGTTGTTCAAGAACATCATCTATCTCGGCGCGCTCTCCGCGCTGCTCGACATGGATGTGAAGGCAATCGAGGCGCTGATCGGCGAGCAATACAAGAGCAAGGAGAAGCTGCTCTCGTCGAACGTCCATGCGCTGCATCTGGGCCGCGACTGGGCGCTCAAGAACCTGAAATGCCCGATCGGCCTGCGGATCCGGAGCGCCGACAAAGTCGGCGACCGCATCTTCATCGAGGGCAACAGCGCGGCTGCGCTCGGCGCGGTCTACGGCGGCGCGACAGTCTGCGCCTGGTATCCGATCACGCCGTCGTCGTCGCTCGCCGATGCCTTCACCGCGCATTGCAAGCGGCTGCGCCACGATCCCGAGACCAAGAAAGCGAAATACGCCATCGTTCAGGGCGAGGACGAACTGGCCTCGATCGGCATCGTGATCGGTGCGGGCTGGAACGGCGCTCGCGCCTTCACCGCGACCTCGGGTCCGGGCATCTCTCTGATGACCGAGTTCATCGGGCTTTCGTACTTCGCCGAAATCCCCGCCGTGATCATGAATGTGCAGCGCGCCGGCCCGTCCACCGGCATGCCGACGCGCACGCAGCAATGCGATATCATCGCCTGTGCCTACGCCTCGCACGGCGACACCAAGCATGTGCTGCTGTTTCCGGAGGATCCGGCCGAGAGTTTCGAGATGGCGGCGCAGGCCTTCGATCTCGCAGACCGCCTGCAGACCACGGTCTTCCTCATGCTCGACCTCGACATCGGCATGAACCACCGGCTGTGCCGGCCGCTGACTTTCGACGAAAACAAGAGCTACGACCGCGGCAAGGTGATGACCGCCGAAATGCTCGACGAGGGTCGCGACTTCGGCCGCTATCTCGACGTCGACGGCGACGGCATCCCGTACCGAACCTATCCCGGCACGCACCCTACAAAAGGCTCGTTCTTCACCCGCGGCACGTCGCGCGACCGCTACGCGCGCTACACCGAGGACGGCGCGGCCTATGTCGACAACGTGCAAAGGCTGTTGAGAAAGTTCGAGACCGCGAAAGATCTTGTGCCTCGACCGCTTCAGGCCCATGCGACCAAGCCGACGAAATACGGCGTGATCTATTTCGGCTCCACGTCGCCGGCGATGGACGAGGCGATCGGCTTCCTCGAGTCGCGCGGTCAGCAGTTCGACCGGCTGCGCATCCGCGCGTTCCCGTTTCACTCCAGCGTGACGAGCTTCATCGCGGAGCACGACTTCGTGTTCGTGGTCGAACAGAACCGCGATGCGCAGCTTCGCACGCTGATCGTGAACGAACTGAACATCGATCCGGTGCGGCTGGTGCCGGTGCTGCACTACGACGGCACGCCGATCACCGCGCGTTTCATCGCGAAAGCGATCGGCGACCACGTCGATGCGCTGAAGGTTACGCCTTTGAGGAAAGTTGGCGTTTGAACTTAACCATCATCCGGAGATTGTTATGGTTTGGAAGGCAATCGCTATCATCGCCACGGCCGGAGTCGTTGGCTTGTCGGCCGATCTGGTCGCGGCTCAACAACAGAAGCCCAGCGGGCAGAGCCGGGAAGCCCTTGCCGCGAAATGCAGGGCCCAGATCGGTAAGGTCATGCCACCCGGACAATTCGGCAGCCAAAGCCAGCGGGAAGCTCTGTTCAGATCCTGCATGAACAACAAAGGAAAAATTTAGCGCCTCTCCTTCCACCGGGATCGCCGCCATGACCTACATCGCAAAACCGAAGTTTCACCATCCCGGCCTGCCGAGGAACGACCTCGGCTACACCCATCGCGACTACGAAGGGAAGATTTCGACGCTGTGCGCGGGCTGCGGCCACGATTCCATCACCGCCGCCATCATCGAGGCCTGCTTCCAGCTTTCGATCGAGCCGCACCGGGTCGCCAAGATCTCCGGTATCGGCTGCTCGTCGAAAACACCGGATTACTTTCTCGGCAACTCCCACGGCTTCAACTCGGTGCATGGCCGCATGCCGTCGGTGCTGACCGGCGCCAATCTCGCCAACCGCGACCTGATTTATCTCGGCGTATCGGGCGACGGCGACAGCGCGTCGATCGGCTTCGGCCAGTTCGCCCATGCCATGCGGCGCGGCGTCAACATGACCTATATCGTCGAAAACAATGGCGTTTACGGCCTGACCAAGGGTCAGTTCTCGGCCACTGCCGACCGCGGCTCGAAATCGAAGCGCGGCGTCACCAACACCGACAATGCGATCGACCTCGTGGCGATGGCTCTGCAACTTGGCGCGAGCTTCGTGGCGCGCAGCTTCTCCGGCGACAAGGCCCAGCTCGTCCCGCTGATCGAGGCCGCGATCCGGCACAAGGGCGCGGCCTTCATCGACGTCATCTCGCCTTGCGTCGCATTCAACAACCACACCGGCTCGACCAAGAGCTTCGATTATGTGCGCGAGCACAACGAGGCCGTGAACCGGCTCGACGTGATCACCGGCCGCGCGCCGATCTCGCTCTCGCAGGAGCCGGGCACCGTGGAGATCGTCGAGCAGCACGACGGTTCCCGGCTCGCGCTGCGCAAGCTCGACGCCGATTACGACGTGCACGACCGGCTGGCCGCCATGAGCTTCCTGCAGCGCCATGCGGCGCAGGGTCAGGTCGTGACCGGGTTGCTGTATGTCGATCCCGACGCCGAGGATCTGCACGCGCATCTGAACACGGTCGAGCGACCGCTCAACACGCTGGAGGCCACCGACCTGTGTCCCGGCACTGCGGCGCTGGAGAAGATCAACGCCAGCCTGCGATAGCCGTAGCGCGCGCCCAGCAGGCGCGATAAAGCCAGTCGCTTTTTGGCGAAGCCGTCGAGTGCGGCTCGTTCATCGGTTTACCGGTTCAATTGGCGCAGGAGCGCACGAAGGCGTCGCGATCGGTCGGGTTGTTGCCCTGCCCCGCGCCCAGCGGGAACGCATGGTTGCAGCGGATCACGCGATCGCCGAACGACTCGCGGCCGGGCTGCGGCGTCGGCGGCGTGGGGGTCGGCGTGATCTGCCGGGGCGGAAGCTGCGGCGGGCCGGGCGCCGGAACTGGCGGCGCCACGCCGGGAAACTGCTGCGCCGGCGCCACGCCGGCCGCCATACAGAACACCAATGCCAGGGCGCACAGGCGGGTCATGGGACTCATATGGGCCGGAAGCGGTCGATTGCCATACCGGCCGCATCGCGGCGGGCGCACGCTGTCCGGCGCGATAGTCCCGTCAGCGGCTAGTCCTCTGGGGCGTCGTCGATCGGGTCGTAACGCTTCGCGTCGAAGCCGAGCAGGTTCCAGGTCTGCTCCATGTGGGGCGGCAGCGGCGCGGTGACGTCGATCACCCCGCCGCGCGGATGCGGCACGCTGATCCGCCGCGCCAGCAGATGCAGCCGGCTCTGGATGCCGCCCGGCAGCTCCCAGTTCTCGATGTTGAAATACTTCGGATCGCCGACGATCGGATGGCCGATATGCGCCATATGGGCGCGAAGCTGGTGGGTGCGCCCGGTCACCGGCTTGAGCGACAGCCAGCCGAGCTTCTGCCCGGAGGTCTCCACCGCCGCATAATAGGTGACGGCATGGCTCGCGCCGTCCTCGCCGTGGCGGGCGACGCGCATCACGCTGTCCTCCTCGCGCTCCTCCTTGGCGAGGAACGTCGAGATGCGGCCCTGCCGCGGCCGCGGCACGCCCGCGACCAGCGCCCAGTAGATCTTGCGCGCCGAGCGCGACCGGAAGGTCTGCGCCAGCGCGGCCGCCGCGAAGCGGGACTTGGCGACCAGCAGGCAGCCCGCGGTGTCCTTGTCGAGCCGGTGCACCAGGCGCGGACGCTGGCCGTCGCGTCCGGTCAACGCGCCGAGCATGCCATCGACGTGACGGAACGTGCCCGAACCACCCTGCACGGCGAGCCCCATCGGCTTGTTCAGCACCATGACGTCGTCGTCCTCGTAAAGCGTCATGGCCTTGATTTCGGCGCGCGTCTTCACGCCCTCCGGCGCATCCTCGCGCGGCGCAGGCGCGGCGAGTTGCAGCGGCGGAATGCGCAGCGACTGGCCCTGCACGAGCCGGTCCTTCGGCTCCGCGCGGCGGCCGTCCACACGCACCTCGCCTTTGCGAATGATCCGCTGGATATGCGAGAACGACAGGCCCGGAAAGCGCGCCTCGAAGAAGCGATCGAGCCGCATGCCGTCCTCGTCGCGCCCGACCGTGACGGTCTGCACCGCGGTGCTCAGCGGAGCGGGCGCGGGCTTCGCCTTTTCAGGCTTGGCGACAAGTGCCGGCGGACGCGCGGAGCGCGGTTCGCCGGGGGGGCCGGAGCTTCGCTGGCCTTGCGCCGCGCTCTTTGTGCGGAACGGCTTGCGCGCTCCGTCCCGCGCTCCGTCCCGCTCGCGATGCTCCTCCGGACCCCGACCGGATTTCGGCTTGCGTGCGTCGCGGGACTTACGAGCGCCGTGCGCAAACCCGTCGTCGCGACTGAAGCGCGAGGCGGCGCCTTTCCTGTCCGGACGCGGCGCGTTGTCGTCGCCGCGCGCGCCCGTCCGATCTCGGCCGCGACCCTCGCCATGCTTTCCGGCGCCGCCGTGGCGCGGCCCCTTCTCCGGGCGATGCGCACTCTCGGGGGGGCGGCGCGGACCTCTTTCCCCTCGGCGTGGGCTTTCTTCCGATCGGCGCGGACCTTCATCCGCTCGGCGCGGGCCTCCATCCGCTCGGCGCGGGCCTCCGTCCGCTCGGCGCGGACCCCCGTCCGCTCGGCGCGGGCCCCCTTCCGCTCGGCGCGGGCCTGCCTCACGGCGCCCGCCCCCGGGCTGTCTCGGTCCTCGTCCGCCGCGGTTCATCGCTTGTCCTTCAGGCTCAGCGCCCCACCAGCGGCGGCGGCTTCTTGTCGATCTTGGTCTCGTACTTCGGCGCGGCGTCCTTGGGGCACTCGCGTGCCTCCTCCCAAAGCCAGAGCTCGGCCTTGCCGCCCTCGACGCGCCAGTGCCCGACCGCGGAACAGACGCCCTCGCGATCGTCCGGCCGCCATGCGCCGGTGATCCAGGCCGGCGCGTTGCGCACCCGAACCAGCTTGCGCTCCTCGACGGTCTCGAAATAGGCCTCGCGCGCCGGAATCGCCGAAGGGATCGCATCGACGCTCGCAAGCGCGCCATCCGCACCCGGCACCTCGAATATCACACGCCTGGCGCCCGCGCCTTTCGCATCGCGCGCCTCGTAGACCGCCTGCAACTCGTAGCCGCCGCGCTCCTTCGCCGGGCACGACACGAAGAACAGCACGGATTTGGCATAGGTCTCCTGAACCAGACTGACGCGATCCTTGACCGGAGCGCAGTTGTGCAAGGCCACGATCGGGCCCGGCAACGAACCGACCGGCACGCTGCGCGGCTCCAAGGGCTTGGCTGCCGCCGCGGGATTGGCCGCGACCGCCGCGGGCGTGTCGCCCGCAGGCAACCTGGCCGGGGTCTTCGCCTTGCTGCGCCGGGCCTTCGATTTCGACGGGGCCGTTTCAGCTTTGGTCGCCTTGCCTTTCGCTGGCCGCGATTTTTTCGACGACTGCCCCTTGGCCGGCGCAGCCTTGGTCACAGGCTTGGCCGCAGACGTCATCTCGTCCGCCGACTGCGCGAGAACAGACGGGGTGCTCAACGCCAAGGCCGTGCACACCGCAGCGGCGATCCCGGCAATACGGCAAGCCATCATGGCGATCTCTCCGGCGTCAGTCATTCCGACGTCACTTGCACCGCCGCATCTCTTCCGGCTTGCCGCGGTTCCAGCTCACCCGCATCCGGTCGCCGCGCGCATCGAGCGTCACGGGCACGTCGCCACCGCTCCAGCACTGCGCCTGGATGTAAAGCGCAGGGCCAGCCTTGTACACCTTGGCGAAGCGGCAATAGCCGGAGAACCAGCTGAGCCCGCTTTCGTAGACCGTGAGTGGCGCGCTCGTGGCGTCCGAACCGCCCCAGACATTGCAGCGCGCCGGATCGACCGCCCAGCGCCCGACTGACGGCTCCGCCGCCTGCACAGCGCCCACCTGCGCAGCCCCTGCCACGGCGAGCCCGAACAGGACAGCCGCCGCCATTCCCCCGAGCCCCATCAGTCCCCGCTCCGCTCATGGCGACGCTTCGCCCAGTAATCCAGACGCTTGCGAATCTCACGCTCGAACCCGCGCTCCGGCGGATCGTAGAACTGCTTACGTCCCAGCGCCTCCGAGAAGTAGTCCTGCCCCGAAAAGGCCTCCTCCGAGTCGTGGTCGTATTCGTAGCCTGCGCCGTAGCCCTCGGACTTCATCAGCTTTGTGGGGGCATTGAGAATGTGCTTGGGCGGCAGCAACGATCCCGCCTCCTTGGCCGTGCGCATCGCCGCGCCATAGGCGCGATAGGCGGCGTTCGATTTCGGCGCGGTGGCCAGATAGATCACCGCCTGCGCGATGGCGAGCTCGCCTTCCGGCGAGCCCAGGAAATCGTAGGCCTCCTTGGCGGCGTTGCAAATCACGAGCGCCTGCGGATCGGCGAGCCCGATGTCCTCGACCGCCATCCGCACCACGCGGCGTGCGAGATAGAGCGGGTCTTCGCCGGCGTCCAGCATCCGGCAGAGATAATAGAGCGCGGCGTCCGGATCGGAGCCGCGCACCGACTTGTGCAGCGCCGAGATCAGATTGTAGTGCCCGTCCTGCGACTTGTCGTAGATCGGTGCGCGCCGCTGCACGATCGCTTGCAGCCCGGCGCTGTCGAAGGTCTCGCCCTCGCGCACAGCGCGCCAGATTTCCTCAGCCAGCGTGAGCGAGGCGCGGCCGTCGCCGTCGGCCATTCGCACGAACTGTATCCTCGCCTCCGCATCGAGCGGCAGGGGCTTGCCCTCGATGGTTTCGGCGCGCCGCAGCAACCGTTCGATCGCCACCTCGTCCAGAGAGCGGAAGGTCAGCACGCGCGCGCGGGACAGCAGCGGCGCGTTCAGCTCGAACGATGGGTTTTCGGTGGTGGCGCCGACCAGCACCACGGTGCCGTCCTCCATCACCGGCAGGAACGAGTCCTGCTGGGCGCGGTTGAAACGATGAATCTCGTCGACGAACAGCAGCGTACCCTTGCCGGTCTCGCGCCGCGCGCGCGCCTCCTCGAACACCCTCTTGAGATCGGCAACGCCAGTGAAGATTGCCGAAATCTGCTCGAAGTGCAGATCGGTCTCCTGCGCAAGGAGACGCGCCACCGTGGTCTTCCCGGTGCCGGGCGGCCCCCAGAACACCAGCGAGCCGAGCGAGCGGGTGGCCAGCAGCCGCGAGAGCGCCCCGTCGGGGCCGAGCAGATGGTCCTGTCCGACCACCTCCTCCAGACGCTGCGGACGCAGCCGGTCCGCGAGCGGCCGCGGCGCACCGGAATCGAGACCCGCAGCCTGAAACAGGCTGGGCCCCTCCCCGCGCCGGTTGCGCGGGCTCATCCCGGAAACCGGCCGGTGATCTGCTGGCCGCCGCGCTGGATGGTGACGTTCCAGAGCCGGCTGCCGGCCTTCACGAGCGTTTCGAGGTCGCGGGTGCGCGCGATCCGTTCGTCATTGACGGAGACGATGACGTCGCCGCGCTGAAAGCCGATGCTCTGTGCCGGCGTGCCTTCGGAAATGCCGGTCACCACCACGCCTTCGGTCATGGCGTCGAGCCGAAGCTCTTCGGCGAGCGCCGGCGAGAGGTTCGACAATCGAAGCCCCATGAACGGCGAACGGGCGCGGATGGTGATCTCCTCGCGCGGCCGCTCAGGAGCGGTTTCGAGCGCAACGGCGACGCGCACCTCCTTCCCGGCACGCAGAATGCCGACCGGAACCTGACCGCCCAGCGGGCGCGTCGTGAAGCGGTAGTTGAACGCGTTGCTGTCGTCGACCGGCTGGCTGTCGACCGAGACGATCACGTCGCCGGTGCGCAGCCCCGCGCGCGCAGCGGGCCCGCCGCGGCTGACGTCTGTGACGACCGCGCCGGCCGGACGCTTGACGCCGAGGCTCTCGGCTATGTCCGGGGTGAGCGTCTGCAGCCGCGCGCCGAGCCACGGACGCTTGACCGCGGTGCCGCCGCTCTGCGCCGAGGCGACGACGAGCTTCACCATGTTGGCCGGGATCGCAAAGCCGATGCCCTGCGAGCCGCCGGAGCGCGAGAAGATCGCGGTGTTGATGCCGGCGACGCGGCCGGCCATGTCGACCAGCGGACCGCCGGAATTGCCGGGATTGATCGCCGCGTCGGTCTGGATGAAGAACTGATAGTCGGTGATGCCGACCTGGGTGCGCGCCACCGCCGAGACGATGCCGTGGGTCACGGTCTGGCCGACGCCGAACGGATTGCCGATGGCAAGCACGAGATCGCCGACCTGCAACTCGTCGGAATCCCCGAACTCCAGATACGGAAAGCGCTCGCTGCCCTTGAGCCGCAGCACCGCCAGGTCGGTGCGCGGGTCTTTCAGGATGACCTCGGCGTCGAACTCACGGCGGTCGGCGAGCGAGACCTTGATTTCGCTGGCGCCGTCGATGACGTGGTTGTTGGTCACGACCAATCCCGACGCGTCGACGATCACGCCGGAGCCGAGCGAGCGCGCCACCTGCTCGCGCGGCATTCCGAAGCCGGGTCCGAAGAAGCGGCGGAAGAACGGATCTTCCAGCAGAGGATTGCGGTTGTCGACCACTTTGGCCGCGTTGATGTTCACGACCGCCGGCGCGGTGCGCTTGGCCACCGGAGCGAACGACAGGCGAATCTCGCCCGGCGAGCCCGGCAGCGCACGCGGCGCCCGATCCTGCGAGGATGCGGTTGGGGCCCCCACCAAAAGCGGCAGGAGCGCGGCCATAGCGACCGCCATCATTCGATAGGCCATAAACGCAAATCCTGGATTGTCGGAGCCCAGATATAGGGCGCAAATGCCGGCAAATGAAGGCCGCATCTCCGCCCCTTTTCCCTTTCAATATAAGCTGTTACCGGTTCAGACCCCGCGCCGCCCCCCGGCGTGGTCGGCCACAAGCGGAGCCTGCGCTTGCATCCCGCCGTCGTGCCTCCAGCCGCCGTCCTGCCGTGGAAGCGGAACGCCATCATCCCGACAATCGTCGCGGCTGTGGCTGCGGTGCTGAACCTTGTCGCCCCGGCACTTTCTCAAACGGCCGCCACCGATCCGGTCGATCAGTCGGTGCGCGACGCGGTTCTCAAGCGCCCCGACGGTCAGATTGCTCGGGTGAAGACCGAGTTCAACGACATCGTGATCACCAAATGGCGGCATGAGTTGACCATGTCGTTCCGGGTCAAGAGCTCGAGTCACATCGAGACCATCGTCAACCTTCGCGATCCCGACGATCTGCCGCTGCACTACACGCGCTCGATGACGACCGCACTCGCCTATCCGAACGAGGTGCGGCGCGTGCTGATGGTCGGGCTCGGCGGCGGTGCGATCTCGACCTACCTCGCGCGCGCCATGCCGGAGCTTCACATCGACACCGTCGACATCGATCCCGGCGTGATCGCCGTGGCGCGGGAGTACTTCGGCCTGCGCGAGACGCCGCGCGTGCGCTTCTTCGCCAACGACGGCCGGGTGTTCGTGCGGCGCTCGCCACACCGGTACGATCTGGTCATCCTCGATGCGTTTCAAGGTGCTTCGGTGCCCTTTCATCTGCTGACGCGCGAGTTCTACGCGCTGCTCAAGGAGCGCCTGACGCCCTCCGGCGTCGCGGTGTTCAACGTGCACGAGGGCACGAAGCTCTATCTCTCCACGCTCAGGACGCTGTCCGCCATCTTCCCGGAAATCCATCTTTATCCGTCCGGACGAGGCGAGATGATCGTGGTGGCGATGGCGCAAGCGGCGCCGGACGCCGCCACGCTGTCGCGGCGCGCCACCGAGCTGCAGCAGAAGTACGGCTTTCGCTATGCGCTGCCGGCGCTGATGGAAAAGCGCGCCACGATGCCGGATGTCGCAAGCGCCCGGCTTCTGACCGACGAGTTCGCGCCGGTCGACCTGCAGGGCATGATCGGCGAGGACGGGCCGGTGCGAAACTGACCGCGTCCGGTCGCCGTGGCCGCCCTACTCCTTCGCCGGCACCGTGCGCAGATAGGCCACGATCGCGCTCATGTCCTGCTCCGTCATGCGTGCATAGAGCGGATAGCCCATCGGGGGCTTCAGCGCACTGCCGTCCGGCCGAACGCCCTTGGCGATCGCATCCTTGATCTGCTGGTCGGTCCAGCCACCAATGCCCGCCGTCTTGTGCGATGTGATGTTGCGCGCGATCGCAACGCCCCACGGCCCCTTGAACGCCTTGCCGCCCTTGCCGAGTCCGTTCCGGTAATCCGGATGACCGTTCGCGCCCGCCGACGTGTGGCACTCCATGCAATGGCCGATGGTGACGAGATAGAAGCCGCGCTTCACCGGATCGGCCATGTCCTTCTCGGTCATCGGCCTGTCGGTCCCGGGCGGCGCATCGGCATGCATCGCCGCCTTGTAGATCGGCGGCTGCACGGCGTTCGGCACCGGCTTGAGCGATTTCAGATAGGCCGTGACGGCATCGAGATCGCGCGGCGTGAAAACCCGGTAGAACATGTAGGGCATCTGCGGTGCGAGTTGCGTCCCGTCCGGCCGCACGCCCTGTTGCAGCGACGCCTTGATCTGCGAATCCGTCCACTTGCCGATGCCGGTCTCCGGGTCGGTCGTGATGTTGGAGCCCTTCACCGTGTACGAGGGCTCGTCCCAGGTCTGCGGCCCGCCGGAGAACTGCCGCGCCGTGTCGAACACGCCCTTGGGGCCGCGAGGCGTATGGCAATTGCCGCAGGTCAGGATGCCGTTCACGAGATAATCGCCGCGCTCGACGAGCGACGGCTGAGCAGCGGCGGGCGCGCCGAGAACGGTCGCGGCCAGCAGCGCGAAGACCCACCGGGCCATGCATTTCTCCATCGGAATGGTGTAGTTTCGACGCCTTCAAGAATAGACGGTCGCGGGAATCCGCGCCATCGGCGGCGCACCACGGCGCACGGGATTGCGTCGGCCGCGAAGCGGGCCTCAGGTGGCGGCGGATGCGGTCCCGGCCTGTCTGCGCCTGCGGACCATGCGGACCAGCCCCAACGCCAGTCCGCCGCCGACAACGATCACCGCGAGCGAGACCAGCGGCCGGTACCACAGCCATGCGATGGCGATCACCAGCGGTGCGATGGTGAGCGTCAGGATCCCGGCGATGAGACCGGCGCCCGCCTGCAGCACGTTGCCGAGAAACGGCACCACATCGGCAAGAACAACGAAGGGCTTCAGCAGGAGACCGAAGCCCGCAAACATCATGATCGCGAGCACGGCGCGCAGAAGCCAGGTCATGATCGTGTTCTCGGTCTGCGCCGCGCTGAACATCTCACCGGCCGAGGCTGTGCCCGCGCGCACCAGCATCACCGCATCCCCCGCCTTGGTCTGATAGGGCGAGAACGCCGCGCCGGTCTGGCGCGCGACGATGCTCACCGGGCCCGGATCCGCCGTGCGGTAGGTGATGCGCAGATCGCCGACCCGCGGGCTGTCGGGATCGGCGCCGACATAGATCGCGTCGCCCGTCACGGTCGCGGACTGGCCTGCGCTCTTGCGGATCGACGGCGCCAGCGTCCGGTCGACCGGCAGCGAACGATCCGCCGGCAGCCGCCGCAGCACCGCGTCGCCCGGCCGGAACGCACCGAGCGTCGCATCGGCCGCAACCATGTCGCGGCCCTGATAACGCAGCGGTGGATTGGTATGTCCTTCCGGACGGCGGAAGCGTCCGGAATCGATCCGGCCCTCCTCCCACACCCGCGTGTAGCTGTAGGTCGTCACGGTCTCTTCCGAGCCGCCGAAGTTCTTGCGGGTCTCGGTCCGGCTCTCCTCTTTCCACTGATACATCTCGACCTTGCGCTGAAGCCGCAGCGCGCGGGCGGACACACCGAAGTCGGGATCGGCAAGCGGCGCCACCGCTGTCGCGTCGCCGGTGACATGCACGAGCCGGCCTTCGTTAGCGGGATCGACACGCTCGGCCGGCACCGCGACCACAAGCCCTGCGCCCTCCGTCAGCGAACGGGCGGTCTGCACCGCCCGCCCCTCGTTCCAGAACAGCCCGACGATCGAAGCGACGATCAGAACCAGGCCGACCAACACGCCCTTGATCGAGCCCGCGATGCGCGAGCCCCAGCCTTGCGTGGTGGTTTCGGTGAACGTGTCCTGCGGATCGAAGGAAGGGTTTGACATGCGACCGTCTCGCCACGATGCCCGATGCGGCGAGCTTAAGTCGGCGGCCCGACTCCCACAATGCGACGGCGCCCTCTGTGCGCGTTACCGACAGGGGAATTCCGACGGCCCGCGGCGGATTCACCCGCCGGTCGCAGGGCGGAATCGAAAAGGGCGGCTCGCGCCGCCCCTGTCCCGATCGAGCCCGTTACGGACTGCTAGAACGGCGTTACGCCGCGGCGTTCTCGTCCGCGTCGACCTTGCGGGCCTGCACCGGCCCGGAATCCTTGCCCTTGGCGCTCTCGTCGCGATCGACGAACTCGATGACGCCGACCGGCGCATTGTCGCCATAGCGGAAGCCGGCCTTCAGAATGCGGGTGTAGCCGCCCTGACGCTCCTTGTAGCGCGGGCCCAGAACGTCGAACAGCTTCTTGACCATGTCGACGTCGCGGATCTGCGAGATCGCCTGACGGCGGGCGTGCAGGTCGCCGCGCTTGCCGAGCGTCACCAGCTTCTCGATCACCGGTCGCAGCTCCTTGGCCTTGGGCAGCGTCGTGGTGATCTGCTCGTGCTTGATGAGGGCCGCGCACATGTTGGCGAACATCGCCTTGCGATGCTCGGGCTTGCGTCCCAGCTTGCGGTGCACCTTGCCGTGATTCATCGAACTGCTCTTTCTCGTTCTTGTGTCGCGACGGCGCGCCGCACACGTTGCTCAGGTGGGCTTCCTGCGTTCGCCCAAAACATCGCGGCCGGACCCAACCGGCCGCGACGTCCGCTCAAACTCAGTAGTGGTCCTCGAAGCGCTTGGCGAGCTCTTCGATATTCTCCGGCGGCCAGCCCGGCACTTCCATGCCGAGGTGCAGGCCCATCTGCGCCAGCACTTCCTTGATCTCGTTGAGCGACTTGCGGCCGAAGTTCGGCGTGCGCAGCATCTCGGCTTCGGTCTTCTGAACCAGGTCGCCGATATAGACGATGTTGTCGTTCTTGAGACAATTGGCCGAACGCACCGACAGTTCGAGTTCGTCGACCTTCTTGAGGAACGCCGGGTTGAAGGCGAGGTCCGGGATGGTCTCCGCGGCCTGCTCCTTGCGGGGTTCTTCGAAGTTCACGAACACGTTGAGCTGATCCTGCAGGATGCGCGCGGCATAGGCCAGCGCATCCTCCGGGGTCACCGCACCGTTGGTCTCGATCTGCAGCGTCAGCTTGTCGTAGTCGAGGATCTGGCCCTCGCGGGTGTTCTCGACCTTGTAGGAGACCTTGCGAACCGGCGAATACAGGCTGTCGACCGGGATCAGTCCGATCGGCGCATCTTCGGGCCGGTTTCGATCGGCGGCGATGTAGCCCTTTCCGGTGTTGACCGTGAACTCCATGCGGATTTCAGCGCCCTCGTCGAGGGTGCAGATCGCGAGATCCGGATTGAGCACCACGATGTCGCCGACGGTCTGGATGTCCGCCGCCGTCACGGTGCCCGGGCCGGACTTCTTCAGCACCATGCGCTTCGGACCCTCGCCCTGCATCTTGATGGCGATGTCCTTGATGTTCAGGACGATGTCGGTCACGTCCTCGCGCACGCCGGCGATCGAGGAGAACTCGTGCAACACGCCGTCGATATGCACCGACTGCACCGCCGCGCCCTGCAGCGAGGACAGCAGGATGCGTCGCAGCGCGTTGCCGAGCGTCACGCCGAAGCCGCGCTCGAGCGGCTCGGCAATCAGCGTGGCCATGCGCTTGCCATCGGCGCCGGCCGTCACCTGCAGCTTGTTGGGCCGGATCAGTTCTTGCCAGTTCTTCTGGATCACGTTTGCACCCATCGTGTCGCGTGTCGCGGGCTTGCGCGCCTCCCACTCCGCCGTGTGGGATGTGTCAGCGGCATCCGACGGGGCGACCGCCGGACGGAAATCAATATCGCTCATACGCGCCGGCGCTTTCTCGGGCGGCAGCCGTTGTGCGGAATCGGGGTCACATCGCGGATCGAGGTCACGGTGAAGCCCGCGGCCTGCAGCGCACGAAGCGCCGACTCGCGTCCGGAACCGGGGCCCGCAACCTCGACCTCGAGCGTGCGCATGCCGTGTTCGGCAGCCTTCTTGGCGGCGTCCTCGGCCGCGACCTGCGCGGCATAGGGCGTCGACTTGCGCGAACCCTTGAAGCCCATCGTGCCGGCCGACGACCAGGCGATCGCGTTGCCCTGCGCGTCCGTGATGGTGATCATGGTGTTGTTGAACGAAGCGTTCACGTGGGCGATGCCCGACGCGATGTTCTTGCGTTCGCGGCGACGAACGCGGGCTGTGGCTTCCTTACCCATTCAAGATCCTTTCGAGGCCCGCCGCAGAAGCGCGGGCAAATCCATACGTTGGCAGCCGCAGCGACCGGTTAGGTCGCCTTCTTCTTGCCGGCAATGGCCTTCGCCGGGCCCTTGCGGGTGCGGGCGTTGGTGTGGGTGCGCTGACCGCGAACCGGCAGGCCGCGGCGATGACGCAGACCGCGGTAACAGCCGAGGTCCATCAACCGCTTGATGTTGACCGAGGTCTCGCGGCGCAGATCGCCCTCCACCATGTAGTCACGGTCGATCATTTCGCGAATCTGGAGAACCTCCGCGTCTGTCAGTTGTGACACACGGCGGTCATGAGGAATGTTTACCTTTTCCACGATGTCGGCCGCATTCTTCTGGCCGATGCCGTGAATGTACTGAAGCGCGATCACGACGCGCTTGTTGGTCGGAATATTTACCCCAGCGATACGGGCCACAACCTCACTCCTGTTCCGGCCGGTCGCGCCGGTCCGTTTTGGCCCATTCCGGCGATCCGGAACGGTTTGCAAGCGATAACGCGACGCCCGGCCCCTTGCTGCAGAGGCGGCATCGTTCGAACTGTGTCCGACAGAATGTGAGGTTTAATAGGGGATTCCGTCTCACTTCGTCAACCTCCGAGACCGGCCGCTCGCCCTTGCAGATTTGCCGCCCGGCCGGCGGCGCCGGCTGGCCTTCAGAGGCCGCCGCGGAGCCGGGGATTTGGCCCGTTTTGCAACGGTTCTGGAGGATTTCGGCGATTTGGCTCGCTTGACCTTGGTCGCGGCCTTCCGGGCCGCCTTGCGGACAGGGGTTTTTCGGGCCGGGGTCGTCTTGCGGCGGCCGGCGGCCTTGGCTGCGCTCTTGCCAGCCGGTTTGCGGGCGGCCGCGCCGGCAGCCGGTAAGGGCTTGCGACGGGCGCTGCGCCGCACCTTGGCCGCGGACAGAACGGTCGCGATCTCGGCGGTCACCGCCTCGATCGGAGCCATCCCGTCCACCGTCTTCAGGGTGCCCTTCTTCTTGTAATAGGCGGTCAGCGGCGCGGTCAGGCCGCGGTAGGATTCCAGCCGCTGCTTGAGCACCTCCGGCGTGTCGTCGGGCCGGATCTCGAGCTTCATGGCCTGCATCTCGGCCACGCGATTCGCGATTCGGCGCACCAGCGCCTCCTCGTCGACCTTGAGTTCCACCACGGCGTCGAGCTTCACGCCCTTCTTGGCGAGCATCCGGTCGAGCGCCTCGGCCTGGGGGACGGTGCGCGGAAAGCCGTCGAGAATGAAGCCGCTTCGGGCATCCTCCTCGTCGATCCGGTCAGCGACGATCGAAACCACCACGTCGTCGGGCACCAGTTCGCCGCGCGCCATGATGTCCTTGGCCCTGAGCCCGACCGGTGTGCCGGCCGCGACCGCGGCGCGCAGCATGTCGCCGGTCGACAGCTGCACGATGCCGTGACGCGCGACCAGTTCGCGCGCCTGCGTGCCCTTGCCCGCCCCCGGCGGCCCGAGCAGTACGATCCTCATCTCCGCCGCCCCCGCAGCTTGGACTTCTTGATCAGACCTTCGTACTGGTGCGCGAGCAGATAGCCCTGCACCTGAGCGACCGTATCCATCGTCACGCTCACCACGATCAGCAGCGACGTGCCGCCGAAGTAGAACGGCACCGCCGCATAGGCGATCAGGATTTCCGGGATCAGACAGACCACGGCGAGATAGGCCGCGCCGACCACGGTGATGCGTGTCAGCACGTAGTCGATATATTCCGCCGTGCGCTCGCCCGGCCGGATGCCGGGAATGAAGCCGCCGTGCTTCTTGAGGTTGTCGGCCGTGTCGGTCGGATTGAACACGATCGCGGTGTAGAAGAACGCGAAGAACACGATCAGGCTGATGTAGAGCACCAGGAACAGCGGCCGGCCGTGGCTGAGCTGGGTGGTAAGGGTCACCATCCACTCCGGCCCCTGCCCCGCGTTGAAGCTCGCGATCGTGGTCGGCAGCAGCAGCAGCGACGAGGCGAAGATCGGCGGAATCACGCCTGCGGTGTTGAGCTTGAGCGGCAGATGCGAAGACTGCCCCTCGAACATCCGGTTGCCGACCTGGCGCTTGGGATACTGGATCAGCAGCCGGCGCTGTGCGCGCTCCATGAACACGATGAAGCCGGTCACGACGAAGGCCATGATCACCACGATGATGATCAGGCCGGTCGACAGCGCACCCTGGCGGCCGAGTTCGAGCATGCCGGCGATCGCGGCGGGAAGCTCGGCGACGATGCCGGCCATGATGATCAGCGAAATGCCGTTGCCGATGCCACGCGCAGTGATCTGCTCGCCGAGCCACATCAGGAACATGGTGCCGCCGGTCAGCGTGATGACGGTGGCGATGCGGAAGCCCCAGCCGGGATCGGAAACCACGTTGCCCGCGCTTTCGAGGCCGAGCGCGATGCCGTAGGCCTGAAACACGGCCAGCAGCAGCGTCAGATAGCGCGTGTACTGGTTGATGACCTTGCGGCCCTGTTCGCCTTCCTTCTTGAGCTGCTCGAGCGTGGGCGAGACCGTCGTCATCAACTGGATGATGATCGATGCCGAGATGTACGGCATGATGTTCAACGCAAAGATCGCCATGCGGTGGATGCCGCCGCCGGCGAACATGTTGAACATGCCGAGGATGCCGCCCGCCTGCGAGCGGAAGATCTGATCCCACGCGGTGGGGTCGATTCCGGGAAGCGGAATGTAGGTGCCGAACCGGTAGACCAGCAGCGCGCCGAGGGTGAACCAGATGCGCTTCTTCAACTCCTCGGCTTTGGCGAGAGCCGCGAAGTTGATGTTGGCCGCAAGTTGTTCCGCCGCAGACGCCATGAAAGGCTCCCGTCTCCGCTCGCTAGCTTACCCGCCCGCCCGGCCCCGCCGACGCGTGGTCCCGAGCGCCCCGGGCCCTATGTGGTGGCTATCCTTGCGGAATCCATGTCCGGGCCGTACCCGCCGCCCGGCCCGCCGGGCGGCGCCGTCAACACAATCAGGCAGCCTCTTCGCCCTCGTCGTTGGCCGGGGCCAGAATTTTGACCGAACCGCCGGCCTTCTCGACCGCCGCAACCGCCGACTTCGACGCGCCGAACACCTCGAAGGCGACCTTGGCCTTGAGCTCTCCGGACCCCAGCAGACGCACGCCGTCCTTGGCGCGGCGCAGCACGCCGGCCTTGACCAGCGCATCGACGTCGACCGTGGCGCCGGCGTCGAGACGCTTGGCGTCGATCGCCTCCTGCACGTCGCCCAGGTTCACCTCGTTCAGCTTGCGGCGGAACATGGTGTTCTTGAAGCCGCGCTTCGGCAGACGCCGATGGATCGGCATCTGGCCGCCCTCGAAGCCCTTGATGCGCACGCCCGAGCGTGCGGTCTGGCCCTTGCCGCCGCGACCGCCGGTCTTGCCGGCGCCCGAACCGATGCCGCGACCGATCCGGAAGCGCTTCTTGGACGACCCGGCCTTGGGGGCGAGTTCGTTGAGCTTCATCGCTCCGTCTCCTTACTTCTCGTCCACCACGCGCACGAGGTGGCGAACCTTGCGCAGCATGCCCTGCGTGGCCGGATTGTCCGGCAGCTCGCGCTGGCGGCCGATTTTGTTCAGTCCGAGGCCGATCAGAGTCTCGCGCTGCGTGTGATCGCGGCGCAGGGGGCTGCCGATCTGCATCACCTTGATGGTCTTCGCGTTGCTCGCCATGCCAGCCTCCCGCTCAGTCCGCCAGAGCTTCGACGTCGACATCGCGGCGGCGCGACTGCAGCGCGGACACCTTGATGCTGCGGCGGGCGGCGACCGAACGCGGCGAATCCTGATGCTTCAGCGCGTCGAAGGTCGCGCGCACCATGTTGTACGGGTTCGACGAGCCCATCGACTTGGCGACCACGTCCTGCATGCCGAGCGTCTCGAACACGGCGCGCATCGGACCGCCGGCGATGATGCCGGTGCCGGGAGGCGCCGCGCGCAGGAAGACCTTGCCCGCGCCGTGGCGGCCCGCCACGTCGTGATGCAGGGTCCGGCCCTCGCGCAGCGGCACGCGCGTCAGATTGCGCTTGGCGGAGTCGGTGGCCTTGCGGATCGCCTCCGGCACCTCGCGCGCCTTGCCATGGCCGAAACCGACCCGGCCCTTCTGGTCGCCGACGACGACCAGCGCCGCGAAGCCGAAGCGACGGCCGCCCTTCACCACCTTGGCGACGCGGTTGATGTGAACGAGCTTGTCGATGAACTCGCTCGGCTCACGATCTCCGCCGCGATCGCCGCGCTCTCGGTCTCGTCTGGGTTCACGTGCCATAACGATTTTCTCTCTGTTCGGGCGTACCGCCCGTCGTCATCCGGTCAGAAGTTCAGGCCGCTCTCGCGCGCCGCATCGGCCAGGGCCTTGACCCGGCCGTGGTAGAGATAGCTGCCGCGGTCGAAGACCACGTCCTTGACGCCGCTCTTGATGGCGCGCTCCGCCACCAGCTTGCCGACCGCCTTGGCCGCCGCCGTGTCCGCGCCGGTCTTCAGACTGCCGCGCATGTCCTTCTCCATCGACGAGGCCGAGGCGATGGTCTGCCCCTTCGCGTCGTCGATGACCTGGGCATAGATGTGCTTGGACGACCGGAACACCGACAGGCGGACGCGGCCGTAAGACGCGCGCTTGACCGCGCGGCGAACGGAGGCGCGGCGGCGCTCGGTTCTGGTTTTGACAGTGGCCATGAATGTGCTCCGTAAGCTCTGCCGCCGTTACTTCTTCTTGCCTTCCTTGCGGAAGATGTACTCGCCGGCGTACTTCACGCCCTTGCCCTTGTAAGGCTCCGGCGGCCGGAATTCGCGGATCTCGGCGGCGACCTGGCCGACGCGCTGCTTGTCGAGGCCGCTCACCACGATCTCGACCGGCTTGGGCGTCGCGATCGTGATGCCCTCCGGGATCGGATAGACCACGTCGTGGCTGTAGCCGAGCGCAAGCTGCAGGTTCTTGCCCTGCACCGCGGCGCGGAAGCCGACGCCGGTGATCTCGAGCTTGCTCTCGAAGCCCTTGGTGACACCAGTCATCAGATTCGACACCAGCGTGCGAGAAGTACCCCACTGCGAGCGGGCGCGCTTGGTCTCGAAGCGCGGCTCGATCGTGATGCCGTTCTTCTCCATCTTGGCGGCGACATCCTCGTGCAGAACGAGTTGCAGCGCGCCCTTCGGGCCCTTGACCTTGACGGTCTGGCCTTCGACGTTCGCGGTGACACCGGACGGCACCGGAACCGGCTTCTTGCCAATGCGGGACATGGCTGTTTCCTGTCTCTCCGGGCTCAGAACACGGTGCAGAGCACTTCGCCGCCAACATTGGCGTCGCGTGCGTCGTGATCGGCCATCACGCCCTTCGGCGTCGAAAGAATGGCGACGCCCAGGCCGTTGTTGACGCGCGGCAGATTGCGCACAGCGACATAGACGCGGCGGCCGGGCTTGGAGACCCGCGACATTTCGCGGATCACCGGCTGGCCATCGAAATACTTCAGCTCGATCTCGAGCTCGCTGCGACCGTCCGCGTGCTCCACCGAGGAATAGTCGCGGATGTAGCCTTCGCTCTTGAGCACGTCGAGCACGCTCACGCGCAGGCGGGAGCCCGGCGTCGAGACCTTGGTTTTCTTGCGCATCTGCGCGTTGTTAATGCGCGCGATCAGATCGCTCAGCGGATCGTTGACGGACATCGTGCCCTCCTCACCAGCTCGACTTCACGAGGCCGGGGATCAGACCCTTCGACCCGAGTTCGCGAAGTGCGATGCGGCTGAGCTTGTGCTTGCGGTAGAACGCGCGCGGCCGGCCGGTGAGCTCGCAACGGTTGCGGATGCGCGTGGCAGAAGAATTCCGCGGCATCTCGGCGAGCTTCAGCGTCGCCGCGAAGCGCTCTTCCATCGGCTTGGTCTTGTCCATCACGATCGCCTTAAGGCGGGTGCGACGGCTCGAAGCTTTCTTCGTCATCTTGCGACGACGGTTGTTCTTCTCGACCGAACTCTTCTTGGCCATTCGTTTCTCCTGGATTTCCGCGTTTGAGGAACCTGTCAGGCCCTCACTGCCGGAACGGGAAGTTGAAAGCCGTCAGCAGCGCGCGCGCCTCTTCGTCGGTCTTCGCGGTCGTGCAAACGGTGATGTCCATGCCCCAGACGTCGGCTGCCTTGTCGTAGTCGATTTCCGGGAAAATGATGTGCTCCTTGATGCCCAGCGAGTAGTTTCCGCGGCCGTCGAAGCTCTTCGGATTGAGGCCGCGAAAGTCGCGAACGCGCGGCAGCGCGATCGTGATCAGGCGGTCCAGGAACTCGTACATGCGCGCCTTGCGCAACGTGACCTTGCAGCCGATCGCCTGGCCGTCGCGCAGCTTGTAGGTCGCGATCGACTTGCGCGAGCGGGTGATGATCGGCTTCTGGCCGGCGATCACCGCAAGCGCCTCGGCGGCCTGCTCGACCTTCTTGCGGTCGTTCACGCCCTCGCCGACGCCCATGTTGAGCACGATCTTGGTCACGGAGGGCACCTGCATCGGGTTCTGGTACCCGAACTGCTCGGTGAGCTTCTTGCGCAGCTCCTTATCGAACTGCTCGCGAAGCCGCGGGGTGACGCGCTCTTCCTGCGCCTTGCCCTTCTTCTCGCCGGAAGCTGCGGCCTTGGTCTTGGCCTCCGCCTTCGGCGCCTTGTCGGACTTCGCGTCGGGCTTCGGCGCGCGCTCGGCCTTCTTCGCCGGGGCTTTCTTGTCGGTGTCAGCCATCGATCTCGACTCCGGAACGCTTGGCAACGCGCACGCGCTTGCCGTCGGTCATCTGCTTGAATCCGACGCGGGTCGGCTTGCCGTCCTTGGGATCGGCGACCGCCAGGTTGGACAGGTGGATCGTCGCCTCCTTGGAAACGATGCCGCCCTCCTGCTGGGCCGTCTGCTTCTGGTGCCGCTTCACCATGTTGATGCCGCGGACGAGCGCGCGGTCCTCGCGCGGACGCACCTCGATCACCTCGCCGGTGCGCCCCTTGTCGCGGCCGGCAAGCACGACGACCTTGTCGCCTTTCTTGATCTTGGCCGCCATCACAGCACCTCCGGCGCGAGCGAAATGATCTTCATGTGGTTCTTGGCGCGAAGCTCGCGCGGCACCGGCCCGAAGATGCGGGTGCCGACCGGCTCCGACTGGGCATTGATCAGCACGGCCGCATTGCGGTCGAAGCGGATCACCGAGCCGTCAGCGCGATGGATGTCCTTGCGCACGCGCACGACGACCGCCTTCATGACGTCGCCCTTCTTCACGCGGCCGCGCGGGATCGCCTCCTTCACCGAGACGACGATGACGTCGCCGATGGTGGCGTACTTGCGCTTGGAACCGCCGAGCACCTTGATGCACATGACACGACGCGCGCCGGAATTGTCGGCGACGTCGAGGTTGGTTTGCATCTGGATCATCTGACCCTCGTATTCCGTTCGTGTCGGCCCTCACGGGCCGGCTTCTGCGTGCGACGAGACCGGCTCAGCCGGTCTTGCCCCGCTTGGTTGACTTGCGCGCCGTGGTCTCGTCCTGCGGCACGTCGATCCGGGCGCGCTTCTCGCCGCTTGGTGACGATCCAGCGCTTCAGCTTGGAGATCGGGCTGTGCTCCTCGATCCACACGATGTCGCCGACCGAATAGGTGTTGGCGTCGTCGTGCGCATGGAACTTGTTGGACCGGCGCACGGTCTTCTTCATGACCGGATGCGTGAAGCGGCGCTCGACGCGGACGACAACCGTCTTGTCCTGCTTGTCGGAGACCACCACGCCCTGCAGCGTTCGCTTCGGCATACGATCCTCTTACCTTCTCGACTTCGACTTGGCCTTGGCCCGCGCGCGCACGGCCTTCGACCTCGACTTCAGGCTGGGCTTGGAGCGGGTCGAAGCCGGCGGGCGCGCCTTGGCGGTGCGCTGCGGCTTGCGCTTGGACGGCGCGGCCGGAGTCGGCGCCGCCTTGGTCTCCTCGCCGGTCCGCTTCTGACGCGCGACGGTCTTAAGCCGCGCGATGTCGCGACGAACCGCGCGCACCCGCGAGGTGTTCTCGAGCTGACCGGTGGCCCGCTGGAAGCGCAGATTGAACTGCTCCTTCTTCAGCTTGAGCACCTCTTCGTCGAGCTGGTCGACGGTCATCGTTCGTGCGTCGGAGGCTTTCATGACGGCTCACTCCGCAATTCGCTCGACGAAACGGGTCCGGATCGGCAGCTTGGCCGCGGCCAGCGTCAGCGCTTCGCGGGCGAGCTGGACGTTCACGCCGTCGATCTCGAACAGCACCCGGCCTGGCTTGACCCGCGCCACCCAAAGCTCCACGCCGCCCTTGCCCGAGCCCATGCGGACTTCGAGAGGCTTCTTCGACACCGGCACGTCCGGAAACACGCGGATCCAGACGCGGCCGGCGCGCTTCATGTGACGGGTGAGCGCGCGGCGCGCGGCCTCGATCTGGCGCGCGGTGACGCGCTCCGGCTCCATCGCCTTCAGACCGAACTGGCCGAACGCGAGCGTGGAGCCGCTGGAGGCGACGCCGTGAATGCGGCCCTTGTGCGCCTTCCGGAACTTTGGTGCGCTTCGGTTGAAGCATGACGAACGACCTCTTTCAGTCTCAGGCGTCGCGACGCGGGCGGCCCGCGTCGGCTTCGGCCATCCTCTTGTCCTGCGCCATCGAGTCGTGTTCGAGGATCTCGCCCTTGAAGATCCAGACCTTGACGCCGCAGGTGCCGTAGGTGGTGAACGCGGTGGCGATCCCGTAGTCGACGTCGGCGCGCAGCGTGTGCAGCGGCACGCGGCCCTCCCGGTACCACTCCATGCGCGCGATTTCCGCGCCGCCGAGACGACCCGAGCAGTTGATCCGGATGCCCTCCGCGCCCAGACGCATCGCCGACTGAACGGCGCGCTTCATCGCGCGGCGGAATGCGACGCGGCGCTCGAGCTGCTGGGCGATCGATTCCGCGACCAGCGTGGCGTCGAGCTCCGGCTTGCGGATCTCGACGATGTTGAGCACCACGTCGCTCGAAGTGATTGCCGCCACCTTCTTGCGCAGCTTGTCGATGTCGGCGCCCTTCTTGCCGATCACCACGCCCGGACGCGCCGAGTGGATCGTCACGCGGCACTTCTTGTGCGGACGCTCGATGACGATCTTCGAGACCGCGGCCTGCTTCAGCTCCTTGTGGAGCATCGCGCGGATCTTGCACGTCCTCGTGCAGCAGCGTGCCGTATTCGGCCTTGCCGGCGTACCAGCGCGAATCCCAGGTCCGGTTGATGCCCAGACGCAAGCCGACAGGATTGACCTTCTGACCCATTGCCGTCTCCTTAAGCCGCTCTGCTCTCGACCTGACGAACGATGATCGTCAGGTTCGAGAACGGCTTGGTAATCGAGCCCATGCGGCCGCGGCCGCGCGGATGGAAGCGCCGCAGCACGATCGCCTTGCCCACGTAGGCCTGCGACACGACGAGATCGTCGACGTCGAGGTCGTGGTTGTTCTCGGCGTTGGCGATCGCCGATTCCAGGCACTTCGTGACGTCGCGGGCGATCCGCTTCTGCGAGAACTCGAGATCCGCGAGCGCCGGTCGCGACCTTCTTGCCGCGGATCAGCTGCGCGACGAGATTCAGCTTCTGCGGCGACACCCGCAGCATGCGGGCCACCGCCTTGGCTTCCGTCTCCGAGAGCGCTCGTTCGCGTGCGCGCTTGCCCATGATCCTGACCCTCGTAATCCCTTAGGCCTTCTTGCGCCTTGCGGTCCGCCGGATGGCCGTAGAACGTCCGCGTCGGCGCGAACTCGCCGAACTTGTGGCCCACCATTTCCTCGGTGACCTGCACCGGGACATGCTTCTGGCCGTTGTAGACGCTGAACGTCAGCCCCACGAACTGCGGCAGGATCGTCGAGCGTCGGCTCCAGATCTTGATCATCTCGGACCGCGACGACGGCACGCGCCTTCTCCGCCTTCTTCAGCAGAAAGCCGTCGACGAACGGGCCTTTCCAAACGGAACGCGTCATTGCCTGCTACCCTCGGCCCTTAGCGCTGCTTCTTGCGCACGTGGCGGCTGAGCATGATGAACTTGGTGGTCGACTTGTTCTTGCGGGTCTTCTTGCCCTTGGTCGGGAAGCCCCACGGCGAGACCGGATGACGGCCGCCGGAGGTGCGTCCTTCGCCGCCGCCGTGCGGATGGTCGATCGGGTTCATCGCGACGCCGCGGTTGTGCGGCATGCGACCCAGCCAGCGCTTGCGGCCGGCCTTGCCGATCGAGATGTTCATGTTGTCCGGGTTCGACACCGCGCCGACCGTCCCCATGCAGCGGCCGTGAACCAGTCGCTGCTCCGACGAGTTCAGGCGCAGGATGACGTAGTCCTGGTCGCGGCCGACGATCTGGGCATAGGTGCCGGCCGAGCGCGCGATCTGCCCGCCCTTGCCGATCTTCAGCTCGACATTGTGGACGATGGTGCCGACCGGCATGTTGGCCAGCGGCATCGCATTGCCCGGCTTGATGTCGACCTGCTCGCCCGACACGATCGTGTCGCCGGCGGCCAGACGCTGCGGCGCCAGAATGTAGGCCAGCTCGCCATCGGCATACTTGATCAGCGCGATGAAGGCTGTGCGGTTGGGATCGTACTCGATCCGCTCCACGGTCGCCGGCATGTCGACCTTGCGGCGCTTGAAGTCGATCTTGCGATAGGCCTGCTTGTGACCGCCGCCGCGGAAGCGCGTCGTGATGCGGCCGGTGTTGTTGCGCCCGCCGCTCGAATGCTGCCCCTCGACCAGGTGCTTGACCGGCTTGCCGCTGTAGAGCGCCGAGCGATCGACGGTGATCAGCTGACGCTGTCCCGGCGTGGTCGGCTTGTAGGACTTGAGTGCCATGTTCGCCTCCCCTCCCTTACAGCCCGGTTGTCACGTCGATGGTGTGGCCCTCTTCGAGGGTCACGACCGCGCGCTTGATGGTCTGCAGTTCGGCGATCCGGCCCCGGAAGGCCTTCACCTTGCCCTTGCGGTTGAGCGTGTTCACGGCAACGACCTTGACGTCGAACAGCTTCTCCACCGCGTCCTTGATCTGCCGCTTGGTCGCCGTGCGCGCGACCTTGAACACGACCTTGTTGAACTCCGAGGCGGCGGTCGCCTTCTCGGTGATCACCGGCGCGATCAGCACGTCGTAATGGCGCGGATCCTTGGTGCTCATTTGAAGCGCGCCTCCAGCGCATCGAGCGCAGCCTTGGTCAGCACGAGCTTGCCGCGCCGCAGGATGTCGTAAACGTTGATGCCCTGGACCGGCAGCACGTCGATGTTCGGGATGTTGCGGGCCGCGTTCTGGAAGCCCGCATCGATCTCGGCGCCGTCGATGATCAGCGCGTTCGAAAGGCCGAGTTTCTCGAAGTGACCGGCGAGCACCTTGGTCTTGGCGTCCTTCACCGACGCCTTCTCCAGGATGATGATGCCGCCGTCCTTGGCCTTGGCCGAGAGCGCATGCTTGAGCGCCAGCACCCGCACCTTCTTCGGCAGGTCGTGCTCGTGGCTGCGCACGAGCGGACCGAACGACCGGCCGCCGCCGCGGAACAGGTTGGCGCGCTTGGAGCCATGACGGGCGCCGCCCGTGCCCTTTTGCGCATAGGCCTTCTTGCCGGTGCGCGCGATCTCGGCGCGGTTCTTCACCTTGTGGGTGCCGGCGCGACGCTTGGCGAGCTGCCAGCGCACGCAGCGCTGGATCAGGTCGGCGCGCGGCTCCAGGCCGAAAATCTCATCCGACAGGTTGACCGAACCGCCGGCCGCTCCGTCGAGACTGGTGACCTTCATTTCCATGTCACGCACCCTCCTGCGGCGCTTCGGCAGCCGCCGGCTCGGCGGGCTTGGCGGCGGCTTCGGCCGCCGGGCCACGGAACTTGCCGGGCTTCGGCGCATCCTTGGGCAGCGCCTTCTTCACGGCGTCGCGCACCGTGATCCAGCCGCCCTTCACACCAGGCACCGCGCCCTCGACCATGATCAGGCCGCGCTCGACATCGAGCTGGCGGACCTTGAGATTGAGCGTGGTGACGCGATCGACGCCGAGGTGGCCCGGCATCTTCTTGTTCTTGAAGGTCTTGCCCGGATCCTGACGGCCGCCGGTCGAACCGATCGAGCGGTGCGAAATGGAAACACCGTGAGAGGCCCGCAGGCCGCCGAAGTTCCAGCGCTTCATGCCGCCCGCGAAGCCCTTGCCGGTCGAGGTGCCGGTGACATCGACGAACTGGCCGACGACGAAGTGATCGGCGGTGATCTCGGCGCCGACCGGAATGACCCCGTCTTCACTGACGCGGAATTCGGCCAGCTTGCGCTTCGGCTCGACCTTGGCGACGGCGAAGCGGCCGCGCTCGGGCTTGCTCACGTTTTTCACCTTGCGGGTGCCGGAGCCGAGCTGCAAGGCGACGTAGCCGTCCTTGTCCTTGCTGCGATGGGCGACCACCTGGCACTGGGCCAGACGGAGCACCGTGACCGGCACATGTTCGCCTGCCTCAGTGAAGAGGCGGGTCATGCCGACCTTCTGTGCAATCACGCCGGAGCGCATGTTGCTATCCCCTCGTTACCGGCTCAGAGCTTGATCTCGACGTCAACGCCAGCGGCGAGGTCGAGCTTCATCAGTGCATCGACCGTCTGCGGCGTCGGATCGACGATGTCGAGAAGGCGCTTGTGGGTGCGCATCTCGAACTGCTCGCGGCTTTTCTTGTCGACGTGCGGCGAACGGTTCACCGTGAACTTCTCGATCTTGGTCGGAAGCGGAATCGGGCCACGCACCTGAGCGCCCGTGCGCTTGGCGGTGTTCACGATCTCGCGGGTCGACGCATCGAGAATGCGGTGGTCGAACGCTTTGAGCCGGATGCGGATGTTCTGGCCGTTCATGGTTCTCTCTCACCCGTCATGGCCGGGTTCCTCCCGGCCATCCACGTCTACGTTTGTCAGGTCGCGGATGCCCGGCGCCGCGCTCAGTTTCCGCAATCTGCGCAATCCAGATTGCAGCGCCGGTCATGACGACGGATGGTTGTCCTTACTCGATGATGCTAGCGACGACGCCGGCGCCGACGGTTCGTCCACCCTCGCGGATGGCGAAGCGCAGCTTCTCCTCCATCGCGATCGGCACGATCAGGTGCACCTCCATCGCGATGTTGTCGCCCGGCATCACCATCTCGGTGCCCTCCGGCAGCGTCACCACGCCCGTCACGTCGGTCGTGCGGAAGTAGAACTGCGGACGGTAGTTCGTGAAGAACGGCGTGTGACGGCCGCCCTCCTCCTTCGTCAGGATGTAGGCCTCGGCCTTGAACTTGGTGTGCGGCTTCACCGAACCCGGCTTGCACAGAACCTGCCCGCGCTCCACCTCCTCGCGCTTGGTCCCGCGAAGCAGCGCGCCGATGTTGTCGCCCGCCTGGCCCTGGTCCAGCAGCTTGCGGAACATCTCAACGCCCGTCACCGTCGTCTTCTGCGTCGGCTTGATCCCAACGATCTCGATTTCCTCGCCGACCTTCACGATCCCGCGCTCCACCCGGCCCGTGCACACCGTGCCGCGGCCAGAGATCGAGAACACGTCCTCGACCGGCATCAGGAACGGCTGGTCGATCGGGCGCTCCGGCTGCGGGATGTACTCGTCAACCGCCGCCATCAGCTTCAGGATCGCCTCCTTGCCAAGCTCGGGGCTCTTGTCCTCCAGCGCCATCAGCGCCGAGCCCCGAATGACCGGGATCTTGTCGCCCGGGAAGTTGTACTTCGACAGAAGCTCGCGGACCTCAAGCTCCACCAGATCCAGAAGCTCCGCGTCGTCAACCATGTCGCACTTGTTCATGAACACGACCAGCGCCGGAACGCCGACCTGCCGCGCCAGAAGAATGTGCTCGCGCGTCTGCGGCATCGGCCCGTCCGCCGCCGACACGACCAGGATCGCGCCGTCCATCTGCGCCGCGCCCGTGATCATGTTCTTCACGTAGTCGGCGTGCCCGGGGCAGTCGACGTGCGCGTAATGCCGGTTCTTCGTCTCGTACTCGACGTGCGCGGTGGCAATGGTGATGCCGCGCGCCTTCTCCTCGGGAGCCTTGTCGATCTGGTCATACGCGGTGAACGTCGCGCCGCCCGTCTCCGCAAGAACCTTCGTGATCGCAGCCGTCAACGACGTCTTGCCATGGTCGACGTGACCGATCGTCCCGACGTTGCAATGCGGCTTGCTGCGGTTGAATTTCTCTTTGGCCATCTGAAATCTCCCGGTCTTTCCGGTGGGGTCAGTTATTCGGTTGCGTCGGTCAGGCGTACTTGGCCTGCACTTCGGCAGCCACGTTTTGCGGAACCTGCTCGTAGTGATCGAATTGCATGGTGAAGGTCGCACGACCCTGGCTCATCGAGCGCAGGTTGTTCACATAGGAGAACATGTTGGCGAGCGGCACCATCGCGGTGATGACGTTGGCGTTGCCGCGCATGTCCTGGCCCTGGATCTGGCCGCGCCGCGAATTCAGGTCGCCGATGACGGAGCCGGTGTAGTCCTCCGGCGTCACGACCTCGACCTTCATCACAGGCTCAAGCAGAACCGAGCCGCCCTTCTGAAGCGCCTCGCGCAGCGCCGAGCGCGACGCGATTTCGAATGCCAGCGCCGACGAGTCGACCTCGTGGTAAGCGCCGTCGACCAGCGCCACCTTGATGTCGACCACCGGGAAGCCCGCCAGCACGCCGGAGCTCAGCACCAACTCGATGCCCTTCTCGACGCCCGGGATGTATTCCTTCGGCACGCTGCCGCCGATGATCTTGCTCTCGAACTCGTAACCCGCGCCCGGCTCGTTCGGCGAACACTCGATCTTGACGCGGGCGAACTGGCCGGTGCCGCCGGTCTGCTTCTTGTGGGTGTAATCCACGGCCACCGGCTTGGTGATCTTCTCGCGATAGGCCACCTGCGGCGCGCCGATGTTGGCTTCCACCTTGTAGGTGCGCTTCAGGATGTCGACCTTGATGTCGAGATGAAGCTCGCCCATGCCCTTGATGATGGTCTGGCCGGACTCCGGATCGGTGTTGACGCGGAACGACGGATCCTCGGCGACCAGCTTGGCCAACGCGACGCCGAGCTTTTCCTGGTCGGCCTTCGACTTCGGCTCGATCGCGATCTCGATGACCGGCTCCGGGAATTCCATCTTTTCCAGGATCACCGGGTGCTGCGGATCGCACAGCGTATCGCCGGTGCGGGTGTCCTTCAGGCCTGCCAGCGCCACGATGTCGCCGGCATAGGCCTCCTTGATGTCTTCGCGGTTGTTTGCGTGCATCAGCAGCATGCGGCCGATGCGCTCCTTGCGGTCCTTCGTCGAATTGATGACGCCGGTGCCGCTGGACAGCGTGCCCGAATAGATGCGGCAGAAGGTGATGGTTCCGACGAACGGGTCGTCCATGATCTTGAAAGCAAGCAGCGACATCGGCGCCTTGTCGTCCGGCTTGCGCTCGAGCTCGTTGCCCTTGTCGTCGACGCCCTTGATCGCGGGCACGTCGACCGGCGACGGCAGATAATCGACCACGGCGTCGAGCAGCGGCTGCACGCCCTTGTTCTTGAACGCGGAGCCGCACAGCACCGGATAGAAGGCGCCGGTGATCACGGCCTTGCGGATCAGCTTCTTCAGGGTCGCCTCGTCGGGCTCCTTGCCCTCGAGGTAGGCCGTCATGGCGTCGTCGTCGAGTTCGACCGCGGCCTCGATCAGCTTCTCGCGGTACTCCTTGGCCTGATCGGCCAGGTCTTCCGGAATGTCGACGTAATCGAACTTCGCACCGAGCAATTCATCGTTCCAGATGATGCCCTTCATGGTTACGAGATCGACGAGGCCCTTGAACTGCTGCTCCGCGCCGATCGGCAGCTGGATCGCAACCGGCTTGGCGCCGAGGCGGTCGACGATGTCGTCCATGCACTGGAAGAAGTCCGCGCCGATCTTGTCCATCTTGTTGGCGAAGACGATGCGCGGAACCTTGTACTTGTCGCCCTGGCGCCAGACGGTCTCGGTCTGCGGCTCGACGCCCTGATTCGAATCGAGAACGACGACGGCGCCGTCCAGCACGCGAAGCGAACGCTCCACTTCGATGGTGAAATCGACGTGCCCGGGCGTGTCGATGATGTTCAGGCGCTTGCCGTTCCAGAACGCGGTGGTCGCGGCCGACGTGATGGTGATGCCGCGCTCCTGCTCCTGCTCCATCCAATCCATCGTCGCGGCGCCCTCGTGCACCTCGCCGATCTTGTGGCTCTTGCCTGTATAATAGAGGATCCGCTCGGTCGTCGTGGTCTTGCCGGCATCGATGTGCGCCATGATGCCGAAGTTGCGGTAGTCCTCGATCGGATGACTGCGGGCCATAGGGGTCTGTATCCTGTCGCTCTGCGGGCCGTTACCAGCGGTAGTGCGAGAAGGCGCGGTTGGCTTCAGCCATCCGGTGCGTGTCCTCGCGCTTCTTGACGGCATTCCCCCTGTTGTTCGACGCATCGAGCAACTCGCCGGACAGACGCTCGGTCATGGTCTTCTCGCTGCGGTCGCGCGCGGCCGCGATGATCCAGCGGATGCCCAGCGCCTGGCGGCGGCTGGTGCGAACCTCGACCGGAACCTGATAGGTGGCGCCACCGACGCGCCGCGACCGGACCTCGATCGAGGGCATCACGTTGTCGAGCGCCTGCTCGAACACCGAAATCGGGTTCTGCTTGGTCTTCGCCTCGATGGTATCGAAGGCGCCGTAGACGATCGCTTCGGCGACCGACTTCTTGCCTTCGTACATCACCGAATTCATGAACTTCGACACAACCAGATTGCCATACTTGGCATCCGGGTTGATTTCGCGCTTGTCTGCAGCGTGACGACGGGACATTCGGCGACTCTCTGTCTATCTCGTTCTCTGTCGATCCCGGGACATGTCCTCCCGGAACGAACTTCGCTCCGGTTACTTCGGACGCTTGGCGCCGTACTTGGAACGGCGCTGTTTGCGGTTCTTGACGCCCTGGGTGTCGAGCACGCCGCGGATGATGTGATAGCGGACGCCCGGAAGATCCTTCACGCGGCCTCCGCGGATCATCACCACCGAGTGCTCCTGAAGGTTATGGCCCTCACCCGGGATGTAGCCGATGACTTCGAAGCCGTTGGTCAGACGCACCTTGGCGACCTTGCGCAGCGCCGAGTTCGGCTTCTTCGGCGTCGTGGTGTAGACGCGCGTGCAGACGCCGCGCTTCTGCGGGCTCTGCTGGAGCGCCGGCACCTTTTTCTTCGCCTTCTGAACCACCCGCGGCTTGCGGATCAGCTGATTGATCGTCGGCATCGCTCGCCTTTGCTTGCTGCCGGGACGCGAAGCCCCTGCCACCGATGCGGCCCGGAACCGCGCGCAAACGAAACCGCGCCAGTCCCGCTCCGGCAGCGGGATGGCGCATTTGGCTCAGAGGACCACGCAGCGCAAGCAGCGCGGTCATGCACCCGATCTGACCATCGTTCGATGTCAGCGGCAGCGTTTGAGCGTCTTGCGTCGAGGCTGAGGGCCCGACCGTCCAAACCAAAAAGTCTTTCGATCTCAGAGACTTAGACGGAGATTCGGGCGAACCGTTCCGACGCGGCGAAGCTCACCGCCTGCCGTAAGTGGCGCGCTTGTATCGGTGCAGCACCGGGGTGTCAAGGCGGAAACGGCCGAAATTACTTATGTTTGCGGCCAACTAAGGGGTTTGTGAACGCCGCAGGGCCGCCCTCGCGGGCGGCCCTGCCTGGTTTTCATCGAATCGGCCACTGGCCGACCCGTGTCGCGCATTGGACCGGAGTACGCTACTCCGCGGCCGGCGCCGGCAGCACCGGCTGTTCGGCCGGCGCAGCGGCGGCCTTCGCGGCCTCCTTCTCACGCTCGTCCAGAATCAGCTTGTCGCGCTTGCCCGCGATCTCGCGCAGCTTGCTCATCATGGCGCCGGTACCGGCCGGAATCAGGCGGCCGACGATGACGTTCTCCTTGAGACCGTCGAGCGTGTCGGCCTTGCCGTTGACCGCCGCCTCGGTCAGGACGCGGGTGGTCTCCTGGAACGAGGCCGCCGAGATGAACGAGCGGGTCTGCAGGGAGGCCTTGGTGATGCCGAGGAGCACCGGGAAGCCGCTGGCCTCCTTCTTCCCCTCTTCCTTGGCCTTGGCGTTGATCTCGAGCAGTTCGAGACGGTCGACCTGATCGCCCTTGATCAGATCGGTCTCGCCGGCGTCGTCGATCTCCACCTTCTGCAGCATCTGCCGGACGATCACCTCGATGTGCTTGTCGTTGATGAGCACGCCCTGCAGCCGGTAGACCTCCTGGATCTCGTTGACCAGGTAGCCCGCCAGCTCCTCGACGCCGCGAATCGCCAGGATGTCGTGCGGAGCCGGATTGCCTTCGACGATGAAGTCGCCCTTCTCCACCACGTCGCCGTCCTGCAGATGGATGTGCTTGCCCTTCGGGATCAGGTACTCGACGGGCTCGGCATCCTTGTCGTTCGGGACGATCGCGATGCGCCGCTTGTTCTTGTAGTCGCGGCCGAACTGCACCGTGCCGGCGATTTCGGCGATGATCGCCGCATCCTTCGGCTTGCGCGCCTCGAACAGCTCCGCCACCCGCGGCAGACCGCCGGTGATGTCGCGGGTCTTGGCGCTCTCGGTCGGGATACGGGCGATGACGTCGCCCGCCTTGACCTCGGCGCCGAGGTCGGCCGACAGGATGGCGTCGACCGCCAGCATGTAGCGGGCGTCGCCGCCGCGCGGCAGCTTCAGCACCTTGCCGTCCTTGCCCTTGATCACGATCGCCGGACGCAGGTCGGCCGCACGGCTCGACGTGCGCCAGTCGGTGACCACGCGCTTGGCGATGCCGGTGGCCTCGTCGAGCGTTTCCGACATCGACTGGCCCTCGACGAGATCCTCGAAGGCGACCGTGCCGTCGACCTCGGTGAGGATCGGCCGTGTGTAGGGATCCCACTCGGCGATGCGCTGGCCGCGCTTGACCTTGTCTCCGTCCTGCACGCGCAGGCGGGCGCCGTTCTGGATGCGGTGAACCGCGCGCTCGGTGCCGTCGGGATCGGTGACCGCGACGACGATCGAACGTCCCATCGCAATCCAGTCGCCGTCGGAGTTCTTGACGACCGAGTTTTTGCCCTTGGACTTGATGACCACCGTGCCTTCGAAGTTCGACTCGATGAACGACTGCTCGGAGATCTGGGCCGCGCCGCCGATGTGGAACGTGCGCATGGTGAGCTGGGTGCCCGGCTCGCCGATCGACTGCGCCGCGATCACGCCGACCGCCTCGCCCATGTTGACGGGCGTGCCGCGGGCCAGGTCGCGGCCGTAGCAGGCGCCGCAGACGCCGTTGGTCAGTTCGCAGGTGAGCACCGAACGGATGCGCAGCTCCTGAACGCCGGCCTGCACGATCTCGTCGACCTCGCGCTCGCCGAGCAGCGTGCCCTTCTTCATCACGATGCGGGTGCCGGCGGGATCCTTCACGTCCTCCGCCGTGGTGCGGCCGAGGATGCGCGAGGCCAGCGAGGCCACCACGGTGCCGGAATCGATGATCGCCCGGACCTTGATGCCCGCCTCGGTGCCGCAATCCGGCGACGTGATGATGCAGTCCTGCGCCACGTCGACCAGACGCCGCGTCAGATAGCCGGAGTTGGCGGTCTTGAGCGCGGTGTCGGCGAGACCCTTGCGGGCGCCGTGGGTCGAGTTGAAGTACTCAAGGACGGACAGGCCCTCCTTGAAGTTCGAGATGATCGGGCTCTCGATGATCTCGCCCGACGGCTTGGCCATCAGGCCGCGCATGCCGGCGAGCTGGCGCATCTGCGCGGGCGAGCCGCGCGCGCCGGAATGGGCCATCATGTAGATCGAGTTGACCTGCATGTCGCGGCCCTTGTCGTCCTTCTTGGTGGACGAGATTTCCTTCATCATCTCGGCCGCGATTTCGTCGGTCGACTTCGACCACGCATCGACGACCTTGTTGTACTTCTCGCCCTGGGTGATCAGGCCGTCGTTGTACTGCTGCTCGAAGTCCTTCGCGAGATCGCGGGTCCGGTCGACGATCTCCCACTTCTTCTTCGGCACGACCATGTCGTCCTTGCCGAACGAGATGCCCGCCTTGAAGGCGTGATGGAAGCCGAGCGCCATGATCCGGTCGCAGAAGATGACCGTGTCCTTCTGGCCGCAGTGCCGGTAGACGGTGTCGATCATGTTGGAGATTTCGCGCTTCGTCATGAGCTTGTTCACGACGTCGAACGAAACCTTGGTCGAGCGCGGCAGCACCGATCCGAGCAGCACGCGGCCCGGCGTCGTCTCGAACCAGCGCTTGACCTCCTTGCCCTCGGAATCGAGGCCTTCCCAGCGGTACTTGATCTTGGTGTGAAGATCGACAGCCTTCGCGTTCAGCGCATGCTCGATCTCGGCGAGATCGCCGAAGATCGGCGGGTTCTTGTCCGCCGGCCCCTCGCGGAGAACCGACAGGTAATAGAGCCCGAGCACGATATCCTGCGACGGCACGATGATCGGCTGGCCGTTCGCGGGATGCAGGATGTTGTTGGTCGACATCATCAGCACGCGCGCCTCGAGCTGCGCCTCGAGCGACAGCGGGACGTGCACGGCCATCTGGTCGCCGTCGAAGTCGGCATTGAACGCGGCGCAGACCAGCGGGTGAAGCTGGATCGCCTTGCCCTCGATCAGCACCGGCTCGAACGCCTGGATGCCCAGGCGATGCAGCGTCGGCGCGCGGTTGAGCAGCACCGGATGCTCGCGGATCACCTCGTCGAGGATGTCCCAGACCTCCGGCTTCTCCTTCTCGACCAGCTTCTTCGCCTGCTTCACCGTGGTCGAGAGACCCTTGGCGTCGAGCCGCGAATAGATGAACGGCTTGAACAGCTCCAGCGCCATCTTCTTCGGCAGGCCGCACTGGTGCAGCTTCAGCTCGGGACCGACGACGATCACCGAGCGGCCGGAATAGTCGACGCGCTTGCCGAGCAGGTTCTGGCGGAACCGGCCCTGCTTGCCCTTGAGCATGTCGGCGAGCGACTTGAGAGGCCGCTTGTTGGCGCCGGTGATGACGCGGCCGCGGCGGCCGTTGTCGAACAGAGCATCCACCGCCTCCTGAAGCATGCGCTTCTCGTTGCGGATGATGATGTCCGGCGCGCGCAGCTCGATCAGCCGCTTGAGGCGGTTGTTGCGGTTGATGACGCGGCGGTAGAGGTCGTTCAGGTCGGACGTCGCAAACCGGCCGCCGTCGAGCGGCACCAGCGGACGCAGGTCCGGCGGGATCACCGGCACCTGGGTGAGGATCATCCACTCCGGCTTGTTGCCGGACTGCGTGAAGGCCTCGATCAGCTTCAGCCGCTTGGCAAGCTTCTTGGGCTTCAGTTCGGACTTCGACTCGGCGATCTCCACGCGCAGGTCGGCCGCGATCTTCTCGAGGTCCATGCCCTTGAGCAGCTCGCGGATCGCCTCAGCGCCGATCAGCGCGGTGAAGCTGTCGGCGCCGTACTCGTCCTGCGCCTTCAGGTACTCGTCCTCGGACAGGAGCTGGCGGTCCTGCAGCGGGGTCAGGCCCGGCTCCAGAACGACGTAATGCTCGAAGTAGAGAATCCGCTCGAGATCCTTCAGCGTCATGTCGAGCAGCAGGCCGATCCGGCTCGGCAGCGACTTCAGGAACCAGATGTGCGCGACCGGCGCGGCCAGCTCGATGTGGCCCATGCGCTCGCGGCGCACGCGCGAGAGCGTCACCTCGACCGAGCACTTTTCGCAGATGATGCCCTTGTACTTCATGCGCTTGTACTTGCCGCACAAGCACTCGTAGTCCTTGATCGGCCCGAAGATGCGCGCGCAGAACAGGCCGTCGCGCTCGGGCTTGAAGGTCCGGTAGTTGATGGTCTCCGGCTTTTTGATCTCGCCGTAGGACCAGGACAGAATCTTCTCCGGCGAGGCGATCGAGATCCGGATCTGGTCGAAGACCTGAGCCGGCGCCTGCGGGCTGAACAGATTCATGATTTCTTGGTTCATCGTCTTCTCCTCGACACCGTTGGGGTCGCGCACCCCGCGGGTCGGTTAAGTCCTTGTCGCCTCGCCCTCCCCCGCCTTCGGGGGGAGAACCGGGGAGGAGCGCCGCCCCTCCGGGTCGCTTCCGGCCATTGGGGCCGGAAGGCGGCCGCCTCCCCCGCCGTGCGAGGGAGGGCGCCTGTCGCGTTACTCGGCCGCCTCTGCGGTCTCGCCGCCGCGCTGCTGCTTGGAATTGTGCAGGTCGACGTTGAGGCCGAGCGAGCGCATTTCCTTGACCAGCACGTTGAAGCTTTCCGGAATGCCGGCTTCGAACGTGTCGTCGCCGCGCACGATGGCCTCGTAGACCTTGGTGCGGCCCGCCACGTCGTCCGACTTCACGGTCAGCATCTCCTGCAGCGTGTAGGCGGCGCCGTAGGCCTCCAGCGCCCAGACCTCCATTTCGCCGAAGCGCTGGCCGCCGAACTGCGCCTTGCCGCCCAGCGGCTGCTGGGTGACGAGCGAGTACGGGCCGATCGAGCGCGCGTGGATCTTGTCATCCACGAGATGGTGGAGCTTGAGCATGTAGATGTAACCCACCGTCACCCGGCGATCGAACTGCTCGCCGGTGCGTCCGTCGAACACCAGCGACTGGCCGGAGTGATCGAGGCCGGCGAGATCGAGCATGTGCTCGATGTCGGCCTCCTTGGCGCCGTCGAACACCGGCGTCGCGATCGGCACGCCGGGACGCAGGTTGGTGCCCAATTCCACGAGACCGGCGTCGTCGAGGCTCTTGATGGTCTCGTCGTCGCCATAGACCTTTTTCAAAGTCTCCTTCAGCGGCCTGGTGTCCTGCTTGGCGTAATAGGCATCGACCGCCTGGCCGATGCGCCGGCCGAGGCCCGCGCAGGCCCAGCCCAGATGCGTCTCCAGGATCTGACCGACGTTCATGCGGCTCGGCACGCCGAGCGGGTTCAGAACGATGTCGACCGGCGTGCCGTCCTCGAGGAACGGCATGTCCTCGGCCGGAACGATCTTGGACACCACGCCCTTGTTGCCGTGACGGCCGGCCATCTTGTCGCCCGGCTGGATCTTGCGCTTCACCGCGACGAAGACCTTGACCATCTTCATCACGCCCGGCGGCAGTTCGTCGCCGCGCTGCAGCTTTTCGACCTTGTCCAGGAAGCGCTGTTCGAGGCCCTTCTTCGACTCGTCGTACTGCTTCCGGATCGCCTCGATCTCGGCCATCAGCTTGTCATTCGGCGAGGCGAACTGCCACCACTGGGCGCGCGGGTACTCTTCGAGCACCGCACGGGTGATCTTGGAGTCCTTCTTGAAGCCCTTCGGTCCGGCGATGCCCTGCCGGCCTTCCAGCAGTTCGGCGAGACGGCCGTAGACGTTGCGGTCCAGGATCGCCTGCTCGTCGTCGCGGTCCTTGGCGAGACGCTCGATCTCCTCGCGCTCGATCGCCAGCGCACGCTCGTCCTTGTCGACGCCGTGGCGGTTGAACACCCGCACCTCGACGACCGTGCCCTGCACGCCCGGCGGCACCCGCAGCGAGGTGTCGCGCACGTCCGAGGCCTTCTCGCCGAAGATGGCGCGCAGGAGCTTTTCCTCCGGCGTCATCGGGCTTTCGCCCTTCGGCGTGATCTTGCCGCACAGGATGTCGCCGGCGCGGACTTCCGCGCCGATGTAGACGATGCCCGCCTCATCGAGAATTCTTGAGCGCCTCTTCCGAGACGTTCGGGATGTCGCGGGTGATTTCTTCCGGGCCCAGCTTGGTGTCGCGGGCCATCACCTCGAACTCCTCGATGTGGATCGAGGTGAAGACGTCGTCCTTCACGATCCGCTCGGAGAGCAGGATCGAGTCTTCGAAGTTGTAGCCGTTCCACGGCATGAACGCGACCAGCACGTTGCGGCCGAGCGCGAGCTCGCCGAGTTCGGTCGAGGGGCCGTCCGCGATGATGTCGCCCTTGCGCACCTGATCGCCGACCTTCACCAGCGGACGCTGGTTGATGCAGGTGTTCTGGTTGGAGCGCTGGAACTTCATCAGCCGATAGATGTCGACGCCGGGCTTGGTCGGGTCGGTCTCTTCCGAGGCGCGGATGACGATACGCGTCGCGTCGACCTGGTCGATCACGCCGGTGCGGCGCGCCGCGATCGCGGCGCCGGAATCGCGGGCGACCACGCCCTCCATGCCGGTGCCGACGAACGGCGCCTCGGCGCGAACCAGCGGCACCGCCTGGCGCTGCATGTTCGAGCCCATCAGAGCGCGGTTGGCGTCGTCGTTCTCGAGGAACGGGATCAGCGCCGCGGCCACCGAAACGAGCTGCTTCGGCGAGACGTCCATGTAGTCGACCTTCTCGCGCGGCAGCATCAGGACTTCGCCGGCCTGACGGCAGACGATCATGTCCTCGACCAGCCTGCCCTTCGGGTCCATCTGGGCGTTGGCCTGCGCGACCGTGTAACGCGACTCCTCCATCGCCGAGAGATAGACCACCTCATCGGTGACGCGGCCGTCCTTGACCTTGCGATACGGCGTCTCGACGAAGCCGTACTTGTTCACCCGCGCGAAGGTCGCGAGCGAGTTGATCAGACCGATGTTCGGACCTTCCGGGGTCTCGATCGGGCAGATGCGGCCGTAATGCGTCGGGTGCACGTCGCGCACCTCGAAGCCGGCGCGCTCGCGCGTGAGGCCGCCCGGCCCGAGCGCCGAGAGACGCCGCTTGTGCGTGATCTCCGACAGCGGGTTGGTCTGGTCCATGAACTGCGAGAGCTGCGAGGAGCCGAAGAACTCGCGCACCGCAGCGGCCGCGGGCTTCGCGTTGATCAGATCCTGCGGCATGACGGTGTCGATATCGACGCTCGACATGCGCTCCTTGATCGCGCGCTCCATGCGCAACAGGCCGATGCGGTACTGGTTCTCCATCAGCTCGCCGACCGAGCGCACCCGGCGGTTGCCGAGGTGGTCGATGTCGTCGATCTCGCCCTTGCCGTCGCGCAGGTCGAGCAGCGTGCGGATCACCGCGATGATGTCGTCCTTGCGCAGCACGCGCACGGTGTCGGCGGCGTCGAGGTCGAGCCGCATGTTCATCTTGACGCGACCGACCGCGGAGAGATCGTAACGCTCGGGATCGAAGAACAGCGACTGGAACATCGCCTGCGCGGTGTCGAGCGTCGGCGGCTCGCCCGGACGCATGACGCGATAGATGTCGAACAGCGCGTCTTCGCGCGTCATGTTCTTGTCCATCGCCAGCGTGTTGCGGATGTAGGCGCCAACGTTGACGTGGTCGATGTC
>CAVWUJ010000006.1:0-129457 GCA_963758225.1 uncultured Alphaproteobacteria bacterium | reverse complement strand
AGCATGTCGACCGCCTTCACGACGCCGTCGGGATCGGCGCCGCAGCGCGAGGAGATGTTGTTGCTCCAGGCCTGCGCCTGCGGCGGCTCCTCGGCGGCGGCCTCCTCGAACACGTCGAACGGCACGTCGAGCACCACGGGGCCGGGGCGGCCCGTCACCATCGTCTTCCAGGCCTGCCGCACCATCATCGGCACCTGGTCCCCGCGCGTCGGCTGATACACGCGCTTGCACATGGTGCGCACGCTCGACGGAAAGTCCGCCTGATGGTGGCGGTAAAGCTCCTGAAACGCGCCGCGGCCGAACTGGCTGGTCGGCACGTTGCCGGTCACGGCGAGGAACGGCACCGAGTTGAGATAGGCGGTGGCGAGCGAGATCGGCAGGTTGACGGAGCCGGGACCGCACGAGGTGAAGGTCGCGACCGGCTGGCCCGATACGCGATAATAGACGTCGGCCATGAAGCCGCAGACGCTCTCGTGGTGCGTCGAGATCGTCTTGATCTCGCTCTGGCGCTCGAACAGCGCGTCGATGAACTGGATGTTGCCGTGGCCGCAGAGCCCGAAGGCGTAGGGCACCTTCTGCTGGATCAGGTAATCGACGATGACCTGCGCGCCGTCGAGCGTGTTGCTGGGCATGGGGCTCCTTGGGCTGACGCCTTATCAATCATCGTCATGCCCGGCCCTGTGCCGGGCATCCACGTCTGACCTGTTCGCCAACCGCATTAAGCAAGGCGTGGATGGCCGGGACAAGCCCGGCCATGACGGCCGAGGTTATGGCGCGATCCTTTTTCCCGCACGTCCGCCATAAGGTGAATCGCGATATTTCGCCCGTCGAGACGCGAGGGCGCGCTCGGCCGCACCGCAAGAGAATTGCTGATTTCACCGCCGGTCTCGGCTAGTTTGCCCCCGGTTACAGGAGATCGGGAATGAGACTGGGTTACTTCACCATGCCGGTGCACCCCATGCACCGGGACTGGGCGCAGACGCTGCAGGAGGACCGCGAGGCCATCATTCTGGCAGACAGGCTGGGCTTTTACGACGCCTTCGTGGGCGAGCACGTCACCGACAAGTGCGAGACCATCACCAATTCGATGATGTTCCACGCCACGCTCATTCCGGCGACCAAGACCATCAAGCTCGCAACCGGCACGACCAATCTGTCGCACATGCACCCGGTGCTGGTGGCGGCGCAGGCGGCGATGTTCGACCATCTGTCGCAGGGCCGCTTCATCTTCGGCGTATCGCCCGGCGCGCTGACCTCGGACGCCGAGGCGCTCGGCATTCTCGAGCAGGACCGCAACAAGATGTTCGCGGAATCGATCGAGGTGATCCTGGCGACCTGGGAGCGCGATCCGCCTTACGACATCGACTTCACCGACAACCGCTTCAAGGTCTCGACCGCGCGCACGCAGGATCTGGCGCTCGGGCTGGGCTATCTCGCCAAGCCCTACCAGAAGCCGCGGCCGGAGATCGTCGGCACCGTGGTGGCGCCGTTCTCGCCGGGCGTGGTGCACATGGGCCGCCGCGACTTCCATCCGCTGTCTGCGAACTTCCTCCTGGCCGCGCACCTGAAGTCGCACTGGACCAACTACTGCAAGGGCAAGGCCGAGGCCGGCGTCGAGCCGGACGTCTCCGACTGGCGGATCGCGCGCACGATCTTCGTGGCCGACGACGACAAGACCGCGGACCGCTACGGCCGCGACGACGAAAACAGCCCGTACCGGTTCTACTGGTCGCAGATCTGGTCGAAGATGAAGCGAGGCAAGCGGCTCTACGTCTTCAAAAGCCACAAGGACCAGCCGGACGACGAGATCACGCTCGATTACGTCCTCAAGCACTGCATGATCACCGGCTCGCCCAACAAGATCGCGGACCGCATCCTCGCGCTGCGCGAGGAGGTCGGCGACTTCGGCGAAATCGTCTATGCCGGCGTCGACTGGGCCGACAAGCAGCTCGAGGCGCGTTCGATGACGCTGATGGCCGAGCAGGTGATGCCGCGTGTCAACGCCGCCATCGGCAAGTCTGCGGCCGCGTGATGACGCCTGCCGCGGCCGCGCCGGCGCCCCGCGCGGGTGAAGCAGCGGAGGCTGCGGACAGGACGGCCTTCGTCGATCTGCGCCACATCGCCAAGCGTTTCGGCACGGTCGAGGCGGTGCGCGACGTGTCGTTCGCGGTCGGCGAGGGGCATACGCTGGCGCTGCTCGGGCCGTCCGGCTGCGGCAAGACAACCGTGCTGCGCTGTCTTGCCGGGCTCGAAAGCCCGGAATCGGGACGGATCGCAATCGCCGGCCGCACAATGTTCGACGCCGCGGCGGGCATCGATGTCTCGCCGGAGCGCCGTGACCTGGGCATCGTGTTCCAGTCCTATGCGATCTGGCCGCACATGACGGTGGCTGAGAACGTCGGCTATCCGCTCAAGGTCCGAAAGGTCGGCGCAACCGAGCGCCGCGACCGGGTCGCGCGCGTGCTCGACATGCTGGGCCTGCGCGGCTTCGCCGACAGCCCCGCGCCGCAACTCTCCGGCGGCCAGCAGCAGCGCGTGGCGCTGGCCCGCGCGCTGGTCTACGAGCCGCGGCTGGTGCTGTTCGACGAGCCGATGTCGAACCTCGATGCGCAGTTGCGCGACCAGGTGCGGGTCGAGTTGAAGACGCTGCAGGACCGGCTCGGTTTCACTGCGATTTATGTCACCCACGACCAGTCCGAGGCCTTCGCGCTGGCGGAAACCGTGGTCGTCATGAACCGTGGCCGGGTCGAGGCGGCGGGGGCGCCGCGCGAGGTTTCGTTCCGGCCGCGCACGTCGTTCGTGGCGCGCTTCCTCGGGCTGAACGTTCGCGGCGGGCTGGCGCTGCGCACCGGCGATCTCGCGGTCGGGCTCTGCTACGCCGAGGTGCAGCTTTCCGACACGGTGATGCTGCGCGGGCTGATCGGCGACGAGCGCCCGATGCCGACCGGCGCGCCGGTGGTGCTGTGCGTGCGCAAGGAGCACGTCGCAGTGCGCAAGCTTGCGCCGGGCGACGTGCCGCAGGCGGGCGAACTCGCGGGCGAGATCGTCGCAGCCTCGTTCCTCGGACTCGAGGAGGAGTATGTCGTCACGCTCGGCGGCGGCGTCGAACTGCGCGCGCTGCAGATGCCGCTCGGCGTCGAGGCCGGCGACCGCGTCGCGCTCGCGGTGAAACCCGAAGACTGCACGGTGTTTCTGGCGGAAGACGGCGCAGGGTGAGATCCGACATGTCGCGGCCTTGCTGCCCGGCGGATTGTCCGGCGGTCTTCACTTCTTGATCTTGGCGAATCCCGTTCCGCGTCGGCGGTGCTTCTTCCCCTCTCCCTTTCAGTGAGAGGGGATGCACCGTCGTGTCCTGTTCTTGTGGTGAGACGTCATGGTGGCGACGCAAGCGCGCAGCCATGACAATGGCCGTCCCGCCTCAGTTCACCGCGCGCAGCGGCGTCGGTTCGGGCTTCTGGCTCTCGAAAATCCGGATCACGTCCTCGGCGATCGGCGAGTAGGCCGCATGCGTGCGCATGATCCAGCTTCGCATGCCCTCGCTGTTGTGGTGCTTCTTGCGCTCGTTCGGCAGGTCGATGCGTTCGTTTCTCGCGGGGTCGCGGAAGGTGAACATCGGGTCCACGCCTTCTTCGACCTTCCTGATCTCGCGGCGAAGGACGCGGCGGTAGAGCGCGACGCCGTTGTCGGAGGCGCCGAGGTTCTCCTTGGTGCGGTCGGCGATGGCGCCCTGCGTGATCCAGGCCATCATGTCCTGGCCGTCGATATTGTCGACGATGAAATTGCCGTTCGCGTCGCGGTAGGGCACCTCGTAGACGTGGACCTTGTCCGTGAGGTGTCGCGGCACGTCGACGCCCTTCGGCGGCATGTAGGCGGTGTACCACAGGTGCATGGTGTGGGTGTCGTCGGCCGGCACGCGAATCTGGAAGGCGTAGTAGCGCGAGGCCTCGTCGCCGTTGCCGACCGAGAGCGTGTTCGGAAACACCACCGGATGGCCGATGCGCCAGTCGTCGGAATCCTCCGAATGGCCCGCGAGCAGGCGGTGCTTGGTGATGCCGTGCTCGAATTCGCGAAACGCGATCTTCTCGTGCCGCGTCGAGATCGCGACCTTGGTGCTCTTGCCCTGCTGCGCCTTGACGAACTCGTAGGTGTGGCCGTGCAGCCATTCGGTGTGGATCGGGTCGAGCGAGTTTTCCATGATCTGGAGCCAGTTGGTCGGCACCAGCGCGCGGCCGAGCATGCGGATCGCGCCTTCGGCCACGAAGCCGTCGATGCGCGGCAGCAGCGGCTTCGTCTCGGCGGGGCCGAGATAGGCCCACGCCATCCCGCCCAGCTCCTCGACCGGATAGGCCGGGGTCTTGATCTTGTGACGGAACGCGCTTTTGTCCGGTTCGTTCGGCTGGCTCAGGCAATGGCCGCCGTGGCCGAACTCCCAGCCGTGATAGGGGCAGCGGATGCCGTCGTCCGTCGGAATGCCATAGGCCAGCGAGGCGCGCCGGTGCGGGCATTGTTCGGCGATCAGGCCGAGCCGGCCCTGCCGGTCGCGGAACAGAACCAGGTCTTCGCCGAGCAGGCGGATGCGCTTGTTCCAGTGCGCGTCGAGCTCGGAGAGCGCCGCGATCGGCTGCCAGTAGCGGCGCATCAGGTTGCCGCAGGGGGTGCCGGGTCCGATCCGTGTCAGCAGCTCGTTCTGCTCGGCGGTCAGCATGGATTGCGCTCCCTGGATGTCGGCCGAAGGGCTGGCGTCTCTGGTTTTTGGCAGTCTACTCTAGCCGGTCGATTCAGGCCAGACGAGGTCCATTCGTTCGATGTCGCCCGCCCGCATGTCCCCCATCCGCATCGGTATCGTGGGAATGGGCGCGGCCGGTTGGGCCTTCGTGCCGGCGATCCGCGCGGCGCCGCAGTTCCAGCTTGCAGCGATTGCGGAGCCTGACGGGGCCGAACGAGCCGCGGCGGCGGCCGAAACCGGCGCTGCGGCCCATGCCGATCTCGACGCCATGCTGCGCCATCCCGGCCTCGATGCGGTCTATGTGGCGACGCCGACCGAGCTGCATCCGGCGCAGGTCGCCCAGGCCGCCGCCGCCGGCAAGCATGTGCTGACAGAGAAGCCGATGGCGATCGCGGTCGAGCAGGCGCGGACCATGGTGGACGCGGCCGCCCGCGCGGGCGTCGTGCTCCAGGTCGGCCATTCGCACAGCTACGATCTGCCGATCGCGCGCATGCGCGAGATCGTGGCGTCCGGCGCGCTCGGCCGCGTGGGCATGATCCACACCTGGAATTTCACCGACTGGATGGCGCGGCCGCGCCGGCCGGCGGAGTTCGACGTGGCGCAGGGCGGGGGCGTCACCTACCGGCAGGGCGCGCACCAGATCGACATTCTCCGGCTGCTCGGCGGCGGGCTGGTGAAGAGCGTGCGCGCCGCGACCTTCGACTGGGACGAGCGCCGCCGCTCGATCGGCGCGCACACGATCTGGCTGACGTTCGCGGATGGCGCGGTCGCCACCGCGGTCTACAACGGCTACGGCCACATGCCGGGCACGGAGCTCACCGCCGGCGTCGGCGAATGGGGCATGCCGGCAACGCCGCGCGATGCCGGTGCGGATGCCGGTGCCTCTGCGCGCAGGGCGCAGACGCCGGACCAGGAGCTGGCCGCCAAGCGCGCGCGGGCGCGGTCCGCGATCCCGGCGGAGGCGCCGCATCAGCCGCATTTCGGGCTGACGCTGGTGAGCTGCGAGCGCGGCGATATCCGCCAGTCGCCCGATGGCCTGCTGGTTTATCGCAACGGCGCGTGCGAGCCGGTGGCGCTGCCGCGCGACAAAAGCCCGCGCGTGCGGGTGCTGGAGGAGTTTGCCGACGCCATCGCCGGCAAGCCGGTGACGCACACCGGCCGCTGGGGACTGGCCAATCTCGAGGTCTGCACCGCCGCCATCGAATCCTCGCGCACCGGCCGCGAGATCGCCCTCGCGCACCAGGTGGCGGCGGCGGACTGACCGGGACGCCCGGCGAAGCCTGAAGCGGAAGGAGAACGACATGTCCCCGATCCGGATCGATCTCGACGGCGACAACACCCATGCGACGCTGTCGGCGTCGGGCGGCACGGCGGCGCTGTCCGCGCATGACATCGACACGCTGATCCGCGAGCTTGCCGCGGTGCGCGCGAAGATGATCCCGGTGCATCCGGCGACGGTGCCGGACGATCCGGAGCGTGTGCACAAGAGCGACAACCTGCTCTGGAGCGTGCGGGCCGACCCGCACCGCGCCGCCATCGAACTGGCCACGCATCACCCGGGGCTGGGCTGGACCGCCATGTGGCTGTCGCGCGCGCAGGTCGAGGACTTGCAGACGAGCTTCGAGTTCGAGCTGGTGAAGATTCCCGAAACCCGGTGAGCGCCGCCGGTGTTCCGGCGCGGCGCGCTCAACCCGCCAGCGCGAGGCCGGCCGTCACGATCGCGAGGATCACGATCGTCGTGCCGACGATGGTCGCGATATGGCGGAGGCCGAGCGCGGCGACCGCACCGATCGAGGTGCCGAGCCCGAGCGCGCCGATTGCGATCAGCAGGCCCCAGGTCGAGACCTCGCCGAGCACCGCCTTCGCCGGCCCATAGACCGGGGCGGCGGCCGGCATCGCCGACAGCACGCTGTTGAGGATGCACAGCGCGATGAACACCAGCGCGAAGCCGGGGATCGAGGCCTTGAGCGCGGACATCGGCGGCCGGGGGCGCAGGAAATACCACGCCACGGCGACCACCACCGGAAACAGCAGCAGCACCCGGAACAGCTTGACGATCACGGCGGTGTTGCCGGTCTGCTCGGACGCGGCGTAGCCCGCGCCTGCGACCTGCGCCACGTCGTGAATGGTCGCGCCGAGCAGGATGCCGGTCGTGGTTTCGCCGAAGCCGAGCACATGGCCGAGCGGCGGATAGAGCACCATCGCCACGGTCGAGAGCGCGTTGACCGCGATCACCACGAAGGCGACGTCGGCCTCCTTGCCCTTGTAGTTAGGCAGCACCGCTGAGGTGGCGAGCGTCGCCGATGCGCCGCAGACCGCGGTGCCCGCGCCGGCCAGCGCGCCGAACTGCTCGCTCTGGCCGAAGGCGCGCGCCAGCAGGAATCCCGATGCGAGCGTGACCGCCATCGCGGCGATCACCAGCATGGCGGTGCCGAACCCGAGCGCGAAAATCTCGCCGAGCGCGATCCGCAGCCCGAGCAGCGCCACCGCCCAGCGCAGCAGCGTCTTCACGCAGAACACGATGCCGGGCTGGAACATCGGCCGCGCCGCGACCGGATGCAGCACGATGCCGACGATCAGCGCCAGCACCATCGCCGGAACCGGGAACGCCAGCGCCACGAAGGGCGCGGCCGCGACCGCGACGATGGCGACCGCCGCCGACAGCGCGACGCCCGGGACAAGGCTCAGCCAAAATGCAGGAACGGAGCCGCGCGTTGCGCCGGATGCGGTGGATTCGGCCATGATCGGGTGGATTTTTTCAATGCGGCTTGCGCCGCCGGACGGCGTTACATCTTCCTATCGGAATGTGTCGCGGCGTGTCGAGCGTCCGGGGCGTGCGTCTTGCGAAAATCGCCTATGCTTCGCGCGAGGGAGACGGCGCATGCACGACATGAGGGCGATCGAGGATCCCTTCGATCTGCCGGCGGGAATGAATCTCGGCGGCGTGTCGGGGGTGGCGATCAATTCCGCCGGCCACATTTTTCTGCTGCATCGCGGGGCCGGCCCACTGGTCGAGTTCGATCCGGACGGCCGGTTCGTCCGCGCCTTCGGCGACGGCCTGTTCGACCGCCCGCATGGGCTGTACATCGACGCCAACGACAACATCTGGACCACGGATCTCGGCGGCCACACGGTGTTCAAGTTCGATCCCGGCGGCCGGCTGCGGATGGTGCTGGGCGTGCGCGGCCGGCCGGGCGAGTGGCACGACTACGGCCATCTGCGGCTGTTCGACGAGCCGAACGATCTGGCGGTCGCGCCGAATGGCGACCTGTTCGTGCTGCAGGGCCACGGCAAGGCGACGAGCCTGGCGCTGAAGTTCGACGCGCAGGGCCGCTTCATCAAGAGCTTCGGCGGGCAGGGCACGGGGGCCGGCGAGTTCGATCTCTGCCATTCGGTGGTGATCGACACCGACGGCCTGCTCCACATCGCGGATCGAAACAACGGCCGCATCCAGGTCTTCGATCAGGACGGCAACTACATTCGCGAGACGAAGCATCCCGGGACGCCGTGCGGTCTGGCGTTCGGACCGGACGGACTTCTCTATCTCGCGCATGGCCATTGCGGGCAGGTGATGACGCTCGATCCGCGCAACGGCCGCGTGCTGGGCTCGACCGGCGCGCAGGGCAAGGGGCCGAACCAGTACGGCGAGGCGCATTACATCGCGGTCAGCGCGCGCGGCGAGGTGTTCGTCACCGACACGCTGAACTGGCGGGTGATCAAATATGTGAGGGGGTGATGGCGCCGTTGCGGTGGCGGTCTCCGGAGCGGTCCCGGGTCTGCGTCGCATCATTTCGCTGCGCTTCATGCTGCGCCGCGCCCGGGACACAGGAATGCTGGGTCCGCCCTCACTCCAGCCCGAATCCCTTCCTGCGCACGAACGCCCCGAAATCGACGCGCTGCGGCACGCCGTATTGCCGCGCCTTGTCCTCCGACCAGCCGTAGAAGTCCGCGACGCCCCAGCGCGCCGGATCGCGCTGGCTGCGATAGCCGTGGATCGCGTGCCGCCGCCGGTCGTAGCCGTCGATTTCGCCAGCCAGATCGCCCTCGTCGTAACGGTCGACGTGGACCGTGGTGGACAGCGAAAGCCGCGGCGTGATGTGGCCCTTTTCGGAGGGCCAGCCGAGACACAGGCCCGCCACCGGGATCACCCGCGGCGGCAATTCCAGAATCGCGCTCACCCTTTCGGAATGATCGCGGATCACGCTGATCGGGCATGAGCCGAGCCCGGCCGCATCGGCCGCGCGCAGGAAGGTCGCGAGCAGGATGCCGGCGTCGACTGCGGCGTTGAAGAACTGGTCGAGATGGTCGTTCGGAAACGGCCGGTCGCGAAAGCGGAAAATTTCCGTGAGCCGGCGGCCGTTGGCGAGGAACACCAGGAGGGCCGGCGACGCGCCGACCCAGGGCTGGTCCGGCAGAAGGTCCGCGATCGCCTTGCGCCGGGCAGGATCGCGCAGGATCAGGATGTCGGCCTGCTGCAGGTCGCTCTTGGACGGGGCGGACAGCGCCAGCGCGCACAGCGTGCGCACCAGTTCGGGATCGACCGGCTTGTCGAGATAGCGCCGGTGCACCTTGCGGCTCGCGATCCGCTGCCATTCGTCGAGGCCGGCCAGCGATTCGTCGACGGCGGGCGCTTCGCCGAAGCGGGCGGCGAGCGCGTCGCGGACGGCCTGTGCGGCGATGGGATCGGGCATGCGCATTTCCCGGGTTGTTGAGGGGATTCCGATATGCGTATGTCGGCAACTATAACAGGTTCCGAAACCACGCCTCCCGCGGGCGGCAAGACGAAGCATGTTCGCCGATCCCGCCCTCCACACGCTGCTCAACGCCTCCACGCTCGGCCTCATCATGCTCGGCGCGTTCCTCGGAGGCATCGCCTCGGGCGCGGCCGGCTTCGCCTATGGCGTGGTGGCGACCGCGATCTGGCTGCACGCGATTCCGCCGGTGCTGGCGGCCATGCTGGTGGCCGCCGGCGGGCTGACGATCCAGAGCGGGATGGTCTGGACCATGCGCCGCTCGGTGAACATGGGCCGGCTGCTGCCGTTCCTGATTCCCGGCCTGCTCGGCATTCCGCTCGGTGCGGCGCTGGTGGTGAAGACCGACCAGGACGCGGTGCGCACCGCGATCGCGGTCTTCCTGATCGTCTACGGCGCGTTCGCGCTGCTCGCCCCGAAGCTCCCGCATGTGACGTGGGGCGGCAAGGCCGCCGATGCCGGAATCGGATTTCTCGGCGGCGTCACCGGCGGGCTGTCCGGGCTGTCCGGAATCTTCCCGGCGGTCTGGACCCAGATCCGCGGCTGGCCGAAGGACGTGGCGCGCGGCGTGTACCAGCCGTTCATCCTGATCGCGCAGGCCGGCACGCTCACCGCCATCGGCCTGCTGGCGTTCAGCACGACGGTGGTCGTGCTGTACCTGTTCGTCGTGCCCGCGCTGTTCGCGGGCGCCTGGGTCGGATGGAAAATCTACGGCCGGCTCGACGAGCGCCAGTTCCAGCGGATGTTCGCGGGCTTGCTCGTGGGCTCCGGCGTGCTGCTGGTGCTGTAGCCGCGACGGCGCGGACCGCCTGTCTCGTCTGCCTTTTCGCCGTCTCTCGTCTCTTGCGCCGCGCGGTCTGCGGTGGATACTGGCCGCCGGCTTTGTCTTTCGTGAGGTCTCGTTCCGTGTCCGATCCCATGCAGCCGCGCGAGCGCGCCGACTATTCCGCCATCGTCGACCGGCCGCCGCTGAAGCTGCCGGGCGATGCGCGGATTGTGTTCTGGAGCATCGTCAATCTCGAAGTGTGGGACATTTCGAAGCCGATGGCGCGGCAGGTGCTCGCCGCTCCGACCGGACAGGTGCTGCTGCCGGACGTGTCGAACTGGAGCTGGCACGAGTACGGCATGCGGGTCGGCGTGTGGCGCTTCTTCGATCTCTACCGCTCGCGCGGGATCGTGCCGACGCTCGCGATCAACGCGCGGGTCTGCGAGGATTATCCGCGGGTCGCGGAGGAGGCGAGGTCGCTCGGCTGGGAGTTCATGGGACACTCCTACGAGCAGGGGCCGATCCACAAGGAGCCCGACCAGAAGGCGATGATCCACCGCTCGATGGACATCTGCGAGCGGTTCACCGGCAAGCGGCCGGTCGGCTGGCTCGGGCCGGGCCTGACGCAGACGCTGGAGACGCCGGACCTGCTGGCGGGCGCGGGCGTGAAATACATCGGCGACTGGGTTTACGACGACGAGCCGACGACGATCCGCACGACCAACGGCCCGCTGGTGACGATGCCCTACACGATGGAGATGAACGACATTCCGATGATGGCGGTCCAGCACCACGAGAGCGATTACCTGCTCAAGCGTTTCATCGACCAGTTCGACCGTCTTTATGCCGAGAGCGCGCAGCGCGCCAAGATCGTCTCGCTCGCGATCCACCCGTATCTCTCCGGTCAGCCGCACCGCATCAAGTATCTCGAGGCGATCTACGACTACGTCTCGCGCTTCGACGGCGTGCTGCACTGGACGGGAGAACAGATGCTCGACTGGTACAAGACGACGCCGGCCGGCAAAAAAGGACTGGCCGCGAAATGAGCAAGGACGCGGTCGTCGTTTCCAAGGCCGATCTGCTGGCCTTCACCAGCGCCGTGTTCGTCGCCGCCGGCGTCTCGCCGCCGCACGCCGACGAATGGGCGAACATGCTGGTCTGGGCCAATCTGCGCGGCACAAACTCGCACGGCATCATCCGCATTCCGCGCTATCTCGATCTGCTGAAGCGGCGGCAGATCAATCCGTCGCCCGACATGCGGATCGAGAAGAAGTCCGGCGCCATCGTGGTGCTGGAGGCCGACCGTGCGCCGGGCGCGGTGGCGATGACGCGCGCCGTGAACGAGGCGGTGGAGCGCGCGCGAGAGGTGCACATCGGCTGGTGCGCGGCGCGCAACATCACCCATTCCGGAGCGATCGGCTATTTCGCTCAGCAGATCGCGGAGGCCGGCTTCGCCGGCATCGTGATGAGCGCGTCGGGGCCGATGATGGCCTATCCGGGCGCGCGCGTCGCCGCGGTCTCGACCAACCCGATCGCCTTCGCGGTGCCGGCCAGGGACCGGCGGCCGTTCCTGCTCGACATGTCGACCGCGACCGTCGCCAACGGCAAGATCATGGGCGCGAAGGACCGCGGCGAGAGCGTGCCGCTCGGCTGGGGCATCGACTCGGAGGGCCGCGACACCACCGATCCGCGCGCGATCGCGACGCTGCTGCCGATGGCGGGGATCAAGGGCGCGGGCCTGTCGTTCATGATCGAATGCCTGTGCAGCCTCGCGCTGTCGAACCCGCGGGTCGCGCCGACGCTTCTGGCCAACGACACCAGCGACAACCCGTTCCTGAACGGCATCGCGATCGCCGTGGACGTCGGCGCGTTCGGCGATTTCGACCGCTTCATCGACGAGGCCGCGCAGCTCGGCGGCGCCATCGCGGGCCTGCCGAAGGCCGAGGGCGTCGAGCGGATTCTCCTCCCGGGCGAGCGCGGCGACGCCGTGCGCGCGGAGCGCGAGGCGGGCGGCATTCCCATTCCGAGGGGAACGTGGCAGAGGGTCACCGAGGCGACGAACAGGCTCGGCGTCCCCGCGCCGGCATAAGAGCGAAGCCGCGCCACCCCGCCACCCGGTTTTGCGGCCTCGCGGGCTTTACGATTTCGCAAACGTCGACGGACAGACGACCGTCAAGAGAGTGTCAGGAGAGATTGAAATGGGTTTTCGCAAAGACGCCTTCGAGTTCACCACCATCGACCTGAAGGAAGGCTTCCACAACGTGCCGGGCTATCCGCCGGGTTTCACCGAGCGGATTCTCGCGGGCTCGCTCGACGAGAAGAACAAGGTCGGCAACCGCACCCGCATCCTGCGGATCGAGCCGGGCGCCTATTCGACCGTGCCGTTCGTGCACGAGTATTGGGAAGAGGTGTTCCTCATCGAGGGCGATCTGGTCTGCGGCTCCGACGACAAGGGGCAGGGCGGCGAGCAGTTCAAGGGGCCGACCTATTGCGTGCGTCCGCCCGGCGTCTATCACGGCCCGTTCACGTCGAAGACCGGCTGCTATCTGCTGGAGACGCATTATTACGCGGAGAGCTGAGCGGTCGCGATGATCTGGGCGTGCGGCATTGCAACGAAGACGTTGCAACCCTCTCGTTGCAACGAGGGCCTCGCGACGAAGATCGTGCCGCCGAAGTTTGTGCAATGAAGTTGCTGTCCGCCGCAATGTCCCCTCTCCCTGAAAGGGAGAGGGTGCCGAGCGAAGGCGAGGCGGGAGAGGGCCTTGCGGCAAACGCCGGCATGCGCACCCTTCAAAGTCCCTCTCCCGGCTTCGCGCCTGCGGCGCTCAGCCACCCTCTCCCGTTCCGGGAGAGGGGAAGAAGCACCGCCGTCGCGGCGAGATGGTCGGTCCGACAGCGAACCTTTCCGCATTTGCGGAGACAAGCCGGATTGGCTGCTGCGAGCTGATTGGCGAAGGCAGGTTGAGCGGTCCGCCGCAATGTCCCCTCTCCCTGAAAGGGAGAGGGTGCCGAGCGAAGGCGAGGCGGGAGAGGGGCTTGCGGCAAACGCCGGCATGCGCACTCTTCAAAGTCCCTCTCCCGGCTTCGCGCCTGTGGCGCTCAGCCACCCTCTCCCGTTCGGGAGAGGGGAAAGAGGCGCCGCCCTTGCAGTGAGTCCTGGTGATCCCGCTTGGCAAGGCTGCCCACCTCATCGAGATGGCCGGGACAAGCCCGGCCATGACAGCCGACGGGTATCGAAGACCTACCCCGCCAGTCCCAGCCTTTTCGCCGCGTTGTTGAACGCGATGTCTGCACGCACGGCCTCGTCCAGCGTCTCGGTGTCGAGCCAGTGCCCGGCCTCCTCCGCCTTCTCGAACGGATAGTCGGCGGCGAACATGATCCGGTCGTGGCCGAGCGCCGCGATCGCGCAGTTCAGCGGCTCGGCCGAACACATGCCCGACGTCGTGATCTCGAAGTTCGACTTGATGTAATGCGACACCGGCTGCTTGAGGCCGACATCGTAGAACTCCGGCCCGGTTCGGCTGTCGAAGCGCCACAAGAGATAGGGCAGCGTCTCGCCCATGTGGCCGAGGCCGATCCGCGCCCGCGGATAGCGATCGAACAGGCCTGCGAAGATCAGCCGCAGTGCGTGCGAGCCGGTCTCGAAGGTCCACTCCCAGGTGGCGCGATGCAGGCCGGGATGGCCCGCCAGCACCGGCGCGGTCGAGACCGGATCGGCCGGGTGGATGTAGACCAGCGTGCCGAGCGCCTCGGCACGCTCCCAGAACGGCGCGAGCGAGGGATGGTCGAGATATTGCCCGCGGGTGTGGCCGTTGATCATCGCGCCGCAGAACTTCAGGTCACGCACGCAGCGCTCCAGTTCGGCGGCGGCGGCCTTCGCGTCCTGCATCGGCAGATGCGCGAAGCCTGAATAGCGGTCCGGCCGCTTCTGGATCTCCTTCGCGAGGAAGTCGTTACCCGCCTTGGCGTTGCGGATCGCCCTGGCGGCGTCCGGCTCGGCCTGCACGCCCGGACCCGCAAGCCCCAGCACCGCGCGCGCGATGCCGGCCTTGTCCATCGCGGCCAATCGCATCTCGCCGAAATCCGTGTTGAGCGCGAGCAGCCGGTCGCGCTTGGCGGCGGGCATGCCGGCGACGGTCGGGTTCCAGTATTCGATGAACTCTGGGCAGAGGAAGTGCTCCTCCAGCGCGATTTTTTGCACCATGCCGTCCTCCCTCGACCGTTCCTGCTGCAATGCAGCATATTTTCTGCTTTTTGATGTATCGGATATTGGGCTACGCTGTCCCGGTATGCAAGCAACCTCGTGTCGCCGTGGCCGGTGAGCGTGCGATGAACCGACCGATGAAGCCGCCAGGATCGAGCGAGAAGAACCAGATTCAGGTGATCGCCCGCGCGGCGTCGATCATGCGCGCGCTCGAGGACGAGGAAGCGGGATTGAGCCTCGGCCAGATCGCGCAACGCGTGAAGCTTGCGCGCTCGACCGTGCAGCGCATCGTCGCCTCGCTCGAAGCCGAGAAACTCCTGATCGCCGCCTCGCCGCAGGGCCGGGTGCGGCTCGGGCCGACCATCCTGCGGCTCGCCGCGTCGGTGCGGACCGATTTCGTGACGATGGCCCGGCCGTTCATCACCCGGCTGTCGTCCGACCTTTGCGAGACCGTCGACCTGTCGATGCTGCGCAACGATCATCTCGTCTTCATCGACCAGGTGATCGGCTCGCACCGGCTGCGCACCGTCTCGGCCGTCGGCGAAATCTTCCCGCTGTCCTGCACGGCGAACGGCAAGGCCTATCTCAGCCTGCTCGGCGACGCCCAGATCGAGGCGCTGATCGGTTCGACCTACGAGGCGCGCACGCCGTTCTCGCACACCACACTCGAATCGCTTCTGAAGGACGTGCGGACGGTGCGCGAGACCGGCGTGGCCTACGACCGCGAGGAGCATACGCTCGGCATCTGCGCCGCCGGCGTCGCGCTGCACGATCCGCTCGGCAATCCGGTGGCGATTTCGGTGCCGGTGCCGAGCCAGCGCTTCAGCGACCAGTGCGAGACCATCGCGGAGCGCCTGCTTGCGACCAAGCGCGCCATGCTGGCGGGATTGAGCGCGGCGGCGGCCTGACGCCGGTCGGGGCCGGTTTGGCCGGCTCCATATCGGCCGACTCCGCCGGCGGGACGACAACGACACGGCGCAACGCGCCGACAACGAGGGAGGAACTGCCTTGGCCAAAAAGATACGTGGCATCACGTTCGAGGAAAACCTCAGAAACGCGATGGGGCTGGAGTTCTACAACCTGTCCCATCGCTTCGGATACCAGTCGCCGAACTGGCCGTACTTCGAAGACGTCAAGATCGAGCGCATCCATTACATGGCGAAGTCGGGCGTGCTGTCGCAGCGCATCACGACGTCGATGCACAACACCACGCACATCGACGCGCCCGCCCACGTCATCCAGGGAACGCCCTTTATCGACGAGGTGCCGCTGCCGCACTTCTTCGGCTCCGGCATCGTGGTGTCGATTCCGAAGAAGAAGTGGGAGCCGATCACCTACGACGATCTTGAGAAGGCGGCGGGCAAGGTCGTGCGGCCGCGCGACGTGGTGATCGTCAACACCGGCTGGCATCACCAGTATGAGGATTCGGAAGACTACTTCTGCCGCGCGCCGGGCTTCGTGCCGTCGGCCGGCGACTGGTTCGTGGAGAAGAAGGTCAAGGTCGTCGGCCACGACACCCAGGCCAACGACCATCCGCTCGCCACCGCCATCGGCCCGCAGCGCAACGGCCCGCTGCATCCGCATCTCGAAGCGGAATACCGCGAGTGGTCCGGCGGCCGCGACTGGAAGGACGACTTCCCGGAATGGGAGCCGGTGCATCGCAAGCTGTTCAGCAACGGCATCCTTGGCATCGAGAACGTCGGCGGCGATCTCGACAAGGTCACGGGCCGGCGCTGCACCTTCGCGTTCTTCCCCTGGAACTGGGACCGCGGCGACGGCTGCATCATCCGCCTGGTCGCGATGGTCGATCCGTCGGGCAAGTACCGCATCGAGAAGGGAGCGCGCTTCAAATGATCGTCCGTCCGTTTTCCGAGGCGAAGCCCTACGACGCGCCGAACCACCGCGACTACAAGTCCTTCCGCGTGTTCGGCGCCGAGATGGGCGGCTCGCAGGCGCTGGTGTTCGGCATCTCGCACTTCCTGCCGGGCGGCGGCGCCGGCCCCGACGCCTCGCCGCCGGAGAAAATCTACTATGTGCTGGCGGGCGAGCTGACGGTGATCGCCGGCGGCAAGGAGCAGGTCATCCGGCAGGGCGACAGTTGCTACATCGCGCCGAACGAGGAGCGCGAGATCGTCAACCGCGGCCACGAGGTCTGCACCATCGCGGTCGCGGTGGCGATGCCGAAGTGAGTTGAACCCTCGCGCCGCGTCAGCGGGGAGAGGGAGCGCACCGAGCAAGTGGAGTGACCATGTCCGTAGACTTTCTGAAGAACCCGCTCTCCCTGTTCGACGTGAAGGGCAAAACCGCCATCGTCACCGGCGCGACCGGGGCGTTCGGCGCGATCGCGTCCAAGACGCTCGCCGCAGCCGGCGCCAACGTGGTGATCTGCGCCAACGGCGCCGAGGCCCTGAAAAAGCTCGCGGTCGAATGCGAGGCGCTCGGCGGCGGCAAGGCCGAGGTCGTCGCCAAGCGGCCGTCGTCGGAGGCGAATTGCGACGCGATCGTGGACGCCGCGGTGAAGCGCTTCGGCGGAGTCGACATTCTCGTGGTCGCGTCCGGCCAGAACAAGGTGTCGAAGATCGTCGATCAGAGGGCCGAGGATTTCCTCGACGTGATGGACGCCAATGTCACCCAGAGCTGGCTGATGGCGCGCGCGGCGGGACGCCAGATGCTCAAGCAGGGACGCGGCGGCAAGGTGATCCTCATGTCGTCGGCGCGCGGCCTGCTCGGCCACCCGGCCGGCTACACCGCCTATTGCGCGTCGAAGTCGGCCATCGACGGCATCACCAAGGCGCTCGGCTGCGAATGGGGCGAGACCGGGATCACCGTGAACGCGCTGGGGCCAACCGTCTTCCGTTCGCCGCTCACCGCCTGGATGTACGAGGACACCGAGCGGGCGCAGACCGTGCGCAAGGGCTTTCTCGCCCGCGTGCCGAAGGGCCGTCTCGGCGAGCCCGCCGATCTCGCGGGGCCGCTGCTGTTTCTCGCGTCGAAGGCGTCGGATTTCTACACCGGCCACATTCTCTATGCGGACGGCGGCTACACGGCGGGGTGAGCTGGTCTGCGGCACCCTTCAGCATCTCGGCATCGCGCGATGATTGAAACCTTACGAACCCCTTCCTCATTCCTCCCCCTTTCAGGGGGAGGACGATCGTGCTGCGCGGTCCCGACCTATGACGGACGCAGCCGAAATCGACGCCGACCGATTTTTGGCGGAGTGTTGCCGCGCGTTCTCCCTCCTCCTGAAAGGGGGAGGGTCGGGGAGGGGGTCGGTCGCTTTCGCCCGAGCATCGCATCTGCGACACGGATTGAGAACGCGCCATGACCGACAAGCCCCGCATCGCGGTGGTCGGCGCGGGCCTGATGGGCCACGGCATCGCGCAGGTGTTTGCGCTCGCCGGTCACGACGTCACGATCACCGATTCGTTTGCCGCGAACCTCGACACGGTGAAGGAGCGCATCGCGCAGAACCTGCGCGACCTCGGCGACGACGAGGGCGCGGTCGCGCGGGTCTGGCCGATGCCGGAGCTGGCGGATGCGGTGCGCAACGCCGACTTTGTGGTCGAGGCGGTGCTGGAAGACCTGCCGCTCAAGCAGGCCCTGTTCGCCGGGATCGAGACCCACGCCAGGCCTGACGCGATCCTCGCCAGCAACACCTCGGTCATTCCGATCACGCGGATCATGGAGGGCCTGCGCGACCGCTCGCGCGCGCTCGGCACCCACTGGTGGAATCCGCCCTACCTCGTGCCGCTGGTCGAGGTGATCGCGACCGAATGGACGTCGCCGCGGGCGATCGACTTCACCATGCGGCTGCACGCGGACGCGGGCAAGCAGCCGGCCCATGTGAAGAAGGACGTGCCAGGCTTCATCGGCAACCGGCTGCAACATGCCCTGTGGCGCGAGGCGGTGTCGCTGGTCGAGCGCGGCATCTGCGATGCGGAGACGGTGGACACGGTCATCAAGGCGGCGTTCGGCCGGCGGCTCGCCGTGCTCGGCCCGCTGGAGAACGCCGACATGGTCGGAACCGACCTCACGCTTGCGATCCACCGGACGGTCCTGCCCGACATCGAGAGCCGGCCCGGGCCGTCGCCCTATCTGGAGGATTTGGTGGGCGACGGAAGGCTCGGGTTCAAGAGCGGCGAGGGCTTCCGGCGCTGGACGCCCGAGCAGCAGGCCGAGCTGCGCCGCAAGGTGGTGGAGCATCTGAAGAAATCACGATGACGCCGCGCGTTGCGATTCCGGGCTGCAACGAATAGTTTTGTTCTAAGAACACGCGCGCCGGGGGCGCCCGCACGCACCGCGACAGGGAGAAACCGACATGACCCAGATCCGTTCGATGGCCCAGCCGGTGACGCGCCGGCCCGGCGAACTCGGCGTCCATTCGCTCGACCGATTCAACTTCATGGTGCCGGACCTGAAGCAGGCCGAGACGTTCTACGGCGAGTTCGGCCTCGACCTGCGCGAGGAGAACGGCGCGCTGGCGATGTACACCCACGGCAATCCGCACAAATGGGGCAGCGTGTCGGAGGGCAAGCGCAAGGCGATGCAATTCCTGTCGTTCGGCTGCTTCGAGGACGACATGCCGGCCTTCCGCAAGCGGCTCGACGACATGCGGATCGAGCGGCTCGACCCTCCGAAGGGCTTCGAATCCAACGGCCTGTGGTTCCGCGATCCGAACGGCATGCTGCTGGAGATCCGCGTCGCCGAGAAAAGCTCGCCCAACGTCAAGTCGGACGTCGAGGCCTACGGCGGCGCGCCGGCCCGGCAGAACGCGCCCAACCGCTCCAAGGCGCCCCGCGTGCGCCCGCGCCGGCTCGCGCATATCCTGGTGTTCGCGACCGACATTCCGAAGACCATCGCGTTCTACCGTGACGTGCTCGGCATGCGCCTGTCCGATCGCTCCGGCGACATGATCTGCTTCATGCACGGCATCCACGGCAGCGACCACCACATGATCGCCTTCGTGAAGTCGGACGGCCCCGGCCTGCATCACCTGTCGTGGGACGTGCCATCGATCAACGACATCGGGCTCGGCGCCAACCACATGGCGGAGAAGGGCTTCGAGAAGGGATGGGGCCTCGGCCGCCACGTCCTCGGCTCCAACTTCTTCCATTACATCCGCGATCCGTGGGGCAGCTATTCGGAATATTCCTCCGACATCGACTACGTCCCGGTCGATCACGACTGGCAGGCCGGCGACCACCCGCCGGAGGATTCGTTCTATGTGTGGGGGCCGAATCCGCCGGAGGACTTCGCGCACAATTACGAGCTGGTGAAGTAGCGGCGAATGTCCGTTGTCGCTTTGTCGTCACTATCGCGGCGTCATGGCCGGGCATAGCCGTCCGAAGGACGGCTTCGCTCGCCTTATGTCCCGGCCATCTTGCTCGGGAGGGCAGGATGCCTCCTAAGCGAGATCGCCGGGACTCGCCGCTATGCGGCGGCCCGGTGATGACGATCAATCTTTTGTCGCGACCCAGCCACTTCTGATTTTCAGGAAGCCTTGGAATGGATCTTCAACTCACCGGGCGCGCGGCGCTCGTCACCGGCGCGAGCAAGGGCATCGGGCGCGCCATCGCGCTGACCCTCGCGGACGAGGGCATGGACGTGGTTCTTGTGGCGCGCGACGGCGCGGCGCTGGACGCCGTGCGCGGCGAGATCGAGGCCAAGGGCCGGCGGGCGCTGGTCCATCGCGCCGACCTCACCGATCCCGACGAGGCCAATGCCGCCATCGCCGCGGCGCTGCTGAAGTTCGGCCGGCTCGACCTGCTGGTGAACAACGCGGGCGCGACCAAGCGCGGCGACTTTCTCAAGCTGACCGACCAGGACTGGAGCGACAGCTTCGGGCTGAAATTCTTTGCCGCGGTTCGGCTGTCGCGCGCGGCCTGGCCGCACCTGATGCAGACCAAAGGCTCCATCGTGAACATCGCCGGCGTGGCCGGGCGGTACGGCGACGCCGATTTCGGTCCGGTCGGCGCGGTCAACGCCGCGCTCGCCAACCTCACCAAGGTGCTCGCCGATCGCGGCGTGAAGGACGGCGTGCGCGTCAACACCATCAACCCCGGCACGATCGAGACCGACCGGACGGTCGGCCGCGTGACGCGCTGGATGGCGGACCGCGGCGTCTCGAAGGAGCAGGCGGTGGCGGACATTCTCGCGGACCAGCGGGTGGCGCGCTTCGGCCAGCCGGAGGAGGTGGCGGCGCTGGTCGCGATGCTGGCGAGCGGGCGGATCGACTACCTGCACGGTGCGGTGATCGATCTCGACGGCGGACAGATCCGCGGGATTTGAGGGAGCGTCCTGTGTCCCGGGCGCTCTCTCCGTCACCTCTCCCTGAAAGGGGAGGTCGCCGCGCGCAGCGCGGCGGGTGGGGGACGGCCTGTTCGAGGCGAATCCGCTTCGCCCCCCCTCTCCTTAAGCTCTCGATCCCCTCCCTAACCCTCCCCCTTGCAGGGGAGGGGTCTTGGCCGGTGCGCGGGGCACCCGGTCTGCATCGACGGCCGTCAATCCAGCTTCTGCATCTTGCGGCCCGCGCGCATGCACCAGTTCTCCCAGGCGCGGTTCAGCGTATAGGGGCCGGTGCGCGCGATCACGGCGTCGACCTCGCCCTTGGTCAGGTACTTGATCTTGCCCATCGCCATCGACTGCATCTGCAGCTTGGCGTTCAGCTCCAGATAGTTCGAGATGAACACCGAATGCCGGATCGAGGTGCCGGCCACCACCGCGCCGTGGCCGCGCATCAGCGCGGTGCGGCCCTTGCCGAGCCGCTTGGCGAGATCGCGGCCCATCGCCATCGAGTTCACCAGCAGCGCGGTGTCGCCAAACTTGTCGTGCGAATCCCACAGCGGCACCTCGTGGCCGATCGAGGCGCACATGTGCAGCAGCGGCTTGAGCATCTTGTTGGTGATGCCGAACGGGATCGTGCTGGGCGAATGATTGTGCACCACCGAGTTGATCTCCGGCCGCATCTCGTAGATCGCGCCGTGGATGAAGCGTTCGGTGTAGGGCGCGTGGGTGGTCTTGGCCTTCTTGGCGTCGATCGGATCGCCCTCGAGGGTGAATTCGAGAATGTCGTCCGGCTCGATCCGCTCCGGCGCGCGCGCGCGCGACAGCAGGTAGCGGTCCTTCTTCGTGGGATGCCGCACGCTGATGTGGCCGAAGGAATCGACGATGCCCTCGTGCGCGAGAATGCGGTTGGCGGTGACGAGTTCGTCGATGATGTCGAACTTGCCGGACGATTTGGACGAAGTCTTGGGCATGGGTTTCCTCGGGGATCGGCGGTTTGCGGGAGACGCGAAGGCACCAAAGGCGAATTGGCCGTCGGCCGGTCTGCGCCAGTCATAGCGCCCGAGGGGGAGCCTGCAAGCTGGGGAGGAGCGAACGGAGCGTGAAGTGCAGCGAGGCCTGCGGCGGCCGGATGTTTAGAGCGACGCCTCGATCAGCGCGCGCAGCTCGGCCGTCACCTTCGGCTCGATCCCGAACCATGCCTTCCAGGCCGGCCGGCCCTGGTGCAGCAGCATGCCGAGGCCGGTGACGGTGCGATGGCCGCGCGCGCGCGCGGCTTGGAGCAGCGGCGTCTCGCGCGGATTGTAGATGATGTCGGCGACGAGGGCCTGCTTCGGCAGCGCGTCGAGGGTCAGGTCGAGCGCGGTCTGGCCGATCATCCCCTGACTCGTGGTGTTGACCAGCATCGCCGCGCCGTCGAGCGCCTCGTGCCGGCTCTCCCACGGCAGCACCGTGACCGGCCCGCCGATGTCCTGCGCCAGCTTTTCCGCCCGCGCCTGCGTGCGATTGACCAGACGGATCTCCTTCGCACCGCGCCGCATCAGTCCGTAGACCACGGCGCGGCTGCCGCCGCCGGCGCCGATCACCACGGCGGGGCCCGCGTCGGCGCGCCAGTCCGGCGCGAATTCGAGAACGTTCTCGGTGAAGCCGTACCAGTCGTTGTTGGTGCCGGCGAGCGCGCCGTCCGGCCCGACCGTGACGCAGGAGATCGCGCCGATTGTGGTGGCGGTCTCGTCGATCGAATCGACGATCGCCATCGCGGTCTGCTTGTGCGGGATCGTGAGGTTGCAGCCGGCGAAGCCGAGTGGATGCAGCGCGCGAAGCGCCGCGCCGATGCCCTCAGGCCGGATCGCCAGCGGGACGTAGGAGCCCTGCAGCCCGTGCTGCGCGAACCAGTAATTGTGCAGCATCGGCGAGCGCGACTGCGACACTGGCCAGCCCATGACGCCGGCGAGAAGGAAGCGGTTGTTCATGAGGCCTGTCTTGGATCGGCCCGTGCCGGAACGCAAATCGAGTCCGAAAGCTTGTGAAAATATGATGATTCCGCTTTAGTAGGTTAAATCACTATATGTGGGGATCGCATGGAAAAGTCGGTGTCCGCAGCCGATGCCAATCGTCAGTTTTCGACCCTGCTGCGCGGGGTGCGGGACGGGCACAGCTATGTCGTCACCAGCCACGGCAAGCCTGTGGCGCGGCTGATCCCGGCCGCGCAAGTCGAGCCGGGTGTGGACGCCGCGCGGGCGGCCTTGCTGTCGCGGCTCGAACGGCAGCCGGCGATCGATGCCGGCCGCTGGTCGCGCGACGATCTTTATGACGACGGCGCGGCGTGAGGGTCGCGCTCGACACCAATGTGCTCGCCTGCGCCGAAGGCGTGAACGGACCGGCGCGACGCGATGCTGCGCTCGATCTGGTCCGCCGGCTTCCGCAAGGCTCGACGGTGGTCCCCGCGCAGGTTCTGGGCGAGCTTTTCAACGTGCTGGTCCGCAAGGCGCAGCGATCCGCCGATGAGGCACGCCATGCCTTGCTCGGCTGGCGCGATGCGTTCGTGGTGGCGGAGACGTCGTCCGAGGTCATGACGGCGGCAATCGACCTCGCCGCCGACCATCGGCTCGGAATTTGGGACTCGGTGATCCTGTCGGCGGCGTCGCAGGCGGGATGCCGCCTGTTGCTGTCGGAAGACTTGCAGGACGGATTCACCTGGGGCGGCGTGACGGTGGCAAATCCGTTTGCGTCGCCGCGCAACGTCCTGCTTGCAGAGATCGGCGGCGAAGCCGGCTGAACGCCTCACGCCGCGTCGCGCTTGTCCTTCTCCAGCAGGTCGGCCGCGACCAGCGCCTGGCGGATGCGCTCGATCTCCGCGCGCTCGATCTTGACCAGCGGCGGGCGCACCACCGCGCGCGGCAGACGGCCGAGCAGCACCAGCGCCTCCTTCATGCGGTTGTGCATGTCGGCCCAGGGCTGCGCATAGAACACGCTGGCAAGCGGATAGATGCGGTCGTTGAGCGCCTTCGCGGCGGCGAGGTCGTTGCCCTGCACCGCGCGGAAGAGCTGCGCCTGCAGGTCCGCGATCACGCTGCCGCTGCCCGAGAGCAGCCCCCGGCAGCCGAGCACCAGCGAGCTCATCAGCCACGAGCTCTGGGTCGAGAGCACGTTGAACGGCCGCGACAGGTTCTGCAGCGTGCGGACATGCCACTCGTGCTGCTGCACGGTGCCGGCCCAATCCTTGATCGCCTTCAGGTTCGGCACCTCGTCGATCATGCGCAGCAGCGTCTCGTTCGGATAGCCCTGGCCGGTGGCGAGCGGATACTGGAACGCGATGATCGGCAGGTCGCTGGCGTCGGCGATGCGCTTGAAGTGCGCTAGCGCCATCGCCGCGTTCTGGCCGAGGGTGAAGGGCGCGGGCGGAAACACCAGCAGCGCGGAGGCGCCGTCGGCAGTCGCCTGCTTGGCGATCCGGGCGGCTTCGAGCGAGCCGTCGGCCCAGATGCCATGGACGATGGGCAGCTTCCCGCCGACCTCCTCCTGCGCGATCTCGTGAACCCGGCGCTGCTCGTCAAAGGTGCAGGACGCGACCTCGGTGGAATGCGCGTTGAGCGTGATCGCCGCGAGCCCCTCGACCGCGGCGACGTCGCGCAGATGCTTGCGATAGCTCGCCTCGTCGATCGACAGGTCGTCGTTGAACGGCAGCAGCACGGCGGGGATGACGCCCTGCGGGACGAAGCTCTTGTGACGGGGCATTCCGGCTCTCTCCTGACGAATTCCGTGGCGCGACGCCATCGGGCTGGGCGCGCCGCCGAATTGCATTATCATGCCCGGAAACGCCCGCCGGGGCACGCACAAAACTGGGGAGGACTTATGCATCTCGAACGCCGAAAATTCTTGCGCCTGACGGCCGGTGTGCTGGCGCTGCCGGGTATGGCCGGCGCCACCTCCGCGCAGGCCTATCCGAGCCGCACCATCACGATGGTGGTCCCGGTGCCGGCGGGCGGCGCGATGGACACCAACGCGCGGCTCGTCGCCGAAGGGATGCGCGCCGCGCTCGGCCAGTCGGTGGTGATCGAGAACGTCACCGGCGCATCGGGCTCGACCGGCGCCGGCCGCATCGCCCGCGCGACGCCGGACGGCTACAACATTCTTTACGGCGCCAACGTCACGCATGTCCTCAACGCGGTGGTGCTGAACCTCAACTACGACGTGGTGAACGACTTCGAGCCGATCGCGCTGATCGGCAACACGCCCTGGCTGTTCGCGGTGCGCGCCGACATGCCGGTCAAGGACATCAAGGGGCTGGTCGCGTGGCTGAAGGCCAACCCGGGCAAGGCCTCGTTCGGCACCGCCGGGCAGGGCAGTCCGTCGCACATCGGCGGCGTCCAGTTCCAGAACGCGACCGGCACCAGCTTCCAGCTCGTGCCCTATCGCGGCACCGCGCCGGTCGTGCCCGATCTCGTCTCGGGGCAGATCGACATGGCGATCCTCGATCCGATCACGTCGCTGCCGCAGTTCCGCGCCGGCAAGATCAAGATCCTCGCGGTGATGGGCAAGCGGCGCGGCTCCGGCTCGCAGGACATCCCGACCATCGACGAGGCCGGCGTGCCGGGCGTCTACACCGAGCCGTGGCAGGGCATGTGGGCGCCGAAGGGCACGCCGAAGGAGATCGTCGCGCGGCTCAACGCCGCGGTGGTCGCAGCCCTGAGCGATCCGGCGATCCGCAAGCGCTTCGCCGACCAGAGCTACGAGCTGACGCCGCGCGAGAACCTGACGCCGGCGTTCCTGGCGCAATTCCACCAGGAGGAGCTGAAGCGCTGGACGCCGATCATCAAGGCGGCGGGGATCAAGCCCGGCGGGAATTAGGACCGGAATTCCGGTCCGTCGCGTTGGCTTCAAGCGAGTCCCGCAGTTCGGGGATCACCCGTTCTCCGAACAGGCCGATGGAGCGCGTGGTCTCCTCCAGCGTGAGATCGCCGAAGGCGAACTGGCCGACGACGTAGTTCGCGCCGCAGTCGGCGACCTGCGCCGCGAGAAACGCCCGCACCGTCTCCGGCGCGCCGGCGATCCCGAGGCCGCGCTCCTCGATGACGTCGAACGATTCCGGCCGTGCGAATTGCGGCCGCGTGCCGTGCGTATCGTGCAGGTGGTTGAAGCTCCTGAGCCACACCGGATAGGCGCGGTTCGCGAGCGCTTTCGCCTGCGTGTCGGTCTCGGCCACCACGACGAAGCGCACCATGCCCATCTTCGGCTCGGGCGCGGACGCGCCGTTCGCCTCCCGCCACACCTCGCGGTAGCGCGCGAGCGAGGCCCGCGTCACGTCCGGCACGTCGTTGTTGACGACGTTGAGGCCTTTGCGCGCCGCGCGCTCGGCGCTGTCCGGCGAATGCGCGCCGTACCACAGCGGCGGATGCGGCTTCTGCAGCGGCTCGATCTCGATCGGCACGTTGACGAAACGGTCGTACTTGCCGTCCCAGTTCAGCACCTTGCTGGAGAACGCCTTCAGGATCAGCTCCAGCCGCTCGGCGTAGATCTGCTGCCGCTCGTCGGCGCTCTGGGCGTAGTAGGTGATTTCGTAAGGAACCGAGCCGCGGCCGAAGCCGATCTCGACCCGGCCGCCGCTCAGGTGGTCGAGCATGCAGATCTCTTCCATCACTCTTAAGGGGTGATGCAGCGGCAGCGCATAGACGAAGGTGCCGAAGCGCAGCCGCGTGGTGCGCTGCGCGATCGCGGAGAGGAACACGCTGGGCGAAGGCGCCATGCCGAGCGGCGTGAAATGGTGCTCGGCGACATGGTAGGCGTAGAAGCCCGCGCGTTCGAACGCCTCGACGATCTTCAGCCGCTCCTCGTAGAAGTCCTTCAGCGGCAGCGCGTTGCGGTCGAGATGGTCGAAGACCCCGAATTCCAGCGTCATTCCGGCTTCACCCATTCGATATGCGCCTTGATCGCCTTGCGGGCGTCGTCGATCCAGCCGTGCGGGCGGGCCTTCTCGATCATCGCCTCGAAGCCCTCCTCCCATGCGGTGTCGCCCGCGACCTCCGGCCGCTGGCGCAGCGCATCCTGCGAGACCCATGCGACCACGCGATCCTCCAGCTCCGCGACGTTCATCAGCGCGAGCCGTGCGAGCGCCAGTTGCTCCGGGTCGTCCTCGATCAACACCTTGAAGGCACGGAAGTTGTTGCGGTCCTCCAGCGTGACCGCGCGGTCGCGGGACAGTTTCACGAACATCGGCGGCGTTTCCTCGTGATCGTTCGGGTCAGATGCGGGACGGCTCGAGCGGGGGCCGGCCGCGGATCAGGTCGGCGGCCTTCTCCGCGATCATCATGGTCGGCGCGTTGATGTTGCCGCTCGGCAGGTCCGGCAGCACCGAGGCGTCGATCACCCGGAGGCCTTCGACGCCGCGCACGCGCAGTTGCGGATCGACCACGGCGTCGGGATCGCCGTCCGGTCCCATCCGGCAGGTGCCGGCGGGATGGTGCAGCGTGATCGCGGTCTCGCGGATGTGGGCGTCGAGCGCCTCCGCGGTGGTGGCGCCGGTGCCGGGCAAAAGCTCCTTGCCGGCGAACGGCGCCATCGCGGGGTGCCTGGCGATCTCGCGGAACAGCCGGATGCCGCCGCGCAGCGTCTGCCACTCGCGCTCCGTGGTCATGAAGTTCTGGTGGATGCGAACCGGCTGGCGCGGATCGGCGGAGGCCAGCGCGATGCGGCCGCGGCTTTCCGGATGCAGCATGACGATCCGGCCGCCGAAGGCGTCGCGGTAGGGCCTTCGAAACGGCGGCAGATAGGGCTCCGCGGTCATCGGCGCGCCGACCAGAAGGATCTGCACGTCCGGCACGTCGGAATCCGGCATGACCTTGGTGAAGGCCGCCATCCCGCCGGGAATGTCGGTCGCGACCCCGGTGCCGGCGAAATAGGCCTTCGCCAGTTCGGCGCCGATCCGGTCGAGCCGCATCGCGCGATGCACGGTGCCGGGCGGACCCTTGCGCTCGTGGGTCACGGCGACCGTGACGTGATCCTGAAGGTTGCGGCCGACCGCGGGCAGCGGCACGGTCACGTCGATATCCAGTGCCCGCAGCGCGTCGGGATCGCCGATGCCGGAGAGCATCAGAACCTGCGGCGAGTTGATGACGCCGCCGGCGAGCAGCACCTCGCGCGCGGCGCGATAGACCAGCCTGCGCGCGTCCTGCCGGACCTCGACGCCGACCGCGCGGCCGTTCTCGATCAGGATGCGCGAGACTAGCGCGCCGGTGGCGACGGTCAGGTTGCGGCGCTTCAAGGCGGGCCGCAGGTAGGCGACGGAGGCGCTGCAGCGGCGGCCGTCGCGGATGGTGTTCTGGTTGCGGCCGATGCCTTCGTTGTCCGGCGCGTTGAGGTCGTCGTTCGGGCACAGGCCGATGCCCTTGCCGGCGGCGAGGAAGGCGTCGGCCAGCGGATCGGAGAAGGTCGAATAGCAGGTCGAGAGCGGCCCGTCGCCGCCGCGGTGCGCGCTCGCGCCGCCCGCCCAGCTCTCCTGCTTGCGGAAGTAGGGCAGCGTATGGGCGTAGGACCAGTCCGGCAGCCCGTTGGCGGCCCAGCGGTCGTAGTCGTGCCGGTGGCCGCGCGAATAGGTCATGGCGTTGATCGACGACGAGCCGCCGATCACCTTGCCGCGGGCGCATTCGATCCGGCGGTTGCCGAGGTTCGGCTCCGGCTCGGTGAAATACATCCAGTCGTGCATGCGGTTGAGCAGCATGCGCGGCCAGCCGAGCGGGATGCTGATCCACGGATCGCGGTCCCAGCCGCCGGCTTCGAGCAGCAGCACGCGCACGTCCGGGTCTTCGGTGAGGCGGTTCGCCAGCACGCAGCCGGCGGAGCCGGCGCCGATCACGATATGGTCGAAGGCGGGAATGGACGGCATGGGCGCGCAAGGCTATCGGTTGACCGCGCTCCGGCGCAAGGGAACCATCCGTGCGCTGCCATGCGCGGTATGCAGCGGACTTAGCATTCCGGGAGGACGGATTTGGCGATCGAGTCGGGCGGGCCGGTGGAGCGCAGCGTGCTGGAAGACCTCGCGGCGGCCAGCCGCATCCTGGTCGATCAGGGCGTGTTCGACGCGGCGGGGCATGTGTCGATGCGGCATCCCGGGCGGGCCGACCGCTTCCTGATGTCGCGCTCGCTCGCGCCGGCGATGGTGACGGCCGACGACATCATGGAGTTCGATCTCGACTGCAATGCCGTCGATCCGCGCGGCCGTAACGGGTTCATCGAGCGGTTCCTGCACGGCGAGATTTTCCGCGCGCGGCCCGACGTGATGGCGATCGCGCACAGCCATTCGGCGTCGGTGATCGCCTTCGGCCTGTCGCAGACGCCGATGCGGGCGATGTATCACAACGCCGCGTTCCTCGCCGCCGGCGTGCCGGTGTTCGACATCCGCGAGAAATTCGGCAAGACCGACATCGTGGTCAGCGACGCCGCCAAGGGCGCGGCGCTGGCGGCGGTGCTGGCCGACAAGCCGGTGGCGCTGCTGCGCGCCCACGGCATGGTGGTGGTCGGCGAGAGCCTGCCGGTGGCGGTGTTCCGAGCGATCTTCACCGAGGCCAGCGCGCGCATCCAGCATCAGGCCCATGCGCTCGGCGGGCCGATCGCGGCGCTCGACGCCGAAGAGGGCGCGCTCGCCGATGCGGTGAACGTGGCGACGGTCGGGCGCTCGTGGGATTTGTGGAAGCAGCGGGTGATGGGCTAGGTTCGCGGTCGCCCGCAAGCCGCAGGGAAACGCCGATGTCGCAGCAGCCGCAAGTCATTCCGATGCCGCAGCTTCAGCTCAAGCAGAAGCTGGTCGACGCCATCCGCATGCTGGAGAAGGCCGACTATATCGACCACAACGGCCATTGCAGCGCCCGCCGCGACGCCACCAGCTTCTAGATCAACTCCGGCGCATCGATGCGCGGCGCGCTGACGGTCGACGACATCGTCGCGATCGACTTCGACGGCAATCTGGTCGAGGGTACGGCGAAGCCGCCGCTGGAATTTCCGATCCACGCCGAGGTCTATCGCGCCCGGCCCGAGGTCAACGCGGTGTTCCACACCCATCCGAAGTGGTCGACCTTTCTCACCATGACCGGCGTGAAATACCAGCCGGTTTATGCGCAGGGCGTGCTGCTCGGCGACATTCCGCTGATGGACTCGCCGCTGTCGGTGAACACGAAGGCGATGGGCGAGAAGATGGTCGCCGTCATGGGCCGGAGCCCGGCGGTGCTGCTCAAGGCCCACGGCGTGGTCGCGGCCGGCGCCGACATCGTGGAGACGTTCGCGCTCGCGGCCTATGTCGAGGAAAACGCCTATCGCCAGTACATGGCGATGCAGATCGGCACGCCCTACGTTTTCAGCGAGGCCGAGCAGCAGGCCTGTCGGGAGAAGCTCTGGAGCCCCGGTCTGTTCAAGAAGACCTGGGATCATTATCGCTCCAAAATTTCCTGATCCCGGTTCCGACTCCTTAACAACAACCCGGCTTTGCCGCGGCCCGACCGCGGTCTGTCCGCATTTCGGTCGCGTTTGGCCCGCATCTGTCGGCGCATTCGAGGGGACTTAAACCTCAAAAACACGACAGGGGCAGGCGGCACCGGGAACAATTCCCGAGCGCGCCTGCAAGGCGGATCAAGTCATCGGCATGCGGGTTCTGCTCGTCTGCGCGGCGCTGTGCGTCGCCACTCCGGCTCCCATCCTCGCCGCCTCGGCGAGCCTTCCGCCGCTCCTCATCGACGAAGATTTCACGCCGCTGCCGTTCGCCGCAGGCGAAACAACCTTCGCCTACGCCGTGCGGCACGACGTGTTCGCGCTGCCGAAGCGGGCGCTCGAGGCGATGCACCCCGGCGACGAGGTGCCGATCCTGCGCCGCGAGGAGGCGCAGCCGACGATCCTGCCGGCGGACAAGATGGTGCCGCGTGCGCCGACGCGGGCCGCGCTGTGCCGCACCGTCGCAGCAGTGGCCGCGGCGCACGATCTTCCGGTGCCGTTCTTCGCCAACCTGATCCAGCAGGAGAGCGCCTTCCGGCCTTACGCCATCAGCCCGGTCGGCGCGCAGGGCATCGCGCAGTTCATGCCGGCGACCGCGCGCGCCTACGGCCTGCACAATCCGTTCGATCCGGTTCATGCCATCTCGGTCTCGGCGCAGTTCCTGAGCGAACTGCTCGGCCAGTTCGGCAATCTCGGGCTCGCCGCCGCGGCCTACAACGCCGGGCCGGGCCGGGTGATGAACTGGGTTCGCAACAGGAGCCGGCTGCCCGAAGAGACCCAGAACTACGTCAAGAGCATCACCGGCCGCACCGCCATCGACTGGGCGCGGCCGAAGAAGGACGACGAGGCCAAGCTCCCGGTCCACGCGCGCTGCCCCGAACTCGATATCGCCGAGGCGCGCGCGGTCGGCATGGCGATGCCGCTGGTCGAGGTCGCGCTGCCCGATCCGAATGCGAAGAAGGCGACGAAGGTCGCCGGCAAGGCCGGGTCGAAAGCCGGGAAGGCTACGGCCTCCGAGGCCAAGGGCCGCCGCATGACGGCAACGATCGCCACCGGCAAGGGCGGCGGCAAGGTCACGATTGCCGGGAAGCCTGCAGCGAAGGATGCGCCCGCAAGCGCGGCCTCGACGAAGAGCGCGTCAACGAGCGCCTCCAACGGCAAGAGCCATGCGCGGCCCGCCGCGCGCACCTCCGCCCCACCTGCGAAGGGCGTGAAGGTGGCCGACGCGCGATGATGCGGAAGCGGCCCCGGCCGGACGAAGCCGTGGCCGTTACACCCGCACGCTGGTCATGATGCCCTTCGGGAAAATCTCCTCGGGCCTGGCATGCCGGTGCGCGATGCCCTGCTCGTGGGTGTAGCGCAGGAACTGCTCCCAGGTCGGGCGGTTCTCCTCGATGCCGTAGGGGAACGTGTCGTCGCCGAACAGGTCGCGCATCTTGCGCGCGTAATGCGGCAGCCACGCCACCGGATAGCGCGACACGGCGGGATCGGCGAGCCGCTCGATGCTGCGGCGCTTGGATTCGTTGAAGGCGTTGTAGAGGTTGCGCGCCACCCAGGGATGCTCGTCGAGCACGCGGCGCTGCATCGCGACGATGTGCATGATCGGCCAGACCTTGGTGCGCGCGTAGTAGGCCTCCTCCATGTCCCAGTAATCGGGGAACAGCCGCACCACGTCCGGATGGCCGTTGCGGAAGCAGTCCGGCGGCCGTGCGATGATCGCGCAGTCGAGTTCGCCGGACGCCAGCATCTGGCTGAGCGACTTGTCCCGGACTCGCTCGATCGCGACGCCGTCGGGCAGGCTGAGCTCGACCTTCTCGATCCGCCCGGCCTCGTTGGCGCCGGCCTGCACCCAGCGCACGTCCCTGAGCGCGACGCCGTGCTCGTCGCCGAGCCAGCCGCGCATATAGACCGCGGCGGTGTGCGCCCATTCCGGCGAGCCGACGCGCTTGCCCTTCAGGTCCGCCGGCGTGCGGATGCCGCTGTTGCGGTTGACGTAGAACGACGAAAAGCGAAACAGCCGCGAGCAGATCACCGGCAGGCCGACGATGTCGGAGTTCTCGCGCGTCACCTGCGCCATGAACTTGGCGAAGGACAGCTCCGCCACGTCCCATTCGCGGTCGAAGGTGAAGCGCGCGAAAATCTCGTGGTGGCCCAGCATCGACCAGACCGGATCGATGCCCTCGGCGCGCACCGTGCCCAGCCGGAAGTCGCGGAAATGGTCGTAATCGGTGGTCGCGATCGAAAGCCTGAGCTGCGCCATGTCCGTCCCCGTTGATCTCAGAGCGATGCGGGCGCTCGTTCCCCGTCGCAGCGAGATCCGCTACGCATCCTCCATCAGGAAGCGCTCCAGCGTCATCGGGTTGCCGGCCTTGGCCGGCTGCGCCACCGCGACGTTGCGGAACGGCGAGGCCTCCTCGTACCACTTGCGGCGCGGCGGGAAGCCCCACGGCCGGTTGCGCAGCTGCGACAGGTTCCAGCGCACCGGCTCGTTCTCGAGGTCCATCACCTGATAGTGCGTGGTGAACAGCTCCATGCGGTGGCCGTCCGGATCGCGGAAGTAGCAGTAGAGCGCATGACCCGGCCCGTGGCGGCCGGGGCCGGCCTCCAGGTTGTTGCCGAAGCCGTGCGCGCCGGCGATGTCGCAGGCCTGCAGCAGATGCGCCGCGTCCGGCACCGCGAAGGCAGCGTGATGCAGCCGCGGCCCCGCCTGGTTCGCGAACACGATGTCGTGCGGATTGCCCTTGCGCTGCAGGAACACGAACAGCAGCTCGTCGCTGTCGTCGACCGCGATGTATTCTGAAAGACGGAAACCGATCGAGCAGTAGAACTCGCAGGCCTTCTGCACGTCCGGCGTCAGAATCTGGAAATGGTCGATGCGTTGCGGGCAGGCGCCGTGATGCGCCTTGAACTCGACCACGAGGCGCGGTCGCACCGGCTGGCTGACGCAGATCTCCAGCGGCGTGCCGACCGGATCGCTGACGTGCAGCGTGCGGCCCTGATGCGGCACGTCGACATAGGCGGCGGGCAGGCCGGCCTTGCTGAAGTGGTGCATGACGCGGTCGAGATCGTCGTCGGTGTAGACCCGCATTCCCACGCGCTCGGCGCGCGGCTCGTCTGCCGTCTTCTTCAGAACGAGCGAATGGTGGCAGGCCTCTTCCATTCCGCGCAGCCACAGCGTGTCGTTGTCCTCGTCGCTGACCGCGAAGCCGAAGGCATCGACATAGAACGCCTTGCTGCGCGCCAGATCCGCCACGCTCCACACCACATGACTGGCGCGCGTGACGTTGAACGGCGCGGGATAGACGGAGGTCGGAATGGCCATCGGATCGGTTCCCCTCGATTCTGTCGGCGCGCAATGTGGCCTGCCGGGTCCGGCGTGGCAACGCTCGGGGCGCGACGGCATGGCTGTCCGGCCATTCCGTTTTGATCTAGGCTTGTGGAAACCGGAGCGCGCCCGAGACGGTGCAACGTCTCCGGACATGACGGGAGGATGAAAATGCGCCTTGCGACGGGGCCGGTTCCACGTGTCGGGTTGGTGCTTTCGCTTTTGTTTGCGTCGGCGCTCGCCGAGCGCGCGGCCGCCCAGACCGCGCCGCAGGATTATCCGGCACGCACCGTGACCGTGGTGGCGCCGTCGGCGCCGGGCGGCATGTACAGCCTGTTCGCGCGGCTGATCGCGACCAAACTCGAACAGAAGCTCGGCAAGACCTTCATCGTCGAGAACCGGCCCGGCGCAAGCTCCACGGTCGGCATCACGTCGGTGGTTCGGGCGCCCTCGGACGGCCACACGCTGATCGTGGTCAACAACACCGGGCTTGCGGTGAACCCGGCGCTGCGCCGCGATCTCGCCTACGATTCGGTGAAGGATATCGCGCCGATCGCGCTGATCGTCCACATTCCCGAGGTGCTGGTGGTCAACAGTGCGGTGCCTGTGACGTCGATTTCCGATCTGGTGGCGCTCGCGAAATCCAAGCCCGGCGGGCTCACCTACGGCTCGGCCGGTCCCGGCACGGCCCAGCATCTCGGCGCGGTGGTGCTGCAGAACGTGCTCGGCATCCAGATGACCCATGTGCCCTACAAGGGCATGTCGCCGGCAATCAACGACGTGGCGGCGGGGCACATCCCGCTGATGTTCTCGCCGGTGCCGTTCGCGATCCCGCTGTCGCAGGCCGGCAAGCTGCGCATGATCGCGGTGACGACCCCGCAGCGCGTGCCGGCCATTCCCGACGTGCCGACGCTGCGCGAGGCGGGCGTGACCGCGTTCGGCGCGGTGTCCTGGTTCATGCTGGCGGCGCACGGCAACACGCCGAAGCCGATCGTCGATCTGCTGCACCGGGAGATGAAGGCGATCACCGCGGACCCGCAGGTGCGCGACGAATTCTCCAAGCTCGGGCTGCTGCCGATCGCGGCTTCGCCCGATCCCGACGCCTTGCGCGAGATGGTCAAGAGCGAGATCGCGCGCTGGGCCGAGGTCGTTTCGAAGGCGGGTCTGGCGCCGAAGCCGTGACGCCGGACCTGCGGGGCTACCGCCCTGCGGCGTAGCCCTGCATGCCGCGCGGATTGGCGGCGGCGCGGCGACGCTTGCCGACCTTCGAGGCGGCGGTGAGGCGGCCCTCCGACCACTCCGGCTCGACCTCGACGATGTGGCCCCGGCGCGCGAGTTCGTCGCGTTCGGCCTTCGGCACCCGCGATTCGATCTGCAGCACGCCGGGCCGCGACGTGCGCGGCCAGAACGAGATCGGAAAGTGTTCGGAGTGCCAGGCCGGCGCGTCGATCGCCTCCTGCAGGTTCATGCCGGCATGAACATGACGCAGGAAAAACTGCGTGATCCACTGGTCCTGCTGGTCGCCGCCGGGCGAGCCCCAGGCGAGATAGGCGTCGCCGCCGCGCAGCGCCATCGTGGGCGAGAGCGTGGTGCGCGGCCGCTTGCCCGGCTTAAGCGAGGCCGGGTGGCCGTCTTCCAGCCAGAACATCTGCATGCGCGTGCCGAGGCCGAAGCCCAGCTCGGGGATCACCGGCGAGGACTGCAGCCAGCCGCCGGACGGCGTCGACGTGATCATGTTGCCGGCCTGGTCGACGATGTCGAAATGCACCGTGTCGCCCACGACCTCGCCCATGCGGCCGACGGTCGGCTCGCCCGCGCCCATGCCGGCGATCAGCTTCGCGCCGGTCTTGAGCTTCACCTCAGCACCGAAGCCTTCGACCGAGCCCGGCCGCAGCTCCATCGACGCCCGATCCGTCACGAGCTTGCGGCGCTCGGCGTTGTAGCCGTCGGAGAGCAGCGTCTCGAACGGCACTTCGACGAAGTCCGGGTCGCCGTAGAACTTCTCGCGGTCGGCGTAGGCAAGCTTGGAGCACTCGACCACCAGATGGATGAAGTCCGCGCCGGTGACGTCCGCGCCGTCGAGGTTGTAGCCCTTGAGAAGCGCGAGCTGCTGCAGGGTCACGGGGCCTTGGCTCCACGGCGCCTTGCAGACGGTGTAATCGCCGTAGTCGTAGGTCAGCGGCGCTTCGACGCGCGCCTGCCAGTTCGCCATGTCCTGCCCGGTGAGCAGGCCGCGGTGGCGTTCGCCGCTGGTGTCCATAATCTCCTGGGTGCGGCAGAACCTGTCGATCGCCTCGGCGACGAAGCCCTGCGACCAGGTCTGCCGCGCCTTCTCGATCTGCTTCACGCGGTCGCCCCCGGCGCTCGCGGCCTCCTTGAGGATGCGCTTGTAGGTTTCGGCCAGCGCCGCGTTGGTGAACAGCGATCCGGTCTCGGCCGGCTTGCCGCCCGGCATGTAGACCGCGGCGGAGGTTGGCCAGTGCTCGCGAAACAGCTTCTCGACGGTGACGATGGTGGCGTGGGCGCGCTCGACCAGCGGATGGCCGTGCTCGGCGTAGAAGATCGCGGGCGCCAGCACGTCCTCGATCCGCATGGTGCCGTAGTCGCGCAGGATCAGCATCCAGGCGTCGAACATGCCGGGCACGCAGGCGGCGAGCAGGCCGGTGCCGGGCACCATGTCGAGGCCGAGGCTCTTGAAGGCCTGAATGGTGGCGGCGGCTGGCGCCGGGCCCTGGCCGCAGACGATCTCGGGCTTGCGCCGCTTCGTGTCGTAGAGGATCACCGGCACGTCGCCGCCGGGGCCGTTCAGGTGCGGCTCCACCACCTGGAGCGTGAAGGCGGTCGCGACGCCCGCGTCGAAGGCGTTGCCGCCGCGCTCCAGGATGCCCATCCCCACGCCGGTGGCGATCCAGTGCGTCGAGGTGACGACGCCGAAGGTGCCCTCGATCTCGGGCCGCGTGGTGAACGGGTTGGGATTGATGTTGCCTGCCATTGCGCGCTCTTTCGAGATTTCGTGCGGTCAGCCCAAACCTTACCCCGTCATGGCCGGGCTTGTCCCGGCCATCCACGTCTCGTTTCCGGATGTCAGATCAACGTTTCGTAGAGGTCGTCCCAGTCCGGATTGGCCGCGTGGATCAGCCGCACCTTCCACGCGCGCGGCCAATGCTTCATCGCCTTTTCGCGCTGGATCGCGTCGCGGATGTCGTCGAACGGCTCGAAATAGACCAGCCGCTTGAGACCGTATCGTTTGGTAAAGCCGGGAACCGATCCTTGACGGTGCTCAAAGACGCGCCGAACCAGATCGCTGGTGACGCCGACGTAGAGCACGCCGTTGGGCTTGCTGGTGACGAGGTACACCCATCCCGCCATCCGAACATTCAACAAGACGTGGATGGCCGGGACAAGCCCGGCCATGACGGCGCAAAACAAACGGCGTCCAAGTCAAACGACGGTTTCGTCCGAATGCACTCTCCAAAGTCGGTATGCGCTCTCCAAGGTCGTCATGGCCGGGCTTGTCCCGGCCATCCACGTCTTGCCTTGACTGGCGGCACAGCCCCGCGGCGGCGGAGAATGACACTGCTTACAGCGCCAGCTTCTCGCCCGCCGCGAAGCCGTAAAGCGCCGCCGGGTTGTCGACCAGGATGCGCGCGCGGGTGGCCGCGTCCGGCGCCCAGCGCGCCAGCAGGTCGGCCATGTCGCCGTCGTTGGCCATCGGCTTCTTCTTCATGACATGCGGCCAGTCGGTGCCCCAGATCATGCGGTCGGGCCGGTGCGCGATCAGCGCCCGCGCCGGCTCATCGACGTCGGCGTAGGGCAGGTCCGGCGTGGTGGTGATGCGATACGGCCCGGTCAGCTTGATCCAGCATTGGCCGCCGTCGATGAGGCGCAGCAGCGCGCCGAACGCCGGGCTCTGCCTCCAGGTGGCGGCCAGCCCCTTCGGATAGCCGAGATGGCCGAGCACCACCGGCACGCCCAGCGATCCGAGCAGCGGCGCGAAGTCGCCGGCCTCGTCCAGTTGCACGAGCATCTCGATGTGCCAGCCGTGCGGCGCGATCGTCTTCGCGACCGCGCGCAGCATGTCGGCGGGCACGACGTTCTTGTTCTCGCGGCGGTCCACCACGTTGAAGCGCAGGCCGCGCACGCCGGCCTTGTGCAGACGCGCGATCTCTTCGGCGGACACGTCGGGCGACGTGACCGCCACGGCGCGCATGCCCGGCCCCGCGTTCGCCAGCGCGTCGAGCATCGCGGCATTGTCGGCGCCGTAGACGCTGGGCTGCACGAGCACGGCGCGCTCGCAGCCCAGCGTCTTCAGCAGGTGCCGGTAGTCCGTGAGCGTGCAGTCCGGCGGCGTGTAGATGCGCTCCTTTGCGTAGGGGAAGCGCGCCTCGAAAATGTGGGCGTGCGTGTCGCAGGCGAATGGCGGAAACGGCGTGCGCGGCGGCCGCGGATCGCGATCCGGGCCGCCGCAGAGCGGGGCGTAGTCGGGAATCTCGATACCGGGGGAGGCCATCAGTTGACCTTCGCGCCCGAGGCCTTCACCACCGCGGTCCACCTCGGAATCTCGGCCTGGATGTAGGCCTCGAACTCCTTCGGCGAGTTGCCGACGATGTCGACGCCGAGGCTGTCGAGCTGCTTGCGCACCTCCGGATCCTTGAGCGCCTCGATCGTCGCCTTGTGCAGGGCGTCGATGACGTGCGGCGGCGTGCCGGCGGTGGCGACAAGGCCGTGCCAGGTGGTGGCGTCGAAGCCCTTGATGCCGAGTTCGTCGATGGTGGCGACGTCCGGCATGACCGCCGTTCGCTTCGGCGTCGTGACCGCGAGCGCGCGCACCTTGCCGCTGCGGATGTGGCCGACGACCGAGGCGGCGGTCGCGAACATCATCTGCACATGACCGGCCATCACATCCTGCAGCGCGGGCGCCGCGCCCTTGTAGGCGACATGGGTGATGTCGACCTTGGCCTGCGTCTTGAACAGCTCGCCGGACAGATGCGCGGCCGCGCCGAAGCCGGAGGACGCGAAGTTCAGCTTGCCGGGGTTGGCGCGGGCGAGCGCGATCAGCTCGTCCATCGTCTTGGCGGGGACGGCGGGATTGACCACCAGGATGTTGGCCTGGGTGCCGATCAGGCTGATCGGGACGAGATCCTTCTGCGGGTCGTAGTTCAGCTTGCCGTAGAGCGCGGCGTTGGTGGCGAGGATCGAGTTGTTGCCCATCAGCAGCGTGTGGCCGTCGCCGGCCGCGCGCGCGACCTGCTCGGCGGCGATGTTGCCGCCCGCGCCCGGACGGTTCTCGACGATGAAGGGCTGGCCGAGCAATTGCTCCAGCTTCTTGCCGACGATGCGCGACAGAACGTCGCTCGGGCCGCCCGGCGTGAAGGCCACGACCAGCGTGACCGGCCGCACGGGGTATTTCGATTGGGCGAGCGAGGTTGCGACAAGGCCGCCGGTCAGGGCCAAGGCGGCGGTCAGGGCGACCGCGAATCTTCCCGCGATTCTTGCAGCCGGTTTCACGTTTCCATCCTCCCGATTTTGGTCACAGCTTCGCCATCTGCTCTATCACCCTTTTCCGCAGGCGAAAGAGAGGATGGCGACGCGGCCGTCGAGAAAATGCGGCCGTCAGTAGCGCCGGTTCGGCGGGCCCCAGTAATCGTCCGGCGCCATCCGGCGCGGCTGCGGCGGCCGCTGTTGCGGCTGGGCCTGCCGGCGGTCGGGCGCGTAGCGCTGGCCGGGCGGCGGCGGAGGCGGCTCCTGATAGCGGCTCTGCGGCCGGAACAACTGGTCGAGGAAGAAGAACGGCGGCGGCGGAGCCGGGCGTTCGCGGTAGGTCGGCGGTTCGTCGCGGTCGTTGCGATAATAATACGAGCCGGAGTTGTCCCACGGCGGGCCGGTGTTGTCGCCGAGCTGGTGGGAGTAAAGGTAATCGTTCGCCACCAGCCGGTTGCGGGTTTCGACCAGCCGGCCGCCGGAGTCGAGGCGGAAGTGCTCGGAGAAGGCGCCGGCGATCGCATTGTTGCCGGCGCGGCCGGAGCCCTGGAGCCGCTCGCCGGAGCGCACGTCGATCGGCAGCGCGATGAGATGGCGCTGCGCCTCGGGCGAGGGGCCGCGCAGCGCCGTGCGCGGCGCGTGCAGCGTCCAAACCGACTGCATGATCCGCTCGAAGATCGGCAGCGCGATCTTGCCGCCGGTCTGGCCGGAGCCGAGCGTGCGGCGGCCGCGCGCGTTGTCGTAGCCGACCCACACTGCGATCGTGACGTCGTTGGAGAAGCCGACGAACCAGGCGTCGTTCTCGTTGTCGGTGGTGCCGGTCTTGCCGCCGATGAAGGGCGCGAGATTGGCCCGCGACGCGGCGGTGCCGCGCGCCACCACGCCCTGCAGGATGCTCTTGAGCTGGTAGGTCGCGGCGCGGTCGGCTGAGGCGATGCCGATCAGGCGCGGCTGGGCGCGATAGACGGTGGCGCCGTCCTTCTCGATCGACTCGATGCCGTAGGGCGTCGGGCGCCGTCCCTCGTTGGCGATGGTGGCGTAGAACGCCGCCATGTCGATGACGCGCACCGGCTGGGCGCCGAGGATGAACGGATAGTAGCGCTCGCACTGCGAATAGATCTGCACCTCGCGGCCGAGCGCGCAGATCCGGTCGAGGCTGCCCTCCGGCGATCCGGAGATGCCGCCCTGCAGCAGGTGCGCGGTCGGCAGGTTCTTCGACTGTTCCAGCGCGCGGCGCAGCGTCATCGCGCCGGAGAAGCCGCCGTCGTAGTTCTTCGGCGACCACCAGTCCTTGTAGCTGTCGTGCGAGTAGGAGAACACCTGCTGGCGCGCGCCGATCGGCGGCAGCGTGATCGGCTGGTCGTCGATCAGGGTGTTGGGCTGCAGCCCGGCGCCGAGTGCGGTCAGGTAGGTCAGCGGCTTGAGCGCGGAGCCGGGCTGGCGGCGCGACTGCGTGGTGCGGTTGAGCTGGCTCAGCGGATAGGAGAAGCCGCCGACCATCGCGAGGATGCGGCCGGTGGAATTCTCCAGCACGACCGCGGAGCCCTGCACGCGCGGCCGGCTGCGCAGGTCCACGCGGATGCCCTGCTTCGGGTTGGAGGGCGTCGTGACGCTGACATAGACGAGGTCGTGGACGCCGATGAGCTGGCGGGTGCGGCTGCCAAAGGTGGACAGCGGCAGCACGCGGCCGTCGCGCAGGCCGACGCGGATCGACTCGTGGCCGCTCTTCAGCCGCGCCTTCTCGACCACGACCGCCGGTTCCCACTGCACGTCGTAGAGCGGCAGGCGCGCGGCCAGCAGCGCGCGCTGCCACGCCGGCTGCTCGCCTTCCGCGCTGGGCTGCGCGGACAGGCGCTTGATGGCCGCGCCGATGTTGCCCTCCGGACCTTCGAACACCGCGCGTCCGGCGGTCTGCTCGTAGCGGGCGAGGCCGTCCTGCAGCGCCAGTTCGGTGGCGCGCTGCAACTCGGGCACGACGGTGGAGCGCACCACATAGGACGACTGGGTCAGGCTCGGGATGTTCGCCATGCTGCGCGCCTCGCGCCGCAGGTGGTCGACGAAGTGGAAGCCCGAGGTGCGGCGCGGCCGGTCGTAGGAGGCGAATTGCACCGGGTTCGACTGCGCCGCCTTGAGCTGCTCGGGCGTCAGCGCGCCGTCCTCGCGCATGCGATCGAGCACATAGGCGAGGCGCTCGCGCGCGCGCTGCGGATGCCGGTCCGGATTGTAGAAGTTCGGCCCCTTGGTCAGGCCGGCGAGCATCGCGCCCTCGACCGGGGAGAGATCCTTCGCGCTCTTGTTGAAGTAGCTGCGCGCGGCCATCTCGATGCCCCAGGCGCCGCGGCCGAGGAAGATGGCGTTCAGGTAGATTTCGAGAATTTCGTCCTTCGACATCGTCTGTTCGAGGCGCGCGGCCGCGATGATCTCGCGGATCTTGCGCTCGTAGGAGATGTCGTCGCCGACCAAGAGGTTCTTGGCGACCTGCTGCGTGATGGTCGACCCGCCCTGGCGGCGGTTGGGCTCCGCGAACATCACCAGGAAGGCGCGGATCACGCTGCGCTCGTCGACGCCCTTGTGCTCGAAGAAGCGCTTGTCCTCGGCGGCGACGAAGGCGTCGCGGACGTGCTTGGGAATGTCGGCGAGCCTGACCCAGATGCGCCGGTTCTCCGCCTCGAACAGCTCGGCGTAGGATTTGCCCTTGCCGTCGATCACGGTCGACAGGCCGGGAAGCTGGAGCCCCTTGAGCCGCGTGTGGTCGGGCAGGTCGGCCAGCGTCAGGTTGAAATATTCGATGAGCTGGGCCGGATCCACCGCGGGATTCTCCAGCCTCTCGCGCTTGCAGACCTGCCGGTAGGCCAGGTGCAGGTCGCTGAACTTCAGGCCGCGGAACGCCTTGACCTCGCCGTCGGTGCCGCGCGTGTCGGTCATCACCGTGTCGATCAGGTCATCGAGGTCGATGTTCTCGATGTCGAACGACTTGCGGATCTGGGCGCAGCCGTCGCCGAGAATCCGCATCACCTCGGCCTGGTCGGCCGCAGGATCGAACTCGATCTTGATCGCATCCGGCCGCGTCGTGACGAGACTCAGCGCCAAAGCCGTGGCGAACACCTTGAGAAGTATGGCTTCCATCGTCCGGTACGCGCGAGTTCGGGTCGGCCTCCCCCGTAACCAATCTATACAACAAGGCGGATTGAGGGTGGCCGAATGCGGCCGATGCCGGAAATTTTATTTTTGCCGGCCGGCGAGCGACGATTTACCTTGGCCGGGCAAGCCTTTATTGGACAAGACCAGAACACGCGGCAGGAACTTCGGGGAGGAAGACGATGGCGGGCGGTGCGGCGAACGGCGGCAAGGGGAACAACCCGGACGGCATGAGCGGCCGGCTCCAGTTTCCGATTTCGACCGCCGAGCTCAAGCGCCGCTGGGCCGCGGTGCGCGCCGCCATGAAGCGCGAGAAGATCGACGTTCTGCTGATGCAGAACAACAACGATCACATGGGCGGCTACGTCAAGTATTTCACCGACATGCCGGCCACCAACGGCTATCCGCAGACCGTGGTGTTTCCGCTCGACGACGAAATGAGCGTGGTGCAGCAGGGCCCGTTCGGCGGCGACGGTCGCCCGCCCGCCGACATGTGGCGCGGGGTCAAGCGGCTGCTCACCACGCCGAGCTACGCCTCGGCGCATTTCACGCAAGGTTACGATCCGGAGCTCGCCGCCAAGGCGCTCGCGCCCTACGCCAGGGCCACCATCGGCTTCGTCGGCATCTACCAGATGTCGTTCGCGCTCGGCGACGCCATCATGAAGGCGTTTCCGAAGGCACGCTTCGTCGACGCCAGCGAGCTGGTCGACCGCATCAAGGTGATCAAGAGCCCCGAGGAGATGGAGCTGGCGCGCCGCGCCGCGATCATGCAGGACGGCGCGATGCGCGCGGCCTTCGCCGCGATCAAGCCCGGCATGCGCGACACCGAAGTGGCGGCGATCGCGCAGGAGTATTCCGGCCGGCACGGCAGCGAGAACGGCATCTATCTGTGCGCGTCCTCGCCGCTCGGGCAGGGCGCCAAGTTCGGCCAGCGCCATGTGCAGAACCGCACGATTCAGAAAGGCGATCAGGTCGCGCTGCTGGTCGAGGATTCCGGGCCGGGCGGCATGTACACCGAGCTCGGCCGCACCTGCGTCGTCGGGGTCAAGGCGCCGCAGGCGATGAAGGACGAACTGGAGATCGTGAAGGAGTCGCGCCAGGTCACCCTCGACATGCTCAAGCCGGGCACGCCCTGCAAGGACATCTGGGAGGCGTTCAACGCCTTCCTGCGCAAGCACGGCCGGCCCGAGGAGGCGCGGCTCTACTGCCACGGCCAGGGCTACGATCTGGTCGAGCGCCCGCTGATCCGCCACGACGAACCCTGGACCATCCAGAAGGACATGAACATCGTCGTGCACCCGACCTACGTCCACGGCGGGTTCATGAACTGGCTGTGCGACAATTACGTCATCGGCGACAACGGCCCGACCGAGCGCATGCACCGGTTCGAGGAAGAGATCGTCGAGGTGGGGTAGGGACGCCCGGCTTCGGCCCTGTCTCCGAATATTGCCCGGCAATGATGCCCCGCGGCGTGCTACAAGGGCCGATGATCGAGCACGCCGACTTTTCTGTTGTGGTCAAAAACCGCGCACCGCTTCCGAAACCGTGGAGGTGGGAAATCTATCGCGCCGGCCGTCGCAGCCCGATCCAGATCTCGCAGGTTTCGTTCGAATCGATGGTCGAGGCGAAGCGGATTGGAACCACGGCGCTCGCGCTTTTGTTGAGCGAGCATCCTCGCTGAAGCCGCATTCCCCGGCTTCGTCAACGATTACAACGGGCAAATAAGATCGTCCGCTCGGGCACTTGTATTGCAAGGCCCGGCAGCCATTTACCGTGGGCACCTGAAGATCGTTTTTTGGGTTTTTTCATAAAGGAGTTTTCCATGTCCAATGCACAACAGACGTCCGGCAACCCGACCCCCGATCAGGCTCCGAAGCCCTCCGTGCCGGGAGAGGTCAAGCCTGCTCCGCAGCAGAACCAGGGCGACGGCAAGTCCGACAAGTCCGAGCAGCAGAAGTAATCTGCCTCGGCAGCGCGAAACGGAGGCCCGGCAGATGTCGGGCTTTCGATCGCGCGAACCTCGACTTCGATGTGCCTGTTCCTCGTCGCGACGTTTCGTCGCGACAGAAAGGCTGCAATGTCGACCCTTCAGGTGTTTCAGGACAATCTCCAGACCGGCGGCGAGCGCGATAGCCAGTCCGCAGCGCCGTCGCCATATTCACAAGCGCCGGAGGCGCTGCCTTCCGACGCGCCCTTCGAATCCAGCGAATTCGAACGCCACGAGAAGAGCGTCCACGATCTGGCGACCAACGAGCGATGGATGTCCGACAACCGGGACAAGGTGATCCACGCCCCGCCGGACATGTCGCCGAAAACGCTCGCCGAGGAAGAGGCGCATGTTCTGCGTTGCCTCGGCGCGGCTCTGACCATGCACTGGAACGTGCTGCCGAGCGAGATCAAGCGCGAGCTGTTCGACACCGCGGGCGCGATGGGCGATGGGCTGGAAACCGAAGGCCTGCGTAACGAGATCGCGCGCTTTCTTCACCGTTACAAGGACGGCGATGCTGCGTTCTCCGCTCCGTCCGGCGGGAGCGGGCGATGATCGAGAAACGCCGGTTCGGGCGCACCATGAAGCTGCCCTCGACCGTCTCGATCAAACATCAGATCCTCGTCCGCATGCTCCATGAAGCGATCGAGCGCGAGCGGCTCGAAGCGGAATTGGGCGATGCGCGGCCGCTGGAGAGACGTGAAACGGCGCAGCCGCGAAGCCTCTTGACTTAATTCCTAATATGACTATAGTCATAACGTCCCGCCCCACTCGAGGGGCGTTCGCGAGCGTCACGACACGCGGGGCGGGATGCGGTGGCCGGTCGATCTCTGCGAGACGCGCAGGGTTCGGTCGGCGGTCCAAGCCGTGCGGTCCTGCGCCTGTCCTCACAAGGGGGCCGCGCCCGGGGCCCGCAACACTGGCGCCGTACCCCCGCGCTGTTGGCGGGCAGGCGCCGGCGAGTCCCTTCCGGAACGACCGGGGTCCGGGGGACGCACGGAGCAAGCCTTCAAACACCGCGCGCGGGGCGCCGAGGGTTCGGCGGACTTGCGGCAAGAAACGACAGGATCGCTGCTCTTACGAGCGGCGATCATGCTCCGGCGTCGCGAGATGCCGGAGCCCGCGGGTCCGAGTGGACGTTTGCGCAGACTGCGTAAACTTGTCTGCGCCCGGACCCCGGCGTCCCGCGCGCCCTCGAACCGGGCGCGGATGCACGGCTCGCAACCCGCGCACATGGCGAGGGAACAAGAGCGGCTGCCCGATATCCTCCGGCTGTTTGAAAATCGAATCCGGCGCGAACGCTTCGCGCATCGCCGCGTCGGCGGCGGCTGCGTTACTCCGCCGCTTGGAGCTTCTCCTCGCGCAGCGCCGGCATGACGTGCCTGGCGAACAGGTCGAGAGAATGCAGCGACTCGTCGAGCGCGAGGTCGCCGAAGGCGAAGCGGACCACGAGATAGTTCGCGCCCGAATCCGCCATCTCCTTGCGCAGCAGCCGCAGCACCGTGTCGGGCGAGCCGACGATGGCGCGGCCGTCCGCCATCTGCTCGTCGATCTCCGGCGGATAGACCACGCCGACCGGATTGCGGCCGTGCTTGTTCCACAGGTGCATGAAGTTGGCGTGCCAGACGCGATAGGCCCGCCGCGCGACCGCGAGCGCCTCGGTGTCGGTTTCGCCGACCACGAGATAGCGGTTGATGCCGATGCGCGGCATCGGGTCGCCCGGCTTCTCCGGCGTGAAGTTTTCGCGATAGCTGTCCGCCATCGCGCGGAAGCGCGACGAGGCCACGTTGGCGATGACGTTCATCCGCGCTTTCGCAGCGCGCGCGGCGCTGTCCGGCGAGATGATGCCGTACCACAGCGGCGGCATCGGCTTCTGATATGGCTTGAGCTGCACCGGCACGTCCCTGAAATTGTAGAACGCGCCCTCGAAATTCACATTGTCCTGCGTCAGCGACTGGCGGATCACGTTCATCGCCTCGCCGAAAATCTCGTTCGCCTTGGTGTAGTCGATCCCGTAGTAGGCGGTCTCGATCGGGGAGATGCCCTTGCCGACGCCGAGGTCGAGCCGGCCGCGGCTCACCTGATCGAGCATGCAGATTTCCTCCGCCAGCCGCAGCGGATGGTAGAGCGCGAGCGTATAGACCAGCGGACCGAAGCGCAGGTTTTTCGTGCGCTGCGCGACGGCGGACAGAAATACGCTGGGCGAGGTCGCCATGCCGAGCGGCGTGAAGTGGTGCTCGGCGCAGTGGTAGGTGCGGATGCCGACCCGGTCGTAAGCTTCGATCAGCTTGAGGCGATCCTCGTAGAAATCCGGCAGCGGCCGTCCGCTGCGGTCGACGTGATCGAAGATTCCGAACTCGAGAGGCATGGGACCGTCCTGTCCTTTGATTGTCATGCGGCCTTTGCGCCGTCGCGCATCGCCTGCCAGACCCGCGCGGCCGTGGCCGGCATGGGAATGTCGGTGACGTCGTAGCCGCGCAGCGCATCGACGATGGCGGCGACGATGGCCGGCGGCGCGCCGACCGTGCCGCTTTCGCCCGCGCCCTTCACGCCGATCGGGTTGCTCTTGCAGAAGTCGCCCAGCTCCTCCAGCCGGAACGACGGCAAGTCGTGAGCGCGCGGCATGGCGTAGTCCATGAACGAGCCGGACACGACCTGGCCCTCCTTGTCGAACACGACATGCTCCAGCAGCGCCTGTCCGACGCCCTGCGCGATGCCGCCGTGGATCTGGCCCTCGAACAGCAGCGGGTTGATGATCGATGCCGGAATCGTCCACGGCCGTGAACCGCACGATCTCGACGTGCGCCCGGTCTCGGGATCGACCTCGACCTCGCAGACATGGCAGCCGTTCGGGAAGTTCGAGCGCGTCGGCGTGAAGGTGCCGACCGCCTCGAGGCCGACGCCGAACTCCGCCGGCCAGCCGACCGGCGCGTAGCGTGCGCTTCGCGAGATCGACCAGAGCGATCGTCTTGTCGGTGCCGGCGACGGTGAACTTGCCGTCGGCGAAGTCGATGTCGCCGGGCGCGGCCTCCAGCACATGGCCGGCCATCCTCTTAGCCTTTTCGATCAGCACCTCGGAGGCGTGCTTCAGCGCGGAGCCGCCGATGGTCATGCTGCGCGAGCCGTAGGTGCCGCGGCCGAAACCGACCACGTCGGTGTCGCCCTGGATCATGCGCACCGAATGGAAGTCCACGCCGAGCCATTCCACAAGCATCTGGGCATAGACCGTCTCGTGGCCCTGGCCGTGGTTGTGCGTGCCCGAGACGATGGTGACGGTGCCGTTCTCGTCGAAGCGGATTTCCATCCGGTCGTTGAAGGGCGCGGCGATCTCCATGAAGTAGGACATGCCGCGGCCGCGCAGCCTGCCGCGCTTTTCGGATTCGCGCCGTCGCGCGTCGAAGCCTGACCAGTCGGCGAAATGCAGCGCCTTGTCCATCACCGCCTCGTAGTTCGCGCTGTCGTGCACGGCGGTGAACGGCGTCTTGTAGGGCACCTGCGGCGGCTTGATGTAATTCCTGCGGCGCAGCTCCGCGGGGTCGACGCCGATCTTGCGCGCGGCGGTGTCCACCAGCCGCTCGATCAGATAGACCGCCTCGGGCTTGCCGGCGCCGCGATAGGGGCCCATCGGCACGGTGTTGGTGTAGACGTGGCGATAGAGCACATGCGCCGCCGGAATGTCATAGCAGTTGGTATAGGCGAGCGAGCCCAGTCCCGACGGCACGCCGGCGCTGGCGGTGAGATAGGCGCCCTGCGCGAAGTCGGTCTCGATTTTCAGGCCCACGAATTTTCCGTTGGCGTCGAGCGCCAGCGAGGCGGTGCTGATGCAGTCGCGGGCCTGGCTGTCGCTCATCAGCCCTTCGCTGCGTTCCGACACCCATTTCACCGGACGGCCGAGCTTGCGCGCGGCCCAAACGACCAGCACGTCCTCGGGATAGATGCCGCCCTTCATGCCGAAGCCGCCGCCGACGTCGGGCGAGATCACGCGGAAGTTCACCTCCGGCTCGCGGAACACCGCGCCGGCGAGGCTGGCGCGGATCTTGTGCGGCATCTGCGACGACGACCACAGCGTCGAGCGTCCGGTGGAGGGATCGTGGTCCGCGAGCGCGGTGCGGGCCTCCATCGAGTTGGCCGCGATCCGGTTGTTGTCGATGCGCAGCGTCACGACATGGGCGGCGGTCTTGAACGCGGCGTCGGCCGCGGCGCGGTCGCCGCGCTCAAGCGAATACCAGAGATTGCCGGGCGACTCGTCCCAGACCAGCGGCGCGCCGGGCTTCGCCGCGGCGTCGGTGACGATCACGGCCGGCAGCGGCTCGTATTCGATCCGCAGCCGTTCCGCGGCGTCGCGCGCCTGGTTGAGCGTCTCGGCGACGACGAAGGCGACCGGGTCGCCGACATGGCGGGCGCGGCCGCGCGCCAGCACGCGGTGCAGCGCGTTGAAGGTCTTGGGCGGGCCGCCGAAGGCGACCGGCGGCGTGGCCGGCAGCACGCCGATGTTGTCGGCGTCGGCGTCCTGGCCGGTCAGGATCAGCAGCACACCGGGCAGCGCCCTTCGCTTCGCCCGCGTCGATCGACTTCACCAGCGCATGCGCGTGCGGGGAGCGCACCACGATGCCGTGGGCGGTGTGAGCGGGGAGCAGATCGGCGACATAGCGGCCCTTGCCCTTGAGAAACCGCGGGTCTTCGGTCCGCGGCACCGGCTGTCCCACCCCGAACTTCATGGCTGTCCCCTTCGTGCCCTGCCGTCCGCGCCTCAGACCCGCCCGCGCAGGATTTCCCGCGCCAGCACCATGCGCATCACCTCGACCGGACCCTCGGTGATCATGAAGCTGCGGGCGTCGCGCCACATCTTGGAGATCGGCATTTCGGTCGCCAAGCCTATGCCGCCGTGAATCTGCATGCAGCGGTCGGCGACGCGGAAACCCAGCTCGGTGCCGACGATCTTGGCCATGTAGCCCTCGTGGCGCGCGGCGGTGCCGGCGTCGGTGCGGGCGGCCAGACGGTACACCATGAGTTGCACCATCTGGTGCTCGGTGTAGCTGTCCGCGATCATGAACTGCACGGCCTGCCGGTCGGCGATCGGCGCGCCGAAGGTGACGCGCTGCTTCGCGTAGTCGGTCATCAGCTCCAGCGAGCGCTGCGCGACGCCCAGTCCGCGGCAGGCCTGATAGAGCCGGCCGGCGGTGATCCAGCTCTGCGCGGCTCGCATGCCGTCGCCTTCGTTGCCGATCATGTTCTCCGCCGGAACCACCACGTCATCGAGCGCGATCTCGGACGGCGCGTCGCCCATCATGGTGGGCGTGCGCCGCACGATGCTGACGCCCGGCGTGTCGGTATCCACGAGGAACATGGACAGCCCACCGCGGCTGCCCTTGGAGCGGTCGGTGGCGGCGACGAGCTGGAGGAAGTCGCAGCCGTGCGCGTTGGTGATCCAGCGCTTGTAGCCGTTGATCACATAGGTGTCGCCCTTGCGCACCGCGGTGGTGCGCATCGAGCCCGGATCGGCGCCGGCGTCGGGCTCGGATTGCGCGAACGCGGTGGTCTTCTCGCCGCGCAGAACGGGATAGAGGTATTTCTCCTTCTGCGCGTCGTTGAGCGTGAACAGGATCGGGCGGATGTCGGGGCCGAACACGCTCGGGCCGCGCGGCGGCATGGCGATGGTGCGGGCCAGCTCCTCCCACACGACGGTGAGGCCCAGAAGGTTCAGGCCGGCGCCGCCGTATTCGGTCGGCACGTCGAGCAGCCACAGGCCTAGCGCCTTCGCCTTCTCCTCGACCCGGGCGCGAACGTCGGGCTTCATATAGGGCCCGTCCATCGCTTCCATCTCGATGGGGATCAGCTCGCGATCGACAAAGGTGCGAACGGTCTGCTTGAGGAGCCTCAGCTCCTCGGGCAACTCGAGGTCCATGCGCGCGTCTCTCTCCCGTCCGGACTGTGCGCCGACTTTAATGTGCGAACCGGCGGTCTGTCCGCCGGTTCGTCATGCCGGGCGGGCGCATCGCCATGCGCCTGCAGACGGTCAGCCGGCCTTGATGTCGTGCTGCTTCACCACCGGCCCCCAGAGCTTCATCTGGTCGGACAGGAAGCGGCGCTGGTCGTCCGGGCCGCCGAGCCGCATGGTGATCTGCAGCGCCTCGACCCGCTTGCGGATTTCGGGCTCGTTGAGCGTCTCCGCCAGCGCCTTGCTGTAGCGCTCGACCATCTCGCGCGGCGTTCCGCCCGGCAGGAACGAGCCCCACCACGCATAGGACTCGAACCCGGCAAAGCCGTCCTCGATCGTCGTTGGCACGTCCGGCAGGCCGGGAATCCGCTTGGCCCCGGTCTGCGTGAGGCCGCGCAGCTTGCCGCCCAGGATCTGGTTGGTGACCAGCGCGGCGCTGCCGATCGCGAGGTCGACGTGGCCGGCCAGCGCGTCGTTCATCAGGGGGCCGCCGCCGCGATAGGGCACATGCACCATCTCGATGCCGGCGCGCTGCGCCAGCAGCACCATCGTGAGATGGCCGAGGCTGCCGCTGCCGATCGAGCCGTAAGTGATGGTCTTTGGCTTGGCCTTGGCGGCGGCGATCACGTCCTTGAACGACTTGAACGGCCGGCCGGGCGGCGTCGCCACCACGTTCGGCGCGGTGCCGATCAGCAACAGCGGCTCGAGATCCTTCTCGGTGTCGAACGGCAGGCTCTGAAGAAACGGATTGACCGCATGGGTGTCGAACACGAACAGCCAGTTCGTGCCGTCGGGCGGAGACTTCGCCACATGCGCCGCGCCGAGGCTGCCGGAGGCGCCAGGCTTGTTCTCCACCACGAAGGTGCCGCCGAGCCGCTGCTGCAATCCCGGCTGAACGAGCCGCGCGATTGGATCGACCGTGCCGCCGGGCGGAAACGGCACGATCAGCCGGACCACGCCGGGCGAAGCCGGCTGCGCGTGGGCCCCGCGCGAAGACGCCAGCAGCGGAGTTGCGGCGGCGCCGAGCACGACGGCGCGTCTTGTGAGTTTGGTCATTGCAGTTCCTCCCGGATAGACCGTCTGATGCGGTCGGTCCCGGCATGGTATTGCAATTCGCCGGACGGTCCATCGCAGGAGGCCTGTCGCGGGCGCCAGCGTCATTTTGTCATCGCGACGCACAGCATGAGGACGACAGCGTGACCGCAACTTCGATCCGCGCCGGGAACCGGCTGGTTGGCCAGCCGGTCGAGCGAGTTGAAGACCTGCGGCTGCTGCGCGGCCGCGGGCGCTTCGTGGACGACATTGCCGCGGACGGCATGCTGCATGCCGCGATCCTGCGCAGCTCCGTCGCGCACGGCCGGCTGCGGGCGGTCGATACGGCTGCGGCCCTGTCGCGGCCCGGTGTGCATGCGGTGATCACGGGAGCCGATGTGGCCAGGGTGCTCGGGCGGGTGCCGGTGATTCCGATGCGGCTCGAGCCGCTGCCGCAGTTCAAGCCCTACGAACAGCCGGTCATCGCCGACGGCCGCGTGCGCTACGTCGGCGAGCCGATCGCGCTGGTGGTTGCGGACAATGCGGCGCTCGCCGAGGACGTGCTCGAGGCGCTAGCGCCCGAGATCGAATCGCTGCCCGTGGTGGCGAATCGCGAGGCGGCGCGCGCCGGCGCGTCGCTGCTGTTCGACACCGGCACCAATTGTCCCGGCGTGTTCACCGCGACGCGCGGAGACCCGGATGCGGCCTTCGCGAATGCGCCCTACACCCGCCGCGAGCGGTTTCGCGTGCAGCGCCACGGGGCGTTGCCGATGGAATCGCGCGGCCTTCTGGCGGAATGGAATGAAGCGGGGAAGCGTCTTACGGTGTCGGGCGCGGCCAAGGTGGCCTTCGCCAACCGGAAAATCCTCGCCGGCATGCTCGGACTGGCCGAGGACGCCATTGCCATGCGCGAGGGCGACACCGGTGGCGGGTTCGGCGCGCGCGGCGAGTTCTACCCCGAGGATTTCCTGATCCCGTTCGCGGCGCGGCTGCTCGGGCGGCCGGTCAAATGGATCGAGGACCGCCGCGAGCACCTGATGGCGACCAACCATGCGCGCGATGCGGTCTGCGAACTGGAGATCGCGTGCGAGCGCGACGGCACGATCCGGGGCCTGCGCGGCGCGGCCTCGACCGATCTCGGGGCATACCTTCGCACCAATGGCGCGACCGCCTCGCGCAACATCTCGCAGGTGCTGTCCGGGCCGTACCGGATCGAGAACATCCGCATCGAGGTGACGCTGCTCGTCACCAACAAGACGCCGGTGGGCACCTATCGCGGCCCCGGGCGTTTCGAGGCGGATTTCTTCCGCGAGCGCCTGCTCGATATGGCGGCGCACGACCTCGGGCTCGATCCGGTCGAGTTCCGGCGGCGCAACCTGGTGAGGGCAGCCGAGCATCCGTGGCGGCTGGCGCATGTGCAGCCGCTCGACATGGGCAGCGAGACCGACAGCGGAAACTATGCCCAGACGCTGGATCGGTGCATCCAGGACTTCGACTGGCCGGGCAAGCAGGCGCAGCAGGGCAGGCTGATCGACGGCCGCCGTCATGGCTTTGCCATCGGCTGCTACATCGAGGGCGGCGCGTCCGGACCGGGCGAAAACGCCTCGATGCGGCTCGAAGCCGACGGACGCATCGCCGTCGGCATCGGCTCGTCCTCGCTCGGGCAGGGAGTTGAAACGGTGTTCGCGCAGATCGCCGCGGACGCTCTCGGCGTTCCAATGGACCGGATATCCCGCGTGACCCACGGCTCGACCGATGACGTCAGCCGCGGCTACGGCTCGTTCTCGTCGCGCTCGACGGTGATGGGCGGTTCAGCGGTGATCGCGGTCGCGGACAAGATGAGAGAGGCGCTGCGCGCCGCCGCCGCGCGGCGGTTCGGTTGCGACGCGGACGCCATCGCGTTCGACGGCGATGCGCTGGCGGCGCCGGACGGCCGGCGCGCCGCCTGGGCGGAATTTGCGGGCGAGGACATCGCGATCGAGGCGAACTTTTCCAGCGGCAAGCGCACCTACAGCTACGGCGCGCACGCCGCCCATGTCGCCGTCGATCCGCGCACCGGCCATGTGCAGCTTGTCGACTATCTCGCCGTCGAGGACGTCGGCCGCATCGTCAATCCTCTGACCCTGCACGGCCAGACCGTCGGCGCCATCGTGCAGGGGCTTGGCGGCGCGTTTCTGGAGCATCTGGTTTATGACGGCGAGGGCCAGCTGCTCACCGGCTCGCTCGCCGACTACCTGATGCCGACCGCCAGCGACTTCCCGGCGATCCGGGCGGTGGCGCTGGAGGAGGTTCCCGCACCGCACAATCCTCTCGGCGCCAAGGGAGCGGGCGAGGGCGGGATCATCCCGGTCGGCGGGGTGATCGCGAACGCCGTCGCCCATGCGCTGGCGGCCTTCGGCGTCGAGCCGCGCGAACTGCCGCTGTCACCGCCGAAGGTGTGGGAAATGATCGAGGCCGCGCGCGGCTCAAGCGGCGCGGGCGGTGTCCCCTCTCCCGGAACGGGAGAGGGTGGCTGAGCGCCGAAGGCGCGAAGCCGGAGAGGGGCTTCGACCGCGCGCATGTCGGCGTTTGCCGCAAGCCGCTCTCCCGCCTCGCATGCGCTCGGCACTCTCTCCCGCAAGCGGAAGAGGGGAGATCGCGGCAAGAGCAGCGGATGCATCGACGACGATAGCCACACCACGCCACGAGCGAAGTCTACGATGCGCCGCTTCGCTAAATTTTCGACAGGTCGCAGGTCGAGGGCACGAACATTTCCTCAAGCGGAACCTGACGCACCGACAATCCCTGCTCGAACGAATAGCGCGCCAGCGTTTCCAGCGCGTGCCTGTTCTCGTGCGCGCCGTAGCTCCAGTAATCCTTGCCCAGCACGCGCTGCATGCGTTCGTATTCATAGACGCTCCAGGGCAGCGAGGTCGCGAGATGGCCGATCTGGCCCAGCTCGTGCATGCATAAAGCCTTTGCCTTGAGGAACGCCTTGTAGACGCTGACTGCGAGCCAGGGATAGCGCTCGACCAGGGAGCGACGGATTCCGATGGCGTGCATGATCGGGAACAGCCCGGTCTTTCGGAAATAGGCCTCCTCGACCGCGGGATAATCGGGGAACAGGCGCGCGACGTTCGGATTGCCCTCCAGGAAGCAGGACGGTGCCCGCGCGCTGATCAGTCCGTCGATCTCGCCCCGGGCCAGCATGTCTGAGAGCGTGCGGTCGTGCGGGATCGATTGCAGGTCGATGTCGGCCGGCAGCCTGATCGCAGCGCGCTCCTCGCGGCCGGGGTCTTCCAGACCGCCGCGCCGCCAGCGAATGTCGCGCGGCGCGACGCCGTGTTCCTCCTCCAGCGTGCCGCGAATCCAGACATTGGCGGTCATCTGGTATTCCGGGAGGCCGATGGTTTTGCCCTTGAGGTCTTCCGGCCGCGCGATGCCGCGGTCGGTGCGGATGTAGATGCCGGAGTGGCGGAAAAGCCGCGAGACGAACGCAGGGATCGCGACGTAATGCGCGTCGCCGCGCGCGGTCGTCATCAGATAGCTGCTCATGGAGACTTCGGTGACGTCGAACTCCTGAAACTTGAAGGCGCGGTGAAACGATTCCTCGGGCTCCAGCGGCACGGCGGTCACGTCGCAGCCCTCGATCGGGGCGCGGCCGTCGAACAGCGCGCGGGTGCGGTCGTAGTCGCAGACGGCGAGACTCAGTTGCAGGGCCATTCGCGATGCTCCGGCGTCTCCGCGGCGACATGCCGTCGGATCATGGGTTGGTCGGATGTTTGCATGGGCCGCGCGTTGACGCGCACGGTTGTGGTGGCGATAGTAGAGAAGCTCCAATCTGCCCAGCCTATTCCAGCGACATCGACGGTGTGAAGCACAAGCCATGAAGTTGCCGGCGTTCGAATATGCCTGTCCCGCAACGCTCGATGAAGCGGTTGCATTGCTCGCCTCGCACGACGGGGAGGCGAAGGTGCTCGCCGGCGGTCAGAGCCTGATGCCGATGATGGCGTTCCGGGTCGCGCAGCCCTCGCTGCTCGTCGATCTGCGCAAGCTTTCGTCCCTCAAGGCGATCGAGATCTCCGACAAGGGCGTGAAACTCGGCGCGCTGGTCCGCTGGCGCGACATCGAGGACGACGCCCGGCTCGCCACCGCGCATCCGCTGCTGGCGGCGGCGATCGAGCATGTCGCCCATTATCAGGTGCGCAACCGCGGCACGGTCGGCGGCAGCGTGTCGCATGCCGATCCGGCGGCGGAAATGCCTGGCATCGCGGTCGCCTGCGACGCCGAGATCGACGTGACCGGCAAGGCCGGCTCGCGCACCATCAAGGCCGCGGACTTCTTCCTCGGCGCGCTGACCACGGCGCTGGAGCCCGACGAAATTCTCACGGCGGTGCGGCTGCCGGCCTGGCCGAAGGGCCGGCGCTGGGGCTTCCAGGAGTTCGCGCGCCGCCGCGGCGACTTCGCCATGTCCGGCGTCGCGCTCTGGTACGATTCCGATGCGCAGGGCCGGGCGACGAACGCCCATGTCGGGGTGATCGGCATCGGCGACCGCCCGCATCGTCTTTCGTCGGCCGAAGCCGCGATCAACGGCCATGCGGTCGACGAAAATCTCTGCGTGAAGGCCGGCGAGGCCGCCGCCGCCGAGGTCGAGCCGCAGGACGACATCCACGCCAGCGCGGCCTATCGCCGGGCGCTGACCGGCACGCTGGTCGAGCGCGCGCTGCGCCACGCCGCCGCTCTTTGAGGATTGCAAGATGCCCGTTTCGTTCGAGGTCAACGGAAAATCCGTCACCGTGGAGGCCGAGCCGCGGCTGACGCTCGCCGACTGTCTGCGGCACTCGCTGCGGCTGACCGGCACCCATGTCGGCTGCGAGCACGGCGTGTGCGGCGCTTGCACCGTGCTGGTGGACGGCGCGGCCGTGCGCTCCTGCCTGATGCTGGCAGTGCAGGCCGAGGGCACGAAGGTCACGACGGTCGAGGGTCTGTCGAACGACGACGACCTGACGCCCCTGCAGAAGGCGTTTCGCAAGCACCACGGCCTGCAATGCGGCTTCTGCACGCCGGGCTTCATCACAACCGCGCATGCGCTCCTGACCGAGGAGCCGGATTGCGACGCCGACCGCGTGCGCGAGGTTCTGTCGGGCAACATCTGCCGCTGCACCGGCTACATCGGCATCGTCGAGGCCGTGCTGGAGGCGCGGGCAGCCTACAAGAAGGCGGATGGCGTCGGGTCCGGCACGGCCGGACAGGGAGCCGGGTCCGGCGCGGCCGGACAGGGAGCAAAGCCGTGAAGAACACCTTTATCGGCACGCCGCTCGAACGCCGCGAGGATCTGCGCTTCCTGCGCGGGTGTGGCCAGTACGTCGACGACCTCCTGCCCGAAAACCTGCTGCATGCGGTAATCCTGCGAAGCTCCGTCGCGCACGGGCGGCTCAAATCGGTGGACGCGAGCGAAGCGTTGAAGCTTAACGGCGTGCACGCGGTCATCACCGCCAAGGACATGCCGGACGGTGTGCCGATGATTCCGATGCGGCTTCAGCCGCTGCCGGAGTTCAAGCCCTACGAGCAGCCGGTGATCGCGCACGACAAGGTGCGTTATGTGGGCGAGCCGATCGCGGTGGTGCTGGCGACGAGCGTGGCGATCGGCGAGGACGCGCTGGAAAAGATTGCGCTCGAGATCGAGGAGCTTCCGGCGGTCGCCGACCGGGAGGTCGCCGGTCAGGACAAGAGCCTGCTGTTCGAGGCGACCGGCACCAACCGTTCGCTGGTGTTCGTCGCTGAGAAGGGCGACATCGACGCCGCGTTCCGCGACGCGCCCTATGTGCGGCGCGAGCGCCTGAAGACCGGCCGGCACTACGGGCTGACAATGGAGCCGCGCGGCGTGATGGCCGAATGGGATGCGGCCAAGGGCAAGCTGACGGTCTCGGGCGCGGCCAAGGTGCCGTTCTTCAACCGGCGCATCCTTTGCGGTCAGATCGGCCTGCCGGAGAGCGCCGTCGAGATGATCGAGAACGACGTCGGCGGCGGCTACGGCGCGCGCGGCGAGTTCTATCCGGAAGACTTCCTCATCCCGTTCGCGGCGCGTCACGTCAATCGTCCGGTCAAGTGGACCGAGGACCGGCGCGAGAACCTGATGGCGATGAACCACGCCCGGCAGGCCGAGGCGGACATCGAGATCGCCTGCGAGCGCGACGGCACGATCCGTGGCCTGCGCGGCCACATCGACGTCGACATGGGCGCCTACATGCGCACCAACGGCGCGGTCGGCGCGCGCAACATTCCGCAGTTCATGGGCGGGCCGTATCGCATCCCGCATGTGAAGATCGATTCGACGCTCTGGATGACCAACAAGACGCCGGTCGGCACCTATCGCGGGCCCGGCCGGTTCGAGACCGATTTCTTCCGCGAGCGGCTGTTCGACATCGTCGCAGCCGACATGGGCATCGACCGGATCGAATTCCGGCGGCGCAACCTGGTGCGCAAGGACGAGCAGCCCTATCCGATCGCGACCATCACGCCGTTCGAGAGCAAGGACCAGTACGATTCCGGCGACTATCACCAGACGCTCGACCGCGCGTTGGCGCACGTGCGATGGGACGAGAAGGCGAAGCTGCAGGGCAAGCTGATCGACGGCGTCTATCACGGTCTCGCGGTCGGCTGCTTTATCGAGGGCGGGGCGGCCGGGCCGAAGGAGAGCGCGCGGCTGGAGGTCAATTCCGACGGCACGATCTCGGTGTTCATGGGTTCGTCCTCCGTCGGGCAGGGCGTCGAAACGGTGTTTGCGCAGATCGCCGCCGATGCGCTGGAGCTGCCGATCGACCGCATCCGGCATGTGCATCACGGCTCGACCACCACGGTCAGCGACGGCTACGGCGCGTATCACTCGCGCTCGGTGGTGATGGGTGGATCGGCGCTGCTCGACGCGGTGGAGAAATTCCGTGCGCAGCTGCGTGCGGCGGCCGCCAGCCGGTTCGGCTGCGGCGAGGGCGACGTCGCGATTTCCGAGGACAGGGTGACGGGACCGAACGGCGCATCCGCAACATGGGGCGACTTCGCCGGCGTCACCGCCGAGGGCGCGTTCCTGAACAAGAAGCACACCTACAGCTACGGCGCGCATGCCGCGCATGTGACGGTCGATGCGCGCACCGGTCAGGTGCGGATTATCGACTACGTCGTGGTGCAGGACGTCGGCCGCGCCATCAATCCGCTGACGCTGAAGGGCCAGATCATCGGCTCGCTGGTGCAGGGCCTGGGCGGCGCGATGCTGGAACATCTGCAGTATGACGAGCAGGGCCAGCTCCTGACCGGCTCGCTGGCCGACTACCTGCTGCCGACCGCCAGCGACTTCCCGAACCTGCGCGCCTTCGTGCAGGACGAGCATCCCTCGCCGATCAATCCGCTCGGCGCCAAGGGCGCCGGCGAGGGCGGCATCGTCGCAGCCGGCGGCGTGATGGCGAACGCGGTGGCGAATGCGCTGCAGTCGTTCGGCGTCCAGCCGCGCGAGCTTCCGCTGACGCCGTCCTATATCTGGCAGCTCGTCGAGGCGGGGCGGGGCGCAGTGGCGGCCGAATAGGCAGACGAGCAAGTCCGAAACGGATGGGCTCCATGCAGGCGTTTCATTGACCCGTCATGCGATACGGGTCTAGGTTCGCTTCAATTCATCATGCAAGCGACAGGAGCGTGAGAGATGAGTGTTGCACGTCATCCCCGGCCCAAGGAACTCGAAGGTGTTCCGCTCGAGGAGATCATGCAGAAGTATGTCGGCCGCTTCCGCGACAAGGTCGGCGACTGGGCAGCGTTCGAAGACGCCAAGATCGAAGGCTTCAAACGCGCGCAGCACCGCTTCATCGGCGCGGGCGGCTCGGGCAAGCACGCCGACTCCTCGGCGATCCCGCCGGCGGGCTTCACGCTGTCGATCATGTATGTGCCGGTGGGTCAGGGCAACGCCGCGCACACTCACGAGGTCGAGGAGTGCTTCTTCGTCCTGAAGGGCACGGTGACGGTGTTCATCGAGGACGAGACCGGCAAGCGGGTGTCGACGCGGCTGGGCCCGTGGGATTGCATCTCCTGCCCGGCGGGCGTGATCCACGGCTATCAGAACGACGGCGTCGAGCCGCTGTTCATGCAGGTCATGCTCGGCCGCGGCAAGCCGGAGACGATGGGCTACGCCGACGAGGAGCTGTTCAAGCGCCGTGACGCGCACCTCAAGGCGGTCTGAGGCGATCGCGAGCCTTCGACCCTCTGCCTTTCAGCGAGACGGCCGGGCTTTCGCCCGGCCGTTTCTTTATGAATGATGCATCCGGTGTCCGTATCGACGGACGGCTCGGCGCGAGCGGGCGTCAGTCCACCTTGGCGCCCGAGACGCGGATGACCTCGGCCCACTTGTCGATCTCGGACTTGATGAACGCCTGCGCCTGCTTCGCGTCGGCGGTGCCGGGCTCCGAGCCGAGCGCGGCCAGCCGATTCACGAAATCGTCGGACTTCAGCACCTCGGCGGCGGCCGCGCGCAGGCGGGCGAGGATCGGCTCCGGGGTCGCGGCCGGCGCCATCAGCGCGAACCAGGTCGAGGTGTCGTAGCCTTTCAGGCCCTGTTCGCTCACGGTCGCCACGTCCGGCAGCGCCGCGGCCCGCTTGCTGCCCGCGCTCGCCAGCGCCCGCACCGTGCCGCTCTTGATTTGCTGAATCGCCGCCGGCAGCAGATCGAACATGATCTGGATGTGCCCGCCGATCAGGTCGGCCATCGCAGGCCCGGTGCCCTTGTAGGGGACATGGGACATGTCGACCTTGGCCATGCTCTTGAACATCTCGCCACTCAGATGCGGGGCGGAGCCGATGCCGGCGGAGCCGAAGTTGACCTTGCCCGGCTGCTTGCGGGCCAACTCGATCAGTTCCGTGACGTTGTTGGCGGGGAGCTTGGGATTGGCGGCGAGCACCAGCGGCGTGAGAACCACGACGGCGATCGGGGTGAAGGCGGTGGCTGCGTCGTAGGGCAGCGGCCGGCTGTAGAGCCTGTGGTTCACGCCGAGCGGGCCGGCGGCGGAATAGAGCAGCGTGTGGCCGTCGGGAGCGGCCTTGGCCACCGCCTCGGCGCCGATGCTGCCGCCGGCGCCGGGCCGGTTCTCGACGATGAACTGACCGCCGATCAGGTCGGCGAGCCGTTGCGCCATCAGGCGTCCGGTGATGTCGGCCGATCCGCCGGGCGCATAGGGATTGATGATGCGGACCTCGCGCTCGGGATATTTCTGCGCGAGCGTTGCGCCGCTCCACGCGAGCAAAGTTGCAACCGCGAGCGTGATTCGTCCGAAAGCGTGCCGCATCCCTGAGCCTCCCCGTTTTTTCTTTCGGTCGGAGAAGGCTAAAGATTTTCTCTCCCTTGCACCAGCATCGCCGCCGGTGCCGGCGCGGCTGTCGCGCCGGCACATTGCCGCACGGCTTGTCCGGAAGCCGCGTCGAGCGCGGCGTCAGTTCGCCTTGGCGCCGGAGGCCTTGATCACCTCGCTCCACTTTTTCTCTTCGGTGGCGAAGAACGCCTTCACCTCGGCATCGACGCTGGTGCCCATCTCCGAGCCCATTTTGCGGATCTGCGCCACCACGTCCGGCGACTTCATCGCCTTGGCGACCTCCTCGCGCAGACGCGCGACGATCGCCGGCGGCGTCTTCACCGGCGCGGCGAGCGCCACCCAGGACGAGGAGTTCGAAGCCCGGCAGACCCTGCTCGGCGACGGTCGGCAGGGTCTTGAGCGCCTCGGCGCGGGTTGCGCCGGCGTTGGCGAGCGCGCGCACCTTGCCGCCCTCGATCTGCGGAAGGCTGCCCGGCAGCAGGTCGAAGAACATCTGGACATGGCCGCCGACCAGATCGTTCATCGCGGGGCCTGCGCCCTTGTAGGGCACATGGATGATGTCGACATTGGTCAGGCTCTTGAACAGCTCGCCCGTCAGATGCTGGGTGGTGCCGATGCCGGCCGACGCGAAGCCGATCTTGCCCGGCGTTTTCTTCGCGAGCGCGATAAGCTCCTTCACATCTTTCGCCGCCACGCTGGGATGCACCATCAGCACGATGGGCGTGCGGGCGAACACGGCGATCGGCGTGAAGTCCGATCCGGGATTGTAGGGCAGGCCGGCGGTATACAGCGTCTGGTTGATGACGAACGGCGCCGGCGCGCTGAACAGCAGCGTGTGGCCGTCCGGCGTCGACTTGGCGACATGGTCGGCGCCGATGTTGCCTCCCGCGCCGGCGCGGTTCTCGACGATGAACTGCTGGCCCATCTGCTCGGACAGCTTGTTCGCCAGCAGCCGGGCCGTGATGTCGACCGATCCGCCGGGCGGATAGGGATTGACGATCCGGACCACGCGCTCCGGATATTTCTGGGCTGCGGCCGGTGCGGCAAGAACCGTCAGCGCAGCGACGGCCATCGAAAGGTTTCGGACGAAGGACATTCCTTGGGCTCCCCAGCGTTGATGTGCGGGGACACTATGGGGTTTCGCGAAGCCATGCCACCGTCGGCCGCGTCTGCGCGCCCTCCGTCCGTCAGGCGCATCGACGCATGAGTTCGCAAAAACAACCGGCGGCTTAGCGCCGCCGGTTGTCGTGCATGGCGTGTGGTGCGTGCGCTCAGTTCGCCTTGGCGCCGGAAACGCGCACCACCTCGGCCCACTTGTCGGCTTCGGTCTTCAGGAAGCGTTTCAACTCTGCTTCGTCGGCGGTGCCGGCCACCGAGCCGAGATCGGAGAGCCGCTTCACGATGTCGGGCGAGGCCAGAGCCTTGCCGAACTCGCTGCGCAGCTTCGCCAGCACCGGGGCCGGCGTCTTGGCCGGCGCCACGACCGCAACCCAGGACGCGGCGTCGTAGCCCTTGAGGCCCTGTTCCGACACGGTCGGCAGATCGGGCAGCGACTCGGGGCGCTTGAGGCCGGCGTTGGCGATACCGCGCACGCGGCCCGACTTGATCTGCGGCAGGCTCGACGGCAGCAGGTCGAAGAACATCTGGATGTGTCCGCCGATCAGGTCGTTCATGGCCGGCGCGGTTCCCTTGTAGGGGACGTGCACGATGTCGACATTGGCCATGCTCTTGAACAGCTCGCCCGCCAGATGCGGGATCGAGCCGACGCCGGCCGATCCGAAGCTCACCTTGCCCGGATTGGCCTTGGCATAGGCGATCAGCTCCGGAACGGTCTTGATCGGCAGGTTCGGGTTGACCATCAGCACCACCGGCGTGACCGCGAAAAGACCGATCGGCGCGAAGTCGGTCTCCGGGTTGTAAGGCAGGTTGCTGTAGAGCTTCTGGTTGACCACCAGAGGGCCGGGGGCGGTGTGAAGCAGCGTGTAGCCGTCGGGCGCGGCCTTGGCGACCGAATCCGAACCGAGATTGCCGCCGGCGCCGCTGCGGTTCTCGACGATCACCTGCTGCGGGAGCTGTTCGGTCAGTTTCGCGGCGAGCATCCGCGCGGTCACGTCCACTGTCCCGCCGGGCGGGAACGGCACCACGATGCGGACGACGCGATCCGGGAACGTCTGTGCGCTGGCCGTGGCAGCAACAGCTGCGACGGAGAGCAGGGCGATACACAAAGAACGAAGCTTGGACATGCGAACGGAAACTCCTGAATGGCCCGGCAGCGAATTGGCGGATTTGGCGCAAGCCGGTGCGCGAGGAAAAGCGCGACGACGCATGACACGTCTGCACGCCGGCTTGCATCGCATCAATGCAAGTCCCGTGCCTTGACAGCGGTGGTCCGCTTGGACACGGTGCCGCCGTCACGAAGGGAGATACACACATGTCCAAATTGCGCCTGACTCTCGCTTGCGGGCCCTACGACCGCACCCAGGCGCTTCGCGACGGCACCATCCCGGTCGAAGGCGTCGATCTGAATTACGTCACGTTGCAGCCCGCGGAGATCTTCTGGCGCATGCTGCAGTACCAGGAGTTCGACGTCTCGGAGATGTCGCTGTCGAACTACACGACGCTGGTGAGCGAGGGGAACAGTCCGTTCATCGCGATCCCGGTGTATCCGTCGCGCGTGTTCCGCCACGGCTATTTCTTCGTCAACACCGACAAAGGCATCAAGAGCCCGGCCGATCTCAAGGGCAAGCGCGGCGGCGTGCCGGAATACAGCATGACCGCGGCGGTCTACATGCGCGGTCTGCTGCAGCACGAATACGGCGTGAAGCCGGGCGACGTCGAATGGGTGCAGGGCCGCGCCGACCGACTCGGTCGCAAGCTGCCTGCCGACATCAAGCTGACGCAGGCCCCAGCCGGCACCGAACTCGGCGATTTGCTGGAGCGCGGCGAGATCGACTTCATGATGACGGCGAACAATCCGCTGTCGTTCCGGCGCGGCGCGAAGAACGTGAAGCGGCTGTTCCCGAACTACGCCGAGGTCGAGAAGGACTACTACAAGCGCACCAAGATCTACCCGATCATGCATACCGTCGTGATCCGCCGTGACATCTACGACCGCGATCCCTGGGTCGCCCTCAACCTCTACAAGGCGTTCTGCAAGGCCAAGGAGTATTGCTACGACCTCGTCACCGAGACCGGATCGCCGAAGTCGTCGTTCGCCTGGCTGCAGCCGATGATCGAGGAGGAGCAGGCGATCATCGGCCGCGACTGGTATCCCTATGGCATCGAGGCCAACCGGCCGACCATCGAGGCGCTGCTGCAATACACCCACGAGCACGGACTGACCGGCCGCCGCGTCAAGCTCGAGGAACTGTTCGCACCGAGCACGATGCGGGACATTCCACTGAGCGAGGGGCAGCAGGTCTGACCGACTCATGAGCGCCGCGCGCACCAGCAGGCTCGTGCGCGCCGGCGCCAGGAAGGTCCGTGGCGCGGGACCGCGCGATCCGGAGCGCACCAGCGCCGCGATCCTCGCGGCGGCCGTGAAGGAGTTCACCGACAAGGGCTATGCCGGCGCGCGCATCGACGCGATCGCCGAGGCCTCCGGCGCCAACAAGCGGATGATCTATCACTACTTCGGCGACAAGGACGGGCTCTATCTCGCTGTCCTCGAAAGCGCCTATGCCGGGATCCGCACCGCCGAGGCCGAACTGAAGCTGACCGATCTCGACCCCGTACCGGCGATCGAACGGCTGGTCGCGTTCAGCTGGAGCTACTTCCTCGCCCACCCCGAGTTTCTCAGCCTGCTGGCGACCGAGAACCTGCACCGCGCGAAATTTCTGAAGACCTCCAAGGCGATTCTGAAGCTGCACTCGCCGCTGGTCTCGATGATCTCCGACGTGCTCAAGCGCGGCGCGGCGCAGGGCGTTTTCCGAAAGGGCGTGGACCCGGTCTACGTCTACATCTCCATTGCCTCGCTCGGGATTTTCTACTTGTCGAACCGCTGGACGCTTTCGACCATCTTCGCTCGCGAACTGAAGGCGCAGGACGAGCTCAAAGCCTGGGGCCGCCACATCGCTGCGGTGATCCTGGGCTATCTTCGGCCGGAAAAACCCGCTTGACGGCGGCCGCCGTATGTAACTAAGCAGTTACTATCCGACGTCGCATCGGGAGGACACGGCATGGCTCAGCAACGCCTCGGCATCATCATGAACGGCGTCACCGGGCGCATGGGCATGAACCAGCACCTGATCCGCTCAATTGTCGCGATCCGCGACCAGGGTGGCGTGCTGCTGAAGAACGGCGACCGCGTGATGCCCGACCCGATCCTGGTCGGCCGCAATGCCGACCGGCTCGCCAAGCTCGCCAAGGCCCACGGCATCGCGCGCTGGACGACCGATCTCGACGCCGCGCTCAAGGACAAGAAGGACACGCTGTTCTTCGATGCGGCCACCACGCTCCTGCGGGCCGAGTTGCTGAAGAAGGCGATGCGCGCCGGCAAGCACATCTATTGCGAGAAGCCGGTCTCCGACAATCTGAAGGACGCGATGGAGCTGGTGCGGGTCGCCAAGAAGGCCGGCATCAAGCATGGCGTGGTGCAGGACAAGCTGTTCCTGCCCGGCCTGCTCAAGCTCAAGCTCCTGATCGACTCGGGCTTTTTCGGGCGCATCCTCTCGGTGCGCGGCGAGTTCGGCTACTGGGTGTTCGAGGGCGACTGGCAGCCGGCGCAGCGGCCGTCCTGGAACTACCGCAAGAAGGACGGCGGCGGAATCATCCTCGACATGGTGTGCCACTGGCGTTACGTGCTCGACAACCTGTTCGGCAACGTCGAGAGCGTGTCGTGCCTCGGCGCGACGCACATCCCGAAACGCTGGGACGAGAACGGCAAGCCCTACAAGAACGACGTGGACGACGCGGCTTACGCCACCTTCGAACTGGAAGGCGGTGCGATCGCGCAGATGAACATGTCGTGGTGCACGCGCGTGCGCCGCGACGATCTCGTGACCTTCCATGTCGACGGCACGCACGGCTCCGCGGTCGCGGGCTTGCAGAAGTGCTGGAGCCAGGCGCGGGTCAACACGCCGCGGCCGATCTGGAATCCGGACGTGCCGCAGCCGATCGACTTCTTCGAGACGTGGTCCGAGGTGCCGGGCGCAGGCCCCTACGACAACGGCTTCAAGGTCGAATGGGAGATGTTCATCCGTCACCTGTTCGAGGATGCGCCGTTCAAGTGGACGCTGCTGGAGGGCGCCAAGGGCGTGCAGCTCGTCGAGGCCGCGCTCAAGAGCTGGAAGGAGCGTCGCTGGATCGACGTCCCGGCGCTGAAGGCATAAGGGGGCTGCCGTGCCGACACTGAATCTGCCGACCTCGAGCGGCGCGCTCGCCGCCTACACCACCAAGCCTGCACGCGCGTTTCCCAAGGCGCAGCCGCCGTTCAACCGCATCGCCTATGCGGCGGCGCATGTCGTGGCCGATCCGCTCGCGGACAAGGAGCCGTGGCTCGACACGGCGGTCGACTGGGATCGCACCATGGCGTTCCGACGTCACATCTGGTCGCTCGGCCTCGGCGTCGCGGAGGCGATGGACACCGCGCAGCGCGGCATGGGCATGGACTGGCCGGCCTCGCTGGAGCTGATCCGGCGCAGTCTCGACGCGGCGAAGGATTTCCCGGGCGCCCTGATCGGCTCCGGCGCCGGTACGGATCATATCGCGCCGTCGGCGGACGTGACGATCGACGACGTGATCCGCGCCTACGAGGAGCAATGCGCCGCGATCGAGAAGCTCGGCGGGCGGATCATCCTGATGGCCAGCCGCGCGCTCGTGAAGGCCGCGCGCTCGCCGGACGATTACGCCAGGGTTTACGGCCGCATCCTCGGTCAGGTGAAGCAACCGGTCATCATTCATTGGCTCGGCGAGATGTTCGATCCCGCGCTCGAGGGCTACTGGGGCCACAAGGACCATATGAAGGCGATGGACGTCGCCGTCGACGTGATTTCTGCCAACGCCGCGAAGATCGACGGCATCAAGATTTCGCTTCTCGACAAGGACAAGGAAATCGCCATGCGCCGCCGCCTGCCGAAAGGCGTGCGCATGTATACTGGCGATGACTTCAACTATCCGGAGCTGATCGAAGGCGACGAGCAGGGCTATTCCGACGCGCTGCTGGGCATCTTCGATGCCATCGCGCCGGCCGCTTCTGCCGCGCTCGGCGCGTTCTCGCGGGGCGACAGGAAGGCCTTTCATGAAATCCTTGCCCCCACCGTGCCGCTGTCGCGTCACATCTTCAGGGCGCCGACCCGCTTCTACAAAACCGGCGTGGTGTTCATGGCCTATCTCAATGGCCTGCAGGACCACTTCACGATGATCGGCGGGCAGGAGAGCACGCGCTCGACCTTGCATCTCGCCGAACTGTTCCGGCTGGCGGACGCCGCCGGGTTGCTGAGCGATCCGGAGCGCGCCGCCTGCCGCATGAAGGCGGTGATGGCCGTGCGCGGCGTGGAGGCGTGATGCGCGATCTGTCCAGCGACTCGAAGTGGCTCGCGATCAACTCCGCGACGGTGAAGCCGTGGTCGCTGCCGCAGCTTGTCGACGGCTGCGCGCGCGCCGGCATCCCCGCCATCGCGCCCTGGCGCGACATCGTGCAGGCGCAAGGCATCGAGAAGGCCGGCAAGACGATCCGCGACGCCGGCATCGCCGTGTCGTGCCTGTGCCGCGGCGGCATGTTTCCCGCCGCCGACGCGGCCGGCCGCAAGGCCGCGCTGGAGGACAACAAGCGCGCGGTCGACGAGGCGGTCGGCATCGGCGCAGGCTCTCTGGTGTTGATCGCCGGGGGGCTGCCGAAGGGCTCCAAGGACATCGCCGGCGCGCGCGCGCAGGTGCGCGACGGTCTCGCGGCGCTGCTGGAGTATGCGCGACAGGCGAACATGCCGCTGGCGATGGAGCCACTGCATCCGATGTATGCTGCGGACCGCGCCTGCGTGAACACGCTGGCGCATGCCAACGACCTTTGCGACGACCTCGGAGAAGGGCTGGGAATCGCGCTCGACGCCTATCACGTCTGGTGGGATCCGAACCTTGCGGCCGAAATCCGGCGGGCCGGACGGCGAATCCTGACCTATCACGTCTGCGACTGGCTGGTTCCGACCACCGATCTGCTGCTGGACCGCGGCATGCCGGGCGACGGCGCAATCGATCTCAAGTCGATCCGCGCGATGGTCGAAGCGGTGGGTTACGACTTTTATATCGACGTCGAGATTTTCTCTGCCAACAACTGGTGGAAGCGGGATCCCGACGAGGTGCTGCGGATCTGCCTGGAGCGTCACCGCACGGTGGTCTGACCGCGGTTCCGGAAGCGGCTGCCCGTAATCCGCCGCAATCGAACGCCGCGGTGCTTTCGCGGGCGGCGCACGCCCTGCCCTTGACGCAGCGGGGCGCATCTCCCAAATCCAGCCCCACGATCCGGGCCCCTCTGGCAGCAATCCTTGCTGCGATGTCGGATCTTTCACCTGCCTCGCCAGGCGCGATGGCATCTGGAGGACCGATGGGGCTGATCCGATTCCCGTCGCGCTTCAGGTCCATCCCTCCGCCTGTGCGGAGCCCTCGATGGAACGAAGTCATGATCGACATCAACAAGATGCTCACCTCGGTGCTTGCCGGTGGCGGTTCGCTGCAAACCGGATCGCCCCAGCAGGGCGGGTCGGTGCCGCAGATCGGCGCACCGGCCGGTCGCGGCGGCGGGGGGATTGGCGAGTTTCTTTCCAACAACATCGGCGCGCTGGGCGGCGGGGCGCTCGCCGGCGGTCTGGCCGGGACGCTTCTGACCTCGAAACACACCCGCAAGCTGGCCGGAACGGCGTTGCAGGTCGGCGCGGCGGCGGTGCTCGGCGGACTCGCCTACAAGGCCTACCAGAACTATCGCGACGGCCGGCCGATCGTTCCGCAAAGCGTCAGCGACATGCTCGGCGGTGGCGGCGGTCAGGCGCCAACTCCGTCCCAGCCCGAACCGGCTGCCCTGCCACCGCCCGCGCGGCCGAAACACGCCGGCTTCCTGTCGCGGCCGCAGCCGGTTGAGGCGGATGGAATCCTGCTGCTGCGCGCGATGATCGCCTCCGCGATGGCGGATGGGCGGATCGACGACCGGGAGCGCGCCGCGCTGATCGACCGGGTCGAAGCCAGCGGAATGTCCGACGAGGAGCGCACCTATCTGGAGTCGCTGATCGAAAATCCGGACAAGCCGGCTCAGCTCGCCGCGCTGGCGTCGGGGCCGGAGGCTGCTTCGCAGATCTATCTCGCGGCCTATGTGGCGATCGACGCCGACACTCCGCAGGAGACGGCCTGGCTGAACGAGCTGGCCCGCTGTCTCAACCTGGAGCCGGCGCTGCGGCAGAATCTCGAAGCGGCGGCACGCGCACCGGCATGAGGAAAGCAGAAATGGATGGCTGCGCCCCTGAGTGGGCGCGGCCGCCCGTCAATTGCGCACCTTGTATCCGGTCTTGAAGATCCACCACACGATGCCGAGGCACAGCGCCAGAAACGCCAGCGTCATCGCCAGACTGACTTCAACACCCACATCGGCAGATTCGTAGAAGCTCCAGCGGAAGCCGCTGACCAGATACACGATCGGGTTGAACAGGCTCACGGTCTGCCAGAACGGCGGCAGCACGTTGATGGAATAGAAGGTGCCGCCGAGGAAGGTCAGCGGCGTCAGGATCAGCAGCGGGATGATCTGCAGTTTCTCGAAACCGTCCGCCCAGATGCCGATGATGAAGCCGAACAGGCTGAACGCCACGGCGGTGAGCACCAGGAACGCAATCATCCAGAACGGATGCGCGATCCGCAGCGGCACGAAGAACCCGGCGGTCGCGAGAATGATCAGGCCGAGGACGATCGACTTGGTCGCGGCCGCGCCGACGTAGCCCATCACGATTTCGAGATAGGACACCGGCGCCGACAGGAGTTCGTAGATCGTGCCGGTGAACTTCGGAAAGTAGATTCCGAACGAGGCGTTGGCGACGCTCTGCGTCAGGAGCATCAGCATGATCAGACCGGGCACGATGAACGCGCCATAGGCCACGCCGTCGATCTCTGTGATGCGCGAGCCGATGGCCGCGCCGAACACCACGAAGTAAAGCGAGGTGGAGATCACCGGGGACACGATGCTCTGCATCAGCGTGCGCCCGGTGCGCGCCATCTCGAACATATAGATCGCACGGACCGCATGAAAATTCATCGGCCATTCCTCACCAGATCGACGAAAATATCCTCAAGCGAGCTTTGCGTGGTGCTGAGGTCGCGAAATCGGATGCCGAGACGGTTCATGTCTTCCAGCAGAGCGGTGATGCCCGTGCGCTCGCTTTGGGTGTCGTAGCTGTAGACCAGTTCGTTGCCGTCGGAGCCCAGAGCGAGGCCGCGCGCGGTCAGCTCGGGAGGCAGCGCATCGAGCGGCTTCTGAAGCTGGAGCGTGAGCTGCTTCTTGCCGAGCTTGCGCATCAGGTCGGCCTTGTTCTCGACCAGGACGATCTCGCCGCGGTTGATGACCGCGATCCGGTCGGCCATCTCCTCGGCCTCTTCGAGGTAATGGGTCGTGAGGATGATCGTGACGCCGGACTCGCGCAGCCGGCGCACCACGTTCCACATGTCCTTGCGCAGCTCGACATCGACGCCGGCGGTCGGTTCGTCGAGAAACAGCACCTTGGGCTCGTGCGACAGCGCCTTGGCGATCAGCACGCGGCGCTTCATGCCGCCGGACAGCGTCATGATCTTGCTGTCCTTCTTGTCCCAGAGCGAAAGCGCGCGCAGCACGCTTTCGATATGCGCGGGATTTCTCGGCTTGCCGAACAGGCCGCGGCTGAAGCTGACGGTGGCCCAGACGGTCTCGAAGGCGTCGGTGGTCAGCTCCTGCGGAACCAACCCGATCAACGATCGCGCCGCGCGATAGTCGGTCGCGATGTCGTGACCGTCCACGGTCACGGAGCCGGCGCTCGGATTGACGATGCCGCAGACGATGCTGATCAGCGTGGTCTTGCCCGCGCCGTTGGGCCCGAGCAGCGCCAGGATTTCGCCGCGGCGGATGTCGAGATCGACGCGCTTCAGCGCCTGGAAGCCCGAGGCGTAGGTCTTGTCGAGGCCGGAAATGGAGACGATGGAATCCACGGGTATGGTCCGGGATAAAAGGCGGGCGTGCCGCGACTATGTAAGGCAGAGGCGGAAAATTGCCAGCCCGTCCGGCGCGTGTCCGCTCTGCGTCAGGATTTCGACGCCCCTTGCGGCAGAACGAAGGGCATGCCCTGCGGCGGCGTGAGGTTCACCGCCGCGCGCACGCCGAACACCTGCTCCAGAACGCGATCGGTCAGAATCTGGTCCGGCGGCCCCTCGCCGACGAGGCGGCCGCCGTGCAGCACCACGATCCGGTCGGCGAACAGCGCCGCAAGATTCAGATCGTGAAGAATGGCGATCACGGCCATGCCGCGCGCGGCGCAGCGGCGGGCGACCGTGACGATGTCGAGCTGATGGCGCAGGTCGAGGCTCGCGGTTGGCTCGTCGAGCAGCAGCAGGCCCGGGCCGTGCTCGGCCTCTCCGCAGGCGAGCTGCACCATCACGCGCGCGAAATGCACACGCTGCTGCTCGCCACCGGAGAGCGTGCCGATGATGCGGTCGCGGAAGTCCAGCATTTCGACCTCGGCAAGCGCGCGGTCGACCGCCGCCTCCAGCGTCCGGCTGCGCCGCTCGCCCGCGCCCATGCGCACGACCTCGGCGACCGAGAACGGAAACGCGACGTTGACGCTTTGCGACAGCACGGCGCGATGATGCGCCAGATCGCGCGGCCGGTAGGCGCGTGGCGCGCGGCCCTTGAGCAGCACCGTGCCAGAGGAGGGCGCGATCTCGCCGGAGAGCGTGCGCAGCAGCGTGGATTTGCCCGCGCCGTTGGGCCCGACCAGTGCGGCGGTTTCGCCGGCACGCACCGAAAGCGACACGTTTTCCAGCAGCGCCTTATTGCCGACGCGGAAGCTGACGGAGGCCGCTTCGATCACGGGGTCACAGGCCGATCAGCCCGCGCTGGCGCAGCAGCACGGCGAGAAAGAACGGAGCGCCCACCAGCGCGGTGAGGATGCCGATCGGCACCTCGGCCGGCGCTGCGATGGTGCGGGCGAAGGTGTCGGCGGCGAGCAGGATCGTGGCCCCAAGGCAGACCGATGCCGGAAGCAGCAGCCGGTGGCCCGGTCCGATCACCAGCCGCAGCAGATGCGGCACGATGATGCCGACGAAGCCGATGACGCCGGCGAAGGCGACGGCCGCGCCGGTCATCGCCGAGACCAGTACGATGCACAGCCGCTTCAGCCGCTCGACCTCCACGCCCATGTGGAACGCTTCGGCCTCGCCGAGCACCAGCAGATCGAGGCCGTGCGAGACGAAGGGAATGGTCAGGAGCATAACGAACAGAAACGGTGCAATGACCGCGACCTTGTCCCAGGTGCCGCCGCTGAGCGAGCCGAGCAGCCAGAACGTGACGTCGCGCAACTGGCGGTCGTCGGCGACGAACACCAGCAGCCCGATGCCGGCGTTCGCAAGCGCGGCGATCGCAAGACCGCCGAGCAGGAAGATCGCGATCGAGGTGCGGTTCTCGCGGGTCGCGATCCGGTAGAGCACCAGCGTCGCCGCGAGCGAACCGAAGAAGGCAGCAATCGGCAGCGCGCCGAACGGAATTTTGGATTGCGCCGCGCCGGACAGGCTGTCGCTCAGGACGATCGTGGCGGATGCGGCGAGCGCGCCGCCGCTGGCGACGCCGACCAGCGCCGGATCGGCCAGCGGATTGCGGAACAGGCCCTGCATGATTGCGCCGGCGGCGGCGAGCAGCGCGCCGATCATCGTCGCCATCGCAATGCGCGGCAGCCGGATCGACCACAGCACCAGACGGTCTCGGGCCAGCGTCGCGGGATCGGCGTCGCCCGCTGCAATGCCCAGCGCCGCGGGGAGACGGGCGAGGGGGATGCCGGCGGCGCCGATCGAGGCGGAGACGGCCGCCACCGCGATCAGGATCGCCAGCAGCGCAGCGATCACCAGCGCGCCAGACGCGGCCGCGTGCCGGCGCAGCCCGCCGATCCGCGAGCCCTGCGGCGCAGCACCCGCCCGTGTCATGGGTTGCAGGCCCCCGGCGCACCGGTGTCGCTCAGTTCGGACGGCATCGCGCCGGCCTTCAGCGCGGGATAGATCGACAGGGCGAGATCGCGCGCCGCGCGCGCCGTGCGCGGCCCGAAGCCGAGCAGATAAAGCCCGTCCATGACGCGGAACGCGCGCGACGCCGCGGCCGGCGAGCCGGCGAAGCCGGGATGCGCGAACACCTGTTCGGCGGTGATCGGATCGGCCGAGGACCGAGACATCGCGAGCACGAACTCCGGCCGCGCCGCCACCACGGCCTCGTCGTTGACCTGCCTGTAGCCTTCGTAGTCCGATATGGCGTTGACGCCGCCGGCCATGCGGATGATCCCGTCGGCGGCGGTGTTGCGGCCGGCCACCATCGCGCGCCCGTTCATGAACGAGAGCACGAACATCACGCGCCGGGGCGTTTCGATTCCCTTGCGCAGGGTCGCGAGCGCAGCGAGATCGGCCCGCACGGCCTTCGCCAGGCATGCGCCGCGCTCCTTCGCATCGATCGTGCGGGCGATCAGGTCGATCTTGTCGACGATGCCGTCGCCGGAATGGGAATCCGGCACCAGAACCATCGGCACCCTGGCCGACGACAGGACCGATAGCGTCTCCTTCGGGCCGGTGCCCTCGATCGCCAGGATCAGCGACGGCGCAAGGCCGATCACGCCCTCCGGCGAAAGCTGGCGCATGTAGCCGACGTTCTTCTTTTCGGCCGCGGCGCGCGCCGGAAACAGGCTGGTGGAATCGATCGCGACGATGTCGCGCTCCTTGCCGAGCGCATAGAGAATTTCCGTCACCGCGCCGCCGATCGAGACGATCCGGCTGGTGTCGCTCACCGTCACGGAGGCTCCGGTCGCGTCCTTGACCGACACCGGTGCGGTGTGGGCCGGGCCGGCGAGCACTGCGGCGATGAAGGCGGAGGTTGCGAGAGACCGGCGCGTCCGGGATTTAACCATGACGGAAACTCATTTCGTGAGGATGAGCTTGTTCTGCGACGTGAGCCGCAGTCGATAGACGTCGCTGCCGTGCGCGATGGTGATCTCGCGTGCGGAACCGAAGAGCAGGCGGCTGTCGATCCGGTTGTCGGCCAGAACTACGCTGCGCTCCTGCGCAGAACCACTTCGGCCGGTCGACGCGGTCGGGCTTTCATTCTTGTCCGGCGACGGATTCATCGAAGTCTTTCGCAGGTTTCACTTCATCAAGCCGCATAGTATTACTTATGAATTCGTTTTGTTTTGAGCCGTTGTAAACTGAACTGTTGTTAGTTTAGAGCGATTATAACTCAATAATTCATTCCTTGACCTGCGTAATACATGGGAATAGCAATGGCAATACAAGTCACGCTGCGAGCCTGAACGGACGCAGTTTGCAAGCCAGCCAGCCGCCGCTCGCGCTTCCGAGCGACCGCCCGCCAGCCCGCCAACAAATCCAACAACACGTGGGACGGGGGTTTTAATGGCTGACGGAGCATGGCGCGTGCGCGCGCTGCTGATGATGGGCGTGTCCGGACTGGCGGTGCTGGCCGGAACGCACGGTGCGCTGGCGCAGAATGCGATGGTGCTGGATGCGATCACCGTGACGGCGACGAAGACGGAGGAGCGGGCGATCGACGCGCTGGCTCCCGTCACCACGATCACGAGCGAGGAGGTCCAGCGTACGCAGGCGAACCGCCTGTCGGACGTGTTCTTCGGCAAGCCCGGCATCTCGTTTCAGGATCGCGGCGACGATCCGGCGACCGCCTTCAACATCCGGGGCCTGCAGGACTTCGGCCGCGTCGCGGTGCTGATCGACGGCGCACGCCAGAACTTCCAGCAGTCCGGCCACAACGCCAACGGCTACGTCTATTTCGAGCCGGAGCTGCTCTCCAGTGCGGACGTGGTTCGCGGGCCAACGTCGAACATCTACGGCTCGGGCGCTATCGGCGGCGTGGTGTCCTTGCGCACCAAGGATCTGGAGGACGTGGTGCGTCCGGGAGAGAACTGGGGCGTCGCGGCCAACACGTCGTTCAAGACCAACGGCGTCGGCATGCTCGGCTCCCTGTTCGCGGGCGCGCGGGTCAATCCGAACATCGACGTGTTCGCGGGCGTGACCTATCGCGATCAGGCCAATTACAGGAACGGCAACAACGTCGAGATCCAGAACACCGGAAACGACGTCCGTTCCGCCATCGCCAAGGTGACGCTGCGTCCGGCCGCCGGGCACGAGATCAAGGTCGGCGGCATCTTCTACGACGCCCGGTTCGACACCGGCCAGCCGATGAGCTCCTACACCAACACCACCTCGCGGCAGTTCTCGATCTACAATTCGGATGTCCTGAACTACACGGCGAATGCGCGGTGGCGCTATTCCAAGCCCGACGACCGGATCTTCAACTGGGACGTGAACGTCTACTGGAACCGGACGGACTCCCAGCAGCTCAAGATCGCGCACTCGACCACCAATATCGCGATCCCGCCAAATCCGTCACAGGGCAACAACATCACCGGATTTGTCGGCGATCGTCGCGGCTTCAAGCTCGACACGGTCGGGTTCGATGCCAACAACACGTCGCGCGTCGATTTCGGCGAATGGCGGCACGCCTTCACCTACGGTGCCGATGCATTCAACGACAAGGTCTCAAGCTTCGACCCGCGCGGCGCCGCCGACGTCACGACGCCCTCCGGCCAGCGCACCGTCTCCGGCGGATTCCTGCAGTGGAAGGCGCAATACTCGACCTGGCTCGAGGTGGTTTCTGCCGCGCGTTACGACAATTATGCGTTCAGCGGCGGCGGCGTGAACAACAGCGGCGACCGGATCTCCCCCAAGATCACGGTCGGCGTCACGCCGGTCCAAGGCTTCACGCCCTATGTCAGCTACGCTGAAGGCTATCGCGCGCCGGCTTTGACCGAAACGATCATCAACGGCGCGCATCCCGCCGGCTCGCCGTTCAGCGTCGCGTTCACCTGCCCCGACGGCAACGGCGGCTTCTTCTGCTTCCTGCCGAATCCGAACCTTCGGCCGGAGGTCGGCAAGAACAAGGAAATCGGCATCAACCTGAAGTACGACAACATCTTCCAGGCGGGCGATGCCTTTCGCGGCAAGATCAACCTCTTCCGCAACGACCTCAGCGACTACATCGAGCTGACGTCGTTCGGACCGTGCAGCGCGAACCTGGCCTACGGCTGCGCCTTCCGCAACTGGATGCAGTACCAGAACGTGCCGAACGCGCGCATCGACGGCTTCGAGTTCGAGACGCACTACGACGCCGGGCTCTGGTTTGCCGGCGTATCGGGCCAGTGGTTGAAGGGCGAAAATCTCTCGGCCGGCACGCCGCTCGCGTCGGTTCCGGCCAACCGCATCACGACGACGCTCGGTCTTCGTTCGCCGGACCGCAAGTTCCTGGCCTCGATCAAGTGGTCGGCGGTGCAGGCACGCACCGACGTGCCTTCCGCCTACTTCCCGACCAACTCCTACGACCTGGTCAACGTCTACATGGGCTATCAGCCGACCGAGGACGTTCTCGTGAGCTTCGGCATCGATAACCTGCTGGACCGGTATTACCTGCCATATGCGGTGCTGCGCGGCGACGCCACGGCCGGCGGCGGCGGAAACTCCGATCAGCTTTTCGCGGGATCGGGGCCGGGTCGCGTGTTCAAGGGCTCCTTGCGAATCCGCTTCGGAGCCACATGAAAAGAAACGCAGGAGGAAGCCTGTCCGAAATCTGAATTGTCGCCGTTTCGCTGAAGTCTGACTGCGTCGGCTGCCGACACGGTCAAACCCCGTTGTGAACGCGCAGGCGATCACGAATGACCGTTTTATGTTTTCAGTCAGGAGACAAGCATGTTTATCGCCATGAATCGCTTCCAGGTGAAGAAGGGCTCGGAGAATGCCTTCGAGCAGGTCTGGCTCACCCGGGAATCCTATCTCGACCGGTTGCCGGGATTCGTCGAATTCCATCTGCTGAAGGGGCCGGAGGCCGAGGACTATACGCTCTACGCCACGCACACGGTTTGGGAGAGCAAGGCGCATTTCGAGGGCTGGACCAGGTCCGACGAGTTCCGCAAGGCACACGCGCGCGCCGACAACAACTCGACCGCCGGCTCGCTCTACACCGGCCATCCGAAGTTCGAGGGCTTCGAGGTGAAGATGACCCAGGCCAAGGCCAAGGCGGTGGCGTAAGCGCGGCCCGGAGCCGCGTTTGCGCCGTCACGGCGCTATCGGAGAATGCGTTCGATGTCTGTCGCTGTTGAAAGTCGTGCGCCCGCTGTGGCGGCCGCGCTAGCCGCCGATCCCGGCGCCCTGTTCGAGACCGTCGCCAAGGAGCACGGCGTCACGCTGCGCGAGACCGTGGCGGCGCTTCCACCCGACATGCGCCGTTTCGCGCCGGGCGCGGCCTTCGCCGAGGTCATGACCGAGATCGCCGGCTGGGGCGAGGTCACTTTGATCATCCACTCTGACGACGGCGTGATGGAGTTCACCGGTCCGATCCCGAAGGGAGAAATCGGCCGCGGTTACTTCAACCTGATGGGCCGCACCGGCTTCCACGGGCATCTGCGGCACGATCGTTGCGCAGCGGTTGGTTTCGTCGAGCGGCCGTTCTTCGGCCGGCCTTCCGCGTCGATCCTGTTCTTCAACGTGGACGGCGGCATCATGTTCAAGGTGTTCGTCGGCCGCGACGAGATGCGCGAGCTACTCCCCGACCAGCTTGCCGCGTTCCGCAGACTTGCGGATCGGCTCTGTTCGGCGGAGTGATCGGCCGGATCCCCCGGGGCAGGGCATGCGCGCGCCGCATGCCGATCACCGGAATAAGCGGAGCGGATTTGCGTTATTGAAGCATCGCCGAGCGCGGGCATGGTGGCCCGTGCGTGTGCGGGAGGGTGGCTTGCTTCAATCGGTTCGTGCGTTGGCGTTCGCGGTCGGGCTCGTGGCGGCGGGAGCGGCTGCCGCAAATGGACAGGAGCGGACCGCGCCTTATGAGCCGGTTCCCTACATGCCGGGCCGCGATGTGGTCTGGGTGCCCACACCCGAAACCCTGATCGAGAAGATGCTCGACATGGCCCAGGTGACGGCGAAGGACTTTGCCGTCGACCTCGGATCGGGCGACGGCCGGCTGGTGATCGCCGCGGCGCGGCGCGGCGCGAAGACGATGGGCATCGAGTTCAACCCGGAGCTGGTGCAGCTCGCCCGTGCCAACGCGGCGAAGGCCGGTGTTGCGGATCGCGCCAGCTTTATCGAAGCCGACATGTACGAGGCCGATTTCTCGCAGGCGTCGGTGCTGCTGCTGTTTCTCCTGCCGGAGAACATGTCGGTTTTGCTGCCGAAGTTTCAGGCGATGAAGCCGGGCACCCGTATCGTCGTCAACGGCTTCAAGATGGACGAATGGGAGCCGGATGTGACCGATCGCGTGTTCAAGGACTGCGATCGCTATTGCGTGGCGTATCTTTATGTTGTGCCCGCGCGCGTCCAGGGCGTGTGGAAACTGGCCTCCGGGGCCGAGCTGAAGATCGAGCAGACGATGCAGAAGATCGCCGGCACGATCGCCGCGCCCGGTGACGCGCCGATGCCGATCTCCGACGCTGTGCTGCGCGGCGACCGGATCGAGTTTACCGCTGCGGGTGTGCGCTATGCCGGCCGGGTCGACGGCAACCGGATCGAAGGCACAGCATCCGGCCCTGCGACGGGAACATGGTCGGCGACCCGTTGAGCCGCGGCACTGCCGAATAAAACGGCATTATCCGCATAAACCGGATAACGTATTTATCGAACGATAGAATTTCGTGGCCGCGGCCCGATCGTCGATCCGGTAATTATGGTGCCGGCGGCAACATAAGTGGCACCTTGTGACCGATTTCCGCTTCCCCTAGACTTTATATTCCGACGTAGGGGTAGCCGGTGTTTGGGGGCTTGTGCCGCGTCGCGGTGGCATTATCGGCGTGCTGGCGTGCGTCCACGCATCCCCGGTCGATTCCCTGCAACGATCGCCATGCCTGCAAAGACCGCGATGACCGCACCGACGATCCGCTTTTTCCCGCGCTCCGGTCTGCCGCGCGAAGCCTGCACAACAGGCTTCTCGCAACATCCGCGCTGATCCCGTTCGGCGTTGCGGCAGCGCTCGCCAATCCGCAGGGCGGCCAGGTGGTCGGCGGCGGCGGCCAGATTCAGGGACAGGGCACCGCCAACGTTACGGTGACGCAGAGCACCGACAAGGCCATCATCAACTGGCACACGTTCAACATCGGAGCGGGCGAAACCACGCGCTTCGTGCAGCCCTCCGCGTCTTCCGTCGTGCTCAACCGCGTCACCGGCGGTCTCGGTCCGTCGTCGATCTATGGCTCGCTGCTCGCCAACGGCCGGGTGTTTCTGGTCAACCCGGACGGCATCCTGATCGGTCGCGATGCGGTGATCGACACCGCCGGATTCCTCGCGACGACCAGCGACATCGGCAACGACGATTTCATGGCGGGGCGCTACCAGTTCTATGTGCCCGGCGCGAACGGCGCGTCGATCGTGAACATGGGCACGATCACCTCCCAGACCGGCGGCTTCGCGGCGCTGGTCGCGCCGGGCGTGCGCAACGCGGGCACGATCACGGCGCGTCTCGGCCGCGTCGGACTGGCCTCGGCCAACACCTTCGCACTCGATTTCTACGGCGACGGCCTTATCAAGCTGCAGCTCGACGACAGCGTCGCGGCCCAGGTGCGCGACGTCTCGACCGGCCAGCCGCTCAATGCGCTGGTGAAGAACGAGGGCACGATCCGCGCCGCTGGCGGCCGGGTCGAGCTGACCGCGGTGGCGGCGCGCACGCTGGTCGATTCGGTGATCAACAACACCGGCACGATTGAGGCGAACACCGTCGGTCTGCGCAACGGCATGATCGTGCTCGGCGCGGCGACCGCGGCCGCGAAGCCGGCCGACACGCCGGTGCAGACCGTACGGGTCTCGGGCGAGCTCTCGGCCGCCGGCCGCCGACGCGGCACCGCGGGCGGCACGGTGCAGATCACCGGCGAGAGCATCGAAGTGACCGGTGCGCGGATCGACGTCTCGGGCCGCGCCGGCGGCGGCACCGCGCTGATCGGCGGCGACATCGGCGGCGGCGCGTTCAACGCGACTGCGCATGCGGCCGGCGCGAGACTGCAGGACTGGTGGGTGCCGACTGCCAGCACCGTGACGATTGACGGCGCGACCCTGATCGACGCCTCGGCGCGGCGCAGCGGGGATGGCGGCACGGTCGTCGTATGGGCGGACCAAGCGACGCGCTTCCACGGCAGGATCCTGGCGCGCGGCGGCGCGGCATTCGGGAGCGGCGGGTTCGTGGAGGTCTCCGGCAAGGAGCGGCTCGGCTTCGCAGGACTGGCGGACACGAGTGCGCCGAACGGTCGGCAGGGGATGCTTCTGCTCGATCCGGAGGACATCCAGATCGGAGGCACGGGGCCATGGGTCGTCACGGTCGCGGCTCTGGAGCAGGCGTTGCTGTCGAACGACGTGGCGATTGTCACCGGCAACAGCAGCGGAAGCGGCCACGGCGACATCACGGTGGCGCAGAGCTTTAGCTGGGGTGCGGCGAATACGTCGCTGACGTTTGCGGCCTACAGAAATTTCGTGGTCAAGGATGGTGTCACGATCCGCAACACGGGGATCGGAAGCCTCAACATCGGCGCCGGCGTGGATACCACCAATAATGCGTCGTGGACCCTGACAGGGGTGGGCTCGATCTTCTTTGAAGGCAGCGGCAAGATCGATTTCAGCAATAGTCTCGGTTACGTGAATTTCGGATACAATCCCGTCAGCGGCAGCTACGCCACGCCAAACGATTTTTCCGGTCGCGTGTTGACCAACAGCATCTGGGGGAATTCGTTTCCTGAAACAGCTCCCTTGTGGCTGACGCAGATTTCACAATTCACGCCGTTCATGTGGGTGCGAACTGCGTCGGACCTTCAAAACGTCAGCCAGAATCTCGGAGGCCGTTATCTCATCACCGATATCGATGTTGGAAGCATTGCGAATTTTGCTCCGCTCGGAACTCTCACCAATCCATTCACAGGATATTTTATCGGTATTGAGAACACGATCTTCGGCAGTAATGGTAGCGGCGGGAAGATCAGAAATCTGAACATAGAAGCCGGCGGCCTGGCCCATGTCGGCCTGTTCGGCGTGACCGGCCCGGGCGCTCACATCGGCAATATTGCGCTGGAAAATGTCAACGTGGTCGTCAGCGGCGACTTTAGCGCCGCTGGCGCATTGGTCGGATTGAACAACGGCTTGGTTTATCAAGCCTCGGCGACCGGATTTGTCCAAAATCAATCGCCCGGCGTTTCGACGATGGCGGCCCTTGGCGGCCTTGTGGGCGTCAATTCGTCCTCGGGCCATATCGGATTATCGTCTGCTTCCGTCTCCTTGAACGTTCGCAGCCCATTATCGGGCTATGTCGATGGCGGAGGTCTTGCTGGCGCAAACTCCGGTTGGATCGATGCATCATTCGCGAACGGTTCGATTCACGGTGAAAGCCTCTCCTCGTCCAATCGGAGCTATCTGGGCGGTCTCGTCGGGTGGCACCTTGGCGGGGGCATCGGTGTCTCCTATTCGCTGACGTCCATTGCCAGCAGCACCGGAAACACCACGGCGGGAGGACTTGTCGGAGACGCCGAAGGTTCGGCTTTGATCGGGGCCTCCTATGCTGCGGGCGCCTTGAATGTGACAGGTCCGTTCACGATCGTCGGCGGGCTGATCGGTTCGGGTGCTTCGAGTGTTGCGGCAAACTCATATTGGGATTCGTCTGCCACCGGAGTTGCGACAAGTCCAAGCGGCACCGCGCACAGTCTGAATTCTTCACTGCCGACACCGCTGGCACCTTTCTTCTCTCCGCCCTCCGACGGAAATTATCCGCTGCTGCATTGGCAAACCGCGTCCTTGCCTTCGTCGAACCCGACGGTGCTCCAGCCTCATCCCGTCACGGCCTCGACGCCTTCTGATCAGACCGGATTGCCGCCCGCGAACACGATCAACCAGACGCCGGTCAATCTCACGTCCCTGACGCCGCCTGCCGATCCGCCCGCCAACAACCCGCTGCCTCCGGACCCGCCGCCGGGTGATCCTCCGGCCGGTAATCCTTCGCAGAACCAGGGGCAAGGTCCGGCCGGCGGGCCGGGCAACACCCCGTCCGGCACTCCCGGCGCGCCGCCGCAGGGCCCGCTGCGCGCCGTCCTCGGTCCGAACGGTGAGCAGTTCTCCAGCATCCCCCCGATCGGAGAGACCCGCTTCCTGAGCAACGAGGTTGTGCTCAACGTCAATCTGAACGTCACTCAGTCGCAGATCCAGGCGATCGCCAAGCAACTCGGTCTCACCATCGTCGCCTCACAGACCGTCGATGCGCTCGGCCAGATCAGCTACCGCTTCACGATCCCCGGCGGCCGCTCGGTGACCGACATCATCCTCGCGCTCGAAGCCAACAGCATCGTTGCGGTCGCGCAGCCCAATTACGTTTTCAATCTCGTGCAGCCGGCGACCGACGGCCGCGGCGACTTCCGGGCCGATCCCTCGCAATACAGCGCCCGCGCACTCAATCTCGAACAGGCGCACCGGATCGCGTCCGGCAACAACGTGCTCGTGGCGGTGATCGATTCCGGCGTGGACACTGCGCATCCCGACCTGAAGAATTCGATCGCGGGCAGCTTCGATGCGGTCGGCGCCGGCGAGCCACCGCATTCGCACGGCACGGCGATGGCCGGCGCGATCGTGCAGCGTGGCCAGCTTCTCGGCGTTGCGCCGAACGCCAGGGTGCTGGCGATCCGCGCCTTCAGCGAGCAGAACAACACCGCGGAGGGCACAACCTTCGGCATCGTCAAGGCGATCGACCACGCGGTCGCGCAGGGCGCGCGCATCATCAACATGAGCTTTGCCGGGCCGCGCGATCCGACGCTGGAGCGCGCGCTGCGCGTGGCGCGCGACAAGGGCGCTGTGCTGATCGCCGCGGCCGGCAACGCCGGACCGAAGTCCGCGCCGCTCTATCCTGGCGCCGATCCCAACGTGATCGCGGTGACTGCGACCGACGCCGGAAACCGCCTTTTCCGGCAGGCGAACCAGGGCGGCTACGTCGCACTGGCCGCGCCGGGCGTCGATGTGATCGCGCCCGCGCCGCAGGCGGCTTATCAGATGTCGACCGGCACTTCGATCGCCACGGCGCATGTTTCGGGCGTCGCCGCGCTCCTGCTGGAGCGCGATCCCACGCTGAAGCCGGCCGATGTGCGCGCGATCCTGCTTTCGACCGCCGCCGATCTCGGTCCGCGCGGTCGCGACGACCAGTTCGGCTGGGGCCTGGTGGATGCGCATCGCGCGCTGATGGCGGTCGGCCAGCCGATTCCCTCGATGGAGCCGGTTCTGGTGCGCACGCCGTCGCCGTCCCGGCCGGTGGCCTCGACCCGCCCGCGCCAGCCGGCGGCACGGCCCGCCGCGGTGCGTTAGAACCATCGACCCGGTTCGGTCAGGCGCAGATTGTTTTTACGAACAGCGCGGTTCCGATCCACAGCGTGGCCGCGATGGCCGCGACCGTCAGCGCCGCCGCCGCGCGCGCAAGAAAGCGGTCGAGCGCCGCGCCTCGGGAGGCCCTTCGGCAGATGACATAGAGCCACGCCAGCGCGGCCAGATGTGCTGCCCAGATCGCGATCAGCAGCACCCGCAGCAGGCTGACCGGTCCCACGGTGAGGGTGTGCCACCCGAACGCGCACCCGGTCGCCTGCGCCGCGTAAAGCACGGCAAAGGCCAGCGACCAGATGCCGAAGCCCAGCGCCATGAAGGCGAACAGACGGGTGCGCGGGACGGTCACGGCGACATCGTCCCGGGCAGGCCGTGGATCAGCACAAGCGCGATCAGGCCGATGGCCGCCGTGTAGCCGTGCCACAGGTTCCCGATGCGCAGATCGAGAGAACGGGCGGGCGAGACATAGCCGGTCCGGCTGCGCCGGATTCCGTAAATGGCCAGGGCGATCCCGACCGCGGTGTGCAGAGCGATGTAGCCGAGGACGACGAAGCCTGCGGCGGCGTGGGCATGGCGCGTCGGGTCGGGCACGCCCATGATCAGCGCCGCCAGTCCGGCAAGCGCCGCGAGTTCGGCGAAGGTCACGCCGGCAAGCCACCTTTCCCGCAGCCGCGGCGACGCCAGCACATCGGCACGCACGCTGCGCCATGCGCAGAAGGCTGCAGCAGACAGGCCGACCGTGGCGGCAAACGACGCCGCGAGTCCCGGCTGCATCTCCTGGGGCGGCGGCCAGTTCGGCGCCACAACCCAGAGAAACAGCCAGCCGAAGGCGAGCGAGGCAAAGGCGGTGGCGTTGCCGACCAGCGCCAGCCGCATCGCCCAGTAGGACGGCGCGCCATCGGCCTCGGCGCTCATTAACGCGCTTTCGCCGTGGCCGACCGACACCTCGCCTCGGTCGGCGCGTTCGCCCCATCCGCGCGTCCAGTCGAACAGCGTGGCGACCGCCGCGACGAATCCGAGCGCAGCCAGCGGATAGAGCTTGAGCAGGATCGCCACGAAGAACACGCCGGTGGCGAGTGCGCTGATCAGCGGTTTGAAGGTCGAATTCGGAAGCTGCACCACCTGTTCCAGCCGGCCGGAGGCCACTTCGACGCCGAGCGTTTCGAGCCGTCCTTCGCGCGCAAAGCCGAGGTAGCCCTCGCCGCGCGCGAGCGAAACCGCGAGATCGCGGTTGAGCGACAGCGGCGTGCGGGATGTCACGGAAGGCAGAGAGGCGAAGGCGTAGGTCGGTGGTGGCGTTGCGGTGGCCCATTCCAGCGTGCCCGCCGACCACGGGTTGCGCTTCGATCGCGCTCCGAAGCGAACCTGCAGAGCCAGATCGACGGCGAAAAGGGCAAAGCCGATCGCCATCAGGAACGAGCCGAAGGAGGACACGAGATTGACCCACTCCCAGCCCGCGACGGCGTCGTAGGTGTAGATGCGCCGCGGCATGCCGAGCAGGCCGGTCAGATGCATGATGAGGAAGGTGAGGTTGAAGCCGATGAAGATCAGCCAGAATGCCGTCACGCCGAGGCTCAGGCTGGGCGAGCGGCCGGTGAAATGCGGCAGCCAGTAATAGGCCGCCGCCAGCATCGGGAAGATGAAGCCGCCGACCAGAACGTAATGCAGATGCGCGACCACGAAATGGGTGTCGTGGACCTGCCAGTTGAACGGGACGATGGCCAGCATCACGCCGGTCAGGCCGCCGGCGACGAACACGAAGAAAAAACCGAGCAGGTAGAGCATCGGCAGCTTGAGCTGCGGCCGGCCGGAGACGAGCGTGCCGATCCAGGCGAAGATCTGCACCGCGGTCGGGAACGCGACCGCGACGCTGGCGGCGGAAAAGAACGCCAGCGCGAGATGCGGAATGCCGACCGTGAACATGTGGTGGACCCACAGGCCGAAGCTCAGGAAGGCCATCGCCACGATGCTGACGACGATCCAGAGGTAGCCGAGGATTTCGCGGCGCGCCATGACCGGAAGAATCGTTGAGATCGCCCCCGCCGCCGGCAGGAAGATGATGTAGACCTCGGGATGGCCGAACAGCCAGAACAGGTGCTGCCACAGCAGCGGATCGCCGCCGCGGGTCGGATCGAAGAACGGCAGGTCGAAGGCGCGTTCGATCTCGAGCAGGATCGAGCCCACGATCAGCGGCGGGAATCCGACCAGCATCATGAAGGCCGTGACCAGCATGTACCATGCGAACAGCGGCATCCTGTCGAGCGACATGCCGGGCGCGCGCAGCTTCAGGATCGTGACCACGATCTCGATCGCCGCCGACATGGCGGAAATTTCCACGAAGGTGACGCCGATCAGCCAGATGTCGGCGTTGATACCGGGCGTGTAGGTGCGCGACGACAGCGGCGTGTACATGAACCAGCCGCCGTCCGGCGCGAGCCCCAGCACCAGACCCGCGATCAGGATCGAGCCGCCGAACAGGTAGCACCAGTAGCCGTAGGCGCTGAGTCGCGGGAACGCCATGTCGCGCGCGCCGAGCATCTTCGGCAGCAGATACATCGCCAGCCCCTCGAACAGCGGGATGGCGAACAGGAACATCATCACCGTGCCGTGCATGGTGAAGATCTGGTTGTAGACGTCGGGGCCGAGGAAGGCGCTGCGCGGCGTGGCGAGCTGGGCGCGCAGCAGCATCGCCAGAATGCCGCCGATGGTGAAGAACACGAAGGCGGTGACGATGAAGCGCCGGCCGACGATGGTGTGGTTGACGGCGGACAGGCGTCCGAGGCCGGGCGGCGTGCGCCAGATCCGGTCGAGCTGCTTGTGCAGCCGGATCGGATCGGCGGGCGCGGGCGCGGTTGCGGGGCGTGTCTCGCTCATGGCCGTCGCTCCGCTTCCGGCGTCGCACCCGCCGCCGCGCCGGCCGCAAGGCCGAGCGCGGCGTCGCGCTCGGCGGCGGTGGCGTGGGCGTGAACCGAGAACTGCATTTCGAGATGGGCGGTGCCGCAGAACTCGGCGCACAGCCCGCGATAGACGCCGGGTGCGTCGGCCGAAATCTGCAGCGTGTTGACGTGGCCGGGGATCGCATCGATCTTGCCGGCGAGGCGCGGCACCCAGAAGCTGTGGATCACGTCCTCGCTCGACACCCGCAGCCGCACCCGCTCTCCGGCCACGATATGCAGCACGTTGGTCGAGTGCGCGGCCTCGCCGTTCGCGCCGGGATAGCCGAAGCGCCATTCGAACTGTCGCGCGACCACCTCGATCGGCGGGGCACCGCTCGGCGCAGCGAACAGCCGCTCGCCGCTCCACAGCGCATAGACGAGCAGGGGCGTCAGCACCAATGTCGGCAGCGCCAGCCCGCCGCCCGCGAGCCACCAGCCGGGCGGCGTGCCGCGTCCCGCGCCGGGCCGAAGAAAAGCCAGAGCCAGAAGGACCGCAACCAGGGCGAACAGAACAATGGACCCGATCAGCATGACCCACCACAATCGGGCGATCGACGCCGCATCGGGACCGGCCGGGTCGAGGGTCGACAAGGGTCCGGCGCAGCCCGCCACGGCGAGGGCGGCCGCTGCGACAGCCGGCCGCGTCAACCCAAATCGGTTCCGCTGCGTTATCGTCAATGCCGCAAGCCGTGAGCGGACCGCGGCGATGCCGTGAGATGTCGGGAGATGCGATTGCCCAGCCAGGAGACCAGCCCGGACACGTCCAGCCCCGTGATGGAGGAGGTCGCCCGTCACGACACCAGCTCGGTGATCGCGGTGGCGGGTCATCCGATCCACGCGATGATGGTGACGTTTCCGATCGCTTTGACGCTCTCGACGCTCGGCTGCGACGTCTTCTACTGGTGGACCGCCGATCCGTTCTGGCCGCGCGTGGCCTTGTGGGCGAGCGGCTTCGGCTTCTGGCTCGGTATTCTCGCCGGCATTGCCGGCTCGGCCGAGTTGCTTCTGGTGCCCGGAATCCGCAAGCGCGCCGCGAGCTGGACCCACGCCGTCGCGGCGGTGATGCTGTTGTCGGTCGCCGGCATGAACTGGGGCGTACGCCTCGGCGATCCGGAGGGCGTCGTGCTGCCGCTTGGCCTCGGCCTGTCGGTTCTGGCCAGCGTGTTCGTCGGGCTGGCCGGCTGGCATGGCGGCAAGCTGGTGTTCGATCATGGCATCGGCATCATGGTTTCGAGCAAGGACTGAAGCCCGCCGGGGCGCAGCATCCAGTCCGGAGCGTCGCGCACGTCGAAGTGCGGCTTGGCCAGAACCAGCCAGAGGATTGCAGCGATCACGGTCACGGTCGACGATGTTGCGACCGCCTGCCGCCAGCGCGCATAGCGGCCGTCGGGCCCGAACAGATTGAGCAGCACATAGCCCTCTCGCACATGGAGAGCGACCAGCACGCCGACCGCGAGCAGCTTCAGCGCCATCCAGACGGTAAAGACGTCACGCAGAAAGATCAGCGCCGTTCCGGCCATCACCGCGACGAAGGCCGCGGGCGACGTGATGTTGATGAAGACGGCGCGCGCCATCCGGTGCAGTTCGTGCAGCTTCGGCTCGCGCATGCGGTTGCGCATCGCATAGAGGCTGGGCAGGACCAGGAGTCCGGCGCACCACACGATCAGCGCAACGATATGGAGTGACTTGAGCCAGACGATCATGGCGCAGGGTCCGCCGGTGCGGCCGTCGAAAGGCTTCGGCCGATCCGCAGGAGCGCCGCGGCGAGATAGGGCAGGGCGGCTGGCACCCACATGATGAGCCCGGCGAGCTGCTGGTCGGCGAGCGTGCTCAGCCCGAAGGGTTCGGTCGTGCCAAAGTGCGCAGGATAGAGCGCGCTGCGTGCGAAGGTCAGGGCCGCGCCCAGCAGACCCATCTGCGTCACGGTTCCGAGCAGCAGCGCCAGCGCATAGCCGGAGGGCACGGCCATAGAAAGTGCTGCCATCCAGACGGCGAACGCCGAGCCGAACAGGGTGGCCTGCATGACCCAGAACACCGCCGGACTCGCCAGCGCCGCGTCGTAAGGCGCCGGCACATGCCACAGCCAGACCAGGCCGACGTGGAGCGTGAACAGAGCACCCAGCGTGGCGTTTCCGGGTGACCATGCGCGCCAACGCGCAGGCAGTGCCAGCACCAGCAGCGGAGCCGCGACCGCCATCAGCACGACATGATGCGCGACGCGAGCCGAGAACAGCGCCGACGACAGCGCACAGAGCGGCGAGACAAACAGCGCAAAGATCGTGAGCCAGAACGCCAGGAGCCAGCCCTGCCGCTGCCGCAGTTCGCCGCTCCGGTTCAGGACCAGGACATGAAGCGTCAGCAGCGCGGCCATCGCGGCCAGAAGAACGGGATCGCCGTTCCAGCGCTCGAGCCATTCGCCCGGGTGCGGAGCGGGCCCGCAATAAGGATCGTAAACGCGCGTGTTCATCCGTCGCCCCGGGCCGCCGCAAGAGAGCGGGACGGCCGCAACACCGAATAGCCTAACGCCCGACATCGGAGAATCGACGCAAGAAATCCGGGCGTCAAATGGTCACGGCGCCGGTTGGCGTCGATGGTGGGGAACCAATCCCTCCCGCAGGCTTTGTGCGAGCCGCTGGTGCGGCTGCCGGCTCCGCCGACGCAGGATGCGACCGCGGCTAGTTGAACCGGCCGCTCACGGCTTTCCCGTTTGCCGGCGTGATCTGAACGACACCCTTCGCCGTTGTGGGCAGGTCGACGGGCGCACGACCGGTCAGCTTGCCGGCCGTATCGGGCTCGAGGACGACGCGATGGCTTTTCCCGTCCGATGCGAGAATCGCGAGGCCCTTAAAGCCGGTCGTCGCAACCGGCTTGTCGGCATGGTCGCGAACGTAAACCTCGACAGCTTTCTGCTTCAGAACGAGCTCGACGTGGTATTCGCCCGCGTCGACCACCCGGCCGCCGTAGACCCCCTTTGCCTCGTGTGCAGAAGCAAGTCCGGCCATCACCAGAAGGCCGAAAGAGAACATTGTCTTGAACATTGCGTAACTCCCTTGAAGGTTCGATCAATAGGTGACGGATGGAGCGTCCTTTGCGGGCCGGCCGGTGGTGGCCGGTTCGGCCGATGCACGCAGGCGCTCGACCGCGTTGCGGCCGAAGAGCAGAAGCAGAATCGGCGTGACGAAGGCGTCCAGCAGGGTCGCGCTGATCAGTCCGCCGAAGATCGTCACGGCGACCGGATGAAGGATTTCCTTGCCCGGGTTCGCGGCGTCGACGATCAGCGGGATCAGCGCGACACCGGCCGACAGCGCCGTCATCAGAACCGGCGTCATCCGCTCCAGGCAGGCGCGGGTCACAAGCTCGCGACCCCACGGCATGCCCTCGTGCAGGGCGAGGTTAATCGTGTGGCTGATCTTCAGAATGCCGTTGCGTGCCGTGATTCCGGTCAGCGTGATGAAGCCGATCATGCTGGCGACCGAGAGCGGCTGACCCGCGATCCATAGCGCAGCGACCGAGCCGACCAGGGCCATCGGAACGCTGCCGATCACGATCAGCGACAGCACGGCCGAGCGATAGCGGCTGTAAAGAATGGCGAAAATCAGAAGAAGCGAGACGATCGACAGCAGCCCGATGCGTCGCGTGGCCTCCTCCTGCGCCTCGAAAGTCCCTTCCAGCGAGGTGAACATGCCTTCCGGAAGCGTGGTTTCCGAGAGCGTGTTGCGGATGTCGGCCACAATCGCCGCCATGTCGGTTCGGCCGTCGCCGTTCGCCATCACGACGATCCGCCGTCGCCCGTTTTCCCGCAGGATCTGATTGGGTCCGTCGGTTTCGCGGATGTCGGCGATCTGGCGCGCGGGAATCCAGCCGCGCGGCGTCTCGATCAACAGGTCGCCCAGCCCTTGCGTCGTGCGGATCCTGTCGGGAAGCCGCATCACGACGTCGAAGCGCCGGTTTCCGTCGATCACGCGCGACACCACCCGTCCGTTGGACAGGCGGCTGAGCTGATCGACGACCGCGCCGGGTTGAACACCGTAAAGCGCGGCCCGGCCGTAATCCACGCGGATGTCGAGCTGGGGAATGAGAACCTGCCGTTCGACCTGCAGATCGGCGATGCCGGGAATGGCTGAGAGCTTGACGCGAAGCATCTCGGCCGTGCGGCGCATCGCGTCCAGGTCTTCGCCGAAGATCTTCAGGGCGATCTCAGAACGGATGCCGGACCGCATGTGATCGAGCCGGTGGGAGATCGGCTGCCCGACATTGATCGACAGCGGAAGGATGGCGAGCCGGCGGCGAATGTCGTTCACGATCTCGGTCTTGGAGCGGTCCGACTTGCGCAGATCGACCTCCAGTTCGGTGACGTGGATGCCTTCGGCGTGCTCGTCCAGCTCGGCGCGGCCCGTCCGCCGTCCGACGGATTTCACCTCCGGGACTTCGAGAATGAGCCTTTCAGCGATCGTGCCGACGCGATTGGATTCGGACAGCGACACGCCGGGGTTGAACGTGGCGAGAATCGTGAACGTGCCCTCGTTGAACGGCGGCAGGAACGCCCGCGGCAATTGGAATGCCGCGACCACGGCCATCGCGACCAGCGCCACGGTGACGGCGAGCACCGCCCGGCTGTTGCGGTAGGCGCCTTCTAGCCCGGACCGATAGTGCCGCTTGAGAAAACGGACCAGCGCGCTCTCGTGATCCTTCAGACTCTTGAGCGACGGCAGGAGATAGTAGGCCATCACCGGCGTCAGGGTGATTGAAACCAGCAGGCTCGCGAGGATCGAGATGATGTAGGCCTGTCCCAGCGGCGCGAACAACTGGCCTTCCATGCCGCTCAAGGCGAACAGCGGTACGAACACCAGAACGATGATGGCGGTGGCATAAACGATGCCCGACCGCACCTCCTGCGAGGCGCTGACCACCACGTCGAAAACGGATCGCGGATTGCCCAGCATCCGGTTTTCGCGCAAGCGCCGATAGATGTTCTCGACGTCGACCACGGCGTCGTCGACAAGCTCGCCGATCGCGATCGCGATGCCGCCGAGCGTCATCGTGTTGATCGAGATGCCGGCGAAGTAGAACACGACTGCAGTGGCCAGGATCGAAACCGGAATCGCCGTGAGAGAAATCGCCGTGGTGCGCCAGTTCAGAAGAAATGCGAACAGGACGACCGCCACGACCACGGCCGCTTCGAGCAGGACGACCTGCACATTGCGAATCGAGGATTCGATAAAGTTCGCTTGCCTGAAGATGAGGTTGTCCGACTTGATCCCGTGCGGCAGGCTGCGGTTCAGTTCTCTCAAGGCCTGTTCGACGGTTCGCGTCAGCGCCACCGTGTCGACATGCGGCTGCTTTTCGACCGCGACCACCACGGCGGGTTTTCCCATGTAGCCGCTGTCTCCGCGCTTCACGCGCGGCGCGAAATCCACGGCCGCGACCTGATGCAGAGCAATCGGCGTGTTGTCGATCGTGGCCACCGCGATGTTGCGCAGGTCGTCGAGACTGGTGGTCCGCCCGATGTTGCGGATGAGGTACTCGCGGGCGTTGAGGTCGGTGAATCCCCCGCCTGAGTTCGTTCCGAACTGCTGGATCGCCTTTTCGATCTGCTCGTAGCTGACGCCGAGCGCGCGCAGTGCGGCCGGCTGGGGCGACACGCGGAACTGGCGAACCTCGCCGCCCATCGGGATCACCTGTGCGACTCCGGGGATGCTCAGGAGGCGCGGACGGATCGTGAAATCCGCGACCTCCCGCAGCTCCATCGGCGTTGCGGTGTCGCTGGTCACCGCCACCATGATGATCTGCCCCATCAGCGAGCTGATCGGGCCCAGAACCGGGCTCACGTTCTGCGGCAGTTGTTCGCGCACGAGGTTGAGCCGCTCGGCGACGAGCTGGCGGTTGCGATAAACGTCGCCGCCCCAGTCGAATTCCACATAGACGATCGAGAGCCCCACGCCCGAGACCGACCGGACCCGCGTGACGCCGGGCACGCCGTTCATCTGGGTTTCGATCGGAAACGAAACCAGAAGCTCGACCTCGGGCGGGGCAAGACCTTCGGCCTCGGTCATCACCGTGACGATCTGCTTGTTGAGGTCGGGCAGGACGTCGACAGGCAGGCGCGTCAGGCTCAGCGCGCCGAAAATCATCAGTGCGGCGCTGAGCGCAAGAACCAGCATCCGGTTGCGGAGCGATTGCGTGACCAGAAATGTGAACATCGTCGCGCCCTACCGAACCTGATCCAGAAGCTCGGCGCCCTGCACGACGATCCGTTTGCCGCGTCCGATGCCGTCCAGAACGAGGACGCGGGCCGCATCCAGAGGTTCGATGCGGACCGGCTTCGGCTCGAACCGTTCGGCCGTGACATGCTCGAAAACGAGATGCTGGCCGTTTGCGGCGCGCACGACGGCGCTGCGCGGCAGCACCATCCCGGGAACCGGTTCGCCCGTCTGCGCAAACACCGTGACGAATTCGCCCGGTCGAAGTCCGCGGCGGTCGCCTTCGACCGAGAAATGCACGGGGACCGACTGGCTGCGATCGGCGAAGCCGGCGCCGCGGAATACGAGGCTCAACGTCTCTCCCGACGCGGTTCGTGCGGACGCATTCGCGGTTCCGTCCAGCGCCTGAAAACTCAGGGCTTCGATCCAAAGCTTCGCGGGCTCCACGATGTGAAACACGACAGCGTTGCTCTGCACGATCTGACCCGCGACCGGCGTGCCGTCGGCGACGACGCCGTCGACCGGTGCAACAAGCGCCTCGGGTTCGCGACGCTGGCTTTCCAGCGCCGCCCGGCGATCGCGTAGCCCGTCGAGTTCGAGTTTGGTCTCCTCAAGCTGCGACCGGGCGATGGCCCCGCTGGGCGCCAGAGTTTCGAAACGCTTCAGACGCCGTTCGACGATCGCGATCTGCTGATCCAGTTCGCCCTGACGCTGCCGCATGTCGGAAATGTCGATCGCCTGCAGCGGAGGCGTGACATAGGAAAGGATGTCGCCTTTGCGCACGCGCGCACCGAGACGGGGAAAGCCGTTCGGCGGCGGGCCGATGCGCCCGCCGACGGACGCCTGGACGTAACCGCTGGCGTCCGGATCGGGAATGATCCGCCCCGGCAGTTCCACGGAGCGGCGGAATCTCCCATTCTCCGTCATCACCGTGCGGATGGCGAAAATACGCTGAAGGGGCTTTGGCACAAACACGATGCCGTCGGCCTGCCGCACGGCCTGATCGCTGGAGGCCGGGGCTGCCGCCTTCGGCGGCCCGTGGTCGTGGCCCTCGTGCGCGCCCGCATTCGTGACCGCAACCAGGAGCGCGGCGCCAGCGAGGGCGACGATCGACGGCCGGCGTCGTCGCATGGTCATGGCAAGCACGCCAAGGATGAAGCCGGCAATGCCCGCTCCCATCATGGGCGCAGCCGACAACATGCCAAGACGCGCCAGCCATGTGCGTTCCGACGCGGACTGGGGCGACGGCGCATTCGCGGAAGGAACGACGAGCGTGACGGGAAGAATATCGACCGTCTCTCCCAGCGTGACGGTCGTCACGAGATCGAACGAACCTTCGTTCGAAAGCCAGGGGGCGGGCAATCGGTAGGTGCCATCGTGCGCGGCCGCGGTTGCCGGCCCCGAAGGTGTTTCGACCTCGACCGTCGCATTCGGCACCGGTTCGTTGGTGACAAAGCGATCGAGATAAATAACGAGTTCGCCGCCCTGAGCCGTGACCAGCAGCTCGAAGTGATCGGACTGCGCCTCGCCGCGCGGCTGAACCGCGGCCGGCGCTGGCGGAGGTTCGTTGCCGTGATCGTGCCCCTCGTGCGCACCTGCGCCCGAAGCGCCGAAAGAGAGAACGAGCAGCGCGACCCGCAAGGCGGACGCCATGTCGAATGCCATGATCTGAATCCTCGTCAACACACGGCGCTCCCGGATGGGCGCGCGTCGTCACAACCGGCAAAGCCGGCGGATGTGTCAGACGAGGGTTTTGGGCGGTCGCAGAAGCCCGCCGGTGTCGATGCCGGGTCGATGCGGACCGTCGCGAGCCGTCATGATGCGGCTCGCGGTCGATGGCGCCACTGTGGGGACGACCGGCGCCAGCAGACTGATGCAGGCGCTCCATGCGCCCGCCATGCAGCAGCCCCGGACCGGGACTGCGGCTTCGGGTGAGGCGTCCGGCTGCTGTGCGCGGGATTCCCGCAGCTCATGTTCGGCCGGATGGGCCTGATTTTGCGTCGATTTCCAGCGGTGAAATTCAGCCGGCGGCGTTGTCGCATCCGCTTCGACGGCATGATGGTGATGCCCGGGATGCGCCTTGGCTGAAATGGAGCCGAGGGCAAGCACAGCGACGGTCGCTGCGACGGCCAGCCTGATGATGGCTCGAATCTCCATAGCCCTTGCTAGCACAACGCGGACCAGGCGAAAAATGAACGATTGCGATGTCTGTTCGAAAGGTAAATCGCCAGATGAGAGCGAGCCACCGGATGCTAGACGGCCCGCCGCCTTCGGAGGCGTTGAGCGAAGCGACACGGCCGCGCGCTGGGACTGGCGGAGAGGCAGGGGTGCAACCAGCATCTCCGTTTGCGGATAGCAGGACGGCGAACGGAACGAGCGTCGGGAATTCGAGTGCCTCCCAGGCTTCGGTCCGGGCGGACCCTATTGGCCGTTCAGCCATCCCGGCAGGAGGCAAATTGATTTGTACGGCAAGATGGCTGACCTATCGACGCCCCGCCCCAATGTGTGCTCTTCGGGGCGAAGCCGAGAACTCAAGGCGGACATCGAAGAGTGGCTGATCTGGACCAATTTAGCGGACATTTGGAAGCGAACGTCCTAAAGCATTGCCGGCCCGATCGGTTACCGCAGTGCTCCGGCATCACAAAAATTGTCTCGGCGGACGATCTAAGTTCATTTTATACTTATCCTAACTCGCAATAAAATAGCGGGATTTCGGCGAGCGAGAACGCGGCCATGCAGGTGACGTATGAGCCCTGGCTTGTCCTGCTTTCCGTCGTGATGGCGATCCAGGGTGCCTATGTGGGCTTCAACCTGACTCTCCAGATCGGCAGCGCGATCGGGATGCGCAGACGGCTGTTGCTCGCCGGGGCCGCGTTCTCTTTGGCCGTCGCCATATGGACCATGCACTTCGTCGGAATGCTGGCGGCCCGATTGCCGTTTCCCGTCGATTATCTTGTTTTCCCAACACTGCTGTCATTCCTTGCGTGCGTGATCATGGTCGGCGTCGCGGTGTTCGCCATGAGCGCCGGCCCGCTGACTTTGGTGCGCCTGACCTTATCGGCGGCTTTGATGGGGACCGGCATCTTTTCGATGCATTACGTCGGCATGACCGCGCTGCATGCGAGCGCGCATATGACGCACGCCGCCGCCTATGTAGCGGCCAGCCTGATCATCGCCATTGCGGCCTCCGAACTGGCGCTTTGGCTGGCGGCCGGGCAGAGCGGGCGTCCGCCGATGATTCTGTCGGCGGTCGCGTTCGGCGTCGCTGTTTCGGGCATGCATTATACGGCTATGGCGGGCATGACGCTGTTTCCGCACGGCTTGCCACTATCGGGGGCGCCTGCGCTCTCGACCGATCTGCTGGCCATTGTCGTCGCCGTCGTCGCCTTTTGCATTTCCGGCATTTTTCTCTTGTTGCTGGTGCCGGATCGCGCGCGAGAGGAATCGGCGGAAGGTGCGCCGGCATCGTCGGTCTTGCCCAATATCCTGGAAATGGCGGGCGCGCCCGTGCAATTGGCATCCGCTGGCGATGGCGAATTCGGACGCGGCACTTATGCACCGCTCGGCGGCGCCGGTGCGCCGCCCCGGCGTCTCGCCCGCCATCTGCCCATCGAACGCGACGGTGCCACCCAGTTCGTCGCGGTCGAGGATGTGGTCGCGGTGCATGCCAATGCGCATTACACCTACATCTTCAATGGCACCGACAAGCTGTTTTGCCCGCTTGCGATCGGCGAAGTCGAATCGCGGCTCGACAAGAGCCAATTCGTCCGTGTTCACCGCAGCCACATCGTCAATATCGAACGCGTGGTCGGCTACCGGCGCTCCGGCGACAGCGAGATGGTCGAAATGGCCGCCGCCGAGCATTACGCCGTTCCGGTCAGTCGCAGCCGCGTCGGTTGGCTGAAGTCACGGATCGACGCCAGGGCCGGCTGAGGCGAAGGGTTTTGCATCGCAGCAAGCTCAAGGCGGCCACTACGTTTTAAGTTTCTGCCAGCCTTCGGGCGCGGGTTGGGTCAGCTTGTCTGCCGCAGTTCGTGCAAAGCCACCGCCTTTCGTGCACCGAAGCCACTCTTGGTGCACCCCCTGCACGGCTCGTGAACCATCCGTTGTTATTGCACCGCAAACGCCGCCAAATTTTTGAATGTAACTGAAGAGTGGTCGTGTGCCGCGGCGTGAATTTTGCTCGCGCGGCGCCTTCCTCTTCATCTCGTCAATGGTCAGTCGTGCCGCGCTTAGGGGGGTATGACATGAGTAAGCTTATCAAGCTGATCAGTGCTGTTGTTGCCGTCGCAGCGATCGTGTCGGTCGTGCCGACTTCGACGTGGGCAGCCGATATTCGCGATAAGGCGGCCCCTGTCCGCAAGGCCGCCCCGGTGATCGAGCCTTGGAGTCCATGGATGATCCGGGTGCGCGCGCTCGGTGTCCTTACGCGCAATTCCGGCGTTGTCGATCAGATTCCCGGCTCCGGATTGTCGACCTCGGATATGGTCGTGCCGGAACTCGACATCACCTACTTTCTTCACTCCGAACATCGCCGTAGAACTCATTCTTGGCGTCACCCATCACCACGTGAGGGGCACCGGCGTGGCGGCGACGAACGGTCTGGATGTCGGCAAGTCCTGGGTGCTGCCGCCCACCCTGACGTTACAATATCACTTCACGCAGTTCGGCGCCTTCAAGCCTTATGTCGGCGCCGGCGTGAACTACACGGTGTTCTTCGGTCAAACCGCCGGCAACACCCCCAACGGCGCCGGTGTGACCATCACGCGGAGCCATTTGCACAACAGCTTCTCACCCGCGGCGCAGATCGGCTTCGACTATATGATCGATCGGCACTGGGGCTTCAACGTCGACGTCAAAAAGCTTTGGCTGAGACCGAACTGGGACGGTGACAGCAATGCCGGCCCGCTCACCGGCAAGGTCAATCTCGATCCTTGGCTGATTGCCTCGGGTGTCACCTACAGGTTCTGATCCGCTGTCAGGCTTGCAGCCGCGCTCCGTCGGCGAGCTATCCGGCGCGTTCAATGCCGCGCCGAAAGCAAAGTCAAAAATCGCAGCAATAACTTGCGGCCTGCTGCCGGCAGGTTTGGTTTGAAAGAGAACAAAGGATTTACCCCATCCGCCCGGCGGATGAGGGTTAGACCGAAAGGGAGGTCCGCGATGATTCCAGATTCCTTCGCCTATCATCGTCCGAATTCCGTCCAAGAGGCGGTCGGCCTGCTAGCCGAGTTCGGCGATGAGGCACGCGCCCTCGCCGGCGGGCATAGTCTCATTCCCATGATGAAGCTCCGGCTCGCCAAGCCCGGCCACCTGGTCGATCTCGGCGGCGTGTCCGCCCTCAAAGGCATCCGTGCCGACGGCGGCGACATCGTCATCGGCGCCACCACGACCCAGCACGAGCTCATCGGCTCCGACCTGTTGAGCGCGAAATTGCCGATCCTGCGCGAGGTCGCGCTGCTGATCGCCGATCCGCAGGTGCGTTATCTCGGCACGCTCGGCGGCAATGTCGCCAACGGCGATCCCGGCAACGACATGCCGGCGGTGATGCTCTGCCTCAACGCCAGCTATGATGTCGCCGGCAAGGCCGGCGAGCGGCGTATCGCGGCGCGCGCCTTTTACCAGGGCGCCTATTTCACCGCGCTCGAGCCGGGTGAAATTGTCACCGCCGTGCGCATTCCGATGCCGCCGGCGGGTCACGGCTCCGCCTACGAGAAGCTCAAGCGCAAGATCGGCGACTATGCCACCGCCGCCGCGGCGGTGCTGCTGACCATGAGCGGCGGCAAGGTGGCGAGCTGCTCGATCGGCCTCACCAATGTCGCAGAGACGCCGCTATGGGCGGAGGAGGCCGGCAAGATCCTCACCGGCTCGAGCCTCGACGCCGAGACGGTGAAGAAGGCTGTCGCCGCCGCCGAGGCGATCACCTCGCCCGCCACGGACGGGCGCGGGCCCGCCCGCTACCGCACAAAAATGGCGGGCGTGATGCTCGCCCGTGCCCTCGCGCGCGCCAAAGCGCGCGCCGGCGTCTGAATTTTCGGGAGACGACGATGGCCAAATCGCAAGTGACCATGACTGTGAACGGCAAGCCGGTGGAAGCGCTGGTCGAGCCGCGAACGCTGCTCATCCACTTCCTGCGCGATCAGTTGAATCTCACCGGCCCGCATATCGGCTGCGATACCAGCCATTGCGGTGCTTGCACCGTCGACTTTAACGGCATGTCGGTGAAGACCTGCACCATGTTCGCGGTGCAGGCCAGCGGGTCCGATATCCGCACCATCGAAGGCATGGCCAATGCCGACGGCACGCTGCACGCCTTGCAGGAAGGATTTCGCGAGATGCACGGCCTGCAGTGCGGCTTCTGCACGCCCGGCATGATCCTGCGCGCCTACCGGCTGCTGCAGGAGAACCCGTCGCCGACCGAAGATGAAATCCGCATCGGCATTTCGGGCAACCTGTGCCGCTGCACCGGCTACCAGAACATCATCAAAGCCATTCAATACGCAGCCGCCAAGCTCGGCGGCGTGCCGTTGCAGGAGGCTGCAGAATGAACGACATGACCCCCACCTCCGCCGAGCGCGCCGAAAAGCTCGAAGGCATGGGCTGCAAGCGCAAGCGCGTCGAGGACGTCCGCTTCGTCCAGGGCAAGGGCAATTACGTCGACGACCTGAAGCTGACCGGCATGCTGTACGGCGATTTCACCCGCTCGTCGCACGCCCACGCCCGCATCAAGAGGATCGACACCAGCAAGGCCGCGGCTGTGCCGGGCGTCATCGCGGTGCTCACCGCGGCGGAGCTCAAGCCGCTCAGCCTGCATTACATGCCGACGCTCGCCGGCGACGTCGCAGCGGTCCTCGCCGAGGAGAAAGTTCTCTACCAGAACCAGGAGATCGCCTTCGTCATCGCCACCGACCGCTACATCGCGGCCGACGCCGCCGATCTGGTCGAGGTCGAATACGAGGCGCTGCCCGCGCTGGTCGATCCGTTCAAGGCCATGGCGCCGGACGCGCCGCTCTTGCGCGAGGACATCAAGGACAAGACCGATGGCGCCCACGGCAAGCGCAAGCACCACAACCACATCTTCACCTGGGAGATGGGCGACAAGGACGGCGTGGAAGCGGCCTTCAAGAAGGCCGATGTCACCATGAAGGAGATGATCTCATATCAACGCGTGCACCCGTGCCCGCTGGAGACGTGCCAGTGCGTGGCCTCCTTCGACAAGATCAAGGGTGAGCTGACGGTGTGGGGCACCTTCCAGGCGCCGCACGTCATCCGCACCGTGGCGTCGCTCATCTCGAAAATTCCCGAGCACAAAATCCACGTCATCGCCCCCGATATCGGCGGCGGCTTCGGCAACAAAGTCGGCGCGTACCCCGGCTATATCTGCGCCATCGTCGCCTCGATCGTGACCGGCCAGCCGGTGAAATGGGTCGAGGACCGCATCGAGAACCTCTCGACCACGGCCTTCGCCCGCGACTACCACATGCTGACGGAGATGAGCGCCACCAAGGACGGCAAGGTCACCGGCCTGCGCGTCTACACCATCGCCGATCACGGGGCCTTCGATGCCTGCGCCGACCCGTCCAAGTGGCCGGCCGGCTTCTTCAACATCGTCACCGGCTCCTACGACTTCCCGGTCGCGCATGTGGCGGTGGATGGCGTCTACACCAACAAGGCGCCGGGCGGCGTTGCCTATCGCTGCTCGTTCCGCGTCACGGAAGCGGCCTATTGCATCGAGCGCGCCATGGATATCATGGCGCAGAAGCTCGGCATGGACGCGGCCGAATTCCGCATGAAGAACCTGATCCGGCGCGAGCAGTTTCCCTACACCTCGGCGCTCGGCTGGGAGTACGATTCCGGCGACTATCACACAGCCTTGAACAAGGCGATGGACACGGTCGGCTACAAGAAACTGCGCGCCGAGCAGAAGGCGAAGCAGGAGGCCTTCAAGCGCGGCGAGACGCGCGAACTGATGGGCATCGGCGTCGCCTTCTTCACCGAAATCGTCGGCGCCGGTCCGTCGCGCAACTGCGACATTCTCGGCATCGCCATGTTCGACTCCGCCGAAATCCGCATCCATCCGACCGGCAGCGTAATCGCGCGGCTCGGCACCAAGTCGCAAGGGCAGAGTCACGATACCACCTATGCCCAGATCATCGCGACCGAGCTGGGCATCGCCGCCGACAACATCATGATCGAGGAGGGCAACACCGACACGGCGCCCTATGGCCTCGGCACCTACGGCTCGCGCTCGACGCCGGTCTCCGGCGCTGCGACTGCGGTCGCCGCGCGCAAGATCAAGGCCAAGGCGCAGATGATCGCCGCGCACCTGCTTGAGGTGCATGACGACGACCTCGAATGGGATGTCGACCGTTTCCGGGTGAGAGGCAACCCAGAGCGCTTCAAGACCATGAGCGAGCTGGCCTGGGCCGCCTATCACGGCGTGCCGCCGGGCATGGAGCCGGGCCTCGAAGCGGTGAGTTATTACGATCCGCCCAACATGACATACCCGTTCGGCGCCTATATCTGCGTCCTCGACGTGGATGTCGACACCGGCACCAGCAAGATCCGCCGCTTCTATGCGCTCGACGACTGCGGCACGCGCATCAACCCGATGATTATCGAGGGCCAGATCCACGGCGGCCTGACCGAAGCCTTTGGTATCGCCATGGGGCAGGAGATCCACTACGACGATGACGGTAACGTCACCACCGCCTCGCTGATGGACTACTTCCTGCCGACCGCGGTCGAAACACCGCATTGGGAGACCGACTGGACGACCACGCCGTCGCCGCATCATCCGATCGGCGCCAAGGGGGTCGGCGAAAGCCCCAATGTCGGCGGTGTGCCGTGCTTCGCGAATGCGGTGAACGACGCCTTCATGTTCCTGGGCTCGACCCACATCGCCATGCCGCACGACAATTGGCGCACCTGGACGGTGGCGGAGAAGCTCGGTCTGCATGCGTGAGGTCGGTTGATCGCCGTCCCCGTACGCGGGTCCAGCCGCCGGCTGGCCCAAGGATGGGGGCCAGCGGGGGAGCCCGGTTGCCAGCGGGTGAGCCCGCGGCCGATGCGGGGGGCTCCTGGATGCCCGCTTTGGGTGTGGCGGCGAGTGATATGAACGGCATGCAAATCACACGCGATGACATCTCGGACCGCTTGGCCTCGGTCGGTTACATCGCCGACCGCGATCTGGCGACCGCGCTGTGGATGATGAACTTCCTCAAGCGGCCGCTGCTGCTGGAAGGCGAGGCCGGCGTCGGCAAGACCGAAGTCGCCAAGGCGCTGGCCGCCGTGCATGGAGCCGAACTCATCCGCCTGCAATGTTACGAGGGACTCGACCAGAACGCGGCGCTCTACGAGTGGAACTATCAGCGCCAGTTGCTCGCCATCAAGACGCGTGAGGGAGAAGACGCCGATTCCATCGAAGAGCATATCTTCTCGGAAAAGTATCTCTTGGAGCGGCCGCTGCTTGCCGCCATCCGCCGCCTCGATCCGCCGGTGCTGCTGATTGACGAGGTCGACCGCGCCGACGAGGAATTCGAGGCTTTCCTGCTCGAACTCTTGTCGGATTTCCAGGTCAGCATCCCGGAGCTCGGCACCATCAAGGCGACCGCGATCCCGCGCGTGGTGCTGACATCGAATGGCACCCGCGAGCTCTCCGACGCGCTGCGCCGGCGCTGCCTCTATCATTACGTCGACTTCCCCGACGTCGACCGCGAGGCGAAGATCATCCTCACGCGCACGACGGGCATCGACACTGCGCTGGCGTTGCAGATCGCGAACATGGTCGCGGCGGTGCGCAAGGAAGACCTGCGCAAGCTTCCGGGTGTGGCCGAGACGCTCGACTGGGCGGCGACGCTCGCCGGCCTCCACATCCACGACCTGCGGCAGGAGCCGGAGGCGGTGCACGAGACCATGATCTGCCTGCTCAAGACCCGCGAGGACCGCGGACAGCTCACCCGCGAGGTCACGGAGCGGCTGCTGGGCAAGGTGGCGTGATGCTTCCCGACCGGAATTTGTCCACACATTCGCGCGAAAGCGTGGAGGACGAGCCGTTCGGCCCCGCCGCGCGCCGGCGGCTGGCCGGCTTCGCGCGCTTGCTGCGCGACAATGGTTTCCGCGTCGGGCTGGCCGAAACACGCGACGCGCTGGCGCTGCTTGCGACGCCGCTGGCGGCGCGTCCGTCCTCGCTGAGGCCGGCGCTGCGCGCGCTGTTCTGCGCCACCCATTCCGATTGGGAGCGTTTCAACGAGATCTTCGACGCCTTCTGGCTCGGCCGCGGCCGGCGGCAGGCCCGCATCCTGGCGGGCGCCGCCGATGCGAAGGTCGCGCCGCTCCGGCGCCTCGCCGAGGCGGGAAGCCAGCCCGGACCGCGCGGCATGCCCGATCATGCCGAACGCCGCAGCGACGGCAGCGGCCAGAGCGCGGCCGAAGGGCGCGGCCGGCGCGAGGGTGCGACCCGTTCGGAAAATCTCGCCGGCGTCGATCTGCGCCACATCACCGATCCCGCGGATATCGCCAAAGCCCAGGCGCTGGCGGAGCGGCTGGCGCGCGTCATGCGTGCCCGCCTGGTGCGCCGCGAGCAGGTGCGCAAGCGCGGCCGCCGGCTCGATCTGCGCCGCACCATTCACCGCAGCGTCTCGTATGGCGGCATTCCGGTCGATCTCGCCTGGCGCCGCCGCAAGATCAGGCCGCTGCGGCTTGTCGTGCTGCTCGACGCTTCCGGCTCCATGAACCTCTACACCGCGTTCTTCGTGCGCTTCATGCACGGCGTCGTGGACGCCTTCCGCGAGGCCGAAGCCTTCGTCTTCCACACCCGGCTGGCGCATGTCTCGGCCTCGCTGCGCGACCGCGACGTGACGCGCGCTGTGGACCGGCTCTCGCTGATGGCGCAGGGCATCGGCGGCGGCACCAGGATCGGCGAGAGCCTCGCCACCTTCAACCGCTGGCACGCGCGCCGCGTGATCAATTCCCGCACCGCCGTGATGATCGTCTCCGACGGCTACGATACCGGCGCGCCCGGACAGGTCGCGCACGAGATGCGCCGGCTGCGTCAGCGCTGCCGCCGCATCATCTGGCTCAATCCGCTGATCGGCTGGCGCGACTACAGCCCGCAGGCGCGCGGCATGCAGGCCGCACTGCCTTACATCGATTTGTTCGCGCCCGCCCACAATCTCGAAAGCCTGGCCGCGCTCGAGCCCTATCTGGCGAGGATCTAGCCATGCAGCACACCTTCGACATTCTCGAAATCATCTCCGCCCGCAAGGAGACGGGCCAACCCTTCGCGCTCGCCACTGTCGTGCGAACGGTGGCCGCCACCGCCGCCAAGGCCGGCGCCAAGGCGGTGATCCTGCCGGACGGCACCATTTCGGAAGGCTGGATCGGCGGCGGCTGCGCGCGCGCCGCCGTCATCAAGGCCGCCAAGGATGCGCTGGCCGACGGACATGCGCGGCTCATTTCGGTGCAGCCGCCCGACGCGCTCAGCGAACAGGGTATCGAGGCCGGCACCGAGCAGGGCGGCGTGCGCTTCGCCAAGAACATGTGCCCGAGCCATGGCACGATGGATATTTTCGTCGAGCCGGTGTTGCCGCGTCCGCAGGTCGTCATCTGCGGCGCCAGCCCGGTGGCCGTGGCGATTGCCGATCTGGCGCGGCGCAGCGGCTTTGCCGTCACCGCCTGCGCGCCGGCACCCGAGCAGCCGGTCTTCGCCGAGGTCGATCGGCGCATCGAAGGCTACGCGCTGCCGGTCGATGAGGCCGGTGACCGTTACGTGGTGGTGTCGACGCAAGGGCGAGGCGACGAGGCCGCGCTGCTGGCCGCGCTCGCGGTCGAGGTCGACTACGTCGCCTTCGTCGGCAGCCGTCGCAAGGCCGAAGTGCTGAAGAAGACATTGGCCGAGCGCGGCGCCGCGCCCGAGCGGCTGGCGAAGTTGAAGGCGCCGGCTGGCCTCGATCTCGGCGCCATCACCCCCGACGAGATTGCGATCTCGATCCTGGCGGAAATCGTCGCGGCGCGGCGCGGCAAAAATTCGCGCGGAAGCCCTCCGCAACCGTAATCTTGATTGCCGATTTTTGGCCAAAGTCGGCCGTGGCCAACCTGGGACTCAGCGGGTGGTCCGCCCGGAATGGATATAATTAATTCAATCTGTTGTTGAATTTAATTGGCGGAGGAACCGCTAGACGCTTCAAACCCGATTTTCGACGTTCTCGCTGACTGGAACCACCAAATCCGCCACATCGGCCTTCCCAAGGGATTGCACCCATGAGCAATCCCGGAAGGAAGCGGCCGGCCCCACTCTCGATCCGGCTGAGTGAGGCCGAGCGGCGCATGTTGGCCGCCCGTGCGGGCCGCAGGTCTTTGTCCGGCTTCATCAAGCAGGAACTGTTCGGGGACGCTGCAAGCGGCCGCAGGGCGGCGCCGTCAGCCAGCCTGGACCAGGCGCTGGCGGGTCGCATTTTGGCCGTGCTGGGCCAGAGCCGGGTGTTCAGCAATCTGAACCAGATTGCGAAGGCCGCCCATACCGGAAGCCTGCTCTTCGACGAAGAGACGCGCGCCGAGCTGCGCGAGGCCTGCGCGGCGGTCCGGCAGGCCCGCGACCTGCTGATGCGGGCGCTCGGCAAGGTTTCGGGCGAGACCGGCCCCAACGACCTGCAGACGATCTTTACGACCGCGTCGCGGCCGGAGGGTCAGCGATGAAGGACCGTATCAAAACGGCACCGCGCGAGCGGTGCTTCGACGTGGCGATGCCGCAACTCGTCCGGAGGCCGCAGCCATGATCCTGAAGGGCTCGCAGCGTGGCGGGGCGGCCGACCTCGCGCGCCATCTGATGAATGCACTGGATAACGACCACATCACTTTGCACGAGCTGCGCGGCTTTGTGGCCGAAGACCTGCGCGGGGCGCTGGCCGAAGCGCATGCCGTATCCAAAGGCACGAAGTGCAGCCAGTTCCTGTTTTCCCTGAGCCTGAATCCGCCCAAGGGAGTGGATACCGGCCTTGACGCTCTCCTGGATGCTGCTGAACGCGCGGAAGCGGCGCTCGGCCTGACCGGCCAGGCGCGCGCAATCGTTGTTCACGAGAAGCAGGGGCGGCGTCACGCCCATGTCGTCTGGTCCCGCATCGATGCGAAAACCATGAAGGCGGTGAATTTGCCGTTCTTTAAAACGAAGCTCGCGGCTCTGTCCAAAGAGCTTTACTTGGAGCACGGCTGGGAGCTGCCGGACGGTCACAGGACCAATGGCTGGAAGAGTCCGCTCAACTTCACGATGGCCGAATGGCAGCAGGCCAGACGCATCGGACTCGATCCGCGCGAGGTGAAGCAGATATTCCAGAGCGCGTGGGCGCGCTCGGATAATCTGGCGAGCTTCCGCGCCGCGCTGGAAGAGAGCGGCTATTTTCTGGCGCAGGGCGACCGTCGCGGCTTTGTCGCGACCGATCTGCAGGGCGAGGTGTTCTCTGTCGCCCGCTGGGCCGGAATCAGGACAAAGGATCTGAACGCCCGCCTCGGAAGCCCGGAGCGCCTGCCCGGCGTCGAGGCGGTTCAGAAAGACCTTAAAGCCCGCATGACCGAACGCCTGCGGAGCTTCCTGCGCGAAGACCGCAAAGCCCAGGAGGCCGCGCAACGGCCTCTGACGGATGAACTGCACACCATGGTCAGCGGCCATCGCAGCGAGCGGACGCGGCTGCATGCCCGCCAGGCCCAGCGCTGGCGGAACGAGACCAGGGCGAGACAGGAGCGGTTCCGCAAGGGGCTCGCCGGTCTCTACGATTTCCTGACCGGCAAGGCTGCCGCCATCCGGCGCGACAATGAGCGGGAAACCTTCCGCTCATGGCAGCGCGATCGCGCCCAGCGCGAGAACCTGTTCGCAGAACAGATGCGCGAACGCCGCAAGCTGCAGCACCGTCTCGACGCCATACGCGAAACGCACCGGCAGGACCGCCTGCGCCTTGCGCGGCGGATCGTGACGGTGCTGCGCCAGAACGTCCGCCAGCAACCGGACCGCACCCGGCAACGGGATCGCGGCCTCGACCACGGCTTGTAGGGAGCAACGCCATGACCGCGAACCTGCCTGTTCTGCGAACAGCTTCTCCGCCCGCCGCTTCAGACGGCGAATCCCCGCGCGCCCAACGCCCGCTTGGCACGGCCGAATGGATGACGCTCCCGCCTGCGCAGCAATTGCGCTTCCGGCGCGGGGATTTCTGGTTGTCCTGCGGACCGAACGGCAAGCCGGTCGGGGTCCGGGATGACAGGCATGTTCTGGTCTGTTGCGGCACGCGCGCCGGAAAGGGCGTTTCGGTTCTGGTGCCCAACCTAGCCCTATGGCCCGGCTCGGTGATGGTGCTCGACCCGAAGGGAGAGAACGCCATGGTCACGGCGCGCCGCCGCGGCCACGGCTCGCCCTATTGCCGGGGCCTGGGCCAGAAGGTCGTACTTCTCGACCCGTTCGATGAAGTGCGCACGCCGGACGACGATTTTGCGGATCTGAAGGCCTGCTTCAACCCGATGGATGCGCTCTCAGCGGACCGCGAGGAATTGGTGAGCGACGCCGCGCGCATCGCGGAGGCGCTGATCATTCTGGAGGATTCGAAGGAGCCATTCTTCGAACAGGCTGCAAGGGGATTGCTGAAAGGCCTGATACTGCACGTCGCAACCTCAGGGCAGTATCGTCCAAACGAACGCAATCTCGGCACGGTGCGCCGCTTGCTGGCGGCGGGTGACACCGAGTTGCGCGAACTGGCGTTGCTCAACAGCCGGGACGGCAAAGCCCCCTCCGGTCTTGCGCTGCTCTTCGAAGAGATGCGCGCCAACCAGGCCTTTGATGGCGTCATTGCCGAGCTGGGCGCGACGGCCGCGCACAACCTCGCCGAAGCGCCGCGGCTCATGGGATCGATTCTGCAGGTCGCCATGACCAACACCGATTTCATCGCCGACCCGCGCATGAAGCGGAATCTGGCCCGTTCGGATTTCCGGCTGTCCGAGCTGAAGACCGACCCGAAGGGGATCAGTCTTTATCTCTGCCTGCCGCAGCGCCATGCGGAAGAGAATTTCCGCTGGCTGCGCATGATGACCACGCTGATGATTGGCGAGATGGAGCGCCAGCACGGCAGGCCCGCCAGCGGGCACCCGGTGCTGGCGATGCTCGATGAATTCCCGAGCCTGCGGCGGATGCGTGTCATCGAGAACGCAGCCGCGCAGATTGCGGGGCACGGCGTGAAGTTTGTCTTCGTGGCGCAGACGCTGGGCCAGCTCAAGAACATCTACAAGGACAACTGGGAGACCATCGCCGCCAATTGCGGCGTGAAGCTCTTCTTCGGCAATGACGACCATTTCACGCGCGAATACGCCTCAAAGCTTGTCGGCGAGTGCGAGGTCTCGCGCTGGGGCCAGAGCCAGAGCAGAACGCGGGGCGAATCGCAGAGCTGGTCCACCACCACGACGGTCGGCAAATCCTTCGGGTATTCCTCATCGATGAACAGCAGCACCGGCACGGGGTCCGGCAGCATGAGCACCGGCATGGGCTCCACCGTCACCAGCGGGATGAGCTACAGCACCGCGCACGGCAAAACCTTTAGCGTGAACAGGTCGGCGACCGAGGGCCGCACCGAGAGCGTGCAGAAGCGCTTCCTGATTACACCCGACGAAGTGGGCCGCCTGTTCGGCAATCGCGAGGATCCGGCGGCGCTGGCCCTGATCAGCGGCCGCCAGCCGCTCTATCTGCGCCGCGTTCATTATTTCACGGAAGCGGCCCTGGCCGGGATGTTCGACCCGCATCGCGACCACAAGCTGCCTCCGGTGCTGACGGCGCTGCCCGCTCTGCACCGGCAGAACACCAAAGACCGGCGCGCACAGCGCCAGCGTGCGCATATCGAGCAGCTGCGCAGGCTCTCGGAAAAACTGACCGAAGACCTGCAAGGCATGAAGGAGGACCGCTGGCGCACGGGCCGCCAGGCCTTGCTGTGGAAACAGAAAACAGAGAGAGAAGCGACGCTCTTTCTGTTCGCCATCGCCACGATGGCCATCCTGCTGATACTGCCGGCGCTCTTCTGAGGAAACACGGCGGCCCTTACGGGGCCGCCGATCGGTTGATGCGACGCGCCATGCGCCAGAAGGCTTGTGCGTCACTCTCTTCAAGACTGTGCGCAAGGCACATGGCCACGAAGTCCTGAAAGCTGAGCGTCACCGTTCTGCGGCAACGCTTGCGGCGTGGAGTGGCGGGGGTCATTGCTGACCCCCGTTGTCGCCCGCGTTCTGCTCGGTCACTTCGCGGACCACGATGTTGCCGACCACCGGATAGGCGTCGAAGCGAAGGTTGAGGCCCTTGCCGTCCCGGTTGGTCCATGCGGACCCGACCCGGATCCAGCGTGCTTTGTCGCCGTCGCCGATGACCTGGAAGATGGCGTGCGTCGGGCGCTTGGGTTGGTTCGTTGTGTTCGTCATTGTCTTGTCTCCTGTTTTCAGTTCCGGCCCGGCACCACGCCCGGCCTTATGGGAACGTGAAAACCGCGACCAGCAGGACGCAGATCAAACGCCGTCACGGCGCAAGACGGGACGCCGAAGGGGCGGAGCTGCACAAGGCTTCAGCTGCGGAAGCGAGCCGCGTTGAACTGCGGACGGGCGTGGTTAGTTTCCCATGCTCAAAGGCCGGACGTGATGCCGGGCGGAAAACAGAAATGAAGGACAGACACCTGGCGGACATGCACCAGCCAAAGCACAGCAAGCCGCTCCCGGATCGGAACGGGGAAAGCATAACGGAGCCGCGTCGTCGCAGACGCTGGACCGAAAGGGCCGGCGGAGCGAGAAACGACAAGCCTCAGTGCAACAGATCCGCACGCCGGGCAGAAGCACAGCGATAACCAGCAATGACAAAGTACTTCACGCCACAGAGCCCGCACATGATTTGTCGTAATCATGAACCGCGTAAACGTCGTTGACCGTCTTGCATAAGCACGCTTAGAGTCAATTCCGAGACCGGCAGTTGGCCGGTCGGGGCTTCAAAACCCAAACTATTAGCGGCAAGACACAGCCGGAAATCGTGTCGCTTCTCGGCAATGGCCGGGGGGTGGCGTTGTATGTCCAAGCCTCGCGGCCAAAGAGCGCCGCGCCGTTTCTAATAGTTGCGGTTTTGAACTCCCGGCCACCAGCCAGCATGTGCCGGTCTGGTGGCTATTGGCATACGAGGGAGAATGACCGCCGAACGATTCATCACCGTGATTGCATTTTCCGTCGTACTGCTATTCAGCACAGCGAATTCATACGCGGACGTCGGGAGCAAATGCCCGGCTGAACCAACACAAGCTGTCGAGAAAGCGCGCGCCGCGCTTGAGGCGAGCGATCCGGCGAAAGACCGTGACGCACTGGTTTGTCTGGTCGAGGCCGTCGCGGCGCTCGATGAACGACTGACTGATGTATTGGCTGGAAAGATCGAATTCTCGGGAAATGTTACAGCGCATGCATTCTTTCACTCCCCATCCAGGGAGCCCGCGAAATGATGCGGCTCGCATTTTTTGCAATCGCGATTACCGTCTGCTTCGGAGTAGCGACGCCGGCAGAAGCGGATTGTACAAGCCCTGCCGCTATTGAATCACAGACACACTATGATTTCGTTGGCCATATCTTGCGCTATTGCGATGGCACGAACTGGGTTAGTTTAACCGGTGGCGGCATCACGGCGCTGACCGGCGATGTCACGGCATCGGGGTCAGGGTCGGTTGCGGCGACCATCGCAAACAATGCCGTAACCAACGCCAAGCTGCGCGACAGCGCGGCGCTGTCGGTCATCGGCCGCTCGGCGAATTCGACCGGCGACCCGGCGGATATCGCGGCCGCATCCGACCATCAGGTGTTGCGCCGCTCCGGCACGGCGCTTGGTTTCGGCGCGGTCAACCTTGCTTCAAGCGCCGCAGTCACCGGCAACCTACCGGTCGCCAACCTTAACAGCGGGACCAGCGCATCGTCCTCCACCTTCTGGCGCGGCGACGGCACCTGGGCCGCGCCCGCGGGCACGCTTTCCGGCGGCACGTCGGGTTATCTGGGCGTGTGGTCGGGCGCTGCGGCGATGGGGCTTTCGGGCACAAGCGCGGGTCAGCAACTGTTTTGGGACGGCACCAACCACCGCCTGGGCATCGGGACGACAAGTCCATCGACGGCGCTGCATGTGAACGGGACAGCGACGGCGACGCTGTTTTCAGGCTCCGGCGCGTCACTGACATCGCTCAACGCCAGCAACCTTTCATCCGGCACGGTGCCGGATGCGCGGATCACCGGCGCCTATACCGGCATCACGACATTGACGATGTCGGGCAACGCGACTGCCGACAGCTATCTGGTCAACAGCGGTGACGGCAAGGGCCTTAAATTCTGGGCCGGCAGCGATTCTTACAAAATCTATATGTCGGCCCAGGGTACTGCGGGCGCGGGACGGCTGGACGGAACTTCCGATTACAACATGTATTTCCGAATGAGTAGCGGAACCAACCGTGGTTTTGTGTTCCAGAACAACACGACCAATGTCTTCCAGATCGACGCAGCGGGCAATTTGTGGTCAACCGGACCCACGAAGATCTTCGATGCCGCGACCAACGCCTTCTCGGGGTCGGGAGCCTCTCTGACATCGCTCAACGCCAGCAACCTTTCATCCGGCACTGTGCCGGATGCGCGGATCACCGGCGCCTATACCGGCATTACCGATTTCACTATGACCGGTACCCATATCATCAACAGCGCGTCTCCGACGATTCGGCTGCAGGACACCGATCACCGCACCGGCTTCATTCATATGAATTCCAATTTGATGTATTTTCTTTCGAGCGCCAGCAACAACGCGACCACATGGACGCAGAACGGTTCGCACTGGCCCTTAACTCTGAACATGACTACCGACGAGGCCAGGTTCGGAGGCAATGTGGTCGTAGCGGAAGGCACGCTTACGGTCAGCGGCAATGTCGGCATTGGCACGACAACCCCCGCCGCCAAACTCGACGTCAACGGCGGCATCCGCGTCGGCACTGAATCCTGCGCCGCCGGAAAATCCGGCATGCTCGCTGTCAACACCGGCGTCCTCCAGCTCTGCGACGGCACGAATTTCGCCAATGTCGGCAGCGCAGCCGCCGCCGCAGGCACCGGCGGCCAGCTCCAGTTCAACAACGGCTCCAACGCCTTCGCCGCCGATTCGAACCTCAACTGGGACAACACGAACAAACGTCTTGGCATCGGCACGACGTCACCCACTGCGGCTCTTCACGTCCGTTCGAATGCCGGCGAGTTGCATATTCAGGACGCTGACACATCCTCATCTGCCGCCGCCACGGCTTACATCCGCCTCAAGAATTCGACCGGCGCTGACATGGGCTATATCGGCAACGTGAGTAATTCGCATGACCTCACCTACCTCACAAGTACCACCGGCCGGGTTTACCTCATGGATAGTGTAAATAGTTGCTACCCAACCTCCGGGGACTGCACCTCTGATCGACGATTAAAGCAAGATATAAAGCTTTTGGAAGATGCCCTCTCGTTAGTGACGAAATTGAGACCGGTTGAGTATAATTGGAAGAAGTCTCCTGATATCCATGATCTTGGATTCATCGCGCAGGATGTTCAGGAAATTATGCCATACGCGGTAGAGCGAAATCCGGATGACACGTTGATGCTGAGTTACCGGAAATTCCACGCTCTTTCGATAAGATCGATACAGCAGTTGAAGGCCGAAAACGACAATCTCCGCGCCGAACTCAAAGCCGCCAACGATAACGATGCCAAACGCGACGCAGCGATCGAGGAATTGCGCCGCGAGATCGATGCGCTGAAAGCCACCCGCTAAGCGGGCGGCTGCAATCGCTTGAGATACGCAACCGCTTCCGATGCCTTCGCCGCGGCCGTGAAGATCGCGCGGCTGTCATCCTTCAGCAGCTTCAGCCAGTGGGCGAGATACTGCGCGTGAACGGCGCGTGTAGCCGGATCTCAACACCGTTACATTTTTGACCGGTATCAATATTCCGGCTTCCCAATGCGGATCGTGCACCAGTGTTTTTGAGACGGCAACTGGATTCCAAAGGCCCAAGCCGGCCCATGACCTTGTTCTGCCCATGGCGGCGGCCCTCACGGCGCAGCAGAACGTGGACGCGCCGATAGCCGTAGCGCACACGCGTTTGACAGATCTCTCTGATCCGCTGTTCGAGGTGAGCCTGTCCGGGACGACGAGACTTGTAGTGATACGTGGACGTGTCACACAGAAACACCCGGCAGGCCCGCCGGATCGACACATCCCATTCGCCACGCATCTCGTCGACGAGCTTGCGCCTCCGGACAGGCTTCAAAGCTTTCGGCGGAGGGCGTCCTGCAGCATCTCTTTGTCGAGGCTGAGGTCAGCCACCACCTTCCGCAATTTCGAGTTCTCGTCCTCGAGCTGCTTTAGACGCCGCATCTCGGTCGGCAGCAAGCCGTCGTACTTCTTCTTCCAATTGAAATACGTCGCCTGGCTGATGCCAGCCTTGCGGCAGATGTCTGCCACAGGCATGCCGTCGGCGCCTTGCTTCAAGATGAACGCCTTCTGAGCGTCCGAAAACCGTGATGCCTTCATCGTGGTCCGCTCCTCCCAGCCAAGGGATCACAGCGGAAAACTCTAGCCAAAAACGGTCCAGTTCGGCGGCCTCAGATCAAGGGGCCGATACAAATCATGCCGTTCTAATATTCAAGCGTCTTCGATTTCCCGGCGCAGTTGCAAGAATAGCTCTTCCAACCGTTCGCGTCGCAACCCCGCCTCTAAGAGACATTGCTCGGCAAGAGCAAGACCGGCTGCAAAATGCTCTTGAAATACGCGAACATTGTCGATGGTTGCGAACTCTTCCGCAGCCGCTTCAGTTCTTGCGCTAGCGATCAACGTCAATAGCGGAAATTGCTGCCGCAATGCGCGAAGTATCTGGAGCGCGGGTCGATGCTGGTGGAAGGCAATGACAACCGCTCGAGCACGATCTAAGCCAGCAGCTTGCAGCGTCGCGATCCGGCTGGCATCTCCATAGATAACCGGCAAGCCTGCAACTTTGGCCCGCAGATATGGTTCATAGCGTACTTCGAACAATAGATGGGGCGCCTCAGCTTTCAAGAGCGCTTTCGATACGATCCAGCCAAGTGAGCCAGCACCGCAAATTAGGATGTGGCTTTGCAAGTGCTCTGATTGGTCAAGTCCTTCTAGTTCTTCCAGTTGAGGATGCTCTCGGTGTCGGCGATCGCGATGGTGGTGCGACCATGGTGTGTCGTGAGTTCGCCCTGATCGGCCAGTTGTTTGACGCAAATTGCCGTCGAAGACACGGCAGCCGCGCTACCTATTATGATCGCCGCACTCGGTGAAGCCCCAAGCAAGTACGCGACCCCGCCGAACGCCACGCCGCTCAGACTTAACTGTAGCCCACCGGCCGAGAGAACGCGCCAACGTGTCGCCCAGAGCTCGGCGACCGAAAGTTCGAGCCCGACCGTGAACATTAGCAAAATTACGCCGACCTCGGCCAAGAATGCCAAAGCTTCGCCGGGTTGCACGACTCGTCCGACCGATGGTCCAATGATGACGCCAGCGAGCAAATAACCAAGAATCGTTGGAATTCGCATGCGAGTGCAGAGACCCGCTGCGACAGCGGCTGCGGCGACCAATATGACCGACAGATAAAGAAGGTTCTGCATAAGCTTAACCGTCTATGACGCCGTTCGATGATTAATTGCCGGTCGGTAATTGGTCTGCCAGTCGATGGCATTCTAACAGGCTCTCTAGGGTCACCAGGTGCCAAACGGTTTCAAAATCGTGATGGTCGCAGCAACCCCGTCGAGAAAATACTGAACGGCAAGCCTCGCATGCACGATGCCGAGAGCGCGGGCCAGACTTGCTATTTGCCCTTCGCCGGTTCAAGCGCCGCTGCGACAGCGTCATCGACCGTTTGCATCCAAACGAATTGAACCCGTTGCCGCGCGTCAGAAGGAATATCTTCGAGATCCTTCTTGTTTCGTTCGGGGAGCATGACCGTAGCGATTCCGGCGCGCACCGCGGCGAGAACCTTTTCCTTTACGCCGCCGATCGGAAGGACCAAGCCGCGCAGCGAAATCTCTCCGGTCATCGCGGTGTCGCTTCGCGCTGTGCGGCCGGTCAAAAGAGACGTCAACGCAATAAACATCGCAACCCCGGCACTCGGGCCATCCTTCGGAATCGCACCGGCAGGTACGTGGACATGAATGTCGGACTTTTCGAATTGAGCGGGATCGATACCCAGGCTGTCACTGCGTGACTTCACAAGGCTGAGCGCAGCCTGTGCGCTCTCCTTCATCACATCGCCGAGCTGCCCGGTGAGGATCAGCTTGCCGCTTCCGGGAACGCGCGCCGCCTCAATGAACAAAATGTCGCCGCCGGTCGGCGTCCAGGCGAGGCCCGTGGCGACCCCCGGCACGCTGGTGCGCATCGCGACTTCATCCTCGAAGCGATGGGGGCCGAGAATCGGCACCAGGTCCGCCTCGCCAATCTTGACCGCGGTATCCTTGCCCTCGGCGATTCGCATCGCGGCGTGGCGGCAGAGCGCGCCGATTTCCCGCTCCAGGTTGCGGCAGCCGGCTTCCCGCGTGTAATGCCGAATAATGCCGCGTAACGCTTCGTCCGCGATGTCACATTGCTCGGCCTTCAATCCGGCGGCATCGAGCTGGCGTTTGACGAGGTAACGTTTGGCGATCTGCAGTTTCTCGTCTTCCGTGTAGCCCGGGACCGAGATCACCTCCATCCGGTCGCGCAGCGGACCCGGGATGCTATCCGGAACGTTGGCCGTTCCAATGAACAGGACTTTGGACAGGTCGAACGCAAGGCCAAGATAGTTGTCGCGAAAGGTCTTGTTCTGCTCGGGATCGAGGACCTCAAGCAGGGCCGACGACGGGTCGCCGTGGAAACCGGCGCCGAGCTTGTCCATCTCGTCGAGCATCAAGACTGGATTGCGGGAGCCCGCCTTGCGGATCGCCTGAATGATGTTGCCGGGAAGCGCGCCAATATACGTGCGGCGGTGACCGCGAATTTCTGCCTCGTCGTGAACGCCGCCGAGGCTCAGTCGCGCGAAGGGACGTCCGGTTGCCCGGGCGATGCTTTGGCCAAGCGACGTCTTGCCGACACCAGGCGGGCCGACGAAGCAGAGAACCGGCGCCTTGCCGTCGGGATTGAGCTTGCGCACCGCGAGATATTCGAGAATACGCTTCTTGACCTTGTCGAGATCGTAGTGGTCCTCGTCCAGGATGCGTCGCGCCTCGGGAATATCGATCCTCTCCTCGGCCAGCTTCGACCAGGGCAGTTCGATCAGCCAGTCCAGATAGGTGCGGATCATGGAATACTCGCCGGCCGCATCCGGCATCCGTTCCAGCCGCCGCAGCTCCTTCTTGGCCTGATCCTCGACCTCCTTTGGCATTCCTGCCGCTTCGATTGCGCGCTTCAGTTCTTCGAGCTCGGCGGAGCGCTCGTCGGACTCGCCGAGCTGGCGCTGAATTTGCCGCATTTGCTCGCGCAGGATGTGCTCGCGCTGCTGGGTGCTGAGCAATTCCTGCGTCTGCTCGCCGACCTCCTTGGTGATACGAAGCACCTGAATTCGGTCGGACAGAAACCGGATGGCCTTGTCGAGGCGCGTTTTGACGTCAAGTGTTTCGAGGATGTCCTGCTTGTCTGCGGGCTTGATATCCAAGAGGTTGGCGACGAAGTCCGCCAGCGCTGAGGCCGATTGAATTCCATCGAGCCCCGCAACCAGTTCTGCCGGCACATTCGGCAAGAGCTGCATTGCCTCATGCGCGCGCTGCCGCAGCAGCTGCATCCGGCCTTCGATTTCCGGCGTCAGAACTTCGGATTCCCCGATTTCTTCCGCCTGTGCCGCCAGGAAGGGATACCCTGACAAGAAGCGTTGTATGCGAAACCGGCGGGTACCGCGCGCGATCAGATGATGGGTGCCGTCCGGCGCCGTCACGTAACGCAGAATTTCCGCAACCGTCCCGACACGATAAACCTGCTCCTCGCCCGGCTCGTCGACGGTCGGATCGGTCTGTAACACGATCCCAACCGGACGCTCACCGCGCAATGCTTCCTGCGCGGCAGCCTGGGAGCGTGGTCGCCCGACCGTCAGTGGCATGACGATGCCCGGAAACAACACCATGTTGCGCACCGGAAGCAAGATCAGTGCGCCCGCCGGAAGCTTCGTGCTGCTTTGACCTGCTGGTGACACTTGTTCATTCATCTTTTTGCGCCTTGTGCTGGTTTTTCCAGCCGCAGAAGGAGACAACCATGTTCAAAGCCCTGCGCGGCCAGCGCCGCGCCCGCCTCGGGCAGGTTGAACCGCAGCAAAAACCGCCCTTGCGGAATCTCCAGCCGATAAATCGCCGCCCCTCTGACCAATGCCGGCATCCGGCGATGGCCGCGAACTTCCAGCGCCTGTCCGAAAAGCCCGATCTCGACATCGCCCGGAGCCACACCGGGCAATGCGATCAGTGCAATGAATTCGTCCGCTGTCTCATAAAGATCAACCGGCGGAGACCAGCCGATTGCGCCTTCGACGACGAGAGGCGTGAAGAATTGACGGTGAAGGCGTTCCGCGCGCGCCAATAGCTCGCAAGCGTCTGCCCACATCCATCGCTCGATTTCGCCATAGGCCATCGCACCAAACTCCTTAACGCACTGCCCAGTGCCTTCGATGTGTCGTTCCTATTCGCCGACCGGCACCAATCGTAAGCTTCGGCGAATTTGGTTGTCGATCGCCTGGATCGCCTCTATGACTTGTCCCAACTGCTTTCGGGTGATCATCGCAATTTCGTCTGCCTCAAATCCCTCGACATAGTGCAAATCAAAAACTTCTTTTTCGAAGCTTGGCAATGCAGCCAACGCCTGATCCATCGCTGGTAACAGATCAGATTGTGGCGACGATTTCTCGGGGGGCGATGAGGGCGCAATCGGAGGGCGTGTGATTTGCAAGCCTCCTGCGCGCCGAGCGACGACCTCGCGGACGAGACGATAGAGCTGCGCCCGCTCATTCTTCAGTCTGTTCCGACCCGACAAGGCCGCAAGCTTGTCTCTTGCCTCCCCGACCAATTCGGTAATCTCGCGGTCATTGAAGGCATCATCTCGGCTGCGTGCGCGATTGGCAGCTCGACTCGCAAATCGCATCAATGATCCGCGGTGGCGTTCAAAAAAGGTGTCGCGGATTTCCGCAGCGCTTTGCGGCTCGGTATCGCGTTCACTCGGCTCAGGCGCAAATGCCAGGTTCTTCCTCGTCTTCCGCTTCCATTGCGGCTCCTCGCGCAACCGCTCCTTGAGCGACTTCAATTCCTGCAGGAGAGCTTTCACCGCATGCGACAAAGCGGCGATGACCGACTTTGCTGACTTGTCAGCGTGCAAAATATGTGACGGAAGCCTGAGCGTCAAAACTGCCCGGTGCTCCTCCTTGCGCGGATGTCGTTCGAGCTCGATAAGAAGGTGCACTGCATCCGGGGGGAAGCGCTGCAGATGCCGTTCGAGAGCGCGAATCGTGCTGTGAATTCTCTGGCGCAGAAACGGATGCCCATGCAGCCCACGCGTAACGATGTTCCAGCCGAACTGGCTGGCTTTTCGGTCGGATTCTGTTTGCATGTTCAAACGCGTCGCTACTCGATTGCCCCGAAATGATTATCCATTTCATGGAAGGCATTGAACCGGAAGGGAACGGAAATGCGGTTCCTTCAGTGCCTCCATCCCTCCAACGGGCTTATGCCTTTGCTTGACCGTGGGCTTCGACAAACCACAGCGTTTTGTCGATGCTTCGCGATACCTCGGTGAACAGATCGGCAGTTCCCTGATCGCCAGCCTCAGCCGCCTCGTCGATATTGTGCCGGACCGTCGCGCCGAACGAGGCAAGCGTATCCGCCAGCGCCGCGACGTGCGCGCGGCCCTCGATAATGTCCAGCGGGTATTCCTTAAGGCTCGATTGCTTGGCGGCGACGCGCGCTGTTCCCTCTGCCGTGCCGCCGAGTGTTGTGATGCGCTCGGCGATCGTGTCGGCATGCTCGCGCACCGTCGTGGCGACCTGATCGAATAACTCGTGGAGCGCCATAAAGCTCGGCCCTTTGACGTTCCAATGAGCCTGCTTGGCCTGGCTCGCAAGATCGACCGCGTCCGCCAATCGCGCCTGAAGCAGGCCAATGGCGGTTCCGCGGACATTGGACGGCAAATCGATACGGGTGTCGTGCATGGCTACCTCCGCGTTTCGCTTGGCTGTAGGTTCTTCAGGGTGGACAGGGACCGCAGGACCAATGCGCGCCGGGATCCAGGCCGGCGGATCGCTGGCAGGGAACGAACTCGATATCCGCTTCGATCACCGGATCGTCCTCGGGTTTTGGAGTATCCGTTTTGGGTATTCGCCGGCGCGTCATTGGCGTACTCTCCGTGTTGTATACGAGCGCTTTAGTGCGCGTTCGACATGATCCAATGCTGCAGTCGTCGTTCGTCCATGGCGCCGCTCACGCGATCGACGACCTGGCCGTTCCGGAACATGATCAGTGTGGGAATCGATCGGATGTTGTAGCGCTCCGCAAAGCCCGGTTCGTTCTCGGTGTTCAACTTCAGCAGTCGCACGTTCGGCTCCACCTGGCCGGCGGCTCGCTCATAGGCCGGGGCCATAATGCGGCAAGGGCCGCACCATGGCGCCCAGAAGTCGACGACGACGGGAATTTCGTTCGACTTGATATGTTTCTCTAGCCGTTCGCCGGTGACCTCCGCCGAATGACCGTCGAAAAGCGCGCGATGGCAGCGGCCGCATTTGGCGCCGTTCGCCGGCTTGTCAGACGGGATGCGATTGACGGCATCGCAATGCGGACAGACGACATGGGTGGTGTGGGCGCTCATCCCGTGGCCCTCTCTCGGCGGTCAATGTCGTCCTTCCGGTCTTGGTCGCGAACAAGCCAATAAACGGCACCGAGAGCGACAACGCCTGCTGCAAGCGCAAACAATTGATTGGCCGTTTCTGAGGACAGGTCGATGATAATGAACTTCCGAATCACCGCGAGCATGGCGATCAGGACGACCGTGCGCACCTGCACGATACTTTCCTGGCGCTTCACCATGATGAGGATGGAGTGCTTGAACTCCAGCGCGATGATGACGGTGAAAATCATCCCAAATACCGTCTGAAAGGTAGCAGGATCGGTCGGATCAAAACTCGTCAACACCAAGCTAAACAAGATCTTTGCGGCGAGATGCCAGATGGCAGACGCAATGACGACAATGATCAAGCCAGTCAGAATAAGAACGGCGACCTGTTCAAACCGCTCGTAAGCGCTTGCCAGATCCCATTGAGCAGTCTTGATATCCAGATGTTCGAGAATCTTCATGTCTGGCTCCGCCTATTGTGCGAGCAGGGAAAATTTGTGCCTGCCGGCATAGTTTATTTCGGTATCGATTCCTTCTGCCGCGGCACAGGGAGATACTCGACGCCGCCGCCTTGGGACCGCACCGGCTGAGGATAAAGCGTCATCAGCTCGAGCACTGCGTCGGGCATATTCGTGCTGACCGGCAGGCCCAATTCCTTCGCTTCGGATGGCGAGATCGGATAGTCGTGCGTCCACTGTCCGCTCGACAGCTTTTCGGCGAGTGCCTCCGCCTTGTCTTGGGGCATCTTGTCGGCAAGGAGCTCCTTGGCAGCAGCTTTGACCTGGGCAATGGCTTTGCGACCGACGTCAGCTAGGACCAGGGTCTGATCATCGATCTCTGCAATTGGCTTCTGCTCGATTACCTTGAGCAGAGAAGCAGCGGGCGATTGTCCGAGCTGGGGATCGATGGGACCAAGCACCGAATGCCGGCACATGACGATCTCATCGGCCGCAAGTGCAATGAGCGTGCCGCCCGACATCGCATAATGGGGCACGAAAACGGTGACCTTCGCCTTGTGCGCGCGGATGGCGCGCGCGATCTGCAAAGCGGCAAGCACAAGGCCGCCGGGGGTGTGAAGCACGATGTCGAGCGGCACTTCGTCATCGGTCATGTGAATGGCGCGCAGGACATCCTCGAAATCGTTCACGTCGATGTAGCGCATCAGCGGGAAGCCGAGCAGCCGCATTGTTTCCTGCCGGTGCACAAGCAGAATGACGCGCGAGTTCCGATCCCGTTCGATCTGCGCGATCTTGCGGGTACGCATCGCCTCCAGCATCCGCTGTCGGAGCAGCGGTTGCAGCGCCGTGAATATGAAAAACAGCCAGAAGATGTCGTTGATGCTCATGAACGCAGCTCTCCTGATCGCTCAGCGTCGGCCGTTGGGCGTGAAACCATAGAGTCCCTCATCAAGATAGTATTTGCGATAGGCCCGCAGCGAGCGCACCAACAGCGGAGTCAATAGCACGCCAGCGACGAAGCCCCCGATATGGGCCCACCAGGCAATGCCGCCCCCTACTGAAGGACGCAGCAGTTCGATCATCCCAGGAACGATCTGCATGAGGAACCAGAGTCCGGCGAACACAAGCGCCGGCACTTCAAAAAAGAATGGAAAGAAGAAAATCGGAATGACGACGATTAAATTCGCCAGCGGAAAAAGTCGCACGAAGGCGCCGATGACCCCGGCGATCGCACCCGAGGCGCCCAGTGCCGGAACAAATGAGGTTGCATTGAAATAGGCATGTGCTGTCGAGGCCGCGATCCCGCAGACCAGGTAAAAGAGCAGATAACGCGTACTCCCCATTCGGTCTTCGACCGTGGGCCCGAACAAGAACAGCGTCCACATGTTCAGGATCAAGTGCAGCCAGCCGCCATGCAGGAACATGTTGGTGGCGAACGGCAGATAGTCTTCGAGCGCCGGCTCCGGCAGGAACGGCAGCGAAACGAAATAGCGCCCGGGAATGAGTGCATAGTGCACGAGAAACCGATCGAGCGCCGGCGGCGGCAGGCTGACCTGGTAGAGGAAAACGGCCACGTTGATGGCAATGAGGCTCCAGGTGACGAAGGGCGCGCTGCGGTGCGGTACGCCGTTCTGGATTGGAAACATCGCCTCATGCCCTCGCGGCGTGAGCGGCCGCCACAACAGGCGTGGCCGCAGGCTGAACGTCCGGCAAGCGCAGGTCGCGCGTGAGCGCCCGCAATTCGTCTTCGTTCAACGTCTCCTTTTCGAGCAGGGATGCAACGCACCGTTCCAGCACGTCGCGGTTTGTAGTCAGGATTGCGGTCGCGCGGTCGAAGACCGCATGGATGATCGACTTGACGGCAGCGTCGATCGCTTCGGCCGTTGTTTCGCTGAAATGCCGCTCATTCGGCGCCGTGCTTGGCACGTTGCCCAAAAAAGAGGGCCGTTCGGGTTCGTAGACGACGTAGCCGAGGGTTTCGTCCATGCCGTAGCGCACGACCATATTTCGAGCGATGTCGGTTACCTTGGCGAGGTCGTCGGCCGCACCGGTCGAAAGCTTTCCAAATACCAATTTTTCGGCAGCGCGCCCGCCAAGCAGCACCGCAATCTTGTTCTCGAGTTCGTCGCGCGTCATCAGATAGCGGTCCTCGGTCGGCCGCTGGATGGTATAGCCGAGCGCGCCCACGCCCCGCGGGATGATCGAAACCTTATGAACGGCATCGGTCTTCGAGATCGCCATAGCGACCAGCGCATGGCCCATCTCGTGATAGGCAACGACCTTTCGCTCTTCCGGATTGAGCAGCCGGTTCTTCTTTTCGAGACCGGCAACGATACGCTCGATGCCGGCCGTGAAATCCTGCATGGCGACCGCCGCCGCGCCACGGCGCGTCGCGAGAAGAGCCGCTTCGTTGACGAGATTGGCGAGGTCGGCGCCGGTAAATCCCGTGGTGAGGGCAGCAATCTTTTCGGCGTCGACATCCTCGGCCAACGTTACTTTGCGCATGTGAACCTTGAGTATCTGCACGCGCCCCGTCTTGTCGGGCCGGTCGATGAGAACCTGTCGGTCGAATCGGCCGGCGCGCAAAAGAGCCGGATCCAGGATTTCCGGCCGATTGGTTGCGGCCAGCAGCACGATGCCTTGCGCGGGATCGAACCCGTCGAGCTCTACGAGAAGCTGATTGAGCGTCTGTTCGCGCTCGTCGTGACCGCCGACGGCCGGAAACCAGATGTTGAAGGTCGTCTCCTTACTGAACTGCATGGCGCGTCTCCAGCAGCAATGGATCGTGCATGGTCATAGGGTCTCCGGGCCCTTCATCGGAATCGGTCGCCGACTGCGCATGTCGGTAAGGATTCGTTGCTGCAGATCGGCCGGCTGGACACCGACGGCTTCGCACAATTCGCGCAGCGTCTTTCGCAGACCGTGCATCTGGTCAATGAGATCCAGGATGATAGCAATGCCTTCTTCGTTGACGCCCAGGTCTTCGCGCAGATCGCGGATCAATTGTGCGCGGGAAATATCCATCTCCGTAAAGGCCAGTCCTTGCTCGGCTCGTTGCGGACGCAGCCATCCTTCAGCGACCCATGCCTCGACAACATCCTGGGCCAGCCGAACGCGCAGAACGAATTGCTGGATGTCAAGCATCTACGCCTCCATGCCGCGGCGCGGATCGTGGGACTTGCCCGCCGCCCAAGCCTGCACGAATTTCTCCAGTTCCGGATCGGGCTTCTCCGGCAGGACAACCCTTAGTTTGACGTACTCATCCCCTCGCGTCCCGTCCGGGCGAGTGACTCCTTTACCGCGCAGGCGCAGGACCGTGCCCGTATTGGAGCCCTTGGGGACGCTCATCGTGACCGCTCCAGTCGGGGTAGGAACCGAAATCTTGCCGCCGAGAACGGCTTCAGTCAGGGAGACCGGCACCTCGACATGGATGTCGTCTCCTTTGCGCGTGAACAGCGGATGCGGCTTCACAATGATTTCGATGAATGCGTCGCCAGATGGTCCGCCGCCGACGCCTGCGCCCCCCTTGCTGGCGAGTCGTAGCAACTGACCGTCGCGCGCGCCGGGCGGGACGGTAACATCGACGGTGGAGCCATCCGAGAGCGTGACGCGGCGCGTCGTGCCGTTAACCGCCTCCAGGAATTCCACAGGCAGCCGGTAATGGACGTCCTGCCCGCGCATCTTCAGATTGAACCGGCCGCCTCGGCCGAACAGGCCGGAGAACAGATCGCCCTCGTCGCTGAAATCGGAAAATCCTTCCGATGTGGCATAGGGGTGCTCACCGGCGGCGCCGCCTGCAAAGTCCCGATAGTAGCGTTGCCGCGGGCGCTCCTGGCCTGAGGCGTCGATCTCGCCTCGATCGAAGCGCGCGCGCTTCTCCGGATCGCTCAGGAGATCGTATGCCGCGGAGACTGCCTTGAACTGCTCCTCAGCCTGCTTGTTGCCGGGGTTGAGGTCGGGATGCAGTTTCTTGGCAAGCTTGCGGTAGGCCTTCTGAATGTCGTCCTGGCTGGCGTCCTTCTTGACGCCAAGCACACTGTAGGGGTCTTCGTTCAAGCAAGGCTCCCCCGCCGAAGAAAAACTGTCATAACCGACGCTGAGGATGCCAGCGGCCGGCGCCACACGCTAAGCCGATATTCGGCTTCGGAAAAGCCACTTTGCCAGGTCCGGATAGCTCCCGGGCGTCGCTCAGGGCAATTGAACTGACACGTAACCAGCGCAATAATTCTAAGGACGTCGCCCGTTTGAGCGATGTCTGTAATTCAGCCAGGGAGCGTCAATCATGCTTACGGATATGGCGTTGGGCGGCCGATGGCCCGATGTAGCCCGCGACATGCGCCGACTTCAGGAGGAAATGAACCGGGCCTTCGGTGGCTTCAGACTTGCCGGCGCGGCGGACACCGGATCGAATTCGGGCTGTTCTTGCGACGACAGGTCCACCGTGCCTTTCTCCTCGACCGCGCGCCGGAGGCGGTGATCCGTGCGACCGTGATCCACGCGGGACGGTATACGATAGGCTTCCGGCGCATCGGCTCCCTTGTAGAGCCGATGCCATTCCTCTCCCCGCCAGTGGTGCGGCGCACGTCGGTGAGTTGTGTCCTCGCGCACGAGGTAGCGCCAGTCCTGCCGATCCGCGAATGTCACAGCGCTTTCGCGGTCGGGAAACTTCAGCCGGATCGGACGATAGGGATCGTCGCTGGAGGTATATCCCATCAGCGGCTCGATGTGGGGCGGGCGCGACGGCTCGAATTCCAGTATCCAGTAGTTAGGCCGCGGCGCCGATGTCATCGCGGAACGTGCCGGCCGGTAAATGATCGCGGTCGGAACGTCCCATGATCTCATGTTGGTCCCGGGTATCTTCGGCGGAAAGGGTGGACGATTGTGACCGCGCATCATGGTGCTACCCCTCGGTTGTCTCCCAGAAAAGCGCGTTCCAGCCGGGCGCGATCCCGCAGGGGCTGTGGAATTCGCACCTTCCTCTGGTGAGCACTCTCAAAAAGCGCATGAGCGGTATCGGAAGACTGACCTGAGTCACGCAGTTTATCGCGAAGATAATTGCGAGCCGACTGGACGATCCGGGTCACGTCGTCTTCGGGAATGCCGAGAACCGAGGAGGCCGTTTCAAGCGGGGGTGTCGTTCAGGTCGACAAGAAACAGAACCCTGCGCCATAGCGCCGGCAGACCGGCGATCGCCCGGTGAAGGGCCAGCCCGTCCTGCCGTTTCGCGACCGCCGTTTCGGGGTCGTCCCCGCCGTCGTCGGCGATGAGCTCCTCGAGCAGCAGCACGTCGTCGGGCTGGTAGAACTCGAACATCTCCTCGTCCGACTCGTGGGTTCCTCGGCCGGAGTTCTCGGGTTTCGCGTCGATCGAGGCGGCGTCCTCCGGCACCGCGCGGCGCGCGGCGCGCGCCTCGGCCTCGATGGTCTCGAAAGCCAGTTTCAGCAGCCAGTCGCCTATGGAAAACTCGGTGGGCCGCTGCTCGAACCTTTCCAGTCCCTTGAGGATCGTCGCATCGACAAGATCGCGAACGCTGAGGTAACCCTCCGGCACAGATCCGCTGCATTCGAGATAGGTCAACTCGCGCCTGACGGTGTCGTAGACCGTATCGAGATGATCCTCGATCAGGTCGAAGAAGAGTTGGCGCCGCTCCGCCTCCGCCGCATCCCGCGCGGGCGGCAGCGGGGCGCCGATCCGGCGCCGGCGGGCGGGACGCTTGTACTCCGGCTCGTGCTTGAGGCGCGCCACATGCCGATCGACCTGGTGGCGCAGGTCGGCAAAGGCCTTGCGCAGGACCGGCTCGATCTCGAACCCCTCTTCCTGCGCCGCGATCACGCCCGATGGCAGTTGCGGGCGCAGGCCGCCTTTGATGCGCGTCTTGCCCCTCGTCTGCGAGGCGACGACTTCGAGCCGGACGAGATTCTCGCGGAAGCGTATAAGATGCGGTTCAAGTTGCCGCACCTCTTCCTCGATGACCTCAGGCGCGCGCTGTTGGCCGTGCCGGTCAAGATTGCGAAATGCTCTGATGACTTCCATGCCGCGGATCCTTCCTGCAACCCTCCGACGAAATGGGCCGGCGCGACCGTCATCGCGCCGGGCCAGTCCTTCGCAAAGTCACCCGGCGGATTTGTCGTCCTTGGACTGCACCTCATCCTTGGCCTCGGCCGGGACGTCGGGCGTCGGAGCGTGCGCCTTTTCTTGGGCAACTTTGCCGGACTCGTCGATCCCGGCCTTGGCCTGATCGTCCGGGCTGTCGTCACCGGTGTCCTTTGCGATCTTTTCGAACACGACCTTCTGCTCGTCCGCCGACCAGGCGACGCGGACCTTGTCACCATCCTCGATCCGCCCGGAGAGCATCTCGCGAGCCAACTCGGTCTCCAGCTCCGACCGGATCAGCCGGCGCAGCTCGCGGGCGCCGAATTCGGGGCGGAAGCCGACCGCGCCGAAGTGATCCACGACGCTCACGTCGAACTCGAGCTCGACGCCCTGGCCGAGGGCGGTCCGTTTCACCCGGTTCAGCTGCAACCCCACGATCTGGCGGATTTCCGACTGGTTCAGCGAGTGGAAGACGATGATCTCGTCGATCCGGTTGATGAACTCTGGCCGGAAATGACCGCGCAACACCTCCATCAGCTCGGACTTCTGCTTTGCCTCGTCGAACTCCTTGGTGCCGCGCTTCTTGAGGTTGCGCTGGATGATGTCCGAACCGAGGTTCGACGTGGCGATGATGATGGTGTTGGTGAAGTCCACCACGCGCCCCTTGCCGTCGGTCAGCCGACCGTCGTCGAACACCTGCAACAGAATGTTGTAGACATCCGGGTGCGCCTTCTCGATCTCGTCGAGCAGCACGACCGAGTAGGGCCGACGGCGCACCTTCTCGGTCAGTTGCCCGCCTTCGTCGTATCCGACGTAGCCGGGAGGCGCGCCCACCAGCCGGGCGACCGAGTGGCGCTCGCCATACTCGGACATGTCGATGCGGATGATTGCGTCCTGATCGCCAAAGATTACTTCGGCGAGCGTCTTGGCCAGTTCCGTCTTGCCAACCCCGGTCGGCCCGAGGAAGAGGAATGTCGCGGTCGGGCCGCGTCCCTCGCGCAGTCCTGCGCGCGCCAGGCGCACCGCATCCGCCACGGCGCGGATGGCCTCTTCCTGGCCGATGACGCGCTCGTGCAGCTTCTCCTCGAGCTTGAGGAGCTTGTCTTTCTCCTCGGTGGTCAGCTCAGTGACCGGAACGCCGGTGATCTTCGAGACGATCTGCGCGACATGATCGGCGCGCACCTCGGCGGTGGCGGAGGCCTGGTCGCGCTTCCAAATCTCCAGAAGCTCGTCCAGTTCCTTCTGCTTCTGTTCGAGTTCCTTCTTCAATTCCGCTGCCCGGTCGAATTGCTTGCGGGCTGCGGCATAGTCCTGCTCGCGCTTGATCTGCGCGACCTCGGCCTCCAGCTCCTGGACGTCCACGGGGCGCGCTGTGGCGCTGATCTTCACACGTGCGGCGGCCTGATCGATCAGGTCGATCGCTTTGTCAGGCATGAAGCGGCCAGTGATGTAGCGGTCCGAAAGCTCGGCCGCCGCGACGATGGCCTCGTCGGTGATCGTCACCTTGTGGTGCGCCTCCAGCGTGTCGCGCAGACCCCGCAGGATCATGATGACCTGAGCGACCGTGGGTTCCTCGACATAGACCGGCTGGAAGCGGCGTTCGAGTGCTGCGTCCTTCTCGATATATTTCTGGTACTCGTTGAGCGTCGTTGCACCGATCAGGTTCAGCTCGCCCCGCGCCAGCGCCGGCTTGAAGGTGTTGGCAATGTCGAGACCGCCTTCGCCGCCGCCCTGGCCGGCGCCGACGATGGTATGGATCTCGTCAATGAACAGGATCAGACTGTCCTTCTCCTCGGTGATCTCCTTGAGGATCTTCTGCACCCGCTCCTCGAACTCGCCCCGATACTTCGACCCGGCCACCATTGAGTTGATGTTGAGCTCCACGAGCCGCTTGTCGCGCAGTGCCTCGGGCACCTCGCCCGCGACGATCCGTTGTGCGAGCCCCTCGACGATGGCGGTCTTGCCCACGCCGGGCTCGCCGATCAGCACCGGATTGTTCTTTTTCCGGCGGGCGAGCACTTCGATCGTCGTCTCGATCTCGCGGGCGCGGCCGATGACGGGGTCGAGCTTGCCCTCGCGGGCGAGCTTCGTCAGGTCACGGCTGAACTGGTCGAGATCGGGCGTGCTGGAAGGCGCCTCCACGCGGCCCTCCTCGGCACCCTTGCCCACGACCTTGGTCACCTGCTGGCGCAGCGCCTGCGGCGTCAATCCGTATTTGCGCAGGATCGACGCGGCCAGGCCTTCACCTTCCTCGGCAAGGCCGATCAGCAGGTGCTCGGGACCGACATAGGAATGGCCGAGTTCGTTCGAGGCGATGAAGGCCCGGTTCAGCGCGTCCTTCAGGCGAGGACTGACGCCGATTTCGCCCTCCGTCCTGGCCTCTCCACGCTTCGCTTCCTTCTCAACCTGGCGCCGCAGGTCGTCCACATCGACCTTGAACTGTTCCAGGATCGTTTTGACGACGTCGGACGAGGTCAATGCCAGAAGCAGATGTTCGGTATCGACCTCGCTGCGCCCGAATTCTCCAGCCTTCTGTGCGGCATCCTGCAATAGTTTGTTGCCCTGTTCGCTCAGCCGATCGGCGATGGTGCGTCCGCCGCCGCGCCGCGATCCGCGGCGCGGCGCTTCCTCCCCGAAGGTGGCATCCACGACGTCGTCCTCACCCGCGCCCGTGGCGCCCAGTGCGCCACCCCGCAGCGGGCTGTCGCTGAACAGGCTGCCGAACCCGCTATCGCCGAAGAATTCGTCAAAAAGGGAATGTCGTCCGAACAGGGACTCCAGCGGCGATGCGCTGCGGCCCGACCGGCGCACCATTTCGCGGTAGTGCTGATCGCACAGCTCCATGTTCTGAACTTTGCCGTTCACCGAGGCGCGCACGCGCGCCGTCGCCGGGCGACCGCAAATATCGCAAGCTCCGTTTGCCATTTTTCCTCTCCGTTTCTTTATCCAGTCAGGGTTGTCCGCCGATCATCTGCGTCAGTGACGGTGTCACGCAGCGACCGCTTCCGTTCTTTTCACCTTGGCCCCAATTGCCACCAGATCGGGCTCGTCCAGTGTCTCCCGTTGCAGGAGATCCTGCGCCGATTGCTCGAGCAGCGCCCGGTTGGCTTCGAGAAGCGAGAGGGTGCGCTTGAACACGCCATCCACGATGTCGCGCACCTTCGCGTCCATCCGCTCGGCAGTGGCCTCGCTGTAGCGGCGGTTGAGCCACGACGACTGGTCGCCGGTGCCGAGAAAGCCGGGCCGATCGGTATCGTAGCTGACATGCCCGAGGTCTTCGTCCATCCCGTACCTCGCGACCATGGCGCGGGCGATATCGGTGGCCTTGACCAGATCGTCCGCCGCCCCGGTCGAGAGGTGATCGTAGACGATCTTCTCGGCCGCGCGCCCGCCAAGCAGCACGGCGATCTTGTTCTCCAGCTCCTCCCGGGTCATCAGGAAGCGGTCCTCGGTCGGCCGCTGGATGGTGTAGCCGAGCGCGCCGATTCCGCGCGGTATGATCGAGACCTTGTGCACCGGGTCCACCCCCGGCAGAGCCATCGCGACCAGCGCGTGCCCCATCTCGTGGTGCGCCACGATCTCGCGTTCGCGCGGATTGAGCATGCGGTTCTTCTTCTCCAACCCTGCGATGATGCGCTCCACGGCATTGTTGAAGTCGGCCATCGTCACCGCATCGGCCTTGCGGCGCGTGGCGAGCAATGCTGCCTCGTTGACGAGATTGGCGAGGTCCGCCCCGGAGAAGCCGGGAGTAAGCGCTGCGACCTTCTCGGCATCGACGTCCGGGGCGAGCTTCACCTTTTTCATGTGAACGCCGAGAATCTGCACACGTCCCTTCTTATCCGGCCGATCCACCAGCACCT
>CAVWUJ010000005.1:0-149113 GCA_963758225.1 uncultured Alphaproteobacteria bacterium | reverse complement strand
CCTGGCCTACAAGGTCTACCGCTGCTGGGTCTCCGAGTTCCAGGCCCTGCCGGACCTGGACGCCAGCGCCAACGCGATCGCGATCCAGACGATCAAGCTGGAGAACGAAGGCTGGGAGCGGGACGTCGAGGTGAACGAGCCCTCCGAGCCGTCCTTCACGGTGCCGCAGTAGGAGCGGGCCATGCGAGCGCTTACCCCGGAGCGGCTCCTCGACGTCTGGGAGCGCGGCCAGGGGCATGGCCCCACGGTCCTCGCCCTGGATCTCCTGCACCGCCGCCGACCCCGAAGCGGCCTGGGAGGACCTGGGCGCTCTGCCGCTCGGCGAACGGGACCCCCGTCTCCTCGAATTACGCGAGGAGACGCTGGGGCGCGGCATCGAAGGCGTGGCGAGTTGTCCCACGTGCGGCGCATCCCTGGATATCGTCCTCGACGCCCGCGAGCTGCGCTCCGGCGCGGAAGCGGCCTCTCCTCTCCCCGAGCGGATCTCCCAGGAACGGCCTCGAGCTGCGCTTCCGGCCGGCCAACAGCCACGACCTGCTGGCGGCCGAGCGCTGTCCGGGTCTGGAAGAAGCCCGGCGCCTGCTCGCCGGGCGCTGTCTGCTGGAGGCCCGGCGTGACGAGCAGCCGCTCGGAGCAGCCGACCTCTCGGAGGAAGATCTGCAGGTGCTGGCCGCGGGCTTGGCCGAGGCGGACCCGGGCGCCGAGCTGCTGCTGGAGCTGCTCTGCCCGGCCTGCGGCCATGCCTGGGACGAGGCGCTCGACGTGGCGTCGTTCTTCTGGGCCGAGCTGGACGTCCAGGCCCGGCGCCTGCTGCGGGAGGTCCACGTGCTGGCGCGTGCCTACGCCTGGCGGGAGGCGGACATCCTCGCCCTGAGCCCGCGCCGCCGCCGCCTCTATCTGGAGATGGTGACCGCGTGGAACGACTTCCTGACCCGCCTCGCGGCCGCGCTCTCGGGAATGCTCCGATCGTAAGCCCGCGGATGCAGTCGCGCTTTGAGGCGGCGGCGCCGTTGGCGGAGGCGGAAAGCTCGGTTGTCGAGGAGATCGGGGAGGCTGCGGAAGTCGGCATCGGGAACATCGCGCCGGAGGCGCTCTCCCCCCGCCTCCCGGGACCTCACCCCCGGCCCCCTCTCCCATCGCCCCCCCTCCCACCGGGAGAGGGGGAGACAGACAGGAGGAGGTCGAAGAAGGAACAGGCTTTGGCAAGGTCTCGCGTGGGGCTCGGCCCACTCCTCTGCCTCTCCTGTGCCTGGCCCGGTTTCAGGATCTGTCCCTGTCCGTGGTCCGGATCCGGTGTCCGTCGACGTTCCGGCCCCCCCGCCCAAAGACCCTCACCCCCTGGCCCCCTCTCCCACCCGCACTCACACCCACCCGGGAGAGGGGGAACCCCCCAACTTCCTTCTGCTCAAGCCTTTGGGTGGCGGCGCCCTCTCCCGGGCGGGCGTGAGTGCGGGTGGGAGAGGGTCGGGGTGAGGGTCGGGCGGGGGAGGCTCCAGCTACGACGACTTTGACGGAGCCCCGCCCAGGCGATTCCATCACCGCCGAGATCTCAGTGGCGCATCGCTCCCTCGTCCCTCGTTCGACCGTGGCGCGCGATGAACCGGACCTGCCAGTCACCCCCTCTCCCGGTGGAAGGGTGGGAGATGGGAGAGGGGGCCGGGGGGTGAGGTCCCGGGAGGGGGATTGGGATGGCGGGCGGGGCCAAGCCTCCGAGCCCACCATCCGCGTGACCATCGGACGCATCGAGGTGCGCGCTACGACGCCCGCGCCGCCTCCCACGCCGGCTGCCCGTCCCACCGGCCCCCGGCTCAGCCTGGAGGAATACCTCCGCCGCCGCAACGAAGGACGGATGTGAGCAACCATCTCGCCTTCGCCGCCGTGACCGAGACCCTGCGGGGGCTGCTCCATGCCGCCGTCCAGGACGTGGTGGCCGGGGCGGGGGCCACCCACGAGCGGCCGGACGCCGCCGGCCTGCAGAATGCCACGGGCGTCAACGTCTTCCTCTACCAGGTCACGCCCAACGCGGCGTGGCGCAACGCCGACCTGCCGACCCGGCGCCCGGACGGCACGGCCGCCCTGCGCCCTCAGGCCGCCTTCGACCTCCACTACCTCCTCACGCTTCACGGCACCGAAGCAAATCTCGAGCCGCAGCGCCTTTGGGCGGCTGTCGTGCGCACCCTGCCACTCGCCAACCGGTGCTCGCCCAGGAGTGGTCGACGCGGTCACAAGCATCCCGGAGCTGGAGGACTCCGACCTCGCCGAGCAGGTGGAGCGGTCCGTTTCGCGCCGCTGCGGCTTGAGCCTGGAGGATCTCTCGAGGCTGTGGTCCGTGTTCTTCCAGGTGCCCTACAAGCTCTCCCTCGCCTACCAGGCCTCCGTCGTGCTCATCGACGCGGAGGTCCCGCCGCAGCCGGCGCTGCCGGTGCGGGCGAGCAACCTCTACGTCATGCCGCTTCCGCCAGCCGGAGGTCGACGCAGGTGGTCGCGGACGCCGGCCCAGGTCTGCCGATCCTGCCGGCGAACACGATCGTCCTGCGCGGGCGCAACCTGCGCGGCGAGGCGCACGCGGGTGCGGATCGGCGGAGCCGAGGTCGTGCCGGACGCGAGCCAGGTGCGCGACGACCGAGATCGCGTCGTCCTCCCCGCCGGCCTGCCGGCCGGGGTGCTCGGCGGTCCAGGTGATCCACCGCCTGTCGGCTGGGGACGCCGCCGACCCTCCACCCCGGCACGGACTCCGAACCTGGCCCCGTTCGTCCTGCGGCCGAAGATCGAAGGTACCGGACCCGGTGACGGGCCCGATTTCGACGTGTCGATCTCCGCGCCCGTCGACGGCGTCCGCACGGTGACCGTGGGGACCGAGCCGTGGTGAAAAGGAGCAGCGGGTCGTGCTCCTGCTCAACCTGCTCGGCGGTCCGGTCCCGCTCACCGATCCGAGGGCCTTCTCGGCCGTGGCCAAGGCGCGGGCCGACGACGCCGACCCGTCGGATTCGAGCTCCGGGCCTGAAGCCGGCCAGGAGCTCCTCGTCCGCGTCCAGGTGGACGGCGCCGAGAGCCTGGCTGGAGAGGGGGACGACGTCTACGCCGCCGAAGGTGACCGTGCCATGAGCGAGCCCGGGACCTGGCACGCGGCGAATCAGCGCCATCTCATGGCCGCTCTGGCCGCGGTGCGCGCGCCCTGGAGCGGCACGCCGGGACAGCGCCGGTTGATGAGGCGGCAGGCGAGAGCCCCGATCCGGAGCCGGCGAAGCTCCTGGACGAGGCCGCCGCGGCCATGCCGCTCGCCGCCGGCCCTGGAGGTGCTCGCGGAGCGCGTTCGGCCTGTCGCCGTTCGAGCGCGACGTCCTCCTGCTCTGCGCCGGCGTCGAGCTCGACGCCGCGTTCGCCGCCGCGCTGCGCCGCGGCCCAGGGCGACGCCGGCCGGCGCCAGCCGACCTTCGGCCTGGCGCTCGCGGCGCTGCCCGGAGCCGCACTGGAGCGCGCTCACGCCCGCGGCGCCGCTGCGCCGCTGGCGGCTGGTCGAGCTCGGCGGAGCGGCGAGCCGCTCACCGCGAGCCCGCTGCGCATCGACGAGCGCGTGCTGCACTACCTGGCCGGCGTGCGAGTACCTCGACGAGCGGCTGCGCCGGCCTCGTCGAGCCCGTCGACGGCGCCGCGGACGCTGGCCCCCTCGCAGCGCGCGGTCGCCGACGCGCGATCGCGCGCGCTGGTCCGCCGCCGCGGCCGGACGGCCGCCTGCCGGCGGTCCAGCTCTGCGGCGCCGACGCGGCGGCGCAGCGGAGCGTGGCCGTCGCCGGCTGCGCCGCGCTGGGCCTCGGGCTGCGCCTCGCCCTGCGCGCGGCCGACCTGCCCGCCGGCGCCGGCCGAGCGCGAGGCGCTGGTCCGGCTCTGGGAGCGCGAGGCGCGCCCTCGCCGGCGCGCGCTGCTGCTGGATGCTGTCGAGGTCGACCGCCGGCGACGCGGCGCGGGAGCGCGCCTCGCGCCGGATCGTCGAGCGCGGTCCGCGGCCGCTGGTCGTCGGCGTCGCGCGAGCGGCGTGCCGTCGCGGCAGCGCCCGGTCGCTGCGCCTTCGACGTGCCCGGCCGGCCGCGGCCGAGCAGCGCGCGCCTGTGGCACGCGGCCCTCGGGCCGGCCGCGGCGGCGCAGCTCGACGGCCAGCTCGACGCCGTGGTCGCGCAGTTCGACCTCGAGCGCCGCCGGCGATCCGCGCTGCCGCCGCGGTGCAGGCGCAGGCCGCAGCGACGACGCCGGACGCGCGCTCTGGGACGCCTGCCGCGCCCAGGCGCGGCCGCGCCTCGACGACCTGGCCCAGCGCATCGAGCCGGCCGCCGGCTGGGACGACCTGGTCCTGCCCGAGCCGCAGCGCGCAGACTGCTGCGCGCAGATCGCCGCCCAGGTCCGCCAGCCGCGCACGGTCTACGAGCGACTGGGGCTTCGCCGCCAGCGGCGCGCGCGGGCCTGGGCATCAGCGCGCTGTTCGCCGGCGCCAGCGGCACCGGCAAGACCATGGCCGCCGAGGTGCTCGCCCGCGAGCTGCGGCTCGACCTCTACCGCATCGACCTCAGCCACGGTGGTCAGCAAGTACATCGGCGAGACCGAGAAGAACCTGCGCCGCGTCTTCGACGCCGCCGAGGACGGCGGCGCGATCCTGCTCTTCGACGAGGCCGACGCGCTGTTCGGCAAGCGCAGCGAGGTCAAGGACAGCCACGACCGCTACGCCAACATCGAGGTCAGCTACCTGCTGCAGCGGATGGAGGCCTACCGCGGGCCTGGCGATCCTGACCACCAACCTGCAAGAGCGCGCTCGACCCGGCCTTCCTGCGCCGGCTGCGCTTCGTCGTCGCAGTTCCCGTTCCCCGACGCCGCGCAGCGCGCGCGAGATCTGGCGCCGCGTCTTCCCGCGCGCGACGCCCGACCGACGGGCTCGACGCCGACGCGCTGGCCCGGCTCAACGTGGCCGGCGGCAACATCCGCAACATCGCGCTGGACGCGGCCTTCCTGGCCGCCGACGACGGCGAGCCCGGTGCGCATGGCCCACCTCCTGCGCGCCGCCCGCGGCGAGTACGCCAAGCTCGAGCGGCCGCTCACCGAAGCCGAGGTCGGGGGATGGGTGTGAATGACACGAGTCGAGTCTGCACATCGAGGAGCTGGTGCTGGACGGCTTCGCCCCGGCCGACCGCCACCGCATCGGCGCCGCCTCGAGCGCGAGCTCGCGAGGCTCCTCGCCGAGCGCGGCCTGCCGCCCGGGCTGGCTCAGAACGCAGAGATTCCCCGGCTCGACGGTGGGAGCTTCGCAATGGATCGGACCGCGAGCCGGAGGTGGTGGGGGGGCGGGTGGCGGGGGCGGTGTTTGGAGGGATGAGACCGGATCGGTAAAGTCCAAAGGAACGATCATGACCTCCTTCCCCGGTTCGCCCCGCCTGATGAAAGGTGCCCTCGTCGGCATCGACTCTTCAATCCGCTCGCGAGCGTGATCGTCTTCCAGTACAACCCGGACACGCTGTCGCGCACGCTCCAGCCGCAGACGTGGGCGGCGGCGAGGGCGACAGGACGGAGGCGCTGCGGCTCAAGGGCGCGCCGGTCGAGACGATCAAGGTCGACATCGAGCTCGACGCCACCGACCAGCTCGAGAAGGGCGATCGGCACGCCGCGCGAGCTGGGGATCTACCCGCAGCTCTCGGCGCTCGAGATGCTGGTCTATCCCGAAGAGCCGCGGTGGTGATCGCCAACACGCTCCTGCTCGCGCTCGGCACGATCGAGATCCTGCCGCCGGTCGCGCCGCTGACGCTGTTCGTCTGGGGGCCGAAGCGGGTGCTGCCGGTGCGGCTCACCGAGTTCAGCATCACCGAGGAGGCGCTACGACGCCAAGCTCAACCCGATCCGCGCCAAGGTCTCGCTCGGGCCTGCGCGTGCTCAGCTACAACGACCTGCCGTCTGCACCCCGGCTACTCGCGTCTTCCTCGCCCACCAGGTCGTCAAGGAGGCGATGGCCGTCATCGGCAGCCTGGAACGGTCTCGCGGACGTCGGGCGGCACGTCGAGCTTCGACGTGAAGCTGAGGGTGCGACCATGTTCGATCCGACAGCCGCTACGCCGCCGTCGAGACCGCCGACGCTGACGCGACGCCGGACGGCCGCGTGGTCGCCTACATGCGGCGCCGCTTCCTGCCGCGCGGGAGCAGGACTGCCGCTGCTGGCCGAGGTCGACGGTGGTCGAGGGCGACCGCCTCGACCTGTCACCGCGCGCACGCTCGGCGACCCCGAGCAGTTCTGGCGCGTCTGCGACGCCAACGACGCGATGGACCCCGCCGAGCTCGGCGAGCCGGGGCGCCGGCTGCGCGTGCCGTGCCGCAGTCGGCCAGGCCGTCCCGCAGCCGACGAGGGAGCGCGATGAGCCTGCTCGGCGTCCGCCTCACGCTGCTGATCGGCCCGACGGTGGCGGTGCCGGCGCCGCCGCCCTGATCGAGGCGCTGCAGCGAGGTCGAGGTGACGCACGACGACGAGCGGGCGTCCGGGCTTCCAGATCACCTTCAAGGTCGGCCGCGCCGGGCCCGCTCGACCTGATCGACTACGCGCTGCTGCGCAACCCGCTGCTGCGGCCGTTCAACCGCGTGATCGTGATGGTCACCTTCAACGTCGATGCCGCAGGTGCTGATGGACGGGATCATCACCCACCAGGAGCTCGCGCCGGGCACGGAGCCGGGCACGTCGACGCTGACGATCAGGGCGAGGACGTGAGCGTGATGATGGACCGGAGAGAGCGCTCGCCGAGCATCCGGCGCAGGACGAGACGCTCATCGCGGTCAAGCTGATCCTCGGCTACGCGCAGTACGGGCTGATCCCGATGGTCATCCCGCCGCTGGCGATCGACCCGCCGCTCCCGATCGAGCGCATCCCGGTCCAGCAGGGCACCGACCTCGACTACCTGCGCAAGCTGGCCGAGCGCCACGGCTACGTCTTCTACGTCGCGCCCGGGCCGGCGCCGTTCACCAACTACGCCTACTGGGGGCCGCCGATCGCGCGTCGGCCTGCCGCAGCGGGCGCTCACGGTGAACATGGGGCCGGAGACCAACGTCGAGCTCGATCAGGCTTCAAGCGACGGGCTGGCGCCGACGCTGGTCGAGGGCGCAGGTGCAGGACCGCTCGACCGAACCAGAAGTGCCGGTGCTGACGTTCGCCAGCCTGCGGCCGCCGCTGGTCGTCGATGCCGTCCTGGCTGGTCGACGGCCGAACGTGCGCCGGCGGCAGTTCCGCGAGAGCGGCGCTCAACGTCGATCCAGGCGATGGCGCGGGCGCAGGGCGCGACCGAGGCGTCGACCGACGCGGTCGACGGCTCGACGGCGAGCTCGACGCCGTGCGCTACGGCGGCGTGCTCCAGGCGCGCGGCGCTGGTCGGCGTGCGCGGCGCCGGCTTCAGCTACGACGGCCTCTACTACGTCAAGAGCGTCACCCACACGATCAGGCTCGGCGACTACACGCAGCGGTTCAACCTGACCCGCGAGGGCCTCGGCTCGATCGACCCCGGTGGTGCTGCCATGAGCGACGCGGAGTTCTACGGCAAGTACCGCGGCAAGGTCGAGAACAACGTCGACCCGCTGCAGCTGGGCCGCGTCCAGGTCAGCGTGCCGGCCGTGCTCGGCGACGGCCGGCTCAGCTGGGCGCATGCCGTGCGCGCCGTTCGCCGGCTCGCGGGTCGGCTTCTTCGCGCTGCCGCCGGTCGGGAGCCAACGTCTGGGTCGAGTTCGAGGCCGGGCGACCCCGACTACCCGATCTGGAGCGGCTGCTTCTGGGGCACCGGCGAGGTGCCGGCGCCAGCCGGCGCTCGCCGAGATGAAGGTGTTCAAGACCGACGCGATCACGCTCAGCTCAGCGACCTGCCGGGCGGCGGCGGGCTCACGATCGAGGTCAAGCCGCCGGCGGTGGCGACGCCGCTCAAGATCGTCTTCAACTCGTCGGGGATCGAGCTCTCCAACGGCGCGGCGAGCGTCAAGCTGACGCCGGCCAGCGTGTCGGTCAACAACGGCGCCCTGGAGGTGATCTGATGGGCCCGGCATCTGCTCCACGTCGGCGCCGCGGCGATGTGCCCGCACGGCGGCCAGGTCACGACGATCCCGGGCAGCCCGCGGGTCACGGTCGGCGGGCCAGCCGGTCGGCCACGATGGCGCGACACGTACACTGGTCGCCGGCTGCGCGTTCACGGTCCGCACGGCAAGCCGCAGCCGTGCGTGAAGGTGCAGTGGCTCGTCCCGGCGACGCGGGTGACGCGTCGGCGGCCAGCCGGCGATCCTGCAGACCAGCACCGGCGCTCTGCCAGAGCGCCGAGCAGATCCCGCACGGGCCGCCGACCGTCGTCGTCGACGCAGATGCGGGTGAAGGGGACGTGATGCAGATCGACTTCCCGTTCCACATCGACGGCCGCGGGCGCACGGCGCGCGACCGACGAGGAGGACGCACATCCGCGACCTGATCGAGCAGGTGCTGTTCACCGCGCCCGGCGAGCGGGTCAACCGGCCCGACGTTCGGCAGCGGCCTGCTGCAGCTCGTGTTCGACCCGAACAGCGAGGAGCTCGCCACCGCCACGCAGTTCGCTCGTCCAGGGCGCGCTCCAGCAGTGGCTCGGCGACCTCATCCAGGTCGAGGCGTCGAGGTCGAGAGCCGGGACTCGACGCTCGCCGTGACCGTCATCTACCGTCTGCGCGACGGCCAGCGCCGGACGGTCGAGAGCTTCACCCGCGAGATCTGAGCCATGGCGCGCTACGTCTGCCAGAACGAAGAGCGCCGCGCCGCCCTGCGCGACCCGATCGAGAATCCGCACGGTCTGAACGGCATCGATTTCCTCGAGGTGGTCGACTTCACCGATCCGGATCCACCCGGAGTGGAAGCAGCTGCGCCAGCGCTTCCTCGGTATCCGCTTCTTCAAGCCGGAGCCCGGCTTCACCGCGGCGAACGTGCGGATCGAAGGGCGGCGTGCGGACGCCGGTGCGCGTCCTGTGGGCGCAGCCGTTCCCGAGCGTTTCACCCGGTGAAGAAGGGATTTCTGAGTGCCTACTTCCCGTCCGATCTCCAGGACGGCGCTCTCCTGATCGTCCACACGGATTCGACCGGCGACTACTCGACGTATCGCCTGCGGCTGGTCAAATCTCGCCACGGAGCTGGTACCGCCCGGACGGCTTCGATCCCCGCATGTCGGAGGTGGACTTCTCCTTCAAGGTGGAGTGCCGCCAGCGACTTCGACTGCAAACCGGTGTCGCACTGCGCACCGGAGCCGGGGGACGAGCCGGAAATCAGCTATCTCGCCAAGGACTACGCGAGCTTCCGGCGCCTGATGCTCGACCGCCTGAGCGCCATCACCCCCGGCTGGCGGGAGCGCAGCCCAGCAATACGTCGCCTGCTGCCGCCGCCGCTTCGTTCGGTTCGGTATTTGTTACCTGTGCCTGAAGCTCGACTGCGAGCCCGCGCCGCTGATCCTCGGCTTTGTGCTCGGCCCGCTGATGGAGGAGAACCTGCGCCGCTCGCTGCTGATGTCGCGCGGCGATCCGTCGGTGTTCGTGACCGAGCCGATCAGCCTCGCCTTCCTCGCGGTCGCCGCCGGGCTGCTGCTGGTGGTCGCGGCGCCCACGATCCGCAGGAAGCGCGAAGAGGCGATGCAGGAGTGATCGCTAAATGGTCCTGATACCCACGCCGCGGGCGTCGGTGCGGATCTCGACCTTCACGGAATGGTCCGGCGTCGACTGGATGGTGCCGCGGCGATGGTGATGCGGCGATGGTGATGCGGCTGACGCTGCCCGCCTCGAAACGGGGATGCCGCCGCTACGGCAGGGCCGCCATCAGTTCGATGCGGGTGCGTTGCGCGTTGCGGATGTGCTCGCGCGCCGCCTGCTCGGCGGCGTCCGGATCGCGCATGGCGACGGCTTCGACGATACGGCGATGTTCGTCGTCGGTGTCCTTGCGGCGGCTCGGGGCGCGGAACGTGGTCGCATGCAGGAGCGCCAGCGAATCGTTGAGCGCGTTCAGCGTCTGCAGCAGATAGCGGTTGTGCGACGCCTCGTAGACCGCGCCGTGGAAGCCGCGGTTCAGCGTCACCAGCGTCAGCGGATCGTCGCCAGCCTGCGCCAGTTCGCGCTGCAGGCGGCGGAGGATCTCGATCTCGGTCTCGTCGGCATGGCGCGCCGCAAAGCGCGCCGCCGAGCCTTCGAGGATTTCGCGCATGGCGTAGAGTTCGAGCACCTGCTGGCGCGACAGCTCCGCCACCGTCAGGCCGCGGCCCGCGCCCGCCACCAGCAGTCCGCGCTGCTGCAGGCGCTGCAGCGCCTCGCGCACCGGCGTGCGGCTGACGCCGAGCGCGGCGGCGATCTCCTCCTCGCGCAGGCGCTCGCCGCGCGCGAAGCGCCCCTCCCAGATCGCATCCCGCAGGCTGTCGTAGACGAAATCGGCGCGCGAGCGCGTGCGCAGCACCCCGGCGTCGAGGGTGGCGAAGGCCGGAAAGCCGGCGGCGTGCGACGAAGTCATGGCGCTCCGTTCGAGGGCCGGACGAACCGGCGGCAGGGCGGCCGAGGCCGCAAACCCGCGTCAAATCGGCCTTTACACTTGTATACAAACGAATACAGTTTTGGACAATGGGGGCGCGCGACGGCGCGGCCTCGTGTCCCTTTACTTGGCGCAAGCCCGCTCCGAAGCTTGCGCCGCATCCCGGAGAGCCCCGATGGCGTTCACCGACACTGCCCCGCAAACGCAGATCCACTATCGCGGCCTGCGCGGCTGGCTCGACGCGGTGCAGGGCATCGGCGAACTGCTGCACGTCAACGGCGCGCACTGGGACGCCGAGATGGGCGCGATCACCCAGATGCTCACCGAGAAAAGCAACAACTCCGCGCCCGCGATCCTGTTCGACGAGGTGCCCGGCTATCCGAAGGGCTTCCGCACGCTCTACGGTCATTTCTCGACGGTGAAGCGCGTCGCGCTCACGCTCGGCCTGCCGCTCGACCACGAGCGCAAGGTCGACATCGTGCAGCGCTATCACGCGCGCATGGCGAACCTGAAGACGCTGCCGCCGCGTTTCGTGAAGGACGGGCCGGTGCTGCAGAACGTGATGGAGGGCGACGCCATCGACGTGCTGAAGTTTCCGGTGCCGCGCCATCACGAGCAGGACACGGCGCGCTTCATCGGCACGGCCTGCTGCGTGATGACGCAGGATCCGGACACCGGCTGGTTCAACCTCGGCGCCTATCGCGCGCAGGTCTACGACGGCCGCACGGTCGGCTGCCAGATCACCGAGGGCAAGCACGGCCGCATCCACCGCGACAAGAACTTCGAGCGCGGCCAGCCGATGAAGGTCGCCATCGTCTGCGGCCAGGATCCGCTGCTGTTCATGCTGGCGTCGAGCCCGCTGCCGGAAATCTCCGAACTCGACATCGCCGGCGGCCTGCGCGGCGAGCCGATCGACGTGATCCGCGGGCCCTACACCGGATTCCCGATCCCGGCCGACGCCGAGATCGTGATCGAGGGCGAGACCGTGCCGGGCCAGACCCGGCCGGAGGGGCCGTTCGGCGAGTGGATGGGCTACTACTCCGACGACACCCAGAACCGCCCCTATGTGAACGTGAAGACGGTGCTCTACCGCAACGATCCGATCCTGTGCTGCGCGCCGCAGCACAAGCCGGTGGACGAGACCGGGCTGCTGAAAGGGATCGCGGGCGCGGCGCAGATCTGGCGCGCGCTCGACGCCTCCGGCGTGCCGGAGGTGCTGGGCGTCTGGAACCACGAGGCGGGTCCGGCGACGCGCTTCACCGTGGTGCAGATCCGGCAACGCTATCCCGGCCACGCGCGCCAGGCGCTGCACATCGCGGCGGCGTGCCAGGGCGGGGCTTACGCGGGCAAGTGGACCGTGGTGGTGGATGAGGACATCGACGCCGGCGATCTCGACCAGGTGCTTTGGGCGATGTGCACGCGGTTCGACCCGAACGTGGACATCGACCTGATCCAGAAGGCCTGGGCGTCCAAGCGCGACCCGCTGTTCCTGCCGGGCAACTTCAACAACCGCATCCTGATCGACGCCTGCATTCCCTACGACATGAAGCTCAAGAACACGTTCCCCACGACCGTGGACGTGAGCACCAACCTGCGGGCGGCGCTGCGCGCCAAGTTCCCGCATATCTTCCCGCCGATGTGACCGTATCAGCAGACTGGAGGCAACGATGCCCGCGACACTCTTTCAGCGTCATGGCCGGACCTGTCCCCGCCACCCGCGCCTTTCCTGGATGGCGACGTCGTGGCAGCCCGGATCAAGCCCGGGCATGACGGGGAGAGGGTTCGGCATCCTCGCCACGGCGCTGGTGATCGGCATCGCATCAACCCTCCCCGCCCGGGCCCAGAGCGTCGAGGAGTTCTACAAAGGCAAGTCGATCAGCATGCTGATCGGCTTCTCCGCCGGCGGCGGCTACGACCTCTACGCCCGCCATCTGGCGCGCCACATGAGCAAGCACATCCCCGGCAATCCGACGATCGTGCCGCAGAACATGGCCGGCGCCGGCAGCCTGCGCGCCGCCAATTTCATCTATTCGGCCGCGCCGAAGGACGGCACCGCCTTCGGCACCTTCGCGCGCACCACAGGGATCAATCCGCTGCTGGAGAGCGGCGCGACCTTCGACGGCACGAAATTCGGCTGGATCGGCAGCGTGACCAACGACATCAGCACCTGCGTCACCTGGCACACGACGCCGGTGAAGACCTGGGCCGACTTCCTCGAAAAGCCGATGACGCTTGGCGGACAGGGCCCAAGCTCGGAGCCCGACATTTTCGCCAAGCTCTACAAGAACGTGTTCGGCGCCAAGATCAAACTCGTGGCGGGCTATCCCGGCACCAACGAAATCTCGCTGGCGATGGAGCGCGGCGAGGTCGACGGCCTGTGCGGGCTCTCGGTGTCCACGCTCAAGACCCGGCACGGCGCCTGGCTGCGCGACAATCGCGTCAACGTGCTGGTGCAGGCGGCGTTCAAGAAGTCGCCGGACCTGCCGGACGTGCCGCTGGTGGTCGATCAGACCAAGGACCAGGAGAAGCTGCAGATCTTCAAGATGTTCCTCGCCGCGCAGGAGATGGCCCGGCCGTTCGCCGCTCCGCCCGGCGTGCCGGCCGACCGCCTCAACGCGCTGCGCGCCGCCTTCGACGCCACGATGAAGGATCCCGAGTATCTCGCAGAGGCCAAGAAGTCGCGGATCGACGTGAACCCGGTCAGCGGCGCGGAGATCGACAAGCTCCTCGCCGAGCTTTACGCGACGCCCAAGGACGTCATCAAGAAGGCCGGCGCCGCCAGCACGCAGTAGGCGGCCTGCGGGGCGCGCGCGGCCGCTCCGCGCGGCCCGCATTGCGCCGGCGTCCGCGCGCTGGTCTAACAGGGCGACACCCGACTGCCGTCGATCCGGGGCGCGCCGCGGGCGCCCCCCGGGCGACAGCGCCACTCCGAAATCCCGGTTCCCATGCCCTCCGCCACCATCGGCTCCCGCACCCCCCGCCTCGAAGACGAGCCGCTGCTGCGCGGCCACGGCCGCTTTGTCGACGACATCCGGCTGCCGGACATGCTGCACGTCGCCTTCGTGCGCAGCCCGCATCCGCACGCGGCGATCCGCGGCATCGGCAAGGACGCCGCGCTGGCGCTGCCGGGCGTCCATGCCGTGTTCACGCTCGACGACATTGCGGCGGTGATGACCTCGCGCCGCATGATGCGGCGCTCCAACACCGGCATCCCGCTCGACAACGCCTGGCCGTTCGCGCTGGCCGATGTCGAGGCGAGCTACGTCGGCGAGCCGGTGGCGATGGTGATCGCCGACAGCCGCTACCTTGCGGAGGACGCGGCCGCGCTGGTCGACGTCGATTACGAGGTGCTGCCGTTTGCGGGAGACTGCCGAACGGCGAAGGACGCCGCGCCGGTCCGGCGCGAGCTGAAATCGAACGTGGTGACGACCTACAAGGTCGGCTTCGGCGACGTCGATGCCGCGTTTGCCAGGGCCGCGCATGTGTTGCGGCAGGATCTCTGGCAGCACCGCGGCAGCGGCCATTCGATCGAGACCCGCGGCGTGGTCACGGAATGGCGGGCCGCCGACGGCGGCATCACCGTGCACGCCTCGACCCAGAAGGCGCACGACCTTCAGCAGACGCTGACCTCGCTGATGGACTTCGACGAAAGCCTGCGGGTGGTCGCGCCCGACATCGGTGGCGGCTTCGGGCCCAAGCTCTGCGTCTATTCCGAGGACGTGGCGGTGGTGGCCGCGACCAAGCTGATGGGCCGCTCGCTGAAATGGATCGAGGACCGCCGCGAGTATTTCACCAATGCGATCCACGAGCGCGACCAGTACTGGACGCTGGAGGTGGCGGTCTCGGCGGAGGCGAAGATTCTCGGCGTGCGCGGCACGCTGCTGCACGACATGGGCGCCTACGCGATCCAGGATCCCAACATTCCCTACAACTCCGCGACCACCATGACCGGCCCCTATATCGTGCCGGGCCTACAGATCGAGGTGACGATCGTCGCCAGCAACAAGACGCCGGTGTCGTCGGTGCGCGGCGCGGGTTATCCGCAGGCCGCCTTCGCGATGGAGCGGCTGATGGACCGCGTGGCGCGCGAGTTGAACCTCGACCGCGCGGAGGTTCGCCGCCGCAACCTGATCCCCGCCGACAAGATGCCCTATGTGAAGCCGCTGAAGGCGCGCTCCGGCATGACGGTGGAATACGATTCCGGCGACTACCCGGCGTGCCAGCGTGAGGTGCTGAAAGCCGCGGACTGGGACGGCTTTCCGGCGCGGCAGGCGAAGGCGCGCGCCGAGGGCCGCTATCTCGGAATCGGTCTCGCGCATGGCGTGAAGGGCTCCGGCCGCGGGCCGTTCGAGTCCGGGCTCGTGCGCGTGTCGCGCACCGGGCGGGTGACGATCTTCACCGGCGCGTCGGCGATGGGTCAGGGGCTGGCGACCGCGCTGGCGCAGATCGCGGCGAGCCAGCTCGGCCTATCCGCCGACAAGATCCGGGTGGTCGCTGGCGACACCGCCGGCGTCTCGCTCGGTCTCGGCGGCTTCGCCAGCCGCCAGACCGTCACCGCCGGCTCGTCGGTGCTGCTGGCGGCGAAGCAGGTCGCGGACAAGGCGAAGAAGGTGGCCTCGCATGTGCTGGAGGCCGACGAGGGCGATCTCGAACTGGCCGACGGCGTGGTGCGGGTCGCGGGCGCGCCGGAGCTGGCGATGCCGCTCGCCGAGATCGCGCGCATGCTGCAGGGCGCGCCGGGCTACGGCTTTCCCGCCGGCGTCGATCCCGGGCTCGAGGCCAACGTCATGCACCGCACCGACGCGCTGTCCTACGCCAACGGCTGCCATGTCGCGGAGGTCGAGGTCGATGTCGAGACCGGCGAGGTTCGGGTGGCGAACTACGTCGCGATCCAGGATTCCGGCGTGCTGATCAATCCGATGATGGTCGAGGGCCAGATGCTCGGCGGCATCGTCCACGGCATCGGCAACGCGCTGTTCGAATGGATGGGCTACGACGAGCAGGGCCAGCCGGTGACGACGACCTACGCCGACTACCTGCTGCCGACCGCGACCGAAATTCCGATGCTGACGACGCTCACGAAGGAGACGCCGTCGCCGCTCAATCCGCTCGGGGTCAAGGGCGTCGGCGAGGCCGGCACGATTCCCGCCGCCGCCGCGCTGGTCTCCGCGATCGAGGACGCGCTATCGCCGTTCGGCGTGCGCATCGGCTTCCAGCCGGTGTCGCCGGTCAGGATCGTCGAGATGGTGCGGGCGGGGACGAAGGCTTAGGGTCTGATTCAACCGTGTTGAATCAGACCCTACGCTTGTCTTTACGTTTGAGCATGATCTTTCCCGAAAACCGGTTCCCACTTTTCGGGATCATGCTCTAAGCGCGGCCCTCCGCCCCGCGTTCCTGACGATCAGGCCGGCGCCTGCGCGGAAACCTGCGCGGGATCGACGATCACCATCCACGACACGCCGAACCTGTCCGCGACCATGCCGAAGCGCGGCGAGAAGAAGGTCCGGGCGAGCGGCATCTGCACCGTCCCGCCTTCGGCCAGCGCGCCGAACAGCCTGTCGGCGTCCGCCTCGTCTTTGGCGTCGACCGACAGCGAGAAACCGCTGAACGACGGCTTGCCGGTGCACATTCCGTCGGAGGCCATCACCGTCGCGCCACCCACCGAAAACGACGCATGCATGATTTTGTCGGGCGTCACGGCGCTCATGTCCATGTCGCCGCCGCAAGCCTCGGGATTGGGCGGCTCGGGATTGTCCTTGAAGCGCATCATCGTTTCGACCGTCGCGCCGAGCGTCGTCTTGTAGAAGTCGATCGCCTCCTCGCAGCGGCCGTCGAAAAACAGGTAGGGCATGAGACTCATGGTTTACTCCTTGGGTGTTGAACGCCGTTCGCTGCGCGACGCGGCACGGCCGCGCGCACGGGGCCGGACGGCCGCGCGCTTTGCAGGAGATTTCGCGGCCGGGGCTTTCGCGGCCGGTTTCGGATCGGCTTCCAGCGCCGCGAGGTGCTGCTCCAGCCGGTCGATCCGCACCTCCCAGAACTGGCGGTAGCGTTCCAGCCACTGGTCGACCGCGCGCAGGCCCTGCGGCTCGATCCTGCACGGCCGCCACTGCGCCGCGCGTCCGCGCACGATCAGACCCGCGCCCTCCAGCACCTTCAGATGCCGGGAGACCGCCGGCAGGCTCATGTCGAACGGCTGCGCCAGCTCCGACACCGAGGTCTCGCCGAGCGCAAGCCGCGCGAGGATCGCGCGGCGCGTCGGATCGGAAAGGGCAGAAAAGGCGCGGCTGAGCGGGTCGAGGGCCATCGTGCGCTGCGATCCTGTAAGTGTGCTGCGATCCTGTAATTAGCTAATTTGTTAATTAACCGATTTATCAAATACAGAGCTGGCTCCGCTGCGTCAAGTCCGTTCGGCGACGCCGACGGTCCCGAAGTCCTGCGCCGGCGACGAAAGGTCCGCCAACGTGGCGCGAGCACCTGCGATTGCGCAGCCCCCGGTCGCAACGCACGGGCGTTGCTCATCCACGCAACGCTTCCCTATACTCGTTCGAATGTTCGCAACGGGTCCGCAATGAAGCCGCCGCTCTTCCAGTACCACGATCCCAAAACCGTCGCCGAAGCCGTTCGCCTGCTCGGAACGCTCGACAACGCCAAGCTGCTGGCGGGCGGGCAGTCGCTGATGCCGATGCTCAACATGCGCTTCGTGCTGCCGGATCACGTCATCGACCTGAACCGGGTCGAGGGCCTCGCCTATATCGAGGAGCGCGACGGCGCGATCGAGTTCGGCGCGATGACGCGCCAGCGCGACATCGAGTTTTCCGATCTGGTGAAGTCCAAGCTGCCGCTGATGCACCAGGCCATGCAGCAGATCGGCCACCGCCAGACCCGCAACCGCGGCACCATCGGCGGCTCGCTCTGCCATCTCGATCCGGCGGCCGAGCTGGTCGCGGTCGCTGCGGCGCACGACGCGACCGTGGTGGTCGACGGCCCCGCCGGCCGGCGCGAGGTGCCGTTCGCGGAGTTCCCGGTGGCTTACATGACGCCGGCGATCGAGCTGAACGAGATCGTGGTGGCGGTGCGCTTCCCGCTCTGGGCGGCGGGTCATCGCGCGGCCTTCGTCGAGTTCGCGCGCCGGCACGGCGATTTCGCCATCGTGTCGGCGGCCGCGCTGCTGGAGCTGGACGGCGGCGCGATCGCGCGCGCCTCGCTCACCGTCGGCGGCGTCGCGGTCGCGCCGGTGCGCATGGCCGAGGTCGAGCAGGCGATCGTGGGTCAGGCGCCGTCCGCCGACCTGTTCCGCGCCGCCTGCGAGCCCTGCCGCGCCATCGAGGCGGTGTCCGACATTCACGCCTCCGCCGACTACCGCCAGCATCTGGCGGTGGTGATGGCGCGCCGCGCGCTGGAGCGTGCGAGCGGGATCGCCAAAGCCGCGGCTGTGCACTGACAGGATCGCAGGCAGTCCATGACCGAAGAAACCCGATCCGTCGCCGTCACCGTCAACGGCAAGACCTACGAGAAGACCGTGCCGGTCCGGCTCACGCTCGCGGATTTCCTGCGCGGCGAGCTGGGCCTGACCGGAACCCATCTCGGCTGCGAGCACGGCGTCTGCGGCGCCTGCACCATCCTGATGGACGGCCGCTCGGCGCGCTCCTGCCTGATGCTGGCGGTGCAGGCCGACGGCCACGAGATCCTGACCGTCGAGGGCATCGCCCCCGACGCCGACACGCTGCATCCGCTGCAGGAGGCGTTCCGCGACAACCACGGCCTGCAGTGCGGCTTCTGCACGCCCGGCATGCTGACCACGCTGCTCGAATTCCTGCGCGACAATCCGGACCCGACCGAGCGCGAGGTGCGCATCGCGATCTCCGGAAACCTGTGCCGCTGCACCGGCTATCAGGGCATCGTGAACGCGGCGCTCGACGCCGCGAAGCGGTTGCGCGAGGCGCAGGCCTGAAGGCGGTCCGGGGGCGGGCATCGCCGCGCCCGGGTTCCGCGACGATTGCGACGTTGTGTCCGGCCCGGCAGATCGCCTAAACCTTGACGACCGCCGCGAGACGGCGTCCGACACGCAAGGCCCGGAGGAAAAGCCATGTCCCGTATGCTGAAAAACCTGTTTGCGGCCGCGACTGTCCTCGCCCTCGCCGCGCCGGCCGCGGCGCAAGACTATCCGGCGAAGCCGGTCCGCATCGTGGTGCCGTTCGCCCCGGGCGGCCTGAACGACATCGCCGCGCGTCTGTTCGCGCAGCACCTCACCGAACGCCTCGGCCGGCAGTTCGTGGTCGACAACCGCACCGGCGCCGGCGGCGTGGTCGGGTCCGAGATCGTCGCCAACGCGCCGAAGGACGGCTACACCCTGCTGATCGCCTCGATCGCGCATGCGGTGAACCCGTCGCTCTACAAGCTGCCCTACGATCCGGTGAAGGCGTTCGACCCGGTGGCGATGTTCGTGTCGAGCCCGAACGCGCTCGCGGTCACGCCCGGCCTGCCGGCCAAGTCCGTCAAGGAGTTCATCGCACTGGCCAAGGCCAAGCCGGGCTCGCTGCTCTACGCATCGGGCGGCATCGGCGGCTCGCTGCATCTGGGGTACGAGCTGTTCAGGCTGAACGCCGGCATCGACGTGGTGCATGTGCCGTTCAAGGGCGCCGGCCCTGCCGTCATCGACGTCGCGGGCGGCCACTCGCAGTCGATCATCGCGACCATCACCACGCTGATCCCGCATCACAAGTCCGGCAAGCTGCGCCTGATCGGCGTCAGCGGAAGCAAGCGCAGCGCGATCATGCCGGAGCTGCCGACGATCGAGGAGCAGGGCCTCAAGTACGAGGCCGGCAACTGGATCGGCCTCGTGGCGCCCGCCGGCACGCCGCGCGAGGTGATCGAGAAGCTCAACAAGGAGATCGCCGAGATCCAGAAGCTGCCGGACGTGCAGAAGCGGATGCAGGATTCCGGCGCAGACATCGTGACCATGACGCCCGCGGAGTTCGGCAAGTACATGAACGACGAGCTCGACAAGTGGGGCAAGGTGGTCAAGCAGGCCGGCATCAAGGCGCAGTGACGGTCGGCCCCGACCGCTTAAACACAGCGATAGGACGGACAATCAGGACGCGGGCCACGGCCCGCGTCATTTGTTTTGCGATTCGGGTTGTCTGATGCGCGCGGCGGAATCATGCTGCCGCGGCACCGACCCCGCCTCGCTGTCGCCATCGAGCGCGGATAACCGAGGCCGTTACGCAACGGAGGAACCCATCATGATGGATGCGAAGCCGGAAAAGGAGCATGCGTGGCTGCAGCGCATGGTCGGCGAGTGGAAAATGGAGGGCGAATGCGTGATGGGCCCGGACCAGCCGCCGATGAAGAGCACCGGCGTCGAGACCGTGCGATCGGTCGGCGGATTGTGGACGATCGGCGAGGGCAAGGGCGAGCCGCCGGGCGGCGGCGATCTGGTCACGAGCTATCTCACCCTCGGCTACGATCCGCAGAGGAAGAAGTTCGTCGGCTCCTTCGTCGCGTCGGTTATGACACATCTGTGGATCTACGAGGGCTCGCTCGACGCCGCCGGAAAGGTGCTGACGCTGGACTGCAAAGGTCCGACCTTTGCCGGCGACGGATCGATGGCGGAGTACCAGGACATCTTCGAGATCGTCGACGACAACACCCGCACCCTGTCCTCGCAGGTGAAGGGCCCCGATGGGACGTGGCAGCGGTTCATGACCGCCCGCTACACCCGGACGAAACAGGCGCGGATGTAAGCGCGCTCAAGCCTTGCCGGCCATCTCCGCGCGCGCGGCTTTTACCGCGGCGACGATGTTCTGGTAGCCGGTGCAGCGGCACAGGTTCGACGACAGAACGTCGATCAGCTCGTCGTCGCCGATGTCGGGCTGCTGCTCCAGCGTGTTGGTCGCGAGCATCAGGAAGCCCGGCGTGCAGAAGCCGCATTGCAGGCCGTGGTGCGCCATGAAGGCGCGCTGCAACGGATGCAGCGTGTTGCCCGTCGCCAGCCCCTCGACGGTGCGGATCGCCTTGCCCCGTGCCTGCACCGCGAACATCAGGCAGGAGCGCACCGCCTCGCCGTCCACGATCACCGTGCAGGCGCCGCAGACGCCGTGCTCGCAGCCCAGATGCGTGCCGGTGAGCCCGCATTCGTCGCGCAGCGTGTCGGCCAGCGTGCGGCGCGGCTCGACGCGCACGCTGTGGTCGGCGCCGTTGACGGTGAGGGTGAATTCGAGCTTGTCGGTCATCAGGACATGGTCCGTTCAAGGCAAGGATCGACCCCCTCCCCTACCCTCCCCCTTGCAGGGGGAGGGAGACTCGCGGCGCAAATCTTGCTCAATAAAAGCTGTCGTGGGTCCGAAAAAGGATAGGCCTGCGAGAGCGCAATCGTGCCGCACGGTCGTTCTCCCCCTGAAAGGGGGAGGAATGAGGAGGGGGTCCGCCAAAGAGCAGGCATCATGCTCGAAGCTTCACATCACTTCGGCATCTTGTCGGCGAACTTCGCGCGCACCAGCGTCTCGACCTCCTCGCTGGCGCGCACCACGATCGGGAACGTGTCGCGGCGGCGGAACGGCCGCGTGGCGTCGATGACGACGCGGGCGTTGCGCGGGTCCGTCTCCGAATAGGCCATCGGATCGAGCGCCGACGACCAGCAGCCGCGCAGCGTCTCCATGCCCTCGCGCGGATCGAAGCGCGTGCACATCGCCCACACCACCTTGTCCATGTCCGCCGGGTCGATGTCGTCGTCCACCACCACCACGAAGCGGTTCACATAGGCGCCGGCGTGGCACTGCGAGGCGATCAATCCGGCCTGCTTGGCGTGGCCGGCGTATTGCTGCCGGATCGCAACCGTGAGCCAGAGCCGGCTGCCTCCGGCGGCGTGCGCCCACACGCCCTTGACCTCCGGCACGCCCGCGGCCTCGAGCTGGTTCCAGACCGCGCCGGAGCGATAGGTGCCGCGATAGAACGAATCGTCGTCCGGCGGAATGCCGGGGATCGCGCCGAGCAGGATCGGATCGTTCCTCACCATCATGGTCTCGATGCGGATCACCGGCTCCTTCTTGAGACCGCCGGCGTAGTAGCCGGTCCATTCGCCGAGCGGGCCTTCGTCGATCCGGTCGTTCGGATGGATGAAGCCCTCGAAGGCGATCTCGGCATGCGCGGGAATCGGCAGGCCGGTCTTCGGCCCCAGGATCACCTCGACCGGTTCGCCGAGCAGGCCGCCGGCCGCGTCGTACTCGTTCTTGCCGTGCGGAATCTCGAGGCCCGCGATCATGAACAGCGCCGGATGCATGCCGCACACGACGGCGACGGGGCACGGCTTGCCGCGCTCGTGATACTTGCGCTGGATCATGTCGCCGTGCTTGCCCTTCGAGCACATCACGGTGGCGACGTTCTTGTCGTGGGCCTGCACGCGATAGGCGCCGTAGTTGACCCAGCCGGTGTCCGGGTCGCGCATGATCACCATGTCGCCGGTGCCGATGTAATAGCCGCCGTCGTGCTCGTGCCAGCGCGGCACCGGAATCCGGAACAGGTCGATGGCGTCGCCGGTCAGCACGTTGTCCATCAGCGCGCCGGTCGAGACCTCCTTCGGCGGGATGGTCTTCGCCTCTTTCATGTAGCGCCGCCAGAACTTCACCAGCTCCATCTCGCTGGCGTCCGGCGCATTGCCGACCGTCATGTTGATGCGGCGCACCGAGGTGAGCAGGTTCGCGAGGATGCGATGGCCCTTCGGATAGCCGGGAATGTCGTCGAACAGCACCAGCGGATTGCCGATCCTGCGCTGGTAGATGTCGACGATGCCGCCGATCTCGCGCTCGCGCTCGGCGCCAGAGATGTGAACCACCTCGCCGGCGGCGTCCATCTCCGCCAGCCAGGCGCGCAGATCCTGCTTCGACAGATTGCTCCGGACGTTGCGCGGATCAACGTTGGTGTTCATGGCAAGCCTCTCCATTTCCTTCCGGCGTCTGCCGCTCTCCTCCCTCAAGCAGGAGGCGTTCGGGCAGACTTACGACCGTGGTCGCTTCTGCAGAATAGCCTTCAGCCGCTGCGGCGTCACGGGAAGCTGCGTGACCGCGCCCGGCATGCCGATCGCGTCGTCGATCGCCGAGGCGATCGCGCCGCCGACCGCGTTGACGCCGCTTTCGCCCGCGCCCTTGATCCCCATCGGATTCATCGGGCTCGGCGAATCCTCGGTGAGAAGAATCTCGACGTCGCAGACCTCCTTCACCGTCGGCATCAGGTAGTCCGCGAAGGTGACGGCCAGCGGATCACCGTTGTCGTTGTAGGTGAACTCCTCGTAGAGCGCGCCGCCAAGGCCCTGCACGAAGCCGCCGACGATCTGGCCCTTGACCAGGGTCGGGTTGATCGCGCGGCCGATGTCGTAGGCCACGACGTAACGCTCGACCTTCACGCCGCCGGTGTCGGGATCGACCTTCACAACCGCGAGATGGTTGCCGTAGGGGTAGACTTGATGGTCGGCGTAGAACCAGCCTTCGGCCGAAAGATTCGGCTCGCGCCTGCCGCGAATCTTGGAGTGTGGCAGCAGCGCCGCGGAAATCTGCCCGAGCGTCATCGACGGGCCGCCCTTGCGGTCGGTGCGCACCACCTCGCCGTTGACGATGTCGAGCGCCTCGACCGGGGCCTGCATCAGTTCGGCAGCGATATCGAGCGCCTTGGCGCGCACCTTGAGCGCGGCCTCGCGCGTCGCCGACGCGGTCATCACCGTGGCGCGCGAGGCGTGCGCGCCGATGCCCTGCTCGATCCGCTCGGTGTTGCCGTGGGTGACGCGCATGCGCTTGTAGTCGCAGCCGAGCACCTCGGCGGCGACCTGCGCCATCACGGTCTCGAAGCCCTGCCCGATCGACGAGCCGCCGGTGATCACCTCGACGAAGCCCGACGTGTCGACTTGGATGCGCACGCCGTCGGCCGGGCCGAGCCCCGCCTTCTCGACGAACATCGCAAGACCCACGCCGACCATCTCGCCGTTGGCGCGGCGTTGCGCCAGCTCGGCGTTGAGGTCGTCCCACTTCACGAAGTCCATCAGCTTGTCGAGCAGCTTGTGATAGTCGCCGGAGTCGAAGTGGATGTCCTCGCCGAGCGCCTGCAGCGGCCGCTTGAACGGCATCTCGTCGACCCGCACCGCGTTGATGCGCCGGACCGCGATCGGATCGAGATTCAACTGGTGGCAGATCGCATCGACCAGACGCTCGCGCACGAAGGTGGTCTCGAAACGCCCCGGCGCGCGGTAGGTCGCGGCCGGCGTCTTGTTGGTCAGGCGGAAGTGGCAGACCGCGCGATAGGCGCCGGGAATGCGATACGGCCCCGGCAGGATGCCGCAGGTCATCAGCGCGACACGGGTCTGGTGGGTGCGCACATAAGCGCCGTTGTCGTGATGGATCACGGCGTCGAGCGCGAGAATCTCGCCGGCGTCGGTCACGGCCGCGCGCACCTTGTGGTGCTGATTGCGCGAGTGGTTGGCGGCGATCAGGTGCTCGCGCCGGTCCTCGATCCACTTGACCGGACGGTTGAGCCGGATCGCGGCGGCGCAGACCAGCACGTCCTCAGGATAAAGCTCGCCGCGAATGCCGAAGCCGCCGCCGACGTGATACTCGTAGCAGTTCACCGACGACGGCGGTCGGTTGAGCATCCGCGCGATCAGCTCCTTGTTCCGGTGCGGCACCTTGGCCGCGCCGTGCAGCTCGATCACGTCGCGCGCCGCGTCGTAACGGCCGAGCGCGCCGCGCGTCTCCAGCGGCACGCCGGAGTGGCGGCCGACCGACAGCGCGACCTCGACGACATGCGGCGCCGACTTGAAGACGGCATCGATGTCGCCGTAGCCCTGCGTCAGATAGGCCGCCTCGGTGTCGCGGCCGGGCGAGAACTCGCCGGTCTCGTGGCGCGCGTCGAGGATCGGCGGCAGCTCCTCGATCTCGACCTCGACCAGATCGGCGGCGTCCTCGGCGATGTAATTGTCCTCGGCGAACACGGCGGCGACCGGATCGCCGACGTAGCGCACCTTGTCGGTCGCCAGCACCGGCTGGCGATAGGGCGCGAGCTTCTCGATCGGGCCCTCGCGGAAGTCGATCGGCCCGATCTCGGGAATGTCCGCCGCGGTCCAGACCGCAACCACGCCCGGCAGCGCCTTCGCGGCCGACGTGTCGATCTTGCGAATGCGGCCGTGCGCCACGTTCGAGCGCACGATGCGCATGTGAAGCTGTCGCGCGAAGTTGAGGTCGGCGGCGTAGCGGCCGCGGCCGGTGACGAGCGGCGGATCCTCCAGCCGCTCGACCGACTGGCCGATCCATTGCGTCGCTTTGGTCTGCTCGTTCATCGACCGGCCTGCGCCTCGCGCGTTTCGGGATCGTTCGCCAGCGCGCGCGTGACGACCGTGCGGATCAGATCGCGGCGGTAGCCGGCCGTGGTCTGCTCGTCCTCCAGCGGATCGGAGGTGTCGGCGGCGGCCTGCGCGGCGGCGCGGATCGTGTCGGCGGACAGCGGCCGGCCATTGAGCGCGGCCTCGGCTTCGGCGAAACGGCGCGGCGCGGCCTCCGCCCCGCCGATGCCCACGCGCGCGTCCGTCACCACGCCGCCCTCGATGCGCAGCGCCGTCACCGCCATTGCGATCGCGAAGTCGCCGGCGCGGCGGTTGAACTCGCAGAAGCCGGTGCGCGTGCCGGCGGGCAGCAGCGGCAGCCGCACCTCGGCCAGCAGTTCGTCCTCGGCCAGCGCCGTGGTCATGATGCCCTGGAACCAGTCGCGCGCCGCGACCCTGCGCGTGCCGCGCGTGCTGACCGCGACCATCTCGGCATCGAGCGTCGCGGCGACCGCGCACCATTCCGACGCCGGATCGGCATGCGCCACGCTGCCGCAGAAGGTGCCGCGCGCTCGGATCGGCTTGTGGGCGATGTGCCGCACCACATCGGACAGAAGTTGTCCGAGCGGGCCGTCCACCACCGGGCGGTGAAACGCGGCGTGGCGCACGCCCGCGCCGATGCACAGCCGGCCGGCCTCGGTCGCAAGCCGGCGCAGCGCCGCGATGCCGTTGATGTCGACGAGATGCCGCGGCCGCGCCATCCGGTAGGCCATGGTGGGCACGAGGCTCTGCCCACCGGCGAGCACGCGGCCGTCGTCGGGCGCGAGCCGGCCGAGCAGGGCCACGGCCTCCTCGACCGTGGTGGGCGCGTGATAGGTGAAAGACACAGGCTTCATGCCTCGCACCATAGGCGGGCCGCGCGAACGCTTCAACGCGCAGGCCGTCCGCCGAACGCATGCAGCCCTTTCATTCCGGCCCTAGCATCCTGCAACCGGCAGGCGATATGCTCCGCCCCGCTCGATAACCCCAGGCCCGAAAGGCGACGAATGTCCGACGAAATCCAGACCCGGCAGGACGGTGCGATCCTGCATGTCACCATCAACGCGCCGGAGCGCGGCAACGCCGTGACCGACGAGATGGTGGTGGAGCTGACCGGCGTGCTGCGCGACGCCGGCAAGACCGCGGACATCGTTGTGCTGCGCGGAGCGGGCAAGGACTTCTGCGTCGGCCGCCACGGCATGGGCGCGCGGCCCGCGGTCGAGCCGACCGCCTACGAGCGGCGGGTGTTCTCCGACGTGGTGTTCGACTGCTACGGCGCGCTGCGCAACTCGCCGGTTCCAGTGATCGGCGTTGTGCAGGGCGGCGCGCACGGCTTCGGCTGCGCGGTCGCCGCCGCCTGCGACGTGACGATCGCGAGCGACGCCGCCACCTTCTCGGTGCCGGAGATGCTGCACAACATCATGCCGACGATGGTGATGTCGTCGTTCGTCGACCGGGTGCCGCGCAAGGCGCTGGCCTATCTGGTTTACTCGACCGCGCCGGTGAATGCGGAGCGCGCGCTGTCCTACGGCATCGTCTCGCAGGTGGTGCCGGCGGCCGGGCTCGAGGCCGAGGTGACTCGGCTCACGACGGCGATGCTGAAGGCGCCGACGATCGCGCTGACCGCGGCGAAGGAATACATCAAGGTCGCGCCCGACATGCCGATCCAGGGCGCGGTCGACTTCGCCCGCAACCTGCACGCCACGATCAACTCGTCCGCCGAAATCAGGAAGAACCGCTAGTCGCCCCCACGTCATGGCCGGGCTTGTCCCGGCCATCTCTCGCTTGGGTGGGCATCGCGCCTCCCTCAGCGGGATGCCCGGGACAAGCCCGGGCATGACAGCGGGAAAACCGACGCCTCAGGATTCGTTTCAGGAAAGACCCGATGAAAGTCTTCATCTTCGACCTGCTGGCCTACGGCAAGCACTTCGACCAGTACAAAGCCAGCAAGTATCTCCCCTACCCGCTGCCGAAGGATCACTACGACCCGGAGGTCGCGGCCCGCACCTACGAGGAGCACCTCAAGTGCTGGGAGGAGATGGACAGGCTCGGCTTCGACGGCGTCGGCCTGAACGAGCACCACACCACGCCGCACGGGCTGATGAACTCGCCCAACATGATGGCGGCGGTGGCGGCGCAGCGCACCAAGCGGCTCAAGTTCCTGCTGCTCGGCAACCTCGTGCCGCTGCACAATCCGCTGCGCATCGCGGAAGAGCTGGCGATGGCCGACACGCTGTCGGGCGGACGCATCCTCTCCGGCTTCGCACGCGGCGTGCCGCGCGAATACAACGTCTACGGCGTGCCGATGGCGGAATCGCGGGCGCGCTTCGAGGAGGCGGTCGACATCATCCTGAAGGCCTGGCAGCAGGAGGTGTTCTCCTACGAGGGCAAGTTCTGGTCCTACAAGGACATCGCGATCTGGCCCAGGCCCTACCAGCAGCCGCATCCGCCGGTCTGGGTGCCGTTCACCGGCTCCAAGGAAACCATCGAATGGGCCGGCAAGCATAACTTCAACGCGGTGATCCCCGATCACCATCGCGGACTGACACAGGACATTGTCGGCTATTTCGCCCGGCAGCTCGCCGCCAACGGCCGCAGGATCACGCCCGAACACATCTGCTTCTTCACCGACGCCTGGGTGGCGAAGGACCGCGCGACCGCGATCGAGGAATACAGCCCGTTCTATCTCTACTTCGTGCACACGCTCTGGCACCACGGCTCGCTGGAGAAGGCCTCGCAGGCCAAGGGCACCGGCTATCTCTCGTCGGCGTCCTACGACTACATCAAGCCGGAGAACCGCGTCGGCGCCGGCGTCGACCGCGAGGGCATGCAGCGCACCACGATTGCCGACATCGAGAAGAAGATCGACACCGGCGAACTGGCCTGGGGCTCGCCGAAGGACGTGGCGGACCAGTTGATCGAGGGCGCGGAGCGCATGGGCGCGAACACGCTGCTGATCAACATGAACGTCGGCGCGCTGCCCTACGAGCTGTTCATCGAGCAGATCCGCCGCTTCGGCAAGGACGTGCTGCCGCGTCTGCAGGCGCATGAGGTGAAGCGCGTGCCGGCGGCGGCGGAGGCGATGGCGTAGCGGGCACGACGCGGCATCGGCGGTCTTTCTTCACCTCCCCCTGCAAGGGGGAGGTCGCCGCGCCAAGCGCGGCGGGTGGGTGGGGGTCGCTGCAGTCCGCGCATACCGCCCCCCTCCCCGACCCTCCCCCTTGCAGGGGGAGGGAGTCACAACCGCCACGACACGGCTCACGGGCTTGAATTGCCGCGCCCCTTCGGCGCAAATGGCGGCGAGGAAACCTCAGACCCGCCCGCAAATCAGCAACAGAAAGCCGGCCCATGTCACAAGCGTCCCAAGCCGCCTCCCAAACCGCGTCCCCTTCCGCCGCCCGCAACACCAGCAACGCGCAGGAGCACTCCACCGCCTATTACTTCCTCGAAGGACTGAACGAGGTCGGCATCGACCATCTGTTCTGCAACTTCGGCACCGACCACGCGCCGATCATCGAGGAGATGGCGAACCGCAAGAAGCGCGGCGAGAAGCTGCCGAACGTCATGCTCTGCCCGCACGAGAACACCGCGGCGCACATGGCGGCGGGCTACGCGCTGGTCAGCGGCAAGGGCCAGGGCGTGCTGGTGCATGTCGACGTCGGCACCGCCAACACGTCGAATGCGATGCACAACCTGTTCCGCAGCCGCATTCCGGTGCTGCTGATGGCCGGCAAAGCCCCGTTCAGCGCGGCGGGCGAACTGACCGGCTCGCGCGACACCTACGTGCACTTCGTGCAGGAGCCGTTCGACCAGGGCAGCCTCGTGCGGCCCTATGTGAAGTGGGAGTGGACCCTGCCCTCGGGCGTGGTGGTGAAGGAGGCGCTGCGCCGCGCCCACAACATCATGGAGAGCCAGCCGCAGGGCCCGGTTTACTTCATGGCGCAGCGCGAGACGCTGACGCAGCACTGGACCGCCGACCAGATCAAGAGCTTCCCGGCCGACCGGCACCCGAGCACGCAGGGCGGCGGCGCCGACGCCGCGGACATCGAGGCGCTGGCCGACCGGATCGTCGCGTCGTCGCATCCGATCCTGATCACCGGCTACGCCGGCCGCAACGCGCGCACCGCCAAGCTGATCGAGGAGATTTCGCAGTTCGCCGGCATCGGCGTGTTCGAAGGCAACATGACCTTCAACATCTCGCACGAGAACCCGTGCTTCCTCGGCTTCTCGGCCGACAAGCATCTGCCGAAGACCGACCTCGGCCTGCTGGTGGACGTGGACGTGCCCTGGTTCCCGAGCGACGTGACCCCCAACCCGGATGCGTTCTGGGCGCATATCGACGTCGACATTCTCAAGCCGGCCTCGCCGATGTGGACCTTCCCGGGCCACATGCGCATGCAGGGCGACTCGGGGCGCATCCTCCAGCAATTGCTCGACGCGCTGAAGGCGAAGGCGACGCCGAAGTTCAAGGCGGCCGCGGCCGAGCGCGTGAAGGCCCTGACTGCCGAGCGCGACGCGCGGCGCGAGAATGCGAAGAAGCTCGCGGCCAACAAGGGCAAGGACGACGAGATCAACCCGCACTACCTGTTCTCGGAGCTGAACAAGCACCTCGCGCCCGACGACGTGGTGTTCAACGAGGGCGTGCGCAACGCCGGCGCCTGCCTGATGCAGCTTACGCGGCCGAACCCGAACACGGTGGTTCGCGCCGGCGGCGGCGGACTCGGCTGGTCCGGCTCGATGGCGCTCGGAGCGAAGCTCGCGGCGCCGGAGCGCCTGATGGTTCAGGTGGTCGGCGACGGCAGCTTCTACTTCGGCAATCCGTCGTCGGTGTTCTCGGTCGCGCAGCAATACAAGCTGCCGATCCTCACCATCGTGCTCGACAACACCGGCTGGTCGGCGGTGAAGGAATCGACGCTGCGCGTATTCCCGAAGGGCGAGGCCAAGGACGCCAACGAGTTCCAGGCCAACCTGATGCCGAACGCGGACTTCTCCAAGATCGGCGAGGCGTTCGGCGCGCACGGCGAGCGCATCAGCAACCCGGACGACGTGCCGGCCGCGCTGGAGCGCTGCATCAAGGCGGTGAAGGCCGGCCAGACCGCGGTGATGCATGTGCGGGTGACGCGGCTCTGAAGCCGCGCTCGAACGTCAGCGATTCCAATGCAAGCGGCCGCGTCGAACGACGCGGCCGTTTTGCTTGTGATCGAAACACCGCTGAGTTGTTGCGTGCGATCTGCCGAAACGATCGCGGCAACGGCGGTGCGCTCCTCCCCCTGCAAGGGGGAGGGTCGGGGTGGGGGTCACCCCATCGCTAAAGAGAAGAACGGAGAAGCCTGACCCCTCCCGGTTCGCTGCGCGAACCGACCTCCCCCTTTCAGGGGGAGGTGACGGCAAGACGCCCCGTAACGGCATCCCAGACGGCTCCGAAGCATCCGTTCGAGAGGCAATCGCAGGCGACCGAAGTGCAATCGCCGTCCGATCGAATCCCGACCGCTTCACCCCGCCAGCGGCGGCGGCTCGCCATCCTTCGGCACCGTCACCTCCTCGATCGGCGTGACGCGCTTCGGCTTCACGAACGGCGTCGGCTTCGGCGCGTTGCCGAGCAGCAGGCCCGCGCCCGCGAGCAGGCCGCCAGTCGATTCCAGCGCGACCCGCTCCGCATCGCGACGGCGGATGTCGGCGGCGATCTCCGCCGCCTCGATCTCCGGCACGCCGAGCCCGACCAGCGCGCGTTCGCCGAAGGCCATCGCCGACTCGAAGGTCTCGCGCACCACCAGATCGACGTCGTGCTTGACCAGCCTGAGCACATGCTCGCGGTCGTAGGCGCGCACGAACAGCCGGGTCAGCGGAAACTCCGCCTTGCACAGCTCGACGATATGGTCCGCCGCGCGGCGGTCGTCGATGCAGACGCAGATCGCCTCGGCCTTGTCGGCGCCGGCGGCGTGCAGCATGTCGAGCCGCGTGCCGTCGCCGTAATAGATCTTGAACCCGAATTCGGCGGCGCTGCGGATCATCTCGGTGTCGCGGTCGATGATCGACACCTCGATGCCGCGCGCCAGCAGCGACTGCGACACGACCTGCCCGAACCGGCCGAAGCCGATCATCAGCACGCGCCCCTCCAGCCCGTCCGGCTCCTCGACGCCGTCCATCGACGGCGTCTCGTCGGGCAGAAGGCGCTGCAGCGCGATCACGATCAGCGGCGTCAGCGCCATCGAGATGATGACGGTCGCGGTCAGGGTGGCGTTGAGCGCGGGCGTGAAGATGCCGGCGGCGGCCGCGGCGGTGTAGAGCACGAAGGCGAACTCGCCGCCCTGCACCAGATAGCCGGTGCGCATCAGGGCCTCGCGGTTGCTGGCGCCGAACAGCCGCGCGACGCCGTAGACGCCGGCCGACTTGACCACCATCGCCACCGCGACCGCGACCAGAATCGTCTGCCATTCGCGCACCACCACGCCGAGATCGAGCGACATGCCGACGCTGATGAAGAACAGGCCAAGCAGGATGCCGCGGAACGGCTCGATGTCGGCTTCGAGCTGGTGCCGGAAGGTCGATTCGGACAGCAGCACGCCGGCCAGGAACGCGCCCATCGCCATCGACAGCCCGCCGAGCTGCATCAGCAGCGCCGCGCCGAGCACCACCAGCAGCGCGGCGGCCGTCATGATCTCGCGGGCGTGCGATTCCGCCAGCAGCCGGAAGAACGGATTGAGCAGCCAGATTCCGGCCGCGACCAGCGCCGCGAGCGTGCCGGCCGCGATGCCGATCGCCATCCAGTCGATACCCCCGCTGCCTGCGCCCGGCGCGAGCAGCGCCACCATCACCAGCAGCGGCACGATGGCGAGGTCTTCCAGAAGCAGGATCGACACCACGCGCTGGCCGGCGGGCGTCGCGGTCTCGCCGTACTCTTCGAGAAGCTGAAACGCGATCGCGGTCGATGACAGGACGAAGCCCATGCCGGCGACGAAGGCCACCGTGGGCGAGAGCCCGAGCGCGACCGCCGCGCCGGTCAAGAGCACGCCGCAGACCGCGACCTGCGCCGCGCCCAGCCCGAAGATCTCGCGCCGCAGATTCCACAGCCGGGACGGCTGCATCTCCAGCCCGATAATGAAAAGGAACATGACCACGCCGAGTTCGGCGACGTGCAGGATCGCGGTGGGATCGGAAAACAGCCGCAGGCCGAACGGGCCGATCACGAGCCCGGCGGCGAGATAGCCCAGCACCGAGCCAAGCCCGAGCCGCTTGAACAGCGGCACCGCCACCACCCCGGCGGCCAAAAGAACGACGACGCGACCGAGTTCGCTCGTGGCATGGATGTCGGCTGCGGGCATGCGTCAGTCCCCTGTCAGCGGCCGCGTCCACCGTAGCGCCTTGCAGAGACCGCGTCCCATGATCCAGTCGAGATCGTCGCGAGAGAGGAAATCGAGCCGCTCGGTGAAATGCGTCACCGCCTGACGGTAGGTGCAGGTGTCGAGGATGCGCGTGAGGTCGGTGCCCCAGAACGACCTTCGCGGCCCGAAGGCGTCGATCACGCGCTTCAGCGGCGCGTCGAGATTGCGGAACGGCCAGGGCGCGCTGGAAAAGCACGGCATCGCCGAGACCTTCACCGACACGTTCGGCCATTTCGCCAGCGCCGCCATGCGCTCCGCGCCGGCCATCGTGCGGTCGTCGCGGGTCTCGCGCGCGAAGCCCATGTGATCGACGATCAGGGTCAGGCCGGGATGGCGCTCGGCGATGGCGGCCAGCACCGGCAGTCGCTCCGGCGCATGCACCATCACCGGGATGTCATGTTTCTCGGCGACCGGCCAGAACCAGTCGGCGGTGCCGTCGGTCAGCGCCGGGCGCGTGTCGTCGCGGTGGAAGGTCAGGCGCACGCCGAGCAGACCGGGCGTGTCGCGCCAGGTCGCGAGCCGCGACGCGGTCTCCGGCTTGGTGAGATCGACACGGCCCATCACCGCGAAGCGGTCGGGATAGGCTTGCGCCGCCGCGACGCTCAGGTCGTTGCGGTCGCCTTCGAGCGACGGCGGCACCAGGATCGCGGCATCGACGCCGGCCTCGTCCATCAGGCCGAGAAGCCTTTCGGCCGTCAGCGGCTCCTTCAGATGCGCGCGATTCTCCATGTTGGGCGCCCACGGCCGGTCCGGCGTGTTTTCGGCCCAGATGTGGACCTGGGAATCGACGATCGGCACGGGGACTCCACCGCTGCGGCCTGGACGGTTCAATTGCGCCGCCTGGTGATCCGCTTCTAACATTTTCTATTGGAGTTTTGGGTTTGACATTCGCTTCTGGCGTTCGCATCCCGATCTCGAGCGAATGGCAAATCCACTTCACCAGGGCATAAGATCGCGGCCCCTGCCGGACGGCAAGCCCTGCCGCCCCATGTCGAACCACGGATGGCGACGATGACGGACGGATCGGACCTTGGCCTGCTTGTGGTGCGGGCGTGCCTCGCAGCCGTGTTTCTCTACAGCGCGGTCGACAAGATCCTGCATCCGGCCGATGCGCTGGCGGAGTTGCGGACGTTCGACCTCCCGGTCGTGCTGCGCTGGCCGGTGATCGCGTTCCAGTTGCTGGCGGGGCTTTCGGTGCTGCTCGGCGCCTACACGCGGCCCGGCGCGCTGGCGCTGGCCGCGTTCACGTTCGTCGCGACGCTGATCGCGCACAAGTTCTGGGTCGGCTCCGGGCCGCCGCAGCGCCGGCAGATGACCATCGCGCTCGAACATCTCGCCATCGTCGGCGGGCTTCTTCTTCTGGCGCTCGTCGGGCCGGGCCGGCTGTCGTTCGACGGGATGTGAGCGCGCCGGAGGTTACGCCCGCCCCTCCCGCTCCCGGCCGCGGCGCGCCAGCTCCGTCGCGAGATAATCCGCAAGAACCTCCACGCGCGCGGGCCGCGGGCCGCCGGGCGGCATCACCAGATGCAGCCCGGCCATCGTCGCCGTCCACTCCGGCATCACCGCTTCGAGCGCGCCCGAGGCGAGCGCATCGCGCACGATGAAGTCGGGCTGCATGGCGACGCCGAGACCGGCCAGCAGCGCCGGCATCAGCGCGTCGCCGGAGTTGGCGCGCAAGGGGCCGGCGATCCGCACGCTCGCCTCCTCGCCCTTCGCATTCGCAAAGCGCCAGACGCCCGGGGTGCGCAGATAGGCGTAGCCAAGGCAGGCATGGTCGGCGAGATGCAGCGGATGGGTCGGGCGGCCGCGCGCGTTCCAGTACGACGGAGCGGCGACCACATGCACCGCGACGCTGCAGAGGCGGCGCGCGAGCAGCGAGGAATCCGGCAGCGCGGAAATCCGCAGCGCCATGTCGAAGCCCTCACCGATGAGGTCGATCACCTGATCGGAGAGGTGCAGATCGACCGTGACCTCGGGATGGCGCTTCAGAAACGCCGGCAGGATCGGGGCGACCTCGCTGAGACCGAACGACATCGGCACCGCCAGCCGCACGTTGCCGCGCGGCACCGCCGACTGCGCCAGCGCATCGCTCTCCGCCGACTCGCCCTCCGCCAGCATGCGCGCGGCGCGTTCGACCAGCCGCCGCCCGGCGTCGGTCAGCGCCAGACGGCGCGAGGTGCGGTTGAACAGCCGCGTGCCGAGCCGCGCCTCCAGCCGCGACACCGCCTTGGAGACGGTCGCCTTCGACAGCGCCAGTTCCACGGACGCCGCAGCGAACGAGCGGCTCTCCGCCACCTTGGCGAAGATCGCAAGGCCTTCGAGATCGGGGAGCTTTGACATTAAAAAATGAAACGATGAGTTTCAATAGTTTCTATTTCTGATCCATTAGCACGCCCCTATGTTCCTCACAACGGGCCCCGGACCCACCGATCCGGGCTGAAGATCGAAGAGAATCAACATGATCGAGCGCAGACCCTTCGCCGACCTGGGCGGCGCCGACCACGGCTGGCTCAAGGCCAGGCATCACTTCTCCTTCGCCGGCTACTACGACCCCAAGCGCGAGCGGCACGGCGCCCTTCGCGTCTGGAACGACGACGAGATCGCCCCGAATTCCGGCTTTCCCGCGCATCCGCACGCCGACATGGAGATCGTCACCTACGTTCGCGAGGGCGCGATCACCCATCAGGACAGCCTGGGCAACCAGGGCCGCACCGAAGCGGGCGACGTCCAGGTGATGAGCGCGGGCTCGGGCATCCGGCACGCGGAATACAACCTCGAGCCGGAAACCACCCGGATCTTCCAGATCTGGATCGAGCCGACGCGGCGCGGCGGCCAGCCGGGCTGGGGCGCGAAGCCCTTTCCCAAGGGCGACCGCTCGGGACGGTTCGTCACGCTCGCCAGCGGCTTCGACGGCGACGCCGACGCGCTGCCGATCCGCGCCGACGCCCGGGTGCTGGGCGCGACGCTCAAGGCCGGCGAGAGCGCAACCTACCCGATCGGCAAGGCGCGCGCCGGCTATCTGGTGCCGGCCTCCGGATCGGTCGAGGTCAACGGCGTGCGCATCGACGCGCGCGACGGCGCGGCGATCTCGGACGAGACGACGCTGACCGTCACCGCGCTCGCCGATTCCGAGATCGTGCTGGTCGACGCGGCGGCGTGACGCCGGACGCGCAACGCCACGGGAGAGACGCCGCAGCCGCGGTGTCTCTCCATCTCTCTCCATCCACTCCCTCCCCTCCCCTTCATTGCAAAAGCCAAAGGAGCCGATCATGGCCAAGGTTCTCGTTCTTTATTACTCGTCCTACGGACACATCGAGCGGATGGCGAAGGCCGTCGCCGAAGGCGCGCGCGAAGCCGGCGCGCAGGTCGACATCAAGCGCGTGCCGGAGCTGGTGCCCGAACTCGGTGGCGAAGGCCTCGCACTACAAGCTCGACCAGGAGGCCCCGGTTGCGAAGATCGAGGATCTCGCCGACTACGATGCGATCGTGATCGGCGCCGGCACCCGCTTCGGCCGCATGCCGTCGCAGATGGCGAACTTTCTCGATCAGGCCGGCGGCCTGTGGGCCAAGGGCGCGCTGAACGGCAAGGTCGGCGGCGCCTTCACCTCGACCGCCACCCAGCACGGCGGACAGGAAACCACCCTGTTCTCGATCATCACCAACCTGCTGCACTTCGGCATGGTCGTGGTCGGACTGAACTACGGCTACGCCGGCCAGATGACGCTCGACGAAATCTCCGGCGGCTCGCCCTACGGCGCGACCACGATCACCGGCGGCGACGGCGCGCGGCAGCCCTCGCAGAACGAGCTGGACGGCGCGCGCCACCAGGGCCGGACGATCGCGGAGACCGCGATCAAGCTGCACGGCTGATCGCGACCCCGATGAGAATCGGGCGGCGGTCTTCGCCGCCCGACTGCGCGAGCTTGTCCGCTCAGTGCGCGACCGCCTTGCGGATGCGCCGGACGCCGAGCGCCACCGCCAGCGCCACCAGCGGAATGCTCGCGCCCATTGTGATGTCGGGATCGAGCGGCGCGCCGGCCGCCTTCAGCGCCTTGGCGGCATAGCCGACGAGGCCGACGATGTAATAGGTGATCGCCGCGATCGAGAGCCCTTCGACGGTGCTCTGCAGGCGCAATTGCAGCGCCTGGCGACGGTTCATCGACTCCAGCAGCGCCTGGTTCTGGCGCTCGCGCGTCAGGTCCACGCGCGTCGACAGCAACTGGGTCGAGCGCGACACGCGCTCCGACAGCGAGCGCTGGCGCGCCGCAACCGTGCGGCAGGTCGCGACCGCGGGCGCGAGCCGGCGCTCGATGAATTCACCGAAGGTCTGATGGCCCTCGATCCGGCCCTCGCGCAACTCGGCGATGCGGCGGCGCACGAGATCGTAATAGGCCACCGCGGCCGAGAACCGGTAATCGGTCTCGGTTCCACGGCTTTCGATTTCCGCTTCGAGCCGCGTCAGCCGCTCCAGCAGCGCGGCCTCGTCGCTCGGCTGCGACGCCGACAGCGCATGGGTGATCCTGGCCAGATCGGCCTCGCACTGGCTCTGGAACGGCTGCATCGCCTGCGCGACCGGCAACGCCAGAAGCGCCACGACGCGGTAGGTCTCGATCTCCAGCATCCGCTGCACCATGCGCCCCGCCTGGCGCGACGACATCGAGCGGTCCTCGATCAGGATGCGGCTGAAGCCGTCGTCGTGGATGCGAAAGTCGGCGAAGGCGCGCGCGACGCCGTCGCCGAGCGTCGCGCCCAGCAGCACGTTGCCGCGAAAGCTGCGCGCGGCGATCTCGTCGATCGCGGCGGCCGATACCGGCTTCAGCAGCGCGACGTGAACCGCCGCGATCGTTTCGCCCGGCAACCCGGCCAGCCATTCGCGGGGCGCGGCTTCCAGAGCGGTGCGCACGAACGGCGCATCACCGCCGTCGCCGGAAACGATAAAGGTGTAGCGGGTGAACTCGGTGTGGCGCTCCCACTTCAGGCGGAACGCGCCGAAGTCCTCGCTGTAATGGCTCGCGTCGGACACCGGTCCGGCCACGCCGAAGCGCGCCGCCCATTCGCCGACCATCCGCCGCTCGCGGTCGCGGTTGGCGGCGGGCGACAGCATCGCGAGATGCGAGATGCGCGAGGGGGTGGCGAGCGCCTCCGGCGGCCGGGCGTGAACCTCGTCGTTGAGGCGCAGGCGCAGGGGATGGTCGGCCGGAAGGGGCGTGGTCCGAAGAGACATGGCGCGCTCGCGGGCTTCGACACCGCCGGCATGGTAGCAAGCGCGCCGCAGGCCACAAGCGGCGCGCGCGGCGGCCGCCTCCGGACGACCGGTCAGTTCAGCCGCACAATGGCAAGGTTGAGCACCGCCGCAAACGAGACCCAGGCGAGATACGGCGTCAGCAGGATCGCCACGAGATGCGACCATCGGATCGTCACCGCGATCAGCGCCGCGATCGACAGCCAGAGCGCGACCACCTCGATCATCGCCCAATCCGGCCGCTGCAGATGAAAGAACAGCAGGCTCCAGACCACATTGAGCACCGCGTTCGCGCCGTACAACGCCACCACCACGCGGCGCGCTTTGGCGTCCGACGCACGCCATGCGGCGGCGGCGGACACGGCCGTCAGCGCGTAAATCACCGTCCAGACCGGGCCGAACAGCCAGTCCGGCGGCTGCCACGTCGGCTTGTTCAGCGCGCGATACCACGGGCCGGTGTCGGTGAGCGCGCCGCCGAGCGAAGCCACGGCGACGGCGACGAGTCCCGCAACGGCGAGCGGCGCGATCCAGGAGGTTCTGTGGGCGATGATAGTCATGGCGGGCTAAACGTGGGAGCCAAAGGCCGTTTCCGCCGCGCTGCCAGCCGGTGCTTCATCCTGGGTTCCCCATTCGCATCGCCGAGGCGCTGCCGACTGAAGGCGCTGAGGAGCGGTGCGAGTTGACGATTGGCGTCAGCCGCCGGTGCTCAGGACGTAGCCGACATAGATGCCGGCCATCAGGCCGATCACGACGACGGCGGGCATCAGCCATTCCGGAGTTTGGTTCACGATGGGCTCCTTTTCTGGCGTGTATCGTTGAGGCGGCCATTTCCACAGGCCCGCGGCACCCATGCTCGGTTCGCAATCGGATTGCGTGATTTCGGAGGACAGGAGCCGGGGTGGAAAGAGGACAGGAGCCGGGGTGGAAAATGGCGCGCCCGAAGAGATTCGAACTCCTGACCCCCAAATTCGTAGTCTGGTGCTCTATCCAGCTGAGCTACGGGCGCCTGCCGTTCCGGCCGCGCCGTGAAGACGCGCGAACGGGGCGTAGCTATAGCGTCCGAGGGCGGTTTGGCAAGGGCGACAACGGGGCAGCGGCGGGCTTTGCCGCTGAGCCGGGGAACAGCCCGCGGATCGGCGCCGGAACCGGCCATCGGACGGCGGCCATCGGACGGCGGCCGGGCCGCGCTGTTGCGCGACACCCGCTCAGGCGCGCTGTCGGGCGCTGCGGTGGACGTCGAGCTGCACCGCGCGGTCCGGTATAGCGATCCGGAACGTCGCGCCGGCTCCGCCGTCATCCACCAGTTCGATGGTGCCGCCATGGGCGCGGACCAGCTCCGCCGCGATCGCAAGGCCGAGTCCGGTTCCGCCGCTGCGGCTCGATCCCTGGAAGGCTTCGAACAGATGCTCGCGGGCCTTGGCCTGGAAGCCGGGCCCGGTGTCGGCGACCTCGACGATGGCGACCGAGCCCTCGCGCCGGCCGGCGATGCGGATCTGATCGCGCAGCGGATCGTTCGGCGCGCGGGTCTCCAGCGCCTGCTGCGCGTTGCGCGCCAGATTGATCAGCACGCGCAGCAACTGCTCCGGATCGGCGTCCACCGTCATGCCGCGCTCGACCTCGACGATCCAGCCGATCCGCGGGTCGTCCTGCAGCGCCAGCGTCTCGCGCACCTCCTCGGCAAGCTTTTCGAGTTCGACCGGCCGGCGCTCGGGCGGACGCTCCTGAACACGGCCGTAGGACAGCGTCGACTGGCACAGCTCGATCGCGCGCTCCAGCGAGCGCATCAGCTTGGGCGCGAACCGCTGCACCCGCGGGTCCGGCAGGCTCGACAGGCCCTCGGAGAAAAGCTGCGCGGAGGCGAGCAGGTTGCGCAGATCGTGGTTGATCTTGGAAACCGCGAGCCCGAGCGCGGCGAGCCGGCTCTTCTGGTGCAGCATCGAGGCGAGATCGCGCTGCATCGAGGCCAGCTCGCGCTCGGCCTGTCCCATTTCGTCGCCGCGCTGCGAGGGCGCGATCACGCGCTCGGGGTTTTCCGGCGCTTCGTGGAAGGCGATCATGTTCGCGGTCAAGCGCCGCATCGGCCGCACGAACATGACGTGCAGCGTCACATAGACCAGCGCGGCGGTGATCGCGGAGATCACCAGCGACAGCAGGAGGATGTTGACGGAGAACCGCAGCATCGCCTGCTGCAGCGGCTTCTCCTCCAGCACGATTTCAAGGAAGTCGCCGCCGCGCGGCGCCTCGCCGACCACGCGCATCAGGTGATCGTCCGCGCAGACCAGCGAATGAAACGCATCGATGATGGCGCGATGCCAGCTCATGCTGCGCATGTCGATGACGTGATGCACCTCTTCCGGCACGTCGGCGGCGGCGAGCAGCCGTCGCTGCGTGCCCATCTTCATCGCCACCGCGCGCGCATTGACGCTCAGCAGCACGTCGCGCGCGACGTTCTCCGGCACCATGCCGCTCGGCGCGGCGTCGAGCACCAGAGCCGCCGTTTGCGCGGCGGCGAGCCGGTCGTTGAGCCAGGTCAGGCGGTAGTTGGCGATCGAGGGCACATAGATCAGCACCTCCGCCAGCATCACGAACAGAACCGTGAGCAGCAGCAGCTTGCCGGACAGACCGACGCCCGAGCGCGGCTGCTGACGCGGCGCGCGGTTCACTTCGGATCGGTCCGTGGCGGCGGAAATTTCGGTCATCGGATCGATGCCCTATCGGCCGAAGCGGCCGTCAGCCGAACCGGCGCAGGAAACCCAAGATGCGCCGCACCCAGGGGCTCGTCAAACGCGGCGCAAAGGCGGTCACAGCCGCCCGCTTGCCGATTTCGGACAGCGTCGGATAAGGCATCACGATTTCGGCGAAAACCCGGACGTTCATGCGCTGACTGATCGCGAGCGTCCAGGCCGCGATCAGTTCGCCCGCGGTCGCGCCCACGATCGTCGCGCCCAGGATCCTGCCCTTGCGATCGGTCACGACCTTGATATGGCCCGCCGTCTCGCGCTCCGCCACCGCGCGGTCGTTCTCGTGATAGGGCCAGCGCAGCACACGGATTTTGCGGTGGCGCCGGCGCGCCTCGGCCTCGGTCAGCCCGACATGGGCCAGTTCGGGATCGGTGAAGGTGACGCGCGGAATCGCGTCGTAATCCGCCTTCGCCGGCTGGCGGAACAGCGCGTTCCGGATCACCAGCCCGGCGTGATAGTTCGCCACATGGGTGAACGGCATCGCGCCGACCGCGTCTCCGATCGCGAACACGTTGCGGTTGGAGGTGCGCATGCGCCGGTCCACGACGATGCCCTCCGGGCCGGTGCGGATGCGCGCGGCTTCCAGGCCGAGCCCGTCGAGTGCGGGCTTTCGACCGGTCGCGATCAGGAGATCGCTGCCGTCGACCACCTCGCCGCCCGCCAGCGTCGCCTCGATCCGGTTGCGGACCCGCCGCACGCGCTCCACCGTCACCCCGGTGCGGATGTCGATGCCCTCGGCGCGCAGCCGGTCGATGACGATGCGCGCGCTTTCAGGGTCGTCGCGATTGAGCGGCACGCCGGACTCGAGCACGATGACGTCTGAGCCGAGACGGCGAAACGCCTGGGCCAGTTCGAGCCCGACCGGACCGGCGCCGATCACCACGAGCTGCCTGGGAAGCGCGCGCGAACTCGAACACCGATTCGTTGGTGAGGTAGGGCGTGCGGTCGAGCCCCTCGATCGCCGGGATCGCCGGCTGCGAGCCGGTGGCGACGACGAAGCGGCGCGCCCGGATCTCGAAGCGATCGTCAACCGCGACGGTTCTCGAATCGCGGAACGCTGCGGAGCCCTCGATCACGCGAACGCCGAGCCCCTCGAAGCGCGTCTTCGAATCGTTCGGCGCGATGGCGGCAATGGCCGCGTGAACGTGGTCGTTGACCTCGTGAAACTCGACGCCGACGCGGCCGGTCCGGACGCCGAACGCCGCGGCGGTGCGCGCGTTCTCGGCGCGGCGCGCGGCCGCGATGAGCGCCTTCGACGGCACGCAGCCGGTGTTGAGGCAATCGCCGCCCATCTTCGCCTTCTCGATCAGCACCGTCGGCGCCCCGAGCGCGGCGGCGGCAGCGGCCACCGAGAGGCCGCCGGAGCCGGCGCCGATCACGCAGAGATCGGGGGTGAGAAGCTCGGCCATTGCGCTCAGTCCTGCCGCCCGCCGCCGCGCCGGGCCCGCCACCGCCTGACCGCAACCGGAAGGAGCGCGAGCAGACCCAGACCAACCAGCGCCGCAGCCACTTGGGGCGTGAGAACCGACCCCAGGCTGAAGTCGAGCCGGCAATCGGCGCGCCCGGCCGCAAGGCAGGCGCGGTGGCCGGCCTCCTGCGCCGCCAGCACGCTGTCGAGCCCGGCGCCGACGAAGGCGAACACGGTCGTGGCCGGGACGATGCCGATCGCGGTCGCCAGAACGAACGGCCCCAGGCGGACGCCCGCGATGGCCGCCACGAGATTCACCACGAAGAACGGAAACACCGGCACAAGCCGCAGGAACAGCAGGTAGTTGAATGCATCCTCGCGAAAGCCCTCCGCGAGACGGCCGGCGCGCACGCCGGCGCGCCGCACCAGCGCATCGCCGAACGCGCTGCGCGCAATCAGGAACAGAACGGTGGCGCCCAGCGTCGCACCGAGGACGGAGGCGAGCGCGCCGGCGACGCCGCCAAACAGGAACCCACCGGCCATCGTCAGATAGACCGCACCCGGAATCGACAGCGACACCACCGCGATATAGAGCGCGACGAACGCCGCCACCGCCATCAGCCCATGCCCGGCCACGAACCGGTCGAGGTCCGCCGAATGCCGGAAGAGGGTCTCGACCGACAGCTCCCGGTGCAGCCCGGTCAGCGGAACCAGCGCGGCCATAATCGCGACGGCGGCCAGCGGCGCATACCGCCGCCACGCCGGGCGGCCCGGCGCCTCCGCACCGGCGGAGGCGCCGCCGTCCCGGGGAGGGTCGTCGGCGGGTTGTGACAAAAACGGGCTCACGTCAGGCGCAGGACACGGGCAAGACACGGGGTTGCGGTCGGGACCGCCCGGGCGGATCGCCCCAGGGCCCTCGGCTCTATACACGAGGCCCCCTGAAAGAGGAGGCATCTCACTGTTAAGTGAGGCAAAAAGTGACCCGGTCCGGCGTGGCGGGGCGCGCCCGATTCCGCGCCGATCGCATTGACGCTGCAAGCCCCCTCCCTTATAAGCGCCCCGAAACCGGCCTCCGGAGGCCCCGGCGTCGCCGGACGGGCCTTGACCGGCGCCTGCTCTCTTTGAATTCGGCATCTCGCCGCGACGTGCGGAGAAACGACCCGTGAAGCGGACCTATCAACCCAGCAAGCTGGTGCGCAAGCGCCGCCACGGCTACCGCGCCCGCATGGCCACCAAGGGCGGCCGCAAGGTCGTCACCGCTCGCCGGGCCCGCGGCCGCAAGCGGCTGACGGCCTGAGCTCCGGCGCGGTTGTCCGCGTCATCCCCATGGAGCGGCTGAGGCAGCGCGCGGACTTCCTGGCCGCTGCGGCCGGCTCCAAGATTGCGACGGGCGCGTTCGTGCTGCAGGCGTTGCAACGGCGAGAGGACGGACCGGCGCGGGTCGGCTTCACCGTCACCAAGAAGGTCGGCAACGCCGTCGAACGCAACCGCGTCCGGCGGCGGCTTCGCGAGGTTGTCCGGCTGTCGCAGGGCGATCGTATTCAGTCGGGACACGACTATGTGCTGATTGGACGCCGCGCCGCCCTGAATGCACCGTTCGAACGCATGATCGACGATTTCGCCCGGGCCCTGCAGCGGGCCCACACCGACCGAAAGACCTCCGGCGGCCGAATCCCGGCCGTCCGGACCGCTGGCGAGAGTTCCGCCAAACCGCCGCAAGACGGCCAGCCGTAACGCGACACGGATCCGATGCCCGATCAAAAGAACACGCTCCTTGCCATCGTGCTGTCGGCCATTGTGCTGATCGTCTGGCAGTATTTCGTCGGCATGCCGCAGATGGAAAAGCAGCGGCAGGAGGCCGTGCTGCGCCAGCAGCAGGCCGTGCAGCAGGCCCAGCAGCCCAAGCCGGCGGCTCCGGCGCAGCCATCGACCGCCCAGCAGCCCGCGGCTCAGCCCCAGCAACCCGGCACGGCCCCGCAGCCCGGCACGGCTCCGCAGCCGCAGACCGGCGCGCCGACCGCGCCCGGCACGATCCCGGGCCAGCAGGCCACCCGCGAGGCAGTGGTGGCGGCAGCGCCGCGGATCGCGGTGGAAACCCCGCGGGTGCGCGGCTCGATCTCGCTGCGCGGCGGGCGCATCGACGATCTCGCGCTGCTCGAGTACCGCGAGACCGTAAATCCCAATTCGGCGCCGATCGTGCTGCTCGCCCCGTCGGGAAGCCCGCATCCGTTCTATTCCGAGTTCGGCTGGGTCGGCGCCGCAGGCGCCGCGATCAAGCTGCCGAACCAGGACACGGTCTGGAAGCAGGAGGGTTCGGGCACGCTCGGCGTCGGCAGGCCGATCACGCTGGTCTTCGACAACGGCGAGGGCCTGATCTTCCGCCGCACCATCCGCGTCGACGACAAGTATCTCTTCACGGTCGAGGACCGGGTGGAGAACAAATCGGCCGCGCCGGTCTCGCTGTATCCCTATGCACTGATCTCGCGCCACGGCACGCCGAAGATCGAAGGCTTCTTCATCCTGCACGAGGGCCTGATCGGCGTAATGGGCGACCAGGGCCTGCAGGAGGTCACCTACAGCAACATCGAAGACAAGAAGGTCATCAACTACAAGACCGCCAACGCCTGGTTCGGCATCACCGACAAATACTGGGCGGCCACGCTCCTGCCCGATCCCAAGGCTCCGTTGCAGGTGCGCTTCTCGTCCGGCCAGCTCGGCACCCAGAAGACCTACCAGACCGACTTCCTCGGCGAGATGCAGACCGTCGCGCCGGGCGGCGCCGCGGCCTCGACCACCAACCTGTTCGCGGGCGCCAAGGAGGTCGCGATCGTCGACGGCTACGAGAAGCAGCTCGGGCTCAACCGCTTCGAGCTGCTGATCGACTGGGGCTGGTTCTATTTCATCACCAAGCCGATGTTCCAGGCGCTGCACTTCTTCTTCATGTGGCTCGGCAATTTCGGTCTCGCGATTCTCGCGGTCACGGTGATCATCAAGATCATCTTCTTCCCGCTCGCCAACAAATCCTACGCCTCGATGGCGAAGATGAAGGCGGTGCAGCCGGAGATGATGGCGATCCGCGAGCGCTACGCCGACGACAAGATGAAGCAGCAGCAGGCGATGATGGAGCTGTACAGGAAGCAGCAGATCAATCCGCTCGCCGGCTGCCTGCCGATCCTGATCCAGATCCCGGTGTTCTTCGCGCTCTACAAGGTGCTGTTCGTCTCGATCGAGATGCGGCACGCGCCGTTCTTCGGCTGGATCAAGGATCTGTCCGCGCCCGACCCGACCACGATCTTCAACCTGTTCGGGCTGCTGCCGTGGGATCCGGGCGCGGTCCCGGTGCTCGGGCCGTTCCTGATGATCGGCGTCTGGCCGCTGATCATGGGCATCACGATGTGGGCGCAGATGAAGCTCAACCCGGCGCCGCCGGACCCGACCCAGAAGATGATCTTCGACTGGATGCCGGTGATCTTCACCTTCATGCTCGCGTCGTTCTCGGCCGGCCTCGTGATCTACTGGGCCTGGAACAACCTGCTCTCGGTGCTGCAGCAGAGCGTGATCATGCGCAAGCACGGCGCCAAGATCGAGCTGTGGGACAACGTCAAGGAGCTGTTCGGCAAGAAGAAGACGGAGAGCTGAGCGCTCCACTCCCGCTCGGTCCCGCATGGATCAAGCCCGGCCTCACGGCCGGGCTTTTTCTTGCGTGATCGGATGTTCTTGGGCGACGACCATGCCGCTTGTCCCCTCTCCCGGAACGGGAGAGGGTGCCGAGCGAAGGCGAGGCGGGAGAGGGGCTTTTATATGCACAGCCGTTCGCGCCAGCCGAAGCCCTCTCCCGGCTTCGCACCTTCGGCGCTCAGCCACCCTCTCCCCTACGGGGAGAGGGGAAGACCGCACCCGCGGATGCAAGTTCGATCCAGAGCAACAACGCCCTACCCCTGCGGCGGGCCCATGAAATCGCGCTTGCCCAGTTCGACGCCCAACTGGCGCAGGATGTCGTAGGCCGTGGTGGCGTGGAAGAAGAAGTTCGGCAGGCTGTTGCCGAGCAGCAGGCTCTGGCCGGTGAATTCGCGCGTGTTCCCATTCGGGAAGGTGATCTTGATCTCCTTGGCCTCGGTGCCGTCGATCTCCGACGCCGGCACGCTCTTGAGGTAGTCGATGGCCTTGGCGATCCGGTCCTTGAGCTGGGCCAGCGTGGTCTCGTCGTTGGCGAACTTGATCGGCTCGCGGCCCGACAGCCGGCCCGCCGCGTTCACCGCATGGTCGGTCGCGGCGCGGATCTGGCGCACCAGGGGAAACATGTCGGGATAGAGCCGCATGTTCAGCAGGTCCGCCTCGTTGAGCTTGCGCGCGGCGCAATGGGCGGCGGCCTTGTCGAGCACGCCGGACAGACCGGAGAGATGCTGGATGAACACAGGCACCGAAACGGTGTACATGGAGACCGGCATGGGGAAAGCCCTTCCTCGAATGACGCAAGGCCGGGAGCCTAGGCCATGATCCGACAAAACGGGAGCCGGTTTCCGGCGGGAGCCGCAAAGCGATGAACGGCCCGGCCGACCCATCCTCCGCCAAGCCTTCGCCGGCCAAGCCTGCCCCGGCCAAGCCTGCCCCGGCCAAGCCTGCCCCTGCCAGGTCCGCCGCCCTGTTCTCCTCGGCCGAGATCGAAGCCGGCCGCCAGCTCTTCCGCAACGAATGGGACTTCGTCTCGGCCGCGGGCTCGATCGAATTCGCTGCCCAAGATGTTCGGCATCGAGATCGCCTTCGCCGGCCGCTCCAACGTGGGCAAGTCGAGCCTGATCAATGCGCTCACCGGCCGCAAGTCGCTGGTGCGGGTCTCGCACACCCCGGGGCGCACCCAGGAGCTGGTGTTCTTCTCCGGCGATCCCGTCCTGCGGCTGGTGGACATGCCGGGCTACGGCTACGCCGAGGCGCCCAAGCAGAAGGTCGCGGCCTGGACCGACCTGATCCACGCCTATCTGCGCGGCCGCGCCAACCTGATGCGGGTCTATGTGCTGATCGACGCCCGGCACGGGCTGAAGAAGACCGACGATCCCTCGCTCGACGTGCTGGGCGAGGCCGCAGTCAGCCACCAGATCGTGCTGACCAAGGCCGACGAGGTGAAGCCGGCCGAACTCGCAAAGCGCATCGCCGAGACCGAAGCGGCGCTGGCGAAGCGGCCCGCAGCGTTTCCCGCGGTGCTTGCCACATCCTCCCGCACCGGGACCGGCATCCCGGAGCTGCGCGCGGCCATCGCGCGGCTGAAAGCGGAGCGCGGCGGCCAGGTGCACTGGTGAGGGCGCTGCGAGAGCCCTCGGCCGCGGAGGTACCCTTCCAGAGTGACTTGCGCTAGAACGTCGCCGCCCAACGAATGCGCCGGAACCCGCCGATGACCGACAAGATCACCCCGCAGGACGCGGCCCGCATCCTCTCCGAGGCGTTGCCCCACATGCAGCGCTACGACGAGGAAACCATCGTCATCAAGTACGGCGGCCACGCGATGGGCGACGAGGCGGTGGCGCGCGACTTCGCCCGCGACATCGTGCTGCTGGAGCAGACCGCGATCAATCCGGTGGTGGTGCACGGCGGCGGCCCGCAGATCAACGCGATGCTCAAGAAGGCCGGCGTGGAGCCGGAGTTCAACGCCGGGCTGCGCGTCACGGACGCCAAGACGCTGGAAATCGTCGAGATGGTTCTGGCCGGTTCGATCAACAAGCAGATCGTCGGCTACATCAACGCCGCCGGCGGCAAGGCTATCGGCCTGTGCGGCAAGGACGGCAACATGGTGGTGGCGAAGAAGTCCACGCGCCGCATGGTCGATCCCGATTCCAACATCGAGAAGATCGTGGATCTCGGCTTCGTCGGCGAGCCCGACAGGGTGGACACCACCGTGCTCGACGTCATTCTCGGCCGCGAGCTGATCCCGGTGCTCGCGCCGGTCGCAGCCGGCGCCGACGGCGGCACCTTTAACGTCAACGCCGACACCTTCGCAGGCGCCATCGCCGGCGCGCTCAAGGCCAAGCGATTCCTGCTGCTGACCGACGTGCCGGGCGTGCTCGACAAGAGCAAGCAGCTCATCAAGGAGCTGTCGGCCTCCGACGCCCGCAAGCTGATCGCCGACGGCACGATTTCGGGCGGCATGATCCCGAAGGTCGAGACCTGCCTCTACGCGCTCGAACAGGGCGTGGAGGGCGTGGTGATCCTCGACGGCAAGGTTCCGCACGCCGTCCTGCTGGAGCTGTTCACCGATCTCGGCGCCGGCACGCTGATCCATCGCTGACGAGATGGAGCCCGCGCACAAGCAAGGCTGGGTCCACACCCTCGGCCCCGGCATCGTCGCCGCGGCTTCGTTCGCGATCGCCGACGTGCTGGCGAAGGTGGTGATCGTCGACGGCACCGACGTGCTGACGCTGTCGACCTTCCGCGGCCTGTTCAGCGTCGCCTTCATGGTGGTGTGGCTGCGGATCGGCACCACGCCGGTGCCGCACAATCCGCGGCAGCGCTGGTTCGCGCTCGGCGTCGGCGTGCTGTTCGCCGGCATCATCTTCGGGCTGTTCAAGGCGATCGAGCTGGTGACCGTGCCGGTCGCGATCCTGAGCTATTTCGTCTATCCGCTGCTCACCGGCATCGCGGCCTCGCTGCTCGGCATGGAGAAGCTGGGCTGGCGCGGGCTCGCGGCCGCCGCCCTCGCCTTCGTCGGCCTGGCGCTGACGGTCGGCGCGCAGCCCGGCGGCATCGCGCTGGCCGGTGTCGGCTTCGCACTCGGCGCGGCCGTATGCCGGGTCGGCGTGCTGCTGGTAACGCGCGCGGCGCTCCACAACGCCGACACGCGGCTGACCACCTGGTATTCGATCCTGTCGTCGAGCGGCATCTTCGCCGCGATCTCGCTGGTGATGTGGCACTGGCAGGGACCGCAGACATTCGGCGGCTGGGTCGCGCTGACCACGCTCAGCCTGTGCACCATCATCTCGGTGCTGGCGCTGTTCGTGTCGATCCAGCGGGTCGGGCCGTTCCGCAGCGCGCTGATCATGAACCTGGAGCCGCTGCTCGCCACGGTCCTGAGCGCGATGTTTCTGGGCGAAGTCATCAGCCCGATTCAGGCGCTCGGCGGCGCGATCATGCTGGCGGCGCTGGTTGCGTTCCAGATGCGGCGGTGATTCTCACCCCGTCATGCCCGGCCTTGTGCCGGGCGCCCCGCTGAAGCCGGCACGGCGCTTACAGCACCTTCCGCTTGCGCTCGTGGACACCGCGGTTCGGCGCGTCGTTGAAGCCTTCGCAATCCTCGTCGATCTTGAGCCCCGCGGCGTGGATGCCGTGCGCGGCCAGCTCTTCGTCGTTTTCCTCGGTGTCGCCGGTGACGCCGACTGCGCCGATCACCACGCCGTCCGGATTGCGCACCAGACGGCCGCCGCCTTCCGCGAACAGCCGGTCGTCGCTGATGCCGATCAGGAACTTCACGAACTCCGGCTTCTCGTTCTGCCGGACCTTCACCAGGCTCGACGAGCGGCCGAGCGACAGCGCCGCATAGCACTTGCCGTAAGCCATCTCGAACCGGCTCATGGAGGCGCCGTCCTCGCGCTGATAGGCCTTCGGCACGCAGCCGACGTCGACCACCACCGCGCTGATCGGCCGGAGGTCCAGCTCGGCGCCGCGCTTGATGATGGCGTCGATGATCGTGTTGGCCTGCTTCAGCGTGATGGTCATCGTGGTCTCCCGATTGGCGGGAACCCTATACCCCCAGATGGAGCAGGCTGGCCAGACCGGGGAAGGCCCCTGCCTTGGAATCGTTGCGCCGTGCTATGCAGTCGCCAATTCGCATGACCAACCGGATCGCCATGCTCAGACTTGCATCCGTCACGCTGGCCCTGGCGCTTTGCGCCGTGACCTGCGCCGGCACGCCTGCGCGCGCGGATCTGCAGATCTGCAACCGCATGAGCTATGTCGTCGAAACCGCGCTCGGCATCGAGACCGGCGGCGCGGCCGCGACCCGCGGCTGGTTCCGGATCGACCCCGGCCAGTGCCGCACGGCGATCGAGGGCGAGGTGCAGGTCGAGGGCGTGTTCGTCCATGTCCGGGCGCTGGCGGTTTACGGCGGCTCGCCGCTGCCGCAGGCCGGACACACCGACTTCTGCGTGGCGAACGAGACCTTCGCGCTGGCGCAGGCGCGCCATTGCACGCGGCCCAATCACAGGCTGGCGCGCTTCACCCAGGTCCGGCCCGCCGAGAACGAGAAGGGCGTCCTGTCGGTCTATCTCGCCGAGGACGCCGAATACACCGACGACCAGGCGCGCGACGCCGGCATCCAGCGGCTGCTGGTGATCGCGGGCTACGACGCCACCCCGATCGACGGCATCCGCGGCGCCAAGACCGACCAGGCGCTGGTTCAGTTCCTGCAGGACAACAAGCTCGGCCTTGCCGCCGCCGGCCGGCCGGATTTCTTCGACACGCTGATCGCGGTGGCCCAGCGTCCGGAGGGCCCGGGCTTCGCCTGGTGCAACGATACGCCGCATCCGGTGCTGGCGGCGCTCGGCGTCGAGGAGCGTGGAGCGGTCACGACCCGCGGCTGGTATCGGGTGGAGCCCGGCAAGTGCCTGCGGCCGGACGTGAAGGGCAAGCCGCAGCGGCTCTACAGCTTCGGCGAGGCGGTCGGCAAGGACGGACAGCCGCTGCGCGACGGCCGCAAGACGCTGGCATGGGGCGGCGAGACCGTGCTGTGCACGCGCAACGTCAAGTTCGAGCTGAGCGAGCACAAGGATTGCGCCGGCAACGGGCTGACCTCGTCCGGCTTCGCGACGGTCGACCTGTCGGGCAAGAGCGGGACGGTCGTCCGCTTCCAGCCCTGAACGGAGCGCGATCAGACGCGCGGCGGCGTCCAGTCGACGGTCGGCACCGGGGTCTCGTTGTGAACCACGAAGGCCATCGCCCCGCCGATCAGCAGGCCGAAGCAGATGCCGACCGCGGCGGCGACGCAATAGGACAGGCGGCAGCGGGCTTTGAGGTCCATCGGACACCCTCGCGATGGCGCCGGCAGCGCCGTGTTCGGCTTGCTCCCGGAACCGGACCGGCGATCGAAGCCGCCCGCCGCAGGGAGGCCGTCGCAGAGTCGGGAACCTATCCCCGACGCCGCGGCTTCGCGACCGGCAACGCGCAACATGGTTAGGCCGCAGGGTTAATCCGGCGGACGCAATTCCCGTTGTCGCGATCCTGAGCTAGGAAAGACCGCATGAACGCGCCCTCCCCGCTTCGCGCCGCGCCGCGCGGCTTTGCCGACGTCGAGACCTGGGTGTTCGACCTCGACAACACGCTCTATTCGCACGAGCTCAATCTCTGGCAGCAGATCGACGACCGCATCCGCGAGTACGTGTCGAACTTTCTGAAGATCACGAAGGACGACGCCTTCCGCCTGCAGAAGGATTACTACAGGCGCTACGGCACCACGATGCGCGGCCTGATGGCCGAGCACGGCCTCGAGCCCGACGACTATCTCGCCTTCGTGCACGCCATCGACCATTCGCCGCTCACGCCCAACGCGGCGCTGGGCGACGCCATCGAGATGCTGCCCGGCCGCAAGCTGATCCTCACCAACGGCACGCGCGCCCACGCCGAGGCGGTGATGAAGCGGCTCGACATCGACCGGCACTTCGAGGACGTGTTCGACATCGCTGCCGCCGACCTCGACCCCAAGCCGATGCCGCAGGTCTACGACCGCTTTCTCAAGAAGCATGGCGTCAACCCTGCGCGCGCGGCGATGTTCGAGGATCTCTCTCGCAATCTCGAAGTGCCGCACCGGCTGGGCATGACCACCGTGCTGGTGGTGCCGCCGGGCTCGCGCGAGGTGCTGCGTGAGGACTGGGAGCTTGCCGGGCGCGACGCGCCCCATGTCGATCACGTCACCGACCGGCTGGAGGGCTTCCTGCAGGGCCTTTCCGCCGCGCGGGCCTGATCCCGCGCGCGCGGAGCCGCAGCCGGCGGGCGCGTCACGACGGCAGAGCGACGCTGCTGCCCTTCTCCGTCGCGTTGACGATGCGCAGATCGCGCTGCGGGAACGGGATCGACAGGCCGGCCGCCTCCAGCATGGTCTTGCCGCGCTCGGTCAGATCGCGGCGCACCGACCAGTAGTCGGAGTTCGCGGTCCAGACCCGGAGCGCCAGCACGACAGAGCTGTCGCCCAGCGAATCGACGAAGATGGCCGGCGCGGGCTCGGCGCGCACGCGCGGGTCTTTCGCCAGTTCGGCCAGCACCTCGCGGCCCTTCGCGAGATCGTCGTCGTAGGACACGCCGAACTTGAGATCGACCAGACGGGTCGGCAGCCGCGAATGGTTGATTATGCGGGTGTTCCAGAGCTGCTGGTTCGGCACGAACATGTAGATTCCGTCCCAGGTGTTGAGCTCGCAGGCGAAAAGTCCAACGTCCCGGACGGTGCCGGCCACGGTCCCGGTGTCGATATAGTCGCCGACGCGGAACGGCCGCAGCCACAGCAGCATCATGCCCGCGGCGATGTTCGACAGCGTGCCCTGCATGGCAAGACCGATGGCGAGGCCAACCGCGCCGAGGGCGGCGAGGATGCTGGTGGTCTGGATGCCGAGCTGGCCGAGCACCGCCACGAAGACCAGGATCAGGATCGCGTAATGGACCACGGAGGCGATCACGCCGCGAATCGTGGGATCGACGCGACGCTCCAGCAGGCGGCGCACGCCACGGTCGGCCCGGCCGGCCAGCCACCAGCCCACAGCCAGCAGCAACACGGCGCCGACCAGACTGGGCAACGCCGTCGCAGCCCATGCCGCCAGCCCCTGAAGGAAGATTTCAAATTCACGGGTCAGTTCGGTCGCGTCCATGCGGCGGCCTCCGTTCTTGCCGGCGATCGCCCCCCGGCGGAAAATCCGGCGGACCTTCGCTGCTTTGCGTCGGCGATGGCAACCCTGCGCACGGTCGCGGCAACTGCGGGAACCACGCTTGACAGCGCCCGGGCTTCCCCCGACAAACCCACGACCCTTTTCAGCCTCCCATTGCAGCCCTTTTCAGCCGGAACAACGCGATGCCGCACGACGATCTCGCCAGGACCATCGACGCCGCCTTCGACAACCGCAACGACGTGACCCCCGCCACCAAAGGTGCGGTGCGCGATGCGGTCGAGACCGCGCTCGACCTGCTCGATTCCGGCAAGGCGCGCGTCGCGGAGCGCGGCGGCAACGGCGCGTGGACGGTGAACCAGTGGCTGAAGAAGGCCGTGCTGCTGTCCTTCCGCCTCGCCGACAACGGCCCGATCGCGGGCGCGCCGGGCAACTCGACCTGGTGGGACAAGGTGCCGACCAAATTCGAGGGCTGGGACGGCGCACGCTTCAAGGCCGCCGGCTTCCGCGCGGTGCCGGGCGCGGTGGTGCGCCGCTCGGCCTTCATCGCGCCGAACGTGGTGCTGATGCCGTCGTTCGTGAATCTCGGCGCCTATGTCGATTCTGGAACGATGGTCGACACCTGGGCCACCGTCGGCTCCTGCGCGCAGATCGGAAAGAACTGCCACATCTCCGGCGGCGCCGGCATCGGCGGCGTGCTGGAGCCGCTGCAGGCCGGCCCCGTCATCATCGAGGACAATTGCTTCATCGGCGCGCGCGCCGAGGTCGCCGAGGGCGTGGTCGTGCGCGAGGGTTCGGTGCTGTCGATGGGCGTCTACCTCGGTGCATCGACCACCATCGTCGATCGCGAGACCGGCGAGACCATGCGCGGCGAGGTGCCGCCCTATTCCGTCGTCGTGTCGGGCACCATGCCCGGCAAGCCGCTGAAGGACGGCCGCCCCGGCCCAAACCTCTACTGTGCGGTGATCGTCAAGCGCGTCGACGAGAAGACCCGCTCCAAGACCAGCATCAACGAGCTGCTGCGCGACTGACCGGCTGCAGACGGTCCGCCGGAGCAACGGCCGCCGGCGCGACGGCCGCGCTTTATCCGCTGCCCCGGAGTGGCTAACCTCGGCCGTCCGGGGGGTGTCTCATGACCATGATCGACGTGCTGTTCGGGTTTCAGGGACGGCTCAACCGCGCGAAATACTGGCTCGTGCTGCTGGTCTGGCTGGCGATCTGGTTTGCGGTCGGTGCCTTCGTGTTTTTCTCCGGCTTCTCGACGGCGTCGCTCTTTCTCAGCGCGCTGGTGCTGATTCCGAGCGTGTGGTCCGGCATCGCCGTCGGTATCAAGCGGCTGCACGATCGCGACAAGACCGGCTGGTGGCTTCTGCTGTTCTATCTCGCGCCGGTGCTGCTCGACGCGCTGGCGCGCTCGTCGGGCGGGCTGGGAATCGCGTTCTCGATCCCCTCGCTCGTGATCTCGATCTGGGCGATCGTCGAGCTGGGCTTCCTGCGCGGCACCATCGGCGGCAACGCCTACGGGCCCGATCCGGTGGCGCCGAAGCCGGCCTCGCATTGACGGACGAAGGTTCTGCCCGGTAAAGCCGCACGCATGACCGCCACCGACCCCGTCTCGCTCGCCCGCGACCTCCTGCGCTGCCCGTCCGTCACGCCCGCCGAGGGCGGTGCGCTCACGCTTCTGGAAGACGTGCTCAAGCACGCGGGCTTCACGGTGCATCGGATGACCTTCTCGGAGCCGGGCACGCCCGACGTCGAGAACCTCTATGCGCGGATCGGCACGCAGGCGCCGCACCTGATGTTCGCCGGCCACACCGACGTGGTCCCGCCCGGAGACCCGGCGGCCTGGTCGCACCAACCTTTTTCGGGCGACATAGCCGACGGCGTGCTCTACGGCCGCGGCGCGGTCGACATGAAGGGCGCGATCGCCTGCAAGGTCGCGGCGACCCTCGATTATCTTGCGGCGAACGGCGGCCGTCCGAAGGGTTCGATCTCGTTCCTGATCACCGGCGACGAGGAAAGCGTCGCGATCAACGGCACGCCCAAGCTGCTGAAATGGGCTGCCGAGCGGGGGGAGGTCTTCGATCACTGCATTCTGGGCGAGCCGGGCAATGTCGCCGCACTCGGCGACACCGTGAAGCTCGGCCGGCGCGGATCGCAGAACGGCGTGCTGGTCGTCACCGGTAAGCAGGGCCACGTCGCCTATCCGCACCGCGCCGACAATCCGGTGCGCGGGCTTGTGAAGCTGATGACCGCGCTGATGGACGAGCCGCTCGATACGGGCTCGGAGCGGTTCGATCCGTCCAACCTCGAATTCACCTCGATCGACATTGGAAACCCGACGGTGAACCTGATTCCGGGCGCGGCGCGCGCGCGCTTCAACATCCGCTTCAACGACTGCCACGACTATGCGTCGCTCAAGGCGCTGGTCGAGAGCCGCGCGGCAAAGGCCGCCGGCGACAGAGTGCGCTGGCATATCGAGTGGGAGCCGTCGAACGCGGACGTGTTCTACACCGCGCCCGGCCCGTTCACCGATCGCGTCGTGGCCGCGATCGAGGCGGTGACGGGGCGCAGGCCGGAGCTTTCGACCTCCGGGGGCACGTCCGACGCGCGCTTCATCAAGGACCATTGCCCCGTGGTGGAGTTCGGCCTCGTCGGCACCACCATGCACGCCACCGACGAGCGCGTGCCGGTGGCGGACCTTACGGCGCTGACCGCTGTGTATCGCGAGATTCTAGAGCGGTACTTCCGGTGACGCGGGCGCGGCTGGCTCTTTAATCCGACTCTCAGTCGTCATGGCTAGGCATAGCCGTCCTCACGCCGGCGTCGCTTCGCTCGCCTATGTCCCGGCCATCCCGCTTATAGCGTCGTTGCTTTTGATCGAAGCGTTTGCGGTTGTCACCTCCCCTTGAAAAGGGGAGGTCGGCGGCCGAAGGACGCCGAGTGGGGATCGGTTTGCCGGATGGCGGACCCCCACCCCAACCCTCCCCCTTTCAGGGGGAGGGAGCGCAAACACCGCCTACGCGATTCAATTTGAAGCAATCACGATATAGGTGGGTGCTGTGCCTCCCTGAACGGGATGCCCGGCACGAGGCCGGGCATGACGTGGATGGCATGACGTGGACAAAGAGCGGCTCATCCCCCCAGCTTGATGTTCGCAGACTTGGCGAGATCGACCCACTTGTGGATGTCGCCGTTCACGAAGCTCCTGAATTCCGCAGGCGTGGTCGGCTGCGGCTCCGCGCCCTGATCGGCCAGACGCCTCTTCAGGTCGTCGGACACCAGAACCTTGCGGACGTCCGCGCTGATCCGCTCGACCACCGGCGCGGGCGTCGTGCCCGGTGCGAACAGGCCGAACCAGCCCAGAGAATTGTACTTCGGCAGGCCCGATTCCGCGATGGTGGGATAATCCGGAAACAGCGCCGAACGCTTCGCGCCGGTGGTGCCGATCATCCGCAGCGCACCCGAGGCGATGTGCGGCGTCACCGTGATCGCCGGCGCGAACAGGAGCTGGATACGCCCGCCGAGCAGGTCCGGCACCGCCGGCCCCATGCCGCGATAGGGCACATGCAGCATCTCGATCCCGGCCATCTGCGCGAACAGCGCGCCGGAAAGATGCGAGGCCGCGCCCGCGCCGGACGAGCCGTAGCTGAGCTTGCCGGGGTTCTGCTTCGCGTAGGCGATCAGCTCGGCGGCGTTCTTCGCCGGGATCGAGGGATGCGAAACGAGAATATAGGGCGGCGCGGAGACCAGCGTGACCGGCGCGAGGTCGCGCGAAATCTCGAACGGCGACGGCGTGTTGGAGGCGAGCGCCATGATCGCGCTGGTCGCGGCCATCAGAAGCGTGTGGCCGTCGCCCGGCGACGAGGCGACATGGCGCGTGCCGATCAGCCCGGCCGCACCGGAGCGGTTCTCGACGATCACCGTCTGCTTCCAGATGTCCTGAAGCTGCTGGCTCATGGCGCGCGCCAGAATGTCGGTGCCGCCGCCGGCGGCGGCCGGCACCACGATGCGGATCAGCGTGCCGGGAAACGGCTGGGCGCGGGCGGGCCCTGCGGCCAGCGCCGCGCCTCCCGCCATGAGACTCGCGAACGCGCGGCGCGTGAGCATGGACCGATCCTCCCTGAGCCCGGTCTGCGCCGGTGCCGTTGCGATTGGCCCGCGAGCTTAAGGCCGCGGCCGGACGGAGCAAGCGCCTTGCGTCAGTAATCGACCCGCACGAGATAGAGCCCGTCCGGCGGCGCGACCGGGCCGCAGGCGGCGCGGTCGCGCGCGGCCAGCGCCCGGGCGATGTCGTCGGCGGTCCGCTTGCCGTCGCCGACCGGCACCAGCGTGCCGACCATCGAACGCACCTGGTTGTGCAGGAACGAGCGCGCGACCGCGACCACATGCACCTCGTCGCCGGCGCGCGACACGTCGAGACGGTCGAGCGTCTTCTCCGGCGACTTGGCCTGGCATTCGGTGGAGCGGAAGGTCGTGAAGTCGTGCTTGCCGACGAGGCGCTGGGCGGCGGCATGCATCGCGTCGGCATCGAGCGGTCGCGGAAAGCGCCAGGCCCGGCCGCGCTCCAGCGCAAGGTCCGGCCGCCGGTTGGCGATGCGATAGAGATAATGCCGCCGGACGGCCGAGCGCCGCGCGTCGAATTCCGCCGGCGCGACTTCGGCGGACAGCACTGCGACCGGATGGGGTCGCAGATGCGCGTTCATCGCGTCGCGCACCGTCCCCGGCTCGTACTCTCTCGACAGATCGAAATGCGCCACCTGCCCGAGCGCATGCACGCCGGCGTCGGTGCGCCCCGCCCCCTGCACGCTGACGCGCTCGCCCGCGAACGCCTCGATCGCCGCCTGCAGCGCGCCCTGCACGGACGGCACATGGTCCTGCCACTGCCAGCCGGAGAACGGCGCGCCGTCGTACTCGATGATGATTTGTAGCGGGGCATCTCAGGCCAGCACCGTTCCGCGCGGCATCGGTGTGCCGCGCAGGAATTCGTCGGACTTCATGGCGCGGCTGCCGGCCCTCTGCAGTTCGAGTATGCGCACCGCGCCGATGCCGCAGGCCACCGTGAGTTGATCATCGAGCAGCAAGCCCGGCGCGCCGCCGCCCTCGCCTGCCGTCGTGCGCAGCACCTTGACCCGCCCGAGACCCGGCATTTCGCACCACGCGCCGGGAAACGGCGACAGCCCGCGGATGTGGTTGTGCACCTCCCGGCCCGGCTTCGACCAGTCGATACGGGTTTCGGCCTTGTCGATCTTGGCCGCGTAGGTCACGCCGTCCGCGGGCTGCGGCACGCTTTGCAAACCGCCGCGCTCGAGCGCGCCGATCGCCCGCGCCATCAGGTCCGCGCCGATGCGCGCCAGCGCGTCGTGCAGCTCACCGGTCGTCATGTCCGCGCCGATCGGCACGCGCTCGACCATCGCCATGTCGCCGGTGTCGAGCCCCTCGTCCATCTTCATCACGGTCACGCCGCTCTCGGCGTCGCCCGCCATCACCGCACGATGGATCGGCGCGGCGCCGCGCCAGCGCGGCAGGAGCGAGGCGTGCAGGTTGAAGCAGCCGAGCGGCACCGCGTCGAGCACCGGCTTCGGCAGGATCAGCCCGTAGGCCACCACCACCGCCGCATCCGCATCGTGCGCAGCGAACGCGGCCTGCGCCTCGGCGCTGCGCAGCGAAGCCGGCGTGAGCACGGAAAGCCCGAGCCGCCGCGCCTCCCGCTCCACCGGCGAGGGCGTCAGCTCCAGCCCGCGACGCCCCCCCGGCTTGGGCGCGCGGGTGTAGACCGCCACGATCTCGTGGCAGCCGGCCAGTTCGACCAGGGTCGGCACCGCGAAGTCGGGCGTACCCATGAAGATCAGGCGGAGGGACATGACGAGGCTGCAGCTCCGCTACCGGACATCCAGATCGAACGGATTGACCAGGTCGAGATCGAGATCGGCGAAATCGCGGGTGTTGCGCGTGGCCAATGCCGCGCCGTTTGCCAGTGCAATCGCAGCGATCAAGACATCCATCTGCTCGATCCGACGCCCCGCCCGCTCGCGCTTCGCACTCAACCTCGCATAGTGGATAGCGGCTGCAGCATCCAGTGGCAGGATTCGACCGGTGAATTGCGCCTCAAGACCGTCGATAGCGGCGACGAGATGATGCTTCGCTTTTCCCGGAGCAAGAATCTCTGCGCCATATCGCAACTCGGCCAGAACGGGCGTGCAAATCCACAATTCCGCTTCACGGAGCCCGTCGAGCCACGACATAACTTGCAGACTCGGGCGCGGCCGGAAACTCTCCGACACGACGTTGGTGTCGAGAACGATCACTTGAAATCCGGTGGCTTGCGGACCGGCTCGGGAAACTCAAAGACATAATCGTCGCTGCGGTACTCGGGCGGCAGCAATTCCATCATCCGCGTGCCCAGCCCTTTTTTCTTCTCGCCTGGTTCGGCGTTGTCCTGCACAGGCTCAACCAGCCCGCGACGGATCAGCGTCTTGGCCTCGTCGGAGAGACTGCGCCTGTGCGACTTCGCGCTTTCCTCGAGCCGGCGCTTGAGGTCGGGATCGATGTTGCGGATCAGAAGATCGGGCATGGGCGCCTCCCGACGGCTCGGCCGAACATCGGCCGGGTCTCAGCCGGTCCTCGGCAGGAATTGAGCCGGCAGAGGTTGATATCATTGATATCAAACCAGCCCCTGCACCGGCAAGTCGGCCAGCGGCCTACTCGTCCTTGGCCGCGAGCTTCGCGGCCTTGGTGTATTTCTTGAGCACCCGGTCGCGCTTGAGCTTCGACAGGTGGTCGATGAACAGGACGCCGTTGAGATGGTCGATCTCGTGCTGCAGGCAGGTCGCCAGCAGGCCCTTGGCCTCGACCTCGTGCCGCTTCCCGTCCAGATCGAGATAGCGGACCGTCACGCTCGCCGGCCGCTCGACCTCCTCGTAATATTCGGGAATCGAGAGACAGCCCTCCTCATGCACGCTCAACTCGGCGCTCTCCGCCACGATCTCCGGATTGATGAAGACCTGCGGTGCCTTCTCGTCGTCCTTCTTGGCAAGGTCCATCGTCACGACCCGCAACGGCACACCGATCTGGATCGCCGCGAGCCCGATACCGGGCGCGTCATACATCGTGTCGAACATGTCATCGACGAGCTTTTTCACCGCTCCGTCGATGGCGTCGACCGGCTTGGAAACGTCGCGAAGGCGTTTGTCGGGAAGAACGAGAATGTCGCGCAGGGCCATGCCGGCGATTTAAGGGCTGGGGGTCGCGCGGTCAATATGTTCGCTCTTTGTTCTTGCGCAGAATCGGGCTAGAAGCATCCGATGGACCCTTCCGCCCCCTGGATGACCGCTGAATTCTGGATCGCCCATGCTCCGGCCATCGGCATCGGCCTCGCCGTAGGGTTCGCGGTCGCCGCGCTGGCAATCGTGCTGCGGCGGCCGAAGAAGCCTCCGACCGACCCCGTTGCGGAGTTGCGCATGGTGGAACTGACCGCGCGCGTGCAGCAGATGGGCGAGCTTCTCTCGCGCGCGCAGGCGCAGCTTCAGAACAACGTCAACGCGCGGCTCGATTCGGTGTCGCAGAATCTCCAGACGTCGCTGGACACACGACTCGGCACGGTGACGCAGAGCCTGCAGACCACGCTCGACACGACCAAGAAGGACACCACCGACAACCTGCGCAGGCTCGCGGAGCGGCTCGCCGTGATCGACAGCGCGCAGAAGAACATCACCGAACTGGCCTCGCAGGTAACCTCGCTGCAGAAGGTGCTCGACAACAAGCAGCGCCGCGGCGCCTTCGGCCAGGGCCGGATGGAGGCAATCGTGCAGGACGGGCTGCCGAAGGGCTCCTTCGAATTCCAGGCGACGCTTTCCAACCGCACCCGTCCGGATTGCGTGGTGTACCTGCCCGACCAGCGGCCGCTGGTGATCGATGCCAAGTTTCCGCTGGAGGCCTTCACCGCCTTCCGCGACGCGCAGACCGACGAGGAGCGCAAGACCGCAGGCCAGCGGCTGCGGCAGGACGTCGGCCGCCACATCGCCGACATCGCGGACAAGTATCTGATCGCGGGAGAGACCCAGGATACCGCGCTGATGTTCGTGCCCTCCGAGTCGGTCTATGCGGAGCTGCACGACGGTTTCGAGGATCTGGTGCAGAAGGCCTATCGCGCCCGCGTGGTCGTGGTGTCACCGTCGCTCCTCATGCTGGCGATCCAGGTGGTGCAGCAGATCCAGCGCGACGCCCGGATGCGCGAGGCCGCCGACAAGATCCACGCCGAGGTCGGCATCCTGATGGACGACATCGGCCGGCTGGCCGAGCGGGTGCGCAAGCTGCAGACCCATTCCAACCAGGCCGGCGAGGACATCCGCCAGATCCTGATCTCCACCGAGAAGATCGAGCGGCGCGGCGAGCGCATCCGGCAGGTCGAGTTCGACGACGCCGACACCGAGGACGGCAAAAGTACGGAATCGGGCCGCGCGGCGAACGTCATCAAGGCTCCGCTGCGGCTGCAGGTCAGCGAGTGAAGGCCACCGAGTGAAGCGTTTACGGTTTACGCGTAAAGCCGAGCGCCGGAGTCACGGCTGAACGCGGGCGCCCGCCCCGCGCGAAAGCGCCACAGAGAGTCTTCATGACCTCCGCCACCGACACGCAGCCCTCCGCCGAGCGAAGTGCAACCTGGCGCGAGACCTTCGCGGTCTACACCCAGCCGCGGGTGCTGATCGTCCTCTTTCTCGGATTTTCGGCCGGCCTGCCGCTGGCCTTGTCCGGCTCCACCCTGATGGTCTGGATGCGCCAGTCCGGCGTCGACCTCGGCACCATCGGCCTGTTCACGCTGGTCGGCACGCCCTACACGATCAAGTTCCTGTGGGCCCCGGTGGTCGACGCGCTGAACGCGCCGCTGCTCTCGCGCTGGCTCGGCCGCCGCCGCGGCTGGCTGGTGTTCTCGCAGTTGCTGCTGATGGCGGCGATCGTGTTTCTGGCCTTCACCAATCCGGCGGTCTCGCCCTGGTGGGTGGCGTTCGGCGCGCTGATGGTCGCGGCCGCCTCCGCGACCCAGGACATCGTGATCGACGCCTTCCGCGTCGAGAGCCTCGACGAGCGCGAGCAGGCCGCCGGCATGGCGTCCTACGTCGCGGCCTATCGCATCGGCATGGTCGTGTCCGGCGCGGGCGCGCTCTACTTCGTATCGGGCTTCGAGGCCTACGGCGCCGACCTGCAGACCGCCTGGATGCTCGGCTATCTCGCGATGGCCGGCATGATGCTGATCGGCATCGTCACAACGCTGGTGGCCACCGAGCCGAAGACGCCGGCGGCGATCGAGGTGCGCAATGCGGCGGCGACCGGCGAAAACCCCGTGAAGCGGGTCGCCGTGGCGGCGGTCGGCGCCTTCTCGGAGTTCCTGACGCGCGACATGGCGTTCGTCGTGCTCGCCTTCGTCGTGCTCTACAAGTTCTGCGACGCCTTCGCCGGCGCGATGACCACAGCCTTCGTTATCGACCTGGGATTCAGCCGCACCGATTACGCCAATGTGGTGAAGGGCGTCGGGCTCGCCGCGACGCTCGCCGGCGGATTTGCCGGCGGATTCGTCGCGCGCGCCTATCCGCTCGCGACCTGCCTCTGGATCGGCGCCTTCCTGCAGATGGCATCGAACCTCACGTTCACCTGGCAGGCGTGGATGGGCCTGAACCACTGGGCGCTGGTTGTCACCATCGTCGCGGAAAACTTCACCGGTGCGATCGGCACGGTGATCTTCGTCGCCTATCTCTCGTCGCTGTGTCAGTCGCCGCTGCACACCGCGACACAGTTCGCCCTGCTGACCGCGCTTTCGGCGGTCGGGCGCACCTATCTGTCGGCCGGCGCGGGCTATCTCGCCAAGGAAACCGGCTGGGCGCTGTTCTTCGTGGTCAGCGCGTTGGTCGCGATCCCGAGCCTGATCCTGCTGTGGTGGCTGCAGGTGCGCGGTCACTTCGAGAGTTTGAAGACGCCGAAGGTGCTGCGCGCAGACGACTGACTTCCCCGCGCCTACAGCGGCGTGCGGCTGCGGATCGCGGCCGACAGCGTGCCGTCGTCGAGGTAGTCGAGCTCGCCGCCGACCGGCACGCCATGCGCCAGCCGCGTCACCGCCACATTCGCCTCGTGCAGCAGGTCGGTGATGTAGTGCGCGGTGGTCTGGCCATCGACGGTGGCGTTGAGCGCCAGCACGATCTCCTTCACCGCCGGATCGTGCGCGCGCGACACCAGCGCGTCGATCGCGAGATCCTGCGGTCCGATGCCGTCGAGCGGGGAGAGCGTGCCGCCAAGAACGTGATAGCGCGCGTTCATCACCGAGGCCCGTTCCAGCGCCCAGAGGTCGGCGACGTCCGCCACCACGATGATGACCGAGGGATCGCGGCGCGGGTCGGTGCAGACCGTGCAGGGGTTCCGGCTGTCGATGTTGCCGCAGGTCTTGCAGACCTCGATCTTGTCGAGCGCAACCTCCAGCGCCGCCTGCAGCGGCTGCATGAGCTGTTCGCGCTTCTTGATCAGATGCAGCGCGGCGCGGCGCGCGGAACGCGGGCCCAGCCCCGGCAGCCGCGCCAGCAACTGGATCAGGCGTTCGATCTCGGGACCGGCGACGGATTTCGGCATGACGCTCCAGGCAGCGGCAGCGGTCGAAAGCCGCTCAGAACGGCAGCTTCAGCCCGCCGGGCAGCTTCAGGCCGCCAGTGATCGACGACATCTTCTCCTGCATGACCGCCTCGGCCTTGCGGCGCGCATCGGCGTGCGCGGTGACAAGCAGATCCTCCAGGATCTCCTTCTCGTCCGGCTTCAGCAGCGAATTGTCGAGCTTGACGCCCTTGAGGTCGCCCTTGGCGCTGAGCGTGACGGTGACGAGCCCGCCGCCCGCGGTGCCTTCGACCAGCGCGCTATCGAGCTCCGACTGCAGCTCCTGCATCTTGGCCTGCATCTGCGCGGCCTGCTTCATCATGCCCATGAAATCCATCACGCATCGCCTTCCGTTCGGCCCGACGTCAGTCGTCGTCGCGCACCCAGTTGTCCCCGAAGCCGTCGTCGGTCGGCGGCGGCAGATCGTCGCCCGGCGCCGACGACGGCGCTCCCACGACCGGCTCGTCCTTGCCGCCACGCACCCCGACAATCTGCGCGCCGGGAAACCGTTCCAGCACCGCCTTGACCAGCGGATCGGCCTGCACACCCACCTCCAGCGCAGCCTGCCGCGCCTCGGACTGGGCCTTCAGGGTCGGCGCGCCGCTCTCGCGCGACAGCACGATCACCCATTGCCGGCCGGTCCATTGCTGCAGCTTGCGCGACAGGTCGTTGACCAGAGTCTTGGGTGCGCCCGGCTCCAGCGCAATCTCGAGCTTGCCGTCCTCGCAGCGCACCAGCCGCACGTCCCGCTGCAAGGCGATCTTGGTCTGGACGTCGCGCTTTTCTGCGGCCAGCGCCACCAGCTCATCGAACGACCGGATGACGATGGCCGGCTGCGCCGGCGTTTCGACCGCGCGCATCTGCGGCCGCTCCGCAGGCTGCGCGGTCGAAACCGCGAGCGCGGCGCGCGGCGCGGCGGAGGATTGCGGCGCGTAGCTGCGCGACGCGACCGCCTGCGTGCTCCCGGCGGGCGCGCCGCCATTGCCGCGCGCCGCCGGTCCGGCGCTGCCGCCCGACGAATTGCCCGCATCGATCATTCGGATCGCCTCGTCGGGCGTCGGCAGGTCGGCCGCATAGGCGATCCGCACCAGCACCATTTCGGCGGCCGCGATCGGCTTGCCGGCGTCGCGCACCTCGCCGATGCCCTTGAGCAGCATCTGCCAGGTGCGGCCAAGCACGCGCATCGACAGCGCGGCGGCGAAGCCGCGCCCGCGGGTGCGCTCCGACTCGCCCAGAGAGATATCGTCCGCGACGGCCGGAACCACCTTCACGCGGGTCACGAAATGCGCAAACTCGGCGAGGTCCGCCAGCACCACCGACGGGTCTGCGCCGGAATTGTACTGGTCGCGCAGCTCCTTGAGCGCCGCCGCCACGTCGCCCTTCATCAGCGCCTCGAACAGATCGATGACGCGGGTGCGGTCGGCAAGCCCGAGCATGTTGCGCACGTCCTCGGCGCGCACCGAACCCGCGGCATGGGCGATGGCCTGATCGAACAGCGACAGCGCATCGCGCACCGAACCTTCGGAGGCGCGCGCGATCAGCGCCAGCGCGGCGGGCTCGGCCTCGACGCCCTCCTTCGCGGCGATCCCCTCCAGATGCGTCACCATCGTCGCGGCCTCGACGCGGCGCAGGTCGAAGCGCTGGCAGCGCGACAGAACCGTGACCGGCACCTTGCGGATTTCGGTGGTGGCGAACACGAACTTGGCGTGCGGCGGCGGCTCCTCCAGCGTCTTCAGCAGCGCGTTGAACGCCGCCGGCGACAGCATGTGGACCTCGTCGAGAATGTAGACCTTGTAGCGCGCGCTCACCGGGGCGTAGCGGATCGCGTCGTTGATCTGGCGCACGTCGTCGACGCCGTTGTGCGAGGCCGCGTCCATCTCGATCACGTCGATATGCCGGCTTTCCATGATCGCCTGGCACTGCGTGCCCGGCACCGGCATGTGGATGGTCGGCCCCGTCACGGAGCCGTCCGGCAACTCGTAATTGAGTGCGCGGGCGAGAATGCGCGCGGTCGTCGTCTTGCCGACCCCGCGCACGCCGGTGAGGATCCAGGCCTGCGGAATGCGGCCGGTCTCGAAGGCGTTGGAGACGGTGCGCACCATCGCCTCCTGCCCGATCAGGTCGTCGAAGGTCGCGGGGCGATACTTGCGAGCCAGCACCCGGTAGGCGCCCGCTGGCGGCTCGGGTGCGGCCGTCCCGCCGAGATCGAAGCCCGGCTCGTCCGGGGGGCTGGCGGTGGCGTCGGTCATCCCTGGGATTCGCACCGTGTTCGGGGTCGCGGCCCGCAGGCTTGGCCCGCGCCCCGGACCGACGGCGGGAAAACGGCGGGTGGGAGGCTGACGAGCGACCCGAGTCGTGGCTCGTTAGGGCTGCTTCCTTCCGGACCTGACCCGGTTGGCGAGTGGCTCGTCCACCGCCAACCTCCCGCCTCCTATATCGGCCGTCCGCTCCGGCAAGGCAAGCGGCGTCCGGCCCGGATTCGGGTAGGTTTCCCCGCAGCGATTCTCGATTTTCGGGGCGACGAAGGATGACATCCGATCCGGCGGCCGGCTGGCGGCTCGACCCGCAACTGGAGCGCGACACGGCCGCCGTCGGCGACCTGCCGCTCAGCCGCGCGCTGCTGATGGCCGACGCCAATTATCCGTGGCTGATCCTGGTGCCACGGTGCGGCGGCGCGAGCGAGATCGTCGATCTCGGGCCGCAGGATCGCGCGGCCCTGCTCGACGAGATCACGCTGGCTTCGCAAGCACTCCGGCGCGTGACGTCCTGCGACAAGCTGAACGTCGCCGCGATCGGCAACGTGGTGGCGCAACTTCATATCCACATCGTCGCGCGGTTTCGCAGCGACGCGACCTGGCCCCGTCCGGTGTGGGGCGCAGCCCCGCCGAAGCCCTACGATCCGACGGCTCGGGACGCCCTGCTGACCCGGCTCCGGGCGGAACTTTCCCTGCCGCCGCGCGCTTGACCCACTCCTGCCCCCGCCGCAATCTCGCGACCGCCGCCGCGGAACCAGCGCGGTTCGTCGCCTGCCGATCCCTCCATTGCCCGGTTGCCCGTTGTCCTCCGTCTCCGATCTCGGCCCCAAGCCCCGCCTCGGCTACACGCAGAGCCTGGTCGACCGCATCGCCGAACGGCGGCGCGACGAAGCGTGGCTGCGCGAGGTCGAACGCGATCCGCGTAGCGCCGCCTATGTGATCGGCAGCGAACTGATCGTCCTGAAGAGGTCCGGCGACGGCTACGACGCGGCCTTCAGCCCGGCCGAGGCTCGCGCACTCGCGCCTGTGGTCGAGACGGTGTTCCTCGGCGTGATCGACGGCGCCGGCCGCTTCGGCATCGGCATCGCGCAAAGCGACGCGGAGGCGCTCAAGGCGCGTGACGACCTGTTCGTGATCGACCTGCGCAGCATCGCGGTCCAGGGACTGGTCGGGCAGGACGATCTGCCACCGCTGGCCGAGGCCAAGGCACTGCTGCACTGGCACGCGCGGCACCGCTTCTGCTCGAACTGCGGCGCGCCCTCGCGCGTCACCGACGGCGGCTGGCGGCGCGACTGCCCGGCCTGCAAGGCGCAGCACTTTCCGCGCACCGATCCGGTCGCGATCATGCTGGCGACCCGCGGCGACCGCGCCCTGCTCGGCCGCTCCGGCCGCTTCGCCTCGACCATGTGGTCCTGTCTTGCGGGCTTCATCGAACCGGGCGAGGCGATCGAGGACGCCGTGCGCCGCGAGGTGCTGGAGGAGGCCGGCATCCGCTGCGGCCGCGTCGATTACCTGTTCTCGCAACCCTGGCCGTTTCCCTCCTCGCTGATGATCGGCTGTCACGCCGAGGCGCTGAACGACGACATCGTCATCGACCGCGACGAGCTGGAGGCCGCGCGCTGGTTCAGCCGCGACGAACTCGCCGCCATGCTGCTGCGCCGGCATCCCGAGGGGCTGACCACGCCGCCGCCGGTCGCGATCGCGCATCACCTGATCCGGGCCTGGGTCGAGGGAACGATCGACGAGGTCGGCCATGCGCGCTGATCGTCCGGCGGTTCTCTGCGCCGGCATCGCGGTGCAGGACATCGTCTTTCGCGTGAAGGACTTTCCGCCGCCCGGCGGCAAGGCGATGACCGACCAGTTCGTCATCGTCTCCGGCGGCTGCGCGGTGAACGCCGCGATTGCCGTCGCAAGGCTCGGCGGCCGTGCCCGCTACAGCGGACCGATGGGCGGCGAGGCCGACCCGATCAGCGGCATGATCCTCGCCGATCTGGCGCGCGAAGGCGTCGACACGTCCGCGATCGTCAGGATTGCCGAGGCCAGCGCCCCGGTGTCCGGGATCATGGTGGACGGCGCCGGCGAACGCATGATCGCCACCTATCGCGACCGCCGGATCGAGGCTGCGCGGCCGGCCGACCCCGATGCGATCGTGGCCGGCATCGACGTGCTGCTGGCCGACAACCGCTTTCCTGATTTCGTGAGGCCACTCTGCGCCGCCGCGCGCCGGCGCGGCATCCCGGTGGTGCTCGATGCGGACCGCCCGACCGTGGAGGACGACCCGCTGTTTGTCGCGGCGACGCATGTGATCTTCTCGTCGGAATGCCTGCGCGCCACCACCGGCCACGAAGACCTCGACGAGGCGATTCTGCGCTTTCCATCGCGCACCGACGCCTTCCTGGCTGTCAGCAACGGACCGGACGCCGTACGCTATGTCGACGACGGCGCGATCCGGCTGCTGCCGGTGTTCAAATTCGACGTGGTGGACACGCTGGCGGCCGGCGACGTGTTCCACGCCGGCATTGCGCTGGGGCTCGCGGAGGGCCGCGATCCGGTTTCCGCCATGCGGTTCGGCGCCGCCGCCGCCGGCCTCAAATGCACCCGCTTCGGCGGCAGCGCGGGGGCGCCGACCCGCGTCGAGGTGGACGCCTTCCTTGCGGCTTGATGAGAAATATTTTTCCCTGTATAGCCGTCCCCGCCCAGAAATTTTAGAACAGATTTCTACAAATGGACGCCATCGACCGGAAAATCCTCGCCGTCCTTCAGGACGATGCCTCGCTCTCCGTCGCCGAGATCGGCAGCCGGGTCGGTCTGTCCTCGACGCCGTGCTGGAAGCGCATCCAGAAGCTGGAGGCGGAGGGCGTGATCCAGAAGCGGGTCGCGCTGATCGACCAGGACAAGATCGGCCTCGGGATCACGGTGTTCGTCTCGATCGAGACCGGCGACCATTCGCAGGACTGGCTCGACCATTTCGCCAGGACCGTGAGCGCCATGCCGGAGGTGATGGAATTCCACCGCATGGCGGGCGACGTCGATTACATGCTGCGCGTGGTGGTGCCCGACATCCAGGGCTACGACACGTTCTACAAGAAGCTGATCGGCACCGTCCCGCTCAAGGACGTGACCTCGCGGTTCGCGATGGAGCGCATCAAGTCCACGACGGCGCTGCCGATTCCCGGCCTAAGCTGACCGCCTCGCGGCGTATGTGCAGAAGCGACTACGACGTGGTGCGCGTCACCTGATCGGACAGCCGCGGCCGCATGAAAATCTGGTCCTTCAGATTGAGCGATCCGGTCACAACATAGCCGATGGTCGGCTTGTAGCTATACGAGACCTCGCTCCAGATCAGATAGGTGTTGGGCACCGCGAGCGCAGTCGGAATCGAAACCGTCGAATTCCTGGCGCGCGCGGTTCCGTTCAGCGTGTCGCTCCACTCGATCGTGGCCTTGCCCTGTGCGTCGATCTTGACGCTCGAGACCGTCACCTTGAGCTGGTCCGAGGGGTAAGGCGCCATCACCGCCGCAGCGGCGCTGAGGGAATTTGCGACGCCGGTGTTGTTGATGCTGGACACCTGCGACACCAGATCGGAGACCGTGCGCGCGGTGAGCGTCACCTTGCGGTCGGCGGCAATGCCCTGCGACAGCTCGACGGCGCCGAGATAAAGCGTCAGCATCAGCGGCAGGAGCATCGCAAATTCGACCGCGGAAACTCCGCGCTCGTCGGCGGCGAGGCTCCGAACGCGGCGGGCCGCAAGCGACGGGACAGCAAGAGCGGCGTCGGCCATTCGGCGCAAGTGCGTCATGGTGCGGCTCACTTGTAGGGCTCGTTGCGGAACGCGATGGTTGAGACCAGAAGCCGCTTGTTACCGGACATGTCGCCGAGGTTGAGGCCGAGCAGCGACACATAGACGGGCCACTGATACATCAGGCGCACGACGACGATATCGCCGGGGCCGCCGGGCTGATAGACGAAATTGTTGTCGAGCGTGCCGTCGGGCTTGATCGGCTTGTTGGCGCTGATCTGCGAGAAGCCGGTGTAGGTGCGCACGTCGACATGCAGGCCGGCGTCGCACTTGAACAGCCCGTGGATCTTCCCGCAGACCTCCTGCTTGAACTGGTTCTGACTGAACCCCTGGGTCTGCGCCTGACCGGTCATGATCAGGCGCGCGCTGTCCGCACCTGCGGTCTCCAGCGTCTGGCCGGCGAAGAAAATGATCGCGGTTTCCATGATCGCGAACACCATCGCCAGAAACGGCGCGGCGACGAGACCGAATTCGATGGCGGTGGCGCCATCACGCTCGCGGACGAAACGGCGGATCAGCGGCACGCGGCGCAGCCAGGCGGCGTGCGCGACGAACCGGTGCGGAAAGGCCCTCTGCATGATCGACAACCCGAACGCTTGACGGACACCAGCATCCGCCGCCCACGCTCCTGTCATAGCAAACGGGCGTTTGCGATTTGTTGAAAGAGCGGGAGCGTTTGCGGGCGCGCGCGTTCAGCCGATGGTAACCATGACGCCGCAACGCGGGCGTCGGCTACCGGTTGGCTTGCGGACCGCCGCTGGCCTGGCCTGCGAGGGCGCCGGACTGGCCGAGCGCGCCAGCGAAATACTCCTGGCTGTCGCCCAGAACGATGCGGCGCTCGCAGTTCGGCAGGCAGCTGTAGGACTCGCGCTCGACGCCGCGATAGATCGTCACGCGATCGACCGGCCCCATCACCTCGATCGGATGCTCCATCAGGAGCGCGCCCTTGGCGTCGAAGGCGATCAGGTTGGTGACGCCGTAACCCTTGCCGGTCACGACCAGCAGGCCTCCGGTCTGAACGGTGACGTCGGCGATGAGCGGATTGCCGATCACCAGCGTCGCGGTGCGATCCGGCATCTTCAGAACGCGGGAAATATCGAGAAAAATCCGGATCGGCTGGCCCATCGAGGCGCGCGGCGGATCCTCGGCCCGCGCGGCTGTGCCGGAAATGGCGGCGGCCAGGACGGCCAGCAGCGGGATCGCCATCCACACGGCCATGCCGCGCAGCCGACCGTTATGCACGACCTTCGCCGCCATCGCTCTCACACTCCGCACGCACACAGACACACAAGCCGTCGACAAGCGGCCGGAAGCCGCGAGTTTCACTTCACTCCAAATTGGTGAATGAAACGCCAAGACCGCCTCCGCACGCCGACGCACGAGGCTGGAGACGCGGCGCGCCGGCGTCCATAAAGCAGTGCGCGGCTCGTGCGATCGTCGCGCCTGCGATCGAAAATCCATTCTTAACCACGCTCAAAATGTGCGGGAGGCGACACTCCGTCCGGCATTTGAATTAACTTGGGCGCAAGAGCCTCTCGCTAGGGTCGCGACATGGTCAAAGTGGCCGGGGACAACGGCCGGGGACCAGCATCAAGCAGCCACGAGTGGACCTAAGGAGTTACCGATGAAGAGCCTCGTTTCGCGTTTCGTGAAGGACGAGTCCGGTGCGACCGCCATCGAATACGGTCTGATCGCCGCCGGCATCTCCGTCGCCATCATCGCCGTCGTGCAGGGCCTCGGCACCAAGCTGCAGAGCACCTTCACCTCGGTTCAGAACGCACTCAACTGATCGCGCCGCAAGGCGTCCGATGAGAGGCTCCCGCTTCGGCAGGAGCCTTTTGTCGTTTCGGAGCGCGGCGCGGAACCGCGCCGCACAGGCTCAGGCGCCGTTACGCATCGCCTTTTCACGGTCGCACTAACCAAAACGCAACGACGTCGCGGCTAAGGTGCGTACGACGCCGCGCAAAACGCATCAGGATCGCGGACCGGGCGACTCCGCCCCGTCCGCGCAAACCAAAACCAGGCTCAGGCCCATCATGGTTTTCGACGCCGCCATTCTCCTGCTGTTTCCGACCATGATGGCGTTCGCGGCCTCCAGCGACCTGTTCACGATGACGATCTCGAACCGGATTTCCCTGATCCTGATCGGGGGCTTCTTCGTGTTGGCATGGGCGTCCGGCATGACGCCGGAGGCGATGCTCTCCCACGTCGGCGCAGCGCTCGCGGTGCTGGCCGTCACCTTCGTGTTCTTCGCCCGCGGCTGGATCGGCGGCGGCGACGCCAAGCTCGCGGCCGCCACCGCGCTGTGGTTCGGCTTCGATCACCTGATGGCCTATCTGCTTTACGCCGCGATCTTCGGCGGCCTTCTCACGCTGCTGATGATCCGGTTCCGGCTGATGCCGCTGCCGTCAGCGCTGGCCGACCAGGAATGGGTCAAGCGCCTGCATCGGGTCGACGGCGGCGTGCCTTACGGCATCGCGCTCGCCGCCTCTGCGCTGCTGATCTATCCGCATACGCCCTGGATGCAGGGCGGACTTTAGGCCCGGCCCCCTCTTAATCCTTCGCGCGACAACGGCTGCGGCGTTCGCCGCGGCGCGTGCGTTTTGGAGCGAGCCTGTTCGCCGTTTGCACCCCGCATCACGCGTTACCGATTTTTAACTGCATTTCGACACCCGTCGTTAACCACGAGTTGACCTTTGCCTGCTGAAATCCCGGCATGTCAGAGGTGTCGCCGCAGACCCTCATTAGTTGAAGCGGAAACGGTCTCGTCAGGCCGTTCGTGTCCCGCAACAGAGTGAGTGAAGCGTTATGAAAGCCGCGCGTCTTGTGGTGTTGGGTGTCGCCCTCCTGGCCGGCGGCGCCGCCGCGTTTCTCGCCGGCGGCGAGGATCCGAAGCCGGTGGCCTCCGCACCGCCGCCCCCGCCGCAGCTCGAAACCGTCGATGTGCTGATCGCCAAGGGCGACATCGGCATGGGCAGCGCGGTCGGCGCGCAGGATTTTCAGTGGCAGGCCTGGCCGGCCGCGACCACCGGCGGCAGCTACATTCGAAAAACCGACCGTCCGAACGCCGTCGATGAACTGGCAGGCTCGATCGCGCGCGCGCCGTTCACGGCCGGCGAGCCGATCCGCGACGCGAAGCTGATCAAGGCGAACGGCTCCGGCTACATGGCCGCGATCCTGCCGCAGGGCATGCGCGCCATCTCGACCGAAATTTCTCCGGAAACCGGCGCGGGCGGGTTCATCCTGCCCAACGACTACGTCGATGTGATCCTGTCGCGCCGCGACCGGCTGGCCGAGAAGCAGTCGGGCGTCGAGGTTCACACCAGCGAAACGATTCTGACAGCGGTGCGCGTGCTCGCGATCGACCAGGCGGTCGAGGAGAAGAACGGCCAGCGGGTGGTGGTCGGCAAGACCGCGACGCTGGAGCTAGCGCCGCGCCAGGCCGAGACGCTCGCGCTGTCGCGCCAGCTCGGAACGCTGTCGCTCGCGCTACGCAGCCTGGTCGACGCCAACAAGCCCGGACCGGTCGTCGAAGGCGAAAACACCCGTCGCAGCGGCATCAACACCGTCCGCTTCGGCGTCTCCACCATGACCACGCCGAAATGACGCGCCGAACCCGAATCGATGGCAAGCGACCGAGGGTCGCCCCCGTGACGACCAACAGGAGACAGGCATGACCAAAGCGACGCCGATGCGCACCGCAATGCTGGCGGCGCCGCTCGTCATGCTCGGCGCGAGTTTCGCCGGTCACGGACTCGCGGCCGACAAGCCGAGAACCTCGACCTCCAACCAGGCGGCGCATCTCTACGGTGATGGCGTCACGCGCCCGATGCCGCTGGGTGTCGGCAAGTCGGTGGTGATCGACCTGCCGCGCGACGTCAAGGACGTGCTGGTCGCCGACCCGAAGATCGCCAACGCGGTCGTGCGCACGGCGAGACGCGCCTACCTGATCGGCGTGACCGTCGGACAGACCAACATCTTTTTCTTCGACGACAACGGCCGGCAGATCGCGGGCTTCGACATCGCCGTTACGCGCGATCTCAACGGCATGCGCGCCGCGCTCAAGCGGACCATGCCCGAAGCCGAAATCCATGTCGAAGGCCTGGCCGACGGCATCATGCTGTCCGGCTCGGTCGCGAGCCCGCAGGAGGCGCAGCAGGCCTACGACCTCGCCGCGCGGCTCGCCGGCGACGGCGCCAAGGTGATCAACGCCATCACCGTGCGCGGCCGCGACCAGGTTCTGCTCAAGGTCACGGTGGCCGAGGTTCAGCGCGAGGTCATCAAGCAGCTCGGGATCGACCTGAGCGGCAGCCTCACCTACGGCACCAACGTGCTCAACTTCAACAACGTGAATCCCTTCCCGGTCCTCGGTTCGGCGCTCAACTCCAGCTCCGTGACCGGCACGTTCCGCGACGTCAGCACCACGCTGCGCGCGATGGAGCGCGCCGGCATCATCCGCACGCTGGCGGAGCCGAACCTGACCGCGATCTCGGGGGAGACAGCGAACTTCCTGGCCGGCGGCGAATTTCCGATCCCGGCCGGCTTCACCTGCGATCCCACCACCCGGAACTGCCAGACCCAGATCCAGTTCAAGAAGTTCGGCGTCGGCCTGAACTTCACCCCGGTCGTTCTGTCGGAGGGGCGCATCAGCCTCAAGGTTCTGACCGAGGTGTCGGAGCTGTCGAACGACAACGCGCTGACGCTGACCCAGGCGATCAGCGCGACCCAGACCACCACGCTCACGGTGCCGTCGATCAAGACCCGCCGCGCCGAAACCACCGTGGAAATTCCGTCCGGCGGCTCGCTGGCGATGGCCGGCATGATTCACGAGCAGACCAAGCAGCAGATCAACGGCATGCCCGGCCTGATGAACCTCCCGGTGCTGGGCGCGCTGTTCAAGAGCCGCGACTACATCAACCGCCAGACCGAGCTGGTCGTGCTGGTGACGCCCTATATCGCCCGCGCAGTCGCACAGAAAGATCTGTCGCGCCCCGACGACGGCTTCGCCGATGCCTCCGACGCGCAGACCACCCTGCTCGGCCGCTTCAACCGTCTCTACGGCGTGCCCGGCAAGCTCGAACCCAAAACCGGTCTGCGCGGCAGCTTCGGCTTCATCCTGGACTGACCGCCGTGACGCATTTCAACGCAATGAGGATCGCAGCGATGCACCGCTCCACTCCCGCTCTCGCAGGCCGCCGATCGGCCGCGACGCTCGCGGCACGCGCGCTGGCGATCGCAGCGGCGTCGGCCCTGCTGGCCGGATGCTACACCGCACGCGACGTCACCGGCAGCGTCTCGAACGACTATCGCAAGCGGCACCCGATCACGATCGGCGAAGGCACGCGGACGCTCGAGGTGTTCGTCGGCTCCGGCCGCGGCGGCCTGACGCCGACGCAGCGCGCCGAGGTTCTGGCCTTCGCCCAGACCTGGAAGCGCGAGGCGACCGGCGGCGTCACCATCGACCGTCCGCTCGGCGGCCCGGCCGACCGCGCCTCGCTCGACACGCTGAAGCAGGTTCTGTCGATCCTGACGGCGGCGGGCATTCCGAACCACGGCATCGGCATCAAGCCCTATACGCCGCAACCCGACCGCATCGCCGTCATCCGGCTGAACTATCCGCAGGTCGCCGCGCATGTCGGGCCCTGCGGGCTGTGGCCGGACGATCTCGGCCCCTCCTACAACACCAAGCACTTCAACAACCGCCAGTACCACAACCTCGGCTGCGCGACGCAACGCAATCTCGCGGCGATGGTCGACAACAAGGCCGATCTGGTGCAACCGCGCGCCGAAGGGCCGTCGTACACCGCCAAGCGCACCTTCGGCATCGACAAGTGGCGCCGCGGCGAGAGCCCGGCGACGACCTATCCGGACGCCAACAAGGGCGCGATCAGCGACATCGGGAAGTAAGCCGCGAGTCAGCCGCAAATCAGCCGCAGGACGGCAGACGAACAACCAGTCGAGCAAGCAGCGGGCCGCAGATGATCCGACATGCACTGCAAACCATCGAACCCGAGGCCGCGCCGGCGGAGCCGTCGCGCGACGAGCACATCGCTCCGGCGCCGCGCGTCTCGATCCAGGCGTTCTGCGAGACGGTGGAGACCGCATCCGCCGTCCAGTCGGCCGGGGAGGACCGCCGGCTAGCCAAGGCGCATGTGAAGATCCAGATGGGCGGCGTCACGGCCGCGATCGAGGCCTATCGCAACTCGCCCACGCCCAACGTTGTCGTACTCGAGGCCGAAGGCCGCGGCGATTCGATCCTCCACGGCCTCGATACGCTCGCGGAGTTCTGCGACGCCGGCACCCGCGTGATCGTGATCGGCCGCCAGAACGACGTGACGCTGTATCGCGAACTCGTCCGGCGCGGCGTCAGCGACTACATGATGTCGCCGGTCGGAACCATCGACGTCGTGCGCTCCGTCTGTGGCCTGTTCTCATCGCCGGACGCCAAGCCGGTCGGCCGCATCGTCGCCGTCGTCGGCGCCAAAGGCGGCGTCGGCGCCTCGACCGTCGCGCACAACATCGCCTGGTCGATGGCGCGCGATCTGGAGCTGGATTCGGTCGTCGCCGATCTCGATCTCGCCTTCGGCACCGCCGGCCTCGACTACAATCAGGATCCGCCGCAGGGCGTGGCCGACGCCGTGTTTTCGCCGGACCGCATCGACACCGCCTTCATCGACCGCCTGCTGGCCCGCTGCTCGGACCACCTCAGCCTGTTCGCGGCGCCCGCCACCCTGGACCGGGTCTACGACTTCGGCGCCGAGGCGTTCGACGGAATCTTCGACACGCTGCGCGCCTCGATGCCCTGCATCGTTCTGGACGTTCCGCATCAGTGGACCGGCTGGACCCAGCGCACGCTGGTGAGCGCCGACGAGATCCTGATCGTGGCGTCGCCCGATCTCGCCAACCTGCGCAACGCCAAGAACCTGTTCGACTTCCTCCGCGCAGCGCGGGTCAACGACCATCGGCCGTTCTACTGCCTCAACCAGGTCGGGGTGCCCAAGCGCCCCGAGATCAAGCCCGCGGAGTTCGCCAAGGCGCTCGAGGACCAGCCGATCGCCACGATCCCGTTCGAGCCGCAGATTTTCGGCACTGCCGCCAACAACGGCCAGATGATCTCCGAAGTGTCGTCCGGGCATCGCACCGCCGAAACCTTCCGCCAGCTCGCCCAGGTGCTGTCCGGCAAGTCCGAGGCGAAGAAGAAGAGCGCCGGACTTCTGACGCCGCTGCTCGAAAAGCTGCGGCGCAAGCAAGGCTGATCGAAGGAACATCGACGTGTTCGGCAAGCGCAGCGCCCACGACACCCGTCCCGCCGCAACTCCAGCGGCAGCGGCGGCGCGCGTGCCCGCCGGAGCGACACCCCCCGCCGCGCCGAATGCGCCGGAGCCCGGCCGCACGCCGTTTCCGTCCGCCGGCCTCGGCGCCCCGCTGGTGGGCGCGCCGCCGCCCTCGCGCAACAACGCCCCCCCGCTCCCGCCGCCGCAGATGGCGACCGACACGCGGCGCTCGGAAAGCTATTACGAGACCAAGGGCACGGTCTTCGGCGCGCTGATCGAAGCGATCGACCTGTCGCAGCTCGCACGGCTCGACGCCGCAGCGGCCCGCGAGGAAATCCGCGACATCGTGAACGAGATCATCGCGATCAAGAACATCGTGATGTCGATCTCCGAGCAGGAGGAGCTGCTCGACGACATCTGCAACGACGTTCTCGGTTACGGCCCGCTGGAGCCCCTGCTGGCGCGCGACGACATCGCCGACATCATGGTGAACAGCGCCGGCACGGTCTACATCGAAGTCCAGGGCAAGATTCAGCAGACCGGCGTTCGCTTTCGAGACAACCAGCAGCTTCTCAACATCTGTCAGCGCATCGTCAGTCAGGTCGGTCGCCGGATCGACGAGAGCTCTCCGATCTGCGACGCGCGCCTGCCGGACGGCTCGCGCGTCAACGCGATCGTCCCGCCGCTCGCGCTCGACGGCCCCGCGCTCACCATCCGAAAATTCAAGAAGGACAAGCTGACGCTCGACCAGCTCGTCCGGTTCGGTTCGATCACCAACGAGGGCGCGGAAATCCTCAAGGTGATCGGTCGCTGCCGGATCAACGTGATCGTGTCCGGCGGCACCGGCTCCGGCAAGACCACGCTGCTGAACTGCCTGACGCAATTCATCGACGACGACGAGCGCATCATCACCTGCGAAGACGCAGCCGAACTCCAGCTTCAGCAGCCGCATGTGGTGCGCCTCGAAACCCGCCCGCCGAACATCGAGGGCGAAGGCGCGGTCACGATGCGCGACCTGGTCAAGAACTGCCTGCGCATGCGCCCAGAACGCATCATCGTCGGCGAAGTCCGCGGACCGGAATCGTTCGATCTTCTGCAAGCCATGAACACCGGTCACGACGGGTCGATGGGCACGCTGCACGCCAACTCGCCGCGCGAGGCTCTCTCCCGTATCGAATCGATGATCACGATGGGCGGCTACTCGCTGCCGTCGCGCACCATTCGCGAGATGATCTGCGGCTCGGTGGACGTGGTCGTTCAGGCCGCTCGCCTGCGCGACGGATCGCGCCGGATCACGCACATCACCGAGGTGATGGGCATGGAAGGCGACGTGATCATCACCCAGGATCTGTTCACCTACGACATCGTCGGCGAAGACGCCAACGGCAAGCTGATCGGCCAGCATCGCTCCACCGGCATCGGCCGGCCCAAGTTCTGGGATCGCGCACGCTACTACGGCGAGGAGAAGCGCCTCGCGGCGGCGCTGGACGCGGCCGAAGTCTCGGCGCCGACGCCATGAGGCTGCGCACATGAACATGCAGACGCTGGCGGTGTTCTTCTTCGTCGCCGTCGCCATCGGCGGCGTCGCCTGGGTGTTTCTCTATCCGCTGCTGTCGGGCGAACGGCAGATGGAAAAACGGCGAGAGAGCGTCGCGCGCTCGCAGCCGGCGGCCCGCGCATCGCGCGATCGCAGTCCGCAGCGATCGCGCCGCGAGCAGGTCGAAGAGACCCTCAAGGAACTGGAGATCCGCAACAAGAAGTCCACGAATCCGCCGCTTCAGATGCGGATTTAACAGGCCGGCCTCGACTGGACGAAGCAGCGGTTCCTGATCGGGGCAGGCGTCTCCGGCGTCGTCGGCTTTCTTCTCGGCCTGTCGAGCGGCGCCGGGCTTCTGGCTGCCCTGGCGCTCGGCTTTGCGGGCGGGTTCGGACTGCCGATGTGGATGCTGTCTTATCTCAAGAAGCGCCGCGAGAACCGGTTCCTCGAAACGTTCCCGGATGCCGTCGACGTCATCGTGCGCGGCATCAAGTCCGGCCTGCCTTTGCTCGACAGCCTGAAGGCGATCGCCCTCGATGCGCCGGAGCCGACCAAGAGCGAGTTTCGCGCGATCATCGAGACACAGACCGTCGGCATCCCGCTCGGCGATGCGTGCACCAAGCTGTACGAGCGAATGCCGCTCGCGGAAGCGAATTTCTTCGGCATCGTGATCTCGATCCAGCAGAAGGCCGGCGGCAATCTCTCCGAGGCACTGGGCAACCTGTCGCGCGTGCTTCGCGATCGCAAGAAAATGAAGGCCAAGATCAAGGCGATGTCGATGGAGGCCAAGGCCTCCGCCTACATCATCGGCTCCCTTCCGATCGCCGTCGGCGCGCTCGTCTACCTCACCAGCCCGGATTACATCGAACTGCTTTGGACCCATGAGATGGGCCGCATGATGATGGCCGGCTGCGCGATGTGGATGGGCATGGGCGTGCTGGTGATGAAAAAAATGATCAACTTCGATTTCTGAGGCTCGGCATGGACTTCCTGATCGAGCGTCTGCACGACACCAAGTTTCTCACGATGATGCTGGCCGCCGTTGCGGCGATCGCCACCGTGTTGACTCTCGCGATGCCGCTGCTCTCGACAAACAACCTGCAATCACGGATGAAGTCCGTGGCGCTGGAGCGTGACAAGATTTGCCAGCGCGAGCGCGAACGCCTTGCGCGCGGCGAGCGGGAAAAGGTGAGCCTGCGCCAGTCGCCCAAGCAATACATGGCGCGCGTGGTCGAGCGCCTGAACCTGACCAAGTGGCTGGCCCAGGAAGAGGCGCGCGAAAAGCTGATGCAGGCCGGCTATCGTGGCCACGCACCCTATGTCGCCTACCTGTTCTTCCGCATGGTGATGCCGGCGGCATCCCTGATTTTTGCCGCCTTCTATCTTTTCGTCGTAATCGAGATGGATCAGCCGGCGAGCGTAAAGCTCGGCCTGTGCATCGCCGCCGCCTATGCCGGCATGCACATGCCTTACTTGTTTCTCAAGAACAAGATCGCGAAGCGCCAGCTTTCGATCCGCCGCGCCTTTCCAGACGCACTCGATCTGCTGCTGATCTGTGTCGAGGCGGGCATGTCGATCGAGGCGGCCTTCAAGCGGGTTTCCGAGGAAATCGGAGCGCAGTCGATCCCGCTGGCGGAGGAGCTGACGTTGACGACGGCCGAGCTTTCGTTCCTGCAGGACCGGCGACAGGCCTACGAGAATCTCGCCAAGCGCACCGATCTGGACGGCGTGAAGTCGGTCTGCGTCGCGCTCCAGCAGGCGGAACGCTACGGCACGCCGCTCGGCCAGACGCTGCGCGTGCTCGCGCAGGAGAATCGCGACATGCGCATGTCGGAGGCCGAAAAGAAGGCCGCCGCGCTGCCGCCCAAGCTCACCGTGCCGATGATCCTGTTTTTCCTGCCGGTTCTGTTCGTGGTGATTCTCGGACCGGCCGCGATCCGGGTGATGAGCACCCAGGATCTGCCGCAGGCCCCGCCGACGGCGCGAATGCGCTGAGACTGCGACGGCGGGTCAGGAGCCCGCGGTCGGCGTCAGCGGCGAACCCGGCTTGTTGCGCTGGCGAGGGTCGCGCTGCTCGGCGATCATCCGGCGCAGCGTGGCCACGTTCTCCGCTGCTTCGTCCGCCGTCAGATCGCCCCGCGCGATCGTCTCCGCCTCCTGGAAGCGGCCGCGCAGGCCGACCACCAGCGCCAGATTCTGCCGCACCTTCGGCTCCGCACCCGGCAGCGCCACCGCGCGGCGCAGCGTCTCCTCGGCTTTCGCAAGGTTGCGCGAGAGCGCGTAGGACAGCCCCAGATTCGATAGCACGGACGGCTCGTCCGGCATTAATCGCAGCGCGCTGGCATACTGCCGCCGCGCGTCGTCATGCCGGCCCATCTGGTCGAGCACTGCGCCCTGGACGGAAAGAATGCGCCAGTCCGGGTTGTCGGGCGAATGGGCGCGCGACAGAACCTCCAGCGCCTGCTGAAAGCGGCCGCTGTCGGCGAGCGCGCGACCGTAGGCGCCGAGCAGCGCCCGGTCGTTGGGATTGTGGATCGAGGCCTGTTCCAGAACCGCCGCCGCCTGCACGCGCTGGCCGATCATGCGCAGCGCCTGCGCATAGCGAACGGCGGCCTGCGAGTCGCGCGGATTGCGACGATAGCGTTCGCCCATGACCTCCATCTCGCGCCGCCACTCCGCCTCGGTGCGAGGCTCGGATCGCGCCGCGATCGACCCGGTGCGGTCGGTGGAGGTGCTGGAGCAGCCCGCCGACGCCAGAGCCAGGGCGGCCAGACCGGCAGCGGCCAGGAGGCGCGCGGAACGACATCGCATGGTGCGCAGGGCCTCGCAGTTCGACGGCGCGAACGCCGTCCGGGAGGCCCAGCAATAGAATGTTAACCCTAACGAGTGGTTAATCGGGGCTGGCCCTGCGTGGCCGCCGCCCCCTCCGGCGTGCTAGCAGAGCAGGCACGCCGTCCCATCGCCGCGATTCCCGAACCGAACCTCCAGACCGCGCCAGGTTGTGCCCAAGGTCGTCCCATGCATCCGGTCTTCGTCGCCCGCCGCCGCTCGGCCCTCCCGATCTGGTTCGTCACCCCGACAAGCTTCGCCAAGGTTCTGGGCGGTCTGCCGAAGTCCGTGCAAGCCTTCGTCAAGGCATCCGGGTTCGAGCCCCGTCCGGGACGACACCTGGTCCTCCCCGGAGACGCCGGGGTGAGCGGCGCGCTGTTCGGCATCGAGCGGTCGGCCGATGGCGGCAATCCGTTCCTGCCCGGATTGCTGGCCGGCGCTTTGCCGGCGGGTGTCTGGTGCTTTGCCAATGCGCCGCACGATGCGCGCCTGGCGGCCTTGGCAATCGCGCTCGGCTCCTATCGCTTCAACCGCTATCGCAAGGGCGAGGGTTCCGGCGTGCAACTCGTGCTGCCGGACGGCATCGACGGCGAAGACCTGTCGCGCATCGCCGAAGGCGTCACGCTGGCGCGCGACCTCGTCAACACCCCGGCCAACGACCTCGGTCCCGCCGAGCTGGAACAGGCGGCGCGCGGTCTCGCGAAGCGCCACAAGGCCAGGGTCCGCAGCATCGTCGGCGATGCGCTGCTCAGGGAGAACTTCCCGCTGATCCACGCGGTCGGCCGCGCGGCCACGAAGGAGCGCGCGCCGCGGCTGATCGAACTGACCTGGGGCAAGGCGTCCGACCCGAAGATCACGCTGGTCGGAAAGGGCGTGGTGTTCGACACCGGCGGACTCGATCTCAAGCCCGAAAGCGCCATGCTGATCATGAAGAAGGACATGGGCGGCGCCGCCAATGTGCTGGCGCTCGCGCACATGATCATGGATCGAAGGCTGCCCGTCTCCCTGCGCGTTCTGATTCCCGCCGTGGAGAATGCGGTGGCGGGCGACGCCTTCCGGCCGCTGGACGTCTATCCGTCGCGCAAGGGCATCACGGTCGAGATCGGCAACACCGACGCCGAGGGCCGGCTGATTCTGGCCGATGCGCTGGCACTGGCCTGCGAGGACAAGCCCGACCTGCTGGTCGACATGGGCACGCTGACCGGCGCGGCGCGGGTCGCGCTCGGGCCGGAGCTGCCGCCGTTCTACACCGACGACGACGTGCTCGCGACCGACGTGGCCCGGCACGCGCAGGCGGAAAACGATCCGCTGTGGCGGCTGCCGTTGTGGCCACGCTACGAATCCATGCTCGAACTCAAAGACCGCGGACACCGGCAACGTCGGCTCCGGCGGCATGGCGGGCTCGATCGTCTGCGCGCTGTTCCTCAAGAAGTTCGTCGAGGATTCGCGGCGCTGGCTGCATTTCGACATCTATGCCTGGACGCCGTCCGCCAAGCCCGGCCGTCCCGACGGCGGCGAGTGTCAGGCGGCGCGTGCGACGTACGCGCTGCTGTGCGAACGCTACGGCAAGACATCCCGACGCCGGTCATGATCCGTCTCGATCCGCGCCTCACGCCGGCCCGGCCCGACCTCGCCGCAAGCCATTTGCGCGGACAGGTCGAAGCCGCGCGCTTCGCCGACGGGATCCTGCAGGAGGTGATTGCCGGCCACACGCCGGTTCGCCGCGAGCCCGGCCATCACGCGACCATGCTGACCGAGGCGCTGCGCGGCGAGCGCGTGACGATCTACGAAACCGACGAGGAAGGCTGGGCCTGGGGCCAGCTCGAAGCGGACGGCTACGTCGGCTGGCTGCCGGCGAGCGCGCTGCTGGCGCCGCGCGAGGCTCCGACCCACCGGGTCGCGGTGCTGCGGACGTTCGCGTTTCCGGAGCCGTCGATCAAGGCGCCGCCGTCGCTGGCGCTGCCGCTCGGGGCGCGCGTCTCGGTGGCGCGCGATGAGGGCCGCTTTGCGGTCAGCGCAGACGGGTTCATTCCCTCGCGCCATCTCGCCCCGCTCGATAAAACGGAGCGCGACTTCGTCGCCGTGGCCGAGCGGTTCGCCGGCGCGCCTTATCTTTGGGGCGGCAAGACCTCGCTCGGTCTCGACTGCTCCGGACTGGTTCAGGTGGCGCTCGCGGCCTGCGGCGTCCGCTGCCCGCGCGACAGCGACATGCAGGAGCAGGCGTTCGGTTCGGCCGGGCGGATCGAGGAGCTCCGGCGCGGCGACCTCGTGTTCTGGAAAGGCCACGTCGCCATCGCACGCGATGCAGACACCATCATTCACGCCAACGCACATCACATGGCGGTAGCCGTGGAGCCCGTGGACGAGGCGATCGCGCGCATCGCGGCGACCGGAAGCCCGGTGACGTCCGTCCGACGCATTGCGTAGACGCGCCCGGATCCTTTCCGCTCTCTCTTTCGCTTTGACGCGTTTTCTACACGCGAAACGACATCCACTTCGCTCGCTACAGCCGCTCAGCAGGCCACCCGGCCGCAATCGCGCACCGCGCGGATCACGCCGCGCAGCGAGCCGATGCCGGGATGGCCGACGATCGCCACGCCCTTCACCACATAGGCCGGCGTCGCCATCAGCTTCAGATCGCCGCCAAGCATGGCGTGCGTCTTCAGAATTTCCGGAGTGCGCGGCGTGTTCGCGCGCTTCACGATGGTTTCCGGGTCGAGTCCCATCGCCTCGGCGGCTGCGAGCGCGCGGGCGCCGTCGATCGTGCCGCGGCCTTCGTAGACGCGCCGATGAAACTCCGTAAACCGTTGCGGCGCCATTTCGATGACCTGCAGTTCGACCATCGCCGCCTGCACCGAAGCGACCGACAGAACCGCGTAGGGCACGAACACGACCTTGAGCCGCTTGTCGGTGCGCAGAAGCTCGGCCACGTCGCGAGACGCCTGCCGGCAATAGGGGCAGTTGAGGTCGTAGAACTGGTGAATGGTCACGTCGCCCTTCGGATTGCCTGCAACCGCGACATGCTTCAGCGCCTCCACGCGCGAGATCTCCGTGGGCGCCAGAGCCCGGTTGGCAACCGGCGTGCCGTCGATCCCCGCGATGGGAAACTGCGCGCCGCCGAGCGACTGCGCATGAGCGGCCGGCGTCGTGCCCAGAGCCAGCGTCATCACAGACATCGCGACGCGCGCCATCGATCCGATCATGATGTGAGTGCCCCTCGCCTGTTTGATGTCGCGGAAAGCAGGGCCGATAGCGCGAGCCGCTGCCCGCGCCAAGACAACAGATCGTGTAGAGCGCGCTCCGGCGCTACTGCGCGACCACGGCCTCGCCGGCGGTCTCCAGATCGAAGGCCGCGGCAAACAGCGCCTGCGTGTAGGGCGACTGTGGATTTTTGAATAGGTCGACCGCCGGCCCGGCCTCGACAACCTTGCCGTCCTTCATCACCACCAGCCGGCTCGCGAGCGCAGCCACCACCTTGAGGTCGTGCGAGATGAACAGATAGGTCAGGTTGCGACGCTGCTGGATGTCGCGCAGCAGATCGACGATCTGCGCCTGAATCAGCATATCGAGCGCGCTGGTCGGTTCGTCCAGCACCACGAAGGTGGGTTCGAGCACGATGGCGCGCGCGATGGCGACGCGCTGGCGCTGGCCGCCGGAGAATTCGTGCGGGTAGCGGAAGCGCGTTTCCGGATCGAGGCCGACATCCTGCAGCGCACGGATCACGCGCTCGGTCCGCTCCGCCTCCGGCATGCCGGGATGATGGACGCCCAGTCCCTCCTCCACGATGTCGGCAATCGACATGCGCGGCGACAGCGAGCCGAACGGATCCTGAAACACGATCTGCATGTTGCGCCGGTGCGGCCGCATTTCCTTGAAGCGCAGGCCCTGCAGGGCGTTGCCCATGAACACGATCGGTCCGTCGGAGGACACCAGCCGCAGGATCGCGAGCCCGAGCGTGGTCTTTCCCGAGCCCGAACTCGCCGACGATGCCGAGCGTCTCGCCCTGGCGCACGGCGATGCTCACGCCGTCGACCGCCTTGATATGGCCGACCGTGCGTCGCAGCACGCCGCGACGGATCGGGAACCAGACCTTCAGATCGTCGGTCTGGATCACCATCGGCGCGTCGGGATGAACCGGCGGCGGATCGCCCTTGGGCTGCGCCGCCAGCAGCGCCTTGGTGTAGGGATGCTCCGGCGAAGTGTAGACGCGCTCGACCGGTCCCTGCTCGACGATCTTGCCCTTGCTCATCACGCAGACCCGGTCGGCGATCTTGCGCACGATGCCGAGGTCGTGGGTGATGAACAGCATCGCCATTCCGAGCCGCGTCTGGATATCCTTCAGCAGCTTGAGGATCTGCGCCTGCACCGTGACGTCGAGCGCGGTCGTGGGTTCGTCCGCGATGAGCAGGTCGGGCTCGTTGGCGAGCGCCATCGCGATCATCACACGCTGGCGCTGGCCGCCGGAAAGCTGGTGCGGATAGCTGGCTAGCCGGGTGTCCGGATTGGGGATGCCGACCTGCGTGAGAAGCTCCAGCGTGCGCTTGCGCGCCGCCTCGCCGGTCAGGCCGCGATGCAGGAGCAGGATCTCGCCGATCTGCCGCTCGATCGTGTGCAGCGGATTGAGCGAAGTCATCGGCTCCTGAAAGATGATGGCGATGTCGTTGCCGCGGACATGCCGCATCTCGCTCTCGGAGAGGCCCAGAAGCTCCTGCCCCTTGAATTCGATGCGGCCGGAAGGATGGTGCGCGGAGGGATACGGCAGCAGCTTCATCACCGAGAGCGCCGTAACGGACTTGCCCGAACCCGACTCGCCCACGATGGCGACAGTCTCGCCCTTACCGATCTCGAAAGAGATGCGGTCCACGGCCAGCGTTTCGCGCTCGCCCTGGCGGAAGCCGACGGAGAGGTCCGTGACGGAAAGAAGCCGCGTCGGCGCGTTCATATCGCTCATCGGAACGTCTTCCTCGGATCGAACGCGTCGCGCACCGCCTCGCCGATGAAGATCAGCAGCGACAGCATGATTGCGACCGCGAAAAACCCCGCAAGTCCGAGCCACGGCGCCTGAATGTTGGCCTTGCCCTGCGACAGCAGTTCGCCCAGTGACGGCGAGCCGGGCGGCAAGCCGAAGCCGAGAAAATCGAGCGCGGTCAGCGTCATGACCGAGGACGACAGGATGAACGGCAGGAAGGTCAGCGTCGCCACCATCGCGTTCGGCAGCAGGTGCCGAAACATGATCGTGGCGTTCGATACGCCGAGCGCGCGCGCCGCCTGAATGTATTCGAAGTTGCGGCCGCGAAGAAACTCGGCGCGCACCAGCCCGACCAGCGACACCCAGGAGAACAGCAGCAATATCCCGAGCAGAACGAAGAAGCCCGGCACCAACACCGACGAGATAATCAGCAGCAGATAGAGCGACGGCACCGAAGTCCAGATCTCGATCAGGCGCTGGCCGATCAGGTCGGTCCAGCCGCCGAAATAGCCTTGCGTTGCGCCGGCAGCGACGCCGATCGCCGAGGACAGGAGGGTGAGGATCAGGCCGAACAGCACGGAGATGCGAAAGCCGTAGATCAGCCGCGCCACCACGTCGCGGCCCTGGTCGTCCGTGCCGAGCCAGTTGTATTCGAGGTCGCGACAGCCGGAGAGCTTCTTCTTCTCGACCACCGACTTGCATTGCTCTTCCGTGAGCTGCCAGGTCGGCGGCGACGGCGCCGGCGTCGGCAGGTCGAGGTTGTGCGTGTTGTAGGCGTAGCGGATCGGCGGCCAGATCACCGTGCCGCCCTTCTTGGCGATCAGCTCCTGAAGATAGGGGTCGCGATAGTCCGCGGCGGTCTCGAACTCGCCGCCGAACGCCGTTTCCGGATAGGTGACGACGGAGGGAAAGTAGAACCTGCCGTCCATCCGGATCATGAACGGCTTGTCGTTGGCGATGAATTCGGCGAACAGCGAGCCGACGAAGAGAACCAGGAAGATCCAGAACGACCAGTAGCCGCGCCGGTTGCGCTTGAAATTCTCCCAGCGGCGCCGGTTGATCGGCGACAGCGCGATGCGCCGCCGACCCGGCGGCACGGCGACGCCCGTGGGCGACACGGCCGTGGTCTCTGCGGATGATCCGCCGACTCGCGCGTCCACCTCAGACCTCCCGCGTCTCGAAATCGATCCGGGGATCGATCCAGGTGTAGGTCAGGTCGGAGAGGAGATTCACCAGAAGCCCGATCAGCGCGAAAATATAGAGCGTCGCAAACACCACCGGATAATCGCGGTTGAGCACGCTCTCGAAGCCCAGCAGGCCGAGCCCGTCGAGCGAGAAAATAGTCTCGATCAGCAGCGATCCGGAAAAGAACGCGCCGACGAAAGCGCCCGGAAAGCCTGCGATCACGATCAGCATGGCGTTGCGGAAGATATGGCCGTACAGCACCTGCCGCGACGTGCAGCCCTTGGCGCGGGCGGTCAGGACGTATTGCTTGCGGATTTCGTCGAGGAACGAGTTTTTCGTGAGCAGCGTCATGGTGGCGAAGGCGCCGAGCACCATCGACACGATCGGCAGCGTCAGGTGCCAGAAATAATCGAGGATCTGCTCGCCGGTCGACATCAGCGCGAAATTGTCCGAGGTGAGTCCGCGCAGCGGAAACCACGAGAAATACGAGCCGCCCGCGAACAGAATGATCAGCAGGATCGCGAACAGAAAGCCCGGAATGGCGTAACCAATGATGATGACGCCGGACGTCCACACGTCGAAGCGCGAGCCGTCGGCCACCGCCTTGCGGATGCCGAGAGGGATCGAGATCAGATAGGTGAGCAGAGTCATCCAGATGCCGAGCGACATCGACACCGGCAGCTTTTCCTTGATCAGGTCGAGCACGTTGACGTCGCGAAAATAGCTCCGCCCGAAGTCGAAGGTCGCGTAATTCCGGAGCATCAGCAGAAAACGCTCGTGCGCCGGCTTGTCGAAGCCGAACTGCCGCTCCAGGCTCTTGATGAACTCGGGATCGAGGCCCTGCGCGCCGCGGTATTTCGAGGTCACGCCGTCCACCTGAGCACCGCCCTGAACCGAGCCGCGCGAACCGAAGTCGCCGCCGGTGCCCCCGCCGGGAATGCGCGAGCCGGCCCCGGTGTCCGCGCCCTGAAGCTGGGCGATCACCCGCTCGACCGGGCCGCCCGGCGCGAACTGCACCACCACGAAAGAAACCAGCATGATCCCGAGCAGGGTCGGGATCATCAGGAGCAGTCGGCGGACGATATAGGCGGCCATGCTTTCGTGCTCTCGGCGGTTCGTGTTCTCGCTTTGTCGATCCGGATCGCGCCCGGCGCGCGAACGGGCCGCGGCGGCGGTCGCAGCCGGAGCGGCGCGCCGAATCGCAGCCTAGCCCTTTTGCGGCGCCTTCGCCGCCCTGGCGGGTTCGGACCACCAGGTTTCCAGCACGCCGCGCGCGTATCGCGGCTTCTGCGGCGGGCGGCCGAACTGATCCCAGTAGGCAATCCAGTGCGACGCCTTGTACCAGTGCGGCACCCAGTAGCGGCCGGCGCGGATGACGCGGTCGAGCGCGCGGCAGGCCACCGTCAGCGTATCGCGACTTTCCGCAGCAACGATGCGCTCGATCAGAGCATCGACGGCCGGGTCGGCGATGCCGGCCAGGTTCTGCGAGCCCTTGATTTCCGCCGCCTGCGACGAAAAGAACGTCCGCAGCGAATTGCCCGGCGTCGAGGAAAAGCCGAAACGCTGGATCACGATGTCGAAATCGAACTCGTTGCGGCGGCGTTGCATCTGCGCCGAATTGATCAGCCGCAGCGTGGCGTCGATGCCGAGCGTGGCCAGATTCTTGATGTAGGGCATGTGGTGCGGCTGGAAGCCCTGCTCCTCCAGCAGAAATTCGATGGTCAACCGCTCGCCCTGCGGCGTGAAGCGCCGGCCGCCCTTGAGCGGATAGCCGGCCTCGTTCAGGAGCCGCATCGCCTGACGCAGCAGATTGCGGTCGGCGCCTGAGCCGTCCGACACCGGAGGCACGAACGGTTCGCCGAACACCTCGTCGGGCACCTTGCCGCGAAACGGTTCGAGCAGCGCCAGCTCTTCAGGCGAGGGCTTGCCCTGCGCCATCATCGGCGAATTCTGGAACACCGAGTGGGTCCGGTCGTATGACCCGTACATGATGTTCTTGTTGGTCCATTCGAAGTCGAACGCGAAGATCAGCGCCTCGCGCAGCTTCGAATGCTGGAATTTCGACCGCCGCGTGTTGAGGAACCAGCCCTGCGCGCCGGACGGCGTTTCGTCGGGCAGCACCTCGCGCTTCACGCGGCCGTCCTTGATCGCTGGAAAATCGTAGCGCGTGGCCCAGATGCGCGAGGTGAACTCCTCGCGGAATAGATAATTGCGGCCGGTGAAGCCCTCGAACGCCACGTCGCGGTCGCGATAATATTCGTAACGGATGGTGTCGAAGTTGTAGAGTCCGCGCGACACTGGAAGGTCCGCCCCCCACCAGTCGCGAACGCGGTCGAACTCGATGTAGCGGCCTGGCTCGAAGCGTCCGACGCGATAGGGGCCGGACCCGAGGGGAATGTCGAGCGTCGATTCCTCGAAGGACTTCTGCGTGTAGTAAGCGCGCGAGAAGATCGGCAGCGCGGCCGCGAACAAGGGAACGTCGCGCGCGCGATTGGGCGCGAAGCTCAGGACCACATGGGCATCGTCCTCGGCTTTCGCACTGGTCAGGTCGCGCAGAAGCTGGCCGATGTTCGGATGGCCCTTTTCTTTCAGCGTCTGAAGCGAGAAGGCGACGTCGTGCGCGGTGATCGGTGTGCCGTCATGAAAGCGCGCCTGCGGCCGCAGCGCGTAGCGATAGGTGAGCCCGTCCTCGGAAATCCGCACCGCGCTCGCGACCAGCCCGTACATCGCATCGGGCTCGTCGCTGGCGCGGGTCATCAGACTTGCGAAGGTCAGCTCCATGCCCTGCGCCGCGTCGCCGCGCAGAATGTAGCTGTTCAGCGTGTTGAAGGTCAGCAGGCCCTGATTGAACATCCGGGTCGAGCCGACGTGCGAGAACGTGCCGCCCTTCGGCGCGCTTGGATTGGCGTATTCGAAATGGCTGAAGTTCGCCGGATATTTGAGATCGCCGAACGCGGACATGCCGTGGCGCTCGGCGCCGGCCTGAACCGGCGTCTGCGCCGCACTCCGAAAGCCGCTCGCGCCGAGCGCAGCCACCCCGGCGGCCCCCGCGAGAACGTCGCGTCGGGTGAACGCCGTCACGAGCGCGATCCGGCCTTGGCGGCGCGCGCCTCGTCCCACCACCACAGGGTCGGGAACGCGGAGAAGCCGTACTTCGGCAGCGGATCGGGACGGCCGAAGCGGTCCCAGCGCGCGCTGCGGACCTTGCCATAGGTCCACTGCGGCACGACGTAGTGGTTCCACAGAAGCACGCGATCCAGCGCCTTCGTCGCCGCGACCAGCTCGTCGCGGCTCTTGGCGAAGATCACCCGTTCGATCAGCGCGTCGATCGCCGGATTCTTGATCCCGATGTAGTTGCGCGAGCCGGGACGGTCCGCGGACTCCGAGCCCCAATAGCCGCGCTGTTCGTTGCCCGGCGACAACGACTGGCCCCAGGTCGATGTGATGATGTCGTAGTCCCACTGACGCAGCCGGTTCTCGTATTGCGCGTCGTCGACAGTGCGCAGGGTCACGACGACGCCGAGGCGTTCCAGGTTGGGCTTGTAGGGCTCGACGAAGCGCACGGTGTCCGGGCTCGACATCAGAAACTCGACGGTCAGCGGTTCGCCGGTCTTGACGTTGACCAGCCTGCGATCCCGCACCTCGTAGCCGGCCTCGCGCAGGAGCCGCACGCCCTCGCGCAGGTTGGCGCGCACCTTCGTCGGATCGCCGCCGACCGGATTCTCGTATGGCTGCTTGAACACCTCCGGCGGCACCTTGTCGCGCACGGTCTCCAGGATCGCGAGTTCGGCGCCCTCCGGCAGTCCGCGCGCCGCCAGCTCGGTGCCCTCGAAATAACTTGCGATGCGCTTGTACTGACCGAAGAAGATCTGCCGATTCATCTCCTCGAAGTCGAAGGCGAAGTTGAAGGCGCGGCGCACCCGCGAATCCTGGAATTTGCCGCGCCGCGTGTTGAACACGAAGCCCTGCATCATTCCGATGGAGTTGATGTCGAACTCCTCCAGCACCACGCGCTTCTCGCGCACCGCGGGGAAGTCGTAGGCGGTGGCCCAGTTCTTGGCGCTGTTTTCGCTTCGCCAGTCGACGTGATCGGCCTTGAAGGCCTCGATGGCGACGGTTGGATCGCGGAAATACTCGTAGCGGATCTCGTCGAAGTTATCGCGGCCGACGTTCACCGGGAGATCCTTGCCCCAGTAGTCTTTGACGCGCTCATAGACCACGGTGCGGCCGGCGACGAACTGCTTCACGCGATAGGGACCGCTGCCGAGCGGCGGCTCCAGCGTGGTTGCGCCGACCTCGCGCTTCTTGCCGTTGGCGTCGGCGCCCTCCCACCAATGTTTCGGGAGCACAACGAGCTGGCCGACGATCAGTGGCAGCTCGCGATTGCCGGGCCCGTCGAAGGTAAAGGTGACGTCGCGCTCGCCGGTCTTCTCGGCCTTCGTGACATGCCGATAATAGGCCGAATATTGCGGGTGATGCTTCTTGAACACCTCGAGCGAGTAGATCACGTCGTCGACCGTGATCGGGCGGCCGTCATGCCATTTCGCGTTCGCGCGAAGCCGGTACGTCACCCAGGAATGGTCGTCGGGATGGCGGACGGATTCGGCGAGCTGGCCGTACTCGGTCGAGACCTCGTCCATCGCCGAGACCATCAGCGCGTCGTACATCAGCATGGTGCCGCTCGCGAGCGAGCCCCTGACGCCGGCCGTCACCTGATTGAAGTTGTCGAAGGTGCCGAAGGCGATCATGCGTGCGACGCCGCCCTTGGGCGCCTTCGGGTTCACGTAATCGAAGTGCGGGAACCCATCCGGGTATTTCAGCGCGTCGAACAGGGACAGGCCATGCCGCCAGGCCGGCTCCCCGGCCGCGCTCTGCGCCAGGGCCGCGTCGTTCAGAACCTGTGCGGCCGGAACGGTCAGGGCGATGGCGCTGGTCTTAAGAAGGGCACGACGGGTCAGACGCATCGAATGCTCCAGAATGGCCCCCTCGCCCACTTAACGGGTCAGGTTTGGTCCGATTATGTCGGATTCTCGATTGGCCGCCACCCTGCGAACCGCTGTGGCTTCCGCCGTCGGGTCACATCTCGGTGTCTTGGTGCAGTTGAGCATCCGATGCAGGCGAGCGGCCGGCGCGCCAGGCGGCCGGGACGCGGCGCCGCAGTCCGGCCCCGGCTTACGTCGTCCGGCTCACTGCTGCTTGGTCGGCGCCTGTGTCTCGGCCTGCTTCTTCGCATCGGCCGGCGCGTCCGCCTTCTTTTCGGGCGCGCCGCCCGCGTCGGCGGCCTTCGGCAGTTGTGTCGGGCTGTCGGACTTCGCGTTCAGGAAAGTGATGAGATCGGCGCGTTCGCCGCCGCGGTTGATGCCGGCGAAGCTCATGGTGGTGCCGGGGATCGCCTGCTTCGGATTGCGGATGAAGGCGTCGAACTCCTCAGGCGTCCATTCGCCGCCCTTGCTCTTCAGCGCCGCCGAATAGTTGAAGCCCGAAACAGCGCCCTTGGCGCGGCCGATCACGCCATAGAGATTCGGACCGACCCGGTTCGGGCCGCCCTTGTCGATGGTGTGGCAGGAGATGCACTTCTTGTAGGACGCCTCGCCGCGGCCCATGTCGGCGCTGGCGAGCCGCTGCGGCAGCGGCGGATCCTGTTGGGCGGCGGGCGCGGGCGCACCCGGCTTCTCCGGCTCCGCCACCGCGATCTCGTAGCCCGGCTTTTCCGGCTTGTGCGGCGAAAACACAGCGTTCGCAGCAATATTGATCGACATCAGGCCCAGACAGGTGGCCAGCACCGCGCCTATGATCTTGTTGAGTTCGAAGGAATCCATCGCGCAACGGCTCCGCTACGGGTCTGGCGGCTGGGCTGGTCCGCGGGGGCCCGCGGGCGGCGGAGAGATAGCCGGTTTGCCTCGTCTCTGGCAACCCGTATAACGCCGCTGCGACATCCGTTTAGACCCAACAGGACCGGCCTTTTCCACATGGCTGAGGACGTCCTCATCCTGATCCCCGCCCGCATGGCTGCGACCCGGTTGCCGGGCAAGCCGCTGGCCGATATCGGCGGCGAACCGATGATCGTGCACGTCCTGCGGCGTGCGGAGGCGGCGGCGCTCGGGCCTGTCGCGGTTGCGACCGATTCCGAGGAGATCGCGGCGGCGGTCATGAAGGCCGGAGGCCGCGCGGTCATGACCCGCGCCGACCACCCGTCCGGATCGGACCGCATTTTCGAGGCCCTCGGCAAGGCCGATCCGGAGCGCCGGGCCGGCATCGTCGTGAACGTGCAGGGCGACCTGCCGACCCTCGATCCAGCCATCCTGAAAGCGGCCCTGGCACCGCTCGCGGACCCGGCCGTGGCGATCGCCACGCTCGCCGCCGAAATCCGCAAGGCCGACGAGAGAACCAACCCGAACGTGGTGAAGGTCGTCGGCTCGCCGGTCGCTCCGGGACGGCTGCGCGCGCTCTATTTCACGCGTGCGACGGCGCCACACGGCGACGGCCCGCTGTATCACCACATCGGGCTTTATGCGTACCGGCGCAGGGCGCTCGAGACCTTCGTCGGCTTGCCGCCGTCGCCCCTGGAGCAGCGCGAAAAGCTCGAACAGTTGCGCGCGCTCGAGGCCGGGATGCGAATCGACGTCGCGGTGGTCGAGACCGTGCCGCTTGGCGTCGATACGCCCGAGGATTTGGAAGTCGCGCGAGAGCGGTTGCGCGCCGGACGTTGATTCACTCCCACAGAGCGGTTTACGAACCCATCATGGCCAGCAAGAAGCGTATCGTGTTCCAGGGCGAACCTGGAGCGAACTCCGACCTCGCGTGCCGCGAGGCCTATCCGGCGCACACCCCGGTGCCCTGCGCGACCTTCGAGGATGCGTTCGCGGCCGTGCGCAACGGAACGGCCGAACTGGGCATGATCCCGATCGAGAATTCGGTCGCCGGCCGCGTTGCCGACATTCACCACCTGATGCCGCATTCCGGCCTGCACATCGTGGCCGAGCATTTCATGCCGGTGCGGCATCAGCTTCTGGCTCCGCGCGGCGCGACGCTCAAGACCATCAAGACGGTGGAGAGTCACGTCCACGCGCTCGGACAGTGCCGCAAGGCGATCCGACAGCTCGGCATCCGCCCGATCGTCGCCGCCGACACGGCAGGTTCGGCGCGAGAGGTGGCCGAGGCCGGCGACGTGACCCGCGCCGCCATCGCCTCGCAGCTTGCCGCGAAAATCTACGGACTGAGCACGCTCAGGCGCAACATCGAGGACGAGGCGCACAACACCACGCGCTTCATCGTCCTGTCGAAGACCGCGAAATGGGCGCCCCAGAACAAGAAAGCCAAGCTCGTCACCACATTCGTGTTTCAGGTGCGAAACATTCCGGCCGCCCTGTACAAGGCGCTCGGCGGCTTCGCCACCAACGGCATCAACATGACCAAGCTGGAAAGCTACATGGTCGGCGGCAGCTTTTCGGCAACTCAGTTTTACGCCGATGTCGAAGGCCATCCGAAGGACCGCGCGCTGGAGCTGGCGCTCGAAGAGCTGGCGTTCATGTGCCAGCCGAAGACGCTGACGATTCTCGGCGTCTATCCCGCGCACAAAATGCGCAAGAAGTTCAAGTAACGGCTGCGGCTGTCATCGAGCGTGCATCGGGCTTCGCTACTCGGAGGCGAGGCTCGACGACGAACGCAATTGCGGAAAGGACGATCATGAAGGTCAAAGCCAACGGCATCAACTTCAACGTGGTTATCGACGGGCCGGAGGGCGCCCCCTGGCTGATCCTGTCGAACTCGCTCGCGACCAACGTGACGATGTGGGACCGACAGGCCGCCGACTTCAAGGACGCCTTCCGCGTTCTGCGCTACGACCAGCGCGGCCACGGCCAGACCGACGCGCCGGGCGGCCGTTACACCTTCGACCTCCTCATCGCCGACGTGATCGGGCTGATGGACGCGCTGTCGATCCCGAAGGCGCACTGGTGCGGCGTGTCGATGGGCTGCGCCACCGGAATGGGACTGGTGCAGAAGCATCCGGACCGCTGCGATCGTATGGTTCTATGCGACAACCCCGGCCGCTCGACGCCGGAAACCCAGCGGCAGTGGGAGGAGCGCATCGCGATCGCGCAGGAGGGCGGCATGCCCGCGCTTCTGGAATCGACGATGCAGCGCTGGTTCCCGCCGGAGACGCTCGCCGCCAACCCGCCGCACATGGACCTGATTCGAAAAATGATCCTGACCACGCCGGTCAACGGCTTCATCGGCTGTTCGGCGGCCCTCGGAGACCATGACTTCCGGCCCCTGATGCCGAAGGTGACGCACCCGGTGCTCTACATGTGCGGCGAGAAGGACGGCCACAACGCGGCGGCCATGAAGGTGATGCAGGACGAACTGCCGGGCTCGCAATATGTCGTGCTGCCGGGCGCGGGCCATATCTCCAACATGGACCAGCCGGAGATGTTTTCGCGGACGATGCGGGCATTTCTGGGGGCGTGAGCCAACCGCAAAAGCGCGGCACCTATTCAGCCATCATGCCCGGATTTGACCGGGCATGGCGCTCGGGTGGCGACGAGGAAAAATCATATCGTCTGGTTGTATTCGCCGACCTCCGGATGGGTGCGCAGCACGCCGTCCACGGCCTTGAACATCTCGCGCATGCGCGCCTCCGACGCGGGGCTCTCGACCACCACCACCAGCTCGGGCTTGTTCGATGACGCGCGCACCAGACCCCAGGTGCCGTCCTCGACGGTGACGCGCACGCCGTTCACCGTGACCACGTCGCGGATTGCCTGGCCGGCGACCGTGTCGCCCTTCGCCTGCGCCTGCTCGAAGTGCTTCACCACCTTCTCGACGATTCCGTACTTCACCTCGTCGGCGCAGTGCGGCGACATGGTCGGCGAGCCCCAGGTCTTGGGCAGCGCGTTCTTGAGATCCGCCATCGTCTTTCCGGGGTTGCGGTCGAGCATGTCGCAGATTGCGAGCGCCGACACGAGCCCGTCGTCGTAGCCGCGCCCGAAGGGCGCATTGAAGAAGTAGTGTCCCGACTTCTCGAAACCCGCGAGCGCCTGCACCTCGTGGGTGCGCCGCTTCATGTAGGAGTGGCCCGTCTTCCAGTATTCGGCCTTCACGCCGTTCTTCTGCAGCACCGGGTCGGTGACGTAGAGTCCGGTCGATTTCACATCGACCACGAAGGTCGCGCCGGGATGCAGCGCGGACATGTCCCGCGCCAGCATCACGCCGACCTTGTCGGCAAAAATCTCCTCGCCGGTGTTGTCGACCACGCCGCATCGATCGCCGTCGCCGTCGAACCCCAGGCCGACGTCCGCCTTGTGTTCGAGCACCGCATCGCGGATCGCATGGAGCATCTCCATGTCCTCCGGATTCGGGTTGTATTTCGGGAAGGTGTGATCGAGCTCGGTGTCGAGCCTCACCACCTCGCAGCCAATCGCCTCGAGAACCTGCGGCGCGAACGCGCCGGCAGTCCCGTTGCCGCAGGCGCAGATCACTTTCAGCCTGCGCTGGAGCTTGGGCCGGCTCGTAAGGTCGGCGATGTAGCGCGCGGGAAAATTTTCGACGAAGCGATAAGAACCGCCACCCGGGAGCTTGAACGCCGCGTTGAGCACGATCTCCTTCAGGCGCGTCATCTCGTCCGGTCCGAAGGTGAGCGGTCGGTTCGCGCCCATCTTCACGCCGGTCCAGCCGTTGTCGTTGTGCGAGGCCGTGACCATTGCGACGCACGGCACATCGAGGTCGAACTGCGCGAAATAGGCCATCGGCGTCATCGCGAGGCCGATATCGTGCACCTTGCAGCCGGACGCGAGCAGGCCCGACACCAGCGCCATCTTGACGGAGGCGGAATAGCCGCGGAAGTCGTGGCCGGTCACGATCTCCGGCTTCTGCCCCAGCTCCCGGATCAGCGTGCCGAGGCCCATGCCCACGGCCTGCAGACCCATCAGGTTGATTTCCTTCTCCAGCAGCCAGCGCGCGTCGTACTCGCGAAAGCCGGTGGGCTTCACCATCGGCTCGGATTCGTAGGCATAGGTGTTGGGCGCGAGCAGCGGCTTGGGCTTGGGAAACATTGCATCCTCGAAGAAGGGACGGCCGGGCGAGACATAACCCAAGCCCGGCAAATGCGGAAATATTTCGGAGAATACGGAAAAATTCTTGCCAGAAAGACTTGCCAGAACGAACTTGCCAGAACGAACTTGCCAGAACGCCTGGCCAGAAAGGGGCCGCCAGCGGAGGCCGGACTATTGCTCCAGCACCAGCCGGCCACGGTCGTGGGTCCATTTCACCCGCGACAGGAAGCTCATGCCGAGCAGGTTCACCTTCAGCGCCTCGTCGGGCATCACCGCGGCCGCGACGTCGCGGACCGCGATGCCGTTGACCTCCACGCGGCTCAGCCGCACCGGCGCGAACTTCGCGACGCCGTTGGCGGTCTGCGAGCGGCCGGTGTAGTCCGAGGGCTTGGTAAAGATCCCAAGACGCGCAGCGGAGGACTCGCGCAGCACGATCATCGACGCGCCGCTGTCCACGATCAATTCAATGCGCCGGCCGTCGATTCGCGCCTCGACCTCGAAGTGGCCGCGGCTGTCGCTCTGCAGGGTGACGGTGCGCCCCGTGGTCGAAGCCTGCTGTTGCGGCGGCGGGACGGACGCCTTGGCGAAGGCGGACATGCTCGGTGGCCCGCCGGGCTGCGCGAACATCCGGTCCATGTAGCGCGACAGGCCGATGCCAAGGGCAGCCACGAGACCCAGGAAGATGATGACGGCGCGCATGTCCGGCTCCCCGCTTCGGAGCGCAGAACAGCACGTGCCGCTCAAGACCGGGTGAACGCACGCCACCCAGACGTTGCATTTGCGACGAAGCGTGAAGACCGGACTGACGGAATCGTTAGGATTTTAACGAAAGCTCCGGCACCGGTGCCTCGACGAGCGCCGCCCAGCGCTCCGGCACGGCCATGAGCCAGGCCACCCAGACCCACAGCACGGTCATGATCGCCGGCTTGGTGATGGCGTCCACAGAGGGGCTGACCACGAAGCCCAGCGCGACGCAGGCCGCGACCAGAAGCCAGCCGCGAAGATCGGCGGAATTTCGCAATAGCAGCAAAAGCGCGAGCACCGACAATGCGGGCGTCAGAACGAGGTAGGAAACATTCTCGTTGCGCGGCCCGAACAGCGTGATGAAGCACGCCGATAGCAACAGCAGAGCCAGCGCGAACGCCTTCGCGCCGCAGGCACGCCGGACCCGCCACGCCAGCCAGAGCGCGCCGAGCGCGGCCGCGAGCCGGATCGCCAGCGAGAGCGGCCCCGGAAGGACGAGGCCCGCTCCGCGCAGCAGCGTGGTGAAATCGGCCTGATACGGCCAGTCGGCCGGCGGCGCGGTCGCGACCGACAGCAGCTTGAGCGCGAACAGGCGATACTGCTCGACCGTGTGGTCGAACGACAGAACAGAGAACGGCAGCGCAAAGCCCGCGATCAAGCCGACAGCGATCAGCAGCCGCGTGCGCGCGACCAGCGCACCCGCGAGCATCAGCATCGGGATCGCCGTGAGCTTCAGGAGAACGGCCGTGACCAGCCAGAGCGCCGCGCGATGCCAGCGCAGATGGATCATGGCCGCCGCCGCCAGCATCATCGCCGCAGTCATCGGAATGTGAAGCTGCACCTGCTTGAAGTGATACCAGCCGGCCGGAATGTTGATCAGCAACATGACGCCCGCAAGCATCGTCGCCTCGGTCCGGCCATCGAGCAGCGCGCGCATCAGCGCGACCGCGGCGAGGCTGAACAGAACGGCGAACACGGTCAGCGCGATCAAGCCCGCAACGGTCGGATCCATCGGCGGGGTCAGCGGCACGAACAGCAGGAGCGACGACGGCCCATAGGCCACGTCGCCCAGCACGTTCGGATCGTAGACCGTCTGGCCGGTCCAGAGCTTTTCCGCGAAGTCGAGATAGTATTGAAACGCCGCACCGAAGCGGCGCGGGTGCATCCGCGCCAGAACCGCCACGACGAAGATCGTCCAGCCCGCCCAGCCGATCCAAGGATACGTACGAAAGACGCCGACGACTGCGTCGCACGCCCGTCCCGCCATTGATGCCATGCCAAACCCCAGCCCCGGCAAGCCTATAGCCGCATTTTCATTGGGTTGGCGAGGCCGCTCGCCGGTCCGTCCCGGTTCCGGTTATTGCCGGGGCTTGGCCCGGCGCGTCGCGGGCGCCGTCGTCGGATCGTCCGGCCAGGGATGGCGCGGGTAGCGTCCCTTCATCTCGGCCTTCACGGCGGCATAGCTGCCGCGCCAGAAGCCCGGCAGATCGCGCGTCACCTGCACCGGACGATGCGCCGGCGACAGAAGTTCGACGACCAGCGCGACGCGGCCGCCGGCGACGCTGGGGTGCTGCGTCAGGCCGAACAGCTCCTGCACCCGGATCGAAAGCGTCGGTCCCGCCTCGGCGTCGTAATCGATCGGCACCACCGAGCCGGACGGCGCGGAGAAATGCGTCGGAGCCTCGGCATCGAGCCGGCGCTTCATCGGCCACGGCAGCAGCCCATGCAACGCATCGGACAGTTCGTCGGCCCCGATGTCGACCACGCCGGACTTGCCCTCGCACAGCGGCAGGAGCCATTCGTCCGCGCGAACGGCGAGACCAGCGTCCGAAAGATCCGGCCATTCACCGCCTTCGGCGCGGCGCAGGAACTCGACGCGATCGCGCCATTGCCGGAGCGGCTTGCTCCAGGGCAGGCGCGCAAGCCCCGCCAGCGCGATCGCGCCCGCCAGAGTCCGCGCCGCGTCGGGGTGGCCGGCGGCGGCAAACGGCTGCTCGTTGAGAACGATCGCGCCGAGCCTGCGAAGCCGGCGTCCGCGCAGGTTCAGGCTGGTGGGCTCGACGGATATCTCCTCCCGGCTCTCGATGCGTTCCCCGAAACGGCGTTCGATGTCTTCCTGCGCGATCGGCGCCGCCAGCAGGATTCGTCCCTGCGCCGCGGTGCCGGTCAGTTCGCCCACTGCGAGATAGGGCTCGCGAGCGAGCGGCGACGTTTCATCGAGCAGTGCGCCGCGGCCGTTGACGAGAACGAACACCCCGCCCGATCCGCGGTTGCGGGCAATGCGCTCCGGATAGGCCAGCGCGAGGACCGCGGCAGGCGCCATCTCCACCGCATCCGCGTCGGAACCGGCCTGCTCCGCCCATCGCTTTGCCATGCGCCGCGCATCCTCGGCGCGCCGCGAGCGGTCGCGGCGAAAGCCGTCGAGCCGGTGGCGCAGATCGATGTCGTCGCCGCCCAGCCCGCGCTCAGTCAGGATCGCGGCGATGTCGGCGGCCAGCAGCCCCGCGCCCTCACGCGCCGCCTCCACCACCATCCGGGCAAGCCGCGGCGGCAGCGGCAACCGGCGCAGGCGGCGGCCCTCTTCGGTGATGCGCCCCTCGCGGTCGAGCGCGCGGAGCTCTGCAAGCAGCGCGCGGGCCTCCGTCACGGCCGGCCTCGGCGGCGGATCGAGAAACGCCAGCGACGAAGGCTCGGTCGCGCCCCACTCCGCGAGATCGAGCAGGAAGCCGGACAGGTCTGCGGCGAGGATTTCGGGCCGCGCGTAAGGTTCGAGCGAAGCGGTCTGCGGCTCGTCCCACAGCCGGTAGCAAACGCCCGGCTCGGTCCGGCCGGCGCGGCCACGGCGCTGGTCGGCGGCGGCGCGCGACACCCGCACGGTTTCGAGCCGCGTGATACCGACATCGGGCTCGTAGCGCGGCACCCGCGCCAGTCCGGAATCCACGACGATCCGCACGCCGAGAATCGTGAGCGAGGTCTCCGCGATCGACGTCGCCAGCACGACCTTGCGGCGGCCGGGGGGCGAGGGCTCGATGGCGCGATCCTGATCGCGCGCGTCGAGCGCGCCATAGAGCGTCACGACATCCACGGACGTATCGTCCAGCCGCTCCCTCAGTTGCATTTCGGTGCGGCGGATTTCGGCCGCGCCCGGAAGAAACACCAGCGCCGAGCCCGGATCGGCGCGCAACGCCCGCAGCGTTGCGTCCGCGACCTGCCGTTCGATCGGTGCTCGCGGGTCGCGGCCGAGATAGCGGGTCTCGACCGGAAACGCCCGGCCCTCGCTTTCGATCACCGGCGCGTCGCCCAGAAGCCGCGCGATCCGCGCGCCGTCGAGCGTGGCCGACATGACCAGCAGGCGAAGATCCTCGCGCAACCCCTGCTGCGCGTCGCGGGCCAGCGCCAGCCCGAGGTCGGCGTCGAGCGACCGCTCGTGAAACTCGTCGAACAGAACCGCCGCGATCCCCTCAAGCGAAGGATCGTCGAGGATCAGCCGGGTGAACACGCCCTCGGTCACGACCTCGATGCGGGTCTTTCTCGAAACCCGCGAGCCGAAGCGCACCCGCAAGCCCACGGTGTCGCCGACGGTCTCGCCCAGCAGCGACGCCATGCGTTCGGCCGCGGCGCGCGCCGCAAGCCGGCGGGGCTCGAGAACGAGAATTTTCCGGTTCTCCACCCACGGCGCGTCGAGCAGCGCGATCGGCACGCGCGTCGTCTTGCCGGCGCCGGGCGGCGCGACCAGCACGGCGGCGTTGCTCGCGGTCAATGCGGCCGTGAGTTCGGGCAGCGCGGCGTCGATCGGCAGCGGGGCAATGGTCGGGGCAGACATCATCGCGGCCATGACTGGCACGCCTGCCGGACGCAGGGAAGCGGAAGGCGAATCAAATCAGATGGCGGTCGGCCGGCCGACGCTCTCGTAGCGGAAACCCTGCAGCGCACGGTCGTCGGCACGATAGATGTTGCGCAGATCCACCAGCACCGGATCGGCCTTCATCGAAGCCTTGATGCGGCCGAGATCGAGCGCGCGGAACTGCTCCCACTCGGTCACGATCACCAGCGCGTCGGCGCCCTCGGCGCATTCGTAGGGCCCTTCGCAGAACGTCACATCGGGCAGCATCGACCGCGCCACCTCCATGCCGACCGGATCGTAGGCCTTCACCTTCGCGCCCATGTCATGCAGCGCCGTGACGATCGGGATCGACGGCGCGTCACGCATGTCGTCGGTGTTGGGCTTGAAGGTCAGGCCCAGCAGCGCCACGGTCTTGCCGCGCACCGCGCCGCCAAGCGCCGCCGACACCTTGCGCGCCATCGCGCGCTTGCGCTGCTCGTTGACCGCCGCCGTGGCCTCGACGATGCGCAGCGGCGCGTCGAAGTCCTGTCCGGTCTTGATCAGCGCCAGCGTGTCCTTCGGAAAGCACGAGCCGCCATAGCCCGGGCCGGCATGCAGGAACTTCCCGCCGATCCGGTTGTCGAGCCCGATGCCGCGCGCGACCTCCTGGACGTTCGCGCCGACCTTTTCGCACAGATCGGCAATCTCGTTGATGAAGGTGATCTTGGTCGCCAGAAACGCATTGGCTGCGTACTTGATCAGTTCGGCGGTGCGACGGCCGGTGAACAGCAGCGGCGACTGGTTGAGATAAAGCGGCCGGTACAGTTCGTTCATCACCTCGCGGGCGGACTCGTTGTCGGCCCCCACCACGATGCGATCGGGCAGCTTGAAATCGCGGATCGCCGCGCCCTCGCGCAGAAACTCCGGATTGGAGACCACGGCGAAGTCAGCGTCCGGCCGCGTCTCGCGCACGATCCGCTCGACCTCGTCGCCGGTGCCGACCGGCACGGTGGACTTGGTCACGATTACGGTGAAGCCGTCGAGCGCGGCGGCAATCTCGCGCGCCGCCGCGTAGACGTAGGAGAGATCGGCGTGGCCGTCGCCGCGGCGCGACGGTGTACCGACCGCGATGAACACCGCATCGGCCTGCGCCACCGGCGCCTTCAGTTCGGTGGTGAACGACAGCCGTCCGGCCTTGACGTTCGACTCGACCAGCGCGTCGAGCCCCGGCTCGTAAATCGGCATCTCGCCGCGTTCGAGGCTCGCGATCTTGGAGGCGTCCTTGTCGACGCAGGTGACGGTGTGGCCGAAGTCGGCGAAGCAGGCCCCGGACACGAGACCCACATAGCCGGTCCCGATCATTGCGACGCGCATGAAACCCGCCCGGTATGGTTAACGAATGCTGATCCCCGGCAGCATCGGCCTCATAGCAGAGCACGCCCCGACGTGGCGAGCGTGTTTCTGAGATTGCGTAAATCGGACCGAAACCACGGCCGTGTGACAAAGCCTGCGAAGGAGCCGGTCATGCCAACGCCAGCCGTTCGTTTCGATGCCACGTCATATTCCGCCGCCGGCCCGGCCCGGATCGACTGGGTCGATTACGCCAAGGGCTTCTGCATCGTCATGGTGGTGATGATGCACTCGACCCTCGGCGTCGAGGCCGCCGCCGGGCGGGAGGGCTGGCTGCATGCCGCGGTGGCCTTCGCCAAGCCGTTCCGGATGCCGGACTTTTTCCTGATTTCGGGTCTTTTCCTGGCGCGGGTGATCGACCGCGACTGGCGCACCTATCTCGACCGCAAGGTCGTCCACTTTCTCTATTTCTATATCCTCTGGGTCACGATCCAGTTCGCCTTCAAGGCGCCCGGACTGGCCGGTTCGCTCGGCTGGACCGGCGTCGGCCTCGCCTATCTCGAAGCCTTCGTCGAGCCGTTCGGCACGCTCTGGTTCATCTACCTGCTGCCGGTGTTCTTCGTGATCACGAAGCTGCTGCGCGGGGTTTCGGCCTGGATCGTGTTTCCGGTCGCGGCGGCGCTGGAGATCGCGCCGATCCACACCGGCTGGATCATGATCGACGAATTCGCCGGCCGGTTCGTCTATTTCTACGCCGGCTACCTGTTCTGCGCGCACACCTTCCGGCTGGCCGAAGCCGTGCAGGCGCATCCGCCTGTGGCGATCGCCGGCCTCGGCCTCTGGGCGCTGGTCAACGGCGCGATGGTGTTCGGCGGGTTCGCCGACCTTCCGGTCCTGTCGCTCGGCCTCGGATTTCTGGGCGCGGCGGCGGTGGTAACGGCGGCGGCGCTGCTGGCGATGACGCGGCCGTTCGGATGGCTGCGCTATTGCGGCCGGAACTCCATCGTCATCTATCTCGCCTTCTTCCTGCCGATGGCGGTCTCGCGAACCGTGTTGCTCAAGCTCGGCGTGCTCGACATCGGGACCGTTTCGCTGCTGGTGACGGCCTCGGGCGTGTTCGGCGCGCTGGTCTGGTACTGGGCCGTTCGTGGCACGCCGGCGAGGTTCCTGTTCGAACGGCCGGCGGCGTTCCAAATGACGAACAAGCCGAACCCGCGACCGGCCATGCAGCCGGCGGAATGAGCATGACCCCGAATCGTGGGAAGCGGTTTTCGGACAAGTTCATGCTCATTCGGAATGACCCGTAAACGCTTGTGAATCCCGCGTTGCCAAGACCTCCGGCAGGGCCCACATTCGGGCCATGCCAGCATCCGCAAAAGCGAACGTTCCGGCCGCGACGTCCGGCAAGGCGCCTCGTCCCCTGAAGAAGGGCGACCATCTCTTTCTGGTCGATGGCTCCGGCTACATCTTCCGCGCCTATCACGCGCTGCCGCCGCTCAACCGCAAGTCGGACGGGCTGCAGGTCAATGCCGTGCTCGGCTTCTGCAACATGCTGTGGAAGCTGCTCGCCGACATGAAGCCGGAGGACAAGCCGACCCATCTCGCGGTGGTGTTCGACAAGTCGGAAAAGACCTTCCGCACCGAGTTCTATCCCGAATACAAGGCCAACCGCTCCGCGCCGCCGGACGATCTGATCCCGCAGTTCCCGCTGATCCGCGAGGCGACCCGCGCCTTCGACCTGCCCTGTCTGGAGCAGGCCGGCTTCGAGGCCGACGACCTGATCGCGACCTATGCGCGGCTGGCCTGCGAGGCCGGCGCGACCACCACCATCGTGTCGTCCGACAAGGATCTGATGCAGCTCGTCAACGACTGCGTACAGCTCTACGACACCATGAAGGACAAGCGCATCGGCGCGGCCGAGGTGGTCGAGAAGTTCGGCGTGCCGCCCGAGAAGGTGATCGAGGTGCAATCCCTGATCGGCGATTCCACCGACAACGTGCCGGGCGTCCCGGGCATCGGCGTCAAGACCGCCGCCCAGCTCATCGCCGAATACGGCGACCTGGAAACGCTGCTGTCGCGCGCGGGCGAGATCAAGCAGCAGAAGCGCCGCGAGACCCTGATCGAAAACGCCGAGAAGGCGCGGCTGTCGAAGCGGCTGGTGACGCTCGACCAGCATGTCGCGCTCGACGTGCCGGTGGACGAACTCGCCGTGCACCCGCCGGAATACTCGCGCCTGATCGCCTTCCTCAAGGCGATGGAGTTCACCACATTGACCCGACGGATCGCGGAGGCGTCGGGCATCGACGTCGCCAAGGTCGATGCCGATCCGAAGCTGATCGCCCACGAGATCGCCATCACGTCGCCCGATCCGGAGCCGGTCGCCACCGCCGACCGGCCGGCAGCCGACGGAAAGCCCCGCACGAGCGCGAAGTCCGTCGGCGGCGCTCCGGACGCACCGGTTAACGACAACACCCCGAAGGCGCTGGCGGAGGCTTCGCTCGCGGCGGTCCGGGCGATCCCCGTCGACCGCTCGAAATACGCCATCGTGCGCACCGTCGCCGAACTCGATCGCTGGATCGCGCGCGCCCGCGAGGCCGGCATGGTCGCGTTCGACACCGAGACCACCAGCCTCGACCCCATGACCGCGCATCTGTGCGGCTTCTCGCTGGCGGTCGCGGAGAACGAGGCCTGCTATGTGCCGATCGGCCATCGCGAAGGCGGCAGGGACGGCGGCAACGACCTGTTCGCGCCGGAGGCCAAACTGTGCGCAGGCCAGATCGCAGAGAAAGAGGCGCTGGCCGCGATCAAGTCGCTGCTGGAAGACCCCTCGGTGATCAAGATCGCCCAGAACCTGAAATACGACTGGCTGGTCATGCGCCAGCGCGGCATCGAGGTCGCGCCCTATGACGACACCATGCTGATCTCCTATGTGCTCGACGCCGGCAAGGGCGGCCACGGCATGGACGAATTGTCCGAGCGCTGGCTGGGGCACAAGCCGATTTCATTCTCGGACGTGGCCGGCTCCGGAAAGGCGCAGGTCACATTCGACTGTGTCACGATCGAGAAGGCGGCCGAATACGCCGCCGAGGACGCCGACGTGACGCTGCGGCTCTGGAAGGCGCTGAAGGCGCGGCTGCCCGACGAGCGGGCCGCAACGGTCTACGAAACGCTGGAGCGGCCGCTGGTGCCGGTGCTGGCGCGCATGGAGCGCCGCGGGATCTCGATCGACCGCCAGGTGCTATCGCGACTCTCCGGCGAATTCGCGCAGAAGCAGGGCGCGCTGGAGGCCGAGATCGAGACGCTGGCGGGTCAGCCCGTCAATCCGGGCAGCCCCAAACAGCTCGGCGACATCCTGTTCGGCAAGATGAACCTGCCCGGCGGCACCAAGACCAAAACCGGACAATGGGCCACCGGCGCGCGCCTGCTGGAGGATCTCGCCGACGAGGGCCACGAGTTTCCGCGCAGGATCCTCGACTGGCGGCAGGTGTCGAAGCTGCGCTCGACCTACACCGACGCGCTACCCGGCTATGTGAACGCGCAGACAGGCCGCGTGCACACCAGCTATGCGCTCGCGGCGACCACCACCGGGCGGCTGTCGTCCTCGGAGCCGAACCTGCAGAACATCCCGGTGCGCACCGAGGACGGCCGCAAGATCCGCAAGGCCTTTGTCGCGGCGCCCGGCATGAAGCTGATGTCCGCGGACTATTCGCAGATCGAGCTGCGGCTGCTCGCCGAGATCGCCGACATTCCGGCGCTGAAGCAGGCGTTTCACGACGGGCTCGATATTCACGCCATGACCGCATCGGAAATGTTCGGCGTGCCGATCAAGGACATGCCGGGCGAAATCCGCCGGCGCGCCAAGGCGATCAACTTCGGCATCATCTACGGCATCTCAGCCTTCGGGCTTGCCGCGCAGCTCGGCATCGGCCGCGAGGAGGCCGGGGCCTACATCAAGAAATACTTCGAGCGATTCCCCGGCATCCGCGACTACATGGACGCGACCAGGACGTTCTGCCGCGAGCACGGCTATGTCGCGACCCTGTTCGGCCGCAAGGCGCATTACCCCGACATCAAGGCGAGCAACCCGTCGGTGCGCGCCTTCAACGAGCGCGCGGCGATCAACGCGCGGCTTCAGGGCACCGCGGCCGACATCATCCGCCGGGCCATGATCCGGATCGAGCCGGCGCTGGAAAGAAAGAAGCTCGGCGCCCAGATGCTGCTGCAGGTGCACGACGAATTGATCTTCGAGGTGCCGGAGGCCGAGGTCGAGGCCACGATCCCGGTGGTGCGGGCGGTGATGGAGAACGCGCCGATGCCCGCGGTCTCGCTGACGGTGCCGCTCAAGGTCGATGCGCGCGCCGCTGCGAACTGGGACGAGGCGCACTGACCCGCAGCGTCATTCCGGCGGAAGCGCCGCGATCGCCTCGATCTCGAACAGCGCACCGGGCATCGCCAGCTTCACCACCTGAATCGCGGTCGAGGCCGGCGGCGCGTCGACATTCACATAGCGGTTGCGGACCTCGAAGAAGGTCTGCAGGTCGTTCATGTCGACGAAATAATTGGTGATGCGCGCCACGTCCGCGAAGGTCGCGCCGGCTCCGGCCAGAGCCAGCTTCAGGTTCTCGAAGCACTGGATGCATTGCGCCCGGAAGTCGCCGGGCTCGCCGGCGAACCGGCCCTCCGGCGTCAGACCGAGCTGCCCCGCGATATAGACGGTGCGACCGGGACCGGTGGCAACCACCGCATGGCTGTAGCCGCGCGGCGCCGGAATTTCCGGCGGATTGGCAAAGCGAAGTGGGCGCACTGCGTCTCTCCCTTGAGCATTTCGACACCCTCGTAGCATGACCCGCCGCACGCTCTCGCGTCTGTGCCATTTCGGCGCAAGCCTCTGAAATCGCGATTTACGCCAAAGTAACGGGCCGGGCCGAAAGGTGGCGCCCGGAACCCGGCCGATGGCCGGCGTTCAGGCCCGATAACCGGCCGGCAGGCGGCTTGAACCTCCGGCCGGACGAAAGCGACCCAATGATGTCGCTGAAACCATTTCGGCCGGTGCGGCGTTGAGTGAACGTCGCGCCGAGCATGTATTCCGGCGTAATGGGAGACGGACGTGTTCATCCGCAATCGGGTCCAAAGCGCACGTCGCGTCGCCGGTGCGGCCGCTCTGGCGATCGGCATGGCGGTCGCCGTGCCGGCCGAGGCTTACGCGCAAGGACTTTTTGAAGCCCTGTTCGGCGGCCTGCGCCGCGCCTCCCAGCAGATGCACTTGCCGTCCCGCACCACCTCCTTCGCCGATCCGTTCGGCCTCGACGAGCGCCGGCCGGCGGCGCGCTCCGGCGGCGGCGGCGGACAGGCCTATTGCGTTCGCACCTGCGACGGCCGTTTCTTCCCGGTTCAGCGTCAGGGATCGATGTCTGTCGGCGAGGTCTGCAAGTCGTTCTGCCCGACCAGCAACACGATGGTGTTCTATGGCGGCGGCAAGATCGACAACGCCGTCTCGGGCAACACGCGCTACTCGGATCTGCCGAATGCGTTCGTCTATCGGCAGCGCCTGGTCGACAACTGCACCTGCAACGGCCGCGATCCGGTCGGGCTCGCGCGCATCGACCTGAAAGAGGACGCCACGCTTCGGCCCGGCGACATCGTCGCCACCAACGACGGGCTTGCGACCTATCGCGGCCAAAGCCGCGACAAGCAGGCGCAGTTCACGCCGATCAACCCCTCCGCAGGGGAATGGGCGCGCCGCCTCGCGGAAACCGAGGTCGTGCCCGCGGCACAGCCGGTGGAGAAGATCGAGCCTCTGGCCGAGCAGACCGGCACGATCCCCGCGCCCCAGCGCGTGTCGAACCGCAGCGTTCAGCTCACGCGCTGAGCTGATTTCCCATCCAGCATGGCGACCACCGTGTCGGCGAGCGACAGCGACGACGTGAGCCCCGGCGACTCGATCCCGAACATCTGAACGAGGCCCGGCAGCCCGTGCTGCTCCGGACCTTCGATGAGAAAATCGGCCGCGGGCTCGCCCGGGCCGGTCAGCTTCGGCCGGATGCCCGCGTAGTCGGGCACCAACGACCCGTCCGGGAGCCCCGGCCAGTAGCGGCGGATGCTGGCGTAGAACGAGTTCGCCCGGCGCGGATCGACGTCGTAGTTTTCCTCGTCGATCCACTCGACGTCGGGCCCAAAGCGCATGCGCCCGGCGAGATCCAGCGTGACATGGGTGCCGAGACCGCCGTCGATGCGCGGCGCGGGGTAGATCAGCCGCGAGAAGGCGGGCCGGCCCGCGTAGCCGAAATAGTTGCCGCGGGCGAGCACCAGCCGCGGCACCCTGTCCTGCGGATAATCGTCGGTGGCGCGCGCCAGAGCCTGCGCGCCGAGACCCGCCGAATTCACCACCGCATCGACTTCGAACACACCCGGCTCGCGGCCGCCGAACCGCACGCTCCATCCGCCCTGCACCGGCGTCAGCCGCTCGACCGGCGTCGCAAAGGCGATCATCCCGCCGCGATCTTCGAAGTCGCCGCGCAGCGCATTCATCAGCGCGTGGCTGTCGATGATGCCGGTCTCCGGCGAGCGCACCGCGGCGACGCAGCGCAGAGCCGGTTCGAGCGCGCGCGCCGCGGCGCCGTCGATCAGCTCCAGACCTTCGACGCCATTGGTCAGGCCCTGCCTGACGATCGCCTCCATCCTGGCGATCTCGGCGTCCTCCGACGCCACGATCAGCTTGCCGCACTTGCGATGCGGCACGCCGTGCGAGGCGCAGAAGTCGTACAGCATCCTTCGGCCGCGCGGACAATGCTCGGCGCGCAGCGACCCGGTCGGATAGTACATCCCGCCGTGGATCACCTCGCTGTTGCGCGAGGACACACCGTTGCCAATGCCGCGGGTCTTCTCCGCCACGATGACGTCGTGACCCTCGAGCGCGGCGGCACGCGCGACCGCAAGCCCGACGACGCCCGCACCGACCACCAGAACCTGCATGTCAGGCGTGCTCGCTGTCCGGATGTTCACTGTCCGGATGTTCACTGTCCATGTGAGACAGAACCGCCGGCATGTAGCGCTCGCCGGCCACCGCTTGCGGCGGCACCGCCGCCTCGATCCGCCGCAGGTCGTCCGGTGTCAGAGACACATCCAGGCCCTTAAGCCCTTCCGCAAGCTGGTCGCGGCGGCGCGCGCCGATCAGCGGCATGACGTCCGGACCTTGCGCCCGCACCCAGGCGATGGCGAGTTGTGCCGTCGTGCAGCCCTTCGCCCGCGCCAGCGCAGCCAGCGAATCGACCAACGCGATGTTACGGACGAAATTGTCTCCCGAGAAACGCGGCTGGCGGCTGCGGATTTCGCCCACACCTTGCGACAGCCGCGCGGTGTCGCTCAGAAGGCCGCGGCCGAGCACGCCGTAGGCGACCAGCGCCAGCCCGCATTCGCGCACGGCCGGCAGGATCTCGTGTTCGATGCCGCGGCTGAGCAGCGAATATTCGATCTGCAGGGCCGCGATCGGATGGACCTTGCAGGCCCGCCGGATGGTGGCGGCGCCGACTTCGGAGAGGCCGATGTGACGGACGTAGCCCGCCTTCACCATGTCCGCGATCGCGCCCACGGTGTCCTCGATCGGCACCTGCGGGTCGAGCCGCGCCGGCTGATACAGGTCGACGTGGTCGGTGCCGAGCCGCTTGAGCGAGTACGCGAGAAAGTTCTTCACCGAATTCGGCCGGCCGTCGTCGCCCATGAAGCGGCCGTCAGGGTCGCGCAGCGCGCCGAATTTGATCGCGATGAAGGCCTGCTCGCGCCGCCCGCCCTTCAGCGCATCGCGCAGCAGCATTTCGGTGTGGCCGTGGCCATAGAAGTCGCCGGCGTCGAGAAAGGTCACGCCAGCATCCAGGGCGGCGCGGATCGTGGCGAGGCTCTCGGCGTCGTCGGCCGGGCCATAGCCGCCGGCCATGCCCATGCAACCGAGCCCGGCCGCGGACAACTCCGGCCCGGCGCGCCCCAGCCGCATGGTCTGCATCGAAATCCTCCCGCCCTGGCCGATGCGGATTTCTAGGGGCTTGCTCCGCCGCTGTCGATGCCGGCGGCGATGCTTACGGCAGATCGCGATCCGGTCGGATCAGACCCAGCGAATGCAAGGCGTCGAACAGCGTCGCGACATCGTGTTCGATCTGCCTGAGGTCGCGGTCCGGGAACGCGCCGTGCAGGATCGAAACCGCATCGGCCACCGACGCCGGCTGCGAGAGAAGCTGCCACAGCCCGGCCGCCACTGGATTCAGACGGAAAACCGCTTCGGTTTCGGCGTGCACCAGAAAGCGTTCGGCGTCGATGGCGTGAACCGCCACGTCACGGGCGCGCCGGTAACGCGGGCCGGGTCCGGCCTCCGGTGCCGGAGCAGCCCCGACCTGCGGGGACGTGACGTTGGTGGCGTGCCGCGCGACCGCGTAACCGTCCCCCTTCGCGAAACGCTGCTGCAGAAGATCGAAAGCGTCGTCGAGCGTCGCATAACGCAACGAGAGGCACGGCACCCGCTCCATGAGAGCTGCAAGTCTGGCCACGGCATCGGACGAGCGGACCGTGGCCGACAGGTTCTGCCCGATCAGCTCCTGCAGCCCGTCGCCGCGGCTCGCCGGACGCAATTCGGCCGGGCCGTCGCGGACCCGGTCGAGCAGGACGATCGCGCCCACCGGCGCAACCCGTCCGTAGCGCGGCGCCAGCGCCGGAGGCATGCTGACATAGCGATAGTCGCGGTCGTGCGGCCCGCGGCAGCTTCGCACGAAGGCCTTGAACGGCGTGCCGGCCTGCGCAGGGATCGGCAGCCGCAGACGCGGCAGCATGCCGAGCGACAGCCCGTCTCGATCGCCGTTGCAAAGCACCAGCACGTCGTCGGTGAACACCGGCACGCCGCCAGCGGCGAGCCGCACCATCAGCGTGCTTTTTCCGGCGCGGGCGCGGCTGGGAAACAGCACCAGCCGGCCGTCGAAGGCGGCAGCGCCGCAATGCAGTCCGAGGGCCGAGGGCCGATCAGCCAGATAGGCCTCGATCAGATCGACGGCCAGGTTGGCTGCGGCGCGCAGCGCGGAGCGTTCGATCACCGGCTGCGGGAGCCACGGCGCGTCGATACGAAAGGATGCACCCTCGCGACCGACGACGACCGCTGCATCCGGCATCTCCTCATCCCTGGAATCCAGCGTACGATACGGCCAGCCGCGGGTCAGCTCCGCCACCCGTTCGAGCAGCGTTGCGGCGGCTCCTGCAAACGTCACCGGGCGCGAAAGCCCCTCGAACAGGACATGAAGCGGTGGCGCAACGGGCGGAAGCGGCTCCGAACGATCATCGGCGTGCGTCATGGCGCTCACCGCATCCGGCATCGCAACGCGCACGCTTCCCCGCCCCGGCAGGCGCGGACATGCGCCCGCCGGCTGCACGCTCAAAGATCATGGAGGGCAATGCTGCGATCAGAAACGCTGCAGGCGCTGCGCCGGCCGTCTCGGACGGCTGGGCCTGCTCGGACGGCTCGGACGGCTCTTGCGCGCCTGGCGGCCGCGACGGGCCGATGGCCGTGACGGCCGGCTGGGTCGCGAGGGTCGGCTGCGCCGCGACGGACGCGTGAAGGCCTTCGCCTCCTGAACCGTCAGCACCGATGGTGCAACATAGGCAGCGGCCACGGAGAGGCCGAGCAACGCCAGCATCTTTCGCCGTCGCAAATCCGGGCCGGATGAATCGGTCATCGCGCGTTTCCTTTCGGACAGTCGATAGCCCCGTCGCCCGCGGCATTCGTTGCGGACGGCCTTCCTCAGTGTCGGCAACCGGAAACGGCGTGCAAAGTTCCGGCGAAATGCACTGTCGCTCATGCCGCGTCCGGATCCTGCTCCGCGGTCGTCTGGCATGAGAGCCGAACACGGCGAAAGCCTATGGCGACGGGCTTTCGGCCTCTCGCACCGGCATAGCGTGCGGGGCCGATGAATGTCCGATGAACGCCCTGCGCTGAAATGCACCACAAGCGCATGCGAAATTCGTCACCAAGGCGCGAACGTTCGTGTCGCCGCGCGCATTGTGATTGCTGCGGGCGATCTTGGAGTACCGATCATGGTTCGATCCCTCGCGCGCCGCTTCGCCCTTCCAATTCTGCCCGCCGCCGCGTTCGTCCTCGCACTGCCGTTCGTCGGCGCAGGCGTAGAACCCGGCTTCGCGCAACAACGCCAGAAGGCCGCACCCGCCGCACGGCCCGCACCGCCACAGCGCGCTGTGCGCCCCGCCGCTCCGGCGAGACCCGCGATGACGCGACCTACGCGACCGCCGCCGGCGGCTCGTGCCGCGCCCTCGGTCCGTTCGATGCCGCGCCCGCAACGGCCGGCAGCCGCCCCGCAAATGCGTCGCGCCGCGCCCACGGTCCAGCAGCGGCAGCAGCAAATTCAACAGCGCGTGCAGCAACGCGCGCGGCCGACCGCCCCGCGTGCGCTCCCGCAACAGCGCAATCAGATGCGACGCGCATTGCAGCAGCGCCGCGAGCCGCTTCGGCCACGCGGCACATCGGGCGTCGCGGAGCGGCGACAAATTCAAACCCAGCAACGCCAGAACCTGCAGCCCCAAAACCTGCGGGGCGGACAACGGACGCTCGACCGCGCGCAGCAGCGAGAGATTCGTCGCGAGCGCGCCGCGGAGCAGCGCCTGATCCGCCTGCGCGACCGGCAGCGCGCCGGCACGCTCACGCCGCAGCAGACGCGCACGCTCAACCGGCTCGAAGCGCGCGAGCGGCGCCAGGAGAATAGAGAACAGAACAGGCAGGAGAGCCTGCAAGAAACCCGGCAGGACAATCGTGCGCTTCGTCAGGCCGAGCGTCCACGGCGGGCTCAACGCATTTCGCAGCAGCAGGTTCAGAACGGCCGCTTTGCGGCGCTTTATCGCGCCGAGGCGCAAGACCGCCATCGAGACGCGCGACGCGCCGAACGGCGCGCGCTGCGGCTGGCGGCACGCGCGGCGTGGCAGCGCAACGCCTACGCACGGCATGTGCCGTGGCGAGGCGCGATCTACTGGCCCTATGCCTACACAGACGTGTTTCACTACACGTTCTGGCCCTACGCCTACGAGCCGGCCTACTGGGCCTATGTCTACGACGACTTCTTCGACGGCGTGTTCTTCCCCGACGGCGCGCCTTATGTGGCCTACGACGACGGCGCCTATCCCGGTCCCTATGGCCGCATCACCACCGGCTCGGCGCCGGGCCGGCCGGTGCCGGGCCGCGTCACCCAGGCCGCACGGCAGGTCTGCGCACAGCCGGACCAGGGCATAGCCGCCTGGCCTGTGGAGCGGATCGCCGACGCGGTGCAGCCCAGCGCCGAGCAGAAGGCGCTGCTCGCCGCGCTCGACAAGGCCGGCGACGAGGCCGCTGCCGTATTCAAGGCCGCCTGTCCGGAGAGCCTGCCGATGACGCCGCCCGGCCGGCTTGCGGCCATGACCGAGCGGCTGAAGGCCACGCTCGAAGCCGTGAAGCTGGTGAAGCCGCCGCTGACCGCGTTTTATGAACTCGCTGTCGGACGAGCAGAAGGCGCGCTTCAACGAGATCGGTCCGGCGGTCGGTCGCGACGAGCAGCGCGAGGCCGCCAAGCAGGACAAACCCGCGACTGTGGGCGATTGCGGCGGTGCGAAGTCCGGCCTGTCGTCGCTGGCGATCGACCGGATCGAGGATGCGGTCAACCCGACCGACGTTCAGGCCGAGGCCTTCGACCGGCTGGGCGAGGCGCTCGACCGCGCGGTCGACACGCTGCAGAAGGCGTGCCCGACCACGATCGCGCTCACGCCGGTCGGCCGGATCGAGACGATGGAGCAGCGGCTCCAGGCGATGATCGCAGCCTCCGAAATCGTCCGGCCGGCGCTGGATGCGTTCTATGACGGCCTCACCAGCGAACAGAAGGCCGCCTTCAACCGCCTGAGCCGGCAGACCGCGCAGGCGAATTGACCTCACACACATGATTCAAACAGAAAGGGCGGCCACCGGGGCCGCCCTTTCACATTCGTGCCTGGAGAGTGCGGCGTTACTCCGCAGCCTCTCGCAGCTCGGGCGCCGCGGCGCGAACCTCGGCATCCACGGTCTGCTCGTACTTGGCGAAGTTCTTCTGGAACATGCCGACGAGCTTGCGGGCGGTCTCGTCGAACGCCTTCTTGTCAGCCCAGGTCTGGTCCGGGTTGAGCAGCGTGGTCTCGATGCCCGGCACCTCGGTCGGAACCGCGAAGCCGAAATACTTGTCGGTGCGGAACTTGGCATTCTTCAGCGAGCCGTCGAGCGCACCGGTGACGAGTGCGCGCGTCACCTTGATCGGCATCCGGTGGCCGACGCCGTAGATGCCGCCGGTCCAGCCGGAGTTCACCAGCCAGCAGTCGACCTTGTACTTGGCGATGTAGTCGCGCAGCAGGCGGCCGTACTCGGCCGGCGGACGCGGCAGGAACGGCGCACCGAAACAGGTCGAGAACTCCGGCTCGACGCCGACGAGACCCTTCTCGGTGCCCGCCACCTTCGCGGTGTAGCCCGACAGGAAGTGGTACATCGCCTGCGCCGGGGTGAGCTTGGCGATCGGCGGCATCACGCCGTAGGCGTCGGCGGTCAGGAAGATGATGTTCTTGGGATGGCTCGCCGTGCCCGAGCGCGAGGCATTCGGAATGAAGTCGAGCGGATAGGCCGACCGCGTGTTCTCGGTCAGCTTGTCGCTGTCGTAATCCGGCACGCGGGTCTGCGGATCGAACACCACGTTCTCGAGCACCGCGCCGAAACGGTTCGTCGCGTCCCAGATCATCGGCTCCGCTTCCTGCGAGAGCTTGATGGTCTTGGCGTAGCAGCCGCCCTCGAAGTTGAAGATGCCGTCCGGCGACCAGCCGGTCTCGTCGTCGCCGATCAGGATGCGGTTCGGATCGGCCGACAGCGTGGTCTTGCCGGTGCCCGACAGGCCGAAGAACAGCGCGCTCTCCTTGCCGTCCTTGGAGACGTTGGCCGAGCAGTGCATCGGCATCACGCCCTGCGCCGGCAGGTAGAAGTTCAGCGTGGTGAACACCGACTTCTTCATTTCGCCCGCGTAGGACGAGCCGCAGATCAGAACGATCTTGCGGGTGAAGTCGATTGCAACCTGGGTGTCGGAGCCCTCGCGTCCGCCGTGACGGGTGTGGTCCGGCTTGAACGAGGGCATGTCGATGATGGTCATGTCGGGCACGAAACCCGCAAGCTCGGCGCGCTCCGGCCGGATCAGAAGCTGGCGGATGAACAGCGAGTGCCAGGCATATTCGGTGTAGACGCGCACCTTGATCCGGTACTTCGGGTCGGCGCCGCCGTAGAGATCCTGCGCATAGAGCTGCCTGCCCTTCGCATGCGCGAGGAAGTCCCCGAGCATGTTGTCGAAGTGCTCCTGGCTCTGCTTGCGGTTGCCGTCCCACCACACGGTGTTCTCGGTCAGCGCATCGACCTTGGTGTGCTTGTCCTTGGGCGAGCGGCCGGTGTGGTGGCCGGTCTCGGCACAGAGCGCGCCGCCGGCAACGATCTGCGCCTCGCCGTTGCGGATGGCATGTTCGTAGAGGGGTGCTTCCGTCAGGTTCCAGTGGACCGCAGAAAGATCCTTCAAACCAAACTTGTCAGCGCCATAGGCGCTGTTACGCAGACCCGTCTCTTTCACAATGATCCTCCTGGCACGCATCCGGCCGCGCCTGACGTGCGCCGGACCTTCCCCGAGTTGCCGCCTACGCGCTTTGAAGCGGTGATAAAGCCCCCACCCCGCTTGGCCGGGAGCTATAGTGCCGAAGGCGGCCCCTGCCAAGCCTGGAATGCCAGCACGGCGTGCGCCGCCACGCGCCCGCCTCGCAGAGTTTCACGAACAGCGTTAACGGCCGCGCCGTCTATTGCATTGCACAACGACCGCGCGAACCCGCTTGCAAAGCCGTCAGACCGCCCTTGCCCGATCCGCAAGCGCCTTGAGCACCCGCCGCAGCTCGCCCGCGGACCGCACCGGCTCGGGAAACGACAGGCGCAGGCCGGTGCGGCCCTGCTGCAGATCGAGACCCTCCGGATCGCAGCCGACGCAGCGCCAGTCGCCGTCCGGCGCGCCGCGCAATCGGGTCGCGTACAGCCGCAACGTGTCGGCGTGGTCCTCGTTCATATGCGCGACCGCGCCCGCTTCGGCCGCCAGCAGTTCGTCTGCGCCCGAGACGTCGGTGAGCACGTCCCCGGGCGTCAGATCGAGAATCCGGCCGAAGCCAGCGACCAGATGCGCGCCGGTCACCCCGACGCGGTAGAATCCGAAATCCTTGAAGTCGGCGTACATCCCGGCGTCTGGCTGGCGGGCAAGAAAGCGCCGGCGGGCGTCGGCGCTGTCGTCCGGCGCGGCGGAGCCCATCAGCATCACGCGCGCGCCCTCCAGTGGATCGCCGGGCTTGCGCTCGTCGAGCATCAGCGAGATCCGGGGATCGGACTGAATGTTCCGGGTGTGGATCGCAAGCTGCGAGATCAGGAGCAACGGCGAGCCGTCGGCAGCGGTGGCGATGTTGACCAGCGAGCAATAGGGATCGCCGGTCTGCGCCATCAGGGTGGCCAGTGCGCCCGTCCGGGCCTCACGCAACAGCAACTTGGCGGTGGCCCTGGGGTCGAAATCCGGCGTCGGCTGCATATGTGTACCTCCAGGCCAAATGAACCGCCTCGGCCCGCGGCCCGCAAGACAGGCCACGATCAGGCCAGTCCATCGATGTCGGCCAGGGAACGGAACCCGTGCCAAAGGGTTGAAGAATCGCGTATTTATCGACCGCCCCTACAATCCCGCGTCACATTTCGGCCTAGCTTTGCGGGCTTCAAGGCCGGGGGTACAGAACGGACGAGGCTCATGCCGACCATCGCGCTCGTGGACGACGACCGCAATATTCTCACTTCGGTTTCGATCGCTCTGGAAGCCGAAGGCTACCGGATCATGACCTACACCGATGGCGCCTCCGCGCTGGAGGGCTTCAAGAGCTCGCCGCCGGACCTGGCCATTCTCGATATCAAGATGCCGCGCATGGACGGGATGGAGCTGCTGCGCAGGCTTCGTCAGAAGACCGACATGCCGGTGATCTTCCTGACCTCCAAGGACGAAGAGATCGACGAGCTGTTCGGCCTCAAGATGGGCGCCGACGACTTTATCCGAAAGCCGTTCTCGCAGCGCCTGCTGGTCGAGCGCGTGAAGTCGGTGCTGCGCCGCTCGATCCCCAAGGATCCGAGCGCGCCCCCGAAGGAAACCGACGTCAAGGCTCTGGAGCGCGGCCAGCTCCGGATGGATCCGGAGCGCCACACCTGCACCTGGAAGGGCGAGCCGGTCACGCTGACCGTCACCGAATTTCTCATCCTGCAGGCGCTCGCCGCCCGCGCCGGCGTGGTGAAGAGCCGCAACGCGCTGATGGACGCCGCCTACGACGATCAGGTCTACGTCGACGACCGCACCATCGACAGCCACATCAAGCGGCTGCGCAAGAAGTTCAAGCAGGTCGACGACGACTTCGACATGATCGAGACCCTGTACGGCGTCGGCTACCGCTTCAAGGAAATCTGATCGGCGCTGACGGCGCCGGCCGAACTGCGGTAGACTGCCGGGTGCGCCCTTTGCGGCAGACCGAAGCGGGGCTTTCGGATCACAGGCTGGCAGACGCAACCCCTTGCTCGACCGAACCGCCGAGAACCCGCAGAACGCCGCCGAGACGTCCCGTCCCGGCGACCCGCAGGCGCGCGAGCGCAAGACCCTCTTCAACCTTCCCCGGCGCATCGCGCGCACCTGGCGCGAAGGCGGGATGCGCGGGGTGCTGTCGCGTTCGTGGCAGTTCTTCGTCGCCCAGACCTTTTCGAGCCTGACGCGCCGCATCGTCTTCCTCAACGTCGCCGGCCTGCTCGCGCTGGTGATCAGCATTCTCTACCTGTCGCAGTTTCGCGCGGGCCTGATCGAGGCGCGGGTTCAGAGCCTGGTCGTGCAGGGCGAGATCATCGCCAACGCGATCGCGGCGGCGGCGACCGCGGACAGCTACGGCTCGTTCGTCGACCGCGACCGGCTCGAGCTTCAGCTCGGCGAGAATTTCGGACCGATCGAGGAGAGCCTCGCGGGACTGGAGTTTTCGATCAATCCGGAGCGGGTCGCGCCAGTGCTGCGTCGGCTGATCTCGCCGACGAAAACCCGTGCGCGCATCTACGACCGCAACGGCCTCCAGCTCATGGACAGCCGCAATCTGTACATCCCCGGCGAAGTGCTGCGCTTCGACCTGCCGCCGCCCACCGCCGAACAGCCCAACGTCTTCCGGCGCGCCTGGAACGGCTTTCGGACGTGGCTCGGACGCGGCGACCTGCCGCTTTATCGTGAGCTGCCGTCCGACGACGGCAAGCATTATCCGGAGGTCGCGCAGGCGTTGCTGGGGCACAACGCCAGCATGGTGCGCGTCACCGAGCGCGGCGAGGTCATCGTTTCGGTGGCGGTGCCGGTTCAGCGCTTCCGCGCCGTCCGCGGCGCGCTTCTGCTTTCGACTCAGGGGGGCGACATCGATCAGGCCGTGGAGGCCGAGCGCCTGCAGATCGTCAAGCTGTTCCTGATCCTGCTCGGCGTCATGGTGCTGCTTTCGGTGCTGCTCGCCGGCACGATCGCCGGCCCGGTGCGGCGACTTGCGGAAAGCGCGGAGCGGGTGCGCTATCGCGTGCGCTCGCGCGTCGAAATTCCGGATCTGACGGCCCGGCGCGACGAGATCGGACATCTTTCGGGGGCGCTGCGCGACATGACCGCCACGCTCTACAACCGCATCGAAGCGATCGAAAGCTTCGCGGCGGACGTGGCGCACGAACTGAAGAACCCCCTCACCTCGTTGCGCTCCGCGGTCGAGACCCTGCCGCTGGCCCGGACCGAGGACAGCCGCAAGCGCCTGCTCGCGGTGATCGAGCACGACGTGCGCCGGCTCGACCGGCTCATATCCGACATTTCCGACGCCAGCCGGCTGGATGCCGAACTGCAGCGTCAGGACACGGCGCCGGTCGATCTCGTGAAGCTGCTCAACACCGTCGTCAACGTGCAGAACGAGGTCCGCAAGACCGACGACGTGAAGGTAAAGCTGACCTTTGAAGGAGGAGCCGGCCGCTTCGTCGTGCCGGGCCACGACTTCGCGCCTCGGACAGGTGGTCGACAATCTGATCGCCAACGCCCGCTCGTTCTCCCCCGAAGGCGGCGAGGTCCGCGTCACCTGTCGTCGGGCTCGCAACGGCATCGAGATCGTGGTCGACGACGACGGTCCGGGCATCCGGCCGGATGCCTTCGAGAAGATTTTCGAGCGCTTCTACACCGACCGTCCTCACCAGGGCTTCGGCCAGAACTCCGGGCTGGGCCTGTCGATCTCCAAGCAGATCGTCGAGGCGCATGGCGGCAAGCTCTGGGCCGAGAACCGCATCGCAGCCGGCACCAACGAGGACGAAGACGAGCCGAAGGTGCTCGGCGCGCGCTTCACCGTGCGCCTGCCTTCAGCTTGATCGTCGGGACGTGTCGACGCTCGCAACCCCACCACCGACCATCCACGCCACCGCCGTGCTGGTCGGCCCGCGCGCTGTCCTGATCCGCGGCCCTTCGGGATCCGGCAAATCGCGGCTGGCGCTCGCGTTGATCGCTGCGGGTGACGCCGGGCTGCCGTTCGTGCGGCTCGTCGGCGACGATCGACTGCGTGTCGAGGCCCGTCACGGGAGGCTGCTGGTGCGCCCGGCTCCCGCCCTCGCTGGCCTGATCGAGGTGCGCGGACTCGGACTTCGGCATCTGCCGTTCGAGCCCATCGCACAGGTCGGCTGGATCGTGGATCTGGCGGCGTCGGACGCGGAGCGCATGCCGGCCGAAAGCTCCGAAACTGCCGAACTTTTTGGGATTCGTCTGCCGCGGCTTGCCGTCGCAGTGGGGCACGATGCCCTCCCGCCGGTGTTGGCTCTGGTGCAGAGACACACTGGGTTGTGATGCAAAGGCCTGGCATCGACTGCGGCACGACGGGTGGAGAACGCCCATATGGTAGACTGGACAGGCGGGCCACGACGCTCCGGACCTCTGTTTACCGCAGCGCAACAACAGTTTAGAATCGCTTTCGTCCCCTTGAAACCGGGCTTCGGATGGTCATGATTGGCGTCCTTTCGTGCGGCGCAACCGCGCCTGCCGGGAATTTTCGATGATCGGTCTTGTTCTTGTAACGCACGGGCGGCTCGCCACTGAGTTTCGCTCGGCCTTGGAGCACGTCGTCGGGCCCCAGGAGCAGATTGAAGCCGTTACCATCGGTCCCGACGACGACGTCGAGCAGCGCCGCAAGGACATCATCGAAGCGGTGAAGCGGGTCGACACCGGCCAAGGCGTCGCGATCCTGACCGACATGTTCGGCGGCACGCCGTCCAACCTCGCCATCTCCTGCATGGGCCGACCCAACGTCGAGGTGCTGGCCGGCATCAACATGCCGATGCTGGTGAAACTGGCGAAGGTGCGCGAGGAATGCCCGCTGGAGGAGGCCGTAGCCGCCGGCCAGGCCGCCGGGCGCAAGTACGTCACCATCGCCAGCCGGGTGCTGGCCGGCAAATGAGCGAGACGGACGGCTCCGAACGCCATTCCTTTTCCGATCCCTCGGTGGGCGAACCGGCCGCGGTCGTGCAGGTCGTCGAAATCGTCAACAAGAAGGGCCTGCACGCCCGGGCCTCGGCGAAATTCGTCAAGACCGCCGAAGAGTTCGATGCCCAGGTCCGGGTCACCCGATCCGGCGAGACGGTCGGCGGCACCTCGATCATGGGACTGATGATGCTGGCGGCCTCGACCGGCACGCGCATCACCATCGAGGCGACCGGTAACGAGGCCGCAGCGGCGGTCAGCGCACTGGCCCGGCTGGTCCGGGACGGTTTCGGCGAGGAGGACTGAGCGGCGGGCACCTCCAGGACATAAAGAAATCTTTATGTCTACATTGCGCTGCCCGCCTGCCCCTGCTATAGCCACCCCCGAGCGCGCCGGGCCCCTGCCCGGCGCATGACCGTTTTCTCCCAAACCGAAGGATCGTCATGGCCGTCGCCAAGGAATACGTCGTCAAGGACATCAAGCTCGCCGATTTCGGCCGCAAGGAAATCAACATCGCCGAGACCGAGATGCCCGGCCTGATGGCCACCCGCGAGGAATACGGCTCCAAGAAGCCGCTCAAGGGCGCACGGATCGCCGGCTCGCTGCACATGACGATCCAGACCGCTGTGCTGATCGAGACGCTGACGGCGCTCGGCGCCGACGTGCGCTGGGTCTCCTGCAATATCTATTCGACCCAGGACCACGCCGCCGCCGCAGTGGCCGCCGCCGGCGTTCCGGTGTTCGCGGTCAAGGGCGAGACCCTGACGGAATACTGGGACTACACCGCAAAGCTGTTCGACTGGCACGGCGGTGGCTACCCGAACATGATCCTCGACGACGGCGGCGACGCGACGCTGTTCATTCATCTCGGCGTGCGCGCCGAGAAGGGCGACACGGCGTTTCTCGACAAGCCCTCCGTCGAGGAAGAGGAAATCCTGTTCGCGCTGATCAAGCGCTGCCTCAAGGAAAAGCCGAAGGGCTGGTTCGGCGAGATCGCCCAGTCGATCAAGGGCGTCTCGGAGGAGACCACCACCGGCGTGCATCGGCTCTACGAAATGCAGAAGGCCGGCACGCTGCTGTGGCCCGCGATCAACGTCAACGACTCCGTCACCAAGTCGAAGTTCGACAACCTCTACGGCTGCCGCGAGTCGCTGGTCGACGGCATCCGCCGCGGCACCGACGTGATGATGTCGGGCAAGGTCGCGATGGTTGCGGGCTTCGGCGACGTCGGCAAGGGCTCGGCCGCATCGCTGCGCCAGGCCGGCTGCCGCGTCATGGTCTCGGAAATCGATCCGATCTGCGCGCTGCAGGCCGCGATGGAGGGCTACGAGGTCACGACGATGGAGGACGCGGTGAAGCGCGCCGACATCTTCGTCACCGCCACCGGCAACAAGGACGTCATCACCGTCGATCACATGCGGGCGATGAAGGACCGGGCGATCGTGTGCAACATCGGCCACTTCGACAACGAGATCCAGGTCGGCGGCCTGAAGAACCTGAAGTGGGACAACATCAAGCCGCAGGTCGACGAGATCGAATTCCCGGACGGCCACCGCATCATCCTGCTCTCCGAGGGCCGGCTGGTGAATCTCGGCAACGCCATGGGGCATCCGAGCTTCGTCATGTCGTCGTCGTTCACCAACCAGACGCTCGCGCAGATCGAGTTGTGGACCAACCCCGGCAAGTACGAAAAGAAGGTCTACACGCTGCCGAAACACCTCGACGAGAAGGTGGCCCGGCTGCATCTGGAAAAGATCGGCGTGAAGCTCACGAAGCTGCGCCCCGATCAGGCCGAGTACATCGGCGTGCCGCAGGAAGGCCCGTTCAAGTCGGATCACTACCGCTACTGAGGGGGCGAAACCGTCATCGGATGCGTCATGCCCGGCCTTCGCGCCGGGCATTTCGTTTCGGCATTGCCTATCGCGGCGGTACGATCGAGATCAGATAGCGCGCCGGCCGGCCGGTCGCACCGCGATAGGTTCGCGCCAATTCGACCTCGCTGCGGCGGGTCGCACCGCTCGTCGCTTCGCGCGACCGGATCGCCGCCACGCAGGCCTTGTCCGCCGCGAGGCATGCCATCGCGATGCCGTCGCGCAGCACATGCGCGGGATCGGTGGCGGGCCTGGCGCGGTCGTCGAACTCGTTGAACGTCGAAGGCCGGTCGGCAAGATAAAACGACATGCCGAAGGCCAGCACCGGATCGCCACCGACGAAACGAAGCGGCCGATCGGTCGCGCCCCGCCAGGCCCTGTCGATCTCCGCCGCGAGCAGGCTGTAGTGGTCCATGCTCTTGGGCACGCCACGCTCGTGGATCGCGGTCGCGACCGGCACAGCCGCGGCCAGCATCACAATTGGAAATCCCACCGCCAGCGCCACCAGATTGACGATCGCCGCGCGCGGGATCGCAAGCAAGGGCGAGGATAGCAGGACGACCGGCAGCAGAGTCAGCGACGCCATCGCCCAGATCGAAACGACAGCGGACCTGGCGACGACAGCAGCCAGCGCCGGCAGCAGCAGCGGAACGGCAAACGCCACAACGAGCGCGCGGCGGCGGAGATCGACCGGCCACAGCGCATCCGACAACGCCCGCAAACCGGGCCGCGCCACGATCGGCACGAGAACGATGGCGGCTGCCGCCGTGCCGAGCGCACCCCCGACATAGCCGAGACCGGTCAGCGCCGCCTGCCAGCGCGTCTCGACCGGATGCGACCCGGTGGCATAGCCGAACGACTCGAAGCCGGTTGCGAAAAGCCACCAGACATGCGGTGCAAGCGCCAGCGCGCCGAAAGCGACGGTCAGCCACGGCGCGGCCGAGCGGAAATACGCGCGCCGCTGCGGATGAACGAAAGCCGCCGCTGCAAGCCCGAGCAGCAGAAGGATCGACCAGTATTTTGCGAGCATCGCCGCCGCAGCCGCGATCCCCGCCAGCACCGCATAGCGGCGGCTGCGGGTGTCGAGCGAGCGAAGGAAGAAATAGGTCACCGCCGCCCAGGTCGGGATCATGACGGTGTTCACGTTGAACTTCAGTGCATGGAAGTTCAAGAACGGCACGAACATCAAAAGCGTGAACGCAACGACGCGCTTCTCCGTCGTCGAGATAATCCGCGGCGATCCGCCAGACGAACCAAAGCGCCAGCGCCGCCGAGACTCATCGCGAACAGGTAATAGCTCCAGTCCGTCAGCGGAAAGACGGTGAACCACGCCCGCGCCAGCCAGGCCGCGAGCGGCGGATGCTTCGCATAGCCCCAGTCCAGATCGCGCGACCACGCCACGACCTCGCCCATGTCGAAGTGAATGTCCTGGCTGCCCTTGGCGAGCACGCCGTACAGCGCCCAGACCGCCGCATAGGCCAGCAGCACGCAGGACGGCCGTGCGTTCGCGGCGCGCCGGATCGGTCAGCGCTGCGGTCAGCCGCTCGGCCGGCAGAAGAATTCTCGCGAGGATCGAAGTCATGCGCGGCCTCTATCGCACGCCACCGCCAAGCCGGTCCACAAGACCGCTTCACGTGACCGCGCGGGCGCGCCGCACCGCCGGACAATAGACAGGGTTCGGAGCGGGTGCCATCTTGCGCGCACAATATCGAGACCCGCGGCCGGGGCCGCGGAACCGGAGGAAATGCCCATCGACCCGCCCGAAACTTCCGCGCGTGATCGCACTCTTCGGCTTCGGCGCCGGACTTGGGACGCTTGCGACCACCGCGCAGGCCGACGCCGTTGCGGACTTCTACCGCGGCAAGACCGTCAACGTGTACATCGGCGTCGGCGCGGGCGGCGAATACGACCTGCAGGCGCGGCTGGTGGCCCGTCACATCGGCAAGCACATCCCCGGCAACCCCAACGTCGTGCCGCAGAACATGACCGGCGCGGGCGGGCTGCGCATGACGAATTATCTCTACAACATCGCTCCGAAGGACGGCACCGCGATCGGCATGATCGCCAACGCCTTCCCCGCGATGCAGGCGGTCGGCTTCCCGGGCATCCAGTTCGACGCGTCCAAGATGGGCTGGCTCGGCTCGATCGCGCCGGCGGTCGAGACGATGGCGGTGTGGCACACCGCGGGTGTGAAATCGATCGACGACGCCAAGACCAAGGAGGTGGTCGCCGGTGCGTCCGCGCGCGGCGCGATCACCTTTGTCTATCCACAGATGATGAACGAGATTCTCGGGACGAAGTTCAAGATCGTCACCGGCTATCCCGGCGGCAACGCCATCAACCTCGCGATGGAGCGTGGCGAGGTGCAGGCCCGCAACAACACCTGGTCGAGCTGGAAGGCGACCAAGCCGGGCTGGGTCAAGGAAAACCAGATTCACGTCATCGCCCAGGCCGGTCCGCGTGCCAAGGATCTCGATGCGCCGTCGGTCGAAACTCTGGCCAAGACGCCGGAGGACCGGCTGCTTGTCGAGCTGATCGTATCCGGCACCCAGTTCGGCCGCCCGCTGGCGACCAACGCCGGCGTGCCGAAGGAGCGGCTCGATGCGCTGCGCGCCGCCTTCGACGCGACCATGAAGGATCCGGCCTTCCTCGCGGAGGCCAAGGCGATGAACTTCGAGGTCGATCCGGTGCGCGGCACGACCATGCAGGCCGTGGTCGACAAGCTGCTGGCGACGCCGAAGCCGGTCGCGGCGCGCGCCAAGGCGATGATGGAATAGCCCGGAACACGGGCTCCGGCCTCGGGCGACCCTGCACCATCCCCCGGCTGCGAAAACCTCGTCAAACGATCGGGCCGCCGCACCCCGGCGGCCTTTTCGCACCCGGGCACGGTCCTTTTCCCCTCGGCCGATCCCAGCTCCCGGAGCGAAGGAGGCGCCGCCTGGCCTGTCCTTGCCGCGTTGCAGCGGCGGTGTTATCTGCGGCCCATGACGGCCGCCCCCATCGCCAACATCCGCAATTTCTCGATCGTCGCCCACATCGATCACGGCAAGTCGACGCTGGCCGACCGGCTGATCCAGCTCACCGGCGGCCTTGACGCGCGCGAGATGGCCGGCAAGGAGCAGGTGCTCGATTCGATGGATATCGAGCGCGAGCGCGGCATCACCATCAAGGCGCAGACCGTCCGGCTGAAATACAAGGCCAAGGACGGCCAGAACTACATCCTCAACCTGATCGACACGCCCGGACACGTCGACTTCGCCTACGAGGTCAACCGCAGCCTCGCCGCCTGCGAGGGCTCGCTGCTGGTGGTTGACGCGAGCCAGGGCGTGGAGGCGCAGACACTGGCCAACGTCTATCACGCGCTCGACGCCGGCCACGAGATCGTGCCGGTGCTCAACAAGGTCGATCTTCCGGCGGCCGAACCGGACAAGGTCAAGCAGCAGATCGAGGACGTCATAGGGCTCGACGCCTCGGACTCGGTGATGATCTCCGCCAAGACCGGCCTCGGCGTGCCGGACGTGCTCGAAGCCATCGTCAACCGCCTTCCGGCACCGAAGGGCGACCGCGATGCGACGCTGAAGGCGCTGCTGGTGGACTCCTGGTACGACGCCTATCTCGGCGTCGTCGTTCTCGTCCGCATCGTCGACGGCACGCTGAAGAAGGGCCAGCGCATCCGCCTGATGGGCACCGACGCCGCCTACGACGTCGATCGCGTCGGCGTGTTCACGCCCAAGCTCACCCCGGTGGACGAGCTGTCGCCCGGCGAAATCGGGTTTCTCACCGCCTCGATCAAGGAGGTCGCGGACACCCGCGTCGGCGACACGATCACCGACGACCGCAAGCCGGTGACCGAGATGCTGCCAGGCTTCCGCCCGGCCGTGCCGGTGGTGTTCTGCGGCCTGTTCCCGGTCGATGCCGCGCAATTCGAAGATCTGCGCGCGGCGATGGGCAGGCTGCGGCTCAACGACGCCAGCTTCTCGTTCGAGATGGAAAGCTCCGCGGCCCTCGGTTTCGGCTTCCGCTGCGGCTTCCTCGGCCTGCTGCACCTGGAAATCATCCAGGAGCGGCTGGAGCGCGAGTTCAACCTCGACCTGATCGCGACCGCGCCGTCGGTCATCTACAAGATGAGCCTGCGCGACGGCTCTGAGATCGAGATCCACAATCCGGTCGACATGCCGGACGTGATGAAGATCCTCGAAATTCACGAGCCCTGGATCGAGGCGACGATCCTGACGCCGGACGAGTATCTCGGCGCAGTCCTCAAACTCTGCCAGGACCGCCGCGGCATCCAGAAGGAGCTGACCTATGTCGGCAGCCGCGCGATGGCGAAATACAACCTGCCGCTCAACGAGGTGGTGTTCGATTTCTACGACCGGCTGAAGTCGGTGTCGAAGGGCTATGCCTCGTTCGACTACCACCTGACCGACTACAAGCCCGCCGACCTCGTGAAGATGCAGATCCTGGTCAACGACGAACCGGTCGATGCACTGTCGATGCTGGTGCATCGCACCCGCGCGGAGTTGCGCGGCCGCGCGATGGTCGAGAAGCTCAAGGAGCTGATCCCGCCGCACATGTTCCAGATCCCGATCCAGGCCGCGATCGGCGGCAAGATTATCGCGCGTGAGACCGTTCGCGCGCTGCGCAAGGACGTGACCGCGAAGTGCTACGGCGGCGACGCCACGCGCAAGCGCAAGCTTCTCGAAAAGCAGAAGAAGGGCAAGAAGCGGATGCGCCAGTTCGGCAAGGTGGACATCCCGCAGGAGGCCTTCATCGCCGCGCTCAAGGTGGATGTGTGATGGAGCGCAACCTGATCGCCGGAGGGATGACCTGAGCGCGCGCTGGCGAGCCATGCGCGACGGCGACCTCGGCGGGGTCGCGGGAATTGCCGCTGCAGTCCATCCGGCCTACCCCGAAGATCTCGCGGTGTTCGAGGAGCGGCTTACGCTGCATCCGGCCGGATGCCACGTTCTGATCGACGCGAACGATGCGCTGGTCGGTTATGTGCTCAGCCATCCGTGGCTGTTCGGCGCACCGCCCGCACTGAACGTGCGGCTCGGCCGGCTTCCGGAGCGGCCCGACACCTACTATCTGCACGACATCGCCCTGCTGCCGCTGGCGCGCGGCAGCGGCCTCGCCAACGGCATGGCGCGCAGCATCGTCTACGAGGCACGCGCGGCCGGCTTCCCGAACGTCTCGCTGGTGGCGGTGAACAACTCGCAGGCGTTCTGGGCGAAGCACGGCTTCCGCCCGGTCGACGACCCGGCGTTGCGCAGCAAGCTCGCGAGCTACGATGCCGAGGCGCTGCTTATGGTGCGCGACCTTTAGCGGGATCTTTCGACGACGAATTCGGCAGCGCCTTGCAATTGCCGGCGGTCATTTTCCCGGCGAAGCGCGCTTCGATCCACTCCAGCGCAAGATTTCCGCCGCGCTGCATCGAACCGTTGTGATCCGCGCCGGGGATCAGGCGGTATTCGAGCACAGTGCCGTTGTTGCAGAGTTGCCGCGCCGTGACGTCGGTCGCGGAGGGAAACACCGTGACGTCATCGAGCCCCTGCACGATCAGCGTCGGCGCCGCGATCTTCAGCCGGCCGGGCTCGTTGCGGGCGGCCACGCGCAGGAACGCCGACAGATCGGGCTTTGCAACAAACTGATCCTTCGCCACCGCCGTCGACCAGAAGCCGGCGGAAAGCGCGTGCGTCATGCAGCCCTTCATCAGATCCGGAAGATGCGACAGGGCCTGCGGCGTCAGGATGCGCTTCAGGTCCACCGAGCGATCCGCCGTCGCGAAGGATTCGAGCGTGTAGAGCAGATAGGGGAGCGACAGTTCGTTCTTCGGCGAGGCCATCACCATCTTCAGGCGGTCCGCGATGCCGGAAGCCGGTGCGAAGGCGACGTTCCCCACCAATCTGAATTCCGGAACGTAGGACGGGCCGAGCGAAGCCGCGAACAGATCGACCTGCCCGCCTTGCGAATGCCCGACCACGGCGTAGCGCCGGCCGATGCCGGGCTCGATCGCGCGCGCGGCGCGCAGCATGTCGAGCGCGTTGCGAGCGGTCGGAATGCCTTGAAGAAACGGATGGGGGCCGGGCGTGCCGAGGCCCTGATAGTCGGTCGCGACGACGGCATAACCCTTCTTCACGAAGCCGTCGAGCAGCATGCGGATGATGTCGATGTAGGGATGCTCCGGTCCGTTCGCGTTGTCGAGCGACGGCGCGCATCCGCGGGCAAGTCCGGTGGTGCCGTGCGTCCAGGTGATCACCGGCCAGCCGCCCTTCGGCGCTTCACCCGGCGGAATCGAGACGGTGCCCGACACCGCAACGGTCCGATCCTTGGCATCCATCGAGCGGTAGAGCACCAGCGCGTTCCGCGCGGCGGAGGGCAGCGCCATCGTGCCGTCGAGCGGGCGCGTCCAGATCACCGATCCGCGCCGACCCGGCGGCAGCGGCGAAGGCGGATCGTAGAACGCCGCGCCGGCCGGCCCCTGCATCCCGACGGCTTGCGTCCGGGCCTGCTCCGCAACGCCTGCGCCTACTGACAACAGGAGCGCGACGACGGCGGAGAAAACACGAAGCATTGAATGGCGACCTCTTCAGCAACAGACCGAGCCTGCCCTTAAGTCATAAACCCTAAGAGGCCATGAAGCGCCGCAGGACAATCGGAACTCCCGCTGTAATCGAGACGTTGGACCAGCGGGCGAAGCAGCCGGAAGGACGTGCGTCATGCCGCGCGGAGACAAATCGAGCTACACGAGCAAGCAGAAGCGCAAGGCCGAACATATCGAGGAAGGTTATCGCAAGCGCGGCGTCTCGCGCGGCGAGGCCGAACGCCGCGCCTGGGCCACCGTCAACAAGGAAAGTGGAGGCGGCAAGAAAAGCGGCTCCGGTCGCGGCAAGACCGAGAACCGCAGCGCATCGCGCAAGGGCGGCAAGCTTGGCGGGCGCGCCGCGGCGCGCCGTCCGGCGGCCGCGCGCTCTGCGTCCGCAAAGAAGGCCGCTCGCACGCGCAAGCGGCGCTCGGCCTGAGCAGGCCGTCGGTTCGGCTCTAAAGGCTTTGCCTGCGACAAGGATTCCCGGAGGCGCGCGTCAGCGCACCGCGATCATCTGGCGGTCGGAGATCACGATCCGGGTGCGCGCCATGCCGCGCTGCTTGACCATGTCGAACAGAAGCGCGGCATTTCGCGGGTGCAGTCGAACGCAGCCCTTGGAGGCACGGCGGCCCAGACGCGAGAGCTGGTCGGTGCCGTGAATCGCGAAGCCGTGATGAAAGAAGATCGAGTGCGGCATCGGCGCCCAGTCGTAGGTGCGCGAGAAATACGTCCGGTGCATGCGCTGGGGGCGGAAATTTCCGGACGGCGGGCCGCCGTGGGCGCCGGTCGACACGGTCCAGACATGGCGGACGCGACCGTCGACGGCCACCGTCATGCGCTGAGTGGACTTGTCCACCGCGATCAGGATATCGGCTTGGGCCGGCGAGAGCGCCGCGACCGGAGCGGCCAGAACGGCGACGAACGACGCGACAGACAGAACAAAGCGAATCACGGCGAACCCCAACAGGCCCCATCAAGACGCCGCATCTATGGTTAACGTGCCCCAGCCCGGGCGATCTGTAAAGAGATCGCGCGCCAAAGAAGGTCTCATAACACCTTGAACGATTGCGACATTTTAAGCATCGGCCACTCCAACCTGCCGATCGCCCGGTTCCTCGATCTGCTGGAGGCAAACCGCATTGGGGCCGTCGCGGACGTGCGCTCGGTTCCGCGCTCCGGCCGCTATCCGTGGTTCTCCCGCGATCCGCTGACGGCGGCGCTGGGACGGCGGAGCATCGGCTACCAGCCCGCCGGCGGTCCGCTGGGCGGGCGGCCACGCGATCCCGCGCTGTTCTGCGACGGCGTCGCCGATTACGAGGCGATGGCCGGGACGCCGGAATTCCAACGTGCTCTCGACCGGGTCATCACCCAGGCCGGCGAGACCCGGCTCTGCCTGATGTGCGCGGAGCGCGAGCCGCTGGATTGCCACCGCTGCCTTCTGATCGGACGGGCGCTCGCCGCGCGCGGCCTGCGCGTGGGTCATATCCTCCATGACGGGGCGGTCGAGCCGCACCGCGCGACCGAGGAGCGGCTTCTCGAAATCTCGTCCGACCCGGACCTGTTCGCCTTCGACATGCAGGAATGGCTGGCCGCGGCCTACCGAAAGCGGTCACGCGCCGTCGCGTTCCGCCCCAAGTAACCGGACGTATGGGACGAAAGGCGTTTACCAGCGTCCGATTCCGATCTTCTCCCCTGCCGGTCGCCTGGACTAACATCATCGGCATGGCACGCTTGCTGATTCGATCCGTGCTGCTGCTGCTGGCCGTTGGCGCGCCCGCGTCCGCGCAGACGCTGGGCACGCTGGAGCCCAAGCCGCTTCCGCCGGTCGATTTCAGCGATCCGAATACCCCGGCCAAGGACTTGTTCGGCCGCAAGCCGACGCCGGTGCCGATGGCGGCGCGCGCGATCGGCTATTACACCGCCGGCTGCCTCGCCGGCGGCGTCGCCATGCCGATCAACGGCGAGACCTGGCAGGTGATGCGGCTGTCGCGCAACCGCAACTGGGGCCATCCCAACCTGATCGAATTTCTGGAGCGCTTCGCCAAACGGGTGCCCGACGTGGGCTGGAGCGGCCTCCTCGTGGGCGACCTGGCCCAGCCGCGCGGCGGACCGATGCTGACCGGACACTGGAGCCATCAGGTCGGGCTCGACGCCGACATCTGGTTTACGCCGATGCCGAAGCGCGTGCTGTCGCCGGAAGAGCGCGAAACCATGATGGCGACCAACATCGTGGCCGACGACTGGAACGACGTGAACCCGAAAATCTGGTCGCCAGCGCATATCGCGGTGCTGAAGATCGCCGCCTCCGATCCGACGGTCGAGCGCGTGCTGGTCAATCCGGCGATCAAGAAGGCGCTGTGCCGCGACGTGAAGAGCGACCGCTCGTGGCTGCGCAAGGTGCGGCCCGTCGGCGGACACAATTATCACTTCCACATCCGGATCGGCTGCCCGGCCGGACAGGCCGGATGCAAGCCCCAGGCGCCTGCGCCCGACGACGAAGGCTGCGGCAAGGATCTCGACTGGTGGTTCTCCAAGGAGGCGCGCGCGCCGCGCCCGGCCGTCAAGCGCGAGCCGGTCCGGCTGAGCGCGTTGCCGGAGGCCTGCCGTCAGGTGGTGATGTCGCCTTGACGCAAGGCGTCACCGCTGCACCCAGATCAGCAGCGCGACGCCCGCCACGATCAGCGACATCCCGAACGCCTCGCGCGCGGTCGTTTTCTGCCTGAAGACGAAATAAGAGATCGCCTGCGCGAAGATCACCTCGACCAGCGCGAGCGTGCGCACGTTCGCAACGCTGGTCAGCGCGAAGGCGAGAAACCAGAACTCGGACGCCGTCGCGCCCATGAAGCCGGCAAACACCGACGGCCGCCAGTGCCGGAAGATCGCCGCCAGCACCGGCGGATCGCGCAGCGCCAGCCACAGTGTCAGCGCCACCGCCTGAATGAGCAGCCCCATCGTCATCGTGAAGGTCGCCGCCATCACGAAATCCGGATTCTCGAGCGCGAGGATCGCGCCGCGATAACCGGTGGCCGACATCGCAAACATGCCGCCGGCGAACAGACCGAGCAGCGTCGGCCGCAGACTCATCTGAGCCGCGGCGCCGCTCTTGAACGACATCAGGACGACGCCCGCCGTCGCCACCACGATCGCCGCCACCATGCCCGCGGTCAGCGGATCGGAGAGAAACACAAGGCCGAACACCGCCGCCTGGATCGCCTCGGTCTTGATGTAGGCGATGGTGACGACGAACGACCGCTCCTTCATCGCCGCCAGCATCAAGGCCGTGGCTGCGATCTGCGCTCCTGCGCCCAGAAGCACCCAGGGAACGAAATTCAGGCCGGGTCGCGGCAGCGCAGAGCCGGTCGCGATCCAGACGCCCAGCAGGATCGCCAGCGCGAAGGGAAAGCCGAACAGGAAGCGGACGTGCGTTGCGCCGGCGGTGCCGAGCGTCGCAGTCAGCTCACGCTGCATCGCATTGCGCACGGTCTGGCCTGCGGCCGCCAGCAGCGTGAAGACGATCCAAAGCCCGCCCGAGGCGATCATGCTTGCCACACGTTGCCGGGATTATGGGTGCTCGGGCGCCGCGGCCCGTTCTGCCGTCAGCATGTAGTTCACGTCCGTATCCGACGCGAGGCTCCAGCGATCGGCCAGCGGATTGTAGACCACGCCGCGCTCGTCGATCACACGCAGGCCGCCCTGCGCCATCGCGATCTCCAGCTCGTTCGGCGTGACGAACTTGTTCCATTGATGTGTGCCGACCGGTAGCCAGCGCAGGATGTATTCCGCGCCGACGATGGCGAGCGCGAAGCTCTTGAGCGTGCGGTTCAGCGTCGCCGCGATCATGAGTCCGCCGGGCTTAACCATCTCCGCGCAGCGCCCGACGAACAGGCCGACGTCGGAAACATGCTCGACCACCTCCATCGCCAGGACCACGTCGAACCGCTCGCCCGCATCGGCCAGTGCCTCGGCGGTGGTGGCGCGGTAGTCGATGGACAGGCCCGACTGCGCGGCATGGACCTTGGCCGCCTCGATGTTCGGCGCGGACGGATCCGCGCCGATCACCTGCGCCCCCAGCCGCGCCAGGGGCTCCGACAGAATGCCGGCGCCGCAGCCGATGTCGAGGAACCGAAGCCCGGCCAGACTGTCGAGGCGGCGGGTGTCGCGATCAAAGCGTTCGGCGGTGCGGTCGCGGATGTAGCCGACGCGCACAGGGTTGAACTTGTGCAGCGGCGCCATCTTCCCGCGCGGATCCCACCACTCGGCGGCCATCGCGGAGAAGCGGGCGACCTCCGCGTCATCGACCGTGGTCTGTGCAGTGTTTCTCGCAGCGTTCATGCTCTTGGTTCTAGAGCATCAAACCCGGCGCGGGAACCGTGGTCGCGCGCCTCTTGAATTGCCAAGCCGCGCGACCCGTCCGATGCCGGACACACCGATGGCGGACACAGACGTTCGCGTATCGGAGAACGATTGTGATCCAAGCCGGCAAAGAACGAAAAAAGAACGAGATTGCGGGTGTTCCGCGGCCTCTGTATGTATAGCCGCCCTTCGGCCGCTGCGGCGGTCAGAACCTCGATAAATCAGGCACTTCCGGAAGTTTCATGGCCCGGCTCGTGATGAAATTCGGCGGCACCTCGGTCGCCGACATCGATCGCATCCGCAACGTCGCGCACCACGTCAAGCGCGAGGTCGACGCCGGCCATGAGGTCGCCGTCGTGGTCTCGGCCATGTCCGGCAAGACCAACGAACTGGTGGCGTGGTGCCGCGCGGCCTCGCCCCTGCACGACGCCCGCGAATACGACGCGGTGGTGGCCTCCGGCGAGCAGGTCACTTCGGGGCTTCTGGCGATCACGCTCGAGGGCATGGGGATCAACGCCCGCTCGTGGCAGGGCTGGCAATTGCCGATCCACACATCGGACGCGCATGCCTCCGCCCGCATCCTCGACATCAACGGCGAGGAACTGGTCCGGCGCTTCAAGGAGCGCAAGGAGGTCGCGGTGATCTCTGGCTTCCAGGGCGTGCACAAGCAGACGAACCGCATCACCACGCTCGGCCGCGGCGGCTCCGACACGTCGGCGGTGGCGATCGCCGCCGCGATCCAGGCCGATCGCTGCGACATCTACACCGACGTCGACGGGGTCTACACCACCGACCCGCGCGTCGTGCCGAAGGCGCAGCGCATGGACAAGATCGCCTTCGAGGAAATGCTGGAGCTGGCCTCGCTCGGCGCCAAGGTGCTGCAGGTCCGCTCGGTCGAGCTCGGCATGGTGCACAAGGTGAAGATCTTCGTGCGCTCCAGCTTCGACAAACCCGAAGACATCGATCCGCACGGCAATCCGCCGGGCACCCTGATCTGCGACGAGGAGGACATTGTGGAACAGCAGGTCGTCACCGGCATCGCCTTCTCCAAGGACGAAGCCCAGATCTCGCTGCGCCGCGTGCCGGACAAGCCGGGCGTGGCCGCCTCGATCTTCGGACCGCTGGCCGAGGCGAGCATCAACGTCGACATGATCGTGCAGAACGTCTCTGCCGACAACGCGACCACCGACCTGACCTTCACGGTGCCGGCGGCGGATCATCAGCGTTCGCTGGACGTGCTCGGCAAGGCCAAGAGTCAGATCGGATTCGATCACATCGACAGCGCCGGCGACGTCGCCAAGGTTTCGGTGATCGGCATCGGCATGCGCAGCCACGCGGGCGTGGCCGCAAGCGCGTTCAAAGCGCTGGCGGAGCGCGGCGTCAACATCCGTGCGATCACCACGTCGGAGATCAAGTTCTCGGTGCTGATCGACGCCGCCTATACCGAACTCGCGGTGCGCACGCTGCATTCACTGTACGGGCTGGACAAGGCCTAAGCGTCCGCCGATCCCGGCCCGCATTCGGGCGAATTCGATTCAATTCCGGTCGTGGCGCCCGACGCCGCGTTGAGCACGCGTTCGGGCCTTTTGCGGCCCCATCGAAATTGAACCGGCTGCTCCGCATTCGGGAGACAATCCGTCGGGTCGGATTTTGCCATCTTTCAGCCTCGCGCTGCGCTAATGCTGTATTGGAGGGTGCGGTCGCTACCGTCTGCGCCTTCGCAACGACAGGCTTGAATTTTACCGGCATGCAGCCGCCGTCCGCCTTAGAGGAACTGGAACCGCTTCTGTCGCAGAGCGCGCTCCCGCAGCGCTCCGCCATGCTGCGCAAGATCACCGACCTGTTTCTGTCGCACTCCGGCGCCTACACCGAGGAGCTTGCCGCGATCTTCGACAGCGTGATGGGCAGGCTGATGGAAGGGATCGATCAGCAGGCGCTGATCGCGTTGAGCACGAGACTCGGCCCGGCCGATCGCGCCCCGCGCGGTGTCATCGCACGCCTCTCGCAGGACGACGACATCGCGGTCGCCGGCCCGGTGCTTGAACAGTCGGGCGCTCTGGACGACGACCAGCTCGCCGCGGTCGCGCGCACCAAGAGTCAGGCCCACCTGGCCGCCATCGCCGGCCGACGCAAGATTGCGGTGCCCATCACCGACATCCTCACCGAGCGCGGCGACGACGACGTGCGACGCAAGCTGGCGGGCAACGAGGGCGCACGGTTCTCGCATGCGGGATTCAGCCGGACGATCCAACGGGCGCAGGCCGACGCGGCGCTCGCCGTCGCACTGGCAAGTCGCATCGACCTGCCGCCCGAACTGTTCGAGGCGCTGGTCGAGAAGGCGACCGCAGAGGTGCGCAGCCGACTTGTCGCGAACGCCGGCGTCGCGATGCGCCGGCGGATCGCCGAAGTCCTTTGCTCGATCTCCGAGAAGGTGGCGCGCGCCGCAAACGGCGGCGGCGAGGATTCGGGCACTGGCGGCCGTGCGATGTTCGCACACGATCCGGCGCAAGCGCGCGAGCGACTCGCACGCAGCATCGAAACCCGCAACCTGACCGCGCTGATCGAGGCGCTCGCGTCGGCGGCCGGCGCGCCGGGCGACGCCGTCGCGGATCTCGTGCGCCAGCAGTCCGAGGAGGGCGTTCTGATCGCCGGCAAGGCCGCAGGCCTGGGCTGGCCGCAGATGCAGGACGTTCTGTCGCTTGCGATTCCGGGCAAAGCCGGCGACATCGACGAGATGAAGCGGCTGTTCAGCCGGTTTGCGAACCTGTCGCCCGCCAGCGCGCAGCGCGCCGTCGGCGTGATGCGGGCGAGCCGGACCCGCATGGCCAGCGAGCTGCTCCGCGCGCTCTGATCGCGGTTGCAATCGCGGCGAACAGGCGACACATATGCGGGATGCCGCGTGCGATTTCCTACGCCCAACGCTACGAGGATCTTCATCTCCTGCGGGCCGTGGGGGACCGTGAGGACGGTTTCTACATCGACGTCGGCGCCGGCCATCCGGTCTACGACAACGTGTCCTATCTGTTCTATCTGAAGGGCTGGCACGGCATCACCGTGGAGCCCAATCCGTGGCTCGACGAACTGAGCGCGGCGGTTCGTCCGCGCGACCGACGCGTGCGCTCGCTGGTCGGCGCCGCGCCCGGCGAGGCGACCTATTATCTGGTCGAGGACTTTCACGGCCTGTCCACGACGGTCGAACGCAACGCTCAGGCGGCGCTATCCGAATACGGCAAGACGGCGAAAGCGATGCCGGTGCCGGTCACGACGCTGGCCGACCTTTGCGCCGCTCACGCGCCGGACGCCGGGATCGATGTCCTCAAGATCGACGTCGAGGGCGCGGAGCGCGACGTGCTGCTCGGCAACGATTGGGAGCGCTTCCGCCCGCGGGTGGTGGTGCTCGAAGCTCTCGCCCCCGTGACGCTCGAACCGGCCTGGCAGGCGTGGGAACCGCTGCTCACGGGCTGGCGCTATCGCTTCGCTTTTTTCGACGGCCTGAACCGCTACTATGTCGCGGCCGAATGCGAGGACGTCGACGTCGCTTTGCGCGCCGAACCGCCGACCTTCGCCGAAACGATCCAGTTCCGCACCCTCAAGGGTGCGGCCGAGGATCGTGCACATCCCGATCATTATCTTGCCGAAATTCTTTCCGGCGAGGACTTGGTGCGTCTGCCCCTGCTCGATCCCGAGCGCATTCTCCACCGTCTGACGGCCGGCCTTCCGCCCAGCGAACTCGACCGCCCGGCAACCCGATCCGATGTCGACGCCCTGACCGAGCGGCTGTTCGGAATCGTTCCGGACGGATCGATCCCTCCGCTTCACCGCAATGCAACAATCCGGGAGCTTTATGCCGGGCTGATTGCCGGCGAACGCTTTCGGTCGGCCTGCGGACGTATCTCTGCCAGCTACGCTTGGTAGAGACGCCGCTGAATTGCGGGGATTCGCGGGACGGCATCGGCGCGATCTGGCTCGCGGCTTGCATCCGGCTTGCGGCTCGCGGGGGGCAGCGGCTATAGCCCTTGATGGATAGAATGCGGCTCTGAGGATTTGGCTGATGCGTGGCGCGCTCGGCGGTCCGCGCGTGCTGTTGCGGCGGCTTCGCGAAGTCATGGCGGAGCCTGTCAGCGCGCAGGAACGTCTCGACAAGATCGTTGTGCTGATCGCCGCCAACATGGTGGCGGAGGTGTGCTCCGTCTACGTCCTGCGCGTAGACGGCACGCTGGAACTGTACGCGACCGAAGGCCTCAAGCGCGAAGCCGTCCACCAGACCGTGCTGCGGCTCGACGAGGGCCTGGTGGGTCTCGTCGCCAACGAGGCGAACCCGGTCAATCTCTCGGACGCGCAGGCTCATCCGGCCTTCTCGTTCCGGCCGGAAACCGGCGAGGAAATCTACAAGTCGTTCCTGGGCGTGCCGATCCTGCGCGCCGGCAACACGCTCGGCGTTCTGGTCGTGCAGAACCGGGCGCGCCGCACCTATTCCGAGGAGGAAGAGGAGGCGCTGCAGACCACCGCGATGGTGCTCGCCGAGATGATCGCCTCCGGCGAGCTTCTGGCGATGGCGAAGCCGGGCGCGGAGCCGGCGATCCGGCCGCGGCTGCACCTGGAGGGCGTCGCGCTCGCCGAAGGCATCGCGCTCGGCCATGTCGTGCTGCACGAGCCGCGCGTGACGGTGAAGAACGTCATCGCCGACGACGTCGACAAGGAATTGAAGCGGCTCGACGACGCCATCACGCTGCTTCGCAGCGACCTCGACCTGATGCTCGAGCGCGGCGACGTCGCCGACGGCGGCGAGCATCGCGACGTGCTCGAAGCCTACCGCATGTTCGCGCACGATCAGGGCTGGCTGCATCGCCTGCGCGAGGCGGTGATGACCGGCCTCACCGCCGAAGCCGGCGTAGAGCGCGTGCAGAGCGACACCCGCGCGCGCATGCTGCGCGTGACAGACCCCTATCTGCGCGAACGCCTGCACGACCTCGAAGACCTCGGCAACCGGCTGATGCGCCAGCTGCTCGGCCAGGACCACGCACCGCCGCGCGAGCAATTGCCCGACAACGCCATTGTGGTCGCCCGCTCGATGGGCCCCGCCGCGCTGCTCGACTACGACCGGCGCAAGCTGCGCGGGCTCATTCTGGAAGAAGGCGGCCCGACCTCGCATGTGGCGATCGTCGCGCGTGCGCTCGGCATCGCCGCCGTCGGCGAGATCGCCAATATCGCCGGTCTCGCGGAATCCGGCGATGCCGTGATCGTCGACGGCATCACCGGCGAGGTCCATGTCCGGCCGGCCGCCGACATGGAGGTGGCCTACGGCGAGCGCGTGAAGCTGCGCGCCAAGCGCCAGGCGCAATACCGCGCGTTGCGCGATCGGCCCTGCATCAGCAAGGACGGCCAGCCGATTTCGCTACTGATCAACGCCGGGCTCATGGTCGACCTGCCGCATCTCGCCGACACCGGGGCCGCCGGCATCGGCCTGTTCCGCACCGAGATGCAGTTCATGATCGCAACCGCGATGCCACGAATCAGCGAGCAACTGGCGCTATATCGCTCGGTGCTCGATTCCGCCGGCGACAAGCCGGTGACGTTCCGCACACTCGACATCGGCGGCGACAAGGTGCTGCCCTACATGCAGCAGGTCGAGGAGGAGAACCCCGCGCTCGGCTGGCGCGCAATCCGCCTCGGCCTGGATCGCCCCGGCCTGATGCGCGGCCAGCTTCGCGCGCTGCTGCAGGCGGCGGCGGGGCGCGATCTGAAGCTGATGTTCCCGATGATCGCCGCGATCCACGAATTCGAGGAGGCGCGAAGGCTGGTGGAAAACGAGCTGACGCATCTGCGTCGCCATCGCCACAAGCTGCCGGACCGGGTCGAGGTCGGGGCGATGGTCGAGGTGCCGTCGCTGCTGTTCCAGCTCGACGAGCTGGTGGCGCGGGCCGACTTCCTGTCCGTCGGCTCCAACGATCTGATCCAGTTCATGTTCGCGGCCGACCGCGGCAACCGCCGGGTGTCCGACCGCTTCGACCCGATCTCGCCGCCGGTGCTGCGCGCGCTCAAGCAGATCGTCGACAAGGCCCATGCCGCCGGCAAGCCGGTCACGCTTTGCGGCGAATTGGCCTCCACGCCGCTCGGCGCGATGGCGCTGACCGCAATCGGGTTTCGTGCGGTGTCGCTGGCCCCCTCCGCCCTCGGCGCGGTCAAGGCCATGCTGCTGGAGCTCGATATCAAGAAGGTTTCGGAGCTCGTGCTCCCGATGATCGACACCCCGCCCAAGGGGACAACGATCCGCGAACGGCTGATCGCCTTCGCGCAGGCCGAGGGCCTGCAGCTTTAGGGCGCGATCCGGAGACTGGGAATCCGGCGCCGCCCCTTGCCGCGCCGCGCCGCCTCCCCTACCACTCAGCCCGCCCGCCGCCTGCGGCGTCCCTTGCACCCGTCATGACGATCCTGCCCGAACCGAAGCTCGACGCGATCCAGGCCCGGCACGCCCTGCTGGAGGCCGAACTGGCGCGCCAGCTTCCGCCCGACGAGTTCGTGCGGCTGTCCCGCGAATTTGCCGAGATCGGCCCGGTCGCCGACAAGGTGAAGGCCTACCGCAGCGTGCTGAGCGAACTCGCCGACATTCAGGCGCTGATCGACGATCCCGAGACCGACGGCGACATGCGCGACATGGCCTATGCCGAGAAGCCCGGTCTCGAGGAGCGCCGCGACGCGCTTGCGCGCGACCTGCAGATCGCGCTTCTGCCTAAGGATGCGATGGACGAGCGCAACGTCATCCTTGAAATCCGCGCCGGCACCGGGGGCGACGAGGCCTCGCTGTTCGCCGGCGATCTGTTCCGGATGTACGAGCGCTACGCCGCCAAGCAGGGCTGGAAGACCGAGATCGTCACGGCCAGCGAAGGCACCGTCGGCGGCTTCAAGGAAATCGTCGCGGAGATCAGCGGACGCGGACCGTTCGCCAAGCTCAAATTCGAATCCGGCGTGCACCGCGTCCAGCGCGTGCCCGACACCGAGGCGCAGGGCCGCATCCACACCTCGGCCGCGACCGTTGCGGTGCTGCCGGAGGTCGAGGACGTCGACATCGAAATCCGCGACGACGATCTCAAGATCGACACCATGCGCGCCGGCGGCGCGGGCGGGCAGCATGTCAACAAGACCGAATCGGCGATCCGCATCACCCACGTTCCGAGCGGAATCGTGGTCGCGGTGCAGGAGGAACGCTCCCAGCACAAGAACCGGGCCAAGGCGATGGCCATGCTGCGCGCCAAGCTCTACGATGCCGAGCGCAGCAAGCGAGACGCCGAGCGCGCCGCGGATCGCAAGGGCCAGATCGGTTCGGGCGATCGCTCGGAGCGCATCCGCACCTACAATTTTCCGCAAGGCCGCGTCACCGACCACCGCATCAACCTGACGCTCTACAATCTGCCGAAGGTGATCGAGGGCGAGGCCCTCGGCGAGATCGTCGACGCGCTGGTGGCGGAGCATCAGGCGGCGCTGCTGGCGGCGGAGAGCGCCTGACAGGCGACGCCGCATCACGGGACGCCATCGTGCCGGACACGGAGCTTTCGCCCGGAATAACCATCGCGCAGGCGCGGCGCGCGCTCGCGGATCGCTTTCGCGCCGGCGGTCTCGACGAGCCGGCGGCCGACGCGCGCGTGCTGATCGGTCACGCGCTCGGCCTCGACCGCACTGGCCTCGCGACCGCATCGGAGCGCCGCCTCGGCCCGGACGACATCCGGAGCATCGAAGAAGCCGCAGCCAGAAGACTGACGCGGACGCCGGTCGCGCATATCGTCGGCGAGCGGGAGTTCTGGGGACTGCCGTTGCGCGTCAGCGAGGCCACCCTGATCCCGCGTCCGGACACCGAAACGCTGATCGAGGCGGCGCTTGCATTCGTCGATGCGGAAAGCGCACGCGACCGACCGCTGCGCATCGCCGATCTGGGCGCCGGATCCGGCGCGATTCTTCTGGCGCTGCTGTCCGAACTGCCCCGCGCCGTCGGAGTCGCCACCGACATCAGCCACGCGGCGCTCGCGGTCGCGCGGGCAAATTCCGTTCGCCTCGACCTCGCCGCGCGAGCGGATTTCGTGCGTTGCGACTTCGGTGCGGCGCTCGCCGGCGGTTTCGATCTCGTGCTCAGCAATCCGCCCTACATTCCGACCGCCGATATCGGGAGGCTTGCGCCCGAGGTCCGGCGCGAGCCGGCCGGCGCACTCTACGGCGGCGCGGACGGCCTTGCCTGTTATCGCGCCATCGCGGCCGACGCCCCGCGCCTGCTGGCGCCCGGCGGCGCGCTCATTCTGGAACTGGGGATCGGACAGGAATCGGCCGTGGCAGCGCTGGCGCAGGCGAACGGGCTTGTGGCGCGGCCGGCCCGGGCCGACATGGCGGGCATCCCGCGCGCCCTGACCGCCGTATGGCGCAAATAACGCCATGCCCCGGTCGCCGCCTGAAACTGCAAAAAAGCACTTGGAATATCGTCCGGAAGCGACTAGCTTCAATTCATGGAATCGACCTGGAAACGGGTCGCGCTGCCCAAAGCCCCGAACCGAGGTTCGGCGAGGCGGGCGGCTGGAGCAGGCGAAGAGCCTCTTTAATCGAGCCACCTCAGTCAGGCACTCGGATCACGATCATCGGGCCAAAATCAGCATTCATCGAGCTGGAATCGGCAAGCCCGGCAACACGTCTCAGATCGGCATTTGACGCAGCACAGTTGAGAGCACCGTTCAAACATCGGCATATCGACACTGGGTCAAAGACGTTTCGCTAAACGGGGATTGGCGACAGCATTCGGAATGCGTTCCGGCGATTGGATCGCAAGCCAGCCGCACTTGAGCCAAGCGGACCGGAACCGCAGACCGGCGTCACGCTTGCGTGCGATGGAAGGGTGAAGCGGGACTGCACTCGCGCAGTCGGGATGACGTTTCGGCTCGTCCGAATTCTTACGGAATGCGCCGCGCAGGGGCTGCCCCTTCGCAGGCATCGGTGGCTGCGTGCGCTTGAGCGCGACACCGAAGCGGTTGTGGCATCAGGCAGGCGAATCGGCGGACACTCTCCGCCGCAGACAGGAGTTGGCGACAGAAAGCCATGAGAAACGGTCAGAACAAGCGCATGCGGGGCCGCAACAACCGCAATCACAATCACAATAGCAACAAGGGGCATCATCAGAATCCGCTGACGCGGGTGTACGAATTGAACGGCCCCGATGTGAAAATCCGCGGCAACGCGCACCACATCGCCGAGAAGTACATGCAGCTTGCGCGCGACGCCTCGTCCTCGGGCGATCCGGTCACCGCCGAAAACTTCTATCAGCACGCCGAGCACTACCTGCGCCTGATTGCCGCCGCGCAGGAGCAGTTCCGTCAGCAGAACCCGTACTATCAGGCGCCTCCGGCGCCCGGTTCGGACGTCGCCAATGAGATGGCGTTCGACGAGGAGGACGATCAGTCCGGACAGCAGCAGCCGCAACAGCAGCCGAACATGGCGCAGCAAACGCAGCCCTATCCGGCGCGCGAGCCACAGCCGCAATACGGTCAGCAGCAGCCGCAGCAACCGAGACCGCAGCATCAGCAGCCGCAGCCTCACTACCAGCCGCAGCCGCAACCCCAGTTTCAGCCGCAGCCGGGCTATGAGGGCAACAACGGCCTGCCGTCGTTCATCACCGGCAATCAGCCGGTGCCGAACGCAGACACGACCAACGGTCATGAACCGCCGAGGCACGGCCAACCCGGCGGCGACCGCTTCCCGCGCCGGCGCCGGCGCCATCCACGCGGCCCGCGCCCGGAGATGGCCGGCGGCCCGCAGGACGATCAACGCCCTGCCGGCGAGTGAACCGATCCGCAACCAGCAAACGGCCGGGCGCATGCCCGGCCGTTTTTATTTCATTTCAGCGTTGTCCTGCATTTCACAGGATGCACCGGCTCACGTCCCCGGCGACGGCGCCAGCACCGGCTTGAGACCCGGCACCAGCACGCGGCGTTCGCGGCGCGCCGGGATCGCGCGATACACCTGCTTGCTCGCCTCCACGATGTGCACGCCGGCGAACGGCGCCGACAGCACCGCGCCGGTCCGCTCCCAGGCGCGCGCCGAACGCAGAAACCAGCCGCGCGCGATCGGCGGCGTATAGAGCGCCTCGCCCCACGACACCGGCGTGAACCAGGTCTCGCGCAGCAGATGCGTGATCTGCGAACGCGAATAGGGCCGGCCGTTGCCGAACGGCGTGGTGTCCATGCGCGCCCATAGCCCGCGGCGGTTCGGCACCACCGCCATCAATTGACCCGCCGGCGCCAGCACCCGCCAGACCTCGCGCAGCAGCGCGAAGGCGTCGTGCGACATTTCGAGAGAATGCACCAGCAGGATCCGATCCACGGCTGCGTCCGGCAGCGGCAGGTCGAACTCGTCGACCAGCGAGGTCAGCGCCGGCGAGGCCGTCGGCCATTTCACGACCCCCTGCGCCGCCGGCATGAAGGCAAGGCATCGCTCGGCCTGCTCCCGGAACAGGCCGAGATAGGGCGTGGCGTAGCCGATGCCGAGCACCCGCTGGCCCTTCAGGTCGGTCCAGCGGCTTGCGGATGCCGCGGCCGACGAAATGCCGCGCCACCGTGCCGAGACGGCCGGCGTAGAAATCGCGCAGATCGACCACGTCGATGGACATGGCGAAACTCTAACATGGCAGACCGGGTTGACGACCAGGACGGCGCGCCGGGCCGCACCGGGGGTCAGACCCAGCCCGCGTCCCGTGCTAGGGTGACGAACGCATCCGCGAGGAGACGAAATGCCCGCAAAAACCCATCTGTTCCCCTGCCTCAAGGACAATTTCGGCGTGCTGCTGCACGACCCGGAGACCGGGCGGACCGCCGCCATCGACGCGCCGGAGGCGGCCGCGGTCGAAGCCGCGCTCAAGGCCACCGGCTGGCGCCTGACCGACATTCTGGTGACGCATCATCACGCCGACCACACCGACGGCATCCCCGCCCTGAAGGCAGCGCATCAAGTGCCGCGTCGTGGCGCCGGCGGGCGAAGCGTCGAAAATCGCCAACATCGACGAGACGGTTCGCGAGGGCGACACCGTCAAGGTCGGAAACCTGACCGCACAAGGTGATCGAAACGCCCGGCCACACCGCCGGCCATATCTCCTACTGGTTCCAGCCGACAAGCTCGCCTTCGTCGGCGACACGCTGTTCTCGATCGGCTGCGGCCGCGTGATCGAGGGCACGCCAGAGATGATGTGGGCTTCGCTGCTCAAGCTGCGCGACCTGCCGGACGACACGCAGGTCTATTGCGGCCACGAATACACCCTGGCGAACATCAAGTTCGCGCAGACCATCGAGCCCGACAATGCCGCGCTCAAGGCCCGCGCGGCCGAAGCCGAGCGGCAGATCGCGGATGGCAAGCCGACCATCCCGACCACGATCGACCGAGGAAAAGGCGGCCAACGTGTTCCTGCGCGCCGACGTTCCCGCGGTCGCGGCCGCCGTCGGCCTCGCCGGCCAGCCGGCCGCAGCGCGTGTTCGCCGAGGTGCGAGCGCAAGAACAAGTTCTGACGAAGGCTCGAAGCATCCGCCGGCCGCGCCACGCGACCATGGAGCATTCATCGCCGTCCGACCTTTATTTCGAAGCACCCCAAGCGGCGCTGGCGCCGCTGGCCCAGTGCGTGGCCGCGCTGGCCATGTCTCTGCTCGCGGTCGGCCCGGCCGGTCTCTCGATCGGCATCCGCGTTGCCGGCCTCTACGGAGGCGAGGAGCCGGCCGCGCTGATCGTGCGCGAGATCCGCCTGCCGCGCACCCTGCTTGCGCTCGGCATCGGCGCGACGCTCGGCCTCGCCGGCGCCGCGCTGCAAGGGCTGCTGCGCAATCCGCTGGCGGCGCCGGAGCTGTTCGGCGCGCCGCAGGCGGCGGCGGCCACCGCCTCGGCGGTCATCGCCTTCGGTCTGCTTCCGGCGACCTCCTTTGCGGTGCCGCTCGCCGGCATCGCCGGCGCGCTGCTTTCGATCGGCGGGCTGGTCGCGATCGCCGGACGGCGCGCCAGCCTGACCGTGACGCTGCTCGCCGGACTGGCGCTGGCGAGCTTTGCCGGCGCAGCGACCGCGCTGGTCCTCAACCTCGCGCCCAATCCCTTCGCCGCGCTGGAAGTCGCGTTCTGGCTGCTCGGTTCGCTGGAGGACCGCAGCATCGATCACCTGCTGATCGCGGCGCCCTTCTTCCTGGCGAGCTGGATCCTGCTCGGCGCTGACGCGCGCGCCGTTCCGCGCGCTGACGCTCGGCGAGGACGCCGCCGCAGTCGCTCGGCGTCGATATCGGCCGCACCCGGCGCCTGGTGGTGGTCGGCGTCGCGCTCGGCGTCGGCGCGGCGGTTGCGGTCGCGGGCTCGATCGGCTTCGTCGGCCTGGTCGCGCCGCATCTGGTGCGCCGCGCGGTGGGATCGGATCCCGCGCGCGTCATGCTGCCGGCGGCGCTGGCCGGCGCGGCGCTGCTGATCGCGGCCGACATTGCCGTGCGCCTCGTCCGGCCGCGATCGAGCTCAAGGTCGGCGTGGTGACGGCGCTGATCGGCGTGCCGTTCTTCCTGGCGATGATCTTCTCGCGAGCGCCGCACTGCTCGAAGGCGCGCCGGCATGAGCGCGACCACGAGCGCGGCGCTCCTTCAGGCCGAACGGATGTCGCCGTGCGCCATCGGCGGCCGCGCGATCGTGCGAGCGTGGAGCCTCGCGCTGCGTCGCCGGCGAGTTCGTCGCGCTGGTCGGTCCCAACGGCGCGGGCAAGACCACGCTCGTGCGCGCCCTCGCCGGCCTCGTGCCCTGCGACGGCAGGATCGGACTTGGCGGCCAGCCGCTCGCGACGCTCCAGCCGGGCGAACGCGCCCGCCGCCATCGCCTATCTGCCGCAGGGCAACGTCTTTCACTGGCCGCTGTCGGTCGCCCATGTGGTGGCGCTCGGCCGCATGCCGCATGGCGATCCGTTCACGCAGGCACGGCGCAAGACCGCGCCGCGATTCATGCCGCGCTGAAAGCACCGGCATCGCCGGCCTGGCCGCGCGGCAGGTGACGACACTGTCGGGCGGCGAGCGGGCGCGCGTCGCTCTGGCACGAGCGATGGCGACGGACGCGCCGGTGCTGCTCGCCGACGAGCCCATCGTCTCGCTCGACCCGCGCCACCAGCTTGTGGTGATGGGCCTGCTGCGCGATGCCGCGCGCGCCGGCGGCGCCGTGCTCGCCGTGGTGCACGACCTGGCGCTCGCGGCGCGCTTCGCCGACCGCATCGCCGTCATGCAGGAGGCCGGCTTGCCGCTGACGCTCCGCCGTCGGAAGCGCTCAGCCGCGCGCGGCTCGCGACGATCTTCGGCATCGATGCTGCGATTTACGATACCGGCGACGGCGTGGTGCCGGTCGCGCGCCGGCCGCTATGAGCGTTTGCGCATGCGCGCGCGCAGACGGCGTGCGGCGCGCCGCATCATGAGCCGGATGCGGTCCTTGGAGGTTTGCGGGTGTGGCTCGGGCTCGGCGAGCTGCAGCCCCACGGTCGTCACCCGACCGTCGGTCACCGTATGGGCGATCAGGATGATGTCGCCGAGCGGCAACCGGTCGCCCTCCCTCGGCGGCCGTATGAACTGCTCGTCGAAGAACTCCACGAGCTTCTCGCCGGCCTTGTCGGCCGGAACCGACAGACCGTAGATCTCGGCAAGCGCGCCCAGCGTCGCATCGCCGGGCACGAAGAAATCCTCGATCACGCCCGCGTCGGCGGCCGCCGGCAGCGGCTGGTCCACGAAGAACCTGTCGAGCGCATGAACGCGCTCGGGCGGCGCGAGGAAATAGACGTGGTCGCCCTCGCGCACCGGACCGGCCTCCAGCGGAGTGTGGACCCGCTGGTCGCGCACCACGAGCGTCAGCTTCGCCCAGGACGGCGTGATGCCGCGCCGCAGATAGGGGCTTCCGGCGACGACCGGATAGCCCACGATCTCCTGCTCGAGCTGGCCCGGCAGATCGAGTTCGGTGCGATGCGGAATCACCTCGGGCCGCGGCAGCGAAATCCGAAGCGCCCGCGCCGCCGGCGCGATGGTCCAGCCCTGCACCAGCAGCGAGACCAGAACGACCATGAAGGCGACGTCGAAGAACACCTGCGAATTGGGAAGCCCGACCAGCATCGGAATGAGGCGATGAAGATGCTGACCGCCCCACGCAAGCCGACCCATGACACGAACAGCTTATCGCGGATCGAAAACCGGAACGGCAGCAGCGTGAGGAACACGGCCGCCGGCCGCGCCACGAACATCAGGACCAGCGCGACCAGAAGCGCAGGCAACGCATTCTCGATCAGCCGACTCGGCCAGGCCAGCAGGCCCAGCAGCACAAACATGGCGATCTGCGCCAGCCAGGTTGCGGCGTCGAGGAATGCGACCAGGGAGTTGTGCGCGCGCGTGGCGCTGTTTCCCACCAGAAGCCCGGCGATATAGGCCGCGAGGAACCCCGAACCGCCGGCCGACTGGGTGAGCGCGAAGACCACCAGCGCCGCCGTCGCGACGAACGGCGCATGCAGACCTTGCGGCAGATCGAGCCGGTTGAGCACGAACACGATGGCGCGGCCGCCGGCGAGACCGATCGCCGAGCCGATGATGGCCTGCTTGCCGAGCAGCGAGAACAGTTCTCGCCACGATGTTCGCCGCTCAGCAAGATCTGGATCAGCATGATCGTGAGGAAGATCGCAACCGGATCGTTGGTCCCCGATTCCACCTCCAGCGTGGCGCTGACGCGCGGGCGCAGGCGCAGGCCTTTGGCGTGCAGCAGGAAGAACACGGCCGCAGCGTCGGTCGATGCCAC
>CAVWUJ010000004.1:0-423634 GCA_963758225.1 uncultured Alphaproteobacteria bacterium | reverse complement strand
GCCGCGGCTCACGAGGCGCTGATCGCCAAGCATGCGGCCGCCTACGGCATCCCGAGATCGCTGGTGCGCCGCGTGATCCAGATCGAGAGCCGCGGCAATCCGCGCGCGGTCTCCAAGGGCAATTACGGCCTCATGCAGATCCGGCTCGGCACCGCACGGGCGATGGGCTACCGCGGCGATGCGCAGGGCCTGCTCGATGCCGACGTGAACATGACCTATGCGGTGCGCTATCTCGCCGGCGCCTACCGCGCCGCCGGCGGCAGCGAAGCCGGCGCGATCCGCAATTATCAGCGCGGCTATTACTACCAGGCCAAGAAGCAGGGCTTCTCGCCTTATTCTGTCGCAAGTGCGTCAAGCACCGCCGTGCCGACGCCGTCGTCCGCGACGCCCGCTGCGGCTGCACCGGAGCCCGTTCGCGAGCCGCGCCGCTCCCGCGCGCAACGCAACAGGGACAGCCAGCCGCTGTCGCTTCTGCCGGCCTTTCTGACGGGCAGCGATGCCAAGCCCGCGCCCGCCAAACGCGCGCGCAAGTCGTCCGGATCGACGAAGGCGAAGACGTTGGACCCGTTGGGTTTCTTTGCTGCGAACGCGACCCCGCCGCGCAACGAGACGCGCTGAGCCGTCGGGCCTTCACGCCGGCACATTCCGCGAATATCGCAATCGGCTAGTCGGGCTCGACCTGACAAAAACTTCAGACCGGCGCTGCCGGCTGAAATCCATCTTCATATTCAAACGCTTGTCTTTGATGTCGCGGCCCGGACCCGAGCGGCTCCGGATGGGTGCCCAATATCAACCAGCACGGCCTCGCCAACTGGAGCGTGGAGGAGATCGCTCGGCTTCTGGAGACCGGCGAGAATTGAAACTTCCGGCCATCTACCTCAAATCGCTCCCGGCGGTGGAGGGGCCGCGGCGGCCGGAGCGGAACTGAACGTGCTCGGCGCAAGGCGAAGCCGCCTGCGCAAGCCTCACCCATGCAATCTTGACCGTTGCAACGCGGGGAGCGGGCGGGGCATCCACGGGATATGAATTTGTTCAAGGCCATTACGGCGAAGCTCGTCTCGCTCGTCCTGTTCGTCGTGATGTCCGCACTGGTGCGCTCGTCAGCGAGACGATCCCGCTCGGCGCAGATCGTGTTCTTCCGCAGCTGCCTTCGCGATCATCCCGGTGGTGCTGATCTACGCGTGGCGGCGCAGGTGCTGCAGGCGGTCGCCACCAGCCGCCCGCTCGGCCATGTCGGACGCGGCCTGATCAGCGTCTGCGGCATGTTCCTGAACTTCGCTGCGCTGGCGCGGCTGCCGCTGGTCGATGCCACCGCGATCTCCTTCGCCGCGCCGCTGATCACCGTCGCGTTCGCCGCGATCTTTCTGAACGAGCGGGTGCGCGTCTATCGCTGGTCGGCGGTCGTGGTCGGCTTCATCGGCGTGATCGTGATGCTGTGGCCCTATTTCGACTTCGAGCATTTCACCGCGGGCGATGCGGCGGCGGCCACCGCGCCGTCGGCGCGGCCTGTGCGCTGGTCGGCGGCGATCTTCAATGCCGGCTCGGTGATCCAGACCCGCCGGCTGACCGCGACCGAGACCACGTCCTCGATCGTGTTCTATTTCTCGCTGATCTGCGCGCTCGCCGGCCTCGCCGACGCTTGCCGTTCGGCTGGGATGATGCCGACGCGACCGGAGCTGGCTGGCGCTGGTCGCGCATCGGCATTCTCGGCGGGCTCGCGCATATCTTCCTCACCGAGAGCTATCGCTACGCGCCGGCCTCGGTGGTCGCTCCGTTCGACTACACGTCGATGCTCTGGGCGTTTCTGCTCGGCTATGTCGCTTTTCGGCGAGGTGCCGACGCCTCTGTCTTTATCGGCGGCGGCATCGTTGCGGCGCCGGGCTGTTCGTGATCTGGCGCGAGCGCCAGCTCGGGCTGCGCCGCACGCGCGAGGCCGAAGACGCCGCCGAGCGTCGAGCTTAGCGCGTGACGTTCAGAACGCCTTGAAGGTGATGATGGTCCGGGTGTCCTGGATGCCGGGAATGATCTGCACCTTCTCGTTCACGAAGTGGCCGATGTCGGTGCCGGTCTCGACATAGAACTTGACCAGCAGGTCGAACTCGCCCGCGGTCGAATAGATTTCGGAGGCGATCTCGGCGTCGGCGAGCCGGTTCGCCACCTCGTAGGACTTGCCGAGCTGGCATTTGATCTGGACGAAGAACGGGACCATGCGGGCCTCCGGCGCGCCGCGCTGCGGCGCAGCCGCAATCCAGCAAAATCAGCGGGCCTGGCAAGGCGTCCGCGCCATCTGTACGCGCTCACCCTTGCACGCCGGCGCCTGCCGGACTAGGTATTCGGCCGCAATCTCATGGGGTGCCCGGCGGATGTGCCGCCGGGCTGAGAGGCTCGCAGGCCAACCCATCGAACCTGATCCGGGTCATGCCGGCGGAGGGAGCTGAGATGCGCGCGCCGACCGACAACGCGGATCTTGCGACCTGCCGAACATCGCCGCCGATATCCTCGCGCGCGTGCGCGCGCGCCGCCCGCGCGTGCATTGCATCACCAACGCGGTGGCGCAGACCTTCACCGCCAACATGCTGCTGGCGGCCGGCGCGATGCCGTCGATGACGATCGCCGCCGACGAGGTCGCGGCCTTTGTCGCGCGCGCCGATGCGCTGCTGGTCAATCTCGGCACCTTCGACGCCGAACGGCGCGACGGCGCGCTGAGATCGCGATCGCCGCGGCTGACGAAGGCGAAGCTGCCCTGGGTGCTCGATCCGGTGTTCATCGACCGCTCGCGCGCCGCGCGCCGCCTTCGCGCGCAAGCGCTGGTCGCGAAGCGCGCCGCGCGCGATCCGGCTCAACGCGGCCGGAATTCGCGGCGCTGGCCGGGCGGCGCCGCAAGCCGAACGCTGTCGACGCTATGCGCGTCGAAGCTCGGACCGTGCTCGGCGCTCACCGGCGAGACCGACCTCGTCACCGACGGCGATGCGGCTGGCGGCGATCGCCAACGGCCATCCGCTGATGGCGCGGGTCACGGCGATGGGCTGCGCCGGTTCGGCGCTGGTCGCGGCGTTTCTCGCGGTCGAACCCGACGCCTGGACGGCGACGGCGGCGGCGCTGCTGGCGCTCGGCGTCGCCGGCGAAGTCGCGGCCGCGCGCGCGCGCGGGCCGGGCAGCTTCGCGGTCGAAATTATCGACGCGCTTCATGGCTCGACGGCGAGCCCTGTCGACGCGCGCCAAGGCGACGGGTGAGTTCGATGATGACGAGCTCGATCTGCGCTGTCTATGCCATTGTCGATCCGCGAGCGTGTCGGGCGGCCACGATCTGGCCGACCTTTCGCGTGCGCTGGCCGAGGGCGGCGCGACGCTGTGCCAGTTGCGCGACAAGCTGACGCGACACCGGCGCGATGGTCGAGCGCGCGCGCGCGATCAAGGCGGCGCTCGTCGGCAAGCGTGCCGCTGCTGATCAACGACCGCGTCGACGTGGCGCTCGCGGCCGGCGCGGACGGCGTGCACGTCGGCTGGAACGACATGGCGCCGCAGGATGCGCGCCGCCTGCTCGGGCCGGACGCCATCATCGGCCTGACGATCAACAGCCCCGCACGGGCCGAATGCCGCGCCGCTCGACCTGATCGATTATGCCGGCGTCGGCGGCGTCTATGGCACCACGTCGAAGGACGACCCAGATCCAGCCCGATCGGGACCGACGGGCTGGCGCGGGTGGCGGCGGCGCTGCGCGCGCGCGCGGCCCGGCTTTCCGGTCTGCGGCATTGCCGGGATCACGGCCGCGAACGCGGCGGAGGTGATCGAGGCCGGCGCCGACGGCGTGTCGGTGATTTCCGCGCTGTCGCTTGCGCCCGATCCGCAAGGAAGCGGCGCGCGAGCTGCTGGCCGCTGTCGACGCGGCGGCGGCCGGTCGGGAACGGGCAGGACGATGACCGCGATCGCCGTCACCATCGCGGGCTCTGATTCCGGCGGCGGCGCCGGCATCCAGGCCGACCTCAAGACATTCTCCGCGCTCGGCGTCTACGGCGCCTCGGTGATCACCGCGCTGACCGCGCAGAACACCAAAGGCGTCACCGGCATCCACGACGTGCCGCCGGAGTTCATCGCGGCGCAGATCGACGCGGTGTTCTCCGATCTCGCGGTCGGCGCCGTGAAGATCGGCATGCTGTCGCAAGCCGCCGATCATCGAAGCCGTGGCCGCCGGGCTGCAACGCCATAAGCAGACCAATGTGGTGCTCGATCCGGTGATGGTCGCGACCTCGGGCGACCGGCTGCTGCAGGCCGAGGCGATCGAGACGCTGCGCCGACGTTCTGATCCCGCGCGCGCGCGTGATCACGCCCAATCTGCCGAGGCTGCCGCGCTGCTCGACAGCGCCGTCGCCGAAAACGAAGCCGCCATGCGCTAGCAGGGCGAACGTCTGCTGCTGTTCGGTGCGCGGGCGGTGCTGATGAAGGGCGGCCACGGCGAAGGCCACGAAAGCGTCGATCTTCTTATCGAACCGAACCGCATCGTTGCGCTTTGCTGCACCGCGCGTGCTTACCCGGAAAACGCACGGCACCGGGTGTACGCTGTCGTCGGCCATTGCCGCCGGGATCGCCAAGGGACTCGATCTGCCGGAGGCGGTGCGGGCGGCGAAGGATTACGTCACGGCCGCGATCGCCGCCGGCAGCAGGCTCGAGATCGGGTCGGGGGAGGGGCATGGTCCGGTTCATCATTTTCATGCCTGGTGGTGATCCTCCTCGCGGACGCAGCGAGCCACGCTAGAATCGAAGGAGCCCGTCATGCCGATCCTCAATCGTCGCAGCGCGTTGACCGCGGGGGCTGCCGGGCTTGCGACGCTGTCCGCGCCTTCGGTCGCGGGTGCGCAGACGCGGCGCTGGCGCATGGTGACGTCATGGCCGAAGCGGCTGCCGGGCCCCGGCATGTCGGCGGAGCGCATCGCCGAGCGGATCGGCGCCCTGTCTGGCGGGCGGCTTCAGATCACGGTCCACGGCGCGGGCGAGGTGGTGCCGGCCTTCGAGGTGCTGGATGCGGTCGGTGGCAACGTCGCCGAGATGGGGCACACCGCGTCGTTCTTCTGGCAGGGCAAGGAGCCGGCCGCGGTGTTCTACACCACGGTGCCATTCGGGCTCACGCCACATGAACATGTCGCATGGGTCGAAGCCGGCGGCGGCCAGGCGCTCTGGGACGAGCTTTACGCGCCGTTCGGCGTCAAGCCGTTCATGGGCGGCAACACGGGCGTATGTATGGGCGGCTGGTTTCGACGCGAAATCGCCTCGCTGACCGACTTGCGCGGCCTGAAGGTTCGTTCGCTCGGCCTCGGCGGCGAAGTTCTGCGAAGGCTTGGCGCCACGCCGCAGACCACGCCGCCCGCGGAAATCCTCACCAGCCTGCAATCCGGTGTCATCGACGGGGCGGAGTTCGTGGGACCAGGTTCGGATATCGCGCTCGGACTCTATCGCGTCGCGCCGCTCTATTACGGTCCCGGCTTCAACAAGCCAAACGGCACCGGTGAATGCCTCGTGTCGCTGAAAGCCTGGAACGCGCTCGACGCCGAACTCAAGGCGATCGTGTCGCACGCCTGCGCCGCCGAAGCGGGCTTCGCGCTGTCGGAGATGGAGCGGCTGAACGCCGAGGCGCTCGTAGCCCTTACCGGCAAGCACAAGGCTCAGCTCAAGACGTTTCCCTCGGACGTCGTCGCAGCTGCGCGCAGGGAGGCGGTTTCTGTTCTTTCGGAGCTTTCCGCCCGTAGCGAACGAGCCAAGCGCGTGCACGATTCCTACGCCGCCTTCCGTGAGCGCACGGCCGCCTGGTCGCGAATCTCGCTTCAGGCCGTTCTGGAGGCCCGAGTCGGCTGACCGGCGCTCGTTAAGCCGTCACAGATTTTGAGATTTTGCCAGAACGCGCGCGGCTTATGGCATCCCGCGCGACCGTTTACGCCGCATTAACCATTTTTGGATCAAATTCGTTAACCAAGCGCTTCGGCGGCCATCGCGACGACTCCTGTCGGCGTTTTTCAAGCCCGAGCCTGCGGTCGATTCGTAACCCTGCGTGATTTCAGCAAGCGTCGGCGTTTCGCGCATACGCGCGTCGCATGCCTTGCTTCCACGATTGAACCGAAATTGAACCCGAGGGGAGTTGGGATCATGACTACGAACTGGATCAAGGCGGGTGTCGCCGCCGTGGCGCTGACGGCGGTGCCGTTTGCCGCCAGCGCTGCCGACATGCCGGTCAAGGGCGCGCGCCCTTACTACAAGGCGATGCCGTCCGCGATCGCCTACTACAACTGGACCGGCTTCTACGCCGGCGCTGTCGCTGGTTACGGCTGGGGCGATTCGACCTGGTCGGTACCGGGCGTTTCGGTGCGGCCGAAGGGCTGGAATCTCGGTGGTACGCTCGGCTACAACTTGCAGACCGGTGCGATCGTCTGGGGTCTTGAGACCGATCTCTCCTGGTCGAACGTGAAGGGCAGCACCACCGTCGGCGGCGCCACGTTCACGACCGAGAACGGCTATCTGGGCACGGTCCGCGGTCGCGTCGGCTATTCCTTCGATCGCTTCCTCCCGTATCTCACCGGCGGTCTCGCCTACGGCAACATCAAGGCCAAGGTGGACCCCGCGGGTCTGTCGGCGACCAAGACCAAGCTCGGCTGGACCATCGGCGGCGGCCTCGAATACGCCTTCATGGGCAACTGGACGGCCAAGGCCGAGTACCTCTACGTCGATCTCGGCAGCATGAACCCCGGTTTCGTCGCTCCTGCGACGACGAGCGTCAAGTTTGACGAGCATCTCGTGCGCGTCGGCCTGAACTACAAGTTCTCCGGCCCGATCTTCAGCCGCTGGTAAGCCACAGCACATTTGCAAATTGCCAAGCCCCGGACTTCGGTCCGGGGCTTTTGCTTTTGGCCTAGCGCAGGGCAACGCTCATGGATGGCATGGTCATGCCCTTCAAACCAGGGCGCGATCTGTTGCGTCCGGGCAACAGTGTTCCGAATTGGGCATATTGTCCGTCCGCTGGTTCTTTCTCCGATTGAACGGGAATTGCCGCTCCGTACTCTCTCGCCAGCGAGTCAGAGTGATTCGTCTGGCTTTGTGGGCGTTATCCCCGTCGTTCGGGTGGGGAAGGGGCTGTTTTCCACAGGTCAACATGTCGCTTGGTGGCTGCGCGTTCCGTACAGCAGTGACCTTCAGGCGTTGGCGAAAGGCTCTACCGGGCCGTTCGCCGAGGGCTGCGCGATGATTTGCAGTGCCCCGGACATGCGTGAGACCGCGCACGGTGCGATGCAGCACCGATCGCGACGCTGACCAACAATTCACCGGCGCATGGGAGACGGAAACATGACTTTTAAACTGATCGGAGCGGGGATCGCGGCGCTCACGTTGCTTGCAACTTCTTACTCGGCCCAAGCTGCGGACATTCCCCGGTCGTACCACAAGGCGCAGCCGCGATCGGTTGTCGCCTACTACAATTGGACCGGCCTCTATGCCGGCATCGTCGGTGGCTACGGCTGGGGCACCTCGAACTGGAATTCCCCGGTCATCAATACCAGCCCGAAGGGTTGGAACATCGGTGGCACGCTCGGTTATAATTATCAGATGGGCTCGGTTGTGTTCGGCCTCGAGGGCGATCTCGCCTGGTCGAACGTGAAGGGCAGCGCCACTGCCGGTGGCGCCACATTCACCACCGAGAACCGCTGGCTCGGTACTTTCCGCGGCCGCCTCGGCTATGCCGCCGACCGCTTCCTGCCCTACGTAACCGGCGGTCTCGCATACGGCGACATCAAGGCTTCGGTCGATCCGCTCAGCCTTTCGGCAAGCAAAAGCAAGCTGGGCTGGACCATCGGTGGCGGCCTCGAATACGCCTTCCTCGGGAACTGGACGGCCAAGGCCGAATACCTCTACGTCGACCTCGGCACCTTCGACCCGGGCTTTGCGGCCACCGGCACCAACAGCGTCTCCTTCAAGGAGCACCTGGTTCGCGTCGGCCTGAACTACAAGTTCTCCGGCCCGGTGTTCAGCCGCTTCTGAGTTGCCACCCGCGCGATAGCGATCCGCAAACGAAGAGCCCCGGGCCGTGTGGCCCGGGGCTTTTCGTTTGCGGGACGTCGACCGACCCGCCTGATCGGCGATCGTCAGCCGCGCGGCTTGACGATCTTCTGCTTCTGGCTGCCGAGCCCGTCGCAGCCCAATTCCACCACGTCTCCGACCTTCAGGAACTGCGGCGGCTTCATGCCGAGCGCCACGCCCGAGGGCGTGCCGGTGATGATGATGTCTCCTGGTTCCAGGATGAAATATTGTGAGCACCACCACACGATCTCCGCCACGCCGAACACCATCGTCTTGGTGTTGCCGCGCTGGCGGTATTCGCCGTTGACCTTGAGCCAGAGATTCAGATTCTGCGGATCCTTGATCTCATCCTTGGTGGCGACGAACGGACCGATCGGGCCGAAGGTCTCGCAACCCTTCCCCTTGGTCCACTGGCCGGCACGTTCGATCTGGAACACACGCTCGGACACGTCGTTGGACAGGAAATAGCCCGCCACCGCGCTCATCGCCTTGTCCTTGGCGAGATAGCTTGCCCGCTTGCCGATCACGATGCCGAGCTCGACCTCGTAGTCGAGCTTGCTCGAGCCCTTTGGGGTGATCGTATTGTCGTTCGGTCCGCAGATGCAGGAGGCGGCCTTGTTGAAGATCACCGGCTCCGACGGCAGCTTCATGCCGGCTTCGGCCGCGTGGTCGGCATAGTTCAAGCCGATGGCGATGAAGTTCGACGGCCGCGCCACGCAGGGGCCGAGGCGGGGCTTGCCCTTCACCAGCGGCAGCCGCTTGAGGTTGGCCTTCTTGATCTTCGCCAGGCCCGCCGGAGACAGCGCATCGCCGTCGATGTCCTTGACGATCTTTGACAGGTCGCGGATCTGGCCATCGGCATCGATGATGCCGGGCTTTTCGCGGCCGGCGGCGCCATAGCGGACGAGTTTCATTGGGTCATTCCCCCTCGATTTTCAGTGCGTGGTTTCTGGATCGCTACATCATGCGTTGCGAAAATGATGCGGGCAACCCGGTTGCATCCTTACTCTCGCCGGGAGAGGGCGCATGTTCGATCAAGGGCCGATCGTCGCCCCTAAAACGCCCCCGGGAAGATACCGCCATCCATCAGGATGTTCTGACCGGTGATGAAGCCGGCGTGATCCGAGCACAGGAACGCGCAGGCGGCGCCGAACTCGTCGGGTCGACCGAAGCGCTTGGCCGGGACCGTCGACATGCGCTCCTTCTCGGCTTGTTCCAGCGGGATGCCCCTCTTGGTCGCGGTGTTCTGATTGTTGGAGCGCAGCCGGTCGGTGTCGAAGGGGCCCGGCAGCAGGAAGTTGATCGTCACATTCGCCGGCGCGACCGTGCGGGCCACGCCGGCGAGAAAAGCAGTAAGCCCCGCGCGCGCTCCCGAGGACAGATCAAGCCCCGCAATCGGCATCTTCACCGAGCCGGAGGTGATGTTCACGATCCGCCCGAACTTCTTTTTGACCATCGGATCGACAGCCTTCTGGATCAGTTCGATCGGCACCACCATGTTCCCGATCACGCCGTCGACCATCGCCTTGCGGTCGAGTTCGCGAAAATCCTTGAACGGCGGGCCGGCGTTGTTGACGATCAGGATGTCCGGCTCCGGGCACACGGCGAACAGCGCGGCCTGTCCCTCGGGGCTCGCGACATTGGCCTGCACCGCGTGCACGGTCGCGCCGGTGGCCTTGCGGATCTCCTCGGCGGCGGCGTTCAGCCGCTCGGCGTCGAGGCCGTTGACCACAACCTCGCACCCGGCCTCCGCGAGCCGTATTGCGCAGGCCTTGCCCAGCCCGCGGCTCGATGCGCAGACGATGGCCTTGCGGCCGGCGATTCCGAGGTCCATTTCGCGTCTCCCTTCACGCCGTGCCGCGCTTGCCGCCCGGCGTTTCGATGTCATGGAAGCGACATGCGACTCTGGCATACCTCCCGTCAAGATGGCCGAGGAGAGAATTTACGCGTGCTGACGACCGCAAGCCCCCGCCGTTTTCACGCGCTGTTTCTGTCCGACATGCACCTGGGCACCAAGGGCTGCCAGGCCGATCGCATCCTCGATTTTCTGCGTCATCACGAGGCCGATACGATCTACCTTGTTGGCGACATCGTTGACGGCTGGCAGATGCGTTCGCACTGGCACTGGCCGCAAACTCATAATGACGTGGTGCAGAAGCTGCTGCGACAGGCACGCAAGGGCGTGCGGATCGTTTATGTGCCGGGCAATCACGACGAATTTCTGCGAGACTACTACGGCGTCCACTTCGGCGGGGTCGAGGTCGCAGAACAATCAATCCATCAGGCGATCGACGGCCGTCGCTATCTTGTGATTCATGGCGATCATTTTGACATGGTGGTCAAGCATGCGCGCTGGCTCGCCTATCTCGGAGATCATGCCTATACCGCGGCATTGGTGTTGAATCGGACGTACAACGCCGCGCGACGGTTGCTCGGCTTTCCGTACTGGTCGCTGTCTCAGTGGTTGAAGCTGAAGGTCAAGAACGCGGTCAGCTATATCGGCGAATACGAGCGAACGCTGGTCGCGGAGGCCGCGCGCCACGAGGTCGATGGCGTGATCTGCGGCCACATTCATAACGCCGCGATTCACGAAAAATTCGGAACGCGCTATGTCAACTGCGGTGACTGGGTCGAAAGCTGCACGGCGGTGGTCGAGCATTTCGACGGCCGGTTCGAGATCGTGACCTGGACCGATGCCTTGGGACACGTTGCGACCGATGCGGCACTGGCGCCCGGAGGGCCTTCTGCGATCGAATCGTTTCGCAACCGCGCCGCTTAAATTCCCCCATTTTATGGAGTGAAAGACTCCCGCTCTTTCGATTGTCGTATGGGTTCGGCGCGCCACATCGGCGTTTACCGCCCGCTAAGCGCCGTATCCGGCCGGCGTTCCATCATCTCCCGGCGGTTGGCTTCGCGTCTCACGTCGGTCGCGCTCTCAAGCTGCACAAGGCAATCGGCGAAGGCGTCGGTGCCGGGCTGGTAGCCGCGCGCAGCGCATCGCTCCTTGTAGCGCTCGGCCATGCGTTCCGGCGACGAGGACGCGCATCCGGCGACCAGCACGCCCAGCGTAGCAAGTGCTGCGCCGGTCAGGATTCGTATTGTCATGTTCACACGCTCCTCGAATTATACGACAAAGCCGATTGTTCGGCCGGACCGATCGCCTGGGACGGAATCACGGGTTTATCCACCACAGGATGGCGGCTTGGCAAAGGCGGGGTTCGGCTTGCGGTCTCGAACGTACCGGGAACCGCTTCATGCGAAGCGAACGCGACGAAATCTTTGCTCGTTTCTCATGAAATGGTGACGGATTCTATCCAGCCTGAATGGCTTCCGACACCTCGATGTTGTGCTCGAAAGCGCGCACCGCTTCGTCAAGGATCGCATCGCGATCCTCAAGCCGGACGACCTCGGTGTCCATTCGATCGCGCATCCGGTCCTTGAACGCCTCGACATCCGCGATGTCCGGAAACTCGTAGAAGGACAGCGCGTCTGCGGGCAGATCCATAGTCCGACCCAACAGATTTTTGAGAATCTGTCCTCCGCTCAGGTCGCCGAAATAGCGCACATAGGCGTGGCCGGCGAGCCGCAGCCCGTCGTCCGCCACGGACGAAATCCGGGCGGCGTAACGTTCGCCCGCCGGCAGCAAGGCGAGATCGCGCTGCCAGGAATGACCGCAGATCGCCCCGAGATCGGTCTCCAGCCTTGCGCTTCGATAAAGCGCAGGCTGCGCGAAGGCGCGCAGGCCGGCGGTGCCCGCACGCCGGTCGAGGGCGGCCTCCATCGTGCGATAGGCGGGCAGGAGATTGCGAAGCAGCATCGCGTAACTCGGGCGATCCGACTTCTTGCGCAGAATGTCCGCGATGACGCCGGACCGTTCCGCCTGCAGATGGAGCGAGGACGTGAGTTTACGGATCTCGTCCGATAGAGGCGCCCGGTCGGTTGCGCCCATCGCCACATTCATACGGCCACCCTGCTTCAGATCGCAATCGAGCGACTCTATCTGATCGAGCCGAAGCACCAAGCTCCGTTTTCCGGAATCGTTCGAATGGAACTCGGATGTCGCAGGCTATCGCGCCATAAGCTTGAACCGCCGCTTTCCCGACGATGGCAGCGGTAGCCAACCGGCCTTGCGCACCGCTTTCGTACTGGCTAGCAAATACCATACGGTTTGTTCGAGCCGTTCGTGATTGCGACGAAGGAATTCAGCTTGTGAGCAAACCGCTGTTGCGCGTTCTGGCCGGAGGCCGCGAGCCCGTGCCGCCGGTGTGGATGATGCGGCAGGCGGGACGCTATCTGCCGGAGTATCGCGCGATCCGCGAGAAGGCCGGCAGCTTTCTCGATCTGTGCTTCAATCCCGAACTGGCGGCCGAGGTCACGCTGCAGCCGATCCGGCGTTTCGGCTTCGACGCCGCGATCCTGTTTTCGGATATCCTGGTGATCCCCCATGCGCTGGGGCAGACGGTGCGCTTTGTCGAAGGCGAGGGTCCGAGGCTCGATCCGCTTGAGGATTCATTGGCACTGGACCGTCTGCATGGCGTGGCCGAGCACGCGATCCTTGCCCCGGTTTACGAGACGGTTCGGCGGGTCAAGGGCGCGCTGCCGGATGGTGTGACGCTGATCGGGTTTTGCGGCGCGCCCTGGACGGTCGCGACCTACATGATCGCGGGCCGCGGCACGCCCGATCAGGCGCCTGCAAAGGTGTTTGCTAAGCGCGATCCCGCGGCGTTCGCACAGCTGATCGACACGCTGGTGGATGCCTCGGCCGAGTATCTGCTGCATCAGCTCGACGCGGGTGCCGAATGCCTGCAGATTTTCGACACCTGGGCCGGTTCGCTTCCGCCCGAGGACTTTGATCGCTGGTGCGTGGAACCGACGCAACGGCTGATCGCGAGGGTGCGCTCGGCGCGGCCCGGCACCCGCTTCATCGGTTTTCCGCGAGGCGCCGGCCGCAGCATTCCGCGTTACGTCGAGAAGACCGGTGTCGATGCCGTCAGCCTGGAGACCGACATCGACCGGGCCTTCGCGCGCGAAAAGATTCAGTCGCTCGTGCCGGTGCAGGGCAATCTCGATCCCGAAATCTTGCTGGCGGGCGGCGAGGGACTCGACCGCGCCGTCGACGAGGTGATGGCGGCGTTCGCCCAAGGACCGTTCATTTTCAATCTGGGGCATGGCATCACGCCCCCGACGCCGATCGTTAACGTCGAGCGCATGCTGGCGCGCGTGCGTGCGGCGCGCGTCTAGCGTTCCGGAGGACGCTCGGTGCCTGCCGATGTGCGTCTCCGAATTAAGTCTCCGAACAATGTCTTCGAAGAAATCGGCGGGGGTGATTCAGGCGCGATTCCATTTTAGGATGCGCCGGTGACAACCGAGAGCCTCACACTGCCGACCGCCGAAGACGTGGACGCCGCCGCGGTGCGGCTTGCCGGCGTGGCGCTGCGCACGCCGCTGCTGCATTCGCCGGTGCTGGATGCCGTGACTGGTGCGCGCGTGTTCCTGAAGGCCGAGACGCTGCAACGCACCGGCTCGTTCAAGTTCCGCGGCGCCTATAACAAGATCTCGCAAATCCCCGCAGATCGCCGCGCGGCCGGCGTGGTGGCCTATTCGTCCGGCAATCACGCGCAGGGTGTCGCGGCTGCCGCCGCGCTCTGCAACATGCCGGCGGTGATCGTAATGCCGAAGGACGCGCCTCGCCCCAAGCTGGAGCGCACGGCGGCGCTCGGCGCCGAGGTCGTTCTCTACGATCGCGACGCCGGCGAGGACCGAACGGCGATCGCGCGCGAGATCTGCGAGAGGCGCGGCGCGGAGCTGGTCCCGCCGTTCGACGATCCGCTGATTATCGCTGGGCAGGGCACCGCCGGCCGGGAGATCGCGGAGGATCTGGCCGCGATGGGCGTCGTGCCAGACATCGTGGTAATCGGCGCGTCGGGAGGCGGTCTGGCCGCCGGCATCACGCTCGCTCTGAAAGCCCGCGTGCCGTCGGCAAGGTTCTTCACCGCAGAGCCCGCCGGCTTCGACGACACCGCGCGCTCGTTCGTGTCAGGCCGGCGCGAGCGCAATCAGCGGCCGAGCGGCACGATCTGCGATGCGCTGATGACCGAGACGCCCGGGCGGATCACGTTCGAGATCAACCGACGGCTGATCGGGGAGGGCGTCAGCGCCACCGACGCCGAGGTCGGTCGCGCGGTGGCGTTCGCGTTTCGCGAGTTGAAGCTGGTGGTCGAGCCGGGCGGGGCGATCGGACTTGCGGCGTTGCTCGCGGGCAAGATCGATATCCGAGATAAAGTGGTCGTTGCGGTTCTGTCCGGCGGGAACGTGGATGCCGAGCTGTTTCAGCGGCTGATCGCGTGAGCCGTCGATGGTTGCCTCTAGCGCTTTCGAGCGAAGTGGATACCGGTTCGCGTGAAGAAAACGCGTCAAAATAAAAAATAGAGCTCCGCTTTTGATTCCGTCAAAGCCGGAAAGGCTCTAGCTGAACAATGCGACAGTCTCGCTTTCGCTCAGCAATCGCAGGGGCGCAAGCGGATCGGCTGGTGGCGCAATTCGTGCGGCCGCTTTCGGCACGATCAGTTGCGCCGCCATGGGCATGGCGGGGGCGGGCTTTGCCGCCGTCTGCGGCGGTTGCTGTGGAGCCTGGGATTCGGGCGCGGGGCCAAGCAAAAAATCCGCGGGGGCGCCGTCGTCTTCGCTCGACTCCGTCAGATCCGCTGCTTCGGGCGACGCCCCTGCGACGGGCTCTACATCCGTGGAGGCTGCGCGGGCGAAAATCACAGCTTCGCCGATGTCTTGCGGCAGATAGACCTTGGCCTCCATCTCCGCAAAGCGGCTCAACAATTCGTCCGGGTGTCCCGGTGCAGGGGCAGAGGTTTCGGTTGCCTGGTGGAGGTCTGCAGGAGCGTCTGTTGGTGTGTCGCTCGCAGGTGTTTCGGCCGCGGACAACTCGATGGCAGGTGGGGCCGGTGCCGATATTGCGATTTTGCCCCCGGAATTGGTTGCAGGGGGGACCGCGGCAGGCTCCGGCTCCGGAGCGTGCGTGGTCGTCGCGATGGGCGGGGCCTCCCCGCCTTGCACAGGCTCGGTCGGGGCCTCGTCCTCCACCGGCTCCCAGGCGGCCAAAGCGTTGGCGGCGTCCGCCAGGGGCGCCACGGTCAGCGATATCTCTTCAGACGGATGGTCGGTCGGCGCCGGTTCCAATTGCGATGCCGGTGACGGGAGCGCGTCCAAAGCGACCGGTTCGGTGATCGCGTTCGCGCTCAGCGCATCCACCGATTCCGGCCCGATCAACTCCATCAAGGATATCGACTGATCCCCGGCAAGCTCGTTGCGGTTCGCGGAGGTGGCCAGCGCTTCGACCATGGCCTCCAGGATCGAAAGGCTGGGGGGGCGTCCGGCAGGCGGCGTCGCGGGCATTTCCGCCTCGCGGCTGAGATGGGCGACGACGCCGCTCACGGTCGGCACCCGATCCGGCTCCGGAGCGGCGACGCTGGACGGTTGGTCGGCGGCCACGGCCTGATCGGCCGGTTCGGCCTCGCCCGCTATCGAAAGCGACGACGTGGCTGCCATCATCCCGGCGATCCGGCCATCGAGCCGTTCGAGCAGCATCTCGATGTTCAGCGTGCGTGCGCCGTATTCGTGGTCGAGCGCGATCGCCAGCCTGGCCTCCGCAATGTCTCGCGCCATTTCATCCACGAGCGCGCGCAGCCGATCCATCGGCGGCGTGGCAAGGCCGTTGTCGATTGCAGCCTCGATGCGGTGGATTGCCGAGAGGACCAGTTCGGCGTCGGCTGCGAGGCTCGTGCGCAGGGGAACGGCCGGTCTGCGGGGAGCAGGCCGGTCCGCGCTGTCGTCGAAACTCGCCTGATTACGAACCGGCTCGTTGGACATGCGCCATCCGCGGCCCTAGAGCATGATCCCGAATCGCACACACCGACTTTCGGAAAAGACCATGTTCAAACAGAAAGATAAGCGACAGGTCTGATTCAACGACGTGGAATCGAACCCATCGCTTTTGGCACACACATCCAAAGGGCGTGAAGACGCCCATGCGGGATTCGTGCGCCGAATGGTACCAATCTGCATGTTCGCAGCTGAAGCGCAATCCAATCCATGCCCGGGCCGACATTTTTCTCCGCCGACCGTTTCGCGCTGAAACTCGGCCTGTTTTACGCCGCCTATTTTCTGTTTGGCGGCGTGCAGCTTCCGTATTTCCCGCTCTGGCTGGAATCGCGGGGCCTCGATGCGCAGACCATCGGCCTGATCATCGCTGCGCCGATGCTGGTGCGCATTCTCGTGACGCCGCTGATCGCGCATCAGGCCGACCGCCGACGCGCGCTGAAGGCGGCGCTGGCGATCGCCTCCGGAGGCGGGGCGCTGGCGATGACCGGCGTGACGTTTCTCGACGGCCCGGTGCCGCTGCTCGCGGGGGTGACGGTGGCCGCCTGCTTCTTCGCGCCGGTTCTTGCGCTGTCGGATGCCTATGCCATCACCGGATTGAAGGCGCGGGGCCTGGCCTACGGCCCGGTGCGGCTGTGGGGGTCGGTTGCCTTCATTGTCGCGAATATCGGGGCCGGTGCGCTGCTCACCACGATCGCTCCGTCGAACCTGATCTGGCTGATCGTAGCGGCGCTGGCTGCGACCTTCGTGGTGGCGCTGTCACTCGATCCGCTGACCACGGACAAGGAGCGCAGCGAAACTCCTGCGCCGCCGGTGCGCAGCCTGTTCGGCAATCGCACGCTGCTCGCAGCGATCGCGGCGGCGGCGCTGATCCAGGGGAGCCATGCGCTTTACTATGGTTTCTCCACGATGGACTGGCGCGCGGCGGGCTACGGTGGCGTCACGATCGGCGTGCTGTGGGCCGCGGGTGTTGCGGCCGAGATCGTGCTGTTCGCTCTGTCGGCGCGGTTGCCGGCCGCGCTCACCCCGGCCGTGCTTCTGGCCATCGGCGGCCTCGGGGCCGCCTTGCGCTGGACGGTGACGGCGTTCGAGCCGCCGCTTGCGATCCTTCTGCCGCTGCAATGTCTGCACGCGGCCTCCTTCGGCGCGGCGCATCTGGGCGCGATCGGCTATCTCGCCCGCTGGGCGCCGCCCGGTCTGGCTGCGACGGCGCAGGGGTTGCTCGGCACGGTCTCGGGTCTTGTTATGGCGAGCGCAACCGGCCTGTCCGGCTGGCTCTACGCCTCGGTCGGCGGCTTGGCGTATCTCGCCATGACGGCGATGGCGCTTGCGGGGTTCTGCTTTGCGTTGCTGCTCCACCGCGCGATCCGCACCGCCGGCTGATCGTCGTCAGCGGCACTCCCGATACATCGAGGTCAGTTCGCGACCGCGCAGGAAGATCATCTGAGGCTTCAATCCGCCGCGGGCGTTGATCCAGCGCCGCACATGCGGGGGATAGATATCCCAGAGGGCGCGGGTGCCCGCGGCGCTCGGGACCGGCCGGCCTTCCGGTCCGGGAATCCATGCGGCGTGGAAGCCGAGGGTGGCGCGACGCGTCACGCAGATCCGCTCGCGGGGTACGATTCCCAGGACCAGCGTGCAAGCCGAGAGGCAGGCTCCGTCGATGACGACCCGTTCTCCCGAATTTTTGACAGCCGAGAAGGTGTCGATGTAATGGCCGATCCGGCCGCCCACGTCGTCGCCGATGCGCATCGCCGCCGATGCGCCGGTCGCCGTCAGCACCAATATGATGATGCCGGCCAAGGCCCCGCTCAACCGCATGGCCCGTACCCCCGTACCCCATCAACGCCGCTCGTTAACCATTAAAACCGGTTAATGATCGGGACGGAAGCCTTCTTTTCAAACGGTTAACCGGGATGGGACGGGCGTGGCCGTCTGGTCACAGACGGGAACCGGCCCTGAGCGGCTCACTCCACTTTCACACCGCTGGTCTCGACGATTTTGGCCCACTTCGGGGCCTCGTCCGCCAGGAACTTGGAAAACTCCTTGGTCGAGCCGAACATCGGCTCGAACCCGATCCGGTCCAGCGCCTTGGTCATTTCCGGCGACTTCAGGATGAGCTGCATGTCGTGGTTCAGCCGCCCGACGACCTCCTGCGAGGTGCCGGCGGGGGCCACCATGCCGACCCAGAACGACAGGGCGAGGCCGGGGAAGCCGCTTTCCATCATGGTCGGGACGTCCGGCAGGTCGCGGTGCCGGACGGGCCCCCAGAACGCGATCGGGCGGAGTTTGCCTTGCCGGATCAGCGGCACGAGCGTCGCGGTGGTGCCGATGTTGAGATGAATGCGGCCGCCCAGCATGTCGGTGATCGCCTGCGCGCCGCCGCGATAGGGCACGCTTGCGATGCTGATCTTGCTGGTGGCCTTGAGCCATTCCCCGGCGAGCTGCGGCGCGGTTCCCTGGCCGAAGCCGAAGTTGAGCTGACCGGGATTGGCGCGTGCGTATTCGATCAGTTCCTTGACGTTGTGGATCGGCAGCGAGGGCGGCACCACCATCACCCAGTGGCTCTCGGCGGCGGCCGCCACCGGCTCGAACGCCTTGAGCGGATCGTAGTCGAGGTTGCGGTACATCGCGGGCGCGACCACGATGCTCGAGCTCTGGAACAGGAGCGTATAGCCGTCGGGATCGGCCACCGCCGCGGCTTTCATCCCGCTGGTCGTGCCGCCGCCGGGCCGGTTGTCGACGATGACGCTCTGCCCGAGACGCTCGGTCAGGTGCTGCGCCACCAGCCGCGCCACCACATCCACCGGCGAGCCCGGCGTGAAAGGCACGATCATGCGCACGGCGCGCGTCGGATAGGGCTGCTGCTGTGCGAGAGCGGGGGCGGAGACGGCGCCCGCCATCAGAAGCGACAGCACGGCGCGGCGTGCGATCATGGTCATCCTCCCCATAGCTCCCGCGTTGGCGGGTACACCAGACTGTCCACGTAGCGTAACCCGTCCGGCCGGTCCTTTGAAAGCAAGAGGGGGCCGTCGAGGTCGACCACCCGGGCACGCTGGGCGAGCAGAACCGCGGGCGCCATCGCGAGCGAGGTCGCAACCATGCATCCGGCCATGATCGCAAATCCAAGCCGCTCCGCCTCATCCGCCATCGCAAGCGCCTCGGTCAGCCCCCCGGTCTTGTCGAGCTTGATGTTGACTGCGTCGTAGCGACCCACCAGCGCGGCGAGCGACGAGCGGTCGTGAACGCTCTCGTCGGCGCAGACCGGGATCGGCCGATCGAGGCCGGCCAGGGGGGCGTCATCGCCCGCCGGCAGCGGCTGCTCGACCAGGGTGACGCCGGCGTCGGCGCAGGCCGAAAGGTTGTCGGCGAGGTTTTCCGGCTTCCAGCCTTCGTTGGCATCGACGATCAGTTCGGCGTTCGGTGCGGCCGCGCGAACCGCTGCGATCCGTGCCTGGTCGCCATGGTCGCCCCCGAGTTTCACCTTGAGCAGGGCGCGCCCCGCCGCAGCGCCTGCCGCGGCGGCCATTGCGTCCGGGGAGCCGAGCGAGATGGTGAAGGCCGTCACCAGGGGCCGAGGTTCGGGAAGCGCCGCGAGCGCAAACACCGGCCGTCCGCTGCGTTTTGCTTCCAGATCCCAGAATGCGCAGTCGAGCGCATTGCGCGCCGCGCCCGCAGGCATTGCGCGCTGCAATCCGACGCGATTGAGGCCGCCGGCCAGCGCATCGCGCATGGCAGCGATCCGACCGGCCACGCCTGACGTACTTTCATTGTAACGGGCGTAGGGCACACACTCGCCGCGGCCTCTGTGGCGGCCGTCCGAGAGTTCTGCGACCACCACGGCGGCCTCGGTCTTGGCGCCGCGGCTGATGGTGAAAGCGCCCGCGATCGGCCACGATTCGATCCGGACGTCGAGCGAGAGAGGGCTGGGGATATCCATTCTGGGCCTGAAAGAGCGAACCCTCGACAGACTCGCTGAGCATAGTATGAGGGGGCGGGTTGGGTCCGCTCAATGCCTGATTCCCGGGCTGAGCATGAGGTCTGGAGCGCGCTTTTGGGCGAGCCCTCGCTGCAAGGGACGGTGGACGGCGAACGGCTGCGGCTTGCGGCAGCGGGGCCGTGGACGGTCGACGTGGCGCACCGGATCGAACCGCTGGTGGATGCGGCCCAGCGTGGCCATGCCGGCGCCCGGAATGTGACGATCGACGTGGCCGGCGTGGATCGGCTGGACACCTATGGCGCCTGGCTTCTGGAACGGCTGTCGCGCGGGGTCGCGTCCGATGGCCGGGCCGCCGAAATCGTCGGCGTTCCCGGTCACTATCGCGGCCTGCTCGACGAATTGCACGGCACCAACGCGGCGAAGGCGCCGCCAAATCCCGGTCGCAGCACGCTGCGCCACGCCTTTGAACTGATTGGCCGCTCGATGGTCGACGTGGCGGACGCGCTGGCTTCGATCCTGCGCATGTTCGGTACGATGACGGTGGCATTCGCCCGCGTCTTGACCGGCTTCGGGCGTCTGCGCATGACCTCGGCGGTGCATCACCTCGATCGCGTGGGCTGGCGCGCGGTTCCGATCATCCTGCTCATCACATTCCTGATCGGCTGCATTATCGCGCAGCAGGGCATTTTTCATTTCCGCCGGTTCGGTGCCGACATTTTCGTGGTCGACATGATCGGCATTCTGGTGCTCCGCGAGATCGGCGTGCTGCTGGTCTGCATCATGGTCGCCGGCCGCTCCGGCAGCGCCTACACGGCCGAACTCGGCGCGATGAAGATGCGCGAGGAAATCGACGCGCTCCGGACGATGGGCTTCGATCCGGTCGAGGTTCTGGTTCTGCCGCGCATCGTCGCGTTGATCGTGGCGGTGCCGATTCTGACCTTCCTCGGCGCAATGGCGGCGCTCTATGGCGGCGGGTTGGTTTGCTGGCTGTATGGCGGACATCAGTCCGGACGTGTTCATCTCGCGGCTGCGCGAGGCGATCACCTTCGACCATTTCCTCGTCGGTATGATCAAGGCGCCGTTCATGGCGCTGATCATCGGCGTGGTGGCCTGCGTCGAGGGGCTGGCGGTGAAGGGCAGCGCGGATTCGCTCGGACTGCAGACCACGACCTCGGTCGTCAAATCGATCTTCCTGGTCATCGTGCTCGACGGCCTCTTCGCCATCTTCTTCGCTGCGGTCGGGATGTAGCCGATGGCGCAGAACCCTGTGATCAAGGTGCGCGATCTCGTGGTCGGCTTCGGCGCGAAGAACGTGCTCGACGGCCTCCGGCTCGACGTTCAGGCGCGGCGAGATTCTGGGCTTCGTCGGTGCCTCGGGCGCCGGGAAGTCGGTGCTGATGCGCACCATCATCGGCCTGATCCCCAAGCGGGCCGGCACCATCGAGGTTTTCGGCATCGATCTCGACAAGGTCGATGCCAAGGGTCGCCAGGCGGTCGAGCGGCGCTGGGGCGTGCTGTTCCAGCATGGGGCATTGTTTTCTTCGCTGACGGTGCGCCAGAACGTCCAGTTCCCCATGCGGGAATACCTGCGTCTGTCGGAACGGCTGATGGAGGAGGTGGCGGTCGCCAAGCTTGAAATGGTCGGTCTCAATCCCGATGTTTGCGACAAGTATCCGTCGGAACTGTCCGGCGGCATGACCAAGCGGGTGGCGCTGGCGCGGGCTCTGGCACTGGATCCGGAAATCGTCTTTCTGGACGAGCCGACCTCCGGCCTCGATCCGATCAGCGCCGGCGAGTTCGACCACCTGATCCGCACCTTGCAGCAGACCCTGGGACTCACGGTATTCATGGTCACGCACGATCTGGACAGCCTGCATACGGTCTGCGACCGGATCGCTGTTCTGGCGGAAGGGCGGGTGATCGAGGCCGGCCCGATGGAGACCATGCTGCAATCCGAACATCCGTGGCTGAAGGCCTATTTTCGCGGTCCGCGGAGCCGCATGAGCCAAATGAGGCCCGGCACCGTCCGGGGATCGTGATGGAAACCAGGGCGAACTACACGCTGATCGGATTGTTCACGCTGTCGGTCATCGTGGCCGGGTTCGGCTTCGTCTACTGGTTCCACCGCGGGGGTAGCGTGGGCGAGCGGGCAACTTACCAGGTCGTCTTCGACGGTCCGGTATCGGGCCTGCGGACCGGCGCGGCGGTGGTGTTCAACGGCATCCGGATCGGCGAGGTTTCGGGGCTGGCTCTCAACGCCACCAATCCGCGGCAGGTGATCGCCACCATCGCGGTGTCGCGCGACGCGCCGGTGCGGGCCGACACCCGCGTCAGCGTTCAGTTCCAGGGTCTGACCGGGATTGCGACGCTGGCCCTGCGCGGCGGGTCGGCCGACGCCCCGGCGCTGCAGCCGGTCAACGGCCGGCCGGCGGTGCTGAAGTCGGAGATCGGCACCGGCGCCGACCTGATGTCGGCCGGCAGTCAGGTTCTTCAGCGGCTGGAGGAAATTCTGGTCGAGAACCAAGTGGCGCTGCGCGGCACCATCAAGAACCTGGAAACCTTCACCGCCTCGATGGTCAAAAACACCGAGCGGCTCGACCGCATCATGGCCAGCGCCGAAAGCGCGGTCACGGGCGTCGACACGATGATCAACGGCAAGGACGGCAAGTCCGGCGAGGTGCGCGAGACCATCCTCTCGGTCAAGCAATTGTCCGAGAATCTCGACAAGCGCACCGGCGAGACCTTGCAATCCTTCCGGACCCTTGCGGAAAACCTCGATAAACGCACCGCCGACACCATCGCCTCGATCCAGGCGCTCACAGACAACGTCGACAAGCGCGTGGACTCGATCGCGACCAACCTGACCCGGTTCAGCGGACAGGGGCTGCGCAACTGGGAGGTGCTCGCGGTCGATGCCCGGCGCGCCGTCAATCAGTTCGAGCGGGCGGTGCGCAACTTCGATCGCAATCCGTCGCGAATCATCTGGGGCGGCTCGCCGTCGACCGACGAGCCGGCGAGCCAGCGCCGCCAGCGATAGCCTGATCCTAGTCGCCGAAGCAAAACGGGCGCGCCGCGGCGCGCCCGTCTGATGTCTGCGCCGCTTGCGGCGGCGACGCTGTCCTCGGCTATTCGCCGCCGAACCGTCCGGACGCGTGGGCCAGCATGGTGTAGACCTTGCCGGTTTCCGAGGTCAGGTACGAGCGGGCGACAGTCTGGCCCCGCTCGCCGCGCGCGACTTCGTCGAGGAGGCGCTCGAACTCGCCGATATAGCGGTCCACGGTCTGCTTGAACTCGCGGTCGCCGCGATACTTGCGTCGCACCTCGTCGAAGGTCTGCTGGCCCTGCAGCGTGTAGAGCCGCCGGGTGAAGACGTCGCGCTCGCCACGCTTGTAGCGCTCCCACAGCTCAGCCGCGGCGTCATGATCGATCATCCGTGCGATATCGACGGAGAGCGAGTTCGAGCGACTCGAGCGAACCGCGGGCCGGCGCGGTCCTCGGGGCGAGGGCCGCGGTCATCGGTCTGCGAGTTCCTCCGGACGTGAGGCCCGGTGCAGCAGATCCGATAGCCAGCCGCTGCGCCCGTTGCCGTTCTGACCCGGGCTGAGTGACGGCGATTCCGCGCGCCGTTGTGGCGGCGGCATCGGAGCGGGAGCCCCCGCGATGTCGTCGCGAGGCGGCATCGGCGCGGGACGCGAAGGTGCGGCGCGGCCTTCCATACGCGGGCCGGCAGGCGCTCCCGCGACGGCCTCTTCGCGAACCGAACGGCGCGCCGGCTCGGCGACGTCGATACCGCGGCCATGGCGTGCCACGATCCGGTTCAGCTCGGCGAGCGCCTCGATCTGGTCGACGATCACACGGCGCATCTGGGAGGCGCTTTCGGCGGTCTCCTGCGGCAGTTCGAGAATGCCGCGGCGCAGCTCGGTTCGCGTCGTCTCCAGCTCGCGCTGCATCTCGGCGGTCATCTGCTTCATGCCCTGAAGCGTTTCGGCGAAGCGGCGGGCGCTTTCCGAGAACATTTCGTGGGTCTGGCCGCCGTGCTCCGCGTAAACGGCTCGCAGCGTGTCGGCGGTCTGCTTATTGATGCCGCGCAGCAGTTCGCCGGTCTGGTTCTGGATGCCCATCAGCGTCTCGCTGGTGCGCTGGCGCTCCTGTTCCAGGGTCTGGACGCCTTGCGTGGAGCTTTCGGCGATGATGCGGGCGATGTCGCGCGCCCGGCTGTTCGCGCCATCCAGGAATTCGTCGAGCAGCGCCGAGAACCGCTTGAGCCGCTGCTCGATCTCGCCGGTGCGCCCGTCGAGCTCGACCGCGAGCTGGTCGAGCGCCGCGCGACGTTCGCCGAGCGTCTCCTCGGCTCGCCGGTTGCTCTGGTCGAGCAGGCCGACGGCCTCGACCAGTCCGCGGCCGTGCGCGTCGAACTGTGACGCCAGCAGCGAGAGGTCGGCCAGCACCTTGCTGGTGACGTCGCGGAAGTTGGTGATGTGGTGCTCCACCTGGCCGGTCGCCGCGCCGCTGCGGTCGGCGACCTCGTTCATCGCGGCGACGAACTCGGAGACGCGCGTGACCAGCGTCTGCTCCAGCGAGCTCATGTTCTGATGCGCTCCGCTCAGAACCTCCTGCAGGAGGATGTTGGCCTCGCGCAGCCGCTCGAACAGCGCCGTGGTGTCCGAGCGCAGCATGGCATGCGTCTCCATCATTTCGGAGACGCTGGCAGCTGCGGTCTGCCGCGACCTCTCGATCGCGGCGTTGGTCGTCTCGCTGCAGCTCGACGAGCGTGCGGTCGACGGCGATCGGTCGCCTTGCGCGTCGCATCGTTGATCTGGCGGGCGATCTGCTCGCTGTTCTCCAGCGACGGTGCGGGCAGAATCCCGATGCCCTGGCTTTCGATGGCGCGCACGGCCTCGTTGGTCAGCCGCCCGATCTCGGCGCTGAACTCCTGGTTCTTGGTCGCAGATCGCGGTGATCAGCGTGCCGGAGCTCTCGTCGAGCATGCGGGCCATTTCGCTGGTGCGCTGGCTGAGCTGGTTGGTGATCTCGTCGGCCTTGCCGACGAAGGTGCGCGCCACCTCGGCGCTGACGCCGAGCAGGGTTGCTCGACCTCGCTGGCGTTCTGCTTCAGCAGGTGGCGACCCCGCCGGGCACCGCCGAAGAGTCCGTTCGACTTCGCCAGCACTCTGCTTGAGTGCGTTGGCGGCGTTGGCGGAGGCGCCCGACAGCGTGCGCTCCAGATCCTCAGCGTTCTGGCGCATGGTGTCGGCGGCGTTGGCCGAAGCGCCCGTCAGCGAACGCTCCAGTTCGCTGGCGTTCTGCTTGAGCATGGCGCCGGCGCCGGTGAAGGCGGCCGACAGCGCGCTCTCGACGTCGGCCGCATCCTGCTTGAGCGAGCAGCGCACGGCGGTCGAAAGCGAGGTGAGGGCGCGCTCGATTTCGTGGACAGTTCGCCGAGCGAGCGGCTGGCCTCGTTGGTCTGGCTGGAGATGGAGGTCGACATCTGCTGGACCCGCTGCTCGAGCAGATCGGCCGCGGTCTTTGCGCGGTCCACCAGTTGATCGGTGACGAGCATCGCGCGGTCGACCAGCAGGTTCTCGAAGCGTGCGATCCGGGTGTCGAGGTTGTCCGGCGACCTCGGTCCGCGCGTGCGCCGAGCATGCGGTCGAGCTGCGTCGATGCGGTTGCGCTGATCGTGTCGGCGACCCGGTCGCCGTGCGCGTCGATGGTGCTGCTGACCTCGCCGATGCGGCGCTCGATCGAGGTGACGACCTCCTTGCCGCCCTCGGCCAGCGTGCGCGGGATTTCGGCGATGCGCAAGCGCCAAGCTGGTCGTTGAGCGCCTGGCTCGGTCGTGGCCACCTCCTCGGCGCGTGCGCCGAGCACGCGGTTGATGTCTCGATCTTGGCGCCGATGGAGTTCGGCCAGCTTCGGTGCCGTGCGCGTTGATCGTGCCGGTGACGTCGCCGATGCGCTTGTCGAGCGCGGCCACGACCTCCTTGCCGCCTTCGGCGAGCGTGCGGGCGATGTCCATGACGCGCGAGGACAGGGCGTCGTTGAGCGTCTGGGTGCGGCTGTCGAGCGCGTCCTGGAAGCGGGTGAGCCGCTGGTCCAGCGTCGCTGGTGATCTCGGTGGTCTTGGTGCCGACCTTGTGTCGAAGCTGTCGACATAGGTGCGCATCGCGTCGCTGACCTCCTCGGTGCGCTGGCCGAGCCGCTCGACCAGTTCGCCGCCGTAGGTCTTCACGGTCTGATCGAATTCCGGACGATGACGGGTGATCAGGCTGCCGAGGGTCGAGGAATCGCGCGCGATCCGGTCCGCAAGCTCGCTGCCGCCCTGCGAGAACATCTCCTCGAAGGCCTGCAGGCGCGTCAGCGAGCATCTCGCGCACGGAATCGCCATGCGTGGCGACGCTGTTGACCAGCTCGCTCGGCGCTGGTGCGGAACGCCTCGGTCACGGCATCGCCGCGGGTGACGATGGTCTCGGTGATGCCGGTGCCGATCTGCTCCAGCTTGGAGACGACGTCGCCGCCGCGCAGGCTGAGATCGAGCACGAGGGAAGTCGCCGGTCGACTTCAGCGAGGCGTTCACCTCGTCGCCGCTGGTGGTGATCGTCTCGGCCAGCACGGCTCGACGTTCGACCAGCATCTCGCTGATCTGCTGGGAGCGATCCAGCATCGTATCGGCGTCAGCTTGTTGCGAGCCGCTCGACCAGCGTGTCGGTGATGGTCTGCGAGCGCTCCAGGATCGATGCATCGTCTCGGTGAGATCTGCGAGCGTTCCTCCATCAGGTCGACGACGGCGGTCGAGCGGTCGGCGAAGCCCTGCGCCACCTCGTGGAGGCGGGCCTCCATCATGTGGGTGAGGTTGGTGGTGAGGCCGGCGAATTCCTCGGTGATGTGGTCGGTCTTGAAGTTGAGACCGGCGGTCAGCCGGTCGCTGGCTTCGGCGATCGCATGCGTGGTCTCGAGGCTGGTGCGCTCCAGCCGCTCCAGAATGTCGCCGGCGCGTTCGCCGAGCGTGCCGATCATGTTGTCGCCGGCGCGGCCGAGCGCGCGGGTGATGTGCTCGCCGTTCTCGTTGAGCGATTGCGCGATATTGCTGCGCGCTGTCGTTGATGCGCTGGCTGACCACGTCGCTGACCTGATCGATATCCTGGGTCAGATCGACCTGCACCGAGGTGATCGACTGGCGCATCTGCTCGCCCTGCACCAGCAGGGTCTCGCGCTCGCTGGGCCAGGGTCTCGATCAGGCTGCGGATGCGGACCTCGTTGTCGTGATAGGCGCGCTCCAGCGCCGAGACCTCGTTGGCGACCAGCGCCTCAAGTTCGGAGGCCCGCGCCAGCGCGCGTTCGACGCCGTCGCCCATGGCGGCGACCTCGCGGCGGATCGCCTGGCCCACCGTCACGACGGATTCGCGGGCGACGTCTTCCGGCTCGGCCAGGCGCATGGCGACGCCGGCCATCGATTGCGCGATCAGGCGCAGCTCCTGCGAGCGCCAGACCATATGGGCGAGGACGAAGAAGAACAGGATCGGCGCCAGCAGCAGCGCGGCGATGCCGATCAGGGCGGGCGTCGCCGAGCGCGCCTTCGCCCACGGCGCGCAAGTCCGGCAGGTAGAGCGTGGTCAGGATCAGTCCGCCGGCCACCCAGGCCAGCGCGAACAGCGTCGCGACGACGTAGGAGGTCGCGCGGCGGGCGGCGCTGCAGCGATCTGCAGAATCTGGCCGATCGACTGGCGGTCGTCGTTGGCGGCGCGCCGGGCGGCAAGCGCGTCGTCGGTCTCGCCGGACGCGAACAGGTCCGGCTCGCGGCGCGGGCCCCTGGATGTCAGGCTTCGCGGCTCGTCGGAGCGTTCGGCTCCTGGCGGGCTCGGTCAGCGCGGGCTCGGGACCTCGGCCGTCTGGGCCTGGCCGGCACGGTTGCGCGGCGTTCCGCTTGGGGTCCGCGGCGTTCAACGCCTCCTGGACCGCCAGTAGCGCCGTTTCCGTCGGGTCCTTCTTGTTCGCTTGGTTCGCCATGTCCGCCGTTCGCCTCGCGTTTGTTACTCTGCACTACGACCGGCCTCCGGCGGAGCCTGTACGGCCTCAGCCATTCGGTCGGTTTGCCTCGCGTGCGTATCCGAAAGGCCCGACACGGGACCTCTGCCTCCTCCGGGACCTGCTTTTGCCAATAATATCAACAGGCAGCCGGACCTCCTCGATTCGATCCTATCCGCTTGGGAGATCGAAGAAAACGGGTCTGGTAACACTTCTTTAATCATCGTTAACCGCGCCGGCCCCGGACGCTGCGAAGCGTGCCGCGGTGCCCGCCAAGACGCGATTCGCATGGTTAACGCATTGTCGCCGCCAATTGCGGCGGAGCCTGCGGCGGGACGGCCGCCGGCGTCCCCAAGCACTGGCCGAACCGGCCCAACATTCGGTCAAATCGGCCGGTCCGGTTTGTCCCGGTGCGGCAACCGGCTGTTAACCATCGCGGCCCTGCCACCGAGCCCGGCCGGCCTTTACCCGGTCTTTGTGGTCGCCGGTGCAGGTTGGTCCGTGCCCAACCGCAGAAGGAGGCAGCCATGATCCGCGCCGATCATCGAGACCGATAATCGCCGCCGGATGTGCCGCGGAAACGGCGGTGCTCGACCGCGAGCACCTGACCCGCATGACGCTCGGCGACCGGACCCTGGAGCGGGAGGTGCTGGCGCTGTTCGACCGGCAGGCCGAGCGCTGCTGGCCCGCATCCGCGACGACGACGAGGCGGCGCGGCGCTGCGCGCATACGCTGAAGGGCTCCGCGCGCGGCATCGGCGCCTTTGCCGTCGCCCCGCGGCCGAGGCGGTGGAACAGGCCGGCGCCGCCGGCGCGCCACGGCCCCGTCGAGCGGCTCGCGCCGCCATTGCCGAGGCGCGGACGGCGATCGCGGCGCGTCGCTGTCGGAGCGCCGCGATCCGCCGCCGATCCCCTGCGCGCCCTTCGATCGGGGGCTCGGAGGCCCGGCGGCACTGGCATCGTCGGCGCGAGCCGATAGATAAAGGCCGCGCGGCCGGCCGGCCGCGCCTTCCATCCCCTCATCGACGGCACGGCGCGCATGGTCAAGATCACCTTCATCGACGTTTCCGGCACCGCCCGCACGGTCGAGGCCGAGCCGGATCCACCGTGATGGAGGCCGCGATCCAGCAACGACGTGCCGGGGATCGAGGCCGAATGCGGCGGCGCCTGCGCCTGCGCCACCTGCCACGTCTATGTCGACGAGGAGTGGCGCGAGCGCGTCGGTGGGCCCTCGCCCATGGAGGAGGACATGCTCGATTTCGGCTATGACGTGCGGCCGAATTCCCGGCTGTCCTGCCAGATCAAGGTCAAGCCGGAGCTGGACGGGCTCGTCGTGCGCACGCCGGAGCGGCAGGCGTAGCGCGGATCGGTTCAGCGTCCGCGATCTTCCACTGGCTCGAGCCGCGCGATCAGGTCCTCCGGCAGCGGCTGCGGGCGGCCGGTGGTCTTGCTCGCCATCACCATCGTCACCCGCGCGGCGGACGCGGCGCATGCGCCCTCGCAGAACAGCGCCTGTGCCATGACGAACGAGGTGCGGCCGAAGCTCGCCAGCGCCGTGCCGATCTCCACCGTGCCCGGCCAGCGCAACTCGCGCATATAGTCGATCTCCGCGCGCACGATCACGAAGGTCGCGTCCGGCACGCCGATGCCCAGGTCGCGGTCGCGGAACATCGCCACCCGGCCGGTCTCGAAATAGGTCGCGAACACCGCGTTGTTGACGTGGCCCTGCGGGTCCAGGTCGCCGATAGCGGATGACGTCGGTCGGCCGGTGCGGGAAATCGTCGAGGCGAGGGACGCGGCGCGGCCGGCGCGCGAGATGATTGTTCGTTCAACGGGCGGCTCCTTGAGACGAATTCCATAGCGGCCGGCGGGGCGGGGCCGCAAGTCGTCTGCGCGCCCGTTGGCCCGCACGTTTTTTCCGCTTTTCGCGGGCGCGGCGGCTCGCTAGACAGACGGCCATGAGCGAACCGATCAAGACCGACATTCTCATCATCGGCGCCGGCCCCGTGGGCCTGTTCGCCGTGTTCGAACTGGGCCTGCTCGACATCAAGGCGCACCTGGTCGACATCCTCGACAAGGTCGGCGGCCAATGCGCCGAGCTTTATCCGGAGAAGCCGATCTACGACATTCCGGCGATCCCGAAGGTCTCGGCGCAGGACCTGATCGGCCAGTTGATGGAGCAGATCCGGCCGTTCGATCCGTCCGTCCATCTGGGCGAGATGGTCACCACCATCGAGCGCATCGGCGATCCGCTGTTTCGCGTCACGACCGACGCCGGCAAGGTGTTCGAGGCCAAGACGATTGCGATTGCCGCCGGCGGCGGCTCGTTCCAGCCCAAGCGTCCGCCGATCCCCGGGATCGAGGCTTACGAAGACAAGTCGGTGCATTACGCGGTGCGCAAGATGGAGGCGTTCCGCGGCAAGCGCATCCTGATCGTCGGCGGCGGCGACAGCGCGCTCGACTGGACGCTCAATCTCGCGCCGATCGCCTCGCGAGCTGACGCTGCTGCATCGGCGCGCCGAGTTCCGCGCCGCGCCCGACAGCGTCAACAAGATGCATGCGCTGGTGAACGAGGAGAAGATCGACTTCACGCTCGGTCAGGTGACGGCGCTCGAAGGCGAGGACGGCCAGTTGACCGCGGCGATCATCAAGGCGCCCGACGGCTCTCCCGGCCGCATCGAATGCGACGCCATGCTGCCGTTCTTCGGGCTGACGATGAAGCTCGGTCCGGTCGCCGACTGGGGCCTGCGGCTGGAGCAGGACGTGATCCCGGTCGATACCGAGTCGTTCGAGACCAGCGAGCCGGGCATCTTCGCCATCGGCGACATCAACACCTATCCGGGCAAGCTGAAGCTGATCCTCTCGGGCTTCCACGAAGGCGCGCTGATGGCGCAGAAGGTCCACCGCTACGTCCATCCGGACAAGAAGCTGGTGTTCCAGTACACGACCTCGTCGTCGAGCCTGCAGAAGAAGCTCGGCGTCAATTGAAACGCGCACCTGCGCGTGCCACACTTTTGCCATAGCGGCATCGCGCCGCGGTCACGCTCGTTGCGGAGCATGTTCGAATGCGCCGATACACGACCGTCACGCGAGCGACGCGGGCTTTCCTCGCGACCGCGACCCTTTTGACATTCTGGGCCATTGCCGGTGCGGCATCTCCCGCGCAGGCTCAGATCGCGCCGACCGGTCCTGAGACAACGCAGGGCGAACGCGTGCTGATGCGCGATTGCTCCTCCTGCCATGCCGTCGGCCGCTCGGGCGGAAGCCCGCACGCCGAAGCCCCGCCGTTCCGGATTCTCGGACAGCGCTATCCGATCGAGTCGCTGGAGGAAGCCCTGGGCGAAGGGCTGATGTCGGGGCATCCGGACATGCCGGAATTCAAGTACGAGCCGCGCGACATCGGCGCGATCATCGATTACCTGAACTCGATCCAGGAGCGCTGACGCTTCACGGCTCTCTCGGCTTCTCGAACGTCGCCCAGCCTGCGCCAGTCGTGTCCGGCACCATTTCGTTCTGCGTCTCCTTGCTCCGGAACATGTGCGCCTTGGCGATCATGTTGGCGACGACGGGCGCGGTCAGGAACAGGAACAGGGTGATCAGCAATTCATGGAAGCTCAGCGTGCCCCGAAGCAGCAGAAAATAGGCCATCGACGCGATGAGCATCGAGCCGATCCCGAGCGTGGTCGCCTTGGTCGGGGCGTGCAAGCGCCGCATCGTATCGGGCAGTTTCGCCAGTCCGTAGGAGCCGACGAACAGGAAGAATCCGCCGGAGACGATGAAAAAGGCGACGATGGCCTCCGCCAGCATGGTCATGATCACCTCACTCGATCACATTGCCGCGCAGCAGGAACTTGCAGAACGCGACGGTCGATACGAAGCCGACCATCGAGAAGAGCAGCGCAACCTCGAAATAGATGGTGGTGCCGAACACGATGCCGCCGAGCACCACGAGGCCGATGGCGTTGATGACCATCGTGTCGAGTGCCAGGATCCGGTCCGTGACGTCGGGGCCGACGACCAGCCGATAGATGTTGAGCGCGACCGAGACGGCGATCGCGACAAGGGCGAACACGACGGCGGCGGCGATCATTCGAAGATCCTCTTCAATCGGCTTTCGTAGCGCGACTTGATCGTGGCAATGGTCTCCTCGGGCGTGTCCGCCTCCAGGCAATGCACCAGCAGAGAGCGATGATCGGCGCTGAGATCGGCGCTCACGGTGCCCGGCGTCATGGTGATGGTGCCGGCCAGAACCGCAATCGCCTCGGGGCTTTTCAGGTCGAGCGGGATGCTGATGAAGCGGGATCGCAGGCTGTCGCCGCGACGGAAGAGGACCAGATAAGCGACGATCACGTTGGACACGACGATGTCCCAAAACACCACGACGGCGTATTCCGCAATCGCAAGCGGGTTGCGCACGCGCCCGCGCTCCGGCCAGTAGCTGCTGGTAAGCTTGCTGATCGCGGCACCGAGGATCAGGCCGAACACGACGCTCGCGACCGATATGTCGTTGACAAGCATGACCCAGACGGTGGCCAGCGTCGCGGCCAGGAACGGGTGCGGAAGCAGGCGCCTGCGCAGCGACATGATCAGCGCCCTCCCGCAGCGGCCGCGACCTGCGGCTTGAGCACCGCGCCGATGTAGCGCTGGGTGTCGAGCAATTGTTCGGCGGTGGCGTTCAGGTCGCGCACCGTGGGCCCGGCCAGCGCGCTGAGCAGGGCGAGCGCTGCGATCGCGGCGGCAACCACGCCCGTCGCCATCGCCGGCATCTGCCGTTGTGTGGTGCCCTGCGGCGTCTGCGGCCTCGCCCAGAACATCTGGATGCCGGCGCGTGCGAACCCGATCGTCAGCAGCAGACTCGTGAGCAGGACCGCGGTCCACACCTGGACGGTCTGACCGCCGCTGCGACCGGCATCGAGGATCAGGAGCTTGCCGAGGAAGCCGGCCAGCGGCGGCATTCCCACCATCGCGATCGCAAGCAGAAAATACAGACCTGCATAGAGCGCGGGGTGCGGCAGTGGTTGCGTCGGCGCATTGAAAGGACTTCGCCCATCCTTTCCGCGCAGCAGAATGCCGGCCAGCAGGAACAGCCCCGCGCTGGTGATCGTGCTTTGCAGGGCGTAATAGAGCGCCGCCGACAGCCCCGCCGGTCCGCCCACGCCCACGGCGATCAGCAGCGTGCCCATCGAGGCCACGACCGAATAGGCGATGAGATCGGCCAGGCAGCGGCTCGCCAGCACCCCGACAGTACCCGCGACGAGCGTCACGATCGCCGCCGGAACGATCCAGGGCGTGGCGACGTCGGCGAGCGGTCCGGCGTCGGGCCCGAAGATCAGCGTATAGACGCGAATGATCGAATAGGCGCCGACCTTCGTCATGATTGCGAACAGCGCGGCGGCGGGCGGCGAGGTCGATCCGTAGGTCGGCGGCAGCCACCAGTGCAGCGGCACCATCGCCGACTTGGTCGCAAACACGGTGAACAGCAGCAGCGCTCCGGTGGCGAGCAGCGCTTCGTTGCCGGCGGAAACCTGGCGAACCTTCACCGCGAGATCGGCCATGTTCAACGTGCCGGTCACGGCGTAGATCGTGCCCACAGCAAACAGAAACACGGTCGAGCCGATCAGGTTGATCGCGACATAGTGGAAGCCCGCTTTCAGCCGTCGCGGTCCGCCGCCATGCAACATCAGGCCGTAAGAGGCGATCAGCAGCACCTCGAAGAACACGAAAAGGTTGAACAGATCGCCGGTCAGGAAGGCGCCGTTTACGCCGAGCAACTGGAATTGAAAGAGCGAATGGAAATGTCGTCCGCGCTTGTCCCATTCCCCGATTGCGTAGATCAGCACGCCGCTCGCAAGAACGCCGGTCAGAAGCAGCATGGTGGCGGCAAGCCGGTCGAGCACCAGCACGATGCCGAAGGGCGCAGGCCAATATCCCAGCAGATAGACGCGCGGTTCGCCGTCCGATGCCAGAATGTAGAGCCCGATCGCCACGGCAAGCTGCGCCCCGGTGGCGAACAGCGAGAGCCCGCGTTGAAAGGTGATGCTGTAGCGCGCGGCCAGAACCAGAAATGCCGCCATCATGGCGGGAATCGCGACGGGCCAGATGAGCCAGTGGTTCATCAGCGCGCTCCGTCTTTCGGCAGCCGTCGTTCGTGCTCGTCCGGTGCGGCGTCGAGATCGACGTCATCGGCGCCGGTCTCCAGAAACGCGCGCAGCGAAAGAACCACGATCAGGGCGGTCATGCCGAAGGTGATGACGATGGCCGTCAGCACCAGCGCCTGCGGCAGAGGGTCGGTGTAGCCGGACGCGGTCTTGCTGATGATGGGCGGAAGGTCGATGGCGAGGCGTCCCATCGCGAACAGGAAGACGTTGACCGCGTAGGAGAGAAACGACAGGCCGAGCACCACCGGGAAGGTGCGCCGCAGCGTGATCAGATAGATGCCGACGGCGGTCATCGCGCCAATGCCGGTGGCGAGCAGGAACTCCATGCTCATGCGGTCCTCCCTTCCGCACGGTTGGACGCCTCTTCGGCGCGTTCTTCGACGCGCGACAGCGTCGCCAGCGACAGCAGGCAGGTGCCGACCACGGTCAGGAACACGCCCACGTCGAAGGCCATTGCGGAGGCCAGTTCGACCTCGCCGAAAACGGGGAAGTGAAAATAGCCGAAGCTGCTGGTCAGGAACGGCCGGTCGAACAGCAGCGACGCAAGGCCGGTGGCACCGGCAATTGCGACGCCTGCTCCAATCATGACGTGGGCCTCGATGCGGGCCCGTTTCTGGGCCCATACGTAACCGCTCGCCATGTATTGCATGAGAAAGGCGATCGCGACGATCAGGCCGGCGATGAAGCCGCCGCCGGGCATGTTGTGGCCGCGGAGCAGGATGTAGACGCCGGCCGTCAGGGCGAAAGGCAGGGCGATCCGCGTGACGACCGTCAGCATCAGCGGATGGGGATCGTGCGCCTGCGGATCGAGCCGGGCCGCGGCCAGCCGCCGTCCGGCCGCGCCGTGCAGCGCGGAATCGAGCAGCGCGAAAATCGTCAGCGCGGCAATCGCCAGCACGATGATCTCGCCGAACGTGTCGTAGCCGCGGAAGTCGACCAGGATCACGTTGACGACGTTGGTGCCGCCGCCGCCGGGCTTGGACTGTTCGAGGTGGTAACTGGAAATCGTCTCGAAGCCGCGGGTGAGGATGGCGTAGGCCAGCGCCGCAACGCCTGCGCCGATCGCAACGGCGATGGCGCCGGCGCCGATCTTGTTCTGCAGGGGGATTTCATCGGGTGTCGTGCGCGGCAGCAGATTGATCGCGAGAAGCAGCAGGATGGTCGTGACGACCTCGACCGAGACCTGTGTGAGCGCGAGGTCGGGCGCGGAAAACTGAAGGAAGGCCAGCGAGACCACGAGGCCGACCACGCTGGTGAGAATCAGCGCGAACAGCCGGTTGTGATGGCCGTGTACGATCAGCCCGCAGGCCGCGAGCAGGGCGAGCCAGCCGGTGACCGCCGGCAGCGTGACCGGCAGCGTCTCGCGTGTGCCCGCCGCGTGCGGCGCGCCGAGAAAGCCTGCCAGTCCGAGTCCGGCGATGGCGATCACGACAACGACCGCGTATCGCGGCAGGCTGCCGTTGTCGATCGCATCGTGGATTCGGCGCGCCAGCAGCACCAGCCCTGCAATGGCCGCCTGGAACAGGGTCATGGCGTCCGGGCGTGGCACCGACAGGCGCACGGCGTTGATGGCGGAATAAGCCCAGAGCATCATCAGCCCGCCGGCCACCGCGATCGCGCTCATGGCCAGCGCCGGCGTGAAGCCGTGCCAGATCGACAGATAGTAATCCGGCAGCGCGCCGCCCGCGGTGGCGAGCGCGGTGCGCTCCACGATCGCGCCGGCGAAGAAGGCGGGCATGATCCCGATCAGGATCACGGGCACCACGAGGATCGCGACCGGCAGCCACATGCCGACGGGAGGGTCGTGCGGGTGGTGCGGATAGTCGTGGCGTGGCGGGCCAAAGAATACATGGAAGATCAACCGCGCAGAGTAGGCCGCTGACAGCAGCGCGCCTGCCGTGGCGAGAACCGGAAACAGCCAGGGGATGCCCGCGTAGCTGGTGCGCGCGGCTTCCTCCAGCATCATTTCCTTGGAGAGAAAGCCGTTGAGCAGCGGGATGCCCGCCATCGACGCAGCAGCGATCGTGGCGAGCGTCGCCGTGATCGGCATCAGGTGCCGCAGGCCGCCGAGCCGGCGAATGTCGCGCGTGCCGGTTTCATGGTCGACGATGCCGGCGCTCATGAACAGCGCGGCCTTGAACGTCGCGTGGTTGAGAATATGGAACACGGCAGCGATCACGCCGGTGCGGGTGCCGAAGCCGAGCAGCATCGTGAGCAGCCCGAGGTGGCTTACGGTCGAGAAGGCCAGCAGGCCCTTGAGGTCGTCCTTGAAGATCGCGATCCAGGCGGCGACGAGCATCGTCACGAGACCGGTCAGTGACACGATCAGGAACCATTCGGTCGTGCCCGCCAGCGCCGGCCACAGCCGCGCCAGCAGGAACACGCCGGCTTTCACCATCGTGGCCGAGTGCAGATAGGCCGACACCGGCGTGGGTGCGGCCATCGCGTGCGGGAGCCAGAAATGGAAGGGAAACTGCGCCGATTTGGTGAAGGCGCCGAGCAGGATCAGAAGCAGGGCGGGCAGGTAGAGCGGCGATGCCTTGATTTGCTCGCCACGCTGAAGAATCTCGCTCAACTCGAAGCTGCCGGCGATGTTGCCGAGCAGCAGCATGCCCCCCATCAGGGCGAGCCCGCCGCCGCCGGTCACCACCAGCGCCATCCGCGCGCCGGCGCGCGACTCCGGCAGATGGTACCAGTAACCGATGAGCAGGAATGACGTGAGGCTGGTCAGTTCCCAGAACACGATCAGCAACAGGATATTGTCGCTGAGAACGATGCCGACCATCGAGCCCTGGAACAGCAGAAGGTAGCAAAAGAACCGGCCCATCGGATCTTCGCGGCTCAGATAGAAGCGCGCGTAGAGAATGATCAGCAGACCGATCCCCAGAATGAGCGACGCGAAAAACAGGCCGAGACCGTCGATGAAGAACGAAAACGACAGGCCCAGACCCGGCAGCCACTCCATGCTCGATTTTGGTGCCGCGCCCGCATAAACCGCCGGCGCCTCCGTCAGGAGGATCGCGAGCGACAGCGCCGTCACCGCGGCTGTCACCGTGGCGCAGACGTTCCGGCCGGCGCGGATCGCAAGCGGCGGAAGCAGGGCGCCGATGAACGGGATCAGGACGATGAGGGCGAGTTTCATTCTAGGTCGCGAACGATATCGATGGGTCACCTGAACCGGCAGGAGAGCGCCGGGCGGAAAGCGGTCACGTCCTATAGCAGATTGGCCGTCGGTCCAGCCCGGCCGGTCGTGCCATCCCAAGACTTCGTGCCACGCACATTGTCGCGAGAGCGACAGTACGTCGCAACTGGTCGATCTTACAGTTCACACCAGGATTTTCACGGATTGGTGCGCTATGCCGCCGGTCGGCGGCCTGCGACGGCTCAAAAGTCTTCGAGCAGGCGGCCCAGACCGGCGATCTTGTCCGGAATTCCGCTCTGGCGCAGGGCGTGCCAGTAGGTGGCGGTGTTGATGGCGATCACCGGCTTTCCGAGCCACAGCTCTGCCGCGGCCGCCAGACGCACCATGGAAAGATTGGTGCCGACCTGGACGATGGCGTCCACGTCACGGCCGTCGCCGTGCAGGATGAGCAGCTTTTCGCGCAGCGTGTCCGGGGTCACTTCGGCAATCGCCGTCCAGCTTTTGCACTCGAGGTAGATGTCCCGCACGATCTCGAAACCGGACTCGGAAAGTAGCGCCCGACCTGCGCGTTCGCGACGGGATAGTAAGGCGACAGAAATGCGATGCGGCGCACGCCACCGTAGGTCCTGAGCGCCGCTGTGCAGGAATGCGATCCGATGCTGATGCCGACGCCGGCTGTGCGCTCGACTCTTGACCGGAATTCGTCCGCACCGGCCACGCCGCCGTAGAAGGTGACGGCCGACATGCCCATCACCAGATAGTCCGGCGCGCAGGTCATCACGCTGCGCACGGCGTCGAGCGTGTTCTCGCCGATGAGCTGCGTGCCGGCCATGAACGTGTCGTTGCTGACCGCCTGCGCGTTGGGCGTGAAAATGCGGCTGTAGTGATTTGTCACTCCCGGCGGCCGCATCATCTCGAAATCGGGCTGAACCACCGTGTTGGTCGAAGGACCGAGAACGCCGAATTTCCGCCGCCAGCCGAGAACGTCACGCATCATTCGATCGCCTTTGTCGAATTCCGATCCGGCGTCGCCTTTCGGATCATTTGCCGAGAATGGCGCTTACCATTGCGCGCGGATCGCGCTTGGGCCAGCGGCCGGCCTCGACCGCATGCAGGAAATCGCCGAGCTGCCGGTTGAATTCGGCCGGTTCCTCCAGATTGATGGTGTGCCCGGAATTCGGAAGCACGGCGAGGCCCGCCGTCGGGATGGTGCGCTTCATCAGGATTGCCGGCTCCAGGCACGGCCAGTCCTCGTCGCCGGTCATCACCAGCGTCGGCGCGGTGATGGTCTTCATCTGCTCGACGAGATCGAACAGCGAGGGGCGACGGCTTTGCACGCCGCGCATGGTCAGGGCCGATCCCCTGGTCGAATTGGTCGCAAGCTGGTCGGCGAACTCCTGCCAGCCGCGCGGATCCTTGTTCTGGAACTGGACGCGTGACGGTGCCGAGCGCATAGCCGAGCGCGGCCTTGTCCATGCCGAGCTCCTCGAAACGCTTGGCCGCAGCTTCGGTCTCGGCGGCGAACTGCGCCTTCTTGTCGGGCGCAGCGCCGTAGCCGCAGCCGCCGACGGTGAGCGACAGCGCGCGGTCCGGATATGTGAAGCCGAAATGCAGCGCCGCGAATCCGCCCATGGAAAGGCCGACGATATGCGCCTTGTCGATCTTCAAGGCGTCGAGCACGGACTTGATGTCGTCGCGCGCGCGCGCCTGCGAATACTTTTCCACGTCGTCCGGCACGTCGGACGGCGGAAACCCGCGGGCGTTGAAGGCGATGCAGCGATAGCGCCGTCCGAAATGGCGCATCTGCGCCTCCCACGAGCGGCTGTCGCCGGCGAATTCGTGAACGAAGACGATCGGAATGCCGGAGCCGACCTCTTCGTAGTGCAGCTTCACGCCGTCGTCGGTGGTCAGTTGGGGCATCGCTGTCTCCCGTATGAATTGGATCAGGCGCCGCTGCGCGCGGATACGCCGGCATCGAGCGTCACGACCACGCCGCTGGTGTAACCCGAGAGCGGCGAGGCGAGGAACGCCACCATCGCGGCGACCTCGGACGGCTCGCCGGCGCGGCCGCCCGGCAGGTTCGAAAACAACTCGCGCCATCGCCCGGCGTCTCCGAGCTGCTCCTTGCGCCTTCGCACTCGGCGAGTCCGGCCAGCCGGTCCGTCGCCGTCGGGCCGGGGCTGACGCCGACCACGCGAATGCCGTCGCGCAGGCTGCCGCTGCCGATCGCCTGCGTGAATGCCGTCAGTCCGGCATTGCCGGTCACGCCGCAGATGTAGTTCGGGTCGTGGGTGGTCGCCGCGTTGCCGATGACGTTGACGATCACGCCGCCGCCGCGCGCCTTCATCAGCGGATAGAAGGCGCGGGTCATGTTGATCGTGCCGAAGACCTTGAGATCCCAGGCCGCGCGCCAGCGCGCCTCGTCGACGTCGCCAAGCGTGCCGCCGGGAATGGCGCCGGCGTTGTTGACCAGAATGTCGATGTCGGGAAACGCGGCCGCGAGCCGTGCGACCTGCGTACCGTCCGCAAGATCGCAGGCGTCGGTGCGTACCCTTGCGCCGTGCGCGCCTTCGATCGCCTTTTTTGCGGCTTCGAGATCGGTGGCGCTGCGCGAGACCAGCACCAGATCGCAACCCTCTGCCGCCAAGGTTTCAGCCGACTGCGCGGCCGATGCCGCGTGAGCCGCCGGTGATGAGGGCCGTCTTTCCGCGAAGGTCGAGGTCCATGATGGTCTCACACGATCCTGTTGTCGCGCAGTCGCGCGATTTCGTCATCTCCGTATCCGGCCTCTCGCAGCACCTCGTCGGTATGCTCGCCTGCCTCCGGGACGCTGCACACCATCCCCGGAGGCGTGCGCGAGAGCCGGATCGCCTGGCCGACGACGCGAACCTCGCCGCGTTCGGGATCCTGCAGCGGGACAGCCATTCCGAGATGCTGAACCTGCGGATCGGCGAACACCTCGTCGACCCTGTAGATCGGTCCTGCCGGAACGCCTTCCGCCTCGAGAGCGGCAAGCCATTCTGTGGATGTGCGCTTCGCAAAGATGGGTTCGATGAGCGCCTTGATCTTCGGCCGGTTGCGTGTGCGGTCCGCGCCCTTCGCGTAGTCCGGGTGCGTTCCGAGGTCCGGGTGACCGATCACCTTGCAGAAGGCGCGCCATTGGCCGTCCCCTCCGACACCGATGTTGATGAAGCCATCCGAGGTGCCGATCACGCCCATCGGGGTGCTGGTCGGATGATCGTTTCCGGCCTGCGGTGGCACGGTGCCGTCGATCAGATAACGCGCGGCCTGGAAGTCCATCATCGCGATCTGGGCGTGAAGGAGCGAGGTCTCGACCCATTGGCCGAGGCCGGACTTCTCCCGCTCGGCGAGCGCGATCAGAATGCCGGTCGCGGCGAAGACGCCGGCGGAGGAATCCGCAACCGCGATGCCCGCACGCATCGGCGGTGTTCCGGGTTCGCCGGTGACTCCCATCAGCCCGCCCATGCCCTGCGCGATCTGGTCGAAGCCGGCGCGGGTCTTGTAAGGGCCGGTCTGGCCGAAGCCGGAGATCGAGGCGAGGATGATGCGCGGGTTGACGGCCTTCAGCACCTCGTAGCCGATGCCGAGCCGGTCCTTCACGTCGGGGCGGAAGTTTTCGACCACGACGTCGGCGGTCTTGACCAGCCGAAGGAACACCTCGCGGCCGTCCGGCTCCTTCAGGTTGAGCGTCAGCGACCGTTTGTTGCGGTGCAGATTGATCATGTCGTAGCCGTGCCGCGCGCCGCTGATCCCTTCGTTCGGATCGACGCCGGGCGGGGCTTCGATCTTGATCACGTCTGCGCCATAGTCGGCGAGGATGCGGCAGCAGGTCGGGCCGGCGCGAACGCGCGTGAGGTCCAGCACTCGCAAATGCGAGAGAGCGGGCGAGGCGACGGGGCGCGGCGTCATGGGGCGCGTCATGGACGGAACTCCGCTTCGGAGATGAACGGCGCAACGGCGGACGGAATGCGTCCGTGCCAGTCAGTCTTCATCTGCACATGCCGGACAAGACCGAGCAGGGCAAGATCGGACCCCGGCCGTCCGACGATCTGGACGCCGACCGGCAGGCCACGATGGTCGAAGCCTGCGGGAAAGGCCACGGCCGGAAAGCCCAGCATGTTGACGAAACGAGTGAAGGCGCTGAGCGCATAAAGGGTGCGGGCCGAGAAGCGATCGGACGACGGATCGCAGACCGCCGCTTCCGGCGTTGCCGACCGGCATGACCGGCAGCAGAAGGGCGTCGCAGTCGCCGAGCGCGTCGCGCTCGAAGCCGCGAGCCAGCGCCGAACGGGCGGCCACGCTTTCTGCCAATGTGGCGTCGTCGATCTCGAGGCCCTTGGCAAGCCGCTTGCGCAGCATCGGTGCCAGCGCCGGATGGTCGATCCGGGCGCGATGCACGCGTGCGCTCTCGCCTTGGAGAACCACCAGAGCATGGCGGTCGGCGTCCGCGATGGCAGGAGCGACGGCTTTGAGCTCGACGGTCGCTCCGTTCGCCCGCAACACGGAGATAACCGCCGCAAACCCCTGCCGCACGTCCGGCTCGGACTGCGCCGCGAGATCCTCGGCGGCAGCGATGCCGTGCAATTGTTTTGCCGACGGCAAGGTGGCGATTTCCGATGCAGCAGCGATCAGATCGTCTGCGCTGCGAGCGAGCAGACCGATCGTGTCGAGGGTCGGCGCGAGGGGCATCGCGCCGACCGCGGAGACCAGTCCCCAGGTGGGTTTCCATGCGCTCACGCCGCAGCAGGAGCGCGGGGATGCGCAGCGAGCCGCCGGTGTCTGAGCCGAGCGCCACGTCGACGATGCCTGCCGCCACTGCCGCCGCCGAACCCGACGACGATCCGCCGGTGATGAAATCGGTGTTCCAGGGATTGCGGACGCGGCCGAACGATGCGTTCAGCCCGGAGGGTTCGTAGGCCAGTTCGGTCATTTGCGTATGTCCGACCCGCACCGCCCCGGCCGCGTCGAGCCGTGCGACGACTTCGCTCAGGCCGCTGATGCCGAGGTCGCCGCCGGTGCGCAACCCGCCGCCGGGCTCGCGGTCCGGAATGCGGAACATGTCCTTTGCGGCATAAGCCATGCCGGTCAGGATGCCGTCGGGGGGCGCTTCGTTACGGCTTTCGATCGAAACGAAGGCATTCAGCAGATCCTGCAACGCCTGCGCGCGTTTGCGCGCCTGAGCAGGCCGGCGTTCGCGTTCGGCGCGCGTCAGCGCGCTCCAGTCGGGGAAACGGACCATCACAGGTGCAAATCATTCCTTGGGCGCGGCGGCAACCGCGTCCGCGAAAGGGCCTATGCGTTACAAGCACGCCGCAGCGCTTGAGACGCTTCGGACCGGCGTGTACGTTCCGGCCCGTTGTCGATTGGGAGCCATACCTTGCCCGACACCCTCGGATTTCGAAAGCGCATCGGCATCGTGGTGCCGTCCACGAACACCACCGTGCAGCCGGAGACGGATGCCGTCCGCGTGCCCGGAGTGACCTGTCACACCGGCCGGGTCACCATCAAGGAACGCCCGCTCAACACGGAAGAGGCGTTCTTCGAGCATATGCAGATGATGCGGGATGGGCTTGGCACCGCGATCGACCAGATCATGACGGCCGGCCTCGACCACCTGATCATGGGAATCGCGCTCGAAACCTTCTGGGGCGGTGTCGCGCAGGCCGACAAGCTCCAGGCGGAGCTGGCGCAACGCGCCGGCGTCGGCATCACGATGGGATCGACCGCCTCTGTGGCCGCGCTGAAAAAGTTCGGCGCGAACAAGATCGCCATTTTGACCCCTCACCAGCCGCGCGGCGACGAAATGGTGCGCGCCTATTTCATCGAAGCCGGCTTCGACGTGGTGAGGCTCAAGGGCCTGAAGTGCGCGACGCCGCGCGCGATCGCGCAAGTGCCGCTGCAGGACATCCGCAATGCGCTGCGCGAGCTGGACGGCGACGACGTTCAGGCGATCCTCACCCTCGGCACGGCGCTGCCGGCGGCAGGCGTGGCGGCGGAGGCCGAGCGATGGTTCGGCAAGCCGGTCCTGGCGGTCAACGTCGTGTCGTACTGGCATGCGATCCGCCAGTGCGGCGTCGAGGACCGTGTGACGGGATATGGCCGGATTCTCGAGGAGTTCTGAGAACCGGCGGTTCTGCGGTCGGCGTGCTTCGCCGGCCCCAATGCAATCGGCGCCCACGGACGGCGCCGATTTTCGTTGGGCGGGCTGAATCAGGTCAGGCGGCTATCGTTTGGCGCTTCTTCACGCTGTCGATCAGCGACGCGCGCAGCAAATAGTTGCGATGGGCCACCGGATCGGCCGCGATCGCCTTGCAGTCCCGCGAGACTTTTGGCGCGGGCGTCCGGGTCTTTTTCCTCAAGCCGCTTCTTGTTGGCGATGGTCTGCTGCTGGACGTATTCGACGTTCAGCGGCCGGCGGTGCAGGTCGTACTCGTCGAGGATGTCGGCGTGCGCCTCCTTGCGGCTGACCCGGCCGAGGAGAGTCGAAAGCTCGACGCCGTCGTGGATGCCGAAGTTGAGACCGAGCCCGCCGAGCGGATTGTTGATGTGCGCCGCGTCGCCGGCCAGGAACACGCGGCCCTGCCGGAACGAGGCCGCAACCCGCTGGTGGACGTTGTAGATGTTGCGATGGACGACCGGGTAGGGGCCGCTTTTCGGGAAGAATTTCTGCAGGCGCGCCTGCACCGCGGCCTCATCGAACGCCTCTTCCTCGCTTTCGTTCATCCGGGTGGGAAACACCACGCGCCAGCGGCCTTTGCCATCGTCGCCCGTGACCTTGAACAGAGCGGCCCATTCGTCCGGATCGGAGAAATAGTTGCGCGAGCACTCTGCGAAGTCGCCGCCGAACGGATAGGTGGTGGTCAGCACCAGAAATCGCTCCGGATGCGTGTAGCCCTCGAACTCGATGCCGAGGGTCTTTCGCACCGTGGAGCGGCCGCCGTCGCAGCCGATCAGCCATGAGCCGCGCATTCGGCGCGATCCGGTTGCGGTCTCGACGGTCGCTTCGACCTGGTCGTTATCCTGCTCGAAGTCCGAGACGCGCGCCGCGAAGTCGACGGTCGCGTTCGGCAGGGCCCGCAGCCTTTCCAGCGCGATCGCGGCGAGCTTGTGCTGCTCGCATTGCACGACGTAGGGGTAAGGCGTGTCGTTCTTCAGCGCGCCGAAATCGAACTCGGCGACGAGTTCGCGCGTCGGGCGGTCCCAGGTGCGGAACTTCGGTTCGATGAGGCCGCGGCGCTTGACCTCCTCGACCATGCCGAGCCGGTCGAGAATCTCCAGAGTGGCGGCATGCGTGGTCGCAGCGCGTGGACTGTCGTTGATCCGGTCGTCGGCCTCGAAGACACGGACCTCGAAACCCTGCTGCGCCAGTGCGAGCGCGGTGACCAGTCCGACAGGTCCGCCGCCGGCGATGATGATGGGACGTTCCGATTGCATCCTGACGGTCGTTCCTCTCTTGCGCTGCGTCGGCGCCCGCTTTGCGAATTCCGGGACCGCGCCGCGCATCGGTCGCTTGCGCCATCGTTCGGGTTCGATCATATCGACGAAATCGGCCGGCGTGTAGCATGGCTGATCTGCATGGAGAGCCTCGAATGGACCTTGCCAAGTCAGCGCTTGCCGGGCCGATCCTGGTGACCGGTGCATCGGGAAAAACCGGCCGACGCGCGGTTGCGGCGATCGCGCGACGCGGCGGTCGCGTGCGGGCGTTTCTGCGACGCCCGGAGGCCGAGGCGGAGCTGCGTTCCGATGGCGCGGCGGAAATTGCGCTGGGCGATCTCGCGGACCGCGACGCGCTGAAGCGCGCGATGGCAGGCGCGGCTCAAGTTCTTCACATCTGCCCGCCGATGCACCCGAAAGAGGACGAGATCGCGCGGACCCTGATCGATCTGTCGGCGGAGCAGGGTGTCTCGCGCTTCGTGCTCTACTCGGTGCTGCATCCGCTGCTGGCCGATGTGCCGCATCATGCGCGCAAGCTCAAGGCCGAGCGCCATCTCGTTGATTCCGGCATCGCCTACACGATCCTGCAGCCGAGCCGGTACATGCAACATCTCGCACCGATCTGGAAATCGGTGCTGTCGACCGGCGTGCACAGCATGCCGTTCAGCACATCCGCGAAATTCAGCGTGGTCGATCTCGCCGATCTCGCGGAGGCTTGCGCAATCATCTTGACGAACGCCGGCCATGAGGGCGCGACGTATCAACTCGCCGGCCCGCAAGCGCTGAGCCAGGACGACATGGCGGTCATTCTGGCCGAGGTGCTCGGCCGGCCCATCCGGGCGGAGGCCAAGCCGCTCGATGCTTTCCGGCGCGATGTCACGGCCGCCGGCATGCCGGCCGAACGGATCGAAACCATGTGCCGCATGAATGCCCACTACAACTCTCACGGGCTGATCGGAAATCCGAACGTGCTGCATTGGATTCTCGGGCGCGAGCCGACGCGGTTTGTCGATTTCGTGAAGCGGGAGATGCTGAACGCCTGAGTTGCGGGACTTGGCCCAAAGCTGCGCTGCATCGGGATACCGCTATATTGCCGACCCAAGCGGTCTCCTGCCAAAGCCCATGTTCTGCCCATCATTCGAGCACCGGTGCGACAGTTTGATCGCGCCAAATGCTGCATTTTGGGCAGCAAGAACTTGATTGGTCGACAGGTTCGCATTCAATGCGCCCTAACTTTGCCAGGCCGTCGCTGTGCGCGTCCGCCGGTGCTGCCCATTATTCAGTCCATCCGGAGTACGGAGCCATGACCATGCTGCTGACGATGCCGTCCCACCCGACCATGACCCAATCCCGCTGCCTGACGCGCCGCGCCGCCGCGGGCCTCGCGCTGGCCATGCTCTTCGCGCCGGCGGCCTTCGCCCAGGCCGACTGGCCGTCGCGCCCCGTGACGGTGATCGTGCCGTTCGCCGCTGGCGGCAACACCGACATCATGGCCCGTATGGCCAGCCAGAAGCTGTCGGAGACGTTCAAGCAGAGCTTCGTGGTCGAGAACCGCGTCGGCGCCGGCGGTGCGATCGCGGCCAATTATGTCAAGCAGCAGCCGGCCGACGGCTACACGCTGTTCTTTGCCGCCGCGCCGCAGATCGCGGTGCTGCCCAACGTGCAGAAGGTGACCTACGACCCGAAGACCGACTTCACCCCGGTCAGCATCTTCGGGACCGGGCCGTTCATTCTCGCGATCCGCGGCGACATTCCGGCCAAGACCATTCAGGAGTTCGTCGCTTATGCAAAGAAGGGCAAGCTGAACTATGGATCGGGCGGCACCGGCTCGGTGGGCCATCTGTCCGGCGCGCTGTTCGTCGCACGCGCCGGTATCGATGCGGTGCACATTCCCTTCCGTGGCGGTGCGCCGGCGATGACCGCGCTGCTCGGTGGCCAGGTCGACATGTACTTCGGCAATGCCGCCGACATCATTCCGCATGTCGAGAGCGGCAAGGCCCGCATCCTTGCAGTCGCCTCCGACAAGCGGATCGCGCAGCTTCCGGATGTGCCGACCGTCAGCGAGGTCTATCCGAACTTCTCGCTCAACGCCTGGAACGGATTCCTGGTGCGCTCCGGCACGCCGCAGGCCATCGTCGACAAGCTGGCCGATGCGGTGATCGCCGCCACCAAGGATCCGCAGGTGCGCGCCCAGCTCGTCAAGCTCGGCATCGAGCCCAACGGCACCACGCCGAAGGAATCGGCCGACCAGATCGCACGCGAGCAGCCGCAGTTCGATATCGCGATCAAGGCGGCGAACATGAAGTCCGAGTAACATCTCGAAGCAGATTTGGGATCGACGAGAAGCCCGCCGGATCGAAAGGTCCGGCGGGCTTGACCGTTGGGCCTCCGATCCGGTTGATGTCGAGCGCGCCGCTTCCGCCGGAGGTCCGATGACTTTGCCCGACGACCTATCCCGTTTCGCTTTGGTTCTGGTCGATCTTCAGAACGATTTTCTGCATGCGAAGGGCGCCTACGGCCGTGCGAATTGCAGCGCCCCATCGATTGCCGCGCTCCCCGCGAGAATTGCACCGTTGGCGGATGCGGTGCGCACGCGGGGCGGATGGATCGTCTCGACGCATTTCACGCTGGTGCCCGGCAGGGGCGGCGAGCCGTTCATCGCACCGCATCTCAAGACCTTGCGGCCGTTTCTCGGCAAAGGCGATTTTACGCCCGGCTCGTGGGGCCACGCGCTGGTGGACGAACTCGCGCCGGCCGACCTGTCGGTCGAGAAGGTGGCCTATTCCGCCTTCTACATGACGCGGCTTGAATGGCTGCTGCGCGAGGCGAAGATTTCGGCGCTGGCGTTCTGCGGAATCGTCACCAATGGCGGGGTCGCCGCGACGCTGCGCGATGCCCATGTGCGGGGCTTCGACCTGATGCTGCTGGAGGACGGTTGCGCGGCGTTTTCGGACGAACTGCACCGCGCGTCGATCACCTCGCTGGGGAGTGTCGCGCAGGTGATGCGCTGCTCCGAGCTGGAGCGGTTGTTGCTCGACCGCTGAGCGGCCGTCAGGCCCGCACGCCTTCGGCACGCTCGCGCGCAAACCGCTTTTCCAGATGCGGCACCAGCCCGCCGTCGGCGATCATCGCCAGCAGGAACGGCGGCAGCGGACTGGCGTTGGTGACGATGCCGCGGGTGCGGTTCTCGATGCGTCCGGTGGCGGGATCGACATGAACATGATCGCCGGGCTGCGTCGTCGCCGCGGCGTCGCAGACGATCACCGGCAGGCCGAGATTGAGCGCGTTGCGGTAGAAGATGCCGCCGAAGGAGCGCGCCAACACCGCGGCGACGCCCAGCACCTTCAGCGCCTCGGCAGCCTGCTCGCGCGACGAGCCGATGCCGAAGCTGTTGCCGGCCACCACCAGGTCGCCAGGACGCACGGTCGTCGCAAAGGAGGGATCGACCGAACTCCAGGCAATGCTGCGCGATCGTTGCGATCGGATGCTTCATGTAGATGCCGGGCGCGAGCACGTCGGTGTTGATCGCATCGCCGAACACGAAGGCGCGGCCGAACTTCGGTTCGCTCACGACAACATCTCCCGCGGATCGGCAATGCGGCCGGCGACCGCGGAGGCCGCGACCGTGTAAGGTGAACCGAGATAGATGCGCGCGCTCGACGGACCCATGCGGCCCTTGAAGTTGCGTGCGATCGAGGAGATGCAGGTGACGTCTTCGGGCAGGGCGCCGCCGTAGCCAGCGCACATGCCGCAGGCATTCGGCAGGAGCTTCGCGCCGGCCTCCACCAGAACCTGCAACGTGCCGTCGGCCTCGGCGGCCTGCTGGTCGCGGCGCGAGGCGGGCGCGACCAGAAGCGACACGCCGGGCGCAACCTTGCGGCCCTTGAGCACACGCGCAGCCATCCGGAGGTCGACGATCTTGGCGCCTGTGCAGGCGCCGATATGGGCGACGGAGATGGGCACGTTGCGATGGGTCTCGGCCGGTGCCGCGTTGGCCGGGCTGTGCGGAGCCGCGACCTGCGGAGACAGTGCGGCGGCATCGAAACGATGACGCTCGGTGGGCGTCACGTCGCCGTCTGACTGCCAGTGTGCGATATCGCCGGGCTCCGCGCCTGCCGCCCGAATGAAAGCGGCGGTGGTCTCGTCCGGATCGACCAGGCCGGTCTGGCCACCGAGTTCGGCGGTCATGTTGGAAAGCGTCATGCGCTCCTGCATCGGCAGACCGCGGATGGCTTCGCCGCGGAAGTGCACGGCCTGTCCGCGGCCGCCTTCCATCCCGAGCCGGCCGCACAAGAACAGCATGACGTCCTTTGCCACCACGCCGGGGCCGAACGCGCCGCTCCATTCGATCTCAATGGTTTCGGGGACCGACAGCCAGATTTCTCCGGTGGCGAGCACCCCCGCCATTTCGGTTGCGCCGATGCCGAACATGTAAGCGCCGAACGCGCCGCCGGTCGGCGAGTGGCTGTCGCCGCCCACGACGAACATGCCGGGCCTGAGATGCCCGCGTTCGGGCAGGACGACGTGGCAGATGCCTTCGCCATCGTAGAAGCCGGCGAGCGGGTGCTGCGCCGCGAACCGCCGGGTGATGTCGCCGATGCGCCGAGTCTCGTCGTCGGTGGCGGGGACGTAATGGTCGCTGATGAGGACGACCTTGGCAGGATCCCAGAGGCCAACCCCAAATCGCTTGAGGATCGGCTCCACCCGCCGTGGACCGCCGGAATCGTGGATCATGGCGAGATCGACCGCGCAGGTGACGATCTCACCCGGCGTCACGTGATCCCGTCCGGCCGCCATTGCGACGATCTTCTCTGCGAGCGTCATCGCCATGTGTGGGCCTCCCGCGAATTGGTAAATGCCGCTTCGCGGACTGCGCGGCCGGTGAGCTTGCACGTCATGTATTCATGATAATACAAGTGATCGATCCATTGAAACGTGGCGTGCGAGCGGTCTGGAACTCATGGTTGAACGCCAAACCAACGAGCTGCCCGAGCGACTGGCCGGTGCCGACATCGTGATTGCGCCCGGCGTCTACGACGCCTTCAGCGCGGCGGTGGCGCACGCAGCGGGTTTCGAGACGCTTTACCTCACTGGCGCGGGCATCGCCTACTGCCGGCTCGGCCGTCCCGACATCGGACTCGTGACCGCGACGGAGGTTGCGGAGACGATCGCACTCATCCGCGACCGAGTTCCGGCGTCGCTCGTGGTGGACGCCGACACCGGTTATGGCAATGCGCTCAACACGCAGCGCACGGTGCGGTTGTTCGAGCGCGCCGGTGCATCCGCCATTCAACTCGAAGACCAGGTCTTTCCGAAGCGCTGTGGGCATCTGACCGGCAAGGCTGTCATTCCCTCCGGCGAGATGGTCGGCAAGATCAAGGCGGCCTGCGACGCACGCCACTCGGAACGCACGCTCATCGTGGGGCGCACCGACGCCGCCGCCGTCGAGGATATCGACCGCGCGATCGAGCGGGCACATCGTTATGCGGAGGCGGGGGCCGACGTCCTGTTCGTCGAGGCGCCGCGCTCCCGCGACCAACTGGCCCGGATCGTGCAGGCGCTGGGGGACGTGAAACCGCTGATCGCCAACATGGTGGAGGGCGGCAACACGCCGCTGCTGAACGCCGGCGAACTGTCCGATCTCGGGTTCCGGATCGTGATATTCCCAGGTGGCATTGTGCGAGCTTTGGCGCGCACCGCTCGGGACTATTACGCAAGCCTGAAAGCCAACGGTACGAACGCGCCGTTCATGGACCGGATGTTCGATTTCAACGAGCTGAACGACATGCTCGGGACGCAGGAGATTCTCGATGATGCGCAACGATACGAATCCTAGGATCTCGCTCCGGTCTCGGCTCGCTGCGGCGACGCTGATCCTCTCCGCCGCCTGGCTGGCGGCTCCCGCGCCGGCCGTCGCACAGGCCGCCGACTTCCCGACGCGGCCGATCACCGTGATCGTGCCGTTCGCGGCGGGCGGCAGCTCCGACGTGGTGATGCGGCTCCTGTCCAAGTCGGTGAGCGAAACACTGAAGCAGTCGGTGGTGATCGAGAACCGCCCCGGCGGCAGCGGCAACGTCGCAGCTTTTGCGATCAAGAACGCCACACCCGATGGCTACACGCTGATGATGGGGCACACCGGCAGCCATGCGATCAACGTGACGCTCTATCCCGATCTGAAGCACGATCCGCTGAAGGACTTCGCGCCGATCACGCCGCTGACCTCGTTCAACAACATCCTCACGGTCCCTGCGGACAGCCCGGCGAAGACCCCGAAGGATCTGGTCGCGCTGGCCAAGAGCAAGCCGGAGGGGCTGAGCTACGGATCGCAGGGCGTCGGCACCGGCGGACATCTCCTGGGCGTGGTGCTGGCCAAGCAGACCGGCATCAAGCTCGTGCACGTTCCTTATCGCGGCGTCGCGCCGGCGGTGACCGACATGGTGGCGGGCCGGGTCGACATGATGTTCCTGGGCTACCTGACCTCCAAGCCGCACATCGAGGCCGGCAAGCTGCGCATGCTCGGCGTTGCCGGCGCCAAGCGCCTCGACATTGCTCCCGATGTTCCGACCATGACGGAAGCCGGCTTCCCCGAGGTCACGATGGACCAGTGGTTCGGACTGTTCGCGCCGGCCGGAACGCCGCGCCCGGTGGTCGACAAGCTCAACGCCGCTTTCGTGAAGGCGCTGGAAAGCGACGAGGTCAAGAAGGCGCTGTTCGCGCAGGGCTCGATTGTCATTCCCGGGACGCCGGAAGACCTGACGGCGATGATGGTGCGCGACATCAAGCGGCTCGGTCAGGTGGTGACCGACTCCGGCGCGAAGGCGCAATAGGTTCGCTGCGCCTCTACTTCACCGCGGTCACTCGATGGCCGTGGCGCGCTCCAGCCCTTCCAGCATCGACGAGCGCCGCAGGAAGGCGCGGTGCTGCTCGCGGTCGGCGGTGATCGCCTGCAGCTCGCGCAACGTGGTCTTCCGCCGCTCCGGATCGCGCTCCCGCATGCGGGCCCGATTGCGGTCCGCCTGGGCGAGAATATCCTGCTTGGCCACCGGCCGCCGTCGGCGGTCATAGCGATCGAGCACACCCTCGCCGGCGCCGCCGCGAAGCACGTCGCCGAGCGCTCGTGCCAGTTCAAAGGCGTCGTGGATGCCGCCGTTCAAGCCCATGCCGCCGGCCGGCGTGTTGAGATGGGCGGCGTCGCCGGCAACCATCATCCGTCCACGGCGGTAGGTTTCGACCATGCGCATGTGAACGCGATACGGCCGCTGTTCCGAAATCGTGTATGGCTCCGGTCGCGGCACGATCACCTGCAGGCTGGCGTCCAGCGCCTCCGGCGTCATCTGATCCTCGATCGGGATGTTCTCGTCGGGATAGATCGACACGCGCCAGCGTCCCGGCACCTTCAGCAGGCTGAAGTTGCCGTCGACCTTCCAGCAGTACGACACGTTGGAAATGCCTTCGAGGTGCTCCTCGAAGGGAAACAGCGTGGTCGCGAGCAGCGTCGTCTCCGGATAGGTCAGACCTTCGAACGACAGCCCCATCGCACGGCGCACGGTGCTGCGCGCGCCGTCGCAGCCCACGACATAACGCGCGTGCAACGTCTCGCGGCCCGCCGCGGTTTCAATCTCGACGGCAACGCGGTCACCCTCGTCGGTCGCGTTCTCGACGCGGCTTGCGAACCGCACCTGCGCGTGAGGATAAGTCTGCAATCGTTCGAGCAGGGCTTCCGAGAGCTTCCATTGCTCGCACTGCAGACGGTAGGGATGGCGCGTGTCGCCTTCCAGCACCGACAGGTCGAAGACCGCTCGATCCCCGGATGGATGCAATCGTATCTGCCAGGTGGGGCAGAGCAGACCGCGATCCAGAAGGCGCTGGGTCACACCGAAGGGCTCCAGCATGTCCAGCGTCGGCGGATGGAAGGTGGACGCACGCAGATCCTGAACGATGCCGGATTCGGTCTCGATTACGGTGACCGGAATGCCCCGATCGGCAAGCAGCATGGCGGTGCACAGGCCAACGGGGCCGCCGCCGCTGACGATCACTTCCGAATCGCCGGTGCGAGCGCGCAGGGCTGCGGGCAACGGTGGAGAACTGGGTTCGCTCGTCATAGTGTACCTTTGACAGCGCCGCCCGGCGCTTTCAACGGCAAACGCCGGATGCTTTCCTGCATCGGCGCAACTTCTCTTTGAAGGTAATGATGATGACTGTCGAATACGCGCGCAACGGTCTGATCGGTGTGCTGACCCCCCAGGCCAACACCACGGTCGAGCCCGAGTTCTGGCTCATGCTGCCGCCAGGCATGGCGCTGATCAACGCGCGGATGATGAGCGACAAGGACACGCTGGAGGGACGTCTAATCGACTACTTCGACCAGATGGACGTGGCCGTTCGCCAGTTTCACAACGCGCCGATCGGCGCCATCGCGCTCGGGACGACCGGCGCCTCCTATCTTGCCGGAATTCCGCGCGAGCGGGAGGTGGTGGCATCCATCGGCAAGAAAATGGGCGTGCCGTTCATCACGGCCGGCCTTGCGGTGGTCAGCGCGCTGAACACGCTCGGTGCGAAGCGGATCGGGCTGGTGTCGCCCTATCCGGAGGGCGTGACCAAGACCTGCATCGGTTACTGGGAAGAGCACGGTTTCACCGTCGACGGCGTGGTGCAGATCGCCACACGCTCCGATCAGTTTCATCCGATCTATTCGATCCCGGCCGCCAACGCCGAGCAGGGTCTCGACGAACTGGAGGACAAGAAGCTGGACGTGATCGTGATGCTCGGCACCGGAATGCCGACGCTCGATCCGATCCTCAAGCGCCCCGTGGTCGGCGGCGCGCCGGTGCTGTCCTGCATGCTTTGCTTGGCGTGGGCGTCGATCGACGCGGTGCGCGGCACAGCGCCGGACACCCAGGCGCTGTTGCGGTTTGCCGGCGGGGAGGGCTGGGGCGCGAAACTGCGTACACATATGGGTTCGTAGGGTTTTTGGCGGTGCGGCTGAGCATTTCTGCCGCACCGAAGGGTTGCGAATGTGATCGTTGTCGGGACGCGGGCGGACTATGATCCGCCGTCGGTCGTCTGCGCGGTCGATTCGCCCGGCGGAATTGGCCGGTGGGGAAGCCAATGGCCTTGCGAGCGGAACGGCATGGCCGCTTCGGTGCGGTGTTGGGGCTGCTCCTTGCGCTGACGGCGCTCCCGTCCTTCGCAAAGGACAAGGTTCGTGTCGGCGTCTTCCCGGTCAGTTCGTCGTTGCCCTATTTCGTAGCCGTCGAGCGCGGCTTCTTTGCGGAGCAGGGCATCGAGACCGAAATGGTTCGGCTGGTCGGCGGTCCGCCCAACGTGGCGGCGATGGTCACGGATCGCATCGATGCATCGGCGGTGCTGGTGACGATCGAGGGCATGAACGCCAATCTGATGAAGCCGGGCGTCGCGATGTACATTTCGGTGAACAGCCAGAACCGGCTGCACCAGATGGAGCAGTTCGTGGTTCGCCGCGGCGTCGAGGTCAAGTCGCTATCCGATTTCCGGGGCAAGCGACTGATGTCCGCGCCCGGTCCCGCCAACGTCACGATGGCGAGGGCTGCATTGGCCGCGGTCGGGCTGAAGGAAGGCGACTATTCGATCGAACCGGTCGTCATCGCGCAACATGTGCAGGCGATGCGGGCCGGCACGTACGACGGCGGTTACACGCTGGAGCCCGGCGCTTCGATCATGCGCAAGCTCGGTCTTGCGACGACGATCGAGTCCGGCGTCATCGCGAAATATGTGCTGGGCGATCCGAACGCCAACGCCTTCGTCGGGGGTGGCGCGCTGACGGGCACTTTCATTGCCAAGCGTCCTGACGTGGCGCGCCGTTACGCGGCGGCATGGGAGAAGGCGATCCGCTTCATCAACGCCAATCCGACGGAGGCGCGCCGTCATATGATCAAGAACACGCTCACGCCGGCTGACGTGATCGACACCGTTCCGATGATCCGCTACTTCATGGCAAAGGATCTGACGGACAAGGATCGCGCCGACTTCCAGACCTTCATCGATTTCTCGACCCGGACCGGAACGCTGCACCGGCGGGTCGAAGTGGCTGAATTCCTGAAGACGTATTGAGCGATCTGCGCGCCTGTGCGAGGGCCGGCGGCAGAAGGCACGTCACGATCGTCCCGACCGATGCCGGCCTGTCCGTTGCAAGATCAAGAAAAGCCCGGCGGGCTTTCGCGCGCCGGGCTTTCCGAATCCGAAAACGAATCTGCGGAGGATCAGTCGCAGACCTGGATGCGCGGACGTCGCCATACGCCGCGATAATCGTCCCACATGGGCTCGCCGCGAGTCCAGTAGCAGCGGGGCGGTGGAGGTGCGACATAGACCGGTGCAGGGTCATGATAGTAGACCGGGCCGCCGTAGGCCGGTGCGCCATAGGCCGGACCGGAGCTGGCGATCGCGCCGCCGATGATCGCGCCGGCGGCGAGGCCGCCGATGATGCCCGCCGCCACCGCACCGCCGTCGCCGCGATGACGCCGCTGGGCATCGGCGTCCGTCGCGGTCGCAAGCGAGGCGACCGCGATGGTCAACGCCGACAGAGCGGCCAGAACTGCTTTCTTCATTGTTGCTCTCCTCAACGGTCCGTCAGGCCGGTCGCATTCACGACGGGTTGGACCGGAACCGGACAACCTCAAGCGACCTTCATGTCAAAAATTGGTTTCGGAACCGCAAACGTCGATTTGAGCCGCCAAGGCGATTTCGCCGTAAATGAACGCGGCGGCCCACAGAGCGGGCCGCCGGCGCGCCGTTCGACCTGAACGACGATTCATCAATCGGGCGTTTGTGCGTCAGTAGCACACGCGCACGCGCTGGACACGCCAGCCATAGCCGTCGAACACGCGCTGCCGCTGCCAGTGGCAGCGCGGGCCGTAGTAGACCGGCGCCGGCGCGTAATAGCGTGGCGCGGGCGCATGATAGTAGTGCGGTCCGGCCATTGCGCTGCCGGCGATGGCGCCGAGAGCAATGCCTCCGATAACGCCGGCAGCGATCGCGCCGCCGCGTCCACGCGCTTCCGCCTGATCTGGGGCGATGGCGGTAACGCCGAGCGCGGCCGCGGCAGCCAGGGCAAGAACTGTTTTCTTCATGACAACCTCCATACGGGTCGCTGGCAGACAGCCAACGAAGATCTGGGGCCGATGTTCCTGCTTTGGCGCTGAATGCAGAATGAATGACGGGGTACGATGGTGCCGCGCGATCATTAAATCTCCGCAAGGTTCCGCGGGAGCGATCACGTCGGCGTTCCGTGCGAGTCACGGACCGAGATAGGCCGTCGCGTCGATCTCCACGAGACACTCCGGCGAGCCGAGACCCGCGACGATGCACGACACGCGATGCGGCGGATCGTCGGTGAAGTTCGCGAAGTAGACCTCGTTCATCAGCTGCCAGTTCTCGCGTGAGGTGACGTAGACCGTGCACTTCACCACGTCCTTCATCGTGCCGCCCGCCTCCTCGATCAGTGCGCGGATGTTGTCGAGACACTGCTGGGTCTGCGCCCTGACGTCGGAGGCGAAATTTCCGCGAAGGTCGCGACCGATGCAGCACACGAACATGAAGTCGCCCGCGACGATGGCCGGCGCGAACGGCAGCGAGCCCTTGTAGACCTTGTCGGATTCGATTGCGCGCTTTGGCATTGATATCTCCTGTGCCGGAGATGCGATCAAAGCAAAAAGCGGGCCCGCCGGCGATGCGGCGGCCCCGCCTTTTGATGGTGCGCTACGCGGCTTACAGGCGCTCGAACAACTCCGGCCAGCGCGTCATGACGTGCCGGCGCAGCTCGGGGCCCGCTTCCGCGGTCTGCGGGAATTCGTCCTTCCAGCCCCACGGCTTGCAGGCGTTCACGATGGCGCGGTTGTTCTCGTAGGGGGCGGCGCGCAGCATCGGATCGAGCGGGGTCGACCAGTGGCCGCGGATGTAGTCGATGTCGTTGGGCGGATCGCAGCGCGTGCACATCGCCCAGATCACCGCGTGAAGATCGGACGGGTCGATGTCGTCGTCCACCACCACGACCCAGCGCCCGGCATAGGCGCCGGACTGGCAGTTGGCCGCGAGCATCGCCGCCTGCTTGGCGTGTCCCGGATACATCTGCTTGATCGAGATCACGTTGAACAGCCGCCCCGCGCCGGCCTCGTGATTCCACACGCCCTGCACGCCGGCAAGTCCGGCCTTCTCGACCTCGTCCCAGATCATCGCCGATTTCACCACGCCGCGCGCGACGGTGAAGTTCGACGGCGGCCGCGACGGGATCGCGAGCGTCATGATCGGATCGTTGCGGTGATAGACGCGGCGGATCTTGATGATCGGCTGCTGGCTCGCTTCACTGGCGTAGTAGCCCATGAACTCGCCGAACGGGCCTTCGAGCTTCGTCTCGTCGCCATACATCTCGCCTTCGAGCACCAGCTCGGCGCGCGCCGGCATCGGAAGCTGGTGCAATTCGCTCAGGACGACGTCGACCGGCCGGCCGCGCTGGCCGCCCATGTAGTCATATTCGCTGATGCCGTGACCCATCTCGGCGTTGCTGGCGAGAAACAGCAGCGGATCCTGGCCGCAGGAGATCACGACCGGGCAGGGTTTGCCCTTGGCGAAATACTTCTCGCGGATCATGCGGCCGTGCTTGCCGGGCGAGATCCAGACGCCGACCTCGTTCGGGCCGTGCACCTGGATGCGATAGGTGCCGACGTTGATCCATCCGGTGTCCGGATCGCGCATGACCACGAGATCCTCGGTGCCGATGTAGCGGCCGCCGTCATGTTCATGAACGAACGGCGAGGGAAATTTCGTGAGGTCGATCTCGCCGTCGCGCAGCACGTTCTCGAACACCGGCCCCGACGGCAGAACGCGCGGCGGGATCATCTTGAACTCCTGTTTCAGCCGCCGCTTGTAGGTCTTGACGATGTCGAGACGCTGTTCCGGGATCGGCACGCCGAGCACGACCGCCAGCCGCTTGAAGGAGTTCGACGCGCCCGACATCACGCGATAGCCCGGCTTGAAGCCCTTGATATTGTCGAACAGCAGCGCCGGCTCCGCACCCGGATAGCGCACGGTCAGAACTTCGGCGAGCGCGCTCAGCTCCAGATGCGAATCCGCGCCGTCGATGCGCTTGAGTTCGCCCATGCTTTCGAAGCGCGCGATCAGGTCGCGCAGATCTTCGTGCGCGGGGCCGGGGCTCTCGTTGTTGCGATCGAGGGGGCGGGTTTCGGTCTTCATGTCCATTGGAATTCCTGACGTTTCTTGGTCGGACGGCGCGGCGCCGGCCTCTTGTACGACATCGTTACGGGATTGGCAGCAGGGGCTCCTTGCCGTTGTGCAACTGCATGTCGACGGCGGTGAGCAGCGCCGCAGTTCCTGCATAATTTCCCATCAGGATCACCAGATCGACCAGCGTGCGGTCGCCAAAGGTTTCCCGCCCGCGCGCGAAGGTCTCAGGCCTGACCTTGTGATCACGCCAGATCTGGCGTCCCAGTTCGATGACGAGCGCATCGGTCGGATCCAGCCCTTCGGTCGGCTTGCGATGCTTGATGGCGTCGATCGTCGCCTGGGGCGCGCCTTCCTTCAGCGCCTCGGGCTCGTGGGCCACCCATTCAAACTGGCTGTCCATCTCGCGGGCCGTGATCAGGATTGCGACCTCGCGCACGCGCGGCGGGATCTCGGACTCGAAGCGCAGATAGCGGTTCAGAGCGCTCAGGATCGGGCCGGCGGGCGTGTGAAGCTGGATGCCGGCCGGCCCCTGGAGTCCCGCGATGTTGCCGCCGGGGCGGATCGCATTCTCGTAGACCCGGCGGCGCGCCTCGTCGAGCGAAGCGGGATCGGGGAGGGGAAGGCGGAAGCCGGAGCGGGGATCAATGTCGGAGGGCATGGCGTGCTTTGTATCATGGCGGATATCCCATGATAGCTCACGCCTGAGAGACAACCGCTGAAATGATTCAGCCGGCTGTCGCGTCCGCGTCCATTCGGTTGGCGCTTCGGACGGTGTTTCGTCCCGCAGACTTGGCTTCGTACAGGGCATGGTCCGCCCGCTTGACGATCGTGGCGGCGGACTGGTCGTGCGGGATCATGGTGGCCACGCCGCAACTCGTCGTCACCGCAACCTCGCTGCCGGCCGCGACGAGAGAGATGCTCAACGTCGCCTGACGAATCCGGTGGGCCATTTGGATGGCGGTCTCGACCGGCGTTTTCGGAAGCAGGACGGCGAACTCCTCGCCTCCCAGCCGGCCGATGATGTCCGACCGGCGAATGACCCCGCGGACGGCGCGAACGGCGCGCCGCAGAACTTCGTCGCCGAAGGCATGTCCGTGCCGGTCGTTGAGCCGCTTGAAGTGATCGAGATCGAGAACAACGACGCTAAGCGGTTCGCCGGTCTTTTTCGCGCGCGCGAATTGACGGTTGGCCGATGCGTAGAACGCACGGCGGGTCTTGGCGCCGGTCAGGCTATCGGTGGTTGCGACCAGGCGCAACTCAAGCTGGTCGATCGTCAGCCGCGCGAGGTCTTCCAGAAGCGTGATCTGTTTCGGATCCGGCCAGCGGCATCGGGTGTCGATCACGCACAGGCTGCCGATTGCAAATCCGCCTGGGTTCTTCAGCGGAGTGCCCCAGTACGCCCGGATGTTGGGCACACCGGTGACGAGCGCGTTATTCTGAAAACGGACGTCCGCATGCGCATCGGGCACGATCAGGGTTTGTTCGGAGGCAATCGCATATTTGCAGAACGACACGTCAAGCGAGGTCTCGCATGCGTCAAGGCCAAGATGGGACTTGAAGAACTGCCGGTCGCGATCGACCAGGCTGATGAGCGCGATCGGAAATCCGAGGGCGTTCTGCGCGATGCGCGTAATGCGGTCGAACGCCTCGTCCGGCGGTGTGTCGAGCACCTGATAATCGGCGAGGGCATCCAGGCGCTGAGCTTCGTAGTCCCGCATGGTGGCGAGTACCGCGTGGCATCTCGGATAATGAGGACGATCCAGGTCAACCTAGCGGACAAAGATTGATATTGTCTAAGTGGAACAGAGGTTCGCGGAAAATAGATTCAGCCCGAGCGGACAAGATTTGTCAGTCGTGAGCGAATTCGATTGCGTCGGCGAGGCATTCGAGCGCATGGATCGCAAATGCGAGCATGTTCTCCGCGCGGTCGGCGCCGCCGGTCTCAAGCGTGACGGCCCGTTCGACCGGTCCGGCGATACCGATGCAGGTGTGGCCGGCCGCATCGCCGTAACGGTTTCCGCTTGGTCCTGCTGCGCCGGTTTCGCCCAGGCCCCAGGTTGCATCGTGCCGCGCTCGCACGCGGTGCGCCAGAAGCAGGGAGTAGGCTTCTGTCGAAGGCCGGATGCCCTTCATGTCGTCTGCCGTCAGACCGATCAGGGCCTGCCGCGACGTCAGCGTGTAGACCACCGCCCCGCCGAGAAAATACGCCGACGCGCCCGGCACGGCGAGCAGCGCGGCGGCGATCAGTCCTCCGGCGGAGGATTCGGCGATCGCGATGGTTTCGCGCCGCTCGGTCAGGCGGGCGGCGATCCGCCGGGCGAGCGGCGCGAGACGGTCCATCGGCGTTTGCGCGCTCAGCCGCCGAACTTGAGGCCGGCGGCCTTGACCAGCGCCTTGTTGGCGTCGATCTCGCGGCGGATCAGCGCGTTGAACTCGGCGATTGTCAGCGGCATCGGCTCGATGCCCTGCGGCTTGAACTTTGCCTGCACGCCAGGGTCGTCCAGCGCCTTGAGCGCGGCGGCGCGCAGCCGCTCGACGATCGGAGCCGGGGTCTTGGCGGGCGCCAGCATGCCCATCCAGAACGAATAGTCGGAATCCTTGTAACCAGCCTCCAGCGTGGTCGGCACGTCCGGCAGCGCGCTCGAACGCTTCGGCGTCGAGACCGCGAGCGGCAGCACCTTCTTGTCCTGGATGAAGGCGAGCGCCGACGACACGCCCATGCAGCAGAAGTCGACGCGGCCGGTCATGACCTCGGTGATCGCGTCCGGGCCGCTCTTGAACGGCACATGCGTCGCCTTGAATCCGGCGCTGATGCGAAAGCGCTCGGCAGCCCAGTGGGTGGCGCTGCCGACGCCAGCCGAGGAGAAGCTCATGTTGCCTTCCTTGGCCTTCTTGACCAGTTCGTCGATGGTCTTGATGCCCTTGGCCGGCGAGATGATGGTGACGTTCGGCACGGTGCCGAACATCGCCACGCCGGTGAAGTCGCCCGCCGGATCGTAGGTGATGTTGGGGAATGCGGCCGGGGCGGCGGAATGCGCCGAGGCGTTGACCAGGATGCTGTAGCCGTCGGGTTCCGCGCGCGCGATCTGGGCCGAGCCGATCGAGCCGCCGGCGCCGCCGCGGTTTTCCACGACGATGGTCTGCCCAAGCTCCTTCGACATCGGATCGAACACGATGCGGCCGACGATGTCGATGCTGGAGCCGGCGCCGAACGGCACCATGGCGCGGATCGGGCGGGTGGGGTAGGCGGCCTGGGCGTGGGCTTGCGTCTGGCCGAAGCGAACCAGGGCGGGGGCGGCAAGCACGCCACCGGTCAGGGCGAGAAACGTTCGGCGCGTGGTTTTGCGCGTGGTCGTCCGCGTGGTGTTCATGGGCATCCTCCCTCAGTGTTCGTTGCAGGCGAAATAGCCGATCGCCCGACCCGCGGCAATGCGACAAACTAAAGGCCCGCGGGGCGCTGCGGTCTGTCCCGCACCGCGGGACGATCAGGGCGCGGGCGGAATTGGCGCCTGATGCAGCTTCATGCCGAGCGCGACCGAAGTGTAATAGCCGATCAGCACCAGCACTTCGGCGATGCCCTGCCTCCCGATGGCGCGCTCGATCTCGGCGAACGCCGTGTCGCTCAGCGTGCCGCCTGTGACCATCGCTTGCGCGAAGCGATAGACGCCTCGCTCGTGCGGATCGTCGAGCGGCGGCTCGCGGCCTTCGACCAGCGCGTCGACGACGGCGTCTGAGAGACCGACGCGCTTGCCCTCGCGGACGTGCGCCATCTGCACATAATCGGCGTACCAGTGCCGCGCGATCACCAGAATGCCGATCTCGACCTCGCGCTTCGACAACGCGCCGTTGTTGTTGAGATAGGTGCCGATCTGCTCCATGCCGCGCGCGACGGCGGGCGAGTGAATCCAGATCTTGTATGGGCCCAGAATGCGGCCGCGCCCGGCCACGAGCTGCTGAAACACCTCCGCCTGCTCCGGCGTCAGTTGATCCTGCGTCAGGTCGATCAGGCGCGACATCGGGCGATGTCCTTTCGTGAGAGCTGCGGTTCGGCCGCAATCGTTAACAGGAACCGCTGCCGCGCAAAGCCCCGGCGTCCAAATTTGTCGGCGACGCGGGAAAAGCCGCAGCTTTCGTTGGCCGCCTTGCGAGCGATGCGGCGAGCGATGAAGTGCTGCGCGCACGCGGCATGACCCGGCGCCCACAAACCTGTGCCCGGCCGAAGGCTTGGCCCGCGCCTTGCTTTTTCAGAGGGGCCGGGCCCACCGACCAAGAAAAGAAAAGCCATGAAAAGAAACGCGATGTCGACACGGACCAACTCAGCCGGGCCTTCCCTTGTGCGTGTTGCGGAGGCCCAAACCGAAAAGCCTGCGCCGTTTCGCCGGGCGCTGCGTCTCGCGATCCTGCCGGCGGCGGCGATCTGTGCTGCGGCTCTTGCGATCGCCGGCGCGGCGATCGCCCGCGACCACTCCAATCCGTGGCTGCTGTCGTGGATTCCCTCGTCGTGCTGCGTGACCAACGATTGCTGCTGGGAGGTGAGCGAGCGCGAACTGTCGCCGCTGCCCGGCGATCGCTGGGAGGTGAAGTCGACCGGGCAGGTGCTGCGCCGCACCGACTGGTCGCCCGACGGCAAGTTCTATCGCTGCGCCTGCGACTACGACGGCAACGAGCGTCACTGGATCAAGCACCAGGGCGCGAACACGCGCTGCCTGTTCGTGCCGATGCGCTCGGCGGCGCGCTAGCGTCGCCTCGCGTCGGCCGTCCCGCGCGGAAGCCCGCGCGGCGGATTTCACGAATGCCGGCTGCGTGTCGCGCCGGGCGCCCCCGGCTTGCGCCCGCCGCATGGGGCCGGCGCGGGGCTCCGCCTTTGTGTGCATTGACGCCGCGGCGACCGCGGCGCGACGATGCCGCGCCGGCCATTGCAAGGAATGGGGGCTTCCGTGACGCTCGGACTTTCGCTCGATGCGTTTCTGATTTTGCATGTGGCCATCAGCATGGTGGCGATCTTTGCGGGTTTCATCGTGCTCGGCGGCATGTTCTCGTCGGCGCCGATGCCGGGATGGACCGCGTTCTTCCTGCTCGCGACGGTTCTGACCAGCGTGACCGGCTTCATGTTTCCGATCGGCGGCTTCACGCCGGCGCTCGCGGTCGGTGCGGTATCCATCCTGCTGCTCGCGATGGCACTCGCCGCGCTCTATGCGCGAAGGCTCGCGGGCCGCTGGCGCGCCATCTACGTCGTGAGCGCGGTGGCGGCGCTCTATCTCAACGTGTTCGTGTTCGTGGTGCAGTCGTTCCAGAAGGTCGGCTTCCTGCAGGCGCTGGCCCCGACCCAGGGCGAGCCGCCGTTCGCGGTCGCGCAGACCGTGCTGCTGATCGGCTTCGTGCTGCTGGGCTGGATGGCGGTGCGGCGGTTTCGCCCGGCTCGCGGGCCGGGTTAGACGATCTTCACCCCGCCGCCCCGCCGGCGGGAATATCCGCCGTCGGGGCGGAATTGTGCTAGGGCTAGGCGACTCAGGAGAGCGCCCGTGGCCCCCGCGAAATCGAAGACCGACACTGCCAACGCCCAATTCAGGAAGGCCCAGCGCGAGCAGGACGGCCGCAAAGCTATGGCCGAATACGAGGCCGAGGGCGTGACCCAGCGCGCCAAGACCGCCAAGCTGCGTGCGCTTCGGCTCGAGCATGAGGCCAAGCTGGCCGCCGCCGCGCCGCCCAAGCCCCCGGCGGGCGCGAAAAAGCCGGCCCGCAAGACCAAGACCAAGGCGAAGGCCCCTCCGCTGGCCGCCTTTCTCAAGGCGCGCGACGACAGCGGCCACAATCGCTAGACTTTTTGGCTCGCCTGGCCTCCGGCCCGTCGGGCGAAGCCGGGCGTCGAAAGAACCCGGTCGCGTTTCGCACCACGCGCGTTTCGCACCACGGTCGAGGACCGGCCCGCGCGCGACCCGCCGCTCGGGCGATGCGTGCGGCGATGGAACTTTGACCGCCGTAGCGTGTTGTCGGTCCGGGATCCATCTTGGGTCGAAAAGCCTGACAGTCACGTCTGTGATGCGGGCGTATTTATTGCGATCTTCGGGTCTGCGTCTGTCAGGTCCGCGGTCTTCCTCACGATCCTTCATCCTCCCTTCATCTTCAAAATTTCATCAAAGGACTTTGACATGCGCGTCTCATCCGGACTTCGTGCGGCTTTGGTTGCTGTTGTGGCCCTCGCCGGCGCGGGCGTCTCGTCTGCCGCTCTGGCCGACAGCGGCACCGTCCGCCTTTCGATTGTGAAGGGCGGCTGGTTCATCGGCGCGTCCGGTGGCAGCGGCACGCTGAACTTCAGGGGCCGCAGCTATCAGCTGTCGGTCGGCGGGCTCAGCGCGGGCCTGGTGTTCGGCGCGTCGCAGACCAACCTGTCGGGCCGGGTCAGCAACATCCGCCGGCCCTCGGACGTCGCGGGCGTTTACGGCGCAGCCGGCGCCGGCGCGGCCATCGGCGCGGGCGCTCGGGTGATCGTGCTGCGCAACGAGAAGGGCGCGCTGCTCGAACTCAGCGGCCGGCAGGTCGGCCTGATGGCGAACCTCGATCTCAGCGGGCTGGCGATCTCGATTCGGTAGCGGGTTCGGAGCCCGGCTCCGCTTCTCGTTCCGCTCCGGCGTTGCGCGCGGGCCGCCGCGCGCAGCTTCGCCGCTTCCGGCGGCATCTCTCCGATTCGATTGTCAGACAGCGCGCTCGCCCCCTGTGCGATCGCGGTGCAGCCAGCGCCTTTGCCCGGGCGTGGCCGCCCGGCGTCGAACCCTGTCCTGGCCGCCCCGGCAAGCCGAGGGGGCGGAGCGCCGAAAGGCGCGTTGGCTTTGCGGGACGCCCTCCGCTTTCGCGCCCCGTGCTTCGCCGGACGAGCCGCCGAAGCCGGTGTTCGCGGAAGCGGCGCAGCGTCGCGTCCCGTGTGCGGGACGCTCGCCTTTCGGCGCTCCACCGCGGCGTCTGGCCGGCGTCCGGGGCCGCGCTTTTCGTCGGGGGCGAGGGTCGTGCCGGGGGTCGGGCGAAGCGGCCCGAGGCCCGGCGGCGAGCGCCGCCTCCGTCCGTCAGCGAACCCGTCGCAGGAGGTCTTAGTGCCTCCGGGCGGATCCCCGGCGCCGCCCGGGCCCTGCGTGTGCGAGACGCAGGCCGCGGGCGCCGCACCCGCTCCGCCTTCGAACGCCTCCGGAGACGCCCTCGTGTGAGCGGGGTGGAGGAATAAATACATATGAATATGGTCCTGTCAAGTGCGGCCCGCCTGCCTAACCCGGATTGAGCGGGGCAGCCTTTGGATTAGGCGAACCCGGTTTGAAATGGATTTGCATTGGATACGGGGTTTGCGACAATTTAGGCGCGACTTATGCGGGGGGGAACAACTGTGCGCTTGATCAAGTTCAAAGTCGAAAACTTCCGATCCGTGATCGACAGCGGATGGGTGGAGGCTGAACAAGTTACATCACTCATCGGGGTGAATGAGTCCGGTAAGACCAATTTGCTCCTACCGCTCTGGAAATTGAACCCCGCCCGAGAGGGCGAGATTCGTCCCACCTCAGACTATCCAAAAGGTAATTACGCTGCTGTTAGAGAAAAGCCAGGAAGTTATTATTTTATCCATGCGCATTTTCAAATTGGCTCGTTATCAAATGATGTTTCAAAGCTGACGGGGATCGAACCAGAACTCTTAGACGTCATACATGTCGCAAAGAATTTTGCTGGAGAAATTTTGATCACATTTCCAAAGCACGCCCACCCAACGGTAGCGACATCAGCCCAGCTTGCGACTATATTTGAACAAGCAAGAACAGAAATTGTTTCGGTGGAGGCTCTGGCAAAAGAAGGCAACCTCAAAAGTCAAATCTTAGAGTCAATCGAAACCGAGAAAAAGTTGTTTGCCACAGAAGGCAGTCATCCTCCCGAAAAAATAGCGGAGGTCATTGCTGATCTATCCAAGAAAATTCCAGAAAGTGTCGCGCCGACCAGCTCATTAATTCCGCGCTTCAAATTGCTTTTAGAAGAGCTGACTGAACTTGCAAATCAGTTGAAGGCGCCCGCGCCCGGTCAAGTCAAAGAGGTTCGGGACCTGATATTAAAAAATCTTCCAAAATTCGTTTATTACTCAAACTATGGGAATTTAGACTCGGAGATTTATCTCCCTCATGTAGTCGAGAACATGAAGCGGGAAGATTTGGGCGCACGCGAAGCGGCAAAAGCGCGCACCTTAAGAGTTCTTTTTAGCTTCGTCCGATTGAAGCCAGAAGAAATACTGGAACTGGGGAGAGACTTCAAAGCTGCGGACAATCGCAAGCCCACAGCAGAAGAAATATCCGCCATCGCCACCAAAAAACGTGAGCGCACGATTCTGCTAAATTCGGCTGGCACTGACCTAACAAAAAGATTTCGCGACTGGTGGAAGCAGGGGGACTATACGTTCGAATTTCAAGCGGACGGCGATCACTTTCGCATTTGGGTTAGTGATAGCAAGAGGCCCGAAAAAGTGGAATTAGAGGACAGAAGCAGCGGATTACAGTGGTTTCTGAGTTTCTATTTAATTTTTCTCGTGGAAAGCATGGGGGAGCATCGCAACGCCATCTTGTTGTTGGACGAACCAGGATTGTCGCTTCATCCGTTGGCTCAGCGAGATTTGTCTGCTTTCTTTGAGAATCTCGCGAACACAAACCAACTCATTTATACGACTCACTCGCCGTTTCTGGTCGATGCTGATATGCTCGACCGGGTTCGGAAGGTCTACATGGGAATCGACGGGTCGACGCTAGCCTCTGCCGACCTTCGTATCGGAGCCGACGATCCCCGCAAGTCCGGCGCCACATATGCCATCTACTCTGCGCTCAACATGAACGTAGCGGAGAGTATTTTATATGGCTGTCATCCTATAATTGTTGAAGGCCCATCTGATCAGCACTACCTATCCACGATCAAAACTATTTTGATTGGAAAAAATAGAATAAATCCGAAAAGGGAGGTGGTGTTTCCCCCGTCGCATGGGGCTAACAATGCAAAGGTGGTCGCAAGCATTCTTAGCGGCAGGGATGAGATTCTTCCGATGATGCTTCTGGACGGAGATGAAGCGGGTAAGAAGATGGCTCGGGACCTTCAGAATGGTCTTTATCAATCAGAAAAAGTGAAGATCAAAATAACAGATACGTACGTTGGCTTTGATAATTCAGAAATCGAAGACTTATTTCCGACTGCGCTCTTTGCTGCGGCTGTCGACCGTTGGGGCCGGAGAGCGGACACACCGTTTGTTGATGTTGTACAATCAGGCCGCCCAGTCGTTCCACAAGTAGAAGCGTGGGCTAAATCGCAAGGTGTTGATCTGTATGACGGATGGAAGGTTGACGTGTCTCGCGAAGTTAAACGGCGTGCACTTGCCAGTGATAGTATCGAAGAGGCGGCATTGGACCGTTGGACTAAGTTATTTGGAGAACTCTTGTCCGGATAAATGTGCAATCGTTCAGACGAACGGTTAGCCCTGCCAGAAGCTGGTGCGGCTGATCAAGGGCAGCTTTTTTCCGCCCTCCGTCACTGCTTCATGCCCGCTTCGATAGGCCAACGCCGGCTTCTCGTTATCTCCCAGGCGCGCCGCGCAATCCCGCGCGTCCTGCGTGATCTGAATCGAGTAAAACTTCGTGCCGCACATGGAGCAGAAGTTTGCAATCCGCGTACGACGTTTAAGCCTTCGCTAAAGCCTACACCCCTCCACAAACCGGCAGCCGATCTCGCGCGCGAACCGGGTGCGGCGCTTCAGCGTCTCCGCGCCGCCGTGCGCGCGGAAGTCCGTGAACGAGACCTCCGCGAAAATCCCCTCGGTCAGCAGAACTGCACGGAGCAGAGCCACACCGGGTGAATGCGGTCGCTGCAGCGCGCCAGGATGAAATCCTCGCCCGTCTCCGGCAGAAAATGGACGCGTCCGACGCCGCGGTAAACCTTGAGGCCCTCGTAGGTCCCGTCCTCGCGGTTCATCTGCAGGACTTGGCCGCGCATGTCCTCGGTCATTCGCGGGTTCGTGGTGGGGAAGAGCGTCAAGACATAGTCCTGCGAACGCAGCACCGACGCCGCGGATTGCCGCTCCGTCCTGGGCTGCGCGTCGTAGGCGCGCAGCGACGTGCTCCACGCCTGTCCGTGCGGATCGGTGAAGGCGATCTTGATCTGATCGGTTTGGAGGACGGGCGGCAGCGGACCCTTGGAGCTGGGCGGGCCGCGATGCACGAAGTGGATGTAGCTGCGCGGGATCTTCAGCGCCGGGAAATCGCGGCGGTCCTTCTCATGCACGAGGTTGATGCGGGTCGGCGTCGGGTCGAGCGAGAAGTGATAGTGCTCCCAGGTGCCGAGGCCCGGCACTTCGGCGGCGCGGCCGACGCCGCCGGCGAGCGAAAGCGCCGCCGCCGCGCCCACGAGAGCCGGCAGAGCCCGGCGACACCATGAGCGCGGCGGCAGGCCCATCATCTACAGCGCGCTGTTGCTCTCCTTGACCAGCGCCGCGTTCTTCGCCGCGTGCGCGGCTTCGGAATCCAGCGCCGTCGTGTGCGGGGCCTTCACCTTGTCGGCGTCGATATAGACCTGCCCACCCATCTGCTTGAACTTCTCGCTCATCTCGGCCATCCCGGCCTTCGCCGTGGCATCCAGCCCCAGCGCCGCCTTCTCGTTGTCGCCGAGGCTCGCCGCGTAATCCCGCACGTCCTGCGTGATCTTCATCGAGCAGAACTTCGGACCGCACATCGAGCAGAAATGCGCAACCTTGTGCGCCTCCTTGGGCAGCGTCTCGTCGTGGTAGGCGCGCGCGGTGTCGGGATCGAGGCCGAGGTTGAACTGGTCCTCCCAGCGGAAGTCGAAGCGCGCGCGGCTGAGCGCGTCGTCGCGCAGCTGCGCCGCCGGGTGGCCCTTGGCGAGGTCGGCCGCGTGGGCCGCGATCTTGTAGGTGATGACGCCTTCCTTGACGTCGTCGCGGTTCGGCAGGCCGAGGTGCTCCTTCGGCGTGACGTAGCAGAGCATGGCGCAGCCGAACCAGCCGATCATGGCGGCGCCTATCCCTGAGGTGATGTGGTCGTAGCCCGGCGCGATGTCGGTGGTCAGCGGGCCCAGCGTGTAGAACGGTGCCTCGCCGCACTCCTTGAGCTGCTTGTCCATGTTGATCTTGATCTTGTGCATCGGGACGTGGCCCGGGCCCTCGATCATGACCTGGCAGCCGCGCTGCCACGCCACCTGCGTCAGCTCGCCCAGCGTCTCAAGCTCGGCGAACTGCGCGCGGTCGTTGGCGTCGGCGATCGAGCCCGGCCGCAGGCCGTCGCCGAGCGAGAACGAGACGTCATACTTGCGCATGATCTCGCAGATCTCGTCGAAGCGCTCGTAGAGGAAGCTCTCCTTGTGGTGCGCGAGGCACCACTTGGCCATGATCGAGCCGCCACGCGACACGATGCCGGTGACGCGGTTGGCGGTCAGCGGCACATAGGCCAGCCGCACGCCGGCGTGGATGGTGAAATAGTCGACGCCCTGCTCGCACTGTTCGAGCAGCGTGTCCTTGTAGCACTCCCAGTCGAGCTTGACGGGATCGCCGTTGACCTTCTCCAGCGCCTGGTAGATCGGCACGGTGCCGATCGGAACCGGCGAATTGCGCAGGATCCATTCGCGGGTGTTGTGGATGTTGCGGCCGGTGGAGAGGTCCATCACCGTGTCCGCGCCCCAGCGGATCGCCCACACCATCTTGTCGACCTCTTCCTCCACGGACGAGGTGACGGCGGAGTTGCCGATGTTGGCGTTGATCTTCACGAGGAAGTTCCGGCCGATCGCCATCGGCTCGAGTTCGGCGTGGTTGATGTTGCAGGGGATGATGGCGCGGCCGCGCGCGATCTCGTCGCGCACGAACTCCGGCGTGATGAAGGCCGGCACGCTCGCGCCGAAGCTCTCGCCGTCCGCGATCGCGGCCTCGGCGCGGGCGAGCTGCTGCTTGCGCCCCAGGTTCTCGCGCTCGGCGACGTAGATCATCTCCTTGGTGACGATCCCGGCGCGGGCGAATTCGAGCTGGGTGACGGGCTTTCCGGGCAGGCCGCGCAGCGGGCGGTGCTTGACCGGGAATTCGCGGGCGAGGTGCTTGCCGGTGACGTTGCCGTTGTCGACCGGCTTGATCTCGCGGCCGTCGTATTCCTCGACGCCGCCGCGTTCCCTGACCCATTCGATGCGGGCGCGGCCGAGGCCCTTCTCGACGTCGATGGCGACGTCGCTGTCGGTGTAGGGGCCCGAGGTGTCGTACACGGGGAGGTTCGGCTCGCCGGATTCCTTCGACATCAGGATCTCGCGCAGCGGCACCCGCAAATCGGGCGCGCGCTCGGGCGCGACGTGAATCTTGCGCGAGGCGGCGAGCGGGCCGGTCGTCACCTTCGGGGTGGCGAAATCGGAGGCGGGGATCGGCTTGTTCATCGCAATCGCTCCTGCATGTTCTGGCGCATGTCCGAAAGGCCGGCGGCCTTGCTGGCAGACGCGCGAGAGATCCGACGCATATGGTCCGGGGATGGGCCCGTCCGGGAACGATCCCTTGGGCAAGCTCCTGTCCCTTCGCCGGTATGAGCCGGATCAGGTTCAAAGGGTCGCCGCGACGCGGCCTCTCAGCTCCCTTTCGGGAACACCCCTCGGAACGCGCCCAATGTAGGCCGATGGCGCGGGGTGTCAACGCGGACCGGCGCGGTTCCCGCCGCTACGGCAGCTTTGTCACCAGCGCGCGGGCGGTGCCGTCGGCCTCCGCGACCACGCGCAGCGTCTTCGAATCGAACTCGATGCCGACGAGCCGCAGCGCGGTCACCTCGGCCTCCGGCTGCACGCCGTCGGTCGCCTTGGTGAAGTCGCCGATCGCGGCCTGGATCGACTTGCGCGCGCTGGCCGCGAACGGCTTGAGATCGACCACCGCGTTTTCCGCCAGCGCGGCCTGCAACTGCGGCCGCGCCGCTTGCGCCGCGGCGCCGAGCAGGCCGAAGGCGGCCTCCGACTCCACCGCGAGTTCGATGTCGGTGAGGCCCAGGATCTGTTCGTCGCGGTTCAGCGCCGGCCGGCCCCAGACATGCACCACGGCGTCGGCGCCGAGCCCGAACCAGCTCCGGCGCTCGACGCCGCGCACGTTGAGCGAGATCAGCAGACGGTCGCCGGAGGCGGCGATGCTCGACTTCTGCACCGTGACGTGCAGCGGCGCGGCCGGATCCTCGGGGAAGGTCTTGCCCTTGAGCTGCGCCTCCAGCACGCGGTTCAGTTCGGTGAACGGCACGTCGATCGGCACCGCGATCGCGACCTTGCCCTGGTCCATCGCCGGCACGATGTCGAGACTGGCCGGGAACGGGCAGGCCGGCCTGGTCTCCGAGGGCACGATGCGGGTCTCGGCCTGCATGCCCATCGTCAGGATCACCCAGCCGTCCACGATGCGCGGCTGCGCGGCATAGGCGCGGGTCGGGCGCATTTCGAGCCACAGGCTCGGCGCGCCCTGGGCCGCGGCGCCGAGCGAGATCGAGCGGCACATCTTGGCCCACTCGCGGCGCGCGGTGGTCTCCAGCGTGGTGTCGGAGCGCATCCGCGCCTGCAGATGGTTCATCTGCTCGTTCACCATGCGGTCGAGCAGCGGCTTGATCTCGTTGGCGATGTTGATCTTGAGCCCCGCCACGCTGAGCCCGCCGTCGGCGATGGCCACGTTGCCCGACAGGTTCGGCTCGATCCGCCAGTTCGGATTGAGCTGCGGCCGCGACGTCACCGTGATGTTGCCGCGGATGTCGGCGCGCTGGTCGAGCACGCCTTTGGTCAGCCCGCCGAGCTGCTTGCCGATCTGCGATCCCAGGAGCCCGCCGAGCTGGCCGGTCAGGCCGCCGGCCACGTTCGCGATCTGACCGGTGACGCGCACCGAGCCGTTCAGCGTGGCCGTGATCGCCATTGCCGGCTGGCGAGCCGCGACGCCGATCGGGCCGCGGGCCATCGTGTAGCCGATGTCGGCCTTGCCGAGCAGTTCGGAGAGCGGGTTGTCCTGCTTGCCCGCGAGGTTGCGCGGAGCCGCGCTGTCGATCTTGTCGCGGATCGCGTTCATCGCGACCGCCACGGGCGCGATCACATGCGAGGTGCGGGTGACCGGCGGCAGCGGCGGCAACTCCTTCAGCGCCGGCTTGTCCCGGTTGAGCGAGCCGCGCGAAAAGAACGTATCGAGCGCCAGCAGGGTGCCGCCGAAAAACACGGCGACGATGGCCGCGCCGATCAGGATTTTCCGCATGCCGATCCGTTCCGACTTATCGAAACGGCAGATTAGCACAGCTTGCCGCAGCGCCGAACGGCGGGTGCGGAACGCGAGCCCTCAAGGCCCCGGCGGCGGCAGCGGTTGCGCGGTGAAAGCCGCCGGCGCCTGCAAGCCGAGGATTTGCCGAGCGGCCGGCAGAGCGGCATCCGCCATCGCCGCGTGACCTTCGGCGGTCGGATGGATCGCGCCGCCGTAAACCGCCGACAGCGTGCCCCAGGTGGCGTCGTGAATGTTGGCCGGCTGCATGATGGCCGGAAGGCCGCGCGGAAATGTCATCGCCGTGAAATAGCTGTCGTTGGCGGTGCGGACCCAGCGCGCGCGGGGCGCATAGGGGCGGAATTCGCCGGGCTGCATCGCGCAGACCAGCGGGGACGTCGCGCCTTTCACCGGGTCGGTGTGAAAGCTGTCGCCCTTCTGCGAGAAGCATTCGCGATCGAACGGCGGATCGTCGGGCGAGCGTGCGCAGAAGCCGCGCAGCGCGAAGGCCGCCTGGTGCGCATCCGCGAACGACATCCGGTCGGTTTCGGGATCCTTGCAGATCGCGCTGCCCTCGCAGCGCGCCAGCGCGCGCATGCGCGGAAGAAACTGCTTGCCGACGAACGTGCTGACCTGGTTGAGGCGGCCGTCGTCGGCGTCGAACGCGGGATGAACGTCGAGGCCGTCGCGCCCGCCGCGGCAGGAGACGCCGTTCTGCAAGGCCGGATTGCCGTAGGTCACATAGAGCACGCGCGCGAGGTTGCCGCCGACGATGCGGCTTGAGTGCGGCGCGAAGTCGCGCGAACCGGCCCGGCAGTTCGCGTTCGAGAATGCGCTGGGCTTCCGGCACGGTCGTGAGCAGGCCGCCGCGGCCGAACAGCGTGCGCTCGACGCTCGGCGCGAGGATGATGTCGGCGACGAGTCCGGAGAACTGGATGTCGTTGGCGCCCACGGTCAGCAGCAGCATGTCGAGCGTGCGGCCCGGGTCGCGCTTGGCGGCCTGGGCGAGCGCCGCCTGCAATTGCCCGATCTGGCCCGGCACCGTTCCCGGGCAAGCGCCGGACGGCGGGCATTCGCGGGCGCGCTGCGAGCCGAACAGTCCGTTCTCGATGGTCGCGCCGGTGCAGGCCAGTGGAATGAACGTCACCGCGATCTGCGGGTTCTCGACCGCGAGCGCGAGCGCGGCGCGCAACTGGTAGGAATAGAGCGAGCGGTGGCAGGCGGCCGACACCCAGCGCGCGCCGTGGCGGGCCCATTCCTCCTCCGAGCCGGTCGGCTGCGGCGCGCCGGCCGGCGCCGCCGCGATGTCGACGCAGGCCTGATCGCCGCCGTAGCCCGCGCGGCTCGGGCGGAAGTATTCCGACGCGCCGGTTCCGAGAAACCGGCGAAAGCAGAAACCGATATCGGCGAGTTCGACCGGACGGTCGGGATTGCCTTCGCCGGAGGCGATGGAATCGCCCATGCCGGCGATCAGGAAATCGCGCACCCGGATTTCGGTGGTGACGCTGTCCACGCTGCCGTCCGGGCGCGTGATGCCCACGGCGGCGATGGTCGGCAGGCCGTGACGCACGCGCAGCCGCACCTCCTCGGTGCAGGGCACGCTGCTCTGGCGCGGCGGTGGCGTGCCGTCGTCGAACGACCAGGTGCAGGTCACGCCCGGCGGAATCGCACCGGCGAGACGCACGACCACCGGATGCTCGTCGGGCGAAAGATAGTTCTCTTTCGCGCCGTCGCGCTCGCAGGTCTGCACCAGCCGGCCGGCCGGATCGACGCACAGCAGGTCGGCCGCGGCTGCGGCCCAGCCGCGCCCGTCGGTGGCCTGCGCGAGCGCCCGCTCGGCCGCCAGCACGCCGCCTCCGCGATGCGCCTGCGCGTGACGCTGGAACTGCGCCTCGCTGCGGAACAGCCGGAAGCGGTTCCGGACCTCCCATTCGATGCGCAGCGTGGGCTCGCCGATCTTCGGCTGAACCTGCGGCGGTTGCGGCGGTGCGGAGAGGTCGAGAGGCTGGGCCGAGGTCGCGCCGGACCAGAACAGGGTCGCGGTCACGACGAAGGCGACGGCAGTGGCGACGGATGGGGGCATGGGGACCGGGGCTTGATGGTCGCCATCTGTAGCACGGCCGGTGCGGCGGAAATGTGGGACAACGGCGGCGTCGTTTCGACGCCGCGCCGATTGTCGCGAGGGTCCGAGACGAATGAACGCGGAGCTGTCGCAGGCCCGGCCCCTTGCGGCAGGGCCGGTCCTGCGATCAGGCTCGTCGCCGCGCCCGCAAGGCTGCGGTCAGACCTTGACCTCCAGCGCCGCCTTCACCTTGGCCGGCGTGTAGGGCACCGAGCGCAGCCGCACGCCGATCGCGTCGAACACCGCGTTGGCGATGGCCGACGGCACGACCGCGGCGGCCGGCTCGCCTGCGCCCCACGGCCGTTCGTTCGGACGGTCGACCAGATCCATCACGATGTCGGGCGCGCCCGCAAAGGTCAGGATCGGATAGGTCTCCCAGTCCAGGCTGGTGATCGCGGAACGGTTGAACTTCAGCTCCTCGATGAGCGTGCGGCTCACCGTCTGGATCACGTTGCCCTCGATCTGGTTCTTCAGTCCGTCCGGATTGATGATCTGGCCGCAGTCGTGAACCACATAGAACGTCGGCACCCTGATCTCGCCGGTCGCGCGGTTGACCTCGACCTCCGCGACCGCGCCGACATAGGTGCGCACCAGCTCATACTTGCAATAGGTCACGCCGCGGCCCCGGATGACGTTGCCGCTGACGTCCTGACGCGGCGACGGCCGCTTCTCCCACTTCGCGAGCGCCGCCAGCCGGTCGAGCACCTCCAGTCCGCGCTTGTCGTTCGGATCGAGATAGCGGCGGCGGAATTCGATCGGATCGGCCTTCGCAGCCGCGGCCAGTTCGTCCATGAAGCATTCGTTCGCCCAGGTGTTCTGCATGCGGCCCGGCGTGCGGATCCACGACGGACGGAACGGCGTGGTCTCCAGCCGCCTGCAGACCGTGCGCACGTTCGGGAAGCGATAGGGTGTCGCCGAATTCTGGAAGATGTTGCCGGGGGCGATGTGGTTGTCGACCGGCATGCCGGCGAGTTCGGCCGCGACCAGCGGCACCATGAATCCGCCGGGCGTCTGCTGCGGAATGAAGAACTCGGAGTCCCACGCCGTGACGTTGCCCTTGGCGTCGATCGCCGCGCGCAGGTCGATCAGGGTCGGCGGTCCCTTCGGATCCCAGCCGTGCTCGTCGGCGCGCGACCATTGCACCCGGACCGGCCGGCCGACCGCCTTCGCCAGCATCGCGGCGTCGGCGGCCGCGTCCTCGTGGCCGTTGCGGCCATAGCAGCCGGAGCCTTCGAGATAGATGCAGCGCACATCCTCGACCGGCATGTTGAACATCTTGGCGAGCTGCTTGCGCAGATTGTGGGTCGCCTGCGAGGCCGACCAGGAGATCAGCTTGCCGTCCTTGAACTCGGCCACCGCGCAGGACGGCCCCATCGAGCCATGGGTGTGGATGGCGAAGTCGTAGCTTGCGGCGAGCGTTTGGCCGCCCAGCATCGCGAGCGCCGAGCCGACGCTTCCGCTGTTGCTGGTCACGTCGGTCGCCACCACCTTGGTGTTGCGGACGTGCTCCCAGAGCTTCTCCGGGTCGGGCAGCGTTTCCGCCTTCGACCACGTCGCCTTGAGCTGCGCGCGCCGCCTTGATCGCCGCCCATTCGCTTGCGCGCCACGATGCCGAGGAAGTTGCCCTCGCGCACGACCTGCACGACGCCGGCGATGTCCTTGATCGAGCCCTCGTCGACGGCTTTCGAGCTTTGCGCCCATCGCCGGCGGCCGGATCACCCGGCCGTGCAGCATGCCGCGCATGCGGAGGTCGTGGATGTAGGTGAAGCGGCCGTAGACCTTGCCGGGAATGTCGGCGCGCGGCACCGAATGGCCGACGATCTTGTGGGTCTTCGGGTCTTTCGCCGGCGCGGGCTTGGCGTGGTCGAGCTTCAGCGCGAACGACTTGCCGCCGATCAGTTCGGCGTAGGTGACGCGTCGGCCGCCCGACGAGATGACGCCGTTGGCGAAGGTGAGGTCTTCGGCCCTTGCGTCGAGCCGCTTGGCGGCTTCGGCCGCCAGCGCCTGGCGCGCGGTCGCGGCCGCGTTGCGGAGCTGCATGCCGCCGAGCTGGATCGTCAGGCTGCCCCAGGTCGTGCCCTGGTCGGGCGTGAGCATGGGTGTCGCCGGTGACGATCCGCGTACGCGAGACCGGCAGGTCGAGCTCCTCCGCCACCATCTGGCGCAGCGCGATGTCGGTGCCGGTGCCGAGGTCCACCTTGCCGGAATAGACCGTGCAGATGCCGCGGGCGTCGATGGCGAGGAACGAGTCCACCTCCGTGAGCGCGAGCGGCTTGGGCGCTGCGCCCGCCGCCGTTCCGGCCGCGGCGCCTTGCGCGAGCGCGCGGTCGAGCGTGGCCGGGAGCGAGAAGCTGACGATGAGCGCGCCGCCGCCCTTCAGGATGGCGCGGCGTGAGGCGTTGAAATGTTTGGTCATGGCGGCCTCCCGTCACGCGTTCGCGGCGGCGCGCCGGACGGCGCGCACGATGCGGGCGTGGGTGCCGCAGCGGCACAGGTTCTTGGCGAGCGCCTCCTTGATCTGCGCCTCGCTCGGATTCCTGTTCTGTGCGAGCAAGCGCGGCCGATTCCATGATCATGCCGTTGATGCAGTAGCCGCACTGCACGGCCTGCTCCTCGATGAAGGCGCGCTGCACCGGATGCGGCTTCGGCGCGCGTGCCGAGTCCTTCGAGCGTGACGACCTTCTGCTCCTCGGTCACGGCGGACAGCGGCGTGACGCAGGAGCGCACCGCCTTGCCGTCGACATGCACGGTGCAGGCGCCGCATTGCGCGAGCCCGCAGCCGAAGCGCGGACCTTTCAGCGCAAGGTTTTCGCGCAGCGCATAGAGCAGCGGCATTTCGGGATCGTCGATCCGTGACGGTCACCCGCTTGCCGTTGACGTTGAGCCGCTTGGACGTCGCCATGTTTGCCTCCCCAGGCATTGGCGCGGTTCGCGGCTTGCGGCCGTCGACCGCGGACGCTCGCAGATCGAAGTCCGGAACGCTTCTAAGCGGCAGCTTAGATCAAAGCCGCCTGCAACCCAAGGTGGGGATGTCCATGCCGTCGGACGGCGGCCGGCCTATCGCGACCGGGACGCCATGACGGCGCGCAGCAGCCCGGCGGGCAAGCGCGCCGCCAGCCGCTTGGCCGCGGGCAGCGCCGTCGCGGCGATCATGCCGGCCCAGCCGGCGGCGGTGAGCGCCACGGCGTGGTCGCGCACCGCGACCGCGTCATGCGCAAGCCCGTCCTTGTAGACGTCGGCGGGCGCGAGAAGATCGTAGACGGAGAGCCCGGCGTCGCGGCAATGGGCGATGGTTTCGGCCATCTGGACGTGCCCGGGGCCGGAGCGCGCGAAGTCCGGATCGAGCGCGCCGAGGAAGGCGCACCAGCGCGTGCCGCAGACGACCCCGATCTCGACCGCGGCGGTGCGCTCGCCGACCGACAGCCGCGCGATCCGCAGCGGCGACGCCGGCGCACGGGCGAGCGCCTCCACGGCGGACTCCCAGTCGGCATCGCCGATCACGCCGCTCGGCATGCCGCGTTCGGCCAGCCACGCCCGCTTGAGCTCGATCGCCTCGCGCAGATGGGGCAGCGCGTCGGCACCGGCTACAACGGTGAACCGAAGCGCGCCGATGTCCTGAAGCCGGCGGCGGAAGCGGCGCAGCTCGCGCTGGTCGCGCGCCTTGGCGACCGGCGGCCGGTGAGGATCGACATAGGGCGCGCGGTGGTCCGCGACGATCGCGGTGCGGCGCGCGAGCAGCGGCGCGATGCGCGCGTCGTCGCGCACCTTGCGAAGGAAGGCAAAGCGGACGACGGCGGGGTCTGCGGCGGCGTCCCAGGCGACGTCGAGATGGCGCTCGCTGGCGTCGCGCGCGACCAGGGCGTCGCCGTACTGGATCAGCGGGTCGCCCAGGAAGCGTAGGGTCGGCACGCCGCTAAAGCGCGTCACGACGGTGGGGAGCACGACCATCGGCCGGCCGGCCTCGCGCACCACGACGACGCGCGGGGTCTCGCCGCGCCGCCAGTGCGCCTCGGCGACGCTCGATGCGACCGCATGGGCCTGAAACGGGGTCGTCGCCGCGCCGTCGGCTTCGAGGCTCTTCCAGTCCGCAGCGGCGAGCGCGACCGCATCCGCGCCGGCTGCGATGCTGACCTCGCCGGCTGCCGTGGCGCGCTGCCGGCGTATGCCCTCGGACAGCGCGAGGCTTGCGCTCCAGATCGAGTTCGAGGAGAACCGTCAGGTCTCCGGCGATGACGGCAGCAATCGGCACGAGGCGGTCCTTCCCAGATGCCTCCAGAAAGCGGTGCGGGCGTATAGATTCGGTTACGCGCGGCGCGATTGCGACCTTGCGCCGCGTTTTTGCGGGCCGGGTTCCCTCGCGAGGCGACGGTTGCGTTAACGCGGCTTAACCGTCGGCGGCCGCTGTCGCGGAGTCGACAGGAGCCGAAGCCGCGGGATTGAAAGGAGCAGGGCCAGCGGCGCGAGCCAGGCGAGGCGCGCGCCGTAACGGTCGTGCGGGTTGGAGATCACGCCGCATACGACGGCGTTGCCTATGAGCGCCAGCGCGACCGTCGCGGCCAGCGCCGCCGGCCGCGCCAGCCCCGCGTTCCATCGCCCAGCCGCGATCAGCGGCAGCAGCAGAAGCATGGCCGCGAGTGCGACCGGCACATGCAGCCGGTTGAGCGCGGCGAAGCTCAGTTCGCCGCGCTGCTGGCGCGCCGACCGCATCGACGGCACGGCATGGGGCGCGTCGCGCTCCACGATCGCATAGGTGTGCCAGATCACGTTCAGCACGCCTTCGCCGCCGGCCACCGACACGAGCTGGCGTGCGGCGGCGGCCACGGCCGCCTGCGCCTGCCGGAGCGGATAGGCGGCGAGGCTTTCCAGAACGATGCTGCGCATCTCGTCGCCGAGACCCTCGAAGCGGCCGAGCCGGTCGAACAGGCCCTGGCCCCAGAGGAATTCGTCGGCGTCGCGCGGCAACTCGTGGCGATGCTCGCACAGCCGGAAGCGCCGATCGGGACAGCGGTCGGCGAGGAACTGCGCGACGATACCGTCCTGCAGCATCCGCCCGAACAGGATTTGCGGCCCGCCCGGAGTCCAGGCGAGGCGGCCTGCGACCGCCGCGTTGGCGGCGAGCAGCAGCACGACGCTCAGCACGATGGCGGCGGCGCCCTGCGCCAGTCCCGCGCGCGAGACGCCGGACCAGATCAGCCGCGCAGGCACCGCGACGATCACAAGACCCGCGAGCACCAGCAGCGTCGCGCTGTGCGACGCCGCCGCGACCGCGACCAGCACAATCACGCCGATCCGTTCGCGGCGGCTCAGTGTGTCCTGTGCCACGATCAGCAGATAGAGGCCGAGCACGCCGAGACCGGCGAAGATGTCGGTGAGCAGGATCGAGGCGAGCCAGGGCAGGGCGGTGAGCAGCGCAAGCGCCGCGGTCGTTGAAAGCAGCGCCCAGGGCCCCGCCAGGCCATGCGCACGCAGCACCAGATGCAGCACCCAGACCGCGAGCGCGGCCTGCACGACGACCGCGGGCCAGAAATCCGGCCACGCCAGCAGCGCCAGCGGCAGGCCGTAGACCGGCGAGCGGCTTTCCTGGAGCGTGCCCTCGTGCCAGCGCGCGAGATAGCCGCCGGTGTCGTATTGCAGCAGCGGAAAGCCGTTCCACAGCGCGGGCGCGAGGAGGAACGCCATCGCGAGGAGGGCGGCAAGGGCAAGCCGTGGGTTCGGACGGAAAGAACAGGGCATCGCTTTGCGTATCGGAGTCATGGCCGGGGTGGTCCCGGCCATCCGTGTCTTGCCGCACTGTCCTCAGACGTGGATGCCCGGGTCAAGCCCGGCCATGACGGCGCAGAGAGCGTGCCGGCATGCGCGCAGCAGGGTGGGGACGCGCAACAGGCCGATGCGGCTTGACCTGATGGCCTGCGAGGCCAATCCTCGCGCCATGTTCGTCAACTTCTTCCACGCGCTGAAGTCCGCCGGCATTCCGGTGTCGCTGCGCGAGTATCTCGCGCTGATGGAGGGCATGCAGGCCGATCTCGCGGCGCGCCGCGTCGAGGATTTTTATTACCTGTCGCGCGCCGTTCTGGTGAAGGACGAGCGCAACCTCGACAAGTTCGACCGGGTGTTCGGTCAGGTCTTCAGGGGACTCGAGGGCGTCGGCGAGGCGCTTGAAGCCGACATCCCGGCGGAATGGCTGAAGAGGCTCGCCGAGAAGTATCTGACCGACGAGGAGAAGGCGCAGATCAAGGCGATGGGCGGTCTCGACAGGCTGCTGGAGACGCTGAAGCAGCGGCTTGCCGAGCAGAAGGGCCGGCATCAGGGCGGCTCGAAATGGATCGGCACCGGCGGCACGTCTCCTTTTGGGAATGCCGGCTACAATCCCGAAGGCATCCGCATCGGCGGCGAAAGCACGCACCGCCGCGCCGTGAAGGTCTGGGACAAGCGCGAGTTCAAGGATCTCGACGGCGACGTCGAACTCGGCACCCGCAACATCAAGGTCGCGCTGCGCCGGCTGCGCAAGTTCGCGCGCACCGGCGCGCCGGACGAACTCGACCTCGACGGCACGATCCGCGGCACCGCGCACCGGGGCTATCTCGACATCCAGATGCGGCCGGAGCGCCACAACGCGGTGAAGGTTCTGCTGTTCTTCGACATCGGCGGCTCGATGGACTGGCACGTCCAGGCCACCGAGGAGCTGTTCTCCGCCGCGCGCACCGAGTTCAAGCACATGGCGCATTTCTACTTCCACAACTGCCTCTACGAGCGGGTGTGGACGGAGAACCGGCGGCGCTACCAGGCGCACACGCCGACCTGGGACGTGCTGCACACCTATCCGCACGACTACAAGGTCATCTTCGTCGGCGACGCCGCGATGTCGCCTTACGAGATCGCCGCGGTGGGCGGCTCGGTCGAGCACTACAACGAGGAGGCGGGCGCAGCCTGGATCGAGCGCGTGACGCGGACTTATCCTTCGTGCGTGTGGCTCAATCCGGTGCCGGAGAGCGAATGGCCGCACACCCAGTCGATCCGTATGATGCGCCAGCTCATGGGCGGGCGGATGTTTCCGCTGACGCTGGAAGGGCTGGACCGCGCGATGCGGGAGTTGGTGAGGTAGAATTTATTAGGCGGCGCTGAATTGCTTTTTGGGAGAGGAAAATGTCTGAAGAGATAGAGATTGCTCAATCTATTTCGCTTAGAGAAGCAGGATTTGACGAATACTGGTTGCAAGATCAGATTGTCGAAAATCCCGTATGCCTCGGACTCGGTGAACTCGAGGCCATCGCGAAGGAGCGTCAGCAGTCGTCCGGTGGCCGGCTTGATATTCTCCTTAAGAATCCTGAAGACGACTCGATGTATGAAGTCGAGGTAATGCTTGGTGAAACTGATGAAACCCATATAATTCGTACAATCGAATACTGGGATAATGAGAAACGCAAGTGGCCTCAGCGACAGCATTTTGCTGTGCTTGTGGCAGAGCATATTAATCGACGGTTCTTTAACGTTATACAGCTACTGAGTCATTCAATTCCTATTATCGCCGTTCAAGTTAGCATGTTGATAGTGGGCGGCAAGAGAAGTTTATTTTTTTCTACCATTCTCGATACATTCGAAGAAATTGATGATGGTACATCTCTCGACGATAAAAGCTATAATCGTGAATATTGGACTAAAAGAGCGAAATGGACCCTTGAAGCCGCTGACACATTGTTGAATGTCGCAAGTAGCGATTTTAACGATCCGACGCTTAATTATTTGAAGAGTTATATTGCAATCACCGTGGGCGGTTATAATTATGTGTCTCTGCACAAGCGCACATTGAACAAATCTCTTATTAGTTTTCGTGTTGATCAAAATCTGCAGGATGAGGCTGCGACCCTTCTGGATGAAAAGAATATCGCTTATGTTCGAAAGGCGAAAAGTATTCGTGTGACTGTTGACAAAGAGATAATTCAACAGAATGCGAAAGTTTTCAGTAATATAGCGGCGCTTGTAAAAAGGTCTTGGGAGGGCGGTTCTTGAGGTGGCCGGAATATTTCTGCCCTGCCGCTTAGAATTTTAGCTCTCACTCCAACTCCACCCTTAAATTCCTTCCCACCGCCGTCGCCGCGCGGCGCAGCGTCGCCAGCGTCACCGAAGGATTCTCCGCGTCGAGCAGCCGGTCGAGCTGCCGCCTGCTGGTGTTCATCCGCAAGGCCATCGCGGTCTTGGTCAGGCCCTCCGCCTTCATCGCCACCTTGATCTGGTTTGCGATGATTTCCTTGAGCGCGGCGTCCTCGGTTTCGGCAAGGATACCGTCCCTGGCCAGAAACTCGTCGAAGGTCTCACTGCGATCGATATGGCCCTTCGATTTCCTTTTCTTTTTCATTCGTCGATTTCCTTCTTTCGCCGAAGCGCGAGGTCGATGGCCTGCTTCGGGGGCTTCTGCGTCTTCTTCTCGAACCCGTGCAGAAGGATCATCTCTCCGCGAACGATGCAGAAGATGACCCGCGCAATCCGCCCGCCCGACAAATCGCTTCGCACCTCGAACAGTCCTCGTCCCAGCGGACGACAGTACGGCATCCCGAGGGGCCAGCCGAACTCCACCTTCTGGATGTCCCGTCCGAGAATCAGACGGTCATCTTTCGACAGGTCGAGCAGCCATTCGCGAACGGGTTTCAGTCCGCTGGCGGTGGCGTAAAACCGGCCGACGATTTTCTTCGGCGGTCGATCATCGCCGGCGATTGTGTCAAAAATGACACGTCCACGCAAGGAACTCGCGCGTTCCCCGCAGGCTCTGGACTTCCCCCAAATCCCTCCTACCTTGTTGATGTTGTCAACCAACTGAAAGGAGGTGATCCAGTGTCTCATTGTCTATCGCCGCGGTCGCCGGCATCCATGAGCTGGATCCTCGCCTCTTCCGAGGTGCGCGCCGCGTGACGTGACAGCGTCACGCTCCGCGCGGGTCGGTGCGACGATTGCGCGCCGCCGCCGGATCGCGGCCTGACAATGGAAGGGCCGTCCGCAAGGGCGGCCCTTCTTGTTTTTCGCAGCGGCGAATTTCCCGAGGTGCATTTCCGGAGGCGCCTTTCCGGAGACACGAAGGGCGGCGGTCCGCGCGGGCCGTCTTGCCTTGCCTGCTGCGTCCGCCTAACCAGCAGTCAGCATGTCCGATCCGATCACGCCCAATCCGATCTCGGTCTACGTCGATGCCGACGCCTGTCCGGTGAAGCCGGAGGTCTATCGCGTGGCGGAGCGCTGCGGGCTCAAGGTCTATGTCGTGTCCAACAGCCCGATCGCGGTGCCGCGCGATCCGGCGATCGAGCGGGTGGTGGTGGCGGCCGGCCTGGATGCCGCGGACGACTGGATCGCGGAGCGCGCCGGCGCGGGCGACATCGTGGTGACGGCCGACGTGCCGCTGGCGCAGCGTTGCTTCAAGGCCGGCGCCGCGGTGATCGCGCCGTCGGGCAAGGAGTTCGACGAGAACTCGATCGGCATGACGGTCGCCACGCGCAATCTGCTGCACGATCTGCGCAGCGCCGGCGCGATCACCGGCGGGCCGCGGCCGTTCTCGCCGCAGGACCGCTCGCGGTTTCTGTCCGCGATGGATCGCGCGGTGGTGCGGCTGCAGAGGGCGGGGTTCGGAGCGGCCGGTTGAGCATGCGAAGGGAGCCGGCCCGGCTGCCGCGGACCGGCTCCTGTCGGGCGGGCTGAATCGTCCCGATCAGGCCCGCACGGTCATCGCACGAAACCGCTCGTTGCTCTGGCGGAGATAAGCTTCGTTCGCGGCGCGATCCTCGTCTGTCAGCAGGAAGCGCTCGGTGACGAACAACGCCAGGTGCCAGGCGATGATGAAGTTGACGGCGAACAGGCCGAGGAACGAAAGCAGGCCCGCATTTTCAGAATAGCGTTCGATAATGGAGCAAATGCCGATGGCGACGGCGATTCCTGTGAGAGCGAAAATAACAAAGGCACCGAGAACTTTCATGGTGTCACTCCTCCGGTCAGCGTCGCCCTTGATGCGTTGAACGCGCGACGACGGTGGGAGGACACCGCGCGGCTGGTCGCAGCGACAATTCGCCGTGCGCAAGCGGTTGCATATCCGGAAGGGCCGCGCGCCACGCGCGCGAAACATGACAGGGCTGTCATGAAAAAGCCCCCGCCGGTGGGCGGGGGCTTCGTGTTTCGCGGCTGCGCGAAGGATCAGGCGGCGGCGCGGAACCGCACCAGTGCGGCGTTGACGGCCTCCTGCGAAATATGCCCGTTGCTGGCGCTGCCCTGCAGCGACGCCAGTTCGCGCAGCAGGCGGGCGATGTCCTTGCGGCTCGCCTCCAGCGCGCCCTCGGCCATCGTGCGCTCCAGCCGTTCGCGCTGGAGCTGGGCCTGCGCCTCTTCGAGCTGAAGGTCGCCGGTTTCGCGGACCGCACGCATCTGGCCTTCGAGCAGGCGGATCAGGTTGTCCTGGGCCTCGATCTTTTCGATGGCGCGGCCGTAGGCGTCGCCGCGGCTGTCGACCGCCTGCTGGAGCATTTCGGCGCGCTCGGCCATCGCGGCGCGGCTGCGCTCCAGCTCCTTGATCTGGGCGTCACGTTCGGCGAGGGCGCGTTCGACCTGGGCGAACTTGCTCTCGATCGCGTCGCGCATCTGGATCGCTTCGGCGACCCGGCGATCGAAGGCGCCAAGCTCTTCCGCGCGCGCGGACAGCGTGTGACGCAATTCTTCGAGCAGTTTCTCGGAGATCGAGACGCGGGCCTGCATCGCCTCCATCCGGGCGTTGTGCGCGATGGTTTCGCTGCGCAGACGCTCGCCGGTTTCCTCAAGCGCGGTTGCGAGGCGGTTGCGATCGGCCTGCGCGTCGTTGAGGTCGGCCTCCAGATCCTGCATGCGGGCCTTGGCGGCGCCGAGCGCCTTGTCCGCGTCGAGAACCCGGCGCGAAAGCTGTGCGGCGTCGTTCAGGGACTTGTCGAGCATCGCCTGAACCGCGGCGCGCTCCTTGTCCGACATCTGGAACTTCTGCTGCGCGGCATTGGCCTCGGCCTCGAGCGCGATGATGCGCCGCTCGACCACGGCGACGCGCTCGGCCGCGCGCCGGTTCTCTTCGCGCGACACCTGCAGTTCGGTGGCCTGGTGCTGGAGCTGGCGCTGCAGATCGGAAATCTGCGAACGGCGGGTGGCCAGTTCGGCGGATTGTTCGTTCTTGGTGGTCTCCAGCGCGTTCACGCTCTGCTGGGCGATCGCCAGCACCTCGCGAAGGCGGGTGCATTCGGCGTCGAGCGCGGAGGCGCGCTTCTCGGAGGCGTTGAGATCCTCGCGCAGCTTGGCGTGGGCGACGCGGGTGTTGTTCAGCGCGCCCTGCAGTGTCAGCTTTTCGCTCTTGGCCTCCTCGAAGGCGCGCAGCGTCTTGCTGACCGGATCGACCAGCCGGCCGATCGACTTCTTGATCGTCTCGAGCTCGCCGATCTTGTGCTCGGCGTCGATCAGCAGGTTGCGGACCGCCTCGTTCTCCTCGCCCAGCTGGCTGACGATCGGGAAGAACAGCTCCTGGTCGAGCTCCAGCATGGTGCGTTCGGCGGCCGGCGCGATCGACGGGGGGGCGTCGTCGGCGGCCGGTGCGTCGTTGGCGGCGGACGGCGGCCTCGTTGCGGCGGTCTTGTCGACCACCAGGATGGGCTTGCGGCCGAGCAGGCTGCCAAGCTTGGTCATGGCTCAAAGTCTCCCTGTGCCGATGCGCCCGGCCGGAGCGACGCCGAATCACTGGGTGGTTAACGGTGACTTAACCCTGCTATGGCGCGGTTAATGCCCTGTTAACGGGGGGCATTAGGGGGCCGTCCGTCGCGATGCGGCATGGCTTGTTGGGGGAAAGGCAAGCATGACCGGAACCGGCGCTTGATTGGAACCCGGCAATGCCGACAGTGTCGATCCGTTGCAATTCGGGGCCGCGTTCCGCGCCCGTCCGGCATCGGCCTGGACCCAAGGTCTGGACCCGGGATCGCAATCGAACAAGACGACGCCCGCAGCAAATCCGCTGGCGGGCTCAAACAGGGAAAATCGCATGAAACGGATTCTTGGCGTCCTTACGGTCGCAATCGCGGCCCTCGCTCTGCTGGCCCAGAGCGCAGACGCCGGCCCCCGCAAGCACCGGCATCATCACATCGACAAGCGCGTGAAGGTGGCCGGCGTCGCCACCGGCGCCGCGGCCACCGTCACCTTCCTGTCGCTCAACGACTGGACCTTCAACGGAAGCTGGAACAAGCGCCAGGCCAACGGCCTGACCACCGGCGGCGCCTATGCGCTGACCTCGATCGGCTGCATGGCCGTGTCGCCGATCGTCGCCACCGCCTTCGCCAACCGTCCGCTGACGCTGCGCGAGGCCCATGTGCTGACCGCCAACTGCGTGGTGCCGATCCTCGGCGGCCTGATCGTCAACGCCGCGTTCGACGCGAACCCGCACTGGGAGCCGGCGCCGGCCCGTCCGGTCCGCGTCGCCCGCAAGAAGCGGCGCTGATCTTTCGACGGACTGAAACTGTGAAGGCCGGCGCGGCGCGCCGGCCTTTGCTTTTGCGGCCGCTGCGCCGGCTATCCGGTCGCGCCGACGTGCGGCGACATCCGGACCGCGAGATCGAGCAACGCCTCGTCGCCACCGGCCCAGCCGATGAAGGAGAGTCCGGCCGGGCAGCCGGACACCGTGCCCGCCGGGATCGAAATCTGCGGCAGCCCGCCGAGCCCCGCGATGCAGGTGATGCGCATGGTGCGCACGCGAAACGATTCCAGTTCGTCGGCCGGGCTGTCGACCGCAGGCGCGATGCAGGGCGTGGTCGGCAGGGCGAGCACCGTGCCGGGCTTCACCAGCGCACGGATCGCCTGGCGCGCCTTCGCCATGTTCGCCCGCGCGTCGTCGGCCTGCGTCGCAGTGACGGCGGATGCGATGGCCATGCGCTCGGCCACGCCGGGGCCGAAGCGGGGCTTGTTGTCTTCGACGAAGCGTCCGTAGACCTGCCAGATCTCGCGGGCCTGGATCACGCGCACCCATTCGCGCCACGGATCGAGCCCGCCCGGCGCGACCCTGACCGGTCGCGAGGCGGGCAGCGCGTCCTTCATGCGCGCCAGCGCCATGCCGAGCATGGCGGCCACCGGCGCGTCGGTCTCGGCGAAGGCGTCTTCGGCGATCAGCAACTCGGAGATTGCGGCGTCGTGGCGCGCGCCGCCGAGCAGCGCATCGCCTGCGCGCCGGAATACGCCTGGGGTGCCGGCGAACCAGCCGATGGTGTCGAAGGTCGGCGCCATGTCCATCGCGCCGGCCGGATCGACGCGGCCGTGGGTCGTGCGGATGCCGTACAGGCCGCAGAACGAGGCCGGCACGCGCACCGATCCGCCGGTGTCGCTGCCCAGCCCGATGTCGCAGGCGCCGGCCGCGGTCGCGGCGGCCGAGCCCGACGACGAGCCGCCGGGCAGGCGGCCCGGCGCGCGCAGGTTCGCCGGCGTGCCGTAGTGCGCGTTGGCGCCGGCGATGCTGTAGAAGAACTCGTCGCACACCGTCTTGCCGACGACCGTCGCGCCGGCGTCGAGCAGGCGCTGCACCGCGCCGGCATGGCGCGTCGCGGGCTTCTGCGCCGCGAGCCAGTCGGGATTGCCGCCGCCGGTGCGTTCGCCGGCGATGTCGTACATGTCCTTGACCGCCACGCCGAGGCCCGCGAGCGGGCCGCTCGCCGCGCCGCGGATCGGCGCGCGTGATGTCGTGCGGAACGAAGAATCCGCTCATGACGCGGCCTTCAGGGCGGCCACGCCCTGCGGCGTCGAACGGTACCAGTCGAGAATCTGCTCGCCGGTCCAGCAGGCGACGCCCGGCCGGGCGAGGATCTCGCGGAAGGCGCGCTCGACCTGGGCGATGCGGTGCGGCTGGCCCGACAGATAGGGATGCACGGCGATCGCCATGATCTTCGCGCGCTCGCCGGCCTCCGCATAGAGGCATTCGAAGGCGTCGATGGCGCGCCGGTAGACCTCGTCGGAGGTATGGTCCTGCAGCGCCATCATGACGATGTCGTGCATTTCGAAATTGTAGGGCAGGGCGACCACCGGCTTGTGCGTGGTCTTCAGCGTCACCGGCTCGTCGTCGAGCACCCAGTCGCCGATGTATTCGATGCCGGCCTCCGACAGATAGTCGAGCGTGTCGTAGGTCTGGGTCAGGCCGGGACCGAACCAGCCGCGCGGCGGCCGGCCCCAGAATTTTCCGATCACGTCGACCGCCTTCATGATCGATGCGCGCTGGTCCTCGAGCTTGTGCATCGGCATCTGCTCGTAGCCGTGCGCGTTCAGCTCCCAGCCGGCGTCGGCGGCGGCGCGGATCACCGGTTCGTAGGTCTCGCAGGCTCGCGCGTTGATCGTCACCGTCGGCGTCACCTTCAGCCGCTCGAACATGCGCTTCATGCGCCAGAACCCGACGCGCATGCCGTATTCGTGCCAGCTCCAGTTCGGATGGTCGGGCTGCAGCGCCTGGCCCTGCGGCGGCGAGATCACCATTCGCGCCATCGGCCGCGAGATGTCCCAGTGCTCCAGCGAGATCACCGGCCAGACGATCAGTCTCAGCCCGTCGGGCAGAACCAGCGGCGGCCGGCCCTCGATCGGAGAAAACGGCAGGCGTTCGCGAGGCTCCATCGTGTCGTCCCGTATGCTGCGTTTGCGAATGATCCGGAATGCGAAAACGTGTCGCTATCGGCGCGGGGAGTCAATCGACGCTCCATCTGGCACGGCGTCGGTCAAGCGTCTAGGATTGCAGGCGATCAAGATCGCCAGGGGAGGAACACGATGGCTCGTCGCCAAAACGGTCGCGCAATCTCGCGTCGCACGGTCACGCTCGGATTGCTCGCATCCGGCGTCGCGCTGGGCTCGCCAAGGATCGGGTTCGCGCAGCAGGCCTATCCCAATCGCGCCGTGCGGATCATCGTGCCGTTTCCCGCCGGCGGCACCGCCGATGCCATGCCGCGCGTCGTCGCCGAATGGCTGTCGCGCAAATGGGGCCAGCCGGTCATCATCGAGAACCGCACGGGCGCGGCCGGCAACATCGGCGCCGAGGCCTTCGCCAACGCCGAGCCGGACGGCTACACGCTGTTGTCCGCGCCGCCGCCGCCGCTCGTGATCAATCACAATCTCTATCCGAAGCTCGGCTTCGATCCGACCAAGTTCATTCCGGTCGCGATCATGGGCCGCGTGCCGAACGCGCTGCTCGCCAGCCACAAGGTTGCGGCGAAATCGGTGCCGGAGCTGATCGCCTACGCCAAGGCCAACCCCGGCAAGCTGACCTGCGCCACCGCCGGCAACGGCGCGACCCAGCATCTCACCGCCGAGATGTTCCAGATGATGGCCGGGGTGAAGTTCCAGCATGTGCCGTACCGCGGGTCGGCGCCGGCGCTGCAGGATCTCGTCTCCGGCAACGTCGATCTGTTCTTCGACAATCTCGGCGCCTCGCGCGCGCTCGTGACCTCGGACAAAGTCCGGCTGATCGCGGTCGCGACGCCCAAGCGGCTGGCCTTGATGCCCGACGTGCCGACCATCGCCGAAACCCTGCCGGGCTTCGAACTCCGCGGCGTGGTTCGGCGTCGTGGCGCAGCCCGGCACGCCGCAGGCGATCGTCACCAAGCTCAACGCCGACATCAACGAGGCGCTGCGCGACCCGGAGGTGCGCAAGCGCCTCGACAACCTCTCCGCCGAGGTGGTGGGCGGCTCGCTGCAGGAGACCGCCGCCTATTTCAAGGAGGAGATGGCGCGCTGGCACAAGGTCATCAAGGAGGCCAACGTCCAGCTTTGACGGCCTGCGCAGTCGCCGGGCGCGACCTTCGGCACCCGGCGGATTGGCGTTAGAGCGCACGCCGGGACGCATTGGAGCGGGGCAGGGAACGCGCTATGAGAGCGCTCCCCGTAGCGCGCGTTGCGCAACCCCGGTTTCGTGACCCCGATGACAACGTCAGACCTGACGCCGGAGCCTGCGCCGGCGCTCCTCGCGCATCGCTCGTTCGTGATGTTCTGGTGCGCGCGCACTGCGACGGTGGCCGCCTACATGATGCTGACGGTCGCGGTCGGCTGGCAGGTCTACGATCTCACGGGCTCGGCCTTCGACCTCGGTCTGGTCGGGCTGGTGCAGTTCGTGCCGTTCGTCGCCTTGTTTCTCGTGATCGGTCAGGTCGCCGATCGCTACGACCGGCGTGCGGTGGTTCGCGTCTGCCAGATCGTCAAGGCGGCGATGGCCGTGACGCTCGCGGTCGGCACCGCCGGCGGCTGGCTCGGGCGCGATGCGCTGCTCGCCATCGTGTTCGTGACGGGCGTCGCCCGCGCCTTCGAGGTGCCGACGCTGCTGACGATGGTTCCGGGGCTTGTGCCGCAGGCGCTGCTGCCGCGCGCGATCGCGGCGTCCGCGACCGCGAACCAGACCGCGATCATCGCCGGTCCCGCGATCGGGATGCTGGTCTATTCGTTCAGTCCGTTCGCGCTCTACATCGCCTGTGCGGCGTTTTTCGTGCTGGCGAGCGTGCTGATCAGCCTGATCAAGCTGGTGGGTCAAACTCAGGGGCGCGCGCCGGTCACGCTTCAGTCGCTGTTCGCGGGGTTCTCCTATATACGCAGCCGCCCGGTGGTGCTGGGCGCGATTTCGCTCGATCTGTTCGCGATGCTGCTCGGCACCGTGACGGCGCTGCTGCCGATCTTCGCGCGCGACATTCTCGAAACCGGTCCGTGGGGCCTCGGTCTGTTGCGCTCGGCGCCGGCGATCGGCGCGCTGGCGGTGTCGATCTGGCTGGCGCGCACGTCGCTCGACCGCCGCGTCGGTCCGATCCTGTTCGTCACCACGACGGCGTTCGCATTGTCGATCCTGGTGTTCGCGCTGTCCACGTCGCTGGCGCTGTCGATCGTGGCCCTGGCGGTCTACGGCGGCACCGATGCGGTGTCGGTGGTGATCCGCCACTCGCTGGTCCAGCTTCGCACGCCCAACGACATGCTCGGCCGCGTCATGTCGATCAACTCGATGTTCACGGGCACCTCGTCGACGCTCGGGGAGTTTCGCGCCGGCGCGATCGCGGCGGCGTTCGGTGCGGTGCCGGCGGCGCTGCTCGGCGGCATCGGCGCGCTGATCGTCGCCGGGCTCTGGATGAAGCTGTTTCCGCAACTGGTGCGCGTCGATTCCATGCAACCGAAGGATGCGCCGGCCGATCGCCCCTGAGGGCCTGCGCATTGCGCGCAGATTGCGCGCGCGCGAGGCGCTGTTATGGTGCTCCGCCGCGGGCCCGTAAACAGGCCCGGCCTCAGGGAGGACGGAATGCCGATGGATCGTCGCCGGTTTGGCAAAACGCTGTTCGCGGGAATGGCCGCGACCGTCCTGCCGCCGCTTGCAGCCTCAGCACAATCGGGCTTCCCGACGCGCCCCATCACGATGGTCGTTCCCCTGCCGGCCGGCGGCACCGCCGATATTCTCGCGCGCATCGCCGCCGAACAATTGCGCGCGCTCGGCCAGACCGTGGTCGTCGAGAACCGGGCCGGCGGGGCCGGCGGACTGGTCGGCATGGACTACGTCAACAACGCCAAGCCGGACGGCTACACCATCGTCTGCGCCCCGCAGCTCACCTACAGCATCATGAACGTCATCAATCCGAAGGTGACGTTCGACCTCGGCCGCTTCGAGCCGGTGAGCGTGATCGCGTCCTATCCCGCGGTGCTGCTGGTGCGCGGCGATCTTCCGGTGAACTCGGTGGCCGACCTAATCGCTTATGCCAAGGCCAATCCGGGCAAGCTCAACTACGGTTCGCAGGGCAATGGCCAGATCGGCCATCTCGCGATGGAGCAGTTCAAGCAGATGACCAAGACTGACCTGGTGCATGTGCCGTTCCGCGGCAGCGCACCGGCGATCGTCGCGCTCACCGGCGGGCAGATCGACGTCATGTTCGACCTGCTGCCGGCGACGCTGCCGCTGGTCGAGGCCAAGAAGCTCAAGCTGATCGCGGTCGCCTCCGACAAGCGCATGGCGGCGCTGCCGAACGTGCCGGCGGTGTCCGAAACGCTGAAAGGCTTTGCCGCAGACACCTGGATGGGCGTTGCGGCGCCGCCCGGAACGCCGAAGGACGTCGTGAAGATCCTGTCCGACGCCATTGCCAAGGGCATCGCAAGTCCCGAGGTCAACAAGCGCATCGCTGCGATGAACGTCGAGCCGCGCGGCACCACGCCGGAGGGTATGGCGCAGCTGATCCGCGACAGCGCGGCGCGCTGGACGCCGGTCATCAAGGCTGGAAAGATCACGATCTAGAGTTTTTCCTGCCTTGATGGAATCAAGGCCGGGCTCTGGCGCTTTATTTGACGCGCGCGTGTTCTTTGCGCGAACCGGTCCCGCTTCGCTTGAAACCGCCAGAGCGGCCGCGGGCCGCGACGGAGCCCCTGCGTGCCGACCGAAGCCGAACAAGCCGACATCGACACGGACGGCGCACCGGCCGGGCCGGTCTATGTCTATAAGCCCTCTCTCATGGGCGCGATGTGGGGTTTCGAGCTCAAGCAAACCGGCCTCGCATGGGAGTTCGGCCGGCATTCGGGCGTGGTGCCCTACGAGCGGATCGAGCGCGTGCGGCTGTCGTTTCGTCCGATGACCATGCAGTCCTATCGGTTCGTGACGGAGATCTGGGCGCCCGAGGCGCCCAAGCTCACGATCGTATCCGCAACGTGGCGGAGCATGGTCGAGCAGGCGCGGCAGGACGACGAATACAACGCCTTCGTCGGCGAGCTTCACCGCAGGATCGCCACGGCGAACGGCCGTGCGCGCTTCGATGCAGGCATGAACCCGATCCTGTTCTGGTTCGGCATCGCGATCTTCGTCTGTGCGGCGTTGGGCCTTGCGGCGCTCGCGGTGCGCGCGATGCAGGTCGGCGAATGGGCGGGCGCCGGGCTGGTGGGCGCATTCTTCGTGTTGTTCGCCTGGCAGATCGGCACGTTCTTTCGGCGCAACCGGCCGCTCGGCTACCGGCCGGATGCCTTGCCGGCGGAGGTTCTGCCGCGCGCGGCCGCGCCGCGCGTGGTTTCGCGCTGACGCAGCGTCAGCGCCGCACCACCAGCACCGAGCAATTGGCGTAGCGAACGACGTGGCTGGCGTTCGATCCGATCAGATAGGCGCGCATGCCCTGGCGATGCGAACTCATGACGATCAGGTCGGCCTTGATCGCTTTCGCCTCCTCCAGGATCTCGTGATAGACGCCGCCCTGCCGGACCACCGACGACACGCGGTCGCCCAGATCGATTTCCTTCGCAATGAGCGCAAGCGCGTCCTCGGCGGAGCTGCGCTGCTGGGTGTCGAAGTCCGGCGGGACATACTCCGCGAGCATCACCGGCGTCATCGGCAGAACATTGATCAGCCTGATGGTGGCGCCGTAGGCCTTCGCCAGCGTCACGGCGTTGTCGATTGCCGGTCGTGCGAGGTTGGGATCGGTCAGGTCAACCGGTACGAGAATTTGCTGGTACATCGTCCGTTCCTTCCCGGATGGAGTCTCCGGCTATCCTGCCACACTTGCGGGCGCTGCGCCCATGTTCTGTTGACGCCATGCCCTTTGCAATCATTCGGCTGCCGCCCATCGACTTGTGCGTGCGTCATCCTAGTCGGTCGATTGCGTCAGCGTCTTGGGAGTGATCAGCCGCTCGAGCCGTCCCGATTGCGGATGCAGTTTTTTCCATTCGCCGGATGGAAAATCGAGGACGGCCAGCGCCGCCGTTGGAAAGCCTTCTCCAAGCCGCTGTCGCGCATCGATATCGCCCGAAGCCACCAGCAGCAGCGCAAGCTCATGCAAACCGGGATTGTGCCCGATCAGCATGAGGCTTGAGGCGCCGTCGCCGGATTCCTTCACCACCTCGAGGAGATCGTAGACGGTCGCGTCGTACATCCGGTCTTCGTGGACGGCCTCCGGGTTGTCAGGAAAAGCCTCACGCACCTGCGACCACGTTTCGCGGGTGCGGGCGGCCGGCGACACCAGAACGCGATCCGGCGCGTAGTCGTGGCGAACCAGATAGGTGCCGACGGTCGCGGCGTCGTTGCGCCCGCGGTCGGTGAGGCCGCGGTCGCGGTCGCGCTGGCCGGGCCCGATCCGCTCCGCCTTGGCGTGACGCAGCAGCAGCAGTCGCATGTCGGCCTCCGCTTTCCGTCATTCTAATTTCCGTCATTCTAACATTCGCAAAGCTGTCTCCCGAAACGGCGCGCGATGTTAGGATCGCTCTCCCCGTGTCTCCACGCTCCGAACCGATCCTGTCAATGACGGCCGAATCCCGCCCCCGATCGTCTGAAAGCTGGTACGCCGCGCGCCAGCCGCAACCGCCCGCCCGCCCGCGTCTGCAGCTGGATTCGGACGCCGACGTCTGCGTGATCGGCGGCGGCCTTGCGGGGCTGACCGCCGCGCGCGAGATCGCTGCGCGCGGATGGTCGGTGATCGTGCTCGAGGCCGGGCGGATCGGGGAAGGGGCTTCGGGACGCAACACCGGCTTCGTCATTCCGGGCTTCGCCGCCGATCCGCTCGCGATCGCGGCGCGCGTCGGCCTGGAGGATGCGCGCGAGCTTTGGGCGATGTCCGAGCGCGGTCTCGACGACGTGCGCAACACGATCCGCGCATTGCGGCTGCGCGGGGCGGACCTGACCGCAGGCGGCTGGCTGCATGTTTCCAAGCGCGACGACGAGGCGCGGCAGGCCGAACGGGTCGAGACGCTCATGCGCGACTTCGACGCGCAGGTCGAGCACTGGCCCACCGCGCGCGTGCGCGACGTGCTGCGCAGCCCGCTCTACTACGGCGCGATCCATCACAAGCGCGCGTTCTCGATCGATCCGCTGGCCTATCTGCGGGGGCTCGCGGCGGCCGCGGAGGCGGCGGGCGCGCATATTCACGAGCACACGCCCGCGACGGCGCTCGACCCCGACGGCGTGCGCAAGCGGATTTCGACGCCTTCGGCGCGCGTGCGCGCGGCGCATGTGGTGATCGCGACCAACGTACCGGCCGGGCGTCTGATCCCCGGGCTTGCCGAGACGCTTCTGCCGGTCACGCCCTATGTCATGGTGACCGCGCCGCTCGGGGCGCGCGCGGCGGACATCATCGCCACGAAGGCCGCGGTCAGCGACACCGATCTCGCGAACAATCACTACCGGCTGGTCGGCGACCGCCTGATGTGGTCCGGACGCTCGACGGTCTGGCGGGGCCGGCCGCAGCGCCACCGCCGCGCGTTGCTTACGGATCTGGCGCGCGCCTATCCGCAACTCGGTCCGGTCGAGGTCGAGCATCTGTGGAGCGGAACCTTCGGCATGACGGTGCACCGCATGCCGCAGATCGGCGAGCTGCGGCCCGGCGTCTGGCTGCTCGGCGGATTCGGCGGACATGGACTGAACACCACGGCGATGGGCGGCGGCCTGATCGCGCGGGCGGTGGTGGAGGGCGACCGGAGCTGGCGGTTGTTCCTGCCGTTCTCGCTGGTCTTCGCCGGCGGGGCGACCGGCCGCACGGTGGTGCAGATCGGGCAATGGATGCACGAAAGCCGCGAGCGCCTGATCGGCTGGCGTGCGCGCCGCAAACGCGGCGATCCGCAGGGCATCGGGACTGTCGCGTTGCCGACCGAGGCGCCGCAGCCGGCCGGCGCACAACCGTTGCGCGCGTCCGGGTCGCCCTCTGAGCGGCCGCCCCGCAGACGCCGCCGTTAACCGTCTTCGATTCCTCTCGCCGATCTTGAACCGCTGCGTTAAACCCTTCGTAATGGTCAAAGTCTGTGATAGCCGTCGGCGTAAGGGGATAGAGATGCGGGCCATCGTTGCAAGCGCGGTTCTGGTCGTCCTGCCCGCGTCGGCGATGGCGCAGGACAGCGGCCCGGTTTCACCGCCGCGCTCGACCGGCTATTCCGTCACGCTCGGTGTCGAAGGCCGCTATCTCCCGCGCTGGGACGGCGCGAACGACATGCGCTTCGTTCCGGTTCCCATCGTCAACGTCCGCCCCGCCGGCTCGCCGCACCGCTTTTCCAGCCCGCGTGACGGAATCAGCATCGGCCTGATCGACACCGGCGAATTCCGCATCGGTCCGACCGGCAAGCTGCGCACCAAACGCAAGGCGAGCGACGATCCCAAGCTTGCCGGTCTCGGCGATGTCGACTGGACCGTCGAACTGGGCATCTTTGCCGAATACTGGGTGCAGCCGTGGCTGCGCACCCGTGCGGAACTGCTGCAGGGCATCGGCGGCCATCGCGGTCTGGTCGGCGAACTGACCGCCGATGCGGTCTGGCGCGCCACGCCGCAACTGACCCTGTCGGCGGGGCCCCGCATGACGGTGGTGTCCGCCGAGGCGGTGCGGCCCTATTTCAGCGTCGATCCGCAGCAGTCGATCGCGTCCGGCCTGCCAGTCTACGACGCGCGCGGCGGCATCTACTCCTACGGCTTCGGCACGCAGGCGCGATTCGCGCTCACGCCGCGATGGACCACGAGCCTTTACGCGGAATACGAGCGGCTGGCGGGCAGCGCGGCGGATGCGCCGCTGGTGGTGCGGCGCGGTTCGCGCGACCAGTGGACGCTCGGCGCCGGCCTGTCCTACACCTTCGACGTCGACTGGCGCTGGTAGCGCACCCCGCGCTTCGGATCGCCGGAACGGTCAGCGGCCCTCGCGGCGCGTCATGAAGGCGAGCCGCTCGAACAGGTGCACGTCCTGTTCGTTCTTCAGAAGCGCGCCGTGCAGCGGCGGGATCAGCCTCTTCGGATCGCGTTCGCGCAGCGTCTCGGGCCCGATGTCCTCGACCAGCAGCAGCTTGAGCCAGTCGAGCAGCTCGGAGGTCGACGGCTTTTTCTTGAGGCCCGGCACGTCGCGCACCTCGTAGAACAGCCGGAGCGCCTCAGCGACCAGCCGCGGCTTGATGCCGGGGAAGTGCACGTCGACGATCGCCTGCATGGTCTCGGGGTCTGGAAAGCGGATGTAGTGAAAGAAGCACCGGCGCAGGAAGGCGTCCGGAAGCTCCTTCTCGTTGTTCGAGGTGATGACGACCAGCGGCCGCCGCTGCGCCTTCACCGTCTCGCCGGTCTCGTAGACGAAGAACTCCATGCGGTCGAGCTCGAGCAGCAGGTCGTTCGGAAACTCGATGTCGGCCTTGTCGATTTCGTCGATCAGCAGAACGGGCCGCTGCGGCGCGACGAACAACTCCCAGAGCTTGCCGCGGCGGATGTAGTTGCGAATGTCGCGCACGCGCTCGTCGCCAAGCTGGCTGTCGCGCAGGCGCGAGACCGCGTCGTATTCGTAGAGGCCCTGAAGCGCCTTGGTGGTCGATTTGACGTGCCATTCGATCAGCGGCGCGTCGAGGGCCTTGGCGATCTCCTGCGCGAGCACGCTCTTGCCGGTGCCGGGCTCGCCCTTCACCAGCAGCGGGCGTTCCAGCGCGATGGCGGCGTTGACCGCGACTTTCAGATCGTCGCTCGCGACGTAGGCGTCGGTGCCTTCAAAACGCATGAAATTCCTCGATGAATGTCCCTTGCGACACTAGGCCAGGGCCGCTCGGCGCGGCAAGCGGACCCATCCCGGCAAAGTGATTGCGGCTTGATGCCGGCCGGCATCGCCGGTCGTATAGTTTGGCAGCCGGGCCGCCTTCGGGCGGCGACGGGCGAGGGAGGTTGCGATGCTCCGGATCGGACTGACAATGCTGCTCGCGTCGCTGGCGCTCGGGCTTCCGGGCGGCGCCGGCGCCCAGCAGACCGCCACCGCGATTTTTGCCGGCGGCTGCTTCTGGTGCACCGAGGCCGACTTCGACAAGGTCGACGGCGTGGTCAGCACGACCTCCGGCTATATCGGCGGCACCGTCCGCAATCCGACCTATCAGCAGGTGGTGGGCGGCACGACCGGACACACCGAAGCGGTGGAGGTCGTGTTCGATCCCGCGAAGGTCAGCTATCGCCAGCTTCTCGACGTGTTCTGGCGCAACCACGATCCGCTCGCGAAAGACCGTCAGTTCTGCGACCGCGGTTCGCAATACCGGCCGGGTATCTTCTACCGCGACGACGAGCAGCGCCTGCTCGCGGAGGAAACCAAGAAGCAGGTTCAGTCGCGCTTCGCCCCGCGGATCGTCCACACCGAGATCACCAAGGCCGACGTGTTCTACAAGGCCGAGGATTACCATCAGGACTACCACCGGAAAAATCCGATCCGCTACAACCTCTACCGCTTCAACTGCGGCCGCGATCAGCGTCTGCAGGAGCTGTGGGGCGAGCGCAGCAGCTAGGACGTGGTTGCTTAATCCGGAACCGAACTCTCTCCGTCATGCCCGGGCTTGAACCGGGCATCCCGCTTGAGAGGGCATCGAACCCGTCTGATCGGGATCGCCGGGGCGAATCCGCAGCGTCGTCCCGGCAAAACTTGCCGGTCCGGGCGTTTCCTGCCGGGCGCGCGGTCGGGGGCTTTCCGCTAAATATTTGATTTATTTAGATATTTCATCTGGCAAACCCCTTGCAATCCGTCTCCTGATCGTTGGCCGCAGGCATCATCCGGATGCGGCCCGCCATGTGGAGACAGGTTCATGGGTATCTTCGGGGCTCTCAACACCGCCGTGGGCGGCATGCGTGCGCAGTCGTTCGCTCTGGAAAACATCTCGGGCAACATCGCGAACTCGCAGACGACCGCGTTCAAGCGCATCGACACCAGCTTCGTCGACCTGATCCCGGACCAGAATCCGCGAAAGCAGCTCGCGGGCAACGTGATCGCCAATTCGCGCTCGACCAACGTGGTGCAGGGCGACATTCAGAACTCGTCGATCGGTACCTTCATGGCGATCAACGGCGACGGCTTTTTCGTCGTGCAGAAGCCGGCGAGCTTCCAGGACAACCGGCCGATCTTCGAGGGCATCGATCTCTACACCCGCCGGGGCGATTTCCAGCCCGACAAGAACGGCTACCTTGTCAATGGCGCCGGCTATTACCTGATGGGCATTCCGGTCGATGCGACGACCGGCAACCTGGTCGGCAGCGTCCCGCAGCTCCTGCAGTTCCAGAACGACTTCCTTCCGGCGCAGGCGACCACCCAGGTCGAATACCGCGCCAACCTCGCGAGCTATCCGCGCACCGCGGCTCACGACACCGACATTCCCGGCTCCGAGCTTCTGCAGCAGCCCAACTATGCGGCCAATCCGGTCGCGGGTCCGCCGCAGCCGGCGCGCATCATCGGCACCGGCGCGACGCTGCAGGCCGACGCCGTGGCCGTCTCCACCGGCTCGATCGACATCTCCGGTCTCAGCTCCGCCGGCGGCACGCTGGTGCTCAACGGCACCAGCATCACCATCAATCCGGCCGACGATGCGACCGACGTGGTGACCGCCATCAACCTGCAAACCGGCACCACCGGGATCACCGCGACGCTGACGGCCGGCAACCGGCTGCGTCTGACCAGCGGCAATGCGGACACCCACATTGCCGTGGGCGGCGCCTCGACGCTTGGGCTGCTCTCCGAACTCGGGCTCAGCGTCGGCACCACCAACGCCACCAATCTCCTGACCCAGACCGCAGTGGCGGCGGGCCAGACCCTGACGTTCCAGGTCGGCGCCAATCCGCCGCTGACCGTGACCTTCGGAACCGGCGCCGGCCAGGTCTCGACGATGGCCGAGCTTGCCACCGAACTGGGCACGCTGGTCGGCGGCACCGCCGTGCTCAACACCAGCAACGGCAACATCACCACGACGGCGGCGAGCCTGACCGACACGATCACGGTCGGCGGAACCGCCACCGCGCTCAATTTCGGCATGCGCACGCTCACCGCCCTGCCGTCCAACGGCACCGTGGTCGGAACCGACGTCACGACCTTCATCAACGAATCCGTCGGCGGCGGTGCGATCACCGCCTACGACATCTCCGGCTCGCCGATAAACATCCAGCTTCGCTGGGCGAAGGTCGACAGCGCGCTGTACGGCGGCACGGACACCTGGAATCTGTTCTATCAGGTGAACACCAACGCCACCGGCAACCAGGTGGCCTGGCAGAACGTCGGGCAGAACTACACGTTCGGTCCCAACGGCCAGATGGATCCGCAGATCGCCAACCTCACGCTCAACAACGTGACGGTCAACGGCGTGACGCTGGGCAACGTCCAGCTCGTCCACGGCACCGGCGGCGTCACGCAATTCGCCGATCCGAACGGCAACGCCAAGGTCAATCTTCTCCAGCAAAACGGCTTTCCGGCCGGCGAGCTTCAGCAGGTTTCGGTCAACGACAAGGGCCGCGTGGTCGGCAGTTACTCCAACGGCCGCACCATCGACCTCGCCGAGATCGTGCTTGCGAACTTCAACGGACCGAACGGGCTGAAGCGGCTCGACGGCGGGGCGTTCCAGGTGACCGACGAGTCCGGCGTCGCCACCTACGGCGCTTCCGGCAAGATCGTCGCCTCGTCGCTGGAAAGCTCGAACACCGACATCGCGGACGAGTTCACCAAGCTGATCGTCACGCAGCAGGCCTATTCGGCCAACACCCGCGTGATCACCACCACCAACCAGATGGTCCAGGATCTTCTGAACATGCTGCGGTGACGCAGCGTGCCGGGGGCTCCGGTCATGTCGAACGGCATATGACGCAAGCGGCGCGGCAAGGTAACCCGTTATGAGTCTGTCCCAGGCGCTATCGACCTCGGTCTCCGGTCTTCGGTCCGCGCAGATCGGCATGTCGCTGATCGCGTCGAACGTTGCGAACGCGCAGACGCCCGGCTACATCAAGAAGTCGGTGATCCAGTCGACGTCGGCTGCCGGCGGTGCCGGCGTCGGCGTGCGCGTGGAGGCGATCAACCGCGAGCTCGACACCTACATCCAGCGGCAGTTGCGGGTCGAAACCGCCGGTGGCGCCTATGCCGACATGCGCGCGCAATTCTATCAGCGCCTCCAGCACGTCTACGGCGATCCAGGCTCCGCGGCCTCGCTGGAATCGATCTACAACCAGTTCAACGAGGCGCTGCAGGCGCTGGCCGCGAGCCCGGATTCGATCTCCGCGCGCTCGACCGTGATCAGCTCGGCGCAGGTGCTCGCGCAGCAGCTCAACGGCATGACGCAGGACGTCCAGAGCCTGCGCTCGGACGCCGAGCGCGCGCTGTCGGACTCGGTCCGCGCCGCCAACGATACGATGCAGCAGATCGCCAAGATCAACGAGCAGCTCGCGACCATGAACGCCAGGGACGCGGCCGCGGCCTCGCTGCTGGACCAGCGCGACGTCTATGTCGACACGCTGTCGCGTGCTGATGGACATCGCGGTCGTCGAGGGCGACAACAACCAGCTCAACATCTTTACCAATTCCGGGATCCAGCTCGTCGGAACCCAGTGCCTCGACGCTCGCCTTCGACACCCGCGGTTCGATGACGCCGTCAGCGCAATGGAGTGCAGACCCGAGCCAGAGCGGCGTCGGCACGCTGCGGCTGATGCTGCCGAACGGCGGGGAATTCGACCTCATCGCCAACCGCTCGATCCGCTCCGGCGAGATCGCGGCCCTGATCGAGATGCGCGACAGTGTTCTGGTTCAGGCGCAGAGCCAGCTCGACGGAATCGCAGCGGGCTGGCCAGCACGCTGTCCGATCGCACGACCGCCGGAGCGCCGGCGACGGTCGGTGCGCAGAGCGGCTTCGATATCGACGTGGGTTCGCTGCTCGCAGGAAATACGGTCCGCTTCACCTATATCGACAACGCCACCATGCAGCAGCGCACGCGCGACGCTCGATACGGGTGGACGATCCCTCGGTCCTGCCGCTCGACGGCGAGGCCACGCCGATCCGAACGATCAGGTGATCGGCGTCGATTTCTCCGCGGGCATGGGCTCGGTGGTGGCGCAGCTCAACAGCTCTGTTCTACGGCAGGATTCAGTTCGCCAATCCGGGCGGTACGACGCTGCGGATGCTGGACGACGGCGCCGGCGATACCTGACCAACGTGCCGAGCGTGTCCGGCGAGCACACCGTCACCGGCGCTCACGAACGGGCGTGCCGAGCTCCCGTTCTTCATGGATTCGTTCAAGTCCTACAGCGGTGCGATCGACGCATCGGCGCGCAGATCGTCGGGCTTCGCCGGCCGCATCCAGGTGAACGCGGCGCTGATCAGCGATCCGTCGCGGCTCGTGGTCTATTCGACCTCGCCGCAGACCGCATCCGGCGATCCGGCACGGCCGGACTTCATCTTCCGACCAGCTCAACGAGGCGCTCGGTCGACTTCTCTCCGGACACCGGGATCGGCACGCACGTCGTCGCCGTTCCGGGGCTCGGTCACGACCTTCATGCGCCAGATGCTCGAGCCTTCAAGGCGAGGCGGCGGCGCATGCCGAACCTGGCCGCCGGCCAGCAGGTCGTGGTGAACGCGCTGCAGGAGCGTTTCGCCGAGACCAGCGGCGTCAACATCGACGCCGAAATGGCCAATCTGATCACCCTCCAGACCGCCTACGGCGCCAATGCACGCGTGCTGACGGCGGCCAAAGAGATGATCGAAACGCTGATGCGGATCTGATCGCCGTGGACGCCACGCTGGACGACTGAAGGAATGGCCGACATGACATGGTCCGATCGGCCTGCGTTCGGCGCTCTCGGTCCAGACGCTCGTCGGCATGCGGGACACAGCTGACCGATCTGCAGCGTCAGCTCGGCACCGGGAAGAAGGCGGACACCTACGCCGGCATCGGCCTCAGCCGCGGTCTCACCGTCGGCATGCGCAACCAGCTTTCCGGCGTCTCCGGCTATCAACGACACGATCGCGCTGGTGCAGATCCGCATCCAGGTCGCGACCATGTCGCTGCAGGCGATGGATAGCGCGGCGCGCTCGATCGAAGCTCACGACGCTGCAGTCGCCGTTCGCGCTCAACGGCGGCAACCAGACGACCGATCAGAAGACCGCCATGTCCGTCGCTGACCAGATGGTCGGCCTGCTGAACACGCAGGCCGGCGATCGCTATCTGTTCTCCGGCAAGGCGACGCGATCAGCCGTCCGTGGTCAACACCGACGTCCTGATGAACGGCGACGGCATCGCGCGCGGGACTCAAGCAGATCATCGCAGAGCGGCGGCAGGCCGATCTTGGCAGCGAGCGGCCTCGGACGGCTGGTCATTTCGACCCCGACCGCCACGTCCGTCTCGCTGGGCGAAGACGTCGCGGGCTCGCCCTTCGGCTTCAAGCTCGCGGCGTGCACTCCGACGCTGACCAGTGCGGCGGTGACCGGCCCCGCCGGTGCGCCGCCGGCGATCGGCGTCGATTTCACCGCAACCCGTCGCCGGGCGAGACCATCGAGTTCGTCGTTCAACCTGCCGGACGGCATCGACCGAGCGATCGCTCTGACCGCGACTCTCGTCCGCTCCCCGGGCCCGGCGAGTTCGCATCGGTGCAACGCCGGCGGATACGGCTGCGAATCTTCCAGGCGGCGCTGACGTCAGCATCGACGACGCTCGGCGGCGACGGCGCTCACCGCGGCTTCGGCGGTGGCGGCCGGCAACGACTTCTTCAATATTGACGACGCCAATCCGCCGCAGCGGGTCGACGGCCCGCCGTTCGACACCGCGACCGCGCTGGTGGACGGCACGCCCTCCAACACCGTGATCTGGTACACCGGCGAGGCCGGCAGCGATCCGGCGCGTCAGACCGCGACGGGCCGCGTCGATCAGGCGCTGGTCGTGTCCTACGGCGCGCGCGCCAACGAGGAGGCCCTCCGAGTCGCCGGTGCAAAGCGTTGCGGTGTTTGCGGCGATCGACCTTCTCCGGCAGCGATCCGAATGCGAGGGCGACTACGACGCCTTGAAGCGTGCGTCGCAACGGTCTGAACGGCGCGCCAGGCCAGCAGGCGATCACCGACATCCAGGCCGAAATGGCCGGCGCGCAGACCGCCGCCGCCGCTCGCGAAGAACCGGCATCAGCAGAACGACCGCGATGCTCGAGAACTTCCTGTACGAGATCGAGGGCATTCCGCAGGAGGAGGTGGCGGCGCAGATTCTGTCCCTGCAGACCTCGCCTCAGGCCACGCTGCAGACCACGGCGATGCTGCTGCAGACCAGCCTGCTCAAGTATCTCTGACCGCGCCGGTGTCTGGATCGCGGTCGCGCGTTGCACGCGGCCGGACTCGACGAAAAAAAGCCCCGCATGCGGTGCGGGGCTTTTATTGCGAGTCTGGTCGTGCGTCAGGCGCGGCCCATCAGGCCAGCCGCCAGTTCGCGATTGATCGTGATCAGCGAGTTGAGCTGTTCCGGCCGGGGATCGGAGATCGTCTTGAGGGTCTGGTTCATGACGAACAGGCCGAGATTGGCGACGTTCTGGCGGATGTCGGCGGGCAGCGGGTTCGATCCGTCGGTGGCCGTGGTCAGAAACACGGTCCAGAGCTTGCGATTGTAGAGCAGCGCGTCGTCGAGCTTGGCCTTGTCCCAGTCGTCGTGCACCGCTTGCAGACGTGAGGCAGCTTGCAGCAGCAGATCGGCTTCGAGTTCGCGCGGGCTGGAGGTCTGTCTTGCCACGCTTCCGTAGGCCTTGGCCGCGCTTTGCATTGCTCAGCAGCTCCTGCTCGTATTCGATCAGTTTCTTCGCATCCTTCAGCGCCTTATAGGTGTTGCCCGTTAAGATTTGATTATTGATAGCTTCGACGTAGGACCAGGTGCTGGGCGCCGCCTGCAGGATCTCGCGGATCAGGGAGAAGTAGATTTCGTGATGCTGACGCGGGTCGCGGGAGACGTACATCAGCTGGACCGCGAGATAGATCTTCTTGGCCGGGGAATCGGCCTTGTCGGACGAGAGAATGTCTTTTTCGCGAAGGATCGGGGCGGTTCCCTCCACGACGAATCGGGCTCGCTGATCGCTGTTTGTGAGCATGCAGTCGCCGATCATGATGCGTTCGCCTGGCTTTCAGCTCGACCTTGAGAGGCATCACGATCTCCATTGTTCGGCGCGATGGCGCACCGAGAGATACCCGCTGGGGCTGATTTCAGAAGCGCAGGCCGGCCAAAAAGAACAACGGCGGGGCTTTTGGCCCCGCCGTTGCGGAAGGTTCCGGCTTTCCGGCCCGAATCATCCGAATAGTCGAAGGACCGCCTGATCAGCCTGGGCCGAGAGCGACAGCGCGGTGGTCGACAATTGCTGGCGGGTCTGCAGGGCGAGGAGGTTCGCGCCTTCCTCGTTGGTGTCGGCCAGCACAAGCATGTCGGCGCCGGTCCTGAGCGTGCCGATCAGGTTCTTGGTGAAGTCCTGGCGGGTCTGCACCGTGGTCAGGTTCGAGCCGAACTTGGAGGCCTGGGTGCGCAGCGTGCTGAGGGCGGCATCGATGTCCGCCAGTGTCTGGTCGACGTTGCCGTTGGCCTGGAAGTGACCGCCGCTGACGGGCGTGAGGCCGAGGCCGGCCGAATTGTAGGTCACGCCCTGGATGGTGAGCGAGGACGAGCCGCTCTCGTTGAACACCACCTTGAGTTCGTCGCCGTTGAGCAGGTTGATGCCGTTGTAGGCGGCGTCCTGGGTCAGGGCGTCGATCTGCAGAAGCACGTTGTTGTAGTCGTTCTCAAGCGATGTGCGGGCTGGGTTCGGCGCGCCGACCGAGGCGGTGCCCTGGGTGGTGCCGGTCTGCGGAATGCCGAGCGCGGCGGCGAGCGCGGCGTTGGAGGCGTTCAGCGACAAGCTGTTCTGCACCGAGGTGCTCGATGCGACGTTCAGCGTGAAAGCCGCATCGCTCGCGGAACCGGTGACTCCGGAGAGCGAACCGATCGCCGTGTTCAGTTCGGCCAGGGTCGAAATCTGGCCCGGGCCGGTGCCGAAGGTGATGATCTGATTGGCGCCGCCGTTGACCTGAACGGTCAGGGTTTGTCCGGAGGAGCCGATGTGATCGAGCAGGCTGGTCGAGTTGGTGGTTGCGCCGGAGGTCAGTTGCAGCTTGGTCAGGGTCGCCGCGGTCGAACTGGCGTCGATCGTGAAGTCCACGTCGGCATTGTTCGCGGTCAGCCGCAGCGTGCCGGCGTTGTTCGAGGCGGTGATCGCGCCGGTTGGTCCGAGGCCGGCGGTTCCGTTGAAGGCGGTGACGAAATCGTCGAGGTCGTCGCCGTTCGCGAGGGCGATGGTGTAATCCGTGCCGCCGATGTCGATCACGAGGTTGCCCGCGTCGCCCGCGCCGGCAGCCGCGCCGAAGGCGCCCGCGGCGTCCTCCACGCCGAGGATCTCGTCGGTCGGATTTCCAGTCACGCTGAAGGCGGCGTAGTTCGTCGAACCGGCGCTCGGTGCCTGCAGCGCCTGCTTGGCGATCGACTTGGCGGACTCGACCAGCTTGGTCAGAGAGGTGAGGCCGGTGTCGGCCGCCTTCAGCGTCTGCTGGGCCTGTCCGATGGTATCGAGCAGGGCGTTCAGATCGCTGGCGCGGTTGTTGAGCGAGTTGGACGTGAAGAAGTTGCCCGGATTGTCGAGGGCGGTGTTGACCTTCTTGCCCGTGGCAAGCCGGTTCTGCGTCATGCTCATCAGGTCTGCTGTCGTCTGCAAAGCCAGCAGGTTTTGCCGAACGCCGGAGGACAGAACGATGCCACTCATCGGATTACCCCTTCGATATGAATCACGTGTCCGCTCAATGAGCGGTTCGGCGCGATAATGATTGGGTAACCCTAATGCGGGGTAAAAATGCGCTTAACGCGGGGTTAACGTTTGCAGGATGGTCGGCATACCCGAAAAAAAAGCGGGGCGCCGAAGCGCCCCGCCGGTATTCGGATTGTTGCGGCTTCGGCTTAGAACAGCCGGAGCACCGCCTGGTCGGCCTGGGCCGACAGCGACAGCGCCGTGGTGGAGAGCTGCTGGCGGGTCTGCAGGGCCAGCAGGTTGGCGCCTTCCTGGTTGGTGTCGGCGAGGACCAGGTTGTCCGCGCCGGTCTTCAGGGTGTCGACCAGGTTCTTGGTGAAGTCCTGACGGGTCTGCACGGTCGTCAGGTTCGAGCCGAACTTGGACGCCTGCGTGCGCAGGGTTCCGAGGGCGGTGTCGAGCTTGGCGATTTCCGAGTCGATGTTGCCGTTGGCCTGGAAGTGGCCGCCGGCGACCGACCGAGGCCGAGACCCGAGGAGTCGAACGACACGCCGGAGATCGTCAGCGACGAGGTGCCGGTCTCGTTGAACACCACCTTGAGATCGTCGCCGTTCAGAAGGTTGATGCCGTTGTAGGAGGCGTCCTTCACGAGGCTGTCGATCTGCGAGAGAACGTTGTTGTAGTCGTTCTCAAGCGAGGTACGGGTCGCGTTCGGCGAGCCGACCGTGGCGGTGCCCTGCGTCGTGCTGCTCTGCGCGATGCCGAGCGCGGAAGCGAGGCCGGCGTTGGACGTCGTCAGGGTCAGGCTGTTCTGCTGGCTGGTCGAAGTCGCCACGTTCAGGGTGAACGCGGAGTTGTTCGCCGAGCCGGTGACGCCTGACAGCGAAGCCGATCGCGGTGTTCAATTCCGCGAGCGTGGAGACCTGGCCGGCGCCGGTGCCGAACGTGATGACCTGGTTGGCGCCGCCGTTGACCTGCACGGTCAGGGTCTGGCCCGACGAGCCGATGTTGTCGAGCAGGCTGGTCGAGTTGGTGGTCGCGCCCGAGGTCAGCTGCAGCTTGGTCAGGGTCGCCGCGGTCGAGCTGGCGTCGATCGTGAAGTCGACGTCGGCGTTGTTCGCGGTCAGCCGCAGCGTGCCGGCGTTGTTCGACGCGGTGATCGCGCCGGACGAGCCGAGGCCGGCGGTGGCGTTGAAGGTGGCGACGAAATCGTCGAGGTCGTCACCGTTCGCGAGCGCCACGGTGTAGTCGGTGCCGCCGATATCGATCACCAGGTTGCCGGCGTCGCCCGCACCGGCGGCCGCACCAAAGGCGCCGGCGCCGTCTTCAACGCCCAGCACTTCGTTGGTCGGGTCGCCCGTGACGGCGAACGCGGCATAGGTGGTCGAGCCGGCCGCCGGGGCCTGCTGCGCCTGCTTGGCGATCGACTTGGCGGACTCGACCAGCTTGGTCAGAGAGGTGAGGCCGGTGTCGGCCGCCTTCAGGGTCTGCTGCGCCTGGCCGATCGAGTCGAGCAGGGAGTTGAGGTCGCTGGCGCGGTTGTTGAGCGACTGCGAGGTGAAGAAGTTGCCCGGATTGTCGAGGGCGGAGTTGACGGACTTGCCGGTCGCCAGGCGGTTCTGCGTCGAGCTCATCAATGCAGCAGTGCTCTGCAGAGCCAAGAGGTTCTGCCGAACGCCGGACGAGAGGGTGATGTTGGAAGACATGTTTCGAACCTTTCTGGTCGAAGTGCCAATACTTGGCGGTTACAAGTCGATCGCGAGGATCGGCGCGTTTGATGACATGAGGGGCTGTAATGGCCCGTAAAAAAACATGGTTAACGAGTTAATGGCCGATCGATTCAAGTGGTGGAGTTTTGCGTTCGGCAATTCACCGGGCGTTAACCGGCCATCGCGCGGCATCGGCCTTCAGGCCTCGATGCCTTTGGCGTCGCGGAAAGGCGACGGAGCGGGCTCGATCCGGGCGTTGCCGTAGGCGCGCAGTCGCATCAGCGCTTGATCCGGATTCTGCTGCATCTGCGCACCGGCCTCCTGCTCGCGGTAGATCAGCTCGCGGCTCTCGGCGTCGGTCAGGAGTTCTGGGGCGGTATGGTCGGGGGGACGGTCCTGCCGATCGGGATCGCGCCGGTCGGGTTCGCGCTCGCGGTCCGAGCCCTGATCGAAGGTGTTGACGGTCTTGGAGGCGTCCAGCTCGGTCGCGGTGACGCCGCGCACCGGCATGGGATCGCGCGGGGCGTAGCTCTTGTGCAGAGGCTGCCGCTGACGGATCGAGAGGCTGCTGTCCATGTCGGTTCTCCCAGCGGCCCTTCTGGCCGCCCGAACCCGAACCCGAACACGTGTCCCATCACCACCAATACGCGCCACGTCCTAAGACGGAGTGAAGAAGTCCGCTCAACTCGAAACGATGGGCGGACCTCTTCGCCCCGGACGCACGGCAACCCTGACGCGACGCAACGCAACCGAACGCAGACGCAACAAACCCACTCGACGCAACACGGTTACGCGGAACGCAACAACGCGGACGCTTACAAAACCCGGCTGACGGCGAGCGGCTGGCGGCCGCTGACGGCGGGCGCGGCGGCGCGGCCGGAGGCGCCATAGCCCTGCGGGCGTGGCCTTGCGCGCCATCTCGTCGGAGACGCCGCGCATGATGCTTTCCGACACCGCATGGGCGGTCGCCAGCACCGTCAGGTTCATTTGCAGCAGCGCATTGAACGTGCTGTGGCGCGTCGCGCAGGTCGTGAGCAGCTCCGGCGCCGCGCGCTCGAGATAGACCTGGCTCGCGCGTGATGCCGCATCGGTGTCGGTCGATGTAGAGCCGCGACAGCTCGGTCTTGGTCGCTCTCCAGCTGGCGCGCTTCGCCGAGCTTGCCGGCGCGCACCAGACGGGTCTCCTCGTCGATGATGCCGAGCAGCGCATCCATGACGTCGGCCATGTGCGCGGCGAGCTGTTCGGCTTCGGCGACGCTGGCGACCGGCGTCTGCGGAGGCTGCGGGGCGGGCGTCTGCTGTGCGGCTTGCATCATCGGATTTCCTGCTGGGCCAGCAAGGCGCGCTGGACGTGGTCGGCGATGCCGATGCCGCCGGCCTTGGCGAAGGTCTTGGCGTATTCGTCGACGAGGAAGGAGCGCCAGGTGCCGGCGGCCGGGCCGCCGCTGAACGGTCCCTGGCCGACGTCGCCGAACATCTGCTGGAACATGGTGTTGAGGAACACCGCCTCGAACTCCTCGCGCGGCAGGCGCTCGCCTTGGCGAGCGGCGGCGGCCTTGCGCGGATCGCCGGCGAGCGGCCGGCCTGCGCGGCGGTGGGCAGGGCGAGAGGAGGGGATGTGCGCTCATCACATCACCTCGATATCGGCCTGGATCGCGCCGGCGCCTTGATCGCCTGAAGGATGGCGATCAGGTCGCGCGGCCCGACGCCGAGCGCGTTCAGTCCGTCGACGAGCTGCTGGAGCGAGACGCCCTCGCGCACCATCGCGAGCTTGTGGCCGTCCTCCTGCACGCCGATCCGGGTGCGCGGCACGACGACGGTCTGCGCCGCCGCGCGAGCGGGTTGGGCTGGCTGACCTGCGGCGTCTCGGTGATCGTGACGGTCAGATTGCCCTGCGCGACCGCGACCGTGGACACGCGCACGTCGCGGCCCATGACGATGATGCCGGAGCGCTCGTCGATCACGATCTTGGCCGGCAGGTCGGGCTCGATCTGCAGCTGCTCGATCTCGGTCAGCAGCGCCACGACGTTGCCGGCGAATTGCTTGCGGCACGTTGACCTGCACGGTCGAGGAATCGAGCGGCTCGGCGATCCGGCCGCCGATGAAGTCGTTGATCGCGGCGGCGATCGCGCTTGGCGGTGGTGAAATCCGGTTGCGCAGCGCCAGCCGCACCTGGTTGAGCCGGTTCAGCGCGAAGTCGATCTCGCGCTCGATGATGGCGCCGTTGGAGATGCGGCCGACGGTCGGCACGCCGCGGACGATCTTGGCGGCGTCGCCCTCGGCCTGGAAGCCGGCGATCGCGAGCGAGCCCTGCGCCACCGCATAGACGTTGCCGTCGGCGCCGAGCAGCGGCGTGACCAGCAGCGTGCCGCCGTTCAGGCTCTTGGCGTCGCCGAGCGCCGAGACGGTGACGTCGATCCGGCTGCCCTGGGTGCCGAAGGCCGGCAGGTTGGCGGTGACCATCACGGCGGCGACGTTGCCGGTGCGCAGCGTCTGGCCGCGGATGTTGACGCCGAGCCGCTCCAGCATCGCCTGCAGCGACTGGCGGGTGAACGGGATGTTGTTGAGCGTGTCGCCGGTGCCGTTGAGGCCGACCACGAGGCCGTAGCCGATGAGCTGGTTCTGGCGCACGCCCTCGATATTGGCGAGGTCCTTGATGCGGGACGTGCCGCCGCCGGACTGCTGGCCGTCGGCCGAGCGCCGATGGGCGCGACCGTCAGCGCCCAGCGATCGGCAACGGCGCCGCGAACGACGGCCGCGGCACGGCAGCGCGCACTGAAACGTCTTCGCATCGTCGAAGTCTCCCCGTCCGGACCATCTCCCAATGCGCCGGACGGCGACTGCCTTGCGAGCCGCGTGCCAAGACTTCAAGCGATTGATTTAACTAATGGTTTTTCATCTGGCCGATGCGGACGGCTCGCCGCGCCGGCCGCTTTTGCCGCGCGCCCGGCAGGATTTGCCGGGCCGTTTACCGGCCCGTTAACCATGCGGGCGCGACCTTTGGGGCCGGGACGGCAGCTGCGCCGCCATCGGGACGTCGACCGATGCGCATTCACGGACCCATTGCAGCCGCCCAGGCGGCGCCGGCCGCGGCGCGCGCCGGCAGCGGCGTCCGGCACGTTCTCGCTCGGCGAGGCCGAAACGCCGCAAACGGCGACCGGCGCCACGCGCGCTGCGGACCGTCGGGCGGGATCGACGCGCTGCTCGCGCTTCAGGGCGCGGACGACCCGACCGAGCGGCGGCGCGGGCGGTCCGGCGCGGCGGGCTCGCCCTCGACGCGCTGGACGAGCTGAAGGTGGCGCTTCTGTCGGACGGCTCGGGCCGGCGATGCTGCGACCGGCTGAAGGCCGCGGCGGCCGAACTCGGCGACCGGTCTCGGGGGACCGCGGCCTCGACGCGCATTCTGGCCGAGATCGAGCTGCGGGTGGCGGTCGAAATCGCCAAGATGAGCCGCGGCTAACCCCTCGTTCAGGCTGCATAATTCCGCGCTTTCCAGGCCTGTTCCGCGATTGCCTTTATTCCGCGCTTGTCGGGCTGTCGGGCGGGCGCCCTATAAGCTCGCCGCGCGAGCGTGGGAGGCTCGCGGTGCGTCGTGCGTGGGGTGGTCCGATGAAGACCAAGAACGGGGCGGCAGAAGAAGCAGGGAGCGGCTCTCGAAAGCGCGGCACTCCCGCGAAAGTCGAAGACCCGGGCGGCGTCCAAGGCGAGCCGCTCGGCTGTGAAGTCGGGATCGTCCAAACGAGCAGCCGGTCCGGCAAGACCGGAGCGCCGCCACAGGAATGGAGTTGACCGTGAAGACAGGCGTCACGTTGCTGGCGGAACAGAGCGACTACCGCCCCTCGGACAACGAGCCGTTCATGAATGAGCGGCAGCGGGATTATTTCCGCACCAAGCTGCTGGCGTGGCGGGAGGACATCCTGAAGGAAGCCAAGGAAACCCTGCAGCACCTGCAGGACGAGAACCAGAATCATCCCGGACCTGGCCGACCGCGCCTCGTCGGAGACCGACCGCGCCATCGAGCTGCGCGCCCGCGACCGGCAGCGCAAGCTGATCGCCAAGATCGACGCCGCGCTCGCGCGGATCGAGGACGGCACCTACGGCTATTGCGAGGAGACCGGCGAGCCGATCTCGCTCAAGCGGCTCGAGGCCCGGCCGATCGCCACGCTCTCGATCGAGGCGCAGGAGCGCCACGAGCGCCGCGAGCGCGTCTATCGCGACGACTAGATCTGCACGACGTTCACGCGATCATGCAAACGCCCGGCTCCGTGCCGGGCGTATTGCTTCATACGACGCTCGGAATGTCCTGGCCGCGATCTACGCACTCGTCCGGCGCGGCGATCAGCTCCGCGATCGGCTGACGGATGACCCGTTAGCAGCCGCAGCTCGGGCGGCCGAGCGCGTGGCGGTCGATCATCTCGATGCGTCCGCGGCGGTAGCGGATCGCGCCGGTCTCTCCGAGCGTGCGAATGGTCGAGGTTGACGGTCGTGCGGCGCACGCCGAGCACCTGCGCCAGAAATTCCTGGATCGAGCGGAATCGTGCTATCGCCGGTGCGGTCCTGCGCCAGGAGCAGCCAGCGCGCCAGGCGCTGCATCGACGCCGTGCAGCGCATTGCACAGCGCGATCTGCTGGGCCTGCACCAGCAGCGATTCGTTGGCGCGCGACCAGCGCCTCGCGAATGCGGGCGATTGTCCTGGGCGAGGCGCTGCATCTGCGCGTGCCGGGATGCGCAACGCGGCGCCGGGCACCTGCACGAGCGCACGGCCGCAGGCGCGGCCGGATGCCGAGCGCGGCGGCGGCGCCGACCACACCCTCTCGCGCCCACCGCATGCGGTCTCGATCGTGTCGCCGTCGTCGGTGACGGCGAACAGCGAAACCATGCCGGAGAGCGGAAAGTAGATGAATGGAATGTCATCTTGCGTCTCGATGCAGACAGCTCGCGGGCTCCGAGCGGCACCTCCTTCAGATGCGGAGCGAGCAGCGCGAAATCGTCGGGCGGAGTGTCGAGAGCAGACGGTTCTGCAGATGCAAATCGGGGCGAACCACGTTCACCGGACGGTCCTTATGAGAATTGCTGGGATCGACGCGCCGCAAAACCGATCGCCATGAAGGCCGATGCGCGTCTGCGCAGAAGCACGCAGTGATATGCGCGCTTGATGACTGCTGTCTGTGTCAAATGACACAAACGTCAGGCGGCGGAATAACGCCTGTTTCGGCGGCTGCATTCCTGCGCGCGAACACTGCTCAATCGGAATAATCGCAAAACGAAAGAGAAGCGGCCTCCGGCGGGGAGATGCCGGAGGCCGCTGCAGTCGCCGCGCGCGGGCGCAGGCGGGGCGTGGGAGCTCGCAATGCCGAAACGGTCAGAACGGCAGGAGCATGTCGAGCACCTGCTGGCCGTAGCGCGGCTGCTGCACGTCGGTGATCTGGCCGCGGCCGCCGTAGGCGATGCGGGCCTGGGCGATCTTGCGTGGATTCGATGGTGTTGTCGCTCTCGATGTCCTCCGGCCGCACGATGCCGGCGACGATCAGTTCGCGGATCTCGAAGTTGACGCGCACCTCCTGCTTGCCTTCGACCACGAGATTGCCGTTCGGCAGCATCTGGGTGACGACCGCGGCGACGTTGGTGAGCAGCGCCTCCGAGCGGTTGACCGAGCCCTTGCCGTCGCTCGACGCGTTGGAGTTGGCGGTGAACAGCCGCATCGGCACGCGCGTGGTTGATCGATCGGCAGCTTGTTCTTGCCGAAGAAGTTGTCGACGCCGGAATCCTCGGCGTTCGCGCGGCTGCGCTTGGTCTGGTTGTCGATCGTGGCGCGGTCGGTGAGGTTGACCTTGACCGTCAGGATGTCGCCGACCTGATGCGCGCGCTGGTCCTTGAAGAAGGCGCGCGAGCCGTTGCGCCACAGCGAGTTCGGGCTGTAGGAGGCCGGCTGCGGCGCCGGCATCGGCATCTGCACCGGCTTGTAGCCGGGCTGCGAGGTCGGGTTCTCGATCGCCGACAGCGCCGGCTGTTCGCCGACGTTGGCGAGCCGGTCGAGGGCCGAGCAGCCGGCCGAGCAGCGAGGCGCCGAGCGACGACGGCGAGGAGGGGAGCGATGCGCGAAGGCCATGGTCGTGACGCTCACTGGCTGACGGCGGTGGTTCGGGCGGGCGCGGCCGCGGCGAGCGTGCGCGGCTCGGTTGGCGGTCGACGACGACGCGTGCCCGGGCCGGTGACGGCGGCCTGGACGGTGCGGTTGGACTGGACGTTGAGCACGCTGATGTGGTCGCCGATGGCGCCGCCTTCGAGCGCCTTGCCGCGCACGGTCAGCATGATGCCGGGCACCTCGTAGATGATGGTGACGGCCTCGTTGCGCTGCACCACCTCGGGCCTTCACCAGATCGGCGGCGCGCAGCACCTGGCCGGCGCGCAGCGCGCCGCTTGGCCGCCAGGCCGACGACCTGGTCGAGCTGCAGCGCGCCCGCCGGCGATCTCGCGCTCGCGGCCGGCGCTCGATGGCGACGTCGGCTGCGCGGACGCACGTCGCCGCGCGCGATCGGCCGCAGCAGCGTCGGCGGTTTCGACGGTTTCGGTCACGGTGCCGGTGAAGCGCAGCGGCAGCCGGCGCGCCACGGCGCTGCCGGGCAGTTCGAAGGCGACGTCGAAGCGGCCGCGTGCGCGGATCGACGTGCAGGCGCGTCGACCGGCGAGCTCGCCGGTGGCGTCGGGCTCTCGACATGCATGGTGCGCACCTCGCGGTCGAGCGTGACCTTCGAGGTTCTCGGCGTCGCCGAAGCCGCGCTGGCCGGCGAGCGCGCGGGCGATGCGCTCCTCGATGTCCTTGGCGCGTGATGGCGCGGCTGAGCCGCGTGACCACGACTTCGGACAGCCCGTCGGTGTCGACGCCGGTGACGTCGTGGCGGTCGCAGCGCCTCGAGCACGCGGTCGGACCGGCACCGCGCCGGTGTGGCCGAGATCGGGCGCGCGGAACACCGCGATCGCCGGCGGCCGCGCCGGCGTTCTCGACCAGATCGCCGATGCGCACCAGGTCGCCGGTGACGGTGACCAGCTCGTTGAGCTGCGGGCGCGGCGTCGCGCGGCTGCGGTCGCGTCGTGGAGCGAGAGCGCGACGAGCAGCGGCGGCGGTGAGGGCGATGCGGATCATGGCCGGTCCTCAGCGCATCATGCTGGAGGTGGCGGACAGCATCTGGTCGGCGGCGGTGATGACCTTGGCGTTCATCTCGTAGGCGCGCTGCGCGGCGATCAGGTCGGAGATTTCGGTGACCGCCTCGACGTTGGCCTGTTCGAGATTGCCCTGCTGCAGGTTGCCGAAGCCGTCGGCGCCGGGATTGCCGATCTGCGGCGGGCCGGAGGCCGGCGTCTCCAGGTAGAGGTTGTCGCCGATCGCCTGCAGGCCGGCCTTGTTGATGAAGTTCGCCAGCTCGATCTGGCCGACCTGGGTCGGCGCGGTCTGGCCGGCGGGCGTCACCGACACCTGCCCCTGCGCGTTGATGGTGAAGCCGGTCGCGTTCTGCGGCACGGTGATGCCGGGCTGCAGCAGATAGCCCTGTGCGGTGACGAGGCGGCCCTGCGCGTCGAGCTCGAACGAGCCGTCGCGGGTGTAGGCGGTGCGGCCGTCCGGCAGCTGGATGCGGAAGAAGCCTTCGCCGCGGATCGCGACGTCGTATTCCTTCTGCGTCGGCAGAAGGTTGCCCTGGCTCATCACGCGCGGCGTGCCGACGGTCTTGACGCCGGAGCCGAGCTCGATGCCGGCCGGCAGGACGTTGCCCTGGTCGGAGGTCTGGGTGCCGACGCGGCGGACGTGCTCGTAGAGCAGGTCCTGGAATTCCGCGCGCTGGCGCTTGTAGCCGGTGGTGCGCATGTTCGCGATGTTGTTGGAGATGACCTGGACGTTGAGCTCCTGGGCCATCATTCCGGTCGCTGCGGTGTGAAGCGCGCGCATGGGATCGGTCTCCTCGTCCTTAGGCCGGAACTTCGGCGAGCCGCTCGATCGCGTCGCGGCGCAGATTCGCCCTGCTGCTGCAGCATGCCGGCGACGCTGGTGTAGGCGCGGGTCAGTTCGATCATCCGCGTCATCTCGACCACCGGGCGCACGTTCGACTTCTCGATCGTGCCCTGCACGATGCGCGGCGCCGGCGGCCGGCTGCGGCAGCATGCCGGCCGGCGCCATGAAGGTGCTGGTGCCGTCCTTCTGCAGCGTCCTGCGGATTGGCGAAGCGCACCAGGCGCAGCCGGCCGCGGCCGCCGTCGGTGTCGGCGTTGCGCGCCCTCGCGCACGCGGATCGATGCCGTCCGGATTGATCTCGATGCCGCTGGTCGTCGGCGTTGAACGACGATCGGGCCGCTTCGCCCAGCACCCGATCGCCGGCGCTGGTGACGAGTTCGCCGGCCGCGTTGATCTGGAGCGCGCCGTTGCGGGTGTAGCGCTCGCCGCGCGGCGTCTCGACCACCAGGAAGGCGTCGCCGTCGATCGAGAGGTCGAGCGGATTGCCGGTCGCCTGCGCGCGGCCCTGGCGTCATGTCGTGCCAGGTGGCGCGGTCCTGCACGAAGCTCAGCCGCCGGTCCGGCGCCGGAGAAGCGCTCGGCGCGTGCGCCGGGCATCAGATATTCGGCGAACACCGCGCCGTCGGCCTTGAAGCCGGTGGTGTTCATGTTGGCGATGTTGTTGGCGACGATGTCGAGCTCGCGCCGCAGCGCGCTCTGCCGCGACAGGCCGATGAGCAGCGTGTTCTCCATCGTGCTCCCCTTGCGACGCGACGGCGGCCCTCTCCCAAGGCGCCGGCCGTCCAGCGGACCGCTCGCTCTCCCAAGCGGCGGCCCGGCCATGGCACTTGCAGAGCCCGTGCCAAGTCGAAAAAATCATAGATATCAATAGTGTTGATCAGATTTTGCGGCCGGTCTGCCGCCCGGCAAGAGGCGCCCGTTGCCGGGCGCTGACCCGGCAAAACTTTCCCACCGGCAGGGCGGCTGGAAAGGTTCCATTAACCATTCCGACCGTAGCGTCGCTTCGAGAGGGCGCCTGGGGTCGCGCCCGCGGCCTGTGTTTCGTGCTGTCGCCGCTTGCGGGCTCCACGCCTCGGTCACGCGGATTCTGGGGCTTGACGGATGGCGAAGGCGAAAGCGGCGACCGCCGAGCGGCGGACGATGCCGACGACGAAGGCGAGCGCGGCGCGCAACCCGCCAAGAAGCATCTTCGGCATGCCGGTCAAGATTCTGGTGATCGGCGCTCGGCGCGCTGCTCGTGCTGCGGCGGCGGTCGGCGGCTATCTGACGTGGACGCCAGAGCAAGGCCGAGGCCGCGGCGAAGGCCGCCAGCGGCGGCGCCGGCGGTCAAGCCGCCGGTGTTCGTCGATCTGCCCGACGTGCTGGTCAATCTGTCCGACGCACAGGCGGCGAGCGCCCGCAATATCTCAAGTCAAGATCGTGCTCGAACTGCCGGACCAGGACATGGTCCGCCAGATCCAGCCGGTCATGCCGCGCGTGATGGACGCCTTCCAGACCTATCTGCGCGAACTGCGCCCGGGCGATCTCGAAGGCTCCGCCGGCCTCTACCGGCTCAAGGAAGAGCTGACGCGCCGCGTCAACATCGCCGATCGCGCCGGCCGGATCAACGCCGTGCTGTTCAAGGAGATCGTCGTCCAGTGACGGCGTGACGCGCATGGCCAAGGATCAGATCGACCAGGACGCTCTCGCGGCCGAATGGGGCATCGCGCTCGATGCCGATCCGGCGGTCGAGGTCGACGCTCGCCGACAGCAGCGAGCAGATGGCCGACCCAATGGGCGGCCATGGTCGAGGACTAGTCGAAGTTCGGCCAGGCGCCGCAAGGGCGGCACCGAGCGGGTCCTCACCCAGGACGAAATCGACAGCCTGCTCGGCTTCAGCCTGAGCCGACGTCTCGCTCAACGACAATTCCGGCATCCGCGCGATCATCGATTCGGCGATGGTCTCCTACGAGCGTCTGCCGATGCTCGAGATCGTCTTCGACCGGCTGGTCCGGCTGATGACGACATCGCTGCGCAATTTCACCTCCGACAACGTCGAGGTCTCGCTCGACCGCATCACCTCGGTGCGCTTCGGCGACTATCTCAATTCGATCCCGCTGCCGGCGATCCTGTCGCGTGTTCAAGGCCGAGGAATGGGACAATTTCGGCCTCATCACGGTCAATTCCAGCCTGATCTATTCGATCATCGACGTGCTGCTCGGCGGCCGCCGCGGATCCAGCGTCGGTGCGCGTCGAGGGCCGGCCCTACACGACGATCGAGTCCAATCTCGTCAAGCGCATGATCGAGGTGGTGCTGGCCGACGCCGAGCTGGCCTTCAAGCCGCTGTCGCCGGTGAAGTTCAACATCGACCGGATGGAGACCAATCCGCGCTTCGCCGCCATCTCCCGGCCGGCGAACGCGGCGATCCTGGTGCGGCTGCGCATCGACATGGAGGATCGCGGCGGCGAGATCGAACTGCTGCTGCCCTATGCGACGATCGAGCCGATCCGCGGCGTCCTGCTGCAGATGTTCATGGGCGAGAAGTTCGGCCGCGACCCGATCTGGGAGGACCATCTCGCCACCGAGATCGGCCAGGCCGAGATCGCCGTCGACGCGGTGCTCTACGAGGCCAAGCTGCCGCTGCGGCGGATGATGAAGCTCGAAGGTCGGCGACACGCTGATGCTGGACATCAAGCCCGACGCGATGGTCTCCGTGCGCTGCGGCGACGTCATGCTCAGCGAAGGCCGCATGGGCCGCGTCGGCGACCGCGTCGCGGTGCGCGTCGGCCAAGGCGCTGCGCAAGCTCGCGCACGACGCTTGGCGATGTTCGAGACAGGCCGACGGAACTCAAGCAAGCAGGATGGATGCGCCGTGAACCTGCTTCCCCTGACCATCGAGGCCCTTGTCGCCGTGCTGCTGCTGCTGACGATCCTCTACTGCGTGCGGCTCAACGCGCAGCTCAAGCGGCTGAAGGCCGACGAGAGCATGATGAAGTCGACCATCGCGGAGCTGGTGGTCGCGACCGAAAGCGCCGAGCGCGCCATCACCGGCCTGAAGATGACGGTGCGCGAAAGCGAGCAGGCTCCTCGGCGAGCGCCTGGCCGCCGCCGAGCGGTTCTCGACCGACATCGCCGAGCAGCTCGAAGCCGGCCGCGACGTGCTCGATCGCGTCACCCAGATCGCCGGCGCGCGCAATCCCGCGGCGGCGAAGCAAGCCGCCGCCGAGACGCGCCGTGCCCGATCCGTCCGCGATCGCGGCCGCGGCGCAGGCCTTCGCCGAGCGCGCGCGCTCGCGCGTGCGCGCCGCCTGAGGATCGCCCGCGATGAACCGCATGCTGGGCGCCTACCGCCTGATGCCGATCGTGCTGCTGGCGACCGGCGCGCTGTTCGTGCTCAAGTCCGCGGGGCTCGTTCTGGAGGGCGGCTATACGCTCGGCGAGCGCATGGCGACGCGCGGCACGCCGACGATGACAGTGACGATCCCGGCGTCGCCCGCAACATCGATGGCCACCCCGTCGGTGCCGTTGAACATGGCCGGCAACGAGCGTCGGCAATCCTGGATGCAGGAAATGTTCAACTATCCCGATCCGAGCAATGCCTCGCGCCAGACGCCCGATGCCATCGTGACGGGGTCGGTTGGCGACAAGCCGAAAGAACCGGCCGCCGCCGCAAGCCCGCCGGAAACCAGGCCTGCGGCCGATGCCGAAGACAGCGCAGGTCGACCCGAAGGCGCCGCCCGCCACTCTTCCGCCGGTGCCTAGTCCCGCACGGTCTCGATCGAGCCGCAGCGCAACATCTCGGCCTCTGAGCGGGCCCTGCTGGAGCGGCTGCAGCAGCGCCGGCAGGAGCTGGAGGCGCGCGGCCGCGAGCTCGACATTCGCGAGAACATGATCAAGGCCGCGGAGAAGAAGCTCGAGGCCAGCTCGCGGAAATCAAGGCCACCGAGCAGCGCGTCGCGGCCGGCGTGCAGCAGCGCGACGAAGAGGAGGCCAAGCGATTCAAGGGCATCGTCACGATGTACGAGACCATGAAGCCGCGCGAGGCCGCGAAGATCTTCGACCGGCTCGAGCCGAGGGTGCTGCTCGAGGTGGCGAGCCAGATCAATCCGCGGCGGATGTCGGACATCATGGCGCAGATGACGTCCGGAGGCGGCCGAGAAGCTGACGGTCGAGCTTGCGTCGCGCGCCACCGCGCTGGATCGCGCCCGCGATCCCTCCAATCTGCCCAAGATCGAAGGCCGGCCGACCGGCGGGTGAGGCGGCGTTAACGCCTCGTTCACGAACAGGACGCGCAACGTTCCCGACCGGGAGCAGCTTTCCGGGGCACGGTTAAGTGCGCTTTAAGCGCGCTGGCCTAGGGTTCCGCCAGTTTTTGTGAGCGTGGCGTGATGTCGAGTGTCCCGAGTGCCCTGGAGGCGATCCGCGTGAGCGGTTGCCTGCGTCCGAAGCCCGCGGCCGCGCGGCCGTCCTGCATCCGTCTCGGGCTGTTGGCGCTGGCGTTCACGCTCGTGCTTCTGATCGTGCCGCTTACTGCATGGGCGCAGCCGGTCAGGGGCGAGGCGACGCTCGCGGTCTCCGGCGGCTACGGCCGCATCCTGCTCCAGTTTCCGCATGCGGTGGACGTTCAGGTCCGAACCTCCGGCAACATTCTCGTGATCGGCTTTCGTCAGCCGGTCGATGTCGCGATCGACCGCATCGTTGCGGGCGCATCGGAGTGGGTCGGCGCCGCCCGGCGCGATCCCGACGGGCGTGCGCTTCGCATCGCGCTGGCCCGCAAGCTCAAGGTCAACAAGATCGACGCCGGCGAACGGCATCTACATCGATCTGCTCCCGGAGAGCTGGACCGGACCGCCGCCGTCCCTGCCGCAGGATGTGGTCGAGGAATTGGCGAGGCGCGCCCGCGAAGCAGAGCGTCTGGCGCAGGGCAAGGCCCGTCTGGCGCGGATCGCGCAGGCGCCGCCGACGCGGGTGCGCGTGGTCTCGCAGCCGACGTTCACGCGCTACATTTTCGATCTGGGACAGACGACCGGTGTGTCCAGCGAGCGCGGCGAGGATCGTCTTACGTTGTCGATTGCCGGCGCGGTGCGGCTGGATCTTGCCGAGGCGAAGCTGGCGTCGCCGCCGGTGGTCGGCCGGCTGGAATCGAAGACGGGTGTCGACGCCACCACGGTCACATTCGACTTCAAAGGGCCGGTCGATCTGCGGACCTTTCGCGAAGACGCAAGCTACATGGTCGATGTGATGCCGCTCGATCCCAGGCTGGGGCAGAGCGACGCCAAGACTCCGGCTCCGGCCATCAGGCTCTCCGGCGTCGAACCCCCGCAGACCGTGCCGGCCAGCCCGCCGTCCGCGCCCCCGGCGGTCCGGCCGGTCGCGCCGCTGGCCGTCGCGCCGGCCGCCCGCGCCGTCACGACGATGCCCGGCGTCGGCGCTCCGGCTGATGACGAGCCCCCAGCGCCCGGACCGGTCCGTTCCCCGCCCGCATCGGCCGGCGCGGCGCCGGCCTCCGCAGCGTCCGCCGCTGCAAAGCCGGCGAGCGAAACATCCATCAAGGCCGAAGCGCCCGTCCCGCCGTCGCTGCCGGCCGATGCCGCTCCCGCCGTCGCCGTGCCCGCGGTCGCGCCGTTGCAGCCGACGAAGTCGGTCGCGGGTGCGCCCGCGGCGGCGGGTCGGTCGTCGGCGGTGGTGGCCTCGCTGCGCCCGCATGGCGATGCGGTGCAGGTCGTGCTGCCGTTCCGCGCGCCGGCGGCGTCTGCGGTGTTCATGCGCGCCAACATGCTGTGGATGGTGTTCGACAGCGCGGCGGCGATCGATGTCGCGGCGCTTCGCAACGATCCTTCGGGGATCATCCGCGACGCATCCGCGACACGGGAGGGCGATGCGCAGGTCGTGCGTCTCAAGCTCGATCGTCCCCGCATCGCGAGCGTGACGCCGGCCGAAGCCGCGGGCTGGACCGTGTCGATCTCGGACAATGACCTGTCGTCAAGCGAACCGCTGGTCGTCACCCGCCATCCCGTGGCGTCGTCGCGCACAGGCGCCAGCATTGCATTCGAAAATCCGCGCAGGATCCACTGGCTTCGCGATCCGGACGCCGGCGACACGCTCATGGTCGTCACCGGGTTCGCGCCGGCGCGGGGCTTCGCCCGCGGACAGGCCTTCATCGAATTCAGCGCCCTGATGTCGACGCATGGCATCGTCATCCAGCGCCACGCCGACGATCTGACGGCGGAAATCGTCGGAGACAAGGTGCAGCTTGGCCGCCCCGCCGGACTGACGCTGTCGGATTTCGTGCAGCCGGGGCGGCGCGCCGACGGACGCGCCGTGGCCTTCGACACCCGGCTATGGGGCTACGATCGTCAGGCCAATTTCGGCGAGCGGCAGATTCAACTGACGGCGGCGGCCGCCGCCGCCGCCAACGACAAGCGCCATCCCATGCGGATCGATCTGGCGCGCTTCTATCTCTCGCGCGACCTTTTCACCGAGGCCAAGGCCGTTCTCGACGTGGCCATCGCCGACGAAAAGCCGACGTCGGAGAACACGACGCCGCTGCTGCTGCGCTCGGTCGCAAACGTGATGCTCGGCCGCACCGATCTCGCGCTCAAGGATCTCGCAAATCCCCTGATCGCCGCGCAGGACGACGCACAGCTCTGGCGCGCGGTGGCCTATGCGCGGCAGGGCAACTGGGCGGATGCCCGTGCAGCCTTCCGCAAGGGTGAGCCCGCCATGCAGACCCTGCCGGTCGAATTGCAGCGGCTGGCGCTGCGCGACAATCTGCGTTCGGCGATCGAGAGCGGAGACTTCGCGACCGGCTCGATCAAGATGGCGGAGTTTGAAGCCATCGGCGTGCCGCGCGAGCTGCAACCCTCCATCGCGCTTCTCTCCGGGCGGCTACACGAGGGGCTCGGCCGCAAGCAGGAGGCGCTGACCGCCTACAAGATCGCATCGGAGTCCTGGGACGGTCCGTCCGCGGCCCAGGGACGGCTCCGCGAGCTGCTGTTGCGCTATGCGATGGGCGAGGTTCAGAAGCCTGAGGTGATCGGCGAACTCGAAAGTCTGACCACGACCTGGCGCGGCGACGAAACCGAGGTCGAGGCGCTGCAACTTCTCGCGCGGCTCTATACCGAGGAGGGCCGTTATCGCGACGCTTTCTATGTGATGCGGACCGCGCTCACCGCGCATCCCAACTCCGACCTCACCCGGCGCATCCAGGACGGAGCCTCCGTCACGTTCGACTCGCTGTTCCTGTCCGGAAAGGCCGATGCGCTCCCGGCCATCGATGCCCTGTCGCTGTTCTACGACTTCCGCGAGCTGATGCCGATCGGCCGGCGCGGCGACGAGATGATCCGGCGTCTGGCCGATCGCCTCGTTTCCGTGGACCTTTTGGATCAGGCGGCCGAACTGCTCCAGCATCAGGTCGACCATCGTTTGCAGGGCGCCGCGCGCGCGCAGGTGGCCAGCCGACTCGCGGCGGTCTATCTGATGGCGCGCAAGCCGCATCGGGCGCAGGCAGCGCTTCGCGCGACGAGCGTCGCCAATCTCTCCGACGCCGTGCGCAAGCAGCGAATTTTGATCGAGGGACGGGCGCTCTCCGATATCGGGCGTCACGATCTCGCTCTGGAGGCCATCGAAGGGCTCGATGGACCGGACGCACTCCGACTGCGCGCAGACATTCACTGGGCTGCACAGCGCTGGCGCGAGGCCGCAGAGCAGATCGAAATCCGCTACGGCGATCGCTGGCGCGAGTTCGAGCCGCTGTCGGATGAGGAGCGCTCGGACATTTTGCGCATGGCGATGGGCTATGCGCTGGCGGGAGACACCATCGGACTGTCCCGCCTGCGCGAAAAATACGAAGCCAAGATGAAGGACAGTCTCGACGCGCGGCGCTTCGAGGTCGCGACCGAGGGAGCCGGACAGGACACGGAGGAGTTTCGCGAGCTTGCGCGAAGCATCGCGCGGATCGACACCCTCGATGCCTTCCTGCGCAACCTGCGCTCCGGTGCGGCGGACACCAATGTGGTCAGGATGCCGGCCTCCGGACCGTCCAGGGCCGGCCAGGTCGCAAGCGCAGACACCACGTCGTCGATCCCGCTGCCGCGCCCGCGTCGCCCCCAGGCCGCGCCCCGAATCCAGGCGCAATAAGCCCCTCGCTACAGTCCGTAGCTCTGGACCAGCGATCCTGCGACGAGATTCCAGCCGTCGACCAGGACGAAAAAGATCAGCTTGAACGGCAGCGAGACCACGACCGGCGGCAGCATCATCATGCCCATCGACATCAGCACCGATGCCACGACGAGGTCGATGATCAGAAACGGCAGGAACAGCAGGAAACCGATCTCGAACGCGCGCTTCAGCTCGGAAATCATGAACGCCGGAATCAGAATGCGCAGCGAGATCTGCTCCGGCGAGCCGGGCGCGGGCTCCTTGGCGAGATCGCTGAACAGCTTCAGATCCTTGTCGCGCACGTTCTTGAGCATGAAGGCGCGAAACGGCACCGACGAACGCTCGAACGCCTGCTCCGGGGTGATCTCGTTCGCCACCAGCGGGCGGATGCCGGTCTCGTAGGCGTTCTGAAACACCGGCATCATCACGAAAGCGGTCAGGAACAGCGCCAGCGACACGATCACGGCGTTCGGCGGCGCGGTCGCCGTGCCGAGTGCGGTGCGCAGCAGCGAAAGCACGACCACAATGCGCGTGAACGACGTCATCATGATCAGGATCGACGGCGCCAGCGATAGCACCGTCAATAGCGCGATGAGCTGGATCACGCGCTCGGTGAGGCCGGCGCCCTGACCGAAGGTGATGCTCAAATCCTGCGCGTGTGCCGGATCGGCTGTCAGGACAGCCGAAGCGGCGAGGGCGAGGAGGACGAAATGTCGGGGAAACAACCAGGCTCGGGTCGCTGCCGCCGTCGTGAGACGGACGCAGGCGGCGACCTGCGCCAGGGTCACGTCTTGCCGGAGGACGAACGCCCTAACAAGCTCGCCATCTCCTGTTCGAGGTTTTCAAATTCGGTCTTGGTCTGAGCCGCCGCAGCGGCGGCATCCGGTGCGGGCTCGGCTGCGGCCCCCGCGGGAGCGGAGCGCGCCAGCGCCGCACCGATCACGGCGCGCGGTTGCGGACGGGGCGCGGGACGCGGTTCGGGCGCTCGTTTGGCGGGAGCCGGAGCCGCTGCAGCCGGCTTGCGCGGCTCGCCGGTCGTCGGCATGGGCCGGCGCAGGGCCGCTTCGAGACGCTGCGCCATCTCCGCCAGATTGGTGTCGTCGGGATTGGGCTCGGCCGATGCGAAGGCACGTGCGGACGGCTGCGCCGCGGGCGCCGCCGCGCGGGGCGCGAGCGGCTCGGGCCGGGTGTGCGACAGGTCGCCGGCGTCCGCCGTGTCGTCGACCGGCGGAGACGGTTCGCGCGAAACGGAGCGGACGGCAGGCTTCGGTTCCACAGGCGGGGCGCCGCGGACCGGTTCCTCGACATGCGCAACATGCGCAACCGGCTCGGCGCGCGCGGCCGGCTCGGGCGCGAGCGGCCACGGCGTCGGATCGGGCAGGGGCATGACCCGAGGAAGCGTATCGGGCGACGCGGTGCGGGCCGGGGGCTCGCGAAGCGACGGTTCTCTCGCGGCAACCGCACCGCCCCGCACGATGCTGGATTCGACCACCACGTCGGTCGGCCCGCCGATCATCAGCAGGTGCTCCACGTTGTCGCGGCGCACGATGACCAGCTTCCGGCGTCCGTCGACCGCGGCGGAATCGACCACCGCCAGCCGCGGCTGCCGGTTGCGGGAGGCCGCTTCCATGCGCGCGCCGCCGAACCGGCGGACGGCCCAGGTGGCCGCGCCGATCAGAGCCATGACGACGACGAAGGCGATGACGAAATTCACGGGCGCGGGCAGCTCCAGGCCGAAGAGACTGTTCATCGGTTGTCCCCGTGGCGGACCCGCACGGCCGAAGGCGGTGCGGCGGCCTCGCGCGAAGGGTTAACGCCACCGGCAGTATCTGCCGTGCGGAACCCTAACAAAGAATTAACGCCAACGGCCATCGCCCACCCCAAATCCCGGAAACCATGTCTGCTTATGGTAAACGAATTCTTGGTGGCAATGCGGCCGAAACGCCTCGATTAACCGGGCATTAACCATAAGCCCGGCAAAGTCTGCCGAGCTGTCGGGAACCGGTCCCGCAGCGAAGACGGCACGAGGGCCCCCGATGGCCATTTCGGAACTGCCCATTCTCGGCATGCTGCGCACCAAGATGGCCTGGCACCAGGAGCGTCAGCGTTTCCTGTCGGAGAACGTCGCCAACGCCAACACGCCCCATTTCCGGCCGCGCGATCTGGAGGCGCCGACCTTCGACCGGCGTCCGGCCCCCTCGGTCGCGCTGGCGCAGACCGCGCCGGGCCATATCGCGATGTCCGCGGCCAATTCCTCGTCCTTCCGCACCGCCGGCGGCGCCCGCTACGACGTGCGGCCCAGCGGCAACGCGGTCAATCTGGAGGACGAGATGATGAAGGTCGCCTCCAACCAGATGGATTACCAGGCCGCGACGACGCTCTATTCCAAGAGCCTCGGCCTGCTGAAAACCGCCGTCGGCAAGCGCTGAGCCGGCAACCCTTAGTCCCGAAGCAGGAGGCGGACCTTGGACTTTCTCAAATCGATCTCGATCGCCGCATCCGGACTGCGCGCGCAGTCCGGCCGCATGCGCATCATCTCGGAAAACATCGCCAACGCGAACTCGACCGCGCCGAATGCGGGCGCCGATCCGTACCGACGCAAGATTCCGACGTTCCGATCCGAAGTCGACCGCGCGCTCGACGCCCGCGTGGTCACGCTCGGCCGGATCCAGCCGGACCAGTCGGAGTTCCGGATGAAGTACGAGCCCGGCCACCCGGCGGCCGACGCCAACGGCAACGTGCGCTATCCCAACGTCAATTCTCTGGTGGAGATGACCGACCTCAAGGAGGCGCAACGCTCCTACGAGGCCAACATCAATGTGATTTCCGCATCGCGGCGGATGATCCAGCGCACGATCGAGATCCTGCGCTCCTGACTCCGGCCTGAAGGAAACTCGTCATGTCGTCCATCACATCGGCTTCGCAGGCCTACGCGGCGATCGCCAAGCTCGGCGACGCAAGCTCGCTCGGCGGTCTCGGCGGCGCGCTCGGTGCGGCCAAGCCCGGCGGGGAGAATTTCGGCGCGCTGCTCAAGGACGCGGTCGGGGCGGTGCAATCGAGCGCCAAGCAGGCCGACATCCAGTCGCAGGCGCTCGCGACCGGCAAGGCCAACGTGGTTGACGTCGTGACTGCGGTGGCCGAAACCGAAGTGGCGATCGACGCGCTCGTCGCGGTCCGCGACCGCGTGATCCAGGCCTACGAGGAGATCATGCGGATGCCGATCTGATCGGCCGTGCGCATGTCTTCAGAACCGAGAGCCTCGACCCGATGACCGGCCCGGAAGTCCTCGATGTGGCGCGCGACGCGATCCTCACGCTGGTCCTGGTCGCCGCGCCGCTCATGCTCGTCGGGCTTCTCGTCGGCGTGGTCATCTCTCTGTTTCAGGCTCTGACGCAGATTCAGGAAATGACTCTCGTCTTCGTGCCGAAAATTCTCGTCATCTTTCTGGCGATGCTGATTGCGCTGCCGTTCATGGCCGACGTGCTGCAGGGGCAGATGGCGCGGATCGCAGCCCGCATCATCGCGGGGTAGGGCGTGGCCGGCTTACGAGCAGTCGCATCGCGGTTCGCGACGTTGCGGTCGAAGCCTTAAGCCATGCAGATCGACGTCTCATTCCTGCCGACTTACGCCGCAGCCTTCATGCTGGCATTCGCGCGCATCGGCACGATGATCATGCTGTTGCCGGGGCTCGGCGAGATGAGCGTGCCGCCGCGTCTGCGCCTGACGGTCGCGCTGGTGCTGACCGCGGTCATCATGCCGCTGCACCGCGAATCCTATCCGATCGATCTCACCGCCTTCGGGCCGGTGTTTCTGACGCTCGGCCAGGAAATCCTGGTCGGGATGGTGCTCGGGATCACCGCGCGGCTGACGATTTCCGCGCTTCAGGTCGCCGGCGCGGTGATCGCCCAGCAGCTCGGGCTCGGCTTCGTGACGGCGGTCGACCCGTCGCAGGGCCAGCAGGGCGTTCTGCTCGGGAATTTTCTGACGCTGCTCGGGATCGCGCTGATCTTCGCCACCGATCTGCATCATCTCGTGATCGCGGCGCTGAACGACAGCTATGCGCTGTTCAAGCCCGGCGAAGTGCCGCTGTTCGGCGACGTGGCGGCGCTCGTGACCCGAACGGTGGCCGCAGCGTTCAAGATCGGCATCCAGTTGTCCGCGCCGTTCCTGGTGTTCGGCCTCTTGTTCAATCTCGGACTCGGCGTCCTGTCGCGGCTGATGCCGCAGATGCAGGTCTATTTCGTCGGCATGCCGCTCTCGATCCTGATCGGCCTGATCATCCTGCTTCTGGTCGTCGGCGCGATGATGACGACCTTCATCGGCTATGTCGAAGGCGTGCTGCATCAGCTCGCGCCCTATTCCTAGGAGGGCGCGTGGCCGACGAACGCAACGACGCCGAACGCACAGAGGACCCGACCCAGAAAAAGCTCGACGACGCCCACAAGCGCGGCGACGTCGTCAAGAGCCAGGAGGTCAACACCTGGTTCGTTCTGGGCGCCGCCGCGCTGGTTCTCGCCGCATTTTCCGGCAGCATGGCCGGCGGGCTTCAGACCACGTTCCGTGGCGTGATCGCCAACGCGCACCAGATCCCGGTGGACGGACACGGCACGATTTCGCTGATGCGCCGCCTCGGCATCGAGGTGCTGGCCGCGGTCGCAATTCCGTTTCTGCTGTTCATGCTCGCCGCGATTGCCGGCAACATGATCCAGCATCGGCTGGTCTGGTCGGCGGAGTCGATGAAGCCGAAGTTCAGCAAGATTTCCCCGCTCGCCGGCGTAAAGCGGCTGTTCTCGAAGCAGTCGCTGATGAACTTCGTCAAGGGGCTGATCAAGGTCGTGCTGATCGGCGCGGTCATCTCCTTGCTGCTTTGGCCGCAGCGCAACCGCCTCGAAACGCTGGTGTCGACCGATCTGCTCGGCGCGCTGGCGCTGACGCACTCGCTCTCGCTCTACCTGCTCGCAACCGTGGTCGCGATCATGGCCGTGGTCGCGGCTGCCGACTACATGTTCCAGTACAAGCAATGGTTCGAGCGGCAGAAGATGTCGCTGCAGGAGGTCAAGGACGAGTTCAAGCAGACCGAAGGCGACCCCCACATCAAGGCGAAGATCCGGCAGTTGCGCCAGAGCCGGTCGCGTCAGCGCATGATGGCGGCCGTGCCGGAGGCGACGGTGGTGATCACCAACCCGACGCACTACGCGGTGGCTCTGAAATACGATCGCGATATGAACGCGCCGAAGTGCGTGGCCAAGGGCGTCGACGCGATTGCGCTGAAAATTCGCGAGGTGGCGACCGGGCATTCGGTGCCGATCGTCGAGAACGTGCCGCTGGCGCGTGCGCTCTACGCCGCGGTCGAGATCGACCAGGAGATTCCGCCGGAGCACTACAAGGCGGTGGCGGAGGTGATCGGCTACGTCATGCGGTTGCGCGGAGCGGCGCGCCATTGACCTGCGGAGCGCCGAGCCGATGATCCGCGACGCGGTCGACACGCGCAAATCGCTCCGCTGCGGGCCCGGGGGACAAGCGGGCGGTGGCCCTTGCGCCGCCGCCCCGCGCTGGGGCACCAAGAGGGCGGCGCGCCGCTGACATCGACGGACAACGGGCGAAGCATGGCCTCCCAGGACTTACGCGAGGAATACCGTCCCGCGGTCGACCGCAGCCAGGCGGCGCGCGGCGGCAGCGTCGGCCTCGTCCTGCTGGTCGCGGTCGCGCTGGTCGGAGCCGCCGTCGGTCTGCTGCTGATCGGCCGCGGCCATGCGGGCCCCTACATTCTCGCCCTGCTGGCCCTGCTCGCCATGATCGGCGTGTTCTCGCTGTTCGCGATGGCCACCGGGATCCTGCGATTTCCCGGCCGCGAAACCGCCAATCCGGTGCTGAAGGCGGTGATCGACGATGCGGTCGACGGCCTGCTCGTGACGGATGCGCGGGGCCGCGTGGTCTATGCCAACGCCGCCTACATGGATCTGACCGATGCCACCGGCGCCGACGACGTGCGGCCGGTCGAGCGGGTGTTCATCGGCGATCCCGAGGTCTCCGAGGCGGTGTACCGGCTGGTCAAGGCCACGAAGGAGGGCCGCCGCGCGCAGGAGGAGGTGCGGGTGCCTGCGGCGGTGGGCGACGAGGCGCGCTGGCTGCGGCTGCGCGTGCGGCCACTTGGCGAAGGCGGCGGCCGGACCGTGTGGACAGTGGCGGACGTGACGCGGGATCGCGAGCGGCAGGAAAACATCTTCCAGGAGTTCCAGCATGCGATCGACTATCTCGATCATGCACCGGCGGGCTTCTTTTCCGTCAACGAGGCGGGCGAGATCGTCTATCTGAACGCCACGCTGGCCAGTTGGCTCGACTACGATCTCGCGCAGGTCGGATCTGGCGGTCTGAAGCTCGGCGACATCGTCGCGGGCGACGGCGCGGCCTTGCTGACGGCGCTCTCCGCGGCGCCCGGCGAGGTGAAGACGGAAGTTCTGGAGCTCGATCTGCGGTCGCGCAGCGGCCGGCCGGTGCCGGTGCGGCTGTTTCACAAGGTCGCCTTCGGGGCGGACGGCGCGCATGGCGATTCCCGGACGCTCGTTCTCAACCGCGCCCGCGGCGAGAGCCCGGATGCGCAGCGCGCCGCCGAAGTGCGCTTCATGCGCTTTTTCCAGTCCACGCCGATGGGCATCGCGACCGTCGACAAGGCCGGACGCATCGGCCGCAACAACGGGCAGTTCGCGCGCCTGTTCCAGACCGTGCTCAAGGAGGGCTCCGCCGCCGGCAGCCCGAGCATTCTTTCGGTGGTCGCGGAGCGCGACCGCGAGGCGTTCGAGGCCGCTATCCGCCGTGCTGCGGAAGGCCAGGGCGAGATCCCCCCGGTCGATGCGGCGCTCGCCGGACCGGGCGATCGCTTCGGCCGGTTCTACGTCGCGGTCGTCGAGGAGCATCTGGAGAACGACGCCGAGGCGGCGATCGTCTATGTGCTCGACACCACCGGCCAGCGCACGCTGGAAAATCAGGTCAGCCAGCGCGCCCGCATGGAGTCGGTCGGGCAACTGGCCGGCGGCATCGCGCACGACTTCAACAACGTGCTGTCGGCCATCATGATGGCGACCGATTTCCTGCTGAACGCGCACAAGCCGACCGATCCGTCGTTCCAGGACATCATGCAGATCAAGCAGAACGCCAACCGCGCCGCGAGCCTGGTGCGGCAGTTGCTGGCGTTCTCGCGGCGGCAGACGCTGCGTCCGCAGGTGCTCGACCTCGGCGAGGTCTTGACCGAACTGAACATGCTGCTGCGCCGGCTGATCGGCGAAAAGGTCGAACTCAGCGTCGTGCACGGTCGCGACCTGTGGCCGGTGAAGGCCGACATTTCGCAGCTCGAGCAGGTGATCGTCAATCTCGCGGTCAACGCTCGCGACGCGATGCCGGGCGGCGGCAAGCTCACGCTGCGCACGCGCAATGTCGCCGAAGCGGAATGCGCCGGCTACGCCGCCAAGGGCATGCCGGCGGCGGACTACGTTTTGATCGAAGTGAGCGACACCGGCACCGGCATTCCGCCGGAGATCATCGACAAGATCTTCGAGCCGTTCTTCTCGACCAAGGAGGTCGGCAAGGGCACCGGACTCGGTCTCTCGACGGTTTACGGCATCGTCAAGCAAACTGGCGGGTTCGTTTATCCGGATTCCGCGATGGGCAGGGGAACGACCTTCCGTATCTTCCTGCCGCGCCATGTGCCGGGGCCCGAGCGCACGCTCGAAGCCGTGCCGCAGGCCGATGCGCCGAGCATCGCGGCGGCCGGCCCCGGCATGGAGGACGTCGTTCCGCAAGCCGCGCCGGACCTCACCGGGCAGGGCACGATCCTTCTGGTGGAGGACGAGGAGGGGCTGCGCGCGCTCAACGCCCGCGGTCTCGCCTCGCGCGGCTACACGGTTCTGGAAGCCGGCAACGGCGTCGAGGCGCTTGATGTGTTCAACGAGCAGGGCGGCAAGGTCGATCTGGTGGTGTCCGACGTCGTCATGCCGGAGATGGACGGCCCGACTCTGCTCAAGGAGCTGCGCGCCAAGAGTCCCGACCTGAAAATCATCTTCGTCTCCGGCTATGCCGAAGAGGCGTTCGAAAAGAGCCTGCCGCAGGGCCAGCAGTTTTCGTTCCTGCCGAAGCCGTTTACGCTCAAGCAATTGGTCGAAATCGGTGAAGGAGACGCTACAAGCGTAGGCTGCCGATCGTCGGCCGTTCGGTTCCGTGACGGAACTGAGTTCCAAAACGTGCGTTGAGGGTTGGTTTCTCACAGGAGATGAACATGGTGAAGGCCACCAAACGCAAGTCGAGTGCCGGCAAGTCGAGTGCTCGCAAGTCGGGCTCCAAGGCGAAGCGACCGGCCAAGGCACGCAAGTCCAAGGCCGCCAATGCCAAGACCGCTGCAAAAGCGGCCCGAAAGACCGCCAAGAGCACGGCCCCGCGCAAGGCGAAGGCCAAGAAGACCAAGCGCAAGGCCAAGAAGGGCCCGCTCAGCCGCCTGATTTCGTCCCTGCCGCTGATGTCCTGAGCGGACGGATTCGGACCTGTTCCTGGACGCACGGCAAAATCCGTGCGTCCCATTTTCAGGGCCGGCGAAGCCCCCCGCGCACGAAGCGGCACCGGTATCCGATCATCCCGCCGTAGATCCGGTCGTTGCTGACGATCCGCGCCTGCTTGCCATAGGCCGCGCAGTTCTCCTGCGCGATCGCGCGGGCGTGGCGCTGATTGTCGGGCGACCAGGGAATGATGCCGCCGGTGTCGTTGCCCTTGATGCCGGACGGGCCGGCACAACCCGAAAGCGAGAGACCGAGCGCTAGGATCGGGAGGCATGTCCGCATGTTGGCTCCGGCCGGATCGCGCTGAGACGATGGCAAGCCGGCCGAGGCTATCGGTCCACCACGTTCGGGAGAAGCCGGACGTTGGCCTTGCGCACAAGGCATCGCCCACACGGGGAAAGCGGACGCTCAGATCTGCCGCGGCGGCGTGCGCAGGAGCAGCCCGTCAATCGCATCGGTGACGCGAAGCTGGCACGACAGGCGCGAGGTCGGTTCGATGTCGTGGGCGGTGTCGAGCATGTCCAGCTCTTCAAGCTCGGGGGCCGGAAGCCGGTCGAACCATTCCGGGTCGACATAGACATGGCAGGTGGCGCACGAGCACGAGCCGCCGCAGGTCGCCAGGATGCCGGGAATGTCGGCCGCGACCGCGGCTTCCATAACCGAGAGTCCGGTTTCGGCGTCGATCGTGCGGGATGACCCGTCCGGGTCGATGAAGGTGATCTGGGGCATCGGCGCTATCGCTTCGGAGCGCGTCTTATAGGCCGCGCCGCGCCGCCGCCGTCAACCCTCGGTCGGCCCTTGACCGCCTGCAGCGCCGGAGCGAACGTGGCGGCACGCGAAAAAATCGCGAACAACCCACAGGGAGGATGCGATGGTCAGGGCGACGACACGCCGGACGGTTCTGGCGCAGGGCGCAGCGGCGATGGCCTTGGGAACGCTGGCGCGGCCGGCGTTCGCGCAGGGCAAGCCTGCGCTGAAGGTCATCGTTTTTCCGGGGATCAGCAACCTTTCGATCTTCGCCGCCCAGCACAACGGCTATTTCGCCAAGCATGGCATCGAGATCGAACTCATCAACACCCCGAACTCGTCCGTGCTGCGCAACGGCATCGCCAAGGGCGAATTCCAGCTCGGCCATGCCGCCTGCGACAACGCGGTGGCGATGGTCGAGAACGCCAAGGCCGACGTGGTGCTGGCGATGGGCGGCGACAACGGTCTCAACCGGGTGATCGTGCAGCCGGAGATCAAGGCTTATGCCGACGTGCGCGGCAAGGCGGTGGTGGTCGACGCGCCGAACACCGCCTTTGCGCTGCTGCTTTACAAGGTGCTCAAGGACGCCGGCCTGGAGCGCAACAAGGATTACCAGGTGAAGCCGGTCGGCGGCACGCCGGCGCGTCTCAAGGCGATGACGGAGGACAAGTCCAACGTCGCGGGCATCATGAACCCGCCGTTCTCGTTCCGCGCCGTCGAGGCCGGGATGAAGGACATGGGCTCGGCGGCGCGCGCGATCGGCGCGTACCAGTCGGACTCGCTGTTCGTGATGCGCGACTGGGCGAAGGCCAACAGCCAGTCGGTGATCGGCTACATCCGCGGCTATGTGCAGGGCCGCCGCTGGCTGCTCGATCCGACGAACAAGGATGCGATGGTCAAGATCATGGTCGACCGCCTCAAGCTGACGCCGGAGGTGGCGGAAAAGTCCTACGCGGTGGCGACAGACCCGAAGGACGGCATCGCACGGGACGCTCAGTTCGACATGCCGGGCTTCCGCAACGTGCTGGGCCTGCGCGCGGAAATCGAGGGACAATGGGGCGGCAAGCCGCCCGCGCCGGACAAGTATGTCGATCTGACCTATTACGAGCAGGCGCTCAAGGGGCTCTGATCGATCGAATCGACACGAGGACGCAAGGATAAGGGAACGCGGCGGCCGTCGGCCGCCGCTTTTCGTTTTGGCGCATCTCCTTGTGCCGCGCCGTGCGCGGCTTCACGAAGTCGTGCGTTGCGATGGGAGCGGGAATGCAGCGGCCGGCTCCGATGTTTTCGTGGCACGCCTCCACAGGAGAGGCGGGTGATGGGAGCGACGCCATGAAATCGTTTGCCTTGAGACTTTCGCTTTCGGTGACGGCCGTCATTGCCCTGGCGGGCGCGGTTCCCGTCGCAGCGCAGCAAGCCGGGATGAGCTTCTTCATCACCAGCGTCGGTTCCGGAAACGGCGGAGATCTCGGCGGGCTCGCCGGTGCGGACGCGCATTGCCAGAAGCTGGCGGCGGCGGCCGGCTCCACCGGCAAGACCTGGCGCGCCTATCTCAGCACGCAGGGCGAGAAGGCCGTGAACGCGCGCGATCGCATCGGCAAGGGACCGTGGTTCAACGCCAAGGGCGTCGCCGTGGCCAAGAGCCTCGACGATCTTCATGGCGACAGCAACAACCTGACCAAGGAAACCGCGCTCAGCGAAAAGGGCGAGGTGATCTCCGGCCGTGGCGACACGCCGAACCGTCACGACATCCTGACCGGCTCGCAGCCTGACGGCACCGCCTTCGCCGCGGGCGAGGACCGCACCTGCTCGAACTGGACCAGCAGCACAAAGGGCGCCGCGATGGTCGGCCATCACGACCGCATGGGTCTCAACGACCTGCCGCCTGCGAAGTCCTGGAACTCGTCGCATCCCTCGCGCGGACCGGGCGGCGGCTGTGCACAAACCGACCTGCGCGGCACCGGCGGCGACGGCCTGTTCTATTGTTTTGCGACAAATTGAACCGGAACGGCGCGCCCGAGACAAATACGGTATCCGATTGCCGATCCTGCAGCGCGGGGCCTTCACAAGGCCTTGCGCCGTTCCGATATGATATAATGCATCGACGAGCCGGCCCGTCCGGGACCGGCGAGGGAGGACGAACCTGATGATCCGCATGCGAACGCTCTTCGCCATCGCCGCCGCCGCCATCGTGCTGAGCGCCGCGGTGGTTGAAGCCGACGCCCGTGCGCGCGGCAGCTTCGGCAGCCGCGGCGCCCGCACCTATTCCGCGCCGCCGCCCACCGCCACCGCGCCGAACGCGGCGACGCCGATGCAGCGCAGCATCACCCAGCCCGGCCAGCCCGGTCCGGCGGCGACCGCCGCACGCACCGCGCCGCAGCCGGCGGCCGGCGGCATGTTCAGCCGTCCGGGCTTCATGGGCGGCCTCGCGGCCGGCTTCCTCGGCGCCGGGCTGATCGGACTGCTGATGGGCCAGGGCCTGTTCGGCAATCTCGGCGGCCTCGCGGCCTTCCTGGGCCTCGCGCTGCAGATTGGCCTGGTCATGCTCGTGGGCTGGTTCCTGCTCAACCTCTGGCGTCGCCGCAACGCGCCGCAGCCCGCCTATGGCGCGGCCGGCGGTCCGATGGCGCGGCAGGCCGATCCGCAGCCCGAGACGTCGCGCCCCGGCGCGATGGGCCTCGGCGGCATCAATCTCGGCGGCGGCTCCGCGCCCCAGCAGACTGGAGCGATGACCGTGAGCGGCCAGGACGAGATCGGCGTGAAGCCGGAGGACTTCGATGCGTTCGAGCGGCTGCTCTCCGAGGTGCAGAGCGCCTACGGGCGCGGCGATCTCTCGGCGCTGCGCGCGCGCCTGACCCCCGAGATGCTGTCGTACTTCTCAGAGTTGCTGTCGGCCGACGTCAGCCGCGGGCTGGAGAACCACATCTCGGGCGTGAAGCTCCTGCAGGGCGACCTGTCGGAGGCCTGGGCCGAAGGCAATATGGAATACGCCACGGTGGCGATGCGCTACGAGCTGGTCGACAAGATGGTCGACCGCGCCAGCGGTCGCGTGGTCGAAGGTGGCGACGAGCCGCAGGAGGCGGTGGAGATCTGGACCTTCGTTCGGGCTCGGGGCGGTCAGTGGCTGCTCTCCGCGATCCAGGAGGTCGAGGAGTAGGCGATCGCCTGCTTCAAGTTTCAAAGCCCGGCGCCGTTGCGCCGGGCTTTTTCTTTGCTTCGCCGGCCGGCGTGCCGAATGGCAGCCGCCGCGGTGCGGCCGCGTTGCGCTACGCGGCTCTGGTCTGCGCGCGCCTGAGCGCATCGGCGAAGATCGCGGCCATCTCCGGTTCCTTGGGAACCCAGTCGTCCGCCGGCACCAGGTCGATGTCGAGGTCGCCGGGAAAGAGGTCGTGCAGCTCGCTGCCGGCGATCAGCCGGTGAGCGGTTTCCGCACTGGCGTGCGCATGGGTCTTGTCGTTGCCCGGAATGATCACGGTCGGCACCCGGATGGCGCGCAGATCGGCCTCGCTCGCGCCGATGATCGGCAGCTCCGCGCCCTTGGCGAATTGCGCCATCCAGTCGCGCATCGAGTCTGCGAACGCTTTCGGGTCCATCGCCATGAGTGTGGCCCGATGGTCCGGGCGCGCCGCGATGCGCTCCTTGAAATGGTCGAGCTCGCAGACCGCCGCCATGCCGCCGGTTTCGGCGGCGCGGATGTACTGGCCGTAATAGTTCTCCGTCAGCCGCTTGGCCGCGAACGGACCGCCCGTGATGCGCCAGAGCAGAAGGCCGCGGACCGCCTGCGGGTACTTCTTCGCGAACAGCAGCGAAAGACGGCAGCCCGACGAACTTCCGCCGATGAACACCGGCAGTGCGTCGAGCTGGGAGAGCAGCTCATGCAGATCCTCGGCCCAGACCTCGTATTCCGGCTTGTCGCCGCCGATCAGCAGGTCTGAGACGCCGCAATTGCGCCGGTCGTGGATGAGCACGCGATAGCCGTGATCGGCCATGCGTTGCGCGAGCGAGCGCATGTTGCTCAGGTCGCGCCGCCCGCCGGGCGACAGCGCGAGCCAGGGCCCGTGCGTGCCCAGCACCTCGTAGTTGATTTTGGCCCCGCGAATGGTGGCGACCGGCATAACGACCCTCCCGTTGAACGGCGGGATCATAGACCGGCGATGCGGCCCGCGTCTTGTCCCGACGCTCAGGTGGAGGCGGCAGCCCCGCCGCCATTGCGAGCGCGCCTTGCGGCGGACGATCTTGCAGAGGCGCTGCTGCTCTTGGCGCGCTTGGTCTTTGTTCTTTTGGCCTTCGCGCTCTTGGTCGTGGCCTTGGTCGTGCTTTTGGCCGCGCCGTTCCTGCCCGACGGGCTTCGCGCCGCCGTGGCGCTTGCACGATGTGCGCCGTTCGCGGTCTTGCCTTTCGAGCCAGCCTGTTCGGCGGCCTTGCGGGCCTCGCGCGCCTTGCGGCGTTTGGTGGCGGCGATCTTGGCTGCGCGCTCCTCGCGGCGCTTCTCGATGCACTTGACGCACTTGCAGCCGATCGGCTTCAGGAACATGTCGAAGTAGTTCTTGCCGTAGTGATAGGTGATCTCGTCGCCCGGCTGGATGTTCCTGATCGCGCGGATGAAGATCGTGTGGCCGCGGGTGTCCGATTCGCAGTTCGGCCGGCAGGAGTGGTTGGCGTAGCGCGCGAGGTTGCGGCGGTTGGAACCGTCGACCACCCACTTGCTGTTGATCTCGTAAAGGTAGCGGTTGCCGCGCGCCTCCCGACGCTCGGACTCCTCCGCGGTGATCTTCTGGCCGCGGTAATAGGCGATGATGCTGCCTTTAGCGATCGGCTCGGTGGCAAAAAGCCCAAGACCGGTCCTCGACCGGCCCACACGGTAAGGTCTGCGAGACATGCACCGCATTTAACGCCGATTCGGGCGCGGTCAAACCGCGCTGCACGGGTTTCCAACAGCGCACGACGGACGTTCTCCACACGCTGGCGGTTTCTTGATGGCGAGCCGTTCACATTTCCGCGGGCGCATATCGCCGGGCCGTCAACCGGGATACGCTCCCTTCCGTGCAGCAGGAAGGAGTCCGCATGCGCATCCGCCTCGCAGTCAGTCTTGCGCTTGTCGTGTCGGCCTTCGGCGCCGCATCGGCAAACGATCTCGAAGGGCGCTATCGCATCCAGGGCGTGGAGCCCGACGGCCGCGCCTACGAAGGCTCGCTGGCGGTCAAGAAGAGCGGAGAAATCTATGTCGTGATGTGGAGCGTTGGCGGCCGGCGCTATCTGGGCACGGCGCTCGGCGCGCCGTCCGGATTTGCGGTCTCCTTCAAATTCGGCGACTCCACCGGCGTCGGCATCTATCGCCCGACCAGCGATGGCTACGAAGGCGCCTACGCCTACCACCTGCACGGCAAGGCCGGGCAGGAGCGGTGGATCCGCCAGGATGAGCCAGCGGACCGTCGTCACAACCCCTGATCGGCGCCGGGCGAATTTGCCGCAGCGCTCGCCCGAGGGCCAAGCGGGCGGGTGATCCGGGTTCTTCCCGATTTTGCGAGTTTTCCAAGCGTTCGGCCTGCGGGTTCCGGCTTAACCATGACGCAACCCCGGGCATGATTGCTCCGGCGCGTCGTCTTACAAATCCCTTGCGGCGTTGGAGGCAGGCGAGGGACGACCATGAAACCGCTTGCGATCGCGATCGCGGCTGCGCTGTTTGGAACGATGGCGCTCGACGCCGGCGACGCTCCGGCGCAGGAGATGTGTGCCAACGACTACGGCGCGTGCATGAACCGCTGCTCGTCGATACCGGCGGAGCAGGCCGAGCTTCAGTCGCGCTGCTTCATCACCTGCCAGAACACCAATGACGCGTGCGCGGCGAAGCTTTACGGCAGCTGGCGCGCCACCTTCGGCGCGCCGTTGAAGCCCGGCGACGATGCCCTGGCGCGCGGCGCCGCACCCGGGCGCGAAGCGCCGCGGCGCTGAGCCGGCGGCCTTAACCACCTCATCCGATCGGCGGTGCATTCGGCGGTGCGCCGCTCCACATTGGCGATGCGAGGAGGCCGCTCGCCACAGCCCGAACGAATGGGAATGCGACGATGAAGATCCTCACCCTGGCGGCCGTGCTTGCGGCCGCGCTCGCGACCTCGGCCACCTCGAGCACCTCCGCCGCTGCGCAGGAGGTCTGTTCGAACCAGTTCACCGCCTGCGTTTCGACCTGCGTGAAGGACCGTCCGCCGACTCTGCAGGACGGCTGCATCGAGGTCTGCCAGACCAACAACACAGCCTGCTTCGCCCGCTTCCTCAAGGGCGAGCCGATGCAGGATACCGCGCAGAAGCCGCTCGATGGCGACGATGCGCTGGCGGCGACGCCGCCGCTGCCGAAGACCAAGCCTTCGCAGGCCAAGCGTTCGCCCAAGGCGAAGGGCAAGGCTGCGCAGAAATCGTCGCAGAAGCGCACGCCGCGCCGCAACTGATGCGCTCAAGGGCTGCGCGCTAACCAGGTTGCGCGCTCACGGTCTGACGCATCGTTTGGCCCCGCCGTCATGCCGGGACGCCTCCATAAGGAGACGCGGCATGGGCGGGGCGATCGCGTTTGAGCCCGGCAGGCAGGACCGGCTCGCTGTGATGACTGGCCTTGGCAAAGAGGCGTCCGGTGCCCTGGCAACGTGCGGCTGAGCCGTGCCGGGCTCGCAAACGGGGCGATTTCAGCAAAGTTCGCCCGGCTGATCCAAAACATTGCGCGGATGACGTCCCGTGGGTCCGATTTTTCCGCTCCGGTCGCAGATTTTGTTTGAAAGTTTCCGAACTCTCGCTAGGCTCGTAAAAAAATTGGGCCGCACGCGGCGACCCAAGTTCTAGGGAGGAAACGCCCAAGGAGGGCGGCACGAGACGCTAAGCGTCCTGCGCGCGGTGCTATTTACAAGGCAACGCTTTTTTCTCAACCCCGCTTTTCGCATGAAGGCTCGTCCCGTGACGCGGGGCTTGAGCAGATCGTCTTTCGCAATCGACGAGTGCCGCTCGCTTGCGTTTCGCGTGATTGCGAGGTCGCGAGCGCCTCCAGACAAAGCCCCGGCATTGCTGCCGGGGCTTTCGCGTGGCGGGCCCGTCCGGGCGTCCCACGCTGTCCGCCATGTCGTCGCCGCCGGTGCGGATGCGGCGAGGAGGGCGAAGCTCAATGCTGAAAGTCTAATGCGCGCGCCGCCGCGATTGAGTCCCGACGGGATCGTGCGCTTCGGATTCGCCGGGGACCGTGCCGGCTTCGGCGGCGTGCGATTCACCGGTGTCCGCTTCGTTGTCCGCCGCGGGCCGGTGCAGACGACCGCGCAGAAAGCCGGCGGAGACCTGCGACTTGAGCTGGTCGATCTCCGCCTCGAGGAACGCGTTGGCGATCAGCGAGATGCGCAGCGCCGCGCGGACGTCGCCGCCGCAGATCTGGATCGCCATCTCGACCTCATCCTCTTGGTCGGGCGGCGGAAGGGAGGCGGCGAGGGCGCTCATGCGAGGCTTCTTTCACATTCGGGTTGCGGACGGCGGCGGCGCGCAGCGGCGCGGTAACGACCGAAGCGCCATGTCGCTGCAAGGAGGAACGATAAGAACAAAACATGAACAATATGTCAAGGCGCACCGATCCGGTCGCAGTTGAAGCAATGTGAGGCCAAGACCGTCATGGGCCGAGCGCCTGCGACCGCCCGGAGATTCCGCGCCTGCTCTTCGCCGGTGCGGTGACGCGACCCTGGAAGTGTTTTAGAACGGCGCGGAATTCCGTCCGGAGCCTGCCATGAACGCGCCCTTCACGCCGCCCGCCGTCCCGCCCTATCGGCACACGCCGCTGTTTCCGCTCGGCAAGGATTCGACGAAATATCGCAAGCTCACCGCAGAGGGCGTGCGGGTCGAGACCGTGATGGGCAAGGAGATGCTGGTGGTGTCGCGCGAGGCGATCCGCACGCTGGCCGAAGCTGCGTTCATGGACATCAACCACCTGCTGCGCCCCGGGCACCTCAAGCAGCTCCGAGCGATCCTCGACGACAAGGAGGCGAGCGACAACGACCGGTTCGTCGCCTTCGACTTCCTCAAGAATGCCAACATCGCGGCCGGCGGCGTGCTGCCGATGTGCCAGGACACCGGCACCGCGATCATCATGGGCAAGCGCGGCAGGCTGGTGTTCACCGACGGCGACGACGAGGCCGCGCTCGCGGAGGGCGCACGGGATGCTTACCTGAAGCGCAACCTGCGCTATTCGCAGCTCGCGCCCGTCTCGATGTTCGAGGAGAAGAACACCGCGAACAACATGCCGGCGCAGGTGGAGATCTATTCGGACGGCGAGGACAGCTACAAGTTCCTGTTCATGGCCAAGGGCGGCGGCTCGGCCAACAAGTCGTTCCTGTATCAGGCGACCCCGTCGATCCTCACCCACGACCGCATGATCGCGTTCCTCAAGGAGAAGATCCTCACGCTCGGCACCGCGGCCTGCCCGCCGTACCACCTCGCCATCGTGATCGGCGGCACCTCGGCCGAGCTGACGATGAAGACCGTCAAGCTCGCTTCGGCGCGCTATTACGACGACCTGCCGACCGAGGGCTCGGAGGACGGCCATGCCTTCCGCGATCTCGCGATGGAGCAGGAGGTCCACAAGCTGACGCAGTCGATGGGCGTCGGCGCGCAATTCGGCGGCAAGTATTTCTGTCACGACGTGCGGGTGATCCGGCTGCCGCGCCACGGCGCGTCGCTTCCCATCGGTCTGGGCGTGTCGTGCTCGGCCGACCGGCAGGCGCTGGGCAAAATCACCCGCGACGGCGTCTTCCTCGAGGAGCTGGAGCACAACCCCGCGCAATACTTGCCGGAGGTCGCAGGCGAACTCGGCGGCGAGGTCGTGAAGATCGACCTCAACAAGCCGATGAAGGAGATCCTCGCGCAGCTCACCCGGTATCCGATCAAGACCCGGCTCTCGCTGAGCGGCCCGATGATCGTGGCGCGCGACCTCGCCCACGCCAAGCTGCGCGAGCGGCTGGAGAAGGGCGAGGGCCTGCCGGACTACTTCAAGAACCACCCGGTCTATTACGCCGGTCCGGCAAAAACGCCCGAGGGCTACGCCTCCGGCGCGTTCGGCCCGACCACGGCGGGGCGCATGGATTCCTTCGTCGCGGACTTCCAGAAGGCAGGCGGCTCGATGGTCATGGTGGCGAAGGGCAACCGCGCCGCCGCCGTCACGGCGGCCTGCAAGGAATATGGCGGCTTCTATCTCGGCTCGATTGGCGGCGTGGCCGCCAACCTTGCCGAGCACTGCATCAAGAAGGTCGAGGTGGTCGAATATGCCGAACTCGGCATGGAGGCGATCTGGCGGATCGAAGTCGTCGACTTCCCGGCCTTCATCGTCGTCGACGACAAGGGCAACGACTTCTTCAAGGCGCTGAATCTCGGATAGCCCCGCTATGGCTGCGCACGAAGCCGGCGCGCGATCGGCGCGTCGATCGATATCGCGCCCGGCCCGCGCGCCATCAGGAACAGCAGGCACGCGGCCCATACGCCGTGGGTCGGCCAGGCGTCGGGATAGACGAAGACCTGGATCACCAGCGTCATGCCCAGCAGCGCCAGCGCCGAAAGGCGCGTGGCGAGGCCGAGCACCAGCAGCACCGGAAACAGGTGTTCGGCGAAGGCCGCGAAATGCGCGCCGAGCCACGGCGAGATCAGCGGCAGCCGGTACTCGTCCTGAAACAGCGCGATGGCGTTCTCGCTGACCGCGAAGCCCTCCATCTTGGTGCGGCCGGACGCCCAGAACACGCCTGCGATCGAAAGCCGCGCCACGAGCGCGATCGCGTCCTCGGGGATGCGTGCCATCAGGCCGTGAATGCGTTCCACCGCGGCCGCGCCGGTCGCAATTCCGGAACGGGCCGGGGCCGTGTCGGGGGCCAGGTCGGGGGGCAGGTCGGGGGCCAGGTCGGTGTTGGTCATGGCAAGGTCTCTCCGGGTTCGGACGACGGCGACAGGCCAACGATCAGTCCGCCGCCGATCAGGCCGGCGAGGTTGGCGGACAGATCGAAATCCGAATGCGACGCAGCGCAGGACTCCGCCGCGTCGCCGAGCGTTCGGGCGCGCCGTAGCGAAAGGAGAAACGCCGCACCGCCTGCGGGCAGCGTGCGAACCTCGACCGCGTCGCGCGGACGGGCGATCAGCGCATCTTCGCGCCTTTCGAAGTCGATGGGGCCCAGGTCGAGTTCGCCGGCATTCATGGCCCAGATCGTGGCAGCCGGATGCGCGGAGCGCACGATCTCGACGGAGGGATGCAGCCGGACTTGGGATGCAAACAGCGCATCCGGCGAAAGCGCCGTGACGGCTTCGGGTGGCAGCGGATTGGCGTCCGCTGCGTGGTAGGCGCATGTGCGCGCCGCTTCGATGCGGGCGACGTCGGGCAGATACGCCAGTTCGGCGGTCGGTCGGAAGGTCGACAGAAACGCCGGGAAGTCGTCGCCATAGACCGCCATCAGCTTCGAGCGCGGCGGATTGAGCGTGGCGAAGACGCGCGCGGCGGCTGCGAAGCATTCTTCGCCCACAATGCGCTCGACCGCGGGAAAGCGCGCGTGCAGCGCGTTCATCAGCGAGACGACCACGTTGTTGCGATAGACGTCGAAGCGCTTTCGCATCGCGCCGCGCGGAGCCGCAAGTCCCTCGGGGGGCGGCAGAGCCGGATCGAGCAGGGCGCGGGCGAAGTCGCGTTGGTGGACAGCCGTGACCATCGGATTTTCCCTCAGCCGGCAGTTTGCGCGTTGGCGCGCTGAAGAATTCTCGCCGCCTTGCGCGCTTCGGCGGCGAGAGCTGGCCATTCGGGGACGTCGTTGTCCCATTCGATCAGGGTCGGCAGCGGACCGGTTCGTGCGATCGTGGTTTCGTAGAGCGCCCACACCGCATCGACGACCGGCGCGCCGTGGCTGTCGATCAGGAGCGTCGCGCCGCTTTCGTCGCTTTGCCGGTCGTGGCCGCCGAGATGAATCTCCGCCACGGCTGCGAGCGGGAAACCCTCCAGATAGGCCTGCGGCGAGGTGCCGTGATTGACCGCCGACACGAACACGTTGTTGACGTCGAGCAGCAGGCCGCAGTCGGTGCGGCGCACGACCTCGGACAGAAACGCCGTCTCCTCGAGCGTGCTTTCGGCGAAGGTCACATAGGTGGAGGGATTCTCCAGAAGCATGCGGCGGCCGAGCCGGTCCTGCACCTCGTCGACATGGGCGCAGACGCGATCCAGCGTTTCCTCCGTGTAGGGCAACGGCAGAAGATCGTTCAGAAACGTCTCGCCGTGAGACGACCAGGCCAGATGCTCGGAGAAGCATTCCGGCTGGTAGCGGTCGCACAGCGCCTTCAACCGCGACAGGTGATCGCGGTCGAGCGGGGCTTCGCCGCCGATCGACAGCCCGACGCCGTGGATCGAAAGGGCGTGCCGTTCGCGCAGCGCGCGAAGCCGGGCGTGGGTGGGCCCGCCCGCACCCATGTAATTCTCGGCGTGAATTTCGACGAACCCCACGCCGTCGCCGCCGTGCTTCAGGGCGTCGAAATGCTGCGGCTTGAAGCCGACGCCGGGCGTGGCGGGAAGCGTTGTGCGGATCATGGTCGGTCCCGAAACAAGAGCAGAGGGGCGGAGATGCGTGGGCGGCGCATCTCCCCCACCGATTGAGCCTCAGCTCTTGAGCGGCTTGAGCGAGCCCATGCCCTTCGGCGTCTTCATCGAGACGCAGGTGCCCTTGGCGACGTACTTCCAGGCGTTGCCCTGATAGTCGACCTTGGACGTGCCCGCGCAGGTCGTGCCGGGGCCGGCGGCGCAGTCGTTCTTGCCGGCCATCGAAATGCCGTAGCAGCGCTCGCGGTCGGCGCTCTGGGCGCCGGAGGGGGCGGCGAGCATGGTCAGCGCGGTGGCGAGGGAGCCGGCGAACATCGCGGCGGTCACGGTCTTGGAAGTCGCAGTCTTGGAAGTCGCAGTCTTGGAAGTCGGTGTCTTGGAAGTCGCAATCTTGGAGTTCGCAATCTTGGACATGGCGATCCCTTTGGTTCGGCGTTTCAGAAGCCGGGGCCGGTTGACCTCGGCGGACCGGCAGACGCCGGCCTCGAAAGGGCATTCGCGCCGGGCGCGCCGCGCGTTACGCGATCACGGCGATGTGTGCGACGGTCACTGCCGCGTGAATTTTCAGACTGGCGTAACGCCGGCACTGTCCGCTGCGAATAACGGTCGAGGACTGCGTGAACGACAGCGTTGCCGAATGGTCGGACTGGATGCGTGCGGCCAACGCCGGCGATGCCGTCGCCTATGACCGGCTCTTGCGCGCGCTCTCGGCTGCGCTGCGCCCGCAGGTGCGCCGGGCGCTCGCGCGCGCCGGCTGCGCCGATCTCGATCCGGAGGATGTGGTGCAGGATATTCTGCTGGCCGTGCATCTGAAGCGCCACACCTGGCGTCCAGACGAGCCGTTCGCGCCCTGGGTGCGCGCCGTGGCGCATCACAAGGCGGTGGATGCGATGCGCCGTCGCGGCTGGCGCGTCCATGTGCCGATCGAGGATTTTTCGGACTCGCTTGCTGCGGAGGAGCCGCTATTGCGGATCGGCGACCGTGAAATCGGCCGGCATGTCGACCGCCTGCCGGCCGGCCAGCGAGAGGTGGTGCGTGCGGTCTCGATGACCGGGGCGAGCATCGCGGAGACGGCGGTGCGACTGAAGATGACGCCTGGCGCGGTCCGCGTGGCGTTGCACCGGGGTCTCGCGGCGCTCGCGCGCGCACAGGAGCGATAGGGCAGGACATGCGAACCGACGATCTCATTCGAACGATGGTCGAGGACATGCACACGCCGGCGCCCGATCTCACGCGCCGGCTGGGCCTGGCTCTGGCGCTCGGCTTTGTGGTCTCGGCCGCCGCCTTTGCCGCAACGCTCGGGCCGCGCGACGACATCGTTGCCGCGCTCTCGACGCTGCGTTTCGATCTGAAACTGCTGCAAGTGGTGCTGCTGGCTGCGGCGAGCGCCTGTCTGGCGCTGCGGTTGGCGCGACCGGCGGCATCGACGGGCTCTGCAAGGCGCGCGCTCGCCGCCGCGGTCGGACTGGTGTTGCTGGCTGTCGCGGCCGAGCTTGCCGTGCTCCCGCCGGCGCAATGGACGTCCGCTGCGGTGGGCAGCAATGCCGCCGTCTGCCTGACGGCGATCCCGGCGCTGGCGCTGCCGATCATGGTCGCCGCGCTGCTGGCGCTGCGCGCCGGCGCGCCGACCCGTCCGGCCCTAGCGGGAGCGGTTGCGGGTCTGCTGGCCGGGTCGCTTTCGGCGCTGCTCTACGCCATCCACTGCACCGACGATTCTCCGCTGTTCGTCGCGCTCTGGTACGGGACGGCGCTCGCGATCGTGACGCTCGCCGGTGCTGCAGCAGGACGGCTTATTCTGCGGTGGTGAATGGCCCGGCGCTATGCGTCGCGGCTGATGAACACCCACACGCCGCCGTCGGACGACGACTGCACGCGCACCCGCAGCGCGCGGTCGCGGTCCTCGAAATCGCCGATCCAGCCGAATTCGAGATCGAGCGCGCCCTGCCGGCGTGCGGCCTCGATGCGCCCGAGAAAGTCGTCGTTGTCCATGCAGGGCGCGATCTCGGAGAAGAAGACCTTGCCGATCGCCGGTCGCGTACCGTAGCCCGACAGCCTTGCTTCGGCCTTGCTGTAAAAGGTGACGCGGCCCTCGGCATTCAGCCGGATCGCGCCGTAGGGCAGGGCGTCGACCTCGTCCAAGGTCAGCCGCTCGATGGCCTGCGCAAGCCGGGGTGTGTCGAAGTCCATCGCGCGTCCCTCAGTGGCGCTCGGCCAGCGGCGTGAACAGCGCAACGCCTCCGACATGGGTGACGACGCCCTGTGCGCCGAAGAACGGCAGCGTCAGACGCTCGAACAACATAGGCCCGGCGTCGATGTCGGCATGGCGCAGATACTCGTAGCAGGGAGCCTCGCGTTCGACGCAAAGCCGGTAGGTCGCCTTCAGCGAACCGAACAGTTCGGTGGCGTCGTTGGCGAAGGTTTCTCCGACCGGCGACCGGCCGAGCCGTTCGATCAGCGCGCGGCCGACGGACACGAACGTGAAACTCTCGCCCTCGACCGCAGCCATGAAGCTGTGTGCGGCCAGTTCGCCGAAATCGAACGTCGCCGTGCCGGGAAGCCCGGGCCGGTCGAACAGGTCCGCGCGCCAGCGCAGATAAAGGCTCCGCAGCGCCGGACTTTTGATGCGGCGCTCGATGCGCGTGGAAGGCGCGGCATGTCCTGCAGCAGGACCTGCGGCGGTCCGTCGCATTTTGGTTGAATGAGGCTGGGGATGAAGGAGGGGCGGCATGGTCATTTCGAAGAAAGGGGCGGTATCTTTCGCAGGGACTCGCCGACGACGCAACCTTCGGCTGGGTATGGTCCAATGTTCGCGCGTCCGATGTTCGCGCGTCCGATGTTCCGCGTTATGAGCGATAGCGAACTGGCATCGAGGACGGCAATGCGGCGCACGCGATGACCGAAGCAAGTCTCGACTTCAACTCCCCCAATCTTGCCGCTGCCGCGGAGCGGCTCACGCAATACGAACTCGATCGCCTGCCGTTCGGCGCAATTCTTCTCGACCGCGCCGGAACCGTCCTGTTCTACAGCGCCACCGAGATGCGCCAGTCCGGCTATTCTCCGGCGCCCCTCGGCCTCAATCTGTTTTCGGTGTCGCGCTGTTTCAACTCCGACGATTTTCGCGGCCGGATCGAGCGGGCAATGGAGGCCGGGCCGGTCGATCTGGAGATCGGCTGGTTCGGCGATTTTGCCGATCCGGATCGGGAAATGCGCATCCGCGTCCTTTCGGCGCGCACCGGCGGGGTGTGGATATTTGTGCAGCGCGAGGGGCTCGACGAAGCCGCGTCCGGGCCGCCGGCCGACGATGGGCTGGACGACCTTCGCGCGGTCGAGGAATAGCCGCAACCGTTGGCCCGGTTCTCCCGTCACGCATGCGCGCCGCCGCGAGGGGCATTCGCCGTCGGCATGGTGACGTTCGCGCGCAAGCTGTGATAGTCCACGCGAACGTTCAAAGAGGACACGCATGGACACGCAGGTGATCGTCGTCGGAGCCGGCCCCGTCGGGCTGACGCTCGCTATCGATCTGGGCAAGCGCGGCATCCGCTGCACGCTGATCGAAAAGAACGACGCGCCGCTCGGCTATCCCAAGATGGAGCGCTGCAACCCGCGCACGATGGAGATTTTCCGCAGGCTCGGGCTCGCGGAGAAGGTGCGCGGGGCGGGCTATCCGGAGGACTGGCCGCTCGACGTCTATCTCGTGTTCGACCTGATGCACGAGCCTCTCGTGAAGATGCCCTACCCGAGCGTGGCGGAGGCCAAGGCGAAGCGCGACCGGACCCGCGACGGATCAATGCCGCTCGAGCCCTACCAGATCATCTCGCAATACACGCTCGAGCCGCTGCTGAAGTCGGTCGCGGAGGCGATCCCGAACATCGATGTGAGGTTCGGCCACGAGTTCGTCGAGTTCGAGCAGGACGCCGACGGCGTCACCGCCCATGTGCGCAAGAGCAACGGCGAGCGCGCGTCGATCCGCGCGCAATACCTCGTCGGCTGCGACGGCGGGTCGAGCCCGGTTCGCCGCCAGCTCGGTTTCAAGATGGAGGGCGAGCCGCACCTGCGCGAAATGCGCCAGGCGCTGTTCCACTGCCCCGATCTCTACAAGGTGACGAAGGCGCCGCCGGCGCGGCACTATCACCGCATCGACGACAACTGGACGCTCTTCATCGTCCAGGATTCGCGCGAGCACTTCACCATCCACGCCATCGTCGAGACCGACGAGGACATGGCGCGGCTCTTCGAAAAGACGGTCGGCGCGCCGGTGAAGTACGAGATGCTGCATTGCGCGAAGTGGGTGCAGCGCCTGCTGCTGGCCGAGCGATATTGCGAGGGCCGCGTCTTCATCGCCGGCGACGCGGCGCATCTGGTGATTCCGACCGGCGGGCTCGGCATGAACACCGGCGTGGGCGACGCCGTCGACATTTCATGGAAGCTCGCTGCGGTGCTGCAGGGCTGGGGCGGGCCGAACCTGCTCGCCACATATGAACATGAACGCCGTCAGGTCGGCGGCCGCAACATCAAGGCCTCCGGCCAGGGCACGGCGGGACGCGCGGTTTGGCGCGACGCCTGGCGGCCTGACATCGGCGACGGCTCGCCGGAGGGGCAGGCGGCGCTGGAGCGGCTGCTGGAACTGTTCCGCAAGGAGGCGCCGAAGGCCAACCGCGTGGTCGGCGCGGAGCTTGGATACCGCTATGAGGGCTCGCCTGTGATTTGCGACGAGCCCGGCGGGCCTGCGCACAATCTCGAGGAATACGAACCGACAAGTTGGCCGGGTGCGCGCCTGCCGCATGTCTGGGTCGAACCGGGGAAGGTCTCGGTGCACGACCGCGCGCCGAACGATGCCTACACGCTCCTGCGCACCGGGGCGCAAAAAGCGGACGCTTCGGCTCTGGCGCAGGCCTTCGCGGCCCTCGGCGCTCCGTTCCATGTTCTGGATATCGAGCCTGGCGATGCGCGTGCGGTCTACGGTTTTGACTATCTGCTGGTGCGCCCGGACCTGCATGTGGTGTGGCGCGGCGATGCGCTGTCGTCGGATGCGACCGGGGTGGCGCGCAAGGTCACCGGGCATTGACGGTGGCGCGGGCGGTGCGCCGCAGTGCGCCCGCCACTACTTCGCCAGCAGCGCCAGACCGCTCGCGATCAGCGCGCAGGACACGGTGCGCTTGAAGACCAGATCGCTCATGCCGTGATGGAATTGGTTGCCAACGAAAATGCCGATCATCACCAGCGGCAGCGCCATTCCGACGACGACCAGCACCTCGCGGGTGAACTCGCCCACCGCCCAGTAGCCCGCACCCCGCACCACGCCGAGCGCAAGCAGCATGCCGGTCATGGTCGCACGGTAGTTCTGCTTCGCGAGCCGGATGGCGTCGAAATAGATCGCATAGAAGATGCTCGCCATCGTGCCGAGTACGGTGCCGAGAATGCCGCCGAGAACGCCGGCGAGGGGCGCGGCCGCAACCTTCGGCACCGACCACGACGGCGGCGTGCCGAACGTGCCCCATAGCGCATAGGCGCCGTAAAGCAGCACGGCGACGCCGAGTCCGGTGGCAAGCGCATCGGAATCGAGCTGCTTGAACAGGTACAGGCCGATGGCGATGCCGACCAGCGACCCCGGCACCAGCCTGAGCATGTCGCCCCAGGCGATGTTCTTGCGATCCTGACCGAATAGCACGAGGCCCGCGGCGAGACCGATCAAGGTCCACGCCGGGATCAGCACCTTCAGCGGGATCACCAGGCCAAGCAGCGGCATCGCGGCAGCGGCTCCGAAGCCGGAAGCCCCGCGAGCGGCGTAGGCGATCACCATCACCACGCAGCAGTAGACGATCGCGAGAGGGGAGAGTTCGAGAATGGCCGGTCTCCTAAGTCTGCGGCAACGTCGCGGTGCGCATTCGCATGACGCCGCGCCAGACCGTAACAAGAAAGCCGAGCGCAAAACCGGCGGGCGCAGCCGCAAGCGCTGCCGAGACCAGCCCCATCGCGCAGCCGCCGGAGTCGCCGGGCGTTCCGCAGCGCGGATCGGCCAGCATCGTGGCTCCGAGCGCGAGTCCGGTGACGATCGGAGCGATCAGCGTCCAGACGAGACCCCAGAGACCGGCGCGCGCCACCAGCCTTGCGACCGCGGTGCCGGTGTAGGGGCTGGGCGGGGGCATGGTCCGGTCGGTCGGGTCGGCCCCGTAGCCGGCGGATTCAATCGCCCGGGCGAGCGTGCCTGCGGGCAGGGTGCTGCGCACCGTCAGAAGCCCTTGCGGCAAGGCCGGGCGGACCTGCACGGCAGGATCGAGCGCACGCAGGGCGGCCTCGATTTCGCCGGCCGCACGGGCATCGATCATGCCAAGAATTCGGAAGACGTGATCGCGGGGCGGGCTGGCGGACATGGGGAAGGCTGCGGGGGGAAAGCGCGGCAATGGTTTCGAATGCGACCCTCGCGCGCCTTCGGGCCGGAAACAAGGGCTCCGAATCCGATTTTAACGCGCCGAGGTGTACCCGGCGGAACAGGTCGCGGCACGGTGCGTTGTCGAAAGTCTGTTCTCAGGGGAGCGTCCTATGGCCCCGCGTGCGTATTGGAAGGGCTATCTTCGCCTTTCGCTGGTGTCGTGTCCCGTGGCACTGTTTCCGGCGACCTCGGATCGCGACAAGATCCGGTTTCATCAGCTCAACCGGGACACCGGAAATCGCATCCGCTATCGCAAGGTCGATGAGGAAACCGGCGACGAGGTGGAGGCCGATTCCATTGTGAAGGGCTATCAGGTCGGCAAGAACGAATACCTCGAGATCGAGCCGGACGAGCTCGAGGCTCTGGCGATCGAAAGCAGCCGCACCATCGAGATCGAGCAGTTCGTGCCGAAGAAGGAGATCGACGCGCTCTATCTCGCCAACCCGTATTATCTCGTTCCGGACGGCGATGTCGGTGCGCAGGCCTTCGCCGTGATCCGCGAGGCGATCCGGCAAAAGGGCATGGTCGCGCTCGGCCGGGTTGTGTTCACCTCGCGCGAGCACGTGATTGCGCTTGAGCCGCGCGACAAGGGCATGATGGGAACGACGCTGCGCTACACCTACGAGGTGCGCGACGAGAAGGACTATTTCGGCGACATAAAGGACGAGAAGCTCACCGACGAGATGCTCGACCTGGCTTCGCACATCATCAAGACCAAGCAGACGCACTTCGACCCGAAGGTCTTCGACGATCGCTACGAGGACGCGCTCAAGGAGCTTCTGAAGAAGAAGCAGGCCGGCGAGACGCTGAAGCGGCCGAAGGAGGAAAAACCAGGCAATGTGGTCAACCTGATGGACGCGCTGCGCGCCAGCGTGAAGGGCCGCAAGGCCGCGCAGCCGGTGCGCCGCAAGCGCGCTGCCTCGCGCGCCACCAAGCGGGCGACCAAGTCGAGCGCGCGCCAGCGCAAGGCGGGCTAAGCGTTTCTGAGCGATCGAAACCGCAACCAAGCCAATAGTCCGTATTCTTCAGCGCCGTCAGCCGTCGATTTTCGGCAGTTTTTGCTTGAGCCGCAGCATCGCTTGCCACGGGTCGGCCTTGGTGCGCTTCAGCCGCGCTGAAAGATTGGTCACAGTGAAGGGGTTGGAGCTTTTGAGCCGGCCCAGTTCCGACCAGTCGATCGGCACCGCGACGGTGGCCCCGTCGCGCGCGCGGGTTGACCACGGAGCGATCGCTGTCGCCTCGCGCGAATTTCGCAGATAGTCGATGAACAGCCGGCCCTTGCGGGCGGACTTGCGGATCGTGGTCGTGTAGCGATCCGGCGCTGTCGCAGCCATCGCTTCGGCAAAGCTGCGGGCGAAGGCCTTGGCTTCGTCCCACGGGACCGGCGCGACCGGCACAACGACATGCAATCCCTTGCCGCCAGTGGTCTTGAGAAAGCTTTCGAGCTTGAGATCGGTCAGGAAATCGCGCGCCTCGCGCGCGGCAGTCGCGATCTCCTTCCACTCCACGCCGGGCCCGGGGTCGAAGTCGAACACCAGCCGGTCGGCGCGTTCGAGATCGTCGATGCGCGAGCCGCGCACATGAATCTCCAGCGCGCCGAACTGCACCAGCGAGATCAGCCCTTCGAGATCTTTGACCGCGATCGAGGTCTTGCCGTTCGGCTCCTTCACGAGTTTCAGACGTTCGCGATCGAGGCCGTTGGCCGCGTGTTTCTGGAAAAAGCATTCGCCGGTGTGCCCCTCCGGACAGCGCACGATGGCAAGCACGCGGCCTGCGACATGCGGCTCCATGAGGCGCCACACCGCCGCATAATGTGCGGCGAGATCCTGCTTGCTGACGCCTGCATCCTTCCAATAGACCCGCTCCGGGTGGGTGAGAGTGACGCCTTGCGCCTGAACCGGACCGGCGGCCTTCGACGCAACACGCTTGACCGCTCGTCGCGCGGCGGTCTGTTTCGAGCGGCTCTTGTTCGATGCGCTTGTGGATTTCACGGTTTCTCGCGGCATGGTCGCGACCTCCCGCATCACGTCTCTGGCGGCTTTGTCTTCGCGTAATCCCTTGAACGAAGCCTGCCGCAGCAGCGTCCCCCCGGTCCAGCCACGAAAGTCGATCTCGGCGACGAGCTTGGGATTGAGCCAGACTACGGCGCGGCCGCGTTCTGCCTCGGGCACGGGATCGAACGGCGGGGTCTTTCGTTCAACATCCTTCAGCTTTGCAACCAGTCTCCGTTCGGCGGCGGCGCCCCAGCCGGTGCCGACCCGACCGGCGTAGTGCAGCGCGCCGTTGCGATAGTAACCCAGCAGCAGCGAGCGGATCGCGCGTCCGGTCTTGTCGGAGGGTTCGTAGCCCGCGATCACGAACTCCTGGCTGTTCGAGCATTTGCTCTTGAGCCAGTCGCGATGGCGTCCGGAGCGGTACGGCGCGTCGGCGCGCTTGGAGACCACGCCTTCGATGCCGAGCCGGCAAGCCTGCTCCAGCATGGCCGCGCCGTCGACATGAAACGGCTCGCTGCGCCGGATCGCGCCGCCTTCCGGAAGCGCGTCGAGCAGATCGGCCAATGCGGCCTGGCGCTCGGACAGCGGAAGCGAGGCGATGTCGCGTCCGTCCAGATGCAGAACGTCGAACGCGAAATAGACGAGGCGGTCCTGCCGACCGGCCTTGAGGTCATCCTGCAGCGCGGCGAAATCCGCCAGCCCGTCGTCATCGACCGAGACGATTTCGCCGTCGAGGATGGCGTCGCGATCCGAGAGCGTAGCGCCGGCCTCGGCGATGGCCGAGAAACGGTCGGTCCAGTCGAGGCCGGTGCGGGTCTTCAGCGTGATGCGCGCCCCGGCGATCCGCATCTGCATGCGATAGCCGTCGAACTTGATTTCGTGCAGCCAGCCGCCGCCCGACGGAGGGCCGGACACCAGCGTCGCGAGCGAGGGCGGCACGAAGCCGGGCAGGGCGGCGGCGCGCGGCGTGGTCCCGAGCGGAGGAGTCTTGCGCATGTCGGGGGGCGAGGCCCGCAGGGCCGCAGACCTGATCTTGCGGCCCTTGACGTAATTTCCGGTTTTGACGCCGTGCCCGGGCTTAGGGGTGCCGGCCTCCTCGACCGGCTTGCTGTGCCAGACCTTTTCCTTGTCGGCGGCGATCCGCTCCATGCTGCGCCCGCTCGCAACGGACTTGCTCTTGCGCTCGAGAATGTCGGGATCGTCGGGCGTGCGGGCGTGCTCGTCGTCGGATTTGATCAGGAGCCACGGCGTCTTGCTCTCGCGGTTTTTGCGCTGCATCCGCACCAGATGCCAGCGGCCTTTCAGCTTCTCGCCTTGGAGGCTGAATTCGAGATGGCCCTTGCCGAGCCCCTTGTGCGGATCGCCATCCGGCGTCCACGTGCCTCGGTCCCAGATCATCACCGTCCCGCCGCCGTATTCGCCGTGCGGAATGATGCCTTCGAAATCGTTGTACTCGATTGGGTGGTCTTCGACCTCGACCGCGAGCCGCTTGTCGCCCGGCACGAGGCTCGGTCCGCGCGTTATGGCCCAGCTCTTCATGACTCTGTCGAGTTCAAGTCGCAGATCGTAATGCAGCCGGCGCGCCGCATGCTTCTGGATGACGTAACGAAAGCCCTTGCCGCGAGCGGCCTTGCCGCGCGGCTCGGCGGTCTTGCCGAAATCGCGCTTGGCGCGATAGGTCGTCAGACCGGACGTCTTGCGATGTGTGGGCGTCCGCCTGGAGGTTCGTTTGGACATGGTTTTCGCGCCGTGGGTCGAATGACAACGGCCGGCGGGCAAGTCCGGTTCCCGGATGGCTGGAACGCCGGCGGCTCAGGCGGTGTGCCCCGGTTCGTTGCTGGCCGGCATCTGTTCGGCCTCCTTGCGAGTGAGCGGCGCTGCCGGAAGCTCCGGCGAGCCTTTCACGCCGCCGAGACGTTCGGTTGCAATGTCGTCTTCGGTCGGACGATTTTCCACCCGCTTGGGCCGCAGCGGCAGAGCGTCGTTTGGTGACGGAGCCATGGTCGTCTCCCGGAATGACATATCCGGGAGGGCAAAGCGGCGACGGCCGGAAAGTTCCGGCCGCCGCCTTCGCTAATGGGAGTGTCGCGACGGTTTCCTTGCGACGGATTCGGGGCTTACGCCGCCTTGCGGCGCTCGTTGTGCTTGCCCTGGAAGTGCGGGGCGACCTCGCGCATAAAGCGGTCCATCTCTTCCTTCACCTGATTGTGCGGCTTCATGCCGACGTTGAAGTAGAGAATGACCTCCGAATAGCCCGCGGCCTCGACCTTCTTCAGCGTGTCGACGATCTGCTGCGAATTGCCGAGCAGAACCGAATTCTCCGTCAGCATCTCCGGCTTCACCGTGTGCAGGCGCGCGACCATGTCGATGAAGTAGCGGTAGCTCGGCGGCGCGGTGGCGGGGTCGCCGGGCAGCGCCGGAATTACACATTCCTTGTAATAGCGGATCTGGCGGGCGCGCTGCGCCGCCTCCTGTTCGGGATTGTCGTAGAAGTGCGTGAAGTAGGAGCACATGATGCGGCCGGGCTTGCGGCCGTGCTTCACGCAGGTCTCATTGTAGAGGTCCGCGACCTGCTTGAGGCCGCCGTAGCTCATGGCGGCCGCAAAGGGAGCGACGATCAGGCCATAACCGAGACGCGCCGCCAGCTCGATCGACGGCTTGGAGAACGAGCCGATATAGGCCGGCATGGGGTTCTGGATCGGCTTGGGCGTGATGCGGACGTCGTCGAAGTGGTAGTTCTGGCCGTGGTGGGAGATGCGGTCCTCGGCGGCCCAGAGCTTCTGGATCACCTCCATCCCTTCTTCGAAGATCGACTGGTTGTTGGCGAAGTCGACATGGAAGGGCGCGTATTCGCGCGCGTCGTAGCCGCGGCCGGCCGCGAAATCGACGCGCCCGCCCGAAAGCAGGTCGAGCGTCGCCCATTGCTCGGCGACGCGGATCGGATGATGCAGCGGCGTCACGGTCACGGCCGGGGCGAGGCGGATGTGCTTGGTGCGCGCCGCGATGTAGGACAAAACGAGGTCGGGGCACGAGAGCACGCCGAGCGAGTTGAAGTGATGCTCGCCGATCCAGGCCGAGTGCATCCCGAGCTGGTCGGCGTAAAGCGCCTCGTTGGTGATGTCGGTGACGAACTGGTTGGCGTCGCGCTTGTTGTTTTCGTAGTGGTTGTCGCTGAGTGTGAAATAGCCGAATTCCATCTCGCGTCCTCCCTGGGAGTCCGTCGTCTTCGCGGACCGTCTCGACAAAAATACATGCAAATGCAATTGTTGACAATGCAATGAATACGTCAGCAATGCTGCCGTAAACCGTTGCGAGGGAAACGGCCTTGCGCAAGCGCCAGCATCTCGATCTCGACAATTACCTGCCGTATCTGATCAACCGCGTGGGCTTCGCACTCGTCGACCGCTTCTCGGGCAACGAGCTCGTGCGCCAGCACCTCACCATCGCGATGTGGCGCGTCCTGGCGGCGCTCTCCACCAACGGCGAGCAGCGCCAGATCGATCTTGCCGAGATGACCTCGATCGACGCATCGACGCTGTCGCGTCTGGTGACGCGGCTGGTCCGGCAGGGGCTCGTGACGCGCAGCCGCTCGAAGGTCTCCAACCGAGAGGTGACGGTCGAGCTTTCCGAAAAGGGCCGGGCTCTGGTCGAGCGGCTGATCCCGGAGGCCCGGCGTCTGGAAGACGACGCCATTGACGGTCTTTCGGAGAAGGAACTGGCCGCGGTGAAGCGCGCGTTGCGCCGGATGTACGAAAATCTAACGCGCTCGACCGTTTGAGCCGTCGGGATCGGTCTCCGGAGCCCAACCTACATCCCGTCCAGCACGCTGCGTACCTTTGCTGCGAGTTGGTCGATCCCGAACGGCTTTGCCAGGAAGTACGTTCCGGCGTCGAGCACGCCGTTGTGGACCACGGCGTTGCGGGTGTAGCCGGTGGTGAACAGCACCTTGAGGTCGGGAATTTTCGCGATGGCCAGATCGGCAAGTTGGCGACCGGTCATCTCCGGCATCACCACGTCGGTGAACAGCAGCGTCACTTTCTGGCCGGCATCGATCATGCGCAGGGCCTCCGGTCCCCCGGTGGCGGCGACCACGGTGTAGCCGAGGTCGCGCAACGCCTCGACCGAATAGGCGCGAACGCGGTCCTCGTCCTCGACCACCATGACAATCTCGTCGGGATGGCCGCCCTGCGCCGCGGTGGTGGCGGCACGCACCGACGCGGGTTCGGCCTCGCCGTAAAAGCGCGGCAGATAGACCTTCACCGTGGTGCCCACGCCGGGCTCCGAATAGAGCTTCACATGACCGCCCGACTGCCGGACGTAGCCGAACACCTGGCTCAGGCCGAGGCCGGTGCCGCGTCCGACGCCCTTGGTGGTGAAGAACGGATCGAAGGCCTGCGCCATGACCTCCGGCGCCATGCCGGTGCCGGTGTCGGAAACGGCGAGCAGGACGTACTGGCCGGGCGGGATGCGGTAGTCGCGCGCATAATGCTCGTCGACATGCGCGTTCCCCGTCTCGATGGTGAGGCGTCCGCCTTCTGGCATCGCGTCGCGCGCATTGACCGCGAGATTGAGGATGGTGTTCTCGAGCTGGAGCGGATCGGCGAAGGTTCGCCAGAGGCCGGCCGCCAGCACGGTCTCGATCCGGATCTGCTCGCCGAGCGTTCGGCCGAGCAGTTCGCTCATGTTTGACACCATGCGATTGGCGTCGAGCGGTTCGGGCGCCAGCGGCTGTTGACGGGAGAACGCCAGCAGACGCTGGGTCAGCGCGGCGGCGCGTGTGGCGCCGTCCATCGCCGCTTCGACATATTTTCCGATGTTGGTGTCTCCGCGCTCCATCCGCCGTTGCAGGAGATTCAGTCCGCCAATGACCACCGCCAGCATGTTGTTGAAGTCATGCGCGATGCCACCGGTGAGCTGGCCCACAGCCTCCATCTTCTGAGCCTGCCGGAGCTGCGCCTCGGCATCCATCAGCTTGCGGGTGCGCTCCTCGATGGCGCGCTCCAAGTCTTCGCGCGAACGCGCCAGAACCTCTCGGGCCTCGACGATCTCCTGGATGTCGGTGCAGGTGCCGAACCAGCGCACGATCGCCCCCTCGGCGTCGCGCACCGGCTGGGCGCGGCCCAGCACCCAGCGGTACTGGCCCGAACGATGCCGCAGTCGATATTCGATGTGATAGGGTTCGCCGGTCGCAAGGCAGTGCCGCCAGCGCGCCCAGGCGCGCTCGCGATCGTCGCGATGGAACATGTCGTTCCAGGCGTCGCCGTCGGTGGAACTGGCCGGCACGCCCGTGTATTCGTACCAGCGTTCGTTGTAGTAGTCGTGAAAGCCGTCCGGCCGCGCCGACCAGATCATCTGGTCGATCGAATTGGTGATCGCGCGGAATCGCTGTTCGCTTTCGCGCAGCGCGGCCTCGATCTGGCGGGTTTCAGTGACGTCGACATTGACCCCGATCATTCCGAGGAAGTCGCCGCTCGGGCCGAAGCGCGGCTGCGCCTGCGTGTTGATGAAGCGATAGACGCCGTCTGCACGTCGCATGCGGGCCTCGACGGTGAACGGCGTATGCGTCGCCATCGCCTTCGCGAACGGACCGAACAGCTTTTCGCGGTCGTCCGGATGCAGCGTCGTGTTCCAGTCGAAGGCCGCGACCGCCTCCGGCGCGACGCTCCAGAACTCGCGTTGCGCGCGGTTCAGGTAGACGCAATGGCCTTTGCCGTCGCCCATCCAAAGCATGACCGGTGCGCTTTCGGCCACGAGACGGAAGCGCTCTTCGCTTTCGCGCAGCCGTTCCTCGGCCTCCTTGCGGCGGGTGATGTCGAACGAGACGCCCGGAAAGCGCAGGGGCTTGCCGTTCTCCGAATGGATGCAGCGGCCCTGGGCGGCCAACCAGCGGATCGAGCCGTCAGGCGCGACCAGCCGGTATTCTTCCGAGAACGGCTGGCCGTTGTCGATCGCCGCTTCCACTGCCGTTCGGATGCGCACGACATCGTCGGGATGAATGCGCTGGAAAAATTCGGAGAGGGGAGCGCCCTGCCGCGCGTGCTCTGGATCGACGCCGTAGAGGCGTGCGAAGCGCTCGTCCGCGGTGACGCGGTCTCCGGCGATGTCCCAGTCCCAGGTGCCGACGCTGTCGCCTGCGGCAAGCGCGAGCGACAGCCGCTCCTCGCTCTCGCGCAGCGCGCGCTCGACCCGGATGCGTTCGGTGGTTTCATGGCCCTGGTTGAACACGCCGACGACGCGGCCGTTCTCGTCGCGGATCGGCGTGAAGCTGTAATTCCAGTAGGTCTCCTCGACCCGTCCGCGGCGTTGCATCGGCAGCATCTGGTCGAAGGTCGAAAAGCCATTGCCGGTCTCGATCACGCCAGCAAATTGCGGCTCGATCACCGGCCAGATGTCGGACCAGACCTCGCGGGCAGGCCGTCCCAGCGCCCAGGGGTGACGTTCGGCCGGGATCGGCGCCCAGGCGTCATTGTAGAGCAGCCGAAGCTCGGGGCCCCAGTAGATCGCCGTCGGGAAGCTTGAATGCAGGCAAATTCCGATCGCAGTCTGCAGCGGCTGCGGCCACCGGTCCGGCGTGCCGAAGGGATGCGAGGTCCAGTCGTGGGCGCGAATGCGCGCAGCCATGTCTCCGCCGCCCGTGAGGAACGGCAGGGCGGACGCGGCGGCGTCGCTCATGGATCCACGACGATGCGCCCGCGGCCGGCCGCTTCGGCCGGCGCAGACGACACGCCCTGCAAGGAAAAATGACGATCGCTCACGCCCCTCGAACCTTGCCGCGCCCCAGGCGGAAATCAAGCACCAGGACACTCAATCCCGCCATCGCCCAAAGGTTCCATCCTTCGCGGGTGGGCGTTGACGGTCCTCGGACCATGTTCATTCTGCGCCGGCCTCGAGCGGAACCGACCGTTCGGTCGCACGCCCCCTGCGTGTGATGACTCGACCGGGCGCGCTGGGCTACGCTTGAGAACAGCATCATTCTCCCTCCGGATACCGCCATGAACGTCCGCGAAACCGCCTCCGCCGCCCCCGAACGGGTCAAAGGCCCGCCGGTCTGGCTCGATATGGATCAGAAGGAGCTGGACGACGCCTACGATCAGGCCGTTTACGCCCCGAACATGGCGATCGTGCACGCCCGCAACGCCTTTAACAGCGATCGGGTGCGAAAGCGGCTCGGAGAGCCCAGGCGGGTGGCCTACGGACCGAGCGAGATCGAGCAACTCGATATTTTCGCGACCGGCTCAGCGAACGCCCCGATCAACGTGTTCATCCACGGCGGAGCCTGGCGGCAGCGCTACGTCAAGGACTACGCCTATATGGCGGAGATGTATGTGCGCGCCGGTGCGCATTTCGTCGCTCTCGATTTCGTCGGCGTCGACAAGACCGGTGGCGACCTGCGCCCGATGGTCGATCAGGTGCGCCGCGCGCTGGTCTGGGTTTGGAAGAACGCCGCGAGCTTCGGCGGCGATCCGAACCGGATCTATGTCTCAAGCCAGTCGTCCGGCGCGCATCTCGGCGGCGTGATGTGCGTGACCGAGTGGGAGACGTTTGGCGCGCCGCAGGATCTGATCAAGGGTGCGCTGCTATGCTCGGGGATGTACGATCTCAAGCCGGTGCGACTTTCCAAACGCTCCTCCTACGTCAATTTCGACGACGAGATCGAGCAGACGCTGTCGTCGCAGCGGCACCTCGAAAAGCTCGCCTGTCCGCTGATCGTGGCCTACGGCACCTGCGAGACGCCCGAATTCCAGCGTCAGAACCGCGAGTTCGCTGCGGCGGTTAAGGTGGCCGGCAAGCCCGTCACGCTGCTGGTGGGAGAGGGCTACAACCACTTCGAGATGCCGGAGATGCTGGCCAACCCCTACAGCTTGCTCGGCGACGCCGTGCTCAGGATGATGGGGCTCGCGAAATAATCGTATGCTGCGACGGTGCGCAAAGCCCGCAAGAGGCGGCGCGCCGTTCGCATGACTTTCCTCGGGAGAAACGCTTATGACGATGCGCTTCGTATTCGCCGCCGCGGCGGCCCTGCTGGCCGCCGTGCCGGCCAAGGCCCAGACGCAGAATTATCCCAACCAGCCGGTGAAGCTCGTGGTCACGACCGGTGCGGGAGCTGCTCCCGACGTGATCGCTCGCATCGTGGCCGATGCGCTGTCGCGGCACTGGAAGCAGCAGGTCTTCGTCACCAACCATCCGGGCGCGGCCGGTTCGATTGGCATGAAGGTGGCGGGCTCCTCGCCTGCGGACGGCTACACGCTGATGCATGCGCTGTCGTCGAGCTTCGTCGCCCTTCCGGAGATCGCGAAGAAGTTTCCCTACGATCTCTCGCGCGACTTCGTCTCGATCGGATTCATCTGCGAGCAGCCGATGGCGGTCGCGGTCCCGGCCTCGCTCGGGATCAACACGCTCGCTGAGTTCATCGCCCATGTGAAGAAGAATCCGGGGCAGGTGAACGTGGCGGTTCTGAGCCGGGGCGGCATCCCCCATTTGCTCGCGGAATGGATCAAGGCGGAGGCCAATCTCGACTATTCGTCGATCCACTATCCGGGCACGCCTGCGGGACTGGGCGACACGCTTGGCGGAAGAACCCAGGCGATCATCGACGGCCTGCCGTCGCTGGCCGGCGCAATTCAGGGCGGAAAGCTGAAGTTGATCGCGGTCGGCTCGCAGAATCGGCTGCCGAACTTCCCGGATACGCCGACGGTGTCGGAAACGCTGCCAGCCATCAAGCGCGCGCTCGGCTGGTTCGCCTGGATGGCGCCGCCCGGCACGCCGCCGGAGATTGCCGCCAAGGTCAGCGCCGACCTGCGTGCGGTGCTGGCGACCGACGAGGTTCGCGAGAAATTCCAGACGATGGCGAGCTACACGCGACCGATGGATCCCAAGGAGCTGGCCGCCTACATTCGCGAGGAGCAGGAGCTCTGGAAGCCGGTGATTTCCCAGATCGGCATGCAAGGCAAGTAAGACGGACGGAAGCGGTTTCCGCGATGACGACGCCGCACGGTCACCGCATTCGTCTGTCGATCGCGATTTTGGGACTCGTCATTCCCTTTGCGGCCGGCGCCGTGGCGCGTGCGCAGGCCGCGCCCTTGAAGGGAACGATCACGCTGATCGTGCCGTTTGCCGCCGGCGGCTCGACCGACGCGATCGCGCGCGTCGTGGCGGAGGGCATGCGGCAGACGCTTGGCCAGGCGGTGGTCGTGGAAAATCGCGCCGGGGCGGGCGGCTCGCTCGGCACCGCCGCAATCGCAAGGTCCGCGCCGGACGGGCTCACCATCGGCATGGGCACGGCCTCGACGCTGGCGATCAACCCGGCCGTCTACCGCAATCTCCCGTTCGATGTGCTGACCGATCTCGTGCCGGTCGGGGGCATCGCGGCGGTGCCCAACATCCTGTCGATCCATCCCGGCGTCGCGGCGCAAAACATGGCCGGGTTCGTCGCGCTGGCCAGGCAGCAGCCGGGCAGGCTCGGCTACGCATCGCCCGGTCACGGTTCGGTCGGGCATCTGCTCGGCGAGCAGTTCAAGCTCGCGACCGGCACCGATCTCCTCCATGTGCCATATCGCGGGATGGGGCCAGCGCTCACCGATGCGGTCGCAGGGCAAGTGCAGGCGATTTTCGACAACCTGCCAACCTCGCTGACGCTGGTGCAAGGCGGCAAGCTGCGTGCGCTCGGCGTCTCCGGCTCCGCGCGCTCGTCCGCGCTGCCGGACGTTCCGACCTTCGGCGAGCTCGGTCTCCACGACATCAACTGGGTAGGCTTTTTCGGACTGGTCGCGCCCAAAGGCACGCCGCCGGCTGTCGTTTCACGTCTGCACGCGGCGCTGAGGGATACGCTGGAGCTGCCCTCGGTCCGCGAACGGCTGGCGGCCCAGCAGGCGATCGTGACCGGAACCGGTCCCGAGGACTTCCGGGCCGAAATCGTACGCGAACACGAGCGCATGAAGCGCGCGACGGCGGCCGCCGGGATCGAACTGAAGTGATCTCTGTTGCGGTGGTAACCGCTTCTTGCCTGCCGGATGATGTCTTTTGATCGAGACGAAAGCCGCGCCAGCGGATATGACAAGGCATGGGGAGCGCCTGTGCGGCGCGGGGATACAGGATCATGGCGGCGACGAAAGACCGGGCGAGACGGCCGGTCGCTAAGCGGACTCAGCAGCAACAGCAGCGTCAGCAGACGAAGACCGATCTTGCGGTCACGCCGCAGCAGCTTGCGCCGATCTTCGGCGGCAAATCCGGCCGGCGAGGCCAGCCGGCGGCACCCGAGTGCCCGGATTGCAAGCGTCCGATGAAGGTCAAGCAGGTGACGCCGGTTCTGTTCGCCACCGGACTGGACGACGTCAGCTACACTTGCGAGAGCTGCGGCACGCTCGCCAAGCGGACGGTCAAGCGGCCGGACTGAGGCCGCTCGCCGACACACCTCGGGTCGTTATTTGATCTGCAAGCCGAGCTTGTTCACGGCCGCCGTGTAGCGTTCGAGATCCTCGCGCAGATACTGCCGATAGTGCGCAGTGCCGTTTTCCTGCATCACCACGCCGAGCTGGACCATGCGCTCGGCGGTCTTGGGCTGGCGCAGCGCTTTCGCGGTCAGACCCTGGATCGTCGAGATCACGGAGTCGGGCGTGCCGCTCGGCGCAAGAAGGCCGAGCATGGTGGCGACGTTAAATCCTTTGTAGCCCAGCTCGTGGCAGGTCGGCACGTCGGGCAGCGACGGAGAGCGGGTCAGGATGCTGACGCAGAGCGCGCGAAGCTTTCCCGCATCGATCAGCGATTTCACATTCGGAATCCCGGACCAGCCGCCGTGGATTTCGTCTGCGAGCAGCGCATTCACCATCCCCGTGCCGCCGCGATAAGGGACGTGCAGCATGTCGATCCCGGCGGCGTCGGCGAAGATCGCCATCGTCAGATGATGGATCGAGCCTGGACCGGCCGAGCCGTAGGTCAGCTTTCCCGGCTGCTGCTTCGCGAGCGCGATGAATTCCGCGGGCGTGGTCGCGGGCACCTTCGGGGGCACGACGAAGGCGGTCGGAAGCTGCGCAATCGCCGTGATCGGGGCGAAGTCCTTGATCGCGTCGTAGGACAAGCGGGCATTCATCGCCGGGTTGATGGCGAGCGCACCGGAATCCGCGAGCATCAGGACGTGCCCGTCGGGCGGCGCCTTGGCGACCATGTTGGCGGCGACGACGCCGCCTGCGCCGGGCATGTTCTCGACCACGAAGGCCCGGCCAAGCGCCTCGGTCAGATATTGCGCGAGCAGACGGCCGAGCACGTCCGGATTGCCACCCGGAGCGGCGGGCGCGATCAGCCGCACCGGTCGGTTCGGGTAGGAGTCCGTCTGCGCGGCGGCGCCGGCGGTCGTGCCCAATGCGAGGGCGAGAGCCCATACGGCCGGTTTCAACATCATGGTCGTCGTCCCCTGTTCGTTTCCTGCCTGTGCTTGCCGCTTTTTGAAGTTCCTGGTCGTCGTTCGCGGCGTGCTGTCAGGCGCTGCCCCAGATCTCGGTGGCCAAGTCTACCACCAGCCGAAGCTTGCGCTCCTGCAATTCCGGCACGATCGGGTTGCCGGTGTCCACGCTGGCGAAACCGCATTGCGGCGAGACGGCAAGCCGGTCGAGATCGATAAAGCGGGTGGCGTCGTCGATGCGGCGCTTGAGATCGTCCCTGTTCTCCAGCTCGGAGGTCTTGGTCGAGACCAGGCCGAGAACGACGGTCTTGTGCTTGGGCACCAGCCGCAGCGGAGTGAAGGTGCCGGCGCGCGGCGAGTCGTATTCGAGGAAATAGAACGGGATGTTCAGCGCGTTGAACAGCCGCTCGGCGACCGAGTCGTAGCTGCCTTCGGCGTGCCAGTGGCCGCCGCGGTTGCCGCGGCACAGGTGCATGCCGATGCGCATGTTGGCCGGGGCCTTCGCCAGCACGCGATTGGTGACGGCGATGTAGGTGTCGATCAGCGTGCTCCAGTCGTCGCCGCGTGCCTTGAGTTGCGCCTGCACGTCGGGGTCGCCGAATTTCGCGAAGGCGGTCTCGTCGACCTGGATATAGGTGCAGCCGGCTTCGGCGAGCGCATTCAGCTCTCGGCCGAAGGCCTCGACGGTGTCGTCCCAGAACGACGCGACGTCCTTGTAGGCGGTGGCGAGAACGGCTGCGTCGCCGCCGCGAAAGTGCAGGGCGCAGGGGCCCGGGATTGTGATCTTCGGGACGAGGCCCGTGTTGTCGCGGATGAAGGTGAAGTCGGCGACGTTGATCGGCTTGGTCCATTGCACGCGGCTGCCGATGCGGGCGGTCGGCTGGTCGCCGCGACTGACGCTGCCGTCGCTCGATCCCTGTGCTGCGCCGCCGCCGACGCTGTCGATGTCGAGATCGCCGAGTTGGCGATAGAAGAAGCTATGGTAGGAGCGGCGTCGGAATTCGCCGTCGGTGGCGAGCTTGAGACCGACGCGCTCCTGCAACTTCAGGGCGCCCCGAATCGCTTCGTCCTCTGCTGCGACGAGTGCAGCCCGGTCGATTTCGCCGCGTGCGAACCGGGCGCGCTGATCCAGCAATGCCTTGGGACGAAGGAGGCTGCCGATATGCTCGGCGCGAAAAGGTGGCTTGTTGGGCGAGAGCATGGGCGTCCTCCGGATGGCATGTTGGTTGCCACGGTAATCGTTGCTGTGCAGCGCGACAACGCGCTTGGCGCACGACCCCTATGCAAGGCTGCGCGTATGCAGGTCTGGAAAAATGACCCGCGTCCGCTCGCGAAAGAGGTTGGCGCGGACCCCTCCTCAATTTCAAGATCGCTTGGACGATAGGGAAAGGCCTGACAAATTTTTGGGAACGTGAAAGCGAGCATGATCGTTGGGCAGGCGGTCGCAAAAAAGAGAGGAGACACGGTCATGCCGGTCCTTATCGTTCCCCTGCTTGTCGGAATTCCCGTTGTCATCGGTGGCGGCTGGGTGATCTACAAGGTCGTTGGCGGCTGAACGGCCGCGCCGAATGAACGCAAAACACCCGGCCCTCTTCGGCCGGGTGTTTTGCTTTTGCAGCGATGCGCTCCCACACGCGTTGAGATTCGCGGCGGCCGTGCGCGATGAACGTTCGTTCAAAAGTTCCTGCGGAACGATGAATTGCGCAAGCCGGTTGTCTGTGCGGGTCGTCGACGACCCGAAGATCAGTTGATGAAACGTCCAAGGAGACACCGATGAAACGTCAATGCCTCGTGGCTGCCACCGCCCTCGCGATCGCTCTCGGAGGCCAGGCCGTTGCGCAGACCGTCAGCACCACCATCGAGATCGCACCGGAAGACCGCACGCGCATCAAGGAGTACGTCGTGCGCGAACGTGTGAAGCCGGTCACCATCAAGGAGCGCATCAGCGTCGGCGCCACGTTGCCCGCGACTGTCGAGCTTCGCACGGCGCCGGCCGACTGGGGACCGTCCGTGAGCCGCTATCGCTACGTCTATCACGACAACCGCGTGGTCCTGGTCGAGCCGTCCAGCCGCAAGGTTGTCCGGATCATCGACTGACGCATTCACTGATTGAAACGACATCCAGCCGTTAAGGAGAAAACGATGAAGACACCTCTTGCCGTCGCCGCCGTTCTTGCCATGAGCGCGTCGCTCGCGGCCGCCCAGAGCGTTCGCACCGACACGAATGTGCGCGCGCCTGGACAGCAGATGCAGATGAAGGGCTCGGTCAAGGGCTCGCCCGGCGCCTCCGGTTACGCTCCGGGCCGCCAGATGCAGACCAAGGGTTCGGTCAGGGGCACGACCGGTGCATCCGGTTATGCGCCGGGCCGGGTCAAGACCGACACGCGCATCAGGGGCGACGTTGACGTTCGCACGCGCTGATCGAGAGATTGTTGCAAGATGGCGAAGCCCGGCTTGCGGCCGGGCTTCGTCGTTTGCGGATCGGCCGCGTCGGATCATCCGACCGTTCCGTCTGTTTCGCGTCGCAGAACCTTGCCAGGCAGCGCCTCGGAGTGGACCGCGTTCTCGACCACTGGCGTTCCGTTGACGATCACGGTGGTGCGCTCGCCGGTCGGGAAGCGGTGCGGATCGGCGTAGGTCGCGCGGTCGGCGAAGTTCTCGGGATCGAAGATCGCGATGTCGGCGCGATAGCCCTCCCGGAGCAGGCCGCGGTCCTTCAGCTTGAGCGCGCGGGCGGTCGAGCCGGTCATCTTGTGAATGGCGAGTTCGAGCGGAAGCACGCGCTCGCGCTTGACGTATTTGTCGACGATGCGTGGGAAGGTTCCGTAGAAGCGCGGATGCGGCATGCCCTGACCCGTGGTCCCGTAGGGCGCGACGCAATTGCCGTCGGAGCCGATGAGCGGAAGCGGCGATGCCATGAGATCGCGAATGTCGTCTTCGGAGATCGAGGTCACAAGCACGCGGGTCGCGCCCTTGTCGTCCTTCAGATAATCGCAGAGCCGGTCGACCGGATCGGCATTCTCCTCGGCCGCGAGCGCCGCGAGGGTCTTGCCGGCGTGCTGCGGCAGGTTGGGCGAGATCGAGATCTGCACGCAGTCCCAGGACGGAATGCGGCCCCAGTTGTTGAGTCCGTCGCGCTCGATGTCGGCGCGGATGCGATCGCGGGTCTCCTTTGCCGGAAGGCGCGCCAGCATGGCGTCGACGCCGCCGGCCTGCACCCACTGCGGAAGGAGATTCTTCAGCGGATTGGAGCCCGCCGCGTAGGGATAGGCGTCGCAGTCGACGTCCAGCCCGCGCGCTTTGGCGGCCGCGATCATGTCGAGCGCGAGCCGCGCCTTGCCCCAGTTGTCCGTGCCCGAGCACTTGAAGTGTACGATCTCGACATGCACGCCGCAGGCTTCTGCGACATCGAGCGCCTCTTGAACGGCGTCGATCACGCCGTTGGATTCGTCGCGCAGGTGCGTGAAGTAGGCGGCGTTGTGGCGTTCGAGCACGCGCGCAAGCGCATGAATTTCGTTGGGCTTCGCATAGGAGCCGGGCGAGGTGAACAGTCCCGAAGACATGCCGAGCGCGCCGGCCTTCAGTCCGTCTTCGAGCAGCGCGATCATGGCGTCAAGCTCCGCGGCCGTGGGCTCGCGATTGTCCATCCCCATGACCATGAGACGCAGCGTGTTGTGGCCGACCAGCATCCCGGCGTTCACGGCGGTGGCGGGGAAGGTGTCGAGATATTGCGGGAACGTCAATTCGCGGAATGGCAGCCACGGCGCGCTGGGGCTCAGATAATCGCGCAGCAGTTCGACCTTGCCGGGCAGGGCGGGGGCGACCGAGAAGCCGCAATGGCCGATGATCTCGGTGGTGACGCCCTGGCGCACCTTGCTCTCGGCCTTCGGATTGATCGGCAGCGTGAAGTCCGAGTGGGTCTTGATGTCGATGAATCCGGGCGAGACGGCCAGTCCGGAGGCGTCGATCGTCTTGGCTGCGTCGACGTCGAGCGCCGACGCGATGCCTACGATCCGTCCGTTCTTCACGGCCAGGTCGGCGCGCAGTCCGGGCGCGCCGGAGCCGTCGTAGAGCGTGCCGCCACGGATCATGATGTCGGTCATGACGAAATCGATCCGACTGTTTTGCTCGCGTCAAGGCTCCGGGCGGCGGATCCGTCCGGTTTCAATCGATGCATGCGAGCCGCGATCAGTAGTTGTTGGCCACATCGTCGAGCATTCGAGAGGTTCGCTGAACCTGCGGGCCTGCGACCGCGAAGAAGATCATGTTTTTCTCGGTAATGCAGCGCGCCATGATCGAATAGTCGCCGCGTTCGGCGAAGATCGAGAACTTGAGAACGCGCACATTGCGGAAGCCGGCGTCGCGCACGGCCTCTTCCGCCCGTGACTTGCAGCGATCCAGCGACAGCCCGGTGTTGGACCAGCGCGTCGACATGCTGGGTCCGGCATCCGAAGGGGTCGCAAGGGCAACCGCAAACAGTGGAGAAAACGCGGCCAGTGCCGCGACGCCAAAGCGTGTTCTTCCTGTCATTCCTGCAATGCTCCGACATCGACGGACGTCGCCTTCCGAAGAGAATCATCGCAGAAACGAGGCGGGTTGCCCCTGTGCCGGGCTGCCGCAGGGGATAACGCACGGGCCTCGGCGTCCGGATCAGAACTTGTCGCCGATCTGATCGAGATAGCGGCTGGCTCGCTCCACCTGCGGACCGGCCACGGTGAAGAACACCATCTGCTTGTCGGTGATGCAACGCACCATCACGGAATAGTCGCCGCGCTCGGCGAATACCGAGAACTGCAGCACCTTCACGCTGCGGAAGCCGGCGTCGCGCACCGCGTCCTCGGCTCGCTCCTTGCAACGCTCGAGGTTGGCGGTGGTGCTCGACCACTTGGTGGACATGCTTGGGCCGGCGAGGGCCGGCACGGCGGCGGCAAGCGTCAACCCGGCCGCGATCGAGATCGCTGCAACACGCATTGTAAGTGTCCTCCAGAGAACGATGTCGGGCGGCGTCCGGCCGCGCCTGCGGGATCAGAAATTGTCGCCGACCTCGTCGACGAAGCGGGTGGTGCGCTCGACCTGTGGTCCGGCCACGGCAAAGAACACCATCTTCTTTTCGGTGATGCAGCGCACCATGATCGAGTAGTCGCCGCGCTCGGCAAAGATCGAGAATTGGAGCACCTTGATGCTGCGGAAGCCGGCGTCGCGCACGGCTTCCTCCGCGCGCTCCTTGCAGCGTTCGAGCGAAAGCCCGGTGTTGCTCCACTTGGTCGACATGCTGGGGCCGGCCAGGGCAGTCCCGACGAACAATCCGGTCGCCAGAATGAAGGACAGGCCCGCCACCGTCATCGTCCGCCTCATCGAACCCTCCCGTTCCCGCCGCCTGCGACCAAACGTACCGGGGAAATCGGGGGCCGCGAAAGAGGATTGTCGGTTGTGCGCTGCGGGATACCCGACCGGTGGGCGTGAACACGAAAGCGGGGCTGGCGGTCGGGTGGGTTGGAAACTCCCTCCCATCGGGCCGATCATCAGGCAAAGAGCGTGCTGAGATCCGTCAGATTTTCAATCGCCTTTAATTGCTCAGATCGAAATTCTCGTCGCAATTTTGTCATGTTGGTTGCAATTGTTTCGGAATAATGAGGGCGTTATCCGGGTTTGTTGCATTGGGAACAATTTTGGGCGGCGGCTATGACTGTCAAGGCTGGGCGGGCTGAACTCGCCGGCAACATCAAAATTCTCGCGACCGGGCTCGCGGCCCAGGCACGTGACGCGGGTCTGACCGACGTGGCTGCCCACCTGGAGGCGGCGGCTGCCGCTGCCGCTGCTGCGGAAACGGAGACCAAGCCGGCCGTCATCCGCCATGGCGACGGACGCACGATACAGTAGGCATAATCGACGCGGCTCCCGTCGCACGATCGCGGTTCCTCGCCGCGCCCGGTATCGACCCCCCGAGACGCATTTGCAGAAAATTCGGACCCGGACCGCAGAAAGTTCGGAGACGGGGGCTGGTTGTGGCATAAGCCCGCCGCATCGTCTTTCCACGTCATGTTCATATGATCCGCCTCGACAGCATCAGCAAACAAAACGGCCACCAGATTCTCTTCATCGAGGCGTCGGCGGCGCTCAACCGGGGCGAAAAGGTCGGTCTCGTCGGCCCGAACGGCGCCGGCAAGACCACGCTGTTCCGCATGATCATGGGCCGCGAGCAGCCCGACGAGGGCCAGGTGTCGGTCGATCGCGGGGTCACGCTCGGCTACTTCAGCCAGGACGTCGGCGAGATGGCCGGGCAGAGCGTCGTCTCCGAGGTGATGGACGGGGCCGGGCCGGTCAGCGCGGTGGCCGCCGAGCTGAAAGCCCTCGAGGCCGCGATGGCGGATCCCGCGCGCGCGGATGAGATGGACGAGATCGTCGCGCGTTACGGCGAGGTGCAGGCGCGCTTCGAGGAGCTGGACGGCTACGCGCTGGAGGGCCGGGCGCGCGAGGTTCTGGCCGGCCTCAGCTTCAGTCCGGAGATGATGGACGGCGACGTCGGGGCGCTGTCCGGCGGCTGGAAGATGCGGGTGGCGCTGGCGCGTATTCTGCTGATGCGCCCGGATGCCATGCTGCTCGACGAGCCGAGCAACCATCTCGACCTCGAAAGCCTGATCTGGCTGGAGGCCTTCCTCAAGGGCTACGACGGCGTGCTCCTGATGACCTCGCACGACCGCGAGTTTATGAACCGCATCGTCACCAAGATCGTCGAGATCGACGGCGGTGCGCTCACGACCTATTCGGGCAATTACGAGTTCTACGCCCAGCAGCGCGAGCAGAACGAAAAGCAGCAGCAGGCGCAGTTCGAGCGTCAGCAGGCGATGCTCGCCAAGGAAATCCGCTTCATCGAGCGGTTCAAGGCGCGGGCTTCTCATGCCGCGCAAGTGCAGAGCCGCGTCAAGAAGCTGGAGAAGATCGAGAAGGTCGAGCCGCCGCGGCGTCGGCAGTCCGTGGCCTTCGACTTTCCGCCGGCCCCGCGCTCCGGCGACGACGTCGCGATCCTGAAGAATGTGCGCAAGAGCTACGGCAGCCGCACGATCTACGACGGTCTCGATCTGCTGGTGCGACGCCGGGAACGCTGGTGCGTGATGGGCGTGAACGGCGCGGGCAAGTCCACGCTGCTGAAGCTGGTCGCCGGTGCGGCCGAGCCCGACGACGGTACGGTCAACCTCGGCGGCAGCGTCAAGCTCGGCTACTTCGCGCAGCATGCGATGGAGCTTCTTGACGGCGAGCAGACGGTGTTCGAGTCGCTGGAGCATTCGTTTCCGCAGGCGGGGCAGGGCTCGCTGCGGGCGCTTGCGGGATGCTTCGGCTTTTCCGGCGACGATGTCGAGAAGCGATGCCGGGTGCTGTCGGGCGGCGAGAAGGCGCGGCTGGTGATGGCGAAGATGCTCTACGATCCGCCAAACTTTCTGGTGCTCGACGAGCCGACCAACCACCTCGACATGGCCACCAAGGACATGCTGATCGCCGCGCTCGCGCAGTACGAGGGGACGATGCTGTTCGTCTCCCACGATCGGCATTTTCTCGCTGCGCTGTCGAACCGCGTGCTCGAGCTGACGCCCGATGGCATTCATCAATATGGCGGCGGCTACACCGAGTACGTCGAGCGCACCGGCCAGGAGGCTCCCGGCCTGCGTAGTTGAGGCGCGCCTCCTGTCGCGGTGCGCAGGGTTCCATCCAACGCGCCCTGCCGGTCGCGTCGCGCGCCGACGGAGGCGCGGGCGCATGGAACCTTGGAATGGGCCGCCTGTGCGACATCCTGAGCACATCATCGCCGCATTTCGTCTGATAGTGACATCGATCGTTAGTTTTCATCGTTACGGTCCGCCTTGATCGGGACGAAAAGGCAGGTGGGCGGCGGGCCGCGACGACGGCGTAGTGGGGCGTATGGGGTATCGTTCGGGTTGCCGGTCGAAGTTTGTATTCGGAATTGCGTGCCGGGCCCTTGCGTGTGCCGTGCTTCTCGCGATGCCGTCCGCCGTTGCGCAGGCGTTCGACCCCTTCGGCTGGTTCGGCGGCGACGACACGCCGGCGGTTTCCGCTTCGGCGCTTCCCTACACGATCACGTTCGAGGCGCGCACCGGCGCCGGGGAGAACCTTGAGCAGGCGCTCAAGGACGCCTCCAATCTGTACCGGCTGCGCAGCGATGCGCCGCCCGACGGCGAGACCTTGATCCGCCGCGCGCAAACCGATCTCATGCCGCTGGTCAGCGCCCTATGGGGTGCGGGGTATTACGACGCCGACGTGGCGATCGAGGTGGCCGGCATCGCGGTGCGTCGCGAGGGGACGGCGGGCGCAGCGCAAGCCGAACAATTCCGCAACCGCGAGCCGGTGCCGATCACGATCCGCGCAATTCCGGGTCCGCAGTTCACGCTGCGCAGCATTGCGGTGCACGATGCGCGCACCGGCCGGCCGTTTCCGCCGGAGGAACTGCCGCCGCGGGTGCTCAAGATCGAGCCGGGCGCGCCCGCGCGCTCGGTCGACCTGCAGGCGGCGCAGGCCGCCGTCATCGATCATTTCCGTGCGCAATCCTATCCGCTGGCGCGGCCGCGCGACGCGAAGCCGCTCGTCGACCATCGCGCGAAGACGATGGACATCACCTTCGTGATCGATCGCGGACAACGCGCACCGTTCGGCGAGGTCACGGTCGGCGGCATGTCCGACGTCGATCCGCGGGTGGTGCGTTCGTTCGTCTATATCGAGCCGGGCGATCCCTATTCGCCGGCGATGGTGGCGCGCACCCGCCGCTCGGTGCTGACGATTCCCGCGATCGGCTCGGCCCGCATCCGCGAGCCGGAGCGGCTCGACGCGCAGGGCCGGCTTCCAATCCACGTCGAAGTCACCGACCGCCCACTGCGGGTGGTCGGTTTCTCCGCGCAATATTCCACGCTCGACGGCCCGGCGCTGCGCACCTACTGGCAGCATCGCAACCTGTTCGGCGGGGCGGAAAGCCTGCGGCTCGAAGCCGACGTGTTCGTTCCGCCGCGTGCCAACCAGGACATTTTCAGCACGCTCGGCAACTTCGACATTTCCGATCTCGGCGGCCGCCTGCGCGCGGGCTTTGTGAAGCCTGCGCTGCAAGGCACGCGCAACGACCTCCTGCTCGATGCGATGGGCGAGCGCGACCGCACCGGCGGAGACCGCTATGGCGGCTATGCGGTGAATCGCGGCACCGCCAAGGCGGCGATCCGCCATCGCTTCAACGACCGCTTCTCGATGCAGGCGGGACTGGCCGCCGACATCGGCCGCACCACGGATTCCCTCGGCGCCATCGACTACCGGCTGTTTGGCGTTCCGGTGGAGCTGAACTACGACTCCACGGACAAGCCGCTCGATCCCACCGAGGGCGTGCGGATCATCGCGTCGGCCACCACCTATCCCGAATTTCTCGGCTCGTCGGTCGGCTTCACCGAGGGCCGCGTGCGCGCCTCGACCTATTACGCCTTCGATGACGCGGCGCGCATCGTTCTGGCCGGCCGCGTGGGGGCGGGCACGCTGTTCGGCGCGTCCGTCGGCGAAATTCCCGCGACGCATCGTTTCTATGCCGGCGGCGGTGCTTCGGTGCGCGGCTATCGCTTCCGCAGCCTCAGTCCGCTCGGGCCGACCGGCGAGGTGATCGGCGGCAGCAATCTGCTGGAGGCATCGGTCGAGGCCCGCATCCGGGTGACGGACACGATCGGCATCGTGCCGTTCCTCGACACCGGCGGCGCGTTCAGCGCGAACTATTCCGACTTCGCCAACCAGATCCGCTCGTCTGCCGGCATCGGCCTTCGCTACTACACCGGCATCGGTCCAATCCGCCTCGACTTCGCATTTCCGCTCGACCGCCGGCCGGGCGACGCCAGTTTCGCCTTCTACGTCGGCATCGGACAGGCGTTCTGACATGGCCATAACCCGCACCATCAAGATTGTCGGCGTGTCGGCGCTGCTGCTGGTGACCAGTCTCGCGCTGGTGCTCGTCATGAACCCCGTGGGCCGCAGCGCCGCCAACGATCGCGGCTTCGTCGCCGACCTGATCTCGCGCGCGCTGTCCACGCCTGCGGCGCGCATTTCGATCGGCGAGGTCTCGGGGGCATTGTCGTCCGACGTGACGATCCGCAACGTCACGATCGCCGATCCCGACGGCACATGGCTGGAGCTGGATCGCGCGCGTCTGGTCTGGCGGCGCACCGCGCTGCTGTTCCGGCGGCTGGAGATCGAACGCCTTGAGGTCGGCAACCTTACCGTCCATCGCAGGCCCGCGACCTCGCAGGCGGAGGCGGCGACGGTGTCGGGCGAGCCGCTGTTTCCGGAGCTTCCGCTCAAGGTCGAGGTCAAGGCGTTCTCGCTCGCGCAGCTTGCGCTTGGCGAGCCGCTGCTCGGCACCGCGGCGCGGCTCGGCGCCACCGGCACGGCGTCGCTCGGTGCGCCGGCGGAGGGTCTGAATCTGCAGATCGACGCACGCCGGCTCGATGCGCAGGGCACGTTCGGCGCGCGGCTGTCCTATGTGCCAACCACCAGCCGGCTCGACATGACTCTGGCGATCGACGAGCCGGCGGGCGGCATTCTGGTGCGCGCGCTCGACCTGCCGGAGCTGCCGCCGGCGCGGCTGGATCTGAAGGGCGGCGGCACGCTCGAATCCTTCACCGCACAACTCGCTTTCGAGGCCGGCGCCGGGCTCGGCGCCAATGGCTCGGCCCGGCTCGCCCGGCAGGGCGACGCACGGCAGCTCACGCTCGACCTCGCAGCCCGCATCGAAGGGCTGTTGCCGGAGGCGGCGCGTCCGGTGTTCAGCGGCGTTACGCAACTCAACGGCGTCGTGCGCTTTGCCGACGGCGGCGGCGTGGCGATCAAGCCGGTTTCGGTGGTGTCGCGGCTTGCGCGCATGGACATCGACGGCACGCTGTCGCCGGAGCGCGATGCCGATTTCACTCTGGCGGTGCGCTCGCTGCCGAACGACGGGCAGAAGACGAAGGCCGACGATGCCGAGATCGGCAGCCTCGCGTTCGACGCCACGGTGCGCGGACCGATCGCGGGTCCGCATGTCGCGGCGAAACTCGCGATCCGCGAGGCGAACCTGCCGCTCGGACGGCTGGCGCGGCTCGATGCGGATTTCGAGGCGACGCCGTCCGGTTCGGTGCTCGAAGACGGCACGGCGATCCCCGTCACCGCCAGTGCGCAGGCTGATGGCATCGCAGCCAGCGATCCTGCGCTGGCGCGCGCCATCGGCTCCTCGCTGTCCTTGTCGCTGGCGGGCACCGCGCGCGAGCGCATCCTCGACGTGAAGACCTTGCAGCTTCGCGCGCAGACCGCCAACGCCAGCTTTGCCGGCCGCCTCGGCGGACCGCTGATCCAGGGCCGCGCGACGGTCGAGGCGCCCGACCTGTCGCGTTTCCGCGACGTGGCCTTGCCCGGACTGCGGGGCGTCATGACTCTCACCGCCGATCTCGACGGCGTGCCCGAGCAGGGGCGCGTCAGCGCGACGCTCGACGGCCGCGTGACGCGGTTCGAGTCCGGGCTTCCTGCGGTCGACGGGCTTGCCGCCGGCAACGTCACGCTCGCGGGCGTGGTGCGAAGGCTGCCGGACGGCGGCTTCGGCTTCCAGGATCTGCGGCTCAACGGCGCGCATGCCTCGGCGCGCGTCACCGGCGACGCGACGCGCAAGGCGGCCGCGATCGATCTGACGGCGACGGTCCCCGATCTGCGCCGCGCCGACGCGAGACTGACCGGCCGCGGCGATCTTCAGGCGCGTCTCAGCGGCACGCTCGATCGTCCCGACGCGGAGGGAACGATCACCATCGCGAATGCGACCGCGCTGAAGCGCCCGATCCCGCGGCTGACGCTGAACGCCCGCGCGAGCGACATCACCGGTGCGCCGGACGCGCGCGTCACGCTGGCCGGCACGGTCGACGGACGCGATGCGCGCGGCGCGGTCCGTGTCGCAAAGCAGGCCGACGGCGGCTGGCGCATCGACGATCTCGATCTGTCGGTCGGCACGGTCGCAGCGCGCGGCGCGCTGACGCTCGATGCGGCGAGCCTTGTGGACGGCCGGCTGACCCTCGATGCGCGCAACCTCGACGATCTTTCGCCGCTCGCGCTCACCCGCATGGCCGGGCGGCTCAACGCCGACGTGGCTTTCTCCGCGCAGGGCGGCGCGCAGGGCGCGACGATTGCGGCGAACGGCCAGACCATCCGGGTCGGCGAGGCGGCCATCGATCGTCTCGACGCGCGGCTGGCCGTGACCGACGCCTGGCGGCGGCCGGTGATCGACGGGCAGGTCGCCGTCGACCGCGCGGTCGTCGCCGGCGAGACCTTCTCGCAGATCCGTCTGGTTTCGCAGGGCCGGGCGGAGGCCAGCGACATCTCGCTGGACGCGCAGGCGCGCGGCTTTGCGGTCAACGCGCGCGGCCGGCTGGTGCCGGCCGATGACATTCGCCTGGAACTTGCGGCGCTGACCGCGCGCCGCGATCCGCACCGGCTGACGCTTGCCAGTCCCGCGACGCTGACCCTGCGCGACGACGGCGTGGACATTCGAGGTCTGGCGCTCGCGCTCGACCGCGGCACGGTCCGCATCGACGGACGCGCCGGCTCCACCCTCGATCTATCCGTGAATGCCCGCGCGGTGCCGCTGGCGGCCGCCAGCATCGTGCAGCCGAACCTCGGGCTTTCCGGCACGCTCGACGCGGAGGCGAAGATCGCCGGCACGACGGCGGCGCCGACCGGCGCATGGCGCCTGTCGGTCGCACGGCTGTCCGCGCCGCAGACCCGCGAGTTCGGCCTGCCGCCGATCGACATTCGTGCGACCGGCAAGCTCGGCGGCGGCCGCGCGACCGTCGACGCCACCGTCACGGCGGAGCGTGCCGCCAATCTTCGGATCGCCGGAAGCGTGCCGGTCCAGTCCGGCGCGCTGGATCTGTCGGTCAAGGGGCGGGTCGATCTCGCGGCGGCGAATGCGCAGCTTGCGGCGGCCGGACGGCGCGTTGCGGGCAGCGCCGATATCGATATGAGGATCGGCGGCGAACTTTCCCAGCCGCGGATCAGCGGCGCCGCGAACCTGAGCGGCGGCGCCTACACGGACGCGACGCTCGGCGTGCGGCTGAGCGCCATCAACGGCCGCATCGCGGCGCGCGGCGAGGAGATCGTGGTCGAGCGCATGACGGCGCGCACGCCGAATGGCGGCACGCTGAACGCCAGCGGCCAGGTTCGCGTCGATCCCGCCGCCGGGATGCCCGGCACCATCCGGATTGCGGGCCAGCGCGTGACGCTGGTGTCGAACGATCTGGTGACGATGGTGGCGAGCCCGCAACTGGAGCTGTCGGGGCCGCTGATCCGCGACCCGCGGATCGCGGGGCGGATCGACATCGCCTCGATGGACGTCACCGTGCCGGAGCGGCTTCCCGCGACGCAGCGGCCGCTCCCGGGCACGCGCCATGTCGCGCCGCCGGCCCATGTGCGTCGGGTGCTCGCGGCGCAGGCCGCGGCGCGCGCGCGCACCGCCCGGACGCCGGCGTTCGACGCCTCGCTCGATCTTGCGATCTCCGCGCCGAACCGGGTGTTCGTGCGCGGCCGCGGCATCGACGCCGAGCTCGGCGGCGAATTGCGGCTGCAGGGCCGGCTGTCGTCGCCGACCACGGTCGGGGCCTTCGACCTGCGGCGCGGCCGCCTGCAGATGGCCGGCACAAGGCTCGACTTCAGCCGCGGCCGCGTGGCCTTCACCGGCGAGCTGACGCCCGAACTCGACTTCCTCGCGCAGACCACGGCGGGCGAGGTGACGGCCCAGGTCGCGGTCTCCGGCTCGGCCTCGGCGCCGTCGTTCGTGTTCACCTCGTCGCCCGACCTGCCGCAGGACGAGGTGCTCTCCCGCATCCTGTTCTCCAAGGCGAGCGGCGTGCTCTCGCCGTTCCAGGCGCTGCAACTGGCGCAGGCGGCCGCGCAATTCGGCGGCGCCGGCGGCCCCGACACGTTCGAGCGCCTGCGCCGGTCGCTCGGCGTCGACACGATCGACATTTCCACCGGGCGCAGCGGCGACCCGACCGTGGGGGTCTCGCGCGCGATCAACAATCGCGTCAGCGTCGGGGTTCGCGGCGGCGCATCGACCGAGGATTCCGGGCTCACGCTGGACATCGACCTGACGCGCCGGTTGCGGCTGCAAGGCACGGCCTACGGAAGCGGCAACACCTCGCTCGGGATCGGAACCGAGATCGAATACTGACGTCTGCCGGGTCGTGCAGATCGGCGCAGCCGCGGCCGACCTTCAGGCGAGGGCGGCGACGGTGCTTACTTTGATCCCCAGTCGATTCTGAAAAAACGCGGCTTGTCTGAAAAGAGGCGGCTTGGGCTCCACCGTTGGTCACAGCTTTGCCATCTGTTCGCATGTGCCCTCAATCGCGCGCATGCGGCGGGTGTTGTCGGGGTCGGCTCCAATGCGTTCTCCGAGTCGGACGTCGCCACGAATCCGGTGCGTTTTCAAATCAGGTCAATAGGGGGGCAAACTAGGCCAGCAACCCGCACCAGGGTACTGGCCGAAATAGGCCATTCGTCGAGCCAAATTAGGCCACTTTTGAGGATGGGTGGGACCCTGGCGAATGAAAAGGGGCCTCTAAAAGTGGGTCAATGGCCGATTAGGTCAGCATCACTCACTTAAACTTCTCGATGCAATTGCCACATTCGAGCCTTCATGAAACTTGGAGGCAGGAATGTCCCGCACGACTGAAGACGTATTTGGTGTTGCTACGCTTCACGTCCTTGCCGCTGAACCGCATGGACGCGCTACGGTTCGCAAGATCAAGCACGAAATCCCGCGGTATGTGCGCCTGACTTCGCAGGACCATGCGGCTTCTCTCACTCGGAACGGAGAAGAGCTATGGGAACAGCAAATCCGCAATCTGAAATCCCACAGCGGTGTCCCGGGCAACATTTTCCATGACGGGTATGTTGTCCAAGTTGCTCGCGGCGTTTGGGAACTCACCGCCGCCGGGCGTCGGCGAACTGCGCGCGCAGCCTAACTGAACTTCGCTTTATAGCCGGGCCTGAACCAATTCAATTCTGTTCGGCCCGGCGCGTCCTTATCCCAGACGAACCATGCATAGGCGGTTGTACCGCTGCCCTTTGGCTCAACGCCGCTGGGGTAAAAGGTAATCCGCTCGCTGAACACCCAGACCCTCGCGGGAGGTATCTTAGCGAAGATCGTATTTGCGCGATTGGCTCCTTCAAGGAAAGCCAGTCTCAGCAAGAGCGCGAACTTGCGTTTCGAGTGCTTCACGCCGCTTGCAACAAACCCTTCGGCGCAATTGTAGGGCGGGTTGGTTATGATGTTGTCTGACGACCACTGCGGCGAAAGAAAATCAAAGCCAATTTCGCCATAGCCTCGATCGTAAAGATCAGAACTACGAACCTGTTGCCCTGTATCTTCAAGCACGCGCGACATGGTGCCGTCACCGCAAGCGCTCTCCCAAATGTCACCGTGGAATTGCTCGTTGTCGATTAGAGCAAACGTTGCCCACCTGGGCGTCGGAAAAAAATCTGGCCCGCTCAAATCGGCGTTTCGTTTTGTTGTTGGCTTGAAGCCGCCGTTCAAATTGTAGGTGGCATCGGGCATTACGAATCTCCTTGCTATCCACGCCACACTAGCAGAATCCTCGATTCTACAAGGACTTATAGTGAGTCAAATTGACTTACCCCTTGCCCCCTTCGATTACCCGAAACAGCTTCCGCCGATCCGGCGCGGTCGGGACCGGCGCAATCGGCTGCGTGGCGAGCGCGGCCTCCACCAGTTCGGCAATCGTCCATACGCGCTCGGCAATGCCGAGAGCCATGGCTGGCGTGCTGCGAAGGCTCTCGTGCACGCGGCATAGGCTGTAGTGTGCGACGTACAGCGACACGGCTGCGCAATGCGGCTCCAGCCGCTTTGAGAAGCCGTTGGAGAGGCGGGAGAACCGCTTGCTCGACATGCGCAGCGTCAGGTTCGAACGCTCGACATAGGACGTGCTGATCTGCGCCGGCAGACCGCTTACGACCTCACGCTCTACCGCTACGACCTCAGCCGGGCTGTATCGGCGCGCGGCTTCTTTTACGGCCAAGTTGGTTACGCTGTAGGTCTTTACGATCACGCCATGCGAGGCGCGGCCCGCGAAGGCATCGCGGATCGCCATCTTGTACGGATGGAAGCCGTCCGTGCTGATCTCCGGCGCGCCGATGACGCGCTCGCGAAGGTCGTGGATGAACTCCATCGTCGTGTCGCTGTCGCGCTTGCCCGTGCGGTAGGCGACAATCGCGCGGGTCGAGGCGGAAAGACGCTTTTCAAACAGACATTTCCGCCGGCGCAGCCAGACCTGTTCCTCGCAGACGAAACATTGAACGGCTTTGACTAGCGCTGCCCGATGGGAAAGAGGCCGCCAACTGAGGCGGCCTCTCCTGCCTAGGCTCTACTCGCAGTAGCCGGCCGACCCGGGTGCGAAGTAGCAAGAGCGCGAGCAGCATTCGGAGTTTCTTGAGCAGCGAACGTTGCGTTCCGTGCAAACAAGCTTGGCAGTGGGCCGAAGAATTTCACGCCAGTCGCGCTTGTTCGGGCCACTGATTGGCGCGGCAGAGGACGCGACCGCTCCTATCAAAACTAGCAACGCAGATAGTGCGACTACGCGAGCCATGGTTTCCCCCATTTGTTGCACAACCGGAACAAATCACCACACGCAAAAATTGTTGGCAAGCCGATTGGGCCACATGATTTCAAAAACCGGCCTCTAGGGCTCAAATCAGGCCAGTCCCCCCCACCAGCAAAAGAACATATTGCGAACATAGAACAGATCGTGTACAAGGATTCCTCAAGGCTGCGGGCGCCGCTTCGGGAGGGGCGTCCGGCTTTCCGGCCCCCCGAATCCCGGTCATAAGGAGCGTTCTCATGGCCCCCGCCGCGCTGCGCGTCGTCGAAGGAATTTCAATGGACAAGGACAAGTCGAAGGCGCTGGACGCGGCGCTGTCCCAGATCGAGCGCAACTTCGGCAAGGGCTCGATCATGAAGCTCGGCAAGAACGACAAGTCGATGGATATCGACGTCGTTTCGACCGGCTCGCTCGGCCTCGACATCGCGCTCGGCGTGGGCGGATTCCCGCGCGGGCGGATCATCGAGATCTACGGCCCGGAATCGTCCGGCAAGACCACGCTCGCGCTGCACGCGGTGGCCGAGGCCCAGAAGAAGGGCGGCATCTGTGCCTTCATCGACGCCGAGCACGCGCTCGACCCGGTCTACGCCCGCAAGCTGGGTGTCAATGTCGACGACCTGCTGATCTCGCAGCCGGACCACGGCGAGCAGGCGCTGGAGATCGCCGACACGCTGGTGCGCTCGGGCGCGATCGACGTGCTGGTGATCGACTCGGTGGCGGCGCTGGTGCCGCGTTCGGAGCTCGAGGGCGAGATGGGCGAGAGCCAGCCCGGCCTGCAGGCGCGGCTGATGAGTCAGGCGCTGCGCAAGCTCACCGCCTCGATCAACCGCTCCAACACGATGGTCATCTTCATCAACCAGATCCGCATGAAGATCGGCGTCATGTACGGCTCGCCGGAAACCACGACCGGCGGCAACGCGCTCAAGTTCTACGCATCGGTCCGCCTCGACATCCGCCGCATCGGCGCGATCAAGGAGCGCGACGAGGTGGTCGGGAACCAGACCCGCGTGAAGGTGGTCAAGAACAAGCTGGCGCCCCCGTTCAAGCAGGTCGAATTCGACATCATGTACGGCGAGGGCGTGTCCAAGACCGGCGAGCTGATCGATCTCGGCGTCAAGGCCGGGGTGGTCGAGAAGTCCGGCGCCTGGTTCTCCCACGACAGCCAGCGCATCGGACAGGGCCGCGAGAACGCCAAGACCTTCCTGAAGAACAATCCCGATGTCGCGGCCCAGATCGAGAAGGCCGTGCGCGCCAATTCCGGCCTGATCGCCGAGCAGATTCTGGCCGGCGAGAAGGCCGAGGACGGCGAAGAGGACGAAGAGTAACGCGCGCTCGCTGAGGCAGGGTCTTCAAGGCAGGTCTCCAAGACAGGTCTCCAAGGCAGATCTCCAAGGCAGGTCTCCAAGGCAGGTCTCCAAGGCAGGGCCTCCAAGGCAGGATCCTGCCGGGCTTTGACGCCGCTCGCCGCAAGGCGGGCGGCGCTGTGCTGTCTTGAGCGTTGGCGTCCGAGATGCCCGCCGGGAGCTGCGGCTCTCTCTCTCTCTCTCTCTCTCTCTCCATTTCCGACGGGTGTCCCTGCACCCGGGCGGGCGACTGGCCTGTCGTCGAGCGCCGGGGACGAATGCCCGCTCGTGCGGGTCCGAGGGGCCGACTTTCTGGACACGTCGCCCCCCCATCGCTAAAACCGAACGGTAAAAATCCAGTCCCGGCCTGCGGTTAGCAAGCCGTTTCCGGCCGCCGGCCGGGGTGGCGGGGGGATTTGTTTCGGTTCGAACAGGCGGCTTCAGGTTCAGGCAACGATGAGCGGCGTCAACGAAATCCGGTCGGGCTTTCTCGATTATTTCGCGAAGGCGGGCCACGAGCCGGTGGCGTCCTCGCCGCTGGTGCCGCGCAACGACCCGACGCTGATGTTCACCAACGCCGGCATGGTGCAGTTCAAGAACGTCTTCACCGGCCTGGAAAAGCGCCCCTACAGCCGCGCGGTCACCGCGCAGAAGTGCGTGCGCGCCGGCGGCAAGCACAACGACCTCGACAACGTCGGCTACACCGCCCGGCATCACACCTTCTTCGAGATGCTCGGCAACTTCTCCTTCGGGGACTATTTCAAGGACCGCGCCATCGAGCTGGCCTGGAACCTGGTCACCAAGGAGTTCGGCCTGCCGAAGGACAAGCTGACAGCGACCGTCTATATCGACGACGACGAGGCCTTCGGCCTCTGGAAGAGGATCGCGGGCCTGCCCGAATCCCGCATCATCCGGATCGCCGGCTCCGACAACTTCTGGCAGATGGGCGACACCGGCCCGTGCGGCCCGTGCTCGGAAATCTTCTACGACCACGGCGACAAGATTCCCGGCGGCCCGCCCGGCTCGCCGGATCAGGACGGCGACCGCTTCATCGAGATCTGGAATCTCGTGTTCATGCAGTACGAGCAGCTGCCCGGCGGCGAGCGGGTGGCGCTGCCCAAGCCCTCGATCGACACCGGCATGGGGCTGGAGCGCATCTCCGCGGTGCTGCAGGGCACCCACGACAACTACTCCATCGACCTGTTCCGCGCGCTGATCGGCGCCATCGCCGAGCACACCAAGGTCGCCGCGGACGGGCCGCAGAAGGCGTCCCACCGCGTCATCGCCGACCACCTGCGTGCTTCGTCGTTCCTGATCGCCGACGGCGTGCTGCCGTCGAACGAGGGACGCGGCTACGTTCTCCGCCGCATCATGCGCCGCGCCATGCGCCATGCCGAGCTGCTCGGCGCGCGCGAGCCGTTGATGTGGAAGCTGGTGCCGACGCTGGTGCGCGAGATGGGCCAGGCCTATCCGGAGCTGCCGCGCGCCGAGGCGCTGATCTCCGAGACGCTCAAGCTGGAGGAGACCCGCTTCCGCAAGACGCTGGAGCGCGGCCTTGCGATCCTCGAGGACGAGAGCCGCGGGCTCTCGCAGGGCGCCCGCCTCAAGGGCGAGACCGCGTTTACCCTGTACGACACTTACGGCTTTCCGCTCGATCTCACGCAGGATGCGCTGCGCGCCCGCGGCATCGGCGTGGATGTCGAGGGCTTCAACGCCGCGATGGAGCAGCAGAAGGCCAAGGCCCGGGAATCGTGGAAGGGCTCCGGCGATGCCGCGACCGAAGCGGTCTGGTTCGGCCTTCGCGAGCGTCTCGGCGCGACCGAGTTTCTCGGCTACGAGACCGAGACCGCCGAGGGCGTCGTGGCCGCGCTGGTTCGCGACGGCAAGGAGGCCGGCTCGCTCAAGACCGGCGACGCCGGCGCCGTGGTGCTGAACCAGACGCCGTTCTACGCGGAATCGGGCGGGCAGGTGGGTGACATCGGCGTGCTGACCGGCGAGGGCGTGCGCTTCCGCGTCACCGACACGCAGAAGAAGGCGGGCGATCTGTTCGTGCATATCGGCGCGGTCGAGGAGGGCGTGCTCAAGCCCGGTGTGGCGCTGTCGCTCGAGGTCGATCGCGCGCGCCGCACCGCGATCCGCCGCAATCATTCGGCGACGCATCTGCTGCACGAGGCGCTGCGCCAGGTGCTCGGCGACCACGTCGCGCAGAAGGGCTCGCTGGTCGCGCCCGACCGGCTGCGCTTCGACTTCTCGCATCCCAAGCCGATCAGCGCCGACGAGCTGGAGCGGATCGAGGATCTGGCGAACGACTACGTCCTGCAGAACTCCGAGGTGACGACCCGCCTGATGGCGATCGACGATGCGCGCGCCTCCGGCGCCCGCGCGCTGTTCGGCGAGAAGTACGGCGACGAGGTTCGCGTCGTGGCGATGGGCGAGGGGAAGGGCAACGCGCTCGGCTGGTCGGTGGAGCTGTGCGGCGGCACCCATGTGAAGCGCACCGGCGACATCGGCCTGATTTTCGGCTTGAGCGATTCCGGCGTGGCCGCCGGCGTGCGCCGGGTCGAGGCGGTGACGGGCGCCAACGCCCGCAAGGCCGCCAATGCGATGGCGCAGCTCGCGCGCGCCACATCGTCCGAACTCAAGGTCTCGCTCGATGACATGCCGGGGCGGATCGGCGCTCTGCTCGACGAGCGCCGCAAGCTGGAGCGCGAACTGGCCGATGCACGAAAGAAGCTCGCAATGGGCGGCGGCGGTGCGTCCGGCGGCGGTGCCGACGGCATCCGGACCGTCGGAGACATCAAGTTCCTCGCGCGCGCCGTCACCGGCGTCGAGATCAAGGATCTCAAGGGACTCGCAGACGAAGGCAAGAAGCAGCTCGGCTCCGGCGTGGTCGCGCTTGTGGCCACCAGCGAGGACGGCAAGGGCAGCATCGTCGTCGGCGTGACACCCGACCTGGTGACGCGCTTCTCGGCCGTCGATCTCGTGCGCAAGGCGTCCGAGGTGCTGGGCGGCAAGGGCGGCGGCGGCAAGCCGGACATGGCGCAGGCCGGCGGGCCGGACGGCTCGAAGGCCGATGCCGCGCTCGCGGCGGTCGAAGCCGCGCTGACGAATTGAGATGCGGCCGGCGCAGCGGTTCGCGCCGGATCGATCGCATTCGAGCCTGATACCATGAGGGCCGGAAGGGCTCCAGCCGCCGGGGAGGGCATCGTGATCCGTTCGCTCGACGAGCTTGAGGCGATTTACGGGCGGCCGCTCGAAACCGCGACGGTCAAGGAGATCGATTTCATCTCGCCGGAGTATCGCCGGCTGATCGAGGCCTCGCCCTTTGCGGTGCTCGCCACCTGCGGGCCGGAGGGGCTCGACTGCTCGCCGCGCGGCGACCGGCCCGGCTTCGTCCGCATCCACGACGAGCGCACGCTGATGCTGCCGGACCGGCGCGGCAACAACCGCATCGACTCGCTGCGCAACGTGGTGCGCGATCCGCGCGCGGCGCTGCTGTTTCTCATTCCGGGATCCGGCACGACGCTGCGGGTGAATGCCTCCGCCCGGGTGTCGGCCGACCCGGCGCTGCTCGACACGTTCAAGGTCGACGGCAAGCCGCCGCGCACCGTTCTCGTGCTGACCGTGGAGGCGATCTACTTCCAGTGCGCGCGCGCGATCGTGCGGTCCGAACTCTGGAACGGAGCGGCTCACGCCGATCCGGCCACGCTGCCGACGCCGGGTCAGATCCTGTCGGCGCTGTCGCAGCAGCGCGTCGGCGGCGAAGCCTACGATCGCGAATGGCCCGAGCGCGCCAAAGCCAGCCTGTGGTGACGACTCGCGGGCCGGGGCTTCCGATCGGCCGGCATGCCCAAAGCGGCCTCGGTCAAGCCGCGCGCATGTGGCGGGCGTAGAACGCCAGTTCGATCGAAATCCAGCGCGCGTAGCTGTCGCGCAGCATCGGTGTCGCCGTCGGCATCCCGTCCGCATCGACGGCAAAAAATCCCGTGCGGCCGCCTTCGGCGATCATTCGCGACACCTGCGTTTTCGACAGGCCAAAGCGTTTGGCGATCTGCGCGCGGCTTGGCAGCGGCGTGCCGTCGATGTCGGCCAGCATGACCGACAGAACAACCGCGGCCGCGCCCTCCTGGCTGCCGAAGAAGGCAATGAATTCGGGCATGAGATCCGCGGGCGGCGTGTCCGCGACGTGCTCGCGGCCTCCGGACACCAGGAAATGCCGGACGAAGTCCGGATCCTCGCGCAGCAATCGCCCGCGTTGCGCTTCGGGTTGCAGCGCATCGAGCGCGCCCACCGCATAGCCGAGCCAGCTCCGCGTGAATTCGAGCATGCGTGCGGTCGGACGATAGAACGTCACGCGCCGGTCGGTCTCGCTGCGCGAGGAGCGGACGAAGCCGGTGAGCTTCAGAAGCGCCAGCGTCGTTTTCAGAACGCGCGGGCTGACCTCGTTCCGGCGGGTGCAGAGTTCGTGCAGGCGCGTGTAGGTCGCGCCGCCGGCCGGTCCGAACCGTTCGCGGTCGGCATCAAGGTACAGAAGATAGCCGGTTACGCGGAAGCGCGACTCATAAGAGATCAGCTTGTTGATGAGCCGCGGCACCTCGCGAAACCGCGCAAGGCCGATGGAATATTCACGGATGGCGGCTGGGAAACGCGGTGAGGTCCGCAATCTTTCGGCTTCACGGAGCAGTGCATCCTGTTTCTGGCGGTCGTCCCGATCTTGGTTCTCGACTTGCGTCATTTCGCCGAAGTTTGCCGATTATCCACATGCCCGGTTCGGGTGCGTTTGTGATCGTGCGCGGTCTCGCGGAACCGCCTAACGTTTTACGGAATACAGTCCGGGAAACAAGACGCGAAGCAGTTTGCGTTTCGGCGCGTGGGGGCGGTTTTGGTGCGTGTGCCAGTGTCGTGTGAGACGTTTCGTCACGCCGGGTTTCGGCACGCCAGTGCAACATTGTTGTTTCTGTTGGCGACTCAGACGTCGTCCCTCGCATCGGCCGCCTGCACGGATGCGAATGCCGGCATTCATGACACCGCTTTGGCGGCCGGTGGCGGCACGTCCGGGACCGTCGTTATTCTCGACGATCTCGATATCGGCGAGACCGTTACGGTCACGGCGGTGCGGACTGCTGGCCCCGGTCAAATCACGGTCGAAGTCATTGATCGTACGCCCGTGGTTGTTGCAAGCCTTATGGACGCAGGGGTGCTCGCTTATCCCGTCAGCGCGGCCACCGACACACGGCTGGCGTTTGCTCTGACGGTGACAAATAACGCCAGTGCATCGTTCAGTTTTCGTTGTAGCGCATACTCGCCACAGACCGCAGCAAGTCAGAATTTGCGGTCCGTTCAGGTGCAGGGCTCGACGATGGTGGCGCAGGTTTCCGGCGCGGCGATCGCGGGGGCCGTGAGCAACGCCATCGGCAATGCCTTCGATAACGGCGGCAGTCCGGTCACGCTCGGCCCGAACGGCATGACGCTCAACTTCGCCGCCGATCCGCTGGCGGGCCAAGGGCCGCGCGCCGGCGCCTCTCGCCGTGCCGGCGAAGCGTTTGCCGCGCTGGCCCATGCGGGCCCGGCCAAGGCGCAGCCGACGCTGTTCGAACGGCGCTGGAGCCTCTGGGCCGATATTCGCGGCACCGGCTTCGAACGCACGAACGGCCTCGATGGCCGGCAACTCAATGCGACCGGGGGCTTCGGCTATCGCGTCACGACCGACGTTCTGCTCGGCGTGTTCGGCGGCTATGAGGATTTCCGTTACGACTTCGCCGCGCTGTCCGGGCGGCTGAAGGGGCAGGGCGGCACGCTCGGAGGCTACGCCGCCTGGCGGCTTGCGCCTGGCTTGCGCTGGGACGCGATGCTCGGCTGGTCGGGCATCGCCTACGACGCGAGCGCGGCCGCTGCGTCGGGCCGCTTCGACGGATCGCGCTGGCTGGCCTCGACCGGCCTGACCGGCACATACACGTTGTCCCGGCTGGTGGTTGAGCCCTCCGCCAACATCTACGCGCTCTGGGAACGCCAGCAGGCCTGGACCGACAGCCTCGGCGCCGCGCAGGACGCGCGCCGCTTTTCGGCGGGGCGGGTTGCGCTCGGCGGTCGCGTGATCGCGCCGTGGCAGGTCTCGGCGCTCAGGCTGTCGCCCTACGCAGGGTTCTACGGTGACTGGCGGTTCTCGTCCGACGATGCGCTGCCGGCCGGTCAGCCGGCGGTTGGATTCGGCAACGGCTGGTCCGGACGCGCGACCGGCGGCCTTGCGCTGAGCGGACCGGGCCGGGGTTCGCTGAGCATCGGCGGCGAATACGGCGGCATCGGCGCAGGCTACAAGATCTGGACCGGCCACGCGCGCGCGAACTGGACGTTCTGAGAAGGCCTCGCTGGCGTGATGGTCGGCTTACGCCGCCATCGCCTTCTTCAGGTTCTCGTCGATCTTGTCGAGGAAACCGGTCGTGGAGAGCCAGCTCTGGTCGGCGCCCACCAGCAGCGCCAGATCCTTGGTCATGAAGCCCGACTCCACGGTGTCGATGCAGACCTTCTCGAGCGTCGTGGAAAACCGCGCCAGCGCCTCGTTGCCGTCGAGCTTTGCGCGGTGCGCGAGGCCGCGGGTCCAGGCGAAGATCGAGGCCATCGAATTGGTCGAGGTTTCGTTGCCCTTCTGATGTTCGCGGTAGTGTCGCGTCACCGTGCCGTGCGCGGCTTCGGCTTCGACCACCTTGCCGTCCGGCGTCATCAGCACCGAGGTCATCAGGCCGAGCGAGCCGAAGCCCTGCGCGACGGTGTCGGACTGCACGTCGCCGTCGTAGTTCTTGCAGGCCCAGACATAGCCGCCTGACCACTTCATCGCAGCCGCGACCATGTCGTCGATCAGCCGATGCTGATAGGTGATCTTCATCGCGTCGAACCGGGCCTTGAACTCCCGCTCGAACACCTCCTGGAAAATCTCCATGAAGCGGCCGTCGTATTGCTTCAGGATGGTGTTCTTGGTCGACAGGTAGACCGGATAGCCGCGTGCGAGGCCGTAGTCGAACGAGGCGCGGGCGAAGTCGACGATCGACTTGTCGAGATTGTACATCGACAGCGCGACACCCGAGCCCGGCGCCTTGAACACCTCGCGCTCGATCACCTTGCCGTCGGTCCCGACGAACTTGATCGACAGCGTGCCGCCCGTGGGAAACTTGAAATCGGTCGCGCGGTACTGATCGCCGAAGGCGTGGCGGCCGATGATGATCGGCTGGGTCCATCCCGGCACCAGGCGCGGCACGTTGCTGCAGATGATCGGTTCGCGGAAGATCACCCCGCCCAGAATGTTACGGATCGTGCCGTTCGGCGACCGCCACATGTCCTTTAGGCCGAACTCCGCCACGCGGCCTTCGTCGGGCGTGATCGTCGCGCACTTGACGGCGACGCCGACCTCGCGGGTCTTGTTGGCCGCGTCGATGGTGATCTGGTCGTTGGTCTCGTCGCGCTTCTGGATGCTGAGATCGTAGTAGAGAAGATCGATGTCGAGATAGGGGTGGATCAGCTTGTCCTTGATGAGCCGCCAGATGATGCGGGTCATCTCGTCGCCGTCCATTTCGACGACGGGGTTCTTCACCTTGATCTTCGCCATGCGGAGCCACCTTTTCAGAGCCGGCATCTGGAACGGTTGTCGACCCGCTCGACGGGGTTCGTCGTCGAGCGGGTCTCAACCTCGTAAGCGTCCGCCGCTGACTGCGCGTCAGAGCGCGGCGAGCGCGGCGTTCAGCGTGGCGCTCGGCCGCATGGCCGCCGACGCCTTGGTGTCATCGGGCAGGTAATAGCCGCCGATATCCACCGGCTTGCCCTGTGCGCCGATCAGCTCGGCGTTGATCTTGGCCTCGTTGTTGGTGAGCGCATCGGCCATCGGTTTGAAGCGGGCTTGCAGCTCAGCGTCCCTGGTCTGGGCCGCCAGCGCCTGCGCCCAGTAAAGGGCGAGGTAGAAATGGCTGCCGCGATTGTCGAGTTCGCCGACCTTGCGCGCGGGATTGCGGTTGAACTTGAGGAACTGGCCGATGGCGGTGTCGAGCGCATCGGCGAGAACCTGCGCCTTGGCGTTCTTGTAGGTCTGCGCCAGATGTTCGAGCGACGCGCCCAGCGCCAGGAATTCGCCGAGCGAATCCCAGCGCAGGTAGCCCTCCTGCTGGAACTGCTCGACATGCTTGGGCGCCGATCCGCCGGCGCCGGTCTCGAACAGGCCGCCGCCCGCGAGCAGCGGGACGATCGACAGCATCTTGGCCGAAGTGCCGAGCTCCATGATCGGGAACAGGTCGGTCAGATAGTCGCGCAGCACGTTGCCGGTCACGGAGATCGTGTCCTGCCCCTTGCGGATGCGCTCCAGCGAGAACTTGATCGCCTCGACCGGCGCCAGAATGCGGATGTCGAGGCCCGTCGTGTCGTGCTCCTTCAGGTACTTTTCGACCTTGGCGATTTCCTGCGCGTCGTGCGCGCGGTTCTTGTCGAGCCAGAACACGGCGGGGGTGTTGGTCAGACGCGCGCGCCGCACGCCGAGCTTGACCCAGTCGCGGATCGGCTCGTCCTTGGTCTGGCACATACGGAAGATGTCCCCGGTCTCGACCGGACGCTCCAGAAGCACCTTGCCGTCGTCGGCGACGACGCGGACCGTGCCGCTCGCGGGAACTTCAAAGGTCTTGTCGTGCGAGCCGTATTCCTCGGCCTTCTGCGCCATCAGGCCCACGTTCGGGACCGAACCCATCGTCTTGGGATCGAAGGCGCCGTTGGCCTTGCAGTCCTCGATGACCGCCTGGAACAGCCGTGCGTAGGAGCGATCCGGGATCACGGCCAGCGTGTCGTGCAGCTTGCCGTCGGGCCCCCACATCTTGCCGCCTTCGCGGATCATCGCCGGCACCGAGGCGTCGATGATGAAGTCGCTCGGCACATGCAGGCCGGTGATCCCCTTGTCGGAATTGACCATCGCGAGAGCCGGGCGCTTCGCGTACTCGGCCTCGATGTCGGCCTTGATCGCATTCTTCTCGGAATCCGGCAGCGTCTCGATCTTCGTGAGAAGATCGCCGAAGCCGTTGTTGAGGTTGACCCCGGCCTTCTTCAGCGCGGCATCGTGCTTCTTGATCGTGTCGGCGAAGAACTCGGAAACGACATGGCCGAAGATGATCGGATCGGCGATCTTCATCATGGTCGCCTTCACATGCAGCGAGAACAGGATGCCGTCCTGTTTCGCAGCCTCGATCTGTTCGGCAAAGAAGGCGCGCAGCGCCTTGCGGCTCATCACCGCCGCGTCGATGATCTCGCCCGCGATCAGCGGCGTCTTCGCCTTCAGCACCGTGGTCTTGCCGCCGGCTTCGACCAGTTCGATGCGGGCGTTGGTTGCCGCAGGAACCGTGGTCGAGATTTCCGAGCCGAAGTAATCGCCGCCCGGCATATAGGCCACGCGCGTTTTGGAGTCCTTGCTCCAGGCGCCCATCTTGTGCGGGTTGTCGCGGGCGTATTGCTTGACGGCGGCGGCCGCGCGGCGGTCGGAATTGCCTTCGCGCAGCACCGGGTTGACCACGCTGCCGAACACCTTGCCGTAGCGCGCCTTGATCTCCTTCTCGGCGTCCGTCGTCGGATTGTCCGGGTAGTCGGGTACGTCGTAGCCCTTGTCCTGCAGCTCCTTGATCGCGGCCTTGAGCTGCGGAATCGAGGCCGAAATGTTGGGCAGCTTCATGATGTTGGCTTCGGGCCGCAACGTGAGATCGCCCAGCTCGGTGAGTTCGTCGTTGATCCGTTGCGCCGGGGTGAGCCTTTCGGGGAAGGTGGCGATGATGCGACCGGCCAGCGAAATGTCTTTCAGCGTCACCGAGACGCCCGCCGCGCCCACGAAGGCCTTGACGATCGGCAGCAGGGAATAGGTCGCGAGCGCCGGGGCTTCATCGACCTTCGTCCACATGATTTCGAGATCAGGCATGCTTGCACCTCTGGTCGCCGTGCTGGTTTGGGCCGACCGGAAACGGACCATCGACGGGCGGGGAAAGGCTTCTTTCCCCGCGCCTTCGAATGAATTGTTCTCGGCGCGGAAGCCGCCAACCGGGGATCCGACTGACGGGAAATCGGCGCGCGCCCTATAGCATCGGCACCCTGCTGGTAAAAGCCTTGTCAGCAAGCGACAGATCGGCCCGCGGGCCGGCGCTGCGGGGCGTTTCCGCCGGGGCGGGAGCCGCCGCTTGACGCCGGCGACCGGTGCGGGCAGGGGCTGCGCCATTGAGGGCGCATCCGCCCGCCTGGGAGCACCGCATGCCGGGGGCTGGCACCGACAAGACCAGAGAGTGGATCGACCGGCCGGGGCCGGTCGTGGTGCTGGTTGAGCCGCAGATGGGCGAGAACATCGGTTCGGCGGCCCGGGCGATGGGCAATTTCGGTCTGTCGGAGCTGCGGCTGGTCAAACCGAAGCAGGCCTGGCCCAATCCCAAGGCACGCATGCTGGCCGCCGGCGCCGACCGCATTCTGGACAGCGCCCGGCTGTTCGATTCGCTGGAGGCCGCCATCGCCGACTGCACGCTGGTGCTGGCGACCACCGCGCGGGCGCACGACCAGGCCAAGCCGGTGGTCGACGCCGCCGGGGCCGCCGCACAGATGTCGCCGCGCGTGGGCGCGGGCGAGCGCGTCGCGGTCCTGTTCGGTCGCGAGCGCTACGGTCTCGAAAATCACGAGGTGGCGCTGGCCGATGCCATCGTGACCTTTCCGGTCAATCCGGCGTTCGCCTCGCTGAACCTGGGGCAGGCGGTGCTGATCGTGGCCTACGAGTGGTTCCGGTTGACGGGTCCCGGCATCCCGTTCGCGATGCCGCAGAAGTCGCCGCAGGCCGGCAAGGAGCAATTGCTCGCCTTCTTTCGCACGCTGGAGGACGAGCTGGAGAAGGTCGAGTTCTTCCGCCCGCCGGACAAGCGGGCGACCATGCAGATCAACCTGCGCAACATCTTCCAGCGCATGGCGCTGACCCAGCAGGACGTGCAGACCCTGCACGGCGTGATTGCGGCCATCGCGCAAGGCCGCAAGGGGCCGGCTCGCGGCGGCATCCTCGACGGGCCGCAGGCCGAGATGCTGCGTTCGATCATCGACGGCGGAACCGCCGGCGCCGTTGCGCCCGGCGGGCTGACCCCGGCGCGCGGCCTCGCCAGGCTCCTGCGACGCAATCCGACCGAGACCGAGCGCACGCTGTGGGATGCGCTCACGCGGGACCGTCGCTTTGCGGATTTCGGCCTCAAGCGCCAGGTGCCGATCGGACCGCACATTCCCGACATCGTCTCGTTCGCGCTCCGCACGGCGGTGGAGATCGTTCCGGCTGACGAGAGCGCCGAAGCGGAGCGCCAGCGCCGCGAGCGTCGGCGCTGGCTTGAAGAGCGCGACTATCGGGTTCTTGAGGTGAGCGCGTCCGCGATCGACGCTGATGTGACGGCCGCGCTCGATCGACTGCTTTCGGATATCGGCGTGGCGGCCGGCGTTTCGTCAGCGCCGGTCGCGACGAACCGGGCCCAGACGTAATCGACACTCCCGCGGAGCCGAGCCCAGCATGGAATGGCCCGCAGTCTTGAAATCGGCCGTGGCGCGCGCGCTCGAAGGCGTGCCGCTCTCCGAGCTTCAGCGCGCATCCGAGCGGCTGTCGCAACGCTATCGCAGCGAGATCCGCGACGGCCGCCTGCATCTCGCGTCCGAGCTTGACGTGAAGGCCTATATCGCCGCCCGCATGCCCGCGACCTATGCGGCGCTGCGCGAAGCGATGCTGCGGATCGCCGAGGTCCACCCGGATTTTGTGCCGGCGACGTTGCTCGATGTCGGCGCGGGGCCGGGCACCGCGTTTTGGGCCGCGCGCGATGCGTGGCCCGGGCTCGCCGCGGCGACGCTGGTGGAGGCGAGCGCGCCGGCGCGCATCGCCGGTCAGCGACTGCTCGCCGACGCAGGGCAGGATGGCGCGACGTGGGTCGACGGCGACGCCTTGCGCCGCATCGATGGGATCGAGCCCGCCGCTCTCGTGACGCTGGCCTATGTGCTGGACGAACTGTCCGCCGCCGACGGCATCGCGCTGGCGGAGCGTCTCTGGGATCGCGCGACCGGCATGCTGCTGCTGGTCGAACCCGGCACGCCGGCGGGCTGGCGTCGCATTCTGGCGGTTCGCGACCGGCTGCTGGCGCGCGGCGCGCATGTGATCGCGCCGTGTCCGCATGCGCAGCGGTGCCCGCTGATCGAGCCGGACTGGTGCCATTTCGCGCGCCGCGTCGCGCGCTCGCGGTTGCACCGGCAGGTCAAGCTCGGCGACGTCGGCTGGGAGGACGAGAAGTATATTTACCTGGCGCTGGGGCGAACGGCTCCGGTCCGGCCGCTCGCCGCGCGGGTCATCGCGCCGCCGCAGGCCGCATCGGGGCGCATCGGCCTGAAACTGTGCTGCGCCGATGCGGGCATGCGCGTCGAGACGGTTACGCGCCGGAGCGGCGATGACTATCGCCGCGCGCGCCGCGCGGACTGGGGTGACGGGGTCGTTCGCAACGGCGCTGCTGACCGCACCGCGCCGGGTGATCCCGGCGATTGAAGCCGCGCTCGATCCGCGGCATGCCGTCGCCGGATCGATCCGGCGACGTGCTTAACGAAGCGCGAATGCGCTCCGCGATTTCATCCAGGCCGGTCTCAGGTTCCGGCCTTGATCTGGGCGATCGCCTGCTCCATCAGCTCGTTCATGGTCCCGCGCAGCTCGGCGTCATCGACCGCGACGCCCTTCGCCTTGAAGTCGGCGCTGACCTTGCGAAGCACGTCGTCGTCGCCGCTCTCTTCGAAGTCCGCGACCACGACCTCCTTGGCATAGGCGTCGGCCGCATCGCCGGCGAGACCCATCTTGCCCGCCGCCCAGAGTCCCAGAAGCTTGTTTCGGCGCGCGGAGGCCTTGAAGCGCAGCTCTTCGTCATGCGCGAACTTGTTTTCGAAGGCGTCCTTGCGCTTGTCGAACGTCGTCATCGGCGTCCTCGTCCCATCTGTCCGGCTGTTGCAGTTGATACGGATATCGATCCGATTTCGGCGGCATTTCTGCGTCAGCTTGCGCCGAATTTGTCGGGGATTCTTCGCGCTTTGCATATCGGTTCGGAGGCGTCAAGGCAATCGGAGACGAAGCGGAATCGAAGGGTTGCGGATGTGGCCAAGTAGACCTATGTCGATTGTATCGCCCACCCTGATCGGCTAGGTTTTGCTTGCGAGCGGACAGGCTCCGATTCCGTTTCGAGAGCGCCTTCCGACCTCGCCGCCGCGGACCGCTTGTAAACCGCACTGGAGCCACGGCACCGATATGGACTTCCACAAACCACGGTACACCCCGATGAGCCGTCGTCGCCGCATTTACGAAGGCAAGGCGAAGGTCCTTTACGAAGGCCCCGAACCTGGAACCTTGATCCAGCATTTCAAGGACGACGCCACCGCGTTCAATGCGAAGAAGCACGAGGTGATCGAGGGCAAGGGCGTCCTCAACAACCGCATCTCGGAATACGTCTTCCAGCACCTCAACGACATCGGCGTGCCGACGCATTTCATCCGCCGGCTGAACATGCGAGAGCAGCTGATTCGCGAGGTCGAGATCATTCCGCTCGAGGTCGTCGTGCGCAACGTCGCCGCGGGTTCGCTGGCGCAGCGTCTCGGCATCGAGGAGGGCACCCAGCTTCCGCGCTCGATCATCGAGTTCTATTACAAGAACGATCAGCTCAACGATCCGATGGTCTCGGAGGAGCACATCACCGCGTTCGGCTGGGCCACTCCGCAGGAGATCGACGACATCATGGCGCTGGCGATCCGCGTCAACGACTTCCTGTCGGGCGTGTTCCTCGGCGTCGGCATCCGTCTCGTGGATTTCAAGATGGAGTGCGGCCGTCTCTGGGAGAACGATCTGATGCGGATCGTGGTGGCGGACGAGATCTCGCCCGACTCCTGCCGGCTGTGGGACATCAAGTCGAACGACAAGCTCGACAAGGATCGGTTCCGCCGCGATCTCGGCGGTCTGATCGAGGCCTACACCGAGGTCGCCAAGCGGCTCGGCATCATGGCCGAGGGCGAGCGTCCGCAAGGCACCGGTCCGGTGCTGGTGAAGGGCTGATCGCCGGGTTCACAACCTGAAGGGTTGCAGGCCGGCGCGACACGGACAGGTCCGTGTTGCGCCGGCCGCTTTCGTCTTTAGACTGCTCCTTCCCAACCGCGCGAAGACGCGGCTTGCTTTCCTGCCCGGAGGGAGAACGTCATGCTTCGAGGCGCCGCCGCCATCGCATTCGCACTCCTGCTCGGCGCCGGCGCGGCCCTCGCGCAGACCTATCCGAACCGCCCGGTGAAGATCGTCGTACCCTACGCGGCGGGCGGCGGTACCGACGCATTGACGCGCTTCGTCGCGAAAGGGCTGGAGCAGCGTCTCGGCCAGCCGGTCATCATCGAAAACCGCGGCGGCTCGGGCACGACGCTCGGCGGTCTTGCGGTCGCGCGTGCGGAGCCGGACGGCTACACGCTGCTGATGGGCACCAGCGCGACCTTCGCGATCGCGCCCGGCCTTTACAAGAATCTCGCCTACGATCCGAACAAGGACTTCTCGCCGATCATGCTGGTGGCGACCGTGCCCTTTGTTCTCACGGTGCATCCGTCGCTCGGCGTCAACACCGCACAGGAGTTGATCGCAATGGCGAAGAGCAAGCCGGGCCAGCTCAGCTATGCCTCGGGCGGGGCCGGCGCGCCGCATCACATCTATGCGGAACTGCTCAAGTCGATGACCGGCATCGACATGAAGCATGTGCCCTATCGCGGCGGCGGACCGGCGCTGAACGACGTGACCGCCGGCCATGTGCCGGTCTATTTCGCCGACGCGGGACCGGCCGCGGCCCTGATCCGCGCGGGCAAGCTCAAAGGGCTCGGCGTCACGACCGCGACGCGCACCAGTCACATGCCGGACGTGCCGACGCTGCACGAGGCCGGCGTCACCGGCTACGAGGCCAATTCGTGGCAGATGATGGTGGCGCCCGCCGGCACGCCGGAAGCGGTCCTGTCGCAACTCAACGCGGCGCTGGCGGATGTCATGAAGACGCCGGAGGCGCAGAAGTATTTCACCAATCTCGGCATGCAGCCGATGACCGGCACCCGTCAGCAGGCGGCCGATTACATCCGAACCGAGGCGGCGCGCTGGACGCCGGTCATTCGCAAGCTCGGCCTGAGCGTGCAGTAGCAACGGCCGACAAAGGAGTGCGTCGATGCGCGAACGGCTGAAAATCGGACTGGTGGTGCCTTTCGCCGCCGATCGCGTTCCGGACGAGGGGCCGCTGATGTATCCGGAGGTCACGTTCGTCGCCAAGGGCGTCGGCGTGCGCGCGTTGACGCCGGAGGGCTACAGCGCGGCTTTCGACGCCATCGTGCCGGCGGCGCTGGAACTGGCGAAGCAGGGCCTCGACGCGATCATGGTGATCGGAACGTCGCTGACGTTCTATCGGGGGCACGCCGCGCACGAGGCGCTGCTGCAGGAGCTTCGCGAGAAGACCGGTCTGCCGGTCTCGACCATGAGCCAGGCGGTGGTCGAGGGCCTGCGCAGCGTCGGCGGCAAGCGGATCGCGGTCGCGACCGCCTATGCCGACGAGGTCAACAAACGGCTGGCGGATTTCCTGCGCGCCTCCGGCTTCGAGGTTCTGGCGCTGGAGGGCTTCGGTCTGACCGAGTTCAATGGCCCGGCCGGCAGGAAGACCGACGCGGATATCATCGATCTGTCCGCCAAGGCCATTGCGGGGGCCGGGGGCGCGGATGCGCTGCTGATCTCCTGCGGGGGGCTTCGGACGCTGGGCGTCGCCGAACCGCTCGAGCGGGCGCACGGCATTCCGGTCGTGACCTCGACCCAGTCGTCGTTCTGGCAGGCGCTGCGGCTCGCCGGCGACAGCGGTCACATTCCGGGCCGGGGCCGGATGCTCGGCCAGGGCGGGAACGCCTGAGCCTGACCGCCCCCGCGGGCTGCCCAGATTTGCGTGGGTTTCCGGGCCGCGCCGTTGCGGTGGCGGGGATTCGCCGATATCTGATCGGTATGAAAGCCCGCGTCACGGTGACCCTCAAGAACGGCGTGCTCGATCCGCAAGGCAAGGCGATCGAGGGCGCGCTGAAGTCCCTTGGCGTCGCCGGGCTGGCGAGTGTGCGCCAGGGCAAGGTGTTCGACATCGAGGTTGCGGGCGAAGACCGGGGCCGCGCCGAGGCCGCACTGAAAGAGGCGGCCGAAAAGCTCCTCGCGAACACGGTGATCGAGAATTATCGTATTGAGATCGTGAGTTAAATCGCTGACCGAGGGCGGAGCGGGATCATGGCCGGGGTCACCAACGAACTGATGTACGAGGTTCTCAAGGCCATGCAGGCCCGGCTTGTCGGCGTCGATGGCAAGATGGATGAACTGAAGCAGGAGATGCAGGCACTGAGGACTCATATGATCGGTCTGCAGCAGGATATCAGCGGTATCCACTCGACTCTCGTTCGTCATGAGACGCGGCTCGACCGGATCGAGAAGCGCCTTGAACTCGCCGACGCGCTCTCGCTGTGAAAGCCGCCGTCCTCGTCTTCCCCGGCATCAATCGCGAGCGCGACATGGCGCGCACCCTGCGCCTCGTCTCGGGCCATGAGCCTGCGATGGTCTGGCACACCGAAACGGCGCTGCCGGAGGGCACCGATCTGGTGGTCGTGCCGGGAGGCTTCTCCTATGGAGACTACCTGCGCTGCGGCGCGATCGCGGCGCGCTCGCCGGTGATGAATGCGGTGCGGGCGCACGCCGGCAAGGGCGGGCTCGTGCTCGGCGTCTGCAACGGTTTCCAGATCCTCTGCGAGTCCGGGCTGCTGCCGGGCGTTCTGATGCGAAATTCGCAGCTCAAGTTCGTCTGCAAGGACGTGTTCCTGCGCGTGGAGCGCTCCGACACCCCGTTCACCCGTGGCTACAACGCCGGCCAGGTGATCCGCGTGCCGGTTGCGCACGGCGAGGGCAATTACGTCGCAGATGAGGCGACGGTGAAGCGGCTGGAGGACGACGGCCGGGTGCTGTTCCGCTACGCCGCGCCGGACGGCGCGCTCGATCCGGCCTTCAACGTCAACGGCGCCATCAACGCCATCGCGGGGATTCTGGGCGACAACGGCAACGTGCTCGGCCTGATGCCGCATCCGGAGAACCACGTCGAGGCCGAGATCGGACCGACCGACGGTCGTGGCCTGTTCGCCGGGCTGGTCGAGCATCTCAACAAGGCGGCCTGACCGGGCCGGCGGGGGAGCGGCGACGGTCGCCAGATGCCCCGGCTCAATTAAGGCGTGGATGGCCGGCGCGCGGATGCCGCGGGCGGATGCAATGGCCCCCGCGGTCCACTAAATACAGGGCGTGAGCCGCAACGAACCCAAGATCACGCCCGAACTGGTGGCCGAGCATGGCCTGAAGCCGGACGAGTACCAGCGCATTCTCGACCTGATCGGCCGGGAGCCGAGCTTCACCGAGCTCGGCATCTTCTCGGCGATGTGGAACGAGCATTGCTCCTACAAGTCCTCGCGCATCCATCTGCGCGGCCTGCCGACCAAGGCGCCCTGGGTGATCCAGGGGCCGGGCGAGAACGCCGGCGTCATCGACATCGGCGACGGGCTTGCCGTGGTGTTCAAGATGGAGAGCCACAACCACCCGAGCTTCATCGAGCCCTACCAGGGCGCGGCGACCGGCGTCGGCGGCATCCTGCGCGACGTGTTCACGATGGGCGCGCGGCCGATCGCGTGCCTCAACTTCGCTGCGCTTCGGCGATCCCGCGCATCCGCAAAACGCGCCATCTGGTGTCCGGCGTGGTGGCGGGCATCGGCGGCTACGGCAATTCGTTCGGCGTGCCGACCGTCGGCGGCTCGGTCGGATTCCACCCGCGCTACAACGGCAACAATCTCGTCAATGCGATGGCGGTCGGCATCGCGCGCGCCGACAGCATCTTCTATGCGGCGGCCTCCGGCGTCGGCATGCCGATCGTCTATCTCGGCTCCAAGACCGGCCGCGACGGCATCCACGGCGCCAGCATGGCATCGGCCGAGTTCGGCGAGAGCGCCGAGGAGAAGCGGCCGACCGTTCAGGTCGGCGATCCGTTCGCCGAAAAGCTGCTGCTCGAAGCCTGCCTCGAGATCATGGAGAAGGATTGCGTGATCGCGATCCAGGACATGGGCGCGGCCGGGCTGACCTGCTCGGCGGTGGAGATGGGCGCCAAGGGCGATCTCGGCGTGACGCTCGACCTCGACCGCGTGCCGACGCGCGAAGAGGGCATGAGCGCCTACGAGATGATGCTCTCGGAGAGCCAGGAGCGCATGCTCATGGTGCTCAAGCCCGAGAAGGAGGAGGAGGCCGAGGCGATCTTCCGCAAATGGGGGCTCGACTTCGCCATTGTCGGGGAGACCACGCCGACGAAGCGTTTCGTGGTCCGCCACGGCGGCGACACGATGGCCGACCTGCCGATCAAGGAGCTTGGCGACGAGGCGCCCGCTCTACGACCGGCCCTATGTCGAGACCCCGCGGCGGCCGGCGATCCGCGCCGTCGACGTCGACCCCGCCGATGGACGACCTGGAGGCGCTGCAGCGGCTGATCGGCACGCCCGACCTGTGCTCGAAGCGCTGGGTCTGGGAGCAGTACGACCACGTCATCGGCGGCAACACCGTGCAGCGGCCGGGCGGCGACGCCGCGGTCGTGCGCGTCGAGGAAGGGCCGAAGGCGCTGGCGCTGACCACCGACGTCACGCCGCGTTACTGCGAGGCCGATCCGTTCGAGGGCGGCAAGCAGGCGGTCGCCGAGGCCTGGCGCAACATCACGGCGGTGGGCGGGTTGCCGCTGGCGATCACCGACAACCTCAACTTCGGCAATCCCGAGAAGCCGGAGATCATGGGCCAGTTCGTCGGCTGCGTGCGCGGCATCGCCGAGGCCTGCAAGGCGCTCGATTTCCCGGTCGTGTCGGGCAACGTGTCGCTCTACAACGAGACGCAGGGGCGGGCCGATTCTGCCGACGCCCGCCATCGGCGGCGTCGGCGTGCTGGACGATTTCCGCAAGTCGGCGACGCTGTCGTTCAAGGCCGAGGGCGACGTCATCCTTCTGGTCGGGGCCACCGTCGGCTGGCTCGGCCAGTCGATCTATCTGCGCGAGATCTGTGGCCGGGAGGAGGGCGCTCCGCCGCCGGTCGATCTGGCGATCGAGCGGCGCAACGGCGACTTCGTGCGCGAGCTGATCGCGAGCCGGTCGTGGTGACGGCGGTTCACGACCTGTCGGACGGCGGCCTGCTGGTGGCGGTGGCGGAGATGGCGATCGCCGGCCGGCTCGGCGCCGCGCTGGACGCCGCTCCGCCGGACCGCCAGCCGCACGGCTACTGGTTCGGCGAGGACCAGGCCCGCTATCTCCTGACCGTTCCGCCCGGGGCCTATGCCGGGCTGATCACCCAGGCCGCAGCCGTCGGCGTGCCGATGCGCCGGATCGGCACCGTGGGGGGCGAAACGATCGCGCTTCCCGGCGAACGGCCGATTCTGGTACAGGCTCTCGTCGAGCGGTTCGAGGGCTGGCTGCCGGCCTATATGGCGGGCGGGGCGCCTTGAACGGCGACACGGAGTTCGCTTGAGATGCCGATGAATGCCAATGATATCGAGAGCCTGATCAAGGCCGGGATTCCCGACGCCGAGGTGACGATCCGCGACCTCGCCGGCGACGGCGACCATTATGCCGCCACGGTCATCGCAGAAAGCTTCCGCGGCAAGTCCCGGGTCCAGCAGCACCAGCTTGTCTACGACGCCCTGAAGGGCCAGATGGGGGGCGCGCTGCACGCGCTGGCGTTGCAGACCGGGGTTCCGCAGGGGTAGCTTGGGCATCGAAACGGCGGCGCGGCCGTTCGCGCCCCGCAGGGGCAATGGCCCCGGAAAGACGACAGTCATGGCGATCGAGCAATTCATCGAAAACGAGGTCAAGGGCAACGACGTGGTGCTCTTCATGAAGGGCACGCCGCAGTTTCCGATGTGCGGGTTCTCGGGGCAGGTGGTGCAGATCCTGGACTATCTCGGCGTGCCCTATAAGGGACTGAACGTCCTGGAGTCGGACGACCTGCGCAACGGCATCAAGACCTATTCGAACTGGCCGACCATCCCGCAGCTCTACGTGAAGGGCGAGTTCGTCGGCGGCTGTGACATCGTGCGCGAGATGTTCCAGGCCGGCGAACTGCAGTCGCTTGATGAAGGACAAGGGCCTGCCGGTGAAGGAGACCGCTTAGCGGTTTCGACCGGGCGGCAACGCCGAAACAAAAAGGCCGCCCTCGAGGGCGGCCTTTCGTGTTTGCGGCTCGCGTCGATCAGCGCGAGTAATACTCGACGACCAGGTGCGGCTCCATCATCACCGGGTAGGGCACGTCGCCCGGCGCCGGCACGCGGGTGAGCTTGGCGGTCATCTTGCCGTCGTCCACCTCGATGTAGTCCGGCACGTCGCGCTCGCCGAGTGCGCTGCGCCTCCAGCACCAGCGCGAGCTGGCGCGAGGCTTCCTTGACCTCGACCACGTCGCCCGGCTTCACGCGATAGCTCGGGATGTTGACGCGGCGGCCGTTCACCTTGACGTGGCCGTGGTTCACGAACTGGCGCGCGGCGAACACCGTCGGCACGAACTTGGCGCGGTACACGACCGCGTCGAGACGGCGCTCCAGGAGCCCGATCATGTTGGCGCCGCTAGTCGCCCTTCATGCGGATGGCGTCGTCGTAGGTGGCGCGGAACTGCTTCTCGGAAATGTTGCCGTAGTAGCCGCGCAGCTTCTGCTTGGCCTTGAGCTGCACGCCGTAGTCGGAGAGCTTGGACTTGCGGCGCTGGCCGTGCTGGCCGGGGCCGTATTCGCGCTTGTTGACGGGGCTCTTGGGGCGGCCCCAGACGTTCTCGCCCATGCGGCGGTCGATCTTGTACTTCGCCTCGTGGCGCTTGGTCATCGCGTCCTCATGTGGGTTCAAGGTTGAGGATCGCGCCCTCCTTTGCCCCGGCTGTGCCGGGCGCAAAGCCCGGGCCGGGACCGACAGGTTCTCGTCCGAAGCGCCGGCCGAGGACCACGGGTCGCGAAACACCGCGCGGGCCCTGCGGCCCGCGTGATGGCGGGCTTTTAGGGACAAAAGGCCGGGAAGTCAAACCGGCGCCGGAGCCGCGAAGCCGTAGCCGGCCAGCGCCGTCCGCAGCTCCGGGGTGGGGGGGCGGCCGGAGGTGAGAACCAGCGTCGGCGGTGCCGGCTGCGGCCCGGACACCGGCGGGCCGAGCAAATCCGACATCCGCCGGGCGATGGCCGGGGCGGGGTCCATCCAGGCGACGGGCCAGGGCGCGAGCGCCGCAAGCCGCTCCAGCAGCAGGGGATAGTGGGTGCAGGCCAGAACCACCGTGTCGGTGCGCCGGCCGCCTTCGTCCACGAAACAGGGCGGCGATCTCCGCGGCGATCGCCGTGTCGGCCGGCGGGCGGCCGTTGAGCAGGCCTTCGGCCAGCACCGCCAGCCGCGGCGAGCCGACCAGCGTGACGTCGCAGCCCTGCGCCGAAATCGTCGATCAGCTTGCGGGTGTATTCGCGCCGCACGGTCGCCTCGGTGCCGAGCACCGAGACCCGCTTGCTTTGCGAGGCGGCGCAGGCCGGCTTGATGGCGGGTACGGTGCCGACGAACGGCACCGAAAACCGCTCGCGCAGCTTCGGTAGCGCAATGGTGGAGGCGGTGTTGCAGGCGATGACGGCGAGATCCGGCCGATGCGCGGCCATCAGGTCGTCGAACACCGCGAGGATGCGGGCGACCAGTTCGGTCTCGCCATGACCGCCATAAGGAAAGAAGGCGTCGTCGGCGGCATAGACGTAACGGACATCGGGCCGGGCCTTCGCCGCCTCGCGAAAGACGGTGAGGCCGCCCAGGCCGGAATCGAACACAAGGACGGTCGGCGGGGACGCCATGACGGCGCATGAATCGCAAAGAACGCCGCGAGTCGCAATCGTCGGCCGTGGTTGGTCCCGCCAGAACGCCGAAAGCCCGCTCCGTGCGGGGAGCGGGCTTTCGCGGATCGCTGATACGCAACGGCTGGCGATCGGCTTTCTTTAAGACGCTGCTAACCGCTTAGCACGCGACGCGGCGCAGGCGGCCCGAACGGGTTCGAACGTAGCAGGGCTCGGACGCGGTGGCGCGGCCGATCATGGCGCCGCCCACGCCGCCCAGCAGTCCGCCGGCAATGGCGCCGCCCGCGGTGCCGGTCGCAGCGCCGCCAATGACCGCACCCGCGGTGCCGCCGATGAGCGCGCCGCCAACGGTGCGGTCACGGGCAGTCTGACAGCCGGCGAGGGCGAGAGCGGCGGCAGAGATGATCAAAATCTTTCGCATTGCGGTTCTCCCAAATATTTCTCGTGCCATGTCGATCAGTCGCCCCGCCCGTGCGGCTCAGCATCCTGCGGTATTCAGCACCGTCGACGCGAACACCGTCACAACGGCGTTATCGCGAGTCGGTTCCGGCACCTTCCTCGAATTTTCTCGGAGCGGGTGTCGCACGGCGCGATCGGAACGAAAGCGGTTCCATGTCGTTCCAGTGCCAGAAGCCGCCAAGGGGCGCAACCAGGGAGTTTTCGGCATGCTAGGCTGGGCAATCACATTTCTCCTCGTCGCGCTGGTGGCCGCATTTTTCGGATTCGGCGGCGTTGCCGCGTTCGCGGTCGATGCAGCGCGCATCATCTTCTTCGTCGCGATCATCCTGTTCGTGATTTCGGCGATTGTCGCGCTGCTTCGCGGCCGCTCTCCGACGGCGCATTAACCGTACCGTCGCGCCGTCCAAGTCAGTTTGCCCAAACGACAACAAAACGCCCGGCGGAGCCGGGCGTTTTGTTGTGACGTCGAAGTCGAAGTCCTGACGGAGGAAAGCTGCATGCGACCGCATGCCGGCGATGGCAGAGACAAATCGTTGCGGCAGGCGTCAGCCGCCGTTGCCGGCAAGCACAGCGCGGGTGGTCTGGTCGGCGCCAATTTCGTTGATGTTGTCGATGTGCAGGATCTGCGCGAGCCGGTTGCGCGCGCGGTTCACGCGGCTTTTGATCGTGCCGACCGCGCAGCCGCAGATTTCAGCGGCCTCCTCGTAGGAAAATCCGGACGCACCGACCAGGATCAGCGCCTCACGTTGATCCTCCGGCAGCTTCGAGAGCGCAGCGCGGAACTCCTCGAACTCGATTCGGCTGGTCTGCTCGGGCTGCGACTTGAGCGAGTTCCGCATAGCTGCCGTCGGCGTCCTCGACCTCCCGCCGGCGCTTGCGGTACTCGGAACGGAACAGGTTGCGAAGGATGGTGAACAGCCAGGCCGACATGTTGGTGCCGGGCTGAAACGAATTCGATGTTGGCGATCGCGCGCAGCAGCGTCTCCTGCACCAGATCGTCGGCTCGGTCGACGTTGCCGGACAGGGAAATCGCAAACGCGCGAAGACTCGGCACTGCGGCCAGCATGGTGTCGCGAAGGTCGGGATCGATGCTCATTCTGCGGACCCCTTGTCGTCCGCCTTCTTGCCGTCGAGCTGCTTCAGCAGGTCGGCGAACTTGTCGGGCGTGGGTTCGACCAGTCCATCGTAGTATGCACGCAACTGCTGGCCGATCTTGGCCTGCACGTCGCGACCGAGTGCGGGGCTCTTGCCGCGCTTGTCGCTGGAACGGGTGTTTGTCTGCATCGGCCTGAATTTTTCGGTCTTGTCGGGTTTGTCGGACGTCTGATCGTTCATCGGCTTTCCCCCTGCGCCCCAAATCCGGCGGACAGTCCCCCGGCCGGCCCGGTCGCACCCAAAGGCATGCGGTCGAGCCCTTGCATCACCTCCTAACGCGGGTTCCGTAGTTTCGTTCCCGTCAATGGAACTTTTTTTCCCGCGCGGGGTTATGAGCCTATACGCTTTGACTTGACCCAAACGGGAGGGTGTCCGTGTCGACTTCGCAAGCTGTTGCCCAGCATTTGCCGTTCCTGCGCCGGTATGCGCGGGCTTTGACCGGAAGCCAGCAGTCCGGCGATGCCTACGTTGCCGCGGCCCTGGAGGCTTTGATCGAGGATCGGAGCGTGCTCGAGGGTGCGGATCCACGGGTCTCGCTCTATCGGCTGTTCACCAAGATCTGGAATTCCGTGGTGGTGAACGAGGTCTCCGATGCCGCGCCGGACGCCAAGGTGACGGTGGAGCAGCGCCTCGGCCATCTGACCCCGAAGCCGCGGCAGGCCTTCCTGCTGGTCGCGCTCGAGGGCTTTTCGGAGGAGGACGCCGCCTCGATCCTCGACATCGACGTGCCGACCCTGCGCAACCTGGTGGAGGAATCCGGCCGCGAACTCGCCGCCGAGATCGCGACCGAGGTTCTCATCATCGAAGACGAGACCTTCATCGCGATGGATCTGGAGGGGCTGGTCGAGTCGCTCGGTCACAAGGTTCTCGGCGTCGCCCGCACCCATTCGCAGGCGGTGTCGCTGGCCAAAGCCAAGCAGCCGGGCCTGATCCTGGCGGACATTCAGCTGGCAGACGGCAGCTCCGGTCTCGATGCCGTGAACGAACTGCTCAAGACTTTTGAGGTGCCGGTGATCTTCATCACCGCCTATCCTGAGCGTTTCCTGACCGGTGAGCGTCCGGAGCCGGCCTTCCTGATCGCGAAGCCGTTCCAGCCGGCGACGGTGTCGGCGGTGATCAGTCAGGCGCTGTTCTTCGAGCGCAAGGCGCGCCGGCCGGAGCGCCGGACGGCTTAAGGCGCGCCGTACAGCCAAAAAGAGGCAAAAAAGACGCGATCACCGATCGCGTCTTTTTTGTTGTGCGACGACCGACGGCCGCGCGGGCATGAGGGACGTTCAGCGTCGGCGCTTCGAGAGCGAATAGCCGAGCATGACCGCTTCGGCGATCATGGCAATCTGTGCGAACTGCGTGCGGGACGCACCGGCGTGCAGTCCCAGGGGCGCGGCGCTGCTAGCAGGCGGCGCGCGCCGTACAGGACGCCGTGCGATTAGCACGGCGGCCATTGCGACCGCGAGAAACGCTCCGCCCACGATCAGCCGCGCGCCCACGGCCCCGACTTCGGGCTCGAGGGCCAGGATCGAAGCCCAGATCACCATCGACACCGCCACGATGGCGCACACGCCGCAGATGGCATAGGCGATTGCGTCGCGCTTCACGCGCGCGACAGCGCCGCTGACGCCCGCTGTCGCAGCAGACATGAGACCGGAGAGGCTCATGCTCTGACCCGTCAGCTTCGGCGCCCCGCCATCCCCGCCAGGAACCCGATGCCTGCGGCGATGGCGAGCGTGAGCAAAGGGCGATGCTCGATTTCGTCCTCCAGGCGCTGGAGGGCTGCGTCGCCGAGGCGGGTGGCTTCGTCTCCGGCTGCGTTGGCGCCGCGGCGAACGCGGTTGGCCGCCTCTTCGGCGCTCAGCCGCAGCCTTTCGACCGTGTCCGAGAGCGTGTCGGAGACATAATCCGTTGCCTCGGAGGCCGCGTGAGACGCTCCCTGCTTGGCCAGCGAATTCAGCCGGCTGACGCGGGTTTCGAGATCGCTGATCAGCTTCGAAATCTCGCGCTCCATCGCAGCGAGATCGTCCGATGTGGAACCGTTTCTGCGAGCCATCATGTCCCTCATGCACTGGTTTGCCGAAGACTCAAACGCGAAGCCTGACGACAGGTTCCATCGTCCGAACCGGCGTCGCGTTCGCCGGAATTGCGGGAAAGAGACCGTGCAAGAGAAAGAGAGAAAGAACGAGCGATGGCAATGAAACGGGCGCAGCCGGCTCTCGCCGTCTGCGCCCGATTGTCCGGCCGGGCACGAGGGGAGGGGAATTGCGGCCGGTCGCACCAATAATCCGCGAGAGCTGTGTCGGTTCCTGCTCGTGCGACAAAAGCGCAGAGCTCATCCACATTGACCGGGCTGCACACTCGTCAACCCGATTGCCGAGGATCCGGCCGATAACGGAGGAAACACATGCGGGAGGAAACACTTGCGGTTGTCAGGCGTTGGCCTTCGCAACACCGGGCGCAACAATCTGAAACAAAGGTTGACCCGATCGGTCGTAACCGCAATCCCTTCCCAAAGGTGGCGTCGGTTCTTTGAGTTTTTCAGTGTAACGGCCGAGCGCATGAGCGGCGGTCGGAGAAGGACGAGGCGATGCCGCTTCTGGAATGGTTGTTCGGATCGGCGACGGACCTGCCACGCGGCGTGGTTCTGGGCTGGCGATCGGACTGGCTCACGCTTCACGCCCTGTCGGACGCGCTGATCGTAATCAGCTTTTTCGCGATTCCGCTCGGCATCGTGTATTACCTGCGCAGCCGCCGCGGCCTTCTGCATGAATACCGGATGGTGGCGTGGCTGTTCGGCGGCTTCATTCTGGTCTGCGGCCTCACCCATCTCCTGGGCGTCGTATCGATCTGGTATCCGATCCACGGCGCGGAGGGGCTCGCCAAGGCGCTGACTGCGGTGTTGGCCGGTGCGGCGGTCGGGCTGATCTGGCCATATCTGCCGGTGCTGGTCCGGATGCCCTCGTCGCGGCAGCTTGCGGACGTGAACGAACGGCTGCGGCGCGAGGCGGAGGCCCACGAAAGCACCTTACGCGAGCTCGACGCGGCGCGTCGCGAACTGGAAAGCAAGGTCGAATCCCGCACGCACGAACTTGGCGTGGCCAATGCGCGCTTTCACACGGCGCTGTACGGATCCAACGTCACCGTGTTCACCCAGGATCGCGACGGACACTACACATCCGCTTCCGGACCGCTGTTCGGTCATCTGCCGCATGAAATCGTCGGCCGCGTCGACGACGAGCTTCTGCCTCCGGAGGCCAGCATTGCGCTGGCGACGCTCAGGCGCGCCGTGCTGAGCCGGGAGGAGCCCGGCGACGGCGAGCTGCGGATCGTCGGCGCGAATGGCGTGCACTGGTACGATGTCCATGTCGAGCCGTCGCGCGACATCTCCGGACGGGTCGATGGCATCACCGCGGCGGCGGTCGACATCACCGCTCGCAAGCTTGGAGAGGCGCATCTTCGTGAACTCATGCGCGAATTGACGCATCGCTCGAAGAATCTGCTGGCCGTCATCCAGGCGATGGCGCGTCAGACCGCCCGGCACACGGTCACCCCTGATGCGTTTCTCGAGCAGTTCAGCGCCCGGCTGCAGGCGCTCTCGGCGGCCCACGACCTGCTGGTCCAGGAAAGCTGGCATGGCGCCTCGCTGGTGGAACTGGCTCGCGCGCAACTCGGGCATTATCTCGACCGCGAAGGCGGGCAGGTCACGGTTGAAGGGCCTGCGCTGTTGCTGAAGCCGGAGGCTGCGCAGAGCCTTGGGCTGGCGCTTCACGAACTCGCGACCAATGCCACCCGGTATGGCGCGCTTTCGATCCCGGCCGGCCGGGTCACCCTGTCATGGCGCCTGCTCCCGCAAGAAGAAGGCAAGGCGTTCGAGCTAATTTGGTCGGAAACCAACGGACCCGCCGTCGAAGGGCCTGCCCGGCGCGGGTTCGGCAGTCTGGTGATCGAGCGCAATCTCGCGCGATCGCTGGATGCGGAGGTCGATCTCTCCTTTGCGCCCGCTGGCGTGCGATGCCGGGTGCTCATTCCAATGGACAATCTGGTCTCCGCGACCTGAGCGCATCTGTCTAAGCACATCTGTGCTGTGGTGTCGCACAGGGGCCTCCTGTCGAACACAAAAGGAACCGCGAGGGCTCCAGCGGCGTTGATGAGGCGAACCGATGGCGTCGAAAACGCTTGCACTGCCGGTCTTCCGGCGCGGCCGGCGCGCGACGCAGGGAGGGGTCAATGGCACGCATTACTCCGTATCTGGTCGGCGGTCTCGCGGCGGTCTTCGCGATGGAATACATGCCGTCCGCCACCCGTCATCTCGGCGACGCACATGCGTCCGGCTGGCGGATGTCGTCCGCGCCGGTCTCAGCGATCAAAGGCGATCGTGCAGCGCCGGTGCGCGCCACGCAGGGCGGGGCCGACATCGCAACCGTGGAACTGGTCGGACTTCGCGACACTGCGATCGTCTATCGCGACCGTGACGGCCGCGAAATCTACCGGACCGACCCGGTCGCAAACGTCACCATCGTCAGCAAGGGCCTGAACCTTCCGGAGGTGACGGTGCGCGAACACGCCAGCAGCGACGTTCGGCCGTCGACGCCGGTGCGCACCATCGACGAAAGCCGCGATCCGCAATCGGAGCGCACCCGCCCGGCGTTGCCGAAAAAGCCGTCAGCTATGCCCGTGGGATGCGAATCCGCTTTCAGTCCGGTCGCGTCACCTGCGATGGCGCATCACATGGGGCGATGCATGGCCGCGCTCGACAAGCCTCTTCGCACCGCGGGAGTGTCCGGTTAGCGATTCTGACGAGAGCCTGGATTGTGAAACGACAACGGCCCGCATGAAGCGGGCCTTTGTCGTTAAAGTTGGGCAAGGGAGGACCAGCGAGAGGTCAGACTCCCCAATAGGGGGAGGTCTTGTAGTAATCGTGCAACGCCACCTCGCTCGAGCGGTCGCCCCAGTCGAAGTCTGCATTGTCGCCATAGGATGGGGCGGCCTTGAGCTCTTCGTCGGAGAGATTGAGCTCGTAAGCTGCGAGTTCGGGATTGTAGCGCAGCGCGTGCCAGGGAATGGGATGGTGCCGCTCGCCCAGTCCGAGAAAGCCGCCGAAGCTGAGAACGGCGTAGGCGACGTTTCCGCTCACCTTGTCGATCATCAGCCGGCGGATTTCTCCGATGGTGTCTCCGCTGCTGCGGCGAACCGGCGTGCCTTCGACCCGATCGCTTGGGATCAGGCTGTGCGGCCGGGCCGGTTCGCTGGCGAGGGCGGTCATATGAAAGATGTCCGTTGCGAGATGACTCGGTCAGATCCGGCCAAGCAAAAGCAGGATCAGCACGATGATCAGGATGGTGCCGACGACGCCGGACGGGCCGTAACCCCAGGCGGAGCTGTGCGGCCAGCTTGGAATCACGCCGAGCAGAATGAGAATGAGGACGATGACGAGAATTGTGCCGAGGGTCATGGCGGCTCTCCGGTTCGGATCGAAGCAGAGCAAAGCTTGCGATCAGTGCCTCGCGGCTGCCTTGTTTACGCCGCGTGTGCGGAACCAACGCCTCCAAATCGGGCGAGTTCCCGATGAAAGGAGAATTGTCCTGACGGGTGGGTCCGCTTGCTTGTAGGGTGCGCGCGAGGGAACCGACCGTCAGGCCATGCGTTCTGACCCCGACGCCGCGCACGCATAGCGACGTCCCCAATTTCGTTCTTTCATCGACATTTGACAGGAGCCCTCCATGACGCGTTTCACCAGTGCCCTTGCCGTGACCGGTCTGGCTGCGGCTCTCGCCAGCTTCGCCTTGTCTCCGGCCACCGCTCAGGGTCGCGATCGGGTTCAAGCCGGCGCGCTGACCTGCGATATTTCCGCCGGACTTGGCCTCATCATCGGTTCCAAGCGTGACGTGACCTGCATCTTCACGCCGACCCAGCCGGGACCGCGCGAGGTTTACGTCGGCAGCATCACCAAGTTCGGCATCGACATCGGCGCGACCGCCGGCGGCCAGATGGCCTGGGCGGTCTATGCTCCGACGACCCGCAAGTTCGGCGCGCTGGCCGGCAATTACGCGGGGGCGACAGCGAGCGCGACAGTAGGTGTCGGCGCTGGCGTCAACGTGCTGGTCGGTGGTTCGGATCGCACCATCACGCTTCAGCCGCTCTCGGTGGAGGGCAACACCGGCCTGAACGTCGCCGCGGGCGTGACCGAACTGGCTCTTCGTCCGGCGCGTTAGGGCCTTTCCGGCTTATACGGAATCAAAGCCGGGTCTGTGCCTTTAATTTTGACGCGTTTTCTTCCCGCGAACGTATCCACTTCGTCCGCGCTTTCTCGAAACGCTAAAGCGGCGTGTTCGAGATCCGGTATGACAACGAATGCGGCCGCCGATTTCGGCGGCCGTTCTCGTTCTGAACGTCGGAACGCCATGAGACGGCCTTCACTGCGACCGGAACGTCGCACCGCAGCGCGCGTTATCCGGTCGCACCTTTCCCGAAGCGAACAGGAGATGACCATGCGAGTGCTTCGTCACGTTGCGATTGCCGCTGCCCTTCTCGGCAGCACGGCCATCGTCCCCGCCCAGACCGTGACCACCACGACCACCACGGTGGAGCGCACCACGACGCCGTTGCAGCTTCGACCGGAGCAGCGGAGCACGATCTACCGCACCGTGACCCGCGAGCGGCGCGCGGCGCCCGTGGCCGTCGAGGTCGACGTTGGTGCACGCGTCCCGCAAACCGTCACCCTGTCGGAGTTTCCGAGCACGCTCTACGTCGAGCAGCCGGAGTTGCGGCGTCTGCGTTATTACCATGTGAACAACCAGCTCGTGCTGGTGGATCCCGCGACCAGCCAGGTCGTGGAGATCATTCAGGACTGACCGGTCTGCGATCGAAACGCGAAAGCCCCGCTCCGATGGAGCGGGGCTTTGCGTTCAATAACCTGAAAAAATGAACGACGACAATTCACGCAACAACGAAAATTAGTGCGCCGAGCGGCTTCTGTCGGGGGGAGGGGGATGAATGCCGCCCGGCGCCGGCGCGACCGACGGGAGCGGCCGCGTCCTGTAATGAACGAGCGTCCGCCACAATGGTTCCTGCGGGCTTTACACTTTTGGCATCTGGTGCGGGATGGATTGTCGCGGCGACTGCACTCTCAGCCTGTCGCGCTGCTCGCGAGAAGGCCCGCGCCAAGGGGCGCGGGTTTCATTGCTGTGAAACGAGCCGATCCCGATTACCAGAAACCAAGAAACACCCCGGCAAACCCGATGACGACCAGTGCGGTGCTGGCGACCAGAATGGCCAGAACGGGGCGGTCGAGAAAGCCCTGCCGTGCCTCCACCGGATTGAGCACTTCGGGGCGCTCGTCGGTCGCGTTGTGATGCTTTTGCGCTGGCGATGCCATTGCAATCTCCTTCCAGTTGTTGCGATTGGTTTGGGAACAACGTCCGCCAGCCAGCCCTGTTCCTTTGCGGATCCGCGACGGTTTGTGGCGCGGCTGCCGGCATTTTTCCGGAGGGACGCCTCCGGCGGGCTGTGCGGTGTCCTACAGCATGCGACCTGCGGTCGCCGCGACGAACCGGCCGAACTGCGGCAAAAGTGGCGAAGCGGTCGCTTGAGTTCCATGATGCAACCCTTTGCGATGTCCCGCGTTCCCCCAAGGGAGGGTCGCATCGATTGACCGTCTGATGCCCGCTGGCTGAGGCTTTGCCGCAGATGCAAAGCGCGGCGGTGGGTCCGCAATAGCGCCGTTCGCGCGCTCGACATTCGATTTCGACGTTGGAAATTGCCCCCGTGTCCTCGTCTTCGACTGAGCTTGATCTGAAGAATTTTGCCGTTCTGCTGGATGTGGACGGGACGCTTCTCGACATCGCGCCAACCCCCCTCGCGGTGCACGTGCCGGAGACACTTCGCCGCTCGCTCGTGGCCGTGGGAGAGCGGTCCGGAGGCGCGCTCGCGCTGGTGAGCGGCCGACCGATCGGTGAACTCGACAGGATCTTTGCGCCGCTCAGCCTGCCGGCCGTTGGCTGCCATGGCGCCGAAATCCGCCCCTCGGCCGACGGGCGGACCTATGAGCAACGCGCGAAGCCGCTCGACCGTCGCATCCGCCACGCGCTGGAAGACGTCGCAGGCCGCTTTTCCGGCATCGTCACCGAGGACAAGGGTTATTCCTACGCGCTGCATTACCGCATGACGCTCGACCGCGGCCTGGAGATCGTCGATGCCGTGTTCGCGGCCTGCCAGCCGTTTCCTCCGGATTCCTACGAGCTGCTCAACGGCAAGGCCGTGCTGGAGGTGAAATCCACCGGATTCAACAAGGGCGCAGCGGTGCGCGAACTGATGACCTACGAACCGTTCGTGGGGCGCGTGCCGATCTTCATCGGCGACGACACGACCGACGAGGCGGCCTTCGCGGTCATGCCGGAGTTCAAGGGGCTCGCCATCTCGGTCGGACGCAAGGCGCCGGGCGTGGACGGCTGCTTCGACAAACCGGAGGACGTGCGCCGCTGGCTCGATCATATCGGGGCGAATGCGATGGTCGTGCCGAATTTTGCGGAGCTGACATGAGCGGACACGGACTCGACCTCGCGATCATCGGAAACGGCCGGACCGCCGCACTGCTGGAGCCGAACGGGCGGCTGGTGTGGTGGTGCTACCCGCGCTTCGACAGCGATCCGATGTTCTGTCGCCTGCTTTCGGGAAACGAGGAAAAGGGCTTCTTCGACGTCGATCTCGACGGCATGGTGGAGTACCGCTCCGAATATGTGCGCAACACCGCGACGGTGCAGACCGTGCTCACCGATGCGAATGGCGGCGCGGTGCGCATCACCGATTTTGCGCCGCGCTTTCGCAATTTCGGCAGGATGTACCGGCCGCCGCAACTGATCCGCATCGTCGAGCCGATCGCCGGCGTGCCGCGGATCACCATTCGCCTGCGGCCGACCCACAACTACGGCCAGCCGGTGACGCAGCGATCAGCCGGCAGCAACCACATCCGCTACTCGATCGGGCAGGGCGTCGTGCGCCTGACCACCGACGCTCCGCTGTCGCATATCGAAAGCGAGTCGCCGTTCGTGCTCACGCGCACCGTCAATCTGGTGCTCGGAAACGACGATCCGTTTCCGAGCGAGCTTTCGACCCTGTGCCGCGAGTTTGCCGATCGCACCCGCGATTACTGGGTCGAGTGGGTGCGGCGGCTGTCGATCTCCTACGACTGGCAGGAGCCGATCATCCGCGCTGCGATCACGCTCAAGCTCTCGAACTTCGAGGACACCGGAGCGATCATCGCGGCGCACACCACCTCCATACCCGAGGCGCCGGGCTCCGGGCGCACCTGGGACTATCGCTTCTGCTGGCTGCGCGACGCCTATTTCGTCGTGAAGGCGCTCAACCGGATCGGCGCGACCCAGACGATGGAGGACTTCATCACCTATATCCTCGGGCTCGTCGCCAACCGCACCGAGCCGGTGCGGCCGGTCTACGGGATCGTGCCTTCGGATTCGATGGACGAGTGGACGGCCGAAAATCTTCAGGGCTACGGCGGCGACGGGCCGGTGCGCGTCGGCAATGCGGCGGCGCTGCAGGACCAGAACGACACTTACGGCAGCATCATCCTGGCCGCGATGCCGATGTTCTTCGACCAGAGGCTGCCGCGGCCCGGCGACGAGTCGCTGTTCCGCCTGCTGGAGCCGCTCGGCCAGCGCGCCTTCGATCTCGCGTTCGAGCCGGACGCCGGCATCTGGGAGTTCCGCGGCCGGCGTCGCGTTCACACGCATTCGTCCGCGATGTGCTGGGCCGGCGTGAGCCGGCTGGCCGCGATCGCGACCAAGCTCGGCCTGTCCGACCGGGCGGCGCACTGGAACGGGCTCGCCGATACGATACACGCCCGCATCATGAACGAGGCGTGGAATCCCAAGCTCAACGCCTTCTCGGCTGCGGTCGGCACCGACGACATCGATGCCAGCGTGCTGCTGCTTCCCGAGTTCGGCCTGATCGACGCCGAAGATCCGCGATTCATTTCGACGGTCGCGGCCGTGGAGCGCGAGCTGCTGCGCGAGAAGCATGTCATGCGCTACGCGAGTTCGGACGATTTCGGCCTGCCGGAGACCGCGTTCCTGATCTGCCGCTTCTGGCTCATCGACGCCTGGTGGTCGATCGGGCGCAAGGAGGAGGCGCAGGAGTTGTTTCTTGATGCGCTGCGCCACCGCAATCGTTATGGCCTGCTGTCGGAGGACATCCATCCGCAGACCGGCGCCCTGTGGGGCAATTTCCCTCAGACCTATTCGATGGCGGGTCTGATTCTCACCGCGATGCGACTGTCGCGAAGCTGGGAGGACCGATATTGGCGCGGATAGTCATCGTCTCCAATCGCGTCGCGGTGCCGACTGCGGAGGGCGGCCCGCGGGCCGGCGGCCTCGAGGTCGTGATCCGCTCGTTTCTCAAACGCAACCATGGGCTCTGGTTCGGCTGGAGCGGCAAGGTTTCCGCCAAGCCTGACGACGATCTGCGTTCGGTCGAGCAGGGCGGCGTCACCTATCTCACGACCGACCTGACGCGCGCGGATTATCAGGAATATTACAACGGCTTCGCCAACCGGATGCTGTGGCCGATCCTGCATTACCGGCTCGACCTCGCGGAGTTCTCAAACCGCGATCTGTCCGGCTACATGCGCGTCAACGACCATTTCGCCGAGCAGCTCGATCAAGGTGCTGCGGCCCGACGACGTGATCTGGGTGCACGACTATCATCTGATGCCGCTGGCGCGGGCGCTGCGCGAGCGCGGACACGACAACAAGATCGGCTTTTTCCTGCACATTCCGTTCCCGCCGCCGGAGCTGCTCACGGCGGTGCCCAAGCACGAGCGGCTGATCCTGTCGTTGTGCCACTACGATCTTGTCGGCTTTCAGACCGACCGCGACGCGGACAATTTCGCACGCTACCTCGCGCACGAATGCAACATGCCGAGCCGCGATCCGCGCACCTTCGTGGCCGGCCGCCGGACCGTGCGGATCGGCGCGTTCCCGGTCGGGGTCGAGATGGCGGAGTTCTCCCGGCTGGCCCGTCGCGCGGCGAAGTCGTCCTTCGTCAAGGAGGTGATGGATTCAGCCTCTCCGGGCGCGCGCAGATCATCGGGGTCGATCGGCTCGACTATTCCAAAGGCCTGCGGCTGCGGATGGAGGCGTTCGAACGCTTCCTGAGCGATCATCCGCAATGGCAGGGCGCCGTGACCTATCTCCAGATCACGCCGCGCAGCCGCTCCGAAATCCGCGAATACGCCGAGATGGAACGCCGGATCGGCGAAACCGTCGGCCGCGTCAACGGGCGTTACGGCGAGCCTCGTGGACGCCGATCCGATACATCAACCGCCCCTACAGCCGCACCGCAGCTTGCAGGTCTCTATCGCGGCTCGCGCGCTGCGCTGGTGACGCCGCTGCGCGACGGCATGAACCTGGTCGCCAAGGAATTCGTGGCGGCGCAGGACCCCGAGGATCCCGGCGTGCTGATCCTGTCGCGCTTCGCCGGAGCGGCGCTGGAGTGCGGCGCGGCGCTTCTGGTCAACCCTTACGATCCGGAGGCGGTCGGCGACACCATCGCGCAGGACTCTGCGATGCCGCTCGATGAGCGCAAGAGCCGCCACGCCGAACTGGTTCGCGTGCTCTCCAACAACGACATCAAGTTCTGGGGCGACCGTTTCGTCTCGGCGTTGACGCAGCCCGAGCCCGATCTCGCGGCGGCGTGAAGCAGATCGGCCATCGGTTACGACGGAAAGTCGATCACCACCTTGATGTCCCCCGGGCGGTGTTCAGCGCCTCGGCGAATTGCGCCAGCGGCACGCGGCGATTGACGAGCGCCGACAGCCAGTCCGGTCGGCGCGGCAGCGCCTCGTGCGGCCGCATGTCGAAATGCGCCCGGTTGGCGTTCACCGCCCCGAACACCACGTTGTTCCCCAGCACCGCCGGTCGTTGAAGCCGCCGACGTCGAACGCGATCTCGCGGTGGCCGCACAATCCGAGCAGGCATACGATGCCGTTCGGGCCGGCGGCGGTCATCGTGTCGGCGATCACCTGCGGCGCGCCGGTGCATTCGAGGATCATGTCGGGCGCGATGGCGGCGGCCTCGGCGATGCTTCCGTTGTGGTGATGCCCTCCGATGGCACGGATCAGCGCCGGCTTGGGGCCGGCCGCGTTGCGGTCGAGGACATGGACCTCGTAGCCGCGCTGCGCGCCCAGCAGCGCGCCGAGCAGGCCGATGGGCCCGGCGCCGGTGACGAGCAGGCGGCGCGGCTGCCACGAGGAGAAACGCGCGCCGATCCGCTCGATATGATCCCAGGCCTTGGCGACGACGCTCGCCGGCTCGATCAGCACGCCGAGATCGCCGAGCGCGGGCTCCACCTTGATCGCGAAGGCCGGAGCGATGCGAAACCGCTCCGATGCCGAAGCCGTGCAGCCGTTTGATTCCGTGCTCGACGTAATGGCCGTTGGCGCACATGTCCCATTCGCCCGCGGCGCAGGACGCGCAGGGCACGGGATCGGGCTGGCGCACGATGCCGACCACCATGTCGCCCGGCGCAAAGCCGCTCTCGTCCGGTGCCTCGATCACCACGCCGAGCAATTCGTGGCCGAGCACCAGCCGCTCGCTGAACAGCGGCGCTTCGCCGTACTCGCCCGCGACGATTTGCGGTCGGTGGCGCAGACGCCGAGCGCAATGCGTGCGCACCAGAAGCGAGCCGTCGCCGGGGCCGGCTCGTCGACCGTGTCGAGGCGCGCGGAATTCGGCACGCCGGGATTAATGGTGATCGCCTGCACCTTCGCTCCTGCCTCGTTTACGGAACCCGCGCGCCTCGAACGGCGCATGAAGGGTTCAACCGCGGTGCGGGGGCAGGGTTCCGCGTCAGCCGGCGGCTGCGCCTTCCAGCCGCTCCTTGTCGAAGCCGGCCACCCGCTGAGTAGCGCTTGAGCAGCCCTGCCAGTTCGTCCTGGCTGATGATATCGTCGATGCTGCGGAACGGCTTGTCGCCGGTGCGGCGGTAGACCTCCGACAGGACGGCATCCGGCGGCTGGCTGCGGTTGGTGAGCACCACCTTGGCGGTCGCGCGGCAGGCGTTCGGCCTCGTAGGCTTGCAGCGCCGTGCCACCGGATCGTCGCTTGTCGCGTGAGTGCTCGCGTCAATGCGGAGGCAGTCGATGATCGACTGCGCCGCGCCGTTGGCGCCGCGCGGCAGCATCGGATGCGCGGCGTCGCCGAGCAGCGTCACGCGGCCATGCGACCAGCGCGGCAGCGGATCCTGATCGACCATCGGATAGTCGAGGATCAGTCGGCGGCCCGGCACATCGCCGGCACGTCGAGCCAGTCGAAACGCCAGTCCTCGATCTTGTCGATGAAATCCTCGAGCTTGCCCTGGCTGGTCCAGTCGCGCCGCTGGATCGGCGTTTCCTGTTCGATGTCGCAGACCCAGTTGATGAGCTGGCGGCCTTGCGCGTCGATGTTGTCGCGGATCGGGAAGATCAGCACCTTGGCCGGCTTGTGCCAGCCGATGCGCACCATGGTCTTGCCGTCGAGGAACGGCTTCCAGCGCGTCACGCCGCGCCACATGTTGATGCCGGAGTAGCGCGGCGGCCCCTCGTTCGGGAAGAACTGCTTTCGGACCGCCGAATGGATGCCGTCGCAGCCGATCACCAGCGCAGCGCGCTGCGAAGGAAGCGGAGCGCCATTCGCGATCCTGGAAATGTGCAGTGGCGGATTGATCGTCCTGGTCCACGCCGGTGCAGCGATGGCCGGTCATCACCCTGTCGGCGCCCGCGCGCGCCACGAAGGCGCGATACAGCACCATCTGCAAGTCGGCGCGATGGATCGAGAACTGCGGCCACGAATAGCCGGCGTGCAGCCCGCTCGGGTCGTCGTAAATGAGCTGGCCGAAGCGATTGTAGTAGGCGATCTTCGACGTGGTGATCGCGACCTTGGCGAGATCGTCCTGCAGCCCCAGCTCGGTCAATTCCTTTGTTGCGTGCGGCAGGAGGTTCAGCCCGACGCCCAGTTCGCGGATTTCCGGTGCGGCTTCATAGATGCGGCAGGGAATGCCGGCGGCATGCAGCCGCAATCCCAGCGTCAATCCGCCGATACCCGCGCCGACAATGACGACGTCCATGCAATTCTCCGGTTGGGCCTGGTTCGAGTTCCTGAAGCGTAGCGGTGCGCTGTGACGACTTTTGGAATCGCTTCAATGTAACAAGATTACATTTTCGCTTTTACGACCGTCGTATAGGAGATATAGGCCTGAAACGAGAAATCCAGAAAAACTGGAATGTTTCCAAAGAGTTCTGATCGCGCTCGAAGACCGTTGGACGACCCTTCGGACCTTTGGGCCTCGTAAACGGCACGCTTGCAGGCGGATCATCATGCGTTGGGTGTTACGACAAGCCGAAGCCTTCCGATCATCGGTCCGCGCCGCGCTTCTGGTCTGTGCGCTGATCGCCGCCGCGACGGTCTGGCAGGGGATGGAGGTCATGGCGCAGGGGGCGCCCGAGCCCGCCACGCCGCCGGCTGCGACAGGTCAGGCGCCGGTGCCGCCAAATCCGGCGGCTCTCCAGCCGTTGGCGCCGGCCGGGGAGACACCCGTGCCCGCAACGTCTGGGCCCGCAGACTCCAGAGGCGCCGGCTGCGGGCGACACCGCCGTCGGTCCGCCGACGATTGCGGCGGGGCATCTGCCGCGCGACCTCACGCCGTGGGGCATGTTCATGGCCGCGGATGCGGTCGTGAAATCGGTGATGGTCTCGCTCGCGCTCGCCTCCGTTCTGGCCTGGACGATATGGCTCGCCAAGCTGTTCGAACTCGGCGGCGCAAAGCGCCGCGTGCGCCGCGCAGTGAAGGCGCTCGGCGCCGCCACGACGCTCGACGAAGCGGGTGCGCATATGAATGATGCGCGCGATCCGGCCGGACGTCTGGTGCGCACCGCACAGGGCGAGGTCGCGGCCTCTCCCGAATTCCGACGCGGAAGTCCTGAAGGAGCGCGTGGCCTGGCTGCTCGCGCGCGTGGAAGCCGGTGCGGCCCGTCGCATGGGGCGCGGCATCGGTATCCTCGCCAGCATCGGCGCGATCGCGCCGTTCGTCGGATTGTTCGGCACGGTCTGGGGCATCATGAACAGCTTCATCGGCATCTCCAACGCCAACACCACCAACCTCGCCGTGGTCGCGCCCGGCATCGCCGAGGCGCTGCTGGCCACGGCGCTCGGCCTGTTCGCCGCGATCCCGGCGGTGATGATGTACAACGGCCTGTCGCGCTCGATCGGCGGCTATCGCGCCATGCTGGGCGACGCCGGAACACTGGTGATGCGGCTGGTCAGCCGCGATTGCGAGCGTGCGGCGCGCATGGCGCCGATGATGTCGCGCGCTGCGGAATAGACGGAGGCCATCATGTCGATCCGGCTGGCCGGCGAGGACGACGATTTCGTCGAAACCCACGAGATTAACGTCACCCCTTTCATCGACGTGATCCTGGTGTTGCTGATCATCTTCATGATCGCGGCGCCGCTGGCCACGGTCGACATTCCCGTGGACCTGCCGGCGTCCAGCGCCGAGCAGCGTCAGCGTCCCGAGAAGCCGCTGTTTCTCAGCCTGAAGCCCGACCTGTCGATCGCGGTCGGCGAGGATGTGGTGATGCGCGACGCGCTCCCGGCGGCGCTCGACGCCTTCACCAAGGGCAACAAGGAGGAGCGCGTGTTCCTGCGCGCCGATCGCGCCGTCAGCTACGGCGACGTCATGGAGGTGATGAACCTCCTGCGCAACGCCGGCTATCTCAAGGTCGCGCTGGTCGGTCTTGAAACCCGTCCTTCGCCCTGAATCGTCATGTCTGCGGTCGCCGAAATTCTCAACGCACATGACGAGCGCGGCGGCGTGCTGCGCTGGACGTTGTCGGCGGCCGTGGTGCTCACCGCCTACGCCGGGATTGCCACGGCGTTCCAGCTTTGGGACCGCAGCGAGACGCGGCCGCCGGAATCGCCGGCGGTGATGATCGAACTCGCGGATATGCCCGAGGCGCCCAGCTCCGAGCACGATGCGGCGCCGGGTCCGGAGATGGCGGAGGCGCCGCCGCCGCCCGAACCGGCCGCGCCGGTCGAGCGCGAGCCGCTGCCGCCGCCCGATCCGATCGAGCCACTGCCGGAGACCACCCAGACGGCGGAGGTGCTGCTGCCGAAGCCGCCGCCCGAGCCGCCGCAGGTCAAACCGCCCGAGGAGCCGAAGGAGGTGCCACCGGAGCCGGTCAAGCCGATCGAGGTGAAGAAGCCACCCGAAGACAAGTTGCCGCCGAAGGACGAGATCGTCGAAGCGCCGCTTCCGCCGGTCAAGCCGCCGGAGCCGGTGAAGGTCGAGACCAGAAAACCGCCGGCGCCTCGCACCACGGCCGCGCCGCGCTCGAGTCAGAAGAGCGCATCGGTGGCGCGTGCGCCGTCGCCGGGCGTTACCGCCTCGCCGGGGGAGATCGCAACCTGGCGCGATCAGGTGCTCTCGCGCCTGCAGCGCGCCAAGCGCTATCCGTCCTCTTCGGAGTCGCGCCGCGAGCAGGGCGTGGTGACGCTGAATTTCACGGTCAACCGCAACGGCGGCGTGACGGCGCGCCGGATCGCGCGCAGCTCCGGACATCCGGCGCTCGACCAGGAGGTGCTGGAGATGGTGTCGCGCGCGGCTCCGTTCCCGGCGTTTCCGGCCGGCATGGCGCAGACCAGCGTCAACCTGAGCGTGCCGATCCGCTTCTCGCTGCGCTGACGCTTCCGCTTGCGGCTTGATTCCCTATCGCATTTTGAGGGTGGCGGGCTGCGGCGCGCCGCGATAACACTGCGGACCGACAGGTTCCTGTCCAAATTCGATTGAGGGAGGATTGCATGCGCCCGACAATTCACCGGCTGTCCGCAGCGTCGCTGCTCGCGGCGACGACCTTCGCAGCGGCACTCGCGCCGGTGTCGGCGCAACAGGCCTTTCCGGCCCGCAATATCGAACTGATTGTGCCGCTGGCTCCGGGCTCCACCACGGACGTCGCCGCGCGCGTGTTTGCGGCCAAGGTCAGCCAGTCGCTTGGCGTGCAGCTCGTCGTGGAGAACCGGCCTGGTGCAGGCTCGATGCTTGGCAGCTCCGTGGTTGCGAAGGCCAGGCCGGACGGCCACACGCTGCTGTTCGGCGCGATCGGCCTGGCGATCAATCCGCTGCTCTACACCAATGTCCCCTATGACACGCTGAAGGATTTTGCGCCGGTATCGCTGATGATCACCGCGCCGATGATCATGCTGGTGAATCCGGAACTCGGCGTGAAGACGCTTCCGGAGTTCCTCGCCAAATACAAGGACGAGAAGGATCTGGCCTATGCGTCGGCCGCCGCCGGCACGCTGCCGCATCTGTCGGGCCAGCTCTTCCGCATCAAGAGCGGCATTCCGCTGCGGCATGTACCCTACAAAGGCGGCGCTCCGGCGCTCAACGACGTGATCGCGGGCCATGTGCCGATCAACTTCGGCACGCCCGGCACCAAGTCGGTGATTGATTCCGGAAAGGTCAACGCCATCGCGATCGCTTCGCCCAAGCGCATCGACGTGCTGCCGAACGTCCCGACCTTCGCCGAGCAGGGACTGCCGATCCCCGAACTCGACGCCGGCGCGTGGTTCGGCGTGCTGGCGCCCGCCGGAACGCCGAAGGATGTCGTCGACAAGCTCAACCAGCACTTCAACGAGGCGTTGAAGGATCCGCAGGTGAAGGCCCAGCTCGACAAGCTCGGCTTCGTGCCCGTTGGCGGCTCTGCGGAGTTCCTTCGGCAAGTTCCTTAAGGAGGAGATCGCGCGCTGGCCGGCGGTGTTCAAGGCCGCTGGTATCGAGCCGCGCCAGAACTGATGCCGTCACGGGCCGCGCACTGATCCCGCCCCGTTCTGCTTGACGCGACAGCCGCGCCGCCGCACACCCTGCGGCGGCGCATCTGCATTGAAGGCGGGCTTGCATGGCGGATGGACGGCGGACGGTCTCGCACGACGAACTCGGGCGTTTCGCGATCGCACTGCTGGTCGCGGCCGGTGCGCCCGAGAGTGCGGCAGAAACCACCGTCGAAGCGCTGCTCGCCGCCGAGCGGGAGGGGCTTTCGTCGCACGGCGTGATGCTGCTGCCGATGTATCTCGATCGCATTGCGGCGGGATCGGTCGTGCCCGCAAGCCGCGGGGAAATCGTCTCCGATGTGCGCGGCGCGGTGACGCTCGATGCGGGGCATGGGCTTGGGCAGGTGACGTCGGAGAAGGCGGTGGCGCTGGCGCTGTCTCGGCTCGCCGATCATGCGGTGGCGACGGTGGCGGTTCGCAATGCCTTTCACTTCGGCGCTGCGGGCTACTGGGCCGAGAGGATGACGGCGCGCGGCGCGATCGGCATTGCGCTCTCCAACACCCGGCCGCTGCTGCCGCCGCCCGCAGGCGTCGAGCGGGTGGTCGGCAACAATCCCCTCGCAGTGGCGATCCCCGGTTCGGGCGAGGGGCCGGTGGTGATCGATCTGGCGTTCAGCGCGGGCGCCATGCAGAAGATCCGCATGGCGGAGGCGGCGGGAGAGCCGATCCCGCAGGGCTGGGCCGCGAACGCGGCGGGCGAGCCCACGACCGACGCCGGCGAGGCGATCCGCGGGATGCTCCTGCCGGCGGGCGGCGCGAAGGGCTTCGGGCTCGCGGCGATGGTCGACCTGCTGGCGGGCGGCCTGTCCGGCGGGGCGATCGGCGATCAGGTCCAGCCGCTCTACGGCGACCTGAGCATGCCTTACGCCTGCTCCCATCTGTTCATGGCGATCGACGTCGCGGCGTTCCGGCCGTTGATCGATCTGGAGGCCGCCGTCGCGTCCTTTGCTGCGCGGGTGCGGGCTTCGAAGCCGCGGGCGGGCGGGCCCTCAGTGCGGATGCCGGGCGACCGCGCCCGCGCCGCGCGCGCGGGCTTCGATGGACGAATATCGCTGACGCCCGCGACGGTGTCGGCGCTGGCCGCGCAAGCGGCGCGGCTCGCGGTCGCGCCGCCGTCCGTCTTCGCCTAGCGGCGACTATTCGGCCTTGATGTTGCCCTTGCGGATGACCTCGCGCCACTTCGCGGTGTCGTCGGCGATGATCTTGCCGAACTCGCCGGCGCTGTTGACCACCAGTTCGAATCCTCGGGTTTCGAGCGTCTTTTCCATCTCGGGCGTGCGCAGCACCTTCACCAGATCAGCCTGGATTCGGTCGCGGATGGCCTGCGGCACGCCGGACGGGGCCAGCATGCCGAACCACGACAGCGCCTCGTAGTTCTTTAGCTCCGGTCCACCGGCTTCGCGCACCGTCGGCACCTCCGGCACCTGCTTGGCGCGCCGCGCGGACGACGTGGCCAGCAGGCGCACCTTGCCGGCGGCGTGGAGCTGCATGAAATTGGACACGCCGTTGATCGTGGCGTTGATGTTGTTGCCGAGCATGGCGGCCACGGTCTCGTTGGAGCCGCGGAACGGCACGTGGATCAGCTCGATTCCGGCCTGCTGCGCCAGCAACTCCATCGAGAGCCGCTGGATGCTGCCGGGACCGGAGGATCCGTAAGTGATCTCTTTCGGCTTTTTCTTGGCCAGCGCGACGAATTCCTGGACGCTCTTGGCCGGCGTTTCGACTGTCACCGCGAGCATGGACGGATTGAGCGCGATCAGCGAGATCGGCGCGAGATCCTTCTCGACGCTGTAGGGCTGGGCCATGCCGAGCGCGGGATTGATGGTGATGCTCTGGTCGCCGGCGAACAGCAGCGTATAGCCGTCCGGCGCGCTCTTCACGGCGGCGGCGGTGCCGATGATGGTGTTGCCGCCGGCGCGGTTCTCAACGATGACGCTCTGGCCCCAGTGCTTGCCGAGGGCATCGGCGACGATGCGCGCCAGCGTGTCGGCGGCGCCGCCTGGCGAGAACGGGATGACAATCCGAACGGTCCGGCTGGGATAGGCATCCTGGGCGGCCGCAGGGCTCGCAGCCGCCGCGAGCGCAAGAGCCGTTCCCGTCGCCAGCGACAGGATGCGCGTCCGAAGCCGCCGAAGCGCCGCGCCGCTCGATTGATCCACCGTCATTCCCAACCTCCCGTTGCTCTCGTTCGCCTTGCGATTTGAGCTATCGTGCACAGCCGCAGCGTTCAATGCCAGATGTTGCGCCGATGGCTGTTGCGCATCACGATCATGGCTAAATCGCCGCATGGCATGTAAGCCCGGGCGGACGCTCACGGAGGCACCGGTTCCATGGCGGAAAGCGCTGGCTACGACTTCATCATCGTTGGCGCCGGTTCAGCCGGCTGCGTGCTCGCCAATCGGTTGAGCGAGGACGGGACCGCACGCGTTCTGCTGCTGGAGGCCGGCGGCGAGGATCGCCATCCCTACATTCATATTCCGCTCGGCATGGGCCGGATGCACGATCACCGCATGTTCGACTGGGGCTACGACACCGAGCCCGAGCCGAACCTCGGCGGGCGGCGGATCGAGGCGATGCGCGGCAAGGTGATGGGCGGCTCGTCGTCGATCAACGTCATGGCATTCACGCGCGGTCATCCCGGCGACTATGACCGCTGGGCGAAGAACGGCGCGCTCGGCTGGTCGTTCGCCGACGTGCTGCCGTACTTCAAACGGGTCGAGAGCTGGGAGGGCGGTGAGAGCGACTGGCGCGGCGGGGCGGGGCCGGTCGGCGTGCAATACGCGAAGACCCAAGATCCATTGTTCGACGCCTGGATCGAGGCCGCGAAGGCGGCGGGCCTGCCGCACACGCCGGACTACAACGGGCCGCAGGGTTACGGCTTCGGCCGCAGCCAGTATTCGATCCGCGACGGCCGGCGCTCGTCGGCGGCGACGGCCTATCTCAAGCCGGCGCGCACCCGCGCCAATCTCGCCGTGATCACCGGCGCACATGCCACGCGCGTGATCATGCGTGGCACCCAGGCCGTTGGCGTTGAGTATCGCGCGGGCGGCGCCCTGCAGCGCGCCGAAGCGGATCGCGAGGTGATCCTGTGCGGCGGCGCGTTCAACACGCCGCAGCTCCTGATGCTGTCCGGCATCGGGCCGGCCGAGCATCTGCGCGCAACCGGAATCAACCCCGTCACCGACCTGCCGGTTGGCCGGAATCTGCAGGACCATCTCGCCACCTGGCTGTCGTTCGCGCGGCCGGACCCGGGACCATTCCGCGACGCGATGCGGCTCGACCGCATGGCGCTGGCCATGATCCGCGCGCATCTGTTCGGCAGCGGACCGGGGACGGTGGTGCCGGGCGGGCTGCACGCATTTCTCCGCACCCGCGACGATCTGAGCGCGCCCGATCTCGAGTTCATGTTCAGAGGGCTTCCGCCGCACGCCCGGCTCTGGTTCCCGGGCTGGCGCCCGGCCTATCTCGACGGCTTCGGCATCCGTCCGACGCTGCTGCATCCGGAAAGCCGCGGCGAGGTGACGTTGCGCTCGTCCGATCCGTTCGCGCCGCCCCGCATCGCCTACAACTTCCTCACCGCGCCCGGCGACCTTGCCAAGCTGTGCGAGGGCTTCCGGCTGGCGCGCGAGGTTGCCTATCAGAAGCCGCTCGACCCGTTCCGCGGCGAGGAGGTCTCGCCCGGTCCGGCCGTGCAATCGGACGAGGATGTCGAGGCTTACATCCGCAAGGTCACGGTGACGGCCCATCATCCGGCCTCGACCTGTCCGATGGGGGCGGGGCCGGAGGCGGTGCTCGATCCGCAGTTCAAGGTCTGGGGCATCGGCCGGCTGCGGGTGGTCGACGCCTCGGCCATGCCGGACCTCGTGTCCGCGCACATCAATGCCTGCGTGCTGATGATGGCGGAGAAGGCCGCCGACATGATTCGCGGGCGGCCGGCGTTGCCCCCCGCCGATACCGCGACAACAAACGCGACGACAAATATGTGAGAATCGGTGGACGGACTCGGAATCCGGTTTCGCGCAAGTCTTGCAGTTTGTAGGTCGTGGCTTCAGCCTCGCAACAGGTTGGAGAAAGCGATTCCCATGCGGCCCGATCTTCGTGCCCCCGATCTTCGTTCCGAGGTTTCGTCCTGGCTGGTTCGCGCCGAGCAGGCGCGGCGGGTGGCCGGCATGCTGTCGTTCGGTGATGCCGATGCGGCCTATTCCTATGCGCGCGAATGCGAAGCCAGGGCGCGCGAGCTGATCGAACGCTGGAACGCCACGCCGCTCGCGGCCTGATCGCTTACGAACGCGCCCGCGTCGCGCGTCGGGCGGATGGGGCAGCGATCCGCGGCGTGACCGGAATGCGCCGATTCGGCGCCGATTTCGGCTTCGTCCTTCGCCAGATTTTCCAGCATCGCCAGAAGGGTGAGTCGCACGGTTGCGACGTCGTCCGGCTTCACTCCGGCGATCCCGATGGCTGTTCACCTCCTCGGCCAGCGGGACCAGCTTGCTCTTCAGCAGCGCGTCCCTTGGGCGTGAGGTGGATGTAGACGTTGCGGCGGTTGTCGGGCCGTCGCACGCGCATCACATAGCCGAGCTTCTCCATCGCCTTGATCGCGGCGAAGGTGGTCGGCTCCATCACGCCGGCCTGGTCGCTCAGCTCGCGCTGGGTGAGGCCGTCGCGCTCCCACAGGATGCGCAGGAACGCCCAGTGGCCGAACGACACATCATGCGGTTGAGCCGCGACTGCAGCGCGCGGATGAAGGCGCGCGTCGACGTCCTTGACCAGATGCGCCAGCCGGTCGTTGGGCACCGCCTCCTGCCAATGCGTCAGCATGCGTCTGCGCGTCGCCGGGTTCGGCTTGCGGCTTGCGTTTCGTCATCGTGGCGCTCCTGCCGCGACCTGAAGCCGGAGTGCGACCGGCCGTCTTTCGCGCGCCGAGCGCAGGATCGCGAGACAGACCTCGAGCGTGGCGCGCGCCCATGCGCCGTCGTGCAGCGGCGGCGTGCCGTCGCACGACCGCGTCGTAAAGCTCGTCGATCACCTCCGCGCGCGGGACCGTGCGGCGGGGCGAGCGGCTCGAGATGTTCGCGCTCGTCGGCATAGATCATGACGCCGTCCGGCAGCGGCCGCAGATCGGCGCCGTCGCAGCTCGCGACGCAGAAATCCGAAATGCTGATGCGCGAGGCCCGGCGCAGGGGCGGCCGGCGCGTAGGTCGGCCCGCCGTAGGTGCGCGCGTTCTTCAGCGCGGCTTCGCTCGCGGGATCGGCCGCGGCGCGCAGCGCCCGGCGGGCCGCGCCGTAGCGGCTGCGGTCCTTCGGCGCGCCGAGTTCGCCGATCCAGCCGGTGAACTCGTCGGAATCGAAATGGCCGTAGCCGCTGTAGGTGGCGGAGGCGAAGGCGCCGCCCTCGAAGCTGCAGCAGCGCGCGAATAGGCGCCCTCGGTCGGCCGCGCCGGGTCCCACGCGCCGGTCGCGGCGCGACGCTCGCGACCAGGCCGCCGCCGAGCAGCCGCACGATGTCGATCTGGTGCGCGCCCTGGCTGAAGATCACGCCGCCGCCCTGCGCGGTGATCGAGCTCCTCCGGCCGGCGCGGGCGATAGAGGAAGTCGGTGTAGTTGAGCGCCTGGATCATGCGCACCGGCCCGAACGCGCCGCTGTGCGATCAGCTCGCGCAGGCGCAGGATCGGCCGGTTGAAGCTGTGGCTGTGGCCGACGATCAGATGGACGCCGGCGCGCGCCGCCGCCTCGATCATCGCGTCGCATTCGTCCAGCGTGATCGCCATCGGCTTTTCGACCAGCACATGCTTGCCGGCTTCGGCGGCGAGCCGGACATGCGCGGCGTGCATCTGGTGCGGCGAGGCGATGTAGACCGCCTCGACGCCGGGTCGGCGCAAAGCCGCCTCGGCGTTGTCGTAGGCCGGGCCGAAGTCCGTGACGAACCGCGCGCGCGCCTCCGGCCGCGGATCGGCGGCGGCGACCAGCCTGACGCGCGGGTCGGCCGCGAAGGTCGGCAGCATGAGCGTGAAGGCGCGGCCGAGGCCGACCACGCCGAGATCGGAGAGCGCGCTCCGGCCATGCGTCACCGGTCGATGGTGATCTCGTCGCGATTTCGCGCGCGACACGCAGATCATGATGTGGTCGCTGCGCTCGCGCTCGGCGAGCACGAGGTCGCGATGATCCGGCTTCGCCGGCGAGCAGCACGGTCCTGCAGGTGCCGCAGGTGCCGCTTTCGCAGGAGCTCGGCGCCTCGATGCCCGCGGCGCGGATGGCCTCCAGGATGGTCTTGCCGGCCGGCACCTCGACGACTGCGCCGGAGCGCGCCAGACGCGACCGTGAACGGCCGGTCGTCCGGCTTGTGCGCCTCGGCTTCGCGTGAAGGCCTCGAAATGCACGGCGGAGGCGTTCCAGTGGCCGGTCATGTCGCGCACCGCGTCCATCAGCCCGCGCGGACCGCAGCAATAGACGATGGCCCTTCGGCTTCTCCAGCACCGGCCACAGGTCGAGCGCCTTGTCGAGATCGCCGCCGTCGTGATGGAGCACGACCTGGCCGCGAAACTCCGGTGCCGACAGCTCGTCGCGGAAGGCGGTCTGCTCCTTCGTGCGCGTGCAGTAATAGAGCTTGAAGTTCGGCCCGCCGCTGCGCCTTGAGATGCCGCATCATCGACAGGATCGGCGTGATGCCGATGCCGCCGGCGATGAAGGTGTAGCCGGCCGGGCTCTTGACCAGCGGGAAATCGTTGCGCGGCTCGGCGATCAGCGATCGTCGTCGCCCTCGCGCGCCTCGTCGACCATGCTGGCCGAGCCGCCGCGGCCGCCGGCCTCGCGCAGCACCGCGATGACGTAGCGGTCGCGCTCGGCGGGATCGTTGCAGAGCGAATATTTGCGCGATCTCGCCGTTCGGCACCCGCACCGAGATATGCGCGCCGGGCGTGAACTCCGGCAAGCTCGCGCGCCGTCCGGCGCGCGCAGCTCGAACAGGCGGATGTCCTGGCGGCGTCGGCCGCGCGCGGGCGATCTCGCAAGGGCAGGGAAGGGGTTTCCGGCTGTCGGCCATCGTTTCTGCGCATTCCTCCCCGGGATTGACAGCGTCTGGTCTCGTTCTAAGATAAACTTAGGGTCCTAAGTTATCAAGCGGCTCGTCGAAGCGAGTGCCTGGCCTACGATCGCGCGCCGAAGCTGACGCGCAGGGAGACGACGCCATGCTGACAGCGGAAGAAAACGATCTGCTGTGCCGTGTGGAGGGCGACGCGCCGATGGGCCAGCTCATGCGGCGGCACTGGATTCCGGCCTGCCTGTCGGAGGAGGTGGCCGAGCCGGACGGCGCGCCGGTGCGCACGCGGCTGCTCGGCGAGGACCTCGTGGTGTTCCGCGACACCGACGGCCGGCTCGGCGTGCTCGACGAATATTGCCCGCACCGGCGCGTGTCGCTCGCGCTCGGCCGCAACGAGGAATGCGGCCTGCGCTGCCTCTATCACGGCTGGAAGATCGACGTGGAAGGCAACGTGCTGGAGATGGCGTCGGAGCCGCCGGAGAGCGGCTTCGCCGAGAAGGTGAAGCACAAGGCCTATCCGGTGACGCGAGTGGGGCGGCTTCGTCTGGACCTATATGGGGCCGGCGGAGACGCATGCCGGAGTTCGAGCCGCCGCCTTTCGCGCCGACGCGAGGACACGCGGGTGTCGCATCGTGAAGATCCACGTGCCCTGCAACTGGGCGCAGATCCTCGAAGGCCAGATCGACTCCGCGCATTCGTCGAGCCTGCATTCCTCCGACATGCGGCCGGCGCGCGTCGAGGTGGCCAAGGCGTTCGACACCCATTGGGTGCGGCCCTCGACCGACAAGGCGCCGCGCATGGAGGTCGAGCGCACCAGCTTCGGCTTCCACTACGCCGCGATCCGCCGGCCGATCCAGAACGCGGCAACGCATGACTACGTCCGCAAGACCGTCTACGTCGCGCCGTTCACGGCGCTGATCCCGCCGAACGCCAGCTACAACGTCGCCACGCTGCTCGCGCCGAGCGACGACACGAGCACGGCGTTCCACTTCATCGCCTGGCATCCGACCGACGGCATCGAGCAGGAGTCCTGGCGCAAGTTCAACGTCGCGCAGCCCGGCATCGATCTCGACGACGAACTGCAGCAACCGTGCGCACGCGCGAAAACAACTACCTGCAGGACCGCGAGCAGATGAAGCTCGGCAACTTCACCGGCATCGACGGCATTCCCGAACCAGGACATCGCCATGTGGGTGACGATGGGGCCGATCGCCGACCGCACGCGCGAGCGGCTCGGCGCGAGCGACCTGGCGGTGGTCGAGTTCCGCCGGCTGATGGTGGACGCCGCGCGGCAGATGCAGGCCGGCGGGCCGGTCGTTGGGCCGGACCGAGCCGCACATCCCGCAGGCCGACATCGCCTCCTTCGAGGGCGTGGTGCCGAAGTCGACCGACTGGCGCACGCTCCGCGGCCAGGTGACGCCCGGGCAGATCCAGATGACGGCGGCGGAGTAGCGGGCGGCCGAAGGAGAGCGCGATTGCTTCGGGTGTCATCGCCGGCCTGTGCCGGCGATCCCGATGGGGCGGCACGATGCCCTCCGGAGCGGGAGGCCGGGGCTAGTCCGCACATGGCGGAAAGAGACGGCTCAAAATTGAACAAGCCCGTTCCGCCGGCCTTTTCCGCCTCCGCGGGACGCGCGCTGCGCTCGCCGAAGCCTTGTTGGCGGCGGCGCATTCCGGGATAGACCGGCCGCTCCGATGGCCCTATATAGAGCCCGCTTCGGTCCGGCCGTCATCGACGGGCCGCCCGGCCGGCCTGCCTCGGCGGCCTGTTGGGGGATAGTTCAACGGTAGAACAGCGGACTCTGACTCCGTTAATCTAGGTTCGAATCCTAGTCCCCCAGCCATTTGAACCAACAGAGCTTTTTCGGTTCTGTGGTTAGAACACCTGAGCCCAGTTGGGCGCTCAGTTGGACGTTTTCGTTCCCTTTTCGAGCTTCCTGATCGCGCTTTCGGCAAGCGCCGGATCGCGGTGTAGGTAGTGCGTGTCGAGAATTCGGCCCACATCTCGCATCGAGTGACCGGTGATCGTGACGATCTCTGCTTCGGTACACGCGCACAGCGCGAGACGGGTTACGGCCGTGCCTCGTGTGTCGTTGAACGTAACGCCAGTTATTCCGGCCTTGGCTTGGGCTTTTCCCCAACTCGATCTGAAGCCATCAGGGGTCCACGGCCGGCCATCCTGAGTGGTCAGCACGAGGGGCGACCGCTTTGGCGTCGCGTCGAGCATTGCCTTCAATGGTGCACCAACCGGGATCGTCACACGTCGCCCCGTTTTGCTTTGACGAAGGCGAATGTGTTTCCCGTCGTATGCCGACCAGGGCAGGGCCAAGAGGTCACCTTGGCGTTGGCCGGTCCACAGGGCCAGCATCAGCGGAAGATGCAGATGCGCCGGGGCGAGGCGGTAGAACGTCGCCTCATCGTCTTCGGTCCAAATCTTGTCAGCGCGCGTCCCGCGGTAAAGCCGGCCGCCCTTCGCGCATGGATTCGCCAGCGTTAAGCCGCGGTTGAACGCCCAAGCGAGGATCAATGCGAGGACAGTCCATGCATAGTCGGCTTGCCGGCGGGATGAGAGCGCGAGTTGGTCTCGCCACTCCATGAAGATTCCGCGCGTTCGACGATCGGTTAGCGACCCCAATGGAAAGTCGCCGAACTTTCGTTCGATCAGCTTGATCTGCTTTACGTAGTCGGCTCGCGTTCGGTCTGATTTTGACCGGAAATGATCGCTGGCCTGATACCCCTGCAAAATGCCGAGCAGAACGCCGTGTTGAGGGGCCGCCTTCTTGGCCACAGCGGCGTTGTAGGATGCCAGAAATTCTGGTGTGCCTGGCTCGCCAGTGAGGCGAGGGCCGCCTTTCCAAGCATACCAGTAGCGAACCTGCCGCCCATCAGCGAGCCGCTTGGTGACGGCATTGATGCCCCTAAGCCGAACGCGCATGATCTTGCAACCATTGGTCCAGCGGATCGGTCGACGCCGGTGGGCTAGCCGGTTCGGTGACGCTCTCAAACACCGCTGCCCCGTTGGGCTGCAGCGTTATCTTTACGGGAACCTTCTCGCGCTGGCAGGCGCGTAGGATGCGCTGAACGTCAGCCTGGTTCACGTTCGCGGGGCGGCGAGGCATGAAACACCCTTGTTATCGTTCCTGAGAACGATGTATGCCATTATGGCTCGGGGTGGTCAACCCCGATATGTCAGGGTGGTCTGAAATGGCAAGCAAGGCTCGGGGGAAAAAGCTAGCTCAGGACTTGGATCGGATAATCGTCCGTCTTCCGGATGGCATGAGAGAGAGGCTGCAGGCCCTGGCAGAGGCCAATGGCCGATCAATGACAGCGGAAACGGTCGCCGCAATCGAGCAGCACCTCACAAAGCCTGACCGCCTGGCCGCGGTTGAGCAATTCATCGAGAAGCACCGGGAGATGATCGACGGGATGTCGGCGTATGAGTGGTTTGGAAAAGACAGCGTTCTAGGCGATTTCGAAAAGTTGAAAGATCGAGTTGACGAACTCGAAATGATCGTCAGACCAGACCCTGAACTCGATTGATCTCGATGGTTGGTGGCGCAATTTGACGGAGGGGCGAATGCCAAACCCTAAGGGCCGCAAGGGCGCGAAGATGATCGAGCCGAGTAAGAGCAGGTTACGAGACACGATCGACGATCTGCACTACGCCGTCTATTTTGCAGAGGGCAGTCGAGTCATTCTGGAAAGCAAACTTAAGCGGATACGCGCGATCCTGGACGAGCCTGTAGATGCTTCGCCCCCTGATCCAATCAGGTCGTGGACCGTGATCAAGCAGGCCCAGACACGCGCTAGCAAGGCACGAAGCCGGATAGCTAAGAGGAAGTAGACCATCTCAGCTTGCGGCTTCTGGCTCATGCGCGCGCGTAGGGAGGTTCCGACATGACCGCCAAGGCAGCCCAGGACTGGGATCGTCAGCTGGATCGCGTGCTGGTGGTGACGCGCCCTCGATACCGCGAATTGGAAACGCTCAGCGATGCCCGGGACTACATCCTTAAAATGGGCCGGCGATCGGAGCGCCAAGAGTGGCAGACGGCGATCAAGCGGCTTTTGGAGGCCGCTGATGGCGGCAGCGTGGAACTTGCTACGCGGCAAATGGTGGTCGCCCTAATGATGGACGGCACGCTCGGGATTGGGGAATGAAAAGGGCCCGGTCGCCGATGACGACCGGGCCGCAAGGACATGCGCCGCGGGGGGCCGGGGGGATGGCACAACGACGCACCCGTCCAATTCCCCATTCTGCACATCGTTCCGCGGCCTCGGATAGAAAAGGCCGCTGCAGACACTTTGCCACAGCGGCCTTCTGGCCTTCCCCCGTTCGAGCCGACAATTCTCGGGCAATCGCGGCGGATTGACGGCGGCACGCCTCCGCACCGCCGGCGCGTAAGGCGGTGCCTGACTGCGGTCAGGCGGCGCGTGCTCGGTGAGCCGATGTCCAAGCTGCGGCCAGCACGCGGGCCTCGGCTCTGCGGATCACTTCGGCTATACCCTCATAATCTTCCCGCATCTGGGTCAGGGCTTTCGCCATATCCATACCGTCGTCCGAGCTGTTCAAAAATATCTCGATCAGTTTTTCCTTGGGCGTTTGGAGCAGGACGGCCGCGACATCGACGGCTTTCACCGAGTTTGAGAGCACGATGGATATTGCGCTTCTCACATTGTCGCATTCCTCAGGCGTGAGCGTGTAGTGGTCCTCGCGCTCATTGCGGTTGCTCATGACGCGCTCCCGCCTTGGAGTTGGCTTTCGATCCGGCGCTCCCGGACTCTGCGCTCGCTGGCACCGATGGTGTGGTCCCGACCCTCGCACTCGCCATCCATGCCGACATAGCCAAGCTGACCGTCAACCGTCCATCCGAGCGTCGGCTCATCGTCTCCGGTGTCTTCTTCCAGCGCGTCCGGGGTGGCGTCGAACCCGACGCTCGGCTCTCCGTCCGCGTCTGGCTCACCGTCGTTGTCCGGCTCAGCATCGTCGCAGCCGTCACAGGGACGGTCGTCGATCGCCTCGTCAGTATCGGTGTCCTCGGTGGCGTCGAGAAACGCGATCAGCGCCTCGATCCTTTCCTCGGCGGCACGCCGCAGCCGGCCAAGCTCTTCAAACACCCGGTCGGGTGTCATGCCGGGCACGGGGTAGTAGAGGCCCGGAATCTTCAGGTGGTCGGGGACCGTAGGAAGCTCAGGGAGTGGGGTCTTCTGCCGCCGCCGCTTCGGGGCGGACGGCTTCGGGGAACGCATCAGTGGCGTTCTGCGGGGCGATCTTGCGCCTGCGGTTTTCGTCATGGTGGTGCTCTGTGTTCGGCCGATCAAAGCCGCGCCGGTGGCAGACCGGCAGCCGGGGGTTGATCACCTGCCAGAGCGACAGGTCGGACGCTTTTAAGCCTTGCGACTCTGGACAGCACGTCCGCCCCCGGCCAATATGGCCAGGATCGGAGCCGCGCCGCCAAGCGCGTCCGTCGAGAGCGGCAAACTGCCGGTCTCATTCAGCCGCTCCCTCTCGGCGCCAACCGAGCGGGCATCCTGACCAAGGATGATGCGGCGATAGCTCTGGTCCGGGTGATCAAACCCAGAGCAAGCATTCCCGTATTCGCGGAATCGCGCAAGCCCCATTTGGGGCAACCTCCGCTTGCACCCGGCGCCCCCGCCGGTCAGGATTTCAACGGGAGGTGCTTTTGATGTTCGAACGGCATCGCGGGGTATTGTCGATCGCGATCATCCTGTTCCTGATTGCGGTTCCATATCTGGGGCTGGTGTGGGACGGCCAATTACCGCCTCCACGCTGGGACGCAATTGTGCTGGGCATCGAGGGAGTTGTGAATCACTCTCGTGACGGCGCTGGAACGCTGTTGATCACTGCAATTGCAATTGTCGTGTTGCTGGCAGCTCTCGCGCCGTTGGTCTTCGCCATCCGATCCGGGGACATCGTCACGATACTAGTCTGCGCCGTACTGGTCACGCTGACGTGGATCATTGCACTTAACTCGCGCACGTCGATCGATCTTGCATTGGCAGGTATCGTGTATCTGGCAAGTCTGACACTTTCTGCAGTCGTCTTCTCGGCTCACAAGATCGGCAGCGCATTAGATCGCACACCGCGGCTATAGCCATTGGCCGTGTAGTGCTCAGTTAGCGTTAGCGCCATCACGGCCAGAGGGCACAAGAGAAGCCCCAGGAAGCCCGCTGGTGCGATTCTGGCAGGTGCGGCCTCGGCGTGGCTGGGCTACGTTTTTCGCGCCGGTGAGCTAGACACGGCTCTGGTGTCAGAAAATAATACCCTCCCATCCGCGGTGGACGAACCAAAATGCCGCTACGCCGATACGCTGATCTATTCGAGCCCGAAGAACTCGCCACTCTAGCGGCTGCCTTCGATGAAGCTTGGAGCCAAATCGGCAGTCGTTTCGGCAGCGATAGTGAAACGGTCGCAGCCGCCAAAGACCGTCTCGCGTATGCAATCGTCAACTCCGCCCGTGGCGGATGCCGGGATAAGGCAGCGCTGGTCCGCGAAGGGATCGAGCGGTTGCGTTTGTCGCATGGGGAAAAGCCCTAGAACGATGTGTCATTTGACGCATTGGCCGCGTTCACGGGAGCGGGTCCAATGGCAATGACTTCGATTAAACCGCCGCCCTGCGAAAGGTGTGAGGGCGCGACTAAATTCGCAGGGTTCGTGAACCGCCTGGGCGATCGACCGGGCGCACAAATTTTCAGGTGCGCGGCCTGCGGGTTTCACACCTGGGTTCCCGACTACGGCTCCGCCCAGGCCCCGCCGGCGGCATCACCTCAGCCGCAGTTGCAGCAGCAACAGCAGCAGCAAACGAAACGCCCTGACGACGATGAATAGATTCCAGAGGCGCAAGAGTAGCCCAGCGGAGCCCGCTGGTGCGTCTTTCTTTGGGGCGGCTCAGACGGCAGTTCTTCCCACGCGGCATCGACCACGCGCAGCTTCGGCGCTCCCGCAGGCTTCGGCTTTGCAGAAGTGCCGGGCTTGCGGCCACGCGCCTTGCGGCCGGTTGACTCTTGGCGGGCGGGCTTATTCGCAATTTGCGAATTACGTTCCGCTTCTTCCCGCACCTTCGCGACGGTGTGATCCGAAACGCCGATAGCTCGCGCCACCGCGTTGTTAGACGCTTGTGGCGCTGCCTTCAGCGCGGCTGCAATGAGTTCGCGCTTCTGCGCTGTCGTCAGGTGCCGGCGTGATCGAGTAGAGTGTGATCGCGCGCCGATGGGGCGCCCAGTGCGTCCGACCAGCGGTGAACGATCCGCGTGGCGATCGAGCCGGTGGCGATGGCGGTTTCTTGGATAATCCGCCAACGTCACAAAGGGGAGTTGGTCTAATTCGCAGAGAGCTTCACCTGCCGCCGAATGTACTCGATCAGGTCAAGCGCTGCCTCCTGCAGCGTTTGCTTGCCATTAATCCCCTTGTCCAACTCAAGCATGGTCTGGAGCAGCGCAGCGTGTGCGATCGGCGGACGAACCTCCCGCTTACCGAACCACTCCAGCAAGTCTTTCGTGACCTGAATGATCTCGCGGTCGTCAGCCTCGGTATGCCTGTCTGTCACCGCTCCCTCCGATAACGCATGATCAAGCCCTCCTGGTAGCTTTAGCGGTTTCGATCGGCTCACGCGCGCGCCTGTGCGACCGCGGCGCGGCGCTGCATACGGTTGCCCGTGGGGGCGCTTCAAACACGGTGCGCGCGTTCGAACCGCCTCCGCTCCGCGCGGCTTAGCGGGATCACGCCAACCGAACAGTTCAAGTCGGCGGATTTCGGCTTTGGGTTCTCGCGATGCCAGCGAGCCCAATCGATCGGCGGGGCTTTGATGCACTGCCCGATCCGGTCTTCTGGCCATTTCTGGAGAAGGCGCTGCGAGATTCCGGCCTCGCTGATCGTGGTGAGCTGAGCAAATCCGCCGACGCCGCCGACACCGGCGGGCAGTTCCATGCGGTGCTGCATTTCGAGCATCTTGCGTAACGTCCACACGACCACGGCTGGGTCCGCATCGACGTCAAACCCTTCGAAGTTCGCAGGAATAACCTGATCGGCTGGGACAGGCGTCTGCACATTGTTGGGGAGCCGCACGAGTTTGAAAGGCTCCGGAAAGAATGGCGACGCTTCGGCTTCTTCGCGGGTGTTGGTAATTGGCACGCGATTATCCGTCTTGAACATCCAAGCTTCCGGACCGCGCTTTGCTGAAATGCCGGCCAGGATGATGTCAGCACCAGTCGGCAAGCCAACCTGCTCTGCAATGAGCGGCAGCATGGCCTCTGCGCCCCCGATCATGTCATCAAACGACGCGAATTCGAGCGCCAGATACGTCCCGAAGATCGGGTACGCCGCCGCGTTTCCAAGGCAGGTGATCAGGCCCGGCCAGTGCGGCACGGTAAGCACCTTTGTCCCGAAGCCATGAACGATACCGGTGGCGTCATACACCGCAGCGTCGGTCCCGACGTGGAGGCAGCCGTGCTTAGGCTGCGCGACGAAATTGATCGCGGTCATCGCGCTTCTCCTTCGGAGTGTCCTTCGGGGATGACTTGGCGGCCTCGGCGGCCGTGGGCGTCTGGGCAAGAAGACCAAGGCGCAGGGACTCGCGGGCCAACTCGTCCCTTGCTGATTGTCCGCTACGCGCGTCCTTGTTCGGCATCGGGGTGAGCCCGACCCTTCGATAGAAGTCGTCCGCGCCGCTTTGCGTGAGCCGCGTCCCTTCGAACATCGGGTTGCCGGTCATCGAGGCCCGCAAGATGTTTTGCGGGACATTCGGTACAACGCGCATCAGAAGCCCAACGGCGCGACCTGAGAGACCGTTCAGCCCGTCGAAGGCATCGGCCAGTGCCGATCTCGACTGAAGCTTGAAGTTTGCCCACCCGCGATTCCACGCTTCGTCGAACCCTCGCGCCTTGTCGATCAGCAACTGACTCGTGGCCACGCCGTCTGCAAGCGCGGTGTTGACCTGATCGCGGATCGACGCGCCGCCTTGCTCCATGAGCTTTACGAATTCGCGGGTAGCAGGGAGCCCGGCTTCCTGCAATATCCTCAGCTTTTCGGACTCTGAGCGAGCGCCACGAACAAGATCGGCCACCCGATAAAAGGCGTCTTCAGTGTCTTTGACTGCGACGCCATTGAGCCTGAAGAGCGCGAGCAATTCACCGCTGCCACGTTTGGCTGCGTCGATGCCTTTGCCAAGATCGAGAACGGCCTTTCCAAAATCTGCTCCGGAAATCCCCTTTGCGCCGGCCGTCGCCTCCATGCCCTGAAAAGTAGCGCTGCTCATTCCGGCGCGGCGGGAAATGTCACCGACATCGGCGAGCGAGCGGTTCAGGTCCATCACCGCCGAAACCATTTGCCGGACGTTGGCGACGACCAATCCGGTGAGAAAACGGCGCGTCAGCGTGTTCGCCAGCGAATTGCTAGACCGGCCAGCCCGCTCCTGAGCATTCTCCAAATCGTAATGGATGCCGGCCAGTTCCTTCACCACACGGCCGTACTGGGTATCCGCCGTGGTGTTGGCCTTCCGGAGCGCAGTGTGAACAGCCGCTTCCTTGGTCATGCCGGCGTTGAGAAGCGCCTGTTTCCCGATGAGCGTTTCGTACTGCCGGATCGTCGCAACCTGACCCGCGGTCATCCTCTCCCGGATGCCGTAGGCGCTGGCGATCTGCTGTGCTTCGGCGCGCTGGCTGTTCGCCGCCCGCATCGAAGACCGTTCCAGGCCTTGGAAGGCTTGCTCGGCACGCTTCGCCGCCGGCGTCAGTTTATCCAGTTCGCGGGCGGCTGCGGCGGCCTGCCGCGAGTCAATTTCCATCCCAAGATAGGATACGGTCATGTTTCAGATCCTTCATAGGCGCGCGTCCCGGCGGCCAAGCATCCCGCTTGGCCGCCAGGGTTGCGCTTGATCGCGTCGGATGTCGCGATCAGTTCGCATTTGCGGTTCATGCTGCGACTCCGATCTTGTCCGCGGGGTCGATCGGATCGCCGGCAGGGTCGATTTCGAACTCGGGTTCGAGCCCCTGCGCCTCGGAAGCAATGCGCTCTTCTTCGGCTTCGTCGTCCGGAGCGTCCGGCCCCAGGATGCCGCGGCGCTTCAGTTCCGCGCGCTCCGTCTTGGCGCTGATCACATGACGCTGTTGCGCTGAGGCGAGAACCTTCGCTTCCTCGGCACCACCGGCGAGCGCGGCGAAGTCGGTCGAGACGCTGGCGGTGGTCACGTCAGCGATGACAAGCCACTTGGCGGTGTAGGCCAGGCCCTCATCGAGCGCGTTCTTCAGCGCGCCGGCCCACGCCTCGATCGCGGCATGTGCTCGCGAGTTGTCGACGCCGGCGGCGGTGGCGGTGACACCGGCCTTGGGCAGGGTCGGTTCGAGCGCGATTTTTGAGAAAACTTCGAGGATGCGTTCAGGCCCCTTCGCGATCTCAGCGACCAGGGCGGCATCGGGACCGAGGATTTCCCATTCGGCCCTTCCGGTGTCTGACGGCTGCGCGAAGAGAGTGGTGTGTGGCCCGACCGTGACTTGCTCTTCACCTTCCGGCTTGGCGACGCCTTGGCCAGCCAAAATCGGCCAGCCGCTGAAGCATTCGATCTCCGTCTGCCGGGCCAGCGCTCGGTAATATTCGAGAGCCATCACCGCCAGCGGGTACGACCAGGGCTGACACGACACGACGCCTCTCCGCTTGCCGATGTGAAAGAGAACAAGCGGTACTTCGCCAATCGAGATGATGCCGGAGTCAATCGCCTGGTAGGCGCTGCCGCCGGCCGGCCTCTGCCAGAGCGACCAGCGGGCGCCAGCACCGCCGGGATCGCGTTCCAGCACACGGACTCGCGTCACGGTGCTTTCCGAGAACCCGTTGGCGACGGTCGCGTGCTCGAAGAACCGTGCGTGCGTCACCACTTCGCGGCCTCGAACCCATTCGGTGCGAATGTCGATGAGATTCAGCGGATCGATGCGGACCCAATACGGCCGCAGACCTTGGGCTCTTTCATCGGCCAGTGTCAGGGGCTTGCCATCGGCGCGGGGAGTCGGTCGGGAGTACTCGATCATGAAGACGCCCACGCCGTAGGCTACGGCGTCATCGAAGACCAACCGCGCGAACGTGCTGAGCGAGTTTCCGCGCCCGTCGACATTTTCTGCGAACGTGCTCATCGCCTTTGGCGGTGTGCCGGCCAAGGTGACCGGCGTCATGAACGGCTTGGCGCAGAGGCTTTCGAGCGCGGCCGGGAAAATGGGTCGCCACGGCGCGTCCTTCAGTCGGCGGCGATACTTCTTTTCGGACTCGCTTTCGAATCGCGGAAGGTAGCGTTCACCGCCAGCCTTGATCGCGTCGTGGCCTTCCAGCACGTCGCTGATCGTCCGCCATTTGCCTTGCATCGACGCCACGTCTTCGCTGAGCGTATCGGGCCCGGCGGTGGCGGACTCATTGACGGCGGCCTGGGGCGCGAGACGGGCGCCGGGGCCGAAGATGCCTGAGAGCCAATTCATGCTGCAAACCCCGCGATTTCTTCGGCGCTGGCATCGCGCCAGAGCTTTCGTTCAAGGTCGAAAACGCGGGGGATTTCGATCTCCTGACCTCCGACCACTCGCAGTTCCCGTCGCATCGGGGCGCGGCCGTCGTTGGCTTCGGCGGCCTTCGCAATTTCGTCGAAGACCTCATCAGAACACCCGATGATGCTGCGGACTTCACGTCGAGCCTTGTCGGTCACGTCGACCGTCACCTTCAGCACCTCTTCGAGGCTCTCGATCTCGTCCAGCGCATCGCCGTGCTCGCGGCGCATGGCCTCGTCGAGCATGTTGGCGTGCATGGTCTCATCGACACCGGAGAGCACGGCGGGCGCGGTGACGATGGCTTGCACCACCAGCGGATTGTCGCGGTGCGCGGTGATGAACTTCTGGCGGGCCTCTGCCGGCATATCCGCCAGCCGCTTCCGCATTTCGGCGCGAAGCTCGCGAGCCTCGTCCGATTGGTCGGGCTTGGTCAGCTTCAGCCCCGCGCGGCGTTCTTTGATCTCGTGGGCGATCTTCTCCATCGCCGCTTTTGCCCGACGCAGGGCCGGTAGCGCGTCGGTGAGCGCGGCGTCGCCGAGCTGTTCGCTGACCCCGAGTGAGGTGTATCGCTTGCTGGCCTCCAGTTCGCTGCGCTTCGTCCGGAGCCCGTCAACGACTTCGCAGGCTTTTAGATAGGCGTCCTTCGCCTTGGCGACGGTGCCGCTGGCGTCCAGATCGGGGTCGAAGTGGAAAAACGAAATCGGCGCGGCGCTGTTGCCCAGGCTGAGCCGCTTGATCCATTTCGAGGTGTCGCGAGCGTAAAACTTGCGTGTCATCGTTTTTACCATGCCGTTTCGTATCGGCCGGTCAGATCGGCCATCGTCAGAGGTTTCCGATGTGTCGTGAGAAGGTGGAATGCGCCGAAGAGTGCGTTCGCGTAGTCGTCCGAGTCCGATCCGCCGCTGCCGTGGTCGATCGTGTCGCGACCGGAGCGGTGCACGCGGCGTTCCAGAAGGCGCATCTCGCGAATGAGCCGAGGATGGTCCGGGATCGAAGCCGCGCCCCGCGTGAAGAGCGGCAGCCCTTCGAGGTACAGCGCCGACTTCGGCAGCTCGGCTCGCGCGTATTCGACGCCAGCCTTGCGGAAGGCCGCGGCCACCCATTCGCCTGAAAAGTTGTCGCCCGTGACGCTGCGGCAGCCGTAGTCCTTGGCGAGCGCGGCATATTCGGCGGCGACGGATTCAGGATCGAAAGGCGGCCGGCGGCCTCGGATTACATCGGCGACGAAACGATCGTCTTCCCGGTGTGCAATCCCGATCGTGAATGCATCATGCCTCCCGGCGCTGGCGTCGACAAAGGTCTGATACGTCCGGCCGGCGACCGGGGGAAGTTCCAGCGGGCGTGCCCGGTCAATCGCGTCCTCGATCGTCGCGTCATCCATGAACGCGGACAGGTCCGGCCTGAAGCCGCCGTCCCATTCTGCCAATGCAGAGTCGGGGTCGTCGCGTCGGGCACGTTCGATCAGCGCGGGATCGAGTGTCGGATTAAAGTCGACGCTCGCGCCCTGAATGACCAAAACGGCATCGTCGTCGGTGCCGAAATAGTCCTTGTGCTTCTGGTGAAGCAAGCCGATCCGGCGATATGGGGAGCTAATGGCGACCAACATGCCCCCGGTTGTCGCGAGCGCGGGGATCACGGCTCTGTAAACCTCAACGTCGGGCGTCGCGCTGCTTTCATCGCGCCAGAATGCGGCTTCGTCGAAGATGCAGGCCAAGAGCGTTCGTCCGCGCACCGTCCGGAAGTTGGCGGGGTGGACCCCGATCACGACGCCGTTGCTAAGCCTGATTTCCTCCTGTGTAACTTCAACGATCATGCCGGCGAGAATTGGCGATGCTCGCAAGAAGCCTTCGGCGTAGTTCTTGATGACCCGCGCCTGATCGCGAGTTGCGGCCAGGACCAGCACATGCCCGATCTCACCGGGGGCCAGCTTGCCGCTATGGTCGACCAACACCGCGAAGAACACTGCCAGAGCGGCGGCGACCCGCGATTTGCCGGAGCGGCGTCCAAGGATCGCCCAGAGTTCGCGCACCTTCGTTTCGGGAGGTTGGCGACCACCTGCCACCGCGGCGAAGGCTCGGGCCTCATCGCGATTGAGGGCCAGGCCGAACGCGGCCCTCAAGACCGTGCGCCAGGTCTGCCAAGTGGCAACGTCTCCCAGCGCGGCGCCGAGGAGCTTGGCGTCCGTAATCGCCTCGTCGATCGAGACAGCGATCGTCATGCCGCCTCGGTCGCTCGCTCGGCCAAGTAGGTTCGCAAGGCGTCACCACCGGCGGGCTTTCGCTTGCGGGACTTGGCGTTGATCGAACCGAGAATGCGGTTTGCGGTCCCCGTGAGCCGGATGAGAGCATCGGCATCTACGGGCAGGCCGTTCACCAGATCGGCTTGAAGTTGCTCTGCCCGGATCGTCAACGCGGCAGCTTGTCTGACCAACAGCTTGTCGGCCTCACTTAGAGCCCCGCCAAACTCGGCCTGAAACGCCTGCACCAAATCGCGGAAGCGGCGAGCCGTTGGGCTGCGGCCGTCGATGCCGTCTAGGAGTTTCGTTCCATTCGAGACCGCCGAACGGTTTGTCGGTGAGACGCGGATGGGCTTGGCGTGATCACTTTGCATCCTTGCGCAATCGCGCCGATTAAGTCGCCGCGCAAGGCCGGTGCAGACGGCAGACCGCGCTCTAATGGTTGCTGAGCGTTGGTGGGAGTCAGCGAGCGTTGTAGGGCGCTGAAAATAATTCTGAGCCGCTACATCATCGCGCGCCATTGATGGCAGTTCGCACGCAGGATCGGCCTGTCACTCCGAATCATCAGGCTCAGCGCCACCGCTCGCCAGCCCGCAGAAGGCGCCAGAAACGGCCTAGGATGGCCGCTGGTGCGCTCGCTGAGAGAGGGCCGCCCGATGGCCTAGCGCGCGGCTGGCCTCTCTGTGGCCTCGCCAATGACTCGCTGCACAACGCTGGTGCCGACACCGACCTCACGGCCGATCTTGAGGATGCCCATGCCATCGGCGTGAAGCTGACGAATGCGGGTTTCAACATCGCCGGACACACGGCGGCGGCCGAGCCGCACGCCCTTGGCTTTGGCACGCGCCAAGCCGGCGTTTACCCGTTCCCGGATCATGCCTCGCTCGAACTCAGCAAACACGCCCAGCATCTGGAACATCGCCCGGCCGCTGGGCGTGCTGGTGTCGATAGCTTGCTGGTGCAAGTACAAGTCGCGGCCAGCGGCGTGCAGATCGGATAGCGCGGCGATCAGGTCTTGAAGGCTGCGGCCCAGGCGGTCGACCGACCATGCGGCCAGGATGTCGAACCTGCCGCGCGTCGCGTCCTTGAGCATTCGATCGAAGGCGGGGCGTTTGTCGCGGCCCTTGGCACCCGAAATGCCGGCGTCTTCGTAGACCTCGACGATGGACCATCCGCGCTGGGCGGCCACGGCTTCAAGCTCGCGGCGCTGGTTTTCCGTGTTCTGACCGGTGGTGCTGACTCGAAGGTAGATCGCGGCTCGCTTCATGGCGCCCTCCCGTGATGGGGGAGAGGATATGCCGAGCCATACGGAAATCAAGTGTCAAGCGTATATGCTGCCATGCGATATTTTGGCCCGTCTTTGCTGGGCTTTTGGAGACACATTCCAGACCCGTTTTCCGTATGGGCGCGGAGCCGGCCGGGTTTTTTCGGCGGTGCAGGCGTCCGCGGGAGAGGGACTGCCATGGGGGGCGGAGACAGACCGCAACCTTGCCAATAAAGTCGGCCGGAGCGGGTTCACGGCGTTCTTTATCCAATGTTTAAGCGCAATTGGTTGCACATCGCTGCGGTTAGAGGATGCTTGATCGTTGCCGCAATCTTCGCGGCATCAATAGCTAATAGCCAACCAAACAACGTACATCAGCAACGCGAAACTGCCCCACCCGGTCAAACTCAGAATTACTCCAAGCCTCCGCTGCCGATAACCGTGCTTGGCCCTATTAGCATCGAGCGGGAAAAGGCGGTCGAACCCAATTGGGCAAAGCCAGATTGTGAGAAACCCAGTAATCACAACGAAGCCGATTTGTGTCAGCAAAGGAGCATGGCGGTAGCTGCGCAGAAGACCGTCACGCTTAATTACGTCCAAATAGGAATCGGAATAATCACGTTGCTCGGCTTGGGTGCCACGGTTTACTACACGCGTGAAACTGCCAAAGCCGCGATCCTCGCCGCTAAAACCGCCGAACGTGCGCTGACCGACCTCGAACGCGCGCATATCTTTATCGAGATAAAACAGACCAGCTTGGTTTTTCGTATGTCCGGACGAGGTGACGGCCGCCCCGGCGAACTGATTTATAATCTCCTGAATTTTGGACGAATGCCCGCTTTCTTGACTGAAATTTACGAAGCTTTCGACATTGTGGACGGCCACCCCGAAAAAGATTTGCCGCCGCCAGTGGACCCCCGTCGCAAAGGAGGAACCATGCTCCCAGAAGGCGTCATTGCTGGTCCTGATCGGCCCCATGAGCGCCGAGCGGAAATAAACGGTGACATTGATCTCACGCGCCTCAACCAAGCGCTTGCCAAGGACAATGGCCCCAATCTCTTCTTCTTTGGCTACGTCCGCTATCGCGACCTGTTCAAACGAACATTCATTACCGGCTTCTGCTTCGTAAACGACCGTCAAGGTCGCCTGTTTAGCCTGACTGGCGACGGGCGCTATAATTATCACCGCGAAGAAAAAGAGGGCTCGTAACATCGGGCTCCTATCCCGGCATTAAGTAAGCGTAGCCAACCACTTAACCGTGGTGCATTTGCTACCTAGTGCCACATTGCTTCGGCCGCTTCCTTCGTTGCGGTCGTGGAGTCTCGGTTATGGGCCGCGCGATCCTCTTCAGGTGGGCTTCGGCTTCGGACTTGAAAACGATCAGGCCATGCCGGCCTGGGATGCGACGAGCCGGGATGTCGCCCCGCTCGATCGCGGCGCGCGCTTGCGCAGCGGTGATGCCGTAATAGGCCGCTGTCTGCTTCACGCTCCAGAGCACGTCGCTGTCCGGGGCCGGCAACAGCACCGTGGCTGCCTGTGCGTCCTCGATCTCGTCCTGATCCATCTCTGATCTCGGTTATCGTTGGCCCATAGGTTCCGTTTCCGCTTGCCCTCCCTCCCGCTTCGGAGGCACGTCCAAGCAGCGGTGCTTGGACTTGAGAGCGCCAGCTTCCTCGTTCGGTTTAGCCACGCTGCCCGTTAAGTGGGCCAGTCTGAATCTCCCTCCCCGAATGTCTCGGGTAGCGGGGGTTTACCCGGAGTGATCCGGGGGCGTGGTTATCGCTTCGGCATTGGCGTCCTAAGCGCGGTCGGAAATTCGGACTTGAGGAGCCACCTTCCAGCACCAAGGCGCGGTGATAAATCGCCCGATAAAGTTCCCGCCGAACGTGTCGCCCCGATATGCTCGCCTCGGGGCCAGACTATTCGGTCCAGGTGGCCGACAACCTGTCGGTGAAGGTCACCGACACCCGGAGCATTCATCGGCCCAACGAGGGCGCGGCAGGGACAATGCTCAGAGACCGCCGCAGCGGTCGGTCTGGCGTTGTGTCACCGTGAGAGCTGGACCTCCGACGCTCTCACGCGAGAGCACGCGGCCGACCGAACGCAATTCGATCAGCGCGCGCGCTTGAAGAGTTTTCCCTTCTCCTTTTTCGAAAGGCCGGCCTTCCATTCAGCCCAGGCCGATCGGGCGCGGCGACCCAGTTCGTCGTTTGGGAATCGCGTACCCGCCCGCATGAAGCGATGACGCAGCACCACCGGGGCACTTGCGTCTGACGAGTCGGCGGCGTAATTCTTGGGGTGCTGCTTCTGATTTTTGCGATTGGCCTCGCCGTTTCCCGCGGCGGGGCTTCGCATTTCTGGGTCAGGCGGCCTCGTCATGGCGCACCTCCCGATCGGCGATCTCTTCCGCGAATTTCCGCGTGGGGAAGGGGCCTGCCGGCTCGGCTAGCCCGATCTCGAACAAGCCGTCATCCCGCTGGACAACAAGGCTTTCCGCAGTTGGACGTTTGACGCTAAGGCTTTGATGCGTCACGGCGCTTTATCCCCGTGTTTGGAGAAAAAGCGCTGTTGATTCAGTGGTTAAAGGGGAACTCTGACTCCGTTAATCTAGGTTCAAATCCTAGTCCCCCAGCCAGATTGGTAAGATCCTTAAAAATCAAATGCTTAAACCGCCTCCGGGTGGTCGGAACCGTCGCAAGGCGTAACATTCGATTGGGTGTTGCGGCTGTGATTTCTTGAACTTGCTCGCCGGTGTCCATTGACACTTGTTCTCTTTTTGTTCTCATTGCCCGCTCTGACCCGGAGGGCGGCGTGCGGCGACCTAACCAAGTCGAGCGTTTGTATCTCGACTTCGATCGGATTCTTCGCGTCCGTCGAGCAAGCCGCGCGTCCGTCTTTGCGCGGGCGGCCTGTCGGGGTCATTCCATTCGACGCGCCTAACGCCCGGACGATCATCATCGCGTGTTCGCGCGAGGCCAAGCTTGCGGGCGTCGGCAACGTCATGGCGGTGCCCGAGGCCATGCAGCGGTGCCCCGATCTCGTGCTGGTGCCGCAATCACCAGACCTGTATCGCCGCGCGCACAATGCGTTGATCTCTGAAATTTCTGCGGTGCTGCCTGTCGACGCGATCAAGTCAATCGACGAGATGACATGCCGGGTCGAGCCCGCTCATCGCGGCGACCCTTTGGCGCTTGGTCGCAAGATCAAGCGTCGTCTCGCGGATCACATCGGGCCGTGGATGACATGCTCGATAGGGTTCGCCGCGAACCGCCAGCTTGCCAAGATGGCTTGCAAAGCCGGAAAGCGCAGCCCGGGCCGCTACGGCGACGGAAACCTCGCGTGGTATCCCAGCGAAATGCCGGCGCCGCTGTTGGCTATTCCGCTGGCCGATGTACCGGGCATCGGCTCACGCATGGCGCGGCGTCTGGCCGAGTCCGGCATCGTCGATATGACGACGTTGCTCCGCACCGAGCCTAAGCAGATGCGCGCATTGTGGCGCAGCGTGAACGGCGAGCGTCTTTGGTATGCACTGCACGGGTATGACATCCAAACCCCGCCGAGCGGTCGCGGGATGTACGGCCACGGCCGCGTGCTGCCGCCGGATCATCGCAGCCTTGATCGCGCACGCGAGGCGTCGCGGCTTCTGTTAGTCAAGGCCGCGCGCCGAATGCGCCGTGACGGCTGGAATGCTGGCGCGTTGTCATTGTGGCTTGCGTTGTATGGCGGCAGCTGGGGGCGCGATGTTTCCCTTCCCGCGGTGCATGACGATCATGCCGTACTCAGCGCCCTGGACGGGCTCTGGCGCAAGGCGCGTGCCGATCTGCCCTCGCGAAGTCGCGCGGTGCAAGTCCATGTCACGTTGTATGAGCTGACGCGCGCGGGAGAGCGGCAACTCGATATGTTGCTCAATGACGATGCGGCGCGCCGGAAAGCTGAAGCCGTCACGGGGGCGATAGACGCGCTGAATGGCCGTTACGGCCGCACTCTGGTGAGCGTCGGGTCATGGACGCCCCCGCCGGGCGGCTATGCGGGCGGCAAAATCAGCTACACGCGGATTCCGAGTGCTGAGGATTTCTGGTGAGTTGGAAATCAGAACTGCGTCTCTCCGATTTGCCTCCGGCCGAGCGAGTCGAAATTCTCTGCCGGCGCTGCGGCAAGGCTCATTATGAAGCGGCGGGCGAGTTGGTCCGGCGCAAGGAACTCGCCCAACTTTATGTCGACGAGGCCGAGCGAATTCTGCGCTGCAAGGATCGCGGCTGTAGCGGCGGGGTCCGGCTGTCCCGGGTCCACAATGGGGCGACAGAAGGGTTCGTCGGCGGAATGGCCTGATAGTCCCGGCCAGCTGATTTATCTGGAGAATTTGTAAATTCTCTGCCGGCTTGTATGCGACCGGTGGCAGGCTCGTCGACAGTTGTCTTTCTTCTGGAGTGTGGGTGCGCGACGCTGGCGCTCGCGCGTCGTGGCGAGCAAGATGCGGCCCGATCGGCAGGCGATGGGGGCGTTCCGGTGACGGTCGTGCGGTCTTGGATTCGATGCGCGGCGGCGCTGGCCGCGGTGATGGTCGTTGCCGCCTTCGGGACCGGTCTGCCGGTCCCGGCGCATGCGCAGGCGGCTGTCGATGACGTCGTCGATCAGAAGGCGCGGGCCGCGCTCCTGAAGCTGCCGGACGGCCGGCTGGCCCGCCTCAAGACCAAATACAACGACATCATCGTCGAGAAGCGGCGTCACGAGCTGAAGATGTGGTTCCGCCTGAGGGGCGACGACACGCTGCAATCGATTGCCAACCTGCGCGATCCGGACGACCTGCCGCTGCGGCTGGCGCGAGCCATCACCACGTCGGTGATCTATCCGGCCGAGCGCCGGCGCATCCTGATGATCGGCCTCGGCGGCGGCTCGGTCTCGACCTATCTCGCCCGCGCCATGCCGGAGCTTGCGATCGACGCCGTCGAGATCGACCCCGGCGTGGTCGAGGTTGCGAAGAAATACTTCGGCCTGCGCGAGACGCCGCGCATCCGGCTGGTCGCCGCCGACGGCCGTCGCTTTTTGCAGGACAGCACGCAGCCCTACGACATCATCCTGCATGACGCCTATCATGGCGACGGCGTGCCCTCGCAATTGCTGACCCGCGAGTTCTACGAACTGATGCGGCAGCGGCTCACGCCCGGCGGAGCGGCGGTCTACAACCTCCACGAGGGCACGCCGAACTACCTGCCGACCCTGAAGACGCTTGGAGCGGTTTATCCGAGCGTGCATCTCTATCCGTCGGGGCACGGCGAGGTGATCGCGATCGCCACGATGGAGGAGCCGGACGACGCGACCCTGCGAACGCGCGCGGCGGACCTGCAGCGGCGTCACGGGTTCCGCTATCCGCTGCCGGACCTGCTCGCCAGGCGCATGGCGATGCCATCGGTCGAGGGCGCGCGCATCGTGACGGACGGCAGCCGCCGGCCGGCGACGCCGCGCTGAACCGCCTTCCGGGTTTCGGCCAACCTTCGGTTCGCGCCGTTACTGTGCCGGATCAGCTCCGGTCGAAGCCTTCGGACCCGGCTTGGAGCGTCGCGGATTGCGTGCCGGTTTGGCCTTTGCGGCGCGGCGCTGGGCCGCTGGCGCCTGCGGCGTTGTGCGCGCGTTCCGATGCATCGCGTCCAGTCTCCTGCGGAACGCCTTGGGCGGATGCGCGAAGACGCGCTTGGCGAGCTTTTCCGCCGCCGCGGCGTGCGCGGCCTGCCGCGCCTCGATCAGCGGGACGAGCCGGGCGCGCCAGCGCGCGAGCGGCGCACCGGGGGCGCATAGCGGCGCGATCAGCGTCAGATCCTGATGCCTGCCGAGCCGATTGCGCAGACGCTGGGTTTCCGCGACGGCCGGGATGGCGCGCTCGTGCATGACCGCGGCGACGAATTCCAGCTGGTGGCGCAGTTCGACCGTGCGCTGCCGCAATTCGTGGAGCGCCTCGGCGCCGGCGCGCGACCAGTCCTTGGGAACGAGCCTGCGGCCGCGCCGGTAGGATTTCGTCAGCGCGTCGGCGAGATCCGGAAAGCGGATCCTGCGGGGCCAACCTTCGACCGTGGCCGCCGCCTGCGCGAGCGCCGCCGCAATCCGGCGGCGCGCGTCGTCGGTCAGCTGGCTGCGTTCGCTGGCGCGGCGGATGGCGTCGATCGGCGCACGCATGCGGTCGTGAACGTTGTCGGCAAGCGCGCCGTCGGGGGAATGTGCGATCAGATCGGCGAGCGCATCGAGTGCGGATTGCGCGTCGCGCGCATCGCCGATGCTGCGCGCCAGGTCGCGGGCTTGGCGGCGCAGCCGCTTTGCGTCATCGCCGAGTGCAAATTGCAGAAGCCGCAGCAGGGCGCGCCAGCGTTTGAGCGCCTTGCGCACCTCGTGGATCGCGACCGCATCGTCGATGCTGCGGTCGGCCAGCGCGTCCTGCGCCGAGGCCAGGATTGCGAGTGCGGACGCTCGCAAGCTCCGGCCCACGGGCGGCAGGCGATGCGCGGATTTCTTCGTCATCGAGCAATCGAGCGGGCCGTCGGGAAGCCTATGCCGGCGCGCGCGACAGCAAACGGCGTCCGCCGGTTCTTCGATCCTAGCAACAGGCGCGGCGCGTGTCCGTCAAGCCAGGAACGCGATGTCTCGCATCGTCGGTCGAATTCGGCGGGCCGTCGTCGCGCAAATGCAACGTTTTCTCCGAGTGGAGACGTTTTGTGACAGATAGATGACTGTTTCGTGACAAGACGAGCGTGTGCCGACGTCGCGCCTTACGGCGCGCGCTCCGACACGACCAGTTCGACGCCGCCGCCCGCCACGCCGGACGGCATCACGGTGAAGGCGATGCCTGCCGAGCGCAACGACTGCTGCAGAACCGCCGCCTCCTGCGGGGGACGGGTCGGATCGGGCACGCGCACGGCAATGCCGAGCCGCGGGCGTTCCGCCAGACTTTTGACGGTCTCGGTGGTGGCGACCCAGTTGTCGTTGGCTTGCAGCGCCTGGGCCAGCTCCGTGCCGAAGCCCGAGCAGTCGCTGCACGGATCCTCGACCAGCACGGTGACGCTGCGCGGTGCGACGCCGGCCGGCCGGCGCGAACGGTCCGCGATCGACTGACGCTGTCCGGCATCGAGCCGCCGCGGTGCAAGCCGGATGCGCAGGGTCTTGATCTCGTTCTGCAGCGCCTCGATCCGGCGGCGGGCTTCGTCGGGCGGCGCACCCGCAAGCGCGTCGCGATAGTCGGCGAGCCGGCGCTCCAGCGAGGCGATGTGCGCGTCCTTGCCGGAGAGCACAGATCGGTAGGACCAGTGCATGAAGCCCCACACCAGCGCGACGATCACGACCAGCGCCACGCCGAACAGGATCGGCGTGGCGGCGACCGTGCGGATTTCTTTTTTTGTTTCTTCGGAAAGGTCGCTCATCGGGCCGATGCGTGTCCGGGGCAGGGGGCGGCAAAGCCGGGACCGGAAACATAGACCCGGGACAAAAGGGCACAAGTGCCGGTTCGCCGCAGCCGGCGTCGCCTGCAGCCCTCCAGTTCCATAGGAAGAGTAGCGGTAAGCGAGGAAACCTGCGGCCTGCCGATCAACGCGGGGGGATCACCGCGATGGCGTTGATCTCGATCAGGTAGTCCGGCGAGGTGAACTTGTTGACCTCGACCATCGTCGACGCGGGAGCGATACCCTTGAAATACTCCCGGCGCACTTTGTGAATCGTGTCGAAGTGTTCCATGTTCCGGATGTAGACGTCCACCCGCATGATGTCTTCCAGCGTGCCGCCGGCGGCCTCGACCGCCGCTTTGAGGTTCTCGCACACCTGCCGCGTCTGCTCTTCGACATTGCCGACGCCGGCGATGCTGCCGTCCGGACGGCGCGAGGTCATGCCGGAGATGAAGACGAGCCGGCCGCTGGCCTCGATCGTCGTGGCCTGCGAGAAATGGCCGTTGGGCTGGCGGATCCTGTCGGAGACGATCTGCTGTTTCATGTCGAGGCGTCCTGTTCGATGGGCGTCGCTTGCGGGTCAGCGCGCGTCGGCGTCGTCGGTGTACCAGGAGGGGCGTTGCGGATAGTGCGGTCCGTCGAACACCTCCACCACGATGGTCTCCTCGTGCGCCACGGTCGGGCCGTGCACGTTGCCTTTCGGATTCCAGTAGAAGCACCCGGCTGTAAGCACGGTCTTGGTCGCGGTGTATTCGTACTTGCCCTTCAGGCAATACATGAACTGGTTGGCGGCGTGGCTGTGCGGCGCAGGAATGCTTACGCCCTTCTCGAAGCGGATCAGCGCGATCGAGGCGCCGGTGTCCTCGTTGCGCCACAGCATCTTCTCGTGCAGCCCCTTCAGCGACTTCTCGCGCCAGGGCAGGTTGTTGGCCTGCAGCAGAACCTCGTCGAGGTTCGGCATCACGCCACCCTTGGGGATGCTGGAATAGGCTTCGCTCATCGACGTCCTCCGTTCTTGCTGTTGTTGCGTTTTACGCCCGGCCGGCCGTTCTCCGGTGCGGGAAGGCGGCGCTGCGCCGCCTCGTTGACGCGCATCAGGCGGCCGCGCAGGCTCTCGATATGTTCGCGCAGCGCCCTGGCTGCGCCATCCGCGTCGTGTCGCGCGATGGCGTCGGCGATGGCGGAATGCTGCCGCGCGGTGGCCTTGGGGTTCATCGTCTGCCACAGGTGCAGGTACCAGTAGCGGATCGAGCGTTCGTGCAGGTTGCGGGCGAAATCGCTTAACACGGGATTGGCGGCCATGTCCGCAAATTTGCGATGAAAGACGCGGTCCTGCGCGATGAACTCGTCGATGGTCTTGCCGTCGGCGCTGGCGCGCGCCAGCGCCCGCAATTCGGCGGCGTGCCTGGCCGTGCCGCGCTCGGCGGCGCTGCGCGCCAGCTCCGCCTCCACGGCGGCCCGCGATTCCAGAATGCGCACGATCTCCGAGATGCTGTCGGGCTGAACGATCACGCCCTTGCGCGGCATGATCTCGACCAGCCCCTCATGCTGCAGCCGGTGCAGCGCCTGATGCACCGGCGTGCGGCCGAGGCCGAGCAGGGCGCAGAGCGCGCCTTCGTTCAGATATTGCCCCGGAAGGAAGTGCAGGGTCAGGATCTTCTCCTTGATCTCCTCGAAGGCGCGGGTGACGAGCGAGGGGCCGCGCGAAGACTTCGCTGCGGTGCGCAGCGCTGAGGCTGCGCTTTTGCGGCCCGGCGATGTCCGGCGGGAGGACAGGCCGGGACTTACGGTCTTGCGGGCCTTCGCCATCGAAGCCGTCCGCTGGTGGCGTTCCGGTATCTGCAACGCCTGTGAAATATCTGATGATATCAAAAGCGTCAACGCGCGGCGGACGCGCCGGCGTGCTGCGATCCGGCCGAGCAGACGACGCGGCCGCGCGTTCGTGCAGGCGATGCAGGCTCGACAATCAGGGAGGAGGGCGGCGGGGGATCAGGCGCAGGAACGCTGGCCGGTTCCGACGCGCTCGACCAGCCAGTAGAGACCGACGCGGCCGCCCGCGAGGATCGAGAGCACGGCCAGCACCGAACCGATCGAGAGAGTCGAGAGCCCGGTGAGGCCCTGTCCGACGGTGCAGCCGAGCGCGGTGATGCCGCCGAAGCCCATCAGCGCCGCACCGAGCACATGCCGGCCGAGTTCGTTGCGGTCGCCCGGCGTCTCCCAACGAAACGTGCCGCCGGACACCGAAGCGAGCCACGAGCCCAGCACCACCCCGATCACGGCCCCGACCGGGAAGTCGGGCGTCAGCGCGGTGGTCAGCATGGCGTAAAGCATGGTCTCGCCGATCGGCGCGACGAAGGTGAAGGACTCGACCCGGCGGGTGTCGAACTCGTCGAATCCGGCCACGCCGGTCGCCCACCAGCCCGCCACGACCAGAAGCCCGACCGCAACGCCGGTCGCGACATGCAGCGGCGAACGAAGGAACGCCCGGCCCCTCAGGCCGGCCGCCATCGCGAGCGTTGCGGCTGCGATCGCAAAGGCGAGAGCCGCCGCCGCACCGGGCGAGAGCCCGAGCAGGTCGGGAAGGCGCTGGGACGAAACACCGGACAGCGTGATCGACAGCGGTTCGACGATCTGAATTCGCAGCAGGCCAAGGAAGCCGCGCAGCGTCGCCATCGCGGCGACGGCCATCACGAGGAAAACGACGAGCGCGCGCAGATCGCCGCCGCCGAGCCGCAGCAGCGATCCCATGCCGCAGGTGCCGACCAGCGTCATGCCCAGTCCGAACAAGAAGCCGCCGATGATCAGGCCGCTCCAGTCCAGCCGGGTCGCGACATAGATCGACTTCGAGACATCGAAGCCGGATGTCAGCATCAGCACCTGCGTGCCGGCGATTGCGACGGCGATCGCGACCAGCCACATCCGCATGCGCCGCGTGTCGTTCTGGTAAAGCGCATCCTCCATCGCGCCGACCGCGCAGAAGCGGCCGCGGCGTGCGACGAATCCGAGCGCCAGCCCGAGCCCGAGTCCGAGCAGGGTGCGGAGCAGGAACGGCGGCAGCAGGTCGGGCATGGGACGGTCTCGTCGGACGCGGCGTCCGGATGCTTGCGATGCGCGCCAGTCTATCGGGGCCGGGTGCAAAATGCGCGGTGCAGCGCCACGATCACCTCGCGGACCTCGGTTCGGGCCAACGAGTAATAGATGTTCTTGCCTTCGCGCCGGGTCTCGACCATCCCCTCGGCGCGCAGCCGCGCCAACTGCTGCGAGACGGCGGGCTGGCGCAATTGCAGAATGCGCTCGATTTCGCCGACGGATCGCTCCCCGTCGGCCAGCAGGCACAGGATCACCAGCCGCGCCTCGTGCGACAGCGCCTTCATCATGTCGCTGGCGCGCTGGGCGTTGCCGATCAGATCGTCGAGAACGACCGACGGGTCGGAATGGAGAACCGGCGGGGACGGGGGGGCGGTCTGCGTCATGCGTGGGTTCCGGATCGGTAGCCCACAGATAGAACATCTTGCATGTCTGATTTCAACCGACTGAAATCAAACAACATTTTTAAGAATGCGTTTCTCTTTTGCGGCTCGACGCCACACAAATCGTCTCTCCCGATGCGGCTTTGGAGACGGACATTTCGGAACAGCCGGGCTCGAGCCCGGTGGCCGGGGTCGGCACGCTTATCGTACAAAGTTGTGAAGCCGGTCGGGCTCGACGCCGCCTGCAGAGTTGCTACTTAGAGACGATGATCGACGATCCTGAGTGCGCGTTTCCGTCAGCGCACAGGAATGGTTTGCAGCTCTTGCGCAATTGGATGCGGACATGAATCAGGCGAATATCGTTTCGGCGGCTGCCGCTCGAGCCGTCGGAAATGGCGTCCGTGTGAATTGCCGGCGTGCGCTGGCGATCGGGGCGGGGGCCGTCGCCGTCGTGACCGGCATCGATGCGTTTCACGCAGCCTTTGCCGCGAACGAATCCGCCGACCTGATCTCGAAGTTTGCCGGCGGCCGCACCCCGACGCCCGGCCGGGTCGCGCTGGATCTGCCCGAACTTGCCGAGAACGGCGCCAGCGTTCCGCTCAAGGTGACGGTCGACAGCCCGATGACCGAAGCCTCGCATGTCACCCAGGTGTTGATCGTGGCCGAGGGCAATCCGCGCGGCGGCATCGCGACCGTCAATTTTTCCCCGGCCGGCGGCGTGGCGGAGGCGCACATGCGCATCCGCCTGTCGGGCACCCAGAACGTGGTGGCGGTGGCGAAGATGAACGACGGCGCGTGCTTCATCGCGAAGCGCGAGGTCAAGGTCACCATCGGCGGCTGCGCAACCTGACGCGGTAAAACGACGTTCGACAGGAGTATCCGATGACCGAAGCCCCGCGTTTCCGTCTCGACAAGAAGCAGGCCAAGGCGGGCGAGATCGTCGAGGTTCGTGCGCTGGTCTCGCATGTGATGGAGACCGGCCTGCGACGCGATCCGTCGGGCAAGCTCGTGCCGCGCAAGATCATCAACCGCTTCGTCTGCACGGTGGCCGGCAAGGAGGTCTTTTCCGTCGACTTCGAGCCCGCGATCGCCGCGAATCCCTATGTCCAGTTCAAGTTCAGGGCGCGCGAGTTCGGGCCCGGTGGTGCTGACCTGGATCGACGACGACGGCAGCACGATCGTCGGCAGGGACGCGATCAAGGTTGTTTGAACGTCGCCGTCCGGTGTTTCTTTCAACGCATTTCGATCCGCCTGATGTTCGGGCGAAGCTCGTTTCGCCAGCGACGAACGCCCGCTCCGGGTTGCCAAGGATTGGAACGTCTTTAAACTGTGGCGGTTGATCCGACAGGCCCGCTTCCGACAGGCCACCGAACGAACAGGAATAACGATGACGTTGAAGATCTACGCCTTTGCTGCGGCGATGTTCGCTATACCCTTCGCGCCCTCTGCGCAGGCGCAGGATGCGGCTGCCGGCGAAAAGGTCTACGCGCAATGCCGCGCCTGCCATCAGGTGGGCGAGAAGGCGCGCAACACGGTGGGGCCGGTGCTGAACGGCCTGTTCGGCCGCAAGTCCGGGACGGTCGAGGGATACAATTATACCGAGGCCAACAAGAATGCGGAGATCGTCTGGAGCGACGAGACCTTCGCCGACTACATCAAGGATCCGCGCGCGCGCATTCCCGGCACCAAGATGATCTATGCCGGGCTCAAGGACGAGAAGCGCATCGCCGACCTCATTGCGTTTCTGAAGCAGTACGACGCGACAGGCGCAAAGAAGGCCAACTAGGTCCGAGCGGGCGGCGGCGCGCGTGGCGCGCCCGGAACGGTCCGGCGTTAAGAAACCGAACCTGAACCTTGCGAGCCCGCCTTTGGCGGGCTCTTCGCTTTGACCGGCTCGTTCAGCTTTCCGGGCGGGCGGCCGCTGACCGAACGGTCTCGCGGCGCATCGGAACCGTGACCGTGGCGCGCATGCCGCCGAGTTCGGAGCCGTCGAGTTCCAGATTGCCCTGATAGCTTTCTGCAAGGTCGCGTGTGATCGCGAGGCCGAATCCGGTGCCGGGTCGGCTTTCGTCCCAGCGCCGGCCGCGCGCAATCTGTAACGCCTGCTCCTGCGACAAGCCGGGACCGTCATCCTCGACGCGCAGAACCAGCGAGCCGGCGACCGTCTCCGCGCTGACGCGGATCTGCCGTGCGCTCCATTTACGTGCGTTGTCGAGGAGGTTTCCGAGGATCTCGGTCAGGTCGCCGTCGTCGCCGGGAAACTGCGCGGAGGGCTGCACCTTCGTTTCCCACGCTAGCTCGCGCGTATCGGAGAGACGTCCGAACGCATGGACGACCTTCTCGACCACCGGCGCGACGGCGCATTTCTGGTGGCCGAGCACGGCGGCAAGGCCGGCGCGTGCCCGCGCCAGCGCGCGCTCCACATGCCGGTTCATGGCCTCGATCTGCTCCTCGATCGGACCTGCGATGTCCTTGCGGCCTTCGCCGTCGGCCTGTCGCGCCACCGCGCCGAGCACGGCAAGCGGCGTCTTGAGGCCGTGCGCGAGATCGCCGGCCTGGGTGCGCGCGCGCGCGAGCGCGGAGTCCTGGAATTCGATCAGCCGGTTGAGGTCGTCGACCACCGGCTGGACCTCGTCCGGAAAACGGCCGGCAAGCGCGCGGCTTTGCCCCGCATGAATCTCTTGCAGTCCGCGCCCGAGATCGCGGAACGGGCCGAGCGCGAGCCGGATGAAGAGTGCCATCGCGACGATCAGGATCGCGCCGAGCGCAGCCAGCGACAGCGCCAAAAGGTTCGCAAACGAACGCTGCGCGGCCGCCAGTTCGTTGCGATCGAGGGCCGCGACAATGCGAAGCTCGGCCTCGCCCTGGCCCGCCCGCACCACCACGTCCTGCAGCACAGCCAGCAAACGCGCGCCGGCCGGACCTTCCAGATTGGCAACCCATCGCTCGCCATCGGGCTTGTAGCCCGGCGCTGCTATCACGAAATCCCACAGCGATCTCGAGCGCGCGTGTTGCCCCTTTTCGGAGGTCGCCTGCCAGTAGCGCCCGCCGTACGGGGTTTCGAACCGCGGGTCCGACGGCGTCACGTCCACCGCTACGCTGCCGTCCGGCCCGACGCGGACCTGCGCCGCAATCGCCCGGACCACCTGAACCATCTCGTCGGCGGCCCGCTGCTCGATCTGGTGGGTGAAGATCGCGTTCAGCACGAAGCCCGCGATCGAAAGCGCGAGCGCGATCAGGAGCGCAGCGATCGATGTCAGCCGGAACAGGAGTGACCGCGGGCTCATGGCGTGTCGGGCGGGATGCAGTAGCCGTGGCCGCGCCGGGTTTCGATCAGCGGAAAGCCGAGCTTGCGGCGCAGGCGAGCGACCAGCGCCTCGACGGAGTTGCCGTCGCGGTCGCTGTCGCCGGAATGGATGTGCTCGAGCAGCTCGCCCTGCGACATCGTGCGGCCGCGGTGGAGCAGGAGATAGGACAGCAGCCGGTACTCCAGCGTCGAGAGCGGAAGCGCCCGGCCGTCCACGGTCGCCGCGCGCGCCCTTGTGTCGAGTTCGAGCGGGCCGGCCTTGACGATCGCGCTTGCCTGTCCCGCCGCGCGGCGGGTGATGGCGCGCAGCCGTGCGACCAACTCCTCCATCTGGAACGGCTTGGTCAGGTAGTCGTCGGCGCCGGCGTCGATGCCGTCGACCTTTTCGCGCCAGCCGTCGCGTGCGGTGAGGATCAGGACCGGCGTTGTGTTGCCCGCCGCGCGCAGTCGCTTCAGGACCGACATGCCGTCGAGCTGCGGCAGGCCGAGATCGAGCACGATCGCGTCGTAGTCCTCTGTCTCGCCCTTGAACCATGCGTCGTTGCCGTCGCGGGCGATGTCCACCGCGTAGTTGGCCCGCTGCAGTCCGCTGCTGATGTCGGCGGCGATGCGCGGCTCGTCTTCGACGATGAGGATGCGCACGGTCAGTCGATCTTGATGATGGCGAGGGTCCGGGCGTTAATCTCCACCTCGCGCCGCCGTCCGTTTGGCGTGAGAATCTTGATCTCGTAGACCCAGATGCCGTCTTCGCGCTCCAGCTCGATCTTGACCACCTCGCCGGGAACCTTCGCGCGTGCGACCGCCAGAACCTCGGACAATGGCCTGATCTGCCCGCTCGAAAAGGCGTCAAGCGCGCAATCCTGGCTGCGCTTGCAATCCTGCGCGATCGCCGGGCCGTGCGGCGCGGCGATCAGAATCGCCGCCGCGATCGCCGCAAGGCGCAGCACGCTTCGCGCGTGTTTCGTGAAGACCCGGTGGAACTGAGACATCGTAGGCCATTCTCGCTTCAAAAGCGCGAGAACTCCAGCGCGGCATGCGATGAGCCGGAGCGCGGCGGTGCATCGGAACAGGCTTGTGCGCGCTGATTGCGGCGATCGAGCGGATGCCCGGTACAGCGCGCGGCGGTTTCGGCTTTCTTCCCGTCGGACGAGGCGAGGGCGGCGGCCGCGCTGAACAGGACCAGCGTCAGGACAAGCGTGTCGAGATCGACGGAAAGCGAAGCGAGAAGCGTGGCGGCGGCCACGGCGACAAGGAGCAGAACGGTCGGCATCACAGTCTCCCGAAGAATTGGGGTCGACTGCGACGCTAGGACAACGAGCCTGACATCCCCCTGACACCCGCTGTCAGGAACCCGAAGCTCCCGTGAGGCATGATGTGGGCACTTTGAAACTCGCTACATGGAGATTTCGTCATGAAAATCGCTTCTTTCGCCCTCGCTGCGGCGCTTATTACCGGCTCCGGATCCGCCGCGCTCGCCGATCGGGACCGTTGTCCCGATACCCGCGGGCAGAAATGGATTTCAATCGAGGCCGTGATCCAGAAGGCGGAGTCGCTGGGCTACGCGGTCAAGGAGGCCAAGCGCAGCGACGGGTGCTGGGAGGTCGAAGGCTACGACCGCCACGGCGCGGAGATCGAGATTCACTTCAATCCGGTCTCGGGCGACGTGGTCAAGCCGCGCGGCTGGATGGCGCCGCGCAGTTGATCTGCCGAACCGCGGGCCGCGGATTCATTCCGCGGCCTGCCTGAACGTGTTGGCGTGGCGCTTCGGCCGCGCCTTGAGCTTCAGTTCTGTCAGCTCTTCGCGCTCGCGCACGCTGTTGCGGAAGAGCTGCTCGTACCCGGGCCGGTACTGCGGCGGACAATGCAGGCTGCGCACGCCGTACCACGCGGCGGCCTTCAGCGTGAACGAGGGGTCGGCCAGATGCGGCCGCGCCAGGGCCACGAGGTCGGCGCGCCCGGCGGCGACGATGGTGTTGGCCTGATCGGCCGTCGTCACGGCGCCGACGCACATGGTCGCGATGCCGGCGTCGTTGCGGATCTGGTCGGAGAACGGCGTCTGGTACATGCGTCCGTAGACCGGCTCGGCGTCGTGCACGGTCTGGCCGGTCGAGACGTCGATCAGGTCGCAGCCGGCGTCCTTGAACATCCGCGCGATCTCCACGGCGTCGTCGCCGGTCAGTCCGCCATCGGCCCAGTCGGTGGCGGAGATGCGAACCGACATCGGCCGGTCGTCCGGCCAGACTGCACGCATGGCGCGGAACACTTCGAGCGGAAAGCGCGTCCGGTTATCCAGCGTGCCGCCGTATTCGTCCGCGCGTCTGTTGGTCAGCGGCGAGATGAAGCTCGCGAGCAGGTAGCCGTGCGCGGCGTGCAGCTCCAGCATGTCGAAGCCGGCGCGTGCGGCGCGTTTGGTCGCCTGCACGAAATCCACCAAGACGCGGTCCATGTCGGCGCGGGTCATTTCGCGCGGCACCTGGCTTTCGGGATAGTACGGAATGGCGGAGGGCGCCACGATCGGCCATGCGCCGCTCTCCAGCGGCCGGTCCATGCCCTGCCACATGAGCTTGGTCGCGCCCTTGCGGCCGGCGTGACCGAGCTGCATGCAGAACTTCGCGCCGGAGTTGGCGTGGACGAAATCGACGATGCGCGTCCAGGCCGCCTCCTGCGCGTCGTCATACATCCCGGTGCAGCCCGGCGTGATCCGCGCCTGCGCCGATACGTCGGTCATTTCGGTGAACATCAGACCTGCGCCGCCGATCGCGCGCGCGCCGTAATGAACCATGTGCCAGTCACCGGGCAGGCCGTCCTGCGCCGAATACTGGCACATCGGCGAGACCACGATCCGGTTGGAGAGCGTCATACCGCGCAGGCGCAGCGGCTGAAACATCGGCGGCGGCGGGTTGTCGAGGTCGGCGTCGAAGCCCTGCGCCCGCGTCTCCCGTGCCACCAGCCGGTCGGCCTCGCGCACGAAGTCCGGCGCGCGCAGCGCGAGATTGTCGTAGGTGATCGCCCTGGAGCGAGTCATCAGGCCGAAGGCGAAGCGCGTCGGATCCATCTCCCAGAACCGGCGGACGTGCTCGAACCAGACCAGCGACACGTCGGCCGAGTGCTGTGTTTTCTCGACTTCGTCGCGGCGCTGAGATTCGAAATGCGAAAGTGCGGTCTTCACCTCGCGGCCGCCGGTCTTGCGGAACGCCTCGTAGAGTGCGATCGCGTCCTCCATCGCGAGCTTGGTGCCAGAGCCGATGGAGAAATGCGCGGTTGCCTTGGCGTCGCCGATGAGCACCACGTTCTCGGTGGTCCAGCGTTCGCAGCGGATGGTGGGGAAGTTGCGCCAGATTGAGCGGTTGACGATCAGCGGGTGGCCCTGAAGCTCCTCGGCGAACACGCCCTCCATGAAGCGCGCCGACTGCGCCTCGTCCATCCGGTCGAGACCCGCGTTGCGGAAGGTCTGCGGGTCGGTCTCCAGCACCCAGGTCGAGCGGCCGGGCTGGTACTGATAGCAATTCGCGATGAAGATGCCGTGCTCGTTCTCCCGGAAGAGGAAGTTGAAGGCATCCATCGGCCGCGTCGAGCCCATCCAGGCGAAGTGGTTGGGCCGCAATTCGATGCCAGGCTTGAACCGGTCGGCGAACAGCTCGCGGGTGCGCGAGTTGATGCCGTCGGCGGCGACCACCAGATCCGCGCCGCGGATCGTCATTTTGGCGGTGTCGGCCTCGGTCTGATACTTCAGCTCGACGCCGAGCGCGCGGGCGCGCCGGCTGAGAATCTTCAGAAGCGTCGAGCGCGCGCAGCCGCAGAAGCCGTTGCCGCCGATGCGATGCACCGTGCCGCGAAACCGGATCTCGATGTCGTCCCAGTAGGCGAAGTGCCCGACGATGGCCCGGTAGGTCTCGCGGTCGTAGCTCTCGAACGCCTGCAGGGTCTGGTCCGAGAACACCACGCCGAATCCGAACGTGTCATCCGGCCGGTTGCGCTCGAACACCGTGATCCGCGTCTGCGGCCACGCCTTCTTCATCAAAATCGCGAAGTAGAGACCGGCGGGACCGCCGCCGACGATATGCACCTTCATGCGCGCCTCGGGCTGCGAGAGGTACTTGAAGCCTTAAAAGTTTAAGCTTAAAGTAATTGTCAGGCAAGGGCCGTATGAGGCGTTTCATGGCTTCGTTGCAGTCGCGCCATGCGCTGGTGACCGGCGGCGGTCGCGGCATCGGCCGTGCGGTCGCGGCGGCGCTGACCGCCGCCGGCGCGTCGGTCACGGTGATTGGCCGCGGCGAGGATGCTCTCAGGGACGCGGTCGAGGAGGGCGACGCGGAGTTCTACGCGGTGGCGGACGTCACCGACGGCGCGGTGCTCGGTTCGCAGATCGCGCGCGCGGAGCGAGAGCGCGGGCCGCTCGACATTCTCGTGGCCAACGCCGGCGGCGCGGAAAGCGCGCCGTTCCTGAAATCCGATCCGGACGTTTTTCGCCGCATGTTCGATATCAACGTCATGGGCACGGTTCATGCGACGCGCGCGGTGCTGGGCGGCATGGTCGCGCGCAAGTCCGGCCGGGTGATCGCGATTGCGTCCACCGCCGGACTGAAGGGCTACGGCTATGTGTCGGCCTATTGCGCTGCAAAGCATGCGGTGGTGGGCCTCGTGCGGTCGCTTGCGATCGAGACCGCCCGATCCGGCGTGACCGTGAACGCCGTGTGCCCCGGCTACACCGACACCCCGATGCTGCGCGACAGCCTGGCGCGCGTGACCGAACGCACCGGCCGTTCGCGCGAGGACGCGCTGTCCGCGATGTTGAAGGACAATCCGTCCGGCCGTCTAGTGAAGCCGGAGGAGGTGGCGGCGGCGGTTGTCTATCTCTGCTCGGCGGAGGCCGCGGCAGTGACCGGCACGACGCTGACCGTTGCGGGAGGCGAGGCGTGATGGAGCAGAGCCTGCGCATTCCGCTCGATGCCGAAACCAAGGTCACGGAGCGCCCGCAGGATCACAAGGCCGAGCTGCGGCTGTGGCTGCGGATGCTGACCTGCACCACGCTGATCGAGAACGAGGTGCGGCGGCGACTGCGCGAGCGTTTCGACGTGACCCTGCCACGCTTCGATCTGCTGGCCCAGCTCGATCGTGCGCCGGCCGGCATGACGCTCGGCGAACTGTCGCGGCGGATGATGGTGTCCAACGGCAACATAACGGGTCTCGTCGAGCGGCTGGCCGAGCAGGGGTTGATCCGGCGGCGCGCCGCGCCGAAGGACCGTCGCGTGCAGATTGTCAGCCTCACGGCGGAGGGACGCCGCGCGTTCCGCATCATGGCGCGCGAGAACGCCGACTGGGTCGGCGAGATTTTCGAGGGCCTGTCCGGTGCGGAGATCGACACGCTGATGACGCTGCTCGGCAAGGCGAAGGCCAGCGCCAGCCGTGCGGTGGGTGACGCAGCCGCCGGAAAGGACATGCGATGAACCACGCCAATCCCGTCACGCTGCCGCTTGCGGATTACAAGGGCCGCCATGTGCGCTGGAGCGTCGAGGGCAAGGTCGGCACGCTCACGCTCGACCGGCCGGACCGCAAGAACCCGCTGACCTTCGACAGCTACGCCGAGATCGTGGACCTGTTCCGCGCCGCGGCGCGCGACAAGGGCGTGAAGGCGATCGTCGTGACGGGCGCGGGCGGCAACTTCTGCTCCGGCGGCGACGTGTTCGAGATCATAGAGCCGCTGACCAAGATGAAGACGGTCGAACTGCTCGACTTCACCCGCATGACCGGCGATGTGGTCAAGGCGATGCGCGCGTGCCCGCAGCCGATCGTGGCTGCGGTCGACGGCGTGTGCGCGGGTGCGGGCGCGATCATCGCAATGGCCTCCGACCTGCGGGTCGGCACGGCGGGCGCGAAGGTCGCGTTCCTGTTCAACCGCGTGGGACTCGCGGGCTGCGACATGGGAGCCTGCGCGATCCTGCCGCGCATCGTGGGACAGGGCCGTGCCGCCGAGCTTCTTTACATGGGCCGCGCGATGGGCGGCGAGGAGGCCGAGCGGTGGGGCTTCTTCAACCGGCTTTCGACGCCGGATGCGGTTTTCGGCGACGCCACCAAGCTTGCGCAGGATCTCGCGAACGGCCCGACCTTCGCCAATGCCATGACCAAGCGCATGCTGGAAATGGAATGGGCCATGTCGGTCGAGCAGGCGATCGAGGCCGAGGCGGTGGCGCAGGCGCTGTGCATGGAAACGGAAGACTTCGCGCGCGCGTTCCGTGCCTTTGCCGCGAAGCAGAGGCCGGTGTTCGAGGGCGACTGAGATGCTGTCCGCAACCCTCTCACTGCCGTTCTTCGACGACGGCCATCGCCGCTTCGCCGATGCCCTGGCGCGCTGGGCGGACGCCAAGCTGCCGTCGCTGCCGCACGGAGAGAGCGACGTCGACGGCGCGTGCCGCGCCCGCGTCGCCGCGCTGGGGCAGGCCGGCATTCTGACCGCGGTGGTCGAGGCCTCGCACGGCGGCCTGCATCCCAGGCTCGACGTGCGCACGCTCTGTCTCGCCCGCGAGATTCTGAGCTTCCGCGACGGGCTCGCCGACTTTGCCTTCGCCATGCAGGGGCTCGGCACCGGCTCGATCACCCTGTTCGGTTCCGAAGAGCTGAAGCGCCGCTATCTGCCGCCGGTGCGCGACGGTCAGGCGCTGGCGGCCTTCGCGCTCTCCGAGCCGGAGGCGGGATCGGACGTCGCGGCGCTCGCGACCACGGTGATTCCGGACGGCAACGGACAGGTCCGGATCGACGGCGAGAAGACCTGGATCTCCAACGGCGGCATCGCGGACCATTACATCGTGTTCGCGCGCAGCGGCGAGGCGCCCGGCGCGCGCGGCCTCTCGGCCTTCGTCGTCGATGCCGACACGCCCGGACTCACGGTGGCGGAGCGCATCGACACGATCGCGCCGCATCCGCTGGCGCGGCTTCGCTTCGACGGTGTGCGCGTGCCCATGACGAACCGGCTCGGCAAGCCGGGCGAGGGCTTCAAGGTCGCGATGGCGACGCTCGACATCTTCCGCTCGACCGTGGGGGCTGCGGCGCTGGGCTTCGCACGCCGCGCGCTGCACGAGACGCTCGTACACGCCGGGCGGCGCAAGCTGTTCGGCGCGCCGCTGTCCGATCTGCAGATGACGCAGGCCGCAATCGCCGACAGCGCGACCGAGGTCGATGCGTCGGCCCTGCTCGTCTATCGCGCTGCCTGGGTGAAGGATCAGGGCGCTGAGCGCGTCACTGGCGAGGCGGCGATGGCGAAGATGTACGCAACCGAGGCGGCGCAGCGCGTGATCGACCGCGCGGTGCAGATTCACGGCGGGCTCGGCGTCACCAGGGGTGTGAAGGTCGAGGAGCTATACCGCGACATCCGCGCGCTGCGCATCTACGAGGGCGCGACCGAAGTGCAGAAGATCGTGATTGCGCGCGAGGCGATCCGGGGCGCGGAGCGCGATGCCGCGCGCGCGAGGGAGCAGGCCGGAGGCTGACGGGAAGGAGGACGCGATGGCGAGAAGCGGTCATGTCGATTCCTTTGCGCGGGACAATCTGCCGCCGCCGGAGCTTTGCCCGGAGTTCCGCTTCGATTTGCCGGAGCTGAACTATCCCGAACGCCTGAATTGCGTGACCGAGTTCGTCGATCGCTGGATCGAATCCGGCGATGGCGCGCGGCCCTGCCTGATCGGCGCCGATGAAACCTGGACCTATGCCGAGCTGGCCGACCGCGTGAACCGGGTCGCCAACGTTCTGGTCCGCGATCTCGGCCTCGTGCCGGGAAATCGCGTGCTGCTGCGCGCGCCCAACAGCCCAATGATGGTCGCGGCCTATCTCGCGGTGATCAAGGCCGGCGGGGTGGTGGTCGCGACCATGCCGCTGCTGCGTGCCAAGGAGCTGGGTTATCCGATCGCCAAGGCGCGGATCGCGCTGGCACTGTGCGATGCGCGGCTCGCAGACGAGATGGAGAAGGCGAAGGCCCAGTCGGATGATCTGAAGCGCGTGGTCTATTGGGGCGGCGGCGGAGCGGATTTGCTCGAAGCGTTGATGCGCGCACCGGGTTACGACGTCTTCGCCGCCTGCGACACGGCGGCCGACGACATCTGCCTGATCGGCTTCACCTCGGGCACGACGGGCGAACCCAAGGGCACCATGCATGTCCATCGCGACCTGCTCGCGACCTGCGAGTCCTATGGCAAGCATGTCCTTCAGGCGCGGCCGTCCGATCGCTTCATCGGCTCGCCGCCTCTTGCCTTTACGTTCGGTCTGGGAGGGCTGGTGCTGTTCCCGTTGCGGATCGGCGCCTCGACCGTGCTGCTGGAGCGCGCGACGCCAGACGACCTGCTGAGCGGGATCGCGCGCCACAAGGCCAGCGTCTGCTTCACCGCGCCGACCGCCTATCGCGCCATGCTCGGCAAGCTCAAGGATCATGACATCGCATCCCTGCGCAAATGCGTGTCGGCGGGCGAGACCCTGCCGCGCGCGACCTTCGAGGCATGGCAGGCCGCGACCGGCATCCGCATTCTCGACGGCATCGGCGCAACCGAGATGTTGCACATCTTCATCGGCTCGCCCGAGAGCGAGGTGAAGCCCGGCTCGACCGGGCGCCCGGTGCCGGGCTACGAGGCGCGCATCCTGGACGACGAGGGGAGGCCGGTCCCGCCCGGCACGATCGGCCGGCTCGCGGTGCGCGGGCCGACCGGCTGCCGCTACCTCGCCGATGCGCGCCAGCGCAAGTACGTCGAGAACGGCTGGAACGTCACCGGCGACACCTACCTCATGGATGAGGACGGCTACTTCTGGTACCAGGCGCGCTCCGACGACATGATCATCTCCTCGGGCTACAACATCGCCGGCCCCGAGGTCGAGCAGGCGCTGCTGACCCATCCGGCCGTCGCGGAATGCGGCGTGGTCGGCCAGCCCGACGACGAGCGCGGCCAGATCGTGAAAGCCTATGTGGTGCTGCGTCCCGGCTTTGCCGGCGACGCGGCGCTGACGCGCGAGCTTCAGGATTTCGTCAAGGCGGCGATCGCGCCCTACAAATATCCGCGCGCGGTGGCCTATCTTGACCAGCTTCCTAAAACCCAGACCGGCAAGCTCCAGCGTTTCGAGCTGCGGCGCATGGCGGAATCCGGGTCCGCCCGGAAAAAGGCCTCCTGATCATGAACGATTCCAATTCGTCCCATCGGCCGCTTCACCCGCCGGGCTGGCCGAAGCCGCGTGGCTACGCCAACGGCATCCGGGCGCAGGGCACGTTCGTGTTCGTCGGCGGCATGGTGGGCTGGGACGAGAACGAACGGTTTCCGGAGGGCTTCGTCGCGCAGACCCGGCAGGCGCTTCAGAACATCGTTGCGGTGCTACGCGAGGGTGGGGCGGGCCCCGAGCATGTCGTGCGCATGACCTGGTATGTGCTCGACATGGATGAGTATCTGGCCGCGCGCAAGGATCTGGGGCCGGTCTATCGCGAGACGATGGGAGCGCACTTTCCGGCGATGGCGCTGGTCGAGGTCAACCGGCTGGTCGAGCCGCCTGCGCGGCTGGAGATCGAGGCGACGGCCGTGATCCCGTAAGCCGCATGGTGCGCGTGTCGCTTTATTCTGCGGCCTCGCGCATCGGCGGCTGCATCTGCGCGATCGCCGTCTGCAGCGCCTTGCCGGTGTCGTCGGAGAGCGCCGCCTTGCGCAAGCCCGCGAGCGTGGCGGCCGGGTCCGGCATCGCCTCGATCCGCGGCAGCAGCGCCATGATCGTTTCGTAATTGCGGCGACCGCGCTCGTGGGTGTCGCTGTAGCCCTTGACCAGCGTGCGCGTCATGGCGATTTCCACGGCGAGCGTGTAATGGCGCGCGGCCACGTCGCTGATCGTCGCCAGCCAGGAATTCAGAAATGCCTGCTCGTTGGCGAAGCGCAGCGAGCGCGGGCGCGTGCGTTTCAGCGACGCGACGAAATACAGCATCATGAAGCCGCGCACGGTGGAGGTTTTCAGCACCACGCCTTTGCGGGTGAAACGCTCCAGCGTGCGGCGCGGCCAGCCGCTGCGCAGCAGCCATTCGCCCATGCTGCGCGGCAGCGTGTCGGCGATCTCCTGCAGGCGCGGGTGGAGGAATTCCGCGATCTCCAGGATCTGCCCGTCCTCGACCTTGACCTCATCGCGCACGCGCGCGAACCGCGACGGCCGGATCTTCAGCTCGGCGACCCGCACCGTGTCCTCGTAGGCCATGCCGAGCGCCAGTTCGCGCGCGGTCTCGGACAACAGGCCGCCGCTGCCGTCGCCGTGACGTCCGTCGATCTCTGCTATGGGTTTCAGCCGGTCGAGATAGAGCCGCGCGTAGTCCGCATTCTGGTAATCGGCGAGGCGCTCGATGCCGATGCGAATGAAAGCCCGGGCCGGCTCCGGATAGGCGTCAGCCTCCCTCATCAGGGCTTCAAGCGAGGCTTTTGCAGCGGTTGTGTGGGTCTGCACGGGACGCGCCGCCGGCGGGCCGTTCTCCGCGGCCGCGTAACCGGCCGAGAACGCCGCGATGCTGGTCTTCACGCCGACCCCGCCGCGATGGATCGCCGCCTCGAAGGCGGTGCGCTGGATCGGCAGCGCCTTCGATCCCGCCAGCGCGCCGAACAGAACGGCGCTGATCACGCTGCCGGTCGCCTCCGAAAGCTGCGCCATGTCGCCGTGGATCAGGCGCTTGGCCGACGAGCGGCAGGCGTCGAGCAGCGCCTGCGAATCCACGCGACCGTCCGCCATCGCGATCTTCTCGGTCATGGCATAGACGCGGTTGGTCGAGACGATGAAGGTGGTGCGGTCGGGCGTGACGAGGCCGCGCTGCACGGCGCGGCCGGCCTCCATCAGCTCCGAGGCGATCACGATATCGACGTCGCCCGGAAAGGGGGTGAGCCCCAGCACCGGCGCGCGCGCGTTGGACTGCGAGCCGCCCTTGGGAAACAGCTCGACGTAGTAGTTGGTCGCGCCGGTGCGCTGCGCCACGCCCGGAACGGAGGTCATCTGCGCGACGTAGCCGGCGTGCTCGGCCAGATCGACGATCCATTCGGCCAGCACACCGCCGCCTTCGCCGCCCATCGCGAGGATGGCGATCGTGATCGGGCGCGGGGAGGTCGTCGTCATGGCAGGGTCGGGCCACAGGTTCTCCCTCCCCGTGAAAGGGGGAGGGTCGGGGAGGGGGTCTGCAGAGGATCGTGAACCCCCACCCGCCGCGCTCCGCGCGTCGACCTCCCCCTTTCAGGGGGAGGTGTGGAGAGAGTCTTCATGCTGCTTTGATTTATGGCTTGGCTCAAACCGCCGCGAGCTTGCGCTCGATCCGGCGCTGGAAGAAGCCGATCACCGCGCCGCGAACGCGCGCCTTGAAGCGATCCCAGCCGGTCGGGTTGGTCACGATCGAGGCGCGGTAGAACGAGGGGCACAGCACCGCGGCGTGGCTGACCTCGCCACACAACCCGCAGCCGACGCAGGAGTTGATCACCTGGGTCACCGGCTCTCGCCGCAGCGGATCGGGATTGGGCGCGATGGTCAGCGACGGACACCCTGAAAGCCGGATGCAGGAATGATCGCCGGTGCAGGTGTCGGCATCGACGCCGAAGCGCTCCCGCACCACGCGCTCGCCGCGCTCCGCAGCCTTGCGGATCAGCGGCCGGATGCGGCGCTGCTTGTTCAGCATGCACTCCGATTGCGCGACGATGACCTTCGGACCCTTCTCCTCGGTGGTCAGTGCCTCCTTCAGCGTGTCGCGCATCTTCGCGACGTCGTAGGTTCGCGTGATGGTCCTGACCCATTCGACGCCGACGCCCTTCACGGCCTTCTCGATCGAATTCTGGGTGTTGCGGTTCTGGTGCGGGTGGAAGGAGGATGGAATGTCCTGCCCGCCGGTCGCGGCCGAGTAGCCGTTGTCGACGACGATCAAGACGTTGTCGCTCTTGTTGAACACCGCGTTGCCGACGCCGCTGGTCAGGCCGTTGTGCCAGAAGCCGCCGTCGCCCATCATCGCGATCGCGCGCTTGCCGGCCTTGACGTTCAACGCCGAGGCGCCGGCCGCGCCGAGCCCGTAGCCCATCGTGGTCGCACCGATGTTGAACGGCGGGAAGATCGAGAAAAGGTGGCAGCCGATGTCGGCCGAGACGTGATGCGGGCCGAGTTCGCGCTCCACGAGCTTCATCGCCGCGAAGATCGGCCGCTCCGGGCAGCCGGTGCAGAACGCCGGCGGGCGGCCGTGCACCTTGTCGGCGATCGCGGCCTGCGCCGGAGTCTCGCGCGCGGGCGCGGCCGGTGCCGGCTTGTGTTCGGTCGCCAGCAGGTCCGGGCGAACCTTCTCGACGAAGGCCCGGATGCCCTCGCGCAGCACGCCCCCGGTGTATTCGCCGGCCATCGGCAGCACGTCCTTGCCATGCACCCGCGTCTGGATGTCGGCGCGGCGCAGCATGGTGTTGACCGACTGCTCGATGAACTCGGGATAGCCCTCCTCGACGATCAGGATCGCCTTCTTGCCCTGGCAGAACCGGATGAATTCGGCATCGACCAGCGGATAGGTCACGTTCAGCACGTAAACCGGGATCCGGCTTTCTCCGAAGCTGTCGGCAAGCCCCATCAGCGACAGTCCGCGCAGCGCGCTGTTGTAAAGCCCGCCCTGCACGACGATGCCGATGTCGGAGGCGTCGCCGTCGAAGAATTCGTTGAGCTGATTGTCCTGGATGTATTTCACCGCGGCCGGCCAGCGCCGGTCCCACTTGTCCTTTTCGTGGACGTAGGTCATCGGCGGCATCGCGATCTTCGAGAGGTCGCGGCTCGGGTTTTCGAGCGCATCGGCGAGCGTGAACGAAGGCCGCACGTTGGCCTTGGTCTTGAAGCGGCCGTAGACGTGGCAGGCGCGGATGCGCAGGTCCAGCATCACCGGCGTGTTCGATATTTCGGAAAGCTCGAAGGCGGTCTCGACGGCGCGCACGATCGACGGCAGGTTCGGCCGCGGGTCGATCAGCCACATCTGCGACTTCATCGCGAAGGCGTGCACGCGCTCCTGCATGATCGAGGAGCCTTCGCCGTAATCCTCGCCGATGATGATCAGCGCGCCGCCGGTGACGCCGCCGGAGGCGAGATTGGCGAGCGCGTCCGAGGCGACGTTGGTGCCGACCGTCGACTTGAAGGTGATGGCCCCGCGCAGCGGATAGTTCACCGAGGCTGCGAGCGTCGCGGCGGCGGTCGCCTCGCTCGCCGAGTTCTCGAAATGAATGCCGAGATCCTCGAGAATGTCATTGGCGTCGGCCAGCACGTCCATCAGGTGCGAGATTGGCGCCCCCTGATAGCCGGCCACATAGGACACGCCGGACTGCAGGAGCGCCTTCGTCACGGCGAGAATGCCCTCGCCGTGAAACTCGTCGCCGTCGCCGAGCCGGAGCTTGCCGACCTCTTCCTTGAACGAGCGTTCCGCCATCGCGAGCCTCTTGCCGAGCTTAAATGCCTTTTATTCCAGTCGCTTGCCACGCAAACAGAGCGCCCGATGCCGCAGCCGGGGCCGCCTTGGCGCGGGCCCTCCCGTTCCCTAACATGGCCGCCAAGCCAGACTAAACCATTTCCAGGGAAGGGGAGCATTCGATGAGGACGATCAGCCTTGCCGCCGCCTTGCTGGCGCTGAGCGCCGGCGCCGGGACGGCCCAGGAGGTGACGCTGAGAGCGGTCACGTCCTTCGCCGAGAAGACGCAATTCTCACGGAACTTCGAGCGCTTCATCGACAAGGTGAACGCCGACGGCAAGGGCGTGATCCGCATCAACTACATCGGCGGACCGAAGGCGATGCCGCCGTTCGAGGTCGGCAACGCGGTGCGCAGCAAGGTGGTCGACATCGCCAACGTCACCGGCGCGTTCTACACCAACCTGATGCCGGAGGCCGACAGCTTCAAGCTGTTCTCCAAGCCGATGAGCGAGCAGCGCAAGAACGGAAGCTGGGAGCTGATCAACCAGCTTCACAACCAGAAACTCAACGCTCACTTTCTGGCCCGCCAGTTCCACAATGTCCCGTTCCACATCTATCTGAACAAGAAGCCGGCCAAGCTCGACTTCACCGGGCTCAAGATCCGCGTCACGCCGGTCTATCGCGACATTGTCGAGGCGCTCGGCGGCACCGCGGTGACGACCGCGCCGGGCGAGGTCTACACCGCACTGGAGCGCAACGTGGTGGACGGCTACGGCTGGCCGGTCAGCGGCATCTTCGATCTCGGCTGGGAGAAGGTGACCAAATTCCGGATGGAGCCTGCCTTCTACAGCGTCGAGGTCAACGTGCTCGTCAACCTCGACGTCTGGAAGAGCCTGAACGATAGCCAGCGCAAGGTGCTGAGCGACGCCGCGGCGTGGCTCGAAGGGCTCGACAGCGAGAACGATGCGCTGGTGAAGGCGGAGCGCGAGCGGCAGGCCAAGGCCGGCATCGAGGCCGTCGACTTCGGCCCGGCCGAGAGCAAGCGCTTCCTGGAGCGCGCCAACGAGGTGGCCTGGCAGTCGGTGATCAAGCGCTCGCCGGAAATGGGCCCGAAACTGCGCAAGCTCGCGGGGAATTAAAGCGGTCGCCCCCTGTGTCCCGGACGCCATGCAGCGCAAGCGCACCTGCGCGCAGCGGTGCATTGCTGATCCGGGCTCCGGCTTGAAAGCAATCTGGATCCCGGGTCTGCAGCGCAGCACGGCCCTTCGATTGTGCTGCGCTGTGCCCGGGACAAGTGATCATCCATGACCCGCCTGTCCCGTCTTTACGGCAAGCTGCTCGACGCGCTGGCGATCCTCGCCGCGCTGATCCTGCTCGGCATGGTGCTGGTCGTGACCGGCGACATCCTGTTGCGCAATTTCGCCGTGCGCGGATTTCCCTGGGCCAACGAGGTCTCGGAGTATGCGCTCTACGCCATGACGGTGCTGGCGGCGCCGTGGCTCTTGCGTCGCGGACAGCATGTGCGGATCGATCTCGCGCTGACGGTCTTGCCGTCGCGGGCGGCGTGGGTCATGGAGGCGATCGCCGACGTGCTCGGCTTTCTCGTCTGCGCCGTCCTGCTGCGCTACAGCCTTTTCATGGCGGCCGAAAGCCACAGGCTCGGCTCGATCACGATCAAGAACCTGGTGTTTCCGGAGTGGTGGCTGCTGGCGTCGCTGCCGCTGTGCTTTCTGCTGCTCGCGCTCGAATTCGTGTTCCGCTTCGACCGGCTGATGCGCGGCCCCCGCGAGCGGCGGGTCGAGACGATCTCGGTGAGCTGAGATGGGCTGGGTCGAGGCGAGCCTGATCCTGTTTGGCGGCCTGATCGCCATGATGGGGCTTGGCCTGCCGGTCGCGCTCGCCTTCCTCGCCGTGAACATCGTGGGTGCGCTGATGTTTCTGGGCGGCGAGCAGGGATTGCCGCAACTGGCGCGCAACGCCGTGCAGTCGGTGACGACGTTCTCGCTCACGCCGATTCCGTTCTTCGTGCTGATGGGGGAGGTGCTGTTCCACTCCGGCGTGGCGATCAAGGCGATCGACGCCTTCTCCGTGCTGATCCGGCGGGTGCCGGGCCGTCTTGCGGTCATCGCCATCGTTGCCGGCACGGTGTTCTCGGCGATCTCCGGCTCGACGATCGCGACCACCGCGCTGCTCGGCAGCCTGATGCTGCCGGTGATGCTGGCGCGCGGCTACGACAAGAGCATGGCGATGGGGCCGATCATGGGGATCGGCGGCGTCGACATGCTGATCCCGCCGTCTGCATTGGCGGTGCTGCTCGGCAGCCTCGCCGGCATTTCGATCTCCGGGCTGCTGATCGGCGGCATCGTGCCGGGTCTGATGCTCAGCGTGCTGTTCGTCGGATACATCATGCTGCGCGCCTGGATGAATCCGGCTCTGGCGCCGGAGGAGGCGCAGGAGGAGGTTGCGGCCGGAATGGCACGCTGGCGGCCGTTCCTCCTCCACGTTCTGCCGCTGGTGCTGATCTTCGCGGTCGTGGTCGGCGCGATGACGCGCGGCTGGGCGACGCCGACCGAGGCGGCGGCGCTCGGTGCGACCGCCACCATCGTCGCGGCCTGGTGCTATCGCGGCCTCACTTTCGGCAACCTCATGAAGGCGCTGCTCGGCACGGTCGCCGTATCCGGCACGATCCTGTTCATCATCGTCGGCGCCACCACCTTCGCGCAGGTTCTGAGCTTCTCGGGCGCCACCAACGGCATCGTCGGTCTGGTTCTCGACCGCGAGCTTTCGCCGATGGTGGTGGTGATCGGCATGATGCTGATCCTGATCCTGCTCGGCTTCTTCGTCGATCAGGTTTCGATGATGCTGATCGCGTTGCCGTTCTTCATGCCGCTCGTCGCCAAGTTCGGGCTCGATCCGGTCTGGTTCGGCGTGCTGTTCCTGATGTGCATGCAGCTCGGCCTGCTGACGCCCCCGTTCGGCTTGCTGCTGTTCACCATGAAGGGCGTCGCGCCGCCTCATATCGAATTGAGCGACGTGTTCCGTGCGGCCTGGCCGTTCGTCGGCTTCGGCCTTCTGGTGCTGGCGCTGGTGTTCCTGTTTCCGGGGCTTGCGACCTGGCTGCCGCGGCTCTTGACGGGGTAGGGCTCAGCCCAGCTCCGCCGCACGCCGCAGGCTTGCGATCATCGACACCCGCAGAAGGTAATCGTGGGTCCGCTTCGGGTCGGCGGAGACCTCCGCCAGCATCCGCTTGAACTCCGGACCGGGCGATTCCAGGTTCTTCTTGTTCTGGATCGTGGCGGTCTGGATCGTTTCCAGCGTCACCAGCCGGCGCTGGTTGTCGTAGCGGTCGAGCTCGGCGTCGCCGGCGCGGCCATGCCAGACCTCGGCCAGCCGGTCGGTCAGATTGACGGCGTCGTGGATGCCGCCGTTCATGCCCATGCCGCCGAGCGGATTGTTGATATGCGCGGCGTCGCCGGCGAGAAACGCGCGGCCCTGCCGGAACGTTTTCGCCACCCGCTGGTGCACCTTGTAAAGCGTCGTGTGCGCGATCTCGTAAGCCGGACTTTCCGGGCACGACGCCGGCCATGAGCTTTTGCGCGAAGTCATGGCTCAGAGCCAGTTCGTCGCTTTCCTCCGGCTTGACCAGGAACATCACGCGGCACAGTCCCGGAATGTGCAGGAGGAAGTGCCAGCGGTCAGGATCCGCGACATAGGACACCGCGGCGAGGTCGGGAATGACCGACGAAAAATCGAACGGCGTGCTGACCACGAGGAAACGCTCGGGCCAGGTGAAGCCCTCGAACTCGATGCCGAGCGCGCGGCGCACGTTGCTGCGCGCGCCGTCGGCGCCGATCAGCCAGCGGCCCGACAGCGCCTCGCGCCGGTCGTCGCGCTCGACGTCGATCTCGACGCCGTCGGCGGACTGGCGGACGTCGACGATCTCGCTGTCGAAGCGGATGTCGAAGTTGGAGTGGCTGCCGAAGCGATCCAGCAGGATGCGGGTGAGCTTCGACTGTTCGGCCTGCAGCCGGTAGGGGTGTTCGCGTCGCGTCCGCGATCGCGGCCGAAATCGAAATGACCGATCACGCCATCCTGGCGGGTGCGGTACTGGAACGTCGGCGCGACCAGCCCCTGCGCGATCAGCGGCTCGGCGGCGCCGAAATCGTCCAGCATGTCGAGCGTCGGCGGATGGAAGGTCGAGGCGCGCGACTCGGTGCTGAGCGCCGAGCCCGCCTCGAACACCGTCACGGGCACGCCGTGACGGAGCAGATTGGCGGCGGAGACGAGGCCGACCGGCCCCGCCCCCGCGATGAACACACGATCTTGCACGTTGGTCGGCTTACTGGATCTGCGGGATGCCCGCCTTCTCGATGATCTCGCGATACTTCGTCGATCTCATCCGCATGGAATTTCTTGGCCTCGTCGAGCGGCAGGCCGATCGTCTCGGCGCCCGGCCTTGGCGAAGCCCGCCTTGACCTGCGGATCATTCAGCGCGTCGTTCAGCTCCTTGTTGAGCTTCTCCAGGATCGGCCGCGGCGTGCCGGCGGGGGCGACGAGGGCGAACCAGCCGTTCACCTTGTACTCCGGCAGGCCCGCCTCGGTGGTGGTCGGCGTATCCGGCAGCTGCCGCGAGACGATTCGTCGCCGGCGACCGCGAGCGGCACTGCACCCTTGGCCTGGATCGGGCCCGCGACGTTCGGATACCACTGGAAGCCGAGCGGCACCGCGCCGGCGATCAGGTCGGGACCGTACTGCGCGATGTTCTTGTAGGGGACGTGGGTGAGCTCTACGCCGGCCACCTGCTGGAAGTATTCGCCGGCCAGATGCTGCGACGAGCCGATGCCGACCGAGCCGTAGTTCGAGCTTGCCCGGCTCCTTCTTGGCGCGCTCGATCAGCTCCTTGACCGACTTGACGCCGAGCTTGGTGCTGGCCGTCACCACGATGGTGAAGCCCGCGAACGGCGAGATGATTTCGAGATCCTTGAGCGGATCGTAGCCCAGGCTCTTGTAGAGCGAGGCGTTGGCCGCGATCGGGCCCGAGCCGCCGCCGATCAGCGTGTAGCCGTCGGGCGCGGCGCGCGAGCGCTTGCGCGGTGCCGGCATTGCCGCCGGCGCCCGGGCGGTTTTCGACGATGATCGGCTGGCCCATCGAGCTGCGACATGCGATCGAACATGATGCGGCTCACCACGTCGCTGGCGCTGCCGCCGGCGAAGGGGATTACCACGGTGATCGGCGCGGGTCGGATATTGCCTGGGCGGCGGCGCTCTGGACGCCGAGTCCGGCGATCAGGACTGCCGCCGGCGCCGAGCAGCATGCGTCGGGTTGTCGCTCTCATGGTCTTCCTCTCCTTCGATCGTTGAATGCCGGGATACGGTCCCGCTTTACATTGAAGTTCGATCTGCGACATCCGGTATGGGCGCGATCGTGCCGCAGAAGCCTTGCGTCCGCGTCCCGGTTCGAAACGACCCGGTCGGCGGCTTTCATGACCGATCCCGCAATTCCGGCGCAAGAGCGGTCAGATTCCCTTGAACGTCGGCGCGCGCTTGGCATGAAACGCCTCGACGCCTTCGCGGAAATCGTCCGATTGCCGCAGCCGGCTGTAGCAGTGCCCCTCCAGTTCGATGGCGATGCTGAGCGGCGAATCCTCGGTCTCGTTGAGCAGCTGCTTGGCGGTGCGCTGGGCCAGCGGCGAGAACGCGCGCAATCTCGTCGACCAGCGCGTCGGTCGCCTTCTCCAGCTCCGTCGTCGGGGACGCATTCGGTGGCGATGCCCCAGTCGTAGGCCTGTTTCGCCGGGATGCGGCGCGAGCGCATCACGATGTCCTTCGTGCGGGTAATGCCGACGATCTTCTGCAGCCGGGCGGAGCCGCCGGAGCCGGGAATCTGGCCGAGCTTCTGCTCGGGCAGGGCGTATTGCGCGGTCTCCGATACGAGGCGGAAGTCGCAGGCGAGCGAAATCTCGAACCCGACGCCGAAGCAATAGCCGCGGTTGGCGGCGATCACCGGCTTGGCGCAGCGCGCCGGCGCCGCGATGTTCCAGGCGAGCTTGGAGACATGCTCGGGCGTCGCCTCCATGAATCCCTTGATGTTGCCGCCGCTGGAGAAATGTTCGCCTATGGAGCGCAGCACGATGACGCGCACGCGGGCGTCCTCGTCGAGGGCCTCGAACACCAGACGAAGCTGATCGCGCTGCGGCATCGAGATGACGTTGAGCGGCGGCCGGTCGAGCACGATGTCGGCGCGCTCGCGCGCGGCGTCGATCTCGACGCGGAAGCCGTCGAGGGTGGCAAGGCGGGGGTCGGCGAATGAAGGCTGGCTCATGCTGCGGTTCCTTTGGATCGGTCCGTTCCCGCCTCGACCTCGTAGTCGCCGGCGACCAGCATCCGGCGCAGGAGCTTGCCGACCGGCGATTTCGGGATCGCCTCGAACGAAGATGTAGCGGCGGGGGCGCTTGAAATTGGCAAGTCCGGAGGAGCGGCAGAAGCGGTCGAGCTCGTCCGGCTCGACCGGACGGCGGCGCTTGACGAAGGCGGTGACGATCTTGCCCCAGCGCTCGTCGGGCAGGCCGACGACGGCGACCTCGGAAACGGCCGTCGTGCAGCGAGAGGCAGCTTTCGATTTCGACCGGCGAGACGTTTTCGCCCCCGGTGATGATCATGTCGTCGACCCGGCCGGTGACGTAGAGGTCGCCGTCCTCGTCGAAGAAGCCGGTGTCGCCGGTGAAATACCAGCCCTGCCGCAGCGCCTTGGCGTCGGCCTCGGGCCTGCGCCAGTAGCCCTCGAAGGATTCGTCGCCCTGAGCAGCAGGGCCGCGATCTCGCCCTCTTCGCCGGTGTGCGCGACCTCGTCGGCGGACGAGGCGCCCGAGCTTCACCACCCGCACCATCTGGTTGATGCCGGCGCGGCCGGCCGAGCCGGGCTTGCGTCGGCGCGTCCTGGTCGATGGTGAACGTGTAGATTTCCGACGAGCCGTAATGATTGACGAACAGCTCCGGCTCGAACGCGCTGCTGCAAGCGTCTTCAGCAGGCCGTCGGTCATCGGCGCGCCGGCGAAGCCGAGCTTGCGCACGGAGCGCGACGTCGGTGCCCTTGAAGGCGCCGGATGATGCACGAGGTCGTGGTAGAGCGTCGGCACGAGATAGAGGTTGGTGATCCGCTCGCGCGCGATCAGTTCCAGCGCGCGCGCCACGTCGAAGCGCGGCAGGCAGACGAAGGCGCCGCCGATCAGCGACATGGCGAGCAGCGAGCGCACGCCCATCGTGTGATAGAGCGGCATGACGCCGAGGGTGCGCTCGCCGTTGCGGTAGAGGTTCTGCGCCACATGGGCGAGCGCGGCGGCGCGCTCGGCGCGCTGCCGGCGCGGCACGCCCTTCGGCTTGGCGGTGGTGCCCGAGGTGTAGAGCATCACCGACCAGGCGTCGGCGCTCGACGCGCGGCTGAGCGTCGGGCGCTGTCGGCGTTGACCAGGCGGTCGAATTCGGCATCGCTCGATGGCGAGCCAGGGCCGCGCCAGATGCGCTCCTTCGGAAGCCGCGCGCCGCCTCGGCCGACGCGCTCTTCGTAGATCAGCGCGCGGGCGTCGGCATCGTCGAGGCAATAGTCCAGTTCGTCGGCGGTGGCAGCGCCAGTTCAGCGGCGTGATGATCGATGCCGGTGAACTGGCAGGCCCAGTGGATGGTCGCGGCTTGCCAGTTGTTCTGCAGCGCCGTGACGAGATGATCGCCGGGCTTCAGGCCCATCGCCTCGAACGCCGCCGACGAGCGCGGAGATGCGCGCATACCATTCCCGGTAGGTGAGCCGCAGCTCGCCATCGACGATGGCGAGAGCGTCGGGATCGCGCGCCACGCTCGCGACGAAAGCTGGTGCCGAGATCAAGCATGCGGCGCTCTCCCGCAGTCTTTGCGCCGCGTCGAGCGCGGCGGCGACGATCGGCACATAGCCTGTGCAGCGGCACAGGTGGCCGCCGAGAAATTCGCGGATCTCCGCCTCGGTCGGCGATGCGTTGTGGCGCAGGAAATGATCGAGCGACATCAGAATGCCCGGCGTGCAGAAGCCGCATTGCAGCGCGTGATGGCGGCGGAACGCACTCCTGCAGGACGGACAGCCGGCCGGGCTCGGGCGCGAGCCCCTCGACGGTGCGAAGCCTGGCGCCGTCGGCCTGCACCGCGAGCATGAGGCAGGCGCGGCCGGGCGCGCCGTCGATCTCGATGGTGCAGGCGCCGCAGACGCCGTGCTCGCAGCCGACGTGGGTGCCGGTGCGTGCCGAGCACATGACGCAGGAAATCGGTCAGCAGCATGCGCGGCTCGGCCTCGCCGGAGACCGGCGATGCCGTTCAGCGTGAATGCCACGCGATGGCGGGCGGTCGGCGCTCAGGCGCGGCATCGGCGGGCCTCCTCGATGGTGGGCGGCCGAGCTTGCGCACCAGTTCGCGACGATAGGCGGCGCTCGGCGCTGCAGGTCGTCGCGGGCTTCCAGACGGCGCGCGCGAAATCGGCCAGCGCGTCGTCGAGCGTCCGACCCGTCGAGCGTGCCGAAGTCGCGGCCGGTCGCGACGGTCGGCGACGCCGGCCGACGGCCAGCCGCGTGCTGGCCGGGCCGGCGATGGCGGCGCAGGCGACGATGGCGAAATCGCCGTGCCGGCGCGCGAACTCGTGGAAGGCGTGGCCCGTGCCGGGCGCGGCGCAGGGAAAGTGCACGGCCTCGATCAGTTCGTCGTCCTCGCGCGCTGTGGACATCAGCCCGTTGAAGAATTCGTCGGCCGGCAGCCGCCGTGCCCGCCGTTCGCAGACGACAGTTCGATCTCGCCGCCGAGCGCGATCAGCGACAGCGGAATTTCCGCGCTCGGATCGGCCAGCGCCGCCGAGCCGCAGACCGTGCCGCGCGCGCGGGTCTGGGCATGGCCGATCCAGGGCATGCGCGAGCGCGAGCAGTGGCTGGTGCTGCGCCAGTTCCGGCCAGTCGAGCAGCGCGGCCTGGCGCACGCGTCGCGCCGACACGGATCGCGCTGTCCCGGCCACCGCGATGCCGTCCAGCCCGGGCACGTGCATGATGTCGATCAGCACGCGTCGGCCGCGCCATCCGCATCGACAGCAGCGGCACCAGCGTCTGGCCGCCGGCCATGATCGCGGCCTCGGCGCCGTCCGGCCGCAAGCGCCTCGTGCACCTCGTCGAGCGCTGTCGGCGCGCAGATAGTCGAAGCGGGGCCGGCTTCATGGCGGACGCCTCGCGCGGCGTGCAGGATGCGGCGCCAGCGCGCGCCGGCGTCAGCGGCAGCGTCGACGTCGGCGATGCCGAGCGCATCGGCCACCGCGTTGGCGATGCAGACCGGCGTGCTCATGCAATTGCCTTCGCCGACGCCCTTGGCGCCGAGCGGCGTGAACGGCGAGGGCGACGTGAAATGCAGGATGACCGGCTGCGGGCACTTCCATCGCGGTCGGCACCAGATAGTCGGCGAAGGTGCCGGACAGGAACGCGCCGTCCGGCGCATAGGCGAACTCCTCGTAGATGGCGGCGCCCAGCGCATGCGCGAAGCCGCCGGTGACCTGGCCGTCCACCATGCCCGGATGCAGGATCGTGCCGCAATCGTGCATGGTCACGTATTTGTCGATGCGTGAGCGCGCCGGTGACGCGGTCGATCTCGACGCCGCAGAAGTCGAAGATGAAGCCGTGGCAGAGCGACGAATTGGTCTCGTCGGCCTCGCCCGGCGCTTCGAGCTGCGGCGGCGTCCAGAACACGGTCTCGCGCAGCGCCTGCGCCACCCTCCGGGACGAGGCCCGGCGACCAGTGGCTCGCGGAGGCGAGCCGCGCGAAGCCGACCGCGTTGTCCGGGATTGCCGCGCGCGCAGCACCTTGCCGCCGGCGAATTCGATGTCGTCCGGCGTGCACGTTGAGCTGGGCGGCGGCGGTGCGGGCGAGCTTGTCGCGCAGTCCGCGTGGCGGCGAGATGCAGCGCGCCGCCGACGGCGGCCGGCGAAGCGGCTGGAATAATTGCCCGAGGCGATCGACCAGGCGTCGCGCGCGGTGTCGGTCTCGGCGACGACGCGCATGTCCTGCGGGCGCAGGCCGAGTACGTCGGCGACGATCTGCGAAGCGACGGTGCGGTGGCCCTGGCCCTGCGGCGCGGAGGCGATGTGGACGGTGACCGAGCCGCTCGGGATCGAGCGCGACGGTCGCGGTCGCCTGCGCGCCGTTCTTCGGCCCGGCCTTGCGGCGCTCCTCCGGCGTCAGCACCGCGGTGATGTAGCCCATGTTGGAGACGCTCGGCTCGACCACGGCGGCGAGGCCGATGCCGTAGAGCCGGCCCTCGCGCGCGCGCCTCGTCGCGACGCGCGCGCAGCTCGTCGAGCCCGCCCTCGCGCGACCGCCTGCTTCGAGCGCGGCCGGATAGTCGCCGGAATCGAGCAGGCCGCCGGTCGCGGTGCGATAGGGAAAGGCGCCGGACGGCACCAGGTTGCGGCGGATCACGTCGAGCGGATCGAGGCCCAGCGTCGACGGCGATGCGCTGCATCAGCCGCTCCAGCGCGAAATAGACCTGCGGTCCGCCGAAGCCGCGGTTGAGCCCGGTCGGCGTCTTGTTGGTGAGCACCACGCGGTTGCGGATCGCGACGTTGCTCGATCGCGTAGGCGCCGGTCATGTTGCCCTGCATGCGGTAGAGCGTGGCCGGCTCCGGCGCGCGGATATGGGCGCCCACGTCCTCGACCTGGTCCCAGCGCAGCGCCGTGATGCGGCCGTCGGCCTCGACCGCGGCTTCCAGGCGCGTGGCGCGGTTGGTGGCGGAGACCGAGGCGGCCAGATGCTCCAGCCGGTCCTCGATCCATTTCACCGGCGCGCCGGCGACGCGCGCCGCCAGCGCGCATCAGCACGATATAGGGAAACACGCCCTGCTTGACGCCGAAGCTGCCGCCGGAATCGGGCGGCGTGCGCAGGCCGCAGCCGGTTGCCCGGCACCTTCAGCGCGCGCGCCATCACGGCATGCATGCGTGAACGGGCCCATGAAATTCGCCGTGACGTCGTAGGCGTCCTCGCCGGGATCGTATTCGGCGATCACGCCGTAGGTCTCGATCGGCGTGCAGGAATTGCGCGGATAGCGCACGTCGATGGCGATGCGGTGCGCGCCGCCGTCGCAAATGCGCTTTCGGGATCGCCGTAGCGAAACGTGCGGTCGCTTGCGACGTTGGAGCCGAGGCCTCGTGCAGCAGCGGCGCGGTTGCCATCGAGCGCGGCGATGCGGATCGACCACCGCATCGCAGCGGCTCGTAATCGACCTCGATCAGTTCCAGCGCGTCCTCGGCGAGATAGCGGTCGCTCGCCACCACCACCGCGACCGGCTCGCCGACATAGCGCACGCGATCGACGGCGATCGGCCAGCACTGGACCGGCGCGCGGACGCCGACCGGCAAGGCTCGCCGAAAGCGCGGTGACCTCCGCGCCGGTCAGCACCGCGGCGACGCCGGGCAGCGCGCGCGCGCGGCGCGCGGTGTCGATCGAGCGGATGACGGCGTGGGCATGCGGCGAACGCAGGATGGCGGCGTGCAGCGTGCCGGCGCGCACGCGCGAGATCGTCGATGTAGCGGCCGCGGCCCGTGAGCAGGGCGGCGTCCTCGACGCGTTCGATGGATCGGCCGAGCCAGCCGGTCTCCGTGCGCCGTCATCGCGCGGCGTTCCCTCCGGACGCGTGTCTGGGCCGAAGTTGAGCCTGTCGCGGATCGCCGCGGACGGGGCCATCGCCGGCGTCTCACGACTTACCGAAACGTCTCATTTTTCAATATCTCGGCAGGCGGTGGGCAGTGTTCGGCTGCGTTCAGCCGCAGCCGTCAGCGTGCCATCGCGCGCCATGCGTGCGACGGAGCGAAACTCGCTCGGCTTGACGCCGGCATGGTCGCGGAAGAAGCGGGTGAAATGCGCCGGCGCGCTGAAGCCGAGCTTGCCGGTCAGACGTCGGCCAGGCTGTTCGCTGCCGATGCACGATGGCGTCGACCGCCAGTTCCATGCGCAGCACGTTGAGGTAGACGTGCGGCGTGCACGTTCGCGGTGCGGGCGAACAGCCGGTAGAAATGCGCGCGCGACAGGCCCGCCTCGCGCGCCAGCGTGTCGACGTCGCAGCCGCGCCGGGGTGCGCTGCGCATGCGCTCGACGGCGCGGCGGATGCGCCAGTCGGCAGGCTCGCAGCGCCGCGGCTGCGTTCGCGGATCGAGCGTCCGACGCGTGCGCCAGGCGCGTGAAGCGCTCGATCACCGCGATCATCAGGTCCGACAGCAGCTGCTCGTGCGCGGCGCCAGCGCCGGGATCGGCCAGCATCGCCTGGGTCAGGTCGCGCGCGATGCGCCGGATGCGCGGCGACAGCTCGCCGGCCGGCCGCTCGAAGAAGTCCGGCCCGCGCGCTCGCGGCCCAGTTCGGCGCGGAACAGCTTGCAGCCAGTCCGGCTCGATATAGAGCGCGAGGATGATGGTGCGCGGCCGCGCCGGATCGTGCACATAGGCGTGCGGCTCCCAGGCGTTGACCAGCACCGCCTGTTCGTCGGTCAGCGGCACCAGCTCGCTCGCCGACGGCGAACTGGGTGTCGGCGCCCTCGGCCTTGATCAGCACATGGCAATGCGGATGCGCGTGGCGCACCAGCGAGCGGTCCATGTCGAGCAGGGCGACACGGCCGAACGGTCCATGAGCGATGCGCAGCGCGTTCGACATCGTCCCGGCTGGAACCTCCGCAAGGGTCGATTATATCGCGGAACCGGTGCGGGTCGCCAGCGGCGTATCGGCGGCGGGATCATCGCCGATTGGACAGCGCAGGGGCGGGTGATAGATGTCCGGACATCGAGTAGGAACAGAAGCTCGAAGGAATGCGACGCATGGCCGAGAACCGCACCGCTCCCCAGCGCCGGGGATAATGCCCCGCAGCCGATCCGTTCGCTGCGCGACTGGCTCGATCATCTTGCGGCGCGCGACCGGCTGGCGGTGATCAAGCCGAACGCCGACCTGCGCCATCGAGGTGGCGGCCTATTGCCAAGCGGCTCGACGGCCGCCGCGCCACGCTGTTCCCGAAGCCGAGCGGCCACGCGATCCCGGTGGTGTCGGGGCTGATCTCCGACCGCGGATGGATGGCGGAGGCGATGGGCGTGGAGCGCGCCGAGCGTGCTGACGCAGTTCCAGGCCGCGGCCCTGCATCCGCTGCCCTGCGAAGAGGTTGCGACCGGACCCGGCGCAGGAGGTGGTGCATCGGAGCGGGATCGAACCTGACGACGATCCTGCCGCTGCCGACGCACAACGAGCACGACTTCGGGCCCTACATCTCCGCGGGGCTGATGATCGTCCGCAATCCGAAGACCGGGAAGCAGAACGTCTCGATCCATCGCTGCCAGGTCGCCGGACCGAACCGGCTCGGCGTGCTGCTGCTGCCGCGCCACACGCATGCCTTCTACGAGATGGCGGAGGAGGCGGGCGAGCCGCTGCCGGTCGCGATCGTGGTCGGCATCGACCCGCTGACGCTGCTGGCCTCGCAGGCGATCGCGCCGCTCGATTTCGACGAGCTTGAGATCGCCGGCGCGCTGCACGGCAAGCCGCTGCCGGTGGTCAAGTGCAAGACCAGCGACATCCGCGTGCCGGCGGATTCCGAGATCGTGATCGAAGGCCGGTTCCTGCCGAAGGTGCGCGAGCCGGAGGGGCCGTTCGGCGAATTTCCGCAATATTACGGCGAGCGCGCCAACCGTCATGTGATGGAGGTCGATGCGGTGACGCACCGCAAGGACGCGATCTTCCACACCATCGTCGGCGGCGGGCTGGAGCACCAGTTGCTGGGCGCGATCCCGAAGGAGGCGACGCTGCTCTCGCACCTGAAGCGCAGCTTCCCGAACGTGCTCGACGTGCATCTCGCGCCCGGCGGGGTGATGCGCTTCCACCTCTATGTGAAAATCCGCAAGCGTCAGGAGGGCGAGGCCAAGAACATCATGATGGGCGCCTTCGCCGGCTCGTTCGACCTCAAGCATGTCATCGTCGTCGACGAGGATGTCGACATCCACAATCCGACCGAGGTGGAGTGGGCGGTCGCGACGCGCTTTCAGGCCGACCGCGACCTGCTGATCGTGCCGAACTGCCAGGGCTCCAAGCTCGATCCGTCGAACCGCGACGGCGTCGGCGCCAAGATGGGGCTCGACGCGACCAAGCCGCTCGCCGCGGAGGAGATGGTGTTCAAGCGCATCCGCGTGCCGGGCGAGGAGAGCGTGGACGTGGCCGCTGCGGAGCGTGCCGGAGGCGCCCACTGGCGGGCGGCGATTAAATCATAATCACATCGCGTCATGTTCATAAATTGCATAATATTTGATCGTTTGACGCGCTATTGTATGCAGTATGCAATTGGGTGGCGGGCGGCGACCGCATCGATGAATCCTAAGATTATCTAGTTACTCCAATGCCTTGATTGATTTTTGACCGGCTGATCGAGAGTGGCACGGCCCTTGCGGAAGAGTTCCCAGGACGAATGTCCGGACTGGGAGGCTTCCAATGAAACGTCGCGATTTTCTGAAATCCACGGCGGCCGCCGCGGGGGCGGTTTCAGCACCGGCGATCTTTTCGCCGGCCAAGGCGCAGGCGCGCAACGAGACCCTTCTGATCGTCTCGGAGAGCGGCCCGAACAACATCGACATCCACGGCGTCGGAACCAACGTGCCGGGCTATGAAGTGTCCTGGAACTGCTACGACCGGCTCATCAGCCACGAGATGAAGACCGTCAACGGCGTTCCCTACTACGACAAAGACAAGTTCAAGATGGAGCTGGCGGAGGACATGAACGTCGGCGACATGTCGGTGACGTTCAAGCTCAAGAAGAACGCCAAATTTCAGGACGGATCGGAGGTGAAGGCGCAGGACGTGAAATGGTCGCTTGACCGCGCCGTCACCGTCGGCGGATTCCCGACCTTCCAGATGCGCGCCGGCTCGCTGGAGAAGCCCGAGCAGTTCGTTGTGGTCGACGACAACACGATCCGCGTCGACTTCATCCGCAAGGACCGCATGACACTGCCGGACCTCGCCGTGATCGTGCCGGCGATCTACAACTCCGGCCTCGTCAAGAAGCACGCGACGCCGAAAGACCCGTGGGGCATGGAATACACCAAGCTCAACACGGCGGGTTCCGGCGCCTACAAGGTGACGCGCTGGACCGCGGGCACCGAAGTGGTGATGGACCGCAACGACGCCTGGGTCGGCGGTCCGCTGCCGAAGATCCGCCGGGTGATCTGGCGCATGGTGCCGTCCGCCGGCAACCGGCGCGCGCTGCTCGAACGCGGCGACGCGGACATCTCCTACGAATTGCCGAACAAGGACTTCGCCGAGCTGAAGGACGCCGGCAAGCTCAACATCACCTCGGTGCCGTTCTCCAACGGCTGCCAGTATATCGGCATGAACGTCACCAAGCCGCCGTTCGACAATCTCAAGGTGCGCCAGGCGGTGGCCTATGCGCTGCCCTACCAGAAGATCATCGACGCGGTGCTGTTCGGGCTCGGCAAGCCTTTGCACGGCGCGAAATCAGACCCCGAACTCGCCTGGCCGGTCGCGCACAAATACACCACCGACATCGCCAAGGCGAAGGCGCTGCTGGCGGAGGCGGGCTATCCGAACGGCTTCGAGACCACGCTGTCGTTCGACCTCGGCTTCGCCACGATCAACGAGCCGCTGTGCGTGCTGGTGCAGGAGAGCCTGAATCAGATCGGCATCAAGACCACGATCAACAAGATCCCCGGCGCGACCTGGCGCACCGAGCTGAACAAGAAGGTGCTGCCGCTCTACACCAACGTGTTCTCGGGCTGGCTCGACTATCCCGAGTACTTCTTCATCTGGTGCTATCACGGCGCCAATTCGATCTTCAACACGATGAGCTACCAGTCCAAGACGATGGACACGTTCATCGAGCAGGCGCGCGACGCCGCCGCCGTCGGCGACAAGTCGAAGTACGACGCCGGGGTGAAGGGCTTCCTCGACACCGCGTTCGAGGACATCCCGCGCATCCCGCTGTTCCAGCCGTACTCCAACGTCGCGATGCAGAAGAACGTCAGCGGCTACCAGTACTGGTTCCACCGGCGTCTCGACTACCGCTCGTTCCAGAAGGGCTAGAGCACGCGCGTGCGTCATGTCCGGCCCCGAGCCGGGCATGACGCCTTTGCTCTGTGCGGGAAACGCGCAAGGGAGGCTTCGGCCGTTCCCTGTCGAAAGGCGAAATCGAGGAATCGAGGCGGCCATGCTCCGGATGATCCTCAAGCGCATGATGTTTGCGATCCCGAGCCTGATCGGCGTCGTGATCGTGACCTTTCTTCTGACGCGCGCGCTGCCCGGCGATCCGGCTGCTTACTTCGCGGGACCGGCCGCGACCGAGGAGGCCATCGCGCAGATCCGCGCCAAGCTCGGTCTCGATCAGCCGCTGTTCGTGCAATTCGGGCAGTATGTCCGGGATCTGGCGCACGGCGAGCTCGGCAATTCGCTGACCACCGGCCAGCCGGTGGCGACCGAGATTCGCAACCGGCTGCCGGCTTCGGCGGAGCTGACGCTGCTCGGCCTGCTGGTGGCGATGGCGATCGCGATCCCGCTCGGCATTCTGGCCGCGACGCGGCCGGGATCGTGGATCGACCACACCTGCCGCGTGGTCGCGACCGCCGGCGTGTCGCTGCCAGTGTTCTTCCTCGGCCTGATCCTGGTCTACGTTTTCTATTATCAGCTCGGCTGGTCGCCGGCGCCGCTCGGCCGGCTCGACGTGTTCGCGAGCGCGCCGCCGACGATCACCGGATTCTATCTGATCGACAGCCTGATCGCGGGCGAGTTCGAAACCTTCCGCGCCGCGCTCGCGCAACTCGTCCTGCCGGCGCTGACGCTCGGCATTTTCGCGCTGGCGCCGATCGCGCGCATGACGCGCGCCTCGATGCTCGCGGTTCTGTCGTCGGACTTCGTGCGCACCGCGCGGGCGAGCGGCCTCACGCCTTATACCGTGACGGTGCGCTACGCCTTTCGCAACGCCATGCTGCCGGTGGTGACCACGCTCGGCATGGTGTTCTCGTTCCTGCTCGGCGCCAACGTGCTGGTCGAGAAGGTGTTCGCCTGGCCGGGCATCGGCTCCTACGCGGTCGAGGCGCTGATCGCATCCGACTTCGCGCCGGTGCAGGGCTTCGTGCTCACCATGGCGGTGATGTACGTCGCGCTCAATCTCCTGATCGACATCCTCTACGTCCTGATCGATCCGCGCATGAAGGTGGATGCATGAGCTTCGTCGCGCAAGACAAGGCTGTTCCGGTCGGGGCGGCGTCCGCTCAATCGTCGGGGATTGCCGCGACGCTCAGGCACGCCCGCTACATCATCGGCGACAACCCGGTGACGGGACTGGCCTTCGGCCTGTTCGTGCTGATCGTTCTGACCGCGATGTTCGGCCCCTATCTCGTGCCCTACGATCCGCTGGCCTCCAACACCCAGCAGGCGCTGAAGCCGCCGTCGGCCGCACACTGGTTCGGCACCGACCAGCTCGGCCGCGACGTGTTCAGCCGGGTCATCGTGGCGACGCGGCTCGATTTCGTCATCGCGGTGTCTTCGGTGGCGCTGGTGTTTGTCATGGGGGGGCTCGCGGGCGTCGCGGCCGGATTCTTCGGCGGCTGGACCGACCGGGTCGTCGGGCGCATCGCCGACACGATCATGGCATTCCCGCTGTTTGTGCTGGCGATGGGCATCGTCGCGGCGCTCGGCAACAGCGTGCAGAACATCGTGCTCGCCACCGCCATCGTGAACTTCCCGCTCTATGCGCGGGTCGCGCGTGCCGAGGCGAACGTGCGGCGCGAAGCGGGTTTCGTGCAGGCCGCGCGACTTTGCGGAAACGGCGAGATGCGCATCCTGCTGACGCAGATCCTGCCGAACATCATGCCGATCATGATCGTGCAAATGTCGCTGACGATGGGCTACGCCATCCTCAACGCCGCAGGCCTGTCGTTCATCGGACTGGGCGTGCGTCCGCCGACCGCGGAGTGGGGGATTATGGTCGCGGAGGGCGCGGCCTTCATGGTCTCCGGGGAATGGTGGATCGCGTTCTTCCCCGGTCTCGCGCTGATGGTCGCGGTGTTCTGCTTCAATCTCCTCGGCGACGGATTGCGCGACATCGTCGATCCGCAGCGGCGGACGTGAGGAGGGCGACATGACCGCCGTACCGCTGCTCGACGTTCGCGATCTCACGGTCGAGTTCCAGACCCGCCGCGGCATCGTCCAGGCCGTGAAGCATGTCGACGTGACCGTCGCCAAGGGCGAGACCGTCGGCATCGTTGGCGAATCCGGCTCAGGCAAGTCGGTGACCTCCTACGCCGTCATGCGCATTCTCGACCGTGCCGGCCGCATCGCCGAGGGATCGGTCGCGTTCTCGGGCGTCGACGTGCGAAACGCCGACGAGAACGCGATGCGCGACCTGCGCGGCCGCGAAATCTCGATGATCTTCCAGAACCCGCGCGCCGCGCTCAATCCGATCCGCAAGGTCGGCCGCCAGATCGAGGACGTGCTGCTCCAGCACGTTCAGGCGTCGCCGTCGGAGGTCGCCGAGAAGGCCGTCGAAATTCTCGATCAGGTGCGGATCGCGCGCCCGCGCGAGCGTTATCACGCCTATCCCTTCGAGCTGTCCGGCGGCATGTGCCAGCGCGTGGTGATCGCGCTCGCGCTCGCCTGCAAGCCGCAGCTCCTGATCGCCGACGAGCCGACCACCGGCCTCGACGTCACGACCCAGAAAACGGTGATGGACCTCGTCACTGAGCTGACGCGCCAGCGCGGCATGTCGACGATCCTGATCACCCACGACCTCGGTCTTGCTGCAACCTATTGCGACCGGATCGTCGTGATGGAGAAGGGCAATGTGGTCGAGACCGCACCCTCGAAGGCGATCTTCACGTCGCCGTCGCACCCCTACACCAAACGATTGATGCGCGCGACGCCGCGGCCCGGCGCGACGCTGCGTGGCCTGCTGCCGGAAGAGGATGCTGTCGCCCCGCGCCCCGAACCGCGCGCTACGAGCGCGGAGAGCGAGACGCCTCTGCTCGTCGTCGAGAAGCTGGTGAAGGAATTCCCGCGGCAGAACACGGCGGTCTCGATGCTCGGCAAGCTGTTCAAGCGCGGACCGGCGCCGGAGCCGGACACGTTTCGCGCCGTCGATGGCATCAGCTTCGCCGTTCACCGCGGCGAGAGCGTCGGCCTCGTCGGCGAGTCCGGCTGCGGCAAGTCCACGACGTCTTCGATGGTCATGCGGCTGCTCGACAAGACCGACGGCATCATCAGCTTCGACGGCGAGGACATCGGGGCCATCGCGCCCCGGGACTTCGCGCAGCTGCCGCTGCGCAAGCGCATCCAGATGGTGTTTCAGGATCCGACCGACAGTCTCAACCCGCGCTTCACGGCGGCGCGCGCCATCGCCGACCCGATCCTGCGGCTCGGCGACGTCAAGGGCGGCGCGGCGGTGCGCGCGCGTTGCGAGGAGCTGGCGCACAAGGTCGGCCTGCCGGTCGAGTTGCTCGACCGCTTTCCGCATCAGCTGTCCGGCGGTCAGAAGGCCCGCGTCGGCATCGCCCGCGCCATTGCGCTCGATCCCGACCTTGTGATCCTCGACGAGCCGACCGCGGCGCTCGACGTTTCGGTGCAGGCGGTGGTGCTCAATCTCCTGCAGGATCTCAAGGAGTCGATGGGCATGAGCTACCTGTTCGTCTCGCACGACCTCAATGTGGTCCGGCTGCTGTGCGACCGCGTGATCGTCATGCGGGCCGGCCGGATCGTGGAGCAGGGGCCGACCGAGCGCGTGCTGTTCGCGCCGGAGGCCGACTACACCCGCGAGCTGCTGGCGGCGATCCCGCATCCCCCGGTCTGACCCCAACGCCAAACGAGAAGCAACGGCGATGCCCGACCCGACCGATCCCGCAAACCACTCCGACGCCTTCATCGACGCCGCGACCGCAGCGTTGCGCATCCCGGTGGATCCGCAATGGCAGGAGGCGGTGCGCGACAACCTTGCGGTGATCCTCGCGCACGCCGATGCGGTCACGGCGTTCGCGCTGCCGGACGACACGGAGCCCGCGCCGGTGTTCGAGGCCTGATCATGCGCATCGACGACTGGGCCGAAGCCTCCGAGATCGCCGCCGCCGTGGCGGGCGGCGCGAGCGCACTGGCCGTCACCGAAGCCGCGCTGGCGCGCATCGCGGCTCGCGACAAGGCGCTCAACGCCTTCACCGGCGTGACCGCGGATCGAGCGTGCGAACGGGCGCGCGCCATCGATGCGGATCGCGCGCAGGGCAGGCCGCTCGGGCCGCTCGCCGGCGTGCCCTTCGCGGTGAAGAACCTGTTCGACGTGAAGGGCTTGCCGACGCGCGCCGGCTCGAAGATCAACCGCGATCTGCCGCCGAGCGCGCACGACGCAACGCTGATCGCGCGGCTGGAGGCGGCCGGCGCGGTTCTGGTCGGCGCGCTCAACATGGGCGAATACGCCTACGACTTTACGGGCGAGAACGCCCATGACGGCCCCTCGCGCAACCCGCACGATCTGTCGCGCATGAGCGGTGGCTCGTCCGGCGGGTCGGGCAGCGCGGTCGCGGGCGGGCTCGTGCCGCTGGCGCTCGGCTCCGACACCAACGGCTCGATCCGGGTTCCGTCGTCGTTCTGCGGCATCTTCGGTCTCAAGCCGACCTACGGCCGGCTGTCGCGCGCGCGCACGTTTCCGTTTGTCGCAAGCCTCGACCATCTCGGTCCGTTCGCGCGCAGCGCGCGCGATCTGGCTCTGGCCTACGACGCCATGCAGGGACACGACCCGCTCGATCCGGTTTGCGCGCGGCGGCCCGCGGAGCCCGCGACGCCTTCGCTCGAACGGGGACTCGACGGGCTCACGGTGGCAGTGGCCGGCGGCTATTTCCGCAAGGGCGCGTCGCCCGAGGCGCTGGCTGCGCTGGCCAGCGTCGCGACCGCGCTCCATGCCACGCGTGAGGTCGAATGGCCGGAGGCCGCCCGTGCGCGCTCGGCCGCCTTCGTCATCACGGCGACCGAAGGCGCGGCGCTGCACCTCGATCGCCTTCGCGTGCGGGCCGCCGACTACGATCCGGCCGTGCGCGACCGGCTGATCGCGGGCGCGATCGCGCCGGCCGCGCCGGTCATCCAGGCGCAGAAATTCCGGCGCTGGTATCGCGAGCGGGTGCTCGAACTGTTCAGGGACGTGGACGCGATCCTCGCGCCGGCGACGCCCTGCACCGCGCCTTCCATCGGTCAGGAGACCTTCGTGCTCGACGGCGTAACGGTGCCGCTGCGGCCCAACATCGGCGTGTTCACCCAGCCGATCTCGTTCGTCGGCCTGCCGGTGGTGGCGGTGCCGGTTGCGCTCCAGCCGCTGCCGATCGCGGTGCAGGTGATCGCCGCGCCGTGGCGCGAGGATGTGGCGCTGCGCATCGCCCACGCGCTAGAACGGGCGGGTGTGGCGGTCGCGCCGCGGCCGTCGCTTTAGGGAGTCTGCCCGATGGAGATCGACCTGCCGGAGGTCGTGGCCGAGGTAAAGGCCGCATTCGACCGCTACGAGACCGCGCTCGTCACCAACGACGTCGCGGTGCTCGACGAAATCTTCCGCAAGGACGCCCGCACCATCCGTTACGGCGGCGCGGAGATACTCTACGGCTACGACGAAATCGCCGCGTTCCGCGCCGCGCGTTCGCCGGCCGGCCTGATGCGCTCGATCTCGCGCACCGTGATTACGACCTACGGCCGCGACTTTGCGGTCGCCTCCACGCTGTTTCATCGCGACAGCGCGCCCGGAAAGGTCGGCCGCCAGATGCAGACCTGGGCGCGCTTCGCCGAAGGCTGGCGCGTGGTCGCGGCCCATGTCAGCGTGGTGGACGAAGCCGCGGTCTGGACGCCGTCATGAACATCGCGCTTCGACACGGTCGTCGCACGCTCGCCGAGGAGCTGCGCCTGCAACTCGCCGACGAGATCGTGAGCGGCGCGCTCGCGCCGGGGGCGGCGCTCGACGAAATGGAGCTGGCGCGGCGTTTCGAGGTGTCGCGCACGCCGGTGCGCGAAGCGATCCGCCAGCTCGCTGCAAGCGGACTGATCGAGGCGCGCGCGCATCGCGGCGCGGTGGTGGCGCGGCCGAGCGAGGAACGGCTGACCGGCATGTTCGAGGTGATGGCCGAGGTCGAGGCTTTGTGCGCGGGCTTCGCCGCCGAGCGCATGACCGCGGTCGAGCGCCGCCAGCTCGAGGGCGTGCACCAGCAGATGCTGGCGCTGATCCAGATCGGCGACCCGCAGCGATTCCACGAGGTCAACGAGGCGTTCCACAACGCGATCTACGAGGGCGCGCACAACGCCTATCTCGCCGAGATCACGATCGCCACGCGGGCGCGGGTGCAGCCGTTCCGTCGCGCGCAGTTTCGCAACCTGGGCCGGTTGTCGAAGTCGCATCTCGAACACGAGCGCATCGTGACCGCGATCCTGCGCGGCGACCGGGTCCGCGCATCGAGCGAAATGCATGCGCACATCAAGACGGTGGGCGACGAGTACGAGCTTTACGCCGGCTCGCTGGAGGGCGAGGTTCCGGCTGTCGGGACGCCCCAAAGGTCGCTATAATCTCCGCGCCCTCATTTATGGGCTGGGGAGGTTACAATGAAAAATCGAGTGAAACTCGGGCTCGCGGTGGCGGGCCTCGCGACGCTTGCCCTGGGTGCTGCAGCACCGTCCGCCATCGCGCAGACCGGACCTGGCTGGGTCACGCTGCTCGACGGCAAGACCATGGGCGACTGGGATCGCGTCGGCGAGACCAACTGGCGGCTCGAGGACGGCGCAGTGGTCGCCGACAAGCGCACAAGCAAGTCGCCGGCACATCTCGTCAGCAAGACGCCGTATCGCGACTTCCAGCTTCACGTCGAGTTCTGGTCGAGCGACGACGCCAACAGCGGAATCTTCATGCGCTGCCAGAACCCGAAAGAGATCACCGACAAGTCCTGCTACGAGGCCAACATCTTCGACCAGCGAAAGGATCCGTCCTACGGCACCGGCGGCATCGTGCATTTCGCCGAGGTCAATCCGATGCCGAAGGCGGGCGGCCAGTGGAACACGTTCGAGATCACGGCCAAGGGCCGCGAGATCGTCGTGGTGATGAACGGCAAGGAAACGTCGCGGCTGCGCAACGGCCTGTTCGTCGAGGGGCCGATCACGCTTCAGCACGGCGACGGTGTGATCAAGTTCCGCAAGGTTGCGATCAAGCCGCTTTGATCCGAACCCTCGGGCAGGGCACGTGGGCCGGCACCAGCCGGCCCGCATTCGTTCAGGCGACCTGCGTTTCGCCGGCGAGATAGGCGCGCCAGCCGCCGAACGCGGAAATGTCGCGCGCGGCTGCGATCGCCTCCGGCTCGACCAGGAAGCCTTTTATCATGCGGCCGTCTTTCAGCGTCAGCGTGCCGATGGCCATCGGCTGCGAGAGGCCAGCGACGAAGCGCCCGAAGCCGTCGGCCGGCATCGCCCAGAGCTCCACCGCGATCGACGTCCCCTGGCCGGGCGCGACCCGCAGCAGGCCGGGCTTGCGCACGCCGCCGCCGTCGAGCGCGTAGAGCCGGTAGTCCGGCGCGGTTGCGGTCGCCTCCAGCAGGCGCGCGCGCTCGGCGGTCAACTCGCCGTTCAGCGGCATGCCGGAGAGATGCGCGCCGACCACGGCGAGGACGATCTCGCCGGGCGCGACCGCGGAGGCTGTGGTCGCGAGCCGCGGCTGCGCGATGCCGAGCGCGCCGAGCGTGAGGGCCGTATCGGCGTGGAAGGCGCGGCCGATCGAGGCGAGCAGCGCGTCCTGGCCGCCAGGGGCGAGGAGCGTCACGCCGAAGGCGATCCCGTCGGGACGCATTTCCGAAGGCACGGCCAGTCCGCACAGGTCGAGCAGGTTGACGAAGTTGGTGTAGGTGCCGAGCCGGCTGTTGAGCTGGATCGGATCGGCCGCGACCTGCGCCAGCGTGTAGGAGGTCGGTGCGGTCGGCAGCAGCATGGCGTCGATGCTTGCGAAGGTGCGGTCCTTCAGCCGCCGCAGCGCCTCCAGCTTGTAGAAGGCGGCGAAGGCGTCGGCCGCGCTCGGCCGTGCGCCCTGGATCGTGATCTCGCGCGTCACCGGATGGATGGCGTCCGGGTCCGAGGCCAGCAGCGACCGGATCACGAGATAGCGTTCCGCCACCCACGGGCCTTCGTAGAGCAGCCGCGCGGTCTCGTAGAACGGCTCCATGTCGAATTCGACGATCTCGGCACCGAGCGCCGCAGCGCGCGCGATCGCCCGCGCATAGGCGTCGGCGGACAGCCGGTCGCCGAAGAACACCCGCTGGCCCTCGATCGGCACGCCGATCCGCACCGCGTTCGGAAAGCCTCCGGGCGCGCCGCAGGGGCGGTGGCGCGAGAACGGATCGGCCGCGTCCGGCGCGTTCATGGCGGCGAGCGCGAGCCAGGCGTCGTCCGTGGTCAGCGCGAACACCGACACGCAATCGAGAGAACGGCAGGCCGGAACCACCCCGGCGGTCGAGATCATGCCGAGGCTCGGCTTGAGGCCGACGATGTTGTTGAGCCCGGCCGGCACGCGGCCGGAGCCGGCGGTGTCGGTGCCGAGCGCCAGCGGCACGAGACCGGCGGCGACCGCGACCGCGGAGCCCGAACTCGAACCGCCCGGCACGAGGTCGTCGCGGATCGCATTGCGCGGCACGCCGTAGGGCGAGCGCACGCCGACGAGGCCGGTGGCGAACTGGTCGAGGTTGGTCTTGCCGATCACGATCGCGCCCGCAGCGCGCAGCCGCGCGACCGCGGTCGAATCCTGCGCCGGGCGGTATTCAAAGGCCGGGCAGGCGGCGGTGGTCGGCAGGCCGGCGGCGTCGATGTTGTCCTTGATCGCGACCGGCACGCCGAACAGCGGCAGGCTGCGGTCGCCTTCGCGCGCGAGCCGTTCGGCCTCGGCGATGGCGTCGGCCTCTTCGCGCAAACTGATGAACACCGCGGGGTCGGCGCGCTCGCGAATCCGCCGGTAGCTTCGCGCCACGGTTTCGGCCGGGGTCGAAGTCCCCGCACGATGCGCGGCGGCAAGCTCGGTGGCGGTCTCGGACAAGGCATCGCTCCGAAGCGGACGATATCCGAAAACCGGCCGCCGCGTGGCTTCGTTGTGCGACAATTCCTTATTTGGATCAATCGCTTCCGATCGTCTTCGCAGATTTTTCACAACCGGCCGGGTGCGCCGACGCGACAAGCGGCATGCGCCTAAAATCTGGGCATGCCGGCGGCTGCGGGCTTGTCGCGGCTTGCCCGCTCTGCGTTTCATGCGGTTGGCGCGACGCTTGCACCGTACAGTGCCGAATGGAACGTCTCCGTGGGCCGCACGTTGGGGCCTGGCGGGTTGGGGGGAGCGTGCCGGTGGCTCTGGCTTTCGACGAGATGAAGGGGACGGACGGGGTTGTGCGTCCGGCCTACACCGAACTGGCCTCCTGGCTGGAAAGCGTGCGTCCCGACGTCCTCGACTTCCGTCGCAAGGAGGCGGAGCTTCTGTTCCGCCGTATCGGCATCACCTTCGCGGTTTACGGCGAGGCGGATTCGACCGAACGGCTGATCCCCTTCGACGTCATCCCGCGCATCCTTGCTGCGAAGGAGTGGCAGACACTTCAGAAGGGCCTCACGCAGCGCGTGAAGGCGCTGAACCTTTACTTGAAGGACGTCTACACCCGCCGCGAAATCCTGCGCGCCGGCATCGTGCCCGACGACCTGGTGTTTCAGAACCCGGTGTTCCGGCCTGAGATGAACGGCCAGAAGGTGCCGCACGACATTTACGTCCATATCGCCGGCATCGACATCGTGCGCGTGGACGCCGACACGTTCTATGTCCTGGAAGACAACGCCCGCACGCCCTCCGGCGTCTCCTACATGCTGGAGAACCGCGAGATCATGATACGGCTGTTTCCGGAGCTGTTCGCGGCCCATCGCGTCGCGCCGGTCGAGAACTATCCGGACGAGCTTCTCGCCACGCTCAAGTCGGTGGCGCCGGACAGCGCCTCGTCGGATCCCACCGTCGTTCTTCTGACCCCGGGCGTCTACAACTCGGCCTATTACGAGCACTCGTTCCTGGCCGACAAGCTCGGCGTCGAACTGGTCGAGGGCCGGGATTTGTTCGTCAAGGGCGGCTTCGTCTACATGCGCACCACGCAGGGGCCGAAGCGTGTCGACGTGATCTACCGGCGGATCGACGACGACTTCCTCGACCCGCTGGAGTTCCGGCCCGATTCCGCGCTGGGCGTTGCCGGGCTGATGTCGGCCTATCAGGCCGGCAACGTCACGCTCGCCAACGCGGTCGGCACCGGGATCGCCGACGACAAGGCGATCTACAGCTACATGCCCGAGATCGTGAAGTTCTATCTCGGCGAGGAGCCGATCCTGAAGAACGTGCCGACCTGGCGCTGCCGCGAGGGCGAGCATCTGGCCTATGTGCTCGACCATCTGGAAGAGCTGGTCGTCAAGGAGGTGCACGGCTCCGGCGGTTACGGCATGCTGATCGGGCCGATGGCCGACAAGGCGACCATCGGCGCGTTTCGTTCCAAGCTGAAGCTCGACCCGAAGGGCTTCATCGCGCAGCCGACGCTGGCGCTCTCGACCTGTCCGACCTGCGTCGAGGCCGGCGTCGCACCGCGCCACGTCGATCTTCGGCCGTTCGTGCTGACCGGCCGCGACAAGACGCGGATCGTCCCGGGGGGGCTGACGCGCGTCGCGCTCAAGCAGGGATCGCTGGTGGTCAACTCCAGCCAGGGCGGCGGAACGAAAGACACCTGGGTGCTGGACCGATGACAAAGAAACGCCGGGCCTAGGTCATGCTCTCCCGCACCGCCGACAACCTCTACTGGCTGGCGCGCTATGTCGAGCGCGCGGAGTATCTCGCGCGCATTCTGGAGACGACGCAGCGGCTGACCGCCATGCCGCTCGCCTACACCGGCGAAACCAACGAATGGGAATCCGCGGTCGCGACGGCGGGCTGCGCCACCGCCTTCTTCGCCGCCCACAAGGAAGCGACCGAAGAGACCGTCACCGAATATCTCGCGTTCTCGTCGGACAATCCCTCGTCCATCCGAAACTGTTTCGAGATGGCGCGTCACAACGCGCGCTCGGTGCGCACGGCGCTGACGATGGAGATGTGGGATGCGATCAATAGCGCGTGGCTCGAACTCAAGCGCTTCGGCAACCAGCCGGCCTCGCGCGAGGAGTTGACCCGCTTTCTGCAATGGGTGCAGGAGGCGTCGCTGCGCTTCGACGGCTCAGCCTACCGCACCATGCTGCGCAACGATGCCTACTGGTTCTCCCGCCTCGGGCTCTATTCGGAGCGCGCCGACAACACCGCGCGCATCCTCGACGTGAAGTACCATCTGCTGCTGCCGGCGCACGAGCATATCGGCGGCCCGCTCGACTATTTCCAGTGGGCGGCGATCCTGCGATCGGTCTCGGCGCTCACCGCCTATCACTGGGTCTACCGCGAGAGCGTGAAGCCCTGGCTGATCGCCGACCTGCTGATCCTCAACGACCAGCTCCCGCGTTCGCTGGCCAGTTGCTACGAAAACATGGTGCAGAACCTCGATCGCATCGCCACCGCCTACGGCCGGCAGGGGCCGTCGCAGAGGGCGGCGCGCTCGATCCGCACCAAGCTGCAGAACACCCGCATGGACGACATCTTCCAGGGCGGGCTGCACGAGTTCATCAGCGACTTCATTTCCGACAACAACCGCCTCGGCGGCGCCATCGCCCAGCAGTATCTGCTCTGACAAGGGCCGATTGCCGGTGGACATTCCGCCCGCAATCGGGATCATGCAGCGGCCGGACCGGAGCGCTGCGCAGGGCGCCGCCGGAGCGTCGCCAAGGATGATGATCAAGCCCACGCCATGCGGATCGCCATTTCGCACGAGACCGTTTACCGCTACGAAACGCCGGCGCGCGGCGTGATCCAGAACCTGCGCCTGACGCCGCGCAACCACGACGGCCAGTATGTCGTGAACTGGCGGATCGACGTGCCCGAGAATTGCCAGCTCGACCAGCACATCGACGCCTTCGGCAACATCGGCCATGTGTTCACCGTCGAGGGCCCGCTGCAGGAGCTGCGCGTCCTGGTCGAGGGCGAGGTCGAGACCCAGGAAACCGGCGGCGTCGTCACCGGCACGATCGAGCGGTTCCCGCCGAGCCTTTATCTGCGCGAAACGCCGCTGACCCGGATCGACCCGGCGATCGCCGCCTTCGCGCGCGAGGTGCGGCAGGAGGCCGGCGAGGATCGGTTGCCGACGCTGCATGCGCTGCTCAAGCGCGCACACGACGAACTGGTTTACGAGGTCGGGCCGACCCAGGCCACGACCACCGCGGCCGAGGCCTTCGCGCTCAAGCGCGGGGTCTGCCAGGATCTGACGCATATTTTCATCGCGGCGGCGCGCTCGCTCGGCATTCCGGCGCGCTATGTCGGCGGCCATTGCCATCGCGCCGACGGCGTCAGCGACCAGGAGGCCGGCCACGCCTGGGCGGAGGCGCATGTCGAGGGGCTGGGCTGGGTCGCCTTCGACACCGCCAACGGAATGTGTGCGACCGACGCCCATGTGCGCGTCGCGGTCGGACTCGATTATCTCGGCGCCGCGCCGGTTCGCGGCAGCCGCTACGGCGGCGGCGCCGAAACGATGGAGGTCGCGGTCAACGTCAACGGCCGCGCCGCCGCCGCGCAAAGCCAGTCGCAGAGCTGACTGCACCGCAGGTCCGCGTCGGAGTTCCGCAGCGGGAACCTCATGCGCTGAATCACATGTTTTTGTCCGGCCGCCTCCATGCGACGCATGGACGAATCCCGGATCGGCATTTCGGCCGGCGCAACAATCCAGACATTCGTGGACATCCGCGGGATTTGCGCCACTTGCGTGCGCAGGAGACGACCGGCCTGCGTCCTTCGTTGCCGGCCGCGCTGCGCTCCACACCGCGCAAAGGTTAACGGCCGTTTACATTTCGTTAGCAGCTTCAGTTTGATGTGGCGCGGGGCTGATGGCGTTTTCGAGCGAAGCGTGAACCGGTTCGCGCGAACAATACGCGGCGTGAAAATCCGGCGCAGTCGCATGAGGAATGGGATGATGGCGGGTCCGAAACATTCGCGTTGCCTGCTGGCCTGGACCTTGGCGCTGGTCGCGGGATTTGCCGGTGCGGCGAATGCGCAGACGGCGACCGCTCAGAAGGAAAAGGACAGGGACGCGGTGATTGGCAGCCGCACCGATCATCGCGACGGAACCGCGTTCGTCAGCGTCGGGCGCAAGCTGCCGACGGCGTGGGACGCCTCCATCGGCGCGGATTTCAATCTGGCCGCACCGGCGACGCCCGCGCCTGCGATCGAGCAGCCGTTGCAGGATCCCGACAGCCGCTCCACTGGCATCGCCTGGGCGCGCACGGCGCTGCCGGGCGCGGCCGGACTTTGGGACAAGACCACGTTCGAGGCGCGGGTCGATCCCGCGCACGATCACGGCAGCTTCGGAACCCGATTCAGCCGCTCGATTCCCGTGGGCGCCGATCTCGCGCTGAGCGTCGAGCAGGGCTACACGCTGCACCGGCCGCTGAACGGCACGTCGGCGTCGGAGGCCGCGGCGCAATCGATGGAGACCGACAACGCGGTGCGGCTGCGCATCAAGCCTGCCGACGCGACGCTGTCGGTCAGCCGGCGCATGTCGAGCGCCGACGGCGAATGGCTGAACGCGATCAGCGCCGAGAAGAAGCTGTTCGGGCCGCTCACCGTCACCGGCACGGTCAGCGAGATGCCCGGCGGCGAACTCAATCGCGGCATCGCGGCGGGCTGGAAGCGCACCTGGTAGGTACCGGCGCGGCGGCCCCGGTTAAAGGATCGCGAACTCGGAATTTTTACGGTCCGTCACCAGCATCGTTCCGGGATAATGCGTGATGCAGAACTCCGGCCGCACGGTCTCGACCACCGATTGCGGTGTCACCCCGCAGGCCCAGAACACCGGGATCTCGTCGTCCCTGATCGTGACGGCGCCGCCGAAGTCCGGCTTGGACAGATCCCGGATGCCGATGAGGTCCGGCCGGCCGATATGCACAGGCGCGCCGTGCACCGCCGGAAACCGCGTGGTGATCTGGATCGCGCGGATCGCGTCGGCGGGCTTCAGCGGGCGCATCGACACCACCAGCGGACCGTGGAACGGGCCGGCCGGCCGCGTCGGGACGTTGGTGCGGTACATCGGCACGGCGCAGCCTTCGGTGAGATGGCGCAGCTCGATGCCGTCCTCGACCAGCGCATCCTCGAACGAAAACGAGCAGCCGAGCGCGAAGATCACGAGATCGTCGCGCCAGTGCTGCATGACGTCGTGCGGCTCGTCGATCACCTCGCCGTTGCGGAACACGCGGTAGCGCACGAGATCGGTGCGGATGTCGAGATCGTCCGCAAGCGAGGGCAGATGCGGGTCGCCCGGCGCGCCGACCGCGAGCAGCGGGCAGGGCTTCGGGTTGAGCTGGCAGAAGCGCATGAAGTCGGTGGCCAGCGCCGCCGGCAGGATCGCCAGATTGCCCTGCACGAAGCCCGGTGCGAGGCCCGCCGTCGGCCCGGTCCATTGTCCGGAGCGGATGGCGCGGCGTGCGTCGACGCCCGTCTGCGGCGCGCCCGGGGGCGCGATGGTGCTTCCGGCGGCGGGGCGGGCGGCGGCGGGCGGCTTGTCGGACGGCGGGGCCATGACCTTGGCGATGCTCCGGATTTTCAGTCTTGTGCGAGCCCGGACCATCGCAAAATCCGCTGTCGCGCGCAAAGGCGCGCCGAGGCGTGTTTTTATAAGATAGTATCTTTACGATCTTATTGCGCAGGCCTAGTCTTGCCGGCATGGCGACCCGGCAGATCGCTTTCGCGGATCAGGTGCCCGGCCGGATCTTCTATCCGGGCCGTTCGGCTTCGCTGTCGTCGCAGATCGTGACGGCGGTGCGCGAGGCGCTGTTCGCCAAGAGCCTGAAGCCTGGCGACTTCCTCGGCACCGAGAGCGAGCTTGCGGCGCGCCACGGCGTCAGCCGGATCGTCGCGCGCGATGCGCTGCGCACGCTCGAAGCCTTCGGCATCGTCGAAATCCGGATGGGGAAGGGCGGCGGCGCGCGGATCGCGCGCGGCAATCCGCATCTGTTCGCCGAGGCGCTGGCCGTGCAGATGGACCTGCATGGCGTGACCCCCGCCGAGATCATGGACGCGCAGCGCGCGATTGAGTGTCTGGCCGCGGAGCTGGCCGCGGAGAAAGCAACCGACGCGGACATTGCACGCCTGCACGAACTGGTCGCCGCGGCCGAGGCCGCGATCGGCGACAACGCGCGCTACACGAGGCTCAGCCGCGACTTCCATCTCGCCGTGGCCGAGGCCTCGCACAACCGCGTGCTGGTCGTGCAACTGATCTCGCTGCAGCATGTGTCGTGGCCGGCGCGCAACGCGACGCTGACGCCGCCGGTCGCGCGCCGCATTCTCGACGTCCACAAGGAGCTGCTGGCGCTGATCGAGATGCGCGATCCGGTCGGCGCGCGCCGCCTGATGGACGACCACGTCAAGATGATCCGCACCCGCCGCGTGACCGAGCACGCCCGCCCGAAGCGGCGGAAACATGACGTCGATTGCTGCTGAAGCCGGTTCGTCGACCGGCATAACAAGGGAGGAAAGCATGGCCAGGGAAAAATTCATCATCGAGCCGCACTTCCGGCTGCAGGAGTGGGTCGCGGAGGAGAAGGGCTATTTCCGCGACGAGGAACTCGACTACATCTTCAAGGAGACCATCCGCTCGAGCGACGGCAAGCACCACAACAAGGGCGACAAGTCCGGCGCGATGCAGCTCATCGAGAGCGGCAAGCAGAGCGACGTGAGCTGCGCCTGTCATTGGACGGTGGGCGTCGCGGCCTCCAAGGGCAAGGGCCGGCTTTACGGCGAGGTCTATTCGGTCGCGCCGTCGGGCATCTTCGTGCCGCAGGATTCGCCGATCAAGAAGCCGGAGGATCTCGCCGGCGTGCCGATCTCGGTCGGCTACCAGTCCGGCAGCCACTACGCGACCATCCAGGCACTCGAACCCTACATGCCGGCGGACAAGATCAACCTCGTGTTCTCCGACGGAATGCTGTTCGCGCGGCTCGACAACCTGCTGGAGGGCCGCTCGCCGGCCTCCACGCTGTTCAGCGGGCCGTACTATCTCGCCGAGCAGCTCGGCTTCCGCAAGGTGCTCGACAACACCTTCATGATCGCGACCATGATCAACGGCGATCCCGATCCGGAAGACCTGCGCAAGTTCTTCAATGCGCTGCGCCGCGCCCAGCGCGACATCGACCTGCGCCCCGACCTCTACACGCACTATTACAAGAACGAGTTCCCCGAACGCTATCACGCGCGCATGGACACCCGGCGGTTCGGGCCGGGCGAGCGGCTGGTGTTCGAGCCCTACACCAAGGAGGTCTACGACGAGACCTTCAAGTGGATCGCCGAGCGCGGCATCTTCGCCGACACCGGCATGGGCGCGGGCGTCTATGAGGACGCGGTGATCCGGGTGGCGTGAGCCGCGTCAGCGGCGCGCGTCCCGCCGGAAAACGAGTCTTGCTCCGGTAAACGTTCGCGGTCGAAGCGTGCTTTCGGCCGTTTCTCCCTCCCCCTGAAAGGGGGAGGGGATGGGTGGCGTGGCGCAGCTCAATCCAGCCGGATGTTCAGCCGCTTGATCAGCGGCGTCCACGCCTCCGCCGTCCGGCGCATCACCGCGGCGGCCTCGTCGGAGCCGATCGGCGTCGGATCGAAGCCGATCCCGGCGAAACGCTCCTTGAGCGCGGGATCGCCCACGACCTTGCTGCAGCGCGTTGGACAGCATGGTGACGGTCGCGCTGCGGCGTTTTCGACGGCGCATAGACCATGAAGTGCACGCCGGCGTCGAGGCCGGCCATGCCCTGCTCGGCGGTGGTGGGCACGTCCGGAACCAGCCCTGAGCGCTTCTCGGCGATCACGCCGAGCGTCTTCAGCTTGCCCTCGTTGACCAGCTTGATGACCGAGCCGGCCGCGAAGCTGCCGAGATCGACGCGCGCGGTGATCAGGTCGGTCACCGCCTGCGCGCCGCCCTTGTAGACGACGTGCACGAACTTGCCGCCGGAGCGATGCGCGATCTCCTCGATGGCGAGATGCTGCAGCAGGCCGTAGCCGGCGGTGGCGTAGTTGATGCCGTCCGCCTTCTCCTTGCTCCAGGCGATCAGGCCCCTCAGGTCGGTCGGCTTGTTGGCGGCGGCCGTCACCAGCAGGGTCGGCGTGATGCCGATGCCGCCGACCGGCACCAGATCCTTGATCGGATCGTAGGTCAGCCGCGAAAAGCTCGCGGGGAAGGTCGCGATCACCGCGGCGTTGACCAGGAGCGTGCAGCCGTCGGCGGGCGAGGTCACGACCGCCTGGGTGCCGATGTTGCCGGTCGCGCCCGGCCGGTTCTCGATCACGACGGTCTTCTTCAGGATGCCGTCGAGCCGCTCGGCCACCAGCCGCGCGGCGACATCGGTCGCTCCGCCCGCCGGGTAGGGGACGATCATTCGCACCGGCGAGCAGGGCAGCTCCTGGGCCGCGGTAGCGCCTGCGGCGGCAAGCAAGGCCGCCGCAGCGGCTGTCAGACGTCTCATCGTGTCCTCCCCGGTTTGTTTTTTCTGCGCTTCATTTCAGAAGCCCGTCCGCGCGTCAGCGCAGGTGCGGCATCACCTCGGACGCGAACATCTCCATGTTCCGCTTCGTCAGGTCGTCCGGCAGCACGCCGAACTGCAGCATGGTGACGAGCTTGCCGGCGCCGGTCTCGTCGCGCAGCCGGGCGAGCTGATCGCGCACGGTCTTCGGCGAGCCGACCACGACGGTGCCGACCTCCATCAGCTCCTCGATCGAATGCCGCTTCTGCGCGCCGAGGTTCTTCCGCAGCCGCATGGTGTTCTTCATCGACGACAGCGACATGTACCCGGGCGGCAGCAGCATCTGGAACGGCACCGCCAGGAAGTCGTTGAACAGCGACTCGATGCCCGCCCGGGCCTCTTCCTTCGCGCGCTCGTCGGTTTCGGCGACATAGACCGGGCTCGCCCAGCCGAGCTGGTCGGCGGAGCATTCGTAGCCGTATTCCGACGCCTGATCGCGATACATTTTCAGATAGCGCGCCACGAGATCGCGGCCGCTGAACGTGACCAGAAACGGATATTTGCGCTCCGGCGCGGCGGCCCACTTGATCGTCTCCGACGAGCCCATCGACGGAATCCAGATCGGCGGATGCGGATTCTGGTAGGGGCGGGGCCACAGGTTCACATAGCGGAAATTGAAGTGCTCGCCCTCGAAGGCGAACGGGCCCGGCCGGGTCCAGGCCTGGGTGATCAGGTCGTGCGCCTCCTGATAACGCTCGTGCGAGAAATACGGATTGATGCCGGTGGCGTGGTATTCGTTGCCGATGCCGCGCACGAAGCCGGTGATGATCCTCCCGCGCGACAGATTGTCCAGCATGGCGAACTCTTCGGCGATGTTCACCGGGTTGTTCACCAGCGGCAGCGCGCGGCCGATGATCGCGATCTTGGCCTTGCTGGTGCGCGCGATCAGGTTGGCGGCGATCAGGTTCGGCGCCGGCATCATGCCGTAGGCGGTCTGGTGGTGCTCGTTGACCGCGATCACGTCGAAGCCGAGCTGCTCCGCATAGACGAGCTGGTCGATGTAGGACTGGTACTCGTCGGCGCCCTTCTTCGGATCGTAGAGCTCGTTCGGAAGCACCACCCAGCCGGCGCGATGCTTGTGCCGCTCGGCCATGTCGAGCGGGCGGTAGGGCATCAGGTGAAAGAAGGTGAATTGCATCAGGGCCTCCCCGCCAGGCGGATCACGGCGTCGGCGGCGGCCGTCGGCCTTCTCGATGTTGATGGCGTGTCCGCAGTCGGGCAGCATCTCGACGCGGCTGCCGGGAATGCGCTCGCCCCAGCGCGCCGCATAGGCCGCGGGGAACAGCTTGTCGTGCGCGCCCCACAGCACCAGCGAGGCAAACCGAAATGCGGTGCAGCCAGCGCTCCAGCGCCGGATTGAACCAGCGCGGCTCCCAGCCGAACTTGGTGGCGGCATAGCGGTTGGTGAGCGCGATGTCGTTCTGTTCGTCGGTGAATGCGCCGATCTGCGCCAGCATCGTGTCGGCGAAGCTCTGGTCGTGGAACAGGTTGCGGACGGCTTCCTCCGGCCCCCAGATGAAATTGTCGCCGGCGATCGTGCCCTTCACGCGGATGCCGGCGGGCGCGAGCAGCGACAGGCTCGCAAGCTTCGTGTCGTTGCGCACCGCGAGTTCGGCAGCGGTCCAGCCGCCGAGCGACTGGCCGACGAGGTGCACCTTGCCCGCGCCGAGCCCGTCGATGAAATCGAGATAGTACATCGCGAGGTCGCCGACGTTGCGGATCCACGGCGGATTGTCGGACAATCCGAAGCCGGGATGTTCGGGGACCAGAACCTCGAATGTCTTCGAGAGGTTCTCGAAGAACGGCAGCCAGGGCGTCAGCCCGTTGGCGCCGTGCAGGAACAGGAGCGGGGGGCCGGAGCCGCCGCGCAGCATCCGCACCTCGATGCCGCGGACCTTGTGTTTGACGGGCTCCACAGGCATGAATTTCGTCTCCTCCGCCGGGCGTTCTTTCTGCCTTTGGCGCAATGTACCCACTCGGTTGCTCAAAACCAGAGCGATCGTTGCAAGGAGCCATGTGATGGCCGCAGCCGACACCGAGCGATTTCGTCTCCGCAACTTTGTCGAGAAGCTGGTTCAGATCGGCGAATGCGAGATCCACGACACGCCGACCGAACTTCTGGATGTTGCGCAGGTGCTCGAAGGCAACCCTCGCGCGACCCGCTTCGGCAGCGTCGGTCCGGAAAAGGCGGAACTGGTCGGCAACGTCATGGGCTCGCGCAAGCGCCTCGGCATGGCGCTCGACACCGACGAGGCCGGGCTCCTGCCGGAGTTGATGCGGCGGCTTGCCGCGCCGCATAAGCCGGTGCGGGTCGAGCCGGCGCAGGCGCCGGTGCAGCAGGTGGTGCACAAGGGCGAGGACGCCGACCTCTGCACGCTGCCGGTCCACTTACAGCACGCCGAGGACGGTGCGCCCTACATTTCCGCCAGCATCGATTTCGCGCAGTTTGCCGGCACCGGCCACACCAACGTCGGCTGCCGTCGCATCATGCTGCGCGGGCCGCGCCAGGCCGGCGTCGACATGATCGCGCCGAGCGACATCCGCGCGATCTTCCTGGAGGCGGTTGCGAAGGGCGAGCGCTTGCCGGTCGCCTATGCGGTCGGCTCGCACCCCTGCGACTTCATGGCGGCGGTCTCGATGACTCCGCCGATGGACGAGCTGGAGGTGATCGGCGCGGTGCGCGGCGCGCCGGTGCCGGTGGTCAAGTGCGTGACCAACGACATTCTGGTGCCGGCCGACGCCGAATATGTCATCGAGGGCTGGCTCGATCCCAGGGGCCATGTCGAGCCGGAAGGGCCGTTCGGCGAATACGTCGGCTATTACGGCGTCATCAAGCGCAATCCGGTGCTGCATGTCACTGCGATCACGCACCGCAAGGATGCGCTGTTCCAGACGGTGACGATCGGCGGCCGCGCGCTCGGGCGCACCGACACCGCCCAGCTCACCACCGTCAAGACCGAGTCCGCCGCCTGGGCCGGCCTCGTCTCGGCGGTGCGCGAGCCGGTCGCGGTGTTCGCGACGCCGTCGAGCGGCGGCATGTACAACGTGCGGGTTTCGCTGCGCCAGCGCGTGCCGGGCGAGGCGCGCAACGCCATCGCCGCCGTGTTCGGCTCAATGGCCGAATGCAAGCAGGTGTTCGTGTTCGACGACGACATCGACGTGTTCTCCGACGAGCAGTGCGACTGGGCGCTGGCGACGCGCTTTCAGGCCGATCGCGACACGATCATGGCCAGCGGCTTCCGCGTCGTGCCGCTCGATCCCTCGCTCGCCGGCGCACGGACCGGCGCCAAGATCGGCTTCGACTGCACGATCCCGTTCGGCAAGCGCCAGTCGCTGGAGTGGGGCATTCCCGCGCCGCCGGTGATGCCGGCCGGCAACGGCAAGCCGCGCAAGGCCATCGACGTTCTGGCCGAGAAGCCGGCGAGCTTCCTCGAGCTGATGGCGGCGGCGGGCACCCGCGACGGTCGCGAGGTCGTGCGCGAGCTCGACGCGCTCTACGGCCTCGGCCGGCTGACGCGCTCCGAGGATGGCCGGTACACGCTGAAGGCGGGTTCCTAAGGCGCTTCAGGAACCCATACCCGTCGGGTCGATGGACCTCGCCGCTGAACGCAATCCGTCTCAGGCCACCGGGGCGGTGTCCCGCTGCGCCTCCCGCTCTCGATGCCCAATCGTCTGACGCTTGCCGTTGGCTCCGGAGGCGCTTGATCCGATGAGGCGTGCATCGCAACGGTCTCCGCGCGCCCGGCGTTAAGAAATCGATAATCTTTCCAAATGTTTATGGTGAACTTTTTGTTAAATTTCGCGCGCTAGGCTTGCGATGCCGGTCCTCGAGGCCGGCCGCCGCGGCAGCCTTGCCGCAGCGAACGGGTCGAGTCCGTCGATGATCGTTCGCCAGTTTCTCCAGTGGTTGCGGCATGCGCCGCCCGGCACCCGCGCCGAAGCCACCAGCGCGCTCGCCCGCGCGTATCTGTATTCCGATCTGACCGAGAGCGATCGCGCCGCCGCCGAAGGCGCGATGATCATGCTGCTCGACGATCCGTCGCCGCTGGTGCGCCGGGCGCTGTCCGAGGTGTTCGCCGGCAGCGATCTGGCGCCGCCGGCCATCGTGCATTCGCTGGCGATGGATCAGGCCGATGTCGCCGGGCCGGTTCTGGAGCGTTCGCCGCTGCTGCTCGACGCCGACCTCGTGGATGCCGTCGGCACCGGGGACGCGGCGCGCCAGACCGCGATCGCGATGCGCGCGAACCTGCCGGGTGCGGTGTCGGCCGCGCTGGCCGAGGTCGGATGCGCCGCGGCCTGTCTCTCGCTTCTTGAAAATCCCGACGCGGTCGTCGCCGGCTTTTCGATCGAGCGGATCGTCGAGCGGCACGGCCATCTCGCCCCGATCCGCGACGCCCTGCTGCTGCGCGGCGATCTTTCGCCGGTCGCGCGTCAGGCCCTGGTCGCCAAGCTGTCCCGCACGCTGGCGGACTTCGTCGCCGCGCGGCGCTGGCTTCCCGCCGACCGCGCCGAGCGTGTCGCCAAGGAGGCCTGCGAGAAGGCCACGGTGACGCTTGCCTCCGAAGCCGGCGAGCGCCATCTCGGAACGCTGATCGGTCACTTGCGCGAGAGCGGCCAGCTCACGGCGGGACTGGTGCTGCGTGCGCTCTTGTCGGGAAACGTCGCGCTGTTCGAGGAATCGCTGGTGGAACTGACCGGGCTTCCGCTGGGGCGCGTCGCCGGCATTATCCACGACGGCCGCAGCGGCTCCTTCCGTGCGCTTTACGACAAGGCCGGCCTTCCGGCCGCGGCCTATCCGGCCTTCCGCGAAGCGATCGAGGCGATGCGCGAAGGCGGGTTCGTGGCCGAGATCGGCGGGGCCAGCCGGCTGCAACGCCGCATGGTCGAGCGCGTGCTGACGCGTTGCGGCAACGGCGAGATTGGCGAGGTCGAACCGCTGCTGACGCTCCTGCGCCGGTTTGCGGCCGAGGCCGCGCGCGAGGAGGCGCGGCTGTTCTGCAACGAGCTGGTGGCCGAAGACCGGATCGCATTCGACGACGACGACCGCTACGCCGCCTGATCCCGCGGTCTTTCGCTGTGCGGCCCCAAGCTTGCTGCGTGGGCCGCGCCGGCTCTCAGAAATCCGCCGGCGCCAGCGACGGGCCCTGGATCGCCTTCAGGGTGTCCGGGCGGTGCTTGTTCTCGGCGATCAGAAACTCGTCGGTGACGTGACGAAGGCGCGCCGTCAGCGTGGTGGCAATGGTTGCGATGTCCGCGCGCGCGTATTCGCGCACGATCGCGCGCACCGCATCGACATGCTGATCGATCAGCGACAGCGGAATGCGATGCAGGTCCGGCGTGTGATCGAGCAGCCGGCACAGGCTGTCGGCGGCCGGCGCCACGGCCGGAAATCCGAATGTCGGGGAATCGCCCTTCAGGTCGTGTGCGGCGAGAAACAGCTCCTGGCGGGTCATCTTGTCGAGGCCCTCGGCGCGCACCCGGTAGCGTGCGTTGTCGAGCCTCGCGCACTCCTCCTGCATCCAGGTACCGAACTCGTTGGCCATGTCCGCGAGCGCGGCCTCGGCCCGGCTGACCGGATCGTCCTCGCCCGGAAGCGCCGCACGAACCGTTTTGCGCAAGTTTCGTGTATCTGGCGTGATCAGCTCGTGATCGCCGTAGGTGATGACGTCCGGCCGGTCAGGCTTGCTGCGCTTCATGGCGATGATCCTCCCCCGAAATCATCAAGCGATGGCCTTGGCCTTGTCGAGCAGGGATTGCTGGCGGATGGTGTCCGCCTTGCCGCCCTTGCGCCGCTCAGGCCCGACGTAATTGGTGTTCACGCCGCGCCGCCGGTCCGGTCCGAAATAGGTCTTGGTCTTGATGAAGGGACGCGGGTTGGCGACGACGTTGACGATGCGCTGATAGAGCGCCTTGGCCGAGATCGGCTTGGCGAGAAATTCGGTGATGCCGGCGTCGCGGGCGGCGGTGACCCGCGCCTTCTCGGTGTGGCCGGTCAGCATGATGATCGGAGCGTAGGGATTGGCGTTCGCGCCCGGCTGGCGGATCATCTGGGCGAGTTCGAGCCCATCGAAGATCGGCATGGCCCAGTCGGTGAGGACGATGTCGGGGACGTAATGGGTGAAGGCGTCGAGACCGGCGGCCCCGTCCTCCGCCTCGTAGACCTCGCGCGCGCCGAAGCCGTGCAGCAGGGTCCGGATGATCCGCCGCATGTGCGCATTGTCGTCGATCGCCAGGAAACGAAGACGGTTGAAATCGATTCGAACCATGACGCCTCGAGCAGCGTGAGCCCCATCCTGCCGGCAGGCGATCTGGGTAAAGCAATCGCGTTAAGGAGGGGTTTAGGATCGGGGGGCCTGCGGGGCGCGGCTTCGGCCGCCGGCGGCGCACCGCGTCTCGGCCGCCGTGGGTGGGCGGTGGTGGGCCGGTGGCGAAAAACGCCGCATTTGCAAGCCGGTCGGCCCACCTGCTAACGGTCGTGGAAAGCCTTCCGGGAGCGAGACAGACCCTATGCAGCATTCCACCGACCGCATCCTCACCACCCACGTCGGCAGCCTGATCCGGCCGCCCGCGCTGCAGGAGCTGCTGCGCGCCAAGCAGTCGGGCAAGCCCTACGACAAGGCCGCCTACGAGCGGGTCCTGCGGGACTCGGTCGCCGAGATCGTGCGCCAGCAGGCCGAGGTCGGCATCGATGTGGTCAGCGACGGCGAGTTCGGCAAGTCGATCTCCTGGTCGCAATATGTGCTGGAGCGGCTGTCCGGCTTCGAGCGGCGGCCGTTCTCGGGCGGCAACACCTTCGCCCGCGGCGCCGACCGCAGCCGCTTCGCCGAATTCTATGCGGAGATGGATGCCAACGACGGCGTGGCGACCGCGATGGACTCGGTCGCGGTGGCGCCGATCCGCTACACCGGCCATGACCTGCTGCAGGGCGACATCGACAACTTCAAGGCCGCGCTCAAGGGCGCGAAGGTGGCCGAGGGCTTCCTGCCGGTGGCCGCGCCGGCCAGCGTGATCCCGGACCGCAAGAACGAATATTACAAGAACGACGACGACCTGCTCGCCGCCATCGGCCAGGCGATGCGCGCCGAATACAAGCAGATCATCGACAACGGGCTCCTTGTGCAGCTGGACGATGCGCGCACCGCGGTGACCTACGACCGCATGGTGCCGCCCGCGACCGAGAAGGACTATCTGAAGTGGGTCGCGCGCCACGTCGAGATCCTGAACGAGGCGATCAAGGGCCTGCCGCGCGAGAAGATCCGCTACCACGTCTGCTGGGGAAGCTGGCCCGGCCCGCACACCACCGACATTCCGCTCAAGACCATCGTCGGGCTGATCCTCAAGCTCAAGGTCGGCGCCTTCGTGATCGAGGGCGCGAACCCGCGCCACGAGCACGAGTGGAAGGTCTGGGCCGACGTCAAGCTGCCGAAGGACGTGATGCTGATCCCCGGCGTCATCAGCCACGCCACCAACATTGTCGAGCATCCGGAACTCGTGTCCGAGCGCGTGGTGCGGCTGGCGAAGCTGGTCGGTCGCGAGAACGTCATTGCCTCGACCGATTGCGGCTTCGCTCAGGGGCCGTTCCACCGCCGCGTGCATCCCAGCATCATGTGGGCGAAGCTGCAGGCGCTGGTCGACGGCGCGCGGCTTGCGAGCAAGGAGTTGTGGGGCGGGCGCAAGGCGGCGGGGCGCAAAGCGTCCGCCAAGAAGGCGACCAAGAAGGCTCCGGCCCGCAAGGCGGCCGTGAAGAGGCTCGCAAAGACCGCCGCCAAGAAGCCGGCCCGCAAGGCGGCCGGCCGTCGCCCGGCGGCGAAAAAGCGTCGCGCCGCCTAGCGACGGGAGGCTTTCCGCGGCTTGGGTTTCAGCGTCTGCTGAAGCCAGCCGCGGATCACCTCGGCTATGGCGTCGGAGTTCTTCTCCAGCATCATCATGTGGCCATTGCCGCGGATGCCGATGTCCTGCAGCCGGATCATCGTGTTCGCGACGCCGGCCTGGGTCAGATAGGCTGCGGTGCAGTGGTCGTAGGCGGCGTGATAGGACGCCTCCGCGACAAGGATCAGGATCGGCACCGACCGGAGCTGGACGAGTTGGCGCGCCGGCTCCTGCTGCAGCCAGCAGCGCACGAGGTCCGGCGCGTCGGGCGCGTCCTGTCGCACGAACGTGAGCGTCTCTCCGGCTTTCAGCGGCGGATCGAAGGTGAGGGGGGCCATTCCGAGTCCCGACGTTTTGCGCGGGCCCATGTCGGAGAACCACTCCGGCGCGCCCTTGAGGTCGGTGTCGTGGACCGGCGGTCCGTTCGGCTCCACCGCCACGATCGCCTTTACCAGCTTGGGACGCGCGTCGGCGACCGGCCATCCGAAGGCGCCGCCCTGCGAGTGGGTCAGCAGGATCGAGGGACCGATCTTCTCGAGCAGCGCGATCAGCGCGTCGCGGTTGAGCGTCTGCTGCCGGGCGAAGTCGGAGAGCGAGGGAAACTGCGACGCATAGAACTGGCCGAACGCCGGATCGCTGCGACGGCCGCTGCCGGGCCATTGGGTGTGGCGCTTCGCCTGCGGCCAGAGCCTGGCGCGCGCCGGAGCGATGAAGCGCTGCTCGGTCCGCGTCAGGTTCTGCGCCGCCACCGGCCCCTGCGACTGCGACCAGTGCGGCGAGCGGCCGCGTGCGACCTGATCGACCACATAGACCGCGAAACCGCGGCGCAGGAAATACTGCGCCCAGCCCTCGCGGCCGTCAGGCGTGCCGGTGAAGTTGGTGCCGGTCTGGCTGCCGCCGTGCACCATCACGATCGGGAATTGGCTCTTCAGTGTTCGCGGGATCGCATATTCGACATACATCTGGCCGGTCATGGGCGAGCCCTCGACCGCCGGGTCGATCCGGCCGCCGGCGAACAGGTGCCCCGAGCGGGACAGCGTCAGCGCCGGCGTTCGCGGTTGGGCCTTGCGCGCCATGTCGTTCCTCCCGATGGCGCGCGAACTTCGGCCTCGCGCGCAGCCTCGCGTCTATGACTGATGCTTACGAGAGAGATTGACGCGCCGTGGCGGGTTTGTCCAAATCGGCGCAACGCGAGCCAAGGGAGAGCGCCATGCCGGAGACCAAACCCGAACCGATCTGGAACAAGTTCCTGACGGAGCGCGACAAGCAGGTGTTCGGCAACGCCGGCTACGCCACGCGCGCGGGCTTCGGCAAGCGCCCGGCGCTGCTGGTGATCGACGTCAATTACGCCTTCTGCGGCGACCGGCGCGAGCCGATCCTCGAATCCGTCAAGCGCTGGCGCAACTCCTGCGGCGAAGACGCCTGGGATGCGCTGCCGGTCCTGCAGGCCTTGATCGAGACCGCCCGCGCGCGCGAGGTGCCGGTGATCTACACCACCGGCGTGCGGCGCGCCGACAACTGGGACAACGGCTCCTGGTCCTGGAAGAACAAGCGTGCGGTCGAGAACACGGTGCGGCACACCAATCACGATCATCACGAGATCATGCCGCAGATCGCGCCGGGGCCGCGCGACATCGTGATCCCCAAGCAGAAGCCGAGCGCGTTCTTCGGCACCAACCTGATGAGCTACATCATGCTGCTGGGCTGCGACAGCCTGCTGGTCACCGGCACGACCACCAGCGGCTGCGTGCGCGCCTCCGTGCTCGACGCCTTCAGCAACAACATCCGCTGCACGGTGATCGAGGACGGCTGCTTCGACCGCTCGCAGGCCAGCCACGCCATCAACCTGTGCGACATGAACGCCAAATATGCCGACGTGATCCGCAGCGACGAGGCGCTGGAGTATCTGCGCGGCATCGAGCCCGGCCTGTTCGACCTGCCGCCGGGCGTGAAGGAAAAGCCGGCGATCTGACGGCGGTTGGGACGGCTTCTCGAAAGGGCGAGCGGGCGGGGCGTCAGCGTGCGCCCGGCGCCCCTGCGGCCTTGCTCCGCGTCGCCCGCCAGGCGAACGGCGGCGCGCCGGCCTCCCGGCGCGGCTCGATGGTGTCGCCGTTGACGCGGCCGTGGAACAGGACGAAGCGGTCGTTCTCGATCTCGATCTCGAACTGGATCGCGTCGCCCTGCAGCCGCAGCTCGCGCAGAGGCCGCACATGCTCGCCGATGCGGGCGAGGCCGTTGATGACCTGATGGTCCTGCCCCAGCGTGACGGTGAATCGTTTGCCGTCGGCCTCCATCTGCCATTCGCCGGCGACCTGCGCCGGGACGATCCACAGATAGAGCGTGCGGTGGTTCAGCCGTTCGATCACGTCGGCGGGCCACTCCGTCATGGGAAACTCGTGCGCCACGATGCGGGTGCCCGGGCGCAGCTCCTTCAGAAAGCGCGGCCGCAGCAGGTTGTTCACCGCCACGGGCAGGTAGAGCGTGACCACGGAGGCGTCGCGGATCGGGGTCTTGAACAGATCCTCCTGTCGGAACTCGACCAGTTGGTCCACGCCGGCGGCCTTGGCGTCCGCGCGCGAACGCTGGATCAGCGCCGTCACGATCTCGATGCCGAGGCCGCGGGCGCCGTGGAGCTTCGCGGCGGCGATCGGGATGCGGCCGTCGCCCGAGCCGAGATCGAGCACGAAATCGTTCTTCGTCACCTTGGCGAGTTCGAGCATGCGCGCCACCACCGAGTTCATGGTCGGCGCAAAGGCGACCGGCGGCGGCGTCAGGCCCTCCGGAAGCACCTCGCGCAGTTCCAGCTTGGTGTCTTCCGGCAGATCTCCGGGTTCGAGCGCAAAGGCCGAAGGTGACGCAACCAGCGCAGCCGCCGTCACCGACGCGCGGACGATCCGATAAAATTCCGGCATGTGCTGCTCCGGCGCTCCCTGTCGATCCGGCTCGAGGGGTATCGCGAACCCCGGCCGCTTTCCTATATTCGCAGGGTCTTAGCGCATTCCCGAAAAGTTGACAGGCTTTTCGGCGTGCGTGGAGGCAGGATCGTCCGGGCTCAGAAACCCGGAGAGCAAATGTCGTCATCCGCAGAACGCAGGCCATGAACCAGACCGTGCTGCAACGTGCAGGTGTCTCCGGCCTCGCGGAAAACCGCGATCCCGACGAGTTCCTGAGTTTGCCGGCCTGGCTTTACCGGGACGAGGAGTTCTTCGCCTACGAGGCCGAGCGGGTGCTGCGGCCGTCGTGGCAGGTGGTCTGTCACGTCAACGACATCCCGGCCGTCGGCGACTACCACACGTTCGAATTTCTGGGCGAGTTGATCGTGGTGGTTCGCGGCGACGATCATGTGGTGCGCGGCTTTCACAACGTCTGCCGGCATCGCGCCGCGCGCCTGCTCGACGGCACATCCGGCTCCTGCCGCGCCCGCATCCGCTGCCCCTATCATTCCTGGAACTACGATCTGCGCGGCCGTCTGGTCGGCGTGCCGTTCCGCGAGAGCTTTCCGGGGCTCGATCCGGCCCAGAACGGGCTCGCGACGGTGGAGACCGAAATCTATCACGGCTTCGTCTTCGTCCGGCTTGTGCCGGGCGGCCCCTCGGTCGCCGAGATGATGGAGCCCTACGAGGCTGAGATCGCGCCCTATCGCATGGCGGAGATGGTGCCGCTCGGCCGCATCACGCTGCGCCCGCGCGAGATCAACTGGAAGAACATCTCGGACAATTACTCCGACGCGCTGCACATCAACGTGGCGCATCCCGGCCTGACGCGGCTGTTCGGCAAGGGCTACGGCATCGCGGCCTCGGAATGGGTCGACAAGATGTGGGGCCTGCTGCGCGACGAGCCATCCTCGAACCGCTCCGAGCGCATGTACCAGAACGTGCTGCCCAAGGTGGCGCATCTGCCGGCCGACCGGCAGCGGCTGTGGGTCTATTTCAAGCTCTGGCCGAACGTCGCCTTCGACATCTATCCCGACCAGATCGATTTCATGCACTTCGTTCCGGTCTCGGCGACGCGCTCGACGATCCGCGAGATCGCCTATGTGCATCCCGATGCGCGGCGCGAGATGAAGGCGGCGCGCTACCTCAACTGGCGGGTCAACCGGCAGGTGAACCGCGAGGACACCGAGCTGATCGCCCGGGTTCAGGCCGGAATGGCGTCGTCGAGCTACGACGTGGGACCGCTCGGGGAAACCGAAGTGTGCCTGCGCAGCTTCGCCCGCAAGCTGCGGGCCTTTGCGCCGGCCGCGCGGCTGAAGCGTGCGCCGGCGCCGGGCTGGAGCCGTTCGCCGGAGTTCGCCTGAGGCGGGCGGGGGCGCCGCTTTTCCAGCGACAGGTCCGGGGCGGACCGGTGTGTGGGCTGTTTGCCCTCCCGGCCCGCCCGCGCGCTTCGTTCGAACGTTACGGCTTCCAGTTCTGCTTCCAGGCCGGCGGCTCGTGCGAATCGATCAGCACGAAGCAGATGCGGCAGGGCTTGCCGGAGGTGTTGACCCAGGCGTGGTTGGTCGCCTGCTGCACCATGATGTCGCCGGCCTTCAGATGCACCTCAGTGTCGTCCAGCAGCATGTCGATCTCGCCCTCAAGCACGATCGCGTAGTCGATCGAGCGCGTGCGGTGGGTGAAGGCGTGGCGCTGGTAGCCCTGCGTCGCCGGGTCGATGCCCATCTGCTTGAGGATTTCGTAATGGTCGATGCCCTTGACCTCTCGCTCGGTCTGCGGCGCGAAATCGACGACGCGCAGGATCGAGCCGTTCCTGGGCGGCGGCACGCCGGTCTTCTGGTTGGCGCGGTCGTCGGTCTTCGACACGTCGGCGGGCGTTTCGTTGGTGATCCACAAGAGGCTCACCACGTTGCCTTCGCCGCGCTGGTTGACGTAGGGCGTCGGACCGTCCTGCAGGATGACGGCCTTGCCGCTGGCGTCGTGTCCGGTGACGATGCGTCGGACTGGCTTCTTCTCCATCGGGCTCCCCTTTGTTGGCGGCGGCATCCTTCTGGCGCGCCGTCGCAATGTCAATGCACGCGCGGCGCGGCCAGCTATGCGGACGCGCGGTCCGCGAGCGCGGCGCAGACCTGCTTGGCGAAGGCCTGCGTGCCGGCCGTGCCGCCGATGTCGGGCGTGCGCCACTCCGGTACGGCGATGACGCGGTCGAGCGCCCGTTCGATGCGGCCGGCGGCCTCCGTCAGGCGCGGCTCGCCGCGGCGCTCGCCGAGCCAGGCGAGCAGCATGGCCGCCGAGCCGATCAGCGAGGACGGATTGGCCTTGTCCTGTCCTGCGATGTCGGGGGCGGAACCGTGCTGCGCCTGAGCCAGCGCGTGGCGTTCGCCGGCATTGATCGAGGCGGCGAGACCGAGACTGCCGGCGATCTCGGAGGCCTCGTCGGAGAGAATGTCGCCGAAGGCGTTGGTCGTGACGATCGTGTCGAAACGGGTCGCGTCGCGCACCAGAAGCGCCGCCATCGCGTCCATGATCTGCTCGTCGTAGTCGATGTCCGGGAAACGCGCGGCGACCGAGCGCGTGCATTCAAGGAAGAGGCCGTCGGTGACCCGCAATACGTTGGCCTTGTGAACGACCGTGACCTTCTTGCGTGGCCGCTGCATGGCGAGCCGGAATCCGGCCTCCGCGATCCGGGTCGAGCCCTCGCGGGTGATCTTGCGCACCGCGAGCGCCACGTCCGGCGTCGGCATGAACTCGCCGTGGCCCATGAACATGTTGCGGTCGGCGTAGAAGCCCTCGGTGTTCTCGCGCACCACCACGAGATCGACCGGCTTGCCGCAGCGCGGCGGCAGCCCGGGCCGCGATTTCGCCGGACGGATGTTGGCGTAGAGGTCGAGCCGCTTGCGCAATTCGCCGGACGGGTTGAGCCCGCCCTGTACAACCGGCGGATATTCGTTGTGCGAGACCGGGCCGAGGATCACGCCATCGGCCCGCTGCGCGGCTGCAAAGGAGGCATCGGGGAGCGTGGTGCCCTGCGCCTTCAGTGCGCCCAGGCCGATGGGAACGTCCTCATAGGTCAGATCGAGTCCGAACAGCCGGTCGGCCTCGTGAAGCACTGTCAGGGTTGCGGCGACGATTTCGGGGCCGATGCCGTCGCCCTGCATGACGACGAGATGGATGGGATCTGACATGCGTCCAAGGCAGCATTGCCGGTCGGCGCTGTCAATTCGCCCGCGCCGGCGCGATGGCGCGCACGCCGGCGAGGATCGCCAGCGCGATCAGCGCGGTGATCGCGGCCGCCGGTCCATAGCCGGCGGCGAGAAGTCCTGCGGTGGCGGCCCAGGCGATCGAGGAGAAGGCTTCGGCGAAGGTCGCCACCCGCGAGGAGGTCTGCCGCCGGCGGAAGTGCTTGCGCCGCGCCTGAGTGCGGAACCAGAGCTGGATGGCGGTGGCGGACAGCGCCGCGACCGCTGCGCCGAGCGCGGAGAACAGCGCGTCGCGCGGCGACATCAGCGCCATGACGAGGACCAGCGGCGCGAAGATCAGCGCGACGGCGCCCATCACCGCCTCGATCTTGGCGAGGATCACGGCGCGCGCCGGCACCGGCGCGCTGGCGACGAGATCGGGTGCGTCCTCGCCGGAGATCGCGAGCCAGGCGAGCCCGCCCGCAAGCTGGCCCGCCGCCATCGTCAGCACCGGAACCAGCAGGACCAGGTCTTCGGTGCCGCGGCCGAATGCGGTCCACAGCATCAGGGCCGGCGGCAGCAGGTAGAGCAGTTGCATCAGGGTCTGCGACAGCAGCCACGGGTCGCGGACCAGCAGAACCCATTCCTTGCGTCGTAACGTCGTCTTCGGGGTGCAGGGGCGGAAGCCTCGCGGCGCGCGCGTCCGGCGGGCCGGACCGTGCGCCAGCCCGGCGGCCTCGGTGGCGAGCTCGCCGAAGCGCGATGCGAAGGCGGCGACAGCCGTGGCCAGCAGCAATCCGCCGGCCAGCACGAGAACCGCGAGCGCCGTGGCGTCGCCGAGCACGGCGCGCGCCGGCCACCACGCCAGGCTGTCGGACGGCGGCACCATCGCGATCACCGCGTCGGAGGTCAGCAGCGAAAATCGGAACAGCGTGCCGTAGGAGGCGATGGCTGCAACCTGCAATCCGATCAGGAAACAGGCGCCGATGACGGCGGCCACGACCTGCGCTGCGATGCGCGTGCGCCTGGGGCCGATGGTGCGGAACAGCGTCACCGCCAGCGCCACCGAGCAGGCCGCGGCGATGGTCCCGATCGCGGCGACCGCCCCATAGGCCAGCAGCCAGCGCGGCCCGCCGCGCCAGGCCAGCACGTTGATGAAGGGCGCCGTCACCAGCAGCGCCATCAGAACGGTCGATCCCGCCATCGTCGCGATCCGCACCGCGAAGGCGCGGCGGCCGTCGAGCGGGGAGGACAGGATCAGGTCCAGATCGGCGCGGGCATAGAAGGCGCGCGTCACGGATTCCATCGCCTGCGACATCATCAGCGACCAGCCGAGCAGCACGCAGCCCGTGATCACCAGCAGGGTGGCGCGGTCGGCGTCGGCGTCGAGGCTGGCGAAGCGGCCGACGACCGTGAGCGCAACGAAGTGCATCGCCGCCGCGAAGGCGAGAAAGCCTGCGGCGACGATCCTGATGCGGCTGCGCTTGCCGCCGCTGATCATCGACAGCCACTCGCGCCAGGCCAGCCGCAGCTCGTGGCGGGCGATCCAGGCGAGCGTGGCGGGCCGGCTCATGCGCCTGCCACGGGCTCGTCGACCAGCGCGAGAAACGTGTCCTCGAGACTGCGGTCGCCGGTGCCGGCCATGCGGCGCAATTCGTCGAGCGTGCCTTCGGCGATCAGCCGGCCGCGTGCAATCACGCCGATCCGGTCGGCCATGCGTTCGGCGACCTCGAGAATGTGCGTGGTCATGATCACCGTGCCGCCGGCGGCGCAGCGCTCGCGCAGCACGGTCTTCACTTGCCGTGCCGAGGACGCGTCGAGCCCGGTCAGCGGTTCGTCGAGGATGATCAGGCTCGGATCGTGGACCAGGGCGCCGGCGAGCGCCACCTTCTGCCGCATGCCCCGGGAGAAGCCCTCGCAGCGCTCGTGCGCGTGCGGGGCGAGCCCCAGCCAGCCGAGCAGATCGCGCGCCCGCGCCTCCGCTTGCGCGGCGTCGATGCCCCAGAGACCGGCGACGAACTCGAGATACTCGTAGGGCGTGAGCTTGTCGTAGATCATCGGTTCGTCGGAGAGCCAGGCCACGCGCTGCTTGGCGGCGACAGGGTCGCGTTGCGCATCGATGCCGCAGATCGCGATCGTTCCCGCGTCGGGGCGCAGCAGACCGGCGACCATGCGCAGCGTCGTGGTCTTGCCCGCGCCGTTCGGCCCGAGCAGCGTGTAGAACTCGCCGCTGCGGACCGTGAGGTCGAGACCTTCGACCGCGGGACGGTCGAAGGCTTTTCGCAGAGCGCGGATTTCAAGAGCGGGCAGGCGCTCGATCCGGTTCATTGGCGCGTCCTTGGGCTCGTCCTTGCCGCCTTCCATCCGCCGATGCTGCAGCCCGCGTTGTTAGCCTGCCAGAGGTTTCGGCCCGATGAATCCGGGGCGCGGCCGGCCGGCCATGCCGTTAATATAGATCGATCGTCTGGATTTAGGCCGGAACTTCGGCGGCGTCCGCCTGGGTGATGAAGGCGTCGACGAAGAAGGCATCGTCCGGCAGGCCGGCGGCAGCGAAGTCGCGGCGCGCGGCCGTGGTCATCGCCGGAACCCCGCAGACATAGGCCTCGAAGCCTTCGAGCGAGGGATGATCCTCCAGCACCGCGCGATGCACGAGGCCGTGGCGCATCCCCGGCAGGGCTTCGTCGGAGAGGACCGGGACGTAGCGGAAGCGCGGATCGCGGGCCGCCCACTTCTCCGGCAGCGCGGAGTAGAGCCCTTCGCGGCGGCGCGCGCCCCAGTAGAGCGTCATCTCGCGGTCGAGCCCCGTGCGCAGCGCGTGCTCGACGATCGACTGGATCGGCGCGAAGCCGGTGCTGCCGGCGACCAGCAGGGCCGGCTTGCGGGTCTCGCTCAGGCGGAAGTCGCCGAACGGCAGCTCGACCTGCAGCGTGTCGCCGCGCTTGAGTTCGTCGAACACGAAGCCGGTGAAGCGACCGCCCGGCACCAGCCGGATGTGAAGCTGCGCGCCGTCGCTCTCCTTCGGCGGGTTGGCGAGCGAGAAGTTGCGGCGCTCGCCGTCCGGCAGGATCACGTTGAGATATTGCCCGGCCTTGAAGCGCACGCGCTGGCCGACCGGAAAGCGCAGGTGCACCAGCATCACGTCCTCGGCGAGCCGCTGCAGGCGGAACACGCGCGCGGACAGCGTCTTGCGCGCGAACGGATCGAGCCTGCCGAAGGCACGGGGCCGGATCGTCAGGTCGGAGCGCGGCCGGGTCTGGCAGAACAGCACATGGCCGGTCTCGCGCTCCCTGGGCGTGACGCCTTCGCCCGCGAAGGCGCGGACGTCGCCCGACACGACCTGGCCCTTGCAGGTGCCGCACACGCCCTTGCGGCAGGAGGAGGGCATCTCGAACCCAGCGCGGTGCGCGGCGTCGAGCACGGTCTCGTTCGGCTCGCAGGGAAAGCGATGCGCGGTGTCGGCGACCGAAACGGTGTGGGCCATGACCGTCTACAGCGGCAGCGCGAGCAGGGTGTCGATCTGCGACGAGTCGAGCACCGCGAGCTTGCGCGCGAATTTCAGCGTGTCGCCCTCGGCACGCAGCGTGTCGAGATAGACGCCCGTCGCGAACACGCTCGACGCGCCGTCGTGCATGATGCGCACCACCAGGAACGGCGTCTCGCATTCGGCCTCGTTTCCGCCGTTGCGCAGGACGTTCGGCAGGCCGACGATATGGCGGTAGGTCTGCTTCTCGTAGACGTTGGCCTGACGCAGCGCGAGGATGCGGTCGGCCAGCATGTTGCGGGTGTCGGCGTAGATGATGCCGGCCTCGAATCCGTTCTTTTCGTTCTCCGCCGTCGTCACCTTGTAGAGACAGTCCTCGACAAAAAAATCCGGCCACGCCTCCAGCGCGCCGGTGTCGATGCAGCGGATATAGGCGGCCTGCACCGCCATGATGCGGTCGAGCGCGATCGCTCCCATGTGTCCGGTGTCCGCCTAGATGTCCATGAGGCCGCGGTAGCGCTTCCAGAAGCCGCGGACGGCGGCCTCGGTTGCGCGCGTGCCCTCGTTGACGGTGCCGCTGCCGCCCATGATCACCAGCGCCTGCTCGGCGCCGGCGGCCGCCACGCCGCGCTGCACGAAGCCGCCGACCGCGCCGTCCTCCATCGAGACGTAGCCTGCGGGGCCGGCGAGGTTGTTCTGCTGAAGGCGCATGCGCTTGAGTTCGGGCGTGTCGTCCGAAAATCCGAAGGTCGTCCAGTTCAGCGCGGTGCGCTCCAGTCCCTTGGGCAGCACCTGCCGCACGGCCAGCGCATTCTGGATCTGTTGCAGCACGAAATTCGGAAACACCGTGAGGATCTGCATGTTGCAGCCGTCGCCGAACTCGTCGACCGTATGCAGGATGCTCGGATCCTTCAGAGCGAAATCCTCCAGGTCGGAGCGGATTCCCATCGAGGAATAGACGTTCTCGTCCGGCTTGCTTTCCGTGAACGAGAAGCTCGCGTGATTGCCGCCGGTCGGATCGACGATCATGCCGCCCTTCTGGGACAGGCGGTTGATCTTGAAGGTCGTGAAGAACGTGTGCAGCAGGCTGGCGTGATAGGTGTCCTTGACGTTCTCGTAATAGAGCTTCCAGTTGTTCGGCAGCGACTGGGTGAAACGGCCGGTCACGACCGGCGGCTTGCCGAGCACGCGGCGGATGCGCGCCGCGATCTCGTCGCCGAGATACTCCTCGATCGGCGGAACCTCGTCGGACAGCGAACCGAAAACGAGGCCGCAGAATTCGGCGATCCGCAGCTTGCGCGGACCGTGCTCGGAGCGGCAGAAGCCCTTGGGCATGCCGCCGCGTCCGGCGACGCCGTCCTCGAAGGCGACCGCCTTGAGGTTGCCTTTCAGATCGTAGTTCCAGGCGTGATACACGCAGGTGAAGTCGCGCGCTTGCCCGCCGGAGTCGAGCGCGATCAGCGCGCCGCGATGCGCACAACGGTTTTCGAACGCATAGATCTCGTTGTCGAAATCGCGCGCCACCACGACCGGCATCGATCCGACGAATGTGGTGCGGTAATCACCGGGCTTCGCCACTTCGGAATCGAGGCAGAGGAAATTCCACACCGGTCCCTCGAAGAGCCGCTGCTGCTCGAGCGCGAACACCTCCGGCGACTGGTAGATCCAATAGGGGATGCGGGTCAGTTCGCCGGCCGGCCAGTCGGAAGGGGCGGGCGCGGCGGACGCATCGCGGGGGGTGACGTTGATGTTCATCGCATCGTCCTCCTGGCGTCCGGTCGGCGCCGGCTTGTCCGTCGAGTGGCGATCAGCCGGTCTTGCGCTGCGGCGCCTGGGCGTTCCACCAGGGGCAGACGTCCGCAGCGCGATTGTAATTGCCGTCCATCACGTTCAGCGGGACGCGCAATCCGTTTTCGGCGTTGCGGATGCGCAGGTCGCGGGCGATCTCGCGCTGCTCCGGCGTGGTCCAGTAGCGCTCATGGCCCCAAAGGCTCGGGCCCTCGGTGATGACCTTCACCTGCCAGTTGTCGACGTCGATCGAGCGGCCGCCCCAGCCGTACTCGAACATGAACTTCGACGGCGACCACGAATAGAACGACGTGACCTGGTCGTTGACGTGGCGTCCGAAGGTGGTGGCGATCATCTCCGGCTTGTTCTGCGCAAGGTCGTAGGCCTGGCCGACGTCGTCGAGGAAGCAGGTCTCGACCATCAGGTGGTGGATGCCGTTCTGTCCGGTCTCGATGAAGGCGATGCTGTGGTGCCGCGGATTGAGGTGCAGGAAATAGGCTTTGAACGGAACGTGGAAATAGTCCGACAGCTTGAAGCCCAGGAGGTCGATGTAGAAGGGCAGCAGGTCGTCGATCTTCTCGCAGTGGAGCACGGCGTGCCCCATGCCGAGCGGCCCGGTGCGGAAGCCGGAGATCGCGCGCCCCGGCTTGAACGGCTCGCCGGTGCTCTCCGATCCGGTCACCACCTCCAGGCGGTTGCCGGCGGGATCGTGAAACACGATCAGGTCGCGCACGAATCGCTCGTCGGCGAGCGCCCGGCTGCCGCGTGCGACCGGCACGCCCGCATTGTCGAGCCTTGCGGCGAGCGCGTCGAGCTCGGCGGTGTTGCCGACCTCCCAGCCGTAGAAACCGGGACCGTCGCCTTCGTCCTTGTGAACGACGAGGCGCTGCTTGCGGTCGTCCATCCGGAACGACAGGGATTTCGCGGTCTTCTCGACGAGCTGCATGCCGAGAAAGCGGGCGCCGAAGTGCTCCCAGTCTTCCAGGTTCGTGGCTTTCAGCCCGATGTAGCCCAGCGTTTCAATGGGCATGCGGCACTCCCGATCCCGTAGCGCGGCGCCCGTGGTCGCGGGCGTTCCTTCGAAGCGCTCCGACCGTATCACGGATGGCCGTGCGATCGGAACATCTTGTCATGTCAAATAGTCATGGCTTGCGATTGTTGCCAGCCGCGCCGAACGTCGCAGCGCCGTCAATCGAACCCGTGGAAGGTGCAGAACTCCGAAAGTCCGGCCCGAGGGGAGCGGAAGTCGTTGGCCTTGTGCTTGCGGTCGCCGTAGCCGATCGCCACGCCGCAGAACAGCATCTGCTCCGGCGGCAGCTTCAGGAACGGGCCGACGGTGTCGTAGACCCGCGCCCAGGATTCCTGCGGGCAGGTGTCGAGACCGTGTGCGCGTGCGAGAAACGCCAGCGCGTGGATGTAGCCGCCGAGATCGGCCCACTGGCCCGGTCCCAGCCGGCGGTCGATGGTGATGAAGAGGCCGACCGGCGCGTTGAAGAACGTGAAGTTGCGCTTGTATTGCCCGAGCCTTCCGTCGGCGTCGTCGCGCCCGATTCCGAGCGAGCCGTAAAGCTGGACGCCGTGCTCCTCTCGCCGTTCCTTGTAGACCCCGAACATCGGCTCCGGATAGATCGGATACTCCGACTTGAAGTGCCGCGGATCCTCGTTCTCGATGCGCTCGGCGACGATGCGCTTGAGGCGCGCCAGCGGCTCGCCCGTCAGGGCATGAACGAACCAGGATTGCAGGTTGCCGCCGGAGGCGGCGCGCTGCGCCTTGACGATCAGCTCCTTTACGACGGCCGGATCGACCGGCTTGTCGAGGAACCAGCGGCAGGAGATTCGGGAATCGACGGCTTCGAAGACATCCATCGGCTGGGCCTCGTTCAACGGTTGTGGAAGACTAAGACGCGCCGTCACCCGGCTTTCTGTTTCGGCACGCAGGCAATGGTGAGAACCGCGAGCAGCGCGAAGCTTGCCAGCGAGAGGAACACCAGCCGCGGCTCGCCGTGGTCCATCAGCGCGCCGCAGATCAGCGGCGAGATGATGCCGGCGATGTTGAAGCCATTTGTGACGAAGCCGAAGACCTTGCCGTAGGCTCCGGGCGGCGTTACCGCGCGCACGATCATGTCGCGGGATGGCAGGACGGTGCCGCCCGCGAAGCCGGCGATCGAGAGCGCGAGGATCAGGAGCGCCGCAGGCAGATCGATGGCGGCCATCAGCAGGCAGGCCGACGAGACTGTCGCCATGCCGACCATCGCCACGGTGCCGTGCCGCGTCGTGCGTCCGGCGATCCAGCCGCCGGCCAGAACGCCGATGGCGCCGAGCGTCAGGAACGCGGTCAGCGCGGTGTTGGCGGTCACGGCCGGCGTGCCGTGCAGCGCGCCGAGCGCCACGACCGAGAAGTTCTGGATGCCGAAGTTGGTCAGCGCCATCAGCATGAAGAAGACGAAATTGATCAGGATCGGCGTGATCAGCAGCACGCGCCAGCCGTCGGCCGCAGGCGTTGCGGAGCCGGCCGCCGGCGCCGCCTGCGACGGTCTCGGCGCCGCATTGCCCGGCCCGGCTGGGGGATCGCGCATCAGCAGGACGATCGCCGCGACGACGAAGCCGAGAATTGCCGCGCCGAAGAACGCGCCGCGCCAGCCATAGAGGCTGTGCATGAACAGCAGCGAACCGGGAGCGACCGCGCCGCCGAGCAGGCCGGCGAACGTGTGGATGGAGAACGCCTGGCTCATGCGCTCGGCGGCGACGTGGCGCGAGAGCAGCGCGTAGTCGGCGGGGTGATAGACCGTGTTGCCGATGCCCATCAGGCCGAACATCAGGACCATGATCCAGAACGAGTCGACGCTGGCCGAAACCGCGAGACCGGCCGCGCCCATGATCAGGCCGGCGGCGAGGATCAGCCGCGCGTTGAAGCGGTCGATCAGGAATCCGGCTGGGGTCTGCAGGATCGCCGAGACCCCGTTGAACACGGTCAGCGCCAGTCCGATCTCCGTGTAGCTCACGCCGTAATCGGCGCGCACGAAGGCGAACAGCGGCGGCAGGACGAGAATGTAATAGTGGCTGACGAAATGCGCTGCGCTGACGCCGGCGATCAGCCGCACGTCCTCGGTGCGGCGGCTGGCGAAGATGGCGTCGGTCGCCTGGGTCATGTCCTCGGGCCTTGGACTGTCTTCTTTTGGATGCGAGCGGCGATGCGCCGCCGCTCGCATCATCGCTTACTGCGGCTTGGCCGCCTTGGCATCCTGTATGGCCTTCCAGACCTTTGATGGCGTGGCCGGCATGTCGATGTGGCGGATGCCGTACACCGACAGCGCATCGACCACCGCGTTCATCACCGAGGTCAGCGCCCCGGCGCAGCCGGCCTCGCCGCATCCCTTGACGCCGAGCGGGTTGGTCGTGGCCGGCACCGGATGGCTGACCGCGCCGATGAACGGCACATGCAGCGCGCGCGGCATGGCATAGTCCATGAAAGAGCCGGACAGGAGCTGGCCGTCGTCGTCGTAGACCACGTTCTCCAGAAGCGCCTGGCCGATACCCTGCACCACGCCGCCGTGGATTTGTCCTTCCACCATCAGCGGATTGATCACGGTGCCGAAGTCGTTGACCGAACTGTAGCGCACCACGGCGACGTGGCCTGTGGCCTCGTCGATCTCCACCTCGCAGACGTGGCAGCCGTTCGGATAGGCCGAAGGCTGGCCATCGCTGACGTGCTTGACGTCGAGCGACTGCGGCGCGTCCGCCGGCAGCTTGAGGCCCGCGCGAAGCCGGTCGGCAAGCTCCATGATGCCGATCGCGCGGTCGGTGCCCGCCACGACGAACCGGCCTTTGTCGAACTCGATGTCGGAGGCCGAGGCCTCCAGCACATGCGAGGCGATCTGCTTGCCCTGTTCGATCACCTTCGCCGCGGCTTCAACGATCGCACCGCCGGAGTTCATCATCGAGCGCGAGCCGCCGGTGCCGCCGCCCGCGAGCAACTGGTCGCTGTCGCCCTGCAGCAGCCGGATGCGATCGAACGGCACGCCGAGCCTTTCGCTCAGCACCTGCGCGAACGGCGAAGCGTGGCCCTGTCCGTAGTCGAGCGTGCCGGTGACGATGGTGACGTCGCCGTTCGGCTCGAAGCGCACGCCGCCCATCTCCTTGTTCGCAGGCGCGGTCACCTCGAGATAGCAGCCGAGCCCGATGCCGCGCAGCTTGCCGTTCTTCCTGCTCTCGCGGCGGCGCCTGGCGAAGCCCTTCCAGTCGGACACGTCGAGCGCCTGCTTGAGAATGGACGGGAAGTCGCCGGAATCGTAGGTCGCGCCCGACGGCGACTTGTAGGGAATGTCCTTCGGCTTGATCTGGTTCCTGCGGCGCAGCTCGATCCGGTCGATGCCGGTGACGGATGCGGCGTAATCGATCAGCCGCTCCATGTAGTAATTGCCCTCGGGCCGGCCGGCGCCGCGATAGGGATTGAGGAAGGTGGTGTTGGTGAACACGACCTTGGTCGAAACCTCCATCGCCGGCGTCTTGTAGAGGCTCGCCACGTTGCGCACGGTGTTCAGCGTCGGCGGCTGCGCCGCCATCGTTCCCATGTAGCCGCCGAGATTGCCGTAGCCGGAAAGCCGCAGCGCCAGGAAATGCCCGTCCTTGTCGAGCGCGAGCTCCGCCGTGGTCTCATGGTCGCGGCCGTGGTTGTCGGAGAGGAAGCTCGACGAGCGCTCGTCGGTCCACCTCACAGGGCGGCCGAGCGCGCGCGCGGCGTGCAGAATGCAGACGTATTCCGGATAGACGGCGGCCTTCATTCCGAACGAGCCGCCGACGTTGCCGGTCAGCACATGCACCTTGTCCGCGGTGGTGCCGAGGATGTCGGTGAGCTGGCCCCGCATGCCGAACACGCCCTGGCTGCCGACGTTGAGGGTGTAGCGCTCCTTTGCGGAATCGTATTCGGCGATCGCGGCGCGCGGCTCCATCGATGCGACGACGGTGCGGCTGTTGACCAGCCGCAGCGAGACCGTGTGCGCAGCGCTTTTGAAGGCGTCGGCGACCTTGGCGGCGTCGCCGAAGTGGTAGTCGAGCGCGAGGTTCCGGGGGGCGTCATCGTAGAGCGTCGGCGCGTCTGCGCTGTCGGCGGCGTTCAGCGTCGTCACCACCGGCAGCGGATCGATGTCGAGCTGCACGGCCTCGGCGGCGTCCTTGGCCTGCGCGAGCGTCTCGGCCACCACGCACGCGACCGGGTCGCCGACGAAACGCACCTTGTCGGCGGCGAGCGCCGGGCGCTTCGGCTTCTTCATGTCGGAGCCGTCGCGGCTCTTGAGCGGCAGGCCGGACTTCAGCGTGCCGTAACCTTCGAGATCGGCGGCGGTGTAGACCGCAAGCACGCCCGGCATGGTGCGCGCCTGCGTGGCGTCGATCGATCGGATCGTGCCGTGGCCGATCTGGCTGCGCACGATCACCGCATGGGCCTGACGGGGCAGGCTGAGGTCGTCGGTGTAGCGGCCTTCGCCGCGCAGGAGCCGTGGATCCTCGGTGCGCAGCACCGGCTCGCCGATTCCGAACAATTCAGGCTTGGTTTGCAGAATGTCATGGCGTCCCGGCGGTGAGAGGGCGGTCAGCACGATGGCCGGGAGGGCCCGGCCATCGGCGGCGACGATAGCCGACATCGCAAAGCGTATGAACGCCATATCGAAGCGTGCCGCCCCCGACAAGCGCGCCCGGGAATTGCAGCCATGAGCCGCCGAGTGGCTTCGGTTGCGCCGCCGGCCCGCGCTGCCTACACTTTGTTCCGAACTCAAGAATCACCGCCGTGCCGTCGAGCCCAACGCGAGCTTCGGCGCGGGGAAAGGTTTTCAGATGGATGACGAGGTCCGGGCGACCGGCCTCGGCCCCGCACCCGCTCCGGCGGCCGAAAGGTCGCGGCGGTCGCGGCGGTCGCCCTACCGCTATCCGCGCGACGACGACGGCGCGGCCGGGACCGACGTGCCCGGCCCGACCTATGCCGCGCTGGACCTGGGAACCAACAACTGCCGGCTTCTGGTGGCGCGTCCGAGCCGAGACGGGTTCCGGGTGGTCGATGCGTTCTCGCGGATCATCCGCCTCGGCGAGGGCATCACGGCCTCGGGGCGGCTCAGCGACTCGGCCATCGTCCGGGCGGTGGATGCGCTGCGGGTCTGCCGGAGCAAGATGCGCAACCGCGGCGTCACCCGCACCCGGCTGATCGCGACCGAGGCCTGCCGCGCGGCCGAAAACGGAGGCGCGTTTCTCGACATCGTCCGCGAGCAGGTCGGCATCGAGCTCGAAGTGGTCGACCGCGAGACCGAGGCGCGGCTCGCCGCCACCGGCTGCACGCCGCTGGTCGATCCGCAGAGCGAGGGGGCGATCCTGTTCGACATCGGCGGCGGATCGTCGGAACTGGTGCGGCTGTCGAAATGCGAGCCGTCCCGCTTCGGCCCCCCGCAGCCCGACATCCGCGGCTGGCTCTCCATGCCCATCGGCGTCGTGACGCTCGCCGAGCGCCACGGCGGGGTGGTGGTGACGCCGGAGATCTTCGAGGCGATGGTCGCCGAAGTGCTGGTTCATGTGGAGGCCTTCGCTGCGCAATGCGGTCGCGGGGTCGAGGGCCTGCACATGCTCGGCACCTCCGGCACCGTGACCACCATCGCCGGGGTCTATCTCGACCTGCCGCGCTACGAACGCCGCCGCGTCGACGGCTGCTGGATGACCGAAGAGCAGGTTACCGAGGTGGTCGGGCGGCTGCTGGCGATGGACTACGAGGGCCGCGTCGCCAACCCCTGCATCGGAGCCGAGCGCGCCGATCTGGTGCTCGCCGGCTGCGCCATTCTGGAAGCGATCCGGCGGGTCTTTCCCTGCCGCCGGCTCCGGGTGGCGGATCGCGGCCTGCGCGAGGGCATGCTGGTGCAGATGATGCGCGAGGACCGGGTATGGGGCGAGAGCCGGGAGCAGGCCCCATGAGCAAAAAACCGGAGCAGGGCACCGGCCGCGGGGCGCGCGACCTCAAGGTCAGGGTCAAGACCGCCAAGAAGCGATCGCTGTCTTCGACGCTTTGGCTGGAGCGTCAGCTCAACGATCCTTACGTGGCGCGCGCCAAGCGCGAGGGCTATCGATCGCGGGCGGCCTACAAGCTGACCGAGATCGACGACAAGCACCGCTTTCTCAGGCCCGGTGCGCGGGTGGCCGACCTCGGCGCTGCGCCGGGCGGCTGGAGCCAGGTCGCGAAGAAGCGCGTCGGCGACAAGGGCAAGGTCGTCGGCATCGACATTCTGGAGATGGACGACATCCCGGGCGTCACATTCGCCGTTCTCGATTTCCTGGATCCGAAGGCCCCGGCCGCGCTCAAGGCGATGCTGGGCGGACCGGCCGACGTGGTGCTGTCCGACATGGCGGCCAACGCCACCGGCCATCGCCAGACCGACCATCTCAAGATCATGGCGCTGGTCGAGGCCGCGGCGGAATTCGCCACCGAGGTGCTGGCGCCGGGCGGCGCGTTCCTCGCCAAGGTGATCCAGGGCGGCACCGAAGGCGCGCTGCTCGGCATGCTCAAGCGAGACTTCGCCAGCGTGAAGCACGTCAAACCGGGCGCCAGCCGGGCGGATTCGGCCGAGCTTTATGTGCTGGCGACCGGATTTCGCGGTGGTCAACTGTCTGCGAGCGCCGCAAAAGCCTAGGAATTGTCACAGGCCGGTGCTATCCCCCGTCGCCAACCCAAAACGGGCCGCCGAGTCGGGCGGGGACGAACCGTCCTCGCATTGAATCCGATTTTCGCTTCGGCGGGCTGCATTGGCCCGCGCGCGCGGGCGGAACGGATTGGCAATGGCCCCGAAGATCGGTTCGGCTTTCCCCGAGGCATTCACCTTCGACGACGTGCTGCTGCGTCCCGGGCTTTCTGAGGTCATGCCCTCCGAGGTCGACGTCCGCACCCGCATCACCCGCGAGATCGTGCTGAACATCCCGATCATGGCGTCGGCGATGGACACGGTGACCGAGTCCGGCATGGCGATCGCGATGGCGCAGGCCGGCGGCATCGGGGTGATCCACCGCAACTTCGAGCCGCACGAGCAGGCGGCGCAGGTCCGGCAGGTCAAGAAGTTCGAATCCGGCATGGTGGTGAACCCGCTCACCATCCACCCGGACGCGACGCTGGCCGACGCTCTGGAGTTGATGAAGCACAACAACATCTCCGGCATTCCGGTGGTGGAGGGCGGCGGCAACGGACACGCCGGCAAGCTCGTCGGCATTCTCACAAACCGCGACGTGCGCTTCGCCACCGACGTCCGCCAGAAGGTGGCGGACCTGATGACCCGGGATCGGCTGATCACCGTTCGCGATGGCGTGGGTCAGGACGAGGCCAAGCGACTGCTGCACCAGTACCGGATCGAGAAGCTGCTCGTGGTCGACGACGGCTACCGCTGTGTCGGCCTGATCACCGTGAAGGACATCGAGAAGGCGGTCGCCAACCCGAACGCCTGCAAGGACGAGCAGGGCCGCCTGCGCGTCGCCGCCGCGACCACCGTCGGCGACAAGGGCTTCGAGCGCACCGAGCGGCTGATCGAGGCGGGCGTCGACCTCGTCGTGGTGGACACCGCGCATGGCCACTCCAGGCATGTGCTCGATGCGGTCAACCGCATCAAGCGTCTGTCGAACAAGGTTCAGGTCGTGGCCGGCAACGTCGCCACCGCGGCGGGCGCGCAGGCGCTGATCGACGCCGGCGCCGACTGCATCAAGGTCGGCATCGGACCGGGTTCGATCTGCACCACGCGCATGATCGCGGGCGTCGGCGTGCCGCAGCTCACGGCCATCATGGATGCGGTCGAAGCGACGAAAAAATCCGGCACCCCGGTCATCGCCGACGGCGGCATCAAATATTCCGGCGACCTCGCCAAGGCGCTGGCCGCGGGCGCGGACGTGGCGATGGTCGGCTCGCTGCTGGCCGGCACCGACGAGACGCCGGGCGAGGTGTTCCTCTATCAGGGCCGCTCCTACAAGAGCTATCGCGGCATGGGTTCGGTCGGCGCGATGGCGCGCGGCTCCGCCGACCGCTATTTCCAGCAGGACATCAAGGACTCGCTCAAGCTGGTTCCGGAGGGCATCGAGGGGCAGGTGCCCTACAAGGGGCCGGTGGCGACGGTGCTGCACCAGCTTGCCGGCGGCCTTCGCGCGGCGATGGGCTATGTGGGCGCCAAGAATCTCGACGAATTCCACGACAAGGCCGAGTTCGTGCGCATCTCGTCCGCGGGACTGCGCGAAAGTCACGTCCATGACGTGACCATCACGCGCGAAAGCCCGAACTATCCGAGCCGGGTGTGATCCAGCGGCTGCTGGTGGCGGGGCCGCGGTTCGCGTACAAATATGACGCGAGGATCGATTATGGCCGATTTTACGATCACCAATGTGACGTCTGAGGTGATGAGGTCGCTGGAACTCCGCGCCGAAGTCACCGGACGCCCCATTCAGGACATTGCCAGAGAGGCTTTGGGGCGCGGGCTGATGTTCGACGTCCAGGGGCGTCTCGCTGTCGCCGAACGAATTCGGGAGATGACGCCTGAATCAGTCGCGGAAGACAGCGCCGAGATGATCCGGCGGCTTCGGGACGCCTCTTGAATATCGTTGTTGACGCCAACGTTATCGTGAAGTGGTACATCGCCGAGCCCGGCTGGCAGCTTGCGCGGTCTGTTGTCGAATATGAGGGATTGCTGATTGCCCCCGGTCATGCCCTTGGGGAGGTGGGGCATGTTCTGGTGCAGCGTCACCGGGATAGGCAATTCACCAAAGAGCAGCTTGATCTCGCCCGGGTGGCTATCCCGGGTTCTCTTCTGCTGATCCCGCTCGATGAGTTGTTCGATCTCGCGATGGAGATCGCGGAGCGGACCGGAGAGACATTCTACGATTCGCTGTATATCGCCGCTGCGGAGCGGTGGGACACGTTTGTCGTCACGGCGGACACGCGCTTGGTCAGGAAGCTGCAAGGTTCGCAATGGGAGGATCGTGCCGCTTCTCTGGAAAACTGGAAGCAGAGGGCGGGCGCATGAGATCGTCAGGAGCCGATCCCTTCGCTTACGTGCGCGAGGCGACGCTGAAGCACCGCGCGCAGCACCGTTGCGGAGCCTATCCTTACGGCAACGGCCCGCTGCTCGGCGCGCTCGCACGCGCCGTCGGCGCCCGGCGCATTCTCGAATGCGGCTGCGCGCTCGGCTACACTGCGCTGAGCTTCGCCAATGGAGCGACCAGCGCCGAGGTCGACACGATCGAGCGCGATCCAACGCATGTGACGCTCGCGCGCGACAACGTGGCGGCGGTCGGAATGGAGAGCCGGATCGCCATCCATCAGGGCGACTTCGCATCGGTGCTGCCAACCCTGTCGCCCGGCTACGATCTGGCGTTCTTCGACGGGCACACGCCGGCCCCCGATTTGCTCGCCATGCTGCGCGGGCTGCTGCGCGACGGCGGCACGCTGGTCGCTGCGAACCTGAATCACGGCGGCGCGGCCGACGCGGTCTGCGCCGCGCTGATGGATCGCTCGCAATGGATCGCGGCGTTCGTCGACGACGAGCGCGAGACGGCCGTGTGCGTGAAGGTCTGACCGGCCGCGCGGCGGTTATGGCTCGCCGGCGCGGCTGACGCGACGCGCCGGCGCCGCCCGCACCGATGGGCCGCAACAGCGACGAGATGGGCTCCCCGTCGAGCCGCGCTTTCCTTGGCATCGGTGGACCGCTAGAAGGTTCGCGATTGAGGCGGCAACGGCACGTGTGCCCGGCCCACGCCCTCCGGAGAATTTCATGCCCATTCAGGCGGTTCTGGCGCCGGTCTTCGTACAGGTGCTGCTGACCCTCGCGGTCGCCTATCTACTCGGTTACCGGCGTTTCGTGGCGATCCGCGGCGGCGCGCTCAAAGGGCCGATTTCGCTGCGCGAGCCGAACTGGCCGTCGCGCGCGCTGCAGGCGGAATACAATTACCAGAACCAGTTCGAGCTGCCGGTGCTGTTCTATCTGCTGGCCGTGCTCGCCATCGTCACCCGGCATGCCGACCTGTTCTTCGTCCTGATGGCCTGGGTGTTCGTGGTTCTCAGGATCGGTCACGCGCTCGTCCACCTGACGTTCAACCGGATGGAATGGCGCGGGCCGCTGTTCATCGCCGGAGCCGTCGTTCTGACCGTGATGTGGGGCCAGTTCATCGTCCGCATCATGCTGGCGTTGCCATGACGCCGGCGGCGCGGCTCACGGCCGCCATCGAGGTTCTGGCCGATATCGAGGCGCGACGGCGCCCGGCGCCCGACGCGCTGAAGGACTGGGGTCTCAGTCATCGCTTCGCCGGCTCCGGCGATCGGGCTGCGATCGCGGGGCTGGTCTACGACGCGCTTCGCAGGCGGGCGTCCTCGGCCTGGATGATGGACGACGCCACGCCGCGCGGGGTGCTGCTGGGGATGCTGCGGCGGGAGCGCGGGCTCGATGTCGAGGCGATCGCCCGGCTCTGCGACGGCGGCCGCCATGCGCCGCCGCCGTTGACCGATGTGGAGCGCGGGCGCCTGACCGGGGCCGGGCTCGACGGCGCGCCGGCGCATGTGCGCGGCGACTATCCGGACTGGCTCGATCCGTATCTGGCCCGCGCGTTCGGCGAGGAGCGCGCCGAGGAGGGCGCTGCGCTCGCCGCGCGCGCGCCGCTCGACCTGCGGGTCAATCGGCTCAAGGGGGACCGTGAGGAGGCTGTGGCGGCCTTGGCCGATCTGTCGCCCGCGCCGACCCGCTGGTCGCCGGACGGGCTCCGGATTGCGCTGTCGGCGGAGGCGCGCAGTCCCGCGCTTCACGCCGAGGCGGCCTATCGCAAGGGGCTGGTCGAGATCCAGGACGAGGGCTCGCAGGTGGCGGCGCTGCTGAGCGGTGCGCGGCCGGGCGAGCAGGTGCTCGACCTGTGCGCCGGCGGCGGCGGCAAGACGCTCGCCCTGGCCGCCCTGATGGGGAACAAGGGGCAGATTTATGCCACCGACGACGACAAGCGCCGGCTTGCGCCGATTCATGACCGTCTGTCACGTTCTGGCGCGCGCAACGTCCAGGTCCGCCCCCCCAAGTCGGTCGGGACCGAACTCGACGACATTGCGGGCCGGCTGGATCTGGTTCTGATCGACGCGCCTTGCACGGGAATCGGCGCCTGGCGGCGCAACCCCGACGCCAAATGGCGGATCCGACCCGGCGCACTGGAGGTGCGGTGCAGGGAGCAGATTGCGGTGCTCGACCGCGCCGCGGGCCTGGTGAAACCCGGCGGACGGATCGTCTACATCACCTGCTCGGTGCTGGTTGAGGAAAACGGCGATCAGTTACGTGACTTTGTCGCCCGATACCCCGATTTTTCCGTGGAAAAACCCACGACTCTGGCCAATGAACTGGGCGAGCGCAGCTATCTGTTTCAGCGGGCCGCGATGCTCTCGGACGAAGGCCTGCTGATGACGCCGCGTCGCACCGACACCGACGGTTTCTTTGTCGGTCTTCTGCGGCGATCCTGAAGCCGACGACCGATGCTCGACAGGTGACGGCGGGCATCCTGGAGCGTTTTCGAACGAAGTGGGTACCGGTTCGCGTGAAGGAAACGCGACAAAACAAAAGGCTGGACCCGTGGTTCTGATTCCATCAGAACCAAAACGGCTCTAGAACCCGCTATGGACACCCACGACAAGATCCTCATCATCGATTTCGGCTCGCAGGTGACGCAGCTCATCGCGCGGCGGGTGCGCGAAGAGAAGGTCTACAGCGAGATCGTGCCGTTCCAGAAGGCTGAAGAGGCCTTCGCCCGGATGAAACCCAAAGGCGTGATCCTTTCGGGCGGGCCGGCGTCCGTGCTTGACGAAGGCGCGCCCCGCGCCCCGGCCGCTCTGTTCGCCGCCGGCGTGCCCGTTCTCGGCATCTGCTACGGCGAGCAGGTGATGGCGCATCAGCTCGGCGGCCGTGTCGAAGGCGGACATCATCGCGAATTCGGCCGCGCCGAAATCGAGATCGTCGAAAGCAGTCCACTTCTCGAAGGCGTATGGCAGAAGGGCGGACGCTATCCGGTCTGGATGAGCCACGGCGACCGGGTCACGAAGCTGCCCGATGGCTTCCGCGTGCTCGGCCTGTCCGAGAACGCGCCGATGGCCCTGATCGGCGACGACGCGCGCAAGCTCTACGGCACCCAGTTTCATCTCGAGGTGATGCACACCCCGCAGGGCGCGGCGCTGATCCGGAACTTCGTTCGCAGGATCGTGGGCGCGCGCGGCGACTGGACGATGGGTGCATTCCGGCAGGAGATCGTCGAAAAGATACGGGCCCAGGTCGGGCAGGGGCGGGTGATCTGCGGACTCTCCGGCGGGGTGGATTCGTCGGTCGCGGCCGTGCTGATCCACGAGGCGGTCGGCGAGCAGCTGACCTGCGTGTTCGTCGACCACGGACTCTTGCGGCTCGGGGAGGCCGAGCAGGTCGTGTCGCTGTTCCGCGACCACTACAACATCCCGCTGGTGCACGTCGAAGCCTCGAAGCTCTTTCTCGATGCGCTCGAAGGCGTCACGGACCCGGAGGTGAAGCGCAAGACCATCGGCCGGCTGTTCATCGACGTGTTCGAGGCTGAGGCGAAGAAGGTCGGCGGCGCTGAGTTCCTGGCGCAGGGCACGCTCTATCCCGACGTGATCGAAAGCGTGTCCTTCACCGGCGGCCCCTCCGTCACGATCAAGTCCCATCACAACGTCGGCGGCCTGCCCGCCCGCATGAACATGAAGCTCGTGGAGCCGCTGCGCGAGCTGTTCAAGGACGAGGTTCGCGCCCTCGGTCGCGAACTCGGCCTGCCGGACACGTTCGTCGGCCGGCATCCGTTTCCGGGGCCTGGGCTCGCGATCCGCTGCCCCGGCGAGATTACGCGCGAGAAGCTCGACATCCTGCGCAAGGCGGATGCGATCTACATCGACGAGATCCGCAAGGCCGGTCTTTACGATACGATCTGGCAGGCGTTCGCGGTGATCCTGCCGGTCAAGACGGTCGGCGTGATGGGCGACGGCCGCACCTACGAGTTCGTCGTCGGCCTGCGCGCGGTGACTTCGACCGACGGTATGACCGCCGATTTCTATCCCTTCGACATGAACATGATAGGCCGCGTCGCCACGCGCATCATCAACGAGGTCAAAGGCGTCAACCGGGTGGTCTACGACATCACCAGCAAGCCCCCCGGTACGATCGAGTGGGAGTAAACGATGCCTGTCACCGTCTACGGCATTAAGAACTGCGACACGATGAAGAAGGCGCGCGCTTGGCTGGACGGGCAGGGCGTCGATTATGCATTTCACGATTACAAGACCGCCGGCATCGACCGGGCGCGACTGGAGCGCTGGAGCAAGTCCGTCGGTTGGGAGACCCTGCTCAACCGGGCCGGGACCACATTCCGCAAGCTCCCGGATACCGAAAAGCAGGGGCTAAACGATCGCAAGGCCTTATCACTGATGCTTGCGCAGCCGTCGATGATCAAGCGACCTGTGGTCGAACTCGGCGGGCGGATTCTCGTCGGCTTCAAGCCTGACGATTACAAGGCGGCTTTCGGATTGCGAAATTAGCGAACTTTCTTTCGCGAATTTGTGTCAGTGCCGATTATCCACACCCGCGCTTCGCTAAAATAGCGCCGATTCGGGGAAGCTGTTTCCGGCCATGCAGATCGATTCGTTCACCGTTCTGTTTTGCGGCCTGTTCGTGAAAGCGACGCTCAGCGTCCTGTTTCTGACCTTCTGGTTCAACGAACGTCGCACCGGCTGGTACGTCTGGTGGGCTGCGATCTTCCTGATGGGCGGCGTCACGTCGGCGCTGTTCATGTTGCGCGGCCATGCTCCCGATCTCCTCACGATGGGGCTCGGCAATTCGCTGCTGATCGCCGCCTTCGCCTGCGCATGGCAGGGCGTGCGCATCTTTGAGCATCGCAAGCCGCTTTGGCTGCCGGTCCTGATCGCGCCGTCACTCTGGTTTGCGGCCTGTTGCGTGCCCTGGTTCATGGAGAGCGTCGCCGCGCGCGTTGTTTGCTCGTCTGCTTTAATCGCGCCTCTGCTGCTGATGTGCGCGTTCGAGTTCTGGCGGGGGCGGAGCGAGGCGCTTCCGTCGCGCTGGCCGCTGATCGTCATGTTCATGTCGTTTGCGCTGTTCTTCCTGCTTCGAATCCCGTTCGTCGGAATCTTGCCGTTCCCGTTCGGCGCGCTGCCGATGCATCCGGGCTGGCTCGGCGCGTTCAATCTCGCCATGTTCTTCCACACCATCATCATCACCGTTCTGATCGTGGCGATGACCAAGGAGCGCCTCGAACAGGATCAGCGGCACAAGGCGCAGACCGACCCGCTGACCGGGGTGCCGAATCGCAGGGCCTTCGAGATGCGCAGCCTGCGGATGAGCAAGCGCCACGCCCATTCGGGCGAGCCGCTCTGCATCCTGGTGCTCGACATCGATCGCTTCAAGCTTCTGAACGACCGCCACGGCCACCGCGCCGGCGACAATGCCCTGATGCGCTTTGCCTCCATCGTGCACGACGCCATCCGGCCCTCCGATCTGTTCTTTCGGATCGGCGGCGAAGAATTCTGCTGTTTGCTCCCGTCCACCGACGAGGCGCAGGGGGCGGCCGTGGCGGAACGCCTGCGGCGTCGGGTCGAGGCGGAGGTTCTCGAACTGCCGGGGGTGACGGCGCGGATGACCGTCAGCATCGGTCTCGCGTCGAGTGAGGCCTTCGGCTACGACGTCGACATGCTGATGCAACAGGCCGATCGCGCGGTTTACGAGGCGAAGCGTCTGGGACGAAACCGGCTTGTGATCGCGGGGCAGGGGCGCGAAGCCGCCGCACCGGCGATGCGACCGGTCGAGCCGGCTGCGAGGTTCGGCGCGCCTGCCGCCGTTGCATAGAGGGTTTCCGGACGAAGCCCGAACCGGATCGCACGAGGACATCTGGCCTCGTCCACCGTTTCCATGAAACAGTGACGACCTGGACTCTTCGACGTTAGGGAAACGCAATGGACATTTCTCTTCGCGGCCGCTCGGCCATCGTCACCGGCGGCAGCAAGGGTATCGGTCTCGCGGTCGCACGCCGGTTTGCATCGTCGGGTGCGGACGTGGCGATCGTCGCCCGCGGTCGCGAGGCGCTGGACGCTGCGGTCCAATCGATTTCGTCGGAAGGCGGTCGTGTGGTCGGGGTGACGGGCGACGTGGCGACGGCGCCGGGCGTTCAGGGCATCTATGACGCCGCAATGTCGGCCTTCGGCAAGATCGATATCGTGGTCAACAACGCCGGGACGTCTCGCAACAAGCCGTTCGAGGAACTGTCGGACGATTTGCTGCAGGGCGACCTCGACCAGAAGCTGTTCGCCGCCGTGCGGCTGAGCCGGCTGGTCTGGCCACAGATGAAGGAGCGGCGCTGGGGCCGCATCGTCAACGTGCTGAATATCGGCGCCAAGGCGCCGCGCGGCGGCTCGGCGCCGACCTCGATCTCGCGTGCGGCGGGCATGGCGTTGACCAAGGTGCTGTCGCAGGAGGGCGGGCCGCACAACATTCTCGTCAACGCCATGCTGGTCGGCTTTATCGAAAGCGATCAGCATGTGCGCGGCGCCAGGAATGCCGGGCTTTCGCTGAAGGATTACATCGCGCCGCGTGAGAAGGAGATCCCGCTGGGCAGGATCGGGACTGCGGAAGAGTTCGCCAATTTGGCCTGCTTCCTCGCGTCCGACGCCGCGGCCTACATCACCGGCACCGCAATCAACGTGGACGGCGGCCGCTCGCCTGTCGTCTGAATGGCGTCAGGCGGGGAAGTCGAACGGCCGCGCCGGAGCCGGCAACGTTGCCGGAGCGCTGCAATGGGTCGCGATCCAGCCCATGCGGCAGCCCCATTGGTGCGCGGTGGCGGCAGCCTGGATCGCCGCGCCGGTCGCTGCGATCAGCACGAGAAGCCCGATCGCTGTCGCGCCGGCGATCTGCGCGCCCGACATGTGGACCCGGCGGCGCACCTCGACCGGCTTGCCATCCCAGTAAAGCCGGCCGTCGTTGTCGATGGACAGGCGGGAAAAGTCCATGCCCGCCGTGGAGCTGGCTGGCGGCAGCGAAACGGCCGGCCCCGGGAGAGCGACGTCGTTGGTGCTGGATACTTCGGAGACGTTCGGCACTCCGCCGGCCGTCGCGACGATGCCGATCGGCGCTTGCGCGGGATCGCCGCCCCGCAACGGCGGTTGGTCTTCGTCGCGCGGCGTGCCGCCATCGGCTGTAGGCCGATGCCCGATCAGCGCCACGGAAAGATCGACAGTTGAAACCGGCAACTGCGCTTCGGCTGGGATCGCGTTCGCATTCAGCGCGTCGATCTCCTCCGCCCGCTTCGCCTCGTCGAGATCGACCGGCCGATACAGCCCGTAAGGCCGCTCGAATCGCGGCCGATCGAAGTCCTCGCCGCGCGGCGGGATCAGGTTGAAGATGTCTTTTGACACCGCATCGTCGGGCGCGGACAGATGCGCGGGATCGTCGTCGCGGTGCCGTCGGGAAGCGAAAGAGGCTGAGTTCATGCGCGCGGATATTCTGCGCGCAGGTGAGTCGTGTCCAGCCTCGGCGCAGGCCGCGATGCCGCGTTGCGCCGCCGTCGAATTCGGGCGGCCGTTACGCCGGCACGTCGAAGCGCGGCGGAGGCGCGGGGGCGGGTGGCGGTTTCGGACAATAGGCATCGGTCATCCCGATGCGGCAGCCCCATTCGTGCGCCGAGACCAGGCCCTGTGCGGCAAGGCCGGCGGCGGCGGTCAGGACCGAGAGCGTGATCAGCGTCAGCGCCAGCGCCTGCCCGAACGACAGCTTCACCCGGAAGCGGTCCGACGGAAGCATGAAGGGCGCGGCGGACATCGAAATGGTGGCCGTCTCGGTGCTTATCGGACGGTGCTCAATGGCCATCGGCTCCTCGCTCCGCGCCGGGGTAGCAACCAGCGCGCTCAGCTTCGGGGCGTCGGATGGCCCAGACGGATCTGGCGAAACCACGACCTGATGGACGTCATGGGTGTGGGCCCCCGCCGGCACCGGAACGGAGTTGGGCGTCTGCGCCGTCGTCCCGTGCCGGGAAATGTCATGTGCGGCACGGTCGAGCATCGCCAGCGCGGCGTTTTCGTCCGGCACGGTCGCAGTCAGATTGTCCGGCCGATCCGCGCCGTCGGGCGCCTGATAGTTCACCAGCCGACCGTCCCAATAGAAGCGGCCGTCCGCGTCGATGGTCAGCCGGTCCAATTCCACGGCCGACAGCGTGCGAATTTTTTTCGGCCATTCTTCGCGAGCGTGGCTCTGGGGAGGGACCAGCCCGGAATCCTCACCGCTCACCTCGGGATACTGCGTACTCATGGAACTCTCCTCGGCGCCGCATCGCCTCCGGACACTCCGCCCCGCTTAACCATAAGGCGTTTCGCGCGCGACCGGCATCTGTCATTTCAGTCGCAGCCATCGCAAATCCGGCAAACGAAACCATTGTAGGGGCAGATCCGGCGGTTGAGCAGGGCGTGCCTCGCCCGTGCCGTTGTTAACCTTAACGAGCCGGTGCGGCAGGTCGCTTAGTCGATCCTGATCCCCGCGGCCTTGATCACCGGACCCCAGCGCGCAATTTCGCCGTCGATCAGGGCGCGAAACTCCGCGGGCGTGCTCGCGACCGGAACCATCAGTTGCTTCGCGAGCAGTTCGCGGACCGCGGGAGCGGACAGCGCTTCGGCGACCGTGCGGTGAATACGGGCGACGACCTGCGGCGGTGTCCCGGCCGGAGCGATCAACCCGTTCCAGGCGTCCGCCTCAACGTCGATGCCGGTCTCCTTCAGCGTCGGCACGTCCGGCAGGAACGGCGAACGCTTCGCGGTCGACACCGCAAGGATCTTCAGTGCGCCGGAGGCGGCGTGGGGCGTGACCGAAATCGCGGGCAGGGCGCCCATATGCACGTCGCCGCGAAGGATCGCGGTCACTGCAGCCGGCGATCCCGGATAGGGAACGTGCACGAGCTTCGCGCCGCTTCGTTGCGCAATGGCCTCCATCGCCAGATGCGACAGCGAGCCGTTGCCGATCGAACCATAGTTGTATTTGCCGGGATCCTTCTTCAACAGCGCGATAAGGTCTGCGACGGAGTTGGCCGGCACCTGCGTGTTGATGACGAGCGCGCTCGGCTGCGTCACAAGCTGCGTGATCGGCGCGATGTCCTTTCGTGGATCGTAAGGCAGCTTCGAGAACAGCAGCGTGTTGATCGCCAACGGCCCGCCGATGCTGACGCCGATGGTCGATCCGTCCGGAGTGGCCTTCGCCACCGCGTCGGTGCCGGTGTTGCCGCCGGCGCCGGGACGGTTCTCGATCACGAACGGCTGCCCGAGCGACTTCTGCAAGTGTTCGCCAACCACGCGGGCGATGATATCGGGCGTCGATCCCGGCCCGAACGGCACGACGATCCGCACCGGCTTGGCGGGCCATTCCTGTGCGGCGGCCGATGTCGCGAGGGCGAGCAGCGTGGCTGCCGCTGCAAGGGCGATGTGTGTGAAGGGCATGGGGGTCGATCTCTCCGGCAGTTGGGATTTATAGCGCTTCCAAACCGGCTTGCGCCGCATTTCGTCATCGCCTCTACTCGGTCCTGCGTTCGTCGGGAACGCGCATTTCGGGAGTGCGTCATGGGCCTCGCCATCATGATCGCCGGGCTCGCGCTGTTTCTGGCGCCGCATGTGCTGACGACGCTGCGCGAGCCGCGCGCGGCGCTTGTCGCAGGTATCGGCGAGACGCCCTACAAGCTGGTTTACTCGGTCGTTTCCCTGCTCGGGATTCTCGCCATCGCCTATGGCTTCGGGATCTACCGCGCCACGGCTTGGGTGGAGATCTGGACGCCGCCGGTGTGGACGCGCCATCTGGCGGCGCTGCTGGTCTGGCCGGCGATCGTCATGATCGTCGCCGCCTACAGCCCGGGACGGATCAAGATCGCGCTCAAGCATCCGTTTCTGGCCGGCATTAAGCTGTGGGCGCTGGCGCACCTGATCGCCAACGGCGACCTCGGATCGCTGATCCTGTTCGGCGCGATCCTGGCCTATGCGGTCTACGACCGCATCACGCTCAAGCGGCGCAGCGACGCAGGCGCGCCGGCGATCCCGGTGGGCGGCGTTACCAACGACGTGGTTGCCGTGGTCGGCGGAACAATCCTCTATCTCTTGCTTGTCTTCCTGTTCCATCCTTATGTCGTCGGCGTGTCCGTGTTCTGAGGTGACGCCATGTCGGTGCAGGAAGAAATCAAGCGGCTGACCGCGCCCGATATCCGGGCCCGCAAGGGCCGCGACCCGATCGTGTCGCTGACCGCCTATCACGCGCACACGGCGCGTCTGGTCGATCGCTATTGCGATGTGATCCTGGTCGGCGACTCGCTCGGCATGGTGATGCACGGGCTTGAGACCACCGTTCCCGTGACGCTCGACATGATGATCCTGCAGGGTCACGCGGTGATGCGTGGCTCCAGGCGTGCACTCGTCGTCGTCGACATGCCCTTCGGTTCGTTCGAGGCCTCCAAGGAGCAGGCCTTCATGAGTGCGGCGCGGGTGATGAAGGAAACCGGCTGCGGCGCGATCAAGATGGAAGGCGGGCGGCGGCTGGCCGAGACTGTGCGCTTTCTCACAGAGCGGGGCGTGCCGGTGATGGGCCATGTCGGCCTGACGCCGCAGTCGATCAACACCATCGGTTCGTTTCGCGCGCAGGGCCGCGAGGAGAAGGACTGGGGGCCGATCGAGGACGATGCGAGCTCGGTTGCGGATGCCGGTGCATTCTCCATCGTGATCGAGGCGGTGGCCGAGCCTCTGGCGCGTAAAATCACGGAGCAGGTGGCGGTCCCGACCATCGGGATCGGTGCGAGCGCGGCCTGCGATGGGCAGATCCTGGTGCTGGAGGACATGCTCGGGCTTTCGCCGCGGGTGCCGAAGTTCGTCAAGCGCTACGGCGACCTTGGTCCCGGCATCGAGGCCGCGGCCATCGAGGCCTATGCCCAGGAGGTCCGGTCCCGGGCGTTTCCGGGCCCGGATCACGTCTACGGCATGAAGAAAACCTGACCGACGGTCATGACGGGCGCGCAAACCGCCCGCCGTCCAAGGGGTTAAGCCTGCGGCGGCGGGCCCTGCGGCCAGTTTTGCCTTGCCATCGCCACAACGGTCCTCTACGCGCTTGGCCCTGATCCAACGACGCGGGATCGACCGGCCGGGGGCCGGACCGACGGCTTGCGGGGGACGTGTTCGCCAGTGTCCGATATTTTCAACGAAGTCGACGAGGAGGTCCGCCGCGAACGGCTTCGCCAGGTCTGGCAGCGCTATGGCGTGCTGATCGTGACCGCCGCGGTGCTCATCGTCGCGCGGCGTGGCGGGCTGGCGCGGCTATGAATACTGGCAGGCCCAGCAGGCCGCGCGGGACGGAACCGCCTTCGAGGAGGCCGTCATCCTGTCCGAGCAGGGCAAGCCCGACGAGGCCAGGGCGGCCTTCGCCAAGCTCGCCGCCGAGGGCACGCCGGCCTATCGCGCGCTGTCGAAGCTGCGCGAGGCCGCGGAGGTGGCGAAGTCCGATCCCAAGGCGGCGGTTGCGATCTACGACGCCGTCGGCTCGGACACCACCGCAGGCCCCCTGCTGCGCGACGTCGCGGCGCTGCGCGCGGGCTATCTGCTGGCCGACGAGGCCGGCCTCGACGACCTCGTGCGGCGGCTCGAGCCGCTGACCGGCGCCGACCGCGCCTTCCGCCACAGCGCGCGGCTCGTGCTCGCGCTGGCGGCGTGGCGGACCGGCGACATTCCCGCATCGCGGCGCTGGGCGGAGATGGCGATGGGCGATCCCGAGGCGCCGCAGACCACGCGCGGACAGGCGGAGATGCTGCTCTCCCTGACCGCATCCGGCGAAAAAAGCTGACGTCGCGAACCGGAGACCCTGATGGCTCGCACCCGACGATCGACAATCGCTCTCCTCCTGGCCGCGGGACTGGGCCTGTCGGGCTGCGAGAGCTTCGATCTGTCGAGCATGTGGAATTCCAAGAAGCCGCTGCCGGGCGAGCGCAGGGCGGTGTTTCCCGGCGGTGTGCCGGGCGTGCCGCAGGGCGTGCCGCCGGAGCTGGTGAGGGGCTATCAGCCGCCGCCCGAGCCCGAACCGGCCCCGGTCGCCGAACCGGTGCGCCGCACGGCGCCGGAGCGGCGCGTGGCGCAGCCGCGGCCGCAGCAGCCCCCGCCGCAGCCGCCGCGCCAGACCCAGCCGCGTCCGGCGTCCCAACCGGCAAGTCCCGCCTCGAGCCCGGCGCCGTGGCCGAGTTCGGGTGCGCCTCCGGCGTCTCAGTCCTCGTCGCCGTGGCCGGAGCCGCGCTAACCCGGGTCTGACCGGTCTGACGCGGGGCTTGCCGCGGACCAATGCGACGACCTAAGACCGATCCCGTTGCGTGCCGGCCGGCTGGTCGAGCGGCCCCGGCGGTGCACCGTGGAGCCTGGCGGCATGCCGCCTGCGAAAGCCGTCATGAGCCCATCGATCGCCATCATCGGCCGTCCCAACGTCGGCAAATCGACGCTGTTCAACCGGCTTGTCGGCAAGCGGCTGGCGCTGGTCGACGACCGGCCCGGCGTCACGCGCGACCGGCGCGAGGGGCGAGGGCCGGATCGCGCGATCTGACCTTCACCGTGATCGACACCGCGGGGCTCGAGGAATCGGCGCCCGGAGAGTCTCGCCGGCCGGATGCTGGCGCAGACCCAGGCCGCGATCGAGACCGCCGACGCGATCCTCTTCCTGGTCGACGCACGCGCCGGCACGCTGCCGGACGACCGGCGCCTTCGCGGATCTCGTGCGCCGTTCGGGCAAGCCGACGATTCTCGTCGCCAACAAGGCCGAAGGGCGCGCCGGCGCAGCCGGCACGCTCGATGCCTATGAACTCGGGCTGGGCGAGCCGGTGGCGATCTCGGCCGAGCATGGCGAGGGGCTGTCCGACCTCTACCATGCGCTTCGCGAGACGCTTCCCGATGCCTGGCCGCGGGACGAAGCGGATGAGGAGGAAGACGAAGCCGCCGCGGGCGATACAGAACGGCCGGTGCGCGTGGCGATCGTCGGCCGGCCGAACTCGGGCAAGTCCACGCTGATCAACCGGCTGCTCGGCGAGGAACGCCTGCTCACGGGGCCCGAGGCCGGCATCACCCGCGATTCCATCGCGGTCGATCTGACCTGGAACGGCCGCGCCTTCCGCCTGCACGACACGGCGGGCATGCGGCGCAAGTCGAAGGTGCAGGAGAAGCTGGAGAAGCTCTCCGTCGCCGACACGATCAACGCCATCCGCTTCGCCGAGGTCGTGGTGCTGCTGATGGATTCCGGCTCAGATGTTCGAGGAGCAGGATCTGCGCATCGCCGACCTGGTCGAGCGCGAGGGCCGGGCGCTGGTGATCGCCGTCGGCAAGTTCGACCTGATCGAGAAGAAGCCCGGCATCATCGCGCGGCTGCGCGAGGAAACCGACCACTGGCTGCCGCAGCTCAAGGGCGCGCCGGTGGTCGGCGTATCGGGGCTCACCGGCGAGGGGCTGGACCGTCTGATGCAGGCGGTGCTCGACATTCATGCGGTGTGGAACAAGCGCGCATCCACCAGCCAGCTCAACAAGTGGCTGGCCGACATGATCGCGAGCCATCCGCCGCCGGCGGTCTCGGGCCGGCGCATCCGCCTCAATTACATGACCCAGCCGAAGGCGCGTCCGCCGAGCTTCGTGCTGTTCTGCACGCGCGCCGACGCCGTCCCCGAGGCCTACCGGCGCTATCTGGTCAACGGCCTGCGCGAGGCGTTCGATCTGCCCGGCATGCCGATCCGGCTGACGCTTCGCGAGAAGGACAATCCGTTCGCGGAGCGCGCCAAACGCAAATGACGGATGCTCCTGTGAACGGCGCGCCGCGCGTGCGCCGCGCTGCGCTGGTCTTCATTTTCATCACGGTCATGCTCGACATGATGGCGCTCGGGATGGTGATCCCGGTGCTGCCGAAGCTGGTGGAAACCTTCGTCGACGGCGACACCGTGACCGCCGCCTGGATCTTCGGACTGTTCGGGACGGTCTGGGCCTTCATGCAGTTCGTGTTTTCGCCGGTGCTCGGCGCGCTGTCGGATCGCTATGGCCGCCGGCCGGTGATCCTGCTCTCGAACTTCGGCATGGGTCTCGACTACATCCTGATGGCGCTCGCGCCGACCGTGCTGATCCTGTTCGTCGGCCGCGTGATCTCCGGCATCACCGCTTCGAGCATTTCCGCGGCCTATGCCTATATCGCCGACGTCACCGCACCCGAGAAGCGCGCGCGCGCTTTCGGTCTTCTGGGCGCGGCCTTCGGCGCGGGTTTCGTGCTCGGCCCCGCGATCGGCGGATTGCTCGCCAGCCACGATCCGCGCACGCCGTTCTGGGTGGCGGCGGCCTTCAGCCTCGCCAACGCCGCCTACGGCGCGTTGATCCTGCCGGAGTCGCTGAAGCGCGAGCACCGCGCCCGCTTCGACTGGCGCAAGGCCAATCCGTTCGGCTCCATGCAGCTCCTGCGCTCGCATCCCGAGCTGACGGGGCTTGCCGCCGCCAACTTTCTGGCCTTCGTCGCCCACAACGTCCTGCAGAGCATCTTCGTGCTCTATGCCGGCTACCGCTACGGCTGGGATGCGATGACGGTGGGGCTCACGCTCGGCGCCGTCGGGATCTGCTTCGCATTCGTGCAGGCCGGGCTGACGGGCCATGTCGTCGTCATGTTCGGCGAGCGCCGGGCGCTGTTCGCGGGCCTGTTCTTCGGTGCGGTCGGCTTTGCGATCTTCGGATTTGCGCCGAACCAGTACTGGTTCTGGGCCGGCATCCCGATCACGTCGCTGTGGGGCCTCGCCGGTCCGTCGATCCTTGGAATGATGACGCGGCGCGTGACCGTGTCCGAACAGGGCCGGCTTCAGGGCGCGCTCACGAGCCTGACGGGGATCGCGAACATGATCGGCCCGCTGATCTTCTCCGCCGTCTTTGCCTGGTCGATCGGCGGCGGCCGGGATGTGCTGCCGACCGGCTCGGCGTTCTTCGTTGGCGCGCTGATGCTGCTCGCCGGCGCGCTCGTCGCCTGGCGCGCGACGCGGCCGCGGCTTTGACCGTCAGTCCGGCGCGCGGAACGCCATGAGCCTGCCGGCGCGGACGTCATAGAGCTTGCCGGTTTCGGCGAAATCGCTCCGGCACAGCGGCAGCACCGCCTCCGCGACGTCCTCGGGCGGCGGCAGCGTCATCGGATCCTCGCCCGGCATCACGGCGGCGCGCATGCCGGTGCGTGTCGGTCCGGGCGAGAACAGGTTGACCCGGATCGACGTCGTCGCGGTTTCGTTCGCATAGGTGCGGGCGATCGTTTCGAGCGCCGCCTTCGAGGCCGAATAGAGCCCGCGATAGGCGCGGGCGTTGGCTCGCCGACCCCGAGGTGACGAAACACCGCGCGTCCCGCGTCGGAGCGCCGCAGCAGAGCGTGCATGGCGCGCACGAGCTGCCAGTTGGCGGTGACGTTGACCGCCATCACGTTGTTCCATTCCTTCAGCTCGTAGTGATCGAGCGGAGAACTGGATCCGCCGAGTCCGGCGTTGCCGACGAGGATGTCGAGACGGCCGTAGCGCTCGGCGAGCGCCGCGGCGAGCCGCTCGATGCCCTCGTGGTCCTTGAGGTCGAGCGGCACCAGCGTCGCCGTGCCGCCGGCCGCCTTGATCTCGTCGTCCAGCTCCTCCAGTCCGCCGGTGGTGCGTGCCACGGCGACCACGTGCGCGCCCTCGCGCGCCAGCGCCCTTGCGACGGAATAGCCGATGCCGCGCGAGGCGCCGGTGACGAGGGCGATGCGGTCTGAAAACGGTCTGGCGGTCACGATTCCGGATCCTGTTGTCCGGGCGTCTCTATCAGCCTTCGGCGGTCAGCACCACCGAGGGCGCGGACGCTTCGCGGGCCCGTGCCGGGCCAGTTCGATGTCGTTGCCGCCCGGTCCGCGGTTTGCCGGTTGACGGCCGCACAGCTCAGCTCGCCTCGGCCAGCAGCGAAAGCTGACGCGGCGCGGAATCCTTCGCGGTGAGGTCGGTCAGCGCCGGTGGGATAGTCGCCCGTGAAGCAATGGTCGGTGAACTGCGGCCGGTCCGGATCGCGGCGCTCGTGACCCATCGCCTTGTAGATGCCGTCGACCGAAAGGAAGGCCAGCGAATCGGCGCCGATGAACTGGCGCATGCCTTCCAGATCGTGCGTGGCCGCAAGCAGCTTGTCGCGCTCCGGCGTGTCGATGCCGTAATAGTCGGGATGCGTGATCGGCGGCGACGAGATGCGGAAATGCACCTCGCTTGGCGCCGGCCTCGCGCATCATCTGCACGATCTTCACCGACGTCGTGCCGCGCACGATGGAATCGTCGACGAGCACGATGCGCTTGCCCGCCACCACCGCGCGGTTCGCCGAGTGCTTCAGGCGCACGCCGAGCGCGCGGATCTGCTGGGTCGGCTCGATGAAGGTGCGGCCGACGTAGTGGTTGCGGATGATGCCGAGCTCGTAGGGAATGCCCGGACGCCTGCGAGATAGCCGATGGCCGCCGGCACGCCGGAATCCGGAACCGGCACGATCACGTCGGCCTCGGCCGGGGATTCCTCGGTCGCAAGCTGCGCGCCCATCGCCTTGCGCACGTCGTAGACGGAGCGGCCGCCGACGATGGAGTCGGGCCGCGCGAAGTAGATGTATTCGAAGATGCAGGGCCGCGGCGACATGGCCGGGAACGGCTTGTGCGAGTGCATGCCCTTGTCGTCGAAGATGACGACCTCGCCGTTCTCGATGTCGCGAACGTATTTCGCGCCGATGATGTCGAGCGCGCAGGTCTCCGACGCCAGGATCGGGCAGCCGTCGAGCTGGCCGAGCACCAGCGGGCGGATGCCGAGCGGATCGCGCGCGCCGACGAGCTTCTTGTTGGTCAGGCCGACGAACGAATAGGCGCCCTCGAGCGCCCGCAGCCCGTCGATGAAGCGGTCGACGAAGCGCGGCTTGGTGCGAGCGCGCGACGAGATGGAGGATCACCTCGGTGTCGGTGGTGGACTGCATGATCGCGCCTTCGCGGATCAGCTCGCGGCGCAGCGTCAGGCCGTTGGTCAGGTTGCCGTTGTGGCCGATCGCGAAGCCGAACGGGTCGAGTTCGGCGAACAGCGGCTGCACGTTGCGCAGCAGCGTTTCGCCGGTGGTCGAGTAGCGCACATGGCCGACCGCCGACATGCCGGGCAGCTGGTCGATGACCTTGCGGTCGGAGAAGGTGTCGCCGACGAGGCCGAGCTGGCGCTCGGAGTGGAAGCGCTGGCCGTCGATAGGAGACGATGCCGGCGGCCTCCTGGCCGCGGTGCTGGAGCGCGTGCAGCCCGAGCGCGGTGATCGCCGCGGCGTCCGGATGGCCGTAGATGCCGAACACGCCGCATTCCTCGCGCAGCCGGTCGCCGTCGAACGGATGGCGTGGGATCGGCGAGCTGGCTCGCGGCCCGCGGCCTGCGATGGTCGAAAGCGGTCCCGTCCGTGATTTCGTCCATCGTCCTGCGCCTCATCGCCGGGTGGCGTCGATCAACTGTCTGCATATCGGTCGCGATCCGCGCGCGGATATCCGCGCTTGTCCGGCACGCTGCCGGTGACGGTCGGTCGCCTGACGCCCGAGCGCCGGTCCGGCGGCGGGGCGGGTCGCGGCGGCTCCTGTTCGTCGCCGCGCGGCTTCCGCCGCAGCATTTGCGACAGATAGTTATCCATGTCCTCGCGGCAACAGGGACTGCAGCCACTCGCCGGTGCTTTGCAGCACCACGCGCGACTTGGCGTCCCGGATGCCCTCGGGCTGGCGGTTGATCGGCACCAGCCAGGAGAAGAACAGGAAGGCCACGACGACGATGATCAGGCCGCGCGCCGAGCCCGAACAGAAAGCCGAGCGTGCGGTCGAGCGCGCCGATCCGGCTGTCGAGCACCATGTCGGAAATCCGCACGGTGATGATCGAGACCACCAGCAGCGTCATCGAGGAAGGCGCCGGCGACCACCACGACGTGCGGCGATGATATCGTTGGGGATGTTGGCCTTGGCCAGCGGCAGGAGCCGCGGATAGAGCAGGACCGTGGCGACGGCGGCGGCGGCCCAGGCGGTGATCGACAGGACCTCGCGCATGAACCCGCGGATCATCGCGAGCAGGCCCGAGATCATCATCACGCCGAGCAGAAGCAGGTCGAGCCAGGTCACCGGCATGTCGCGTGTCGTCTCTGCCGCGCTTGGGGGATCGGGGCGCGAGGACGAATCGGAGGCGGATCGCTGTCACCCTCGCGTGCGCCGCAGGCGCGCGGCAAGGGGAACGGCGGATCAACGCCAGACGGTTTAATGCCGCGACCGTTCGTCGGGCCTGGGGAGGGCTGCATCGCGCCCCGTGTATAGCGGCCCGACGGGCCTGCGTCATCCGTCTTCTCGGCCGCAATTCTGCTGCGAATTCCGCGGCTTTTTGCCGTTTCTTGCGATCTCCGCGACGAGATTGACGAGAGCGCCGACGGCTGTCGAGCGCGAGCCCGCCGTCGGCCGCCTCGCGCGCGGCCTCGGGAACCACGGCGCGGGCGAAGCCCAGCTTCTGGGCCTCCTTCATCCGGGCCGGCGCCTGCGCCACCGGTCGCACCGCGCCCGACAGCGACACCTCGCCGAAATAGACCGCGTCGGACGGCAGCGGCGCACCCGCCAGCGAGGAGACCAGAGCCGCGGCGGCCGCGAGATCCGCCGCGGGCTCGTGCACCCGCAGGCCGCCTGCGACGTTGAGATAGACGTCGTGGCCGCCGAGCCGCACGCCGCAATGGGCCTCCAGCACGGCGATCAGCATCGACAGCCGGCTCTGGTCCCAGCCCACGACCGCGCGGCGCGGCGTGCCGAGCGACGTCGGCGCCACCAGCGCCTGAATTTCCACCAGCACCGGCCGCGTGCCTTCGATGCCGGCAAAGACGGCGGTGCCGGGCGAGCCGAGGTCGCGCTCCGACAGGAACAGTTCGGACGGATTGGCGACCTCGCGCAGGCCGAGCCCGGTCATCTCGAACACGCCGATCTCGTCGGTCGGGCCGAAGCGGTTCTTCACCGCGCGCAGAATGCGGAACTGGTGCGAGCCTTCGCCCTCGAACGACATCACCGCGTCGACCATGTGCTCGACCACGCGGGGGCCGGCGATCTGGCCGTCCTTGGTGACGTGGCCGACCAGGATCACGGTCGCGCCCGAGCGCTTGGCGAAGCGGATCAGCGCCTGGGCCGAGCCGCGCACCTGGGTCACGGTGCCGGGCGCCGAATTCGACCGCGTCGGTCCACATGGTCTGGATCGAATCGATGACCACGAGCCGCGGAACCTTGCCCTCCGACAGCGTGGCGATGATGTCCTCGACCGCGGTTTCGGCGGCGAGTTCCACCGGCGCGTCGGCGAGCCCGAGCCGCTCGGCGCGCAGCCGCACCTGCGCGACCGCCTCTTCGCCGGAGATGTAGACGACGCGGTGCCCGGCGCGGGCCAGCGCCGCCGTCGCCTGGATCAGCAGCGTGGACTTGCCGATGCCGGGATCGCCGCCGAGCAGCAGCACCGAGCCGCGCACGAAGCCGCCGCCGGTGACGCGGTCGAGTTCGGCCATTCCGGAGGGCAGGCGGGGGGCGTCGCCGTGGGCTGCCGGCGAGCGGCTCGAGCGCGAAGCTGCGGCCGCTGCGCGCCGGCCTGGCCGGGACCGGCGGGGGGCAGGGCTGCGCCTTCTTCGGCGAGCGTGTTCCACTCGCCGCAGCCGTCGCACTTGCCCTGCCAGCGGCCGTGGGTCGGCGCCGCAATTCTGGCAGAGGAAGTTGACGGTGCGCCGGGCCATGCAGAGGCGACTCACATCGATGAGGAAATCGTTCGCGGAGGCTAGCTCGCAGACGTGAACAATTCAAGAACATTGCGGCGGGAACAGGAACAAGCCGGGATCGCTCAATGGCCGAGTTTTCCGGCTCTAAGGTCGGTCAGGCTTTGTAAACCCGCCGGAAGCGGCGGCCGAGGCTGGTCAGAATCTCGTAGCCGATCGTGCCGGCCTGCGCGGCCACCGCGTCGAGCGTCGAGTTCGCCGCCGATCAGCGTGACCATGTCGCCGCGCCGGACGCGCGCCCTCGGGCAGGTCGGTGATGTCGATCGCCAGCAGGTCCATCGAGATGCGTCCGACGATGCGGCAGCGGCGGCCGGCGGCCAGCACGTCGCGGCCGGCGCCGCTGTCGGTGCCGCCGGCGGCGCGCAGGACGCCGTCGGCATAGCCGGCGGCGACCACCGCGATCCGGCTGTCGCGGCGCGCGGTCCAGGCGGCCTTGATAACCGACGGTCGCGCCGCGCGGCACGCTGCGCACCTGAAGGACGCGGGCCTTAAGCTCGATCACCGGCCGCATCGGATTGGGCCGGCCCGGCGTCGGGTTGACGCCGTAGAGCGCGACGCCCGGGCCGCACCAGGTCGCAATGGGCCGAGCTGTCGAGGAAGATGCCCGACGAATTCGCGAGCGATCCCGGAATGCCCCGGAACAGCGTGCGGATTTCGCGGAACTGGCGGATCTGCCGGTCGTTCAGCGGGTGCTCGGGCACGTCGGCGCAGGCGAGGTGGCTCATCAGCAGCGCGATGCCGTGGTTCTCGCCATGCACGCGGGCGGAGACCGCCGACGGTCTCGTCGACCGAGAGGCCGAGCCGGTTCATCCCGGTGTCGACATGCAGCGCGCCGCGCCGCCGGTCCAGCCGGAGGTCTGGATGAAGTGATCCCATTCCGCCGAGTTCGACCGAGCTGTTGATCACCGGACGGGCATAGCAGTCGATGAACGCGGGGCCGGTGCCGGTCGTATAGCCGTTGAGCACATAGATCGCGGCCTCCGGCGCAACCGCGCGCACCCGCCGCGCCTCCGACAGATGCGCGACGAAGAAGGTCCGGCAGCCGGCGCGCAGGAGCGCGCCGCGTCACCTGTTCGATGCCGCAGCCATAGGCGTCGCCCTTGACCACGGCGGCGCATTCGGCCGGCATGACCCGCGTCGCCAGCGCGCGGTAATTGGCGGCAGATGGCGCCGAGGTCGATGGTGAGCACGCCGCCGGCCTCGGCCTCGGCCGGGCCGGTCGGATCGGGTGCGGACGGGCGCGAGCGGGGCGGACGCTCGGCTTTGTCGTGGCGGGCCATGACGCAGAGGTTATGGCGATCCGGGCCACGCGCCGTAAAGCGCCGCTCCGGCGGTAGCCGTTAAGCCATCCGTTCGATTCAGCCGCCCCCGTTTATCCAGTCGCCCGACTTCTAGTCGCCCATCCGCTCGGGCAGATACTGGTCCTCGGCGAGATCGCCGAAGCGGGTGACATGGGCGTCGAACTGCACCTGCACCGTGCCGGTGGGGCCGTGGCGCTGCTTGCCGATGATCAGCTCGGCCTTGCCGTGACGAGCTCCATCTCGGTCTGCCACTTCAGGTGCTCTTCGGTGCCCGGGCGCGGCTCCTTGTTGGCGAGGTAATATTCCTCGCGGAACACGAACAGCACGACGTCGGCGTCCTGCTCGATCGAGCCCGATTCGCGAAGGTCCGAAAGCTGCGGCCGCTTGTCGTCGCGGCTTTCGACCTGGCGCGAGAGCTGCGACAGCGCGATGATCGGAATGTTCAGCTCCTTGGCCAGCGCCTTGAGGCCGGTGGTGATCTCGGTCACCTCCTGCACGCGGCTGTCGGAGCGCTTGCCGGAGCCCTGCAGGAGCTGGATATAGTCGATCACCAGCAGGTCGAGGCCGCGCTGGCGCTTGAGCCGCCGCGCGCGCGCGGCGAGCTGGGAGATGTTGAGGCCGCCGGTCTCGTCGACGAAGAACGGCAGGTTCTGCAAGCTCGATCGAGACGTCCTTGATCTGCTCGAAATCGGTCCTCGCTGATGCCGCCGCGGCGGATCGTGCTCGACGGAATTTCGGTGCGCTCGGCGATGATACGGGTGGCGAGCTGCTCGGCCGACATTTCGAGCGAGAAGAAGCCGACCATGCCGCCGTTGATCGGCTTGGTCGAGCCGTCGGGCTGCACCTCGCCCTGGTAGGCGGCGGCGACGTTGTAGGCGATGTTGGTGGCGAGCGAGGTCTTGCCCATGCCGGGGCGGCCGGCGACGATGATCAGGTCCGACGATTGCAGTCCGCCCATCTTGGCGTCGAGGTCGCGCAGGCCGGTGGCGATGCCCGACAGCTTGCCGTCGCGCTGGAAGGCGTTGCGCGGCCATGTCCACGGCGGTGGTCAGCGCCTGCGAGAAGCGCTGGAAGCCGGCGCCGAAGCGTCCGGTTCTCGGCGATTTCGTAGAGCCTGCGTTCGGCGTCCTCGATCTGCTCGCGCGGCGCGAAATCCACCGGCGCGTCGAAGGCGACGTTGACCATGTCCTCGCCGATGCGGATCAGGGTGCGGCGCATGGCGAGGTCGGCGATCGTGCGCGCATAGTCGATCGGCATTGATGACGGTGGTCGCCTCGGCGGCGAGCCGGGCGAGATACTGGCTCGCGTTCATGCCCGCCGATGTCGAGGTCGGGCGGCAGGAAGGTCTTCAGCGTCACCGGCGTCGCGACCTTGCCGGCGCGGATCAGGTTCGACGACAGTTCGAAGATCTGCTGATGGATCGGCTCGTAGAAATGCTGCGGCGTCGAGAAAGTCCGAGACCCGATAGAGCGCCTCGTTGTTGACCAGGATCGCGCCGATCAGCGCCTGCTCGGCCTCGATGTTGTGCGGCGCGCTGCGATACTGCGGCGCGGCCTGCGGATCGGGAAGCTTGGCGGACGGTCGATTCGAAAGGTGGCCATCGGTGCGGTCGACAGGGCTCGAACGGAGCAGCGGTGATTGTTGTTGTGGTGGGTAAGAAAGACAACCGAACTCGAACGCGACTGCTGACGGTGCCGGATACGGGATGGCGAACCGCAGCGGGCGGCGGCCGCCGCTGCAAGACGAGGGCGATGGCTTAGCACCGCCTTCGCTCGCGCCGGGCAGAGCGCGGCACCGGTATCCCCGTTACCCACCGCCGCAGTGTGTACGCAGACGGAAAGCTTGACGCCGTCGAAGCGGCAAACAGCGAGGCGACCCGCCCTGCCCGGTTCCTGTGCGGCGTGCTACTCGCCCGCCAGCCGCAACGGTGCGCGCTGGTCGCTGCTCGAATGCCGCAGCCGGGCTTCCTCGCGGCGCGATGTAATCGCGCGTCATCGGCACGATGCCCTGCCGCTTTGCGAGCTGGATCTGCATGACCATCATCGCTTCGTGCTCGCGGAACGCCATTTCGGACGCCGCGAGATAGAACTCCCACATCCGCACGAATCGGCGGTCGTAGAGCCGTTCGGCATCCTCCCGATGCGCGAGGAAGCGTTCGCGCCACGCTTTCAGCGTTTCGGCGTAATGCAGCCGCAGGATTTCGATGTCGGTCACCAGCAGGCCGGCGCGCTCGATCGCCGGAACAACCTCGGACAACGCCGGAATGTATCCGCCGGGAAAGATGTATTTGGCGATCCAGGGATTCGTGATGCTCGGTCCCTCGGAACGGCCGATCGAATGCAGCACCATCACGCCGTCATCGGACAGGAGCCGCGCGCATTGCCGAAATAGGCGTCGAAATGCCCGACGCCGACATGTTCGAACATGCCGACGGAGACGATGCGATCGTATCGTTCCCTGACGTCGCGATAATCCTGCAGGCGAAACGACACGCGGCCGACGAGGCCGCGTTCGGCGGCCCGCTCGCCCGCGTGCGACCATTGCTCTCTGGAAAGGGTGATGCCGGTCACGCGCGCGCCGGCGATTTCGGCCAGATAAAGCGCCAGCCCGCCCCAGCCGCAGCCGATGTCGAGCGTGTTTTGACCGGGCTTCAACAGCAGCTTGGCGGCCAGATGCCGCTTCTTGGCGAGCTGGGCGTCGTCAAGCGACTGGCCGGGATGCTCGAAATAGGCGCAGCTGTACTGTCGGTCGGCGTCGAGAAATAAAGAGTAGAGGCGGCCGTCGAGATCGTAATGGTGCGCGACATTGCGCCGCGAGCGGCTGCGCGGGTTGAACTGCTGCACACGGCGGTAGAGATAGCGGATCAGCCAGGGCAGGCGGGCCCAGTTCGGCGACGTCGTCCGGGCTTCGGGATCGCAGATGATTGCGAGCAGGTCGGCGACGGAGCCTTGCTCCATCGCAAGTGTGCCGTCCATGTAGGCTTCGCCGAGCCTCAGCTCCGGATCGAGCATCACCCGGATCTGGGCGCGACGCGACGTGAAGCGCACGGCCACCGGCGGGCCGCTGCCGTCACCGAAGGAAAATGTCCGCCCCGTCGCCGTGGTGAGCCTGAGCGCCCCCCGGCGAACGAATTGCTTGAGCCCCCACTGAAGCAACCGGTCCACGGCCGCCTTCAACTCCCTGTAGCCTGTCCCATGCGGGACGGAAGTTGCACCGAAATATTAGACCAAAGTCTGGGGTTGTGATCAACGTGACGCAGCGGCTTCGCACCGGCCTCACTTTCGGACGAATATGGGCTAAGAGCGGGGCGCACGGCCGAAGCGGCGGAATCCGGCCTGCGCTTGGAGGCGCAATTGTTGCGAATGAGGCATTTGGCTCTGGTCGTCGCCTTGCTGCTGGTGGCCGATCCGGCTGTCCGTGAGGCGCAGGCGCAATTGTTTCCGCCGTGGGGTCGCTCGGCCGACGAAGAGGTGCCGCCGGCGGCGGGCTCGCGCGGGGAGAATTTCAGCGCCGGGAAGTCGCCGGCCCAGCTCTTTGCGTCGGATTGCACCGGAGCGGGCTGTCACCGCAGCGCGCAGGGCCTTGCCAAGGGCCGCAGCGCCGGCAGCCTGGCCGGGTTTCTGAGAGCGCATTACACGAACAGCCGCGAAAGCGCGTCAGCCCTGGCGGCTTATCTCGCCAGTCTGCCGGGCGATGCCAAGCCCGTGCCCACGCCGCGCCAGCCGCCCCCGCCGCCGCGCCCGACCGCAAGACCGGACGACACGGCCAAGCCGGACGAGCCGCGTCCCGGCCGCAAGCCGGCCCCCGAGGCCGCAAGGCCCGATCCCCGTGGCGCCAAGCCCGAGCCGGCGAAGCCCGAAACCGCCAGGCCGGACGCCAAGCCCGATCCCAAGGCGGCCCGGTCCGCTCCCGCCGCCAAGCCGCAGCCGGCCGCGCCGCCGCCCGAGGCCGCGCCAGCGCCCGAACCGCCGGCGCCCCCTCCGCCGCCGCCGAAGAAGGAGTTCGATATCTTCGAGTGAGACCGGCGCGTCGTCCGAACGGACAAAGCCGGCGAAGCCATCGGGCCTCGCCGGCTTTTCGTTTGCCTGAAGGCGGAGAACGGCCGCGCGGGCGGTCTCGCTCTGCGGCCTTCGATCAGGCCATCGATCAGGCCTTGGACTTGTCCGCGTCTTCGGATTCTTCGTCGTCCCGCTCGAACGCCGCTTCGGCGGCGCTGGCCGCCGCCGCGCGTTCGGCCGCGGCATCCTCCTCGGCCTCGTCGCGACGCAGCAGCACGTCCTCGCCGCGCGCCAGGCGCTCGGCCTCGTCGCCGCTGCGGGCGACGTGAACGGTGATCGTCACCTCGACCTCAGGATGCAACAACACCGGAACCTTGTGCGACCCGATCGTCTTGATCGGCGTGTTGAGCGCGATCTGGTTGCGATCGATCTCGAAGCCGCCGTCGGTCAGGATGCCGGCGAGATCGCGCGGCGAGACCGAGCCGTAGAGCTGCCCCGAGTTCGGAGGCCTGCCGGATGATCGGGAAGCTCTGGCCGTCGAGCTTCTGGCCGATCTTCTCGGCTTCGGACTTGGTCTCCAGGTTCTTGGCCTGAAGCTGCGACTTCATCGAGTTCGAACTTCGAGCGGTTGGCCTCGGTGGCGCGCAGGGCCTTGCCCGAGGGCAGCAGGAAGTTGCGCGCGAAGCCGTCCTTGACGCGCACGACATCGCCCATCTGGCCGAGTTTGGCGATGCGTTCCAGCAAGATCACTTCCATGAGTCTTCTCCTTTGAAATTCAAACGGGGGGATTGGCAGGCGGCGTCGGTCCCGCATAACGCCCGCGCAGGCCGAAGGCGGTGTCCGCAAGTCCGAGCAGCGTCATCATCAGAACCGGCCAGCCGAAGATCATGACGGATGCGTAGATCGCGATCAGGATCGGCAGGCGGCTGTTCAGGTGCCGGGTGAGGGCGTGCACGACGGCGAAGCCCAGCACCGCATAGGCCATCAGCAGGCTGGCGGTCATCACCGTGCCGACGATCCCGCCGATGCCGGGAAGAAACGAACCTGCGACCGCAACGCCCATCGCGACCGGCGCGTAGGAGGGAAACTCCATGCCGGGCAGGTCGGGCGGCGGTCGGCGCATGCGGCCCGAGACCGTGACGATCCGGGCGGCGAGCCAGAGGTTGATCAGGTTGGTCAGCGTGGTCAGGATCGCAGCGGCGGGCGGCAGGGCCGCGACCATGAAGTCGATCACGCGCGCGCTGTCGGCGGGCGGCGTTTTCATCTGCGCCTTGAACATGCCCTCCAGCGTGCTGCGCAGCGCGGTTCGGAAGGTCTCTTCGTTCATGCCGAGCGTGAGCAGCGCGAGCACCACCACGCCGCCGCCGAGCAGGGCGGTCCAGAACACCAGATGGCCGACCGGATACCATTCCAGCCCGTCGGGCGTCTCACGTTCCGCCGGCCGCGCCAGCAGCGCGAGATAGCCGAGCCACCAGGCCGGCAGGCCGATGCCGAACAGAAAGGCCGCGAACACAAAGCCGTCGAGGCCCAGGGCGAGCCCGAGGCCGGCGACCATCGCCGCGATCAGGCCGGCCCAGTGGCTCCAGCCGAGTGCGGCGATCAGGATCGGAAGCGGCGCAAGATAGAACAGCAGAATTGAGATCAGCGATCCCGACTTGATCGACGCGAACAGCGCGAACGTGGCCGCGCCGGCACCGAGTCCTATGAGAAAGAGTTGCGCCATCGCCCAAGCTGTCCCGCTCTCGATGTCGAGCGGTTAGAGGCGGACCCGATTGTCCGCCCCAACCATCGGCCCGCAGGGTCGCGCCGGCGGGCCGTGTCGTCGCGTTCGGTCGGGACTCGCCAAAACGAGGCCCGGCCGGGTTTCGATCCGCCTAGCGGATGACGTAAGGCAGGAGGCCGAGAAAGCGGGCGCGTTTGATGGCCTGGGCCAGTTCGCGCTGCTTCTTGGCGGACACTGCGGTGATCCGGCTCGGCACGATCTTGCCGCGCTCGGACACATAACGCTGCAGCAGCTTTGCGTCCTTGTAGTCGATCTTCGGCGCGTTGGTGCCGGAGAACGGGCAGGTCTTGCGACGCCGGAAGAACGGACGACGGGCGCCGCCGGCGCCACCTTGGGAAGAGCCGAATGCCATGACTTAGTCCTCCGAACCCTGGTCGTCGTCGCGGCTGCTGCGCTCGTCGCGGTCGCGGCGCGGCGGACGATCGCCGAACCGGTCGCCGCGGTCGCGGTCGCCGAAGCGGCCACCGCCGCGCTCGTCGCGCTCACGGTCGCGGTCGACCTTGCGCATCATCGCCGAGGGGCCTTCCTCGAGTTCGTCGACGCGCACGGTGATGTAGCGCAGGACGTCCTCGTTGATGCGCTCCTGGCGCTCAATCTCGGCGATCGCGGCCGGCGGGGCATCGACGTTGAGCAGCGTGAAATGCGCCTTGCGGTTCTTGCGCATGCGGTAGGTCAGGGACTTCACGCCCCAGTATTCGGTCTTGGTGACCTTGCCGCCCTGCTGCTGGATGACGCCGGTCAGATGCGCGGTCAAGTCTTCGACCTGCTGCGCGCTGACGTCCTGGCGCGCGAGATAGACGTGTTCGTAAAGGGGCATGGATTGCCTTTCTTCAAAGTCTCGTTCGCCGCCGTTCGGCGCTGAGCCCTTCGAGCCTTCGGAAAGGCTCGATTGCTTCGAAGGTGAGAACACGGGACGCCGGGTCATCGACCCTACCGCAAGGTTGAAGCCACCCGCGGTCGTCCGTTCAGCTCTCAGCCGGTACGACGGAACGCGGGCTTTATAGGCGTTTCCCGCGGCAAAGCAAGCATTTCCACCGGCCGCCCGGTCGGAGACGGGTTTCCCCGGATCGCTTGACAGTCCGGGCGGGGGCGGTGTCTTTCGGCCCGGTCGAAGAGGCGGCACGGGAGGGAGCATGTCGGCAGCCTTTGTGTTTCCGGGGCAGGGCAGCCAGGCGGTCGGCATGGGCAAGGCTCTTGCCGAGGCGTTTCCGGCGGCGCGCGCCGTGTTCGACGAGGTCGACGCCGCGCTCGGCGAGCGCCTCACCGCCGTGATGTGGGACGGCCCGGCCGAGACCCTGACCCTGACCGAAAACGCCCAGCCCGCCCTGATGGCGGTGTCGCTCGCGGCGCTGCGGGTGCTGGAGGCCGAGGCCGGCCTCGATCTCGCGCGCGACGCGCAATTCGTCGCCGGTCATTCGCTCGGAGAATATTCCGCTCTGGCGGCCGCTGGCGCCTTCACCATCAGCGACACCGCAAAGCTCCTGCGCATCCGCGGTCGCGCCATGCAGCAGGCCGTACCGGTCGGGGCCGGAGCGATGGCCGCACTGCTCGGTCTCGACCTCGACGCGGCCCGGTCCGCGGCGTCCGAAGCCGCCCAGGGCGAGATCTGCGATATCGCCAACGACAACGGCGGCGGACAGGTGGTCGTGTCCGGCAACAAGGCGGCGGTCGAGCGCGCGGTCGAGATCGCCAAGACAAAAGGCGCCAAGCGCGCCATGATGCTGCAGGTCTCGGCGCCCTTCCATTGCGCGCTGATGAAGCCGGCCGCGGATGCCATGGCCGAGGCTCTGTCCAAAGTCGACGTGAAGAAGCCGGTCGTGCCGGTGGTCGCCAATGTGCTCGCCGCGCCGATCGACGACCCGAAGGACATCGTCCAGCGTCTCGTCGAGCAGGTCACCGGAACCGTGCGCTGGCGCGAGTGCGTCTCTTATATGGCCGGGCGGGGCGTGACGCGGTTCACCGAGGTGGGCTCGGGGAAGGTTCTCACCGGGCTTCTGAAGCGGATCGCCGAAGGCGCGAGCGGCTCCGCCGTGGGCACGCCCGACGACGTCGCCGCGTTCAAGGCGGCGCGGGGCTGACGCACCTTTCGCCCGTCCGAGTTTTGCAACCGAAGGAAACTGGCATGTTCGACCTGACCGGCAAGACCGCACTCGTGACCGGCGCGACCGGCGGGATCGGCGGCGCGATTGCGCGTGCGCTTCATGCCCAGGGCGCGAAGGTCGCGATCTCGGGCACGCGCCGGGAGGCGCTGGAATTGCTGGCGGCGGAACTGGGCGGCGCGACGGTGTTGCCGTGCGACCTGTCGGACAAGGATGCGGTCGAGGCTCTGCTGCCCTCCGCCGAAACCGCGCTGGGGCAGGTCGACATTTTGGTGGCCAACGCCGGCATCACCAAGGACAACCTGTTGGTCCAGTTGCGCGACGAGGATTGGGAAGCCGTCATCAACGTCAACCTGACGGCGACATTCCGGCTGGCGCGCGCGGCCGTGAAGACCATGATGCGCCGCCGCCACGGCCGGCTGATCGGAATTACCTCGGTGGTCGGCGTCACCGGCAACGCCGGGCAGAGCAACTACACCGCCTCGAAGGCCGGGATGATCGGCATGTTCAAGTCGATCGCCAAGGAATACGCCAAGCGCGGCGTCACGGCGAACTGCATCGCGCCGGGCTTCATCGCGAGCCCGATGACCGACAAGCTCAACGAAAAGCAGCGCGAGGCCATCCTTGCGATGGTGCCGGCGGGCAAGCTGGGAAGCGGCGCCGATATCGCGGCTGCCGCGGTTTATCTCGCCTCCGACGAGGCCGCCTATGTCACGGGCCAGACCCTGCATGTGAACGGCGGTATGGCGATGATCTGACGTATCCCCAGCTTCTTGCGCAGCGCCGCAATAACGCTGGAAAACATGAAGCGGGAGGGGCTTGCGGCCTTCTGGCCAAGCCTTCGGAAGTGTGTTAACCGAACCCGGACCCGGCTGGGGCGACCGGATTGGCGAGGGTGGTTGCGCGATCCGCTCGCGATCGTGTGGACTTGATCCCGTCTTTCGCATCGAGGTTCGGCAGACGAGAACTCGTGCCGCGTTGGCTTCAGGGTTGAAAGCATCGGGGTCGATGAAAGAGCCCAATCCAAACAGAGGTTCAGGCGATGAGTGATATTGGCGAGCGGGTTAAGAAGATCGTCGTGGAGCACCTCGGCGTCGAGCCGGAAAAGGTGACCGAAGGCGCGAGCTTCATCGACGATCTCGGCGCCGACAGCCTCGACACCGTCGAGCTCGTCATGGCTTTCGAGGAAGAGTTCGGATGCGAGATTCCGGACGATGCGGCCGAGACCATTCTGACGGTCGGCGACGCCGTGAAGTTCCTCGAGAAGAACGCCAAGGGCTGACCGCCGCGCGCGGCGGCACTGCCGGGAATGAAGGTCCGCGCACAACTCCTGCAGATCGGGGGACGGGGGCAATCCGACGCCGTTTTCGGCGTCGGTCATCCAAGCCGTGGCGCGCGGCCGGAGAGTTCGTGGAGCGGATTTGGCATTCGCCATCCAGTCGGTCGCAGGCTCGTGAGCGAACATCAAATCCAAGGCTCCACCCGAATCCAATATTTTCCCGTGGTCCTTGGATTCCAGCATTCGCAAACGTGCATGCTAGAACGGGATGCGAATGTTAGATACGGACTGCTAGAATGAGGCGCGTCGTCATCACCGGTCTCGGAATGGTCACGCCGCTCGGCTGCGGCGTCGAGGCGACGTGGAAGCGTTTGATCGCAGGCGAGAGCGGGGCGGCCAAGATCGACCGCTTCGACGTGTCCGATCTGGCCACCAAGATCGCCTGCATGATCCCCTACGGGGACGGCAGCAACGGCACCTACAATCCCGATCAGTGGATGGAGCCGAAGGAGCAGCGCAAGGTCGACAAGTTCATCGTCTTTGCGATGTGCGCGGCCAGGCAGGCGCTCGACGATGCCGGCTGGAAGCCGTCCACGCCCGAGGAGCAGAACGCCAGCGGCGTGCTGATCGGCTCCGGCATCGGCGGCATCGAGGGCATTGCCGAGGCCGCCGTGACGCTGCACGAGAAGGGGCCGCGGCGGGTCTCGCCGTTCTTCATCCCGGGCCGCATCATCAATCTCGCCTCCGGCTTCGTCTCGATCGAGCACGGGCTCAAGGGGCCGAACCATTCCGTGGTGACGGCCTGCTCGACCGGCGCGCATGCGATCGGCGACGCCGGCCGGCTGATCGCGCTGGGCGATGCCGACGTGATGGTGGCGGGCGGCACCGAGTCGCCGGTCAACCGGATCGCGGTCGCGGGCTTCGGCGCCGTGCGCGCCTTGTCCACCGCTTTCAACGAAACGCCCGAGAAGGCGTCGCGGCCCTACGACAAGGAAGCGCGACGGCTTCGTGATGGGCGAAGGCGCCGGCATCGTGGTGCTCGAAGAATACGAGCACGCCAAGGCGCGCGGCGCGAAAATTTATGCGGAGCTCGTCGGCTACGGCCTGTCCGGCGACGCCTATCACATCACCGCGCCGTCTCCGGACGGCGAGGGCGCATTGCGATGCATGACCGCCGCGATGAAGCGCGCCGGCGTTGCAGCCCTCCGATCTCGACTACATCAACGCGCACGGCACCTCCACGCCGCTGGGCGACGAACTCGAGCTCGAGCGCGGTGCAGAAGCTGGTCGGCAACGCCGCGTCGAAGGTTTCGATGTCGTCCACCAAGTCGTCGATCGGCCACCTGCTGGGAGCCGCCGGCGCGGTCGAGGCGATCTTCTCGGTGCTGGCGATCCGCGATCGCATCGCGCCGCCCACGCTCAATCTCGACAATCCGTCGGTCGAGACGCCGATCGATCTGGTGCCGCACAAGGCGCGGCAGCGTGACATCGACGTGGCTCTGTCCAATTCGTTCGGATTCGGCGGGACCAACGCCTCGCTGGTGTTTCGGCGGGTCTAGCCGGTCGGGTCACGACCGGAACGATTCCAAGCTTTCGCCATATTCGGTTTTCATGTCCCGTTTCTGTCGCGCGGGGCAAAAAATGGGGGCGTCGGTCCATCAAATCTGCGACGATGCAGCGGGGCTCATTTTCAGCCGCAGCATTGATCGGCCGGCTCGGCCGGGATCGACGAGGATGCTGGCGAACATGAACGTGGGGATCGGGTGAATTCGCAGAAGCCACCGAATGGGGATGGCCGCGGGCGTGCGCCTGTGCCTGCGACGATGCCGGGACAAGCCCCGCGCCCCGCCTCTGCCTTGCGCGTGCCGCCGCGCGCCCCTCACGATCCGGCAGGCAACGGCGTGTTTCAGCCAGCGCCCGCACCCCGTCCTGCCGCACCGCCCGCCAATCCTGTGGCGCATCCTGCGCCGTCGCAGGGGGCGCGCCCGTTCGCTCCTGGCGCCGGAACGGCGCCTGCGCCGCGGCCGGCCGTGCCGCGCCCGCCGGCCCCTGCTGCGCGTCCGGGGGCTGCGCCGGTGCAGCCGTCGCCCGCCGCGCCGCGTGCCGCCCGACCTCAGGGTGCGCCGCCGCCGATGGCGCCGCCCGGAGCCGGGACAGAGCCGCGTCCCGCAGCCGCGCGCGCCGGTGCGCCGCTTCAGCGTGCTCCTGCTCCTGCTCCTGCGCCCGCTCCCGCCCAGCCTTCGCCGCGACCGGTGCAAACGCAGTATCAACAGCAGCCGCGTCCGCCGGCTCCACCGCCTGCACCTCCGCCGCAGCCCGAGGATCGCGGCGCGGTGCCGGGGGCGGGCGATCCCTATCCGCCGCTGCAACAGCCCGGTCCGCTCGACGAGATGGATCGGCGCCTTTCGCCCCGCAGCCCCCGGGCAGCCCTTCAGCCGGAGCATGTGCCCATGCCAACGCGGCGCTCGCATCAGCGCACGCCATCCCTTCGTGATCGCCGGCAATCTGTTGCTGACGCTGCTGTTCCTGCTCACGATCGGCGCCGGCGTCGGCTTCGTGGTCGGCAAGCAGCGCTTCGAGGCGCCCGGGCCCGCTGGCCGAGGACAAGGTCGTCAACGTCCCGCGCGGCGGCGTGCGCGACACGGCTGAGCTGCTGGCGCGCGAAGGCGTGATCGAGAACCCTTGGCTGTTCGTCGCGGGCGCGATGATGATGAAGGCGCGCGACGACCTGCAAGTACGGCGAGTATCAATTTCCCCGCAAGGCGCCAGCATGCAGGACGTGATCGAGACGATGATGGAGGGCAAGGTCGTCCAGCATAATTTCACCGTTGCCGAGGGCCTGACCTCGGACCAGATCGTCGCCAAGCTGCTGGAAAATCCGGTCCTGGCCGGAAACATCCGCGAGATCCCGCGCGAGGGCACGCTGCTGCCGGAGACCTACAGCTTCACGCGCGGCACGTCGCGCGAGGAGATCATCAAGCGGATGCAGGCCGCGCAGCGCCGCGCCGTTCAGGAGGTCTGGGAGCGCCGCAATCCGGACCTGCCGATCAGCACGCCGGAGCAGCTCGTCACGCTCGCCTCGATCATCGAGAAGGAAACCGGCAAGCCCGAGGAGCGCACGCGCGTCGCCGCCGTGTTCGTCAACCGCCTGCGCCAGAAGATGCGGCTGCAATCGGACCCGACCATCATCTACGGACTGGTCGGCGGCAAGGGATCGCTCGGACGTCCGATCCTGGCCAGCGAGATCCGCCAGCCGACGCCCTACAACACCTATGTGATCGACGGCCTGCCGCCGGGCCCGATCGCCAATCCTGGTCGGGCTTCGCTCGAAGCCGCGATCAATCCGGCGCGCACCAAGGAGCTTTATTTCGTCGCCGACGGCACCGGCGGCCATGCCTTCTCCGAAAACTACGACCAGCACCGACGCCACGTGCAGAAGCTGCGCGCGCTGGAGCGGCAGGCCAATCCGCAGCCGGCCGCGCCCGCGCCTGCCAACGGCCGGACACCGCCGGGACGGCAGGGCTCCGCGCGCTGACGCGAGAGCGGGCCGTCGCCGCAACGCATGACCGGTCCGCAAGGGGCTGGCATCCGGTCATGGCCGTGCGATAAGGGCGCGTCCTATGACCAACGGATTCGCTTCGATGGCGCTCTCCAGCATGACCGGCTTCGCGCGCGGCCACGGCGTGTCCGGGCTCCTATGCCTGGTCGTGGGAGCTGAAGTCGGTCAACGCCAAGGGGCTCGATTTCAAGCTGCCGCTTGCCGCCGGGCTGGGACGCGGTCGACGCGCCGGTCGCAAGGCCGGCGCCGACCGGCTGGCGCGCGGTTCGGTTTTCGCCAACCTCAATGTGACGCGCCAAGGCGCGGAGCCGGTGGTGCGGGTCAACGAGCCGGTGCTCGACGCGGTGCTTGCGACGCTGAAGGCCTCCACGGCCGGGTCGATGCCGCGCCGCCTTCGCTCGACGGCATTCTCTCGCTCAAGGGCGTGATCGAGGTCGCCGACGCCGAGGAGAGCGAGGACGAGAGCGCGCGCCGCCGAGTCCGCCATCGTCGCGGCTTCGGCGACGCGCTGGACGGGCTGTGCAGCATGCGCCGCACCGAAGGTGCGGCGCTCGAGCGCAGTGCTGTCGTCGCGGCTCGACGAGATCGCGGCCCTGACGGCGCGGGCCGAAGCGGTGCCCGGCCGCAAGCCGGAGGCGATCAAGCTGCGGCTCGCCGACCAGATCGCCGAGCTGATCGAGACCGGACAGCGTCTCGATCCGGACCGGCTGCATCAGGAGGCGCTTCTGCTCGCCGGCAAGGCCGACATTCGCGAGGAGCTCGACCGCCTTGCGGCCCATGTCGCGCAGGCGCGCAAGCTTCTCGCCGCCGGCGGACCGGTGGGACGAAAGCTCGACTTCCTGTCGCAGGAGTTCAACCGCGAGTCCAACACGCTCTGCGCCAAGGCCAACGACATCGAACTGACCAACATCGGGCTGGAGCTGAAGGCCGTGGTCGAGCAGTTTCGCGAGCAGGTTCAGAATCTGGAGTGAGCATGGCGCAGGCCGACCGCAGGACCGGAGCGCGTCGCGGGCTGATGTTCGTCCTGTCCTCGCCGTCGGGGGCGGGCAAGACCACTCTGACGCGAAACCTGATCGAACAGGATAAGGATCTGGAGCTTTCGATATCGGTGACGACGCGCCCGCGCCGCGCCAGCGAGATCGACGGCGTGCACTATCATTTTATCAAGCAGCGCCGGTTCGACGCGATGCGCGACGCGGGAGAACTGCTGGAGCACGCGGAGGTGCACGGCAATTGCTACGGCACGCCGCGCGAGGCCGTCGAGAGGGCGCTGGCGGAGGGCCGCGACATCCTTTTCGACATCGACTGGCAGGGCACCCAGCAGCTATACGCCAGCATGCGCGACGACATCGTCAGCGTGTTCGTTCTGCCGCCGTCTGCGGCGGAACTGAAAGCGCGGCTGGAGCGCCGCGCGGAAGATTCGGCGGATGTGATCGCGCGACGGCTCAAGAACGCGCTCGGCGAGATCGCGCACTGGCATGAATACGATTACGTCGTGATCAACCACGATCTCGACAAGAGCTTCGCCGAGTTGCGTGCGATCCTGACGGCGGCCCGGCTCAAGCGCCAGACCGCGGAGATGACTCCGTTCGTGGAATCGCTGCTTGGAGACCTCAAGTCGCTCTCGATGTGACCGGCGTCATGCGGTGAGAACGATGCGGCCGAGCACCCGCCCGGCGCGGAGATCGTCGAGCGACCGGCTGGCCTGCGCCATCGGCCGCTCCTCGATCGGCAGCGCCGGAAGCCTGCGCGAACGCGCCAGTTCGACCAGTTCGCGGGCCTCCGCCAGCGTGCCGGTCATGGCGCCTTCGATCGCGATGGCCTTGAGCACGATCATCGCCACCGGCATCGAGAAGGTTCCGCCGATCAGGCCGGTGACGACGGCCTTGCCGCCCTTGGCTAGCACGCCGGTCGCGAATGCGAGCGACGGCTCCGTGCCCACGAAATCGCAGGCCGCGGGAACCCCGCCGGTGGACTTGAGGATTGTCCGCCGGGCCTGCGGGTCGGACGGATCGAATGCTGCGGCCGCGCCGGCCGCGAGCGCCGCCTCGCGTTTCGCCGGATCGATATCGGCCACCAGCGGCGCGCGGTCGAACATTGCGCGCGCGAGCGCCAGCCCCATCATGCCGACGCCGCCCATCCCAACCAGAAGGACGGGGCCGCGCCCGGCCTGACCCGCCACTCGCTTGAGCGCGGAATAGGCCGTGAGGCCCGAGCACATGAGCGTGCCCGCAAAGGAGGGCGGCAGCGGCTCGTGGTCGATCAGGTAGCGCGGATGCGGCACCAGCAGGTGCGAAGCAAATCCGCCGTCCGCTGCGATGCCGAGGTGACGATGGCGGTTGCAGAGGTTCTCCTCGCCGGCCGCGCAGGCGGCGCATTCTCCGCAGCCGATCCAGGGATAGACCGCGACCCTGCTGCCGGTCGCGATTTCGGCCTCCGGTCCCGCGGCTTCGACCACGCCTGCGATCTCGTGGCCGAGCGTGAACGGCAGGGCGCGTCCCTCTCGCACGTCGAGCGACCTGGCCTCGCTCAGCGTGAACTGCCCGTCCTGCATGTGCAGGTCGGAATGGCAGACACCGCAGCGGGAAACCCGCACCAGCACCTGCGTGCCTTGCGGCTTCGGACAATCGACGATCGTTTCGCAGAGCGGGGCGGCGTAAGACACCAGCGACTGGCGGCGCATCGTGGTCATGTCGAGATCCTAGAGAGCCGCAAGAGCCCGCGCCAAGCGGACGAAGCCTTCGACCGGCACGTTTTCAGCGCGTTCGGTCGGCGCGAATTCCGGCCTGAGCGAGCAGCGGCAGCGGGTCGGCCGCCAGGGACCGCAGGCTCTGACGCAGCATCTTGCGACGCTGGCCGAAGGCCGCCGCGGTGACGCGCTCGAGCGCGCCGCGGTCGCAGGCGAGCGGCGACAAGCGGGGAACGAGTTCGACGACCGACGAGGTGACCTTCGGCGGCGGGACGAAGGCGGAGGGATGCACGTCGAACACAATGCGCGCCTGCGTCCGCCACCCCGCCAGCACCGACAGCCGCCCGTAGGCCTTGCTTCCCGGTGCGGCGACGATGCGCTCGGCGACCTCGCGCTGGAACATCAGCACCATGCGCTCGTACCACGGCGGCCACGGATCGGCGGTGAGCCAGCCGACCAGCAGCAGGGTCGCGATATTGTAGGGCAGGTTGGCGGCGATCCGGACCGCAACGCCAGGCTCCAGATGGATGCGCGGATCGAACGCCAGCGCGTCGGCGTTGAGCGCCGCCAGCCGTCCGGGATAGGCGGCGGCGATATCGGCCAGCGCCGCCATCGCGCGTTCGTCGCGCTCGATCGCGATGACGCGCCGCGCGCCTTCGGCCAGCAGGGCCCGGGTCAGGCCGCCGGGGCCGGGGCCGACCTCGATCACATCGACGCCCGCGAGCGGACCTGCCGCGCGCGCGATCCGGCCGGTCAGGTTGAGATCGAGCAGAAAGTTCTGGCCGAGCGACTTGCGGGCGGCGAGGCCGTGATCGCGGATCACGTCGCGAAGCGGCGGAAGCCCGTCGAAGGCGCGCGCGCCGGCGTTCATGACAGGGCCGCAGCCGGCGTCTCCGTGCGAGCCTTTCGGCTCGCGTCCTGCGCGGCGAGACGGGCGGCGAGCTTCAGGGCCTCGACGAGGCTCGAGGGGCTGGCGCGACCGGTGCCGGCGATGTCGAAGGCGGTGCCGTGGTCGGGGGAGGTGCGCACGAACGGCAGTCCCAGCGTGACGTTGACGCCGTGATCGAACGCCAGGGTCTTGATCGGGATCAGCGCCTGATCGTGATACATGCACAGCGCGACGTCGTAGGTCGCGCGCGCCGCGGCATGGAACATGGTGTCGGCCGGCAGCGGCCCGCGCGCGTCGATGCCGTCTTCGCGCAGCCGCTCCACCGCGGGCGCCACGATCACCGCGTCCTCGTCGCCCAGCGTGCCGTCCTCGCCGGCATGCGGGTTGAGTCCGGCGACGGCCAGTCGGGGGTGCGCAATGCCGAACCGCTCGCGCAGGTCGCGCGCGGCGACCCGGCCGGTTTCAAAGATCAGGTCTCGGGTGAGGCGCTCCACCGCGTTCCTGAGCGACATGTGGATGGTCACCGGCACCACTGCGACCTCCGGCGACCACAGCATCATGACGGGCCAGGCCGGCGTGCCGGTGCTTTCGAACGAGAGACGGGCGAGATACTCGGTGTGGCCCGGGTCGATGAAGCCGGCACGGTAGAGCACGCTCTTGGCGATCGGATTGGTGATCAACGCCGCGGCGCGACCGGCGAGCACGTCGGCGACCGCCCGGTCGATGGCCGCGATCGCAACGGGCCCGCTGTTGGCGTCGGGCCGGCCGGGCTCGGCGGTGCACGGTTTGCCCAGCTCGACCACGGGGAGGGCGCGTCCGAACGCCGCCGCAGCGTCTTCGGGGCTGCAGACCTCGATCGGGACGTCGAGGCCCAGCGTTCGGGCGCGTCGCGCAAGCCACGCGGCGTCGCCCAGCAGGTAGAAGGCCGGCAGACCCAGGGCGTTGCGCTGCCGCCACGCGGCGAGCGTGAGGTCCGGCCCAATTCCCGCCGGCTCTCCCAGAGTGAGCGCCAATGGCTTCAGGGCCATCTCCCGGTCTGGCGTGTCTATGGCCGATCTGTGGCCTATCTGTACTCGATCATCGCCTGGCTGCGCAGCTCTTTGATGAAGGCATCCGCCTTCTGCTTGAACTGCTCGGCGGCAAGCTTTTCGCGGGCCTCGCGGCGGCCCGGCGCGTTGTCGGCCGTCGAAGGCCTCTTGCCGCAGAGGGCGTAGACCTCGATGCCCTGGGAGGTGGCCTCCGGCGCCGACAGCTTGCCGATCTCGGTCTTCTCCAGAACCTCGCGAAGCTGAGGCGTCAGGTCCGCGGAGCTGCGGATCACAGGGGCGCGCACCGCGACCTCGCGCAGACCGCGCGCCAGCCGGACACCGGCCTCGCAGCCCTCAAACCGGCTTCGCAGCGCCTCCGCCTCGCGGCGTCGCGCCTCACGCACCGATGCATCGGCGCCGCGTGGCACCACGAAGACGATGGGCCGCAGCGTGTAATCGTAGCCGGTCGGATTGGCGTCGCCGGTGCCGAGCTGGGCGCGGATGTCGCGATCGGAAAACTGGAAGCTGCTCTGGAAGCGGCCCCGGATCACCTGATTCCAGACGATCTCGGACTTGATGCGGGCCTTCAGCGTGCCCACGCCGACGTTGGCGCGGGCGAGCTGGTCCTCGAACTGCTTCCCGCTCATCCCGGCGCGCCGCGCCATGTTGTTGAAGGCGTTATCGACGTCCTTGTCGATGTCGGGAATCGTGAACTTGCGCAGCAGCTGCGTCTTGAGCTTTTCGTCGATCAGCTCTTCGAGCGTTTCCTTGCGGGACGGGGTGCGGTTCAGGGAGATCTGGGTCAGCCGGCTGCGCTGGTCGACATCGAAGTGGGTGATCGGTTCGCCGTTGACCAGAACGGCGACGGCCTGCGCGGCGGCCACTCCGGCGCCGCCGACGAGCAGCACGGCGGCGAGCGCGCCAGCCAGCATTCCGAGCGCAACTCCTGCGCGGACCGGTCCTGTCGGTTGCCTTGCGTTCATCGTCGCGTCGTCCATCTCGATTCCGTGCGCGCCCCGCTTTCTCATGCCCGCGAGCCTGCGGCAGCATTCGGGCAGGATGATGCGCGCCATCATATTTGCCGCGGCGAGTCCTGCGCCGCGACAGCGCGCCGCGCCTCCGCTATTGCGTGCCGCCGACGCTGCCGACGGTCTGGGTGTAGGCGGTGCCGCCCAGGGTCCGCAGGCTGAGCTGCAGCATGACGCGGTGGTCGATCTGTGCGTTGCCGCTGTAGGCGTAGTTCGTGATGTAGTTCATCCCGATGATGATGCAGTCGTCGATGTAGCCCAACCCGAGATGAATCTGGTCGAACTTGCGGGCGTCGAGATCGTAGCGGGCGCCAGCGGACAGCACCCAGTTCTCGTTCAGCTTGACCTGGGTCTGGCCGAGGATTCCCTCGCGCCGGGTCAGGAAGCCGAGCTCCGGCTGGGCGTCGTAACTGCCGTACAGGGCGGAGATCGTCCAGCGGTCGAAATTGGCGCGAACCTCCGCCTCGAACCGCTTCACGTCGAAGGTCTGCTGGTCGAAACGATAGCGGGTCGAGAACGTGTAGGTGCGGTCGGGCTGGAACGAGAGGCGGGCGACGTAGTCGGAGCGCGACTTGTCGAGGCCGCTGCCGAGGCCGGTGTTGGTCAGGTCGCCGGTCGCGAAGGAGTTGGTCCCGAACAGGTGGTAGGACTGGCCGAACATGGCGTTGACGAAGCCGCCGCGGTTGAACTGCGCGGTGTACTGAACGCCGACGTTGGCGCGGCCGCCGCCTTCCATGCGGTCGTAGCCGGAGAACTTGTCCATCCGGAACAGGTTGCTGTCGTCGAAGATCAGGCTCTGGGCGTCTTCGTTCGGCAGGCGGCCGATGCGCGGTTCGTTCGGGCGCACGATCACCTGGGCGATCGGCTCCAGCGTCTGGGTGCCCCAGGACTGCACGTTGACGAAGGGGTAGCGGTATTCGACGCCGACGGTCGGCATCAGCCGGGCCTCGGTGTGGTCGCCGGGCGCGATGTAATTGGCGACGCCGGCCTCGTTGCGGATGTGGAAGGCCGCGATGTCGCCGCGGATGTTCACGAACGGCGTGAACACCTGGCCGAACGGATCGGTGAAGCTGCGCTTCCAGTTGGTCTCCGCGGTCAGGCGCGTGTAGTTGCCGGGCAGGCCGCGCATCAAACAGTTCGCCGGGATCTTCACCGCCGGGTCGGCCGACGTCGGTGCGCAGGCGCCCGACATATAGGCCGTGTTGTGAAATCGCATCGAAGGCGCCCTTTTCGCGGCTCAGGCTGGTCAGGTTGACGTTGTAGCTGAGCTGGCCCCCGAAGATCGGGTTCGAGAAGATGTAGCTGTAGTCCATCACCGGATGGATGACGGGAAGCTGGCCCTGCACGTCGGCTTCGGAGAAGCCGTAGAAGTGCATCGCGCGCGCGTCGAAGTAGCTGCGGTCGCCGCGGCCGGCGACATAGAGCTGCGAAACGCCTTCGGTGAGACCCATGCCGAACGGGTCGAGGCGGCGTCCGCGACCGACGCCGTAGTCCTGGAAATAGGTCCGGTCCGACATCAGCATGCCGTCGAAGCCCCAGACCCAGCGGTTGTTCAGCGCGAACTGGCCGTTGGCCTCGACCGCGCCGCGCATGTCGCGATAGCCCGGCGTGGGGCGTCCGTCGTCGCGAAGGAACGCGCCCTTGTCGAGCTGATAGATGCCCGAAGCCGCGCAGCGTGATGTTGCCGTTGGTAAAGCGCTGACGATACTCGCCCTGCAGCAGCGCGCCCTGGCGGGTCATGACCTTCGGCGAGAATGTGAAGTCGTAGTCCGGCGCCAGCGCCCAGTAGTAGGGAACCTCGATCCCCGCGCCGTACTTGCTGGAGTAGGAGGCGACCGGCATCAGAACGCCGGTCTTGCGCTTGACGGTCGGGTCGGGCGCCGAGAAGTACGGGAAGAAAGGCGATCGGGCGGCCGAAGAATTCGAGACGCGCGTTCTCGAAATAGACCATCTTCTCGCCTTCGTCGTGGATGATCCGCGCGGCCGAGACCTGCCACAGCGGCGGCTTGCGCGGGTCGTCCTTGCACGGCTCGCAGGCGGTGTAGACGCCGCCGTGGAACACCGTGAAGTTTCCGTCCGAACGGTCGGCGCGGGTCGCGGCCATGCGGGTCTGGTCCGGCGTGTCCAGACGCAGCGAATCGACGAACCCGTCCCTGAGGTTGTCGCTCAGGTTCATGATTTCGCCGTAGGTGATCTTGCCGTCCGGCTCGGTCAGCCGGACGTTGCCCTCGGCGTGCAGGCGCTTTGTGTTCTCGTCGTAGATGACCTTGTCGGCCTCGAGCGTCGCGCCGCTGTGGTAAATCTGGACGTTGCCGACGGCTGCCACCCGCTTGTTGGTGTAGTCGTACTGGATCTCCTTGGCCTGCAGCAGCATCTGGTCCTGCGGCCGGCTGGGGTCCGGCGTGCGGGCCGGCGGCCGGGGCCGTTCGGGGAAGCGGAGCAGGCTCTGGGCTTCGGCAACGTCGGGCGCGACGATGCAGGCGGCCAGCAGCACGGCGGCGCTGCCCGCAAGCCATCCCCGGACGGATTTCCAACGCCCCGAGGAGGCGCGGGAGGTGGCAGGACCTGCCATCAACCGTCCTCCTGATAGAGCAGCGCAATAAGTCCCGTCATCCCGCCCACGAGCACAGGAAGCCATGCTGCCACAATGGGATGCAGCAGCTCGGCCTTACTCAAATCGTCCGTTACCTTGGACAGGACATAAAGCAGAAAGCCGGTGGCCACGCCACCGAGAACCATCTTTTGCACGCCGCCGAACCGGAAGAACCGCAGGCTGAATGCCGCAGCCAGCAGGACCATCGAGGCGAGCATGAAGGGGCGCGACAGAAACTTCTGATACTGGAGACGGTAGCCGGCCGCCGCCAGACCGGCGTTCTCGGCCAGGCGAATGTATTCGGGAAGCTCCCAGAACGGCACGGTTTCGGGGGTCGCGAGGGTTTCCCGGACCTGTTCGGGAGTCAGGTTGGTCGGCAGCAGATAGGTGTCGCGGGCGAACGGGGCGGTTCCGACCGGGTAGATCACGGCCTCCTGCAGACGCCAGTGGCCCGGCTCCAGTTGCCCAGCCTTGGCGTGGATGCGCTCCAGGAACTTGCCGTTGGCGTCGAAGGCGAAGGCGGTGATTCCGCCGAGCCGGACGCCCTGCTCCTGGCTGGTGGCCGCGCTGATGATCGACTGGCCGTCGGTGCTGCGCTGGCGGACCCAGAAGCCGCCGCCGACCGCCTGCAGGCCCGCGGTGCGGCCGCCGCTGATTTCGGCCTCCAGGCGCTTGGAGCGCTCGTGCAGATGGGCGGCGAGGGGGTTGTAGACGGCGGTGCTGAAGGCGCCGAGCAGGAGCGCGACGATCACCGCCGGTGCGATGAACTGCCAGGCCGACATGCCGGCGGCGCGCGCGATCACCAGTTCGAGCCGGCGCGAGAGGCCGAGGTAGCAGGACATCGCACCGATCAGCACCGCGAACGGCAGGATGCGCTCGGTGACCTGCGGAACCCGGTAGAGCGAGGTCTGCACCACCAGCAGCGCCGAGAGGTTGGGAACCTCGGAGTTGCGCCGCATCAGCTCGATGTAGTCGATCAGGGCGATCAGCGCGAAGACGCCGGCGAACACCGCCAGAACGGCGGTCAGGAACTGCAGCCCGAAGTAGCGCGCGAGGGTGCCGCCGAACACGTTCACGGGCGCGCCCCCGAAAGCGCCGCGGTGCGGCGCGTGACGAAGTCGGAGACGGCGTCGCCGAGGCGCACCAGCATCGCCGGCGGCTCGATGATCACGCCGCGCGAGATCGCGATGCTGCAGGCCGCGATCACGGCGGCGATCACGATGTATTGCAGCGCCAGCAGCGCCGGCGCCTGCACGCCGAAGACCGTGCTGGCGAAGCCGACCAGCCGCAGGCCGGTCACGCCGCCGATCACCGCCAGCACGGACCAGGTCCGGCTCTGCCGGGTGGTGCGCGGCGCGCCGAGAAAGGCGAAGGCGATCAGCACGAAGGCGATCGGATACAGCGGCGCCATGATGCGGTCGTGCATCTCGGCCCGGAAATGACCCGGCTGGGCCTTGTAGACCGGGTCGTCGGGCGAGGGCGAAAGCAGCTCCCAGAGATAGCGCTCGCGGACCGAGTAGGTGTAGCTCGCCGGCGCACCGCCGAATTGCGAGAGGTCGAACGCATAGCGGTCGAACATCACCAGGTTCGGATCCTGCTGCTTGGCCTCCAGCCGCTGGATGCTGCCGTTTTCAAGCACGAGAAAGCTGCCGCCGTTGCTTTTCAGGATTTCGCCCTGCTCGGCGAGGATGGTGATGCGTTCGGCCGGCTTGCGGCGGTCGTCGACCACGATGCCGGCGAGCAGGCCGTTCGGCTTGCGCTCGCGGATGTGGAACGTCAGGCCGTTCTCGACGGTGATGAAGCGGCCGGGCTGCACGATGTTGGTGACGAGATCGGTGCGCACCTCGGTGACCCAGCGCCGCAGCATGCGCAGGCCCTCGGGCGCGACATAGACGCTGATCACGCCGACCAGCACCGACACCGCGGCGGCCACCACCAGGAACGGCCTGGCGAGATGCCAGGGCGGCATGCCGGCCGCGTTCATGACGATCAGTTCGGAATCGGTGCCGAGCTTGTTGAGCGCATGCGCCACCGCGATCACGAGCGCGATCGGCGCGATCACCAGGATCAGCAGCGGAATGATCAGCCCGGTGATCCCGATGAAGACCAGGATGGTCTGGCCCTGAGCTCGTGACGATGTCGAGGTCGCGCAGCGCCTGCGTCACCCAGATGAGCGCGGTCAGGCTGATCAGCACCACGAGGAAAGCCCCGAAGGTGCTGCGGAAAATGTATCCGCCGATGGACCCCATCCGCCTACGACATCCCCAACTTCGGCCGAACCGCCGTTTCGCCCCGGACCCCCGTCCGCGACGTACTCGACAGGATGCGCCAATTCCCCGATCAGCCGACCACCATCCCGCACAAAATGGCCTGCCCAAGGCAAAGCGCTTGAACATGCACAACAAAAACTTAACGGGCCGGCTTCCACCAGGGCCAGACGCGCCGCCGCGTCCGGCGGTCTCCGGACGTGGTTAACGGTTCCTTACCGGATTCGCTGCCCCGTCGCCGGATTTGATCAACAGACTGCACACCGGACCGCCCTTTGCGAACCGGCGACGGCGCGCCATAACAGGCGATCTCGCCCGAGTCCCTCATCAGGAAGCGCAAATCATGGCGGACGCCCGCAAGCCCTCCTTCGTTCCGATTTCCACGGCGCCGAAGGGCGTTCTCGTGCTGTTCTGCGAGGAGGGCCTGAAGTTCGGACCGGCCGCCCGGCGGGCGCTGGCTCCGGCCGGCGACCTGGTGTCTCGCGCGGCGGGGCCGGAGGGCTTCACCGGCAAGAGCGGAAGCGCGCTGGAGATCGTGGCGCCCGCGAAGCTCAACGCCACGCGGCTCGTGGTCGTGGGGATCGGTAAGGCCGCCAAGCTGACGCCGTTCGAGATCGTGAAACTCGGCGGCAGCGTTCGCGGCCGGTTGCCGGCGCGCGCGGCCGCCGCAACCGTCGTTGCGGAGTTCGGCTCGGCGTCCGTCAGTTCGGAACAGGCGGCGGATCTCGCGCTCGGCATGCGTCTGCGCGACTATCGCTTCGACCGCTACAAGACCAAGAAAAAGGAGGGCGACGAGGCTCCCGCGAAGACGGCCATCGCCATCGCCGTGTCCAACGTGGCGGCCGCGCAGAAGGCTTTCGGTGCACGCGATGCCATCGCCGACGGCGTGCATCTCGCGCGCGATCTCGTCAACGAGCCGCCGAACGTCCTGTACCCGGAGGAGTTCGCGCGCCGTGCGCAGGCGCTGAAGCGGCTCGGCGTGACGGTCGAGGTGCTCGACGTGCGGGCCATGAAGAAGCTCGGCATGAACGCCCTGCTCGGCGTCGGCCAGGGCTCGCGCCGCGACAGCCGCACCGTGATCATGCGCTGGAATGGCGGCCGCAAGGGCGACAAGCCGGTGGCCTTCGTCGGCAAGGGCGTCTGCTTCGACACCGGCGGCATCTCGATCAAGCCGGCCGGCGGCATGGAGGACATGAAGGGCGACATGGCGGGCGCGGCCTGCGTTGTCGGGCTGATGCATGCGCTCGCCGCCCGCAAGGCCAGGGTCAACGTCATCGGCGCGATCGGCCTGGTCGAGAACATGCCGGACGGCAACGCGCAGCGGCCGGGCGATATCGTCAAGACCATGAACGGCCAGACCATCGAGATCATCAACACCGACGCCGAAGGCCGGCTGGTGCTGGCCGACGTGCTGCATCTGGTCAACACCCGCTATCAGCCGCAGTTCATGGTCAACCTTGCGACGCTGACCGGCGCGATCATGGTGGCGCTCGGCGTCGAGCACGCCGGCCTGTTCTCGAACGACGACAAGCTTTCCGACCGGCTGACGCAGGCCGGCCTCGCCACCGGGGAGAAGGTCTGGCGGATGCCGCTCGGGCCGGAATACGACAAGCTGATCGATTCCAAGTTCGCCGACATGAAGAACACCGGCGGCCGCCACGGCGGCTCGATCACCGCCGCGCAACTGCTACAGCGTTTCGTCGGCAAGACGCCGTGGGCGCATCTGGATATCGCGGGCACCGCAATGTCGTCGCCGCAGACCGACATCAACAAGAGCTGGGGCTCCGGCTGGGGCGTTCGGCTGCTGGATCGTCTGGTCGCGGAGCACTACGAGCGCTGATCGCGGGGCAGGGGATGACCGAGGTTCTGTTCTATCACCTCGTCGGCCAGAGCGTGGAGCGGGTGCTGCCGCAGCTCCTCGAGCGTTCGCTGGAGCGCGGCTGGCGGGTGGCGGTGCAGGCCTCGTCCGACGAACGGGTCGATGCGCTGGACGCGCATCTTTGGACCTACCGCGACGACAGCTTTCTGCCGCACGGGACCGCGCGCGAGGCCGAGCCGGCCGCGCATCCGGTCCTGCTCGTGACCGACGGTCGCAACGCCAACGCGGCGCAGGTCCGATTTCTGGTCGACGGCGCGCCGATGCCGGAGGATGCGTCGTCCTACGAGCGCATCGTGCTGATGTTCGACGGCGCCGACGAGGACGCGGTGGCGGATGCGCGCAAGCGCTGGACCGAGGCCAAGGCGCAGGGGTTTGCGGTCACCTATTGGCAGCCCGACGAGAGCGGCCGTTGGGTCAAGAAGGCCTGAGACGTTCGACAGTCTTGCGGGGCCGCGGTTTGAAATTGCACGCGGTTCGGGTTAACGACCCATCCGACAGCGCGTTGCGCCTGCCGCTTTGGTGACGCAATGTCGCGCTTCAAACGCGCCGGGGACGCGCGGCACCGGGACGAGGCGATGCGGCTTCAGGCGAAATCACAGACGACCATGGTCGGGGCCGTGCGGTTCGGCGCGGCTTTGATGGTGTGCTTCGCGGTCGGGGCCGTGCATTGCCCGACACCGATTCGTTCCGGGGCTTCGACCTGTCGGTGTTCCAGCCCAAGTCCACCGCGGTTCTGCGCGAGGACACGCAGCGGCCGATTTCCGCCGAGGATCTCGTCGACGGTTCGGGACTCTGTGCCAGCGGGGCTCCGCCGCCCGCGCCGTCGGCCGATGGCGACCAGCCGCCGATGCCGCCGCCGGCCGGCACGCCGCTCATCGCGGGCGGTGTCGGTCTCCAGATGACCGAATGCGACGTGGTCAACCGCATCGGCCCGCCGGAGCGGGTGGAGATCGGCCAGAACGAGCGCAGCGAGCGGACGGCGACGCTGACCTATATCCGCGGCGCGAGACCCGGCATCTACGGCTTCGTCGGCGGTCGGCTCGCCACCGATCGAGCGGGCGCCGGAGCCCCCGCCGGCGCAGCGCCCGGCGCGGCCGCAACGCCCCGCGCAGAAGCGCGCGGCGCGCTGAAGCTTATTCTGCTGCGGCCTGCAGCGCCTCGCCGGCCGCGAGCCATTCCTCCTCAGCCTGCGCGAGCGCTTCGGCGTGGCTCTGCCGCGTCTTGCCGAGCGCGGCCGCGCGCGCCGGTTCGGCGGCGAAGAGCGCCGGATCGGACAGCGCCGCGTCGATCGTCTCGATCTCGCTCGTGAGCCGGGCGATCGCGGCCTCCGCCTTCTCCATGCGGCGGCGCAGCCCCTTGAGATCGACCCTTGGTCCCGCGGGCCGCGCCGGCTTGTCCGGCGCTTTCGCCGCGCGGTCGCGGCCGTTCTCGCCGCGGTCGGCCAGACACCTTTCGTCGGTAGTCGTCGAGATCGCCGTCGAACGGCGAGACACCGCCGCCCGAGACGAGCCACAGCCGCTCGGCGCAGGCCGCCAGCAAATGGCGGTCGTGCGAGACCAGAACGGTCGCGCCCGGGAAGTCGTTGATCGCCTCGATCAGGGCAGCGCGGCTGTCGATGTCGAGATGGTTGGTCGGCTCGTCGAGGATCAGAAGATGCGGGCCGCCGTAGGTGGCGAGGCCGAGCGCCAGCCGCGCCTTCTCGCCGCCCGAGAGCCGCTCGACCGGCGTGTCGGCGGCCTCGCCGGAGAAGCCGAGCGCGCCTGCTGCGGCTCGGACCTTGGATTCGGCTTCGTCGGGCATCAGTTCGCGCACATGCGATAGACGGTGCCGCCGGCATCCAGTTCGTCGAGCTGATGCTGCGCGAAGTAGGCGACCTTCAGCCGGTTCGCACGGGTGAGCTTGCCGCCGAACGGCGCGAGGCGGCCGGAGATCAGCTTCACCAGCGTGGACTTGCCGTTGCCGTTGGAGCCGAGCAGCGCGATGCGGTCGTCGTCGTCGATGCGCAGCGAGAGATTGCGCAGGATCGGCTTGCCTTCCTCGTATCCGACCGACACGCCGTCCAGCGCCACGATCGGCGGCGCGAGCAGCCGGTCCGGTTCGGGAATGCGGATCGGCGTGACCTCGCTGGTGACGATCGCCGCCACCGGTCCCATCTTCTCCAGCATCTTGACGCGCGACTGCGCCTGACGCGCCTTCGAGGCCTTGGCCTTGAACCGGTCGACGAAGGCCTGCAGGTGCTTGCGCCGCGCCTCCTGCTTCTTCGCCGTCTTCTGGTCGAGCATCAGCTTCTCGGCGCGCATGCGCTCGAAGTCGGTGTAGCCGCCGCGGTAGAGCGTCAGCTTGCGGTTCTCCAGCGACAGGATGAACTCGACAGAGGTGTCGAGCAGGTCGCGGTCGTGGCTGACCACGATCATGGTGCGCGGGTATTTCGCCAGATGGTCCTGCAGCCAGAGCGTGCCTTCGAGATCGAGATAGTTGGTGGGCTCGTCGAGCAGCAGAAGATCGGGCTCCGAGAACAGCACGGCGGCGAGCGCCACCCGCATCCGCCAGCCGCCCGAGAACTCCGAGCAGGACCGCTGCTGGTCCGCCTCCGGGAAACCGAGGCCCGACAGGATCGCGGCCGCCCGGGCCGGCGCGGCATAGGCTCCGATGTCGGCCAGACGGGTCTGGATGTCGGCGATGCGCACGGGATCCGTGGCGGTTTCGGCCTCGGCCAGAAGCGCGGTGCGCTCCACGTCGGCCTTCAGAACGACGTCGATCAGCCGCTCCGGGCCGCCGGGGGCCTCCTGCGCCAGCCGCCCGATCCGCCATCGCGACGGAATACCGATGCGACCCTGTTCCGATGCGATCTCGCCCGTAATGACGTTGAACAGCGTCGACTTGCCGCTGCCGTTTCGGCCGACGAGACCGATGCGCGCGCCTTCGGGAACGCGGGCGGTCGCGTCCTCGATCAACAGGCGGCCGGCGATCCGGACCGAAAGGCTTTCGATGTTCAGCATGCGCGCTGTTCTGACCGAGGACGAATGGCTGCGCAACCGTCCGATGTGGCGGTTGCGAAGCCGGGGCATTGGCGCGATGCTCGCGGTGACGGACATCGCAGGCGCGACGTCCTGTCCGTCAGGACGGAGAGGCCCGATGTGCGTTCCAGGCTGCCAGGAGGCGATCCGCGCCACGCTCTCGCGCCGCGGTCTGTTCCGCGGTGCTGCGGCCGCGGGCTTTGCCGCCACCGCCGTTGCGCCCGAGGCCGCCTTTGCGCAGGCGGGACGCAAGCCCAAGGGCATCATCGATCTCACGCACACCATGTCGCCGGAGTTTCCGACATTCTTCGGCGTGCCGGGCATCGAGCTGCAGAAGCAGTTCGACTTCAAGCGCGACGGCTTCAATCTCAACTGGTGGCGGATCATCGAGCACGCCGGCACCCATCTCGACGCACCGCTGCATTTTTCCGAGAAGGGCCCGGCGGTCGATCGGCTCGCGGTGGAATTGCTGGTCGTCCCGCTCGCGGTGGTCGACGTGCGAAGCCGCGCGGCGCAGAACGCCGACTACATGGTGTCGCGCCAGGATCTGCTCGACTGGGAGAAGAAGAACCGGCGGCTTCCGGACGGCTGCTGCGTCGCGATGCTCTCGGGCTGGGGGCAATATGTCGAGGACGCGGCAAAGTATTCCGGCGCGGTGGACGGCGTGTTCCACTTTCCCGGCTTTTCGCCGGAGGCGGCCGAATGGCTGATCGCGGAGCGCAAGGTCTGGGGCATCGCGGTCGATACGCTGTCGCTGGACAACGGGCCGTCCAAGGACTTCCGCGTGCATCGCGCGTGGCTCGGCTCGGGTCGCTGGGGGCTGGAAAATGTCGCCAATCTCGACCGCGTGCCGGCGGTCGGGGCCACCCTCGTGGCCGGGGTCTCGAAGGTGAAGGATGCGACCGGCGCGCCGGCGCGACTGATGGCCTTCATCTGATCCTATGATCCAGCGCGCCGCTGCGCGCGGGGAGCGGAGCGCGAGGATCGGCGTTCGGATCGGGGGCAGACCTTGACCCCCCGCACGCGCGGGCCCCACGGCGTGCCGGGCGGGGGTCATGACCCGGAAAAACAGCGATTGTTCAGGACACAGGCCGGAAACCTTGCCGCATCAGGGGCGCGCCGCTATAAGCGCCGCGACCCCGTGCGGGGCACGGAATTCCCCATAACACTGACATTCGAGGACAACGACGATGGCGGTCGAGAGAACCTTTTCGATCATCAAGCCCGACGCGACCGAGCGCAATCTGACCGGCGCGATCAACGCCATGATCGAAAAGGCCGGCCTTCGGATCATCGCGCAGAAGCGCGTGCGCATCACCCAGGATCAGGCCGAGACCTTCTACGGCGTGCATCGCGCGCGGCCGTTCTTCGGCGAGCTGGTGTCGTTCATGACCTCCGGTCCGGTGGTCGTGCAGGTTCTCGAAGGCGAGAACGCGATCGCCAGGTACCGCGAGATCATGGGCGCGACCGATCCGTCGAAGGCTGCCGATGGCACGATCCGCAAGGTCCACGCCAAGTCGATCGGCGAGAACTCGGTGCACGGCTCCGATGCCGCCGACACCGCCGCGCAGGAAATCGCGCAGTTCTTCTCCGGCAACGAGATCGTCGGCTGATCGTGTTGACCTGCGGCGTATGCAGGAAAGGCCCCGCAATGCGGGGCCTTTTCGTTTCGGCCTGCGGCTGCGGCCTGCCGGCCCGGTCATGACGGATCGGGAAGGGAGTGGTAGCGTGCCGGCATGAATTGACCGGTCCGCCACCTCAACGCGCCTCTTCGGATCGCACCGACCGCGTGTCCGCACGACTGTCCCTCGACCTGCGCGCTCGAGGTCGAGGTGCTCGACGAACGCACCATCGGCCGCGTGCGCGGCGCGCCCGACAACGACTACACGGCCGGCGTGATCTGCGCGAAGGTCGCGCGCTACGCCGAGCGCGTGCATCATCCCGATCGCCTTTTGAAGCCGCTGCGCCGAACCGGGCCGAAAGGCTCGGGCGCATTTGAGCCGATCTCCTGGGACGACGCACTCGACCTCGTCGCGGAGAAATTTCTGGAGGCGGAGCAACTGCACGGCCCCGCCGCGGTCTGGCCCTATTACTACGCCGGCACGATGGGGCTGGTGATGCGCGACGGCATCCATCGCCTGCGCCACGCCAGGAAATACTCCGGCTTCTTCTCGACGATCTGCGTGAATCCGGCCTACACCGGCTTCGCCGCCGGCACCGGCCGCATCGCCGGGCCCGATCCGCGCGAGATGGCGAAGTCCGATCTCGTGGTGATCTGGGGCACCAATCCGGTCAACACCCAGGTCAACGTGATGACGCACGCGGTCCGCGCGCGAAAGGATCGCGGCGCCAAGATCGCCGCCGTCGACATCTACATGAACGGCACGATGGAGCAGGCCGATCTCCCCGTGCTGATCAAGCCCGGCACCGATGCGGCGCTCGCCTGCGCGGTGATGCACTGCCTGTTCCGCGACGGCCGGGCCGACTGGGACTATCTCGACCGCTACACCGACGCGCCGCGCGAACTCGAAGCGCATGTGAAGACGCGCACGCCCGAATGGGCTTCGGCGATCACCGGCTGTCCGGTCGAGACCATCGAGGCCTTCGCGGCGCTGATCGGCGCGACCAAGCGCGCCTTTTTCCGGCTGGGCTACGGCCTGTCGCGCTCGCGTAACGGCGCCGTCAGCATGCACGCCGCCTGCTGCATTCCGTCCGTGACCGGCGCGTGGCTGCACGAGGGCGGCGGCGCATTCCACAACAACGCCGACATCTATCACTGGAACAAGTCGCTGATCGAAGGCCACGAGCTGCGCGATCCGTCGGTGCGCATGCTCGACCAGTCGCGGATCGGCGCGATCCTGACCGGCGATCGCGAGGCGCTTGCGGACGGTCCTCCGGTGACCGCTATGCTGATCCAGAACACCAATCCGGTGTCGGTCTGTCCGGACCAGGAGCTCGTCAAGCGCGGCTTCGCGCGCGAGGATCTGTTCGTCTGCGTCCACGAGCAGTTCATGACCGAGACCGCGCAGATGGCCGACGTGGTGCTGCCCGCGACCATGTTCCTTGAGCACGACGACGTCTATCAGGCCGGCGGCAACCAGAACATTCTGTTCGGCGGCAAGGCGATCGAACCGCCCGGCGAGTGCCGCTCCAATCACGAGGTGATCTGCGCGCTGGCGAAGCGGCTTCGGGCCGAGCACCCGGGCTTCACGATGTCGCCGCGCGAACTGATCGACCGGACGCTGCAGGCGTCGGGCTGGGGCACGCTGGAGCGGCTCGAGCGCGAGCGCTGGATCGACTGCCAGCCGGATTTCGAGACGGCGCATTATGTGAAGGGCTTCGGCTATCCGGACGGCAAGTTCCGGTTCAAGCCGGACTGGCCGAACGTGCCGTTCCGGATGGCCTATCGCGCCGGTCCCTATGCGGCGATGCCTGCGCTGCCAGACTACTGGCCGGCGGTCGAGGAGGCCGACGAGACCTATCCGCTGCGGCTCGCCACCTCGCCGGCGCGGGCGTTTCTCAACTCAACCTTCAACGAGACGCCCGGATCGGTGGCGCGCGAGAAGCGTCCCACGCTGATGATGCATCCCGACGATGCCGCGAAACAGGGCATCGGCGACGGCGATCCGGTCCGGGTGGGCAGCCCGCGCGGAACCGTCCATCTGCATGTGCGGCTGTTCGACGGCGTGCGGCCCGGCGTCGTGATCGCCGAATCCATCTGGCCGAACAGCGCCTATCCGGACGGCCGCGGCATCAATACGCTGACCGGCGCCGACAGCATCGCGCCCTATGGCGGGGCCGCGTTTCACGACAACAAGGTGTGGGTTAGGCACGCCGCGGTTTCATGACGCGGGATGCAAAAAGAGCCACGCTGCGGCCGTATTTTTGCTGTAGTATATATTCGCAACTGGATTTTGGCCGTTCCGGCCCGCTGAGCGTCTTGCAGGCGCGTCTCGTTTCGGATCACTCCAAAAAACCGGGTTGTGGCGCGGCTTGCGGCGAGCGGGCGCGGCGTCAAAGTCGCAATGGAACTTCAGGAGATCGACGATGCAAAAGGGCACCGTCAAATGGTTCAATCCGACCAAGGGCTATGGCTTCATTCAGCCCGCGGCCGGCGGTGGTGGCAAGGATGTGTTCGTGCACATTTCCGCAGTTGAGCGGGCCGGACTGTCCACGCTGAACGAAGGTCAGTCGGTCGAGTACGAACTCGTGACCGGCCGTAACGGCAAGGCCTCTGCCGAAAATCTCAAGGTGGTCTGATCACTGCACAAGCTTTGCGGGGCGATCCCGTAGCCCTCGGTCTCTGACCGGGGGTTTTGTTTTTTGGCGGCCGGGCGTTGCGCCGACGAAATCATTCGTCGAAGGCTGTCGTGACGACGGGGCGGCCGTCGAGCAGACAGCGGTCGCCGTCGATCGCGATCCGGCCTTCGGCCAGCAGCCGGACCGCCTGCGGGTAGATCCGGTGCTCGACCGCGAGCACGCGCGCCGCCAGCGTCGCCTCGGTGTCGCCGGGCCGCACCGGCACCGATCCCTGCATCACGATCGGACCCGCATCCATTTCCGGCACCACGAAATGCACGGTCGCGCCGTGGCGGGCGACGCCGTCGGCGAGCGCGCGGGCGTGGGTGTCGAGCCCCTTGAACGCCGGCAGAAGCGCGGGATGGATGTTGAGCATCCGCCCGGTCCATTGCCGCACGAACCACGGGGTCAGCAGCCGCATGAAGCCGGCGAGGCAGACCAGTTCGATCGCATGCGCGTCGAGCTCGGCCTGCATGGCGCGCTCGAACGCCTCGCGATCCTTGCCGAAGGTGCGGTGGTCGACGACGGCGGTGGCGATGCCCTCGGCGCGGGCGCGCTCCAGTCCCGCGGCCGTCGGATCGCTGGAGAGAACAAGCGCAATCCCGGCGGGATAGTCCGGGGCTTTCGCGGCCTCGATCAGCGCGACCATGTTCGAGCCGCGGCCGGAGATCAGGATGGCGACGCGCTTGCGGGCCATGCCGGACCTAGACGCGCAGGCGGCCGGTGTAGGTCACGCGCTCGCCGCCGCCATCGCCGGCGGTGAGTTCGCCGAGCCGCACCACGGTTTCGCCCTCGCGGCGCAGAATCTCGATCACGGAATTGGCCGCTGCGGGCTGTACGACCGCGATCATTCCGATGCCGCAGTTGAAGGTGCGCAGCATTTCGGTTTCGGCGATGTTGCCGGTGCGCGCGAGCCAGCCGAAGATTGCGGGCGGATCGATCGCGTCGAGGTCGATGCGTGCGTTGACGCCATCGGGCAGCACGCGCGGGATGTTGTCGGGAAATCCGCCGCCGGTGATATGCGCCAGCGCCTTGACCGCGCCGGTCGCGCGGATCGCGGCCAGGCAGGACTTCACATAGATGCGCGTCGGCGCGAGCGCGGCTTCGCCGAGCGAGCGGGCCGGATCGAACGGCGCCGGCGCGTTCCAGGCGAGGCCGGATTTCTCGACGACCTTTCGGACCAGCGAGTAGCCGTTGGAGTGCACGCCGGAGGAGGCGATCCCGAGCAGCACGTCGCCGGCCTGTACGTCCTTGCTCGGCAGGATCGTGCCGCGCTCGGCCGCCCCCACCGCAAAGCCCGCGAGATCGTAATCGCCGGCCGCGTAAAGGCCGGGCATCTCCGCCGTTTCGCCGCCGATCAGGGCGCAGCCGGCCTGCCGGCAGCCCTCCGCGACGCCCGCGACGATGGCCGCGCCGGCGCCCGGATCGAGCTTGCCGCATGCGAAATAGTCGAGGAAGAACAGCGGCTCAGCGCCCTGCACGACAAGATCGTTGACCGACATGGCGACGAGGTCGATGCCGATCGTGTCATGGCGTCCGGTCTCGATGGCGACCTTGACCTTGGTGCCGACGCCGTCGGTGGCGGCGACCAGCACCGGATCCTTGAAGCCCGCGCGCTTGAGATCGAACAGCCCGCCAAATCCGCCGATTTCGGCGTCCGCGCCCGGCCGGGCGGTGGCCCGCACCAGCGGCTTGATCAGATCGACCATGCGGTTGCCGGCGTCGATGTCGACGCCGGAATCCGCATAGGTGAGGCGGGCTTCGCTCATGCCTCGTGCCTACGTTGAAATGGATGCTCGTGCAATGGCTTGATCCCCGATATACGCTATAGACTTCAACGCGTTTTGATCGCGCGCGTGTCCGGCCGGGGCCGGGCGGGACGCGGTCGTCCGGGGCTGTCGTTTGAGCATTCCAAATCTTGTTACGCTGGCACGCATCCTGCTGGTGCCGGTTGTCGTGTGGGCGATTGCCGCGGGCCAGATGCGGGTGGCGTTTCTGCTCTTCATGTTGGCCGCCATCAGCGACGCCGTGGACGGGTTCCTCGCCAAGCGGTTCGGAATGAAGACCGAACTCGGGGCCTATCTCGATCCGCTTGCCGACAAGGTTCTGATCGTTTCGATCTACGTCACGCTCGGGATCACCGGCGTGATCCCGCTCTGGATCGTCATCCTGGTGGTGTCGCGCGACATCATGATCGTCGGCGCCATCATGCTGTCGTGGCTGGTCGACCGGCCGGTCAAGATCAAGCCGCATATGGTCTCCAAGCTGAACACGGCGATGCAGATCGTGTTCGCCTGCCTGGTGCTGGCGTCGCTCGGCTTCGGCTTCGAGGCCGGGGGCCTGTTGACACTGGTGATGTGGCTGGTGGCTGTCTTGACCTTGCTCTCGGTGGCCTTCTATGTCGCGGCATGGGTGCGGCACATGAGCTTCAACGGGGCTTGAACGCCTCGCCCGGCCCTTGATTGGAACGCTCCATGAGTTTCGAGCGGCAGGTTACGTTCTGGGTCGCCGCTGCCGCGCTGTTCCTCGCCGCGCTCTGGCTGTTCGGCAACATCCTGCTGCCGTTCGTCGGCGGCATGGCGCTGGCCTATCTGCTCAACCCGCTCGCCAATCGCATGGAGCGCGCCGGCTGGAACCGGGCGCCGGCGTCGGTTGTCCTGATCGTGACTCTGGTGGTCTGCATCGTGGCGCTGATCGTCGTGATCGTGCCCGTCATCGGCACGCAACTGGCCGGCCTTCTGGAGAACCTGCCGAGCTACATCCGGCGGCTGCAGGACTACGTCACGGATCCGTCGCGGCCCTGGCTGAGCCGGCTGGTTGGCGAAGGGCTGGCGGGCGCGGACCAGTCGATCGGGACGATCGTCAAGCAGAGCGCCGGCTGGGCCACGGGCGTGCTGGCGTCGCTGTGGACCGGCGGGCAGGCGCTGCTCTCGGTGTTTTCGCTGCTGGTGGTGACGCCGGTGGTGGCGTTCTATTTCCTGCTCGACTGGCCGCGGCTGATCGAAACGGTGGACGGTCTGGTTCCGGTGAAGCACCGCGACACCGTGCGCCGTCTCGCCTACGACATGGACTGCGCGGTGGCGGGTTTCGTCCGCGGACAGACTCTCGTTTGCCTGATCCAGGGCGTGTTCTATGCGACGGCCCTGACGCTGGTCGGGCTGAATTACGGCGCGGCGATCGGGCTGCTGTCCGGCCTGATCGGCTTCATTCCCTATGTCGGATCGATCACCGGCTTCGTGCTCTCGACCGGCGTGGCGCTGGCGCAGTTCTGGCCCGAATGGATCTGGATCGCGGCGGTGATCGGCATTTTCATATTCGGCCAGTTCGTCGAGGGCAATTTTCTGGTGCCCAAGCTGGTCGGCGACAGCGCCGGGCTGCATCCGCTCTGGCTGATGTTCGCGCTGTTTGCGTTCGGCTATCTGTTCGGCTTCGTTGGGCTTCTGCTCGCCGTGCCGATCGCGGCCGCGATGGGCGTCCTGGCGCGCTTTGCGGTCGAGCGCTATCGACAGAGCGCGCTCTACACCGGCGAAGAGCTGCGCTGAGCCATGTCGGAGGCGATGCCCCAAACCCTGTCCGATGCGGCCGCGCCGATCGCCGCCGCCCATCCGCCGCGCCAGCTCGCTTTCGCGCTCGACCATGCCGAACGCTTCGGGCGCGAGGATCTGCTGGAGAGCCCGTCGAACGACGCGGCGCTGACGCTGATCGAGCGATGGCCGGACTGGCCGGCGCGGATCATGCTGCTGGTCGGCCCCGAGGGCTGCGGCAAGAGCCATCTCGCGGCAATCTGGGCCGAACTGTCCGGCGCGCGCTTCGTCGCCGCGCGGGCGCTGTCTGGCGCCGGCCTGCCGGCGGCGCTCGCCACCGGTGCGCTGGTGGTCGAAGACCTTGAACCCGGCCGGTTCGACGAGCGCGCGCTGTTTCATCTCATCAACATGGTGCGCGAGGAGGGCGCCTACGTGCTCGCCACCGCGCGCACCGCACCGGCCGGCTGGTCGCTGAAGGTGCCGGACCTCGCATCCCGGCTGCGCGCGATCCCGACCGTCGAGGTCGCCGCCCCCGACGACGCGCTGCTGCGCGCGGTCATCGTCAAGCTGTTTGCCGACCGGCAGCTCGCTGTCGATGAGGCCTGGTGGCCTATCTGCTGAGCCGGATGGAGCGCTCCGTGCCGGCCGTCCGGCGGGCGGTGGAGACCCTCGACCGCGAGGCGCTGCGCCAGAAGCGGCCGGTGACCCGGTCGCTGGCGGCGGAGCTGTTGCGGGCGCCTTGACGCATTCGCAAGGTCGGCGCGTCATAGTCACAGGGCGGTCACGAAGCCCCGCGACAATCGCGGTCCCGTCGCCCTGAACATGCCGATGAACAGCGCCCAAACCGTTGCCCTGAAAACAGAAACCCGATCCTCGCCGCCGCCCGGCGCGGCGCAGGAGGATCCGCCTCTGCTGCACAGCCCGGAGCGGTTTATCAACCGGGAGTTGTCCTGGCTGCATTTCAACCGCCGCGTCCTGGAGGAATCCGCCAACAAGGGCCATCCGATCCTCGAACGCCTGCGGTTCCTGTCGATCTCGGCCAACAACCTCGACGAGTTCTTCATGGTCCGCGTCGCCGGCCTCAGGGGCCAGGTGCGGGCCGGCGTCACGGCCAAGAGCCCCGACGGGCTGAGCCCGGCCGAGCAGCTTCAGCGGATCGCCGAAATGGTCTCGGCGCTCGCCAGCGACCAGCAGGAGCAATGGCGCATCCTGCGCGCCGAACTCGCTGAGCCAGGGCATCGTGCTGGTCGAGGGGCACGACGTGAAGAAGTCCGAGCGGGCCTGGCTCGAGGACCATTTCCTGCGCCACATCTTCCCGGTGCTGACGCCGCTGTCGATCGATCCGGCGCATCCGTTTCCGTTCATCCCCAACCTCGGCTTCACCATCGCGCTGAACCTCTTGCGCGGCGACGGGCGCGGCGATGAACGCGCTGATCCGCATGCCCAACAAGATCGAGCGTTTCATCTCGCTGCCGCACGGCGGTGCGGGCACGATCCGCGCGATCACGCTCGAGCAGGCGATCGGCCTGTTCATCGGCAAGCTGTTTCCCGGCTATACGGTGCAGGGGCAGGGCGCGTTCCGCGTCATCCGCGATTCCGAGATCGAGATCGAGGAAGAGGCCGAGGACCTGGTGCGCTCGTTCGAGAGCGTGCTCAAGCGCCGCCGCCGCGGCTCGGTGATCCGTCTCGAAATGGAGGCGGCGACGCCCGCGGAATTGCGCCGCTTCGTGCAGAACGCGCTCGGCGTGGCCGACGACGAGACCTTCCTGGTCGATGGCGTGCTGGCGCTCAACGAACTGTCGCAGCTCGTGGCGTTCGACCGGCCGGACCTGAAGTTCGTGCCCTACAATCCGCGCTTTCCCGAGCGCATCCGCGAACTCGGCGGCGATTGCTTCGCGGCGATCCGGCAGAAGGACCTGATCGTCCATCATCCTTACGAATCGTTCGACGTGGTGGTGCAGTTCCTGCAACAGGCCGCGCGCGATCCGGATGTCGTGGCGATCAAGCAGACGCTGTACCGCACCTCGTCGGAATCGCCGATCGTCAAGCAGCTCGTCGAGGCGGCCGAGGCCGGCAAGTCGGTCACGGCGCTGGTCGAATTGAAGGCGCGGTTCGACGAGGAGGCCAACATCCGCTGGGCGCGCGACCTCGAGCGCGCCGGCGTGCAGGTGGTCTACGGCTTCATCGAGCTGAAGACCCACGCCAAGCTGTCGATGGTGGTGCGGCGCGAGGGCGGGGCGCTCAACTCCTATGTCCACGTCGGCACCGGCAATTATCATCCGGTCACCGCGCGCATCTACACCGACCTGTCGTTCTTCACCGCCGATCCGGTGATCGCGCGCGACGTCAGCCGCGTCTTCAACTTCATCACCGGCTATGCCGAGCCGGCGGGCCTGGAGCAGCATCGCGGTGTCGCCGGTCAACCTGCGCCAGCGCATCGACGACCACATCGACCGGGAGATCGAATTCGCCGAGGCCGGCAAGCCGGCCGCGATCTGGATGAAGGACAATTCGATCGTCGATCCCGACATCATCGACCGGCTCTACCGCGCATCGCGCGCGGGCGTGCAGGTCGACCTCGTGGTGCGCGGCATCTGCTGCCTGCGGCCCGGCGTGCCCGGCCTGTCCGACAACATCCGCGTCAAGTCGATCGTCGGCCGGTTCCTGGAACACAGCCGCATCTATTGCTTCGGCATGGGCCACGGCCTGCCGCATGCCAAGGCCGCGGTCTATATTTCCTCGGCCGACATGATGCCGCGCAATCTCGACCGCCGGGTCGAGGCGCTGTGCCCGATCCTCAATCCGACCGTCCACGAGCAGGTTCTGGACCAGATCATGGTCGCGAACCTCAAGGACAACGAGCAGAGCTGGAAGCTCTTGCCCGACGGCACCTCGGCGCGTATCAAGGCGGCGGCGGGCGAAGAGCCGTTCAACGCCCACAAATATTTCATGACCAACCCGAGCCTGTCCGGGCGTGGCAAATCGCTCAAAGAATCCTCGCCGCGAAGCCTCACGCGCCGCTCGTAAGGCGGCAAAACCGCGCCGTGCGCCGGCGATCGCCGCGCAGGGCCGCCTCGATCACGGGCCGCCGGTCGCCGTCATCGACATCGGGTCGAACTCGGTCCGCCTCGTGGTCTACGAGGGCGTGACGCGCAGCCCCACGCCGCTGTTCAACGAAAAGGTCCTGGCCGGCCTTGGCCGCGAGGTGCAGACCAAGGGGCTGATGCCCGAGGATGCGGTGGCGACTGCGCTCGCGGCGCTGCGCCGGTTCCGCGCGCTCTGCGACACGATGCAGGTCGAGCGGCTTTGGGTGCTCGCCACCGCGGCCTGCCGCGATGCGAGCAACGGCAAGGATTTCATCGCCGAGGCGCAGCGCATCTGCCGGACGCAGTATCGACGTGATCTCCGGCAAGCGCGAGGCGGAACTGACCGCGCTTCGGCGTCGTCTGCGGGTTCCACCGGCCGAGCGGCATGGTCGGCGATCTCGGCGGCGGATCGCTGGAACTGGTGGATGTGCAGGGCAGCGCGCGATCAAGGGCGGCAAGACGCTGCCGCTCGGCGGCCTTGCGCTGCAGGACCGCTCCGGCAAGTCGATCAAGAAGGCCGACAGGCTGGTCGAGCAGGCGCTCGCCGAATGTCGCGCTGAAGGCCGGCCGCGGCCGCGCGTTCTACGCGGTCGGCGGCACCTGGCGCGTCGCTGGCGCGGCTGCACATGGCGCAGACCGGCTATCCGCTGCATGTCATGCACGGCTATGTGATCCGCGCCAAGGAGGCGCTGGAGTTCTGCCGCCTGGTGCGCCGGGTCAATCCGGAAACGCTGTTGCAGATCGACGTGATCGCCGGCGCGGCGGCCGCTGCTGCCCTATGCGGCGCTGGTGATGGAGCACATCATCCGCGCGCGCCAAGCCGAAGGAGATCGTCTTCTCCGCGCTCGGCGTGCGCGAGGGCCTGCTCTATTCCAAGCTGCCGAAGGCCGAAGCGGCGACCGATGCGCTGATGGCGGCGGCGCAGGACCTCAACCGGCTGCGTTCGCGCTCGCCGCAGCATGGCGAGGAGCTGGTCGCCTGGACCGACCGGTTCATGGCGTCGTCGGGAATCGACGAGACCGCCGAGGAGCGCCGCCTGCGCCGCGCCGCCTGCCTGCTGGCCGATATCGGCTGGCGCGCGCATCCCGACTATCGCGGCGAGCAGTCGCTCAACGTGATCGCGCACGGCAATTTCCTGGGCATCGATCATCGGCGGCCGGGCCTATCTCGCGCTGTCGGTCTTCTTCCGCCATGTCGGGCTGCTGCACGATGAAGAGCTTTCGCCGCGGATCCGCGAACTGGCGTCCACCGCGCATGCTCGACCGCGCGCGCGTGCTGGGCGCGGTGCTGCGCGTCGCCTATCTGGTCTCCGCGTCGCAGCCCGGCGTGCTGCCGAGCGCGCCGCTCAAGGTCGAGCGCAACCGGCTGGTGCTGCGGATGGAGGGGCGTGCCGCGGCGCTCGCCGGCGAGCGCCTCTATTCGCGGCTGAGGCATCTGTCGCGACTGGTCGGCCGCGAGCCGGTGATTCTTACCTGAGACCCGCCGCCGATTTCGTGCGCGACTGCGCCGCGCGAACGCAAGCGGAACCCCATCGTGGACCGGGCGTTAGTCCGGCGACCGAGCGATCCAGTCAGGGCGTTCAAAGATTTGCAACGAGGGGGCGACATGCCTTCGCGAGACCGATTTCTTTTGTCCTTCGAGCCGGCTGCGGACTATCTGCGGCGGAACCCGCTGACGGTGATCGGAGGCGGAGCGATCCTTTGCGGCGCAGCCGTGGCGGCCGTGATCCTCACGGCGGCACCGCACCAGCCGGTCATCGCGGCGGGTTCCGTTCCGCCGGCGAGCGCGGTTGCAAAGAAGGTGGAACCTGCGCGGCCTGGGCTGGAGGCTGTGGGACAGGCGACCCCGGTGCAGAATGCCGACGCCCGAGGCGCGGAGTGCGAGTCGCAGACCTGGCCCTACATCTCCCGGTCTTGCCTGACGCGCGACGACACCGAGCGGCGCAAGGTTCGGGTGATCGCCACGGACCAGTTGTCGATGCCGCTGGTTGCGGCGATCGAGGCTCCGCCGGCGGAAAGCGACAAGAGCGTCCGCGCCACCGTCGTCATGCCGAAGCGGGATGTTGCGGCTCCCGGCCTCCCGGGCAGCGCGCCCGTCGTCCGGGAACAAGCGCAAGAAGAGACAGCGACGGCTGCCGTGGCAATGCCATTGCCGCTTCGCGCGTCCGGCCGCGCCGACGGCCGCAAACAACATGGCGCAGCGGCCCGGTGCAGCCGGCCCTGCCGGTCGCGAACGCCGACCCGGTCGCACCGCAGCCGGTGGCCGCGGTGGCGACCACGGAGCCGGCGGGCAGGCCTGCAACCGAGGCTGTCCGGCAGCCGGTGGCCGAGCGGCGGATCTCTGCCGCCGAGCGGCGCGCGGAACGCCGCGCCGAGCGCGAGCGGGCCCGTCAGGCGCGGGCCGAGCAGCGCAACGCGCGGCGCGGGGTTCACGTCGTCGAGCGCTGGACCGAGCGGACCTATGTGGCCGAGGACCGGTTCGGCGCGTCCCGCCGAGTGGTCGTGATCCAGCGTCACGGCGCGCCGGAACGAGGCTTCGAGGCCTACGCCAGCTCAGCGCTGGTAGATCAATCGCGCTCGACCGTGACGACGCGGCTGCGCTCGATCGCCAGCGCCAGCCGGCCGTGCTTGAGCGCCAGCGCCTGCTCGCCGAACAATTCCCGCCGCCAGCCCTTCAGCGCATCGACCTCGGCGCCGTCATCGGCGGCGATGCGGTCGAGATCGTCGACGGTGGCGATCACCTTGGCGGCAACGCCGTGCTGCTCCGCGGTCATGCGCAGCAGCACCTTGAGCAGCTCGACGGTGGCCGAGCCGTTCGGCGCGCCGCGTGGCCGCTCCAGTCGCGGCAGCGTTTTGGGATCGCGCGCCATGCCGCGCTTGACGGCGTCGAGGATCCCTTCGCCCCATTTCGAGCGCTCGAAGCCCTTCGGCAGGGAGCGCAGCCCGGCGAGCTTCTCCGGCGTCGTCGGCGCCTGGATCGCGATGTCGCCGATGGTCTCGTCCTTGAGCACGCGCGAGCGCGGCACGTCGCGGGTCTGCGCCTCGCGCTCGCGCCAGGCGGCGACCTCCATCAGCACCGCCAGTTCCTTGCGGCTTGCGCACCCGGGTCTTGAGCCGCACCCATGCGTTCTCGGGTTCGGCGCGATAGGTGTCCGGCGAGCACAGCACCTCCATCTCGTCGGTCATCCAGTCGGTGCGGCCGCGACGGCCGAGATCGGCCACCAGCGCGCTGTAGACGTCGCGCAGATGGGTCACGTCGGAGACGGCATAGTCGAGCTGCGCCTTCGAGAGCGGCCGGCGGCTCCAGTCGGTGAAGCGGTTGGACTTGTCGATGGAGTCGCCGGTGATGCGCTGCACGAGTTGGTCGTAGGAGATCGAATCGCCGTGGCCGAGAACCATCGCGGCCACCTGGGTGTCGAACATCGGCGTGCGGGATCGTCTGCGCGCGGTGCCAGCAGATTTCGATGTCCTGCCGCGCGGCGTGGAACACCTTGAGCACGCTCTTGTTGGCCATCAGCTCGAAGAACGGCGTAAGGTCGATGTCGGGCGCGAGCGCGTCGACCACCACCGCCTCCTCGGGGCTTGCCATCTGGGCGACGCACAGCAGCGGATAGTAGGTCGTCTCGCGCAGGAACTCGGTGTCGACGGTGACGAACGGGTGGCGGGCGAGCCGTTCGCAGGCGGCCGCCAGATCGCGTCGTGGTCAGAGTTCCATGCGGCTTCTCATAGCACGATCCAAGCATAGCAGCCTTTTCGGAATATCGTGCGTAAAAACAGAGCAGGTCGGCGATTTTCGCCAACGATTGCATTTATGGTAAATTCGCCGAATCGTGACAGCCGAAATCGCGGGATCCGGTGCGGGGATGAATTCCGGCGAGGGGTTGGGACCGTGCCGGTCTGGCGCGCCCAGCCGACATGAGCGTACGGCGCTACGTCGGGCAGGGCGTTGATCAGGATCATCGCGCGCAGCATGTCGTCCTGCGGCTCGCGCGCCGAAGCGTCTTGGCCATGATCCGCCTCGATCCGGCCGCTGCGGTAGAGCCGGGCCAGCGTGCGGTCGACCAGCAGGCGGAAGGCGCTGTCGTCGCGGGGCAGGGCCAGCGCATAGGTCTCGTAGGAGAAATACTGCGGCTGAGCTGGAAGCCCGGCAGGCGGCCCTCGTACGAGCATGAGGCTATGATCGCCCGGTCGGCGAAATAGGCGTCGATCCGGTCCGAGGTCAGAAGGTCGATGCCGGCGTTGTGGTCGGCCGACCGTGACGATCGTCGGCCTTGATGCCGAGGTCGGACAGGGCGCCGCAGCGTGTGCTCGCTGGTGGTGTTGCCGAGCACGCCGACGCGGCGGCCCGTGAGGTCTTCGAAGCGCTGCACCGGCCGGCTGCTGCGCGCCAGCACGCTCGCGCCGTCGAGGAAGGTCGGCAGCGAGAAGTCCACCAGCACGCGCCGCTCCAGCGTGATCGACGAGGGGTCGCAGAGGATGTCGATCCGCCGCTCGTGCACCGCCTGAAACCGTTCGTGGGCGGGAACGAGCACGAAATCGGTCCGGATGCCGCCCAGTGTTTTGGCCACGGCGTTGGCCACCTCGCGGCACAACTCCACGACGTAGCCCGCCGGCTGGCCGTTCTCGTTGCGGAAGGAATAGGGCCGGGCGTCGGTCCGGTAGCCCAGCTTGATCGCGCCGGCCTCGCGGATCCGGTCGAGGGTCGCGGCGCCTGCCGGCTGGAGGCGCAAAATCGCCATCGCGAGGGCCACGACCAGACGCGACATTTCCGGAACTCCCCAACCGAGTTGCCGGACCAGTCTGGGATCAATCCGAGCCGGCCGCAATGCCGGCCGGGGATCGCCCGGTGTCGCATCGGCGCGACCGAAGGGGAAAAAGATGGCGTGAAATCATGGTTCTGGGCGGAAAATCCAAACCGGATTGACAGGGCCCGGCGGCCCGCCGCTCGCCTTGACAAACGCCACCCTGCATGTGCTTCTCCGCCGCTTCACCCCTTGATTTGCAGCGATTTTCCGGGACTCGAGCATGCACCGCTACCGCACCCACACCTGCGGCGCGCTTCGCGACAGCGACATCGGACAGGACGTGCGGCTGTCCGGCTGGTGCCACCGCATCCGCGACCACGGCGGCGTGCTGTTCATCGATCTGCGCGACCATTACGGGCTGACCCAGGTGGTCGCCGATCCCGACAGCCCGGCCTTCAAGGTCGCCGAGACGCTGCGTGCGGAGTGGGTGGTGCGGATCGACGGCAAGGTGCGCCGCCGTCCGGGCGGCACCGAGAATGCGGACCTGCCGACCGGCCAGGTCGAGGTCTACATCCGCGAAATCGAGGTGCTGGGCCCCGCCGGCGAGTTGCCCATGCCGGTGTTCGGCGATCAGGAATATCCAGAAGAAACAAGGCTCAAGTACCGCTTCCTCGACCTGCGTCGCGAGAAGCTCCACCAGCAACATCATGAAGCGCGGCGCGATCATCGATTCGATCCGCCGGCGCATGAAGGACGGCGGCTTCTTCGAATTCCAGACGCCGATCCTGACCGCGTCGTCGCCGGAGGGCGCGCGCGACTATCTCGTGCCGTCGCGCATCCATCCGGGCAAGTTCTACGCGCTGCCGCAGGCGCCCCAGCAGTTCAAGCAGCTCATCATGGTTTCGGGCTTCGACCGCTATTTCCAGATCGCGCCCTGCTTCCGCGACGAGGACGCGCGCGCCGACCGCTCGCCCGGCGAGTTCTACCAGCTCGACATCGAGATGAGCTTCGTCACCCAGCAGGACGTGTTCGACGCGGTCGAGCCGGTGCTGCGCGGCGTGTTCGAGGAGTTCGCCGAGGGCAAGCGGGTGACGCCGAAGTTTCCGCTGATCCCCTATGCCGACGCCATGCGCAAATACGGCTCCGACAAGCCGGACCTGCGCAATCCGATCGAGATGCAGAACGTCAGCGAGGCGTTCCGCGGCTCGGGCTTCAAGATCTTTGCGAACCTGCTCGAGCAGGATCCGAAGAACGAAGTCTGGGCAATCCCGGCCAGGACCGGCGGCAACCGCGCGTTCTGCGACCGGATGAATTCGTGGGCGCAGGGCGAGGGCCAGCCGGGGCTGGGTTACATCTTCTGGCGCGAGGGCGAGGAGAGCGGTGCGGGTCCGCTCGCCAAGAACATCGGACCGGAGCGCACCAAACAGATCGCCGAACAGCTCGGCCTGGGCGTCGGCGACGCCGTGTTCTTCGTCGCCGGCCAGCCGGACAAGTTCGTGAAGTTCGCAGGCGCGGCGCGCACCCGCGTCGGCGAGGAGCTGAACCTGGTCGATCGCGACCAGTATGCGTTCTGCTGGATCGTCGATTTCCCGATGTACGAGTTCAACGAGGAGGAGAAGAAGATCGACTTCTCCCACAACCCGTTCTCGATGCCGAACATGCCGATCGACGAGTTCCTTGCGCTCGATCCGAAGGACATCGACAAGATCCTCGGCATGAAGGCGATCCAGTACGACGTGGTCTGCAACGGCATCGAGCTGTCGTCGGGCGCGATCCGCAACCATCGCCCGGACGTGATGAAGAAGGCCTTCGCCATCGCCGGCTACGGCGAGGACGTGCTGGAGCAGAAGTTCGGCGGCATGCTGCGGGCGCTCTCGCTCGGCGCGCCGCCGCACGGCGGCATCGCCCCCGGCATCGACCGCATTGTCATGATCCTGTGCGGCGAGGAGAACCTGCGCGAGGTGGTGCTGTTCCCGATGAACCAGCGCGCGGAGGATCTGCTGATGGGCGCGCCCTCGGAGGTCACGCCGAAGCAGCTCCGCGAGCTGCACATCCGGCTCAACCTGCCGCAGAAGTGACCAGAGCGGGCGCGGCGTCCCGCACCCGCGCTTCAAGCACCGCGAGGTCGGCCGGCTCGGCGATCTGGCGGCGGCCGGCCGCGAGCACCAGGCGAAGGTGCCGCTCGATCCCGTCGCGCTGCTTCGCGTTTGCCAGTTCGTGCAATTGCGCCAGCGCCTCCGCCATTCGGATCAGGACCGCGGGCATGCCGCCCGAAACCTGCCTGATCTGGTGGAAGGCTGCGTCCAGAATCCCGTCGAAGGTCGAAACCGGGTGGACCACACGCACGGTCCCGTTCTCGTCGGTCCGGATGCGGGGAGCGTCGCCGCGGCCCATGACGCAGCAGACCGAGAGGGACAGCCGGTCGATGACGTTGATTGCGGTGAACGGATCGTTGATCGAAGGCGACATGGCGCGCACGGCGATCTCGACGAGCTGGCGCACTGAATACTCCAGATCCTGAAGCGGGGTTCTCTCGGTTCCGAGCAGGATGCAATCCGCGATCTCGCGTTCAAGGCTCTCGTCGGTGCGCGCAGACGGCGCGATCCAGCCGATACAGCACTGGGCGACCGTGTGGTGGCCCGCGCGCACGTCGAGTTCGATGCGGACGTCGTGCCGGGAGGCCGTTGCGGCAAGGCGCTCGAAATCGATCGACTGGATATAGCCGCCCGCTTCGAGCTTGAGGGGGCGGCCTGCGTTGCGGATGCTTTCCGGCAGGGGCTGTTCTGCGTCAGCGCGTTTTTCCGGCAACAATCGCTCCATCTCCCGGTCGAGTTGCGCGCCAATCCACCGGATGACGGTGTCGGAGACGATCGACCGGGCCAGATGATGAACGAACAGCATCAGCCCCAGAACGCTGATCAGTGCGAGCACGGTGCCCACGGTCACTGCAAGGTTGGGGGCCGAATCTCCGGCGCCATAGGCGGCGCGAAGCACGAGGATCAGGTAGATCACGGTGGCGAAGAACAGGCCCAGCGCATATTGCGTGCGCAGGTCGCTCATGAAGTTGCGGATCAGGCGCGGTCCGAGCTGCTGCGCCGCCAGCGTCAGCACCACCATCGTAATCGAGATGGCAAGTGTCGCCATGGTGATCATGGCGGTCATCAGGTCGCCGAGAAATTGCGGAGCCTCCTCTGCATCACCGCTGTAGAGGAACCAGACCGGATCGCTCCCGACGTCGATCCGAATGCCGGTCGTGACGACCGCGAGGACGCAGGCCGCCATCGTCATTGCAAGCGGCACCGCCCAAAGGCTGGTGCGGATGCTTTCCCAGAGTGACTTCAGCCGCTGCATGGATCCAACCGGATGGTGGGTCAGGGCCGGCGGATGGCCGGCTGTTGCCGAAGATAAACTACCGCTCCGGCAGCGGGATGAACTCCTCCGCATCGCCCGGCACGGTGTCGAACCGGCCCGCCTTCCATTCGGCCTTGGCCTGCTCGATGCGCTCCTTGCGCGACGACACGAAGTTCCACCAGATATGCCGCGGCCCGTCCATCGCCGCGCCGCCGACGATGGCGAAGCGGGTGTCGGTCGCGGCCTGCACGGTGATGCGGTCGCCGGGCTTGAACACCAGCAGCTTGCCCTCGCCGAAACGGTCGCCCGCGATGTCGATCTCGCCCTCGACCACATAGATCGCGCGCTCCTCGTGGTCGGCGTCGAGCGGCAGAGTCCGGCCCGCCTTCAGATTGGCGTCGGCGAAGATCGTGTCCATCAGCGTGGCGACCGGCGATCTCGCGCCCCAGGCGGAACCGACCATCAGCCGCACCGAGGCGCCGTTATCGCGGACGGTCGGGAATTCATCTGTGCCGTGGTGCACGAAGGCCGGTGCCGTTTCCTCGTGCTCCTTCGGAAGTCCGACCCAGCATTGCAGGCCGTGCAGCCGGCCGCCGGCGGCGCGCGTCTCCATGCCGGTGCGCTCGGAATGCACGATGCCGCGGCCTGCCGTCATCCAGTTGATCTCGCCCGGCCGGATCGGCAGCGCGGAGCCGAGGCTGTCGCGATGCATGATCTCGCCGTCGAACACATAGGTCACGGTCGCGAGCCCGATGTGCGGATGCGGGCGCACGTCGAGGCCCTTGCCCGAGCGGAACTCCACCGGGCCGAAATGGTCGAAGAAGATGAAGGGGCCGACCATGCGCGTCTGCGCCGACGGCAGCGCACGCCGCACCGAAAAACCGTCTCCGAGATCGGCCGTGCGCGGCACGACGATGTGTCGGATCGCATCGCACTGGAAGGCATCGCCTGGCGTCGGGTCGTTGCCGGGAAAGAAGCTCATGTTGCGCTCCACGACGAAGGAAGCCCGGTGCACTTTGGCGGCGCTTTCCACGCAGGGTCAAGGCCGCCTGCGACCAACGGTCGCTCGCGATGCGTGCGTTGCGCGCATCATGCCGGCGTCGGCCAGAATTCGCTTGCACCGGGGGGAGCTTGATCTATATGGGGGGCGTGCCGTCTGGACCGTTCCGCATGCGGAACCGGTCCGGCGGCATTTCACTGTCCGCAAAAGTCGTTCACGGCGCGCGCGGATACAGGTCTCTCTGATTGGGGAGGTATGGCATGCGCCAGAACACCCTCTTGCGATCGGGGAAGGGCTTGGAGATTCCAGGCGCTGCCCGAACGGAACCGGCTCCCGCAGTCGCGCAGGAGCGCGAGGATCATTTCTCCATCCGCAATGGCGTGCGCTGCGCCGGCGCGCATCTGATCGTCGATCTTTACGGCGCGCAGCGGCTCAACGACATCGATCATGTCGAGGCGACGCTGCGGCGCTGCATCGAGGCGGCGGGCGCGACTCTGTTGCACATCCATCTGCATCGCTTCCATCCCGACGGCGTTTCGGGCGTGGCGGTCCTGGCCGAAAGCCACATCTCGATTCATACTTGGCCCGAGAACGGCTATGCCGCGCTCGACGTGTTCATGTGCGGCAGCGCCAATCCGGACGCCTGCGTGCCGATCCTGCGCGAGGCGTTCTAGGCGAAGCGCGTGGCGGTCAGCGAACTGTTGCGCGGCCAGGGCGTCTGACCGCGCGAGCGGAGAGGCCAAGCGGGCGTGGGCGCGCAAGCAGCAGCGCTGGATTTCCGAGACGCTGTTCGAGGCAGAGGGCTTCCGCACGAGCTATCGTGCGGACAACGTTCTGCACGAAGAGCGCACCGCGCATCAGGATCTCGTGCTGTTCGAGAACCCGCTGTTCGGCAAGATGCTGATGCTGGACGGCGCCACCCAGGTGACGGCGCGCGACGAGTTCGTCTATCACGAGATGATGAGCCATGTGCCGCTCTTCGTCGCACGGCAAGCGCGCAAGATGTTCTGATCGTCGGCGGCGGCGACTGCGGCATTGCCGAGGAGGTGCTCAAGCATCAAGTCGGTGCAGCCGCCTGACCCAGGTGGAGATCGACGACTCGGTGGTGGAGTTCGCCGAAGCTGCATTTTCCGGAGTTCACCAAGCCCGTGTTGTCGCGATCCGCCGTTTCGATCTCGTGATCGACGACGGCATGGTTTTCTGTCGCCCGGCCCGAGCGGCGCTTCGACGTGATCGTCGTCGATTCCACCGATCCGCAGGGACCGGGCGCGGTCCTGTTCAGCAAGCGCTTCTATTCGGCCTGCCGGCGCGCGCTCAATCCCGGCGGCATGATCGTGACCCAGAACGGCGTGCCCGCGTTGCAGCCGCGCGAACTCGCCGGCACGATGAAGAAGCTGGGCAGCCTGTTCGCCGACGCGACCTGCTATGTCGCCGCGATCCCGACCTATGTCGGCGGCTTCATGGCGATGGGCTTTGCCACCGACGACCGCAAGGCGCGCGGGCGCTCGGAGACGGAGATCGCGGCGCGCCACCGCGGGCCGGCGGCTTCGCAACCCGCTACTGGACGCCCGCGTTGCATCGCGCGGCCTTCGCGCTGCCGCGCTTCATTGGCGACATCGTCGACCGCGCAACGCGGTAGCGCATCAGGCGTTTACCGCCCGATAACCATTGTGGCGGCCTTTGCGCGGCCGTGCGGACCTTGCCTTGCAGTGGAACTCACGGTTAAGCGCGCCTTTACGTTGGTTGCGCATGGTGACCGTTCGTTTTGCGCGGGGATGGCGTTGTTGTCTTCGGGACATTGGGCGTCGAGGGGGATGAAACGGTCCGCGTCCGCCGGCTCGCAACCGCCGCATTTAGGCTTAAGACAGCCTTTACGCCACCCGTGCGACCTTGGACTCGCTTGAAGTGTGTGGGGGTCGCGTGTCGCCCGGTCACAGAAAACTTGCGGCGATCGTGGCCGGCATGCTGCTCGCAGGTGGTCCTGCGCTGGCGTTCCATTTTTGGCTCGACCGCGTCGACCATGCAGCGCGGCCAGGACGAGGTCGATCTGCTGGCCCGCCGGACCATGGCGCTGGCGGAAAGCCGCATCGCCTGGGTCGCGCGCGTGCTCGACACGCTGACCGAGCGCGGCAGCAGTCTTGCCGTCCGGCGAGCCTCGAGGCGATGCGCGAGGCGACCTTTGCCACCACGCCGATCAAGGAAATCTCGGTGGTCTCGGGCAACGGCCGCACGCTCTGCACCGATCTGGGCGGCCGTTCCCGCCACGCGAGGCGGTGATCCCGGAGGACGTTTGCGCCCGCGCCGGGACGTGCTGATCGAGGTCGTCCGTATCGGCAGCGAACGCAGGCCGATGGTCCGGATCCGTCGCCCGCCGGGGCCGGAGAAGGTGGGACTTGCCGCGCTCGTGCCGCCCGACCTGTTCATCGCCCAGGTCGCCACCGACGGCAGTCCGGTGGCCAGCCACGTCCGCCTGACGACCTCCGGCCGGCGCGATCATCGGCGAACTCGGTTCGCCGCCGATCGCCGTCGACGACGTCACGCAGCCCAGGTCGAGCCTGTCGTTCGAGCCGCTATACGGCATTTACGGTGACGCATGTCGCATTGGCGCGACGCGATGCGTGCTGTCCGACGGCGGCTCGGCCGACGTTCTCGGCAACCTGCTCCTCGAGCGGTTTCGCCGCCGTTCTGCTCGGCTTCGGCCGCTGGCGGTGCGTCTGTCGCACAAGCTCGCGCGGCCGAAAATCCGGTTGCGGAGACTTGAGCGGGCGCTCGCACGCCGGCGAATTCGTTCCCGTACTACCAGCCGTCGTCGACATCCGGTCCGGGCGGCTGCGCGGCGCGGAGGTGCTGATGCGCTGGCGCAAGCCCGACGGCACGATCGTCTCGCCGGCACGCCTTCATTCCGCTGGCGGAATCGAGCGGCCTGATCGTCGACATGACGCGCGCGCTGATGCGGCGCGTGTGCCGCGATGCCGGGCCGATGCTCGGCCGGCGTCCGAACCTGACCATCGGTTTCAATCTCGACGGCGCGGCACTTCGCAGACGACACGATCGTCGCCGACATGCGCGAGATTTTCGGCGGTCGCCGCTGTCGCTGCAGCAGATCGTTCTGGAAGTGACCGAGCGGCAGCCGCTGGAGAACCTGACCGAGACCCGGCGGGTGATCGCGGCGCTGCAGGGACTCGGCGTGCGCATCGCCATCGACGACGTCGGCACCGGCCACAGCGGCCTGTCCTACATGCTCAAGCTCGGCGTCGACATCATCAAGATCGACAAGCTGTTCGTCGATGCGCTCGGCTCCGACCGACACTCCAACACCATCGTCGAGACGCTGATCGATCTTGCCGCAGAACATGCGCATGGAGGTGGTCGCCGAGGGCGTCGAGCGCTTCGAGCAGGTCTTGCATCTGCGCGAGCTCGGCATCCGCTCGGCGCAGGGCTTCGTGTTCTCGCCGCCCTTGCCGGGCTCGGCGTTCCTGCAGCTCGTCGAGGCGATCGATCCGAACCGAACGAAAGACACGGCGGCGGGACAGGGTTCCGTGACGGAAATCCACGTCCCGCCGCTCCGCAACCTGATGCCGGCGGCCGGCTAGCGGCGGACGCAGGATCTCAAATGTGCAGCGTTCCAGCCATCGCGGCGGCGTAGCGATCGCCGACCGCCTTCCAGTTGACCGTGTTCCACCAGGCCTTGAGATAGTCCGGCCGGCGGTTCTGGTAGTTCAGATAATAGGCGTGCTCCCAGACGTCGTTGCCGAGCAGGGCGCGCCGGCCGTCCATCAGCGGCGTGTCCTGGTTGGGCCTGCTCTCGATCGCGAGCGTGCCGCCCTTGTCGACGGTGACGAACACCCAGCCCGAACCGAACACGCGCCCGCCGGCCTCGTTGAAGCGCGACTGCAGGGTCGAGAGCCCGCCGAAGTCACGCTGGATCGCGCCGTTCAGATCGCCCGTGGGCTCCCCGCCGCCCGGACCCATCACCTGCCAGAACATGGTGTGATTGGCATGACCGCCGCCGTTGTTGCGCACGGCGGTGCGGATCTGCTCGGGCAGCTCCTTCAGCCGGGCCAGCATGTCCTGCAGCGGCATGGAGGCGACCTTGGAATGCTCCTTGAGCGCGGCGTTGAGGTTGTTGACGTAGGCCTGATGATGCCGGCCGTGGTGGATTTCCATCGTGCGCGCATCGATGTGGGGCTCGAGCGCGTTGGCGGCGTAGGGCAGGGGATCGAGCTTGAAGGGGCCGCCAGCGGCCTGCGCCGCGGCGAAGCGGGGAACGGCGGCCGCGCCTGCGAATGCTGCGGTGGCGGCGATCAGATGGCGTCGGGTGATGGGCATGGCATTCCTCCTCATGCGCGCGATGGAAATGGGCCTCCGGAACGAGCGCGTTCGTCGGTCGGGCGAACCGGGCCTTTCCGCCTCGTTGTTGGGGCAACGCCAAGGGCGACGCAGAGTTGCTTGGCGACGTCCCTCCATCCGGACCACACGCCGGAGCCGCAGCAAGCTTACGCCGAAACGACGCTCCGGAATGGCCCAAAAAGGCCGTTCAAGCCGATTTGAAAAGGTCTTCCGCAGGCGTAAATTCGCGCTGACCTGGATAGGGGAGATCCCATGATTCGAATTCTTGCCGCGACGCTCCTGATCGGATTGGCGGCCGTGATGCCGGAGAAAGCCGCATCGGCCCAGGATGCGCTCGGCGGGGCGCTGCTGGGCGGCGCGGCCGGCGCGATCATCGGCGGCGCTGCGACGGGACGTGCCGGCGGGGCCGTCGCCGGCGGCATCATCGGTGCGGCCACCGGTGCAATCATCGCCGACCAGATGCGCCCGCGCACGCGCGGCTATTACTGGTACCGCGATAGCTGCTGGCGCCGGCGCGGCGACGGCAGCTATGTCCGGGTTTCGCGACGTCACTGCTGACCTGAAGGAGCCGGGACATGCTCGGCACTGCCTATTCGGTCGGCCGGTTTCTGCTGCCTGTGATCTTCATCGTTTCCGGCGTTCAGAAGGCTCTGAACGTCGGCGACGTCGCAAAGATGCTGACCGAGACCGGAATCCCGATTCCTGCCGAGATCGAGCCTTACCTTCGGGGAATGTCGCGCTACCAGGCCGCGGCTTATCTGGTTGCGGGGCTTGAGATCGTCTGCGGCCTGATGGTGATGCTGGGGTTCCTCGCGCGCTGGGGTGCGCTGGTGCTTATTGTGTTTACGGCGGCGACGGTGTTTTTCGTTCACGACTTCTGGACTATGGAGGGCGCTGCGGCGGCCATGCATCAAACCCAGGCTCTGAAAAATCTCGCAATCATGGGCGGCCTTTTGCTGGTCGTGGCTGGCGGTTCCCACGGCAGCCCTTACGACGGTCGCCGGGCATGAAGAATATCGTTCGAGGGGTTGCCGTCGCGTCGGCGATGGCCTGTTTGTCGTTGACCGTCAGCGCATGCAGCACGCCGCCGTCCTTGCCTTGGTGCTCGGACACGGGCGACCGCAAGGACTGCGACTTCGTCTCCTACAAGCAGTGCATGGAAACGGTCAGCGGCGTCGGCGGTTACTGCTACCGCAATCCGGGGCCGATCGGCCGCGAGGCGGGTCGAATCCGCCGATAGGGGCTCCCGGCGGTGCCGGTGGCAAGGAGACCTCGTGCTCTCACGACGCAAAAAAAGGGCGGCTCAAAGAGCCGCCCTTGAAGTTTGATACGCCACGCGGGAGGAACCTCGTAAGGCGGAACGGCTGAAAACCAACACCGCCGAACCGCGTGACCCAATTCATTTTCGCTGTGGATAAAATCCGATTCGGGGCGATTCGTCACGAAATTTCCATGACATGGCCCAATCCACAGCCTGTGGAGGAAAAGTGGATAAGCTGTGGAGATCGAGGGTCGGGATCAGCGACGCCAGCTCACCCGCGTAAGCGATTGAGCAGGATCGAGAACCTGCGGCGAGTCCGGCCGCAGGCCGGTCTGCGCCAGCGCCTGCGAGGGCGGGATGCCAGGGACGTCCGGAAACACCGCCCGCCCGCCTGGCAATCGCACGCGAGGGGCTTCGGTCAGGTGAAAGGCGTCGTAGCCCCGCTTCAGAAACAGGCCGAAGGGCTCGGTCCCGCCGATCACCATCAGCAGGCCGCCGTCGAGCCCGAGCGCGCCCCAGGCCTCGTCCAGCGAGGCGCCAGCCGGATTCCAGAGGACGGCCCGCGGATTGTCCGGCGCGGGCGCCAGGCCGGCGATCCGGCGGGTCAGGATGAGCCGGCGCCGGCGGGCGGCGGCCGGGGTGTCGCCTTCGCTTGAATTGCGCCCGTGCGCCAGTGCGTCGGCTCTGTCCAGCTCGGCGTGGAAGAGCCGCTGGTCGGCCTCCGGCATGAGCGCCTGCGGCTGGATCCCGGCTTCATCGGCGATCATGCCGTCGGCGGAGACGATGGCGCAGCCTTCGATACGGGCGGGACGGGGCATTTCTCGACGCGACCTGTTCGCACGCATCATGCACGCGCAAAAGGGGCGGCTGCAATGCGGCCGCCCCTCAAGGTCGCGTTATGACAACCGCGCCTCACAACACTGCGGCGCTGTCGCGCCTATTCGCTGACCGTGCGCACGACGCTGGAGGTCGGCCGGGTGCTGACCGTCGGCAGCTGCGCCTCGGCCTTGATCGCCTCGTCGTATTGGGCGAGCGAGCGCAGGTGCGAGGCCGCGCGCATGTGCACGATCTTGTAGCCGCCGGCCTTCAGCTCGGCGAGCAGGGCCGGCACGGCCTGTGCGGTCGTGCTCTGGAAATCGTGCATCAGCACGATGCCCTTGCCGGTCTTGTTGAGCTTGTTCATCACCGCCGCCACGACCTGCTCGGGCTTGCGCAGCTTGAAGTCGAACGAGTCCATGTCGGTCGAGAAGATCGCGATGTTGCGTTCGCCGAGATACTTCACCAGCTCCGGCGGGTGACGCAGCGCAGGGAAGCGGAAGAACGGCGCCTGCGCCGCGCCGAGCGACAGCTTGACCGCGCTGATGCCCTTCTCGATCTCGTCCTTGGCCTCCTGCGGCTTGCGGCGCGACAGATCCTGGTGCGACCAGGTGTGGTTGCCGATGGTATGGCCGCCCTCGGCCATCTGCTTGAGGATCTGCGGATAGTAGGTGGCGTGCCGCCCGATCGGGAAGAACGTCGCGCGCACGCATTCCTCGGCCAGGGCGCGCAGCACGGCCGGGGTCGTCGGCCACGGGCCGTCGTCGAAGGTCAGGACGACCTCCTTGTTGCGCAGGAAGTCGTGCTCCCGAAAGTGCTCGCCGCCGAAGCCCGGCCCGCCGGTGGTGTCGATCTCGACCACGCGCGAGACGCCGAGCGCCTGCGGATTGCTGCACTTGGGCACCGGAAACAGCTTGAGCTGAGGCGGAATGTCGGGCGCGAGCGCCGGATTGACGGACGGCGGCGTGGCGGCCGCCGTGGCCGATCCCGTGGTCTTCTGAGCCAGCGCCGACCCTGACGCCGTCAACGCGGCTGACAGCGCAAGAACGCAAACGACGGCACGCATGAACCCCTCCCGAACGCAACTGAACCCGGCCGACCCCGATCGGCCAATGGCTGAGTTTTTGCGTTAATCGCTTCGGGAGTCAATTAACCCGTCGTTAACCATGCGGTCGGCTACCGGGTCGTGCCGGGTGCGCCGTCTGGGCCGTAATTCAGGAAACGGCTGAAGAAGCGCTCCGCAACCCAAACCGCCGCGTACCATGCGACGACGAACGTCAGCGCGAACAGAGCGAAGAACACCATCAGGCTGGCGGCCGGCGCGATTCTCTCCACCGCCGATGCAATCGAGATCGTAATGCTTTGCCCCACCACGACGAGCGCGATGTAAACCAGGATCACGGCCATGCGTGCTCCCTCCCTGGTGCTGGATCGAAAGGCGATCTTGTTATTGTTGTAGCCAGCCAACCGCGGGCGAGAGCGCGTCGCCACCCGGCGGATTGCCGCATGATGAAAAGCCCGACAGGGGGGTCAGAAGTGCGTCGCGATTGTCGCGTTGCACAATCGCCGTGGCGGCGCGTCGTTTGGCAGAGGGATCGCGCGGTCAGGTCGACAATTCGCGTTCGATCGCAGCGACGATCTTCGGATCGTCCGGCACGACCGACTGCGGAAAGCTTGCGGCCAGCCGACCGTCGCTGCCGACCAGATACTTGTGGAAGTTCCAGCGCGGGGTTTCGCCGGGTCGCTCGAGCGCGGCCCAGCGATAAAACGGATGGGCCGAAGGCCCGCGCACGCTCACCTTTCCGGTGAGCGGAAACTGCACGCCGTAATGATCGCGTGCCGTTTTCATGATGTCCTGCACGCCGCCGGGCTCCTGACCGCCGAAGTCGTTGGACGGCACGCCGATGATCATCAGGCCGCGGCTGCGATAACGAGTCCACAACGCCTGTAGCCCGGCGTACTGCGGCGTGAATCCGCACAGCGAAGCGGTGTTGACGATGAGGATCGGCTTGCCGGCGTATTCGGCGAGACGGAGGGTGGCGCCGTCGAGCGCGGTGAACGAAAACACATGCGCGGTGGTGCGGCTCATCTGGGCGTCCGCATTGCGCGATGACGCGATCGGCGACGCAGCGCAGGCTACCGCGGCGAGGGCCCCTGAAAATCGTCGTCGGGTGATCATGACGGTTCCAACTTTATCGCAACGAATCCGGGACAGGGAGACCGGACGCATGCGCTGGCGGAATTGTGATCCGTCCCGCCGATGCTGGCGAAGGGCGCCCGGCGCGCTATAGTTCCGGCCGATTTTGGCCAACACGGGAGGATCCGATGCCAGAAGTCGTCATTTACGCCGTCGCGGGACGTTCGCAGGACCAGAAGAAGGGCCTTTGCAAGGACGTGACCGATGCGGTGGTGAAGAACTACGGCGTTCCGGCCGACGCGGTCGTCATCACGCTGGTGGAGACGCAGAAGAACGACAAGTCGAAGGGTGGCGTGATGTTCAGCGAGATGCCGGGACGCTGACGCGCCGGCCTTCGCAGGTTTGTACGACGAAGCGCCGGCCGGCCTCTGGCCGGCGCTTCTTTTTCCGTCGTCACTTCTGCTGGAATTCGATCCGCTTTTCCGGATGTTCGAGATCGACGTGCAGCGCCTCGCACAGCCGGTTGGAGTAATTCCACATGCCGCAGAACACGGTCAGCTCGACGATCTGCTTCTCCGTGAAGTGGCGCTTGATCGCGGCAAAGGCCGCGTCGTCGTCGCGCGCGGTCATCGTGGTCACGGCTTCGGCCCAGCGAACTGCGGCCTTCTGGCGGTCGTCGAGTTCGGGCGAGCTCATGTAGTCCGAGCCCTGGGCCGCGGCGATCTGCGCTTCGGTCAGCCCGATCTTCTTTCCGAGCGGGACGTTGTGCGACATGCAATAGGCGCTCTGGTTGAGCGCCGAGGTCTTGATGATGACGAGCTGCTGGATTTTGACGTAGTCGGGATCGGCCTTCACGTTCTTCAGGCGGATGCTTTCGTTCGGCAGCATCCAGCCGGCCAGTGCGGCAGGCTGGTGGGCCAGCACCTTGGAGAAGTTGCTGATGCGACCCCACTGGCGGGTCACGCCGTCATAAACCTCCTTGACCTCGCCTTCGGCGGTTTCCGGCGGGATCATTGTCACGCGTGCCACGTCCGCAGTCCTCCCGTTCTGGCCCCCGCATTCCGGGAGGCGTCCAGGAGTTTAGGCGGCGGCGGTGTCCCGTAGAACCCGGGCGGTTTGCCGCTGGGGGGGATTGGGGCCTTTGTCTGACCGTGGCGCACCCCATATGCGGGCGGCAAGCAAAGGGGAAGCGTGGCCGACCGGAGGAGAACGCCCTGTTCATAACGCCTGAGACAGGGGATTTTGCAACGCACAATTGTCTTGCTGCGACGCACAAGATGGGGCATTGTCGCCCTCTATGGAGAGAAGACGAGCCAATTCTATGAGCAAGAACAGCAATTTGGCCTGGAATACCAAGTATGGTCCGCGTCGGGTCCGGCGTGAACCGCCGACCCTTCAAGAGGCCATCGCCGCGGCCCAGGGGCTGACCGATACGCTCGACGAACAGGTCGAGATCGCGGCGTCCCTGATCGGCCTGCCGCACGATCAGGTGCGGACCGAACTTCTCAAGATCGCGCCGCCGCGCAAGGACATCATCAAGAGCGTGGCCTTCGCCGGATCGGCGTCGGCGCCGCGCGCCGTCGTGGTCGAGCGCAAGCCGGCGCGCCGGCTGATTTCGTCGGCCGATCGCATGGCGGCGGTGCAGCGGCTGCGCTCCGCGCGCTGATTGCGTCCCGATCCGAACGTCGGATGATGTGGCCGGGCTCGTCCCGGCCATTGCTTTTGCGAACGCACGCTTTGGGGTCGGGCAGGGCGCCTGCCCCGACCGGCAGCACCCCTCATTCCGCCGTGGCGTTCAGTCGGCGCGTGAAACTCGACGCCGCAAGATCGCGTGCCAGAGCGACCGCCTGTTCGCCGGTCATCTGCCGCGGGTCGAGCCGCGCGCCGAGCCCATGACGCTTGAACAGCTCGGTGTTGTCGCCGCGCAGCATCGCCAGCCCCATCCACCAATTGCTGAAGATGCGCTCGCGGATCGGCTGCGCCTCCATGACGGTGACGCGGTCGTGGCGTTCGTCGCCGATGATGCGCGTCAGCGTCGCCGAGACCGCCTCGCGCTCGCCTTCGAGAATTTGCACGAACCAGAGCGTGTCGAACAGCAGGGCGCCGGTGAGGCCATTGCGTTCGTTGTTGCGATTTGCGGTGTCCATGATCTGGTTCAGGCCGGCGATCATGGCCGATCCGTTGGAACCGAGATGATTTTCGCTGTGATAGACCAGCCTCGTCAGCATCCCTGACCCCCCATCCGCACGCTGGGAGTGTAAGGGGGCAACTCTTGCCGCTGCGTTAAGTCAATCGGCAAAATCCGGCCCGCGCGATGCGCGACACCGTGTCTCCGGCTCCGCGACGGGATTGGAGGTATGATTTGTGCGTCCCGAAACGGCCAGGGAGATCGACCGTGGCCAAAATCGTCGAACGCACGCCGGAGCGGATGGTGTTGCAGTCGGGTTCGACCACGCTGTTGCTCGACAAGCTTGAAGGCGCCGCCACGCTCCACCGCAAAGTCCTGTTCATGTCGCGAAAGCCGCTCTCCATGCCGCTTGCGAATGTCCGGAACGTGACAGTCGATGCGGCTGTCGATCGCGCCTCTGGAATCGAGATGTGCAACACCATGCTGGTGACGGGCGAGGGCGCAGCCTGGGCGCTGGCGGCGGAGGATCGCGCCGAAGCGGAGCGCACTGCGGCGGACATCCGCGCCTTTCTCGGCGTGTAGGCCGATCGGACCCGGCTATTTTTTCTCGATCGAAAGGCCGGCCGGGCCGAGGTTGATCTGCACCCCGTCGGGCTTTCGGCGGTCTTCATAGACCATGTAAGCGAGCACGCCGACCGCCACGACCAGCGCGCCGATGATCAGAAAGAGTGTGTTGCTGCGAGCCATGGTTGCCCCTCCGCTGCCGGCGTAACCAACGCGCGGCGCGTCAGAAGGTTCCACGGCGTCCGATGTCAGACGGCTTTATGGGCCGGAAACACCACCATCGTCTCGAACGTGTAGCCGCACTCTTCGCAGGCCCACAGATGCCGCACGCGCTGGACATCGAGATACTCCGACCATTCGGGCGCCAGCAGACGGTCGCCGCACTGGGCGCAGTTGAGCGACGGACGCACGGAGAACCGCGACGGGCGGGAAACCAGTTGCTTGTGCAATTCCATGACACGGCCTCGCTGTCGTTATCCGACCCACGACGATCGCGTTGCATCGCCGTCGCGCCGGTGCATCGCCCGCCCGCACCTCGTCTATCCCCTTTGGCTGTGACCCCAGAATGACGCTTCTGAGGAGCTTTTGAAGCAGCCTCGCTGACGTATTTGTTCCGGGGCCGTGCCTGCGTCCGGCCGCGAGTTGCGGTAAACTTCGCGGATACGGCCTTGCAATCCGAAGGTCCGCCATGCCCGACAGCGTTTTCTAGCCGCGTGCCGCGACCAAGACCAGGACCAAGCGTCCGCCGCTCTACAAGGTGATCCTGCTCAACGACGACTACACGCCGCGGGAGTTCGTCGTGCTGGTGCTGAAGGCCGTGTTCAGGATGGGTGCGGAGCGGGCGCATCATGTGATGATGACCGCGCACCGGCGCGGCGCCTGCGTGATCGCGGTCTATGCGCGCGACGTCGCCGAGACCAAGGCGAAGGAGGCGACCGACCTCGGCAGGCAGAAGGGCTATCCGCTGTACTTCACCACCGAGCCGGAGACCTGAAAGGCTCCGACACCGTTGCGCCGCCGCTCCCGGCGGGCAGGTCGCTCACCAGTTCCACGCCATGCGCGCCACGGTGAACAGCGTGACGGCGCCCACCGCGGCGATGAAGATCCATATCGCGAGATCGAGCTGGCGCTTGAACTGGCTGACGCCCTGGCTCACCCGCGTCGGCCGCCGGAACAGCAGGCTGCGCAGGAACAGCAGCACCGGGATGACGGCGACGGCGAGGGTCAGGAGTTTCAGGAGCATGATGCGCGGGGGTCCGTGCTTCTTAGAGCATGCCGGCGCGGGGAGTGCGATACCGGCCGTGCGGCGCGCTCGTTCCGGCCTCGGCGATGTCTCGCAAATTGCATCGCGGAGCGCGGACATGCAAACTTGGGCGGTGGAGGGACTGCTTGGGTACGGATTCGCGTGATATTATTCGCGAGCTCGAAGCGGATGGCTGGCGCTTTGTCGGCGCAAGCGGCAGCCACCATCATTTCAAGCATCCGGTGAAGCCGGGTAAGGTGACGGTCCCGCATCCGCGCCGCGATCTGCATCCCAAGACGACGCGATCAATCTACCGGCAGGCCGGACTGGACGAACCGAGGTGAGCGCGATGGCAGGCTACATCGCCCTGGTGCACAAGGACGAGGGCACGAGCTACGGCGTCAGCTTTCCCGACGTGCCGGGCTGCGTTTCGGCCGGCGACACGTTCGAGGAGGCGACCGCCAACGCGGCCGAGGCGCTCGCCGGCCACCTCTCGCTGATGCGGGCGGACGGCGATGCGATCCCCATGCCGCGCAGCTTCGAGCAGCTCAGGCGCGATCCGGACTTCGCGCAGGACAGCCGCGATGCCGTGGTGACGATGGTGACGCCGCGAACCGCGCTGGCGGCGGAGTAGGCGACGAGCCCCGTCATCAAGGGCATTCTCGAAAACGTCGCGCGATGGTCTAGGCGCGCCACACCTGCGAGGAATGCATGACCAAGTCCCTGAAGGACGTGATGACCCGCACCGAGCGATGACCGGAATGGGCGCAACAGAATCTGGCCGATCTCGCGCTTGAGATCGAGCGCGATGTCAACGCGGGCACCTATCGCGCAACGCGCGAGGAACTGCGCAAGATCGACGAGGCTATGGTGACGTAGCACTCGCCGCCGGACCTTGTTTGTCTAGTTGCAGAAGCCACGTAAGTAAGTTTGTGCTATATAATGGTGTTTCTTTTTCATTTTATGAACAATGCCGTCGCCGTTCATGGCCGGACAAGTCCGGCCATGACGTTTTGCAAGTAAGCCTAAGGGATCAGCTACACCCCGTCGTGCTGCCGCAGGTGTCGCACTTCATGCAGGTGCCGTTGCGCACCAGCGTGAAGTTTCCGCACTCGCCGCACATCTCGCCTTCGTAGCCCTTGGCCTTGGCCTCGGCGCGGCGCTCCGCCGCCTTGGCCTTGGCGTCCTGCTGCGGATCGCGCTGCGGCTCCTGCCAGGGCAGTTGCTCCAGCGCCTGCGCGGGCGAGAGCTTCTGCTCCGGCTCGGCCTTCAGCGCGGTCGCTCCGGAAACGGAGCCGCCTGCGGCCGCGCCGTGCAGCGCGGTGACGCGGGACGGGACGGAGGCCGAGCCGCCCGCCGCCGGCGCGATGCCGGAGGATGCGGTTGCGCTGCTGGAGACGACCTGCAGCTTGTCGGTGCGCGAGCGGGTCAGGCCCTTGGAGACATAGTGCGTCGCAGGCTGGGCCTTGCCCTCGTCCTCGCCCTTGCCGAGCGCGTCGAACGCGCCCTCGCTCGGATCGACATGCGCCAGGTCGAATCGGCTCATGTAGCTCACCGCCAGTTCGCGGAACACATAGTCGAGGATCGAGGTGGCGTATTTGATCGAGTCGTTGCCCTGCACCGGACCCGCGGGCTCGAAGCGGGTGAAGGTGAAGGCGTCGACATACTCCTCCAGCGGCACGCCGTATTGCAGGCCGAGCGACACCGCGATCGCGAAGTTGTTGATGAAGGAGCGAAGCGCCGCGCCTTCCTTGTGCATGTCGATGAAGATCTCGCCGAGCCGGCCGTCGTCGTATTCGCCGGTGCGCAGGTAGACCTTGTGGCCGCCGACCACGGCCTTCTGGGTGTAGCCCTTGCGCCGGTGCGGCATCTTCTCGCGCTCGCGCAGCACAGTGATGCGCTCGACGATCTTCTCCACCACCTTCTCGGTGACATGGGCGGCGCGCGCCGCCATCGGCTTGTCGAGGAAGGCGTCAATGCCGTCGTCCTCGTCCTCCTCGTCGGCGATGAGCTGGCTCTGCAGCGGCTGGCTGAGCTTGGAGCCGTCGCGGTAGAGCGCGTTGGCCTTCAGCGCCAGCTTCCAGGACAGGAGATAGGCCTCCTTGCAGTCCTCGACGGTGGCGTCGTTCGGCATGTTGATGGTCTTGGAGATCGCGCCCGAGATGAACGGCTGCGCCGCCGCCATCATGCGGATGTGGCTTTCGACCGAGAGATAGCGCTTGCCGATCTTGCCGCAGGGGTTGGCGCAGTCGAACACCGCGTAGTGCTCGGGTTTCAGGTGCGGCGCGCCCTCGACGGTCATCGCGCCGCAGACGTGGACGTTGGCGGCCTCGATCTCGCGCTTGGTGAAGCCCATGTGCGCGAGCAGGTCGAACGCGGGCGAGGCGAGACATTCGGCGGAGACGCCGAGCTGGTTCTTGCAGCAGATCCTCGCCGAGCGTCCACTTGTTGAAGGCGAACTTGATGTCGAAGGCGGTCGGCAGGGCCTTCTCGACCTTCTGCGATCGCCTCGTCGGTGAAGCCCTTGGCCTTGAGGGTCGTGTGGTTGATGCCGGGCGACTGGCCGAGCGAGCCGTGGCCGACCGCGTAGGCCTCGATCTCGCCGATCTGGCTCTCGGTGTAGCCGAGTGCGCGCAGGGCGGCCGGCACCGCGCGGTTGATGATCTTGAAGTAGCCGCCGCCGGCGAGCTTCTTGAACTTCACCAGCGCGAAGTCGGGCTCGATGCCGGTGGTGTCGCAGTCCATCACCAGGCCGATCGTGCCGGTCGGCGCGATCACGGTGGCCTGCGCGTTGCGATAGCCGTGCTGCTCGCCGAGCTTCAGCGCGTTGTCCCAGGCCTTGCGGGCGTGCTCCGACAGCGCGGCGTAGTTCGGGCCGGTGTCGGCGACGGCCTTGTGGTCGAGCGGCACCGGCGGCGTCGCGACCTTCTCATAGCCCGTGCGCTCGCCGTGCGCGGCGCGGCGGTGGTTGCGGATCACGCGCAGCATCGGCTCGCGGTTCTTCTTGTAGCCGGGGAAGGGCCCGAGCTCCTTCGCCATCTCGGCCGAGGTCGCATAGCTGACGCCGGTCATGATGGCGGTGAGCGCAGCCGCCGATCGCGCGCGCGGCGTCCGAAGTCGTAGCCGATGCCCGAGGACATCAGCAGGCCGCCGATGTTGGCGTAGCCCAGGCCCAGCGTGCGGTATTCGTAGGAAAGCTGGGCGATCTGCTTCGACGGGAACTGGGCCATCAGCACGGAGATTTCCAGCACCACGGTCCACAGCCGGACGGTGTGCTCGTAGCCCTCGATGTCGAACGCGCCGGTCTTCTCGTCGCGGAACGTCAGCAGGTTCAGCGAGGCGAGATTGCAGGCGGTGTCGTCGAGGAACATGTATTCGGAGCAGGGGTTGCTGCCGCGAATCGGGCCCGACGCCGGGCAGGTGTGCCAGTCGTTGACGGTGGTGTGGTATTGCAGGCCGGGATCGGCGCAGGCCCAGGCGGCGTGGCCGATCTTCTCCCACAGCTCGCGCGCCTTCATGGTCTTGGCGATCTTGCCGGGCTTGGTGCGCCAGGTCAGGTCCCAGTCGCCGTCGGCTTCGACCGCCTTGAGGAACTCGTCGGTGACGCGCACCGAGTTGTTGGAGTTCTGGCCCGAGACGGTGAGATAGGCCTCGCTGTCCCAGTCGGTGTCGTAAATCGGGAAGTCGATGTCGGTGTAGCCCTGCTTGGCGAACTGGATCACGCGCTGGATGTAGTTGTCGGCGACGTGGGCGCGGCGGGCGAGCTTGATCTCGCGCTTGAGCGCGGGGTTCTTCTCGGGCGAGAAGCAGTCGTCGCCCGAGCCCTCGCAGTTCACGCAGGCCTTCAGGATCGCCTTGAGGTGCTTCTGGTTGATCTTGGAGCCGGTGACGAGCGCGGCGACCTTCTGCTCCTCGCTCACCTTCCAGTTGATGAACTGCTCGATGTCCGGATGGTCGGTGTCGACGATCACCATCTTGGCCGCGCGGCGCGTGGTGCCGCCCGACTTGATCGCGCCCGCGGCGCGGTCGCCGATCTTGAGGAACGCTCATCAGGCCGGAGGACTTGCCGCCGCCGGCGAGCTTCTCGCCTTCGCCGCGCAGGTTGGAGAAGTTGGTGCCGGTGCCGGAGCCGTACTTGAACAGGCGCGCCTCGCGCACCCACAGGTCCATGATGCCGCCTTCGTTGACCAGGTCGTCGCTGATCGCCCTGGATGAAGCAGGCGTGCGGCTGCGGATGCTCGTAGGCGACTTCGACTTGGTCAGCTTGCCGGTCTGGAAGTCGACGTAGTGGTGGCCCTGGCGCGGGCCGTCGATGCCGTAGGCCCAGTGCAGGCCGGTGTTGAACCATTGCGGCGAGTTCGGCGCGCACATCTGGTTGGCCAGCATGTAGCGCAGCTCGTCGAAGAACGCCTGGGCGTCGCCCTCGCGTGTCGAAATAGCCGCCCTTCCAGCCCCAGTAGGTCCAGGTGCCGGCCAGCCGGTCGAACACCTGCTTGGACGAATGCTCGCCGATGATGCGCTCCTTCTCCGGCAGCGCCGCCAGAGCCTCCTCGTCGGCGACCGAGCGCCACAGGAAGGAGGGGACGGTCTCCTCCTCGACCTTCTTCA